>NZ_VDUX01000001.1 GCF_008039565.1 Aeromicrobium terrae
AACGATCAGAACGGCAAGTCGACGACGTCCCTCAGGCATCATCGGAGCATTAACGTGAGTCACGAGGACCTCCGGCGGAGTTGGTTGTGGTAACCCCTCCAATACCGGAGGTCCTCGTCTCACGTCACCTGTTCACAACCTCGTGGGGAACTACACCTAGCGCTGGTTCTCCTCCGCACGGCGCAGGAGGACGGAGCGTTCGCCCTCGTTGCGGGTGCGGCCGGCAGCCTCGCGGAACGAGGCCGCAGCGTCGGCGTGCAGACCCGCACGCTCGAGCAGGTCGCCACGTACGCTCGGGATGAGGGGCGAGTCGCCGAGCGCGTCGGGCGCGACCGCCTCGAGGACGGCCAGCCCGGTGCCGGCGTCGTACGCGCGACCGTGCGCGACGGCCCGGTTCACCTCGACGACGGGCCCGGGCGCAGCCTGGGCCAGCACGTCGTAGTACGAGGCGATGCGGCGCCAGTCGGTGTCCTCGGCGCGCTCGGCGCGGGCGTGCTCGGCCGCGATGCAGGCCTGGAGGAAGTAGCGACCGACCGGCCGGCCACGGGCGGCCAGCTCCTCCGCCTTCTCCAGCGCCGCGATGCCGCGCCTGATCAGCAGCTGGTTCCAGCGGGACCGGTCCTGCGCCTCGAGCAGGACGGGCACGCCGTCGTCGTCGAGCCGTGCCGGGATGCGCGATCCCTGGATCTCCACGAGCGCCTGCAGGCCGAGCACGTCCGGCTCGTCGGTCACCTGAGCCGCGAGCAGTCGGGCCAGACGCATGCCCTCCTCGGCCAGGTCGGGGCGCATCCAGTCGTCGCCGGCGGTGGCCGAGTAGCCCTCGTTGAACACGAGGTAGATCACGGCCAGCACGTCGTCCAGCCGGCGCTCGCGGTCCTGGCCGGTGGGCAGCTCGAACTCGGCCCGGGCGTCGGACAAGGTCTTCTTGGCCCGCGAGATGCGCTGCCGCATCGTGGACTCCGACGAGAGGAACGCCCGTGCGATCTCGTCGGTGGTGAGTCCGCCGACGAGCCGGAGCGTCAGGGCGGTGCGCGACTCCGGCGTGAGCGACGGGTGGCAGCACAGGAACATCAGCCGGAGGACGTCGTCCTCGATGTGGTCGACCTGGGAGTCGAGATCGGGCATGCCGTCCTCCTCCTCCAGGTCGTGCGCCAGGTCAGCCGTCTTGCGGCGGAGCGTGTCGGCGCGCCGGAACTCGTCGATGCCGCGACGCTTCGCGGCGGTCATCAGCCAGGCGGCCGGGTTGGACGGGATGCCGTTCTCGGGCCACTGCTCCATGGCCGCCACGAGGGCGTCCTGGGCGAGGTCCTCGGCCATCGCGACGTCGCGCGTCATGCGCGTGAGGGCGCCGACCAGGCGAGCCGACTCGGCGCGCCAGGTCGTGGTGATCGCCTCGGAGGTCGGCCCGGTCTGCACACGGCAACACTAGGCCGACCTCCCGACGGTCGATCAGCTCTCCGGCTCCTCCGGACCCTCGGAGATCTGCCGCAGCGTGGAGACGACCGTGACCTCCGGCCAGTGCTCCGCGTGCAGGTCGGCGAACGTCTGGGTGTCGGCGATCGCCTCCTCCAGCGTGTCGTACTGCAGGAGCGACCAGCCGCCCACGACCTCCTTGCCCTCGGCGTAGGGGCCGTCGACGCGGGTGACCTCACCGTTCTTCACGACGAAGTTCACGGCGTCCTCCGTGCCGTACAGCCCGCCGCCGTCGATGAACACGCCCGACGCGGCCCGCTCCCCGATGTAGACGTCCATCGCCTCGAACAGCGACTTCGGCGGCGTGCCGATGTTCTCTTCCATCCTCACGAAACCCATGAATCGAGGCATCGTCAGCTCCTTTGTCCTTGGTGGTGCGGCGCCGCTGCTCGGCGCCTCTCGCCCGTACGTCGAACGAAAGCACCGTGGTGCGACATCCCCTCCGAAACTTTTCTGGTGGTCCCGATCCAACCAGGTGACGAGCTGGTCCGATTTCCGCTAGATCCTGTCGGTGCCGGCCGTCAGGATGGAGCCATGACGACAGCCATGGTGGAGGACCACGACCGGTGCTACCGCGCCGTCCGGTCGCGCGACGCGCGCTTCGACGGCGTGTTCTACACCGGCGTCCGCACCACCGGCATCTACTGCCGGCCGTCGTGCCCCGCCCGCACGCCGCACCAGCACAACGTCGAGTTCTTCCCGTCCGCTGCCGCAGCGCAGGAGGCCGGATTCCGCGCCTGCCGCCGCTGCCGGCCCGACACCACGCCGGGCTCGCCGGAGTGGAACTTGCGGGCCGACGCGGTCGCCCGGGCGATGCGACTGATCGGCGACGGTCTCGTCGAGCGGGAGGGGGTCGACGGCCTCGCGTCCCGCCTCGGCTTCAGCACCCGTCACGTCAACCGCATGCTCACCGCCGAGCTCGGCGCCGGTCCGCTCGCCCTGGCGCGCAGCCGACGCTCCCAGGCGGCTCGGGTCCTGATCGAGACCACCGACATGGCGATGGCCGACATCGCGTTCGCCGCGGGGTTCGCCTCGATCCGGCAGTTCAACGACTCCATCCGCACCGTGTACGGGCTCACGCCCACGGAGATGCGGGGCCGCCGCGGCGGCAAGACGTCCGGACGCCTCGCCATCCGACTGGCGGTCCGCCGGCCGTTCGACCCCGACGGCCTCCTCACGTTCCTGGGCGACCGGGCGATCGCCGGCGTCGAGCACGTCGAGGGACGGGTCTACGCCCGAATCCTGCGGCTCCCCAACGGCCTGGGTGCCGTGCGGCTGACGCTCCACGACGATCGCGTCGAGGCCGAGCTCGAGCTCGCCGACCTCCGTGACACGGCGGTCGCCGTCGAGCGCTGCCGGCGCCTGCTCGACCTGGACGCCGACCCGGTAGCCATCGGCGACGTGCTCGCCGCCGACCCGCTGCTCGCTCCGTCCGTCGCGGAGGTGCCCGGCATCCGGCTGCCCGGCCAGGTCGACGGCTTCGAGGTGGTCGTGCGGGCGATCGTGGGCCAGCAGGTCTCCGTCGCCGGGGCGCGCACCATCCTCGGCCGCTTCGCCGCCGCGTACGGCACGCCCGCCACGTTCGACCTCGCCGCCGAGCACGGCCTCACCCACGCGTTCGCCACGGCCGAGGCCATGGCCGACGCCGACGACACGGCGCTGAGCATGCCACGATCCCGGGCCCAGGCACTGATCGGCGTCGCCCGGTCCGTCGCCGCCGGCGAGCTCGACCTCGAACCCGGCGCCGATCGCGACGCCACCCACAAGGCCCTGCTGGGCCACCGGGGCATCGGGCCGTGGACGGCCGACTACGTCGTGATGCGGGCGTTCGGCCACCCGGACGTGATGCTCGAGACCGACTTGATCATCAAGCGCATGCTCGACCGCTACGGCGTCGACGCCGCGCGCACGGCCACCTGGCAACCCTGGCGGTCCTACGCCGCCCTGCACCTCTGGCGACTCGCCAGCACCCCGAAGGAGACGGCATGACCACACGATGGATGGACTCGCCGATCGGCGGCCTGCGGATCCACGCGCACGCCGGGCTGATCACCGCGATCGACTTCGACGCGCGGGTCCGCGGCACCCGGGCGGCCGACCCGCTGCTCGACGAGGCCGAGCGGCAGCTCACCGAGTACTTCACCGGCGCGCGGGAGGACTTCGACCTCCCGCTGGCCAGCGACGGGACCGAGTTCCAGAAGAAGGTATGGGCCGAGCTCCAGCACATCCCGTTCGGCGAGACCGCCAGCTACGGCGACATCGCCCGCCGTCTCGGCTACGAGCCGGTGATCTCGCGAGCGGTCGGAGCGGCCAACGGCGCCAACCCGATCCCGATCGTCGTGCCGTGCCACCGCGTCATCGGCGCCGACGGCACGCTGACCGGCTACGGCGGAGGGCTGGACAAGAAGCGGATCCTGCTCGCCCTCGAGCAGCCGGGGCTGTTCTGATCGAACGTTGACCTGACGTTCACACGGCTGTCATGTTCCGGGGTCACGCTGGACGTGAGCCACCACCCCGGAGGACACCATGTCAGCTCAGCTCGCCATCGTCCCGGCCTACCAGCCCCGCCCGCCGAGCATCGGCGCGCGCCTCCTGCTCGCCAGCCTGTCCCGAGCGTTCGTGGTCCTGCGTCTCGCTCCGCCGCCGCACACGCCGGGGGAGCACCCGCTCGACCACGTCGCGCGACCCGAGCTCCCGCGGCTGGACGTCGCGGCGTCTGGCTAGTCGCGCGGCGCGTCCACGTGGGTGACGAGGTTGATCCCGCCGTCCACGTGGATGACCTCGCCGGTCACGAACGGGGCGTTGATCAGCCCCAGCACCATCGCGGCGACGTCGGACGGCTCCCCGAGCCGGCCGAGCGGCGTCATCGCGCTGGTCCGCGCCGCCCGTGCCGACAGGGTCTCGGAGGTGAGCCGGGTCTCGACCGGCCCCGGGGCGATCGCGTTGACCCGCACGTCGGGACCGATGGCCTTGGCGAGCAGCCGGGTCAGGTGGTCGACCGCCGCCTTGCTGACCGCATAGGGGATCGAGCTCCCCAGCGGACGAGAGCCGCCCACCGAGGTGATGTTGATGATCTGTCCGCCCGGCTCCATCGCCTTGACCGCGGCCACGGAGACCTGCCAGGTGCCCACGACGTTGACGCCGAGGATCCGGTCCCAGTCGTCGCGGGTGACGGCGTCGAGGTCGCCGTGCGGCGTAGGCCGCGCCACCCCGGCGTTGTTCACCAGGACGTCGAGGCGGCCGTGCCGCTCGACGGTGGTCTCCACGAGTCGCACGGCGTCGGCGGGATCGGCGACGTCGGCCTGGACGTAGCTGGCGTCCGGCAGCTCGGCCGCGAGCTTCTCACCGGCCTCCACGGACGTCGCGGAGTTGACGACCACGGTGAACCCGTCCGCCGCCAACGCGCGCGCGATGCCCTCGCCGATGCCGGAGCTGGACCCCGTGACGATCGCGACGCGGGTCACGGCGCGACCCGCTCGGCCACCGGCGCGTGCACGGCGTTCACGATCGCCCGTCCTCCGCTCGCGAGGATCGAGGTGTCGTTGCTGACGACCACGTAGTCGTACCCGCGGCCGAGCGCCACCCGTGCTTGCTCGGCGGTCGCCGACGCGGTGCCGATCGGAAGGCCGGCCGTGCGTGCTGCGTCGAGGGCGGACGTGACGAGTGCGCCCACCGCGTCGCTGTCGGCGGTCACGCCCATCGACATCGACAGGTCCGCCGTGCCGACGAACGCGGCACCGACGCCGTCGACCGCCAGGATCTCCGGCGCGTTCTCGATCGCCTCCTGGCTCTCGAGCTGCACGACGCACAGGACGTCCTCGTTCCCGTGACGGAGGTAGTCGGCCCGGGGGAGCAGTCCCCAACGACCGGCCCGGCTCGTGCCTCCGGAGCCACGGTCGCCTCGCGGCGGGAAGCAGGTCGACCGCACGACGGCGCGCGCCTGCTCGGCGGTGTCGACGTGTGGCACGACCACGCCGGCCGCGCCGGCGTCGAGGACGCGCTGGATCACGCTGTGGCCGTGGTCCGGCACGCGGACGAGCGGATCCACCCCGAGCGCGCGGGCCGTCGCGATGTGCGTGGACGCCGCGGAGAGGTCCAGCGTCGTGTGCTCGAGGTCGACGACCACGAAGTCGAAGCCGGCGAACGCCATGATCTCGGTGCTCTCCGGGCTGGAGAGCTTGACCCACGTCCCGAGCGTGCCGCCGTTGATGCCGTCGCGCGATCGTGCCACGGATCAGACCTCGTTCGTGGTGTCCGGCGTGGCGGTCCAGAAGACCAGCCACTTGCCGAGCTGCACGACGACCGCGTGGAGGGCGATGCCGATCGCCGACAGCACCACGATCACCGCGAACGTCCGGGCCACGTCGAGGGTGAAGTTGCTCGCCTGGATCAGGTAGCCGAGGCCCTCGGAGCTGCCGACGAACTCCGCCACGACGGCGCCGGTGACGGACAGGATCACCGCGACCTCCAGGCCCGCGAAGATGTGCGGGAGCGCCGACGGCACCTGCAGGTGTCGCATGACCTGCATGCGCGAGGCGCCGAACGACCGCAGCATCTCGACCTGCTCGTGCGCGGCGGACCGGAATCCCAGGATCGCGTTGATGAGCAGCGGGAAGAAGGCGATCAGGGCCACGGTCAGCACCTTGGAGCTGATCCCGATGCCGAACCACACGATCAGCAGCGGCGCCATGGCGACCTTCGGGATCGTCTGCGTGAGGATCAGCAGGGGGAAGAGGACTCGCTCCACGGTCCGGAACTGGGTGATCAGCACCGCCGAGAGCAGGGCTGAGCCGACCGCGAGGCCGAAGCCGATGAGGATCTCCTTCAGGGTCACGATGGAGTTGTCGACGAGCGAGCCGTCCTGGAACCCGTCGATCAGGGACTCGACGACCGCCGTGGGCGCCGGCACGAGGATGTTCGAGACGTCGAAGATCTTGACCACGAGCTGCCAGATCACGAGCAGGCCGAGGAACACCAGGACGCTGTAGGTGATCTCCGGGACGTGCCGGCGGCGGCGCTTGGGGGGAGCCGGGGTCTGGGGCGGCGCTGCCGTGACGGGCGCGTCCAGGTCGGCAGGCGCCGCGCGATGGGTCGCCGGGGGCTGGGTGTTGGTGGACATCAGGCCTCCTAGTGGGCGCTGTGCTCGGAGTCGAGGAGCTTGCGGATGTGCGCGACGATCTCGCCGAACTCCGGGGTGTTGATGTTCTCGAGCCGCCGGGGACGAGGGAGCGAGACGTCGACGACGTCCGCCAGCCGGCCGGGGCGCGGAGTCATGACGACGACGCGGTCCGCGAGCAGCACCGCCTCGGGGATGCTGTGCGTCACGAACAGCACGGTCTTGCGGTCCTGGTCCCAGATCTCCAGGAGGTCCAGGCCCATCTGGTCTCGGGTCATCGCGTCGAGGGCGCCGAACGGCTCGTCCATGAGCAGGATCCGCGGATCGTGCATCAGAGCGCGGCCGATGCCCACGCGCTGCTGCATGCCGCCGGACAGCTCGTTGGGGTAGCGGTCGCCGAACTCCTCGAGCCCGAGCATCACCAGGAGCGACTCGGCCTTCTCGAGCGTCGCCGCGTCGCGGGTGTGGTGCAGGTCCGGGGAGATCATCAGGTTCTTCCGCACGGTGCGCCACGGCAGCAGCAGCGGCTGCTGGAAGACCATCCCGAGCTGGTTGCGGTGGGTCTCCTCGGACGACCCGAACGTCACCGTCCCGGACGTCTGGCGGGACAGGCCCATGATGATCCGCAGCAGGGTGCTCTTGCCGCAGCCGCTGGGGCCGACGATCGAGATGAACTCACCGGATCGGACGCTCAGGGAGACGTCGTCGAGCGCCTGGACCGTCCCTCCGGACTTCGTCGGGTAGAGCATGGACAAGGAGTCCAAGCGGATGACGTCGGTGTCGGTGCTGGTTGGCATGTCTGACATTCCTCACCTGGTTCGGGCGCGGGCCTCCCGCGCCTCGGTCGTGGAGCGGTACGGGTTCAGCTGTCCTCGGGCCACGTGCCGCCCATCTCCTTGGTCAGCCGTTGGCAGGCGTCCTTCAGCGCCAAGGCCTCGCGGGAGTCGAGGGCGGCCGGGAGCATCCGCTCGGTGCCGACGGCCGCGATGGTGGCGCAGATGCCGTTCGCCGCGAAGACCGGAGCCGCGAGGATGCAGATGCCGCGGTGGTTCACGTCGCTGCTGATGCCGGCCTCCCGCACCGCCTGGATGCGGTTCCGAGTCTCGGTGCGCTGCGGCTCGGGCAGGCTGCCGGTCATCCGGTCGGCGTGGAACTGGTCGGGGAGGAAGGCCAGGAAGACCTTCGCCTGCGACGAGTTGAGCGCCAGCTGCGAACCCACCCGGACCGTCACGAGGGTCGGGTGGTCAGCCTCCTCGACGAGCGAGACGACCGGCCCGGAGATGCCCCACAGCGAGAGGACCGTGCTGACCTTGATGTCGAGTGCGAGCTCGCGCATGTACGCCGGCGCCAACTGCATGATGCGCTGCTGACCGAGCGCGAAGCTGCCGAGCTGGAGAACGGCCCGGCCGGGTCGGACGAGAGGGGAGTCGTCGACGCGCTCGAGCAGACCGGAGCTGATCATCGAGCTGAAGTAGCGGTGCACCGTGGTCCGGTTGAGGCCGAGCCGCTTGGTGGCCTCCGCCACGGACAGCTCCGGGGTCTCGGGCGCGAACAGGCCGAGGATCTGCGCGGTCCGGCTCACCGCCTGGATGTCCTGCTCACGAGCGGTGCTCGGCTGCTCGCTCTCACCCTCGGCCATCGGCTCTGCTCCTGTCGTCGATGGTGCTCAAAATCGGTATGTGAAGTTCGCACTACGGACGCAGAGTAAACAGGTTGAGCTCGGACGTGCAAGGAAATCTCGCGGAAACTTCTCGGAAAAGTTTCCTGCGTCACACTCTTGACAGACCGGACTGTGAACGAGCAGTCTGACATGCGAACACCAACGACCCTGGAGACTCTGTGACCGAATCGCTCGCCATCACCAAGCTGCTGCACGGCTGCGTCGACCTGCACTGCCACTCGGGCCCGAATCCGTTCCCGCGTCGCATCGACCACGCCGAGGCCGGCAAGGACGGCGAGCGGCTCGCCATGCGGGGCGTGCTGGTGAAGTCGCACCACCACAACACCGTGATGGACCTGCTGTCGATGAAGGACCGGCTCGCGACGATCAAGACCCCCGTCTTCGGGGGGATCACGCTGAACAGCATGGTCGGCGGCATCAACCCGCACGCGGTGGCGATGTCCCTGCGGATGGGCGGCAAGGCCGTGTGGTTCCCGACGTTCTCCGCCGGCCGCCACATCGACTGTCACCCGGAGGGCGTCGGGTTCCCGACCGCGAGCGTGGAGGTGCCCTCGTCCCGCGTGGAGATCCACGGCGAGGACGGCGAGCTGATCCCACAGGTGCACGAGGTGCTCGACCTGGTCAAGGAGACCGGCGCGATGGTCACCGGCGGCCACATGGAGACCGAGTCCATCAAGCAGCTGTTCGCCGCGGCCAAGGACAAGGGCATCTCCCGGATGCTGCTCAACCACCCCGACTACGTCATCGGGGCGGACGAGGCGACGTGCCGCGAGCTCGTCGGCTACGGCGCGTTCGTCGAGCACGAGACCGGCTTCTACGACCCCGAGGGCACCAAGAAGTGGGACCCGAAGATCCTCCTGGACTGGATCGAGCGGATCGGCCCGGAGCACACGGTGATCGCCTCCGACCTCGGGCAGAAGGACCGCCCGCTGCCGGTCGACTCCTACATCCGGGTCGCCACCGCGCTGCTGGACCTCGGCCTCGACGAGAAGTCGCTGCGTCAGGTCTTCTGCGACAACCCGGCCTTCCTCCTCGGCCTCGACGACTGAACCTGCTCACCCGAAAGGACGGACGATGACCACCCTGGCCACCCCACCCGACGTGGAGTTCACCGACCTCGCCACCGGCGACCCCGACGAGACCACCGCCGCCGGCTCGTCGACGTGGTACTTCCGCGGGCACAACTTCGTGCTGGCATGGACGACGATGGTGGCCGGCGACGTGCTCGAGCGCGGTGACCAACCCGACGAGTACGTCGCGATCCTGCCGTACGAGTCGTGCAGCGTGGAGGTCCGGGCCGGCGAGGAGACCGAGCCGGTCTCGGGCAAGGCGGTGGTCATGGTGCCGCCCGGCAGCAGCGCGATCGTCGCCGTCGAGGACTGCGTCGTCGTGCGCCTCTTCAGCTCCCGCTCCACCGACCTGCTCGACAAGGCCCGCAACCGCGACGCGTACCGCGAGCCGCACCCGAACGTCGCGCCGTTCGCGCCCTGGCCGGACCCGCCGGAGGGCTTTCGCATCCGGGCCTACCGGCTGGCCGACCTCGAGGTCACCCAGGACGCCGTCCGGCCCGGGCAGATCGTCCGGTGCAGCACCTTCATGGTCAACTTCCTGGCGCCGCGCATCGGCCCGCGCGACCCCGACAATCTTTCGCCCCACGACCACGACGACTTCGAGCAGTGCTCGCTGGCCGTCGAGGGCGAGTACGTCCACCACCTGCGGACGCCTTGGTCGAAGAGGAGGAGCGAGTGGCGGGAGGACCGGCACCTCGAGTGCGGGAGCCCGTCGGTCGCCGTCATCCCGCCGCCGATGATCCACACCAGCGAGGCCGTCGGCGCCGGGGCCAACCAGCTGATCGACATCTTCTGCCCGCCGCGCCTGGACTTCTCCCAGACGCCGGGCCGAGTGCTCAACGAAGACACCTACCCCCTCCCCAACCAGCAAGGAAAGGTCCCATCGTGAAGACGAGACGACTGATGAAGGTCGCGAGTGGTGCGGTCGCCGCACTGTGCGCGGCCGCGATGCTGAGCGCCTGTGGTTCCGACGACGGATCCGGCGACTCCGACAAGTCCGGCAAGCTGACCCCCGTCACGTTCGCGATGGCGTCGCCCAGCTGGAACGCGGGCTACGCGGTCATGGCCGTCGTGGAGGCCGAGGGCTTCTACGAGGAAGAGGGCCTGAAGGTCAAGACCAACCTGTTCCCGTCGGCCACGCAGGCCGCGCAGCAGGTCGCCGGCGGCGGCGCCGACCTCGGCCTCATGACCGTCGAGCCGGTGGCCATCGGCCACGACAAGGACCTGAACCTGGCGTACTTCGGCTCGTACTGGGCCAAGTGGATCTACAGCCTGCAGGTGCCGGACGGCTCGGACGTGAAGAGCATCAGCGACCTGAAGGGCAAGAAGATCGGCGTCTCGGCCGTGGCGAGCTCGGGCGCCACGTTCGCGCGGACGGCGATGAAGCTCAACGGCGTGGGGGAGAACGGGGCGAGCCTGGTGCCGATCGGCGCCGGCGCGCAGCAGATCCAGGCCATCAAGAGCGGCAAGGTCGACGCCCTCGCGCTCTGGGACATCCAGTACCAGATCGTGAAGAACGCCGGCGTCACGCTGACTCCGCTCCCCGTCGAGGAGACGGCCGACGCCTGGGGCGGCGGATTCGCGACCACGCGCAAGAACCTGGAGTCCAAGAAGGACGTCCTCGAGAAGTTCGGCCGCGCGGTGGCCAAGGCGTTCGTGTTCGCCAAGGCCAACCCTGAGGCCGCGGTCCGCGACCTGTGGAAGCTCCACCCGGAGACCCGCGGATCGGACCCGGAGGAGAAGGCGCTGGCCGACGGCGTCAAGGTGCTGCAGGTCCGCCTGGACGGCCAGGGCTTCGACGACAAGACGCTGGGCCGCATCGACGACGCGGCCTTCACCCGGGCGCTCGACTTCATGACGACGGCCGGCTTGATCAAGAAGTTCCCGGCGAAGGAGATCTACACGGACGAGATGTTCGACTCCTTCAACGACTTCGACTACGACGAGGTCATCCAGAAGGCGAAGGAGGCCTCCTGAATGCGGCTGGGGGTCGCGCTTGACCTGAGCTCTGCGGAGCCGGTCCGCCCGCAGGTGGATCGCATGGTCACGATGCTCGCCCACGCGGAGCAGCACGGGTTCGACTCCGCGTGGGTGGGGGAGAGCTATCACGCGACCCCCCAGCCGTTCCACCTTCCGTCCGTCCTGATGGTCCTGAGCCATCTGGCCGGGCGGACGACCATGGCGCTCGGGACGGCGGTGCTGCTCCTGCGCGCCTATCGCCCCGAGAAGCTGGCCTACGAGGCCGCGCTGCTCGACCAGCTGTGCGAGGGCCGGCTCACCCTCGGACTCGGACTCGGCAACCCCGAGGTGGCTCGCCGGACCGGGCATCCTCCTACCGGTCCGGCGGGCAAGGCGTTCGACGCCGCGCTCCGCCTGCTGCGCGAGGCCTGGTCCCCGCCGGGTGACTCGGGAGACGATCACCCGGTGGCGATCCCAGCCCCGGTGCAACCCGGCGGGCCGACGATCCTGGTGGGCGGCCGCGTGGCCGCCTCGGCCCGACGCGCCGCGACGCTCGCCGACGGGTTCTACGGAGCCACCAACTACCGCGACGACCTGCTGCTCCAGCAAGCAGCGGCCTTCCGGTCGCACCGGGAGGACGGCGTCGTCGCGACCACGCGGTTCTGCGTCGTCCACGAGGACGCCGACACCGCGCAGGAGCTCGCGGCCCGCTACCTCAAGCCCGCGACCGACTACTACACCGCGCGCGACGCCTGGATGGGCCCGGACGGACCCGCGGACCCGGAGCTGCCAATGGTGGGCACGCCCGAGCAGGTCCACGACGCGATCGGCCGGTACGCCCGGGCGGGCGTCACGTCCGTCCAGCTCCGCGTCGCTCCGGTCGGCACGCCGCCGGACGTCGCGCAGCACACGCTCGATCTCGTGGGGGCTCAGGTGCTCCCACACTGGCACGACACGACGACCCACGAGGGGGATGACGATCGATGACGACCAGACGTCTCAGGAAGGCTTCCGCGCTGGTGCTTGCCGGCGTGTGCGCCGTGGCGGCACTGAGTGCCTGCGGCTCGGAGGACGACGGGTCCGGCGACAAGGGCCTCGACAAGGTGACGTTCGCGCTGAGCGCCCCCAGCTGGAACTCCGGCTACACGACGCTGGTGGTCCCGGAGGCCGAGGGCTACTTCAAGGAGGAGGGTCTCGACGTCACGGTGCAGCTCTTCCCGTCCGGCACGCAGTCGGCCCAGCAGCTCGCCGGCGGCGGGGCGGACATCGGCCTGATGACGGGTGAGCCCGTCGCGATCGGCCACGCCAAGAACCTGGACCTGGTCTACTTCGCGTCGTACTACCCGCACTGGATCTACAGCCTCCAGCTGCCGCAGGGCTCGGACGTGAAGAGCATCGCGGACCTGAAGGGCAAGAAGATCGGCGTCACGGCGGTGGCCAGCTCCGGCGGCACGTTCGCACGCACCGCGATGAAGCTCAACGGGATGAGCGAGGACGCCGCGAGCCTGGTGCCGATCGGCGCCGGTGCGCAGCAGATCAGCGCCGTCAAGAGCGGCAAGGTCGACGCCCTCGCGCTGTGGGACACGCAGTACGCCATCGTCGAGGACGCCGGCGTCCTGCTCACCCCGCTCGAGGTGCCGCAGACCGCCACGATCTGGGGCGGGGGGTTCGCCGCGACGCGCAAGACGCTCACCGAGAAGAAGGACGTGCTCAAGCGCTTCGGTCGCGCCATCGCCAAGGGCTTCGCGTTCGCCCAGGCCAACCCGGAGGCCGCGGTCCGCGACCTCTGGAAGCTGCACCCCGAGACGCGCGGCAGCGGTCCGGAGGACAAGGCGCTGGCGTCGCAGGTGAAGGTGCTCGAGGTACGGCTCGCCGGCCAGGGCGTCGAGGACGACAGCTGGGGCCGGATCGACCCGAAGGCCGCGACCGGGATGGTCGACTTCATGGCCTCCGCCGGGCTGGTGGCCAAGCCGTTCCCGGCCACGGACATCTACACGACCGACCTCCTGGACGCCATCAACGACTTCTCGTACGACGACATCCGCCGGCAGGCGAAGGACGCCTCCTGATCCGGAGGCAGGAAGAAGAGATCACCCGATGACCAGCTCATTCGTGTACGCGTCGGCCCGCACGCCCTTCGGGCGGTTCGGCGGCGCCTTGGCCGACACGAGGACCGATGACCTCGCCGCCATCGCACTGAAAGGACTGCTCGACCGCTCGCCGGGGCTCGACCCCGCCCTGGTCGAGGACGTGTTCTGGGGCAACGCCAACGGGGCCGGCGAGGACAACCGGAACGTGGGCCGGATGGCGGTCCTGCTGGCGGGTCTGCCCGTCTCGGTGAGCGCGACGACGGTGAACCGGCTCTGCGGCTCGTCGCTGGACGCCGCGATGATGGCGTCGCGGATGATCGAGGTCGGGGACGCCGACGTCGCGGTCGCCGGCGGCGTCGAGTCGATGACGCGAGCACCGTGGGTCCTGCCCAAGCCGTCGCGCCGGTACCCGGCCGGGGACGTCACCGCGGTGTCCACCACGTTGGGCTGGCGGCTGGTCAACGAGCGGATGCCCGCGGAGTGGACGGTCTCGCTGGGGGAGTGCAACGAGCAGCTGCAGGAGACGTTCTCCATCTCGCGCGAGCGCCAGGACGAGATGGGTGCTCGGTCGCACCGGCTCGCGGCGGAGGCGTGGGAGAAGGGCTTCTACGACGATCTCGTCGTGCCGGTCCCCGGCGTCGAGCTGGCCCAGGACGAGAGCATCCGCCCCGACACGACGCTCGAGGGGTTGGCGAGGCTGAAGCCGGCGTTCCGCCCGAGCGGAACGATCACGGCCGGCAACTGCTCGCCGCTCAACGACGGCGCCAGCGCCGTCCTCCTCGGCTCGGAGAAGGCCGCGGCCACGATCGGCCGCGACCCGGTTGCACGGGTCGCCGGCCGCGGCTGGTCAGCGCTCGAGCCGCAGCAGTTCGGCTACGCCCCGGTCGAGGCGGCCAACGACGCCGTGGCCCGGGCGGGCATCACCTGGGCGGACGTCGGCGCGGTGGAGCTGAACGAGGCGTTCGCCGTCCAGTCGATCGCGTGCGTCGACGCCTGGCTCGAGCTCGGGCTGCGTGACGCCGAGGTCGTCAACGCCAAGGGCGGCGCGATCGCCATCGGACACCCGCTGGGTGCGTCCGGCGGACGCATCCTCGGCACCCTCGCGGCTCGCCTGGTGGAGTCCGGCGAGCGCTGGGGCGTGGCCGCCATCTGCATCGGCGTCGGGCAGGGCCTCGCGGTCGTGCTCGAGAACGTGTCATGACGCAGCTCTGCGCCTCTGTCGACGACGCCGTCGCCGGGATCGCCGACGGCTCGACGGTCCTGGTCGGTGGCTTCGGCATCACCGGGATGCCGTTCGCGCTGATCGACGCGCTGATCCGTCAGGGTGCACAGGACCTCACCGTGGTCTCGAACAACGCGGGCAACGGCGACACCGGCCTGGCCGCGCTGCTCGCAGCCGGCCGGGTGCGCAAGGTCGTCTGCTCCTTCCCCCGGCAGACGGACTCGTGGGTCTTCGACGAGCTGTACCGCAGCGGCCGGATCGAGCTCGAGGTCGCTCCGCAGGGCAGCCTGGCCGAGCGGATGCGCGCCGCGGGCGCCGGCATCGGCGGCCTCTACACGCCGACGGGCGTGGGCACCCTGCTCGCCGAGGGCAAGGAGACCCGCGAGATCGGCGGACGCGAGTACGTCCTCGAGCTGCCCATCGCGGCCGACGTCGCGCTCATCGCGGCGCACGCCGCCGATCCGCTCGGCAACCTCGTCTATCGCAAGACCGCACGCAACTTCGCGCCCGTCATGGCCACGGCGGCGACGACGACGATCGTGCAGGTCGCCCACGTCGTCGAGGTCGGGGACCTGGATCCCGAGGCCGTGGTCACGCCGGGCATCTACGTCGACCGGATCGTGCAGGTGGCGGCATGAGCGTGACGTCCGTGCCCGCCCTCCAGCACACCGACCGCGGGCCGCTCAGCCGCGACGAGATGGCCCAGGCGCTCGCGCGCGACATTCCCCGCGGCGCGTACGTGAACCTCGGCATCGGGCAGCCCACGACCGTGGCGGACCACCTGCCCCCGGAGTCCGGCGTCATCTTCCACACGGAGAACGGGATGCTCGGCATGGGCCCCGCGGCCACCGGCGACGCGATCGATCCCGACCTCATCAACGCCGGCAAGCTGCCGGTCACCGAGCTGCCGGGAGCGTCGTACTTCCACCACGCGGACTCGTTCGCGATGATGCGCGGTGGTCACCTCGACCTGTGCGTTCTCGGCGCGTACCAGGTGTCGGCGGCGGGAGATCTGGCCAACTGGCACACCGGCGACCCCGAGGCGATCCCGGCCGTCGGCGGTGCGATGGACCTGGCCGTCGGTGCGAAGCAGGTGTTCGTGCTGATGTCCCTGTTCACCAAGAGCGGCGAGTCGAAGCTCGTCGAGGCCTGCACGTACCCGATCACGGCGCTGCACTGCGTCGACCGGGTCTACACCGACGTCGCGACGTTCGACCTGACCACGGGGGAGGCGGTCGGCGTGCGGGAGACCTGGGGGATCTCGTTCGACGAGCTGAGCGCTCGCCTCGACGTTCCCCTGACGTGGGCGGGATCGTGAAGACTCCCGCCAGGAGGAGTGGCAGATGAACGAGCAGCACCAGTTCTACGTCGGTGGCGCGTGGGTCGACCCGGCCGTGCCGCGCACCCTCGGCGTCCTCAACCCGGCCACCGAGGAGACGTTCGCCTCCATCAGCCTGGGCACGGAGGACGACGTCGACCAGGCGGTGAAGTCGGCCCGCGACGCGTTCGCCACGTACTCGCAGGTCAGCGTCGCCCAGCGGCTCGAGTACCTGGAACGCATCATCGCGGGGTTCCGAGCCCGGCTGCCCGAGATCGCCCGCACGATGACGCTGGAGATGGGCTCGCCGATCACGTTCTCGACCGAGCGGCAGGCCACCGTCGCACTGTTCCACTTCGAGGAGGCGGCGCGGGTCCTCGTGAACTACAACTTCGAAGAGGTGACGGGTGCGGGCATCGTCCGGCGCGAGCCGATCGGCGTCTGCGGCCTCATCACCCCCTGGAACTGGCCGCTGAACCAGGTCGCCTCCAAGGTGGCGCCGGCGCTCGCCACGGGCTGCACCGTCGTGCTCAAGCCGAGCGAGATCGCCCCGCTCAGCGCGATGCTGCTCGCCGAGATCATCCACGACGCGGACCTCCCGCCCGGCGTGTTCAACCTGGTCAACGGCGACGGGCCCACCGTCGGTGAGGCCATCGCGGCGCACCCGGACATCGACATGGTGTCGCTCACCGGTTCCACCGGAGCCGGCATCCGGGTGTCGAAGCTGGCCGCGGACACGGTCAAGCGCGTCGCCCTCGAGCTGGGCGGCAAGTCGGCCAACATCGTCCTGCCGGACGCGGACCTCGAGTCCGCCGTCACCGCCGGCGTGCACTCCTGCTTCACCAACGGCGGGCAGAACTGCCAGTCGCCCACCCGCATGCTGGTGCACCACTCGCAGCGCGACGAGGCGTACGCCATCGCGCGTCGCGCGGTCGAGACCGTCCGGCTGGGCGACCCGCTCGATCCCGACACCACGATGGGACCGGTGGTGAACCAGACCCAGCTCGAGAAGGTGACCGGCCTCGTGCAGTCCGGGATCGACGAAGGAGCCACGCTCGTGATCGGCGGACCGGACCGACCGGACGGGCTCGACACCGGCTTCTACGTGCGCCCGACCGTGTTCGGCGACGTCACCCCGCAGATGCGGATCGCGCGCGAGGAGATCTTCGGCCCGGTGCTGTCGATCCTCCACTACGAGAGCGAGGACGAGGCGGTCGAGATCGCCAACGACACGCCCTACGGGCTGGCCGGCTTCGTGCAGTCGGGCGACCCCGACCACGCCCGCCGCGTCGCCAACCGGATCCGCGCCGGCCGGGTCTACCTCAACGGGGCCCCGTTCGACCGGAGCCTGCCGTTCGGCGGCTACAAGCAGTCGGGCAACGGCCGCGAGTTCGGCCGCTTCGGCTTCGAGGAGTATCTCGAGGTGAAGGCCGTGCTGGGGTACCCGCAATGACCGAGAGGACCACCACCGTGCCCGACACCACCGACCGCCTGGCCGAGCTGCTGGACCGCGAGGAGCTGTTCGACCTGGCTCGCCGGGAGCGGTTCGCCCGCGACCAGCGACGGTTCGACGTGATGCGCGACTGCTTCCACGACGACGCCTACGTCCGCACCACCTGGTACGAGGGACGCGGCGGCGAGGCCTACGTCGAGGCCACGAAGGCGTGGATGGAGCGGACGGGCAACAGCAAGCACTGGGTCTTCCCGGCGTACGCCCAGGTCCGCGGCGACCGCGCCACCGTGGAGAGCCCGGCCAAGATCTTCAACCGCACCACGGTCGAGGGCGTCGAGGTCGACTTCCACGCCTACTGCCGGTTCTTCTCCCGGGCCGTCCGCGCCGACGGCCGGTGGCGGCTGCTGAGCTTCGAGGCGCTGCTCGAGCGCGACGAGCTCCGCCCCGTCCACGCCGGCCAGGCCATCCCGGTCGACGTCGAACGGCTCGCCGGCCTTCGTCCGTCGTACCGGTTCCTCACCTGGATCCAGTCGACCCGCGGGGTCACCGTGAGCCAGGACCTGCTGGGCGACGACCAGCCCGAGGAGCTGGCCGCGTTCCACCGGGGCGAGGACGCCTGGCTCGTCGAAGGGGAGTGAGGGTCAGCGGCGCAGGCCCTGGCTGAGCCGCTCGGCGGCTGCGGCCACGGCGGGCGCGTGCATGCGGCCCGGCTGACGGGTGAGGCGCTCGAGCGGTCCCGACACCGAGACCGCCGCGACGACTTTGCCGGACGGTGAGCGCACCGGCGCGGACACCGATCCGACGCCGTTCTCGCGCTCGCCGACGCTCTGCGCCCAGCCGCGCCGGCGGACGGCGGACAGCTCGGCGGCGGAGAACGCCGACTTCAGCAGGCCCTTGTTCATGCGCTCCGGGTCTTCCCAGGCGAGGAGGACCTGGGCGGCGGAGCCGGCGTTCATCGTCAGCTGGCTGCCCACGGGGATCGAGTCGCGCAGGCCGGTGGGGCGGTCGGCGGCCGCGACGCAGACACGGAAGTCGCCCTGGCGGCGGAACAGCTGGGCGGACTCGCCGGTGATGTCGCGCAGGCGCGCGAGCACGGGGCCGGCGGCGGCGAGGAGGCGGTCCTCGCCGGCGGCCGCGGCCAGCTCGCCGAGGCGCGGACCGAGGACGAAGCGGCCCTGCATGTCGCGGGCCACGAGACGATGGTGCTCGAGAGCGACCGCGAGACGATGGGCGGTGGGACGCGCGAGGCCGGTGGCGGCGACCAGCCCGGCGAGCGTGGCGGGGCCGGGCTCGAGAGCGGCGAGCACGAGGGCCGCCTTGTCGAGGACGCCGACGCCGCTGCCGGTGCTGGAGGAGCTGTTGTCCATGTATTGATACTGCCGTATCGCATCTTGAGACGCAAGTGTTAGCGTAGCGACATGGGTAAGACGCTCGCCGAGAAGATCTGGGATGACCACGTGGTTCGCTCCGCCGAGGGCGAGCCCGACCTGCTGTACATCGACCTCCACCTCATCCACGAGGTGACGAGCCCGCAGGCGTTCGACGGGTTGCGGCTGTCCGGCCGCAGCGTCCGCCGTCCCGACCTGACGCTGGCCACCGAGGACCACAACATCCCCACGACGGACCTCGACAAGCCCATCGCCGACCCCGTCTCGCGCAAGCAGGTCGAGACGCTGCGCGCCAATGCCGAGGAGTTCGGCGTCCGGCTGTACCCGATGGGCAACCTCGACCAGGGCATCGTCCACGTCGTCGGCCCGCAGCTCGGCCTGACGCAGCCCGGCATGACGATCGTGTGCGGCGACTCCCACACGTCGACGCACGGGGCGTTCGGCGCCATCGCGTTCGGCATCGGCACCAGCGAGGTCGAGCACGTGCTGGCCACGCAGTCCCTGTCGCAGGCCAAGCCGAAGATGATGGCCGTCGAGGTGGAGGGCGAGCTGCCCGCCGACGCCACGGCGAAGGACCTGATCCTCGCCCTGATCGCGCAGGAGACCACCGGCGGCGGCCAGGGCTACATCGTCGAGTACCGCGGCGAGGCCATCAGGAAGCTGTCGATGGAAGCCCGCATGACGATCTGCAACATGTCGATCGAGTGGGGCGCCAAGGCCGGCCTCATCGCTCCCGACCAGACCACGTTCGACTACATCAAGGGCCGTCCGCACGCCCCGCAGGCCGAGGCCTGGGACGCGGCCGTCGCCTACTGGGAGAGCCTCGTCACCGACGACGACGCCGAGTTCGACAAGGTCGTCACGATCGACGCCTCGACGATCGGCCCGTTCGTCACCTGGGGCACCAACCCCGGCCAGGGCGTACCGCTGACCGCGTCGGTCCCGCACCCCGACGAGTTCGAGGACCCCAACGAGAAGGTCGCCGCCGAGCGCGCGCTGGAGTACATGGGCCTGACGGCCGGCACGCCGATGCGCGAGATCGACGTCGACACGGTCTTCATCGGCTCCTGCACCAACGGCCGCATGGAGGACCTCCGCACGGCCGCCGAGATCATCAAGGGCCGCCAGGTCGCGGAGAACACCCGTGTGCTCGTCGTGCCCGGCTCGGTCCGCGTGCGACTGCAGGCCGAGGAGGAGGGCCTCGACGTCGTCTTCAAGGAGGCGGGCGCCGAGTGGCGCGGCGCGGGCTGCTCGATGTGCCTCGGCATGAACCCGGACCAGCTGACGCCGGGGGAGCGCAGCGCGTCGACCTCCAACCGCAACTTCGAGGGCCGCCAGGGCAAGGGCGGCCGCACCCACCTGGTGTCGCCCGAGGTGGCGGTGGCCACCGGCATCCTCGGCCACCTCGCCAGCCCTGCCGACCTGGAACCCCTGGAGGCCTGACCATGGAGAAGTTCACGACCCACACCGGCGTCGGCGCCCCGCTGAAGCGCAGCAACGTCGACACCGACCAGATCATCCCGGCGGTCTACCTCAAGCGCGTCACGCGCACCGGCTTCGAGGACGGCCTGTTCGCCGCCTGGCGGAACGACCCGTCGTTCGTGCTGAACCAGGACGCGTACAAGAACGCCACGGTGCTGGTGGCCGGGCCGGACTTCGGCACCGGCTCGTCGCGCGAGCACGCCGTCTGGGCGCTTCAGAACTACGGCTTCAAGGTCGTCATCAGCTCGCGCTTCGGCGACATCTTCCGCGGCAACTCCGGCAAGGCCGGGCTGCTCGCCGCGCAGGTGGACGAGAAGGTCGTCCAACGCCTCTGGGACTACCTGGACGACAACCCGGGTGCCAGCATCACCATCGACCTCGAGTCCCGCACGGTGAAGGCCGGTGACGGCATCGACGCGATCGAGGACTCGTTCACGATCGACGACTACACCCGCTGGCGTCTCCTCGAGGGCCTGGACGACATCGCCATCACCCTCGGCCACGCCGACGCCATCGAGTCCTACGAGCAGGACCGCCTCGCCTTCAAGCCGACCACGGTCTAGCCCTGGTGCTCGTCGAGAGCAAAATGTGACGCGGAGGGCGTCATCCGACTCGGATGGCGCCCTCCGCGTCACATTTCGCGAAGTCCGGGGGTCTAGTTCAGGGCGGCGGGCAGGTTGCTCTCCGGGAGGACGGGGAGCAGGAGGCGCGAGCCGCTGGTGCCGCCGACGCGCACGGACGTGAGCCCGGGCAGCGTGGGCAGGGAGGCGAGCGACGCGCCCACGAGGTCGAGACGGATGCGGTGGCCGGCCTTGAACCGGTTGCCGACCGGCCAGAGCTCCACGTGGTAGAGCTTCGGTGTGAGCGACGCCAGGGGCGTCTTCCTGCTGAAGTCGCCGTACGGCTGGACGATCGTGCCGTTGCCGTCCTTGAGCGACTTCGACTCGTCGATGTCCGGGAACGACGTGAGCAGCCGCCCGACGGTCAGCGGGTGCGACGAGCCGTCCGGGGCGACGTCGGTGAGCACGGCCCAGATCGCGGTCTCCGGTGACGTGGAGGACAACCGGACGTCCAGCGCGGCCGGGCCGACGGCCAGCACGTCCTGCTTCAGCGGCCTGGTCGTGTAGCTGAGGCCGAGCGGCTCGGTCAGGTCCATCTGGCTGAGGAACGGCAGCGCGGTGGTGAGCTGGTTCAGTCCGAAGCCGCCGAGGATCGCCGTGTTCGGCGGGTCGCTGTTGAACGGGATCGTCGGGGCGGCGAGGTACGTCTGCAGCCCGGTCTTGCCCGGGGAGCCGAGCGTGAGCGAGCCGTCGTTGAGGGAGCGCGCCGACCCGCTCTTCGTGGCGTCGAGGCTGAGCGAGTGCCAGGTGGTGCCGGGCACGGGCCAGTCGGTGGCGTTCCGGCTGACGTACTGGCCGGCCAGCATGTCCTCGCGGTCGCCGTCGGACAGCAGCATCTGCACGCGCGGGTGGTTCTCGACGCCGTTGTCGACGCCGCTCAGGTAGTGGTCGAACCACGCGTTCGTCTCCGCCGCGCCGCCGTCGGTGCCCTCTGGCGCGCCGTCGTGCGCGCCGACGACCAGGAGGTGGGCGCCGTCGTCACGGAGCTGCTGGTACCCCTGGAACGCACCGCGCGACTCGACGTCGAAGAACCCGTCGATCACGAGCACCGGCACGTGGTTGACGTCGCCGCGGAACCGGCGCTTCTTCCAGAAGTCGTCCAGCGTCGGGTGCAGGAGGCCGGCGTTGAGGCCGGCGAGGAACAACCCGGACAGCACGTCGAGGGACGACGCCGGGTTCCGCTCGAGCCGCTCGGCGCCCTGCAGCAGGGCCGGGGCGCCGATCAGCAGGATCACGCCGGCGCCCGGGACGATGTTGGAGACGCCGCCGGGCACGAGCAGGTCGCGGTAGAGCTCGAACGTGCCGGACTTGAGCACCATCGCCTTCACGCAGGGCAGCTGCTGGTGCATCGAGTTGTAGATGATGATCGCGCTGGCCGAGAACCCGTTGATGCCGAGCGAGCCGTTGCTCCACGGCTGCTCGCAGGCCCACTGGAGCACCTCGGGGACGTCGGCCTGGTTGCGCGGGCCGAGGGCGTCGAACTGGCCGTCGCTGCTGCCGGTGCCGCGGATCTGCACCAGCAGGACGTTCGTGCCGGCACTGGGCGTCACCGTCTGGCTGTTGTTGCCGTAGGGGCTGAACTCGACGACCGTCGGGCGGGGCACGGACGGGTCCGAGCTGAACAGCGTGGTCTGCAGCGAGACGCCGTCGGACGTGGTGAACCGGATCGACTGTGCCGTGGGCTCCGGGTCCGCGGCGGCGGCCGGGGTCGCGGCGAGCCCGGCGGTGGTCAGCAGCAGGCCGGCGAGCGCGGCGACGAGACGCATCCGGGGATATTAGTACGAACGTACCAACTTTGTCTGCCCCGAGATCAGGCCTTCTTCCCCGCCCCCTTGACGACAGCGCTGTGGACCTCGTCGAGCTGGGCCGCCAGGCGGGGCAGGTCCTCGAGCAAGGCGAGCTGGCTCTGCAGCGACGTCAGCAGGTCGCGCACCTCGCCGAGGGTCGTCTTGGTCTCGGTCAGCGTCTTCTCGACGGTGGTCAGCGTGGTGCTGACGTCCGACAGCGTGCCGTCGACGCGCTCGAGCGTGCCGTCGACGGTGTTGAGCACCTTGTCGGCACGGTTGAGGACCTGGGCGGGGTTGGCAGGAATGAGTCCCATGGCGGGTATCTCACCACAGACGGATGCCGGTGATGCCCTGTTCACCAGCATCGATGAACACGCGCTGCCCGATCCGCAGGTGCCGGATGTGCTCCGCGAGCGCCTCGCCGGGGAAGGCCATGCGCAGGCCGTCGTCGGTCAACAGGTCACCGGAACGGGAGACCGGGTCGTACGTCGCGACGGTTCCTTGCACGTCCCCAGGGTATCCGTCGGCACGCCGTCGTAGAGTCGCGCTCACCGTGGCTCTCACCCTGCATCGCGCCCAGCGCGCCGACCTGCTCGCCGAGGCGCTCGCCGACGTCCTGCGGGAGCCGCAGGCCGACCCGTTCGCGCGCGAGCTCGTCATCGTCCCCGCGCGGGGCATCGAGCGCTGGCTGAGCCAGCGCCTGTCGCACCGGCTCGGCGCGGACGCCGGCGACGACGGCGTGTGCGCGGCGGTCGACTTCCGCACGCCGCGCTCGCTCGTGGCCGAGCTCACCGGCATCGGCGACGACGACCCGTGGTCGCCCGACGTCCTGGTCTGGACGGTGCTCGAGGTCATCGACTCGCACACCGGCGAATCGTGGATGGCCACGCTCGACGCCCACCTCGGCCGCACCCTGGAGGGCGAGGAGGCCGAGCTGCGACACGGCCGCCGCTACGCCGTGGCCCGTCGGCTGGCCGGACTGTTCGCCTCCTACGCCGTGCAACGTCCGTCCCTGCTCACCGCGTGGGCCGCGGGCCAGGACGACGTCGATCCCGACCTCGCGTGGCAGCCGGAGCTCTGGCGCCACGTCCTTGACCTGGTGGACGCTCCGCCACCGGCAGAACGGCACGCGGCCACCCTCGAGGCGCTGGCCGCGGGCGAGGGCGCGGCCGACCTCCCGCCACGACTCTCGTTGTTCGGCCACACGCGCATCGCTGCCACCGAGGCCGAGCTCCTCGGCGCGCTGGGCCGCCACCGCGACGTCCACGTCTGGCTGCCGCACCCCTCGGAGGCCATGTGGACGGCGCTCTCCGGCCTCGGCGGCGCCGTGCCGCGCGACGAGGACCGCAGCCACGAGCGGGTCGGGCACCCGCTGCTGGCGTCGCTGGGGCGCGACGTCCGCGAGCTGCAGCGCACGCTGGAGCCCGTGGTCGATGTCGACGAGGCCGTCGGCCCGCCGCCGCCCCGGCCGGGCACGCTGCTCGGGCTGCTCCAGTCCGACCTCGCCGCGTCGTCGCTCGCCGACGCCTCCGGACGGCAGCTCGAAGCCGGCGACCGCAGCGTCCAGGTGCACGCGTGCCACGGCCCGGCACGCCAGGTCGACGTCCTGCGCGAGGTGATCCTGGGCCTGCTCGCCGACGACCCCAGCCTCGAGCCGCGCGACGTCCTCGTCATGTGTCCGGACATCGAGGCGTACGCGCCGCTGGTGGAGGCGGCGTTCGGGCTGGGCTCGGTCGCCGCGGCCACCGGCCACCACGGCTGGCACCCCGGGCACGCGCTCGAGGTGCGCCTGGCCGACCGCGCGCTCACGCGCACCAACCCGCTGCTGGCCGTCGTCGACGCGGTGCTGACCATCGCCGGCGGACGGGCCGAGGCCAGCGCGGTCCTCGACCTGTGCGCCACGGACCCGGTCCGGCGCCGGTTCGGCTTCAGCGACGACGACCTCGACCGCATCGGCTCCTGGGTCGACGCCGCGGGCATCCGCTGGGCGTTCGACGCCGAGCACCGCCGGCCGTACGGGCTGGAGCGCTACGTCCACAACACCTGGCGGTTCGGGCTCGACCGCGTGCTCGCCGGCGTCGCGGTGTCCGACGACGCCAACCGCTGGATCGACACCACGCTGCCGCTCGACGACGTCGGGTCCACGTCGATCGACCTCGCCGGCCGCCTGGCCGAGCTCGTCGACCGCCTGCACGCCGTCACCGAACGGATGGTCGGGTCGCACCCGGTGACGCACTGGCTGGACGCGATGACCGAGGCCGTCGCCTCGCTGACGTCGGTGGCGTGGGGCGAGGAGTGGCAGACCGCGCAGGTGCAGCGCGAGATCGCCGCCCTCGGCGACGCCGCCGGCGGGCGCACCGAGCTGCGGCTCCCGGACGTGCGGGCCCTGTTGGCCGAGCGCCTCGCGGGGCGTCCCACGCGGGCGAACTTCCGGAGCGGGTCGCTCACCGTCTGCACGATGGTGCCGATGCGCTCGGTGCCGCACCGGGTCGTGTGCCTGCTGGGGCTCGACGACGACGTGTTCCCGCGCAACACCATCGTCGACGGTGACGACGCCCTCGCGCGTCGGCCGGTCACCGGCGAGCGCGACCCGCGCAGCGAGGACCGCCAGCTCCTGCTCGACGCCGTCATGGCGGCCACCGAGCACCTCGTCGTCACCTACTCCGGGGCCCAGGAGACCACCGGCCAGACCCGGCCGCCGGCCGTCCCGCTGGGCGAGCTGCTCGACGCGCTCGACGCCACGGTGGAAGGTGCCCGCCACCGGGTCGTCGTCCACCACCCCCTCCAGCCGTTCGACCAGCGCAACCTGGTCCCGGGGGTCCTGCAGACCGACCGGCCCTTCTCGTTCGACCCGGCCGCCCTGGCCGGTGCCCGTGCGGCCGCCGGCCCGCGCCGCCCGGTCGAGCCGTTCGTCGACCTTCCCGCCCTGCCGCCCGCCGACGTCGACCTCGCCGACCTCGGCGCGTTCCTCCGCCACCCGGTCCGGGCGTTCCTGTCCCGCCGCATGGGCATCGCACTGCCCGAGGACGGCGAGGAGGTCGTCGACGTCCTGCCCCTCGAGATCGACAGCCTGGCCGGCTGGAGCGTGGGGGACCGGCTGCTCCGCGACGTCCTGGCCGGCACCGACCTCGACCTCGCCCGCCAGAAGGAGTGGCGGCGCGGGACGCTCCCGCCCGGCCGGCAGCTCGGCTGGCAGACGCTGACCGAGACGGCGGGAGCCGTCGCGCCGGTCGCCGCCGAGGCCATCGGCCTGCGCGGCGACGAGGCGGCCGCGTCCGTGGACGTGGACGTCGACCTCGGGGACGGCCGCCGGCTCCGCGGCACCGTCTCCGACGTCTACGGCAGCCGACGGGTCGAGGCCACCTACTCCAAGTGCGGGCCGCGCCACTACCTCGACGCCTGGCTGCCGCTGCTCGCGCTCTGCGCCACCCGACCGGACGTCGAGTGGCACTCCGGCGTCGTCGGGCGGGGGAGCCGCGACCAGGCCGTGTCGTCGATCGTGTTCGGGCCGGTCGAGGACGCCACCGAGATCCTCCGCCAGCTCGTCGCCCTCCACGACGCCGGCATGCGGGGCCCGGTGCCCTTGCCGCTGAGGACCGGCCACGCCTGGGCCACGAAGCAGCGCGACGTCACCTCGCGGGCGGCCGCGGCCAAGGAGTGGACCACCACGGACCCGAGCTGGACCAAGGAGGACCAGGACCCGCACCACGTCCGGGTGTGGGGCCGGCTCTCCTTCGACGAGCTGCTGGCCGCCACCCCGCGGCAGGGGGAGGGCTACGGCGACGAGACCACGCGACTCGGTGCCCTGTCCCGGCGCCTGTGGCAGCCGATCCTCGACCGGGCGGCGGTGCGCTGATGGAGCGCTTCGACGTCCTCGGGCCGCTGCCCTCCGGCACCACCGTGCTGGAGGCCAGCGCCGGCACGGGCAAGACGTACACGGTCGGCGCGCTGGTCACCCGCTACGTCGCGGAAGGCGTGGCCACCCTCGACGAGATGCTCGTCATCACGTTCGGCCGGATGGCCAGCCAGGAGCTGCGCGAGCGCGTGCGTGAGCAGCTCTTGGAGGCTCAGCGAGCTCTGTCCGACCCCGCATCGGCCACCAGCCCGAGCGAGCTGATCACCTACCTCCGCACCGGGGACGACGCCGAGGTCGCGGCCCGGCTCGACCGCCTGACGTCGGCGCTCGCCTCCTTCGACGCCGCCACCATCGCCACCACCCACCAGTTCTGCCAGCTCGTCCTGCGCTCGCTCGGCGTCGCCGGCGACTCCGACTCCGGCGTCGAGCTCGTGGAGGACCTCGACGAGCTCGTGGACGAGGTGGTGAACGACCTCTACGTCCGCACCTACGCCGACGCCGACGACCCTGCACCGTTCAGCCCGCGTGAGGCGCGCGTGCTCGGCCGCGCCGCAGTGGGCGACCCTCAGGCGGCCCTCGCCCCCGAGGGCGCCGAGGCCGGCAGCGTCCAGGCCCACCGCGTCGCGTTCGCCGAGGGGGTGCGGGCCGAGGTCGAGCACCGCAAGCAGCGACGCGGCGTGCTCTCGTACGACGACCTGCTGAGCCGGCTCGCCACGGCGCTCGACGCCGACGACGCTCCCGCACGCCAGCGCATGCGGCAGCGCTGGCGCATCGTGCTCGTCGACGAGTTCCAGGACACCGACCCGGTCCAGTGGCAGGTGCTCGACCGGGCCTTCACCGGCCACGCCACGCTCGTGCTCATCGGCGACCCCAAGCAGGCGATCTACGGCTTCCGCGGCGGTGACGTCGTCACCTATCTCGAGGCCGCCGGCACCGCGGCCGAGTCCCGCACGCTCGCCACCAACCATCGCTCCGATGCCCCTCTCGTCGGCGCGCTGCAGGCGCTCACCCGGGGCGCCCGCCTCGGTGACGAGCGCATCACCGTCCACGAGGTCGAGGCCGCGCACGAGGGCACGCGCCTGGCCGGGATGCCGCACGAGGACCCGTTCCGCCTGCGGATCATCGCACCGGACGACACCGGCCGGTACCCCGGCATCGCGGCGCTGCGCTCGACCATCGCCGCGGACCTTGCCGACGACGTCGCGGCGCTGCTGACGTCGGGCGCCACGTTCACCGACGCGTCCGGTCAGGCCCGTCCGGTGCAGCCGGGCGACGTCGCGATCCTGATGCGCACCCGCACCGGTGTCGACCTGTTCCGCTCGGCCCTGGCCGCGCGCGGCATCGCGAGCGTCGTCACCGGCGGCGACAGCGTGCTGCTCAGCCCGGCGGCCGAGGAGTGGCTCACGCTGCTGGAGGCGCTGGAGCGCCAGTCGTCGCGGCGGGTCCGCGCGGTCGCGCTGTCGTCGTTCGTCGGTGAGAGCCCGGCGTCCTTGGACGCGGGCGGCGAGGACCTCGCCGACACCGTCGCCGAGCAGGTCCGCCGGTGGTTGGACCTCTTCCGTGCCCGTGGCGTCGCGGCCGTGCACGAGGCCGTCACGGCCGGGGGGCTGGCCGAGCGCGTGCTCGCGCAGCCCGGCGGCGAGCGGCACCTCACCGACCTGCACCACCTCGGCCAGATGCTGCACGACGTCGCGCACCGAGAGCGGCTCGGCCTCCCCGCACTGCTGGAGTGGCTGCGGCGCGAGCGCCGTCGCGACCGGGGGAGCAGCGAGCGCCCCCGCCGCCTGGAGAGCGACGCCGCCGCCGTCCAGGTGGTCACCATCCACGGCAGCAAGGGCCTGCAGTACCCGGTCGTCTACCTGCCCACCCACTTCGACTGCTTCGTCCGCGACGAGGACGTCCCGCTCTTCCACCAGGGGAGCCGCCGGATGCGGTACGTCGGCGGCAAGGACCTTCCGACCGACGTCGCCGCCCAGGTCCGCGCCGAGGACGCGGCGGAGGAGCTTCGCCTCACGTATGTCGCGCTCACCCGGGCGCAGTCCCAGGTCGTGGCGTGGTGGGCCGGCAGCTACAACTCCGGGCCGTCGGGACTCACGCGGCTGCTGCTCGGCCGCGGGCCGGGCGAGAGCGACGTCCCGACGGTGGCCGACAAGCCGTCCTGGTCCGAGGCCCGAGAGCGGCTGCAGGCGTGGGAGGCGGCCGGGGCGGTCCGCGTCGAGGAGGTCGACGCGACGCCGTCGGTCGTCGTGCAGCCGACGCCGGCCGAGGTCCCAGCCCTGTCGATCAGTCGGCTCGACCGGCCCATCGACACCGACTGGCGGCGCACCTCGTACAGCGGGCTGATCCGCGCGGAGGAGGCCGTGGTCGCGCCGGTCACCGAGCCGGAGGAGCCGGGCACGGTCGACGAGGACCCGGTCGAGGAGGAGGGCCCCGTCCCCGAGCCGGAGGCCACGACTCCCGCGGAGGGTCCGGTGTCCCCGATGGCCGATCTCCCCGCGGGAGCGTCGTTCGGCTCGCTGGTGCACGCGGTCCTCGAGCACGCCGACGTCACCGTCGACGACGTCGAGGGTGAGCTGCTCCGGCAGGTCGTCGAGCAGCAGCGGTGGTGGCCGGTCGACGTGCCGGCCGAGGACCTCGCCGCCGCCCTCGTCCCGATGCAGCACACGTCGCTCGGTCCGCTCGCCGACGGGCTGCGGCTGAGCGACCTGCCACCGTCCGACCGGCTGTCCGAGCTCGACTTCGAGGTGCCGCTGGCCGGCGGCGACCGGTCCGGCGCGCGGGCCTCGGTGCTCGGCGCCGTCGCCGACGCCGTGCGCCGCCACCTGCCGTCTGACGACCCCATGCGCGCCTACGCGGACCGGCTGGAGTCGCCGTCCCTCGGCGAGCAGGTGCTGCGCGGCTACCTCGGCGGCTCGATCGACGTCGTCCTCCGGGTGCCGCGAGGTGACGAGCACTCGTACCTCGTCGTCGACTACAAGACCAACTGGCTCGGCACCTCCGACGCTCAGCTGACGGCGCTCGACTACACGCCGGAGCGCATGGCGGAGGCGATGCTGCACTCGCACTACCCGCTGCAGGCGATGCTCTACTCCGTCGTGCTGCACCGGTACCTGCGCTGGCGCCAGCCCGGCTACGACCCCCAGCAGCACCTCGGCGGCATCCTCTACCTCTACGTGCGCGGCATGTGCGGGCCCGAGACGCCGGAGATCGACGGCAACCCGTGCGGCGTCTTCTCCTGGCGGCCGCCGGCGGCGCTGGTCACCGACCTGTCGAGCCTGCTCGCCGGACAGCCCGCGCAGGTGGCGTCATGATCGACGACCGTCACGACCGCCGGGTCGCGCTCCGCGCCCAGGGCGTCCTGGCCACGTTCAACGCCGCCGACGTGCTCTCGGCGGCCGACGTGCACGTCGCCACCCGGCTCGCCGACGTCGTCGGGGAGTCGTCCGAGGACGTGCGCCTCGCCGTGGCCCTCGCCGTCCGCGCGGTGCGGCAGGGGTCGGTGTGCCTCGACCTCGCGCACGCCGCGGAGATCCCGCTCGACGACGAGGTCGTCCTCGACTGGCCGGAGCCGACCGCCTGGATCCGGGCCGTGGGCGCGAGCCCGCTGGTCGGTGAGGAGATCCTGCGGCTCGAGGGCTCGCGCCTCTACCTCGACCGCTACTGGCGCGAGGAGCGCGCGGTCTGCGACGACATCCTGGGCCGACTCGAGCACGACGCGCCCGTCGTCGACGCGGACGCGCTGGCCGCCGGTCTCGAGCGGCTGTTCGGCGAGGCCACCTACGCCGAGCAGCGGGCCGTCGCCGAGAGCGCCGTGCGGCGCTGGACGTCGGTGCTCACCGGCGGACCCGGCACCGGCAAGACCACCACGGTGGCCCGGCTGCTGGCCCTGGTGGCCGAGCAGCACGAGCTCGCCGACGGCGTCGCGCCGCGCATCGCCCTGTGCGCGCCCACGGCCAAGGCCGCGGCCCGGCTGCAGGACGCCACCGTCGCGGCTGCCGATCAGCTCCCGGACGAGGACCGGGCCCGGCTGGGCGACCTGCGCGCGTCCACCCTGCACCGCCTGCTCGGGTGGCGAGGCAGCAACGTCAGGTTCCGGCACGACGCGCGCCACCGGCTCCCGCACGACGTGGTCATCGTCGACGAGACCTCGATGGTGTCGCTCACGCACATGGCTCGGCTGCTGGAGGCCGTGCGCCCGGACGCCCGGCTGGTGCTGGTGGGCGACGCCGACCAGCTCGCGTCCGTCGAGGCGGGCGCCGTCCTGGCCGACCTCGTCGACGGGCTCGCCCAGCACCCGGCCGCGCCGGTGTCCCGGCTGCGCACGTCGCACCGCTTCGGCGAGGAGATCGGCGCGCTGGCCGAGCTGGTGCGATCCGGCGACGCCGAGGGCGCGGTCGACCTGCTCCGCCACGGCGGGGAGACGATCGAGCTCGTCGACCCCGAGGACCAGGCGGCCATCGAGGTGCTCCGGGTGCGGCTGCGAGACGCCGGGATGGCCCTGCGCCGCGCGGGCGAGACCTTCGACGCGGCCGCCGCCATCGCGACGCTCGACGACCACCGCCTGCTGTGCGCCCACCGCGAGGGCCGGTTCGGCGTCCAGGGCTGGAACCGGGAGGTCGAGCGCATGGTCTCGGACGCCACCGGCGTCACGCACTACGAGACCTGGTACCCCGGCCGTCCGGTCCTCGTCACGGCCAACGACCGCGAGCTGGACGTCTACAACGGCGACGTCGGCGTCACGCTCCGCCGCCCCGACGGCGGGCTCGTCGTCGCGCTCGCTCGCGGCACGCACGAGCCGCGACTGCTCGCGCCCACCCGGCTGCCCGACGCCGACACGATGCACGCCATGACGGTGCACAAGTCGCAGGGGTCCCAGGCGCGGGAGGTCACCGTGATCATGCCGCCGCCGGACTCGCGACTGCTCACGCGCGAGCTGTTCTACACCGCCATCACCCGCGCTCAGGACCGCGTGCGCATCGTCGGCACCGAGCAGGCCGTCCACGACGCGATCGGCCGCCAGGTGCAACGCGCGTCCGGCCTGGCCGACCGACTCCGCGGTACCGCGACCCACGGCGGCTAGGCTCGGCGCATGGCTCGCCGCAGCTTCCTCCCACGCACCACGAGGGTCGTCGTCGCCATCCTTCGACCGCCGCTGATGGTGCTCACGAAGCGTGACTGGCAGGGCGCCGAGAAGCTGCCGCGCGACGGCGGGTACGTCCTCGCGCCGAACCACCTGTCGCATCTCGACCCGATCCTCATCTCGCACTTCATGGTCGACCACGGCGTCACGCCGCGGTTCCTGGCCAAGGACACGCTGATGACGGTCAAGGGGCTCGGCTACATCATGCGCACGGCCGAGCAGATCCCCGTCTACCGCAGCTCGGCGGGCGCTGCGGAGTCGCTGCGCGCCGCGGAGGCGGCCGTGCTGGCCGGCAACGTGGTGACCATCTATCCCGAGGGCACCATCACGCGCGACCCCGCCGCCTGGCCGATGAGCGGCCGCACCGGCGCCGTCCGCGTCGCCCTCGCCACCGGCCGCCCGCTCGTGCCGGTCATGCAGTGGGGCCCGCAGGAGATCCTCTGGCCGTACACCAAGCGGCCCAAGTTCTTCCCGCGCAAGACCATCCACGTGCGCGTCGGCGACCCCCTCGACCTGTCGGACTTCGAGGGCCAGGAGCTCACCGAGAAGGTGCTGCACGAGGCCACGGATCGCCTGATGGACACCTTGACCGCCATGATGGCCGAGGTGCGCGGGGAGCTGCCGTCGACTCCGAGGATCGACGTCCACACGCTCGGCAAGTCCAAGACCAACTACCGGCCCGAGCTCGACAGCGGCGGAGGTTCGGGGCCGCGGGCCGATGATGAGCAGAGGGAGAAGTGATGGCGATCACCACCGTGATGGGGGCCGGGTCGTGGGGCACGGCGTTCGCCATCGTGCTCGCCGACGCGGGCAACGACGTCCGGCTCTGGGGCCGGCGCGCCGAGCTCTGCGACACGATCAACGAGACCCACGAGAACGCCGACTACCTCCCGGGGATCGAGCTGCCGGACACGATCCGCGCCTTCTCCGACCCGGCCGAGGCGCTCCAGGACGCCGAGGTCGTCGTGCTTGCCGTCCCGTCGCAGCAGCTGCGCACCAACCTGGAGTCCTGGGGCTCGGCGATCGGGCCCGACGCGATCCTGGTCAGCCTGATGAAGGGCATCGAGCTCGGCACCCACTACCGGATGAGTCAGGTCATCGCCGAGCTCACCGGGGCCGGTCCCGACCGCATCGCCGTCGTCAGCGGCCCGAACCTCGCGCGCGAGATCGCGCTGCGCGAGCCGGCCGCGAGCGTCGTGGCCTGCGAGGACGTCGCCGTCGCCGAGCGGCTGCAGAAGCTGTTCCACACCGGCTCGTTCCGTCCGTACACCAACACCGACGTCATCGGCTGTGAGCTCGGCGGCACGACGAAGAACATCATCGGCCTGGCCGTCGGCGTCTGCATCGGCCTGGGCTTCGGCGACAACACCAAGGCGTCGGTCATCACCCGCGGGCTGGCCGAGACCGCCCGTCTCGGCGCCGCCATCGGCGCCGACCCGCAGACGTTCTCCGGACTGGCCGGCATGGGCGACCTGGTGGCCACCTGCTCGTCGCCGCTGTCCCGCAACCGCACGTTCGGCGAGAAGCTCGGTCAGGGCATGAGCGTCGACGAGGTCGCCGCCCAGACCCGCCAGATCGCCGAGGGGGTCAAGTCGTGCACGTCGGTGAGCGAGCTGGCCGCCATGCACGACGTCGAGATGCCCATCGTCGAGCACGTGGCCGCGTTGATCGACGGACGGATGGACCCCAAGGAGCTGGTGAAGGCCCTCATCTCCCGCGAGGCCAAGCCCGAGATCCACTGATCCCGGTCGAGACGAGCAGCGCCTGCTCGATGTCGGCCCACAGGTCGTCGACGTCCTCGAGGCCCACGGACAGCCGGATCAGGCCCTCGGGCACCGTGGTCGGCTCCTGGGCGTGGCGACGTCGCCGCTCCCAGGTGGTCTCGACGCCGCCGAGGCTGGTGGCGTAGACCACCACCTGGCTCTGCTCGGTGGCCTTCTGGGCCGCGTCGGCGCCGCCGACGACCTCGAACGCCACCACCGTGCCGAAGCCGGGGTAGCGCGAGTACTGCACGGCGGGCGACGCGGACAACCGGCGGTGCAGCTCGGCGGCGTTGGCCTCCGCGCGGTCGAGCCGGACGTGCAAGGTGCGGATGCCGCGCGCGGCCAGCCAGCACTCCAGCGCGCCGGGGATGGCTCCCATGGTGCTCCGGCGAGCGGCGATGGCCCGGTGGGCGCGCTCGCTGTTCATCACGACGGCGCCGAGCACGACGTCGCTGTGCCCGGAGAGCAGCTTCGACGCCGAGTGCACGACGAAGTCGGCGCCCATCTGCAGCGGCCGCTGGCGCAGAGGAGTGGCGAACGTGTTGTCGACCGCCACCGCGGTGCCGGTCTGCCCGGCGGCGCGGCCGATCGCCTCGATGTCGGCGACCTCCAGCGTCGGGTTGGTGGGCGACTCCAGCCACACCAGGGCGGCGTCGGCGGCGGCTCGGTTGACCGCCTCGGTGTCAGTGATGTCGACGAGCCGCAGCTCGATCAGGCCGCGGCGTTCACGTTCGCGCAGCTGGGCGAGGGTCCCCGAGTAGGCGGTGCGCGGTGCGACCACCGCGGCTCCGGACGGCACGAGGTCGAAGACGGCCGTGGCGGCGGCGATCCCGGAGGAGAAGGCGAGTGCGTCGCCACCCTCCAGCTCGCCGAGCACGGTCTCGAAGGCATCCCAGGCCGGGTTGCCATGACGGCCGTACTCCGAGCCCGCTCCGGGCACGAGGGCACTGGCCAAGGTGATGGGTGCGTTCAGGGGCGCGCCGGGAATGCGCTCCGGACGGCCGGCACCGACGGCGATCGTCGCGGGGGAGAGGCCGAGTCCTTCCATGGGGACATTCTGCACTGCCGGTAATGTGCCCCGAAATGGGTACAGCAACGAGCACTGCATCGAGTCCCACGTGAACCGCCCGGGGAGCCATCGACCTCGACTCGCCGTCGTTTTCGGCGGTCGTTCCAGTGAGCACGGCGTCTCGTGCCTGACCGCGGCGAACGTGCTGCGGGTGATCGACACCGACCGCTACGAGGTGGTCCCGGTGGGCATCACCACGGACGGCCAGTGGGTGCGCGAGACCGCGTCGTGGTCCGACCTCCCGGCCGGCACGTTGCCGTCGGTCGATCCGGGCCTCCCGCCCTTCGGGCTGGACGAGCTGCGCGAGGTCGACGTCGTGCTGCCGCTGCTGCACGGTCCGTGGGGCGAGGACGGCACCGTCCAGGGCCTCTTCGAGATGGCCGGCGTCCGGTACGTCGGCGCCGGCGTGCTCGCCAGCTCGGTGGCCATGGACAAGCCGTTCACCAAGACGGTGTTCGCCGCCGGGGGCCTGCCGCAGATCCCGTACGTCGCCGTGCTGCCCGGTCAGTGGGAGGACGACCGCGAGCGCGTCGTGGCTCGCGTGCAGGCGCTCGGGCTGCCGGTGTTCGTGAAGCCGGCGCGGGCCGGGTCCAGCTCCGGGGTCGCGCAGGTCGAGTCGTGGGACGACCTCGAGTCCGCCATCGAGACGGCGCGTGAGTTCGACCCCAAGGTGCTCATCGAGGCCGCGGCGCAGGGCAAGCGCGAGCTCGAGTGCGGCGTCATCCAGCAGCCCGACGGGTCACCGGTGGCCAGCGTCGTGGGCGAGATCGTCGTGAAGCCCGACAGCGCGCACGAGTTCTACGACTTCGAGGCCAAGTACCTCGACGGCACCAGCACCAACGTCGTGCCGGCCGACATCTCCGAGGTGCTGAGCGAGCGGATCCGCGGCTACGCGGTGCAGGCGTTCGAGGCCATCGGCTGCGAGGGCCTGGCTCGCGTCGACTTCTTCCTCACCGACGGCGGCGAGCTCGTGGTCAACGAGATCAACACGATGCCGGGCTTCACGCCCTACTCGATGTTCCCGCTGCTCTGGGAGGCGAGCGGCGTGCCCTACGCCGAGCTCGTCGACCGGCTGGTGCAGCTGGCGCTCAACCGGCCGCTCGGCCTGCGCTGACCCGGCAGATCAGGCACATGCCTGGACCTCCGGGTCGTGCCGGCCGATGACCTCGGCGAGGTCGGCGAGCGCGTCGGCGGCCGGGTCGTAGTCCTTCGGCACCTCGACGCTGACGAAGTACTTCCGGCCGATGCTGGTGAACAGGTAGCCGTCCGGCGTCTTCTCGGCGAACCAGCCGACGTCGCGCACGGGGAAGCACGGCGAGGTCGGCTTCAGGGCCTTCGGCTTCTCGACGCCGCAGCGCAGGATGATCGGCGGGTCGCCCCAGGCGGACGCGACGTGGTCGGTGACGTCGCGGGCGTCCTGGCCGGCGACCGTGCGCGGTGTGTCGGCGAGCAGCGCCTTGCAGTCGACCGACGTACCCTTCGTCGTCGGGTACTCGTCGACGTCGAGGGTGCCGCAGCCGGCGAGGACGACGGCGGCGGTCGCCAGTGTCAGAGCGAGACGACGGGGCACGTGAGCGTGCGGGTGATGCCGGGCACGGCCTGGATGCTGGACACCACGAGCGTGCCGAGCTCGTCCACCGTGGGGCCCTCGGCGCGCACGATGACGTCGTAGGGGCCGGTGACGTCCTCGGCGAGGGTGACGCCCTTGATCGCGGCGATCGCCCGGGCGACGTCCGCAGCCTTGCCCACCTCGGTCTGGACGAGGATGTATGCCTGCACGGTCATCTCGGGACTCCTTCGCCGGGTGGATGTGCGGAAACCGGAGGACACGCTACCTGACTGGTCAGATGCGTCGCCGCGCAGCGGCGATGATGGACACGTGCAGCCAGAACAGCAGACCGTCGCCGACGTGGGGGAGTTCGGGCTCGTCGACCTCGTGCGCGAGCGCAGCGGCACCAACCAGCAGACCCTGATCGGTCCGGGCGACGACGCCGCCCATGTGCAGACCCGCGACGGGACGTTCGTCGTCTCCACCGACCTCCTGGTCGAGGGCCGCCACTTCCGCCGCGACTGGTCGTCGGCCGGCGAGATCGGCCGCAAGGCCGCCGCCGCGAACCTGTCCGACATCAACGCGATGGGCGGCGTCGCCACGGTTCTCACCGTCGGGCTCGGCCTGCCGGCGGGCCTGATGGCGTCCTGGGTCACCGACCTCGCCGACGGGTTCGAGACCGAGTGCGCCCTGGTCGGTGCGCACGTGGTGGGTGGCGACGTCACGGCCGCCGACCAGATCGTCATCGCCGTGACGGCGATGGGCGACACGGTCCGCCCGATCACCCGCGGTGGGGCGGCCCCCGGCGACGTCGTGGCCGTCGCCGGCACGCTCGGCCTGGCGGGCGCCGGGTTCGCGGCGCTGAGCCGCGGGTTCCGGTCGCCGAAGGCCGCCGTCGACGCGCACCGCGTCCCGAGCCCGCCGTACGCCGCCGGTCCGCGGGCCGCCGACGCAGGCGCGACCGCGATGATCGACGTGAGCGACGGCCTGCTCGCCGACGTCGGCCACGTCGCCCAGGCCAGCAACGTCGTGATCGACCTGGAGTCGGAGCTGTTCGAGGTGCCGGAGGCCGTGCGGACCGTGGCCGAGGCCCTCGGCGCCGATCCGCTGCAGTTCGTCCTCACCGGGGGCGACGACTACGCGCTCGTCGCGACCTTCAGTGCCGCGACGGACCTGCCGGACGGCTGGACCCGCATCGGGTCGGTTCGGGACGTGTCCGCCGGGGAGCAGCCGACGGTTCTCGTCGACGGAGTCCGGCCGGAGGGCCCCACGGGCCACCGGCACTGGGTCTGACGTCAGTCCTGGATGCGTGCGAAGGGCGCGTCGGCCTCGAGCTCGAAGGCGAGCTCGAGCAGGGTGCGCTCGTCGCCGTGCTGTCCGGAGAAGTGCACGCCGATCGGCCGCCCGTCGGCGGTGCGCCCGAGCGGCAGGGAGACGGCGGGGGCGCCGGCGGTGTTGTTCAGCGGGGTGAACGCGGCGTAGGCGACCAGGCGCTCGAACATCTCCGGGAACTCGACGGCAGGAGAGAGATAGCCGATCTCGGGCGTCGTGTACCCGACGGTGGGCGACAGCACGACGTCGACACCCTCGGCGGCGAACGAGTCGCGGTAGACCTTCTCCGACCGCTTGAGGTTGCGGATGGTCATCGGGGTGCGCCAGGCCTGGCGGAGGAACCGGCCGGCAAGGAACTGGGTGAGCGGGTCGGTCTTCGAGGAGTCGAAGTCGGGGTGCATGACCCGTCGGCCGAACCGCTGCGTGGCGAAGGCGAGCAGGGCCCAGTAGTGCTGGAAGTCGCGCTTGAACGTCTCGCCGACGGGCAGCGGCACCGGGACGATCGTGTGGCCGAGCTTCTCCAGCCGGCGGGCGGTGGCCTCCACCGCGGCACGGGTCTCGTCGTCGGTGGGCGTCCCGGTGACCGAGTCGAGGATCAGCCCGACGCGCAGACGCCGGTCGGACGGTCCCTCGACGAGCCCGACGGGGGGCAGGCCCTTCGCGGGCTGGTGCGCCTCGGCGCCGGCAAGGAAGTGGGCGGTGTCGCGCACCGAGCGGGTGACGACGCCGTTGCTGACGATGTTCACCGGCATCGTCTTCGCCTCGACGGCGTCGACGACCCGACCTCGCGTGGGCTTCAGGCCGACGAGACCGCACGCGGCGGCCGGGATGCGGATGGACCCGCCGCCGTCGTTGGCATGGGCGATGGGCAGCGCGCCGGAGGCGACCAGCGCGGCGGCGCCACCTGACGAGGCGCCGCTGGAGTAGGCGGTGTGCCAGGGGTTGCGCGTGGGCGGCAGCGTGGGGTGCTCCGTGGTGGCGTTGAAGCCGAACTCGGGCATCGTCGTCTTGCCGAGGGTCAGGAGCCCGGTGGAGAGCAGCTGCGTCGTGAACGGAGCGTCGGCGGTGGCCGGCGTGGCCGGGACGGCGAGCGAGCCCTGCCGGGAGGGCAGGCCCGCGACGTCGGTGTTGTCCTTCACCATGCTCGGGACGCCGGAGAACACGCCCGGAGCGGGGGAGTCGGACTGCTCGAGCGCCCGCTCGAAGTCGCGGACCACGACGGCGTTCAGCGCCGGGTCGACGCGCTCGATGCGCGCGATGGCGGCCTCGATGGCCTCCCGCGCGCTGATCTCGCCCGCAGCAATGGAAGCGGCGACCCCGACTGCGTCGAGGTCGCCGAGTGCGTCGTCGCCGAAGGCGTGGACGCGGCCGTGCTCGGTCAGCGGGTGACCTTGCCGGCCTTGAGGCACGAGGTGCACACGTTCAGCCGCTTCGGGGTGCCCTCCACGACAGCGCGCACGCGCTGGATGTTGGGGTCGAAACGACGCTTGGTACGCCGGTGCGAGTGAGAGACGTTGTGGCCGAAGCCCGGTCCCTTGCCGCACACATCACAGACCGCTGCCACAGCGACCACTCCTGAGAAATTCGTCCGGAACGTTTGAGGCGCCCGACCTGGCCGACGGCCGGCGGGCAACCGCTCAAGAATAGCCGACGCCACGGCCGCAGTGCTAATCGGTCAGGTTCTGAGCGGGACGGGTTCTCGGCGTTCTCGTCGGGTGCGGATCTCGTGGGCGATGCGTCGGATCTCGTTGGTCTCGCGATACGCGGCGAGTCGCCGCTTGTACGCCTCGCGTCCTGGGCGTGGGTCTCGGCCGTGGACCTCGTAGGCACCGGGCACGTCGGTGGCCTTGATCTGGAGGAGGCCGCGGTGGTGCAGATGATGACATCGGACGCAGTAGCCGATCAGGTCGTCGAGGTCGGTCTTGCCGTTCTCTGACCACGGCTTGACGTGATGGATCTCAAGATGCGTGTGACGGCATCCAGGTCCGGCACAGATGCCGCGCTGGCGAGCGATCACGGCGCGGCGTTGCTTCAGCGTGGCCAGCCGGTGGCTGCGACCGACGTTCAGGACGCGGGCTTGCGGGAGGGCCCCGTCGGTGAGGATGCCGGTGACGTCGGCACCGCACTTGAGGTAGTCGAGCAGCTGCGGGCCGATGGAGCCGAAGCCCTTGAGCTGGGCCGGGCGGTCGGCCTCGACGATCACGGAGATGTGGGGGCGGACGCCCTTGTCGGCCGGCAGGCCGGACTCCAGCAGCTTCGTGCAGAGCTCATCCAGTGCGGCGACGCGCCGCTGGGCGCCGGTACGGTCGTCGTCCTTGTCCTTGGGCGCGCTGAGCACGTCGTGGATGGCCTTGAGCTTGGCTCCGGTGATCGTGCCCAGGAAGCCGTTGAGGTGCCACCCGTCGGGCACGGCGTTGATCTGGATGTCCTCGCGGTCCATGCCCTCGGCCCACTTCTTGTCGAGCGAGTCGGGATAGATCGCCTCCCGCAGGTCGCGGATGATCGAGCGCAAAGTGGCCGGCTCGCTCGTCCGTGCGACGTCGAGCAGCCACGGCTCGGAGTCGCGCAGGATCTGCGGTCCGATGTGCTTGAGGCCGTAGGTGAAGGCCTCGACGTGCTTCAGGCGGATGCGTCCCGATCGGGCATCGGAGTCCACACCGTCGAGCATGCGCAGCGTCTGTCCGGCTCGTGCAAGTCGACGCGCCTCGCCGGCGTCGAGCCGCAGGTGGTTGCGCGACCAGGTGGAGATGGACGAGGCGCCGTCTGCCTCGAAGTCCCGGGTGCAGTCGAGCGTGGCCATGGCGTCGGCCTTGACGGCATCCAGTGCGTCCTGGGCCCGCTGTGCAGCCTTGAGGATCTCGGACGGATCACCCGACGACAGCGCGTGCGATGCCTCGCGCAGGGCCGCGATGGTGGGTGCCGGATCCATGTCTCCAGCATACTCGAACATACGATCGAAAACCAGTGGAAAACCCTGTGGATTCAGCGAATTTCGGTCACCGGTAGTCCCTGCCTCGCTCGTCGAGGAGGGCCTCGGTCTTCTGCTGGTCGGTGGCCAGCGCGATCTCCTGGGCGACTGCTGCGCACGGAGGCCAGCGCTCGCAGGGTGTGCTCGGCGACCGCGACACGGAGTTCCATCCAGAACCGCGTGCCTGATCGGCGGATAACCTCCAGGCATGGCCCTGACGCTGCGCGCCGACGCGTTCCGCGACTGGACCAGGCTGTGCGTCGACGCCCTGTCCTCGGCTCGCGCGGAGATCGACGCCCTCAACGTCTTCCCGGTGCCCGACAGCGACACCGGCACCAACGCCTACCTCACGTTCGTCGCCGGGATCGACGCCTTGGAGCCGCTCGGTCCGGAGGCCGGCCTGGCCGAGCTGGTGAAGGAGTACACCGACGGTCTGCTGCGCGGAGCGAAGGGCAATTGCGGCGTCATCCTCAGCCAGCTGGTCCGGGCGGTGTTCCGCGACCTGAGCCTCTCCGAGGAGGTCTCCGCGGACGCGGTGGCGCACTCGTTCCGGGCGGCGTCCGACGCCGCGTACGCCGCGGTCGGCCGCCCCGTCGAGGGCACGATCCTCACCGTCGCCGCGGCCGCGGCAGCAGGTGCCGAGACCGCGGTCCAGGTCGGTGTCGCCGCACGCGAGGTGTTCGCCCGCGCGGCGCTCGCCGCCCGCGAGGCCCTGGCCCGCACGCCGATGCAGCTGGAGCGCCTCGCCAAGGCCGGAGTGGTCGACGCCGGCGGTCGCGCCCTCGTGGTCGTGCTCGACGCCACGGAGCAGGCGTTCACCGGCCGCGCCCCCGACCCCGTCGCCCACCAGGTGCCCGTGCCCACGGTCGCCGGCGAGGACCTCGTCGAGGGCGGACCCGGCTACGAGGTGATGTACCTCCTGGAGGCCGACGACGACCGCATCCCGGCGCTCCGGACGCTGCTCGACGGTCTGGGCGACTCGCTCGTCGTGGTCGGCGGCGAGCGGCTCTGGAACGTGCACGTCCACGTCGACGACGTCGGCGCCGCGATCGAGGCCGGTCTCGCGGCCGGCCGTCCGTACCGGATCGCCGTCACCCACTTCGCCGACCAGATCGCCCGGCAGCGCACGGTCCGCCGGACCCGCGCGGTCGTCGCCGCCACCACGGGACCGGGTCTCGGGGCCCTGTGCCGCGAGGCCGGCGCCCACGTGCTCGAGTTCACCCGGGCCGAGCCCATCGGCGTCGACCGCATGGTCTCCGTTCTCCACGACGCCGGCGCGGACGAGGTCGTCGTCCTGCCCAACAACCCGCGGTTCGTCGGGCTGTTCGAGGCGGCCGCCACCCAGGCGCGCCAGGACGGGATTCGAGTCGCGGTCATCCCCACCACGGCACAGGTGCAGGGACTGGCGGCCCTCGCCGTCCACGACCCCGGCCTCGACTTCGACGCGGACGTCGTCGCCATGTCCAGTGCCGCGGCGCACACCCAGCACGGCGCCGTCACGATCGCCCTCGAGCCCGGCATGACGATGGCCGGGCCCTGCGAGGCGGGTGACGTGCTCGGCGTGGTGTCCGGCGACTTCGCGTTCGTCGGGCAGGACCTCGCCGCGGTCGCCGGCGACGTCGTCGACCGCCTCCTGACGCCCGGCGTCGAGATGCTCACCATCGTCACGGGCGCCGATGCCGATCCCGAGCTGGCCGAGGACCTCACCCGCCGGGTCAAGGACGCCCGCGTCGACGTCGACGTGGTCGTCTACGACGGGGGCCAGGAGCACTACCCGCTGTTCGTCGCGGTGGAGTGATGGTCGACCTCAGCACCCGGCTCCGCTCCGTCGTCGGCGACAAGACCGCCAAGGCCCTCGAGACGGCGTTCGGCATGGTCACGGTCGACGACCTGCTGCGGCACTACCCGCGCCGGTACGTCGGCGTGGGCGAGCTGAGTGACCTGTCGACCCTGCGGCCCGGGCAGTACGCCACGATCCTCGCCCGCGTGGTGTCGGCCAAGAACTACTCGTTCGGGCCGGGCGGCAAGCGGACGCGCACCGAGGTGATCGTGACCGACGGCACCGGCCGCCTGACGCTGACGTTCTTCCAGCAGGCCTGGCGGCTGAAGACCCTTGCCGAGGGGACGGTCGGCTTGTTCGCCGGCGAGGTGGGCGAGTTCCGCGGCACGCCGCAGCTCACGCACCCGATCTTCGAGCCCGTCAGCGACGAGGACGGCCCGAGCGAGGACTCCCGCCTGGCGCGGGGGATCATCCCGATCTACCCCGCCAGCGCGAAGGTGACCTCCTTCAGCCTGGAGCGGTCCGTGGCGCAGGCCCTCGCCGTCGTCGACCTCGGCGAGGACCCGCTCCCTGCGGAGGTGCGCGCCGCCCGCGGGCTGGCCGACCAGGCGGAGGCGTTCGAGCACATTCACCGCCCACGGGCGAAGGAGCAGTGGCAGCGCGCTCGCGACCGCTTCCGGTTCGAGGAGGCGTTCGTGCTGCAGAGCGTGTTCGCCCAGCGTCGCCACGTCGTCGAGCACGACCGCGCCACCGCCCGCGAGCAGGTGCCGGACGGCTTGCGCGAGCGGTTCGCCGAGCGGCTGCCGTTCACGCTCACGAGAGGCCAGCGCGAGGTGGCCGACGTGATCGCGGCGGACCTGGCCAGGACCCACCCGATGCACCGGCTGCTGCAGGGCGAGGTCGGCTCCGGCAAGACGGTCGTCGCCCTGCTCGCGATGCTGCAGGTCGTCGACGCCGGCGGCCAGGCGGCGCTGCTGGCCCCCACCGAGGTGCTCGCCGCCCAGCACCACCGGGCCATCTCCACACTCCTCGGCGACCTCGCGCAGGGCGGCATGCTGGGGGGCGCGGACCGGGCCACCCGGGTGCAGCTGCTCACCGGCTCGCTCGGCGCCAAGGCCCGTCGCGAGGCGCTCGACGACGCCGCGTCGGGCGAGGCCGGCATCGTCGTCGGTACCCACGCGCTCATCCAGGAGGGTGTCGAGTTCGCCGACCTCGGCCTCCTCGTCGTCGACGAGCAGCACCGCTTCGGTGTGGAGCAGCGGTCGGCGCTCGTCGACCGGTCGGAGGTCAAGCCGCACGTCCTCGTCATGACGGCCACTCCGATCCCGCGCACCGTGGCGATGACCGTGTTCGGCGACCTCGAGACGTCCACGCTGCGCGAGCTGCCGGCCGGCCGACAGCCGGTGCAGACCACCGTCGTGCCCGCGGCCGAGCGCCCTGAGTGGCTGGCCCGCGCCTGGGAGCGCGTCCGCGAGGAGGTCGCCAAGGGTCGGCAGGCGTACGTCGTCGTCTCGCGCATCGGGACCGGTGGAGGCGACGAGGACAAGGACACGACGTCCCTGGTGGACCTGCACGACGAGCTCGTCGGCGGTCCACTGAGCGGGCTCCGCCTGGCGATGCTGCACGGCCAGCTCCCGGCCGACGAGAAGGACGCGGTCATGCGGTCGTTCGCTGCCGGGGAGATCGACGTGCTGGTCGCCACCACGGTGGTCGAGGTCGGCGTCGACGTCCCGAACGCCACCGTCATGGTCGTGATGGACGCCGACCGGTTCGGCCTCTCGCAGCTGCACCAGCTGCGCGGCCGCGTCGGTCGCGGCTCCGAGCCCGGGCTCTGCCTCCTCGTCACGAACAGCGAGGTGGAGACCTCCCGCGAGCGCCTCGCCGCCGTCGCCGCCACCAGCGACGGCTTCGAGCTCTCGCAGCTCGACGTCGAGCTGCGGCACGAGGGCGACGTCCTCGGCTCGCGGCAGTCCGGCGTGCGCTCGAGCCTGCGTCTGCTGTCGGTGGTGCGCCACGAGGACGTCATCGTCGACGCCCGCGACGCCGCGCAGGCCGTCGTGGAGTCCGACCCGACGCTCGCCGAGCACCCCGCGCTGGCCGCCGCGATCCGCGCGCTCGAGGAGACCGAGCAGGCCGACTACCTGGAACGGACATGACGCGCATCGTCTCCGGGCGCTGGGGCGGCCGGCGCCTCCGGACGCCCAAGGGCGACGGCACCCGGCCAACCTCGGACCGGGTCCGGGAGGCGATGTTCTCGTCCCTGGAGTCGATGCTCGGGGGTTTCGAGGACGTGCGCGTTCTCGACCTGTTCGCCGGCTCGGGGGCACTGGCTCTGGAGGCGCTGTCACGAGGGGCCCTGGGTGCCGATCTCGTCGAGTCGGACCGCCGTGCTGCGGCAGTCGTCGCTGCGAACATCCGAGAGCTCAGCGCCGACGCGCGGCTGCACCGGACGACCGCTCAGCGATTCGTCGCCGGAGAGGAGACGAACGAGTACGACCTCGTCTTCCTCGACCCGCCCTACGCGACGACGACCGACGAGATCCACGAGCTCCTGCGCACGCTGCGGCGCCAGGACTGTCTGACCCACGGGCTGGCCGTCGTCGAGCGGTCCTCGCGGACCCCGTTCACCTGGCCGGACGGCTTCGAAGCCGTCCGCGACAAGGCCTATGGGGAGACGCACCTTTGGTACGGTCGCTGACATGACGAAGGTCGTGTGCCCCGGCTCGTTCGACCCGGTCACCAACGGTCATCTCGACATCGTCGGCCGCGCCTCCCGTCTGTTCGACGAGGTCGTCGTCGCGGTCCTGGTGAACGAGAAGAAGTCCTCGCTGTTCTCCATCGACGAGCGCATCGACATGCTGGGCCGCGCCACCACGGAGCTGCCCAACGTCACCGTCGCGTCGTTCACCGGCCTGCTCGTGGACTTCTGCACCGAGAACGACGTCTCGGCCATCGTCAAGGGCCTGCGCGCCGTCTCCGACTTCGACTACGAGCTGCAGATGGCCCAGATGAACAGCAGCCTCACCGACGTCGACACGATCTTCATCCCCACCAGCCCGGAGTACTCCTACCTGGCGTCCAGCCTGGTCAAGGAGGTCGCCAAGGGGGGCGGCGACGTCAGCCGGCTCGTGCCCGACTTCGTGCTGGAGCAGATGACCCAGCGCTTCGCCGAGAGCTAGTCCGGGAGGATCGGCATCGGCGCGCGCTCGGAGCGCCCGATCTGCGCGGCCCGCCGCACGGCCTTGGAGCCGTACTTGTCGCGGACGGCATCGACGGCCCCTTCCAGTGCTGCACTGTCGAGTGCCCGGCCGCTGGACGCGGTGAACGGGAGCACGAGCTGGGCCGGGTGGTCGTCGAGACCGTTCACCGAGATGCCGACCAGGGTGCAGCCGCGGTCGGCGATCTCGTCGGCGCGGGATCGCATCAGCTGACGCGCGGTCTGCAGCACGGTCTCGGTGCTGGACGTGGGTCGCGGCAGGGTGCGCGACGACGTGGACCGGGTGAAGTCGTCGAACCGCAGGCGCAGAGTGACCGTGCTGCCCACCCGGCCGGCGGCACGCAGGCGGCGAGTGACGCGGTCGACCAGGCCGATCAGGACCACGTCGAGCTCCGCGGGGGAGTGCGGGCCGCGGCCGACGGCGTGTTGCGACCCCATCGAGCGGCGACGCCGGCCGGTCTCGACGCGGCGCGGGTCGCGGTTGTGAGCGAGGGCATGCAGGTGGTGCGCCGCGGCCGGCCCGAGCAGCTGCACCAGCTCGGAGAGCCCGAACGCCGCCACCTGGCCCACCGTGTGGAGGCGAGCGGAGTGCAGCTTCTCCGACGTCTTCGGCCCGACGCCCCACAGCCGCTCGACCGGCAGCGCGTGCAGGAACCGCAGCTCGTCCTCGACGTGCACGACGAGCAGCCCGTCCGGCTTCGACATGGCGCTGGCCACCTTGGCGAGGTACTTGGTGCGCGCCACCCCGACCGAGATCGGCAGGCCCACCCGGTCGCGGACGTCCACCCGCAGCTGGGCGGCGATGGTGGACGGCTGCCCGCGGATGCGGCGCAGGCCGCCGACCTCCAGGAACGCCTCGTCGATGGAGATCCCCTCGACGAGCGGCGTGGTGTCGCGGAAGACCTCGAAGACCGCCTTGCTGGCGGCCGAGTAGGCGTCCATGCGCGGCGGCACCACCACGGCCTCCGGGCACAGCCGCTGGGCCTGGCGGCCGCCCATCGCCGTGCGGACGCCGCGGGCCTTCGCCTCGTAGCTGCACGCCATGACGACGCCCGCGCCGACGATCACGGGCCGGCCCAGCAGAGACGGGTCGTCGCGCTGCTCGACCGATGCGAAGAACGAGTCCAGGTCGGCGTGCAGCACGGTGCCCTCGGTGGCCATGACTGCAGGCTCCCACCGGCCTGTGACCAATTGGCTCAGGTGTATGGACACCCGGTACGATGATCAACGGCCTGCGTGCAGGCCGATGTGTCGTGTACGTCGATGGATGGACGAACGTGCTGTCAGGACCTCTGGTCGTCGATACCCAGGAGCTGGGGCGCCGACCGGGCAATGAACGCTCGCTCGACCTCTCCGTCGCCGCACCGGCCGACCTGGGCAGCGACGTCTACGGCGTGCCCGAGGGTTCGGACATCGCCATCGAGCTTCGGCTCGAGGCGGTCATGGACGGGGTCCTGGCAACGGGAACCGCCTCGGCGCAGGCCACCGGAGAATGCGTGCGGTGCCTGGTGGGCCTCGATGACGAGATCGTCGTGGACTTCCAGGAGCTCTACCTCTACGCGGACGCCGGCGAGGAGGAGCTGTCACTCGAGGGCGACCTGCTCGACCTCGAACCCGTCCTGCGGGACGCGGTGGTGCTGGCACTGCCGCAGAACCCCGTGTGCGGCCCGGAGTGTCCGGGACTGTGCCCCGAGTGCGGAGCACGGCTCGCGGATGATCCAGACCACACACACGGCGACGCGATCGACCCCCGGTGGGCGGCGCTGAGCCGGATGACCGAGACAGACAACAAGGAGTAATCGTGGCCGTTCCGAAGCGGAAGATGTCGCGCAGCAACACGCGTCACCGCCGGTCGCAGTGGAAGGCCCAGGCCCCCACGCTCGTCGACTGTGCCAACCCCGCGTGCGACTCCAAGGTCGTGCCGCACCGCGTGTGCCCCGAGTGCGGCCAGTACGGCGCGCGCGGCGAGCGTCGTCAGGTCCTCTGACCGGGCCGTTCGCCCGATGGAGGAGCTGGCTCAGGTCCTCGGGGTCCCCGATCTCGACCCCGCGTTGCTGCAGCACGCCCTCACACACCGGTCGTTCGCGTACGAGAACGGGAACGTCCCCAACAACGAGCGCTTGGAGTTCCTGGGTGACTCTGTGCTCGGCGTCGTCGTCACCGACACGCTCTTCACCAACCACCCGGAGCTGCCCGAGGGCCAGCTCGCGAAGCTGAGAGCCGCCGTCGTCAGTGCCAAGGCCCTCGCCGCCGTGGCCCGCACGCTGGGCGTCGGCGACCATGTCCGGCTCGGACGCGGCGAGGAGACTACTGGCGGCCGCGACAAGGCGTCGATCCTGTCCGACACCGTCGAGGCGCTGATCGGCGCCATCTACGTGCAGTTCGGCATCGAGCGCGCGGCACAGGTCATCCACACGATCTTCGACCCCGTCATCGAAAAGGCCTCCGAGCTCGGCGCGGGGCTCGACTGGAAGACGTCCTTGCAGGAGGTCGCGGCCACCGAGGAGCTCGGCGTCCCCCGCTACGTGCTGCAGAGCGAGGGCCCCGACCACGACAAGACGTTCACCGCCGAGGTGCACGTCGGCGTGCAGGTCTTCACCGGTGGCACCGGCCGCTCCAAGAAGGAGGCCGAGCAGGAGGTCGCCGAGATCGCCTGGCGGGCCATCACCGGCACGACCGACGCCACCTCACCCGCCAGTGCCTGAGCTCCCCGAGGTCGAGGTCGTCCGCATGGGGCTGGCCGAGCACGTCGTCGGCCGGCGGATCGAGCGGGTCACGGTGCACCACCCGCGCCCCGTCCGTCGCCACGAGGCCGGGCCGCAGGACTTCGCCGACCGGCTGACCGGTGTCACGATCGCCGGTGCCGAGCGACGCGGCAAGTACCTGTGGCTGCCGCTCGAGGGTGGCGACGCCGTGCTGGCGCACCTCGGGATGAGCGGGCAGTTCCTGATCCTGGACGCCGGCGCCGACGACCCGCGGCACCTGCGCATCGCCTTCGACCTCGACGACGGCCGCCGCCTGCTCTTCGCCGACCAGCGGATGTTCGGCGGCATGTCGTACAGCGAGGGCGGGGCGGAGCTCCCCCCGGAGATCGCGCACATCGCCCGCGACCCGCTGGACGCGCTGTTCGACCCGTCGGAGTTCCGCGCCCGGCTGAAGCGGCGCGAGACCGGCGTCAAGCGCGCGCTGCTCGACCAGACCCTCATCTCCGGTGTCGGCAACATCTACGCCGACGAGGCGCTGTGGCGCACCCCGCTGCACTACGCGCGGAACACGCGGCACCTGCGCACCCGGGAGGTCGACGACCTCCTGCACCACGTCAACGCCGTCATGCTCGAGGCACTGGGCCAGGGCGGCACGTCGTTCGACACCCTCTACGTGAACGTCAACGGTCAGAGCGGCTACTTCGACCGCTCGCTCGCGGCCTACGGGCAGGAGGGTGAGCCGTGTCCGCGATGTGGCACCCCGATCCGTCGCGACGCCTTCATGAACCGCTCGTCGTTCACCTGCCCGCGCTGCCAGCCGCGCCCGCGCCACGGCAAGTGGTGAGTCGCTAGGCCGGAAACTGGAAGGGGTTGTCGTCGAGCTCGCGGAGCGTGTCGACGAGGTCCGCCAGGAACACGCCGAGGACGACGACGCAAGCGGCTCGCAGCGTCCAGGCCAGCGCGTTCGGCCACCGGATCACCGCGTCCGGGCCGAGCCACCGGTCCCCGAGCGCCGCGACCACGACGGTGAAGAGGAACGGCACGGCCAGGGTGAGCGTGACGGCGAGCCACTGCGGGTCGAGCACCCGGAAGTCGATCCCGTCGCTGTGCACCAGCATCGAGCCGACCGCTACGGTCGCGCCGACCGGAAGGCTGATCCATCGGAACCAGGCGGGGCCGAACCGCAGGTCACGCAGCACCAGGTACACGAGCCCGCCGATGATCCCGATGACCGTGGTCACCACCAGCAGGTTCAGCGTCCCGCTGACGGTGAACTGGCCCATCTCGAAGCCGTCGTCGGTGTCGCGTCCGTGCTCCTCCGGATTCATGCGGGCGAGCACGAACATGAACAGCCGTCCGCCGAGGCCGCCGACCACGAGACCACCGATCGCGCCCGCCAGGACGCTCGCTCCGAGAGATCGCACGCCGCAGATCATCACACGGGATCGGCCGCACGTCCGCGGGATCGGGATAACCTGCGAGCGATGGACGACCCCTACGGCATCGAGGCGCGCGCCCGCTTCGTCGCTGAGCCGCCGAAGCGCGCGGGGCGGACGCCGTTCGAGCGCGACCGGGCCCGGGTCGTGCACTCCTCGGCCCTGCGCCGATTGTCCGCCAAGACCCAGGTCCTCGGCGCCGGCACCGACGACTTCGTCCGCAACCGGCTGACCCACTCGCTCGAGGTCGCGCAGGTGGCGCGCGAGCTTGGGGCGTCGCTCGGCTGCGACCCCGACATCGTCGACTCCGCAGCCCTGGCCCACGACCTCGGCCACCCGCCGTTCGGCCACAACGGCGAGATCGCGCTCGACGCGGCCGCCGAGGCGTGCGGCGGCTTCGAGGGCAACGCCCAGACGCTCCGGCTGCTCACCCGCCTCGAGGGCAAGACGTTCGCGCCCGACGGCCGCAGCGTCGGGCTCAACCTCACCCGCGCCACGCTCGCGGCCTGCGTGAAGTACCCGTGGGGGCGGGGCGAGGTCGCCGAGGCCGGCGGCAAGTTCGGCGTCTACCCCGACGACCGGGAGATCTTCGACTGGGCCCGGGAGGACGCCGAGCCGCTCCGCCGGCCGATCGAGGCGCAGGTGATGGACCTTGCCGACGACGTCGCGTACTCGGTGCACGACGTCGAGGACGGCGTGGTCAGCGGCTGGTTCACGCTGCAGCTCGCGTCGCTCGACGAGACGGCCGTCTACGCGGTGGCCCGCGACTGGTACGACGCCGGGATCGACGACGGCCGGCTGTCGGCCGCGCTCGGCCGCCTGGAGGACATGCCCGAGTGGCCGCAGGAGCCGCTCGACGAGAGCCGGGCGTCCCGCGCCGTGCTGAAGAGCCTGACCAGCGCGCTCATCGGCCGGTTCGTCACCGCGGTCCAGTCCGCGACCGTCGAGCGCTGGGGGAGCGGCCCGCTCGTCCGGTACGGCGCCGACCTCGAGGTGCCCGTCGCGACCAAGGACGAGATCACCGTCCTGAAGGCGGTGGCCGCGCACTACGTCATGCGCTCGGAGGACCGCACGAAGCAGCTCACCCAGCAGCGCGAGCTGCTCACCGGACTGGTCGAGCAGCTGGTCGCCAACGAGGGCCGTGACCTGGAGCCGGACCTGCGCGCCGACCACGACGCCGCGACCGACGACGCCGGCCGGCTGCGCGCCGTCGTCGACCAGGTCGCCAGCCTCACGGACATCTCCGCACCGGTCTGGGCGGACCGGGTCGGGCTGTAGGCGGCAACGCCTAAGATTCCGACCATGGCAGGGCTCATCAAGGACGAGGACATCCAGCTCGTCCGTGAGCGCGCCAAGATCGACGAGGTCGTGGAGCAGTACGTCACGCTCCGCAACGCCGGCGGCGGGTCCCGCAAGGGCCTGTGCCCGTTCCACGACGAGAAGTCGCCGTCGTTCAACGTCCGCCCTGCTCAGGGCTACTACCACTGCTTCGGCTGCGGCGTCGGTGGCGACTCCATCAAGTTCCTCCAGGAGATCGAGGGGCTGACGTTCGTCGAGGCCGTGGAGCGGCTGGCCGGCAAGTACGGCATCCAGCTGCGCTACGAGGAGGGCAACGCGCCCTCCGGTCCACGGCGCGACCCCCGCCAGCGCCAGCGGCTGCTCGAGGCGCACCGGCTGGCCGGCGAGTTCTACGCCACCACGCTCACGTCGTCGCCCGACGCGCAGGTGGGCCGCCAGTTCGTCACCGACCGCGGCTTCGACCAGTCGGCCGCCGAGACGTTCGGCATGGGCTTCGCACCCCGCGGCGGCGAGGCGCTCGTGGCTCACCTCAAGGGCAAGGGGTTCACCGACGAGGAGCTGATCGTCGGCGGTCTTGCCTCCCGCGGCCAGCGCGGCCTGTACGACCGGTTCCGGGGCCGCCTGCTGTGGCCCATCCGCGAGCTGACCGGCGAGATCATCGGGTTCGGCGCCCGCCGGATGTTCGACGACGACCGCGTCGAGGCCAAGTACCTCAACACCTCCGAGACGCCCATCTACAAGAAGAGCCAGGTCCTGTACGGCCTCGACCTCGCCCGGCGCCAGATCTCCTCGGAGAGCCGGGCCGTCGTCGTCGAGGGCTACACCGACGTCATGGCGTGCCACCAGGCCGGTGTCCGCACCGCGGTGGCCACCTGCGGCACGGCGTTCGGCGAGGAGCACGCCAAGGTGCTGCGCCGCGTCCTCCTGGACCACGACGCCCTCCGCGGCGAGATCATCTTCACGTTCGACGGTGACGAGGCCGGCCAGCGTGCCGCCATGAAGACGTTCAGCAGCGACCAGCAGTTCGTGGCGCAGACCTACGTCGCGGTCGAGCCCCGCGGCATGGACCCGTGCGACCTCCGCCTGGCCGACGGCGACGCCGCGGTCCGCGACCTGGTCGCCTCTCGCGTCCCGCTGTACCGCTTCGTGCTGGAGAACACGCTCGCCCGCTACGACCTCGACCGCGGCGACCAGCGCATCGATGCCGTCCGCGAGTCGGTGCGGCTCGCCTCTGCGATCCGCGACAAGAGCAAGGTCGAGGAGTTCCTGCGCGAGGTGGCCACGAAGGTCGGCCTCGACGTCGACCAGGTGCGCGCGGAGCACCGCCGCAGCAAGAGCGCGCCGCAGCAGCAGCCGCGCCGGCCCGTGGCCGAGGAGGAGCCGGCCGCGGAGCCGGCGCCGTTCGCGAGCTTCGGCGCCCCGGAGTTCGCTGACGAGCGCGAGGCGCTCAAGGTCTTCGCCCAGTACCCACACCTCGCGGGTCCGCTGGTCGACGACGTCGCGGAGAACGACTTCACCCACCCGGTGGCCCAGGAGCTGTGGCGGCACTTCAGCGCCCAGGGCTGGCCGGACCAGCCGGACCCGTCCTGGGTCCCGCGCATCTCCGACGCCCTGCCGTCCGACGACCTCCGCCGCGTGCTGTCGGTCGCCGCGGTCGAGCCGCTGCGCATGCGCGGCGACTCGCCGGCCGTCATCGCGTCGATCATCGCCCAGCTGCAGGCGCTCACGCTTGCGCGCCGCATCACCGAGCTGAAGTCCAAGCTGCAGCGCACCAACCCGGTGGAGCAGACCGAGAGCTACAACCGGATGTTCGGCGAGCTGATCGCGCTGGAGCAGCAGCACCGCACCCTGCGCGACCGCGCCATCGGCGCCTGACCGTCCCCAGGCCTCGCGGCGTCCACAGGGTCGCGCGGAGGCCGTCCGATCGGCGTTCGTGCCGGTCAGGCTGGGGTCGTGGACAGGGTGCTGGCGTTGCTGATGCAGAGACCTGCGATGGACGCGGAGCGCGAGCACCGGCTCGCCGTTGCCGCGCGCGCCGGTGACGCCGTGGCCCGGCGACAGCTCGTCGAGGACAGCCTGCGCCTCGTCGTGCTGCGGGCGCAGAGCCTCGGCCACCGCGGCGACGCGCTCCACGAGGCCATCCAGGAGGGGACCCTCGCCTTGATGGCCGCCGTCGACCGGTTCGACCCCGATCGCGGGTGCCGCCTGGCCACGTACGCCTGGCCGTGGATCACGCACGCCATGCAGCCCCGGAGCCGGCCGGAGTCGCCGTCGGAACGGCTCGACGAGGCGCCGTCGCCAGCCCCTCCGGAGCCCGCCGAGGACCTCCGTTCCCTGCTCGCCGTGCTGCCCCGCGACCTCGTGGAGGTGGTGACCGTGCGGTTCCGGATCGGCGAGCCGGGCGGCATCCCTCGGTCACGCCGAAAGGTCGGCGAGATGCTCGATCTCACCGAGGCTCAGGTGCGCGTCCGAGAGGCCCGGGCGATGCGGTACTTGCGAGGTCACCTTGCTAAGGTGTGTGACCGTGCTCCTCGACGAGGAGTCGATCCCCTGTAGCTCAATTGGCAGAGCATTCGGCTGTTAACCGGAGGGTTGTTGGTTCGAGTCCAACCGGGGGAGCTTCACCAGGCTCGCCGGCGCCAGGCGCTCGGAGCCGACCACCCGCGGCGCACGGCCAGCAGCCGCCAGACCAGGCAGAGCGCGGCGGCCAGCAGGTAGAGCGGAGCCGGTCCGTCGGCCTCCTCCACCACGGCGCTGACGAGTGCCCCCAGCAGTGCGGGCAGGGCGTACAGCTCGCCACGGAAGATCAGCGGGACCTCGGCCGTCAGCACGTCGCGGATGACGCCGCCGCCGACGGCCGTCACCGCACCGAGCGCCGTGGCCGCGCCGACCGACAGGCCCGCGTGGGCCGCTGCCACCGTGCCGCTCACGCAGAACACGGACAGCCCGATGCTGTCGAGGAGCAGGATCGACCGGCCGAGCCGCTGCACCGGTCCGTGCAGGAAGTACACGACGACCGCCGCGGCCGTGGCGGTGGCCGGGAGCGGCCAGTCCTCCAGCGCGTGCGGCGGGACGTGCCCGATCAGCAGGTCACGGACGATGCCGCCGCCGAGCCCGGTCACGAGCGCCAGCACGAGGATGCCGAGCACGTCGAGGTCCTTGCGCACCCCCACCAGCGCACCGGTGAGGGCGAAGGTGAAGACGCCGGACAGCTCCAGGACGTCGAGCAGGACGTCGGTCACGGCCGGTGGTCACTCGCCCCAGACGCGGGAGAAGACCTCGAACGGCGTGCCGTACGTGACGCCGAGCCGGCTGCCCGCCGGGCGCGACGTGCCCTCCAGGAACTCGGCCGGGTCGAAGTGCTCCCAGCCCAGACCCTCGATGTAGGCCCGGTGCGCCTTGAGCGACTCGACCCCGCGGTCGAACGTCTCGGTGGTGTCGACGCCGTGCCGGGAGTCGGGCGAGCCGGCCGCCCAGACCTGCTTCGTGTCGCCCCACGGCTCGAGCCCGTCGACGAGCTGCTCGGCGAAGATCCAGCGGTTCCCGGCGTCGCCCGTGGCGTCGAGCGCGGCCCGGCCGACGGCGATGTGGTCGGGCTGGTTCGGCATGCTGCCGCCCCAGTTCTCCCGGAAGTTGTTGGTGATGACGATGTCCGGCTTGTGCTTGCGGATGACCGCGGCGATCTCACGACGCAGTGGCACCCCGTACTCGATGACGCCGTCCGGGAGGCCGAGGAAGTCGACCGTGTCGACGCCGACGATGCGCGCCGACTCGACCTGCTCGGCCTCGCGCACCCGGCGTGCCTCGTCCGGGTCCATCCCGTCGATCCCGGCTTCGCCGCTGGTCACCATGCAGTAGACGACGGTCTTGCCCTGGTCGGTCCAGCGGGCGATCGCGGCGGCGGCACCGAACTCCACGTCGTCGGGATGGGCGACCACCACCAGCGCGCGCTCCCACAACTCGTCCACGGGCTCCAGGGGTGTCGGCTCCATCCGGCTAGGCTAACGCCGCGACGCGGGGAGGTAGCTCAGCCGGTCAGAGCAGAGGACTCATAATCCTTCGGTCGTGGGTTCGAGCCCCACCCTCCCCACATGGATGCAGTCATCGCCGACCTCGACGGCACGCTGTGCGACGTGACGTCGATCCTCCATCACGTCGAGGGCGAGGACCGCGATTTCTCGGCGTTCCACGCGGCGTCGGCGGACTGCCCGCCGCGGGCCGACGTCCTGGAGGCGGTCCGCGCGGCGAAGGACGCCGGCAAGGCGGTCCTCGTGGTCACGTCACGCGAGTTCGTGTGGCGGGACCTCAGCCTCGACTGGCTCGTGGCGCACGACATCCCCTACGACGCGCTCGTGATGCGCGTGGTCGGCGACTACCGGCCGGACCACGTGGTGAAGGCCGAGATGCTCGACCAGATCCTGGCCGACGGCTACGCGGTGACGGAGGCGTGGGAGGACAGCGCCGACATCGTGGAGCTGTGGGAGTCGCGCGGGATCACCGTGCACGCTGTGTGACGTCGAGGCCGAACGTTCCGCGCTCGTCCTCCGGCACCAGGTCGATGAGCTCCGGGTGGTCGCGCATCACCTTCGGCACGAACGGGCAGTACGGCAGCACCGTGCCGCCGCGCTCCCGGATGGTCTCCAGGGCCGAGACGACGAGCTCCGAGCCGATGCCGCGACCCTCGAACTGGGTGAGGACCCGGGTGTGCGGCAGCGCGTACTCGCCCTGGTGCTCCCGGTAGTCCAGATAGCCGGCGAGCTCCCCGTCGACGGTGATCTCGAAGCGCGATGCGGCGTCGTTGTCCGTGACGGTGTTCCCCATGGCTCCATCTTCCCAAGCGCCGGCAAACACCGCATCACCAGCGTGTTTGCCAGACGCTTGGTGGAGGTGGTGCCCATGGGGCAGAATGTGAGTGCGCGAGCGGAACGCTCGGTGCTCAGCTCGAGAGACGTTGGGGAAGACGGGTTCTCGAGACCAGGAGGCACCATGAGCATCCCGACCCGTGGCGTCTTGTACGTCCACTCCGCGCCCTCTGCGCTGTGCCCGCACGTCGAGTGGGCGGCCGCCGGCGTGCTCGGCGGCACCGTCGACGTCGACTGGGTGCCGCAGCCCGCCGAGACCGGCACCTACCGCACGGAGCTGTCCTGGCAGGCCGACGTCGGCAGCGCCGCGGCGCTCGCCTCCACGCTGCGCGGCTGGGAGATGCTGCGCTTCGAGGTCACCGAGGAGCCGACCGCCTCCAGCGAGGGCGCCCGGTACAGCTACACGCCCACGCTTGGCATCTTCCACGCCATGACCGGCCTGCACGGCGACGTGCTGATCCCGGAGGACCGGATCAAGGCCTTCCGGGTGAAGGCCGCACTCGGCGAGATCACGATGGACCAGGCGCTCGACGGCCTCCTCGGTGTCGCCTGGGACGCTGAGCTCGAGCCGTTCCGGCACGCCGGCTCCGGCGCCCCGGTGCGCTGGCTGCACCAGGTCATCTGAGGCGCACCGAGCGCGCTCGGCGCGCGAGCGTGCGGCCAGGTCGAGCGACTGCGCCGAAGGCGCCCATCTGACGAGACCCGGTGAGGAGTCAGGCTCGGGCGACGTGGTCTCGATACACCTCCAGCTCGCTGGCGCTCGCGGAGGCACTCGACCACCGGTAAGGCTCAGCCGATCTGCACCGTCACCGACGGGGTCTCGAGGTTCGCGTCCTTCTGGACGACGCGGAAGTCGCGCTCGCCGGTGCGCGACGTGTAGATCTCGGTGCGGTACTTGCCGCTGCCGTCGCGGACCTTGGTGGTGACGGGGAAGTCGTCCCAGTCCTCGCCCTTGTCCCGGACCTGGACCTGGAGCTCGACGCCGCGGTCGAGCGTCGGGAAGCGGCCCTCCAGCGCGAACCGCTGGCCGGGGGACACCTGGGTGTCGGAGATGACGAGCGTCGGGTCCGGCTCGGCCGTGGAGTCCGGCTCGGGCTCGGGAGTGGCGGTCTCCGTGGGCGTCGGGGTGGGGGCCGGGGTCGTGGGCTGCGCGATGGGCGGCAGGTCGGTGGACCCGAGGCCAGTGGCGCTCACCAGGGCGGCGCCGCCGAGGCCGAGCACGATGCCGACCGCGGCGCCCGTGACGGCGAACCAGCCGGCGAATCGGCGTAGCGCCCGGCGGCGCTCGGGATCGGCGCTGATCCGCTGGGTGGGCGTGGGCGTCGCGCCCGCGTCGGCGAATCCCGCCGCGACGGGCGCGGGAGCCGCGCTCCCGGCGTGGTGCACGACCGCGGAGATCGCGTCTCCCACCGTGTGGAGCTCGTTGACGGTGTCGTCCTCGAGGTACAGGTCGAAGCGCCGGCCGAGCTCGTCAGCGATCTCCACGACGGCCAGCGAGTCGACGCCCAGGGCTTTCAGGCGCGCCTGGTCCTCGACGTCCTCGGGGTCGCACCCGACGACCGACACGATGATGTCGGTCAGGACGGGGCGGACGTCGTCGGCGGAGGGCACCTGGTGATTCTACTGAGCGCCGGCGGGGACGGGCTCGGGATCGAGGTCGTCCTCGAGCCCGCGACGTCTGCGTCTGCCCCGGTTGCCGGTGGCCCAGGCGCCCAGTGAGACGGACATCCAGCCGATGACCGCGCCTGCGACGTCGTCGGCGATGTAGTGCCAGCCGAAGTAGATGGTGGCCGTCACGGTGATGCCGAGGAAGACCCACGCGAAGATCTGCAGGGCGGCGCGCTGACCCGTGCGGGACATGAACAGGGCGGCCGTCACGACCACGGAGACGTGCAGGGACGCGAAGCCCGCGATGCCGTAGATGGGGCCGTTCGCCGGGTCTGCTTTGGACTCCACCCCGTGCGAGAACAAGCTCTGCTGCAACGCCGTGACGCCGGTCTCCGGCAGGTCGGCGAAGGACTGCGGCTGCGCGAAGGCCGGGCCGAGCGTCGGCAGGGCGTAGTAGCTGATGACGCCGAGCACCCAGTTGAGGCTCACGGCCGTGGCGTACCAGGCCCCGACGGACAGGTTCCGGTCGAGGACGAGGACCGCACCGAGGGAGATCGGCACGAGGGTGAGGTAGCTGATGTAGGAGAACGCCAGGAAGTCCGCGACGATCCCGGTGCCGAGCAGGTCGTGCAGGAGGCTCGCCGGGTTGTGGCCGAACATCAGCCAGTGGTCGAGGCGCAGCAGGTCGACGTCGAACAGCACGTCCTTGCGGATGACCGGGAGGAAGCTCTTCAGGTTCCGGTAGCTGACGTAGCAGGCGTAGAAGCTCAGCAGGCCGGTCGCGATGTAGATGACCCGCTTCCAGGTCCACTCCTCGCGGACGATCTCCCGGATGCCGGGGAACATCCGACGGAGCCCGTACCGCTTGATCGCCGGAGGGATGATGCCCGCGGCGAAGAACAGCAGGCCGAGCGCGGGGAGGCGGACGTACGCCGGGCCGAGGAAGCCCTCGGGGTCGCGCAGCGGCAGGTCCAGGGTCTGCGAGTAGACGATCGCCGTGACCGAGATGGCGACGGACACGAACACCACGAAGGTGTAGGGCCATCGACGCATGACCCACATCCTAGGAGGTACGACTGAGGGTTCCCTGAACTGGTGAGACGCCGTGACGAACCTGACAGTGTCAGGCGTCGCCGCCCTCCTGCGCGATGCCCGCGGTGGCGGTGGGATCGTCGATCTTCAGGTCCGTGAACGCCTGGCGCACGACGGACGGCTCGACGTGCGAGTGCTGCGCGAGCGTCTGCAGCACCGCGACGACGATCGACTCCGCGTCGACCTGGAACGCGCGGCGGGCGGCCGCGCGCGTGTCGGCGAAGCCGAAGCCGTCGGTGCCGAGCGACTGCCACGGACCGGGAACCCAGCGAGCGATCTGGTCGGGCACGGCGCGCATGTAGTCGCTCACGGCGACGGTGGCGGCGCTGCGATCCATCAGGGCCGTGGTGATCCACGGGACCTGCGTGTACTCGCCCGGGTGGTTCAGGTTCCACCGCTCGGCGTTGACGGCGTCGCGGGCGATCTCGTTCCACGACGTCACCGACCACACGTCGGCAGCGACGTCGTAGTTCTCCGCCAGCATCTCCTGAGCCTTGAGCGCCCACGGCACCGCGACGCCGGACGCCATGATCCGGGCGTTGATCGTGCCACCGGTCGCCTTCCGGAACAGGTAGGCGCCCTTGAGCAGGCTCTCGACGTCGAGCTCGTCCGGCTCCACCGGCTGGCTGATCGGCTCGTTGTAGACGGTGAGGTAGTAGATGACGTCCTCGCCGTGCGGGTGCTCGTCGGACGAGCCGTACATGCGACGCAGGCCGTCCTTGACGATGTGGCTGATCTCGAAGCCGTAGGCCGGGTCGTAGTGGACGACCGCCGGGTTGGTCTGCGCGATCAGCGGCGAGTGTCCGTCGGCGTGCTGCAGACCCTCGCCGGTGAGCGTGGTGCGGCCGGCGGTGGCGCCGATGAGGAACCCGCGCGCGAGCTGGTCGGCCATCGCCCAGATCGAGTCGGCCGTCCGCTGGAAGCCGAACATCGAGTAGAAGAGGTAGACCGGGATCATCGGCTCGTCGTGGGTGGCGTACGCGCTGCCGGCAGCGATCGCCGACGCCATGGCGCCGGCCTCGCTGATGCCCTCGTGCAGCAGCTGGCCCTCCGTGGACTCCTTGTACGCCAGCAGCAGCTTGCGGTCGACCGAGTCGTACGTCTGGCCGTGCGGGCTGTAGATCTTCGCCGACGGGAACATCGAGTCCATGCCGAACGTGCGGTACTCGTCCGGCGCGATGGGCACGATGCGCGGGCCGACCTCCGGGTCCTTCATGAGGTCGCGGAGCAGGCGGACGAACGCCATCGTCGTGGCGATCTGCTGCTTGCCCGAGCCCTGCTTGAGGGCGGAGTACACGTCGTCTCCCGGCAGCTTCACCGGAGTCGGGTCGACCTTGCGCCGGGGGATCGATCCGCCGAGGGCGTCCCGGCGCGCCTTCATGTACTGGATCTCCTCGCTGTCGTTGCCCGGGTTGTAGAAGGGCGCGAGGTCGTCGCCGTCGATCTGCTCGTCGGAGATCGGGATGTACAGGCGGTCGCGGAAGCCCTTGAGGTCGTCCTTGGTGAGCTTCTTCATCTGGTGCGTGGCGTTGCGGCCCTGGAACGACTCCAGCAGCCAGCCCTTGATCGTGTGCGCGAGGATCACGGTCGGCTGGCCGGTGTGCTTCACGGCGGCGTCGAAGGCCGAGTAGACCTTCCGGTAGTCGTGGCCGCCGCGGGGGAGGCGCTCGATCTGCTCGTCGGTGAGGTGCTCGACCATCTTCGTGAGCCGCGGGTCCGGCCCGAAGAAGTGCTCGCGGTTGTAGGCGCCGGACTCCACGGACAGCGTCTGGAACTCGCCGTCGGGGGTGCGGTTCATCTGGTTGACGAGGACGCCGTCGGTGTCGCGGGCGAGCAGGTCGTCCCACTCGCGGCCCCAGACCACCTTGATGACGTTCCAGCCGGCGCCGCGGAAGAACGACTCCAGCTCCTGGATGATCTTGCCGTTGCCGCGGACGGGTCCGTCGAGCTGCTGCAGGTTGCAGTTGATGACGAACGTGAGGTTGTCGAGCTCCTCGCGCGCGGCCAGACCGATGGCGCCGAGCGACTCCGGCTCACCCATCTCGCCGTCGCCGAGGAACGCCCAGACGCGCTGCTCGCTGGTGTCCTTGATGCCACGGGCGTGGAGGTACCGGTTGAACCGCGCCTGGTAGATCGAGTTGATGGCGGCCAGGCCCATCGAGACCGTGGGGAACTCCCAGTAGTCGGGCATCAGCCGCGGGTGCGGGTACGACGACAGACCCTCGCCGGCACCGTGCGAGCGCTCCTGGCGGAACCGGTCGAGCTGCTGCTCGGTGAGGCGGCCCTCGAGGTACGAGCGGGCGTAGATGCCGGGAGCCGCGTGGCCCTGGAAGTAGATCTGGTCGCCACCGCCGGGGTGGCTCCGGCCGCGGAAGAAGTGGTTGAAGCCGACCTCGTACAGGCTGGCGGCCGACTGGTAGGTGGCGATGTGGCCGCCGACGCCCAGGCCGGGCCGGTTGGCGCGCGACACCATGACGGCGGCGTTCCACCGGATGAACGCCCGGATGCGGCGCTCGATGGCCTCGTTGCCGGGGAACCACGGCTCGCGCTCCGGGGGGATCGTGTTGATGAAGTCCGTGCTGCGGAGCGCCGGGACGCCGACGTTCTGCTCACGGGCCCGCTCGAGCAGCCTCAGCATCACGTAGCGCGCACGGGCTCGTCCGCGCTCGTCGACCATCTCGTCGAGCGAGCCGACCCATTCGGCCGTCTCCTCGGGATCGATGTCGGGGAGCTGCGTAGGCAGTCCCTCGTGGATGACTGATGGGCGATCGCCGCTCGAGCCTGTGGGCATGGTGACTCCTGACGCGTCTTGTGGACTCCTCCATACTTCCACGTGGCATTCGCTACTGTGAGACCGGCAACAGCGCAGCCGAGGCTACTTTTCGGTAGCCACGACACCACGAGGAGGACCGTTGGACGCCGGCCGGTTGGGCTTTCGCCCCGACACCGTCATCCAGGAGCTCGGCTGGGACGAGGACGTCGACGACGAGCTCCGCACGGCCATCGAGACCACCTGCGGGAACACCCTCGTCGACGGGGACGTCGGTGACGTCGTCGACGGCGTGATCCTCTGGTGGCGCGACGGCGACGGTGACCTCGTGGACGCGCTCGTCGACTCCCTGCAGGACCTCGCCGAGGGCGGGTCCGTGTGGCTGTTCACCCCGAAGGTGGGCCGCGACGGGTACGTCTCCGGCGCCGACATCGCCGAGGCCGCTCCGGTCGCCGGGCTGTCCACCACCACGACGTCGTCGGCGTCGGACGAGTGGTCGGCCACCAAGCTCACCGCTCATCGCCGATGACGGACGTCGGCGACGTCGCTCCGGACTTCACGCTCCGCAACCAGCACGGGCAGGACGTCACGCTCTCGTCGTTCCGCGGCGAGAAGATCGTGGTGCTGGTGTTCTTCCCGTTCGCGTTCAGTGGCATCTGCACCGGCGAGCTCTGCGAGATCCGCGACAACCTGTCCGGCTTCGAGGCCGACGGGGTCGAGGTCGTCGCCGTCTCGTGCGACCACATGTTCTCGAACCGGGCCTTCGCGGACCAGGAGGGTCTCACCTTCTCCGTGCTCAGCGACTTCTGGCCGCACGGCGAGGTGGCTCGCGCCTACGGCATCTTCAACGAGCAGGCCGGAGCCGCCGAGCGGGGCACGTACATCGTCGACCGGGACGGGATCGTGCGCTGGAAGGTTGCACACGGCATCGGTGAAGCCCGGGACTTTGTGGCGTACAGCACTGCCCTCGCGGAAATCGCCTGAACTCGGCTGAAGGTTTCTGCAAAATCACGCGACTGCCCCGGCGGATGCGCTTTGATAAGCCTGCCGCGACCGCCCGGGACCCGAGACCCTGGCGGTCGCGGTCTTTCTGCGTGGGGTTCCGGGCCGTGGGGCTGCGGTAGGGTTCCCTGGTTCCTGGGGCGAATAGCTCAGCTGGTCAGAGCATCCGGTTTACACCCGGAAGGTCGGCGGTTCGAACCCGTCTTCGCCCACCGCTGCAGACAAGAGGGGCGGCTGTCGCCTAGATTTGGTTGCCATGCGCATCGAATCTCGGGGGGTCCTGGCCGCGGTCCTGACGGTGTTCACCCTGGTGGGGGCGGGTCTCCTCGCCGTCGCCTCGCCCGCAGGAGCCGCCACCGCGAACATCTCGGCGGAGTGCACGCCCGACGGGAACAAGCTGACGGTCGAGCTGTCCGGCTACAACAGCGGGAACCCCAGCACGGTCGTGCTCTACATCAACGACTCGGTCTTCATCGCCGCGGGCTTCTTCGAGGGCTTCAGCGGGTCGTACTCCGCCGACCCGACCATCGACGTCACGTGGAAGGTGCAGGTCACCTCGTCGGACGACCCCGACGGCACCACGGGTGCCACGTTCACCAAGACCATCTCGGTGGATGCGTGCGTCTCCTCCGTGACGCCCCAGGACCCGACCGTGACCCAGGCGCAGTGTTCCGGGCCCGGTGAGCACTCGGACCCGGTCGTGACCTTCGCGACCGGCCCCGACCACGTCACCTACGACTACGACGACGCGACGCATCTGGTCACCGCGACGGCCGTCGCCACGAGCGACATGACGTACCGCTTCGACACCGTCCCCGCGGGGTGGACCAAGGTCGACGACACGCACGCGACGTTCGAGGTCACGCTGACCGACCCGGGCACGTGCATCGTGGAGGTGACACCGACGCCTCCGACCGTCGTCCCGGCGCAGACCTGTGGCGACGACGTGCTCAACGTCCCGGCCGACACCGCTGGGATCACGTACACCCGGGCCGACGACGGGTCGTCGGTGACGGCGACCGCCGGGACGGGATACGAGCTTCCGGGCGGCGCCAGGAGCCAGACTTGGACGAACCGCGTCGACTACGAGTACGACACCGTCGCCAACGGCGGCGCCGAGGCGTGTCCCGACCCGCCGGGGGACCCCGACGACCCCGGAGTGTCCGACAGCAGCGGGCCGGCGGCCGACATCTCCGACAGCAGCGGGGTTCTGCCGGACACCGGCTCGTCGATGACGCCCGTCGTTCTCGGGATTGCTCTCGCGCTGCTGGTCGGGGGTTGCCTCGTCGTCCGTCGACGCCTGACCTGAGTACGGTCGGGCCATGCTCCTCGAGCGGCTCGGCGTCGACGTCCCCGTCGTCCAGGCGGGCATGGGTGGCGGTGTCGTCGGACCGGAGCTGGCCGCGGCCGTCTCGGAGGCCGGCGGACTCGGCACCCTGGCGACGACCGCACCGGAGGTGCTCGAGCGTGGCCTCGCCGAAGTCCGGCGGCTGACGAGGCGACCGATCGCGGTCAATCTTCTGCTGCCGTTCGCGCGGCGGGCCCACTGGCGGGCCGCAAGCGGTGCCGACCTGGTCGTCACGTTCTGGGGCCGGCCACGTCGTCGCACCGACGGGCCGTGGATGCACCAGTGCGGGAGCGTCGACGAGGCACGGGCGGCCCACGCGGCGGGCGCCGACGGGGTCATGGTGCAGGGGGTGGAGGCCGGCGGGCACGTCCGCGGGGCGACCCCGGCGCTCGAGCTGTTCGACCAGGTCCGGGCAGCATTGCCCGACGGCTACCCGCTGTTCCTCGCCGGCGGGATCGCGGACCGCGCCGACGTGCAGGGCGCACTCGAGGCCGGAGCAGTGGCGGCGGTGCTCGGGACGCGCTTCCTGATGTCGGAGGAGTCGGCGGCCCACGAGGGGTACAAGGGGCGGCTGGTCGACGGCAGCACGACGATCCTCACGGACCTCTTCGGGCTCGGGTGGCCGAACGCCACCCACCGGGTGCTGCCGAACGACGCCACGGCCCACTGGCTCGAGCGGCGGGGCGACGACCGCGTGCCCGGCTGGGTCAGCGGCGTGCAGGCGTCGGTGGTGCCGGTCCGGCGCCACGTGCCGTTCGCGGTCCAGGCCTCCCTCGCGCACCGTGTCTCCGCCAGGTCGCCCCTGCTCAGCCCACGTCCGCCGGTGGCCGGTTCTCCGGAGCGCATGCTGCGCACCGGCGCCCTCTACGCGGGCGAGACCGTCGCCCGGATCCGTGACCTCGTCCCAGCAGGCGACCTGGTCCGCGCCCTGACCCCGTAGGCGTTGTGGACGGCGCGACGCGGATGTCCGCACCCGCTGACACGATGAGGCGATGAGCATCCCCGCCACCGAGTCCGACACCGCCACGCGAGCGCTGGAGGTCCTGCGCCGCCTGACGGCGAGGGACGACGCCACCTTCCACGAGGGGCAGCTGGAGGCGATCAGCGCCCTGGTCGACGAGCACCGGCGCGCCCTCGTGGTGCAGCGGACCGGCTGGGGGAAGTCGGCGGTGTACTTCATCGCCACGTCCTTGCTGCGGGCGCAGGGGGCCGGGCCCACGTTGCTGGTCTCGCCGCTGATCGCCCTCATGCGCGACCAGGTGGCGGCGGCGGAGCGGGCCGGGGTGCGGGCGGTGGCCATCAACTCCGCCAACGCGCACGAGTGGGACGACGTCCGGGCGCGCCTGGCCGCCGACGACGTCGACGTCCTGCTCGTCTCGCCCGAGCGGCTCACCAACCCGCGGTTCCGCGAGGAGCAGCTGCCCGAGCTGCGACAGCGCACCGGCCTGCTCGTCGTCGACGAGGCGCACTGCATCTCCGACTGGGGCCACGACTTCCGCCCCGACTACCGGCGGCTCGCCGACCTCGTCGACTCGATGCCCGAGGGCGTCCCGGTGCTGGCCACCACCGCCACCGCCAACGCCCGGGTGGTCACCGACGTCGCGGAGCAGCTCGGCGGCGACGTGCTGACCCTGCGCGGCTCGCTGGCGCGCACGTCGCTGCGCCTCGGCTGCCTCACGCTGCCCACGTCGCGCGAGCGGCTCGGGTGGCTGCTCGACCACCTGACCGACCTCCCCGGCAGCGGGATCATCTACACGCTCACCGTCTCGGCGGCCGAGGACACCGCGCGCCTGCTCGCCGAGGCTGGTCACGCGGTGAGCGCGTACACCGGACGCACCGACCCGGACGAGCGCGTCCGCCTCGAGGAGGCGCTCAAGACCAACGAGCTGAAGGCCCTCGTCGCCACCAGTGCGCTCGGCATGGGGTTCGACAAGCCCGACCTCGGCTTCGTCGTCCACCTCGGCGCCCCGTCGTCGCCGGTGGCGTACTACCAGCAGGTCGGCCGTGCGGGCCGCGCCACCGAGTCCGCCGACGTCCTCCTGCTGCCCGGTCACGAGGACGCGGACATCTGGCACTACTTCGCCACAGCCTCCATGCCCAGCCCGTCCAAGGCGGCGGCTGTGCTCGGGGCCCTCGGCACCGAGCCGCTGTCGACCACGGCACTCGAGACCCGCGTCGACATCCGGCGCACGCCGCTCGAGCTGCTGCTCAAGGTGCTCGACGTGGACGGCTCGGTGCGTCGCGTCCAGGGTGGATGGGTGGCCACGGGTCAGCCGTGGGAGTACGACGAGGAGCGGTACGAGCGCATCGCCGCGGCCCGGGAGGCGGAGCAGGAGGCGATGCTCGCCTACGAACGCGGCGGGACGTGCCGGATGGAGCTCCTGCAGCGCCAGCTCGACGACCCCACGGCCGAGCCGTGCGGACGGTGCGACGTCTGCGCCGGTCCCTGGTACCCGACCGAGGCCCGGGCCGACTCGGTCGCGGCCGCGACGGGAGCCCTCGACCGGGTCGGCGTCCCCGTCGAGCCGCGGGCCCAGTGGCCGCAAGGTGCCGACCGGCTGGGCGTCGACGTCCGCGGCAAGATCCCGCCGGGGGAGCGCCCGGAGACCGGGCGAGTAGTGGCCCGGCTCACCGACCTCGGCTGGGGCGGACCGCTGCGCGAGCTGTTCGCGCCCGGCGTTCCCGACGGTCCGGTCAGCGACGAGCTCCTGACGGCCAGCGCCCGGTCGCTGCGCGACTGGCCGTGGGCGGAGCGCCCGGTCGGTGTGGTCGTCATGCCGTCGGTCTCCAGGCCGCAGCTGGTGACGTCGCTGGCCGAGGGCATCGCCCGGCTCGGTCGGCTGCCGCTGCTGGGGCGGCTCGACCTCGCCGACGGCGCGCCGGACCAGACGTCGGGCGGCAACAGCGCCTACCGACTCGCCGGCGTGTGGGGCCGGTTCGCCGTGGGCCCGGAGCTGGCCGCATCAGTGGCTGAGACCACCGGGCCGCTGCTGCTCGTCGACGACCTCGTCGACTCGCGCTGGACGCTCACGGTCGCGGCGCGCGAGCTGAGGCTAGCCGGCGCCGATGCCGTGCTGCCGTTCGCCCTCGCAGCGGTCGGCTGACTACGCTCGGCCCATGTCAACCCTGCGCGACGTCGTGGCCGTGCTCGACGCCCTCTACGACCCGCGGTGGGCGCACGAGTGGGACGCCGTCGGCACGGTCGTGGGCGACCCGGACGCCGAGGTCCGCAAGGTCCTGTTCGCCGTCGACCCCGTGCAGGCGGTGGTCGACGAGGCCGTCGCCTGGGGCGCCGACCTCCTGGTCACCCACCACCCGTTGTTCTTGAAGGGCGTCACGTCGGTGGCGGCCACCACGCCCAAGGGCCGGGTGGTCCACACCCTCGCCGCCCACGGCGTCGCGCTGCACACCTGCCACACGAACGCCGACAGCCCGCCGCTCGGGGTGTCGGAGTCCATGGCGCTGGCGCTCGGCTTGGTCGACGTGCGGCCGCTGGACGCCGACCCCGACGCCACCGACAGCTGGACCGTCTACGTCCCGGCCGACGCCGCGAGCGACGTGGCCGAGGCGATGTGGGCGGCCGGTGCCGGCGACATCGGCGACTACGATCGCGCGGCGTTCATGACCCCGGGCACCGGCCGGTTCCGGCCGCTGGAGGGCGCTGACCCGGCGATCGGCTCGGTCGGCTCGGACGAGGCCGTCGACGAGATGATGCTGCGCCTGGTCGCGCCCCGGCCGCTCCGGGAGACCATCCGCGCAGCCATGCGCGAGGCGCATCCGTACGAGGAGGTGGCGCACGAGGTCGTGGAGATGGCCGCCGACGTCGTCGACCGGGGGAGCGGCCGACTCGGGACGCTGCCCGAGCCGATGTCGCTCGCCGCGTTCGCGGAGCACGTCGCCGAGAGCCTGCCCGCCCATGCCAGCGCCACGCGTGTGGCTGGCGACCTCGACGCCGTCGTCCGCACCGTCGCCCTGTGCGGCGGGTCCGGCGACTTCCTGCTGGGCGCGGCCGACGCCGCGGGCGCCGACGTCTACGTGACCTCCGACCTGCGCCACCACCCGGTGAGCGAGCACCGGGAGCGGCCGGGCTCTTGCGCCGTCGTCGACGTGCCGCACTGGGCGGCGGAGTGGACCTGGCTGCCGGTCGCCGCGCGGGCGCTGGCCGAGCGCTGTGACGATACGGTGGAGACGAGAGTCTCCACGACCGTCACCGACCCGTGGACCCATGTCGTCCCGCCGAGGAGCCCACGCTGAACGCCGACCCGATCGCCCAGCAGACCCTGCTCGACCTGCAGGCCCACGACTCGACGCTCGCCCAGCTCGCGCACCGGCGGTCCTCGCTGCCGGAGCTGGCTCGCATCGAGGAGCTCACGGCCCAGGCGTCCGAGCTCGACGGCCGGCGGATCGAGGTCGAGACCGAGGTCAGCGACCTCACGCGGGCGCAGTCGAAGGCCGATGCCGAGGTCGAGCAGGTGAAGGCCCGGCGCACTCGCGACGAGGAACGGATGAGCTCTGGAGCCATCACGAACCCGAAGGACCTGGAGTCCCTGCAGCACGAGCTGGGCGCCCTGGAGCGCCGGATCTCGACGCTCGAGGACGAGGAGCTCGAGGTGATGGAACAGCTCGAGAACGCGCAGACGCGGCTGACGGCGATCACGGCCGACCTGGACGCGGTCCGCGTCGATCTCGAGCAGGTCATCGCCGCCCGCGACGCCGCGGTCGAGGCGATCGACGCCGAGGCCGCCACTGTCAGCCGGGAGCGCGAGGAGATCGCCGGCCAGGTGCCGGACGACCTGCTCGAGCTGTACGCCAAGGTGCGCGACCAGTACGGCGGACTCGCGGCCGCCGCCCTGCGGTCCCGACGCTGCGAGGGCTGCCGCCTCGAGCTCAACGGCGCCGACCTCCGCGAGATCGCCACGAAGCCCGAGAACGAGGTGCTCCGCTGCCCCGAGTGCAGCCGGATCCTGGTCCGCACCGCCGAGTCGGGGCTGTGACGGACCAGCCGCGTCGCGTCGTCATCGAGGCGGACGGCGGATCACGGGGGAACCCGGGCCCTGCTGCGTACGGCGCCCTCGTGCGTGACGCCGACACCGGCCAGGTGCTCGCCCAGCGCGGCGAGACCATCGGCATCGCCACCAACAACGTCGCGGAGTACCGCGGCCTCATCGCCGGGCTGGAGATGGCCGCCGAGGTCGCGCCCGGCGTCGAGATCGAGGTCCGCATGGACTCCAAGCTCGTCGTCGAGCAGATGGCCGGCCGCTGGAAGATCAAGCACGCCGACATGAAGCCGCTGGCGATGCAGGCGCAGCGCCTGGTCTCGGTGCCGATCACCTGGACCTGGGTCCCGCGGGCGGAGAACAAGGCCGCCGACACGCTCGTGAACCAGGCCCTTGATGGCAAGACCGTGGCGGCAGGGGTGCCGGGCCCTGGGCGGCGAGATGACACAGCAGCCGAGCGCATCGGCCGCACGTGGCGGAGCCGGGGGCAGCAGACGCCCACCACCGTGATGCTGCTGCGGCACGGGGTCACCGAGCACACCGTGAGCAAGCTGTTCAGCGGCCACGGGGGCGCCGACCCCGGCCTCACCGACCTGGGTCGCGAGCAGGCCGCCCGCGCCGCTGCGCACATCGCCCGCCGCGGTCCGATCGACGCGATCCTCTCCTCGCCGATGCAGCGGACCCGCGAGACGGCCGCCGTGGTCGCCGACCAGCTGGGTCTGGACGTGGGGATCGAGCCGCGCTTCACCGAGATGGCCTTCGGCGACTGGGACGGCTACGGCTTCGGCGAGGTCCTGGAGCGCTGGCCCGACCAGATGAGCCGGTGGCTGGAGTCGCCGTCCGTGGCGCCGCCGGGCGGCGAGTCGATGGACTCGGTCTACGAGCGCGTCCGCGAGGCCCGCGACGACCTGCTGCGCGAGCACGAGGGGAAAACGGTCGTCGTGGTCAGCCACGTGACGCCGATCAAGATGATGGTCCGCCTCGCCCTCGACGCGTCCGTGGACGTCATCCACCGCTTCGAGCTGTCACCGGCGTCCATCACCACGGTGCAGTGGTGGCCGGACGGCCACCCGGTGATCCAGGAGTTCTCGGTCGTTCCTGACTAGAGCTCGCTGACGACGACGTCCAGGCGGCGCCCGTCGCGCTCGACCGTCCAGCCGAGGTCGCCGAGCGCCTCGCGCAGCTCGTCGATGGACCGGGCCCGGACGTCCTGCTCGAGGAGGGCTCGCACGACGCGGCCCTTGGTGGCCTTGTTGAAGTGGCTGACGACGCTGCGCTTTCCGTCGCGCTCGTGCAGCACCCGCACCGTGGCCGTGCGCTCGGCCAGCGCACCGGCGGGCTTGTGCAGGTTGACGTACGTGCCGGACCGCAGGTCGACGAGCAGCCCGTGGCCGACCAGGCCGTCGAGGACCGGGCCGAGCTTCGGGCGCCAGAGCCCGGCCACCGGGCCGAGGCGGGGGAGCGTGACGGTGCCGGACAACCGGTACGCCGGGATGGCGTCGCTCGGGCGCACCAGACCGAACAGCGCGCTGGCGATCGCCACGGTCTCGTCGGCACGCCGCCGCACCGCGCGGGAGAGGGTCGACGGGTCCCACGCCTCGAAGAGGACGCCGGTGTAGACCTCGTCGGCGCGGGCCGCGGGCTGCTCGAGCAGTGCGGCGTTGCGCTCGACGGCGTCGGCCTGCGTCGGGCCGAGGCCGAGCCGCTTCATCGCCCGGGTCGCGTTGCCCTGGCACACGGCGACGAGGGAGCGCAGCACGCGTTCGCGGGTCGGGTTCAGCGCCGGCAGGTCGAGGGCGTCGAGCCGGAGCGGTTCCCCTGTCGCCGGTGAGGTCTTGCCCTCCGACGGCGGCAGCAGGATCAGCACGCGGCGAGACTACCGACGGTCAGCGGACGAGCGAGGTCCAGGCCCAGAGCACCGAGGTGCACAGCACGACGAGGACCGGCGTGGTGGCCAGGCCGACGGCGTGGAACGTGCGCCACGAGACCGTGGCGCGCATGCCCGACCGGTGCCACAGCAGGTTCGCCAGCGACCCGATGCCGGTGAGGTTGGCGCCGACGTTGACGCCGACGAGCAGCGCGAGTGCCGCGACCGGGCCCGCGGCGACCGCGGCGGGCCCGAGCAGGAGCGTCGCCGGCAGGTTGTTGACGGCGTTCGCCACCACCATGGCGATCAGGGCGATGCCGACGAGCGCGCCCCAGGAGTCGCCGGCCGGCAGGAGGTCGCCCACCCAGTCGCCCGCTCTGGTGTCGCCCAACCACACCACCACGGCGCACCAGATCAGGACGAGGGCCGCGAGCTTGAGGTTGGCGGCCTCGAGGAGGTCCGGCCAGGTGGTGGTCCGGCGGGAGAGCGCGTAGCCGCCGACGAGGACGGCGCCGGCGGCGGCCGGGACCCAGGGCGTCGCGCCCGTGGCCAGGCCGAGCAGGACGACGAGCACGACGGCGCTCGGGAACAGCGGCACCGCGATGCTGGTGGCCGGCTCGATCGCCGCGGTGTCGTCGAGGTCGCGGCGGAACCAGAGGCGCAGCACCAGGTACTCTGCCGCCACGCCGACCAGCCAGACCGGGAGCATGAGCCAGGCGAACTCCACGAAGCCGAGGCCCGTGCCCGCGAACACCAGCAGGTTCGTCAGGTTGGAGACCGGCAGCAGGGTCGACCCGGTGTTGGCGAGCCTGACCGCCGCCAGCGCCGTCGGCCGGCGCGCACCGCGGGCGGCGACGAGCAGGACCGGGGCGAGGAGCACGACGGTGGCGTCGAGGCTCAGCACGGTGGTGACGGCCGCCGCCAGCGCGATCGCGAGCGCGAGCCGGCGCGGCGCCGAGTGCGACGACCGAGCGGCGACAGCGGCTCCCCAGGCCCGGAACACGCCCTCGTCGTCGCAGGCGCGGGCCAGCACCATGATCGCGACGAGGAAGCCGACGACCTCCGTCAGGGAGATCAGGTCGTGGCTCATCCGGCGAACCTATCTATCCAATGAGCAGAACCACACCGACGGCCGCGAACAGGCCGGCCGAGACGAGGTGCACGATCCGCAGCGGCACGACCCGCAGCAGGGCGCGACCCACGAGCACGGCGAGCACGATCGACGCGGCCATGGCCAGCGTGGCACCGGCCCAGACCGCCGGCCATGAGTACTGCGTCGACAACGTCATGGTGGTGACCATCGTCTTGTCGCCGAGCTCGGAGAGGGCGAACGCGATCGCCACGACCAGCACGGCCCGGCCGCCCTTGGCCACCGGCCGCGCCTCGTCCTCGTCGATCTGGCCCTCGCGCAGCGCCAGCAGCGCGAACAGCAGGAAGACGATGCCCGACGCGATCCGCACGCCGTCGCGGGGGAGGGCGTCGCCGATCACGTCGCCGGCGAGCGCGGACGCGAGGTCGAGCACGGCCGACGCCGCGACGGCACCGATCACGACGGTGCGCGCCCGGTAGCGGGTCGCGAACGTCATGCACATCAGCTGGCTCTTGTCGCCGAGCTCGGCGATGAAGATCACGGCGGCGCTCAGCAGGACGGCGCTCATGCGAAAGGCTCCTCGTCACCCGGACGAAGAGCCTGTGGGGAGACCTCGACCGGGATGTGTGGTGGACACATCGGTCGAAAGTCTCGTCCGCCAGAGGTTCCTGGCCTGCTGCACCGGAGCCCGGGGGCTCAGTATGTCGACGCAGCCGTTGGGGACTACTCCCTTTCGTCGGTCCAGCCTACCGGACGGCGCCACGCCCTACACTGGTCGGGCGAATGAGTCGGCCGGGCGGCCGCGGCAGGTGACTGTCGAGGAAAGTCCGGACTCCACCGAGCACGGTGGTGGCCAACAGCCACCCACGGCGACGTGCGGGACAGTGCCACAGAGAACAGACCGCCAGCGGCCCCCAGCTCTCGAGCCGGGGGTGCGGGTAAGGGTGAAACGGTGAGGTAAGAGCTCACCAGCACGCCGGGTGACCGGTGTGGCTCGGTAAACCCCACCGGGAGCAAGACCAAGAGGGCCTCGTCCGCGGGGCCTGCGCTGACGGGCTGCTCGTCCGATGTCAGCGGGTAGGTCGCACCGAGGCGTCCAGCAATGGGCGTCCCAGATGGATGGCCGCCCCTCACCCCAGGTGAGGACAGAATCCGGCTTACAGGCCGGCTCATTCGCCCCACGCCTCGTCCCACCGTCTCGGCGCGTTCTGCTGCAAAATCCACCCTGATCAGTGCGATTGGCGACACGATGGACCCGTGACTCCCCCGGACACGAGATACATCGATCGTGAGGGTGCGGGTCTCGCTTACCAGGTGTTCGGGACCGGGCCCGGAGACTTCGTGTACTACGGCAGCGAGATCATGCACCTGGACCTGTTGTGGGCTGACCCCCACACCGAGGCGAACCTGGGCGCGGTGGCGCGCAACGGCCGCCTCGCCCTCTTCCAGCGTCGCGGCCTGGGCCTGTCCGATCGCGTCGACTACGTGCCGACGATCGAGCAGCAGGCCGACGACATCATCGCGGTCATGGACGCGGCCGGGATGCGCCGCGCCGTGATCGGCGCTCCGGGCAGTGCCTGCGGGCCGGCGGCGATGGTGGCCGCGCGTTATCCCGAGCGGGTGACCGGCCTGTGCCTGTGGCTGCCGTTCCCGCAGCCGATCGACGGGTCCTGCGACGACCCGTGGGCCGACCAGGCCGAGATCGAGCACATGGCGGACGTGGTCGACCGCGTCGTCGCCAACTGGGGACGCGGCCGGACCATGGACATGTGGAACGCGGAGATGCGCTCCGCGAACAACCGCCGGCTCATGGGCATGCTGGAGCGCAGCTCGATGTCCCCGGCCGAGGCGCGAGCACACTGGGAGTGGTCCGCGGGGCTCGACTACACGCACCTCCTGCCCTCCATCGCGGCGCCCACCCGGGTCCTGATCCAGGACCAGGGCGTGAGCCCGCTGTCCTGGGCCGAGCGCATGGTCGCGGAGATGCCGAACGCCAGCCTGCACGTCATGCCGGTCCCGGCGCCCGGGTCGTCGATCGGGGAGGCGTACTACCCGGTCGTCATGCACCTCCTCGAGCTCGGCCTGGGTCCCAAGAAGGTCGCCGAGGACAGCCGGTTCTTCGGCACGGTCCTCTTCACCGACGTCGTGTCGTCGACGCAGCTCCTGACGGAGATCGGCGACGAGGAGTACCAGCGCGTGCGGACGGCCCACGAGCACGCCGTGCGGGCGGCCGTGGCCGAGGCTGACGGGCAGGTCGTGAACATCAGCGGCGACGGGACGTTCAGCCTGCTCGACATGCCGAGCACCGCGGTCCGCTGCGCCGAGCGCATCGTGCGCGAGGCGAGCGCCGCGGGACTCCGGGTGCGCTGTGGCGTGCACGCGGGCGAGCTGCAGCGTGAGGTCGCGAACGCGACCGGTCTCAACGTGCACGTCGGCGCCCGCGTCATGGCGGCCGCGGGTCCGGGGGAGGTGTACGTCTCGCGCACGGTCCGCGACCTGGTGGTGGGGTCGGGCCTGCAGTTCGAGTCGATCGGCACCAAGCGGCTCGAGGGACTCCCGGACGTGTGGGACCTGTACCGCTTCGACCACGCGAGCAGCCCCAGCGTCATCCCGCCGACCGAGTCGCTCCAGACGCCGATGGACAAGGTCGCCGTGCACGCGGCGCGCCGCGCGCCTCGCCTGATGCGCGCGATGGCCAAGCTGGCGAACGCCACCGACCGGGGCGTCCGCGTCCCATGACGTCGGGCAGGAAGGGGCTCACCCGCTTCGTCGAGGTGACTCCCGAGGGTCGCCGGACGCTGCACGTCGGGTCGGGGGAGCCGCTGGTCCTCCTTCACATGGGCGCCAATCCGTGGAGCAAGTGGCAGCACGTGCTTCCGCACCTGGACGGGTTCGAGATCCTGGCGCCGACCCTGGCCGGCTGGGACGGCGGGAACCCGCTGCCCGGCCCCATCGTGCTCGACGACCTCACGCGTGGTGTCGTCGAGGAGATGGACCGGGTCGGGCTCGAGTCCGCTCACGTCGTCGGGTGCTCCCTGGGCGGTCTGGCGGCGCTCGGGGTCGCCCGGGCGGGGAGGGCGCGCAGCGTGCTCGCCATCTGCCCTGCCGGGGGGTCGAACCAGGAGCAGACCCAGCGGCTGGTGAAGCACTTCGAGATGCTCAACGACCTGTCGTGGCTCCAGCGACTGCTCGTCCCGGTCGCGCTCTCGATCCCGCGCCTCAGACGTGTCGCACTGCGCGCCGTGCTCGAGCACGGCGACCGGATCTCGGCCCGCGAGGCCATCGCCCTCCGGCGCAACAGTGCGAACGGCGACTGGGACAACCTGCTCCCTGGCTTCTCGGCCTTCCGGCTCGAGCCGACGCCCGCGGTGACGGTCCCGTTCATGCTGGCGTGGGGCGAGCTGGACCGGTTCACGCCGAAGGTGAACGAGGAGCCGCTCTGGCGCCAGGCCGTGCCGCACGCGGAGTCCCACGTCCTGTCAGGCGTCGGGCACATCCCGATGCTCGACGACCCAGACCAGACTGCGCGACTCATGCGCAGCTGGCTGGATCGTCGGGCGTCGCGGCCGGCGGCCGCGTCCGGTCAGGACCAGACGCGGACGTAGTCGACCTGGGTCTGCTGCGGCAGCGGCGTCGTCGCCGGGTCGAACGGGTTCTGGCCCATGCCGAGCGTCTGCGTCAGGTTCGTGACGAACGGCTGGTCGAACGGAGCGGACCCGGTCAACGGCGCGGCGGCGCTGATCTTGTGGTCGATGCACTCCTGGCCGTCGATCGAGATCACGATGTCCGTCGGCGTCCACACCAGCGTGTACGTGTGGAACTGCCACGGCTGCCAGATCAGGCAGCGGTAGTCGGTGTGCGACTTGTCCTCGGTGTCGGCCCGGTTGTAGTGGATCACCGGGATCGCCCGGTCCGTGTACTTCGAGTAGTACTCGGCGATGTCGATCTCGCCCGATGCCGGCCAGTCACCGTACGTGTGCTTGCTCGGGTACAGCCAGAGCGCGCTCTGCGTGCCGGTCGTGGCCTGCGCGTTGCCGAACTTGGCCCGGATCTCCCAGCGCCCGTAGGTCTGCTCGAACGCTCCACGCGTGGTCACCGAGCCGGAGATGTACTGCGTGACGTAGTTGCCGCCGCGCGGGTTCTTGCACAGGATCGGCCAGGGGTACTGCCGCGACGTCAGCTTCAGCGTGCCGGCGTTGACTGCGATCGTGTTCGGGTTGTCGACCCAGCAGTCGGTGCCGCCGCCGCTGAGACCCCCGACCCCCGTCTCCTGGGGGGTCCATTTGGTCCGGTCGAGCGCGTTGCCGTCGAACTCGTCGGCGAACGTGCAGACCCACGGTGTCCCGTCGTCCTTGAGGACGGTGGCGCCGCAGGACGGACCGTCGGCCGCGGCGGGTGCGGTGGTGGTGAATGTCGTCAAGGCCGCTACCAGGGCAGACGCCAGTAGCAGCGCACTCGTGCGCTTCATCGTTGCTCCCTCTTGTCGCTGTCGCGACGTCGCCGCTTCACCCCCGGACCGACTCCCATTCGGTCCGGACGACGACGTTGCAGGCCCCAACGATGGCAGAAGCCGGGGGTCACCCGTCAGCAGCGCAGGTCAGGACCAGACGTGCACCCAGTCGACCTCGGTGGTCAGCGGGAGCGGGGTCACGGACGCGTTGAACGCGTTCTGGCCGACCCCCAGGGACTGCGTGAGGTAGGTGACGAACGGCTGGTCGAACGGCGCGGCGCCGGTCAGCGGGTCGGCCGCGTCGATCGTGTGGTCGACGCAGGTGGCGCCGTCGATGGAGATCGTGATCTTCCGTGTCGTCCAGACCAGCGTGTACGTGTGGAACCGCGACGGGTCCGCGACCATGCAGCGCGTGTTCGTGTAGCTGCCGTCGTCCACGGCCTCCTCGTAGTGGATGAACGGGATCACCCGGTCCGGGTAGGTCGTGTAGAACTCGGCGATGTCGATCTCGCCCGAGCGGGGCCACGCTCCGTAGGTGGCGTACTTCGGGTACAGCCAGAGGGCGGAGTGCGAGCCGGTGACCGTGGCGTTCGGGAACTTCGCCCGGATCTCCCAGCGGCCGTAGGTCTGGTCGAACGTCCCGCGCGTCGTCACCGAGCCCGACGTGTACTGCGTGGTGTAGGCGCCGAACAGCGGGCTCGGGCACGTGAACGGGGCGGCCTCGCGGCGTGACGTCAGGCGCAGCGTGCCGTTCGCGACCGCGACGTTGTTCGGGCTGTCGACCCAGCAGTCACCCGCGAGGCTGGGCGCGCCGGACGCGGTGGTCTGCGGCACCCACCGGCGGGAGTCCAGGCTCGAGCCGTCGAACTCGTCGGCGAACGTGCACGTCCACGGCTTGCCTGTGTCCTTCGCGACCTTGGCCCCGCAGCTCGGCGCCTTCGGTGCCGGATCGGGCTTGGCCGGCTTGCCGGCCTCGGCTGCCTGCATGGTGGACAGGCTCGTGACCAGCACCGTCGCCAGCACGAGCGCAGCAGTGCGCTTCATGAGTCTCCCTCTTCCCCTGGTTGCCAGCCATGATGGCGGAGGGAGGGGTCAGGTCACGACCAGACGTGGACGTAGTCGACCTCGGTGCGCACCGGGAGCGGGGTGGCGTACCGGCCGACGTCGCGGAACCGGTTCCGGCCGACGCCCAGGGACTGCGTGAGGTACGTGGCGAACGGCTGGTCGAACGGCGCCGTGCTCGAGTGCGGCCGGCGCGAGCGGATCGAGTGATCGACGCAGAGCTCCTTGTCGATCCAGATCCGGATCCGGCCCGGCGTCCACTCGGCGGTGTAGACGTGCCAGTTCCACGCGTCGGCCACCATGCACTTCTTGTTCGTGCGGCTGCGGTTGGCGCGGCCCACGGCGTTGTAGTGGATGACGGGGATCACCCGGTCGGGGGCGCGGGTGTAGTACTCGGCGATGTCGATCTCGCCCGACTGCGGCCACTCTCCGTAGGCCTGGTCGCGTGGGAACAGCCACAGGGCGCTGTGCGAGCCCGTGACGTCGGCGTTCGGGAACTTCGCCCGGATCTGCCACCGGCCGTAGGTCTGGGCGAACTTGCCCCAGGTGGTGACCGACCCGGAGGTGTACTTGGTCGTGTAGTGCCCGCGGGGAGCCTTGCAGACGATCGGCTTGGACTCCTCGCGCGACGTGAGCCGCAGCGTGCCGTTGGCGACGGCGACGTTGTTCGGGCTGCTCACCCAGCAGTCGGCCTTGTTGCCGCTGTGACCGCTCACGGAGGTCTGCTGGACCGACCACTTGGTGCCGTCCAGCTTCGTGCCACTGAACTCGTCGGCGAACCGGCAGGTCCACGCCTTGCCGCTGGACTTGAGCACCTTGGCACCACAGCTGGGAGCCGCCGGCTTCGTCTTGGTGGCCGCCGTGCCGGGCGCCTGGATGGCGATGGAACCGACCGCCACCACCAGCGCAGCAAGAAGGAGCATCCGCACGTGATGCTTCATGAACAGACGCTCCTTGTTCAGACGGATCCCCCGTCAGGTCCGGACAGTCTGCCAGAGATGCGTGCAGGATGTAACTACCTTTTACGGAAGCGTGAGGATCTCGGTCCCGTCGGCGGTGACGAGCAGGGTGTGCTCGAACTGCGCGGTCCGGGACCGGTCGCGCGTCGTCGCCGTCCAGCCGTCGTCCCACAGGTCCCAGTCGGTCGTGCCGAGCGTCAGCATGGGCTCGATCGTGAAGGTCATGCCCTCCTGGATCAGGTCGTCGGCGTCCGGGTCGTCGACGTGCGGCACGATCAGGCCGTCGTGGAAGGCCGGTCCGACGCCGTGGCCGGTGAACTCGCGCACGACGCCATAGCCGAACCGGCCGGCGTACGCCTCGATGACGCGGCCGATGACGTTGATCCGCCGCCCCGGCCGGACGGCGGCGATGCCGCGCATCATCGCCTCGTGGGTGCGCTCGACGAGCAGCCGGGACTCCTCGTCGACGTCGCCGACGCAGTAGGTCTTGTTGGTGTCGCCGTGGACCTCGCCGATGTAGGCCGTGATGTCGATGTTGACGATGTCGCCGTCCTCGAGCGGGCGGTCGTCGGGGATGCCGTGGCAGATGACCTCGTTGACGCTGCTGCACAAGGACTTCGGGAAGCCCCGGTAGCCGAGGGTCGACGGGTAGGCGTCGTGCGCGACGAGGAACTCGTGGCCGACGCGGTCGAGCTCGTCGGTGGTGACGCCGGGGGCGATGGCCGCCTCGACGGCGTCGAGCGCCTGGGCCGCGAGCCGGCCGGCCACCCGCATGGCGGCGATGGTCTCGGCGTCCCGCACGCGGGGTCCGCGGTAGGGGAGCGGTGCGACCTGGCCGACGTACTCGGGGCGGTCGACGTGCTCCGGGACCGTCCGGGTCGGCGACACTCGTCCTGCGGTCACGGTGGCCACCGCGGAATCCTACGGCAGGATGAACGCATGGCCGACTCGTTCTACTTCTGCCTCAAGCATCACGCCGTCGAGGGTCCGGACGGGTGCCGTCCCGCCGACCGGCTCGGGCCGTACCCGTCGGAGGACGAGGCGGCCCGTGCCCTCGAGAAGGTCGAGGAGCGCAATCAGGAGTGGGACAACGACCCGAACTGGAACGACGAGGGCCCGGGGTCCGGTCCCAAGCTCCGATGAGGCTCAACCTCGACCGGTCCGGGCCGTGGATCGCCGTCGCCGGCCTGTTCGTCGTGCTGTGGCTGGCGATCTCCACGGTCATCTACGCGCCGTGGTGGGGCGTCCTGCTCCACGTGGCGGTCGTCGCGGCGTACATCCCGCTGGTGCGGTCGTGGGCGCGCACGAAGCCGTCATGGTGCACGTGGATCCCGCTGTTCGCCCTGGTGACGTGGGTCGGGGTCAACGCCGTCGGGGTGGGTCTCCTCGACTGGCACGTCTGACGACTACTGCCAGACGCGCACCCGGTCGACGATCATCGTCTGCGGCAGCGGCGTCGTGGCCGGGTCGAACGGGTTCTGCCCGATGCCCAGCGCCTGGCTGAGGATCAGGTAGAACGGCTGGTCGAACGGCGCGGAGCCCGTCAGTGGTGACGCCGCCTTGATCTGGTGGACCAGGCACGGCACCCCGTCGTAGGAGATGACGATGCGTCCGGGCGTCCACTCGGCGGTGTACGTGTGATAGTTCCGCGGGTTGCGGATCATGCACTGGGTGTTCGTCACCGGGGACGACGACGCCGACGTGTAGTGCAGGTACGGGATCGCCCGGTCCGGGTACTTCGTGTAGTACTCGGCGATGTCGATCTCGCCGGACGCCGGCCACGGTCCGTACGTGGAGCTGACGGGGAACAGCCAGATCGCGCTGTGGATGCCGGCCACCTTGGCGGTGGGCATCTTCGCGCGGATCTCGAACCGTCCATAGGTGGGCGTGAGGCTGTCCCACGTGCTGATCGAGCCGCCCGTGTACTGCGTGGTGAAGTCGCCGTAAAGGCTGTGGCAGACGAACGGCGCCGACGTCTTCCGGACCGTCAGCCGGAGGGCGCCGCCGGACACCCGCACGTTGTCGCGGGTGTCGCTCCAGCATGCGTGACCCGGCATCGCGCCGCTCTTGGCCGCCTCGTGGACCCGCCAGCGCGAGGTGTTCAGCCGGGAGCCGCCGAAGTTCTCGGCGAACGCGCACTGCCACAGCGAGCCGTCGGCCTTGTGGTACTTCTTCCAGCCGCACGCCCGGGAGGACACGTCGGCCGACGCCCCCGTGGTGGGGAGTCCGGCGAGGCAGAGGGCAGCGAGCAGAAGGGTCGAGAGCGCGACGAGACGACGCATGACGAGGGTCCTCCCCTGGAAGCCGACAGGTTGCCGGCCGGAACCGACATCATGGCGCATCGCCGGGCGGGCGTGTGGGAACGTGCCGACGGCCCCGTCAGCTGTCGAACGTGTGTTCTGGGGCGGGGAAGGCGCCGGTGGCGACGTCCTCGGCGTAGGTGCGGGCCGCGTCGAGCATCGTGCCGTGCAGGTCGGCGTAGCGCTTCACGAACCGCGGCGCCTTGCCGGTGCGCAGGCCCATCATGTCCTGCCAGACGAGCACCTGGGCGTCGCAGTCGGGCCCGGCGCCGATGCCGATGGTGGGGATGTCGAGCGCCTTGGTCACCTCCGCCGCGACGGGCGACGGGACCATCTCCATGACCACCGCGAACGCCCCCGCGTCCTGCAGGGCGACCGCTTCGTCGACCATGCGCTGGGCGGCGTCGCCGCGACCCTGGACCCGGTAGCCGCCGAGGTTGTGCTCGGACTGCGGGGTGAAGCCGATGTGCGCCATCACCGGGATGCCCGCGTCGGTGAGCAGCTGCACCTGGGGCACCATCGGCAGCCCGCCCTCCAGCTTCACGGCGTGGGCGTTGGCCTCCTTCATGAACCCCACGGCGGTGTCGAAGGCCTGCTGCGGCGAGCCCTGGTAGGAGCCGAAGGGCAGGTCGGCCACCACGAGGGCGCGGTGGGCAGAGCGGGTCACGGCACGGACGAGCGGGATGAGCTCGTCGACGGTGACGGGCAGGGACGTCTCGTTGCCGAACACGTTGTTGGACGCGGAGTCACCGACGAGCAGGACGGGGATGCCGGCCTCGTCGAAGACCTGCGCGGCGTACTGGTCGTAGGCGGTGAGCATGGGCCACTTCTGGCCCTCGTTCTTCCACTGCCGCAGGTGGTGGGTGCGGACGCGCTTGACGTCGGGCGACGTCGTCGGCCCCGAACCGTAAGGAGCGGTCTCCTCGGTCATGATGCGATCTCCGATCTCGCAGCCCCGTTCGGGGTCCACGGACACCTCAAGCGTGACAGACCGGACGCAGTTGCGCAGTGAGGAGGATTACAGGTGCTCGCGCCAGAGGTTGGTGATCGGCACCCGGCGGTCGCGGCCGAAGTTCCGGCGGGACACCTTGGGACCCGGCGGGTACTGCCGGCGCTTGTACTCGGCGCGGTCGACGAGGGTGATCACCTGCTGCACGACCTCCGGGTCGAAGCCCTCGGCGATCACGTCGGCGGAGCCGAGGTCGCGCTCCACGTAGGCGTCGAGGATGGCGTCGAGCAGGTCGTACGGCGGCAAGGAGTCCGAGTCGACCTGACCGGGACGGAGCTCGGCCGACGGCGGCTTGCTGATGGCGTTCTCCGGGATCGGCGGGGTCTCGCCGTGCTCCTCGGCCCAGGCGTTGCGCCAGCGCGAGAGCTCCCAGACCAGCGTCTTCGGCACGTCCTTGATGGGGGCGTAGCCGCCGACGGCGTCGCCGTAGATGGTGGAGTAGCCGGTGGCGAGCTCGGACTTGTTGCCGCAGGCGAGCACGAGGTGGCCGTCCTTGTTCGACAGGCCCATCCAGATGACGGCCCGGATGCGGGCCTGCAGGTTCTCCTCGGCGACGTCCTCGAGGTGCAGCGCCTCCTGGTAGGCGTCGAAGATCGGCGCGATGGGGACGGTGTCGAGGGAGAAGCCGGTCCGCTCGGCCAGCTCGGCGGCGTCGGTCTTGGAGTGCTCGGTGGACCACGAGCTCGGGTTGGAGACGCCGAAGACGCGGTCCGGGCCGAGCGCGTCGACGGCGATGGCCCCGACCAGGGTGGAGTCGATGCCGCCGGACGCGCCGAACAGCACGCTGCGGAAGCCGTTCTTCTCGACGTAGTCGCGCAAGCCCACGACGATCGCGGTGTAGATCTCGCGGTTCCGGTCCATGCGCTCGCGGATCTCGACCGGACGGGGCTCGTACGACTCCGCCGGCTCGTCGGTGACGATCGTGCGCTTGATCTTCAGGCCGCCGAACCGCTCGTCCTCGTCGGGCATGGCCGGGGTGGCCGCCGGAAGGTCGAGGTCGACGACCAGCAGCTCGGGTTCGAACTGCTCGGTGCGGCCGAGCAGCGTGCCGTCGGCGCCGACGACGATCGAGTCGCCGTCGAAGACCAGCTCGTCCTGGCCGCCGACGAGGTTCACGTAGGCCAGCGCGCACTCGCCTTTCCGGGCGCGCCGGACGCACAGGTCGAGACGGACGTCGTCCTTGTCGGCCTCGTACGGCGAGCCGTTGGGCACCACGAGCAGGGCCGCGTCGGCGGCCTTCGCGGCGGCGGACGGGCCGTCGCGCCAGAGGTCCTCGCAGATCGCGAGCGCGACGTCGATGCCGCGCACCTGGACGATGTTGATCGTGTCGCCGGGGACGAACGTGCGGATCTCGTCGCCAACTCCGTAGTTCCAGAGGTGGTGCTTGGCCTGCTTCGCGACGATCTCGCCGCCGTGCATCACCGCGACGGCGTTCTGCGGCGCGTTCTTCGGGATCCCGACGGCCTCCTTGACGTCCTCCGCGTCGTCCAGGAACCCGACCACGGCCACCAGGTCGCCGCAGCCCTCGTCCGCCAGACGCTTCGCCAGGTCCGCGGCCGCGGCCTTCGACGCCTTGATGATCGAGGAGCGGAAGGCGAGGTCTTCCAAGGGGTAGCCGGTGAGCACCATCTCGGGGAAGACGATCAGGTGGGCGCCCTGCTCGGCGGCCTGCTTGCACTGGTCGACGACGAGGTCGGCGTTGTGCTCGAGATCGCCCACTCGGGCGTTGACCTGGGCGAGGGCGAGTCGGAGCTGAGGCACGACTCGAGCCTAGTGGCGGGCCGGCGAGGTGGCCTCGTCAGGAAACATGAACGAAACACGCTGCGTGCGAGACTGAGCGCATGGGTAAGCAGGAAGCCTTCGTCCTTCGCGCGCTCGAGGAGCGCGACGTGCGATTCGTCCGCCTGTGGTTCACCGACGTGCTGGGGTCGCTGAAGTCCGTCGCGATCGCCCCGGCCGAGCTGGAGGGCGCGTTCAGCGAGGGCATCGGGTTCGACGGGTCGGCCATCGAGGGCTTCGCCCGCGTGCACGAGGCCGACATGCTGGCCAAGCCCGATCCGTCGACGTTCCAGATCCTGCCGTGGCGGGGCGAGACGCCGGCCACGGCGCGTATGTTCTGCGACATCCTCATGCCCGACGGTGCGCCGTCGTTCGCCGACCCGCGGCACGTGCTGAAGCGCGCCCTGCAGCGCGCCGCCGACGCGGGCTTCACGTTCTACACGCACCCGGAGATCGAGTTCTACCTGTTCAAGGGCAAGCCCGACGTCGGCGGACGGCCGGTCCCGAACGACGACAGCGGCTACTTCGACCACACCGCCCAGGGCGGCGGTCAGGACTTCCGCCGCGAGGTCATCACGATGCTCGAGAACATGGGCATCTCGGTCGAGTTCAGCCACCACGAGGGCGGCCCGGGCCAGCAGGAGATCGACCTCCGCTACGCCGACGCGCTCTCCACGGCCGACAACATCATGACGTTCCGCACCGTCGTGCGGGAGGTGGCGCTGAGCCAGGGCAAGTGGGCCTCGTTCATGCCCAAGCCGTTCACCGAGCACCCCGGCTCCGGCATGCACACCCACGTCTCGCTGTTCGAGGGCGACGAGAACGCCTTCTACGAGGCTGGCGCCGAGTACCAGCTCTCGCAGACCGGCCGCGCGTTCATCGCCGGCGTCCTGCAGCACACCCCGGAGATCACCGCGGTCACCAACCAGTGGGTCAACAGCTACAAGCGCCTGGCCGGCGGGGGAGAGGCCCCGAACTACGTGTGCTGGGGCCACAACAACCGCTCCGCGCTCGTCCGGGTGCCGATGTACAAGCCGCAGAAGGGTCAGTCGGCCCGCGTCGAGCACCGCGCCATCGACTCCGCCTGCAACCCGTACCTCGCGTTCGCGCTGGTGCTCGCCGCCGGGCTGAAGGGCATCGAGCACAAGTACGAGCTGCCGCCGGAGGCCGAGGACAACGTCTGGGGCCTGAGCGAGAACGAGCGCAAGGCCATGGGCATCGCCCCGCTGCCGCGCAACCTCGACGAGGCGATCCGCGAGATGGAGAACAGCGAGCTCGTGGCGGAGACGCTCGGCGAGCACGTCTTCGACTTCTTCCTGCGCAACAAGCGCGCCGAGTGGAACGGCTACCGGTCGCAGGTGACGCAGTTCGAGATCGACCGGCTCATGCCGGTTCTCTAGGTGGCCTAGTCTCGAGCAGTGGCCCCGGAGAACCCTGACCTGACGCTCGCCCGTCGCGGTTTCCGGAACGGCGAGGCCGCCGCGAGCCACCTGCGGACGCTCGCGGGCATCTCCGACGATCTCGTCGAGCAGGTCGCGGGCGCGGCCGACCCGGACGTCGCCCTCGGGTCCCTGGCGGCGATCGGAGAGGCGTGGGGCGTCGAGCGGCTGCTCACGACGCTCGGTCGCGACGAGGAGCTGCGCCAGCGGCTGCTGGTCCTGCTCGGCACCAGTGAGGCGCTCGGCAGCTTCCTGGCCCGGCACCCGGACGTCGTCGACGACCTCGCCGCCGACCAGCTCTCCCGCACCGCCCTGCCGCTCGAGGACCTGCGCCGGCAGATGGAGACCGCCACCACCGCCGACGAGCTGCGTGTCGCCTATCGGCGCAAGCTCGTGCACGTCGCGGCGCGCGACCTCACGGCCCTGACGTCGTTCGAGGAGTCGTCCGCCGAGCTCGCCGACCTCGCCCTCGCCACGCTGGGCGCCGCACTGAGGATCGCGCGAGCCGATGAGCCCGACGCCGACGCGTGCCGGCTGGCGATCATCGCGCTCGGCAAGACCGGCGGCCGCGAGCTGAACTATCTCAGCGACGTCGACGTCGTGTTCGTGCACGAGCCCTGTGACGGGGCCGACGAGCACACCGCGACCCAGGCGGCCACGCGGCTGGCGTCGGCCACGATGCGGCTGTGCGGCGAGCACACCGGCGAGGGCGTGATCTGGGAGGTCGACGCGAACCTGCGGCCGGAGGGGCGGGACGGACCGCTCGTCCGCTCGCTCGCCAGTCACGTCGCCTACTACGAGAAGTGGGCGAGCACGTGGGAGTTCCAGGCCCTGCTCAAGGCGCGCTTCGCCGCCGGCGACGAGGAGCTCGGCCGGCAGTACCTCGACGCCGTCGCGCCGATGGTCTGGTCGGTGGGCGAGCGCGACAACTTCGTCACCGACGTGCGCGCCATGCGGCGGCGGGTCCTCGACAACATCCCGGCGGGCCGGCGCGACCGCGAGCTCAAGCTGGGCGCGGGCGGGTTGCGCGACGTCGAGTTCGCGGTCCAGCTCCTGCAGCTCGTCCACGGCCGCGCCGACGAGCGGCTGCGCAGCCCCACGACCCTGGTCGCCCTCCAGTCGCTGACCGACGGCGGCTACGTCGGCCGCCGCGACGGCGCCGCGATGGAGGAGGCCTACGAGTTCCTCCGCACGCTGGAGCACCGGATCCAGCTGTTCAAGCTGCGCCGGACCCACGTCGTCCCCGAGGACGAGGAGGACCTGCGCCGCATCGGCCGCAGCATGGGGTTCCGGCAGAAGCCGGCGGAGAGCCTGGAGAGCGAGTGGCAGGCGCACCGGCGGGTCGTCCGTCGGCTGCACGAGAAGCTCTTCTACCGCCCGCTGCTCGAGGCGGTCGCGTCGATCCCGACCGAGGGGCTGCGGCTCACGACCGAGGACGCGGTCCTGCGGCTGAACGCGCTCGGCTTCGCCGACCCGACCGGAGCCCTCGCGCACATCCAGGCACTCACCACCGGCGTCTCGCGTCGTGCGGCCATCCAGAAGTCGTTGCTGCCGGCGATGCTCGAGTGGTTCGCGCAGGCGCCGGACCCGGACGCGGGTCTGCTGGCGTTCCGCAAGATCTCCGAGGGGCTCGGCGAGACCCACTGGTACCTGCGCAAGCTGCGCGACGAGGGCGAGGGAGCCGAGCAGCTGGCCCAGGTGCTCGGGTCGAGCCGCTACGTCACGGACCTGATCCTGCGCGCCCCGGACTCGGTGGCCCTGCTGGGCGACGACGCCGAGCTCGTGCCGCGCGAGCCCGACCGCCTGCGGTCGGAGATGGAGGTCGCCGCCCGGCGGCACAAGCAGCCGGACGCCGCGATCAAGGCCGTGCGCCGGGTGCGCCGCCGTGAGCTGTCCCGCATCGGCATCGCCGACGTGCTCGGCCGCCTCGACGTCCGGACCGTCGGCCACGCCCTCGCCGACATCACCGACGCCACGCTGGCCAGTGCGCTGCTCGCGTCGACGTCGGCCGTGGAGGCGGAGCGCGGCGAGCTGCCCACCCGCATGGCCATCGTCCTCATGGGGCGGCTCGGCGGCCGGGAGTCCGGCTACGGCTCGGACGCCGACGTGATGTTCGTGCACGACCCGCTGCCCGGCGCCGACGACAAGGAGGCGTCGGAGGCGGCGCTCGCCGTCGCGTCCGGGCTGCGCACCATGCTCGCGGCACCGGCCGACGACCCGCCCCTTGAGGTCGACGCCGACCTCCGACCCGACGGCCGTAACGGTCCGCTGGTGCGCTCGATCGCCGCGTACGAGGCGTACTACGCGAAGTGGTCTGCCGTGTGGGAGGCACAGGCGCTGCTCCGTGCGCGACCGGCGGTGGGCGACCTGGAGCTCTGCGACCGGTTCACCGCCATGATCGACCCGCTGCGCTGGCCGGCGGACGGCGTGAGCGAGGCGGAGATCCGCGAGATCCGGCGCATCAAGGCCCGCGTCGACTCCGAGCGGCTGCCCCGCGGAGCCAACCCCGCCACGCACCTCAAGCTCGGCCGCGGCGGTCTGGCCGACGTCGAGTGGACCGTGCAGCTGCTGCAGATGCAGCACGCGCACGCCGTCCCGGGCCTGCGCACCACCGGCACCCTGGACGCACTGCACGCCGCCGTCGAGGCTGACCTGATCTCGGCCGACGACGCCGAGACGCTGGAGACGGCGTGGACCTTGGTGAGCCGCATCCGCAACGCGGTCGTCCTGTTGCGAGGCAAGCCGGCCGAGTCGATGGTCGAGCACGCCGCCGACCGAGCCGGCGTCGCTCACCTGCTCGGCTACGGCATGGACGAGAGCGAGCGGATGGTCGACGACTACCGCCGGGCCACCCGCCACGCCCGCCAGGTCGTCGAGCGCGTCTTCTGGGCCTAGGCGCTAGCCGGCGTCGCGGAGGAGGTGGCCGCGCTCGGTGGCGTTCAGGCCGCCCCAGACGCCGTAGGGCTCACGGACGTCGAGGGCGTGCCGCAGGCACTGCTCGACGACGGGGCACCGGTCGCACAGCGCCTTGGCCGCGGCCTCGCGGGCCCGGCGGCGCGGGCCGCGCTCGGCCTCGGGCGAGAAGAACGTCTCCGGGTTCTCGTCGCGGCAGGCACCGAGGAACTGCCACTCGTACGACTCCTGGAGCGGTTGGGGGAGCCGGGTGATGCTGGCCATGCAAGTCCTCCTCCGACGTCGGGTGTCGTCCGTGATTCGGAGCCCGGCATCGGATGGATTGCTCCGTCAACCAGGTCGTCTCATCTGCAGCTGGACGACGTCGAGGTAGCCGACGCCGAACCCGGCCTCGCAGTAGGCCAGGTAGAAGTCCCACATGCGCCGGAACGTCTCGTCGAAGCCCTGGGCGTTGACGGCCGGCCAGTGCGCGTCGAACGCCTCGCGCCACTCGCGCAGCGTCCGGGCGTAGTGCCGGCCGAGCGGACGACGGTCGGTGACCGCGAGGCGGGTGTGCTCGGCGAGCGTGCGGTCGATCGCCTCCTCCGAGGGGATCAGCCCGCCCGGGAAGATGTACTTCTGGATCCAGCCGTAGGAGTTCCGGGTGGTGCGGTACCGGTGGTCGGCCATCGTGATCGCCTGGATCGAGACCGCGCCGCCGGGCGCGAGCAGCCGGTCGATCGTGGCGAAGTACACCGGCCAGTACTCCTCGCCGACCGCCTCGATCATCTCGACGCTGACGATCGCGTCGTACTCGCCGCCGACCTCCCGGTAGTCGACGAGCTGGAGGTCGACGTCGACGCCGGCCTCGGCGAAGCGCTCCCGCGCCAGCGCTGCCTGCTCCTGGGAGATCGTGATCGTGGTGACCTTCGCCCCGCGACGTGCAGCGCGGATGGCGAGCGCGCCCCAGCCGCTGCCGATCTCCAGCATTCGCGTGCCCTCGGTGACGCCGGCCTGGTCGAGAATCCCGTCGATCTTGCGCTCCTGGGCGGCCTGGAGGTCGTCACCCTCCTCGAACCACGCCGACGAGTAGGTCATGGACGGGTCGAGGAACTCGGCGAACAGCTCGTTCGACAGGTCGTAGTGGCGCTCGATGTTGGAGCGGGAGCCCTCGATCGAGTTCCGCTCGTGGTGTGGCAGCCGGACGTCGACGAGGCCGCGGAGCTTCTGCAGCGACGGTGGGACGAGAGTGGTGAGCCGCGCGGCGAACGGGGTGAGGAGGTCGGCGAGGTCGGTGCCGTCACCGGTGGTCCAGTCGCCGGCCATGTACGCCTCGCCGAAGCCGATCTTGGTGTCCGCACCGAGCCGGGCGAAGAACGCCTGCGGCCGGCGGACGGCCATCTCGGGGGAGTCCGGCCCGCCGGCGCCCCACACGGTGCCGTCGGGGAACGTCAGGCGCACCGGAAGGCCCCGGACCGCGCCCTTGACGATGCTCTTCGCGATCCGTGCCTTGAGCGGGGTGCGCGGCGTGCGGGCGAGGCCCGGCCAGCGGGCCGCCTGGATGGTGTCGCTCACTGGGTTCCCTCCTGGGGTCGGTGGGCCGGTCGGGGGACGACCGGCAGGCGCCGCAGCCAGAGCCAGATCCCGTGGAGGCGGATCAGCAGGCTGGTGCGCTGGGTGATGAACGGCTTGGTGAGCACGAGCCGGGCGAGGCGTCGCGCGGTCAGCGGCTGGGGCGTGCCGCGGAACGTCGCGGAGAAGACGGCGTTGCCGCCCTGCCGCAGGACGACCGTGGACGAGACGACGTCGTCGGCGAGGCGGAACTGCAGGTCGTAGGTGCCGTCGACGGAGAAGAACGGAGAGACGTAGAACGCCTTGTCGGTGCGGGACCGGCCGGCGTCGTCGGTGCGCAGCAGGTAGGCGTGCCGCTCGCCGTAGGTGTTGTGCACCTCGGCGACGACGCACGTGACCGTGCCGTCGGGCGCGATCGCCCAGAACACGCTGAGCGGGTCGAACGTGTACCCGAGCACGCGCGAGTTGGCGAGCATGAGGATGCGGTGGTCAGACACGTCGACGCCCTCGGCGGCGCAGAACCGCTCGAGGTTCGCCTTGATCGACTGGCTCGGGTCGCCGATGTGGTCCGCGGCGCGGAACGTCGAGAACGGGCGCAGCCAGCGGGGGAGCCGCGGGCCGGTCTCGTTCGGCAGGCGGTCCAGGTCGACGAGCCACAGGTACACGCTGGTGGTGAACCGGTGCCGCAGCGGCGTCCGCCGGGTGTGGCCGACCTCGCCGGGCACGAGTGCCGGGAGCTGGGGCAGCGCGACGGTGCTCACCAGGTGACTCCCAAGGCGGCCGCGGCGTCGACGCCGGAGCGGCAGCCGTCCTCGTGGAATCCCCAGCCGTGGTACGCGCCGGCGAAGACCGTGCGGTCGCCGGAGAGCGACGGCAGGTCACGCTGGGCCGCGAGCGACTCGCGGGTGTAGATCGGGTGCGTGTACTGCATGGTGGCGACCACCGCGTCGGGGTCGATGCGATCGGTGGAGTTGAGGGTGACGACGAACGGGTCGTCGCTCTGGAAGTCCTGCAGCTTGTTCATCCAGTACGTGACGGCGATGGTGTCGAGCCGGCTCTCGCAGGTGTCCATCCGGTAGTTCCACGCGGACCGGGCCTGGACCGCGGTCGGCAGCAGGCTCGGGTCGCGGTGCAGCACGGTCTCGTTGTTCGAGTAGCCGAACGCGCCGAGCACGCGGCGCTCGTCGTCGGTCGCGTCGGTGAGCAGGGCGAGCGCCTCGTCGGCGTGCGTCGCGATGACGACGGCGTCCGCCTCGTGGACCGTTCCGTGCGCGTCCAGGAGGTGGACCCCGTCGGGCTTGCGGGAGACCGCGCGGATCGGCGTGGACGAGCGCACGTCGCCGATCGCGTCGGTGACCTTGCGGACGTAGGCCTGGGAGCCGCCGCTCACGGTGAACCACTGCGGCGAGCCCGACAGCGACAGGAAGCCGTGGTGCTTCAGGAACTCGAACAGGTAGCGCGCCGGGTAGGCGAGCGCCGTCTCCTGGCCGGACGACCAGACGCACGACACCACGGGGACCGCGTAGTGAGCGACGAAGTGGTCGGAGAACTCGTGGAAGCGCAGGAAGTCGCCGTAGGTCAGCGGCTCGTCGTCGGACTCCTCGGACTCGAGCAGGGCGAGCGCGAGCCGCTGGTACCGCTTGACCGACGTGAGCAGCCGCAGGAAGCGCGGGTCGCCGAGGCGGCGTCGCTGGGCGAAGATGCCCTTCGCGCCACGGCCGCCGGCGTACTCCAGCCCGCACCCGTCGCAGTGGATGCTCATGCTCATCTCGGTGGGCTGGACGTCGACGTCGAGCTCGGCGAACAGGCGGCGCAGCAGGGGGTACGTGCGGTCGTTGTGGACGATGAAGCCGCTGTCGACGGCGTGCTCGCCCACCTGGTGGGTGTGGGCGTGGCCGCCGAAGCGGTCGTCGGCCTCGAACAGCGTCACCCGGTGGTGGCGTGACAGCAGGTAGGCGGCCGTGAGTCCTGAGACGCCTGACCCGACGACGGCAACGGTGCGTTCTCCCGGCTCGCTCATGTGAGGAGTTCGCTGCCAGAGGTCGTCCGGATGGGTCGCCCTCCTTGTCGGGGAGTGCTGCAGGGGCGTGCTACGCCGCCATTGTTGCAGCCTTCTCGGCCTCGCGCCGCCGTGCTTCCTCCTCGCGCTTGGCGCGTCGCAGGGCCTTCGACTCCGGGCTGTTGCCGACCATGTACGGGTCGTCGGGCTTGCGTCCGTAGACGGCCAGCTGACGGGCGACGCTGAGTAGCTGCTTGCCGAAACGCCCGCTGTTGTACTGCAGGCCGTACCGCTGGGCGATCTCCCGCACCTCGGGGGCGATGTGCGGATAGCGGCGGGCGGGGATGTCCGGGAAGAGGTGGTGCTCGACCTGGTGGCTCAGGTTGCCGCTCATCACGTGGAAGAGCTTCGAGCCGGAGATGTTGGCCGAGCCGAGCATCTGGCGCAGGTACCACTGGCCGCGGTTCTCGCCCTTGGCCGCCTCCTCCTCGAACGACTGGACGTCGGCAGGGAAGTGGCCGCAGAAGATGATCAGGAACGACCAGATGTTCCGGATGACGTTGGCGACCAGGTTGCCGCCCATGACGGCGAGCGGGGCCCACCAGCCGACGAACGGGATCAGGGGCAGCGCGAGCGCCGGGTAGGCGACGAAGTCCTTGACCACCTGGCGGCGGATCTTGCGCCAGGCGCGCTGCTTCTGGCCCTCGAACTCCTCCTTGGAGATGCGTCCGGCGCGGTAGTCGCCGTACTCGACACCGTGGGACATCACGCCCCACTCGAAGATCAGCATCAGGACGAAGGCGAGCGGCAGGTTGAACCGGTGGTTCGGGTACCACTTCTGGCCGTCGTCGATGCGCAGCAGGTCGTAGCCGATGTCGCGGTCCATGCCGTGGATGTTCGTGTACGTGTGGTGGACGTGGTTGTGGCTGTGCTTCCAGTCCTGGGCCGGCGCGACGATGTCCCACTCGTACGTCACGCCGTCGAGCGCGGGATCGTTCATCCAGTCGTACTGGCCGTGCATGACGTTGTGGCCGATCTCCATGTTCTCGAGGATCTTGGCCAGCGCGAGGAAGGCGACGCCGGCGAGGAACGCCGGCCAGAAGAACGGCATGAAGATGCCGACGCGGCCGAGCACCTCGAAGGCCCGCTGCACCTTGATCACGCGACGGATGTAGTCGGCGTCGGCCTGGCCGAGGTCGTCGAGCACCCGCTGGCGGATGGCGTCGAGCTCGCGGCCGAGCTCGTCGAGCTGCTCGTACGTCAGGACGTCGGTGCCGATCGTGGAGCGCTGGCCCGCCTCGCCCTCGAGTGGCTGCGGTCCGGCGTCGTGCCCGCTGGCGTCGTAGGCGACCGGTGCGTAGGTCTTCTTGCGTGACATGTGGATCTCCCTCGGGTCAGAGCGCCACGGCAACGTCGCCCACGGGCACGTTGACGCAGACCTTGATCGTCTCGTCGGTGGAAGCGCAGACCTCGCCGCTGACGACGTGCCTCACGGCGCCGTGCAGCTTCTTGACCGCGCAGGTGTTGCAGACGCCCATCCGGCAGCCGTACGCGGGGGAGAGCCCCGCCGCCTCGGCCTGCTCGAGGATGGTGGCGCCGGAGTTCTCGGCCTCGGTGCCGGTGGTGTCGAAGGTCAGGGTGCCGGTGGCGTCGGCCGCGTCGAGGTCGACGGACGGCACCTTGAAGTACTCGGCTCGCAGCTGCTCGGCGGCGCCGAGCTCGGCGTAGGTGTCGCGCACCGACGCGATGAGGCCGGCCGGGCCGCACACGTAGGTGAGCGTGTCGGCGGCATCGATGCCCAGGTGCTTGAGGTGGTCGACGTGGAACCGGCCGGCCAGCTCGGCGCCCGGAGCGGGCTGCCGGGTGTAGACGCGGACGACGCGCACGCCGGCGTCGGCGAGGGCGTCGAGCTCGGCGGTGAACATCTCGTCGTCGCGCGAGCGGGCGTAGTGCAGGAACGTGACGTCGCCGCGGTGCTGGCGGTCGCGCAGGGTGCGGATCATCGACATGACCGGGGTGATGCCGGAGCCGCCGCTCAGCAGGAGCAGCGGGTCGGGCACGACGTCGGGGAGGACGAACTCGCCCTCGGCCTGCGAGAGGTGGACGATCGTCCGCGGCGCGAGCCCGGTGTGGAGGAACTGCGAGACGTAGCCGTCCGGGTGGGCCTTCACGGACACGCTGAACGTGCCGTCGCGGTTCGCCTGCGAGCTGGAGACGGAGAAGACGCGGACGCGGCGCTTGCCCTCGACCTCGACCCCGAACTGGACGTGCTGGCCGGGGACGAACCCGCGCCAGGCGCCGTTGGGGCGGAGCACGACGGTGCTGGCGTCGCCGGTCTCGCGAATCACCCGCACGACGCGGGCGCGGACCTCCGAGACGGTGAGCATGGGGTGCACGTGCTCGAGATAGTGGTCGATGGAGTGCGGTGAGGTGAGGGAGCCGACGGCCTTGGAGGCCAGCATGCGGCGGATGACACCCATGGCAACCCTTCGAAGTCAGTGAACGCGTGTGCACTCAAATAGTGGCATGCGTCGAGCCGGTGTGCAACCGGCGCGCCGCGTGATCGGGCCCACGAAGCACACAGGTGTTCACCGAGCGTGACGTTTACACTGGTGGGGTGTCCGAACCAGTGCCGTTGCGCCAGGCGCAGAAGGAGCGCACGCGGGAGGCGATCCTGGCGGCTGCGCTGCAGCTGAGCCACGACGCGGGCCTCTCGCAGCTCAGCCTGCGCCAGGTCACGCGCGCCGCCGGCGTGGTGCCTACGGCTTTCTACCGGCACTTCGACTCCATGGAGGAGGTCGGGCTGGCGCTCGTCGAGCAGTCGTTCATGACGCTGCGCCGGATGATCCGCGACGCCCAGCGCGACCCCGAGGTCGTCGACAACCTCATCGACGCGTCGGCCGACGTCCTCGTCGCCGCGGTGAAGCAGAACCGCGAGCACTTCGCCTTCGTCGCCCGCGAGCGCCTCGGCGGCCCGGCCCCGGTGCGCGACGCGATCCAGCACGAGCTCGAGCTGTTCATCAGCGAGCTGGCCGTCTTCCTCGCTCGGGTGCCCGAGCTGCAGAGCTGGAGCAGCGACGACGTCACGATGGTCGCGGGCCTGTTCGTGCGGAACATGGTCTACCGGGCCGAGCAGGTCGTGGCCACGCCCGACGGCCGGCCTGATCTCGAGGAGGAGATCAAGCGCAAGGCGCGTCGTGAGATGCGGATGATCGTCCTCGGCTTCGAGAAGTGGCGGAGCTAAGCACCCATCAGCGAGAGCACCGAGGACTGTGCGTCCCAGCCGAGCGAGCGGTAGAGCGCAGCGCCCTCGACCGAGGCGACGAGCAGGCCTGCGGTGGCTCCTTCGCTCATCGCCCAGGACGTGAGCGTCGCCATCACGTGGCGGCCGAGCCCGCGCCGGCGGTGGTCCGGTGACGTCTCGATCCGGTCGAAGACCGCGTCCGTGCCGAGGACGCCGACCGACCCCTCCGCGGCCAGCCGGCCGTCGACGTCGACGCAGTACGTGGCGCGCGAGCCGTCGACCAGCCACCGCGGTGAGCCTCCGCCGAGGAGCGAGGACTCCGACGGGGTCAGGGGCGCGGTCATGAACGTCTCGTCGTCCCGGTCGACGCGCAGCCCTGAGGCGACGTCGCGGTAGGGGTCGAGGTCGTCGGCCAGGACGGTGAGCATGGCTCGGGCGTCGCCGGCAACGTGCTCGGCGAGCGTGGCGAAGGCACTCCGCCCGGGGTCGACGCAGACGATCTCGGTGTCGCGGGACGCGCTGTCGACGTGCACGAGGGGCCAGCCGTCGACCGTCTCGACCGTGAGGTCGCGGACGTGGGCCCAACCGCGAACCCACCGAATTGCCGTCTCCCGGTCGTCGGTCATGGAACGATCCCATCATGAGCTGGGTGGAGCTTCGGGTTCACGGCGTCAGCGGCACGCCGCCGGAGGACCTGCTGGCCCGTCCGCACGTGCGGCAGGTGGACGGGGACAAGAAGTCGCGCTTCTTCCGGGCGGTCGACTCCAATGACACGATCCTCACCGGCGACGACGGCCACACCATCGAGGGCTACCACTGGGGCAAGTACACGTCGGGCTCGTGGAAGCAGTCGTTCTGGCTGACCATGCTGCCGTTCGGCCTGGTGAACCTCGCGGCCTTCATGCTCCCGGCGCCGCACACTCCCGACGGGAAGGACCTGCGGGGCGCGGGTCCCTGGCGTGCGGCCGCCCTCGGCGTGCTGCGGTTCCTGGCTCTGCTGATGACGATGCTCCTGAGCTTCGCGATCGCGCTGACCCTGATCGAGGTCGTCGCCGGTCGCTGGGCACCTGGTCAAGGCTGGTCGAAAGGGTGGGTGCGGGAGTGGACGCCCATGGTCGCCACGTTCCTGTCCGGCGCCGTGCTGGCGCTGCTCGGCGGGTGGTCGTGGTTCGTGCGACTACTGAAGCGACGCGGCGACACCGTCGGCCTGGACGAGTCGCTGCTTCCCACGCCGAAGCGCCCCCCGAACGACCAGACCAAGCTGGCGGCCGCGCCGCACAACTGGTCCGCGACACCGTTCGCCAGCAAGATCTTCTACGACGGCGATCCCGACACCATGACCCTGCGTGGCTTCCACGTCGCAGCAGGACTCGCCGTCCCGGCGCTGATCGCGAGCACCTACACCGACGAGTGGGAGAAGCTCTCGCTGTGGATCCTCGCAGTGGTCATGGTCCTCACCACGTTGCTCGGGGACAAGGACGGTGGGGCCGTCACCGGCGCCGAGACGGCCGGCGACCGGTGGTGGCACCGACTCGCGGTGTGGCTCTCGAGGGCGGCCGTCGCGGTGGCCGCCTTCACCCTGATCGTCTCGGCCCGCGCCATGAAGGGCTACACGAGGGAGGAAGCGCTCGATGCCCGGGACCGTCACGACCAGGTGGACCTGGATCGCTGGTCACTCTGGTTCCTGTACCTCGGCGCCGGCGCCCTGATCCTGCTGGGAATCTTCGTCGTCGGACTGGCGTGGACCACGCGGTCGGCCCGGCCGAAGAAGGACAGCCCGGCGTGGTTCTTCCGGCCGTACAGCAAGAGTTGTGCCGCGATGCCCGTCGCCGGACTCGGCCTGTTCCTCGGGGTCGGCTACTCGGCTGCCCTCGTCATCGGGACGTCCACCACGCTCCAGCAGCGCGAGGGGCCGAAGGGCAAGGTCTACGCCTCCACCGTCATGCTCGAACGGGTCTCTTATGCCTTCAGCCTGGCGCTCGTCCCCATCGTCCTGGTCGTCCTCGTGATGCTGGTGCAGAAGATGCGGAGCAGGAGGAAGCTCGCTGAGCTGGCCATGGTCGGCTACCCCGAGGATGCGCCGTTCCCTGCTGCGCGTCTGACGCCGTGGCGCACGAAGCTGGCGTCCGCGATCTGGTTCGCCCGAGCGAAGAACGGCGTGCAGCACATCGTGTGGACTCTCGTGGTCGCCGGCACCTTCCTGTCACTCGCGATCATCGTCGAGATGGCCCCCAAGCACGACACGAATGACGCGGGCCTCCTCAGTGGCACGTCCGCTGACGGTCGGGGGAGTGAGTTCCTCACCCAGATCGGCACCTGGGTTCTGCTCGGTCTCGTCCTCGGCATCGTGTTCCTGGCGCGCGGCGCGTTCCGGGACGCCAATCTTCGGCGTGGCGTCAACATCATCTGGGACGTCGTGGCGTTCTGGCCGCACGCGGTGCATCCGTTCATTCCGACGCCGTACTCGCTGCGTACCGTCGGCGACCTCGTGGAGCGGGTGCGGAACCACTCCGAGGTTCCGGTCGACGACGGCCGGCCCGTCGTGGTGTGCGGGCACAGCCAGGGGAGCCTGGTCAGCTTCGCCGCCCTCAACCTGCTCAGCGACGAGGAGTGCCGGCGCGTCGGGTTCCTGACGTTCGGCTCGCAGCTGCGGGTGATCTTCCCGCGAGCCTTCCCGATGTACGTGAACTTCGAGGCGATCTCGCTCATGCACCAGCGGCTCGACGGGGGCTGGATCAACCTGTATCGCGACACCGATCCGCTCGCCGGGCCAGTGCTGTCGTGGAACCACGAGCACCACGGCGACGGCGGGACGTCGCAGTCGTTCCCGTTCCCGGAGGACGGACCGAGCGAGGACCCGGTCACGGACGGGTACCGAACCAGGCTCTGCGGTGACGACTGGCGACTCCTCGACCCGGTGCCGCGCGTCGAGGAGACCCAGGAGGCTCCGGTCAACGCGCTGCACGGGCACAGCTACTACTGGACCAATCCGGTGTGGCCGGAAGCGTTGGCTGCGGTGAGGCGCTCGCGACCCTAAGCGCAGCTTTTGAAGGGATTCGAAGGTACCCGCGTCCGGGAACCTGCGTAGGTCCACGAAAGTCGTGGTCGGGGGCGCGCGGTCAGCCGGCGAGCAGCGGGGCCACGAAACGACGCACGAGGCGCTCCTCCTCGGCGGCGTCGTCGGGCGGGAAGGCGAGGAGCGAGACCAGTGATCTGAGCGTCCAGCGGGCGAGGTCGGTGTCCGCCGGGTCGATGGTGGCCTCGACGAGCGGGGAGTGTCGGAGGACGTCGAGGAGCTCGGCGGAGGCGTCGGGGCTGATCCAGGCGGCCAGGCTGGGCCGGGAACGCACCTCGGCCAGGGCGCCGAGGATGGTCTCGACGACGTCGCCGGACCGGGCGAGCACGTCGTCGACGATCCGGCCCGCCTCGCGACTGGCGAAGGCGGTCTGCAGCTCGCGGCGGTTCTCGAAGTACCGGTAGAGCGTGGCGCGGGAGCACCCGGCTGCCTCGGCGATCGCGGCCATGCCGACGCCACGCGGCCCCTCCGACGCGAAGAGTCGCTCGGCCGCGTCGAGGATCCGCTCGACGACCGCGTCGGTCATCGGGCTACCTCGGTCACCCGGAGCGGGACGCTCGTCGGGCGCCGCACGTAGCCGCCGTCGGCCCAGGTGACGGCGTCGAGGTCGACGGTGAAATCGGGGATCTGGGTCAGCAGCTCCTCCAGCGCGACGCGGCCCATCATCCGCGCCGCGGCCGCACCGAGGCAGTGGTGCGCGCCGTGCGAGAACGTCAGGATCTGCCGCGGGTTCCGGGCGACGTCGAGCTCCTCGGCGTCGGAACCGAAGACCTTATGGTCGCGGTTCGCGGCGCCGTAACACATGAGGACCTTCCGGCCTGCCGGGATCGTGACGCCGTCGATGTCCACGTCGCGGGTCGTCGTCCGGGCCAGACCCTGCACCGGCGTGGTCAGTCGCAGCAGCTCCTCGACCGTCGCGGCCGGGTCGTCGAGCGCCCGAGCCCGCTGGTCGGGCCGCTCGCTGAGCAGCTGCACGCCCGAGCCGAGCAGCCCGGTCGTGGTGTCGTTCCCGCCGGTCACCATCGTGAACGTGAAGGCGAGGATGCGCAGGATGCCGTCGGTGTCGCCCGCCTCGCCGGCGGCCACGAGGTGCGACACCGTGTCGTCCTCAGGGTGCTCGCGCCGGTGCTCGATCAGCTCGGTGAAGTAGCCGAGCATCTCGCCGATGGCGTCGGCGACGTCCCCGTAGCTGCCGGTCGCGCTCGCCGCGACGATGGCGTCGGTCCAGCCGTCGAACTGCGGCCGGTCCTCCTCCGGCACCCCGAGGTAGTGCGCCACCACCATGCTCGGCAGCGGCTTGAACAGCGACGCCACGACGTCGCCGCCACCATCGCCGACGAGGCCCTCGAGCCGCTCCTGCACGAACGCCCGCACCGCCGGCTCGACGCTCTCGACCTGGCGCGGCGTGAACCCGCGGGAGACCAGGCTGCGGAACTCGGTGTGGCTCGGCGGGTCCGTCATCACCATCGGCGGACTGTCCTGCATGCCGATCTTCTCCAGCTCGCCGTACTCGACCGTGAGCCCCTGCGCGGAGGAGAACGTCTCGTGGTCGCGCACGGCGGAGAACACGTCGCGGTGCCGGGTGAGCACCCAGTAGTCGCCGTCCTCCACGTGGTGCACCGGGTCGTGCTCACGGAGCGCGGCGTAGAGCGGGAACGGGTCGGCCCAGGTGTCGCGGTCGCGGAGCCGGAACTGGAGGGTCACGCGTTCAGCGTAAGACAAACAGAGCGATATGTCTCACGATACTCTCTGCCCATGATCGACGAGCTGCTCAGCGCGGTCGCGCGCTCGCCCGAGCTGGTCGCCGCGCACGACCGCGAGGGCTGGGTCGGCCTGTTCGCCGACGACTTCCGGGTCGACGACCCGGTCGGCTCGCGTCCAGTCGTGCCCGAGGGCGGTCCTGATCCCAAGGCGTCGCTCCGCCGCTTCTGGGACACGTTCATCGCCCCGAACGACATCCGGTTCGAGGTCCACCACGAGGTCCCGCGCGACGACCACGTGGTCCGCGACGTCACCATCCGCACGCAGATGCCCCAGGGCATCGAGGTCGTGACGCCGGCCCACCTGAAGTACGAGTTCCGCCGCCGTGACGACGGCCTGGAGATCACGCACATGAGCGCGTTCTGGGAGCTCCTGCCCGTGCTGCGCCAAAGCATCCACCCGACGGCGGCGCACGTCCGTGCGCTGTCGGCCCAGCAGGCCCGGATGCTCCGCGTCCAGGGCGTCGGCGGAGTGCTGGGCTTCGCGTCCGCGATGCGCGGCAGCGTCGGCCGTCGCGGCAAGCTCGCCGTCCTCGACCTGCTGGCCAACGCCCAGCGCGGTGACCGGACGGCGCTCGACCGGCTCGGCGGCGTCGCGCCCGTCGCAACCGACAAGGTGATCGCCGCCGGCCGCTTCGTCACCGCGACGGTGACCGTCGACGGCACGCCCGGTCTGCTCTACGCGACGTTCTCGCCCCGCACCAGGGCGATCCGCGAGATCGACGTCTACGTCTAGCGGTCCCCGAGCACGGCCTGGGCGGCGTTGTAGCCCGGGATGAACGTGATGCCGGGACCGCCGTAGCAGCCGGCACTGCCGAGGTAGAGGCCGTCGATCCCGTGCGGCTGGTCGACGTAGCCGCGCGGGCCGGGCCGGTACGGGCCGAGCAGCTCCGGATGGATGAGGCCGTGGCAGTAGTCGCCACCGGGCGCGCCGAACATCGTGCCCATGTGCTTCGGCGTGAAGGTCGTGTGCTTGAGGATCAGGCTCTCGAAGTTCGGCGCGAAGTGCGTGATCCGGTCGATGACCCGCTGGCCCATCTCGGCCTTGAGGCGCGCGTACTCCGACGGGTCCTCCTCGACCGGGAACCACAGCGAGAACGCCGATGCCGCCGCCTTGCCCGGGGGAGCGAGGTCGGGGTCGGACGCCGACGGGATCTGGAACGCGACGGCCGGCGTCTCCGGCACGATGCCGCGCCGGCTGTCCTCGAACTGCTGCTGCAGCTGCTCCGGCGTGGCGAACATGCCGATCGCGGCCTGCATCGCCGGGTCGTTGAGGAACTCGTACGGCGCCGCGAACTCCGGCACGCCGTCGAGGGCGAAGTGCATCTGGACGTAGCTGCCGCGGTGGTCGATGCCGTTGAGGCGCGTGACCAGCGCCGGGTCGACGGCATCGCCCGAGATGAGCGACGTGAGCGTGAGGTCGGGGGCCACGGCGGAGACGACGCTGCCGGCGTCGATGCGCTCGCCGCCGTCGAGCACGACGCCGACGGCCTTGCCGTCCTCGACGACGATCTCGCTGACCGGAGCCTCGAGCCGCAGCTCGCCGCCGGCCTCCGCGTACTGCTCCTCCAGGTGCTTGGTGAGCGTCCCGATGCCGCCCTTGATCTTCTTGGTGAGCACGGTGTTCTCGTCCGGGACGGCCATGCCGAACGCCAGGCCCGCCGCGCTGCCCGGGCTGGCCGGTCCGCGGTAGGTGGAGTTCACCGCGAGGAACGCGAGCATGCCACGCAGCGCGGCGTGCTTCTGCTTGTCAGGCAGGTAGCGGTCGAGGACGTCGGTGGCGCTGCCGAACAGCATCTCGGTGATGCTGGCGCGCTCGGCGTCGCTCGTGGCGCAGGCGTACATCTCGTCGAGCGACTTCGGCAGCGTGCCGGCCTCGAACCGGCCCAGGGCCCGGGTCGGTGCGGCGCTCCAGCCCATCATCTCGGCCATCCCGAGGACGACCTCGATGCCGTGCACCTGCTCCATGTGGACGGCAGCCTCGGCGAGGTCGGTGTAGTAGATCAGCGGCTCGACACCCTCGTCGATGAGCGAGACGGACATGACCGAGAGGTCGACCTGGGGGAGCGTGTCCAGCCCGAGCTCCTTGCTGACGATCGCCGACGTCGGCAGCTGGACCGAGCCGGCGATCTCGAACTGATAGCCGTCGAACAGCTCGACGGTGGACGCCATCCCGCCGGCGTACCGCTTGGACTCCAGGCAGACGGTGCGGAGGCCCGCGCGTTGCAGCAGGACGGCGGCGGTCAGGCCGTTGTGCCCGGCGCCGATGACGACGGCGTCGTACGCCTCGTGGTCACTCATGGACGCACGGTGCCACCGCTTCCACAGTTTCGTCAACTATGACGAAACATGCCGTCCGGGCCGAGGCCCGTCTCGAGTGCCGTGAGCGTGGCGTGGCTCGCCTCGGCGAGGTCGGCGAGCGTCCGCCGGTCCTGCCGCATCCACACCTCCATCGCCGCGAACAGGGCGGCCGCGATGCAGCGGGCGGTCACCACGACGTCGAGCGCCCGGTCCGAGCCCTTCGTCCGTCGCTCCAGGTGCTCGGTGATGGCCTCCGCCAGGTCGTTCTCCACGCGCCGCAGGTGGTTGACGATGCGCTCGGGGTCCAGCTCCGCCGCCCGGAACGCGGCCATCTGGGTGAGGGGCTGTACGTCGTACGGGAACGCGAAGATCGCTGCTCGCACGGACTCGACGACGGACTCGTCCGCCGGCCGTGCCGCCAGGGCGCCGCGGAACCACTGCAGGCCGGAGTCGTAGTCGGCGAACAGCAGGTCGTGCTTGGACGGGAAGTGCCGGTAGAACGTGCGCAGCGTGACGCCGGCGTCGGCAGCGATCTGCTCCGCGGTGGTGGCCTCGACGCCCTGCGCCTGGAACCGGGAGAGGGCGGCCTTCCGCAGCGCGACGCGGGTGCGTTCGCTGCGGATCGTCTGCGGGTTGCGCGCCATGGCATGACGGTACCCCAGAGGATTCGCGGCAAGTTACGTCAACATTGACAAAACATGGATCAGTGGCCACGGTGTGGTCATGCTCTCCCTCACCGTGCACGCCATCCTCGCCGTGGTCGTCGTCCTGGTGACGCTCCGCGCGAATCCGACCATCTTCCGGCGCCCCGACTCCGGACCGATGTTCTCGCCGATGGAGCTGGCGCTCTACGGCGTGGCCGTCGCGTCGGTCGTCGGCGGCTGGACGTTCAACATCCGGTTCGTCACCGAGAACACCGACGGCTGGCTCACCAACCCGCTGTGGGGCGACGGCTCGTGGGCGCAGTACATGGACCTGATGTTCGACAACGCCGCCGCGAGCTCGGCGTCGATCGACTTCATCATCGCCAACGTCGTGCTGCTCCCGCTGATCGCGATCGCCGACGGCCGCCGTCGCGGCATCAACAAGCCGTGGCTGTACTTCGTGGTCACGCTGTTCGCGAGCTTCACTGCCGGCTGGGCCTTCTACGCCGCGACGGTCGAGCGCCAGCGCCGCCTCGGCGCGCGTGTGCCCGTGGAGGCCGCCGTCAGCTCATGACGGGGGTCAGCGTCAGCGGTGCGTGGACCCGCACGGGGTAGTGCACTCCCTTGCACTCGACCTCGCCCCGCAGCTCGCACGGCACCTGGTCCTTCACGAGGTGCCAGCAGGTGTCGCTGAGCAGGATCCCGCCCGGCTCGCACTGCGACTGGATCCGTGCGGCGATGTTGGCCTGGATGCCGATCGCCGTGTAGGTCATGCGCCCTCGTGATCCGAAGCTGCCGACGCTGAGGACCCCGGTGTTGATGCCCACCCGCATCGCGAGGGGCTCTCCGACGCCGAGTCGGAGCCAGCCCTCGTTGAGCGAGGGGATCCGCCGCTGCATGCTCTTCGCGGCGCGGACCGCTGCCACGGCCTGATCCACCGGATCGAGCTCGTCCGGGGCGCCGAACAAGGCGAGGAGCCCGTCCCCGGCGAACTCGGTCACCGTGCCATGAAGGTCCGCGACGATCTCGCTCATGGTGGTCATGTACTCGTTGACGACGGTCGTCAGGACCTCGGCCTCGACGCGGTCGGCCAGGATCGTGAAGTTCACGAGGTCGGCGAACAGGACGGTGATGCGCCGTCGGACCGGCTCTTCGATGCTCACCGTGTCGCCGCGCACGATGCGCTCGGCGACCTTGGGCGGCACGTAGCGGCGGATCGCGTCGCGACTGCGCTGCAGCTCGGCCTGCTGGACGCGGATGATCTGGTCCTTGCAGAAGCTGCGCCGGTTGACGATCTCGATCACGATGTAGACCAACAGGCAGCCGAGGTAGGCGATCCACTGGGCCGCGGCCAAGCCGCCCGCCTCGACGTCGTCGAGGTTCCCGTCCTGGTGATCCTCGTACAGGTGGAGGGAGGCGAAGATCGTGTACGGGGTCACGGCGGCCATCGCGAGCAGCGGCGGGATGCGGAAGATCGCGAATCCGAAGAACATCACGATCAACATCCCGGCCGTCATGAGGCCCGCGCGTGACTGCGCCGGCAGGTCGGAGGCGAGCACGTCGAACATCAGCCAGATGACCAGAAAGCCGGCAGCACAGTTCGCCACCGCGGCCAGCGGCATGACCCATGGCCGGGCGGCGCCCGGGAAGGTCAGCGCGGTGAGGACGGCCAGGGCCAGGATCCACCCGAAGATCGGCGGACCGGCGGTCGGCACCGACTCCCAGTCCAGCACCACGACGCTCACGAGCAGGAGGCACCAGCTGGGCATCGAGCCGATGTAGCCGATCCGCGCGAAGGGCGTGGCGGTCGCGATGCGCCACTCGCGGTACTCACGCTCGGTGCGCTCGGAGGCGAACCGCAGACCGAACCACCGAACGGCATGATCGACGGCGGTCTCGGCCACGCAGCGAGCGTATTGGCCTGTAATGCCGGTCGTCAGCCGTTTACGGGGATGTGGTTGACGGTGCCGCCGTCCACCACGAACTCCGAGCCGGTCGAGAACGACGACTCGTCGCTGGCGAGGAAGACGACGAACGTCGCCACCTCCTCGGGCTCACCGGGGCGGCCGAGCAGGATCGGGATCATGTCCGCGGGCATCGCGTCGGTGAGCTCGTTGCGGATGCGGCCGGGGTGAATGGAGTTGACGCGGATGCCGTGCGGGGCGAGCTCGATCGCCACGGACTTCGTCAGCCCGCGCAGGGCCCACTTCGACGTGACGTAGCCGTGCGCCCACGCGGTGCCGCGGAGTCCCTCGATGGAGGAGTTGTTGATGATCGACCCGCCGTCGGCGGCGATCATCGCGTCGGCGACGGCCTTGCAGCCGAGGAACGCGCCGGTCAGGTTGATGTCGAGGATCTCCTGCCACTGCTCCACGGGGTAGCGCTGGAGCTTCCCGCCGTTGAAGATCCCGGCGTTGTTGAACAGGACGTTCAGCGAGCCGAACTCCGCGACGGCCAGCTCGACCGCTCGGGTCCAGTCGTCCTCGCTGCGGACGTCGAGGTGGACGTAGCGGGCTGCGTCACCCAGCTCGTCGGCCAGTGCGGCACCTTCGTCGTCGACGATGTCGCCGAGCACGACCCGGGCACCCTCGGCCACGAGCATGCGCGCGCTCGCTGCACCGATGTTGCGTGCCCCGCCGGTGATGAGAGCGACCTTGCCGTCCACGCGACCCATGCGCGGGACGGTAGCATCATCGCCATGCCTGGTAGAACACGTTCTACTGAACCGATCCGCGTCGCCCAGGTCGGCACCGGCAACGCGGGACGGCTGACGCTGCGCCAGCTCGTGCAGGACCCGCGGTTCGAGCTCGTCGCCGTCGGCGTCTCCACCGCCGACAAGGTCGGCATCGACGCGGGTGAGCTTGCGGGCATCGACGCGACCACCGGCGTGCGCGCGGTGATGGACCTCCAGACCGTCATCGACGCGAGGCCGCAGTGCGTCGTCTACTGCGCGATGGGGGACACCCGCCCGGTCGAGGCCACCAACGACGTCCGCCGCCTGCTCGAGGCCGGGATCGACGTCGTCGGGTCCGCGCCCGGCACGCTGCAGTTCCCGTGGGGGACGATGCCGGACGCGGTCATCGAGAAGGTGGAGGCCGCGGCGCGCGCCGGCGACGCCTCGGTCTACATCACCGGCGTCGACCCCGGCTTCGCGAGCGACCTGATCCCGCTCGCGCTGGCGAGCACGTGCCAGCGCGTCGAGCAGGTCCGCTGCTACGAGCTGGCCGACTACGCCACGTACGACGGGGCCGAGGTGATGTTCGACCTGATGGGCTTCGGCAAGCCGCTCGACGACACGCCGCTGCTGTTCCTGCCCGGCGTCCTGGGCTTCGCCTGGGGCACGGCGATCCGGATGATCGCCGAGGGTCTCGGCATCACGATCGACGAGGTCGTCGAGTTCTGGGAAGCCGAGCCCGCGCCGGAGTCCTACGACATCGCCGCCGGGCGGATCGAGAAGGGAACGATCGCCGCGCTGCACTTCTCGATCACCGGGATGGTCGCCGGCCATCCGGCGATCGTGGTGGAGCACGTCACCCGCACCCGCGACGACCTCCGCCCCGACTGGGCCCGCCCGTCATCGGGCGGAGGCGCCTACCGCGTCGAGATCACCGGTGAGCCGAGCTTCGTCGTCGACATCGTCCCGAGCAGCGACCACGGCGACCACAACCACGCCGCGATCGTCGCCGCCTGCGGCCGGATCGTGAACTCCATCCCGGACGTCCTCGCCGCGCCGCCGGGCATCCGCACCACCCTGGACCTGCCGCTCCCCACGGGTCACGGCACCTACACGGGCCCGGTCACACCTGGACGGTGACGGCCTCGCCGGGATCGACCCAGGTGACGCTGCCGGCGTGCCGTGAGGCGTCGAGCACCCGCTGGGCCTCGGAGCGGCCCTGCTTGAAGTGGGTCCAGCCCTCGTAGTGCACGGGGACCACGTGCGTCGCGCCGAGCAGGTCGAGCAGCTTCAGCGACTCCTTGGCGTCCATCGTGTAGCGGAGGCCGCCCGAGAGGTACCGGAACTTCACTCCGCCCAGGTGGAGCAGAACGGTCCCGACGTCCCGGCGCTCGGCGACGTCGCGCAGGCCGCGGTAGAACACGGTGTCACCGGTGACCCACAGGGAGCCGTGCTCCTGGCCGTCCCAGGTCAGGTCGAAGCCGACGACGGGTCCGGTGATCGGGTCGCTGCCGGCCGGTCCGTGGCGGCACGGTGTCGCGGTGATGGTGATGGTCGGCTTGCCGGGCGCCTCGAGCGTCGTGGTGTCCCAGGCCGCGAGCCCGGTGGCGCCGCCGCCCAGCTTCTTCGCGCCGGCCTTCGTCGTGAACACCCGGCCCCACCGGGGGAGCAGGTCACGCGCCGACGGGTCGAGGTTGTCGCCGTGATGGTGGTGGCTCACCAGGACGGCGTCGATCGGGCCGAGCTCGTCCGGGGAGATCGACGGCCCCGCCACCTTGCGCGACGTCGTGCCCCAGCCGAAGAAGTAGCGCTGCCCCGGAGGGTCGAACGTCGGGTCGGTCAGGATGCGCCATCCGTCCACCTCGACGAGCGCGGTGGGGCCCCCGATGTGCGTGATGCGGGCTTCGGTCATGCCTCACTGTCCCGCACTCAGGACGGTCCGCGCAGGTAGGTGAGCACGGCGGAGACGCGACGATCCGACGTCGGCTCGAGGTCGAGCTTCGCGAAGATGTTGCCGACGTGCTTGCGGACGGCAGCCTCGCTGACGACGAGACGGTCCGCGATGGTCGGGTTCGTGTGGCCCTCGGCCATCAGGGCGAGGACCTCGCGCTCGCGGTCGGTCAGGGCAGCGAGTGGGCCGTCGTCACGGCCGCGGGCGAGCAGGTGGCGGACGACGTCGGGGTCGACGACGGTGGCGCCGCCGGCCACGCGGTCGACGCTGTCGAGGAAGTCGCGGACGTGGCCGACGCGGTCCTTCAGCAGGTAGCCGATGCCGGCGTGGCTTCCGGCAGTCGAGTCCAGCAGGTCCGCGACGTACGCCTCGGCGATGTACGCAGACAGCAGCATGATCGCCATGTCCGGGTGCCGCTCGCGGATGGTGACCGCCGCCCGCAGGCCCTCGTCGGTGTGCGTCGGGGGCATCCGGATGTCGGTGATGACCAGGTCGGGCCGGTGGTTGTCGGTGTAGACGAGCAGCGCGTCCGCGTCGGTCACGGCGGCGACGATCTCGTGCCCGGCCTTCTCGAGGATCCCGACCAGCCCTTCGCGCAGCAGGGCGGCGTCCTCGGCGAGGACGATCCTCAGGTGGTCGGACATGTCATCCTCACGGTCGTCGGCCCGCCGGGCGGACTGGTCAGCTCCAGAGTGCCGTCGACCGCCTCGACCCGGGCGGCCAGACCGGCCAGGCCGGTGCCGGCTACGGGATCGGCACCACCGCGACCGTCGTCCTCGACGGACACGGTCAACGAGCCGTCCGCGACCCAGGCGTGGACCCGCACGGAGGACGCGCCCGCGTGCCGCGCGGTGTTCGTGAGCGCCTCGCTGACCAGGAAGTACGCCGCGGCCTCGACGCGCGCCGGCAGCCGGCCGTCGAGATGCAGGTCGGCGTCGACGGGGACGGGGGAGCGGTCGGCCAGCTCACGGATCGCCGCCGCGAGGCCGTGGTCGGTGAGTACCTGCGGGTGGATGCCGCGCACCGTGGCGCGCAGCTCGGCCAGCGCGTCCTCGGCCAGGGCGTGTGCCTTGCCGACGAGCTCGAGCGCCGGGCCGTCCTGGAGCTCCAGCTCCGCCTGCCCCAGCGTCATGGTCAGCGCGACGAGCCGCTGCTGGGCGCCGTCGTGGAGGTCGCGCTCGATCCGGCGGCGCTCGGCCTCGAACGCATCGACGAGGCCGGTCCGCGACCGGCGCAGCTGCTCGACGGCGGCGGCCAGCCGGGCCTCCGTGGGCTCCAGGAGCAGGCGAGTGAGGCCGGCCTGCGCACTGGCGAGTGCCGTGACGAGGTAGGCGGCGACGACCGCGGCGAGCAGGCCCACGACCACCGCCGGCCACGCCTCGGCGGTGTCGTCGATGCGCCACCCGAGGACCTCGAGCGTGTCGAGCTGCACGAGGACGGGCGAGAGGATCAACGTGGCGGGCGCGGTGATCGCGAAGACCAGCACCACGGCGTCGACGACCCAGAGCACCGTTGCCAGCAGCACGGCGTGGCCGACCTCAGGCCAGGAGACCGGAAGTGTCCGCCAGGCGCCGACGCGTTCGCGCAGGGTCGGTGCGCTCGTGTCGTCCGCGACCGAGTCACGAGGAAGTACCAGCCGGAGGCGGGTCCGCTCCGCGTCCGCGATCACGGACGTCAGCAGAGGGACGCTGGCCAGCAGGAGCAGGCCGACCACGATCACCGCGGTGAGGACACCGAGAGCGACCACCGTCGCCAGGACCACCAGGGCGACGATGCCGACCGGCACGGTGGAGATCAGGTACGCGAGCGAGCGCCACGGCCACGTCGTCACGAGGAGCCGGGCGGGACGCGTGCGCAGGGCGGTCCACGCGTCCGGGTACTGGCTCACACGACCAGCCTAGGAGCCGGAACGCCCGCGGACGGTAGCGCGCACGCTACCTCTGCTGTCGCGCGTGAGCCCGTGTGCAGGGCGGCCACGGCGACTGGACTGGTCCCATGACCGTCCAGACGATTCCCGCCGCCCCGGCCGTCGCCCTCGACGACCTGTCCCGCGTCTACAAGACCCGCGCCGGGAGCGTCCACGCGCTCCGAGGCGTCAGCCACGCGTTCGGCGCCGGCACCTTCACCGCCATCATGGGGCCGTCCGGCTCCGGCAAGTCCACGCTGCTCCAGCTCGCCGCCGGCCTCGACGTCCCCTCGGGCGGTCGGGTCAGCATCGGCGGCACCGACCTGGGCCGGCTGAAGGCGACGGCCCTCACGACGTTCCGCCGCACCTCGATGGCGTTCGTCTTCCAGTCGTACAACCTGCTCGACGCCCTGACCGCCTTCGACAACGTCGCGCTACCGGCCCGCCTCGCCGGACGTCCCGTGGACCGCGCCGCCGTGCTCGACGCCCTGGACCAGGTCGGGCTGCGTGACCTCGCGCGCCGTCGCCCACCAGAGCTGTCCGGCGGCCAGCAGCAGCGCGTCGCCATCGCCCGCGCGATCCACTCCCGCCCGGACGTCCTGTTCGCCGACGAGCCGACGGGTGCCCTCGACCGCACCACCGGCCGCGACGTGCTCGCCCTGCTCCGCCGGGTCGCCGACGACGGGCAGTCGGTGGTCATGGTCACGCACGACCCGTTGGCCGCGTCCTACGCCGACGAGACTCTCTTCCTCGCCGACGGCCGGATCGTCGGGCGCCTCCAGAACGCCGACGCCGCCGCGATCGCGCAGCGCATGAGCGAGCTGGAGGACCGATGAGGACGATGAGCCTGGCGCGGCAGACCGTCCGCACCTCGTGGCCCGCCTACCTCGGCGCGTTCGTGGCGCTGGCCAGCGGCGTGGTCTTGATCGCCACGACGGTGAACCTGGTCGCCTCGGTCGACGCCACGCTGTCCCGCCTCGGCCCGTCGGCGACGGTGGACCAGCGCCAGCAGCTCGACGACCTCACCTCGATGTTCGGCATCATGTCCGCGGTCTCGATGTTCATGGCTCTGTTCGTCGTCGGGTCGACGTTCGGGTTCGTCGTCGCGACCCGGCGACGCGAGCTCGGGCTGCTGCGGCTCGTCGGCGCCACTGGCCGGCAGGTGCGCCGCCTGGTGCTCGGGGAGTCGCTCGTCGTCGCCGTCCTGGCGTCGATCGCCGGGTGCCTGGTGGCGACGCCGCTGGCAGGGCCGGTGCTCGCCATGGTCCGTCGGATCGGGGTCACCGACCAGCACCTGGTCGCTCCAGCGCCGTGGCTGGCCTGGGCCATCGCCGCACCGACCGGGATGGCCGTGGCGATCCTCGGCGCCCGGCGGGCGTCCCGACGGGCGGCGAAGGTCCCGCCCGTCGCCGCACTGCAGGAAGCCGCCATCGAGCGCGGACGTCCGAGCGCCGCGCAGTGGGTCGTCGGCACGTTCTGCCTGGCCGGCGTCGTCGCGGCCGCGATCCTCGCCGCGGAGGGCGGTCCATTGTTCGCCTTGGTCGCGTCGATCCTCCTTCCGGAAGTCGTCGTGATCGCGATGATGTGCTTCGGCCCGCTGCTGATTCCGCGGCTCGCCGCCCTGCTGGCGCGTCCGTGGGTCTCACGGGACGTCACCGCACGGTTCGCCCGCGACGAGCTGCGCGCGGCCGTGCGGACCACGACCTCCGTCGCCGCGCCGGTCATGGCGATCTCGGCGATCGCCGGCTCGATGCTGATCTCGCTCAGCTTCACGGCCGACTGGACCTCCGCCCAGGACCGGGCACAGCTGCGCGCGCCGCTCGTGGTCCAGCCTGGTCCGAAGCACGCCGACACCGTCCGCACCGTCGTCGAGGACCCGGCGGTGCGCCTCGTGGACCAGCGCCGCACCACCACGATCGAGCTGGACGACGACGGCTACTCCCGCGAGGACGTGGACGCCGTCGACGTGTCCACCGCCACCGCGGCGCGCGGTCTGAGCGCTGTCCGTGGGCGGCTCGCCGACCTGCACGGCCGCGCCGTCGCCGTCTCCCGGACCTGGACCACGGACTCGGGCAAGAACCTCGGCGACTACCTGCGCGTCCGGGTCGACGGTCATCGCGTGGACGTGCGGATCGTCGCCGTGGTCAAGGACGCCCCCGACCTCTACGGGGACATCATGCTGCCCACGGACCTGTGGCCCGACCGGCTCGCGGACAACCCGCCCGACGAGCTGTTCGTCGTGCCGGCCCCAGGCACCTCGGTGGACGCGGTTCGGAGCGCCCTGGAGCGGCGACTGCACGGTACCGACAGCCACGTCCGGACCGCCGACGACTGGATCGACGACGTGACCGCCCAGACCCGGCGGGCCAACAATCTCGGGCTCGTGATCCTGCTCGGCCCTGCCGGCTTCTATGCGGCGATCGCGATGGTCAACGCGACCCTCATCGGGGCGACCCAGCGGCGGCGCCAGCACCGCGTGCTCGCGCTGCTGGGCGCCACGCGGGAACAGCTGCGACGGGTCGCGCTGTGGCAGGCCGCGCTCGTCACCGGCGCCGGGCTGGTGATCGGTGGACTCACGACGGTGCTGATGGGCATCCTGGTCCGCCGGGCGATCTCCGCCGACCTCGCCGGCACCGGCGTCGATCCGGGTATGACGATCCCGTGGCTGCCGCTCGCCGCCATCGCCCTGACGTGCGGTGCGCTCGCTGCGGCCGCGGGGGCTGCCGGAGCGCGCACCGCACGGTCGTGAGTCAGGCGGCCTGCGGGACCGCCAGTGCCCGGCCGGCCTCGCGCGCTGCCGACAGCGCCTTCTGGTGCATCTCGGCGGCCAGGTCGGCGAAGTCGTCGAGGGCCGGGTTGACGCCGACCAGCGTGAACTCGCGCTCGACGACGGTCAGGTCGGCGCCCCAGACGTCCTCGAGGATGCGCCGGAGGTAGGCGGTGGAGTGGTCCCAGCCCTCGCGGGGCGTGCCCGCCCCGTACGCGCCGCCGCGCACCGTGCACAGCACGACCGGCTTGCCGGCGAGCAGGGGAGCAGTGGGGTCGGCGGCTCGGGGGTCGGTGGCGACGAGGTCGATCCAGGTCTTGACGTGCTGCGAGACGCCGAAGTTGTAGAGCGGCACGGCCAGCAGGATCGCGTCGGCCGCGAGGAGCTCGTCGACGAGCTGGGCGGCGAGCTGCTGCCCGGCCGCCTCGCCGGACACGGACTGCGCCCAGGCGTCGGCGGGGAGCACGTCGACGCCGATGTGGCGCCGCTCGATGGTGTCGCCGGGGTGAGCAGCGAGCCACTCAGCCTCGACGATGTCGGCGATCTCGCGGCTCGCCGATCCGTCGGTGCGGATGCTGGCGTCGAGTCGGAACAGGGTCATGAAGGTCTCCTCGTGTGATAGTTCAAGCTTGAAGTTAGAATAGTTCAACCTTGAAGTGAGGACAAGCAGGGGTGTCGGGCGACTACCGTGAAGGCATGGCCACGAAGGACACCGCTGCCTCGACGACGCAGTGGCTCACCGAGGACGAGCAGCGGGCGTGGGTCGCCTTGGCGCACGTCCTGGTGGAGCTGCCGACGACGCTGGACGCGCAGCTCCAGCGCGACGCGGGCCTCAACCTGTACGAGTACTTCGTCCTCAGCCGACTGTCGATGACGGAGCCCGAGCCGACGTGCCGGATGAGCGAGCTGGCCGAGATGGCCGGCGGATCCCTGTCCCGGCTCTCGAACGTCGTGAAACGGCTGGAGGAGCGGGGCTGGCTGCGCCGGGAGCCCGACCCGACCAACGCCCGCTACACGAACGTGACCCTCACCGAGTCCGGGATGGACAAGGTCGTCGAGGCCGCGCCGGGCCACGTGACCGCCGTCCGCGACCTCGTCATCGATCCGCTCAGTGCTGCGCAGATCACGGCCCTCGCCGAGATCGGCGAACAGGTGCGCTGCCGGATCCAGTCCTGCTGAGCTAGCCGCGCGACGCGACGACGTCCGCCACGACGTCGAGGCAGCGGAGGTCCGTGGTGGCGGGAACCACGATCATCTCGTCGCACCCGGCCTCCTCGGCGCCGTCCAGCGCAGCCCGCAGGGCGTCGGGGGAGGAGGTGCGGGCGGTGGCCGCGATCGCTTCCGCCAGCTTCGGCCCGAGGAACGAGAGGTAGCGGGCGGTGAACGCGTGCAGTGTCTCGACGCTGTCGGGCACGCCGACAGCGACGAACGTGCCGTTGACCTTCCGCGGCGCGCCGGCACGTCCGGCGTCCTGCCAGCACGTCTCGGCGAGGGCGTTGACCTTGCCGATCTCGGCAGGGTCGGCGGCGATGCTGAAGCCGCTGATCCCGTCGGCCCACTGCGCCGCGCGGCGCATCGCCTTCGGTCCCACGGCGCCGGCCAGGATCTGCGGACCGCCGGGTTGCACGACTGCCGGCCCCACGGGGTCCGCACCGTCGAACGGCGGCTCACCTGCCAGCAGCGACCGCAGCTCGGCCACCTGGGCGTCCAGCCGTGCGTGCCGGTTGCGGACCTCGGCGCCCAGCGCGCGGTAGTCGTCGTCCCGGGCCCCCACGCCCACCGCGACGTCGAGACGACCGTGGGAGAGCTGGTCGAGCGTGCCGATCTGCTGCGCCACCATCGCCATCGGGTGCTGGGGGAGCACCCACAGATTGGCGAAGACCCGGACGCGTTCGGTGACCGCAGCGCACGCGGCGAGCGTCGCCACCATCTCCGGGTTGGAGAAGGTGACGCGCTCGCCGGCCGAGACGCTCGAGAACGGTCCGTCGTCGATGGCCCTGGCCCACGACACCGTGGTGCCTGGTCCGTACTCCGTCGCCATCTGGGGGACGGCGACGCCGACCTTCACCGATCAGATGTCGTAGTAGAGCTCGAACTCGTGCGGGTGCGGCCGCAGCTGCACCGGCGCGATCTCCTCGGTGCGCTTGTACTCGATCCACGTCTCGATCAGGTCGGACGTGAACACGTCACCGGCGGTGAGGAACTCGTGGTCGGCCTCGAGCGAGTCGAGGACGGCGCCGAGGGAGGTCGGCACGTGGTCGATCTCCGCGTACTCCTCGGGCGGGAGCTCGTAGATGTTCTTGTCGATCGGCGCCGGCGGCTCGATCTTGTTCTTGATGCCGTCGAGGCCGGCCAGCAGCAGCGCCGAGAAGGCGAGGTACGGGTTGCTGGACGGGTCGGGGCAGCGGAACTCGATGCGCTTGGCCTTCGGGTTCGCACCGGTGATCGGGATGCGGACGCAGGCGGACCGGTTGCGCGCGGAGTAGACGAGCGCGATCGGGGCCTCGAAGCCCGGCACCAGGCGGTGGTACGAGTTCACCGACGGGTTGGTGAACGCCAGCAGCGACGGCGCGTGCTTCAGGATGCCGCCGATGTAGTGGCGGGCGGTGTCGGAGAGTCCGCCGTAGCCGGCCTCGTCGTAGAACAGCGGCTCGCCGTTGTTCCACACCGACTGGTGCACGTGCATGCCCGAGCCGTTGTCGCCGAAGATCGGCTTCGGCATGAACGTCACGGTCTTGTCGTTGGCCCAGGCCGTGTTGCGGACGATGTACTTGAACTTCATCAGGTCGTCGGCGGCCTTGAGCAGCGTGTTGAAGCGGTAGTTGATCTCCGCCTGGCCCGACGTGCCGACCTCGTGGTGACCGCGCTCGAGGACGAGGCCGGCGTCCTGCAGGTTCGTCATCATGTCGTTGCGCAGGTCGGCCAGCTTGTCGGTGGGGGCGACGGGGAAGTAACCGCCCTTGTAGCGCACCTTGTAGCCGCGGTTGTCGGTGATGTCGTCACCGGTGGACCAGGCGGCCTCGGCCGACGTGATCTCGTAGAACGACTTGTTGGCGCTGGTGCCGTAGTTCACGCGGTCGAAGATGTAGAACTCGGCCTCAGGCGCGAAGAAGGCGGTGTCGCCGATGCCTGTGGTGGCCAGGTACGCCTCGGCCTTGCGGGCGATGTTGCGCGGGTCGCGCGAGTAGGCCTCGCCGGTGATCGGGTCGTGGACGAAGAAGTCCATCGCGATCGTCTTGCGCGCCTTGAACGGGTCGACGTAGGCGGTGCTCACGTCCGGGAACAGCACCATGTCGGACTGGTCGATGGTCTGGAAGCCGCGGACGGACGAGCCGTCGAACGCGACGCCGTTCTGCACCATGTCCGCGTCGAACGACGCGGCCGGCAGGGTGAGCTGCTGCTGGATGCCGGGAAGGTCGGTGAATCGGACGTCGAGGTACTCGACTCCCTCGTCCTTGATGAACTTGAACAGCTCGTCGGCACTGCCGAACATGGGGCCTCCTCAGCCGCTTCCGGCGCGGCCATCGATTGTGGTCCACACGCTAGGGTCGGGCAGTTTCCCGACCGTCACCTGTTTGTTTCCGGCATGTTACAAGTCCGCGGATAGGGTCGCCTCGTGCCCCATGTCTCCCTGGGACGACGTCTCGTCGCCCTGCTGATCGACTGGGTGATCGCCGCGTTCAGCGCCATCGCGCTGGCCGGAGTGAGCTATCCACCGGACGACATCGGGCAGAACCTCGTCATCACCGGCTTCTTCGTCGGGGAGGTCGCGCTGCTCACCGGTCTGCTCGGCTACTCGATCGGCAAGCGGGTCGTGGGCCTGAAGGTCGAGGGGCCCAACGGTCGCCCGATCGGCGTCCCGCGGGCGATCCTGCGCACGCTGCTGGTCTGCCTGGTCATCCCGGCGGTCGTCATGAACGACGAGCGCCGCGGACTGCACGACATCGCCGTGACGTCGCGCGTGATGCCGGTTCAGTAGGACGGGTTCGGCAGGTCCGAGCGGTTGCGCTCGACCGAGACGGCCGTGCCCTGGGCGTCGAAGCAGAACCGGGCGACACCGCGGTCGCGGGTCTTGAAGGTCGTGCGCGCGAAGAGGCAGTCGAGCCCGGCGGCGGGTGCAGCGCCGCCGTCGTCGGACCATGCCTTCTCGAGCTTGGTGCTGCGGATCGCGCCCTTGGCGGTGACGTCGTCGACGGACAGCGTGCTCTTCTGGGCCGCCAGCGAGCGGTACTGCTGGGCGGTCATCTCGCCGGGGTCATTCTCGCCCTGGCAGCCGGCGAGCAGGACGACGACGGCCGCCCCGAGGAGGAGGGGTCGCACGGTCAGCCGCGCATCGCGCGGCGGGCGCCCTTCAGGTTCGTGGGCATCGGGCCGCGGGGGATCGGGACGCCGGGTCGCATCGAGTCGAGCGCCTTCAGCTTGTTCATGACCGCGGTCTGCTCGGCCGGCTTGAGCGCCTTCGGCAGCTTCTGCACGTGCTTGAGCAGCTTGGTGAGCGGAACCTCGTCCTCCCCGCGACCGACCACGACGAGATGGACCGGGATCTCCTCGCCGGCGATGCGGCTGTGCCGCTTCTTCTCCGACGCCAGCAGCCCACGGACTCGGCTGCCGTTGCCCTCGCCCACCAGGATGATGCCTGGGCGGCCGACGACGCGGAACACGACGTCCTGGTTGCGGGTGACGGCCACCGGCTCGGTCTTCAGGTCCCAGCCGCGCTTGAGCATGCCGAGCGCTCCGGCGGAGGCACCACGCTGGCCCTCGGCCTGGGCGTAGGCGGCCTTCTCGGCGCGCCGGCCGAACACGATGAGGACGGCCAGCAGGCCGGTCATCAGCGCGAAGACGACCGTGAGGATGATGCCGAACGTTCCGGTGCCGAACAGGAAGAACCCGCCGACGGCGAAGAGGCCACCGACCAGGACGAACCACAGGAGCAGGATGAGCCCGATGTTCGGATCGGAGTTCTTGGTGATCCGGTAGGCCTGGCGCATCTGGCGCAGGCGGCCCTTCTCCGGCTGTGGCGCGGCGTTAGACATGCGGACCAGCCTACTCGGCGGGCGTGGCGATGCCGCGGGCGGCGAGAGCCTGCTGGTACAGGCGGCCGGCGCGGTACGAGGAGCGGACCAGCGGGCCGGACATGACGCCGGCGAAGCCGATCTCGTCGGCCTCGTCCTTGAGCTCGACGAACTCCTCGGGCTTGACCCACCGCTCGACGGGGTGGTGGCGCTTGGAGGGGCGCAGGTACTGGGTGATGGTGATCAGGTCGCACCCGGCGTCGTGCAGGTCGCGCAGCGCCTGGCTGACCTCCTCGCGGGTCTCGCCCATGCCGAGGATCAGGTTGCTCTTGGTGACCAGGCCGTACGCGCGGGCCTGGGTGAGGACGTCGAGGGAGCGGTCGTAGCGGAACGCCGGGCGGATGCGCTTGAAGATGCGCGGCACGGTCTCCACGTTGTGAGCCAGCACCTCCGGGCGGGAGTCGAAGACCTGCTCGAGCAGCTCCGGGACGCCGTTGAAGTCGGGAATCAGGTTCTCGACGCCGGTGCCGGGGTTCAGCTCGTGGATCTGGCGGACCGTCTCGGCGTACAGCCACGCGCCTCCGTCGGGGAGGTCGTCGCGGGCGACGCCGGTGATGGTGGAGTAGCGCAGCTGCATCTTCTTGACGCTCTCGGCGACACGACGCGGCTCGTCCCGGTCCAGCGGAGCGGGCTTGCCGGTGTCGATCTGGCAGAAGTCGCACCGCCGGGTGCACTGCTCGCCACCGATGAGGAAGGTGGCCTCGCGGTCCTCCCAGCACTCGAAGATGTTGGGGCAGCCGGCCTCCTGGCAGACGGTGTGCAGCCCCTCGCCCTTCACCAGGTTCATCAGCTCGTTGTACTCAGGGCCCATCTTCGCCCGGGTCTTGATCCACTCGGGCTTCTTCTCGATCGGGGTCTCGGCGTTCCGGACCTCGAGGCGCAGCATCTTGCGGCCTTCAGGAGCGATGGTCACGAGCTCAACCTTACGGTGCCCACGGGAACGCTCAGGTTCTCGTGAGCGTCGTGCGCGATGTCGGGGGACGGGGTGTACGGCTCCCACGCGAGGAGATCGACGAGGTGGGGCCGGACGGCACCGGCGGCCTCGGGCACGGTGACGTCGCGGCCGAGCTCTTCGGACAGCGTGGTGACGCCCGCGTCGGCGATGCCGCAGGGGACGAAGCGGTCGTACCAGGCGAGGTCGACGTCGGCGTTCAGCGAGAAGCCGTGCATCGTGACCCCCTTGGCGACGCGGATGCCGATGGCGGCGATCTTGCGCTCCTGGCCGCGGTCGTCGGCAGCAAGCCAGACGCCTGAGCGTCCCGGGACGCGACCGGCGGCGACACCGAGGTCGGCGACGGCGCGGATCAGTGCCTCCTCGACGCGTCGGACGTAGTCGACGACGAGAACGTGCGACGGCAGCTTGGTGATCGGGTAGCCGACCAGCTGGCCGGGGCCGTGGAACGTGATCTTGCCCCCGCGGTCGACGTCGACGACCGGAGTGCCGTCGAACGGACGCTCGTGCGGCTCGGTGCGTTTGCCGGCGGTGTAGACGGGCGGGTGCTCGAGGAAGAGCGCGGTGTCGCCGATCGAGTCGTTCGTCCGCTGCTCGTGCAGCTCCCGCTGGAGGGCCCAGGCCTCCTCGTAGGGCAGCGCGTTCGCGCCGTACCAGTCGTCGAGGATGCTCAGCGCCGTCACCACTTCAGGTTAGCGCGGCTGTGGATGGCGATCGGCGAGCGTCCGGCCGCTCGTCGACACTGCGGCCATGGACTCCGTGCTCGCGCTGCTGTGGCTGCTGGCCGCGTGGGTCGGCGGGGCCGACGACCACCCGGCGTGCCTGGTTCTCGGCGGGCTCGACGCCGCGCGGGCGCAGGCCTTCGTGAGCTCTGACGAGCAGCGGCTGGCGGACGTCTACACCGACGAGCGCGCGGCTCGGCCCGACGTGGCGGTGCTGCGGTCGTACCGCGAGCGCGGCCTGCGGCTGCACGGCATGAGGCTGGAGCGGCGACGGTGCCAGGTGGCGTCGGACGATCCCGATCGCGTCGTGCTCGACGTCGTCGACCGGCTCGCGCCCACGACGGTCCGCACGGCCGACGGATCGTGGCGCCGCCTGCCGCGCGACGAGTGGTCGCGCCACACCGTGGTGCTCCGGCGCGTCGACGACGCGTGGCGGATCGCGTCGGTCAGCTCTCCCCGGTGGAGCCGTCGATGAGCTCGCGGACGACGTCGAGGTGGCCGGCGTGCCGCGCCATCTCCTGCAGCACGTGGAACGCGATGGTCGCCAGCGTGGGCGGTGGCTCCTCCGCCGGGAAGCGACCGCCGGTGGCCGCGACGGCCGAGAGCGGACGGTCGCGCAGGATCTCCGACGTGCGACGTCCGCCCGCGACCAGCCTCTCGGAGAGCTCGGCGACGGACGCGTCGGTGTGCCACCGCTCGTCGACCTGGTCGCCCCACGGGTCCGCGACCTGTTCGCCGAGGAATCCCCACACGAACCAGCGGCGCTCCATGAACACCAGGTGTGCGAGCAGCTGGCGCGGCGTCCAGCCCGACGGCAGGACGGCGGCGTCGAGCGCGGCGTCGTCGAGGCCGTCGAGCTTGCTCAGGACGGCCGAGCGGTAGAAGTCGAGCTGGGCGCGCAGGTGCGCTGCGGGGTCGGCCGCGTCCGACGGCTGAACCTCGACGAGGACCATCAGGCCAGGGCCGACCGCATCGCGGACTCGAGGTCGGCGTGCTCGAACTCGAACCCGGCCTCGCGCAGCCGGGCCGGCTGCAGGCGGATGGAGCCGAGCAGGTCGTTCGCCATGCCGCCGAGGACGCCGCGCAGCGCGAACCGCGGCGCGGTCATCACGGTCGGGCGGTGCAGGACGTCGCCCAGGGCGGCGGTGAACTGGGAGTTGGTGACGTCGGCGGGCATGACGATGTTGTACGGCCCGGAGGCGTCCTTGTTCTCGAGCAGGAACGTCACGGCCCGGAGCCAGTCGGTCATGGAGACCAGCGCCATGTGCTGCCGGCCGTTGCCGAGCCGGCCGCCCAGTCCGAGCTTGAACAGCGGCAGGATCGGGCCGAGCAGGCCGCCGGACTGCTCCAGGACCAGGGCGGTCCGCAGGAACACCACACGAGCGCCGGCGTCGACGGCGGGCTGTGCCGCCGCCTCCCACTTGGTGGCGATCTGCGCGGGGAAGTCGTCGCCGAGCTCGCTCTCCTCGGTGAGGACGTCGTCGCCGCGGTTGCTCCCGTAGATGCCCATCGCGGAGCCGGAGAGCAGCACGGGCGGGTCGTCCGAGCCGGCGATGGCCCGGGCCAGGGTCGTGGTGGGGTCGACACGGGACCGCATGAGCTCGCGCTTGTACGACGACGTGCGCGGCCAGTGGCCGATCGACGCACCCGACAGGTTGACGACGGCGTCGGCCCGGTCGATGACGATCTGGTCGATGCGGCCCGTGCGCGGGTCCCACAGCGACGCGTCGTCGCGGACCTGTCGCTCGTCGCGGACCAGCCGGGTGACCCCGTGGCCCTGCGCGCGCAGGTGCGCCACGAGGGCGGTTCCGAGGAACCCCGACGCGCCCCCGACGACGACCTGCAGGCTTGGGATCAGGACCCCATCTCGCCGTCGAAGGACCCGTTCTGCAGGCGGTCCTTCACAGCCGTCAGGAACCGGCCGGCGTCCGCACCGTCGATGATGCGGTGGTCGTAGGTGAGCGCGAGGTACGCCATGCTGCGCACCGCGATGCTCTCGCCGCCCTGGGCGTCGGTGATGACGACCGGGCGCTTGACGACCGCGCCCACACCCAGGATCGCGACCTGCGGCTGGTTGATGATCGGCGTGTCGAACAGGGCGCCGTTGCTGCCGAGGTTCGTGATCGTGAACGTGGCACCGGAGATCTCGTCGGGCGAGATCTTGTTGGTGCGCGTGCGCTCGGCGACGTCGGCGATCTTCCGGGCGAGCCCGGCGATCGACAGGTCACCGGCGTCGCGGATCGTCGGCACGAGCAAGCCGCGCTCGGTGTCGACCGCGATGCCGAGGTGCTCGCCGTCCGGGTAGGTGACGGTGCCGGCCTCGACGTCGAGCGCCGCGTTGACCTTCGGGTGCGACTTGAGCGCCTCGATGGCGGCCTTCGCGAAGAACGGCAGGTACGTGAGCTTGACGCCCTCGCGCTCGAGGAACGCGTCCTTGTGCCGCGCCCGCAGGCGGGCGATCTCGGTGACGTCGACCTCGTGCACCTGGGTGAGCTGCGCGGAGACCTGCAGCGACTCGACCATGCGCGTGGCGATGGTCTTGCGCAGCCGGCTCAGCTTCTCGGTGCTGCCGCGCAGCGGCGACGGCTGCGCCGGGGCGGCCGGGGCCGACGTGGCAGCGGCCGCGGGTGCCGCGGCGGCCGGTGCCTTCTCGGCGGCGTCGAGCACGTCCTGCTTGCGGATGCGGCCGCCGACGCCGGTGCCGGTGATCGACGCGAGGTCGACGCCGTGCTGCTTGGCGAGCTTGCGCACGATCGGCGTCACGTACGTGTCGCCCGACGAGCTCGAGCTCGTGGAGGCCTGCGGCGCCGGGGCGGGCTCGGGGGCCTTCTGGGGCCCAGGCTCAGGCTCAGGCTCGGGCTCAGGAGCGGGAGCCTCCTCGGCCTTCGGCTCCGGCTCGGGCTCAGGTGCCGGCTCGGGCTCGGGCTCCGGCTCTGGCTTCTCCTCGGCCGCGGGCTGAGACTCCTGCTGCGGCGCGGCGTCGCCGGACCCGATCACGGCCAGGACGGCGCCGACCTCGACGGTCTCGTCCTCCTCGGCGCGGATCTCCAGGAGCTTTCCGGCCACGGGGGAGGGGACCTCGGTGTCGACCTTGTCGGTGGAGATCTCCAGCAGCGGCTCGTCGACGGCGACGTCGTCGCCGACCTGCTTGAGCCACTGGGTGACGGTGCCCTCGGTGACGCTCTCGCCGAGCGCCGGGAGCACGATCTCGGTGCCCTGGTCCGTCTCGCGCGTGTCGGGCCCGGACGGGGTGTCCTCCGGCGGCGCGCTCTGCTCCGGCTCGGCCTTCTGCTCGGGCTCCGGTGCTGACTCGGGCTCGGGGGCGGGCTCCGGCTCGGGCTGTGCCTCGGCCGTGTCCTCGACGGGCGCGGAGTCGTCACCGCTGCCGGAGTCGGCGCTCTCGCCGGCCTCGCCGATGATGGCGAGCACCGCGCCGACCTCGACCGTCTCGTCCTCGTCGGCCTTGATCTCCAGCAGCGTGCCGGCGACCGGGGACGGGATCTCGGTGTCGACCTTGTCGGTGGAGACCTCGAGGAGCGGCTCGTCGACGGCGACCTCGTCGCCGACCTGCTTGAGCCACTGGGTGACGGTGCCTTCGGTGACGCTCTCACCGAGGGCGGGAAGGGTGACGGTCGTGGCCATGGTGTCCTCTGTCCTCAGGTGTGATCAGGCGTGGGAGTGGAGCGGCTTGCCGGCCAGCGCGAGCGACGCCTCGCCGAGCGACTCGTTCTGCGTCGGGTGCGCATGGATGAACTGGGCGACGTCCTCGGGGAAGGCCTCCCAGTTGACCATCAGCGAGGCCTCGCCGACCTGCTCGCCGAACCGGGCACCGACCATGTGGACGCCCACGATCGGGCCGTCCTTCTCGCGGACCAGCTTCACCACGCCGGCGGTCTGCAGGATCTGGCTCTTGCCGTTGCCGCCGAGGTTGTACTCGTAGGTCTCGACCTCGCCGTACTTCTCCTTGGCCTGCGGCTCGGTGAGGCCGACGGAAGCGACCTCGGGCTCGCAGTAGGTGACGCGGGGGATGCCGGAGTCGATGACGGGCTGCGGCTTGAGGCCGGCGATCTCCTCGGCCACGAAGATGCCGTGCGCGAAGCCGCGGTGGGCCAGCTGCAGGCCGGGCACGAGGTCGCCGACCGCGAAGACGCCGTCGACGTTGGTGTGCAGGCGCTCGTCGGTGGGCACCCAGCCGCGGTCGACCGTGATGCCGGCCTCCTCGTAGCCCATGCCCTCGGAGCGGGGACCGCGGCCGACGGCCACGAGCACGAGGTCGGTCTCGATGGTCTCGCCGTTCTCCAGCGAGACGGTGACGCCGCTGTCGGTCTGCTTGACGCCGCTGAACTTCACGCCGGTCTTGAAGGCGATCTTGCGCTTGCGGAACGCGCGCTCGAGCTGCTTGGAGAGCGTGGGGTCCTCCAGCGGGATGAGCGTGGGCAGGGCCTCGACGATGGTGACCTCGGCGCCGAACGACTTCCACACCGACGCGAACTCCACGCCGATGACGCTGCCGCCGATGATCACGACGTTGTTGGGGACCTCGCTCATGGTGAGCGCCTCGTCGCTGGTGATGACGCGGCCGCCGATCTCCAGACCGGGCAGCGTGCGAGCGTACGAGCCCGTGGCGAGCACGAGGTTCTTGCCGGTGTACCGGGTGCCGTTCACCTCGACCGTCTTGTCTCCGACGACCTTGCCCTCACCCTCGACGACCGTGATGCCGGCCGCCTTGATGAGGCCCTGAAGGCCCTTGTACATCTTGGTGATCACGCCGTCCTTGTACGTGTTCACCTGCGGCATGTCGATGCCGTCGAAGGTGCTCTTCACGCCGAACGCGCTGCCCTCACGGGCCGCGTCGGCCACCTCGGCGGCGTGCAGGAGGGCCTTGGTCGGGATGCAGCCGTTGTGCAGGCAGGTGCCGCCGACCTTGCCCTTCTCGACCATCGCCACGGTCAGCCCGAGCTGCGCGGCGCGGAGCGCGCACGCATAGCCGCCGCTGCCACCGCCCAGGACCACGATGTCGAAGTTGTTGGTGTCCGCAGGGCTGTCGGCCACTGTCGCCTCCCGTGATGGAATCTTCGTTCGTCATCTTGTCACCTGGCTGGTCGGTCCTGCCACCGGGGCTACCGCCGTCAGGCACACTGGTCGCATGGGTCTGTTCCGCAGTCGTCGAGGCCCGCGGAGCGACCGCAAGGCCACCAAGGACGACCTCGCGCAGCTGCGCGACTGGTGTGCGTCCCGGCGCGGTGTCGAGGCGTACGTGGAGCCGCAGACGTCGGTCACGCAGACCACGATGCTGCTCGTCGCCGGCGACGGCGAGTGGACGCGTCGACGCGTCCCGAGCCCCCAGGCCGCGGCCGACTTCGCGCGCAAGCAGGGGATCCCGGTGTACGACACCAACCGGGTCGGATATCCGCAGCGGATGCGCGACTACACGATGCGCCAGCGCGGCGACCGCGCGAAGACCACCACCACACCCCGCGAGGCAGAGGCCACGCGACCGGCCGGCCTCGACACCAACCAGCGCGCCGCGCTCGGGTGGCTGGAGGACCTCGCCGGCGAGTCGGCGAAGGGTCATGATCCCGAGGAGCTGCGCCGCATCTGGCGCCTGGCCCGCAGCCGCGCCCATCCGGACCGCCGCGGTGGCGACCGCGCCGCGTGGGACGAGGTCGAGGACGCCGCACGGACGCTCGGCCTGCACACCTAGGCCGTCAGTGCCACCCGGCCGGGTCGTGGCCGCCTGGCAGCTCGGCCGCCGGGTCGTACGGCGTCCGGGTGAAGACGAACGACGCGAGGTCCAGCTGGACCGGGACCCCGTCGGCGTCGCGCCGGACGGTCAGGGTCTCGCCGGCGTAGTAACCCTCGAGGCCGATCCAGGCGTCTCCGCGCCGGGTGAACCGGGCGCCGCGTCCCTCGCCCGGCGTGCCGAGCCGGAGACCGTCGGTGCCGTCCAGCCGCAGGGTGAAGGCCTGCGTGCCCCAGAACCACTCACCGACGAGGTCGAGCCCGGCCTCGTGGGCGGTGTCGACGCTCCACGGAGCTGGGAGGTGCGGTTCGTGCTCGTGGAGCAGGTCGAGCAGGTCCGCGTTGACCGTGCCCAAGCCCGACGTCGCGTTCGTGAGCAGCACCGCGCCGTCGCCGGTCTCGAGGTCGACCCGCAGGGTCGCCAGGAAGCCCGGCATCGATCCGCCGTGCCCGGCGTACCGGCGTCCGTCGACGTTCCAGACCTGCCAGCCGAGCCCGTGCGCGCTGCCCCAGGCGACGTCGGGGACGTCGTTGAGCGCGACGGGCCGGAGCATCTCGGTCAGGGTGTCCGCGGCGAGGACGTCCCGGGTCGCCCCGGCGAGGAACGCGGCCCAGCCGGCCAGGTCGGTGATCGACGCCCAGAGCTGGCCCGCCGGGGCCATGGCGCCGGCGTCGTGCTCCGGCTCGGCGTGGACCAGGTCGGCGAACGGGTGCACCGCGAGCCCGGGGGCGGCGTCGGCAGGCGGCCGGGTCGTCATGGTCAGGCCGAGAGGCCGCAGGATGCCGCCCTCCACGGCCTCGGTCCAGGCCACGCCGCGGCGACGGGCGACGATCTCGCCGAGGACCGCGTACCCGGTGTTCGAGTAGTGGTAGCGCGTGCCCGGGGCGAAGCGCAGCTGCGGAGCGGCCTCGACGAGGGCCGGCCAGTCGTCGCCCGGCGCGCGCTCCCACCAGGGGCCGTCGGTCTCCGACTGCAGTCCGGACGTGTGGGTGAGGAGCTGCCCGACGGTCACCCGGCCCAGGTCGAGCGACGCGAGCTCGGGGAGGTGGTCGGCGGCGGTGTCGGCGAGATCGAGCGAACCCTCGTCGCGCAGCCGCATGACCTCCACGGCCACGAACGTCTTCGTGATGGAGCCCAGGCGGTAGGCGGTGGCCGCGGTCGGCGCGAGGCCGTCGCGTCGGCCGTCGAGGGTGCCGGCCGCGTCGGACCAGACCACCTGATCGTCCCGCACGACGGCGGCGACGACCGACGGCAGGCGCCGGTCGGCCTGCTCCTCGCGGAGGCGCCGGCCGAGCAGGACCGCCGTCGCCGGGGAGAGCGCCATGGCCGACGTCAGCCGGCGGAGCCGGCCAGCTCGGAGGCGAGCTGGACGAGCGTGCGGACCGCGACGCCCGTGCCGCCCACGGGCGTGTAGTCGCGCGCGGAGCCCTCGTTGAACGACGGACCGGCGATGTCGAGGTGGGCCCACGGCACGTCGCCGACGAACTCCCGCAGGAACGCGGCGGCGAACAGCGTGCCGCCGTACGGCTTCGGGTTGTGCTGGCGGAGGTCGGCGATGGAGGAGGAGTTCACCTTCTCCTTCATCTCCTCGACGATCGGCAGCGGCCACATGGACTCGCCGGCCGTCTTGGAGGCCTCGAAGACCTGGTCGCGGAAGTCGTCGTCGTTGCCCAGGATGCCCGCGGTGAGCTCGCCGAGCGCGATCATGCAGGCGCCGGTCAGGGTCGCGACGTCGATGATGCGGTCGGGCTTGGCCTCTACCGCGAGCGAGAGGCCGTCCGCCAGGACGAGCCGACCCTCGGCGTCGGTGTTGTGGACCTCGACGGTGGACCCGTTACGCATGGAGAGCACGTCGCCGGGCCGGGTGGCCGAGCCGCTGGGCATGTTCTCGGCGAGGCAGGCGAACGTCGTGACCTTGATCGGCAGGCCGAGCTCGGCGATGGCCACGGTCGCCCCGACGACGGCCGCGGCGCCCGCCATGTCGAGCTTCATGGTCTGCATCGACGCGCCGGGCTTGATCGACAGGCCGCCGGAGTCGAACGTGATGCCCTTGCCCACGAGGGCGATGTGCTGCGTGGCGCCGGCGGGGGAGTAGGTGAGCTTGACGAGGCGCGGCGGGGCGTCGGAGCCGGAGCCCACGCCGATCAGTCCGCCGCAGCGCTCACGGGCCAGGCGCTTCTCGTCCCAGACCTGCACCTTCACCGGGCTGCCCTGGGTGCCGACGTGCTCGGCGATGGCGTCGGCGAACATCGGCGGACGCAGGTCGCCGGGCGGGGTGTTGACCCAGCTCCGGACCACGTTGACCGCTCCGGTGACGATCTCGGCGCGGTCGAGCGCGTCCTGCGCGGCGACCTGGCGGGCGAACGGGCTGAGCAGGACGACGGACTCGACGTGCTTCTTCGCCTTGGCCTTCTTCTTGTCCTTGCCCTTGGACTTGTAGGCCTCGTAGCGGTAGGTGCCCAGCGCGACGCCCTCGGCGACGGCGCCCAGCTCATCGACGTCGGCCGGGTGCAGGTCGACGGCGACGGAGGTCACGTTCGCCTGGGCGGCGGCCCGCACGCCGCGGGCGGCGGCTCGGCGGAGGTCCTCGGCGGTCGGCTCCTCGGGCAGCGCGACGGCGACGACCAAGGACACACGGGCGAGGTCGCCGGCCGGGAACGAGGACACCTGGTTCCGCTCCCCGGTGAACCCGATCGCGTCGAGGCTGGGCCCGAACACGTCCTTGTCGTCGTCGGTCCTGATGCCGAGGACCAGGGCGTCGGCCCGGGCGGTGGTCGGCTTGGACGTGCTGAGGCTCACAGACACCATGGGCGCCATGTAACCACCAAGTCGTACCTACGGTGAGGCCGGGCCGTGAGGCACGGCTAGGTTGGCGCGCATGGACCTGCTGCACTCGCCGCTCCACGACCGCCACGTCGCCCTCGGGGCGAAGCTCGCCGAGTTCGGCGGCTGGGAGATGCCGCTGGAATATGCCGGCGGGGGTGTGCTGGCCGAGCACAAGGCGGTGCGGGAGCAGGTGGGTCTGTTCGACGTCAGCCACCTCGGCAAGGCGCTGGTGCGCGGTGCGGGCGCCGCCGAGTTCGTCAACGCCTGCCTGACCAACGACCTGCGGCGCATCCAGCCGGGCAAGGCCCAGTACACGCTGTGCTGCGACGACGACGGCGGCACGATCGACGACCTGATCGCCTACCTGCGCAGCGACTTCGAGGTCTTCCTGATCCCCAACGCGGCCAACACCGCCGCGGTCGTCGACCGGCTGAAGGCGGCGGCCCCGGACGGCATCGAGGTCACGAACCAGCACCGGGAGCACGCGGTCCTCGCCGTGCAGGGCACGCTCAGCGACGAGGTGCTCACCGCGCTCGACCTGCCCGTCGACCACGAGTACATGTCCTTCGCCGACGGCACGGTCGCCGGCCACGAGCTCACCGTCTGCCGCACGGGCTACACGGGGGAGCGCGGCTACGAGCTCGTCGTGCCCAGCGACGGGGCGGTCGACGTGTGGGACGCGCTCGTCGAGGCCGGCGAGCCCCACGGGCTGCGCCCCTGCGGCCTGGGCGCCCGCGACACCCTGCGCACCGAGATGGGTTACCCGCTGCACGGCCACGAGCTGTCCGTCGAGATCAGCCCGGTGATGGCGCGTGCCGGCTGGGCGGTCGGCTGGGACAAGCCGGCGTTCTGGGGCAAGGACGCCCTGGAGAAGCAGCGCGCCGAGAAGTCCGTCCCGCTCGTCCGGGGCCTGCTGGCCGAGGGTCGCGGGATCCCTCGCCCCGGCATGACCGTCCGGCGGGCCGACGACCCCGGCGCCACGGTCGGCGAGGTCACGTCCGGCACGTTCTCGCCGACGCTGCGGCAGGGTGTCGGCCTGGCCCTGCTCGACCGCTCTGTCGGCGACGGGGACACCGTGGTCGTCGACGTCCGCGGGCGCGCGGAGTCGTTCACCGTCACCAAGCCGCCGTTCGTCGAGCCGTCGACCAAGGAGAGCTGAGATGGCCTGGACCTGGACCTACGAGACCGCGGACGGCGCCACCGTCGGCCGCTCCGAGGCGTTCGACAGCCGCAGTGATGCCGAGTCCTGGGTGGGCGAGGAGTTCAACGCCCTCCTCGAGCAGGGCATCGACCAGCTCCGGCTGTTCGACGGCGACACCGAGGTCTACGGCCCGATGTCGCTGCACCCGGCCTAGAGAGCAGTGAGCCAGGGGAGTGCCGCGGCGACCGCGCCGGCGTAGATCACGCGCCGGCCGAGCCGGGCGTCGCGCGCCGCAAGGATCGCCACGAGAGCCCCGACGATCGTGATCGTCAGGAGAACTGCGGAGGTGCCCGCCCGGGCACTGTCCGGGTCGGAGTCGTCGAAGTCGACGAGCCACACGACGCCGCACACGAACCACGCCAGTCCGGCCGCGGCGAGCACGAGGACGGTGGCCGCGACGGACCCGACCGCGCGACGGTCGGCCATCAGTAGTGGTCGGGCAGCGGGGCGTTGCGCGGGATCTGCGCCTTGGGGAGACGCAGCCGGCGCATCTGGGTGCTGCGCAGCAGCACGTACAAGGTGATGCCCCGGGTGGACTCGCCGGGGAACCGCCGGCGGATCTCCTTCTTGAGCCCGCGGATCATGACGACCTCGTCGACGATGAACAGGGCCGTCCAGATCACCCAGACAAGCACCGCGACCGTCGCGATCGGCGGGAACAGCGTCGCGATGAACGCGACGATCAGGACCGGCAGCAGGTACTCGGCGAACGTGCGGCGGCGGTCGACGTAGTCGCGGGCGAACCGGCGCACCGGTCCGCGGTCGCGCGACGGGAGGTAGCGCTCGTCGCTGCCGCTCGTCCCGCGCATGGCCTCCTGCTGGCGCTGGCGGATGGTCGCGCGCGCCTCGCGCTCGCGCCTGAGCTGCTCCTTGCGCGTCAGCGCAGGCTTCATGGCCTTCTTGCGCGCCGCCTCCGCCTCCTTGCGGCTGGGCGTCGCGCGTCCCTTGCGTACGTCGTCGTCCACGACGCCAGCCTAGTCAGCGCAGCCGGTCGTCGATCGCCCGGGCGATCTCGAGCTGCTCGTCGCCGGGCACGGACGTGTCGCCGGTGGCCACGAGGACCACGACGACGTCGGCGCGCCGGAACACCACGGTGCGGAACGACGGGCCGCCCTCGCGGGTGAAGTCCCAGGCCACCGACTCGTCGCCGACGGACACGGGCACGGGGGTGACCTTCGCGCCCGGCTCGGCGCAGTCGTCCTTGCGCTCGACTAGGGTCGCCATCGTCGCGGAGGCGCCGTCGACGGTGCTGAGCATCCCGTACTCGAGCACGGAGCGCGGGAGCGACGCCTGCTCGTAGTAGGAGATCCGACCTTCGCGCACGGGGTCGGGCTCGGCGACGACCCCGCAGTAGCGGGCGGTGCCGGGCGGCCCGTCCAGGCGGTCCTTGGCCGGCACGCGGCGCCAGCCGTCGGGCAGGTCGTCCGCCTCGAGGATGGTGCGGTTCGCCCGCACGTCCGCCGCCGTGGGCTTCTTGTCGTCCTTCGGCGCGTCACTGCCGCAGGCCGAGAGGGAGAGCGTCAGGGCCAGGACGGTGAGGACCGCGAGTCGTCTAGCTGCCATGCCGGATGACCTCCTCGACCTGCTCGGCCAGCTTCCCGTGACCCTTGTCGTTCGGGTGGTAGCTGCCGTTCTTGTCCGGCTTGCCGTCGGCCCAGCGCAGCTCGATGTTGTTCATGCACGGCGAGTCGGTGCCGATCTCGCACCCGGCGAACGCGTCGTAGACGTCCACGTACTCGAAGCTGTGCGGGTGCTCCTCGTTGAGCCGGTCGACCAGCTGACCGATGCGTTCGTCCATGTCCTTGACCTTGCTGTTGATGAACAGGATGTCGTCGTGGTCGATCTGGGTGCCGTCGCCCCACTCGCTGCCGGGCTCCTCCGGGAAGAAGCGCGGGTAGCCCACCACCAGGATGCGTGCATTCGGCGCCTTCTCGCGAACCAGGGGCAACAGCTCCTCCAGGTTCTCGAGGGCGACGTCGATGTTCTCCTCCACGGCCTGCTTCTCGTCGTCGTCCGTGCAGGAGTCGAACGGGTTGAGGCCGGCGGCGATGCAGCCGGACAGGGTGTCGGCGAACTTCGCGTCGTTGCCGCCGATGCTGAACGTCACGAGGCTGGTCTCGGCGTTCAGGTGGGAGAGCTGCGCCGGCTCGTCGTCGTTGCTCGGGTTGGGGCGGCTGAAGTCGTCCGTGACCGCGCCGGAGCACGCCGCGAACGTCCAGCCGCCGGCGAACGTGTGCTCGTCGTTGACGCGCTGCGGGTATGCCTGGGTGGAACGGTGGCACGTGTTGTTGTACGGCTTCTCCTGCGGGGCGTACGGGTCGTTGCCGCACGCGCGGTGGTCGCCCGGGATCTGCGGGTGGTACGTGCAGATCGTCGGCTTCTGCGTGCCGTCCGGGTTGTGGGTGCGCCAGTAGTACTCGGCCTCGTCGGCGTAGTTCTCGTCGGTCTTCGGGTCGTACTCCGACCCGCCCTCGCCGGAGGAGAAGGAGTCGCCCAGCGCGACGTACCGTCCGGACTCCGCCTGCTGCTGCGGCGTGAGTGACGGGTCGAGGTAGGTCGGGACGCCGGTGGTGGTGAGCGTCGGGAGCGGCGCGACGTCGCCGCAGTCGCCCTCGCCGCCGGAGGTGATCTCGCAGATCTTCGAGCGGATCGTCGAGCTGACGTGGTCGTCGGAGCTGCTGACGGTGAACACCAGCCCCCCGACGATGATCGCGGCCAGCACGACGATGCCGAGGAGCTCGGTGGAGCCCTGGCCTCTTTCGCGGATCGGCTGCGCGCGCATGGCTCGATCGAACGTGACCTGCGTCACGGGCGACCAGGGTCCGTGGACCCATCGTGGGCCCACCCACCTGGGTCGTACCCTGGCCGGACCTGGAAGGAGAACGGCCATGGCCCGCACCGGATTTCGTGGCGATCGGGGACTGAGCTGGCGGATGGGCGGCGTCGGCCTCGGCCTGGGCGCGCTCTACGTGCTCTTCGGCGCCGTGCTCATCTCCTTCTCCGGCAGCGCCCTGATGGGCATCGTCATCACGCTCGGCCTCGCCTGGGGCCAGTGGTTCTTCTCCGACCGGCTGGCGCTGCGGTCGATCGGCGGCCAGGAGGTCACGCCCCAGCAGGCGCCGGAGCTGCACGCGATGATCGACCGCCTCTGCCTGATGGCCGACATGCCGAAGCCGCGGGTCGCGGTCGCCGACACCGCGATGCCGAACGCCTTCGCCACTGGCCGCACGCCGAAGCGGGCCGTCGTCTGTGTCACCACCGGCATCATGCAGCGACTGAACCGCGACGAGCTCGAGGCGGTCATCGGGCACGAGCTCGGGCACGTCGCGAACCGCGACGTCTCGGTGATGACGGTGGCGTCGTCGCTCGGCCTGCTCGCCGGCTTCATCACCCGCTGGGGCTTCTTCTTCGGCGGCGGCCGCAACCGCAACGGCAACGGCGTGCCGTTCATCGTCGTGTTCGCGGTGAGCATGGTCGTGTACTTCGTCAGCTTCCTGCTGACCCGCGCCCTGTCGCGCTACCGCGAGCTCAGCGCCGACCGCAGCGGCGCCGCGCTCACCGGCAACCCCACCGCGCTGGCCACGGCGCTGATGAAGATCTCCGGCGACATGAGCCGCATCCCCAACAGCCAGCTGCGCGACGCGCAGGCGCTCAGCGCGTTCTTCTTCGCGCCGGCGATCAGCCGCGAGTCGATCAGCGCGCTGTTCTCCACCCACCCGTCGCTCGAGCGTCGCCTGGCGCAGCTGCAGGAGCTCGGAGCCCAGATCGATCGAGGCACGACGGCTGGATAGTCTCGGCGTGTGACGTTCGACGCCCTCACCCGCGACCAGCTGCAGGCCCTCCACGACGACCAGCAGGCGAAGTACGACGCCCTCAAGGCCGCGGGACTCACGCTCGACCTCACGCGAGGCAAGCCGTCGCCGGAGCAGCTGGACCTCTCGTCCGACCTCCTGACGCTGCCCGGGCCCGACTTCAAGGACTCCAAGGGCATCGACACCCGCAACTACGGCGGCATCGAGGGCCTGACCGAGCTGCGCGCGATCTTCGCCGAGATCCTCCACCTGCCCGTCGAGCAGGTCGTCGCCGGCGACAACGCGAGCCTGGCGATGATGCACGACTCGCTGGTCTTCGCGCTGCTCAGGGGCACGCCCGACTCGCCACGCCCGTGGGTGGAGGAGGACGAGGTCACGTTCATCTGCCCCGTCCCCGGCTACGACCGCCACTTCGCCCTCACGGAGCAGTACGGCATCCGCATGGCCCCCGTGGAGATGCGACCCGACGGTCCCGACATGACGGCGGTGCGCGAGCTCGCCGCCGACCCGTCGGTCAAGGGCATGTGGCTGGTGCCCACGTACAGCAACCCCACGGGCGCGGTCGTGAGCGAGGCCGTGGCGGCCGAGCTCGCTGCGATGGAGACGGCGGCCCCGGACTTCCGGATCTTCTGGGACAACGCGTACGCCGTGCACCACCTCACCGAGCAGCGCACCAAGACCCCCGACATCGCCGGACTGAGCGCCGCGTCGGGTCACCCGAACCGGCCGATCCTGTTCGCGTCCACGTCGAAGATCACCTTCGCCGGGTCCGGCGTCTGCTTCCTCGGCAGCTCGGAGGAGAACGTCGCGTGGTACCTGCGCCTGCTCGGCAAGCGGACCATCGGCCCCGACAAGCTCAACCATTTGCGGCACGCCCGGCACCTGCGCGACCTCGACGGCGTGCTGGACCTGATGGACCGGCACCGCGCCATCCTGGCCCCCAAGTTCGCCGCGGTGCTCGAGATCCTCGAGGACCGGCTCGGCGGTCATGGTGTCGCCACGTGGTCGGAGCCCAAGGGCGGCTACTTCGTGAGCCTCGACGTCGTCGACGGCACGGCGTCTCGCGTCGTCGAGCTCTGCAAGGAGGCCGGCATCGCGCTGACCCCGGCCGGCTCGTCGTTCCCGCACGGCCAGGACCCGCGCGACCGGAACATCCGGATCGCGCCGTCGTTCCCGTCGATCGACGACCTCCGCGCGGCGATGGACGGGCTCGCCACGTGCGTGCTCCTGGCCGCCGCCGAGAAGCAGCTCGCGTCCTAGCCCATGCGGGTGCTGGTCGCGCCGGACGCGTTCGCCGGCACCCTCTCGGCGCCCGAGGCCGCGCGCGCCATCGCCGAGGGCTGGAGCCGGCAGTCGCCCGGTGACGAGCTGACGGCCGTGCCGATGGCCGACGGCGGCCCGGGATTCGTCGATGTGCTGCACGCCGCGCTGGGCGGCGACCTCCAGGTCGTCACCGTGCGCGGACCCGTCGGCGCGCCGGTCCCGGTCACCGTCCTGCTGCGCGACGGGACCGCGTGGATCGAGTCGGCGCAGGCCTGCGGGCACCCGCTGCTCGATCGACCGGACCCGTGGCACGCGAGCACGGTGGGCGTCGGCGAGGCGATTGCGGCCGCGGTCGACGCCGGGGCTCGTCGCGTGGTGATCGGGCTCGGCGGCAGCGCCACGAACGACGGGGGAGCGGGCCTGCTCGGCGCGCTCGGCGCCACCGCGGACGTGCCGCTCGACGCCGGGCCGAACGGACTGCGTGACGTCACGTCCGTCGACCTCGCGCCCGCCCGGGAGCGGCTGGAGGGCGTCGAGCTGGTCGCGGCCATCGACGTCGACGCACCCCTGCTCGGGATGTTCGGGGCCACCAAGACCTTCGGCCCGCAGAAGGGCCTCCAGGAGGACGAGATCCTCGTGGTCGACCGCCTGCTGGACGCGTTCGTCGACGCCACGTGCGGCACCACCCCGGCCGAGCGGCGGATCGCCGACAGCCCGGGGGCCGGCGCGGCCGGCGGCCTCGGCTTCGCCCTGCTGCTCCTCGGTGCCACGACGCAGCCGGGGGTCGACCTCGTCGCCGACGCCGTCGGGCTCGCCGAGACCTGTGCCGCGCACGACCTCGTGGTCTCCGGGGAGGGCACGTTCGACCACACGTCGCGCAGCGGCAAGGTCGTGCACGGGGTGGCTGCCCGGGCCGCCGGCGCCGCCCGGCCCTGCATCGTCCTGGCCGGCCAGGTCACCGTCGGCACGCGGGAGATGCGGGCGATGGGCGTGGAGTCCGCCTACGGTGCGGCGGACCTCGCCGGCGTCGAGGCCTCCCTCGCCGATCCCTACGGATCACTGGCGCGGCTCGCCGAGCGGGTGGCCCGCACGTGGTCACCACCCGCGCGTACCATGGAATGAGTACCGCACCACCGGCGTTGGCTCTGTCTGACGCACCCCCGACCCGGGAGACCACATGACTGTCGACAGCACGAGCACCGACACCACCACTGCCACCGACGGCATCACGCTCACCGCCGGCGCCGCCGCCAAGGTGAAGAGCCTGCTCGACCAGGAAGGCCGCGACGACCTCGCCCTGCGCATCGCCGTGCAGCCCGGCGGCTGCTCCGGACTGCGGTACCAGCTGTTCTTCGACGAGCGCTCGCTCGACGGCGACGAGATCCGCGAGTTCGACGGCGTCAACGTCGTCGTCGACCGCATGAGCCTGCCGTACCTGCACGGCGCCTCCATCGACTTCGTCGACACCATCGAGAAGCAGGGCTTCACGATCGACAACCCGATGGCCACCGGTTCGTGCGCCTGCGGCGACTCGTTCCACTAGCCATCCCCTCGGTGGTCGAGTAGCCGCGAGGAACGAGCGGCGTATCGAGACCACATCACCTTCGGGCCCAGCCGTGCATCGGCTGGGCCTGATTGCTTCCGAGGTCTCGGTACGCCGGACCGCTTCGCGGTAGCACACTCGACCTCCTCATCCCGCTCGGGCGCTTCGCGCCCTCGGGGATTCGGATCGTCTATCGTGTCCGCGTGCGCCTCGCCATCTGCGGTTCCATCGCGACCGACCACCTGATGACCTTCCCCGGCAAGTTCGCCGACTCGCTGGTCCCGGAGGAGCTCGACAAGATCTCCCTCTCCTTCCTCGCGGAGGACCTGGACGTCCGCCGCGGCGGCTGCGCGGCGAACATCGCGTTCGCCCTGGCGCAGCTCGGCCACCGCGCCGTGCTGGTCGGGTCCGTCGGACGCGACTTCGAGATGGAGTACCGCGGCTGGCTCGAGGACGCTGGCGTCGACACCACCGGCGTGCGCGTCTCCGACACCCGGCACACCGCCCGCTTCGTCTGCACCACCGACTCCTCGCTGGCCCAGATCGCGACGTTCTACGCCGGCGCGATGTCCGAGGCGCGCGACATCGACCTCGCCGCGCTCGGCGAGTTCGACCTCGTCCTCGTCGGCCCCGACGACCCGGAGGGCATGCAGCGCCACACCCAGAGCTGCCGTGACCGCGGCCAGGCCTTCGCCGCCGACCCGTCGCAGCAGCTCGCCTGGGCCGAGGGTGACCTCATCCGCGAGCTGATCGACGGCGCCACCTACCTGTTCAGCAACGACTACGAGGCCGCGCTCATCGAGCAGAAGACCGGCTGGTCGTCCGCCGACGTCCAGGCGCACGTCGGCACCCGGATCGTCACGCGCGGCAAGGACGGCGTCTCGGTCTATCCGGCCGACGGCGAGGCCGTCGAGGTCAAGGCCATCGAGGGCGTCGTGGCCGTCGACCCGACGGGTGTCGGCGACAGCTTCCGCGCCGGCTTCCTGGCCGGCATCGCGGCCGAGCTGGACCTCGAGCGGTCCGCCCAGATCGGGTGCACGATCGCCGCCAGCGTGGTCGAGACCAAGGGCACGCAGGAGTACGAGCTCACGCGTGACGGCTTCCTCAAGCGCCTGGGCGCGGCCTACGGCGACACGGCGGCCTCCGAGGTCGATGCCGCTCTCAGCCTCGGGTGAGCGCTGGACTATCGTGTTGATGTCATCGCAGGACTGTCTGGATCAGAAAGGCACCCCGTGGGTCGGATGAAGCTGGTGGCCCTGGCCGCCGCGGCACTCGTGCTGAGTGGCTGTTCTCCCGTTGACGACTCCGACGTCAAGCGGCTTGCGCTCCCCGTCGCGGGCAGTGACCGGACCGACCCGATGTGGGACCTCTGGCTGGGCGCCTGGATCGCCGTCCTCGTGGTCTTCGTGCTGGTCTTCGGCGGCATGGTCTACGCCGTCGTGCGCTACCGCCGTCGCAGCGACGACGAGGTTCCCGCCCAGGTGCGCTACAACCTGCCGATCGAGGCGCTGTACACGATCGCCCCGGTGATCGTCGTCGCCGTCTTCTTCTTCCACACCGTCACCTCGCAGAACGACATGCTGGAGAAGGTCAAGAACCCCGACCACTCCATCGACGTCGTCGGCAGCAAGTGGCAGTGGGCCTTCAACTACCTCGACGAGCCGGCCACCAACCGCGACAACGTCTTCGACGTCGGCACGCCCGCCGACCCGGCCGAGCTGTGGCTCCCGGTCGACGAGTCCGTGCGGTTCACGCTGAAGTCGCCGGACGTCATCCACTCGTTTTGGATCCCGGAGTTCTACTTCAAGATGGACGTCGTCCCCGGGCGCCACAACACGTTCGACCTCACGCCCACCCGTGAGGGCGTGTTCACCGGCCGCTGCGCCGAGCTGTGCGGCATGTACCACTCGCGGATGATCTTCGAGGTGCACATCGTCTCGCGTGCGAAGTACGACCAGCACCTCGTCGAGCTCAAGAACAAGGGTGAGATCGGTGCCCCCACAGGCGCCAAGGAGGCCGACACCATCGCCGGCCTCGAGAAGAGCGGAGGCGAGGGCTGATGGCCACCACGGCAGCGTTCGAGGACACCAGCTCCCGGTCGGTCACGCGTGAGCGGACGCTCGGCCAGAAGATCGTCACGGTCATCACCACGACCGACCACAAGGTCATCGGCAACCTGTACCTGGTCACGTCGTTCTGCTTCTTTCTGTTCGGCGGCATCCTCGCGCTGATCATCCGCGCGAACCTCGCCCAGCCGGGGTCCAAGGTCGTCAGCGACGAGCTCTACAACCAGCTCTTCACGATGCACGGCACGATCATGCTGCTGCTGTTCGCGACGCCGCTGTTCTTCGGGTTCGGCAACGCGGTGATGCCGCTGCAGATCGGCGCGCCTGACGTCGCGTTCCCGCGCCTGAACATGTTCAGCTACTGGCTGTTCCTGTTCGGCGGTCTGATCACGGTCAGCGGCTTCCTGGTCCCCGGTGGCGCGGCGAGCTTCGGCTGGTTCGCGTACGCGCCGCTCAGCGACGCGGTGAACTCGCCGGGCATCGGCGGCGACCTGTGGGTCATGGGTCTGTGGATGGCCGGCCTCGGCACCATCCTCGGCGCCGTCAACTTCGTCACCACGATCTTCACGATGCGCGCACCGGGCATGACCATGTTCCGGATGCCGATCTTCGTGTGGAACACGCTGGTCACCAGCATCCTCGTGCTGATCGCGTTCCCGATCTTCGCGGCGGCACTGCTGTCGCTGGAGGCGGACCGCCGGCTCGGCGCCCACGTCTTCGACGCCGCCAACGGCGGACCGATCCTGTGGCAGCACCTGTTCTGGTTCTTCGGCCATCCCGAGGTCTACATCATCGCGCTGCCGTTCTTCGGGATCATCACCGAGATCCTGCCGGTCTTCAGCCGCAAGCCGATCTTCGGCTACATCGGCCTGGTGGGCGCGACGCTGATGATCGCGGCGCTGTCCGTGGCCGTGTGGGCGCACCACATGTTCGTCACCGGCGCGGTCGACCTGGCCTTCTTCTCCTTCATGACGTTCCTCATCGCCGTGCCGACCGGCGTGAAGTTCTTCAACTGGATAGGCACGCTCTGGGGCGGATCTGTGTCATTCGACACCCCTCTGATCTGGTCGCTGGGCTTCCTCACGACGTTCCTCTTCGGCGGCCTGACCGGCATCATCCTGGCGTCGCCGACGCTCGACTTCCAGCTGTCCGACAGCTACTTCGTGGTGGCGCACTTCCACTACGTCGTCTTCGGCACCGTGGTGTTCGCGATGTTCGCGGGCTTCTACTACTGGTGGCCCAAGCTCACCGGACGCATGCTCGACGAGAAGCTCGGCAAGATCCACTTCTGGCTGCTGTTCATCGGCTTCCACATGACGTTCCTCGTCCAGCACTGGCTGGGTGTCGAGGGCATGCCGCGTCGCTATGCCGACTACAGCCCCACCGACGGGTTCACGACGCTGAACGAGATCTCCTCGATCGGTGCGTTCCTGCTCGGCGCGTCCACGCTGCCGTTCCTCTACAACGTCTGGAAGTCGCGCAAGAGCCCGCTCGTCAACCTCGACGACCCGTGGGGCTGGGGCCGTTCCCTGGAGTGGGCCACGAGCTCGCCGCCGCCGCGTCACAACTTCGTGTCGCTCCCGCGGATCCGCTCGGAGAGCCCGGCGTTCGACCTCCACCACCCGGAGATCGCCGAGCTCGAGCTCGTGCACAACCCGGGGGAGAAGGAAGGCCTGGCCGACGCGCCCGACGTCTCCGGACGCGGCGAGGCGATCGCCGACTCGAAGGATGAGAGCTGAGCCATGCGTTCTGAGTACCTGACCATCATCTTCACGGCGGTCTTCTTCGCGTTCATCGCGCCGATCTACTGGATCCTCACCGAGGACCCCACCGGCACGACGGCCCTGGTCATGACCACCCTGCTGTGCGGCCTGCTCGGCTTCTACCTGGCTGTCGTGGCGCGGCAGATCCCGGCCCGCCCCGAGGACCGCAGCGACGGCGAGATCGCCGAGGGCGCGGGGGAGCAGGGCTTCTTCCCGCCGTTCAGCTGGTGGCCGCTGTTCTGCGCCATGGCGCTGGCCACGATCGTGCTCGGCGTCGTCATCGGCTGGTGGCTGTTCATCATCGGTGCCGGCATCGGCGCCCTCACGGTGAGCGGCTGGATCTTCGAGTACTACCGCGGCGTCCACGCCCACTGACGGCCGTCCGGCGCGGTCAGAGGGGCCACGTAGAATGTCGTGGTGTCATCCCTGCGCCTGCTGATCGTCCCGCTGTCTGCTGCCCTGCTCGCCGCCTGCTCCGCGGGCGACGTGAAGGACGTGGTGGCGCCGAAGGACCCGATCACGCTGGCGTCCAACGTGCAGGTCAAGGCCAAGGACGTCCCGGTCGACACGATCGTGACCGCCAGCGCCGAGCACGGCACCATCACGCAAGCGAAGCTCGCCACCGCGGACGGCAAGGACAGCCTCAAGGGGCGCGTCACCGGTGACCAGTGGGTCGCGTCGGAGCGTCTGGAGCCGGGCACCAGGTACGAGCTGACCGTCACCGGCAAGGGTGAGGACGGCAAGGCCGACACCCTGACCCGGTCGTTCACGACGCAGCAGCTCACCCTCGACCAGCAGACCTTCCCGGCCGTCGCCCCGCTGAAGAACGAGACCGTCGGCGTCGGGATGCCGATCATCGTCAAGTTCGACCTGCCGGTGAAGAACAAGACGCTGTACGAGCGCAACATGCACGTGACCACGGACCCCGAGGTCACCGAGGGCTCCTGGACGTGGCTGAGTGACCGCGAGGCGCACTTCCGCCCCAAGGAGTTCTGGCCGGCCGGCACCAAGGTCAAGGTCGTGCTGCGGCTGAACAGCCTGCCCGCCGGTGACGGCATCTACGGGCAGAAGGACCAGGTCGTCCCGTTCAGGATCGGGCGGAGCGTCGTCAGCACCGTCGACGTCGGCGCCCACCGGCTGACCGTGAAGATCGACGGCAAGACCGCCCGCACCATCCCGATCTCCGCCGGCGACGCACGGCACCAGACCCGTCGCGGCACCAAGATCATCATGGAGAAGTTCTCGTCCGTGCGGATGGACGCCGCCACCACCGGCGTCGACTCCGAGGACCCCGACTACTACAACATCGACGACGTGAAGTGGGCCATGCGCGTCACCAACTCCGGTGAGTTCCTGCACGCCGCCCCGTGGCAGGGTAGCAACCAGGGCCGCGCCAACGTCAGCCACGGCTGCACCGGCATGAGCACGGCCGACGCGGCCTGGCTCTTCAGCCAGTCCCGCCGCGGCGACGTCGTGAAGTTCGTCGACAGCCCGCGCCCCCTGGAGTCCCAGAACGGCTGGACCGACTGGAACGTCTCCTGGTCCGACTGGGTCAAGGGCTCAGCTTTGAGCTAGCCCCCGGTGGTCGAGTGCCCCCGCGAGCGCCAGCGAGCGGGGGTGTATAGAGACCACGTCAAGCGCGAGCCTCACAACTCGCGAGGTCTCGATACGCCGGGCGCCTCCGGCGCGCACACTCGACCTGGCCGGCCGTTCGCTCGCAGCGCGAGCTCAGGCCGTCACAAGTGGGAGCGGGGGATGCCGGTCTCGCTGACGCCCTGGAAGTCCTCGCCGAGGGGGACCGGGTGGCCGTCGTGGTCGCCCAGGTGCTCGGCGGCGTGCTCGACGTCGTGCGTGGTGGGCTTGTCGACCGCGCCGTCGTAGTAGAACGACCGCGCCTTGGCTCGCAGGCGGGCGCCTCGGCTGCCCGGGGCGGCGACGCCGTTGGCGTCCTCCTCGGCGGGAGCCTCCAGCACCGGCAGGCGGTCGTGGGACGTCAGCACGAACTGGTTCGCGACGGGCAGGGGAGCGTGGCGCTCGGAGTACGAGCCGTCCGGCGTGCGCTCGATGATGCCCGTCTCGTACCCGTGCAGGATGCGGTTGGCATCGGCGCGCTGCAGACCGATGCAGATGCGCTTGGTGACGATGAACGCGATGACCGGCAGGACGATCCAGCCGATCCGCACGAACCAGGTGATCGCGTTGAGGCTCAGGTGGAACTTCGTGGCGATGATGTCGTTGCCGCCGCCGATCCAGAACACGGCGTACATCGTCATGCCGGCGACGCCGAAGGCGGTGCGCACCGGGGCGTTGCGCGGGCGCTCCAGCAGGTGGTGCTCGCGCTTGTCACCGGTGATCCAGGACTCGACGAACGGCCAGGCGCCCAGAGCGGTGAACAGCACGCCCATCAGCAGCACGCCCGGGATGAAGACGTTCAGGCTCCAGGTGTAGTTGAGGAACGTCAGCTCCCAGTTGGGCATGACACGGACCGCACCCTCGACGAAGCCCATGTACCAGTCCGGCTGGGAGCCGGCGGTGACCTCGGACGGGTTGTACGGACCGTAGGCCCAGATCGGGTTGATCTGGATCATCGCGCCCATCAGGGCGGTGAAGCCGAAGACGACGAAGAAGAAGCCGCCGGCCTTCGCCGCGTACACCGGGAGCAGCGGGTAGCCCACGACGTTCTTCTCGGTGCGTCCGGGGCCGGGCCACTGCGTGTGCTTCTGGTAGACGAGCAGCAGCATGTGGGCGCCGATCAGCCCGAGCAGGAGCGCGGGGATCAGCAGGATGTGCGCCATGTAGAGGCGCGGGATGATCTCGTTGCCCGGGAACTCCCCACCGAAGATGAAGAACTCCAGGTACGACCCGACGAGCGGGATGGACCGGATCAGTCCGTCCACGAACCTCAGGCCCGTGCCGGACAGCAGGTCGTCCGGCAGCGAGTAGCCCGCGAAGCCCTCGACGAGGCCGAGGGTCAGCAGACCGAGGCCGATCAGCCAGTTGACCTCGCGCGGCTTGCGGTAGGCGCCGGTGAAGAAGACGCGCAGCATGTGCACGACCATGGCGGCGACGAACAGCATCGCGGCCCAGTGGTGCACCTGGCGCATCAGCAGGCCGCCACGGACGCCGAACGAGATGTCGAGCGTCGAGGAGTAGGCCTGCGACATCTCGAGGCCGTTGAGCGGCTTGTAGGGACCGTTGTAGACGGTCTCGGCCATGCTCGGCTGGAACCAGAACGTCAGGTAGACGCCGGTGGCGAGCAGGACGATGAACGACCAGAGGGCGATCTCGCCCAGCATGAAGGACCAGTGCTCGGGGAAGACCTTGCGGACCGGCATGAGCTTCTTGCCCGCTCCCGCCAGGCCGAGGCGGTCGTCCAGCCACTCGACCGGGCCGGCCATCTTCTTGCCGACGGGGGTCTTCTCGATGTCGGTGTACTCAGTCGTCATGAGTTCTTGTCCAGCTTCTTCTGGTCACGCGCGAGTTCCGGATAGCTCGGAGCGACGATCTCCGGGAAGTCGCTCATCGCGATCAGGTACCCCTCTGAGTCTACGCCGAGCGGCAATTGCGGCAGCGGTCGATGGGCCGGGCCGAAGATGACCTTGCCGTTGTCGGCGAGGTCGAACGTGGACTGGTGGCAGGGGCACAGCAGGTGGTGCGTCTGCTGCTCCCACAGGCTGATCGGGCAGCCGACGTGCGTGCAGATCTTGGAGTAGCAGAGGATGCCGTCGACACCCCAGTTCTCGCGGCCCTTGGACGGGGTGATGTCCTCCGGACGCATCCGGACGACGATCACGGCGGCCTTGGACTTGACCTGCAGGGCCTCGGTGCCGTGCAGCACGCGCTCGCCGTCGGCGTCCTCCTCGAAGAGGATGGCCGGCTCGGCGTTCACGAGCTGGCCGACCTGCAGCTGCTCGGGCTTGATCGGCGTGCCGGAGACGTCGTTGACGACCCGCATGCCCTTCTTCCAGACCGTGCGGCGCTGGTCGTGGGGGAGCGGGCCGAGGTCGCGCAGGGCGACGATGACCGGGAGGCCGAGCGCACCCAGCGACAGCAGCAGGCTGTTGCGGATCATCGGACGGCGCGCGATGCCGGACTCGTTGAGGCCGGCGTTGACGTCGATCATGACGGCCGTGCGGTCCTCGTCGGACGAGGCGCTGGGGTGACGCTCCTCGACGATCTCGTGGTCGCCCATGAGCTTCTTGGCCCACTGGATGATGCCCACGCCGATCAGCAGCAGACCGCCGCCGAACGTGGCGCCGAGGGCGAAGTTCTGCCCGTTCCAGCCGAGGAACGTCTGGTCCGCGTCGACCGTGAAGTACGCGACGCAGAAGCCGAGGAAGAGCAGGGCACCGAGTCCGAAGAGCGTGGAGACCTGGCGCTCGGCGCGACGCTCGAGGTCGGCGTCGACGTCGGTGGGGCGCCACTGGTGCTCCGGCAGCCCCGGGTCGCCGATGGGCTCGTGCGCGACCGTTCCTTCGGACGCGCCGGTGGGCTCGAGGTCGTCGGTCATGAGCTCCTCTTCTTCACTCGCGCGCCGTGGGCGCCGATCCAGACCGCGACGCCGACGAGCCCGCCCATGCCGATGAGGAACGTGAACATGCCCTCGGACACCGGACCCACGCTGCCGCCGGCGATGCCGGGGGTCGGCTGGTCCTGGACGGACTTGATGTAGGCGATGACGTTGCGCTTGTCCTCGGGCGTGATGACCTCGTCGGAGAACAGCGGCATCTGCTGCGGGCCGGTGAGCATGGCCTCGTAGATGTGCTTGGCGCTGACGCCCTTCAGGGACGGGGCGTAGCGGCCGTTCGGCAGCGCGCCACCGGCACCGACGGAGTTGTGGCAGGCCGTGCAGTTGGTGCGGAAGAACTCGCCGCCCTCGCGGATCTCCTCGGTGGTGGCGGCCTTGTAGTCGGTGTACTCGGACTCCGGGACGGACGGGCCGGGAGCCAGCGACGCGACGTACGCGGCGAGCTGCTTGGTCTCCTCGGCGGTGTACTCCGGGTCCTTGCGCGGGGCCTGCGGTCCGGCGTTGGCCATCGGCATGCGACCGGTGCCGACCTGGAAGTCGACGGCCGCGGCGCCGACACCGATCAGGCTCGGACCGTAGTTGCCACCGGACTTGGTGGTGATGCCCTCGGCGTTCTTGCCGTGGCAGCTGGCGCAGCCGATGAGGAAGAGCTGACGCCCGGCCTCGACGTCGCGCGCCGAAGCCTCCTCAGCGGTGGCGGCACGCGGCGCGAACGCGGCGTAGAGGCCGCCGGCCACGACAAGTCCGAGCAGCAGGACCACGAGTCCGGCGAGGGGATGCCGGCGTCTGGTCGACAGTTTCCGCACCGAGAACCTCATTCCTGGTTGGTGGGGTCAGCGTACCCAGCGAGGAGCCGCGTCGATGGAGTTAGGTCAGCCTTGTTACTGGATCAGGTAGATGGTGGCGAACAGGCCGACCCAGACGATGTCGACGAAGTGCCAGTAGTACGAGACCACGATGGCGCTGATGGCCTGCTCGTGGGTGAATCGGCGCGCCATGAACGTACGGCCGATGACGAGGATGAAGGCGATGAGCCCGCCGATGACGTGCAGGCCGTGGAAGCCGGTGGCCAGGTAGAACATCGAGCCGTACGACGAGCTCGGGATGGTGACGTTCTCGTGGACCAGCTCGGCGTACTCGGTGGCCTGGCCGCCGATGAAGATCGCGCCCATGACGTAGGTGAGCACGAACCACTCGCGCATGCCCCACTTGCCGATCTGCAGGAGGGTGCCGGTGCGTCCGGGGCGGCCTCGCTCGGCGGCGAAGACGCCGTACTGGCAGGTGACCGACGACAGCACCAGGATCGTGGTGTTCACCGACGCGAACGGGATGTTCAGCTTGGCCGTCTCGACGTCCCACAGGTCGGGGGCGACGTTGCGGATGGTGAAGTACGCCGCGAACAGTCCCGCGAAGAACATCAGCTCGCTGGAGAGCCAGACGATGGTGCCGACGGTCACCATGGACGGACGTCCCTCGGTGCCGTGCAGACGGGAGGCGGGGATCACGGAGGTAGTGGCCACGCGCTCATTATGTACGATTCGTTTGTGAGTGAGCACAAGCCCCTGCGTGTTCTCGTGTACAGCGACGACCGCGACGTCCGAGCCACTGTCATCGCGGGCCTCGGCGCTCGCCCGCACCCCGATCTTCCGCCGTTCGACTACGTCGAGTGCGCCACCGAGCCGGTGGTGTGGAACCACCTCGACGAGGGCGGCATCGACCTCGTGATCCTGGACGGCGAGGCGGTTCCCGCCGGCGGTCTGGGCATCGCCCGGCAGATGAAGGACGAGATCTACCAGGCACCGCCGGTCCTCGTCCTCACCGGCCGTCCGCAGGACGCCTGGCTCGCCACCTGGTCGCGCGCCGAGGCCGCGCTGCCGCACCCCATCGACCCGCTGCGCCTGGCCGAGACCGTCATCGGTCTGGCCCGCGGGGTCCTCGCCTCGGCGTGACCTGACATGAGCCAGACCTGGCCGGACGTCCTGGCGACCCTCGTCGCCGGCCACGACCTCGACGCGGCCGCGACGTCCTGGGCCATGGAGGAGATCCTCTCCGGCAACGCCACCCCGGCCCAGATCGCCGGGTTCGCCGTCGCGCTCCGGAGCAAGGGCGAGACGCTCGCGGAGATGCAGGGCCTGGTCGACGCGATGTACCGCCACGCCGCGCCGCTGACGGTCGACCAGCGCGTCGTCGACATCGTCGGCACCGGCGGCGATCGCGCTCACACGGTCAACATCTCCACGATGTCGGCGGTCACCATCGCCGGCGCCGGCGTGCCGGTGGTCAAGCACGGCAACCGCGCCGCGTCCAGCTCCAGCGGATCGGCCGACGTGCTCGAGGCGCTCGGCGTGCGACTCGACGTGCCGCCGCTGAAGCTCCTCGACGTCCTGCGCGAGGCCGGCATCACGTTCTGCTTCGCCCCGGTCTTCCACGCGTCGTTCCGGTTCACCGCGGTGCCACGCCGCGAGCTCGGCATCGCCACGCCGTTCAACTTCCTCGGCCCGCTCACCAACCCGGCCCGGCCGGCCGCCATGGCCGTCGGGGTGGCCGACCCGCGCATGGCGCCGCTCATGGCGGGCGTGCTCGCCGGTCGCGGTGCCGACGCGCTGGTGTTCCGCGGCGACGACGGGCTGGACGAGATCACCACCACCACCACGTCGCACGTGTGGGTGGGCGACCCGGCCACGGGCGACGTGTCCGAGCACGTCGTCGACCCCACGCGCCTCGGCATCGACACGTCCGAGCCGTCGGCGCTCGCCGGTGGCGACCCCGCCTTCAACGCGGGCGTGTTCGGGCGCGTCCTCGACGGCGAGAAGTCGGCGGTCCGCGACGCCGTCCTGCTCAACGCCGGCGCGGGCATCGCCGCCCACGCGGCCGAGGCGGGCTCGTTGGAGGACCGGCTGGTCGCCGGCATCGAGCGGGCCCGGGAGTCGATCGACTCCGGCTCGGCGCGGTCCGTGCTCGACCGGTGGGCGTCGGCGACGCAGGCGCTCGTCTAGCCCGTCACAGACCGATGCTGAAGGCCTCTTCGAGGTCGTGCTGGCTGAACGTCTGGAACGCGATCTGCGTCTGGGTGGACAGGACGCCGTCGACCTTGTTGAGCTGGTCGGCCACGACGTCGGAGATCTCCTCGTGGGTCCGCACCCGCACCATGGCGAGGAGGTCGAGGTCGCCGGTGACGGAGTAGACCTCGCTGACCCCGTCGATGTCGGCGATCTGCTCGGCGATCTCGGACAGTCGCGAGACGTCGGCCTGGATGAAGACGATCGCGGTGATCATGGCGCCACCTTAGCCAGAAGGTCGAGGTGCCGTGCGCCGCTCTCCAGCGGCGAGCTCCAGGCGCCGCGAACCATCCGGAGCCCGGGCGTGTCGAGCCAGCGCAGCAGGCACTCGGTCTCCTCGGCCGTGGCGGCGGGGATCGGGCCGTACCCGGCGTCGACGGTCTCGGCCGTGGCGAGCAGCGCGTCGACCCAGCCGTGCGGGTGGGTGCCATGGGGCATGACGCCGGCGGCCGCCAGCCGGCCGTGCCGGATGGCGTGGATCTCCCACCCGTCCGGGTGCGGCGCGGCGGCCACCAGCTCCGGGACGCGGGTGAGCTCGAGGAGGCGCTGCGTGCGCACGACGCCGCGCACCAGCGCCGTGAGCCGGTCGCGCCAGCGGGCGGCGTCCTCGTAGCGCTGCTGCGTGGCGAGGTCGGACATCCGCCGGCCGATGGCGTCGACGAGCTCGGCGGGGTCGGCCGTCATGGCCCGACGGACCCGGTTCACCTCGGCGTCGTAGGCGTCGACCTCGACCGAGCCGTCGCAGGGGGAGAGGCAGTGCCCGAGCTCCGCGAGGACGCACGGGGTGCGCCGCGACCGCTTCGCGAGCTTGGGGGTGCACTGCCGGATGCGGAACGTGTCGTGCAGCGCGGCCGCAGCGTCCTCCGCCGCGACCCGGCCGCGGAACGGGCCGATGTAGTCGGCGTCGTCGTCGAGGATGCGCTGGACGACCGACAGTCGTGGCCAAGGCTCGCGGGTGAGCTTGAGCCAGGAGAGCCGGTCGGGGAACTTCGAGCGCCGGTTGTACGGCGGTCGGTGCCGGGCGATGAGTCGAAGCTCGCGCACCTGGGCCTCCAGGGCGGTGGCGCACACGACGGCCTCCACGCGCTGCGCGAGCATCACCATCTCGCCCATCCGGGACCGCGTCTCGGACTCGGTGAAGTAGGAGCGCACCCGGGTGCGCAGCCGCTTGGACGTGCCGACGTACAGGACGTCGTCGCGGGCGTCGCGGAAGAGGTAGACGCCCGGCGCCTGGGGCAGGTGGTCGGCGAGGTGGCGCTTCTTCCGCTGCGCGGGCGTGACCCGGGCCGTGAACGTGGACACCTCCTCCAGCGAGGAGACGCCGAGCGGGCCGAGCCGCTCGAACAGGCCGTGCAGGACGTCGACGGTGGCGCGGGCGTCCTCCAGGGCCCGGTGGTTGGGCGTGGTGGTGGCGCGGAAGTGCCGGGCGAGGGTGGCGAGCTTGACGTTGGGCACCTCGTCGCGCAACAGCGTGCGCCGGGCCAGGACCGCGGTGTCGAGCACCTCGAAGCGCGGCCACGGGATGCCGAGCTCGCGCGAGTAGTGCTTCAGGAAGCCGACGTCGAACGGCGCGTTGTGGGCGACGAGCACCGACCCCCGCGCGAACTCCAGGAAGCTCGGCATGACCTCGGCGATGCGCGGAGCGTGGATCACCATGGCGTCGGTGATGCCGGTCAGCACGGTGATGAACGCCGGGATGGACTCGTCCGGGTTCACCAGCGTCTGCAGCTCGCCGAGCACTTCGCCGCCGCGCACCTTGACCGCGCCGATCTCGGTGATCTTGCAGCCCTGGGCGGGGGAGCCGCCCGTGGTCTCGAGGTCGACGACGCAGAACGTCACGTCGCTCAGCGGGCGACCGAGGTCGTCGAACGAGGCCTGGACTGCTTCCACGCAGGGAACGGTAGGTCGGACATCCGACAGTGTGTTCGAACGACACGCCGGAACTGTCCGAGGTCCTGTCTAGCGTCTGGGACGTCAGCACTAGGAGGTGCTTCCCATGACCGATCCGACCGATCCCGTGGTCGTCGACTGCGACCGCTGCCTCGTCCGGAGCCCCGGCGCCTGCGGCGACTGCGTCGTCACCGTGCTCCTGGGCGCGCCCCCCGAGGGCATCGAGCTCGACCAGGACGAGGTCGCCGCTCTCGACGCCCTGGCCGACGGTGGCCTCGTGCCGCCCCTCCGGCTCGTGATCCCGATCACGGGACCGGCCACCCACACCGCCTGAGTTTCCCCAGGTACGGCGCGCGTATTTGATCGCGCACCCACGCCCCCCTAGAGTGAGGCCTCGTGCGTCCGGAGAAGGTGGACCGACATGGTCTGCCCCGGGAGCACCGCCGAGACTGATCGGCCGTCCCAGGCGGCCGTGACGTGCCGGGGAACCACGCAAGTGGGGTGAATCGACTCGTCCGCGAGTCGTAGGGCAGACCTTGGCCCGAACCCGTCAGCTCACCCGGTAGGCGTCGAGGATCGTAGGAGCGTTGTGCGCGTCACCCCCCATCGCCACACCACCACCCGCCGTACCCTGATCGCCCTCGCGAGCGTCACCGCGCTCTCCGCCGGCTTGATCGTGGGCGCGCAGGCCGAGCCCGACAAGAAGGTGACCGTCCACGACGTGGAGCAGGCCTTCCACCGCGTCGAGGCCGTCTCCGAGCAGGTCAACGGCCTGAAGGAGCAGATCAAGCAGACCAAGCAGGAGATCGACGACCTCTCCGAGGACATCGACCGCCAGATGGTCGGCTACCGCGCCCAGCGCGACGCCCTGAGCTCGGCGATCGTCCAGCAGCACATGGACGCGCCGCTCGGTCCCACGGTCAACCTGCTCGGCAGCCGCGACCCGGAGGAGTTCCTCGACGGCCTCGGTGCCGTCCAGGCCCTCAACAGCACGCGCGCCGACGCCCTGGAGTCGTTCGGCCGCACGGCCAAGCAGCTGAAGAACCGCAAGGCCCAGCTGGAGGACCGGCAGAAGTCCCTCAAGAAGGACCAGAAGGACGTCGCCAAGAAGAAGCGCGAGATCCGGAAGAAGTACCAGGCCGCGAAGGCCGAGCTCGGGCTGCTGAGCGCCGCCGACCAGGCCGCGTTCACCACCAGCGACCTGAACCTCGGCTTCGAGGTCGACGCGTCGGGTCGCGCCGCCCGCGCCATCCAGTTCGCCCAGGCCCAGCTCGGCGACCCGTACGTCTACGGCGGCACCGGCCCCAACTCGTGGGACTGCTCGGGCCTCGTGATGAAGGCCTACGCGGCTGCCGGTGTCTCGCTGCCGCGGGTCGTCGGACCGCAGTACTCCGCCACGCGCCACATCTCGATGGGCGCGCTGCAGCCGGGCGACCTCGTCTTCTACGGCGACATGTCCCACGTCGGCATCTACGTCGGTCACGGCAAGGTCATCCACGCCCCGCACCCCGGCCGGAGCGTCGAGTACACCGGTCTCGGCGGCTTCAGCAAGGCCGGACGGGTTGGCTGACCCCAGGTCCCGGCGACGCTTGTCGCCGAACCTGGTCGCCGGGGTCGTCCTCCTGGCACTCGCCGCCGGAGTCCTGCTCTGGCAGCGGCCGTGGAGCTCGTCGGATCCCGATGACGCCCCGGAGATCCCCGCCGACGCGGCCACCGTTCTGGCCGACCAGTTCCGCGCGCTGAGCGCGGCCGACAGCGAGGACGCGTTCGTGAAGGCGGCGGGCTCCGGCTCGGCCGCGCGCTCGTTCGCGCGCGACGCCTGGGCCGCCCGCGCGGCGCTGGACGTCCGCGACGTCGAGCTGCGCTACCTGCGCGGCGGCGAGGTCGCCGACCGGGCCGACGGCTCCACCACCGTCCAGGCCGCCGTGTCGTGGACGGCCGGCCCGGACTCGGTGGTCACCGGCACGTCCGTGCGGGACGCGACGGTGCGGTTCCGCGTCGACCCGCGCCGCGACGGCACGTTCGCCATCCGCTCCGCCACGTCCACGGAGCCGTTGCCGCTCTGGCTCGCCGGCCGCGTCGACGTCCAGCGGAAGCCCGGGGTCCGGGTGATCGCGGTCGACGGGGGAGTCCCGGGTCTCGACGTGATGTCGATGGCTCGCACGGCCGCGAGCACGGTCCGCTCCGTGGTCCGCGGCGTCGACGGCGACCTCACCGTGGTCTCACCCGCGACCCGGGCACTCACAGCCACGCTGGTCGGCCGGTCGCAGCAGGACGTGGAGCCGATCGCCGCGGTCACCACCACCGTCGACGGCGGCACCAAGACGGCCCGTGTCATCGTGCTCAACCCCGACCAGTTCCGCACCATGGACGCCCGCGCGGCGCAGGTCGTCGTCACTCACGAGGCCACGCACCAGCTCACCGACGCGGTCGGCACGTCGCCGGAGCCGTGGGTCGCGGAGGGCTTCGCCGACTTCGTCGCGCTCCACGACGACGACGCCCCGCTGACCCTGAGCGCCGGGCAGGCCCTGCGGTCCGTGCGAGAGAACGGCGCGCCCCGAGCCCTGCCGAGCGCGGCGGACTTCGGCGGCGCCGGCCGCGGTCTCGGGGCCGTGTACGAGGAGGCCTGGCTGGTCTTCCGGATGCTCGGCGAACGACTCGACGACGCCAGGATCGTGCGGTTCTACCGCGACGTCCTCCAGGGCGACTCGGCCGACAAGGCCGCGCGCGCCGATCTCGGCCTGACCGTTAAGCAGATCACCGCCGACTGGCGTCGCTACCTGACGAACAAGGCCTCGACGGTGTCGTGAAAGTCGCGCAGCACCGCGTTGCGCTTCACCTTGAACGACGGCGTCAGATAGCCGTTCGCCTCGGTCCAGTCGTCCGGCAGGATCACGAACTTGCGGATGGACTCCGCCTGCGAGACCTGGGAGTTCGCGTCGTCGATCGCGCTCTGCACCGCGGCCTCGAGCGCCGGGTCGTCCAGTGACCCGGCCCAGGCCTCGGTGTCGATGGTGACGAGCGCGGCGACGAACGGCTTGCCGTCGCCGACCACCAGGCACTGGCTGACGTACGGGTGGGCGCGGACCCGGTCCTCGAGCACGGCGGGCGCGACGTTCTTGCCGCCCGCGGTGACCAGGATCTCCTTCTTGCGGCCGGTGATGCGGACGTAGCCGTCGTCGTCGACGTCGCCGAGGTCGCCGGTGGCGAACCAGCCGTCGGCGTCCAGCGCCTCCGACGAGGCCTCCGGGTTGTGCCAGTAGCCGGTGAACACCTGGGGGCCGCGGAACCGCAGCTCGCCGTCGCTCGCGACCTCCACCTCGGTGCCGGGGAACGGCCGGCCGACGGTGCCGATGCGCTGGTGCTCGGGCGTGTTGACGCACAGCGCCGCGGTGGTCTCGGTAAGCCCGTATCCCTCCAGCACGGTGACGCCGATGCCCCGGTAGAAGTGCGCGAGGCGCTCACCGAGCGGCGCGCCGCCGGAGATCGCCCACTCGGCGTGCCCGCCGAGGGCGTCCCGGAGCTTGCCGTAGACGAGGCGGTCGAAGACCGCGTGCCGGCTGCGCAGGAGGAGGCCCGGCCCGCCGATGTCGATCGCCCGGCTGTAGGAGATGGCCGTCTGGACGGCGCGGTCGAAGATCCGGCCCTTGCCGTCCGCGTACGCCTTGGTGCTCGCCGTGTTGAACACCTTCTCGAACACGCGCGGGACGGCGAGGACGAACGTCGGCTGGAACTCGCCGAGGTGGGTGACCAGGTCCTTGATGTCGGCGGTGTGCCCGAGTCGTGCGCCGGACCGGATCGCGCCGACCTGGATGATCCGGGCGAACACGTGCGCCAGTGGCAGGAACAGCAGGGTCGACGCGTCGTCGCGGCCGAAGAGCTCGGGAAGCCGCTCGAGCGCGCCGGCGATCTCGGAACGGAAGTTGCCATGGGTCAGCTGGCAGCCCTTGGGCCGCCCGGTGGTGCCCGACGTGTAGATCAAGGTGGCCAACGAGTCGGGACCGAGGCTGGACCGGCGCTTCTCCAGGTCGTCGTCCGTGACGTCGGAACCCTCGTCGCGGAGCGCCTGGACGGCGGCGTCGTCGAGCACCCAGACGTGCGAGAGGTCGGGCGCCTCCGACCGGGCCTCGGCCACGCGATCGGCGTGCTCGGAGGTCTCGACCACGGCGGCGACGGCGCCGGAGTCGGCCAGGATCCAGGCGATCTGGGCGGCCGACGACGACTCGTACACGGGCACGGTGACGGCGCCGGCCCACCAGATCGCGTAGTCGAGCAGCGTCCACTCGTACCGGGTCTTGGAGAGCAGGGCGACGCGGTCGCCGGGCTGCACGCCGGCCGCGACGAGACCCTTCGCGACCTCGGTGACCTCCTGGTGGAAGGACCGCAGGGTCACGTCCTGCCAGGCGCCGTCGACGCGACGCAGGAGCGCGACGGCGTCGGGCTCGGTGGCGAGGCGGTCGAGGACGTCGTCGGTCAGGTTGCCGGGTGCTGTCGCGATCGTCGGTGCCACATGTCGCAGGCTACTCGGGGCGGGGACGCCCTACCTCCTGCGGCCACTACGATGGTCACGACCGAGACCTGGACGCCGAGGAGAGCAGATGGCCCGCACCACGAGCGACATCGTCATCGCCGCCCCGCCCGAGCAGATCATGGCCGTCATCGCCGACTTCGACGACTACCCGAACTGGGCCACCGGCGTCCGCAGCGCCGAGGTCGTGGAGCAGGACGGCGACCGCGCCGAGCGCGTCCACTTCGTGCTGGAGGCCGCGCCGATCCGCGACGAGTACGAGCTCGGCTACGTGTGGGACGGCGATCACTCCGTCACCTGGAGCCTCGTCGAGCGCGGCTCGATGCTCACCTCGATGGACGGCAAGTACCAGCTGGACCCGGTCGACGACGGCACCCGCGTCACCTATCAGCTGTCGGTCGACGTCTCGATCCCGATGCTCGGCATGCTCAAGCGCAAGGCCGAGAAGGTGATCATCGACACCGCCCTCAAGGGGCTGAAGAAGCACGTCGAGGGCAACCGGTGACCGATCCGGAGTCCGTCGGTTCGTTGGGGGAGGAGGCGGTCCGCCTGCTGCGCGCCTTCGCTGAGTCGTCGTCATCCGGCCGCCCCGACGCGGACGGTGAGCAGCCTGGAGCCGCTCACGTCTGCACCACCGCCTGGTGCCCGGTGTGCCAGGTCGTCGGCTTCGTGAAGGAGCACCCGGAGGTCGTCGAGCAGGTCGCCGACTCGGCCATCCAGATGGTCCGATCGGTGCGGGACGTGCTGCTCGACCAGGCGTCGTCCGGCCAGGGTGACGCTGACCCGACGAGCCCCGCATGACCGCCGACCACGGCGTCGGCGTCGACATCGGCGGCACCAAGATCGCCGCCGGTCTCGTCTCCGAGAAGGGGCAGATCGTCCACGCCGTGCAGGAGAGCACCCCGGAGGACGCGGACCTCATCGCTCCGGCGGTCGCCGAGCTCGTCAACCGCCTCCTCGCCTCTGACACCACCGGCCCGGTGGGCGCCGATCGCGTCGGCGGCATCGGCATCGGCGCGGCGGGCTTCGTCGACGCCGACCGGGCGACCGTGCGGTTCGCCCCGAACATCGACTGGGTCGACGAGCCGCTCGCGGCCAACGTCGGCCGCCTCGTCGACCTGCCCGTCGTCGTGGAGAACGACGCCAACGCCGCGGCCTGGGGCGAGTACCGCTTCGGCGCCGGTGAGGACACCGACGACCTCCTGCTCGTGACGGTCGGCACCGGCGTGGGCGGCGGGATCGTGCATCGCGGCACGCTGTTCCGCGGCGGCTTCGGCGCGGCGGCCGAGATCGGCCACATGCGCGTCGTGCCCGGCGGCCGGCTGTGCGGCTGCGGCCAGCACGGCTGCTTCGAGCAGTACGCCAGCGGTCGTGCTCTCGTCGCCGACGCTCGGCAACGTGTCGAGGCCGACGACCCGCAGGCCAGCCCGCTGCTCGAGGTGGCCGGCGACGCCGACTCCATCACCGGCCCGATGGTCACCGACCTCGCGCAGCAGGGCGACCCGATGTGCGTCGACCTGCTGCACGACGCCGGTCGCTGGCTGGGCGAGGGCATCGCCACGCTCGCCGCCGTGCTCGATCCCAGTGTCATCGCGATCGGCGGCGGCGTCGCCGACGCCGGAGACCTGCTGCTCGACCCGGCCCGCGCGGCCTTCGAGGAGCACCTCACCGCCCACGACCACCGCAAGGTCGCCGAGGTCCGGTTGGCCGCCCTCGGCAACGAGGCCGGGATCATCGGCGCGGCGGACCTGGCCCGGCTGGACCACTGACGTGCCCGAACGGCTCGCCCTGGGCTTCGACATCGGCGGCACCAAGATCGCCGCAGGGGTCGTCGACGAGGACGGGCGCGTCCTGGCCCGACGCGGCACCGAGACGCCCAGCACCGACCCCATGGCCGTGCTCGACGCGATCTCCACGATCACCGAGGAGCTCCGGAGCGACCACCACGTCCGCGCCATCGGCATCGGGGCCGCCGGCTTCGTCGACGCCACCGGCTCCACGGTGCTGTTCTCGCCGCACCTCGCGTGGCGCAACGAGCCCCTCCGCGACGCCGTGGCCCGGCGCACCCGCCTGCCCGTGCTCGTCGACAACGACGCCAACGCCTCAGGGTGGGCCGAGTGGCGCTTCGGCGCCGCGCAGAACGAGCCCGACCTCGTCCTCATCACGCTCGGCACCGGCATCGGTGGCGCCGTCGTCATCGACGGGCAGCCGTACCGCGGCCGCTACGGCCTGGCCGGCGAGTTCGGCCACATGCAGGTCGTGCCCGACGGGCTGCCGTGCGAGTGCGGCAACCGCGGCTGCTGGGAGCAGTACGCCAGCGGCCGCGTCCTCACCCGCCGCGGCCGGGAGGCGGCGGCGTCGGGCACGGAGCTCGGCCGGCGGCTGCTCGACGCGGTCGGCGGCGACCCCGAGGCGGTCACCGGGCGGCAGGTCACCGCGGCCGCCGAGGGTGGCGACGAGGAGGCCGTCGCCTGGCTGGCCGACGTGGGCGACTGGCTCGGCGTGGGCATCGCCGGGCTCGCGGCGGCGCTGGACCCCGGCGTCGTCGTGATCGGCGGCGGGGTGAGCGACGCCGGTGAGCTGCTGCTCGGTCCGGCGCGCGAGGCGTTCTCGCGGACGCTGACCGGCCGCGGCTACCGGACGGAGGCGCGCATCGTGCGGGCCCACCTCGGGCCCGAGGCCGGGCTCGTGGGTGCCGCCGACATGGCTCGACTCACAGCGCGGCGCCGTCGTCAGGCCAGTCCGGGCGCGAGGGTCCGTGTTCGGGCAGCTGGGAGATCAGGTAGATCGCCCCGGCGACGAAGATGAGCCCGATCCCGAGCAGCACCGGCCGGGCCAGCCACACGTGCAGGAACGTGGCCAGCATGATCGCCACCGGCGAGCCGAGCACCGCGATCCAGGCCGCCGTGCGCCCGCGGTGCGGCGGTCGCGGCGGGGGCGGCGTCACGCGGCGGTAGAACGGCTCGTCCGGAAGGTCGTCGAAGTCCACCGGCTCGGGTGACGGTGCCGCCGCAGGCGGCGGCCTGGGAGGATCGTCGGGGAACGAGAGGTCGAGATCGAGCCCTTGGACGATCTCGTCGAACTCGTCGTCAGGCTCGGGCATGGGACTCGATGAACGCCGTGGACTGCTTGACGATCAGCTCGGCGTCGTTGTCGATCGTGGCGACGTGGTAGCTGTCGTGGAGCGTGACGTACTCCGCCACCTCCGACGAGACACCCGCGCGGATGAGGCCGAGGCTGGTCTCGTCGACCACGTGGTCGTCGGTGGACCGGAACATCAGCAGCGGCGCCGTGACCTTCTCGAGGTCGGCCGCGACCAGGCGCCAGCCCTTCAGCTGTGACGCCAGGGCCTTGAGCGGCGTCTTGTCGTACCCGGTCTCGTCGGCGCCGGGCTTCTTGATGTCGTTGCCGATCCCGGGCATCGCCGGGACGACCCACTTCAGGGCCGGGACGAGACGCAGCTGCCAGTTGCGCAGCCCGATGGCGGGGTTCACGAGCACGACGGAGTCGACCTCGTCGGCCCGCTGCTCGGCCAGGCGCAGGGCGAGGGCCCCGCCCATGGAGAGCCCGGCGACGGCGACGGTGTCGCAGCGCGCGCGCAGCTCGTCGAACGCGGCCTCGACCTCGCCGTACCAGTCCTCCCAGCGGGTGCGGTTCAGGTCCTGCCAGGTGGTGCCGTGACCGGGCAGCCGGGGCACGCGGACGGTGTGCCCGCGCTCGGCCAGGGCACGTCCCCAGGGCGTCATCGACGCAGGTGAGCCGGTGAATCCGTGGCTCAGCAGCACACCCAGCGGTCCGCCGTCGGCGGTGAACGGCTCGGCTCCGGCGACGACGGCGGGGGAGGTCTCCATGCCCTCATCTTCCCTCATCTCACCATGGCGAGGTGACGGGTCTTTCAGAGTAGAGTCGCGTCGTGTTCTATTGGTTCCTCAAGTTCCTGGCGATCGGTCCGCTCCTCAAGCTGATCTTCCGCCCGTGGGCCGAAGGAACCGAGAACGTGCCCAGCGAGGGCGCCGTCATCCTCGCCAGCAACCACCTCTCCTACAGCGACTGGCTGTTCATGCCGCTCGTCATCCCGCGACGGGTGACGTTCGTCGCGAAGGCCGAGTACTTCGAGTCGCCGGGCATCAAGGGCTGGCTCCAGAAGAAGTTCTTCTCCGGGTCCGGTCAGGTACCGATCGACCGCACGAGCGGCAGCGCCGCGGCCGGCGCCATCAAGACGCAGCTGCGCCTGCTGTCCGAGGGCGAGGTCTGCGGCATCTACCCGGAGGGCACTCGGTCCCACGACGGCCGCCTCTACCGCGGTCGCACCGGCGTCGCCCGCCTCGCGCTGGAGGCCGGTGTGCCGGTCATCCCCGTCGCGGTGATCAACACCGACGTCGTCGCCCCGCCCGGCAAGGTCTTCGGGAAGTTCGCCCGTCCCGGCGTGCGCTTCGGCGAGCCGCTCGACTTCAAGCGGTACGACGGGCTGCAGGACGACCGCTACATCCTCCGGGCCATCACCGACGAGATCATGTACGAGATCATGCGACTCTCCGGCCAGGAGTACGTCGACCTCTACGCCCAGGACTCCAAGAAGCGCGACCGGGACGCCGAGCGCGAGGCCGCCAAGGTGGCCGCGCAGGCCGAGGCCGACGAGGTCTGGGAAGAGATCAAGCCCGACTGACCCGCACCACCCACACGAGCAAGGAGAAAGCTGATGCGCGTCGGCATGCTGACCGGGGGCGGCGACTGCCCAGGACTGAACGCGGTGATCCGTGGCGCCGTGCGGAAGGGCGTCACCGCCCACGGCCACGAGTTCGTCGGGTTCCGCGACGGATGGCGCGGCCCGCTCGAGGGCGACACCATGACGCTCGGGATCGACGAGGTGCGGGGCATCCTGCCGCGGGGCGGCACGATCCTCGGGTCCTCGCGCACCAACCCGTTCGCGATCGAGAACGGCGTCGAGCGCATCAAGGACAACCTGGCGGCCGCCGGCTGCGACGCCCTGATCGCCATCGGCGGTGAGGACACCCTCGGCGTCGCCACCAAGCTGGCCGACCTCGGCGTCAACGTCGTCGGCGTCCCGAAGACCATCGACAACGACCTCTCGGGCACGGACTTCACGTTCGGCTTCGACACGGCCGTCAACATCGCGATGGAGGCCATCGACCGGCTGCACACGACGGCCGAGTCGCACCACCGCGCCCTCGTCGTCGAGGTGATGGGCCGCCACGCGGGCTGGATCGCGTTGCACAGCGGCCTGGCCGGGGGCGCCAACATCATCCTGATCCCCGAGCGGCCGTTCGACATCGACAAGGTCTGCGCCCAGGTGGAGAGCCGCTTCGCGACGCACTACTCACCGATCATCGTGGTGGCCGAGGGCGCGACGCCGCTCGAGGGCACGATGGAGCTCGTCAGCGGCGAGAAGGACGCGTTCGGCCACGTGCGGCTCGGCGGCATCGGCGACCGGCTCGCGCACGAGATCGAGGAGCGCACCGGGCGCGAGGCCCGCGCCGTCGTGCTCGGCCACATCCAGCGCGGCGGCACGCCCACGGCGTTCGACCGCTGGCTCGCCACCCGGTTCGGCCTGCACGCCATCCAGGCGGTCACCGACGGGGAGTTCGGCACCATGGTCGCGCTGCGCGGCACCGAGATCGTCCGCGTCCCGCTGGCTGAGGGCACGTCGGAGCTCAAGGTCGTCCGGCCGGAGCTCTACGAGGAGGTCGAGGTCTTATTCGGGTGAACCGAGCGAGCCCTGGCGAGCGAGCGTGAACCCGGGCTAGCGGAGCGGGAGCGCGTCACGCCGAAGGCGTCCGGTGCGAAGCCGGGTGAGGAATCAGGCTCGCTCGGCACCTCGGTACCCTTGAGCGGTGAGCATCCCCAGTCTCGACGACCTCCGGGCGATCGGCGCTGCCCAGCAGCCGACGTACGCCGACGTCGCCGCGCGCGACGCCGCGGTCGAGACGCTGCGCAAGATGCCGCCGCTGGTCTTCGCCGGTGAGTGCGACGACCTTCGCGAGCGGCTGGCCGCCGTGAGCCGGGGCGAGGCGTTCCTGCTGCAGGGCGGCGACTGCGCCGAGACGTTCGAGGGCGTCACCGCCGAGAACGTCCGCAACAAGCTGCGGGTGCTGCTCTCGATGGCGGTCGTGCTCACCTACGCGGCGAGCGTTCCCGTCGTCAAGGTCGGCCGCCTGGCCGGCCAGTACGCCAAGCCGCGCTCGAGCGACACCGAGACGCGCGACGGCGTCACCTTGCCGGCCTACCGCGGCGACGCCGTGAACGGCTTCGACTTCACCCCCGAGTCCCGCGTCCACGACCCGCAGCGGCTCGTCGACGTCTACCACGCGTCCTCGGCCACCCTGAACCTCGCGCGCGCGTTCACCACCGGCGGCTACGCCGACCTGCGCCAGATGCACGCGTGGAACACCGACTTCGTGAAGCGCAGCCCCGTCGGCGTCAGCTACGAGCGCATCGGCGCCGAGATCGACCGGGCGCTGGCGTTCATGGACGCCATCGGCGTCGACCCGGACGAGTTCCACTCCGTCGACTTCTACTCCTCGCACGAGGCGCTGATCCTGGAGTACGAGCACGCGCTCACCCGCATCGACTCGCGCACCGAGCTGCCGTACGACGTGTCCGGCCACTTCGTGTGGATCGGCGAGCGCACGCGTCAGCTCGACGGGGCGCACGTCGAGCTGCTGAGCCACATCGCCAACCCCATCGGCGTGAAGCTCGGCCCCACCACCACGCCGGACGACGCGATCGCGCTGTACGAGAAGCTCAACCCCGAGCGCGTCCCCGGCCGGATCACGTTCGTCACCCGGTTCGGCGCGGGCAAGATCCGCGACCTGCTGCCGCACCTGGTGGAGAAGGTCACGGCCGCCGGTGTCGAGGTCGCCTGGGTCTGCGACCCGATGCACGGCAACACGTTCGAGGCCGAGAGCGGCTACAAGACCCGCGAGTTCGACGACGTCGTCGACGAGGTCCGTGGCTTCTTCGAGGTGCACCACTCCCTCGGCACGTGGCCCGGCGGCCTGCACGTCGAGCTCACCGGCGACGACGTCACCGAGTGCGTCGGCGGGGGAGCGAAGCTCTCGGCCGCCGACCTTTCGCACCGCTACGAGACGCTGTGCGACCCGCGCCTCAACCGCGAGCAGTCGCTCGAGCTGGCGTTCCTCGTCGCGGAGATGCTCAGCAAGTAGGTCTCACCCTTCAGGTTGGACCCGAAGCGTCATGAGCGTGGTGGCGAGCGAGTCGTACTGACCCACGAGCATGAGCAGCTCGATCGTCGTGGCCTCGTCGAGGTGCTGCCGGACAGCCGACCAGGTGGCGTCGTCGACGTCCTTGGTCCGGACCAGCTGGTCGGCGGCGGTGAGCAGGACGCGCTCCCGGTCGGTCCAGCCGGACCACTCGAGGTCGCCGGCGTGCTCGACCTGCTCGGCGGTGAGGCCCACGCGTCGGCCCAGGCGTCGGTGGTGGCCCTGCTCGTACGCGCACTCGCGCACGGCCGCGACGTGGAGGATGACGAGCTCGGTCTCACGACGCGGGAGCTTGCCGCCCGGCATCAGCTTGCCGCTGTACCAGAGCCACGCGCGGAACAGCCCGCGCTGGCGGCCGAGTGTCGTGAAGATGTTCGGCGGCGGTCCGCCCGTCACCCGGCCGGCCAGCCGGGCGAACACGTGGTTGACCAGGCCGATCTCGCGACGGCTGCCGGGAGCGATGCGGGGCGTGCTCATGGCTGGACTCTAACGGCCGGACTTGGACGGATGCCTCAGAACGGGAGGGCGGTGATCGTCACGGTGCTGCCGACCCTCGCCTTCGTCCCACCGCGCGGGCTCTGGGACCGGACCTTGAAGTTGCCGGTCCCCAGCACGGCACGGACCTTGAACCCGGCGGCCTCGAGCTGCTTGATCGCGAAGTTCTTCGAGTGACCGACCATGTCCGGCACCGGGATGAACTCCGGCCCCCGGGACACGGTGAGGACGATCGTGTCCTTCTTGAAGCCGGCGCCTGAGCTGGGGGACTGGCTGATGACGTCGCCCTTGGGGACCTCGTCGGAGAATGCCTGCTCGATGCTGACCTTGAAGCCGGCCTTCTCCAGTGCCTTCTTCGCGCCGGAGCCCGACTTGCCGGTGTAGTCGACGATGTCGATGGGCTTGCGGCCCTTGCTCAGGACGAGGTCGACGGCGGTGTTGCGCTTGACCTGGTCGCCCACGCGGAACTCGGCGGCCCGGACGACCTGACCCTTCTCGACCTTCTCGTCGTACGCGGTGGTGACGTCGCCGACCCGGAGGTTCAGCTTCTCCAGGGCGGCCGTCGCCTCGTCGAGGGTCTGGCCCTTGAGGTTGGGGATCGGGTACCGCTCCTTGCCGCGGGACACCACCGCCTCGATCGTGCCGCCGGGCAGGATGCGGTCGCCCGCGCCGGGATCGGTGCTGATGACCGTGCCGAGGGGCGCGGTCTCGGAGTAGGAGCGCTTGACGACCTCGAACTCGAACCCGGCGTCCTCGGCGTCCTTCGCAGCCTGCGTCTCGCTGCTGCCCACCAGCACGGGCGTCTCGACGTACCGGCCGATGCCGATGTACCAGCCGACGCCGGCGAGCACGAGGGCGGCGACGATGACGGCGACGAGCGAGAGCCGGCCGCGGCGGCTGGCGGGGCCGTCGGGCGTGGCCTCGCGGTACTCGCGCGGCGAGATCGGGGGCTGCACCCCGGTGGGCGGCGGGCTGCCGGCGCTCCACTGGACCGTGGGCTGGACGTCCTCCGCCGCCGTGACCCAGCCGACCGCCTCGGTCGGTGCGTCCTCGGCCGCGCTGGTGGCCGAGGCGACGGCGGCACCGCTGACCGCGGCGCCGGCAAGGCCGGTGGCCGCCGCGACGCCTCCGGTGGGCCGTGGCACTTGCTCGGTGTCCTCCTCGACGCCGGCGGCGTGATGCACCGGCGCCGACGGCATCAGGTCGGCCGTGAGCTCGGGGTCGTCCTTGAGACCTTCCTCGAGGGCGCGCTGGACGAGCCGGACCTGCTGCAGCAGCACCCGGGAGTCGGCCGACCGCTGGTCGCGGTCGCGGCACGTGGCCCGGGCGACCAGGGCGTCGACGTACGGCGGGATGCCGGCCCGGACCGAGCTCGGGGCGGCGACGTCCTCGTGCACGTGCTTGTAGGCCACCTGGATCGGCGACTCGCCCGAGTGCGGCTTGGCCGCCGTGAGCATCTCGTAGAGCATCGCGCCGCAGGCGTAGACGTCGGAGCGGGCGTCGGCGCCCTCGTTCACGACGATCTCCGGCGCCAGGTACGAGACGGTGCCGATCAGGGTTCCGCCGGTGGCGGTGGTGGCGGCGCTGACGGCGCGGGCCAAGCCGAAGTCGGCGACCTTCACCTCGCCGCCCGGCGTGATGAGGACGTTCTCGGGCTTGATGTCGCGGTGGATGAGGTGAGCGTCGTGGGCCGCCGACAGGGCGACGAGCACCTGGGACAGCAGCTCGAGGGCGCGGGTGGGCGACATCGGGCACTCGTCGCGCATGACGTCGCGCAGCGTCCTGCCCGGCACGTACTCCATGACGAGGTAGGTGATCTCGCCGTCGGTGCCCTGGTCGAAGACCGAGACGACGTTGCGGTGGTTGAGCTTGGCCGCGGCGCGCGCCTCGCGCTCGAACCGCTGCGTGAACGTGGCGTCGTCGCCGAGGCCGTGATGCATGACCTTGATCGCCACCGGCCGGTCGAGCCGCTGGTCAGTGCCCAGGAACACGCTGGCCATGCCGCCGCGGGCGATGCGCTCGCCGATGAGGTAGCGGCCGTCGAGCACCCGCCCGACGAGGGCTTCGTCGCCCATCACTGCCACGTCATCGCTCCTAGGGATCGCCGGTCGATCTTCCTGAGATTGTAGAGAGCGGTTCGGCGTGCCGAGCCCTCCCGTGGCGTGTCACAGCCCACTTCATCAGGGAGGATGGAGCAGTGCGCCGTCCCGCCTGGACCCTTCTCCTGCTGGTCGCTGCCGTCCTCGCGCTCCTGGTGCTGCAGAGAGTCGACACCGACGACGGCGGGAACCCGGCGCCCCAGGCGTCGGCCACGTCGCAGACCGCACCGTCCGGGCTGCCGGCCGAGGTGCAGGAGACGCTGGACCTCGTCGACCGGGGCGGACCGTTCCCGTACCGGCGCGACGGCGTGGTGTTCATGAACCGCGAGGGCCTGCTCCCCTCGCACGAGCGCGGGTACTGGCACGAGTACACGGTGCCGACGCCGGGGGCGCAGGACCGGGGGGCGCGGCGACTGGTGGTCGGTCGTGGGGGAGAGGCCTACTACACCGGCGACCACTACCGGACGTTCCGGAAGATCAGAGGACCGGGGGAGTCATGACGAGCAGGTTCGACGACCTCCTGGCCGGAGCCGCGTCGCCCGGGCTGTTCGAGTGGCGCGGCGACGCCGAGCGCGACCTCGTGGGCGAGGCGATCGGCGCGGGCTGGGCGGCCTGGCCGCTGGACACGTCGGCCGTCGTCTCGCGGCAGGGCTTCTACGACGAGGTCCGGTCCGCCTGGGGGCTGCCGCCGTGGTTCGGTGACAACCTCGACGCACTCTTCGACGCGCTGGGCGAGATGACGTTCTCTGAGAGTCTCGTCGTGTGGGACGGGTCGGCCGCGCTCGCGGACACCGATCCGGAGCTGGCGGCGTCGGTGCTGAGCGTCCTGCGCGACGCGATCGACGCCGCGGACTCCTTCTCGGTGGTGCTGCGTCAGGACCCGATGGTCATCGGGTCCGACGGGTTGCTGTGAGCAGCAGCGGCTCCAGCACGTGGCGGGACCCGGCCGGCAAGGCGTCGAGGGCCGCGTCCGCCTGACGCTCCAGGCGGTCGATGTCGGCCTCGACGGCGTCGAGCGCGCCAGTGCTCCGGATCAGCTCGCGCAGCTCGTCGACGCCCTCCGCGGTGCCGAGCGTCCGCCACAGCGTCTCGCGATCGCCCGGCTCGGCGAGCTCGGCGGCCCGTGCGACGAGGACGGTCCGCTTGCCCTCCCGGAGGTCGTCGCCGGCCGGCTTGCCGGTGACCTCCGGATCACCGAAGACGCCGAGCACGTCGTCGCGGAGCTGGAACGCCTCGCCCAGCGGGATCGCGACGTCGGACAGCGCGGCGACGAGCTCGTCGCTCCCGCCGGCCAGTGCCGCACCCAGGTGCAGGGGCCGCTCGACCGTGTACTTCGCCGACTTGTACCGGACGACCCTCATGGCCGTCTCGACGTCGACCGACGAGCGGGTCTGGGCGAGCACATCGAGGTACTGGCCGGAGGCGACCTCGCTCTTGCACAGGTCGAGGTAGTGCAGGGCCCGCGCGGTGCCGGGCAGGTCGCTGGTGCGGAACTGCTCGTCGGCCCAGGAGAGCATCAGGTCGCCGAGCAGCACCGCGACCGAGGCGCCGTGCTGCACCGCGTCACCGGCGAGGGCGGCGTCGCGGTGCACCTGCTCGAACGCGCGGTGGACGCTCGGGCGGCCGCGCCGCGTGTCGGAGCCGTCCATGAGGTCGTCGTGCACGAGGGCACTGCCCTGCAGCCATTCCAGTGCGGCGGCGGCCCGGTCGAGTCCCGGCTCGTCGGCCGCTCCACCGGCGACCAGCCACCCGGCGCGGCAGAACAGCGGGCGCAGCCGCTTGCCGCCCCGGACGAAGTCGTGCGCGGCGTCCAAGAACGGGTGCAGATCAGGGCCGAGACCGGCGAGGACCGTGCGCTGGCGCTCGACGAAGGCGTCGAGCGCGGCGTCGACGCGCGTCCGGAATGCGTCATCGTCTGCGGTCGCCACGAGCCGGACGATACCGTTGGAACCATGCCGGACCTGGACCGATCCCTCGCCGCGCACCTGCGTGACGGCGTCCCGAGCTTCTCCTTCGAGTTCTTCCCGCCCAAGGACGACGCGGGCGAGGAGGTGCTGTGGAACACCATCGCCGACCTCGAGCCGCTCGAGCCGACGTTCGTCTCGGTCACCTACGGCGCCGGCGGCACGAGCCAGGAGCGCACCGTGCGCATCACGGCGCGCATCGCCGAGCAGAGCGGCATGCGGGCCATCGGCCACCTGACCCTGGTCGCCCAGAGCAAGGGCGAGATCGAGGACGTCCTCAAGCAGTACGCGGCCGCCGGCATCGACCACGTCCTGGCCCTGCGCGGCGACCCGAAGGGCGGCCCGCGCGCCCCGTGGGAGCCGCACCCGGACGGCATGACCTACGCCATCGACCTGGTCGAGCTCGCCGGCGACCTCGGCGGGTTCTGCATCGGGGTCGCGGCGTTCCCCGAGGGCCATCCGGACGCCGCGAGCCTCCAGGCCGACGCCGAGGTGCTCGTCGCCAAGGAGCGCGCCGGCGCCGAGTACGCGATCACCCAGCTGTTCTTCCGCGCGTCCGACTACTTCGACCTCGTGCAGCGCGTCCGGGACCTGGGCGGCCGGATCCCGATCATCCCGGGCATCATGCCGATCCTGAACTTCGCGCAGGTGTCGAGGATGGCCGAGCTGTCCGGTGCGGAGATCCCGCGCGAGGTGCTCGACCAGATCGAGCCGATCTCCGACGACAAGGACGCGGTGCGGGCCAAGGGCATCGAGCTTGCCACCCAGCTGTGCCGCGACCTGCTCGCCGGCGGAGCGCCCGGTCTGCACTTCATCACGCTGAACCGCTCCAAGGCGACGCGGGAGATCTTCGAGACGCTGCGGTCCGAGGGCCTGGTCTAGCGGGGCGCCGCGCCGAGGTGCTCGGCGATCGTCGCCGTCGCCATGCCGATCTCCTCGATCGTGCTGCCGGGGTGCGCGTGCGCGCCGGCCATGAACAGGGTGTCTCCGAACCGCTGCGTCGCGTCGGTGCCCGGCCGGTCGAGCACGGTGCTCCAGCCCTGCCACGCCCAGCCCCAGTGACCCAGGCGGACGAGGTCCGCCGGCCCGAGGTCGTGGCGCTCGACCACGTGCTCCTCGATGCGGATGCCGGCACGCTTGAGCGCGGTCAGCGGGTCCTCGGCGTTGTGGTGCGCGACGGTGACGAGCGGGCCGTCGCTCCACAGGCGGAGCGCGGGCTTGCCGTGGAACACGAGGTCGCGCGGCAGTGCGGGCGCGTCGGCGTCGAGCAGCAGGAGCATGCGCGACGCGGGGATGGCCGGCAGCCCGCGCGGCTCGGGCAGGGGAGCGGGCCAGGTAGGGGCGCACCACAGGACGACGTCGGCCTCGACGGAGCCGGTGTCGGTCACCGCGCCGGTGACGCGCCCGCCGCTGACGGTGAGCTCGTGCGCCGCCGTGCCGAGGCGGACCTCGACGCCCCGCTCCTCGAGCCGGCTCGTGAGCGCGTCGGCGAGGGCCGGGAGGCCGCCGTCCACCTGCCAGCGGCCGAAGTTGCGCTCCACGTAGTGCTGCACCGCGACGAAGGCAGGCGTCGACTCCAGGTGCTGGCCCTCGAGCCGCAGCTCGTCGCGCACCATGGTGCGGAGCCGGTCGTCCCGGAGGTCCTTGCGAGCCATCCGCCGGAGGGAGCGCCGGCCGCCGAGGTCCGACCGCAGGATCGACTCGACGTCGTCGCGCCCGTCGATCAGTCGCTCGAGGACGGACCGGCGGAGGACGTCCCACTGGTCGGCCAGGGTGTCGACCCACGGGTTCCAGGCGTCGGCCCCGAGTGCGGCCTCGACGGCGTCGTGCTGGTCGGAGCGGCGCCCCATGGGCAGGTCGAGGACCGACCGGTCGGAGAACACGTGCCGGCGGCCCTCGACCGGGAGGAGGTCGACGACCTTCTCCATCGGGCGACCGGACTTGCGGAACAGGTCGCGCAGCACGCCCGGCAGCGAGACGGTGTCCGGGCTGAGCTGCCAGGTGTGGCCGCCGACCTCGTGGCCGCGCAGTCGCCCGCCCAGGACGTCGCCGGCCTCGAGGATCGTCACGGTGTGGCGCAGCTTCGCGAGGCGCGCCGCGACGGACATCCCCGCGAACCCGCCGCCGACCACGACCACGTCCGCCATGCACCGCAGAGTACGGGGCGGCAGATGGACCCGGCGGGGGTGCCGGGCCGTGGGCGGCGAATGGATCTAGCGCTGTGGCACAGTGCTGTCCATGGGACCGGTCCGGACTGAGGTCATGTGGAACGCGGTGCTCGACGCCGTCGCCGCGACCTCCCACGACCGTCCGCTCGACGTCCTCGACCTCGGCGGAGGCACCGGCGGCGACGCCGTCCGGCTGGCGCTCCTCGGGCACCGAGTGACCGTCGTAGACCCGAGCCCCGACGCCCTGGCGTCCCTGGACCGTCGAGCGAGCGAGGCCGGCACCGCGGTCACCGGGATCTTGGGTGACACGGAGGACCTCGTCGAGCACGTCGACGCCGGGTCGTTCGACCTCGTCGTGTGCCACGGCGTGCTGGAGCACGTCGACGACCCGGGGCAGGCCCTCGCGTCCACCGCGAAGGTGCTGCGGGACGGCGGCCACGTGAGCATCGTGGTCGCGGGCCGGCTGGCCGGTGTCGTGGCTCGCGCGCTGGCCGGCGACTTCGCCGGCGCCGAGACGCTGTTCTCCGCCCGGGCCGACACCTGGGACCTGCGGACCGACGGCCCGCGGCGGTTCGTCGTCGCGGAGATCGACGCCCTCCTGGCCGCCCACGGCTTCACGCCCGTGCAGACGAACGCCCTGCGCGTGTTCGCGGACCTGGTCCCGAGCGCCCTCGTGGACATCGAGCCGGGCGCGCGGGACGCGCTGTTCGCCCTGGAAAGGCTGGTGAGGACGTCGCCCGACATGGCTGCGCTTTCCGCTGGTCTGCAGTCCGTCGCGCGCCTAGACTTGACCACAGCACCGTCCGATCGAGGAGTTCCCCGTGCCACTGTCTGAGGAAGAGGCCCGACTGCTGCACCAGCTGGAGCAGTCCCTCGCCGCCGAGGACCCCGACTTCGCGTCGACGCTCCGCGGTTCCAAGTTCCTGGCGCACAACCGCCGGGTGGCTGTCCTCGCGGTGCTCGGGTTCGTGGCCGGCATGGCCCTGCTGCTCGGCGGCGCGGTCTCGGCCATGACGTGGCTGGGCGTGCTCGGCTTCGTGGTGATGCTCGGCTCGGCCTATCTCTTCGTGACGGCCTGGAAGCGTGGCATCGGCACGAGCGAGGAGCGACGGGCGGAGTCCGCCCCGAGCAAGCCCACCGGCTCGATCATCGACCGCTTCGAGGAGCGCTTCCACCGCCGCCAGGACGGCGACGGCTTCTAGCTCGCACGGCCTGAGCGCTCCACTTCCCTCCACTTCCGACTGACCGCCCTCACCAGGGCGGTCTTTTCGTTGCGCCTCCAGGCCTGATCGCCCGCTCCACGGGTCGCTGAGGCGCGCCGAAAATGTGGCGCGAATTGGCGTGAAGGTGTTTGACGGTGGGGGAAGGTGGAGTACGGTGGGGCGAAATGGAGGAACAGGCAGAGAGCTGGTCGAGCAAGGAGGAGCGGGGTGAGCCTGGATGTCAACAACTTCTTCGGCACCTACACGCCGCGCCTGGACGACAAGTCCCGGCTGTTCCTGCCGGCCAAGTTCCGCCCGAGGCTGGAGCACGGCATCGTGCTGACCCGCGGCCAGGAGAAGTGCGTCTACGGCTGGACGCCGGAGTCGTTCAGCTCCTTCACCGACCGGATCCGCGAGACGCCGTTCACCAACAAGGACGCCCGCAACTTCATCCGCATGCTCTACTCCGGCGCCTCGTCGGAGGTGCCGGACAAGCAGGGGCGGATCTCCATCCCGCCGGTGCTGCGCGAGTGGGCCTCGCTCGACCGCGACGTGACCGTGGTCGGGGCGATGGACCGCATCGAGATCTGGGACTCCAGCCGCTGGACCGAGTTCAGCGACAGCCAGGAGCAGCCGTTCGCGGACATGTCGGACGAGGTGATGCCCGGCGTCTTCTGAGCTCCCGTCCCGACGACCCAGTCGCGTGGCCCGATCCTCGGCCGTGTGGATCTGACACCACTTCCCCGGTGCCAGAGCCCTACGGGCGGGGTTCCGGCCCCACGACCCAGCCCCCGACCAGCACCACGACGCGAGACCCAGGAGATCCGATGCAGACCACGAGGCGAGTGCGGCACGAGGTCGCCGACGCCGTGCTGCTCATGGGCTTCTCCCTCGGGGCGTCCGTCACGGCGGCCGTCGGCATCGCGTTCCTCGCGAGGCTCGGATGAACGACCCCAAGCACGTCCCGGTCCTGCTCGAGCGGGTGCTCGAGCTCCTGGCGCCATCGGTGACCGGGGACCGTCCCGTCGTCGTCGACGCCACGCTCGGCCTGGGTGGTCACACCGAGGCCATGCTCACCCGCTTCGAGGACCTCCACGTCATCGGCATCGACCGCGACCCGCAGGCCCTGGCGCGTGCGGGGGAGAGGCTCGCCCCGTTCGGTGACCGGGTGACGCTCGCGCACGCCGTCTACGACGAGGTGGCCGACGTGGTGCGGGACGCCGGGTTCGACGCCGTGAACGGGATCCTCTTCGACCTCGGGGTCTCCTCGATGCAGCTCGACCTCGCGACGCGGGGCTTCGCCTACGCGCAGGACGCTCCGCTCGACATGCGGATGAACCCCGACGAGGGGATGACCGCCGCGGACGTCCTCAACACCTACGAGACCGCCGACCTGGCCCGCGTGCTGCGCGTGTACGGCGAGGAGAAGTTCGCCGGCCGCATCGCCGCGGCGGTGGTGGCGGCCCGGGCCGAGGAGCCGTTCAGCACCAGCGCGCGGCTCGTCGAGCTGATCCGCGACTCCATCCCGGCCGCGGCACGCCGCACCGGCGGCAACCCGGCCAAGCGCACGTTCCAGGCGCTGCGCATCGAGGTCAACGACGAGCTCGGGGCGTACGAGCGGGCGCTGCCGGCCGCCCTCGACGTCATGGCCCCCGGCGGTCGCGTGGTCGTCCTCGCCTACCACTCGCTCGAGGACCGGTTCACCAAGCGCACGTTCGCGAAGGTCACCACGTCCGACGTCCCGCGCGACCTCCCGGTCGTGCCCGTCGACCATCAGCCCGCGTTCCGCCTGCTGACCCGCGGTGCGGAGAAGGCGAGCGAGGTCGAGATCCTCCAGAACCCACGCGCGAAGTCGGTCCGGCTGCGCGCCGTCGAGCGGGTCGCGGCATGAGCGCGCACCTCGCCGCGCCGCGCCTGCGCCCGCAGAAGCCGCAGACGCGCAGCCGTGCGCTCCGCCTCGTGGCCCCGGTCAGCAGCCGGGCCCGCAAGGCGCCGTTCGTCGTCGTGGTCCTCACACTGCTCGGCGCCGGCCTGGTCGGGCTGATCCTGATCAGCACGGTGCTCCAGGCCCAGTCGTTCGAGGCCGCCCGGCTCTCCGACGAGGCCGACGCGCTCCAGACCCAGCAGCAGGCGCTCAGCCGTGAGGTCGACCGGATGCAGAGCCCGTCGAACATCGCCCAGCGCGCGCTCCAGCTCGGCATGGTGCCGAGCGCGAACCCGATCTTCCTGCGGATCACCGACGGTGAGGTCATCGGCAAGGCTGTCCCGGCTCCGGCCAAGGGCTCCATCCGGCGGGTGACCCAGTGACGCGCCCCAGAAACCGGCACAGCCTGTCGCGGCGTCGGCTGCGCGGCTTCCTGGTCGTCGTCGTCCTGGTGTTCACGATCTTCGGTCTCCGGCTGTTCCAGATCCAGGGCCTCGACACGCAGGCGTACGCGGCCCGGGCGGTCGAGGCGGGCACGGCCCGCACCACGGTTCCCGCGCCGCGCGGCGACATCCTCGACCGCAACGGCAAGGATCTGGCCACCAGCGTCGACGGCTTGACCATCACGGCCGACCCGAGCATGACGTCGGACAACGCCCCGCGGATCGCCCGCATCCTGGTGCAGAAGATCGGCGAGGACCACATCGACTACTTCGACACCATCGACAAGCTGCGCAAGCCCGACTCGCGGTTCGTGTACCTCGTGAAGGGTGTCCCGGCCTGGACCGCGAAGAAGGCGGTCGCCGCCGTCCAGAAGGCCGGCTTCACCGGGGTGTTCTCGGAGAAGGAGTCGCTGCGCACGTACCCGGGCGGCCGGCTCGCGGCCAACCTGATCGGCTACGTCGACGGCAGCGGCAAGGGCGTGCAGGGCATCGAGCGCCAGTACGACAAGCAGCTGACCGGCACGGACGGCTCGAGCACCTACGAGGTGTCGCCGACCGGCCAGCGGATCCCGATGGCCGACAGCACCGTCAAGAAGATGGTGCCCGGCGGCGACGTCGTCTCCACCATCGACCGCGACCTCCAGTGGTACGCCGACCAGCGGCTGGCCGACGCGGTCCGCGCGTCCAGTTCCGACTGGGGCCTGGCCATCACGATGGACGTCCGGACCGGGCAGATCGTCCAGATGTCGCAGGTGCCGACGTTCGACCCCGACAACCAGACCGGGATGCAGGACTACAACACGGTGTCGCGGGCCGTGCAGAACGTCTACGAGCCGGGCTCGGTCATGAAGACGGTCACGATGGCCTCGCTCGCCGACCAGGGCAAGATCGCGCCGGACACCCCCATCGTGGTGCCGGGCGGCATGACGATCGACAAGTTCCACATCGGTGACTACTGGAAGCACGGCACGATCCACCTCACAGCCGCCGGCGTCATCGCGAAGTCGTCGAACCTCGGCACGATCGTGGCGTCGCAGCAGATGAGCGACGAGACGATGTACCGCTACTTCCACAAGTTCGGCTTCGGCACGAAGTCCGGCGTCGAGCTGCCCGGCGAGTCCCAGGGCATCCTCAAGCCGGGCAAGGAGTGGACGAAGGCGAACCACGCGACCATCGCGTTCGGCCAGGGCGTCTCGGTGACGGCGATGCAGATGGTTCGCGCCGTGGGTGCCATCGCCAACGGCGGCGTCATGGTCGACCCCACCGTCGTGGAGGGATTCATCTCGCCGGACGGCAAGCGCACCGACGCCGAGCCGACCGCCTCGCGACGCGTGGTGTCCAAGAAGGCGGCCGCGATCGTCACCCGCATGATGGAGGCCGTCACAGCGAAGGACGGCACCGCTCCCGCCGCCGCGATCCCGGGCTACCGGGTCGCCGGCAAGACGGGTACCGCCTGGCGGGTCAACCCGGTCACCGGCAAGTACGTGCGTGGCCAGAACACGGTGTCCTTCATGGGCTTCGCCCCGGCCGACAAGCCGCGCTTCCTGACCTACATCGTGCTCGACAAGCCGTACTCGGCGGCAGGCGGCGGCTCGACCGCCGGCCCGGTCTTCCACGACATCATGTCGATGGCGCTGGAGCGCTTCGGCGTCGCGCCGACGGGCTCCAAGCCGCCCAAGGTCCGCCAGGACTGGTGACCCGCGCGGCCGGTCGTGATCGCCCGGCGGGGGTGCCGGGCCGTGGGCGGCGAATGAGTAGTGTCGCTCACGTGGTCGAGGTGATGCGGGTCCGTCCGGAGGCACCCCCGCGACGCGCCCTGGCCGACGTGGCCGATCACCTCGGCATCAGCCCGTCGGGCGCGGCAGAGGTGACGGGCATCGCCCTGAACACCGGCCTCGTGGTCCCCGGCGACCTGTACGCCGCACTGCCCGGGGCCCGGTCGCACGGTGCCGACCACGTGGCCGCGGCCGTCGAGGCCGGAGCCGTGGCGGTGCTCACCGACGCCGACGGTGCCCAGCGAGTTGATACCGACCTGCCTGTGCTGGTCGTCGACGAGCCGCGATCCCGGCTGGCCGAGCTGAGCGCCTGGTTCTACGACCACCCCGCGACGTCGATGACGACGTTCGGGATCACGGGCACGCAGGGCAAGACCACCAGCACCTACCTCGCCGAGGCGGCGCTCGCCGGTCACCGGTCCGCGGTCGTCGGCACGATCGGCACCCGGATCGCCGGGGTGCCTGCGGACTCCGCCCTCACCACACCGGAGGCGCCCGCGCTGCAGGCCCTGTTCGCCGTGATGCGCGAGGAGCGGGTCGAGGCCTGCGCCATGGAGGTGTCCAGTCACGCAATGGTGCAGGGGCGCGTCGACGGAGTCGTGTTCGACGTGGCCGCGTTCCTCAACCTCGGCCGCGACCACCTCGACTTCCACGGCGACATGGAGGAGTACTTCCTCGCCAAGGCGGCGCTGTTCACCCCCGAGCACGCCCGTCGGGGCGTCGTGAACGTCGACGACCCCTATGGCCGCCGCCTGCTCGACCTCACCCCGCTCGACGTCGTCACGTTCTCGTCGGAGGGCGCAGCCGCCGACTGGCGGGCCGCGAACGTGCGGCCGCACCGGCTGGGGACCGAGCTGGAGGTCTTGGGACCGAACGGGCTGGAGCTGGAGCTCTCGGTGCCGCTCCCGGGCGTCTTCAACGTCTCCAACGCGCTCGCGGTGGTGGCAGGCCTCGCGACGGCCGGCTTCGACGCCACGGCCCTGGCCGCCGGCATCGCGGGCAGCACCGGCGTGCCTGGCCGGATGGAGCGGGTCGAGGCGGGCCAGGAGTTCACCGCGATCGTCGACTACGCCCACAAGCCCGACGCCGTCGTGGCCGTCCTCAGCGCCTTGCGCCCGGTCACGCCCGGCCGGCTGGTGATCGTGATCGGCGCCGGCGGCGACCGCGACCAGGGCAAGCGGCCGATCATGGGTGCCGCCGCGGCGGAGCACGCCGACCTCGTCGTCGTCACCGACGACAACCCGCGCACGGAGGACGCGGCCCTGATCCGGGCCGAGGTGCTGCGCGGTGCGGCCGACGGACCGGGTGCAGCGATCGAGGTGGCCGGGCGGCGCGAGGCCATCGCCCACGCCGTCGCGCTCGCGCACCGCGGCGACACCGTCGTGGTCGCGGGCAAGGGCCACGAGCAGGGCCAGGAGGTCGACGGCGTCGTGCACCCGTTCGACGACAAGGCGGTGCTCCGCGAGCTGATCGAGGAGCACGCGTGATCCGGCTCGGCCTCGGGGAGATCGCCGAGATCGTCGGCGGCGTCGAGCACGGCGACGCCGGCACGGTGGTCTCCGGCGACCCGACGCTCGACTCCCGTGACGTCCGCCCCGGCGCCCTGTTCGTCGCACTCGCCGGGGAGCACGTCGACGGCCACGACTACGCCACGGAAGCCGTGGCGGCAGGTGCGGCAGCCGTGCTCGCGTCCCGCGTGGTCGAGGCGCCGTGCGTCGTCGTCGACGACGTCACGGTGGCGCTGGCGACGCTCGCCACCGAGGTCCTGCGGCGGCTCGGCACCACGGTGGTCGCCGTGACCGGCTCGCAGGGCAAGACGAGCGTCAAGGACCTGCTGGCGCAGGTGCTGGAGCCGACCGGTCCCACCGTGGCGCCGCGCGGCTCGTTCAACAACGACCTCGGGGTGCCGCTGACCGTCCTGCGCATCGACGAGGACACGAGATTCCTGGTCGTCGAGATGGGCGCCCGCGGCATCGGGCACATCGCCGCTCTCTGCCGCATCGCGCCGCCGGACGTGTCGCTCGTCCTCAACGTCGGCCACGCCCACGTCGGCGAGTTCGGCTCGCCCAACGTCACCGCCCAGGCGAAGGGCGAGATCGTCGACGCGCTCTCGGCCGACGGCACCGCCGTGCTGAACGCCGACGACCACCGGGTCGCAGCGATGGCCGACCGGGTCGCAGGACGGGTGCTGACCTTCGGCCGGGCCGGCGACGTGACCCTCGGCGACGTCGAGCTGGACGCCGCCGGCGAGCCGCACTTCTCCCTCACGTACCGGGGCGAGACGGTCGACGTCCACGTCCCGCAGATCGGGGCGCACCACGCCGCGAACGCCGCCGCTGCGGCAGCCGCAGGCATCGCGCTCGGGCTCGACCTCCCCACGATCTCCGAACGGCTCGGACGAGCCGGTGCGCAGTCACCGATGCGGATGGCGCGTCACGTCCGCTCGGACGGGCTCGTCGTCATCGACGACGCCTACAACGCGAACCCCGAGTCGATGGCCGCCGCGCTGCAGACCCTGCCGTCGCTGGGCGGCCATCGCACTATCGCGGTGCTGGGTGAGATGCTCGAGCTCGGGCCCGACAGCGCCGACCAGCACCGTGCCGTCGGACGCCTCGCCGCCGACCTCGGGATCGACCTGGTCCTCGCCGTCGGCCCCGGGGCCGCGGGGATCGCCGAGGGAGCAGGCGAGCGCGGCCGGGCCGTGGCGGACGTCTCCGAGGCCGTCTCGGCGCTCTCCGCGTGGCTCGCGCCGGACGACGTGGTGCTCGTGAAAGCATCGAGGGGCGCTCGACTCGAGCGTGTGACCGAGGCTCTGCTGGAAGGAACCCCGACGCGATGAAGGCCATCCTGATCGCCGGCGCGTTCGCGCTCCTCGGGACGCTCATCGGCACGCGGTTCGCGATCAGCGTGCTGGTCAAGAAGGGGTACGGCCAGCTGATCCGCGACGACGGCCCGACGTCGCACCACACGAAGCGCGGCACGCCCACGATGGGCGGCCTGGTGATCATCATCGCGGTCGTCGTCTCCTACGCGATCGCGAAGCTCGCCACCGGTTTCCGGCCCAGCGCGTCGGCGCTCCTGCTGCTGTTCCTGTTCGTCGGCCTCGGCGCCATCGGGTTCCTGGACGACTACATCAAGATCTCCAAGCAGCGCAGCCTCGGCCTGCGCAGCAAGGCGAAGATGATCGGCCAGATCGTCGTCGGCCTGGTCTTCGCGATCGCCGCGATCGGCTGGGAGGACAACACCGGTCGCACGGTCATCACGCACGCCGTCTCGTTCACGCGCGACTTCGACGGCTGGGAGCTGCCCACCGTCCTGCTCGTCGTCTGGGTGCTGCTGATGATCGCCGGCACCAGCAACGGCGTGAACCTCACCGACGGCCTCGACGGCCTCGCCACCGGCGCCGCCACGATGGTCTTCGGCGCCTACGTCTTCATCAACATCTGGCAGAGCAACCAGAACTGTCAGTACAACCCGGGGCTCAAGTGCTACGAGGTGCGCGACCCGCTCGACCTCGCCGTCGTCGCCTCCGCGCTCACGGGCGCGTGCTTCGGCTTCCTGTGGTGGAACGCGTCGCCCGCCAAGATCTTCATGGGCGACACCGGCTCGCTGAGCCTCGGCGGCGCGATGGCCGGGTTCGCGCTGATGACCCGCACCGAGCTGCTGCTGGTCGTCGTCGGCGGCCTGTTCGTCGCCATCACCGCATCGGTGATCCTCCAGGTGGCCTACTTCAAGCTGACGAAGGGCAAACGGATCTTCCGGATGGCCCCCCTGCAGCACCACTTCGAGCTGCTGGGGTGGGCGGAGATCACGATCGTGGTCCGCTTCTGGATCATCAGCGGTCTGTGCGTGATCACCGGGCTCGGCATCTTCTACTGGGAGTGGGTCACCGGCGTATGAGCACCCCGCTGCCCCCGTGGAACCAGGTCACGGCGGTGGTGTGCGGCTTCGGCGTGAGTGGCTTCGCCGCCGCGGACACGCTGCTGCACCTCGGGGCGTCGGTGATCGTGCTCGACGAGCGGGAGCCGGACGACCCCGGCGGGGGTTCCGGACCGTGGGCGGAGAGTGATGCAGAGAAGGCTCGGCTTCTGGAGTTCCTGGGGGCCGACCTCCGGCTCGGTCCGGGCTCCACGGAACGGCTGCCGCGGGCGGACCTGGTCGTGACGTCGCCGGGCTGGCGGCCCACCGTGCCGCTGCTCGTGGAGGCGGCGGCGAAGGGCGTCCCGGTGTGGGGCGAGGTCGAGCTCGCCTGGCGGCTCCGCGGGGAGGACGCCGCGCCCTGGCTGTGCGTCACCGGCACCAACGGCAAGACCACGGTGGTGCAGATGCTCGAGGCGATGCTGCAGGCCGCCGGGCTCCGCGGGCTCGCGGTCGGCAACGTCGGCACCCCGGTGCTGCAGGCCGTGATGGACCCCGAAGGGTTCGACGTGCTCGCCGTGGAGCTCTCCAGCTACCAGCTGCACTGGAGCTCGTCGATCGCCGCGGAGAGCGCGGCCGTGCTCAACCTGGCGCCCGACCACCTCGACTGGCACGGCTCGCTCGAGGCGTACGGCGCGGACAAGGCCCGGGTCTACGAGGGCGTCCAGGTGGCGTGCGTCTACAACGTCCAGGACCCGGCCACCGAGCAGATGGTCCGCGACGCCGACGTCGCCGAGGGCGCCCGGGCCATCGGGTTCACGCTCGGCGTGCCGGGGCCGAGCATGCTCGGCGTCGTCGACGACGTCCTGGCCGACCGCGCCTTCATCGATGATCGGCACTCCAGCGCCCAGGAGCTCGCCACCCTGGCCGACCTGCCCGACGCCGCGCCGCACACGGTGGCCAATGCGCTCGCCGCCGCCGCGCTCGCCCGCGCCCACGGCGTGGAGCCGAGGGCCGTGCGCGACGGTCTCCGGAGCTTCCGTGCCGGCCCGCACCGCATCGCGCTGGTCGCCGAGATCGACGGGGTCCGTTACGTCGACGACTCCAAGGCCACCAATCCGCACGCCGCGCTCGCGTCGCTGACCAGCGTCGACTCCGTCGTCTGGATCGCCGGGGGACTGGCCAAGGGCGCCACCTTCGACGAGCTCGTCCAGGCCGCGCGGGACCGCCTGCGCGGCGTCGTGCTCATCGGGACGGACCGGGACGTCATCGCCGACGCGCTCCGGCGACACGCACCGGATGTGCCGGTCGTGGAGGTCGTGAGCAGGGAGGATGACCTCATGGACCGCGTCGTGGAGTCCGCGACACGGATGGCACGCGCGGGGGACACCGTGCTGCTGGCCCCGGGATGCGCGTCCATGGACCAGTTCCGCGACTACGCAGCTCGCGGAGACGCCTTCGTCGAGGCGGTCAGACGCCTCGACGGCCGAGCCTGAGAGGACCGGCATGAGCACGACTGCCGACCGACGCGCCCCCGCCGTCGTCGACGCCGCTCATCGCGTCCTCGAGCGCCCCCTGGCGTCCTACCAGCTCGTGCTCGGCTCGTCCGCGCTCCTGCTCGGCCTCGGGCTGATCATGGTGCTCAGCGCGAGCTCGGTGCTCGCCTTCAACGTCTACGGCAGCTCGTTCGCCATCGTCGCGCGGCAGGCCATCTTCGCGATCGGCGGCGTGATCGGGGCGATCATCGTCGCCCAGATGCCGCTGACGCTGCTGCGCCGCCTCATCACGCCGTTCCTGATCGTCTCGGTGCTGCTGATCTTCGCCACGTTCGTGCCCGGCGTCGGCATCTCCGTCAACGGCAACCGCAACTGGCTGCCGTTGTTCGGCGGGTTCCAGCTGCAGCCGTCGGAGTTCGCCAAGCTCGCGGTCGTGCTGTGGATCGCCGACCTCTACGCGCGCCGCGGCCGCAAGCTCTCCTCCACGCGGATGATCCTGATGCCGATGATCCCGGTCGCCGGCGGCGTCGCGGCGCTCGTCGTCGGCCAGCACGACCTCGGCACCGCGCTGGTCCTGTTCGCCGTGATCGTCGGGATGCTGTTCGTCGTCGGCCTGCCGGCGCGGCAGATGGGGGCCGTGGTCGCGGGCCTCGGCGTCATCTGCGTCTTCTTCGTCGCCACCGCCCCGCACCGCGTCGCGCGCCTGCTCAACTTCTTCGACCCGATGTCCGACCCCGACAAGGCCGGCTACCAGGCCATCCACGGGATGATGGGCTTCGCCCGCGGCGGCTTCTGGGGGGTCGGGCTCGGCGGCAGCCGGCAGAAGTGGGGCGCCCTGCCGGAGGCGCACACCGACTTCATCCTCGCCGTGATCGGCGAGGAGCTCGGCCTCATCGGCAGCTTCGTCGTGCTCGGGCTGTTCGTGATGCTCGCGGTCGCGGGCATCCGCACCGCCACGCGGACGCCCGACCCGTTCGTCCGCTACACCGCCGCCGGCATCGTCATCTGGATCCTGTCCCAGGCGATCATCAACATCGGCATGGTGCTCGGCCTCCTGCCGGTGATCGGCATCCCGCTCCCGCTGGTGTCGTACGGCGGCTCCAGCCTGCTCGTGACCGTCGTCGCCTGCGGCATCCTGCTCAAGTGCGCCACCACCGAGCCCGGCGCCCAGCGCGCGCTCGCGGCGAGCAAGGAGCGCCGCAAGCGCAAGCGCGGTCACCGCGCCGCCAAGGGGCGCTGAGCCGTGCGGGTCCTGCTCGCTGGCGGAGGCACCGCCGGTCACACGTCCCCGCTGCTCGCCACCGCCGCGGTGCTGCGCGACGAGGGCGCGGAGATCACCTGTCTGGGCACGCCACGCGGCCTCGAGGTCACCCTCGTGCCCGAGGCCGGCTACCCGCTCGAGCTCGTGCCGCCCGTCCCGCTGCCCCGCAAGCCCAACAAGGCCTTGCTGCAGGTGCCGCAACGTCTCCGGCAGGCCGCGAAGGCCACCGGCGACGTGTTCGACCGCGTGAAGCCTGACGTCGTCGTCGGGTTCGGCGGATACGTCTCGGTGCCGGCGTACCTGGTCGCCCGCAAGCGGCACCTCCCGCTCGTGGTGCACGAGGGCAACGCCGTCCCGGGCATCGCGAACAAGCTGGGGGCGCGGTTCACCGAGCACGTCGCCACCAGCTTCCCGGACACGGACCTCCCGCACGCCACCTACCTCGGGCTGCCGATCCGCCGGCAGATCTCGCAGCTGGACCGCGCGGCCCTGCGGGCCGAGGCGCGCGCCCACTTCGGCCTCGACCCGGACCGGCCGACGCTGCTCGTCACCGGCGGCTCCCAGGGGGCCCGGCGCATCAACCTCGCCGTCTCGGGCGCTGCTCACGACCTCGCCGACGCCGGGGTGCAGGTGCTGCACGCGGCCGGGCGGCCCGAGGAGGTCACCCTCGACCCGCGCGCCGGTGACCCGCCGTACGTCGTCGCCGGCTTCATCGACCGGATCGACCTCGCCTACGCCGCCGCCGACCTGATCGTCTGCCGCGCCGGCGCCAACACGGTCACCGAGGTCGCGGCCGTCGGGCTGCCGGCGGCGTTCGTCCCGCTGCCCATCGGCAACGGCGAGCAGGCCCACAACGCGCACCCGGTGGTCAAGGCCGGGGGAGCGCTGATGATCGACGACGAGGCCCTCACGCCCACCTGGGTCGACCGGGTGCTGGTGCCGCTGGTCACCGATCCGGCCCGCCTTGAGCGGATGTCGAGCGCCGCCACGGGTCTGGTGCCGCGCGACGCCGACGAGCGCCTGGCCCAGATGATCGTGGCGGCCGCCGGATGAGGATCCCGGTCCCGACCGAGATCCCGCCCGTCGACCGTCTCGGCCACGTCCACTTCATCGGCGTCGGTGGCGCCGGGCTCTCAGCCATCGCGCGGCTGATGGTGCAGCAGGGCGTCCCGGTGAGCGGGAGCGACGCCGTGGACTCACCGGTCCTCGAGGCGCTCCGGTCGGAGGGCGTCACCTGCTTCGTCGGGCACGCCGCTGAGCACCTGGCCGGTGCGGACACCGTGGTGGCGTCCACGGCGGTGCGGGAGGACAACCCCGAGGTCGTCGAGGCCCAGCAGCGCGGCCTCCGGTTGTGGCCGCGGTCGGCCGGGCTCCGCTCGGTCATGGCCGGCCGGCGCACCGTCGCAGTGGCCGGGACCCACGGCAAGACCACCACCACCGCGATGCTGACGTTCGCGCTCACCGCCGCCGGGGCCGAGCCGTCGTTCGCGATCGGCGCCGAGGTCGCCGGCCTGGGCACCAACGCCCGGGTCGGATCGGGGGACGTGCTCGTCGCGGAGGCCGACGAGAGCGACGGCGCCTTCCTGGTCTACGAGCCGGAGGGCGCCATCATCACGAACGTCGACGCCGACCACCTCGACACCTGGGGCACCGAGGAGGCCTACGCCGCGGCGTTCGCCGACTTCGTCGACACGGTGGGCCGCTTCGTCGTCCTCGCGGCCGACGACCCCGGTGCCGCTCGCCTGGCCGAGCGCGCACGGTCCCGCGGCCTGACGGTCGTCACGGCGGGCACGGACCCGGGCGCGGACCTGCGGGCGGTCGACGTGGTCGTGGAGCCGAGCGGCACCACGTTCGGCGTGGAGCGCGACGGTCGCCACGTCGTCGACGTCCGGCTCGCCGTCCCGGGGGAGCACTACGCGCAGGACGCGCTCCTCGCGCTCGGCGCGGGGCTCGTGCTGGGCCACGACGCCGAGCAGCTCGCCGACGGGCTTTCCCGCTACGCCGGCGCACACCGCCGGATGGAGCACCTCGGCGACGCCGGGGGAGTCCGCGTGTACGACTCCTACGCCCACCACCCGACCGAGATCCGCGCCGACCTCGCGGCGGCGCGGGCCCTGGCCGGCAGCGGCCGCCTGGTCGTCGCGTTCCAGCCGCACCTCGTCAGCCGCACCCGCATCTTCGGCGCGCAGATGGGTCGGGAGCTGTCTGCCGCCGACCGCGTCGTGGTGGCCGACCTCTACCTCGCCCGCGAGGACCCCGACCCCGACGTCACGGCGGCCACGGTGCTCGAGACCGTCGACAGGCCGGAGGCCACGGCCGGTGGACCGGTCGCCGACCTCGCCGACGTCCTTGTCCCGCTGCTGCACGAGGGCGACCTCCTGCTCACCCTGGGAGCCGGTGACATCACCACGGTCGGCCCGGTCGTCTTGGAACGTCTTTCGCCCGGCGGGGGTTCCGGGCCGTGGGCGGACGATCAGCAATGAGTGAGGAGCGCTTCGCGGAGAAGGTGCGCGACGACAAGCGGCGCCGGCTCCGCCGGACGGGCCTCGTGGTGCTGTCCATCGTCGTCGCGGCCACCCTTGTGTGGGTCGTCTGGTTCTCGCAGGTCCTCGCGGTGCAGACCGTGAAGGTCGAGGGCGTCACCACGCTGAAGGCCGCCCAGGTGCGGTCGCAGGCCGCAGTCCGCCTGGGGGAGCCGCTCGTGCGGGTCGACACCGCCCAGATCGAGTCGCGGGTGGCCGGCATCCCGCGGGTGCAGAAGGCCGTGGTGTCGCGGAAGTGGCCGCACACGCTCGTCATCCGGGTCCAGGAGCGCAAGGCCGTGGCGTGGGTCCGCGACGGGCTGCAGGTCCGGCTGATCGACAAGTACGGCATCGACTTCCGCACCCTGGACAAGCAGCCCAAGTCGCTCATGGAGATCGACGTGACGGCGTTCGAGGCGCGCGAGCGCCAGCAGTCGCTGGAGGCCGCCGCCACCGTCATCGAGCTGATCCGCACGTCCGACCCCGCGCTGTACAAGCAGGTTCAGGCCGTCTCCGCCGACACGAAGGACTCCGTGGAGCTGAACCTGACCAAGGGCCGCACGGTGGTCTGGGGGAGCGCGGCCAAGGGCGAGCAGAAGATCCGCGTGCTGCGGCCGCTGCTCAAGATCAAGGCGCGCGGCTACGACGTCAGCGCCCCGGAGCAGCCCACCACCAAGCCCTGAGGACAAATCAGCGGTGGGGCGCGGCGTGTCGTCCGGGGGGAGGCCGGGAACGCCCGTAGCGTCATCAGTGTCAGCAGGTTGACATAACTATAAACCTCCACCTCAGGGTTAGAGTTCACCGGATTTTCCAGTGGCAGAGAAGGGACGCACCATGGCGGTTCAGAACTACCTCGCCGTGATCAAGGTCGTCGGCATCGGTGGCGGCGGCGTCAACGCCGTGAACCGGATGATCGAGGTCGGGCTGAAGGGCGTCGAGTTCATCGCGATCAACACCGACGCGCAGGCTCTGCTCATGAGCGACGCCGACGTCAAGCTCGACGTCGGACGCGACTCCACGCGCGGTCTCGGGGCCGGCGCGAACCCTGAGATCGGCAAGCGGGCCGCCGAGGACCACGCCGAGGAGATCGAGGCCGCCATCAAGGGCGCCGACATGGTCTTCGTCACCGCAGGCGAGGGCGGCGGCACCGGCACCGGCGGCGCTCCCGTCGTGGCCCGCATCGCCCGGTCCCTGGGTGCCCTGACCATCGGCGTCGTCACGCGCCCGTTCACGTTCGAGGGACGCAACCGCTCGCTGCAGGCCGACACCGGCATCCAGTCGCTGCGCGAGGAGGTCGACACCCTCATCGTCATCCCCAACGACCGCCTGCTGTCCATCAGCGACCCGAACGTCAGCCTGCTCGACTCGTTCCGCCAGGCCGACCAGGTGCTCCACCAGGGCGTCTCCGGCATCACCGACCTCATCACCACGCCGGGCCTGATCAACCTCGACTTCGCCGACGTGAAGTCCGTGATGTCCGACGCCGGCTCGGCCCTCATGGGCATCGGCTCGGCACGCGGCGAGCACCGCGCGGCCGTGGCCGCGGAGATGGCGGTGTCGAGCCCGCTGCTCGAGGCGAGCATCGAGGGCGCGCGCGGCGTGCTCCTGTCGATCGCCGGCGGGTCCGACCTCGGCCTGTTCGAGATCAACGAGGCCGCCGGACTGGTCGCCGACGCGGTGCACCAGGACGCCAACATCATCTTCGGCGCGGTCATCGACGACGCGCTCGGCGACGAGGTGCGGGTCACCGTCATCGCCGCCGGGTTCGACGGTGGCGAGCCCAAGGTGCGCGACGCGTCGCAGCCCGCGCTGCTCAAGGACGCCCCCGTCACGCCGCCCACGGCCGAGCAGATCGCCGCGGACCCGGTCCTCGACGGCGAGGCCGAGCGGGTCACCGTCCCGGCCGACCCGCCGCCGGCCGAGTACGGCGACGACCTCGACATCCCCGACTTCCTGCGCTGACCTCGTCGCTGGAGCCGGCCGGTAGCCTCGCCGGTGTGTTCTTCTGGCGTGGCACGTCCGGGCCGATCGAGCTCGGGTTCACCGACCGCTCGCTGGACCTGAGCACCGCGGCGATCGACGGCTCGCGCGACCAGCTGGCCCGCGCGGCCGGGGTCGAGACGGTCGCCACGATGCACCAGGTCCACGGCGCCGACGTCGCCTGGGTGGACGCCGCCGGTGGACACCCGGACGCCGACGCCCTCGTGACCGGCACGCCAGGGCTCGGCCTGCTGGTGCGCGTCGCTGATTGCGTCCCCATCGTGCTCGCGGCGCCGGACGACGGCCTGGTCGGCGTGGTGCACAGCGGCCGGAACGGGCTGGTCGCGGGCGTCGTCCCGGCCGCCGTCGACGCTCTCCGCTCGCGCGGGGCCACCTCGCTCGAGGCGTGGGTCGGCCCGCACATCTGCGGGCTCTGCTACGAGCTGCCGGCCGAGATGGCCGAGGACGTCGCCGACCACATGCCCGAGGCCCGTTCCACCACTCGTCAGGGCACCCCGGCCGCCGACCTCGGCGCCGGCGTCCAGTCCCAGCTGGAGCAGCGCGACGTCGTCGTGCACCGCGTCGACGTCTGCACGCTGGAGGACGAGCGGTTCTTCTCCCACCGGCGCGGCGACACGGGTCGGTTCGGAGCGGTGGCGGTGATCCGGTGACCCGCCGCGACGAGCTGGCCGCGAACCTGGCGGCCGTCGAGGAGCGCATCGCGTCCGCCTGCGCCGACGCCGGCCGGCAGCGCGACGAGATCACGCTGATCGTCGTCACCAAGACCTACCCGCACTCCGACGCGGAGCTGCTGCGCGACCTCGGCGTCACCGACATCGGCGAGAACCGGCACCCCGAGGCGGAGTCCAAGGTCACCGACGGGCTGCGCCTGCACTTCGTCGGGGGCTTGCAGACCAACAAGGCCGGTGCGGTCACCCGGTACGCCGACGTCGTGCAGAGCGTCGACCGGCCCAAGCTGGCCCGCTCGCTGTCGCGCGGGGCCGAGGCCGCGGGCCGCGAGGTCGAGTGCCTCGTGCAGGTCGACTTCCAGGAGGGTGCGGACGCCGGGCGCGCCGGCGTGGCGCCCGACGGGATCCTCGCGCTGGCCGACGAGATCGCCTCCCTCGGGGCCCTCACGCTCCGCGGGCTGATGACCGTCGCGCCGCTCGGTGCCGACCCGCGGCCCGTCTTCGACCGGCTGATGGAGCTGTCCGCCGACCTGCGTCGGCAGCATCCCGGCGCCACCGTGGTGTCCGCGGGCATGAGCGACGACTTCGAGCACGCCGTCGCGGCCGGCGCGACACACCTGCGTGTCGGGCGTTCAGTGCTCGGGGAGCGCCCTCCCGCCCGGTAATGTCAATCGTGTCACTTAGGGCACAGCGACGTACGGAGATCCCCATGGCTGGCGCAATGCGAAAAGTAGGCGAGTACCTCGGCCTGGTCGAGCAGGCCGAGTTCGACGAGGAGTACGACGACGAGCCCATGCCGCGCGAGCGCGAGCCTGAGCGTCGTCCCGCCGTCGTCCGGTCCGGCACGGTCGCGAACCTCGAGGAGCACCGTCGTCCGTCGCGTCCGGTGTCCGTGCCGACGTCGGACCTCTCGCGGATCGAGACCGTCACCCCGCGCACGTACAACGACGCGCGCACCGTCGGTGAGCACTACCGCGTCGGCGTGCCCGTGATCATGAACCTGTCCGAGATCGACGACGACGACGCCAAGCGCCTGGTCGACTTCGCCGCCGGACTCGTGTTCGCCGCGCACGGCTCGATCAACCGCGTCACCGCCAAGGTCTTCCTGCTGTCGCCGTCGAACGTGGAGGTCACGGACGAGGACAAGCAGCGCATTGCCGCGGGCGGCTTCTACGACCAGAGTTGATACATGGCCACAGTCGGCAGCATCATCCTGTTCGTCCTGTGGGTGGCCATCGTGCTGCTCCTCGCCCGTTTCGTCCTCGAGTGGGTCCAGCTGTTGGCCCGGTCCTGGCGTCCGTCCGGGCCCGTCGCCGCCCTGTGCGAGGCCATCTACACGGCCACCGACCCGCCGCTGCGGGCGGTCCGCGGCATCATCCCGCCGATCCGGCTGGGCGGGGCCGCGCTCGACCTGTCGCCGATGATCCTGCTGATCGGCATCTACATCGTGCAGATCATCGTCGAACGCACGATGTTCTGAGACGCACTGAGCGCGCGCAGCGCGCGAACGTGCGGCCAGGTCGAGTGCGTTGCGGCGAAGCCGCCCGGCGTATCGAGACCTCGTAGGTTGTCAGGCTCGCTGACGTCGGGCGAGCCTCAGACCGCTTGGTGGTCTCGTCAAGCAGGCGGCTGCGCCGCAGTCGCTCGACCTGGCCGGGCGCTCCTCGCTTGCGCTCGTCGGTCCGTCTCATCGCTGGCGCTCGCCGGGCACTCGACCACCGGGACGGCGATCGGCCGGAGACGTCTGTGGCAGAAGTGATCAGCCACGGAGTACCGTGGTCCGGACAGAGTCCCCCACTACCCCGAATCACGAGGTGAACTCATGCCGCTGACGCCCGAGGACGTGCGTAACAAGCGTTTCACGCCCGTCCGTCTCCGCGAGGGTTACGACATGGGCGAGGTCGACCAGTTCCTCGACGAGGTCGAGGCCGAGCTCGAGCGACTGACCGTCGAGAACGAAGAGCTTCGCGCGAAGGTCGCCGCCGCATCCACCGGAGAGCCCACCGGCATCATCCCCGCGATCCAGGACACCGCCCCGCAGCCCGCGGTGCAGGAGCAGGTCAAGGAGCCCGAGCCCGAGCCCGAGCCGGAGCCGGAGCCCGTGAAGGTCGAGGAGCCCAAGCCGGCCCTCGCCGCGGTGCCCGACCCGTCCACCGCGCCCACCATCGGTGAGGCGTCGACGGCGGCCGCTCGCCTCCTGCAGATCGCCACCGACAACGCGGACGAGCTGCTCGAGAACGCCAAGGAGGAGGCCGACCGCATCGTCGGCGAGGCCCGCGCCAAGGCGGAGCGCCTCACCAACGAGGCCCGCGGCAAGGCCGACCGTCTCGAGACCGACGCCCGCATCCGCGCGCAGAAGCTCGACGACGAGACCAACGAGCGTCGTCAGCAGGCCGTCGCCACGATCGAGCGCGAGCGCTACGAGATCCAGCGCGAGGTCGAGCACCTGCGGGCGTACGAGCGTGAGTACCGGGCCCGGCTCAAGAACTACTTCCAGAGCCAGCTCGACCAGCTCGCCGCCAACGAGAGCACCAGCGCTGCCCCCGTGCAGACCGCGGCCGACGCGTCTCCCCGGCGCCTCCGGTCGCTGCTGGGCGACGACGACGGAATTTAGGTAGCAACCAGATCGAAGGGCCGCTGGGGACAGCGGCCCTTCGTCATGCCTTGGCGAGGGAGAAGCGCAGGTCCAGCTCGTGGTCGCCGTGGTCGGCGGCGCTCGCGTCCTGGGTGAGCTCGACGGCGAGCACCTCGTCGGCGACCTCCTGGCCGTGGACGGCCAGGGCGTCGGTCACGGCGTCGCCGCCGGTCCAGCGCAGCGTGATGCGGTCGGTGACCTCCAGGCCGGAGGCCTTGCGCGCCTCCTGCACGGCACGGACCACCTCGCGGGCGACGCCGGCGCGGCGCAGGGCGTCGTCGAGCTCGAGGTCGAGGGCCACGGTCTCGCCCTGGTCGTTCACGACGGACCAGCCCTCGCGCGGCCGCTCGGAGACGATGACGTCGTCCGGGCCCACCTCGACCTCGGCACCGTCGACGGAGACCGTGGCCGCGCCGGAGGCGGAGAGCGACGCGGCGAGCTCGGCGGCGTCCGCGGCGGCGATGGCCGCCGCGACCTTCGGGGTGTCCTTCGCGAACCTCTTGCCCAGCGCGCGGAAGTTGCCCTTGGCGGTGTGGTCGACGAGGTCGCCGGTGGTGGCGAACGACTCGAGCGCGCCGACGTTCAGCTCCTCGGCGATCTGGGCCCGGAGCTCCTCACCGAGCTGGTTCCACGCCGACGTGGCGACCACGGCCCGGCGCAGCGGCTGACGGGTCTTCGCCTTGGCCTCCGCACGGGCCGACCGGCCCAGCTCGACGATCCGGCGGGCCAGCCGCATCTGCGCGTCGAGGTCGTCGTCGACGAGGGACCCGTCGACCGTCGGCCACGTGGCGAGGTGCACCGACGGGGGCAGCTCGTCGGAGGTGGAGGCGAACAGGTCCTGCCACACGCGCTCGGTGACGAACGGGGTGAGCGGGGCCATGAGGAGGGTGACCAGGTAGAGCGTCTCGTGCAGCGTGGCGAGTGCCGCCGGGTCGCCGGCCCAGAAGCGACGGCGTGAGCGGCGCACGTACCAGTTGGACAGCAGGTCGACGTAGGCGGCGATCTGCGCGCCGGCGCGCTGGGTGTCGAACTGCTCGAAGGCGTCCGTGACCTGCTGCGTGAGCCGGTGTGCCTCGCCGAGGACCCAGCGGTCCATGGCCGGTCGCTCGGCGACGGTCGGGGCCGGGCTGCCGGGGGTCCAGTCGTTGGCGTTGGCGTACAGGGCCTGGAACGCGGCGGTGTTCCAGTAGGTCAGCAGCACCTTGCGGACGATCTCCGAGAGCGCCGTGTGCCCGATGCGCCGGGCCGACCACGGGGAGCCGGAGCACGCCATGAACCAGCGGAGCGCGTCGGCGCCGTGCTCGTCCATGAGCGGCATCGGCAGCAGGATGTTGCCGAGGTGCTTGCTCATCTTGCGACCGTCCTCGGCCAAGATGTGGCCGAGGCAGACGACGGACTCGTACGAGCTCTTGTCGAAGACGAGGGTGCCGACCGCCATCAGCGAGTAGAACCAGCCGCGGGTCTGGTCGATGGCCTCGCAGATGTACTGGGCCGGGTAGGCGCGCTGGAACTTCTCCTCGGACCCCTCGACGTGCGGATAGCCCCACTGGGCGAACGGCATGGAGCCGGAGTCGAACCACGCGTCGATGACCTCCGGCACGCGGCGGTAGGTGTCGCCGTCGAGCTCGAACGTCACCTCGTCGATGAACGGGCGGTGCGGGTCGAGGTCGGACAGGTCGCGCCCGGTGAGCTCGGAGAGCCGGGCGAGCGAGTCGACGCAGACGAGCTTCGTGGGGTCGGCCTCGCTCCGCCAGATCGGCAGCGGCGTGCCCCAGAACCGGTTGCGCGACAGGGCCCAGTCGATGTTGTTGTTCAGCCAGTCGCCGTAGCGGCCGTGCTTGATGGTGTTGGGGTACCAGGCGGTGTTCTCGTTCTGGGCGATCAGCTCGTCCTTGATCGCGGTGGTGCGGATGTACCAGGCCGGGAGCGCGTAGTACATGAGCGGCGTGTGGCAGCGCCAGCAGTGCGGGTAGGAGTGCTCGTACGGCACCTGGTGGAACAGCAGGTCGCGGTGCGTGAGGTCCGTGAGCAGGGCGTCGTTGGCCTCGCGGAAGAACTGGCCGCCGACCAGCCCGACGTCGGCCAGGAAGTGCCCGTCCTCGCCGATCGGGTTGACCATCGCGACACCGTTGCGACGCACGGACGCGAAGTCGTCCTCGCCGAACGCGGGGGACTGGTGCACCAGGCCCGTGCCGTCGGTGGTGGTGACGTACTCCTCGGCGACGACGAAGTGCGCGTGGTCGTCCGGCCACTCGATCAGGTCGAACGGCCGCTGATACGTCCAGCCGACCATGTCCGCGCCGGCGAAGGTGTCCTGGACCGTCCAGCCCTCACCGAGCGCGTGCTCGACGAGCGGCTCGGCGACGACGACCGTCTCGGTGCCGTTGGTGGCCGTCACGTAGCTGACGTCGTCCTTGACCGCGACCAGCGCGTTGGAGACGAGCGTCCACGGCGTGGTGGTCCAGACCAGGAGCGACGCCGTGCCGGCGTAAGGGCCGGACGTCAGCGGGAACCGGACGTAGACCGACGGGTCGGTGATGGTCTCGTAGCCCTGCGCGAGCTCGTGGTCGGACAGCGTGGTGCCGCAGCGCGGGCAGTACGGCGCCACGCGGAAGTCCTCGACGAGGAGGCCCTTGTCGAAGATCTGCGCCAGGGCCCACCACACGCTCTCGACGTACGGCGCGTCCATGGTCCGGTACGGGTCGGACATGTCGACCCAGTAGCCCATGCGGTCGGTCATCTCCTCGAAGAGGTCGACGTTCCGCAGCACGGCCTCGCGGCAGCGGGCGTTGAACTCGGCGATGCCGAACGCCTCGATGTCGGGCTTGCCGTTGAACCCGAGCTCCTTCTCGACCGCGATCTCGACCGGCAGGCCGTGGCAGTCCCAGCCGGCCTTCCGCTCGACGTGGTGCCCCTGCATGGTCTTGAACCGCGGGAAGACGTCCTTGAAGACGCGCGCCTCGACGTGGTGCGTGCCCGGCGTGCCGTTCGCGGTGGGCGGTCCCTCGTAGAACGTCCATCGCGGCGCGTCCTCGGTGGCCTTCAGCGTGGCCTCGAACGTGCCTTGCTCGGCCCACAGGTCCATGATCTCCCGCTCCAGACGGGGGAGATCGACGTGGGCCGGGACAGGGCGGTACGCGGAGCGCGTCGCGTCGGGCGAGGTCACGCGCGAAAGTCTACGGCGGGGGGTGACAGGCCCTCGGCGGGGTGAATTGCCATTCTTGGTACCCCGGTCTACTCTCCGGGCATGCCGAACACCAAGCTGGCCGTGCGCGCGGACGAGAAGCCCTGGACCGCCGCCGAGAAGAAGGCTGTGCGCAGCGAGCTGGAGGACGACCTCGTCCGGCTCCGCAAGGAGCTCGACCTGTCCGCCAAGGAGCTGCAGGACCTGCTGCGTGACGGCGTCGACGGGGCCGGCAACGACCAGGCCGACGTGGGGTCCACGAGCCTGGAGCGCGACGCCGAGATGTCGCTGGCGGCCAACCAGCGCGAGCTGCTGCTGCAGACCGAGAAGGCCCTGGGTCGGCTCGACAACGGCACGTACGGACAATGTGAGATGTGCGGCGAACCGATCGGCAAGGGCCGTCTGATGGCGTTCCCCCGGGCCACCCTGTGCATGACGTGCAAGCAGCGCGAGGAGCGTCGCTGACCTCCTCGCGCACGATCGCGATCTTCGCGGCGTTCGCTGCTGCTGTCTGGGCCCTCGACCAGGCGACCAAGCTGGTCGCCGTCGCGACGCTCGACCGCGGTGAGTCGGTGACCGTGGTGCCGAGCGTCTTCTCGTTCACGCTCACGCGCAACGCCGGCGCGGCGTTCAGCACCGGCACCGGGTTCACGGTGGTGCTGAGCGCGATCGCGGTCGTGGTGTGCGTCGTCGTCATCCGCATGTCCGCGCAGCTTCGCGACCCGGGCTGGGCCGCCGGGCTCGGCCTGCTGCTCGGCGGCGCCCTGGGCAACCTCACCGACCGCATCGTCCGCGAGCCGGGGTTCATGCGTGGTCACGTCGTGGACTTCCTGCACCTGAACCACTGGCCGGTCTTCAACGTCGCCGACATCGGGCTGACGTTCGCGGCGATCGTCATCATCTGGCGCACCTGGCGCGGCGTCGGGCTGGACGGGACGCGATCCGGATGACCGACCTCGAGCACAAGGTCCTCGCCGTGCCCGAGGGGCTCGCCGGCGAGCGCGTCGACACCGCCCTCGCCCGGCTGCTCGGCCTGTCCCGCACGCGGGCCACGGAGCTCGTCACCGAGGGGCACGTGCTGCTCGACGGCCACGCCCCGCAGAAGTCCGAGCGGGTCGAGCCGGGCTCGATCCTCGAGGCGTCGATCCCGGCCCCGCGCACCGCCACCGTGGTGGCGGAGCAGGTCGAGGGCATGCGGATCGTCTTCCAGGACGACGACATCGTGGTCGTCGACAAGCCGGTCGGCGTCGCGGCGCACCCCAGCGTCGGCTGGTCCGGGCCCACGGTCGTCGGCCACCTCGCCGGCGCGGGTGTCCGGATCTCGACGTCGGGCGCCCCGGAGCGTCAGGGCATCGTCCAGCGGCTCGACGTCGGGACGAGCGGGCTGATGACGGTGGCGAAGTCCGAGGCGGCGTACTCCGTGCTGAAGCAGGCGTTCCGCACGCGCTCGGTCGACAAGACGTACCACGCGCTCGTCCAGGGCCACCCCGATCCGCACACCGGCACCATCGACGCGCCGATCGCCCGGCACCCCAAGCACGACTTCAAGTTCACCGTCCGGGCCGACGGCCGGGCCAGCGTCACGCACTACGACACGCTCGAGGCGCACCGGTTCGCGTCGCTGCTCACCATCAAGCTCGAGACCGGGCGCACGCACCAGATCCGCGTGCACATGAGCGCGCTCAAGCACCCGTGCGTCGGCGACCTCCAGTACGGCGCCGACCCCACGCTCGCGAAGCGCGTCGGGCTGGACCGGCAGTGGCTGCACGCCGTGCACCTCGGGTTCGAGCACCCGCGCACGGGGGAGTGGGTCGACTTCGAGTCCACCTACCCCGACGACCTGAGGCGCGCGCTCGACGTCGTCCGGGAGGCCCACTGATGGCGTACGTCGTCGGCCGGATGCACTCGGTGCCCGCGTCCTCGCGTCCCGACCTGGTGGGCGAGCCGACGCTCGCGGCGCTCGACCGGCTCGGGCTCACCGACGTCGTGGGCGTCGTGGAGGTGGACCCGGAGCTGTCCGACACCGCGCTCACCCAGGAGGCGTACGACCTCCCGATCGAGTCGCTGGCCAACTGCGTGATCGTGGCCGGCAAGCGGGAGGGCCAGGAGCGCGTCGCGGCGTGCATGGTGCTGGCGTCCACGCGGGCCGACGTGAACACCGTCGTCCGCAAGCGCCTCGACGTCCGCAAGGCCACGTTCCTGCCGCGCGAGGAGGCGGTCGAGCGCACCGGGATGGAGTACGGCGGCATCAACCCCGTCGGGCTGCCCGCCGACTGGCGCGTGCTCGTCGACGCCGCCGTCGCGACCCAGCCCGTGCTCGTCATCGGCTCCGGCGTGCGACGCTCCAAGCTGCTGCTTCCGGGGGAGGTCCTCGCGACACTCCCGTCGGCGGAGATCGTGGAGGGTCTCGGACGGTAAGGCTCGTCTGGGAGAATGGGGGCATGACCACCCCCGTGCGCCAGTCCGGAAAGCTGCGCGATGTCCTGTACGACATCCGCGGACCCGTCAGTGCGCGCGCGGCCGCCCTCGAGGCCGAGGGCCACCGGATCCTGAAGCTCAACATCGGCAACCCGGCGCCGTTCGGCTTCGACGCGCCGGCGGAGATCCTGCAGGACGTCATCGCCGGCCTGCCCACCGCGCAGGGCTACTCCGACTCGCGCGGCATCCAGCCCGCGCGCCGTGCGGTCGTGCACCACTACCAGCTGCAGGGCGGCTTCCCGGCCATCGACATCGACGACGTCTGGCTCGGCAACGGTGTCTCCGAGCTCATCTCGCTCGCGCTCCAGGCGCTGCTCGACAACGGAGACGAGGTGCTGATCCCCATCCCGGACTACCCGCTCTGGACGGCGGTGACCAACCTGGCCGGCGGCGTGCCGGTGCACTACCGCTGCGACGAGTCCAACGGCTGGAACCCGGACCTCGAGGACCTGGAGTCCAAGATCACCGACCGCACGAAGGTCATCGTGGTGATCAACCCGAACAACCCCACCGGCGCGGTCTACGCCCGCAAGACCCTGACCGGCATCGCCGAGCTCGCGCGCAAGCACGGCCTCGTCCTGATGGCCGACGAGATCTACGACAAGATCCTCTACGACGACGCCGCGCACGTGCCGATGGCGAGCGTCGCGCCCGACGTCCTGACGCTGACGTTCAACGGCCTGTCCAAGGCGTACCGGGTGTGCGGCTACCGCGCGGGCTGGCTGGTCGTCACCGGTCCGAAGGAGAACGCCCGCGACTACCTCGAGGGCATCACGCTGCTGGCCTCCATGCGGCTGTGCCCCAACGTGCCGGCCCAGAACGCGATCCAGGTGGCGCTCGGTGGCTACCAGAGCATCAAGGAGCTGATCCTGCCCGGCGGGCGGCTGCTGGAGCAGCGCGACACCGCCGTCGGCGAGCTGCGGAAGATCCCGGGCGTGAGCGTCGTCGAGCCGAAGGGCGCGCTCTACGTGTTCCCGCGGCTGGACCCCGACGTGTACCCCATCCACGACGACCAGCAGCTCGCCCTCGACCTGCTCGAGTCGGAGAAGATCCTCATCACCCAGGGCACCGGCTTCAACTGGCCGGACCCGGACCACCTGCGCATCGTCACGCTGCCGTGGGCGCGCGACCTCTCCGAGGCGATCCAGCGGATCGGCACGTTCCTGTCGACGTACCAGCAGCGGACCTGAGGTTCAGTCCTCGTCCTCGGCCGTCCAGGCCGCCTCGTCCTCCGGCGTCGCGTCCGCCTGGCCGAGGGAGTCGTAGCGCGTTCCGGTCTCGTCGGACACCACGGACTCCCCGTCGGCGGTGTACTCCTCGGGCCGCGGCTCCTCCTCGGGAAGGTCGGCGTCCTCGATCGTGGGCTCGGTCATGGTTCCCTCCTTCCTGAGGTCCAGTGAACCAGTCCGAGGCGGGTCCGCAAGGGCGCGCCGCCCCCATCCGGTCGGGGGGCTCCACTACTCTGAAGTTCTTCCCCCACGATCGCCTGAGGAGGCCCCGCGTCGATGTCGAGCGAGTCGTCGTTCGTGCACCTGCACGTCCACACCGAGTACTCGATGCTCGACGGCGCGTCGCTCCTCGACGGGCTCTTCGCCCGCACCTCCGAGCTCGGCATGAGCGCCATCGCGATGACCGACCACGGCAACGTCCACGGCGCCTACGACTTCTGGTCCAAGGCCCGCGCGCACGGCGTCAAGCCGATCATCGGCATCGAGTCGTACCTGACGCCCGGCACCCATCGCAGCGAGCGCCGCAAGGTCCGCTGGGGCAAGGGTGACGCCGAGGAGGAGGGCGGTGACGACGTCGCCGGCGGCGGTGCGTACACGCACATGACCATGTGGGCGTCGTCCACCGAGGGCATGCACAACCTGTTCCGGCTGGCGTCGCTCTCGAGCCTGGAGGGCACGTATTACAAGCCCCGCGCCGACCGGGAGCTGCTCGAGCAGTACTCCGGCGGGCTCATCGCCACCACCGGCTGCCCGTCGGGTGCCATCCAGACCCGGCTGCGCCTCGGCCAGTACGACGAGGCCCGCCGGGAAGCCGCGGAGCTGCAGGAGATCTTCGGCAAGGAGAACTTCTTCCTCGAGCTGATGGACCACGACATCGCGGTCGAGAAGCGCACCCGCGACGACCTCCTGAAGCTGGGCCGTGAGCTCGGCATCCCGCCCGTCGCCACCAACGACTCGCACTACAACCACCCCGACGACGCCGACGCCCACGACGCCCTCATCTGCGTCGCGTCGGGCAAGCGGATCTCCGACACCAAGCGCCTGAAGTTCGACGGCGGCGGCTACTACATCAAGTCCGCCGCGGAGATGCGCTCGCTGTGGGAGGACAAGCACGACCTCAAGGAGGCGTGCGACAACACCCTGCTCATCGCCGAGCGCTGCGAGGTCGAGTTCACCGAGTCCAACGGCGGCTACATGGCGCGCGCCGACGTCCCGGCCGGCCACACCGAGGAGAGCTGGTTCGTCGAGGAGGTGTGGCGCGGCATCGAGTCGCGGTACCCGGGCGAGCGGCTCACCCAGGAGGTCCGCGACCGGGTCGAGATGGAGCTCGAGGTCATCCGGAACAAGGGCTACTGCGGCTACTACCTGGTGGTCGCCGACTTCATCAACTGGGCCAAGGACCACGGCATCCGCGTCGGCCCGGGCCGCGGCTCCGGCGCGGGCTCCATCGCGGCCTACGCCTTGCGCATCACCGACGTCGAGCCGCTCGAGCACGGACTGATCTTCGAGCGCTTCCTGAACCCCGAGCGCCCGTCGATGCCCGACTTCGACATCGACTTTGACGAGCGCCGGCGCAGCGAGGTCATCCGCTACGTCAGCGAGAAGTACGGCTCCGAGCGCGTCGCGATGATCGCTACGTTCGGCCGCCTCAAGAGCAAGGCCGCCATCAAGGACGCCAACCGCGTGCTCGACTACCCGTTCGCCATGGGCGAGAAGATCTCCAAGGCGCTGCCGGACGACGTCATGGGCAAGGGCGTGTCGCTCAAGGACCTGTTCAACCGCGACCACGACCGCTACTCCGACGGCAAGGAGTTCCGCGAGCTGCACGAGTCCGACGCCGAGGTCCGCAAGATCTACGACACCGCGGTCGGCCTCGAGGGCCAGATCCGCCAGTGGGGCGTGCACGCGGCCGGCGTGATCATGAGCAGCGAGCCGCTCATCGACATCGTGCCGATCATGAAGCGCGAGCAGGACGGCGCCATCATCACGCAGTTCGACTACCCGATGTGCGAGGCGCTCGGGCTGGTCAAGATGGACTTCCTCGGCCTGCGCAACCTCACGGTGCTCGACGACACGCTCGACAACATCCGCGCCAACCGCGGCGAGGAGGTCGTGCTCGAGGAGCTCGGGTTCGACGACCAGGCGGCCTACGACCTGCTGTCCCGCGGCGACACGCTCGGCGTCTTCCAGCTCGACGGCGGTCCCATGCGCGCGCTGCTGCGCAGCATGAAGCCGGACAAGTTCGCGGACATCTCCGCACTCATCGCGCTGTACCGGCCCGGGCCCATGGGCGCGGACTCGCACAACAAGTACGCGCGCCGCAAGACCGGCCGCGAGCCGATCGAGCCCATCCACCCGGAGCTGGAGGAGCCGCTCAAGGACGTGCTCGGGGAGACGTACGGCCTGATCGTCTACCAGGAGCAGGTGATGGAGATCGCCCAGGTCCTGGCCGGCTTCAGCCTCGGACAAGCGGACAACCTGCGCCGCGCGATGGGCAAGAAGAAGAAGTCCGAGCTCGACAAGCAGTACGCCGGCTTCGAGGCCGGCATGCGCGAGCGCGGCTACTCCCCGGACGCCATCAGCACGCTGTGGGAGATCCTCGTCCCGTTCTCCGACTACGCGTTCAACAAGGCGCACTCGGCCGCGTACGGCGTCATCTCGTACTGGACGGCCTACCTCAAGGCCAACTACCCGGCCGAGTACATGGCCGCGCTGCTCACCAGCACCAAGAGCGACAAGGACAAGTCGGCGATCTACCTCAACGAGTGCCGCCGGCTCGGCATCCAGGTGCTCCCGCCGGACGTCAACGAGTCGTCGTCCAACTTCACCGCCGTCGGCGAGGACATCCGCTTCGGTCTCTCGGCCATCCGCAACGTCGGCGACTCGGTCGTGGCGGGCATCGTGGCGGGCCGCGACGAGAAGGGCGCGTTCACCGACTTCGCCGACTTCCTGGACAAGGTGCCGGTGCACGTGTGCAACAAGCGCGTGCTCGACTCCTTGATCAAGGCTGGTGCGTTCGACTCGCTCGGCCACCAGAGGCGGGCCCTCACCACGATCGCCGAGGACGCCGTCGACCAGTACAGCGACCTCAAGCGCAACGCCGCCATCGGCCAGGACTCGCTGTTCGGCGGGCTCGACGACGGCTACAACGGCGTCACCATCACCGTCCCGACCATGCCGGAGTGGGAGAAGACCCAGCTCCTGGCGTTCGAGCGCGACATGCTCGGCCTCTACGTCTCCGACCACCCGCTCCTCGGCCTCGAGCACGTGCTCAAGGCGAGCAGCGACTGCACGATCGGCGAGCTGGTCGCCGACCTCGAGCGGGGTGACGGCAGCACCGTGCGGCTGTGCGGCCTGGTCACCGGCGTGCAGCGCAAGCTCAGCCGCAAGGGCGACACCTGGGCCACCATCACGCTGGAGGACCTCGAGGGATCCGTCGACGTCATGGTGTTCCCGGCCGCGTACCAGCTGGCGGCGCCGGCCCTGGTGCCCGACACCGTGGTGGTCGTCAAGGGCCGCGTGCGCCGTTCGGACGAGGGACTCGAGGTCACCGCCCTCGAGGTCACCGTCCCGTCCATGAGTACCGGCGCGGCCGAGGCGCCCGTCGTCGTGAGCCTGCCCGTCGCCCGGTGCACGAGCGACACGGTCAACGCCTTCAAGCAGGTCCTCGGCACGCACCCAGGCGTCACGGAGGTCCACCTGCGGCTGATCGGCAACGACGGCACCAAGGTCATGCGGCTCGACGACTCCCTGCGGGTCAAGCCGTCGTCGGCCCTGATCGCCGACCTCAAGGAGCTCCTGGGGCCGCAATGCATGGCGTGACGTCGTGCCGCGGCTGATCCGCTGGTCCGGGGGCATGCTCGTCCTCGGCGTGGTCGGCGGGCTGCTCTGGGTCTGGCAGGCCGATCCGGCGGAGTGGAGCGTCACCAAGGACGGCATCCTGCTGTCCGAGGACGCCGTGCGTGGTCAGTTCTCCGTCGTCGTCACGTTCATGCTGGTCGGCGCCGCGCTGAGCTTTCTCTGGGCGTGGGCCGCCGCGCACGCCATGCGCGACGTCGGGTGGGTCCGCGTGCCGGCCTTCGCCGTGGCCGCCGCCCTCGCCGCCCTGGTCGCGTGGCGGCTCGGCGTCTGGCTCGGTCCGTCCGGACCCGAGCACGCAACCGACCCGGCGATCGGCGACCACCTGGCGTCGCAGCTCAAGATCGACGCCGTGACGCCGTTCCTGGCATGGCCCGTCTTCGCCCTGCTGGGGCTGCTCTGGGACAGCTGGCTGCAGCGACCCGACGACGCCGACACCGAGGTCAGCGAGCAATCGGAGCCGTCACACCGCGGGTGACCGCCAGCAGGTCCGCCGGTGCCAGCTCGACGTCGAGGCCACGCCGGCCGGCCGACACCAGGACGGTGTCGAACGACTCCGCGCTGACGTCGACCACGGTGCGGTGGGCGCGCTTCTGGCCGAGCGGCGAGATGCCGCCCACGACGTAGCCGGTGGCGCGCTCGGCCCGGGCGGGGTCGGCCATCGTGGCCTTCTTTCCGCCGAGGGCCGCGGCCAGCGCCTTGAGGTCGAGCTGACCGGTGACGGGGACGACGCCGACGCACAGCTCGCCGTCCACGTCGGCGAGGAGCGTCTTGAGCACCCGGGCCGGGTCGACCCCGAGCTCACGCGCCGCCTCCTCTCCGTAGGACTCCGCGCGCGGGTCGTGGTCGTACGCGCGCGGGGCGTAGGCGACCCCGGCCCGGTCGAGCGCCACGAACGCCGGCGTCGCTGCCTTGCTCATCGGACCTTCCTCAGCCAACGGCGCTGGAACACGGTCTCGACCGCCCGCGGGTGGTACGCCGAGCGCACCCAGCGGACCGGGTCCTCGTCGAGCCCGTCGAGCAGGGCCAGGGCCGCGATCGCCGTGCCGGTGCGGCCGACGCCGCCGTGGCACTGCAGCAGCACGCGCTCGGTTGCGGAGCGTTCAAGCACGTCGCGCAGGGTCTGGACGGCGTCCTGGGTCGACCTGGGCGCGCGGAAGTCCGGCCAGTCCACCCAGAGGTCCGACGTCCGTGACCCTTCGGGGCGTCGTGTGAGCAGGTGGACCGTGATGTCAGCCGCCGGACCCGTCGGTGCGCCGTGCCGACGCCCGTGACCCCGGACCGCCGTGCCGCCCGGCAGGACGACCACCCCGGGTACGTCCGCTGTCCACGTCGGCATGGGCACAGAGTAGGGCGTGCAGGTCATCCCTAGACTTGACCGGTGATCCGACGACTCGACCTCCGTTCCACCGACGAGGTGGTGCTGCCGCGCGCCCAGCTCGACGTGGAGCACGCGCTGGAGGTCGTCGGGCCGCTGTGCGACGACGTGCGTGAGCGTGGCGAGGCCGCCGTGCTCGAGTACGGCGAGCGCTTCGACGGTGTGCGGCCCGCGTCGCTGCGGGTCGATCCCGCGCGGATCACGGCCGCCCTCGACGGGCTGGATCCCGCCGTCCGTGAGGGTCTGACCGAGTCGATCACTCGCCTGCGCGCCACCTGCGAGGCCGAGCTGGAGAGCACCGTCGTCACGCAGGTCGCCGACGGCGCGACCGTCGAGCGCCGCATCGTGCCGATGTCCCGCGTCGGCCTGTACGTGCCCGGAGGCCTCGCGCCGCTGGTCAGCACGGTCGTGATGAACGCCGTGCCCGCCCAGGTGGCCGGCGTCGGGTCGATCGCACTGGCGTCGCCGCCGCAGGCCGACCACGACGGGCTGCCGCACCCCACGATCCTGGCCGCGTGCGCCCTGCTCGGCATCGACGAGGTCTACGCCGCCGGGGGAGCGCAGGCGCTCGCGATGCTCGCCTACGGCACCACCTCCACCGGCGGGTCCGTCGCGCCCGTGGACCTGATCACCGGGCCCGGCAACATCTACGTGGCCGCCGCGAAGCGGTACCTCCAGGGCACGGTCGCCATCGACAGCGAGGCCGGCCCCACGGAGATCGCGATCATCGCCGACGACACCGCGGACGCGGCGTTCGTCGCCGCCGACCTGGTCAGCCAGGCCGAGCACGACCCGATGGCCGCAGCCGTGCTGATCACCGACAGCGAGGCCCTCGCTGAGGCCGTGGAGGCGGAGCTGGAGCGCCAGGTACCGGCCGCCAAGCACGCCGAGCGCATCACCACGGCGCTCGACGGGCAGCAGTCCGCGATCGCCCTGGTCCGTGACGTCGACCAGGCGGTCGACGTGGCCAACGCGTACGCCGCAGAGCACCTCGAGATCCAGACGGCCGACGCCGGATCGGTCGCCGACCGCATCGTCAACGCCGGCGCGATCTTCGTCGGCCCCCACACGCCGGTGTCGCTCGGCGACTACGCCGCCGGCTCCAACCACGTGCTGCCCACCGCCGGGTGTGCGTGCCACTCGTCCGGCCTGTCCGTCCGGGCGTTCTGCAAGAACATGCACCTCGTCACGTACACCGACCAGGCGCTGCGGGACGTCGGGCCGAAGGTCGTGACCCTCGCGGAAGCCGAGGACCTCCCGTCGCACGGCGCTGCGGTCTCGGTGAGGCTCGACCGGTGAGCCGGCCGGACTGGGTCCCGCTGCGCGACGAGCTGCGGGACGCCGAGCCGTACGGCGCGCCGCAGATCGACGTGCCGGTGCGGCTCAACACCAACGAGAACCCGTACGGCCCGAGTGCCGAGACTGCGGACGACATCGCCCGCGCGGTGGGAGAGGCGGCCGTCGACCTGAACCGCTACCCGGACCGGGAGGCGCGCGAGCTCCGCGAGGGTCTCGCCGCGTACCTCGGGCACGGGCTGACCGCCGACCAGGTGTGGGCGGCCAACGGCTCCAACGAGGTGATGCAGCAGGTGCTGCAGGCGTTCGGCGGGCCAGGTCGCACCGCGGTCTCGTTCGCGCCGACGTACTCGATGTATCCGGAGTACGCCCGGAACACCCACACTCGCTGGGTCACCGGCCGGCGCCGCGACGACTTCGAGCTGGACCTCGATGCCGCCACCGCGCTCGTCGCGCAGGAGCAGCCCGAGGTCGTCATCCTCACCTCGCCGAACAACCCGACCGGGACGGCCCTGCCGCTGGAGCAGGTGCGCGCGGTGCTGGACGTCGCGCCCGGCGTCGTCGTGGTCGACGAGGCCTACGCGGAGTTCCGCCGCGCCGGCACGCCCACGGCGCTGGAGCTGCTGCCTGACCACCCGCGACTCCTCGTCACGCGCACGATGAGCAAGGCGTTCGCGTTCGCCGGCGGACGGCTCGGCTACGTCGCAGCCGATGCCGCGATCGTCGACGCGCTGCGCATCGTCCGGCTGCCGTACCACCTGTCGTCGGTGAGCCAGGCGGCTGCGCTGGCGGCGCTGCGCCACGCCGACGAGCTGCTCGCGCGCGTCGACGACCTGCGCGCCACCCGCGACGAGACGGCCACCTGGTTGACGGGTCAGGGATACGAGGTCGCGGCGTCCGACGCGAACTTCGTCCTGTTCGGCCGCTTCGCCGACCGGCACGCCGTCTGGCAGGCCCTGGTCGACCGGGGCGTGCTGATACGGGAGACTGGACCCGACGGATGGCTGCGCGTGTCGATCGGCACGCCCGCCGAGATGTCCACGTTCCGCACCGCTCTGAAGGAGGTTGACCCACGATGACCCGCACGTCACGCATCGAACGAAAGACGTCGGAGTCCCACGTCGTCGTCGAGCTCGACCTCGACGGCACGGGGCAGCACGACATCTCCACCGGCGTCGGCTTCTACGACCACATGCTCACCGCGTTCTCGCGGCACTCGCTCATCGACCTCACCGTGAAGTCCGAGGGCGACCTGCACATCGACGCCCACCACACCGTCGAGGACACCGCCATCTGCATCGGCGAGGCGCTGCGCGAGGCGCTCGGCGACAAGGTCGGCATCCGCCGCTACGGCGACGCCCTGGTGCCGCTGGACGAGGCCATCGCGCAGGCCGTGGTCGACGTCTCCGGGCGTCCGTACTTCGTGCACACCGGCGAGCCCGACCGCCAGATCACCGCGATCATCGGCGGCCAATACTCAGGCTCGCTGACGTCGCACGTCCTGGAGTCGATCGCGCACCACGCCGCCATCACGCTGCACGTGCGCCTGCTCGACGGCCGCGACCCGCACCACATCGCCGAGGCCCAGTACAAGGCGGTCGCCCGGGCGCTGCGCGACGCCGTGGCGATCGATCCGCGCGAGTCGGGCATCCCGAGCACGAAGGGTGCCCTGTGAGCGGACCGCGCGTCGCGGTCCTCGACTACGGGTCAGGCAACCTCCGGTCGGTGGTGCGCGCCGTCGAGCGCGCCGGCGCGGAGGTGACCCTGACGGCCGATCCGTCGGTGGCCGAGGAGGCGACGGGCCTCGTCGTGCCCGGCGTCGGGGCGTTCGCGGCGTGCATGGAGGGCCTGCTCGGCGTCGGCGGTGAGCGCGTCGTGGAGCGGCGGCTGATCGCGTCGCGCCCGGTGCTCGGCATCTGCGTGGGCATGCAGGTGCTGTTCGCCGAGGGCATCGAGCACGGCGTGCGGTCGCAGGGCTGCGGTGAATGGCCCGGGATCGTCGAGCGCCTGCAGGCGCCGATCGTGCCGCACATGGGCTGGAACACCGTCGAGCCCGGCGAGAGCTCGCGGATGTTCGCGGGCATCGAGGACCAGCGGTTCTACTTCGTGCACTCCTACGGCGTGCGCGACTGGGTGATGCGCAGCGAGCCGCCGTTCCCTCAGCCGGCCGTCACCTGGACCGAGTACGGCCCGGAGCGGTTCGTGTCCGCCGTCGAGCACGGCCCGCTGTGGGCCACGCAGTTCCACCCGGAGAAGTCCGGCGACGCCGGCGCCGCGCTGCTCCGGAACTGGCTCGACACTCTTTGAGTGGTTTCGACAGGCTCAACCACCGGTCCTTGAGCTTGTCGAAAGGACGTCGAGGATGATGCGTACCAGGTCATCGGGCTTGCTGAGCTGGGGCCAGTGGCTGGTGGGCAGCTCGACGACAGTGAGATCCGTGAACCGATCGAGGTCGGCGAGGTCGTCGGGGTAGTCGCGCCGCCACTCGTCGAGCTGGGCCTGGTCGAAGCCGGTGGCGACGACGAGGCTGCGCACCCCGAACCGGCGCTCGCCCGAGAGGTCCCAGCCCTCCCGGACCACGCGGGCGGGGTAGGGCACGGCGACCGACTCGATGTGCGCGCGGAGCTCGGGCGAGAGGTCGCGCTGCTCGGTCTCCGTCAGCTCGTCCCACGTGAGCTCGACGTCTGCCCCCGCCGGCTGGTCCGACGCGGTGACGGCCTTGGGCAGGGCGTCGACGTAGACGGCGAGCGTCACCTGGTCGGCGCGCTCCTCGCTGGCGATGGTCACGAGCGTGCCGGCGAAGCTGCTGCCCACCAGCACGACCGGTCCGCCGGCGGCGTCGATCGCGCCGAGGACCGCCTCCACGTGGTCGGAGAGCGTCACCTGGGAGCGGTCGGCGTCGCGCGACTGCGTGCCCGGCAGCGTGAGCGCGGTGACGTCGTGGCCGGCCGCCTCGAGCAGCGGGACCACCTCGTCCCACGACGACGCGTCGAGCCAGAAGCCGGGGACCAGCACGAACGAGGCCATGCACCGAACCTAGCCATCACCGCCGACGGATACGATCGCCCGGTGACTCTCGAGCTCCTGCCCGCCGTCGACGTCGCCGATGGCCAGGCCGTCCGCCTGGTCCAGGGGGAGCTGGGCAGCGAGACCGCCTACGGCTCCCCGCTCGACGCCGCGCTGCAGTGGCAGGCCGACGGCGCGGAGTGGATCCACCTCGTCGACCTCGACGCCGCCTTCGGCAAGGGCTCCAACCGCGAGCTGCTCGCTGACGTCGTCGGGCGTCTCGACGTGAAGGTCGAGCTGTCCGGCGGCATCCGCGACGACGCCTCGCTCGCGGCCGCCCTCGCCACCGGCTGCACCCGGGTCAACCTCGGCACTGCCGCGTTGGAGAACCCGGAGTGGTGCGCCAAGGTCGTCGCCGAGCACGGCGACCAGATCGCGGTCGGACTCGACGTCCGCGGCCGCACGCTGGCCGCCCGCGGCTGGACCCAGGAGGGTGGAGACCTGTTCGAGGTGCTCGAGCGCCTCGAGCGCGACGGCTGCGCCCGCTACGTCGTCACCGACGTCACGAAGGACGGCACCCTCCAGGGCCCCAACCTCGACCTCCTGCGCCAGGTCTGCGAGGTCACCGACAAGCCGGTCGTGGCCTCCGGCGGCGTCTCCAGCCTCGACGACCTCCGCGCCATCGCCACGCTGACGGACGTCGGGGTCGAGGGCGCGATCGTCGGCAAGGCGCTCTACGCCGGGGCGTTCACGCTGCCCGAGGCCCTCGCCGCCGTCCGGTAGTGCGGGCCGTCGTGTCGGCCGGCGCGGATAGGGTCACTGCGTGAGCCTCGCCGTCCGTGTCATCCCGTGCCTCGACGTCGACGCCGGCCGGGTGGTCAAGGGCGTCAACTTCGTCGACCTCCGCGACGCCGGCGACCCCGTCGAGATGGCCACGGTCTACGACGCCGAGGGCGCCGACGAGCTCACGTTCCTCGACATCACCGCGTCCAGCGCGGCACGCGACACCACGTACGACGTCGTCAGCCGCACGGCCGAGCAGGTCTTCATCCCGCTCACGGTCGGCGGCGGCGTGCGCACGGCCGACGACGTCGACCGGCTGCTGCGCGCAGGCGCCGACAAGGTCGGCATCAACACCGCCGCCATCGGGCGCCCCGAGGTGCTGAGCGAGATCACCCACCGGTTCGGGAACCAGGTGCTCGTGCTGAGCGTCGACGCACGGCGCAGCAGCGAGCAGCCGAGCGGCTTCGAGGTCACCACGCACGGCGGGCGGCAGTCGGTTGGGCTCGACGCCGTCGCGTGGGTCAAGGAGGCCGTCGAGCGCGGCGTCGGCGAGGTCCTGCTCAACTCCATGGACGCCGACGGCACGAAGAACGGCTTCGACCTGGAAATGATCCGGGCGGTCCGCGACGTTACCCAGGTACCGCTCGTCGCGAGCGGCGGCGCCGGCCGGCCCGAGCACTTCGTCGAGGCCGTGGAGGCCGGGGCCGATGCCGTGCTCGCCGCGAGCGTGTTCCACTTCGGCGAGCTGACCATCGGAGACGTGAAGAACACCTTGCGCGCAGCCGGACACGATGTCAGATAGCCCGTCGGCCACCACCGACAACCTGAGCGCCTCCACCGACCAGGTGATGGGGCGCGGCTTCCGCCTGCTCGGCCGTGGCATGTCCGAGCAGCGGTTCTTGTTCACCATCTCGGTCGTCGGCAGCGTCGTCTACGGCGCCATGACCGTGGCCGACGCCTGGGTGCTGGGCTGGGCCACCGACCACGTCATCCGGCCGTCCTTCGAGAAGGGCGAGATGGTCAAGGGCGCACTCGCCGTGTCCGTCCTGCTGTTCATGACGGTGGCGATCCTGCGGGCGCTCGGCGTCATCGCCCGACGCCTCATCGGCGGCATCGTCTACTACCGGCTCGTCGCCGACTACCGACGCCGCGTCACCCGCCGCTACCTCGCGCTGCCGATGTCGTGGCACCACAAGCACCCCACCGGCCAGCTGCTGTCCAACGCCAACGCCGACGTCGAGGCCGCCTGGGCGGTCTTCATGCCGCTGCCGATGGCCATCGGCGTCATCGCGATGCTCGTCGCCGCCGTGGTCGCGATGCTGCTCGCCGACGTGGTGCTCACCGTGGTCGGCCTCGTGGTGTTCCCGGCCCTGTTCGGGATCAACGTCTTCTACCAGCGCTGGTTGTCGCCCAAGGTCTCGCACGCGCAGTCGCTGCGCGGCGACGTCAGCGCGGTCGCGCACGAGTCGTTCGACGGCGCCCTGGTCATCAAGTCGCTCGGCCGCGAGGCCGACGAGACGGCGCGCTTCGCCCGTCACGCTGAGGCGCTGCGCGACGCGAACATCGCCGTCGGCCGGATCCGCAGCATCTTCGACCCGCTGCTGGAAGCCCTGCCCAACCTCGCCGTGCTGGCCGTGATCCTGATCGGCATCGACCGCGTCGCGTCCGGCGCCGCAGCACCCGGCGACGTCGTGCAGGTGGCCTACCTCTTCACCGTCGTCGCGTTCCCGGTCCGGGCCATCGGCTGGGTGCTCGGCGAGCTGCCACGGAGCGTCGTCGGCTGGGACCGCGTGCGCACCGTCCTCGACGCCACCGGTGAGATGCCGTACGGCTCGCGCGAGCTCGACGGCGCCGGTCCGGCGCGGCTGCGCCTCGAGGACGTCCGGTTCGAGTACGAGGCGGGCACGGAGGTGCTCAGCGGCGTCGACCTCGACCTCGAGCCGGGCCGTGTCGTCGCCGTCGTCGGCGCCACCGGAGCCGGCAAGAGCACGCTGACCTCGCTGCTGACCCGGCTCGTCGATCCGGTCTCCGGGCGCGTGCTGGTCGACGAGGTCGACGTCCGCGACCTCACGCACGGCTCGCTCGCCGAGCACGTCGCCGTGGTGCCGCAGTCCACGTTCCTGTTCGACGACTCCGTGCGCGAGAACGTCACGCTCGGTGCCGACGTCCCCGACGACGGCGTCTGGGCCGCCCTCCGCGCCGTGCAGGCCGACGGCTTCGTCTCCGCGCTGCCACGCGGCCTCGACACGCAGCTGGGGGAGCGCGGCACCACGCTGTCCGGCGGCCAGCGGCAGCGCCTCGCCCTGGCGCGTGCGCTGGTCCGTCGGCCACGGCTGCTCGTCATGGACGACGCCACCAGCGCGGTCGATCCCGAGGTCGAGCAGCGCATCCTCGCCGCGCTCGCCGAGCACACGGCCGACGAGGACGGCCCGTCCGTGCTCGTCGTGGCGTACCGCAAGGCCACCATCGCGCTGGCCGACGAGGTGGTGTTCCTGGACGACGGCCGGATCGCCGACCGCGGCACGCACGCCGAGCTGATCGGCCGCTCGGCGGACTATCGCCTCTTGGTGGACGCGTACGACCAGGCTCGGGAAGCGGGTGACCTGGCGTGACGACGAAGACCGAGGAGCGAGTCGTCGATCCACTCGACGCGCAGGAGGCCCGCTCGGCACGGCTCACCGGCCTCGAGATCATCAAGCGCGGCCTGGCGCTGTCGCCGGCCATCAAGGACGGCATCGGCGTCACGCTGCTCCTCGCCATGCTGAGCACCGTGGGCGGCACGGTCGTGCCGATCGTCATCCAGGTGGCCATCGACGCCGGCCTGGGGGAGGGCGGTCACACCGACCGCGGCGAGGTGCACCTCTGGGTCGGCATCGCGCTCGCGCTCATCGCCGTCACCGCGGTGTGCGCCTACGCGATGCGCGTGCGGCTGTTCGTCGCCAGCGAGCGTGGGCTCACCCAGATGCGCGTCCAGGCGTTCCGGCACGTCCACGACCTCTCGATGCTGACGCAGAACGCCGAGCGTCGTGGGGTGCTCGTCTCGCGCGTGACGTCCGACATCGACCAGGTCTCCCTGTTCCTGCAGTTCACCGGGATCATGATCGTCGTCAGCGTCGGGCAGATGATCGTCGCCACGATCGTGATGGCGTACTACTCCTGGCAGCTCACGATCGTCGTGCTCGTGTGCTTCCTCCCGCTCGCGGTCAGCATGAAGTGGTTCGCCGAGCGCCTGAGCCAGGCCTACGACACCGTCCGCCGCACCGTCGGCGAGATGCTGGCGGTCATCGCCGAGCCGGTCGTCGGGGCCTCGGTCGTCCGCTCCCACGCGATCGAGGCTCGCACCCAGCGCCGGGTCGACCACGGCATCGACGCCAACCTGCAGGCCAACGTCAGCGCCCAGCGGCTGGTCGCCGTCACGTTCGCGTCCGCGGGCGTCGCGGGCGGCCTCGCCAACGCGGGCGTCGTCATCGCCGGCGTCGCGCTCGGCGTGGCCGGCGGCCTGTCCATGGGCACGGTCATCGCCTTCGCATTCCTCGTCGGCCTGTTCGTCGGTCCGGTCCAGATCGCCACCCAGGTGCTCACCGAGGCGCAGAACGCCATCGCGTCGTGGCGCCGCGTGATCGACCTGCTCGACACGCCGGCCGACGTCGTCGACCCCGGCTCGTCGGCGCCGCCGCTGCCCGACGGCGTGCTCGGCGCCCGGTTCGACCACGTCACGTTCGCCTACCCGGGCGGACCGGACGTGCTCCGCGACGTCGACGTCGAGATCGCCCCGCGCCAGCGGGTCGCGGTGGTCGGCGAGACCGGGTCCGGCAAGACCACGTTCGCCAAGCTGCTCACCCGGTTGATGGACCCCGTCACCGGCACGGTCTCGCTCGGCGGGTCCGACATCTCCACGGTGTCGTTCGACGAGCTCCGCCGGCACGTGCTGATGGTGCCGCAGGAGGGCTTCCTGTTCGACGCCACGCTGCGCGAGAACCTCCTGTACGGAAAGGCGGATGCCGACGACGCCGCCCTGCTCGCCGTCGTCGACGGTCTCGGGCTCTCCGACTGGTTCGCCACGCTCCCGCGCGGCCTCGACACCCGCGTGGGACAGCGCGGCGAGTCCCTGTCGGCGGGGGAGCGCCAACTCGTCGCCCTGCTCCGCTCGGCACTCGCCGATCCCGACTTCCTGGTGCTCGACGAGGCCACCAGCGCCGTCGACCCGCAGACCGAGCTGCGCGCCACCCGCGCTCTCGAGCGGCTGCTCGAGGGACGCACCAGCGTCACCATCGCGCACCGGCTGTCCACGGCCGAGAACTCCGACCGCGTGCTCGTGTTCGACGCCGGCCGCCTGGTCGAGGACGGCACGCACGCCGAGCTGGTCGACGCCGGCGGGGTCTACGCCCGCCTCCACGCCAGCTGGGTGGCCCAGTCCCGCCTGGATCACTGAGAGAAGATGGACCCGTGACCTCCCTCGATCCCGCCGTCGCCGCACGGCTCAAGCGCGACGCCGACGGCCTGGTGGCCGCCGTCGTCCAGGACGCCGACAGCCGCGACGTCCTCATGGTCGGCTGGATGGACGACGAGGCCCTGCACCGCACGCTCACGAGCGGCCGCTCCACGTTCTGGAGCCGCAGCCGCCAGGACTACTGGGTGAAGGGCGAGACGTCCGGCAACATCCAGGAGGTCCGCGAGGTGCGCCTCGACTGCGACGGCGACACCCTGCTCGTCGTGGTCGACCAGACCGGCCCGGCCTGCCACACCGGCGACCGCACGTGCTTCGACGCCGACCGCCTGCTGTGAACCCTCAGCGCCTGTACGCCCCGATCGTCCTGGCCACGCTCGCGCTCGGCGGCGTCGCGTTCTTCGCCGCGTCCCGCACGTGGATCCACGCCACCGTCCGGGTCCAGGGCCTGCCGAGCGACCCGGTCTCGGTCAGCGGCACCGACGCCGACCCGATCGTGCCCGCGCTCGCGCTCGTCGTCGTGACGGCCGCCCTGGCCGTGCTCGCCGCGTCGCACCGGGTGCGCCGCGTGGTCGGTGTGCTGCTCGTCGCCCTCGGCGTCGGCGGGGCCGTCCTCGTCGCGGTGTCTGGCGGCGCGCTCGACGACGCCCTGGCCGACGCGGTGCGCAGCTCCACCGCGTTCACCGGCAGCAACGAGCCGTCCGGCGACCGTGCGGTCGTCTGGCCCCTCGTCGCCGGGGTCGCGTTCGCCCTCGCCGCGGCGTGCGGCGTCCTGGTCCTGCGGTTCGCCGGGCGATGGCCGACGATGGGCCGCCGCTTCGAGGCACCGCAGGCGCCGGCCTCGACGCCGGAGTCCCCGGCGGATCTCTGGACGGTTATGGACGAGGGCCGCGATCCGACCGAGTAGTCTGAGGCGTCACCACTCGTCCCGAGGAGAAACCGCATGTCGCACGGATCGTCGCCCGCCGCCTGGACCGCAGTGCTCGTCTGCCTGGGTGGCATCACGCTGGCCGGGGTCGCCCTGATCCCCGATCCGCACTGGGTGCTGTTCACCGTGGGCTGCGTGATCACGCTGGCGTCCGGCCTCATCGGCCGCGTCATGGCGGCAGCGGGCCTCGGGGTGCAGCGCATCGATTCCTGATTCTCGGAGGGGAGCATGGCCGTGAGCGTCGAGCCGCGTCCGGTCGAGAAGGCCGCGAGGCCCCGCCGGGTGATTCCTGGCGTCACGGGTCCGGCGGCGCCTCGACACGCACGCTGGGCGCGACGCGCCGGTGCCGCTCTCGTCGACCTGCTCATCTACGGCGTGGTCTCGGGCATCATGACCGGCATCGGCTGGGCGATCTTCCTGTCGTCGTGCGAAGGCACGGTCGACGCCAACAACCTCGTCTGCCTCGGTGACGACCCGTCCCCGTTCGCCAACGTCTTCCTCATCGCGGCGTACGTCGTGCCGGTCGTGGCCGTCCTGCTGAACGCGGTCGTGCTGCAAGGCCTGCGCGGCTACACCTTGGGCAAGGCCGCCTTCGGGCTCCGCGCGGTGCACGGGTCGAGCGGGGCGGTCATGGGGTTCTGGGTCGGCTTCTCCCGCCTCGTGCTGCTCGTCGTGCTGACCGTCGTCACGCTCGGCGTGAACCTCCTGCTCCCGCTCTGGGACAAGGAGCGGCCGACGCTGCACGACCAGGTGCTCGGCACCGCGGTCATCCGCAACGACTAGCACCGCTCGGACAGCCCCGCGAATCGCCCGCCTCGGCCGGGTCTACGCTGGACTGCATACCCGGAGGCCGTCGGAGGAGGGAACATGAGCGTCTTGGACGAGATCCTCGCCGGCGTGGCCGCCGATCTCGAGCAGCGCATGGCGCGCACGTCGCTCGACGACCTCAAGGCCCAGGCCGACCGGCAGAACCCCGCGCTGGACCCGATGCCGGCGTTCCGCGCCGACGGCGTGTCGGTGATCGCGGAGGTCAAGCGCGCCAGCCCGAGCCGCGGTGACCTCGCGCCCATCAAGGACCCGGCCGGCCTCGCCGCCGATTACGCGGCCGGTGGCGCCGCGGCCATCAGCGTGCTCACCGAGGAGCGGCGCTTCGGTGGCACCCTCGACGACCTGCGTGCCGTGCGCGGCCAGGTCGACGTCCCCGTGCTGCGCAAGGACTTCATCACCACGTCATACCAGCTCTGGGAGGCCCGAGCGGCCGGTGCCGACATGGCCCTGCTCATCGTCGCCGCGCTCGAGCAGAACGCTCTGGAGAGCCTGGTCGAGCGTGCCCGGTCCATCGGCCTCACGCCGCTGGTCGAGGTGCACGACGAGGAGGAGGTCGAGCGGGCCGTCGAGGCCGGCGCCGACCTCGTCGGCGTCAACGCCCGGAACCTCAAGACGCTCGAGGTCGAGCGCAGCACGTTCAGCCGGCTGTCCCCGCTCATCCCGGACGGTGTCGTGAAGGTCGCCGAGTCCGGCGTGCGCGGTCCGCACGACGTGATCGAGTACGCCAAGGCCGGTGCGCACGTCGTGCTGGTGGGCGAGTCCCTCGTCAAGGGCGACGACCCGCGCGCCAGCGTGGCCGACCTCGTGGCGGCCGGAGTCCACCCGGCCCTGCAGCACCGATGGTAGGAAGCCCTTCCTCCTCCCTCCTCCCTTCCGACCCTGCAGGATCCGCGATGCCCTACGAACAGCCCGACGCCACCGGCCACTTCGGCCGCTTCGGCGGCCGCTTCATGCCCGAGGCCCTGATCGCCCCGCTCGACGAGCTCGATCGCGCGTGGACCGAGGCCAAGGCCGACCCCGTCTTCACGGCCGAGCTCGACCGCATGCTGCGTGAATACGCGAACGTCCCGAGCCCGCTGTACGAGGCGACCCGGTTCTCCGAGGCGGTGGGTGCGCGCATCCTGCTCAAGCGGGAGGACCTCAACCACACCGGCGCCCACAAGATCCGCAACGTCCTCGGCCAGGCCCTGCTGGCCAAGCGGATCGGCAAGCCGCGGGCGATCGCGGAGACCGGTGCCGGCCAGCACGGCGTCGCGTCGGCCACCGCGTGCGCGTACCTCGACCTCGAGTGCACCGTCTACATGGGCGAGGTGGACACCGAGCGGCAGGCCCTGAACGTCGCGCGCATGCGGATGCTCGGCGCCGAGGTCGTGCCCGTCACCACGGGAAGCCGCACCCTGAAGGACGCCATCAACGAGGCGCTGCGCGACTGGGTCGCCAGCGTCGACCACACGTCGTACCTGTTCGGCACGGCGGCGGGTCCGCACCCGTTCCCGTCGATGGTGCGCGACCTGACCCGTGGCATCGGCGACGAGGCCCGCGCCCAGGTCCTCGAGCTCACTGGGTCTCTGCCCGACGCCGCCGTCGCGTGCGTCGGCGGCGGGTCCAACGCGATCGGCCTGTTCACCGCGTTCGTCGACGACGCCGACGTGCAGCTGCTGGGCGTCGAGGCCGGCGGCGACGGGTTCGACACCGGCCGCCACGCCGCCACGATCACGGCCGGCGACGTCGGCGTCCTGCACGGCGCCCGCTCGTACCTGCTGCAGGACCAAGACGGCCAGACCATCGAGTCGCACTCCATCTCCGCTGGGCTCGACTACCCGGGTGTCGGTCCCGAGCACGCGCACCTGGCCGCCACCGGCCGGGCGCGCTACGTGCCGGCCACCGACGCCGACGCGATGGCCGCGTTCGACCTGCTGTGCAAGACCGAGGGCATCATCCCGGCGATCGAGTCCGCCCACGCCCTCGCCGGCGCCCAGGCGCTGGCCAAGGAGCTCGGCCCGGACGCCACGATCCTGGTCAACCTGTCCGGCCGCGGCGACAAGGACGTCCACACCGCCGCCGAGTGGTTCGGCCTGATCGACGGCCCGGTCGTCCTGGACGAAGGCGTGGAGGAGTGATGACCCGAATGAGCGCCATCGACGAGCTCTTCGAGAAGACCCGCGCCGAGAACCGGGCGGTGCTCGTCGGCTACCTGCCCGCCGGGTTCCCCGACGTGAAGACGTCGATCGCCGCGATCGAGGCGATGGTCTCCGCGGGCGTCGACCTGGTCGAGGTGGGCCTGCCGTACAGCGACCCGGTGATGGACGGCCCGGTCATCCAGGCGGCCGCGGACCAGGCGCTGTCCAACGGCATCCGGACCACCGACGTGCTCGAGGTCGCTCGCGCGTCGGCAGCGACCGGCGCCCCCACCGTCGTGATGACCTACTGGAACCCGGTCGAGCGGTTCGGGGTGGAGCGGTTCGCCGCCGAGCTCGCCGCCGCCGGGGGAGCGGGCCTCATCACCCCCGACCTCGTCCCGGACGAGGCCGCCGAGTGGATCGCCGCCTCCGAGCAGCACGGTCTCGACCGCGTCTTTCTGGTCGCGCCGTCCTCCACCGACGCGCGCCTGGCCCTCACCGCCGACGCGTCGAGCGGATTCATCTACGCCGCGGCCGTCATGGGCGTCACCGGTGCCCGGGAGCAGACCAGCAGCCTCGCGCCCACGCTCGTCGAGCGGGTCCGCGCCGTCACCAGCACGCCCGTCGGCGTGGGCCTCGGCGTGAGCAACGGCGAGCAGGCGCACGAGGTCGCCACCTTCGCGGACGCCGTGATCGTCGGCTCCGCGTTGGTGAAGGCTCTGCACACTGGCGGCATCGACGGCGTCGCCACCCTGGCCGCCGAGCTTCGAGCGGGAGTCGAGAGATGAACACCTTGATCACGTCCATCCCGAGTCCCGCGGAGGGCGTCTGGCACCTCGGGCCGTTCCCGATCCGTGCCTACGCGTTCGGCATCATCATCGGCGCCCTGCTGGCGATCTGGATCGGCGAGCGCCGCTTCCGGGCGCGCGGCGGCCGGCCGGGTCTGATCGGCGACGTGGCCGTCTGGGCCATCCCGTTCGGCATCGTCGGCGCCCGCGTCTACCACGTGGTCACCGACCCGGAGCTCTACTTCGGCGAGGGCAAGAACGCGCTGGACGCCTTCCTGATCTGGAAGGGCGGACTCGGCATCTGGGGCGCCATCGCCGGCGGAGCCGTCGGCGCGCTCATCGCCTGTCGCCGGTACGACGTGAAGTTCTCCGCCGTGGCCGACGCGCTCGCGCCCGGCCTGCTCGTCGCCCAGGCGGTCGGCCGGCTCGGCAACTACGCCAACCAGGAGCTGTTCGGCAAGCCCACCGACCTGCCGTGGGGCCTGGAGATCGACCCGTCGCACCGGCCTGCCGGCTACCTTCAGTTCGAGACGTTCCACCCCACGTTCCTGTACGAGCTCCTCTGGAACCTCGCGGCGGCGGCCCTCCTGATGGCCATCGACCGGCGGGTCAAGCTCACCAACGGCCGGGCGTTCGCGCTCTACGCGATGCTCTACACCGCGGGCCGGTTCTGGATCGAGCAGCTGCGCATCGACGAGGCGAACGACATCGGTCCGTTCCGGCTGAACGTCTGGACCTCCCTCCTGGTGTTCGCCCTGGCCACCGCGTACTTCGTGCGTGCCCGACGGCGGTCGTCGGCCGACGACACGCTGGGCGACGAGCACCCCGTGGAACCGACGGAGGTCGACTGACCCTCGGCTACCCTCGGCGGATGATCGGGGGTCGGGGGGTCTTGCTGGCACGCGGCGCGGGCATCGGCCTCCTGGTGCTGGAGCCGTTGGTGATCCTGCTGCTCTGGTGGCAGTTCCTCGACGTGTACCTGTCGTTCTTCGGCGACACCCGGGAGGCGGAGCCGGGCGACGGTCGGCGGTACCTCGTCACCGCCTCGATCTGCCTGGCCTGCCCGCTCGTCGCCGGGGCGGCCGCGGTGCTGGTGCGGAGCCGGCGCCTGTTCTGGTGGTCGGTGGCCGGGTTGGTCCTCGCCGTCGTGGCGGGCGTGCTGTTCGCCGTGCCGGACGACCGCTTCACGCGGGACGAGCCGACGTATCCGATCGATCCGGGGTACACGCCCTGCTACAGCGGGAGCAACGACTGTCCCGGCGGGTAGGGCAGCCAATCCTTCGATGACGGGGCCGGACCGCCCCAGTACTTTCGAGGTATGGACGAACCCCTGCCCGACACAGGCACGATCGAGCACGAGCACCCGGACGTCACGGGCGGCTGGCTGCGCCCGGCCGTCTTCGGTGCCATGGACGGGCTCGTCTCGAACTTCGCGCTCATCATGGGCGTCACCGGCGGCAGCGACGACACCAAGCCCGTCCTGATCGCCGGGCTCGCCGGTCTCGCGGCCGGCGCCTTCTCCATGGCGGCGGGGGAGTACACGTCCGTCGCCAGCCAGTCGGAGTTCGCACTGGCCCAGATCGAGATCGAGCGCCGCGAGATCATCCGCAACGGTGCGGCCGAGCAGGCCGAGCTCGCCGCCATGTACGTCGAGAAGGGCGTCGAGGAGCACACCGCGCGCGAGGTGGCCGCCCAGATCCACCGCGACGTCGACAACGCCGTCGACGTCCACGCCCGCGAGGAGTTCGGCGTGGACAGCACCGACCTGGCGTCGCCGATGCTGGCCGCCGTGTCGTCGTTCGTCGCGTTCGCGCTGGGGGCTCTCGTCCCGCTCCTCCCGCTGCTGCTCGGCTTCGAGTCGCCCTGGCCGACCGTCGTGCTCTCGCTCGCGGCGCTGTTCGCGTGCGGCGCCGTGGTCACCAACCTGACGAGCCGCACCTGGTGGTTCGGCGGGACGCGCCAGCTCCTGCTCGGCGGCGTCGCGGCCGGCCTGACCTACCTGATCGGCGAGGTCGTCGGCACGGCCGTGTAGTCTGGAGCAGCTGACTAGGGCCAACGACGTCCCCGGTTTCGATGTTTCCGTTCCACCGACATCACCGTGAGGGGCCAGCGTGCAGACTTCAGCCCGCAAGTTCAACGCCTTGCCGCCCGCCCAGGGCCTGTACGACCCGCGCCACGAGCACGACTCGTGCGGCGTGGCGATGGTCGCCACCCTGACCGGCGTCCCGAGCAACGACATCATCACGCAGGGCCTCGCCGCCCTACGGAACCTCGACCACCGCGGTGCCGTCGGCAGCGAGCCCAACAGCGGTGACGGCGCCGGCATCCTCATGCAGGTCCCGGACCGGTTCCTGCGCGGCGTCTCGCCGGTCGAGCTGCCCGAGCTCGGCACCTACGCGGCGGGCATGGCGTTCCTGCCGCTCGACCCCGACGAGGCGCTCGAGGCCCGCACCACGGTGGAGCGGATCGCCGGCGAGGAGGGTCTGAGGATCCTCGGCTGGCGCGAGGTCCCCACCGAGCCGGACATCCTCGGCTCCATGTCGCGTGGTGCGATGCCGTCGTTCTCCCTGCTCTTCGTCACGGCTGCGGGGGAGGAGCGCTCCGGCATCGCGTTGGACCGCCTCGCGTTCTGCATGCGCAAGCGCGCCGAGCACGAGGCCGGCGTGTACTTCCCGTCGCTGTCGTCGCGCACCCTCGTCTACAAGGGCATGCTCACGCCCGAGCAGCTCGACACGTTCTTCCCCGACCTGCGCGACGAGCGCCTGGAGTCGGCGCTGGCGATCGTGCACAGCCGGTTCTCCACCAACACGTTCCCCAACTGGCCGCTGGCCCACCCGTTCCGGTTCATCGCGCACAACGGCGAGATCAACACGGCGATGGGCAACCGCAACTGGATGCGCGCCCGCGAGGCGACGCTCGAGAGTGACCTCATCCCGGGCGACCTCACGCGCCTGTTCCCGATCTGCGACCCGGAGGGCAGCGACACCGCGTCCTTCGACGAGGTGCTGGAGCTGCTGCACCTCGGCGGCCGCGACCTCCCACACGCCGTGATGATGATGATCCCGGAGGCGTGGGAGAACAACGAGACGATGGACCCCGCGCAGCGGGCGTTCTACGAGTTCCACTCCAACGTGATGGAGCCGTGGGACGGCCCGGCGTGCGTCTCGTTCACCGACGGCACGCAGATCGGCGCGGTCCTCGACCGCAACGGCCTGCGCCCGGGCCGGTTCTGGATCACCGAGGACGGCCTCGTCGTGCTCGCGTCGGAAGCCGGCGTGCTCGACATCGACCCGAAGACGATCACCCGCAAGGGCCGTCTGGAGCCGGGCAAGATGTTCCTGCTCGACCTCGCGGAGCACCGCGTCATCGAGGACGCCGAGATCAAGGCCAAGCTCGCCGCGGAGCACCCGTACGACGAGTGGCTGTACTCCGGTCTCGTCCGGTTCGAGGACCTGCCCGACCTCGAGCACATCGTCCACACGCACGCCTCGGTCACCCGGCGCCAGCAGGTGTTCGGCTACACCGAGGAGGAGCTGCGCATCCTCATCGCGCCGATCGCCCGCACCGGCGCCGAGGCCATCGGCTCCATGGGCACCGACACGCCCATTGCCGCGCTCTCGGACCGGCCGCGCCTGCTGTTCGACTACTTCAGCCAGCTGTTCGCGCAGGTCACCAACCCGCCGCTCGACGCCATCCGTGAGGAGGTCGTCACGTCGCTCGCCGGCACGATGGGCCCGGAGACCAACCTGCTGGCCCCGAGCCCGGCGTCGTGCCGCATGCTCCAGCTGCCGTTCCCGGTCATCTCCAACGACGAGCTGGCCAAGATCCGGCACATGAACCGCGACGGCGACATGCCGGGCTTCGCGGTCCACGTGGTGCGCGGCCTGTACGACGTGCACGGCGGGGGAGCGGCCCTGAAGGCGAAGATCGACGAGATCTGCGCCGACGTGTCGCGAGCCGTCGCCGACGGCGCGCGCATCATCGTGCTGTCCGACCGGCACTCCGACGCCGACCTCGCGCCCATCCCGTCGCTGCTGCTGACGGGCGCGGTGCACCACCACATGGTGCGTGAGAAGCTGCGCTCGCAGGCCGGCCTGCTCGTCGAGGCTGGTGACGTCCGCGAGGTGCACCACGTCGCGCTGCTCATCGGCTACGGCGCCACGGCGGTCAACCCGTACCTGGCGCTGGAGTCCGCCGAGGACCTCGCGCGCGAGGGCAACTTCGTGCAGGGCGTCGAGCCGGGCCAGGCGCTGCGCAACCTCGCGTACGGCCTCGGCAAGGGCGTCCTCAAGGTGATGAGCAAGATCGGCGTGTCCACGGTCGCGTCCTACACCGGCGCGCAGATCTTCGAGGCCGTCGGCCTGTCCCAGGAGCTCATCGACGCGTACTTCACCGGCACGTCGAGCAAGCTCGGCGGCGTCGGCCTCGACGTCATCGCCCAGGAGGTCGCGTCGCGCCACGCCAAGGCGTACCCCACGCACGGCATCGTCGGCGACCGCCGCCACCTCGAGGTGGGCGGCGAGTACCAGTGGCGTCGTCAGGGCCCGGAGCACCTGTTCGACCCCGAGACGGTCTTCCGCCTGCAGCACTCCACCCGCTCGGGCCGCTACGACATCTTCAAGCAGTACACGCAGCGCGTCGACGAGCAGTCGGAGCGGCTGATGACGCTGCGCGGCCTGTTCGCCTTCAAGGACGGCGTGCGGCCGCCGGTGCCGATCGAGGAGGTCGAGCCGGTCTCGGAGATCGTCAAGCGGTTCTCCACCGGCGCGATGTCCTACGGCTCCATCAGCCAGGAGGCGCACGAGACCCTGGCCATCGCCATGAACCGGCTGGGCGGCAAGTCCAACACCGGTGAGGGTGGCGAGGACCCCGAGCGCCTGTACGACCCCGAGCGCCGCTCGGCGATCAAGCAGGTCGCGTCGGGACGCTTCGGCGTCACCAGCGAGTACCTCACCAACGCCGACGACCTGCAGATCAAGATGGCGCAGGGCGCGAAGCCCGGCGAGGGCGGCCAGCTGCCCGGGCCCAAGGTGTACCCGTGGATCGCGAAGACGCGGCACTCCACGCCCGGCGTCGGCCTCATCTCGCCGCCGCCGCACCACGACATCTACTCGATCGAGGACCTCAAGCAGCTCATCCACGACCTGAAGAACGCCAACCCGTCGGCGCGCGTTCACGTGAAGCTCGTCGCCGAGATCGGCGTCGGCACGGTCGCGGCGGGCGTGTCCAAGGCCAAGGCCGACGTCGTCCTGATCTCCGGTCATGACGGCGGCACCGGCGCCTCGCCGCTGACGTCGCTCAAGCACGCCGGCGGTCCGTGGGAGCTCGGCCTCGCCGAGACCCAGCAGACGCTGCTGCTCAACGGCCTGCGCGACCGCATCGTCGTGCAGACCGACGGCCAGCTGAAGACCGGCCGCGACGTCGTCATCGCCGCGCTCCTCGGTGCGGACGAGTACGGCTTCGCCACGGCGCCGCTGGTGGTGTCCGGCTGCATCATGATGCGGGTCTGCCACCTCGACACGTGCCCGGTGGGCGTCGCCACGCAGAACAAGGCGCTGCGCGAGAAGTACTCCGGCAAGGCCGAGTACGTCGTGAACTTCTTCCAGTTCATCGCCGAGGAGGTCCGTGAGCACCTGGCGGCCCTCGGGTTCCGCAGCCTCGACGAGGCCATCGGCCACGCCGAGATGCTCGACACCCGCAAGGCCGTCGACCACTGGAAGGCCGACGGGCTCGACCTGTCGCCGATCTTCTACGTGCCCGAGATCGTCGGGGACGCGCCGCGGCACTGCACCACCACGCAGGACCACGCGCTCGACAAGGCGCTCGACGTCGAGCTCATCGCGCTGTCCGAGGACGCCCTCGAGCGCGGCGAGCCGGTGCGGGCCCAGCTGGAGATCCGCAACGTCAACCGCACGGTCGGCACGATGCTCGGCCACGAGGTCACCAAGCGCTACCGCGGCGAGGGCCTGCCGGAGAACACGATCGACTTGACGTTCCTCGGCTCGGCCGGTCAGTCGTTCGGCGCGTTCGTCCCGCGCGGCATCACGCTGCGGCTGGAGGGCGACGGCAACGACTACGTCGGCAAGGGCCTGTCCGGCGGACGGGTCATCGTCCGGCCGCCGCGCGAGGCCCAGTTCACCCCCGAGGCGCAGATCGTTGCCGGCAACGTCATCGGCTTCGGTGCGACGAGCGGGGAGATCTTCCTGCGCGGTCGCGTCGGCGAGCGCTTCTGCGTCCGCAACTCCGGCGTCCACGCCGTCGCGGAGGGTGTGGGCGACCACGCCTGCGAGTACATGACCGGTGGCCGCGTCGTCATCCTCGGCCCCACCGGCCGCAACGTCGCCGCCGGCATGAGCGGCGGCACGGCGTACGTGCTCGACCTCGACGCGTCGCTGGTGAACCCCGACATGGTGGAGCTGCGACCCGTGGACGGCCCCGACGTCACCGACGAGGCCCGCGCCGCGCTGCACGAGCTCGTGCAGAAGCACCACCAGGAGACCGGATCGACGGTGGCCGAGCAGCTGCTCGGCGACTGGGAGCGCGCCCTCGGCCGCTTCACCGAGATCATGCCGGTCAACTACCGCAAGATCCTCGAGGCGCAGGCTGAGGCCGAGGCCGAGGGGTTGTCCGAGGACGACACGACCGCACGCATGATGGAGGTGGCCGCTCGTGGCTGATCCCCGTGGATTCATCACCACCCCCCGCGAGGTCGCGCCTCGCCGTCCCGTCGAGGAGCGCATCCACGACTGGAACGAGGTCTACCCGGGCGGGCTGGGCAAGGCCCTGCTCCCGATCATCAACGAGCAGGCCGGCCGCTGCATGGACTGCGGCATCCCGTTCTGCCACCAGGGCTGCCCGCTGGGCAACCTGATCCCGGAGTGGAACGACCTGGTCTGGCGCGACGACTGGGACGAGGCGATCGAGCGCCTGCACGCCACCAACAACTTCCCGGAGTTCACCGGACGGCTGTGCCCGGCGCCGTGCGAGCCCGCCTGCGTCGTGAGCATCAACCGCGACGCCGTCACCATCAAGAACGTCGAGGTCTCGATCATTGACATGGCCTGGGAGCGGCACAACGTGAAGCCGGAGCCGCCGGAGTGGCTCACCGGGCGCACCGTCGCGGTCGTCGGGTCCGGCCCGGCCGGCCTCGCCGCCGCGCAGCAGCTGACCCGCGCCGGCCACACCGTCGCGGTCTACGAGCGCGACGACAAGGCGGGCGGCCTGCTCCGCTACGGCATCCCCGAGTTCAAGATGGAGAAGATCCAGGTCGACCGCCGCATCGACCAGATGCGTCGCGAGGGCACGGTGTTCCGCACCGGCGTGCAGGTCGGCGAGTCCATCACCGGCCCGCAGCTGCGCGACCGCTACGACGCCGTCGTGCTCGCCATCGGCGCCACGGTCCGTCGCGACCTGCCCGCCCCGGGCCGCGAGCTCGCCGGCATCCACCAAGCCATGGACTACCTGCCCCAGGCCAACCGTGCCGCGCTCGGCGAGGAAGTGGAGGACCAGATCCTCGCCACCGACAAGGACGTCGTCATCATCGGCGGCGGCGACACGGGTGCGGACTGCCTCGGCACCGCCATCCGCCAGGGCGCCCGGTCGATCACCAGCCTGGAGATCATGCCGCAGCCCGGCGAGGACCGGCCCGAGGCGCAGCCATGGCCCACCTACCCGATGATCTTCCGCACCGCGTCGGCCCACGAGGAGGGCGGCGACCGCGTGTACGCCGTCTCCACGAAGGAGTTCGTCGGCGAGGACGGCCACGTCTCCGGGCTGCGCATCGTCGAGGTGGAGCAGAAGGACGGCTCGTTCGTCGACGTCCCCGGCAGCGAGCGGGTCATCCCGGCCCAGCTGGTGCTCTTCGCGATGGGCTTCACCGGCCCGGAGCAGGAGGGCCTGGTCGAGCAGCTCGGCGTCGAGCTCGACGAGCGCGGCAACATCGTGCGCGACAAGAGCTACATGTCCAGTGTCGACGGCGTCTTCGTCGCCGGTGACGCGGGGCGTGGCCAGTCGCTCATCGTGTGGGCGATCGCCGAGGGGCGGTCCGCGGCGGCGGGCGTCGACGCGTACCTGTCGGGCTCCACGAACCTGCCGGCACCGATCCCGCCCACCGCGCGACCGCTCGCGGTATGACGGGACGGCGGCAGGGGGGCCGGGCCCTGGGCGGCAGACGACTCCGTGACTCGCTGGTAACTGGTGTGCGTCGCTAGGGTTGAGTAGTGCGTAGAGCCAAGATCGTCTGCACCCTGGGGCCGGCCACTGACACCTTCGAACGGATCAGGGAGCTGGCCGAAGCCGGGATGAACTGCGCGCGGCTCAACCTGAGCCACGGCACGCACGCCGATCACGAGAAGTCCTACGCCAACGTCCGGCGGGCGTCCGAGGTCTCCGGCAAGGCCATCGCGATCCTCGCCGACCTTCAGGGCCCCAAGATCCGGCTCGGCACGTTCGCCGACGGTCCCGTCGAGCTGGTCGAGGGTGCGACGTTCGTCATCACCACCGACGACGCACCCGGCGACGTCCACCGCTGCTCCACCACGTACTCGGGCCTGCCCGGCGACGTCGGGCCCGGCGACGAGATCCTCATCGACGACGGCCGGGTCCGCCTGCGCACCGTCTCCGTCGACGGCCCCGACGTCACCACCAAGGTCGAGGTCGGCGGCACGGTGAGCAACCACAAGGGCCTCAACCTGCCCGGCGTCCACGTCAGCGTTCCCGCGATGACCGAGAAGGACGGCGAGGACCTCCGCTGGGCCCTGCGCCAGGGCGTCGACTTCGTCGCGCTGTCGTTCGTGCGGTCGGCCGCCGACGTCGAGGACGTCCGCGACATCATGCGCGAGCTGGACGTCCTCCGACCCGTGATCGCCAAGATCGAGAAGCCGCAGGCGGTGGAGAACCTCGACGAGATCATGGACGCCTTCGACGGCGTCATGGTCGCGCGCGGCGACCTCGGCGTGGAGCTGCCGCTCGAAGAGGTGCCGATCGTCCAGAAGCTGATCATCGAGAAGGCGCGGCGCAACGCCAAGCCGGTCATCGTGGCCACGCAGATGCTCGAGTCGATGATCTCCGCGCCCCGGCCCACGCGCGCCGAGGCGTCCGACGTCGCCAACGCGGTCCTCGACGGGGCCGACGCCGTCATGCTCTCCGGCGAGACGAGCGTGGGAGCGTACCCGATCGTCACGGCCCGCACGATGGCCCGGATCATCGAGTCCACCGAGGACCACGGCCTGCCCCGCATGGCGGCGTTCACCTGGAAGCCCAAGACCAAGAGCGGCGTCATCTGCCGGGCCGCGGCCGACGTCGCGGAGGCGATCGACGCGCGCTTCCTGGTGGCGTTCACGACGTCCGGCGACTCCGCCCGACGCATGACGCGCTACCGCTCGCACATCCCGGTCATCGCGTTCACGCCCGACCCGGTCGTCCGCTCGCAGATGGCGCTGAGCTGGGGCGTCGAGGCGTTCCACGTGCCGTACGTCAAGCACACCGACGACATGGTGCTGCAGGTCGACAAGGCTCTGCTGCAGATCGGCCGGTGCGACGAGGGTCAGCAGGTCGTCATCGTCGCCGGCAGCCCTCCCGGCATCCGCGGCTCCACGAACGCGCTGCGCATCCACAACATGGGCGACGCGATCAACAAGGTCGCGCCGGCGTACCACGACCCCGAGCTGGACGAGGACGACATGCTCGGCAACGCCATCCCGCGGTCCTGACTCTGCCGCCCGGTTCGACGCGAAATGTGACGCCCAAGGCGTCAAACCGCGCTCATGACGCCCGGGGCGTCACAGATTGCGCTCGAGGGTGCCGGGAGCGGGACTTGAACCCGCACGCCCTTTCGGACAATGGTTTTTGAGACCATCGCGTCTGCCGATTCCGCCATCCCGGCCTGGATGCGTCGCCGATAACCTTCTCACGTGAGCGAACCGTCCAGCGCAGCAGTCCGACCCCGCGTCGTGATCGCCGAGGACGAGGCGCTGATCCGGCTGGACCTGGCCGAGATGCTGGTCGAGGCGGGGTACGACGTCGTGGCGCAGGCGGGCGACGGCGAACAGGCCGTGGCGCTCACCACCGAGCACCGGCCTGACCTCGTCGTGATGGACGTGAAGATGCCGCGCCTCGACGGGATCGAGGCCGCCTCGCAGATCGCGCGGGAACGGATCGCGCCGGTCGTGATGCTGACCGCGTTCAGCCAGCGGGAGCTCGTCGAGCGGGCACGCGACTCCGGCGCGATGGCCTACCTGGTGAAGCCGTTCACGATCGATGACCTCGTGCCCGCCATCGAGATGGCGATGAGCCGCTTCCGGGAGATCGCGGCGCTCGAGCAGGAGGTCGGCGACCTCACCGAGCGGCTGGAGGCGCGCAAGGCGATCGAGCGGGCCAAGACCGTCCTGCAGGAGTCGCTCGGGCTGTCCGAGCCCGACGCGTTCGGCTGGATCCAGCGCACCGCGATGGACCTGCGGATCTCCATGCACCAGGTCGCCAGGAAGGTCCTCGAGGAGGGCCCGAACCTCGCCTGACGGGCTTGGTTACAAATCGGCTACGAAGCCGATGATGCTGGCGAGCGTGCCCCATCTGACCCCTGGAAAGACTACGTTCAAACCTATTGTTCCTCGGCCCGGCCTGGGCCGATCGACCGAACATCCGGAGGACAGATGAAGCGCAGTACCAAGACCTTGCGCCTCGCTGCCGTAGCCGCAGCAGGTGCACTTGTGCTCGCCGCCTGTGGCAGCGACAGCGACGGTGGCGACAAGGGTGGAGATGGTGGCGACAAGGTCGCCAAGGGTGACGGCACCCTGACGGTGGGCACCCTGTTGCCCTCGACGGGTGACCTCGCCTTCCTCGGCCCGCCGGAGTTCGCGGGCGTCGACCTCGCCGTCAAGGACATCAACGCCGCAGGTGGCGTCCTCGGCAAGGACGTCGTGCAGAGCAAGGCCGACTCCGGCGACGGCACGCCCAAGATCGCGCCCGGCTCGGTCGACAAGCTGCTGTCCGCCAAGTCCGACGTCATCATCGGTGCCGCCAGCTCGAGCGTCTCGCTCAGCGTGATCGACAAGATCATCAACGCCGGCGTCGTCGAGTTCTCGCCGGCCAACACGTCGACCGCCTTCGACACCTACGACGACAAGGGCCTGTACTTCCGTACGGCTCCGTCGGACGTGCTGCAGGGCAACGTGCTCGGCAACCTCGTGCTGAAGAACGGCGCGAAGAACGTCGCCATCCTGGCCCGCCAGGAGGCGTACGGCGAGGCGCTGGCCGACAACGTCGAGAAGACGATCAAGGATCAGGGCGGCAACGTCGCGGCCAAGGTGCTCTACAGCGTCGACGCCACCTCGTACACCTCGGAGATCCAGAAGATCAAGGACGCGAAGCCGGACGCCATCGTCCTCATCGCGTTCAACGAGACCACGAAGATCATCCCGGGCTTCGAGTCCGCGGGCATCGGTCCGAAGGACGTCCAGACCTACTTCGTCGACGGCAACACCGCCGACTACAGCAAGGACTTCCCGAAGGGCACGCTCGAGGGCGTCCAGGCGACGTACCCCGGCGCCGAGCTGAAGGACGACTTCAAGGCTCGGATGCTCGAGGTCAACCCGAAGCTCAAGGACTTCACCTACGGTCCGGAGAGCTACGACGCGACGATCATGTCGGCCCTGGCCGCTGAGGCTGCCAAGAACGACTCCGGCGAGGCCATCGCGTCCGAGCTGGTCAACATCTCGCGCGACGGTGAGAAGTGCACCACGTTCGCCGACTGCGTGAAGCTGATCAAGGAAGGCAAGGACATCGACTACGACGGTGTCTCCGGTCCGGTCGACCTGAACAAGACGGGCTCCCCGTCGAAGGCGACCATCGGCATCTTCGAGTACTCGGCCGACAACACCTACAAGAACACGGAGTACGTCACCGGCGTCGTCGAGTGACCTGTGTTCCCTGCGAAGGCCCCGGCTCCGGCCGGGGCCTTCGTACGTCCGGGGGAGCGTGCGTCCCGCGCACGACGCCTGACATGACGACACCCCGGGCGATGCCCGGGGTGTGCGTGGTGGAGCTCAGGCCTTGGCGAGCGTGCCGAGGTACAGCTCGATGACCTTCGGGTCGTTCATGAGCTGCTTGCCGCTGGCCGTGTAGGCGTCCTTGCCCTGGTCGAGCACGTAGCCGCGGTCGCAGATCTGCAGGCAGCGGCGGGCGTTCTGCTCCACCATGACGACGGAGACGCCGGCGGCGTTGATGTGCTTGGTCTGCAGGAACACCTCGTCCTGCAGGGCGGGGGAGAGGCCGGCGGAGGGCTCGTCGAGCAGCAGCACCGACGGGTTCATCATCAGGGCGCGGCCCATGGCCACCATCTGACGCTCACCGCCGGACAACGATCCGGCGCGCTGGTCCTTGCGCTCGCCCAGCCGCGGGAAGATGTCCGTGACGTACTGGAAGCGCTCCGAGAACTTCTTCGGATCGAGGTACATGCCCATCTCGAGGTTCTCGGCCACCGTCAGCGACGGGAAGACGTTGTTCGTCTGCGGCACGAAGCCGATGCCCGACGCCACGAGCTGGTCGGCCCGGGAGTTCGTGATGTCCTCGCCCTTGAGCGTGACCGTGCCCGTGCTGACCTTCACCAGGCCGAAGAGCGCCTTGAGAAATGTCGACTTGCCGGCGCCGTTCGGGCCGATGATGCCCACCAGCTCGCCGTCGTGGCAGTGCAGGCTCGCGCCGTTGAGGATGTTGACGCCGGGCAGGTAGCCGGCGACGAGGTCGGTGCCGCGCAGCAGCGCTCCCTCGGGTGAGGAGGTGTCGGTGACCGGAGTCGACGTGGTGTTCTCACTCATCAGGACTGCTCCTCGGTCTCGGCGATCTCGGCCTCGATCTCGGCCTCCGCCTCGGCGACGATCTTGGCCTCGTCCTCGAACGACAGCTCGGTGTCGTGGTGGGCGCCGAGGTAGGCGTCGACGACGGCGGGGTCGGCCATGACGTCGTCCGGCGGGCCCTCCGCGACGATCTTGCCCTGGGCCATCACGACGACCCAGTCGGAGATGTCGCGCACCATGTCCATGTCGTGCTCGACGAACAGGACCGTGCGGCCCTCGTCGCGCAGCGACTTCACGTGGCCGAGCAGCGACTGCTTCAGCGCCGGGTTCACGCCGGCCATCGGCTCGTCGAGCATGATCAGCTCGGGGTCGACCATCAGGGCGCGGGCCATCTCGAGCAGCTTGCGCTGGCCGCCGGACAACGATCCGGCGAAGTCGTCGCGCTTCGCGTCGAGCTTGAACCGCTCGAGGAGGTCCTCGGCCCGCTTCGTGTTCGACCGCTCCTGGTCGCGCCACAGGGGGGCGAAGACGCTGGAGAGCAGCTTCTCGCCACGCTGACCTGTGGCACCGAGTCGCATGTTCTCGATGACGGTCAGGCGGGACAGCACCTTGGTCAGCTGGAACGTGCGGACCATGCCCTTGCGGGCGACGCGGTACGGCGCGACGCCGGACAGGCTCTCGCCGTTGAACGTCCACGCCCCGGTGTCCGGTTTGTCGAAGCCGGTCAGCAGGTTGAAGAACGTGGTCTTGCCGGCACCGTTGGGGCCGATGAGGGCCGTGATCTTCCCGCGCTCGATCTCGAAGTGCTCGACGTCGACGGCACGGAGGCCACCGAACGTGCGCACGACGTTGTCGGCGACCAGGATCGCGTTCTCCTTGGTCTGGCCCGGCGCGGTGACGCTCTGTGTCTCAGCGGCCATCGATCGCCAGCTCCCTTCTGTCTCCGAAGATGCCCTGTGGTCGGTAGATCATCAGCAGCATCAGCACGAGCCCGAGCACGATGAGACGCATCAGGCTGGCCTGGTCGGACGTCATGATCCAGTCCGGGATCAGGTTGTCGTGGGTGGCCTTGTCGAAGAACAGGTCGAGCCCGTTCAGGAAGAACCAGAAGATCACCGCACCGGCGACCGGACCGAACACCCGGGCGGCGCCACCGATCAGCAGCACGGTGTAGACGAAGAACGTCGTGTCCGTGGCGAAGTCCGACGGGGCCACGTTGTCCGTGGCCAGACCGCTCATGATGCCGGCGGCGGCGCCGATGACACCGCCGAGGATGAGCGACTGCATCTTGTAGAAGTAGACGTTCTTGCCGAGGCTGCGGACGGCGTCCTCGTCCTCACGGATGCCCTTCAGCACGCGGCCCCAGGGGCTGCGCATCATCAGGAAGATGACGCCGCACAGCAGCAGCGCCAGGCTCCAGCCGACGATCATGATGAAGAAGTCGTAGGACCGGAAGTCGATCGGCCCGAAGTGCACGCCGCCGGGCTCGATCGGGTTCAGGCTCTTCATGTCGTCGGCGAAGCCGAACCGGCCGTCCTGGCCGCCGAACTGGTCGTTCAGGCTGGCCGCGCCGAGCACCTGTCTGACCGCCTCCGCGGCCGCGATCGTCGCGATCGCGAGGTAGTCGGCCCGTAGGCGCAGCGTCGGGACGCCGAGGACGAGGGCGAGCAGCACGGCGGCCAGCAGGCCGACGAGGATGCTGAGCCACAGGTTCTGCTCCCAGGTCTGCACCAGGGCGCCGACGGCGTAGCCGCCGACCATCATGAAGGCCGCCTGACCGAAGTTCAGCAGTCCGGTGTAGCCGAAGTGGATGTTGAGGCCGATCGCGGCCAGGCAGTAGATCATGGCCTGCGGCCCGAGAGCCTGCTCGACCGCGCCGCTGAGGACGTCCAACCAGTTCATCGTCGTCTCCCTTCCCTCATCCGATCCGTTGCGCGCGGCCGAGGATGCCCTGCGGTCTGATGAGCAGGACGAGGATCAGCACGACGAGAGCGGTCACGTACTTGAGCTCGGGAGGCAGGATCAGCGAGGACATCTCGACCATGAGCCCGACGATGAGGCTGCCGGCCATGGTCCCCCAGATCGTGCCGAGTCCGCCGAGCGTGACGCCGGCGAACACGAGCAGCAGGATCTTGAATCCGAACTGGTAGTCGAACCCGTAGTTGATGCCCCACAGGATGCCGGAGGTGCCGGCGAGCGCTCCGCCGACGATCCAGACGGTGAGGATGACCCGGTCGACGTCGATGCCGGACGACGCCGCGAGCGCCGGGTTGTCGGACACGGCGCGGGTGGCCTTGCCGAGCCGGGTGCGCTGGACGGCGATCGAGATGATCACCAGGATGATCGCGCAGATGACCGCGCTCCAGAACGTGCGCGGCGAGATGTCGATGGACCCGATCTCCCACGGCTCGCGGCGCAGCGGCACCCCGGTGAACTGGTGGCTGTCGGCGCCGACGATGTACTGGTAGACGTTCCGCAGGAAGATCGCCAGGCCGATGCTCACGATCATCATCGCGAGCAGTCCGGTGCCCCGGCGTCTCAAGGGTTTCCAGAGGAAGACGTCGTTGGCGTAGCCGAAGACGCCGGACAGCACGACGCCGGCGAGTGCGGCGAGCAGGAACGGCGAGTCGAGCTTGTCCTGCAGGAGGAAGCCGACGATCGCGCCGAACGTGATCAGCTCGCCGTGGGCGAAGTTCGTGAGGCCGGTGGTGCCGAAGACCAGTGACAGGCCGAGGGCGCCGAGGGCGAGGAGGAGGCCGAGGAAGACGCCGTTGATGGCGCTCTGCGAGACCTTGCGCACCAGCTCGTCGGAGTCGTCGGCCTTCGGGCCGATGCGGTAGCCGATCGGGATGTCGCCGTCGGTGCGGATGGTGACCGAGTACTCGGTCTTCTTCTCGTCGGTCAGCGACGTGCCCTCCGGAAGGGTGTCGGTGTCGATCTTGACCGTGATCTTCTTGCCGAGCAGGTCGATCGGCGCACCGGGCAGCGCGATCGAGAACTTGCCCTCCGCATCGCTCACGCCCTCGGCGATCTGTGCGCCGCTCTCCTCGACGGAGATCTTGACGCCGGGCACCGGCTTGGGCGGGGTGTCGCGATTGTCGAGGAGGGTGCCGACGACGTCGATGGTGTCGTTCGCGGCGTGGGCCGGAGCGGTGGTACCGACCACCGTCAGGAGGAAGAGAAGTGGAAGGAGTGCCGCCAGTCGCAGTCGCACGCAGTTCTCCTGGGGGTCGAGGGCACGGGGTCTCCGCGTTCGTCTCACGGGAGCATAGCCACACCGCTGTGTCATCTGCGTCACAAATGCGGTCGGCAGGTGACAGTTCGGTGAAGTACGCAGGTCAGTGGAGGGTGACGGCGATCTCGGTGAGCAGGGGGGCCACCAAGAGGGCCGGCAGGAGGTCCGCCACGGGGATGGGCTTGAGGTCGAGCAGGCGGATCGCGACGCCGACCAGGATGAGCCCGCCGGTCGCCGTCAGGGCCACCAGATGAGCGTCCGGCAGCACGTCGCCGAGCACCACGCCGACGACGGTCAAGGTGCCCTGGATGGCCCCGACGGACAGCACCGACGCCATCACGCCGAGGCCGAACGAGGCCGCGAACGCCAGGGAGGCGAAGCCGTCGAGCGCCGCCTTCAGGTACAGCTGGTCGGCACCGCGGCCGAGACCCTCGTTGATCGAGCCGAGGATCGTCAGGGGTCCGACGCAGAACACGAGCGAGCTGATCACGAACCCCTCGATGAACCGGTCCCGCGACCCGGTGTCGTCTCTCGTCAGCTTCGTCTGGAGCCAGCCGCCGAGGTCCTCGACCCGGTCCTCCAGGCGCAGCAGCGACCCCACGATGCCGCCGATCACCAGGGACCCGAGCACCACCAGGACCGGCGCGGACGACCCGACGGCGTCGACGAGGTCCGGGTCGGTGACGTCGGCCGCCGACTGGGCCGCGATGAGGAGGGTGACGAGGCCGAGGGCCGTGGTGACCGTGGTGCGGACGCGCGGTGCGAGGCGGTGCCCGACGAGGACGCCGAGACCGGAGCCGACGAGCACGGTGGCCATGTTGGTGACGGTGCCCGCACCGATGAACATCGCGGATCCCTCTCAGATGATGTGACCTTCAACCACAGGCGTGCTGGCGGTAGTGTGTCATCCCACGCGCCTCAGCCACCTCGCTGAGCACGATCCCGCTCACGGACAGGACCGCCCATGTCGACCAGACATCCGATCGTTCTGCGTGACGCCGATCGCGAGGACGCGGCTGCTCTGATCAACCTCTGGAACGAGTGCGCCGAGGCGAGCCGGTCCGACGGCTCGGAGGCCTTCACCCAGCAGACGATGTGGCGCGAGCCCGGCGTGGCCGAGGCCGCCGCGGCCATCGACCTCACCCTGGCGAAGCCGGACAAGCGGATCATCGTGGCGCTGGCCGACGGCGAGATCGTCGGAGCCACGGTCTGCGACCTCAGCACGCTCACGCCGATCACGCTGACCCGCGTGCTCGTCGTCACCGAGATCCAGGTGTCGCCGCGCTTCCGTCGGCGGGCCGTCGCGTCCACGCTCCTGTCCGCCGCGGCCACCTACGGCGAGGAGAACAACTGCGAGGTGGTCATCGCCTCGATCCCCGCCCACTCGCGCGAGCCCGCCCGCTACCTGACGAAGATCGGCTTCAACCAGGTCGCCGTCCTGCGGGCCATCCAGGCCAGCAAGCTCCGCTCGCGGCTCACCACGCGGGCCACCAACTCGCGCGACACCGGCAAGCTGATCGCGGTCCGGCGGACCTTGCGCCGCCGTCAGCGCGGCGGCGTCAGCGCCGAGGGATAGTCGTCAGAGGCGAGGGCTAGAGTCGGCCGGGTGGACCGCCTGCTGCTGATCGACGGCCATTCCGTCGCCTACCGCGCCTTCTTCGCCCTCCCCGTCGAGAACTTCTCGACCACCACCGGCCAGCACACCAACGCGGTGTTCGGGTTCACCTCGATGCTGATCAACGTGCTGCGCGACGAGCAGCCCACGCACGTCGCCGTCGCGTTCGACGTGTCGCGGCAGACGTTCCGCACCACGGAGTACGCGGAGTACAAGGGCAACCGCAGCAAGTCGCCGGCGGAGTTCACCGGCCAGATCTCGCTGATCAAGGACGTCCTCCAGGCGCTCGGCATCCCGGCGTTCGAGAAGGAGGGCTTCGAGGCCGACGACATCATCGGCACGCTCACCACCCAGGCGAAGGCCGCCGGCATGGAGGTGCTGATCTGCTCGGGCGACCGCGACGCCTTCCAGCTCGTCACTGACACCACCACGATCCTCTACCCGCGCAAGGGCGTCTCCGACCTGGTGCGCATGACGCCGGTGGCGGTCGAGGAGAAGTACGGCGTCACGCCGGAGCACTATCCCGACCTCGCCGCCCTCGTCGGCGAGACGAGCGACAACCTCCCGGGCGTCCCCGGCGTCGGTCCGAAGACGGCGGCGAAGTGGATCAACGGCTACGGCACCCTCGACGCGCTGGTGGCCGACGTCGAGAACATCCCGGGCAAGGCGGGGGAGTCCCTGCGCGACCATCTCGACGACGTCCTGCGCAACCGGCGCATCAACGCGCTGGTGTGCGACCTCGACCTCCCGGCCGGGCCGGCGGAGCTCGGCTTCTCCACGGAGTGGAACCGCGACGCCATCCACGAGGTGTTCGACGCCCTCGAGTTCAGCGCCCTGCGTGAGCGGCTCTTCGACTACCTCGGCGGCGGTGACGAGTCGGTCACGGCCGAGGCGGCGGTCGACGTCCAGACCACGGTCGTCGCATCGGGCGGACTCGCGGCCTGGCTCAAGGAGCATGCCGACGGCACGCCCATGGGGCTGGAGGTCACCGGCGTCACCGCGCCGGTCGGAGCCCGCGCCGAGGGCCTGGCGATCGCCACCGCCTCCGGGCCGGCGGCCTGGGTCTCGGTCGAGGGGCTAGACCCGTCCGACGACACCGCCCTGGCGGCCTGGCTGGCCGACCCCGCCCAGCCCAAGGTGCTCCACGACGCCAAGGGCCAGGCCCACGCCCTCGCGGCGCAGGGCTGGCCCGTCGCCGGCGTCGCCGCCGACACCGCGCTGGCCACGTACCTGGTCAAGCCCGACCAGCGGGCCTACGACCTCGCCGACCTGTCCGTCCGCTACCTCCACCGCGAGCTGGTCTCGAGCGGCGACGACTCCGGCCAGCTCTCCTTCGACGACGACGGCGGCGCCGACGTCGCGGTCCAGCGGGCCCGCGCCGCGCTCGACCTCTGGGCCGTCCTGGAGCCGGAGCTGGAGTCGCTCGCGTCGCTGGACCTGCTGCGCGACGTCGAGCTGCCGCTCGTGGACGTGCTCCTCCGCATGGAGGCGGTGGGCGTCGCCATCGACACCGACCATCTCGACACGCTGCACGCCGAGTTCACCGATCGGATGCTCGCGGCTGCCCAGGACGCGTACGACGTCATCGGCAAGGAGGTGAACCTCGGCTCGCCCAAGCAGCTGCAGGTGGTCCTGTTCGACGAGCTCGGCATGCCCAAGACCAAGCGCACCAAGACGGGCTACACCACGGACGCCGAGTCGCTGCAGTCGTTGTTCGCCAAGACCGAGCACCCGTTCCTGCAGCACCTGCTCGCGCACCGCGACGTCACCCGGCTGCGCCAGACCGTCGAGGGCCTGCAGAAGACCGTGGCGCCGGACGGGCGCATCCACACCACGTACTTCCAGACGATCGCGGCCACCGGACGCCTCAGCTCGGCCGACCCGAACCTGCAGAACATCCCCATCCGCACCGAGTCCGGCCGCCGCATCCGCGAGGCGTTCACCGTCGGCGACGGCTTCGAGACGCTCCTCACCGCCGACTACAGCCAGATCGAGATGCGCATCATGGCGCACCTCTCCGAGGACGCCGACCTCATCGAGGCGTTCCGGTCCGGCCACGACTTCCACACCGTCATGGCGGCCAAGGTGTTCGAGCGCGACCCGTCCGACATCGACGGCGGCCTGCGCGCCCGCATCAAGGCGATGAACTACGGACTCGCCTACGGACTGTCGTCGTACGGCCTCAGCCAGCAGCTCGGCATCAGCACGAGCGAGGCGCAGGCCCTGATGGACGACTACTTCGAGACCTTCGGCGGGGTGCGCGACTACTTGCGCGGGCTCGTCGACGAGGCGCGCAGCACTGGATTCACCGCCACCATCCTGGGCCGCCGCCGCTACCTGCCCGATCTCCTCAGCGACAACCGGCAGCGCCGCGAGATGGCCGAGCGCATGGCGCTCAACGCGCCCATCCAGGGCTCGGCCGCCGACATCATCAAGGTGGCGATGCTCGGCGTCGACCGCGCGCTGCGCGAGTCCGGCATGGCGTCGCGGATGCTGCTGCAGGTGCACGACGAGCTCGTGCTCGAGGTGGCGCCGGGGGAGCGCGACGCGCTGGAGGCCCTGGTCCGGGAGCAGATGGCCGGCGCCGCCGACCTGTCGGTGCCGCTCGACGTCTCGGTCGGCGTCGGGCCCACCTGGCACGACGCCGGGCACTGACCGGGCGTCAGCCCGTCGGGCCGCCGAAGACGAACCGCTTGTAGGCCCAGAAGCGGAACACCGTGCCGATCGCGATCGTGACGAGCTTGACGACGAAGACGGTGTCGCTGTCGTGGGCGTTGCCGAGCGGGTAGACGAAGAACGCGATCAGCAGCTCGGCGAAGACCAGCGTCACCAGGTTGATGCCGAAGAACAGCGTGGTCTCGCGGGCGATGCCCCGGCGCGCGAGGTGGGAGAACGAGAGGTACCGGTTCCCGACGTAGGCGAACGCCGTGGACACGAGGGTCGAGACGAAGTTGGCCTTCAGGGCGCCGTACGGCGACAGCCAGCGGAAGATGCTGAGGTCGATCACGAACGCGAGCGCGCCGACCACCCCGAACGCCGTGAGCTCCTTCAGCAGGATCCGCCAGGAGCTGCGCAGACGCTGACGCAGCGTGGCGATCCGGGAGTCGGGCATGACCGGCACAGGCTATCGGGGCGTTCCCACTGCGCTGGACGACGGCTCGTGACCCCCTCTCGTGATCGAATGGAGGGGAGGGAGCTCGGTCGGGTTGTTTCCGCATGCCGTCATGCGGTCCTGGCCGAGGTGTACACACATGAATTCAGTTGCCGTGAAGGGGCTGTGTCTGGCCCTGTTCGGTGCCTTGACGATCGGCTTCGGCCACCTGTTCGGTCTCGACCTGGACCAGGTGGCGCTGCTCGGCGTGGCGCTCGGAGGAGTCGTGGGCCTGGTGCCCGACCGCACCCTGACCTGGCGGATCGGCGGGTTCCTCGTCGGTTTCGCCGTCGCCTGGGTCGGCTACGCCTTGCGTGCCGGCATGCTGCCGGACACGGCCGCCGGTCGTGCCGTCACCGTCTTCGGCGTCATCGTGGTGCTCGTCGCCGTGGCCGCCGTGTCGGGGGAGCGCGTGCCGCTGTGGGCCATGCTCGTCGGCTCGGCCGCCCTGGTGGGTGCCTATGAGCAGACCTACGCCGCGTCGCCGTCGTTGTTCCTGACCGACTCGCCGACCGCCGCCACCACCGTCCTGCTCGCCGCCGCCCTGGGCGTCACGGGCTCGATGCTGATCGGCGAGCCCGCCGAGGAGCGCCAGTCCGTGCTGCGTCAGCGTCGTCGCTACACCGGCCCCACGGCCGTCGACTCCAAGGGGTCCGTGGCATGAGGTCTCGTCGCATCGGCCTCGCCGCAACCGGCGTGGCCGCACTCGTCGCTGCCGGCTTCCTGGCTCCCGGAGCCTTCGCCAAGGGCACGATCGACGGAGACGTCGCCGTGTCGAACACCGAGACCGTCCAGGTCCTGATGGACGCCAGCGGGAAGATCGACGCGCAGCGCGTCTACGACCAGCTCGTGCTCACCGGCAACGGCTCGGTCGACATCGCCAACCCGGTCTCCACCAAGGGCCTGCGGAACCTCGACGGGTTCGGCGGGTTCGACGTCCGGGACGGCGCGGTCCGCGTGAAGTCCGACGTCTCCGGCACCAAGAAGTTCCGGTCCGTCTCCGACTTCACCGAGAAGCTGCCGCTGAAGATCGACGTCACGTACACGCTCGACGGCAAGACCGTCGGGCCGGGCGACGTCGTCGGCAAGAGCGGCACGCTCGACGTCCGCTACCGCGTCACGAACGTCACCGGCGTCCAGAAGGACGTGCCGTTCGACGACGGTCTCGGCCACGAGAAGACCGCCCAGGAGGACGTCGTCGTCCCGATGGTCGGCTCGCTGACCACCGTGCTGCCGTCGACGTTCACGAAGGTCCGGTCCGCCGAGGCCAACGCGGCCGGCGACGGTCGCGGCGGCACGAAGCTGTCGTTCACGATGACGCTGATCCCGCCGATCGGCAGCGACACGGCCGAGTTCGGCTACACCGCGCACGTCAAGGACGGCGTCGTGCCGAAGGCGAGCCTGTCGGCCCTGCCGGTCGACCCGCTGCAGAGCCCGTCGTTCAAGGGCGGTGCCGCCAGCTACAAGAGCGGTGCCGAGACCGGCCAGGACCTCACGGCGGGTGCCACCGAGATCGACGCGAACGTGCTGAAGATCCGCGACGGCGCCGCCGACCTGGTCGCCGGCCTGATCCAGCTGCGCGACGGTGCGTCCCAGCTGAACGCGGGCCTCAGCGGCGAGGCCGCCCCCGGCGCGCGCAAGCTCGCCGACGGCGCGGGACAGCTTGACGCGGGTGCGAAGAAGCTCTCCGGCGGAACCGGTGACCTCAGCGACGGCCTCGACAAGGCCGCGGCCGGCGGTCCCGCGCTGCTGAAGGGTGTCGCCGACCTCAAGGCGGGCGCCGCCAAGGTCGACGCCGGGCTGAAGACGCTGAACGACCAGGTCGTCGCCGGCATCGATCAGTTCAAGAGCCAGTTCGCCGGCTCGGCGGACGGTGCGATGGCCCAGGTCAGCGCCGGTATCGGCCAGATCATCGCCGGGTACCTGGACGGCGCCCTGACCGCGACGGCCAACACGGTCGCCGACCCGGTCGCCAAGGGGACGCTGCTCGCCCAGATCGCCGCGGCCAAGACCGCCCTGCAGGGCGTCCAGTCCCAGCTCACCGGCGCGGTCGCCGGCGGGCTGAAGGCCGGCGTCAACGCCGGGCTCGACCAGCTGGCCGGCAAGATCACGGCCGGCGTCGGCACGCCGTCGCTGCCGGACACGCTCCGCAACGGCATGGCCCAGCTCATCGGTGGCCTCAGCCAGCTCCAGTCCAAGGGCGGCGAGCTCGCGGACGGCCTCGAGCAGCTCAGCTCGGGCGCGAAGCAGCTGGACGCCGGCGCGGGCGACCTCGCGGCGGGCACCGGGCAGCTGTCCGGTGGTGCCGGGGATCTCGCCGAGGGCCTCGGCGCCGCGGCCAGCGGCTCCGGTCGGCTCGCCGACGGCCTGGACCAGGCCGCCGGCAAGGCGCCGGAGCTCCCGAAGGGGGCCGACCGGCTCTCCAAGGAGGGCACCTCGCAGCTCGTGGGCAAGGGCGACGAGACCGCGCAGGACTACGGCCTGAAGTACGCGCTCCTCGAGGCCGGTGCTGAGCGGGCGGGCAACGCCCAGCCGTACGGCAGCCCGGAGGGCGCCACCGCCCTGACGGCGTACACGTTCGAGATCGCCGGTGCCGACGGTGCCGACACGGCCAACCTGAAGCGCGGCCTCGCCGCGCTCGCGGTGCTGGCCGCGTGCGCCGGTCTCGCCGGCGTGCGACGGGCGATGGCCTGACGCCGAGTGGTGGCGTCCGTGTCCTAGGCTCCTGAGCCATGAGCACGGACGCCGCCGCGGGGTTGCTGGAGTACGTCGACGCCTCACCCACGCCGTTCCACGCATGCCGCACCGCGGCCGAGCTGTTGACGGCGGCCGGGTGGGTCGTCCTCGACGAGCGGGAGGCCTGGCCGACCGAGCCGGGCCGCTACGCCGTCGTCCGCGGCGGATCGCTCGTCGCCTGGTCCACCGAGGCGTCGTCCGCCGCCACGGACCCGTTCCGCGTGCTCGGCGCGCACACCGACAGCCCGAACCTCCGCCTGAAGCAGCGGCACGACCGCGAGCACGCGGGAGCGGCGGTGGTCGCCCTCGAGCCGTACGGCGGGCCGCTGCTGCACTCGTGGCTCGACCGCGACCTCGGCCTCTCCGGCCGGCTCGTCCTGCGCGACGGGTCGGAGCACCTCGTCCGGATCGACGACCCCGTGCTGCGCGTCGCCCGCCTGGCCATCCACCTCGACCGCGAGGGCCAGGGCAAGGAGATCGACCCGCAGCGCGACCTGGACGCCGTCTGGTCGCTCGACCCGCGCGCCTTCCTGCCGTGGGTCGGCGAGAAGGCCGGCGTCGACGCCTCCGCCGTGCTCGGGTTCGAGCTGATGGCGCACGACATCCAGCCGAGCGCGCTGGTCGGCGCGAACGGCGAGCTCGTCTCGGCGCCCCGTCTGGACAACCAGGCCACCTGCTTCGCCGCGCTGCGCGCGCTGCTCGACCACGCGCCGGTCGACGGCGTCCGTCCGGTCGTGGCGCTGTTCGACCACGAGGAGGTCGGCAGCACGAGCGAGCGGGGAGCGCAGTCGGACCTGCTGGTCACGGTCCTGGAGCGCATCGTCCTCGCCCAGGGCGGGGCCCGCGACGACCTGCACCGTGCCGTGGCCGCGTCGATCTGCGCGAGCGGCGACATGGCGCACGCCAGCCACCCGAACCAGGCGTCCAAGCACGAGCCGCTGCACCCGATCGAGCTCGGCGGGGGACCGGTCCTGAAGGTCAACCAGAACCTGCGCTACGCCAGCGAGGCACGCGGGTCCGCGGCCTTCGCGGTCGCCTGCGAGCAGGCCGGCGTGCCGCTGCAGCGCTACGTCCACCGCGCCGACCTGCCGTGCGGATCGACCATCGGCCCGATGAGCGCCGCCCGCACGGGCATGACCACGGTCGACGTGGGTGCCCCGCAGCTGGCGATGCACTCGATCCGCGAGGTGATGGCCGCCTCGGACGTGGACCACTACACGCGGGCGCTCGGCGCGTTCCTGTCCCCACAGCTCTAGAGCCGGGGCGACTTCACTCCTCGCCTGCTCATCGCGTATCCTGAGAGATGCGCTGGTGGCCTGCGCGTTCCTCGGACGGAGCAGGGCCGTGCTCGTGCCCGTGTCGGGCCCATCTCCTCGACATCCTCACGATCCAAGGGCTGCCCGCGGACTGCTTGCAGGTCCGCCATGAATGAGCGTCCGCACAATCCCATCCATCCATCGGAGTCCATCCCTATATGAGCAGCAGCATCGCAACTCCATCTGCGGCACCGCAGGTTGCGGTCAACGACATCGGCAACGAGGACGACTTCCTCGCCGCCATCGAGAAGACCATCATCACCTTCAACGACGGCGACATCGTCAGCGGCGAGATCGTCAAGGTCGACCGCGACGAGGTCCTCCTCGACATCGGCTACAAGACCGAGGGCGTCATCCCCTCGCGTGAGCTGAGCATCAAGCACGACGTCGACCCCAACGAGGTCGTCTCGGTCGGCGACAACGTCGAGGCCCTCGTCCTCCAGAAGGAGGACAAGGAAGGCCGCCTGATCCTGTCCAAGAAGCGCGCCCAGTACGAGCGCGCCTGGGGCGACATCGAGAAGATCAAGGCCGAGGACGGCGTCGTCGAGGGCACCGTCATCGAGGTCGTCAAGGGCGGCCTCATCATGGACATCGGACTCCGTGGCTTCCTGCCCGCCTCGCTGGTCGAGATGCGTCGCGTCCGCGACCTCGACCCGTACATCGGTCAGAAGATCGAGGCCAAGATCATCGAGCTCGACAAGAACCGCAACAACGTGGTCCTGTCGCGCCGTGCCTGGCTCGAGCAGACCCAGTCGGCCGTTCGCCAGAAGTTCCTGGACGAGCTGCAGAAGGGCCAGATCCGCAAGGGCGTCATCTCGTCGATCGTCAACTTCGGCGCATTCGTCGATCTCGGCGGCGTCGACGGCCTGGTGCACGTCTCCGAGCTCTCCTGGAAGCACATCGACCACCCGAACGAGGTCGTGCAGGTCGGCGACGAGGTCACGGTCGAGGTCCTGGACGTCGACATGGAGCGCGAGCGCGTGTCGCTGTCGCTCAAGGCGACGCAGGAGGATCCGTGGCAGCACTTCGCCCGGACCCACCAGATCGGCCAGATCGTGCCCGGCAAGGTCACCAAGCTCGTCCCGTTCGGCGCGTTCGTGCGCGTCGAGGAGGGCATCGAGGGCCTCGTGCACATCTCCGAGCTGGCCGAGCGTCACGTCGAGATCCCCGAGCAGGTCGTCCAGATCGGCGACTCGGTCATGGTCAAGATCATCGACATCGACCTGGAGCGCCGCCGCATCTCGCTGTCGCTCAAGCAGGCCAACGAGACCGAGGTCGCCGCGTCCGACGACTTCGACCCGACGCTGTACGGCATGACCTCGTCGTACGACGAGGCCGGCAACTACATCTACCCGGAGGGCTTCGACCCGGAGACGGGCGAGTGGCAGGAGGGCTACGAAGAGGCCCGCGCCACCTGGGAGAAGCAGTACGCCGAGGCGCACGAGCGCTGGGAGGCGCACAAGAAGCAGATCGAGGAGGCCGAGAAGGCCAGCCTCGAGGCCGGCGACGCCGGCAGCTACTCGGCGGGGTCGGACACCGACTCCGAGACCGACGGCGGCTCGCTCGCCTCGGACGAGGCTCTGCAGGCGCTGCGGGAGAAGCTCACCGGCAACGAGTGAGCACGAACCAACGAAAGACCCCCGGACCGATGGTCCGGGGGTCTTTCGGTTCCCACGTGTCCCTACGGAGGAACAGGGCCGTGGGTCGTGTCAGACCAGGCGCTGGTAGGGGTCGAAGTCGAAGTGGCTGCGGGGAGCGGGACGGGTGCCATACCCGTCGTGGCGGATCTGCACGGCCAGGATTGCGCCGACCGTGATGGCCATCAGGGCCAGGAGCGTGAGTGCGATCATGGCAGTAATTCTGCCAAGAGCAAGATCGTGCCACCAGTGGCAGATAAGCCACGGTCCGTTGATTTTCTGCCACATCCGTGCGATGCTGCCGAGATGAAGAACGTCGCCGTCGTCGTGCAGGACGGAGCCGAGCCCTTCGGCCTGGGCTCCATCTGTGAGGTCTGGGCCGAGCCGTACCACCCGGAGGACGACAACCCGGTCTTCGAGTTCACCGTCTGCACGCCCGATCCGGGCCGTGTGGAGGGTGCCTCGGGCTTCGACCTGGTGGTCGACCACGGCCTGGAGGCCCTCGAGGACGCGGACCTCGTCTGCATCGTGCCCAAGCGGGACTACCGCCACAACGACCCGCGCGTCATCGACGCGGTCCGTGCCGCGGCCGATCGCGGTGCGGTCATCTCGGCGCACTGCTCGGGCGCCTGGGTGCTGGGCGACGCCGGCCTGCTCGACGGACGCGAGTGCACCACGCACTGGCGGCACGCCGAGGAGCTGGCCGAGGCGTTCCCGGACGCCAAGGTCAATCCCGACGTCCTCTACGTCATGGACGGCAACGTCCTCACCGGCGCCGGCTCGGCCGGCGGCATCGACGCCTCGCTGCACCTGATGCGCCGCACGTTCGGCGCCCGCGCGGCCGCCACCACGGCCCGCAGGATGGTCGTCCCGCCGCACCGCGACGGCGGCCAGGCGCAGTTCGTCCGCACCCCGATGGGCCAGACGGAGGCCGACACGCTCGCTCCGCTGCTCGCGTGGGCGTCGGAGCGGCTGGACGAGTCGATGCCGGTCGAGCGGCTCGCCGCGCAGGCGCACATGTCGCCGCGCACGTTCGCCCGCCGCTTCCGCGACGAGACCGGCACCACCCCGCTGCAGTGGCTCACCGGCCAGCGGCTCGCGCTCGCCGAGGAGCTGCTGGAGAACTCCTCGCTGTCGGTCGAGCAGATCGCCACGCGCGTCGGGTTCGGCAACGCCGCCACGCTGCGCCACCACTTCACCGCGTCACGGGGCACCACGCCGCAGGCGTACCGGAAGACGTTCACGTGTCTCGACGAGACGGCCTAGCCTGTTCCCGTGAGAGGTACGCGCCGATCGGGTCTGGAGCTCTGCATCGCCCTCGCCGTCGTCTCGGTGATCGCCACGGTCATCGTGGCCGTCGCCGAGAACCTGCCGATCCGCGACCCTGACGGCTCCACCGGCCCGCAGTACATCCGACTGCCGCTGATGGTGGGCGGAGCGCTGCTGCTGGACGTCGTCCCGCGCATCGTCGCCCGCGTGTGGCGCGGCCGCCGGCTGCGTGAGGTGGCGGTCGAGGTGGTCCGGGAGCGGTGGACGCCGGCGAACCTGCGCTTCACGCTCATCGGCCTGGCCGCCTGGTACGCCACGTACGCGGCCATCCGGAACCTCAAGGCGTACGTGCCGTGGGTGAACCCGTCGCTGCACGACGATGACCTCCGCCGCCTCGACCGGCTGATGTTCTTCGGTCACGACCCCGCGCGGCTGCTGCACGACCTGCTCGGCACCGACGTCGCCGCGCACGTCCTCTCGGCGGTGTACCTGCTGTGGATTGTCGCCCTCCCGATCTCGCTCGCCCTGGCTCTGGTGTGGGTCCGGCGCGAGGAGCTGAGCTCGTGGTGGGTCACCGCGGTGTGCGTCGACTGGGTGCTCGGCGTCCTCTGCAACTACGCCCTTCCCACGGTCGGCCCCATCTACGAGCGTCCGGGCATGTTCGACTCGCTGGCGCCCACGGACACGTCGTCGCTGCAGCAGAGCATGTGGGACCAGCGGGTGCAGATGCTCGCGGACCCGGCGCACGCCCACGTGCAGAACATCGCGGCGTTCGCCTCGCTCCACGTCGCCGTCGCGGTGACGGCCGTCGTGGTGGCCCGCCGGGCCGGGTTCCCCCGCATCGCCCAGTGGTCGCTGCGGGTCTTCCTGCTGCTGACGATCCTCGCCACCGTGTACTTCGGCTGGCACTACGTGTCCGACGTGATCGGCGGCCTGCTGCTGGGCATCGCGGGCGCCGCGGTCGCGGAGCGGTTCGTGTCCGTCTCCGTCACAGCTCAGTCCGACGTACCTTTCCGGTGGCGGTTCGCGGAAGGGCGTCGACCCGCCGATAGTCCTTCGGACGCTTTGGTGGACTGAGCCGCTCGGCAGCGAGGGCACGCAGCGTGTCCTCCCCGACGTCGCCGACATAGGCCGCGCAGACGCGCTGGCCCCAGCGCTCGTCGGGCGTGCCGTACACCGCGACGTCGTCGAGCCCGGGCGCGTCGGCGAGCGCGGCCTCCACCTCGGCCGGATAGACGTTCACGCCGCCGGAGATGATCAGGTCGGTCCGCCGGGCGTCGAGGTAGACGAGGCCGTCCTCGACGCGGCCGAGGTCGCCGGCGGTGAACGCCGGTCCGTCCGGCGTGTCCCTCCAGGTCTCGGCCGTCTTCTCCGGGTCGCGCCAGTAGGTGAACCGTGCCCACGGCGGGACGGCGCACCACAGCACGTCCTCGTCGTCCACGGTGACGACGCGGCCGGGTCGTGCGGCTCCCACGGTGCCGGGGTGGGCGATCCACTCGGCCGCCGGGCAGGCGGTGAACTGGCCCTCGGTGGACCCGTAGAACTCCCAGACGGCGTCGACGCCGAACGTGTCGTGGGCACGGCGGCGGACCGGTTCGGGGCACGGCGCGCCGGCGTGGGCGACGAGCCGGAACGAGGACGCGTCGAGCGTGTGGTCCGGGTCCTCGTCGAGCCAGGCGAAGAGGCGCTGCAGGTGTGCCGGCACGCAGAACATCGACGTGGGCCGCAGGGCGTGGACCGCGTCGGCGAAGAGCCCGGCGTCGAACTTCGGCAGGACGGCGATCGAGCCGCCGGCGAGCAGCGTCCCCATGGCGAAGCGCAGGGGAGCGGAGTGGTAGACCGGCGAGACCACGAGGTCGAGGTCGGCGGCTGCGAAGCCCCACAGCTCGCGCTCCTCGCGGACGAGGGCCTCCGCGTGGTCCGGCTCGAGAAGCCCGGACCACACACCCTTCGGCCGTCCGGTGGTGCCGGACGTGAAGTGCATCGGCCGGCTGAGCGGCCAAGGCGCCAGCTCGCCCTCGGGGCCGTCGAGCAGGTCGGCGAGAAGCCCGGGGGAGTCCACGACGAGCGCGGGCTCGACGTCCGTGAGCACCGCGTCGCGCTCGTGGTCCGTGAGCCGGGGGTCGAGCGGCACCGCGACGACGCCCGACCGGAGAGCCCCGAGCACGACGCTCACGTAGTGCGCGGAGCCGGGCACGGAGAGGACGACACGATCACCCCGTCCGATCCCGCGACCGGCCAGCGAGCCGGCGACGCGCCGCTGCGCCGCCTCGCTGTCTGCGCTGGTCAGGACGGGTAAATTCACACGTTCCTCTCTGAGAGATGGCTCACGCCGCACGCCTGGAACGCCCCGGGAACCCGGCGGTGGAGCGTGAACCTCCGCGGAAAGTATGGTTCACTCGTTCGTCGGCACGTCCCCAACCCCCCGTAGGTGATTGATTCGTGGCTTCCGCACGCCACAAGCACGCTGCTGCGGCCCGCCGACGTCGTTCCCTGACGCAGATGGCACTGCCGGCAGCAGGACTGCTGACCATCCTCGGCACCAGCACGGCCGTCGTCATGTCCGACTCCTCGCCCGTGCGTGCCGTCGCCGACGGCGCCGATCGCGACCTCATCGCGGCCGCGATGCAGGGCGACCACACCATCAGCCGCAGCGCCGAGCGCCCGCCGCTGCCGAACGAGGCCGCCGCTGACGACCGCGTGAAGGGCCACCTCTACGTGGGCCAGGTCCCCGTCGACGTCTTCGCGGACGCCGCCAAGGGCTCGCCGGTCCTCGCCACCCTCAAGCCCGGCACGAAGGTCGACGTCACCGGCAAGACGTCGGGCTCGTGGACCCAGATCATGCACAAGGACGTCCCGCGCTGGGTCCTCAGCGCCGGCGTCGGCAAGAAGCAGCCGCTCGGCTCGGCTCCGTGCCCCGGTGGCTCGTCCGTCGAGAGCGGACTGCAGCCCGACACCATCCTGGTCCACCGCGCCGTGTGCGCGGCGTTCCCGGCCGTCGCCCGCTGGGGCGGCCGATCCGGCGGCGGCGAGCACGCCAGCGGCCGGGCGATCGACATCATGATCGGCTCGGACATGGCGCTCGGCTACCGCATCGCCGACTTCGCCCGCGCCCACGCGCGCGAGCTCGGCATCAGCCAGGTCATCTGGCACCAGCACATCTGGACCGTGCAGCGCGCGGGTGACGGGTGGCGGTCGATGTCGAGCCGCGGCAGTGCCACGGCCAACCACATGGACCACGTGCACGTCACCACGTACGGCAGCGCCGGCACCGCCGGCTAGGTCGCGCGTGTTCCAGGTCGGCCTGACCGGCGGCATCGGGTCCGGCAAGAGCACCGTCAGCGCACTGCTGGCCGCCCGCGGTGCCGTGGTCGTCGACTACGACCTGCTCGCCCGTGAGGCCGTCGAGCCCGGAACGCCCGCCCTCGCCGCCATCGAGGAGCGCTTCGGGCGCTCCGTGATCGCCGCCGACGGCTCGCTGGACCGTCCAGGCCTCGGTGCCGTGGTGTTCGCCGACGACGCCGCCCGAGCGGACCTCGAGGCCATCACGCACCCGGCCATCCGTGACCTGGCCGTGGCCCGACTCGCCGACGTCCCGGAGGACGGCGTGGTGGTGCACGACCACCCCCTGCTCGTCGAGATGGGCATGGCGTCGGTCTGTGACCTGGTGGTCGTGGTGGACGTCCCGGAAGAGGTGCAGGTCCAGCGGCTCGTCGAGCTGCGCGGGATGAGCGACGCCGACGCGCGCGCCCGCATCGCGGCGCAGTCCAGCCGCCAGGACCGGCTGGCCGCGGCCGACGTGGTCATCGACAACACCGGGACCGTGGCCGACCTCGAGGCCGAGGTCGACGCGCTCTGGGAGCGCATCCGTTCCGCCTCCTGACAGACGAAACCGCCCGGCCGGGGGAAGCGGGGCGGTTTCGGATCGGGGGGCCGTGCGTTACGCGGCCAGGTCCGGATCGGCGATGCGACGCAGCGTGGCGAGCGCCTGGCGCTCGAGCTGACGCACGCGCTCGGCGGAGATGCCGTGGCGCTTGCCGATGTCGGCGAGCTTCTGCTGGCGACCGTCGAGCAGGCCGTAGCGGGCCCGGACGATGTCCGCCTCCCGCTCGCCGAGGTGGTCGATCAGCGAGGAGATCAGGTCGCGGGTCTCGTCGTCGATGACGGCGAGGTCCGGGCCAGGCAGCGTCTCGCGGGCGATCAGGTCGCCGAGCGAGGTGTCGCCGTCGTCGTCGACCGGGGTGTCGAGGCTGACGTGGTCGCGACCCCAGGACAGCAGGTCGATGACGCGGTCGACGTCCATGCCGAGCTCGGTGGCGATCTCGTGCGGCTCCGGCTCGTAGCCGAGCTGCCGCTCGAGGTTGCGCCGGGCGGCGGTGACCTGGTTCAGCTCCTCCACGACGTGCACGGGGAGGCGCACGACGCGGGCCTGCTGGGCGATGCCACGCGTGATGGCCTGGCGGACCCACCAGGTGGCGTACGTGGAGAACTTGAAGCCCTTGGCGTAGTCGAACTTCTCGACGGCGCGGATCAGGCCGGTGTTGCCCTCCTGCACCAGGTCGAGCATCGGCATCGCGGAACGGCCGTACTTGCGCGCGATGGACACCACGAGGCGCAGGTTCGCCTGGACGAACTCCTGCACGGCGCGGTCGCCCTCCTCGGCGATCCACTCCAGCTCCTCGCGCGTGGCGCGCTTGGGCGCACCACCCTTCGCGCGGCCGATGCGGCCCTCCGCGAGCAGGTGGCGGGCGTACAGACCGGCCTCGATCGTCTTGCTGAGCTCGACCTCGCGAGCGGCGTCGAGCAGCGGGGTACGAGCGATCTCGGCGAGGTACATGCCGACGCTGTCCTTGCCTTCGATGCTCTCGGTCTTCGTCACGGTCATCTGAGCGCCTCCCAACGGTCTCTGTACTGGTGCAACGCCGCAGGTGGCCTCGGGATTCCGCTCTCAGCCCCTTCTTAGCGGGGATTCTCGCCGGAGCGGCCCTGGGTGGCGGTGTCGATGATCCAGGCGAGCTCCCAGGCGCGCTCCCGCCAGGCCTCGTACCGCCCGCTGACACCCCCGTGACCAGCCTTCATCTCTGTCTTGAGCAGCAACGGAGCGTCTCCGGTGGCCGTGGCCCGCAGGCGGGCGACCCACTTGGCCGGCTCCACGTAGAGCACGCGGGTGTCGTTCAGGCTGGTGACCGCCAGGATGGCGGGGTAGTCGCGCGCCGTGACGTTCTCGTACGGCGAGTAGGACTTCATGTAGGCGTACACGTCCGGGTCGTGCAGCGGATCACCCCACTCGTCCCACTCGATGACGGTGAGCGGGAGGTCGGGGTCGAGGATCGACGTGAGGGCGTCGACGAACGGCACGCTCGCGAGGATGCCGGCGAACGCGTCAGGCGCGAGGTTGGCCACCGCGCCCATCAGCAGGCCACCGGCGCTGCCACCTTCGGCCACGAGGCGGTCGGGCGACGTCCAGCCCTCGTCGACCAGGTGCCGGGCCGCGGCGACGAAGTCGGTGAACGTGTTCCGCTTGTTCATCAGCTTGCCTTGCTCGTACCAGGTGCGGCCGAGCTCGCCGCCGCCGCGCACGTGTGCGATGGCGAACACGAAGCCGCGGTCGAGCAGCGACAGCCGGGCGACGGACATGCCCGGGTCCATGCTCGCCTCGTACGACCCGTAGCCGTAGAGGAGGCCGGGCGCGCTGCCGTCGCGCGGCGTGCCGGCGCGGCAGACGATCGACACGGGCACCTCGGTGCCGTCGTCGGCGACGGCCCAGGTGCGGTGCTGCTCGTAGTCGGCCGGGTCGTAGCCCCCGAGGACGGGGGCCTGCTTGCGCAGGATCAGCTCGCCGGTCTCGACGACGTAGTCGTAGACGGTGCCCGGGGTGACGAACGACCCGAAGCCGACGCGGACCAGTGGCTGGTCCCACTCGGCGTTCGCGCCGACGCCGCTGGTGAACAGCTCCTCGCCGAAGTCGATCTCCTCGAGCGCAGCCAGCCCGTTCGGCGCGGAGTCGTCGCAGCGCATGATGCCGATGCGCGCGAGGGCGTCGCGGCGGTAGGACACCATCACCTGCCGCGCGAACACGTCGACGTCCTCGAGCCGCACCCCGACGCGGTGCGGGATCAGGACCGTCTCGTCGTCGTACGGGCCCTCGGCGGGCACGGCGGCGAGCTCGAAGTCGAGCGCGTCGCGGTTGTGCAGGATCAGGAAGACGTGCTGGCCGGCGAGCCGGGCGTGCTCCACGGAGTACTCGACCCCGGTCTCGCGCGGCCGGACCACGCGGAACTCGCCGGTGGGATTGTCGGCCTCCAGGACCCGGACCTCGCTGGTGATCTTCGACGACGACCCGATGACGAGGTACCGCTCGGACTGGGTGCGGCCGACGCCGGTGAAGAACCGGTGATCGGTCTCCTCGTGGACGAGGACGTCCTCGTCCGTGGAGCCGAGGGCGTGCCGCCAGACGCGGAACGGTCGCCAGGCGTCGTCGACGGTCGTGTAGAAGAGGTGCTTCCCGTCGGCCGACCAGGTGACGCCGCCGCTCGTGCCCGTGACGGTGTCGGGGTGCAGCTCGCCGGTGCGCAGGTCCTTGACCTTGATCGTGTACCGCTCGTCGCCCTTGACGTCGACGGACCACGCCAGCAGCTGGTCGTCGTCGCTCAGGCTGAACCCGCCGAGCGAGAAGAAGTCGTGGCCCTCGGCCTCGACGTTGGAGTCGAGCAGGACCTCCTCGCCCTCGATCTCCGTCTCGGCCTCGAGGACCGGGGGGTCCCAGTCGTCGGGGGAGCCGATGGGGCAGCGGCAGCGGACCGCGTACTGCTTGCCCTCGTACGTGCGGGCGTAGTACCACCACGCGCCGTGCCGGACCGGGACGGACAGGTCGGTCTCGAGGGTGCGGCTCTTGATCTCGCCGAAGATCGTCTCCCGCAGCTCGGCGAGGTGGGCGGTCTGCTCCTCGGCCCAGGCGTTCTCGGCCTCGAGGTACGCGAGCGTCTCGGGGTCGTCGACGTCGCGCAGCCACTCGTACTCGTCGACGACGTCGTCACCGTGGTGGCTGCGGACGATCGGGCGCCGCGGGGCGACCGGTGGCTGTGAGGTCATGCGTCGAAACTAGCGACCCGGCGGGCATGGAGCGCGGGGTCGTCCTCGGTGAACGTGTGGACGGGGCCCGGGGGAGTCTCGCGGGTCTCGAACCGGACCGTGACGCGGCCGAGGCCGGCGCCCCACACCCAGCCGTCGCCGTGGACGTCGTGGCGGACGTCCATGCCCGGGTAGTACTGCACGCCCCGGTCCCGGTGCCGGGTGGTGGGGACCGCGGACTCCTCGCCGTCCGGCACCTCGTCCGGGTCGGCGAACAGGTCGTCCTGCACCCAGTCGGCGAGGCCGCTCACGCCGACGCCGAGCAGCCGCAGTCCTCCGGCGACGTCGGTGGCGTCGAGCAGGGCGCGGGCGGTGTCGCGCAGGACGCGCGGGCTGTCCGTGGGGCCCTGCAGCGTCGACGACCGCGTGTGGGTCTCGAAGTCGTGGTGACGCACCTTGATGGTGACCGTCCGGCCCGACAGCCCGTTCTTGCGCAGCCGAGCGGCGACGGCGGCCGCCATCCGGTCGACCTCGCCAGCCAGGACGGTCCGGTCGGTGATGTCGGTCTCGAAGGTGTCCTCGACGCTGATCGACTTGGTCTCACGCTCGGCCACCACCGGCCGGTCGTCCTCGGCGCGGGCCAGGCGCCACAGCGAGGTGCCCATCGACTGGCCCAGGAGGCGCACCAGCTCGTCGACGCTCGGGGTGCGGAGGTCGTCGACGGTGGCGATGCCGACCCGCCGCAGCCGCTCGGCCGTGGCGGGCCCGACGCCGGGGATCACGGTGGCCTGCATCGGCCCGAGCACGTCGGTCTCGGTGCCGGGTTCGACGACGAAGGAGCCGTCGGGCTTGTTGACCTCGCTGGCGATCTTCGCCATGAGCTTGGACGACGCGACGCCGACAGAGGCGGTGAGCCCGTGCGTGATCTCGGTGATGTCGGCGCGCAGGCGCGCGACAAGATCGCCGACGCCGTCGGGGTCGAAGCTCGGCGAGGCCGCGAGGTCGACGAACGCCTCGTCCAGCGAGAGCGGCTCGACCAGCTCGGACTCCTCGCGCAGGCGCTCCATGACGAGCCGGCTCGCCTCGCGGTAGGCGTCGAACCGCCCGCCGAGGAACGCCGCGTGCGGGCAGCGGGCCCGCGCCTCGGCCGTGCGCATGGCCGAGCGGACCCCGTGGACGCGGGCCTCGTACGACGCGGTGGCCACCACGCCGCGCGGCCCGATGCCGCCGACGATGACCGGCTTGCCGCGCAGCGACGGCTTGTCGCGCTGCTCGACCGACGCGAAGAAGGCGTCGAGGTCGAGGTGCAGGATCGACGCCGTGCTCCGCATGGTCCACAGTCTCTCGCGCCGTGGTGACACTCCACAGGGCGCCGCCTGGGCCTGATGCCACCGGCCTCGGCGGCCGACGGTGGACCGATGACGACGCCCCGGTTCATCGCCCACGACATCCCCGACCTGCTGAACGCGCTGCCGACGATGTTCGGCTTCTCCCCGCACGAGTCGATCGTCGCGATCGGCACGTCCGGCGACCGGAACCGGCTGGGGTTCTCCATGCGGCTGGACCTCCCGCCGCCGGCGCTGAACGCGCTCGTCACCCGGACCATGGCGAGCCACCTCGTGCGGCAGGGCGCCGAGGGGGCGATCGTCCTGGCCGTCTCGGAGCGGCCGGAGGTCGCCGGACCGCTCGTGCGGGCGGTGGAGCGCGGTCTCGGTCCCGTCCGGCCGCTGGTCGGCGCCTGGGCCACCCGCGACCGCTACTGGACGACGTTCGAGGACGACGACCCCGCCGGGCACCCGTACGAGCTGTCCGGCCACCACCTGGCGATCGTGAAGGCGGTCGCGGAGGGCCAGGAGATCCTGCCCGATCGCGCCGCCCTCGAGGAGCGGCTGTCGTCGGTCGGCGGGCCGCGACGGCGCTGGCTGGATCGCGCGGCGGACGTCGTGATGACCCAGGTCGCGGCCGTGGTCGCCCGGCACCCGGACGAGGACCTCGTCGCCCTCGCCGTGCGCGACGTCGGTGACGTGGTCGACCGACTCCTGCTCGGCCACGACGTCACCGACGCCGACGTGCTCCGGGTGGGTGTCTGGGCCTCCACGACGGTCGTCCGCGACCACTGGTGGGAGCAGGTCCGCCGGGACAACGCGAAGGGCCAGCACCAGCTCTGGACGCACGTGGCGCGGCACGCCCCGGCCTCGCTGGCGCCGGCGTCGTGGTGCCTGTCGGCGTTCGCGGCCTGGCTCGCGGGCGACGGCGCGTCCGCCCTGATCGCGGCCGAGCGGGCGGAGGCGATCGACCCGGAGTACTCGATGGCCGGGCTGATCCTGGAGATCCTCGAGAACGGACTGTCGCCCGAGACCTGGTCGTGGCGCTCGCAGGCCACGGCACGGAGCCGGTGAGGCCACTACGCTGACGGCCATGGGTCAGGAGGTCGACGACCGGGACTTCACCCGCGAGGACCGGACGCGGTACCGGGCGAAGGTGCGTCGCTGCCTGGACGTGTTCGCCCGCATGCTCAGCGACCACGACTTCTCCGTCGAGCACCCGCAGGTCGGGGTCGAGATCGAGTTCAATCTCGTCGACGCCGCGGGGGAGCCGGCGATGAAGAACGCCGAGACCCTCGCCGCGATCGCCGACGACGGCTTCCAGACCGAGCTGGGCCTGTTCAACGTCGAGATCAACGTGCCCCCGAGCCGGGCCGCCGGTGCCGGGCTGGTCGAGCTGGAGGAGGCCGTCCGCTCGGACCTGAACCAGGCGCAGGAGCGGGCCGCCGGCGTCGGCACCAACCTGATCATGATCGGCATCCTGCCGACGCTGCGGCCGGAGCACTTCGCCCGCGAGACGATCTCGCCGAACCCGCGCTACCACCTGCTGTCGGAGCAGATCCTCGCCGCGCGCGGCGAGGACATCGCCATCGTCATCGACGGCGTCGACCGGCTCGACACCACCGCCGACACGATCATCCCGGAGGCGGCCTGCACCAGCACCCAGCTGCACCTGCAGGTGGAGCCCGACGACTTCGCGCCGATGTGGAACGCGGCGCAGGCCATCGCGGCGGTGCAGGTGGCGGTCGGCGCCAACTCGCCGTTCCTCCTCGGCCGTCAGCTCTGGCACGAGACCCGGATCCCGCTGTTCGAGCAGGCCACTGACACGCGCAGCGAGGAGCTGAAGGCGCAGGGCGTGCGCCCGCGCGTGTGGTTCGGCGAGCGCTGGATCACGTCCGTCTTCGACCTGTTCGAGGAGAACGTCCGGTACTTCCCGGCGCTGCTGCCGATCGTCGAGGACGAGGACCCGGTCGCCGAGCTCGAGGCCGGCCGGGTGCCGAGCCTCGCCGAGCTGCGGCTGCACAACGGCACCATCTACCGCTGGAACCGGCCCATCTACGACGTCTCGGACGGCCGCCCGCACCTGCGCATCGAGAACCGCCTGCTCCCGGCCGGCCCCACCGTCGTCGACACGCTGGCCAACGCCGCCCTGTTCTACGGGCTCGTCACCGTGATCGGCTCGAGCGACCGGCCGCTGTGGTCGCAGCTGTCGTTCCGGGCCGCCGAGGACAACTTCCACCAGGCCGCGCGCACCGGCATGGAGACCGACGTCTACTGGCCGGCCGTCGGCACGGTGCCGGTCCGCGAGCTCGTCCTGCGCCACCTGATGCCGATGGCCCATACCGGGCTGGAGCAGATGGGCGTCGACGCGGAGGTCCGCGACCGGCTGCTCGGCGTCATCGAGCAGCGGTGCATCACCGGCCGGAACGGCGCCACCTGGCTGATCGAGGACTTCGAGAACCGCCTCAAGCGCCTCGGTGGTGACCGCGAGACCGCCCTGCGGGACACCACGGCGCGCTACCAGGAGCTGATGCACGCCAACGAGCCCGTGCACACCTGGCCGTCCGACTGATGTCCAGGGTGCTGCTCCGGGACTGTGGACACGCATGGCACACTGGTCGGAGAGGTTGACCACAGGCCTCTTTGTTGCGCCCTTCGACGGATCTGTGAGGTAGCCCGTGCCGGTGAACGCCGCCGCAGGATCCCGACTTCGAGCCGCGGTGACCCGGCGTCTGCCCGGAACGAAGTCGCCGAACGACAGACCCTCGACGAAGAAGGCCAGCACCCCGTCCCGCACCCCCGCGAAACCCGAAAAGACTGTGACCAAGCCCCCAGCTTCCAAGGCCGCCAAGAAGTCCACCAAGGCCGCCTCCTCGTCCACCAAGTCCGCCTCGAGCACCGCGAAGAAGGCCTCCGCCAAGAAGGCCCCGCCCGCGAAGAAGACCCCGGCGAAGAAGGCCCCTGCTGCCAAGAAGGCGCCCGCGGCCAAGAAGGCGGCGCCGGCCAAGAAGGCCGCGCCGGCCGCGAAGAAGGCTGCCGCCACGAAGGCCGCCCCCGCGAAGAAGGCTCCGGCGAAGAAGACGGCCAAGAAGGCGGCTGCACCCGACCCGGAGGCCACGGCGGGCAAGGTCGACATCGCCGAGGCGCTCGACGTCCCGGCGGCCGACGGCGACGTCCTGGTCGACGCGCAGGGCAAGAAGGTCCTCCCGGACATCCCGGACGAGGAGTTCGAGAAGGACCTCAAGAACGACCCCACGCTGAAGGAGGACGAGGAGTCGTCCTTCACGCTGTCGGCGGCCGACGAGTCCGACGAGCCCGTCCAGCAGGTCCTCGTGGCCGGCGCCACGGCCGACCCGGTCAAGGACTACCTCAAGCAGATCGGCAAGGTCTCGCTCCTCACCGCCGGTGAGGAGGTCGAGCTCGCCAAGCGCATCGAGGCCGGCCTGTTCGCCGAGGAGAAGCTCGGCAAGGGCGGTCGCATCTCGGCGAAGATGACCGAGGAGCTGGAGTGGATCGTCGTCGACGGACGGCGCGCCAAGAACCACCTGCTGGAGGCCAACCTCCGCCTCGTCGTCTCGCTGGCCAAGCGCTACACCGGCCGCGGCATGCTCTTCCTGGACCTGATCCAGGAGGGCAACCTCGGCCTCATCCGTGCGGTCGAGAAGTTCGACTACACGAAGGGCTTCAAGTTCTCCACGTACGCCACGTGGTGGATCCGCCAGGCCATCACCCGCGCGATGGCCGACCAGGCCCGCACCATCCGCATCCCGGTGCACATGGTCGAGGTCATCAACAAGCTCGCGCGCGTGCAGCGCCAGATGCTCCAGGACCTGGGCCGCGAGCCCACGCCCGAGGAGCTCGCCATCGAGCTCGACATGACCCCCGAGAAGGTCGTCGAGGTCCAGAAGTACGGCCGTGAGCCGATCAGCCTCCACACCCCGCTGGGCGAGGACGGCGACTCCGAGTTCGGCGACCTGATCGAGGACTCCGAGGCCATCGTCCCGGCCGACGCCGTGTCGTTCACGCTCCTGCAGGAGCAGCTGCACGCCGTGCTCGACACCCTGTCCGAGCGCGAGTCCGGCGTCGTCTCCATGCGGTTCGGCCTCACCGACGGCCAGCCGAAGACCCTCGACGAGATCGGCAAGGTCTACGGCGTCACGCGCGAGCGGATCCGCCAGATCGAGTCGAAGACCATGAGCAAGCTGCGCCACCCGTCGCGCTCTCAGGTCCTGCGCGACTACCTCGACTGACGTCCCGGGCCACGCGGCACGCGTGGGTTAGACTGTCGCGACCGTGCCGTCCGTCTCGGAAGATCCGTCTGTGCACTCTCCTCGTGGCTCCCGTCGTCTCACGCGCGCCGTCGGCACCCTGCTCCTGCTCGGCAGCGTGACGCTCGCGCTCGGCACGGTGACGCCGTCGTCCGCCGAGGAGCCGACCGATCCGCCGGCCACGTCGACCCCGGACGACTCGTCCACCCTGCCGGACGCCATCGTCCCCAAGCAGGCGACCGAGCCCACCTCCGACGACACCGACGGTGGTGCGGCCCAGGTCCAGAGCGCCTACCCGCCGCCCTACGGCAACGCCCAGCCCGTCAAGGTCGAGGCCACGTTCTCCCGCCCCAGCGGCTCGTACATGAAGGCCAAGGACTTCTCGCTGCTCGACGACCTCGAGCGCCTGGTCAAGGGCAGCTACTACGACTACGAGCACGGGCAGTACTTCTCCCGCTCGGTCAACTCCACGCACAAGGTCTTCCTCTCGGTCTCGCGCATGGAGAACTCGCATCGCGTCGGCCGCCGGCTCGTCGAGGCCGCGAAGCGCGGCGTCAACGTCTACGTGATCCACGGCAAGGCGTCGCAGTCCAAGGAGTCGCGCGCCCTGGCGAAGTCGCTGACGAAGTACAAGAACGGGCACTTCCACATCTGCGCCAAGGGCAAGAGCCTGGCCTGCCTGTCGCAGCAGAGCGCCGCGATCATGCACTCGAAGATCCTGATCGTGAACAAGACGTTCGACCGCGACAACAACCCCGCCACGGGCGCGGTGTGGTCGGGCTCGGCCAACCTCGGCGGTCCGAGCGGTGAGTACACGTACAACAACGGCTGGACCGTCTACAACGACGAGAAGATCTACAACCAGGCACGCGAGTTCTTCGCCGACATGTACTCCGAGCGGAACATCAACAACGACTACCTGACGTACATCAAGGACCACTCGCCCAGGTACGGGGTCTCCGGTCTGACGTCGAAGGGCTACACCGGTTCCTTCGCCGTCAACGGGATGTTCTACTCCAACCTCTCCAACACCACGTACTACCCGACGCCGATCCGGGCGACGCCCACCAACGGCAAGGACCCGGTCCTGGCGATGCTGAACCGCATCATCCCGGACGACCAGTGCCGCATCCGCGTCCAGCACAACCGGTTCAAGTACCGGCGCATCGCCGTGGCGCAGAAGCTGGTCCAGCTGGCCGACGCCGGCTGCAAGGTCGACGCGGTGAGCTTCGAGGACGACCTCAAGGTCAACCGCATCGCCCACTGCCAGCTCTACATCCGCATCTGCCAGCCGATCCTCGACGTGTTCCGCACCGCGGACGTGCACATCGACGCGGCGTGGGCCAAGCCGCACGACAAGACCATGCTCGTCGAGGCGAAGTTCAAGGCGAACAAGCTGAACCCGGAAGAGCTGCCGCCGGGCGTCGACCCGTCGGTCTCGCCGGCGACCGCCTGGAGCGGTGGCGTGCGCCTAAAGCTCGTCCAGGCCGGCTCCGCGGCGCTCACGGCCTCCAACCTCATCGCGAGCGACGAGATCACCACCGAGTCCACCAACCCTGAGCTGTACGAGCAGTACCTCGAGCACTGGCGCGCGATCAACGTGACGCCGAAGTTCCACCCGTACCCGTACTGAGCAGACACAGGAGCGCCCCGTCCGTGCGGACGGGGCGCTCGCTCGTGTTCGGGGGAGGTGTCAGATCTCGTCGTCGGGCGCGATGGCCGGCGTCTCGGCGAGACGACCGGTCTCGTCGTGGATGCTGATCGCCACCTCGCGAAGCTTGTCCTCGTGCTCGCGGGCGTGGTGAGCGCAGAACAGCAGCTCGGCGCCGCCGGCGAGCTCGACCCTCACATAGGCCTGAGCGCCGCATCGATCGCAGCGATCCGTCGCTGACAGACCCGAGAGCTCTGCAAGTGCCGTCACGATGACCTCATTTCTGAACGGACGTTGACACCAGGAACAACATCCAACCACGGGCTCGCATTCCCCGCAGACGTTGGTGACATACGTCATGGATACTCCCTGACGGGGCCAAACCGCGGCAGCCACACCGACGTGTCGCGTGTCGTCGATGGGGCGTCGGACGCCGCGGATATCCTCGTGAGGTGTCCACCTATGACGCTCGCAACCTGCTCGTCCTCGAGGGTCTGGAGGCCGTCCGCAAGCGTCCGGGGATGTACATCGGGTCCACCGACACCCGGGGGCTGATGCACTGCCTCTGGGAGATCATCGACAACGCCGTCGACGAGGCCCTGGCCGGCTTCTGCGAGCACATCCTCGTCGTGCTGCGCCCCGACGGCTCGGTCGAGGTCACCGACGACGGCCGCGGCATCCCGGTCGACACCGAGGTCAAGACCGGCCTGTCCGGCGTCGAGGTCGTGTTCACCAAGCTCCACGCCGGCGGCAAGTTCGGCGGCGGCTCGTACGTGGCCACCGGCGGCCTGCACGGCGTCGGCGCGTCCGTCGTCAACGCGTTGTCGTCGCGGCTGGACGTCGAGGTCGACAAGGACGGCGCCACGTGGGCCATGTCGTTCCAGCGCGGCACGCCGGGCGTGTTCGACGGCGACGGCCCGGACGCGTCGTTCACCGCCGACAACACCCTGCACAAGCGCGGCAAGGTGAAGAAGGGCGTCTCGGGCACCCGCATCCGCTACTGGTCCGACCCGCAGATCTTCATCAAGGGAGCCACCTTCGCCTTCGACGAGCTGCTCACGCGAGCCCGCCAGACGTCGTTCCTGGTGCCGGGCCTCGAGATCGTCATCCGCGACGAGCGGGGCGACGAGCCCACGGAGGAGAAGTTCCGCCACGACGGCGGCATCACCGAGTTCTGCGACCACCTCGCCGCCGACGAGCCGGTCACCGACGTCCTCCGCCTGCAGGGCGACGAGAAGTTCACCGAGACCGTCCCGCTGCTCGACGACAAGGGGCACATGACCCCGCAGGAGGTCGAGCGCGACCTCGGCATAGACATCGCGCTCCGCTGGGGCACGGGCTACGACACCGAGGTGAAGTCGTTCGTCAACATCATCGCGACGCCCAAGGGCGGCACCCACGTGCAGGGCTTCGAGCGCGCGGTCACCAAGACGTTCAACGAGGTGCTCCGCGCCTCCCGGCAGCTCAAGCAGGCCGACGAGGACGTCATCAAGGACGACGTCCTCGAGGGCATGACCGCCGTGGTCACCGTGCGCCTGGCCGAGCCGCAGTTCGAGGGGCAGACCAAGGAGGTGCTGGGCACGCCGCCGGTCACCCGCCTGGTCAACAAGGTGGTGGCGCGCGAGCTCAAGGCGTTCCTGACGTCCACCAAGACGGCGCACCGGGCCAAGGCCAAGCAGGTCATGGAGAAGGTCGTCAACGCCTCACGGGTGCGCATCCAGGCCCGCACGCAGCGCGACACCCAGCGGCGCAAGAACGCGCTGGAGTCCAGCGCCCTGCCGGCCAAGCTCGCCGACTGCCGCTCGTCCGACGTCGAGCGCAGCGAGCTGTTCATCGTCGAGGGCGACTCCGCGCTCGGCACGGCCAAGTCGGCCCGCGACTCGGAGTTCCAGGCGCTGCTGCCCATCCGCGGCAAGATCCTCAATGTCCAGAAGGCCAGCATCGGCGACATGCTGAAGAACGCCGAGTGCTCGTCGATCATCCAGGTGGTCGGAGCCGGGTCGGGCCGCACGTTCGACCTCGACACGGCGCGATACGGCCGGATCATCTTCATGGCCGACGCCGACTCCGACGGTGCCCACATCCGCTGCCTGCTGGCCACGCTGTTCTTCCGCTACATGCGGCCGCTGGTGGAGGAGGGCCGGGTCTTCACGGCCGTCCCGCCGCTGCACCGCATCGAGCTCACCAACCCCAAGAAGGGGCAAGAGAAGTACGTGTACACGTACTCCGACCCCGAGCTCCAGCGCACGCTCGCGGACCTGAAGCGGCGCAACATCCGCTGGAAGGACCCCATCCAGCGCTACAAGGGGCTGGGGGAGATGGACGCCGGCCAGCTGGCCGAGACCACCATGGACCCGCGCCACCGCACGCTGCGCCGCCTCACGGTCGACGACGCCGAAGAGGCCGCTGAGGTCTTCGAGCTGCTCATGGGCAACGACGTGCCGCCGCGCAAGGAGTTCATCGTGCAGAGCGCGTACGACGTCAGCGTCGAGCAGATCGACGCCTAGACCACCTGGTTCAGCAGGCCCGTGTCGACGTCGTAGAGGAAGCCGCCCACGAGCACGTCGCTCGGCACCAGCGGGTGCGACTCGACCTTCTTCACGTCGGCCCGGATCGTCTTCTCCTGGTCCTCGATGACGCCGAGCGACATCCACGAGGCGTCGGAGCCGGCGCGGGCACCGATCTGGGCGCGCAGCTCGTCCTCGGACGAGGACGCCATCGCGCAGCGGGTGTGCTCGATGACGAGGATCCGCTCGACCTTGAGCATGTGCACGGCCACCACGAGGGCCACGAGCGCCTGGTCGGTGACGCGGCCGCCCGGGTTGCGGAGGATCTTGGCGTCGCCCGGTTTGAGGCCGAGCATGCCGAGCGGGTCGATGCGCGAGTCCATGCAGGTCACCACGGCGACGCCGGCGTGGGCGACACCGTCGAATCCCGAGAGGCCGAAGTCCTCGGCGAACGTGCGGTTGGCGGCGATCAGGTCCTCGAAGTCGGGCATGGCCCGAGATTATCGCTCGGCCGTGAGGCTCGCCGCGCGAGTACCGCGGAGCAGCCACGCGGCCAGCACGGCGGCGACGACGGCGCAGACGGCGGCACCCACGAAGACGGCGTGCAGCTGCGTGATGCCGGCGTCGCGCACCGCGTCCTTGTACGCGTCGCACAGGCTCGCCGAGCCGCACAGCTGCTCGGCCGGTGGGATGTCCGCGGAGGCGTCGTAGAAGGCGCGCAGGCCGATGGTGGTGAGGGCCGAGACGCCGAGCAGCATGCCGATCATGCGGGCGACGATGAGCAGCGCGCTGGCGACGCCGTGGACGGCATCTGTGGTGTGCTCGAGCAGCACGGCGTTGACCGGGGCGATGGCCAGCCCGAACCCGAGGCCGGCGACGACGAGCGAGATCGTCTCGCTGCCGTGCTTGAGCGACTCCGCGTCCCACGTGGCCATGTGGGCGAACGCCGAGGCGCTGAGCAGCATGGCCACTGCGGTGAGGACGTGCGCCGGGACGCGCCGGAGCAGCCACCCGCCGAGCACCGCGCCGACGGGCAGGGCGATGAGGAAGCGGAGCAGGACGAGGGCGGCGTCGAGCTGGGAGTCGCGATAGACCGTGAGCCGGGCGAAGAACGGGATGTCGACCAGCGCCGCGATCAGCGCCGAGCCCACGAAGAACGACACCACGAGCGCACCCCAGGCCGGCCGGGAGCCGAGGGCCCCGCGGGGGACGAGAGGGTTGGGCGCCGTGCGCTGCCGCCACCAGAAGCCGGCGAACGTGACGACGGCGAGGGGCAGCAGGAACGCGGCCTTGGGGGAGACGGCGGCGCTCTCCGGCTCGGCGGAGGCGAAGGTCACGATCACCGCCCCGAGACCCACGGCGAGGAGCAACGCGCCGCCGACGTCGGTCTGGGCCGGGACGCTTGACCAGCCGCGCCAGTCGACCAGCGGCCGTCGCGCCGTGGCGAGCCGGGCGAGGAACAGCACCAGGAGTCCGTAGGTGGTGAGGGCGACCGGCGTCAGCCACCGGGAGTCGCCGGTGACCGGCAGGAACGCCAGACCGCTGGTGACGCCCTCGACGAGACGCTGCGGCTCCAGCATCACGAGCGTCAGGCCGGTCAGGGTGAGGACGCCGAGCACGGCGCCGAGGACGTCGAACCGGCCCGGCCGGGCCGGTGTCGCCGGAGCCTCCTCACGGAGCCGCACCATGGCGGCGGCGAGCACGAGGCCGACGGCACAGTTCAGCCAGAAGATGTCGCGCCAGGAGCCGAACGACAGCACGACCGCGCCGTACAGCGGGCCGAGGACGCTGCCGAGCTCCTGCACCGCGCCCACGACGCCCAGCGGGAACCCGCGCTTCGGCGGTGGCCACAGGTCGGCGACCAGGGCCAGGGTCGGCGGGATCAGCCCACCGCCGCCGATGCCCTGCACCAGCCGCCCGGTGACGATCGTCGGGAGGTCGTACGCGGCCGCGGTGACCACCGACCCGATCGCGAACACGACCAGGCAGCCGAGGAGCACCGGCACGCGCCCGCGCAGGTCCGAGATCCGACCGATCAGCGGGAGGACGCCCACGTAGCCGAGCAGGAACCCGGACACGATCGGGGCCGCGCGCTGGATCTCATCGACGTCGAGCCCGACCGTGCTCATCATGTCGGGCAGCGCGAGCACCACGACGTACGTGTCGGCTGCCGCGAAGGCGATGGCGACGGCGGCCAGACCCAACAGAGCCTGGGATGCCTTCGGGATCATGGAGCTACGGGAGCTCGATGTCGACCGGCGTGTCCGAGGTGGTCAGCTCCACGGTGTAGCTGACCGAGCCGGCACCGGGATAGAACGGCCCCTTCAGGGTGGCGTCGCGGAGCTCGTCGTCGTCCGTGAGCCGGTACGACACGGTGAAGGTCTTGTCGGCGTCGGCCGAGGGGATGATCGTCTTCACGAGGCTGCCGGGCAGCCGCCCCTTGATCGTGGTGAGGACGTCCGAGCCGTCACGAGACTTCTTGCCCTCGGTCAGCTTCGTGGTCTTCTCGAGGATCTGCGTGATGCCGTTCTCCGGGTCGAGCAGGCTGGCCGGGTCGGGCGCCTTCAACGTGGCCGGGTCGACGGTGAGGTAGAGCGGGGCGAAGCTCGTCTTCGCCTTGACCTTGCCCTCGGCCGCCACGACGTCGGCGGACAGCGAGGAGCCGCCGGTGACCACCTTCACCGTGCCCTTGAAGGCCGGCGAGTGGTTGCCCTCGCCCTTCGCCGACAGGAGCCCGGTGACGCCGTCGGGCAGCGACGACGTCGAGAGGGACACCTTGACGGTCTCCGCCGAGTCGATCGCCGTCCGGGCCGCGGACAGCCGCTTGACCAGCGCCGCGGGGTCCGCGTCGCCGTCGGAACCGCCTGAGCAGCCGGCGACGGTCAGCAGGACGGCAGCCAGGCAGGGCAGAAGGACGTTTCGGAGGCGCACGGCGTCAGTCTTCCACGGAGGCGGTGGCGGAGCCCGGCAGCAGCGCAGGCGGCGCCGAGACGGCCAGGATCGGCTGCGCCACGGGGACGCCGGAGCCGTCGCGACGGTCGGTGGGCTCAGGCAGCTCGACCGGCGAGCCGCTGGTGGCGCAGGCCAGTGGAGTGCCGTCGCCGACCCAGGCCAGGATCAGGCCGTCCTCGCCCTTGAGCAGGCGCTGGCAGCGCACGCCGCCGGTGCCACGGCCCTTGGCCGGGTAGATGCTCAGCGGGCTGACCTTCACGGCGCCGTTCTGCGTGCCCGGGAGGGCGCCGCCGGAGCCGGCGACCGTGACGACGTGGGCGTTCTCGATGTCGCGGGCCACGCCGAACGCGACGACGGTGACTCCGTCGCCGAGCTTGACGCCGGCGATGCCGCTGCCGCCCCGTCCCTGCGGGCGCACGCCCGATGCGGAGAAGTGCAGCAGCTGGGCGTCGGAGGTGACGAACGCGAGCTCCTCGTCACCGGTGGCGAGCGGAGCGGCGCCGACGACGCGGTCGCCGTCGGCCAGGCTGATCAGGTCCCACTCGTCGCGGTTGCTCAGGTGGTCGGGCTTGACCCGCTTCACGACGCCGTTGCGGGTGCCGAGGGCGAGGCCGGGGCCGGACTCGTCGAACGTCATCAAGGTGAGGGCCGGGTCGTCGAGGTGCACGAGCTCGCGGAGCTGCACGCCGCCCTGGAGGTTGGGCGCCCCGGACGTGGGCGGGATGGACGGGATCTCGATGACGCTGAGGCGTCGCACGCGGCCTCCGGCGGTGACCACGCCGACCTCGCCGCGCGCGGTGGTGCGGACGGCGGCGACGATCGTGTCGTGCTTCGCCCGGCGGCCCACCTCCCCGAGCGGCGCGTCGTCGGTGGTGCGGGCGAGCAGCCCGGTGGCGGACATCAGGACCCAGCACGGGTCGTCGGCCACCTCGAGCGGCGCAGCGGCGGTGACCGTCTGGCCGGCGGCCTCGAGCAGCACCGTGCGGCGCGGCGTGCCGAACCGCTGGGCGACCTCGTCGAGCTCGTCGCCGACGACGCCGCGCAGGACCGCCTCGTCGGCGAGGATCGCGTCGAGCTCCTCGATGGTGGCGCGCAGCTCGTCGGCCTCCTTCTCCAGCTCGATGCGGGAGAACTTGGTGAGCCGGCCGAGCTGCAGGTCGAGGATGTAGTCGGCCTGGACCTCGTCGAGGTCGAAGACGCCCACGAGGCGCGAGCGGGCCTGCGCGCGGTCGTCGCTGCCGCGGATCAGCTGGATGACCTCGTCGATGTCGAGGATCGCCGTGATCAGGCCGTCCACGAGGTGCAGCCGGTCGGCGGCCTTCTTCCGGCGGAAGGTGGTGCGCCTGCGGACGACGTCGTAGCGGTGGTCGAGGAAGACCGTGAGCATGTCGTGCAGCCCGAGGGTGCGGGGCTGGCCGTCGACCAGCGCGACCGCGTTGATCGCGAACGACGACTCCATCGGCGTGAGCTTGTAGAGCTGCTCGAGGATCGCCTCGGGGTGGAACGAGCTCTTCACCTCCACGACGAGGTGCAGGCCCTTGTGCCGGTCGGTGAGGTTCTTGACGTCGGTGATGCCCTGCAGCTTCTTGGCCTGCACGAGCTTCTTGATGGCCTCGATGACCTTCTCCGGGCCGACGTTGAACGGCAGCTCGGTGATGACGATGCCCTTGCGCCGCGGCGTGACGTTCTCGATGCGCGCCGTGGCCCGCATGCGGAACGAGCCGTTGCCGGTGGCGTAGGCGTCGCGGACCCCGTCGAGCCCGACGATCTTGCCGCCGGTGGGCAGGTCCGGGCCGGGCACGAACTTCATCAGGTCGTCGAGGTCGGCCGCCGGGTGGTCGATGAGGTGGCGCAGGGCCTGCACGACCTCGATCAGGTTGTGCGGCGCGATGTTGGTGGCCATGCCGACCGCGATGCCGGACGAGCCGTTGACCAGCAGGTTCGGGAACGCCGCGGGCAGGACCTCGGGCTCCATCTCCCGGCCGTCGTAGTTGGGCCGGAAGTCGACCGTGTCCTCGTCGATGGACGCCGTCATGGCCTCGGCCGGCTCGTCCATGCGGCACTCGGTGTAGCGCATGGCCGCGGGCGGGTCGTCGGGCGAGCCGAAGTTGCCGTGGCCGTCGATCAGCGGGACGCGCATCGACCAGGGCTGCACGAGCCGGACGAGGGCGTCGTAGATGGCGCTGTCGCCGTGCGGGTGCAGGCGGCCCATGACCTCGCCGACGACGCGAGCGCTCTTGACGTGACCGCGGTCGTGCCGCAGGTTCAGGTCGTCCATCGTCAACAGCGTGCGGCGCTGCACGGGCTTGAGGCCGTCGCGCGCGTCGGGGATGGCCCGTGAGTAGATCACCGAGTAGGCGTACTCGCGGTAGCTGACCCGCATCTCGTCGGAGATGTCGGTGTCGATGACGTGTTCCTCGAACTCGTCCTCGGGCGGCTTGGTGGTGCTGCGCGCCATGCATCCTCTCCTCGTGCTCTGGAAGGTCCATTGTCCCGCGCGGACCTCCCGCTGCCCGGCACCCCCGCCGCGTGGCTCCCCGATAGATTGACGACGTGAGCAGTCAGGCCGTCGAGGAGGACCCGCAGTGGGAGGCGGACGTCCTGCTCAAGGACGGTCGGGTCGCCCAGATGCGCCCGATCCGGCCCGACGACGCCGACAATCTGATCGCGTTCTACTCGCGCGTCTCCGACGAGTCCAAGTACTTCCGGTTCTTCGCTCCGTACCCCAAGCTCTCGGCCAAGGACGTCAAGCGGTTCACCACCGTCGACCACGACCGCCGCGTCGCCTTCGTCGTCACGCTCCACGACGAGATCATCGCCGTGGGTCGGTATGAGGCTGAGTCGGAGGACGAGGCGGAAGTGGCGTTCCTGGTCGAGGACGCCCACCAGGGGCGCGGCGTCGGGCAGCTGCTGCTCGAGCACCTGGCGCAGGCGGGCCGCGAGCGCGGCATCCGGCGCTTCACCGCCGACGTCCTGCCGGCCAACGCCCGGATGCTGCAGATCTTCCGTGAGATGGGCTACCACGTCGACGGCATGGTCGAGGAGGGCGTGCAGCGGCTCGCGTTCCGGATCGACCCGACCGACTCGGCGATGGGCGTCATGCGGGCGCGCGAGCAGCGCGCCGAGGCGGCGTCGATCGAGCGCATCTTCACCGCGCGCAGCATCGCCGTCGTCGGGGCCAGCCGCCGCCAGGACTCCATCGGCCTGACGATGGTGCGCAACCTCGTGCTCGGCGGCTACCACGGCAGCGTGTACGCGGTGAACTCCTCGGCCGAGGCGGTGTCCGGCCTCCCGTCGTACAAGTCGGTGCAGGACGTCCCCGACGAGATCGACCTTGCGATCGTGGCCGTGCCGAGCGAGTCCGTCGCCGACGTGGTGCTCGACTGCGCCGCCAAGGGCGTGCACGGCCTGATCGTCATCTCGGCCGGGTTCGCCGACGTCGGCCCCGAGGGCCGCAAGCGACAGCGTGCGCTCGTGAACCTGAGCCGCAGCTACGGCCTCCGGCTGATCGGCCCCAACTGCCTCGGCGTCATCAACACCGCGCCGGAGGTGCAGCTGAACGCCTCCCTCGCGCCGTTCATGCCGCCGCAGGGACGCGTCGGGTTCTTCTGCCAGTCCGGCGCGCTGGGAACAGCCATCCTCGAGTCCGTGGCCCGACGTGGCCTGGGCCTGTCGACGTTCGTCTCCGCCGGCAACCGCGCGGACGTCTCGGGCAACGACCTCCTGCAGTACTGGCAGGAGGACGACGCCACCGAGGTCGTGCTGCTGTACCTGGAGTCGATCGGCAACCCGCGGAAGTTCTCCCGCATCGCCCGCCGGGTCTCGATGTCCAAGCCGATCGTCGCGGTGAAGTCCGGCCGCTCCACCCAGGGAGTGCCGGTGGGCCACGCGGTCAAGCGCAGTGCGGCCCCGCAGGCGGCCGTCGACGCGATGTTCCGTCAGGCCGGCGTCATCCAGGTCGACACCCTCGACGAGATGTTCGACGTCGCGCAGCTGCTGGCCCACCAGCCGCTGCCGAGCGGCAACCGCATCGCCGTCGTCGGCAACTCCGACGCGATGGCGCTGCTCATCATGGACGCCGCCACCGAGGCCGGGCTGCAGACCGCCGAGCCGGTCTCGCTGGGCGCCGAGGCGGGCGCCGACGACTTCGAGGTCGCCATCGAGACCGCCCTGGCCAGCCCGGACGTCGACGCGATCATGGTCGTCTACATCCCGCCGCTGAACACGTCGGGCGAGGAGGTCGCGAACGTCCTCGCCGCGGTGGGGGAGCAGTCCGACAAGCCGATCGTCTCGACGTTCCTCGGTACCGAGGGCGTGCCGGAGCTGCTGCGCGTCACGGACCTGGCGGGCGGGTCGGCCGGTCGCGGCTCGGTGCCGTCGTACGCGGCGCCGGAGTCGGCCGTGCGAGCCCTCGCGCGGGTCGTCGGGTACGCCGAGTGGGCGGCGCGCGACCACGGCGAGTTCCGCACGTTCCTCGAGCACCGCACCGGCGACGCCCGCGCGCTGGTGCGGCAGGTGCTCGCCGCCGCCCCGCGGGGCGCCCTGTTGTCCACGGAGCAGGTGCACGCGCTGCTGGCCTGCTACGGCATCGACCTCTGGACCTGGATCAACGTCCACTCCCGCGAGGAGGCGATCGCGGCCGGCGAGAAGCTCGGCTGGGACGTCGTGCTCAAGGCGGGCAGCGAGCACCTGCGGGCCCGCCCCGACCTCGCGCACGTCTGGCGCGGCATCACCGGGCCGGACTCGATGGGGGAGGCCTGGGACAGCCTCACCAGCTGGACCGGCATGCGGGCCGAGACGCAGTTCTTCGTCCAGCGCTCCGCGCCTGACGGCATTCCGGTCTCGTTCTCGGTCACCGAGGACCCGCTGTTCGGCCCACTGGTGTCGTTCGGCCTGGCTGGGGCCCCGAGCGAGCTGCTCGGCGACCGGTCCTACGGCATCCCGCCGCTCACCGACGTCGACGCCGCCGAGATGATCAGCGGACTCGGTGCGGCGCCGCTCCTCTACGGCTACCGCGGCTCGGACCCGGTCGACGTGGACGCCGTGCGCGACGTCATCCTGCGGCTCGCCGCGATGAAGGACGACCTGCCGGAGATCGCCGAGCTCGACCTCGAGCCGGTGCTCGTCGGGCCCGGCACGCTGGCCGCCGTGAGCGCCCGGGCGAAGGTCGTCCCGTCGGCCGACCGCCGGGGCGACTGGTACGTCCGAAGGCTCAGCCAGCCTGCGGTGACGGGCGATACGCTGGCGTGATGAGTCCCGATCGCACGGCAGAGGTGTTCGACGAGGTCTCGCGGAGCGGCTACTACCCCGAGATCGTGGCCGAAGGCCTGCGCGACACTCTCGCCGGCGAGTCCGTGAGCGCCTACGTCCTGCACCACGAGCCGACGTTCGATCGCGACGAGATCCGCCGGCACATGACGGTGCTCGTGCTCACCTCCACGCGCGTCGTGCTGGTGCACACCGACGAGCACCCGCCGGACGACCTGCTGCCCAAGCCGTACACGTCCACCACCAGCGAGGCCGTGCCCGTCGGCCAGGTCCGGTCGGTCGTGGTGAGCCGCATGGTCACCACGGACTCCGACCAGCTCGAGGAGGCCGTGCTCACCATCTCGTGGGGCGCGGTCGCGCGGATCGACCTCGAGCCGGCGTCCTGCTCGGACCCCGAGTGCGACGCCGACCACGGCTACACCGGCAACCTCGCCGGCGACGACTTCTCGCTGCGGCTGAGCGCCGCCGCCGACGGTGGCGCGGCCGTGCGCCGCCTGCTCGACTTCGCCCGCGTCCTCTCCGAAGCCACCACCCACACGGCACCTGTCGGCCGGCCCTGACGGCCCCCCACTGATGACACCGCCCTCCGTCGCGTCCTTCGGGCCGCGGGGTCGTCACACCCTCGACGAGCTGCTGCCGTCCGTGGGCGCCGCCACCGGCGCGGCCGGCTTCACCGACACGCTCGGGCTCCCGTCGGCGCCGCGGTACGTCGTCATGGTGGTCGACGGGCTCGGCCACCACCTCCTGCAGGAGCACGCCGACGTCGCCCCGTTCCTGGCGTCGCTGTCCGGCGTCCCGGACGTCGTGTGCGGCGTGCCGTCCACCACGGCCACGAGCCTCACCTCGCTCGGCACCGGCCTGCGCGCCGGCGAGCACGGCGTCGTCGGCTACACCAGCCGCGTCCCGGCCACGGGTGAGCGGCTGAACTCGCTGACCTGGGACCAACCGGTCGACCCGGACACCTGGCAGCCGCACCGCACGGTCCTGGAGCTGCTGCAGGACGCCGGGGTGGCCGCCTCGTCGGTCAACGACGCGAAGTTCGAGGGATCCGGCCTGACCCGCTGCAGCCAGCGCGGCGTGCCGTACCACGGCATCACGTCCGTCTGGGAGCGCACCGACGTCGTCGTCGACGTGGTGGAGGAGGCGCCGCGGTCGGTGGTCTACGCCTACGAGTCGCGCCTCGACCACACCGGCCACGCCAAGGGCTGCACGTCGCCGGAGTGGCGCGACATGCTGGCCGCCGTCGACACGGAGCTGGCCGACCTTCGCCAAGCCCTGCCCGCCGATGCGGTCCTGGTGGTCACGGCCGACCACGGGATGATCGACCTCCCGCAGGAGGACCGGTTCGACATCGAGGAGCACCCGGCCCTGCGCGACGACGTCGTCCTCGTGGCCGGGGAGGCGCGGTTCCGGCACGTCTACACGCGGGCCGGTGCGGAGGCGGACGTCGCCGCCCGGTGGGCCGACCTGCTCGGCGACCGCGCGATCGTCAGCACCCAGGCCGGCCTGGACGACTGGTTCGGCCCGATCTCGCCCGACGTGCGCGGCCGGATCGGCGACGTCGTGGTGGCCTCCCTCGGTGACTTCGCCGTGTTCTCGTCGGCCGACTTCGCCATCGAGATGAAGATGCACGGCTTCCACGGATCCGTCAGCGAGGCGGAGCTCGCGATCCCGCTCCTGGTGGCCGAGTGATGACAAGATTGACGCCGTGGCGGAGCTGAACTTCTACTCGGGGACGATGGACTGCGGCAAGAGCACGCTGGCGCTGCAGATGGACCACAACCACCGGGCCCGGGGCCGCGTCGGCATGGTGTTCACGTCGCACGACCGCGCCGGGGTCGCCACGCTGTCCAGCCGCCTCGGCCTCGAGGTCGAGGCCGTCGAGGTCACGCCGGACCTGAGCTTCTGGGACGTCGTCGTCGACTCCCTGACCCACGGCGGGCGCATCGACTACCTCGTGTGCGACGAGGCGCAGTTCTACACGCGCCAGCACATCGACCAGCTCGCCAAGGTGGTCGACGAGCTGTCCATCGACGTGTTCGCCTTCGGCATCCTCACCGACTTCCGCAGCCGCCTGTTCGAGGGCTCGGCCCGGCTCGTCGAGCTCGCCGACCACGTCATGACGCTGCAGGTCGAAGCACTGTGCTGGTGCGGCGAGCGCGCCACGCACAACGCCCGCACCGAGAACGGCGTCATGGTCACCGAGGGCGAGGTCATCGTCGTCGGCGACGTCGAGGACGAGACCCACACGGCCCCGACCGTCGGCTACGAGGTGCTCTGCCGCCGCCACCACCGCCGCCGGATGACCGCCGCCACCGCCCGCGCCGCCGCCATGTCTCCCGATGTGCTCCCATTTGGGTGAACCGAGCTCGCCCCTGCGTCGCTTCGGTCGCTAGCGGCGGAGCCGCGGGAGGGAGCTCTGCGACCGAAGCGACGTCACCGTCGACACCCGCGTCAGGTCGCTTCGCTTCGCTCCCGGGCTTCGCCCTAGCGACCGAGATCCGGCGCTAGATCACCGCTCCGTCGCTGCGGCCGTCGTCGATGTGGGCGTACGGGTCCGGGGTGCGCTGGCGCGCCCGCTGCTCGTCGAACGGCCAGCGCTCCTCCAGCACGACGGCCAGGGCCGACGCGGTGAAGATCGTCGACAGGATGCCGACGGACAGGCCGAGCAGGAGGGCGATGGCGAAGTCGGTCAGCGAGTCGCCGCCCAGGAACGCGAGCGCCGCGAGGATGAACATGGCGCCCAGGCCGGTGTTCACCGTGCGGGGCACGGTGTGCAGGATCGCCTCGTTGACCACCTCGCGCAGCGGCCGTGATCGGTTCTCCGCCGTGTGCTCGCGGATGCGGTCGAACACGACGATCGTGTCGTTGACGGCCAGGCCGATGATCGACAGCACGGCGGCGAGGAACACGCCGTCGATCGGCTTGCCCCACCACGCGAAGGTGCCGATGACCGTGAGCACCACGGACGACATCGACAGGACCGCGGCCGCGGCGAACGTCCAGCGGAACCGCCAGGCGAGGTAGATCATCTGCGCGGCGATCGCGATGGCGAACGCGATCAGGGCCTTCTTGCGCAGCTCGTCGCCGAGGCTCGGGCCGATCAGCTCGTCCCGCTCCTTCGTGACGTCGCCGCCGACCGTCCCGATGGCACGCTCGACGGCGAACGCCTCGTCGTTCGTCAACTCGCTGCTGCGGACCGTGATGTTCTCCGTCTCGCCGTCGCCGGACGACGCCTGCACGACCGCGGTCGGGAACCCGGCGTCGCTGACGGCCTCGCGGGCCTCCTCGACGTCGACCTGCTTCGACGTGGAGTACTCGAGCAGACGACCGCCGGTGAACTCAACGCCGAGGTCGAGCCCGCGCACGACGATGCCCAGCACGGAGACCACGCCGACCAGGGCGGTCACGGCGATCCAGGTGCCGCTGCGGCGCATGAGGTTCGGCCCGTCCTCGGTGAGCCACCGACGGAGCCGGCCGGTGCCGGCGATGCCGCTCCAGGCCGGGTGCGACCGCACCGGGCGTCGGCGCACCGCCCACTCGGCGAGGACGCGGGCGACCACCAGCGCGGAGAACATCGACGCGATGACGCCGATGGACAGGGTCACGCCGAAGCCCTTGACCGGTCCGGACGCGAGGAAGAACAGCAGCCCGGCGGCCAGTAGCGTCGTGACGTTGGAGTCGATGATCGCCGACCATGCCTTGGTGAAGCCGGTCTCCAGGGCGGGGGAGAGCTCACCCCGTTCTCTGGCGGCGTGCTCCTCGCGCGCTCGCTCGAAGACGAGGACGTTCGCGTCGATCGCGAGGCCGATGGCGAGCACGAAGCCCGCGAGGCCGGGCAGGGTCAACGTCGCACCGAGCCACACGAGAAGTCCGTACGCGATCAGGGCGTAGGTGCCCAGGGCGATGGTCGCCATGAAGCCGACCAGCCGGTAGACGACGACGATGAACAGGCCGGTGAGGGTGATGCCGATGATCGCGGCCTCGATCGACGCGTCGATGGCGGCCTTGCCGAGCGTGGGGCCGACGGTGCGCTGCTCGATGACCTCGACCGGCACCGGCAGGGCGCCACCCTTGATCAGGACGGCGAGATCCTTGGCGCTCGACTGGGTGAACGACCCGCTGATCGTGGTGGCGTTGCTGCCGCCGGCGGCGCAGAGGTCGGGCACGACGCCGGGGGAGGAGATGACCTCGTTGTCGAGCATGATCGCGACGCGCTGGCCGGCCTGCTGGTTCGCGCAGGCGGAACGCACGAGCTCGCGCCAGCCGTCCTGGCCGCCCCCGTTGAAGTCGACGTTGACGACCCACTGGCCGATGCCCTGCTCGGGCGTCGTGGCGACGGCGTCGGACACACCGTTGCCGTCGAGGACGGCCGGGCCCAGGGCGATGGGTGCGCCGCTCTCGTCCTGGACGATGCGCTCCTCGTCGGTGAACTCCTCGCCCGGCTGCGGGATGCGCAGCACCTCGTGGAACGTCAGCTGGGCGGTGCGGCCGATGACCTTCGCGGCCTCGCGCGGGTCCTGCAGGCCCGGCAGCTCGACGATGATCCGCTTCTCGCCGGACCGGGCGAGGGTCGGCTCGGCGACGCCGAGGGCGTCGACGCGGCCGCGGAGCACCTCGAGGGCACGATCGGTGGACTCGGCGTCGGCGGTGACGCGGTCGGAGTCCTTGGTCTCCAGGACGATCTGGGTGCCGCCCTTGAGGTCGAGGCCGAGCTTGGCCGAGCTCGTGAGGGCAAGGGCGAGTGCGGCGGCGACGACCGCGAAGGCGGCCAGCGCGCGCCACACGGGGGCGCGAAGGGACATGGTTCTGCTCTCGGACGTGCGGCGGAGTGCCGCGGGACGGACGGACGGCTCAGGAGGCCGGCGGTCCGCGTCCGAGCGCGGTGGGGGTGGCGAGACCGGTCAGGCCGGTCCGGGCCTGGTCGACGACGATCGAGGCGTGCTCGTCCGAGACGTCGGTGCTCGAGGGCGGCGTGGTCGCGTCGAGGTGGTGCACGATCTTCGCCGACGAGGCGACGTGCGCGGCCTGCGAGCGCGCCGACGGGTGCGCCTTCTGTGCGTGCACTCCGGTGGCGACGCTGCGCTGCGAGTGCGCCGCGGCCTGCGCGGCGCCACCCGGCACGACGACGGCCAGCGCCAGGACGAGGGCGGTCAGCAGCCCGCCCAGACCCCCTCGCCGCCTCGTCATGCCGAGAGTCTAGGTGGTCTCGATACACCTCCAGCTCGCTGGCGCTCGCGGAGGCACTCGACCACCGAGGTTCGGTGAGTCTTGCGCCGGGCTGGGAAGCGCCTCACGGCGCGTGGCCGCTCGTAGCGGCATATGTTGGGACCCGGGGCTTACCCAGCCCGACGCGGAGTCCAGCCTAACCGAGGGTCCCGACCGGACAAGGCACATCCACGAGCGAAATCACGGGAGGGTGCCGGCTCGCTCCAGCGTGGCGGCTTTTCGCAGGTGGATGGCCATGTCGACGAGCCGCGCCGCGCTCGCAGGGTCGCCGCTGTCGACCTGCGCGCGCCCGACGCCGACGATGTGCGCGAAGGCCGCGGCGCGGTCGAGCATGACGTCGAAGTCGTCGCCGACGATGCCGCTCACGACGGTGTCGACGAGGGTGAGGACCTCCTCGGGACCGGGCGGGTCGACGACCCCGGCCAGGACCTCGTGGACGGGCGCGTAGGCCTTGCCGGCCGCGAACTCGCGGGCCGCCTGGTCGGGCTTGGCGTGCACCCAGGTGCGCAGGAGGTACAGCCGCCACAGCGCACCCGCGACCGAGTCGGCGGCCGCGTGGGACCAGAGCTCGGCGATGACGCCGAGGCCTTCCTCGTCGGCGAGGTGGAGCACCCGGTCGACCAGGCCGGCGTCAGCGTCGTCGTGCGGACCACGCACCAGGAGGTTGGCGATCCGGTGTCCCGCGGCCGTGGCCTCGGCCGGGTCCGCGCCGTCCGCCAGCGCCTCGAACATGGCGGCTCCGGGGAGGGAGGGACGGCGGTACTCGCTCACCCGACCACCGTAACCGCCGAGCGGTCACGCCTCCGCGGCGACGCGAGTGGGCGCCGGCGTGCGACGCCCGAGGTAGAGCCAGAGCACGGGGACGACGTACGCGACCCACACGACGGTCTGCAGCCACGTCGGGTTCGGCTGGAAGTTCAGCGTTCCCTTCAGGAGGGTGCCGTACCAGCTGTCCGGCGGGATGGCGCCGGAGATGTCGAACGCCAGCGACGTCAGGCCCGGCAGGACGTCGGCCTCTTGGAGGTCGTGGAACCCGTACGCCAGCACGCCGGCGGCGACGAGGATCAGCAGGGCGCCGGTGATGGTGAAGAAGCGGCCGAGGTTGATGCGCAGGGCGCCGCGGTAGATGAGGTAGCCGAGCACGACGGCCACGAGGATGCCGGAGACCGCTCCGAGGAACGGGTCGCTCGTGGTGCTCGCGTTGATCGTGGACCAGAGGATGGCCGCGGTCTCCAGTCCCTCGCGGCCGACGGTCAGGAACGAGACCGTCACGAGCGCTGTGGCGCCGAGGGCCAGAGCGTCGGACATCTGTCCCTCGAGCTCGCGCTTCAGGTGGCGCGCGGTGCGGCGCATCCAGAAGATCATCCAGGTCACGAGGAGGGCAGCGGCGATCGACATGCTGCCGCCGACGATCTCCTGCGTGCGGAAGGACAGCTGGTCGAAGATCAGCTCGACGGCGGTGAAGATCGCGAGGACGACGACGATCGCGGCCACCACGCCGGTCCAGACGTGCCGCAGCTCCGAGCGACGGTCGGTCTTGACCAGGTAGGCGACCAGGATGCTGACGATCAGGCTGGCCTCGAGACCCTCGCGCAGACCGATGAGGAAGTTCGCGGCGAGCACGGGCTCATCGTACGCAGGGTTGCCTAACCTGACGCGAGCGCCTCCAGCAGAGCGGGCACGGTCAGCTCACGCTGCCAGGGACGAGCCCCTCCGTCCTCGAGCACGGCGTCGACGGCCTCGGCGGAGAGCGGTTCGGGCGGCTCCCACGCGAGGCCGCGGACGAGGTGCGGGGTGAGGAGGTTCTCGACCGGCAGGTCGTGCTGCTCCGCCAGCGAGCCGATGGCCTCACGGGCCCGTCCCAGCCGGGCGGCGGCTTCCGGGAACTTCTCGGCCCACGCCCGCGGAGGCGGGGGACCGTCGCGTCGCGGCGACGACCGGGGCAGCTCGTCCTCGGCCATCCCGAGCCCGCGCTCGATCGCGTCGTGCCACTGGCTGACGAACCGTCGCGGGCCGCGGTTGCGCATCACGCGCGCCTGCTTGAGGGCGGTGAGGTCGGCCGGCGGGGACGAGGCCAGGTCCAGGATCGAGGAGTCGGGCAGGATGCGGCCGGGCGTGATGTCGCGCTGCTCGGCGATCTCGTCGCGGGCGTTCCAGATCTCGCGCACCAGCCCGAGGGCGCGCCGGCCGCGGACCTTGTGGATGCCCGACGTGCGCCGCCAGGGGTCCTCGCGGGTCGGCGGCCCGGTGAACGACAGCAGGGCCTCGAAGTCCTGGGCGGCCCACTCGGACTTGCCGGTGGCCTCGAGCTCGGCGGCGATCAGGTCGCGCAGCTCGACGAGCACCTCGACGTCGAGCGCGGCGTACAGCAGCCAGGGCTCGGGCAGCGGGCGGGTGGACCAGTCCGCGGCGGAGTGCTCCTTGGCCAGGCTGCGGCCCAGGTAGTGCTCGACGAGGGACGCGAGGCCGACGCGGGGCAGGTTGAGAAGACGTCCGGCGAGCTCGGTGTCGAACAGGCGGCGCGGCCGGAGACCGACCTCCGCGAGGCAGGGGAGGTCCTGCGTGGCCGCGTGCAGGATCCACTCGGCGTCGCCGATCGCGGCGTCGAGGGCCGTCAGGTCGTCGAAGGCGATGGGGTCGATGAGTCCTGTACCGGCACCCTCGCGCCGGACCTGGACCAGGTAGGCACGCTGCGAGTAGCGATAGCCGGAGGCGCGCTCGGCGTCGAGGGCCACCGGACCTGAACCCGCGGCGACCTTGGCGCAGTAGTCGGCGAGGGCGGACTCGGTGTCGATGACCGGCGGCAGCGGGTCCCGCAGGAGCAGCGGCGGTGACGGTGCGGCAACCTCGTCCTCGGGCACCGCTTCCTCAGCAGTCACCGCCCACCGCGTCGGCGCGGCTGCAGGGGGATGACGCCCGGTGCGAGCGGCGGCAGGCCAGCGAGCGCGCACAGGAGGTCGGCCCACGCGGCGACGTGAGGACCCATGTCGGACGTCGGGGTCCACGACGCGCGGACCTCGACCTGGGCGTCGGCGCCGTCGGCCGCCATCTCGCCGAAGCCCTCCGTGTGGACCACCGTGACGCTGCCGCTCGGAGCCGTGAACTCACCGCCGTGCGAGTCGAGCGCGTCAGTCAGCCAGCTCCAGCCGACGGTGGGCAGCGACGGGTCGGCGGCCATCTCGGCCTCGACGTCGGCGCGGGCGAACGTGACGCAACGGAACGTGCCGCCCCAGGCGTCGTTGCCGGCTGGGTCGTGCAGGACGATGAACCGTCCGGTGCCGACCTCCTCACCGCCGAGCGAGACGTCGCCGCTGACCGCGTGCGCGAACGGCGCGATGCGCTGCGGCGCAGGCATGGTGTCGACCGCGACCTCGGGTCGCAGGACGGCGCGGCCCACCTGCTCGACTGCTGCAGTGAAGGCGGGGGGAGTGCGATCGATCTCGCTACGAACACCCACACCGTGATCGTAGGCGTGCCGGGCGACGGATGGGGGATCGACACACTGACGCATGGCCCCACCTGGGAGGATTGGGGGGTGACCCTGTCTGACAGCGCCTTCCTGCGCGCCGCCCGCGGCGAGGCCGCCGATCACGTCCCGGTGTGGTTCATGCGCCAGGCCGGCCGCTCGCTCCCGGAGTACCGCAAGCTGCGCGAGGGCGTCCCGATGCTGGAGTCCTGCTTCCGCACGGACCTGATCGTGGAGATCACCATGCAGCCGGTCCGCCGCCTCGGCGTCGACGCGGCGATCTTCTTCTCCGACATCGTGGTGCCGCTCAAGGCCATCGGCGTCGACCTGGACATCGTGCCCGGCACGGGTCCCGTGATCGCCGACCCGATCCGCCGTCGCGACCAGCTCGACCAGCTTCGTGACGTCGAGCCCGACGACGTCAGCACGATCACCGACGCCGTCACCGCGCTGACCGAGGAGCTCGGCGACACGCCGCTCATCGGGTTCGCCGGGGCGCCGTTCACCTTGGCGTCGTACCTGATCGAGGGCGGCCCGTCGCGCGACCACCGCGTCACCAAGGCGCTCATGCACTCCGAGCCCGACCTGTGGCACGCCCTGCTCGGCCGGCTGGCCGCCATCGCCGGGCAGTTCCTGAGGGCGCAGATCGAGGCCGGCGCGTCCGCGATCCAGCTGTTCGACTCCTGGGCCGGCACCCTGCCGCTCGCCGACTACCAGACGTTCGTCGCGCCGCACTCGGCCGCGGTGCTGGCCTCGGTCGCCGACCTCGGCGTGCCGCGCATCCACTTCGGCGTCGGCACCGGCGAGCTCCTCGGCGCGATGGGCGACGCGGGTGCCGAGGTCGTGGGCGTCGACTGGCGCGTCCCCCTCGACGAGGCGGTCGAGCGCATCGCGCCCGGCAAGTCCGTGCAGGGCAACCTCGACCCGACGCTGCTGTTCGCGCCCACGGAGGTCGTGCACGCGAAGGCGGCCGACATCATCGCGGCCGGCCGCAAGGCGCCCGGCCACATCTTCAACCTCGGCCACGGCGTGCTGCCGGAGACCGATCCCGAGGCCCTGGCGAGGCTCGTCGACTTCGTCCACGCCCAGAGCTGATGCGGGTCGCCGTCGTCGGAGGCGGGATCGCCGGTCTCACGGCGGCCTTCGAGCTGAGCCGCGCGGGCGTCGACACCGTCCTCCTCGAGGGGTCCGACCGGATCGGCGGCAAGCTCCGCCGCGAGGACGTCGGCGGCGTGACGCTCGACGTCGGCGCCGAGGCGATGCTGCAGCGTCGTCCGGAGGCCCTGGACCTCAGCCGTCAGGCGGGGATCGGCGAGCACCTCGTCGACGCCGCCACGACGCAGGCCTCCATCTGGTCGCGCGGCGAGCTGCACCGCCTGCCGCGCACCGTGATGGGCGTGCCGGCCGAGCCCGTCGACTTCGTGACGGTCGAGCAGCGGTCGGTCGCCGTGCCGGACGAGGACATCTCCGTCGCGGAGTACGTGTCCGAGCGTGCCGGGACCGAGGTGCTGGACCGGCTGGTCGAGCCGCTGCTCGGTGGCGTCTACGCCGGGCATGCCGATGCCCTGTCCCTCGCGTCGGCCGGCGCGCAGCTCAAGGCTCTCGGTCCTGATCCGCTCGCCGCGGCCGCCGCCACGACCCCGACACCCGGGCCGGTGTTCGCCGGACTGGTCGGTGGCGTCGGACGGCTGCCGGAAGCCGTGACCACCGCTATCGCGGACGAGGTCGACATCCGGCTGGGCACGGTCGTGCGTGGGTTGTCGCGGTCCGGGACCGGGTGGGACGTCGTCACCAGCCGGGGCACCGAGCAGTACGACGCGGTGGTCGTCGCGGCCCCCGCACCGGCGTCCGGCCGCATTCTGGCGGAAGCGGCACCGGAGGCGGCCTTCGAGCTGGCCGACTTCACGTACGCCAGCGTCGCCATCGTGACGTTCGTGATCGACGCCGACGTCGAGCTCCCCGGCTCAGGCTTCCTCGTCCCGCCGGTCGACGGCACCGCCATCAAGGGCGCGACGTTCTCGTCGAACAAGTGGGCCTGGCTGGCCGAGCTCGGGCGCACGGTGCTGCGGGCGTCCGTCGGCCGAGCCGGCGAGACCACCCTGCTGCACTCCGACGACGCGACTGTCGCCGACGCCGCGCTGGCCGACCTCCGCGCCGTCGTCGGAGGTCTGCCCGACCCGGCGGCGTGGCACGTCCAGCGCTGGGGCGGTGCGCTCCCGCAGTACGAGGTGGGCCACCTGGATCGCGTCGCGGTCATCGACCGTGCGGTCGCCGCGGTTCCCGGCCTGGAGGTGTGCGGTGCCGCCTACCGAGGCGTCGGGATCCCGGCCGTGATCGCGTCGGCACGCGAGGCGGTGTCCCGTCTGTTGTCGGACTTGGGACACTGAAGACATGGTCGAGAACAAGGGCAAGCTGGCGAAAGAGATCAACGAGACCATCCGCTACACGATGTGGTCCGTCTTCCGACTGGATCGCGTGCTCGGCGACGCGGACCGCGCCACCGAGGCGGCCGAGGTCGACGCACTGATCGCCAAGCTCGGCGACGACGACGTCGTCGTGCGCGGCACGTACGACGTCAGCGGCATGCGCGCCGACGCCGACCTGATGATCTGGTGGCACGCCCCCACGGCCGAGGCCCTGCAGTCGGCCTACAACGCCTTCCGCCGCACCGCGCTCGGCTCCCGGATGGCGCCGGTCTGGTCGCAGACCGCCGTGCACCGGCCGGCCGAGTTCAACAAGTCGCACATCCCCGCGTTCATGGCCGAGGAGCAGTCCCGCGCGTGGGTGTGCGTGTACCCGTTCGTGCGGTCGTACGAGTGGTACCTGCTGCCGGACGAGGAGCGTCGCGACATGCTGCGGGAGCACGGCATGCAGGCGCGCGAGTACCCGGACGTCCGCGCCAACACCGTCGCGTCGTTCGCCCTCGGCGACTACGAGTGGATCCTCGCCTTTGAGGCCGACGACCTGCACCGCATCGTCGACGTCATGCGCGAGCTGCGCGCCAGCCGCGCCCGCCGGCACGTGCGCGTGGAGATCCCGTTCTACACGGGCAAGGCGCACACCGTCGCCGAGCTGACCACGCTCTGGCCCTAGGTCAGCCCTCGGTGGTCGAGCTGGTCGAGACCACGTCCTTTCGACAGGCTCAAGGACCGGTGGTTGCGTCAGCCCTCGGTGGTTGAGCTTCAGCCCTCGGTGGTTGAGCTGGTCGAAACCACGTCCTTTCGACAGGCTCAAGGACCGGTGGTTGCGTCAGCCCTCGGTGGTCGAGCTGGTCGAGACCACGTCGTCCTTGCTGGCGTCGGGGACCTGGGTCAGGCTGATGCCGTTGATGCAGTAGCGCTGGTCAGTGGGGGTGTCGAAGCCCTCACCCTCGAAGACGTGGCCCAGGTGGGAGCCGCAGTTGGCGCAGCGCACCTCGGTACGGACGCCGAACATCGAGCGGTCCTCGAGGTACTCGACGCGGTCCTCGGCCAGCGGGGCGTAGAACGCCGGCCAGCCGCAGTGGGCGTCGAACTTGGTCTCGCTGCGGAACAGCTCGGCGCCGCAGGCGCGGCACGCGTAGACGCCGACGGTGTCGTCGGTCTCGAACGGGCTGCTGAACGGCCGCTCGGTGCCGGCCTCTCGGAGCACGTGGTACTCGGCGGCGCTCAGCTCGGAGCGCCACTCGTCATCGGTCTTCTCGACGGGGTGGGCCATGCCTCAAGACTACCGAGCAGCGGAAGGCGAACCCCGTCCGCGGAGATGACGAGCCGGTGACGGATCAGGGTGCCTGGGCGGAGAACGGGACGTGCTCCAGCAGGTGCAGCGTGGGGACGTCGAGGGCCCGCTTGGCGCGCGACGTCCAGTCGAGGTGGAGGAACTCGCGCACCACGTGGGGCTCGGTGAGGATGATGGCCTCCGCCGCGCTGGTGGACTCGACGAGCGCGCACAGCGCCTGCACGGGGTCGTCCTCGGTGAGCGTCGCGGTGACCTGTTGGCCACGGCCGGTCAGGAGGGCGGCGCTGGCGTCGAGCTCGGCCTGGCCGCTCGTGGTCATCTCGTCCTGGACGTCGGCGATCACGTCGGCGTCGCCGATCGACACGATCTGACCACCGCCGAGGGCGCTCATCGACGACGCCAGCAGTGCCGACGACGTGTCGACGGGAAGGAGCAGGTGGTAGGTGACGGTCTCGTCGAGACCTTCGTGCAGGGACAGCAGCTGATCGGCGTCCAGGTCGGTGAGCTGGCGTTCGATGAGCAGGGCCACGTCGTACATGGCGACTCCCTTCGCCGGGGTACTTCCACTCTACGACCGGTCGCGCACCCACCGCGTCAGCAGGACGTCGCCGACGGCCTCGGCGTGGCCGAGCGTCATGCCGTGGTGGACGGCGTGCCGGCTGTGCGAGATGCGGGGCGCGTCGCCCGACGCGACGACCGGCGCGACGGTCAGGCACACCTCGTCGACGAGGTCGCGGCGGAGCAGCTCGCCGTGCAGGGTCGGGCCACCCTCGCAGAGGATCTTTCGCCAACCACGGGCGTCGAAGTCGGCCAGCACGGCGTCCCAGTCGATCTCGACCTCGCCGTGCGCGATCACCTCGACGCCGGCCTCGCGCAGGACCGCTTGCCCGTCCGCGTCGGCGTCCTCGGTGGTGACCACCACCTGGCCCGGCGCCCGGAGCCGGTCCGGCACCTCCAGGCTCAGGCTCACGACGGCGATCGGGACGTCGGCCGGTCCGTAGCGCTCGATGCGCGCGGTGCCGGCGCCGACGACGATGACGTCGGCCAGCCTCCGGAGGAGCTGGAACACCTCGGAGTCGATGTCGCCGCCGAGCGTCCCGGTGACCCCGGTGACGTCATAGGCGGCGCCGTCGACCGTGCAGACGAAGTTCGTCCGCACCCAGGGCCGGTCGGCCTCGGGGTACGCGTACAGGGCCTCGTCCATGGACGAAGCGTACGGGCGCACCCCGAGGTCGAGCGTCAGGCGAAGGCGGCCTCGAGCGGCACCAGGTCGACGGCGCCCACGGCGTAGCGGGCCAGGACGACCTCGGCGACGATCTCGTCGGCCCCCAGGGGTTCTGCGACGGCGACCGCGCCGGCCTCGAGCGCCAGCTCCTTGACCCGGTCGGTCAGCCGGCCGGGTGCGAGGAACAGCATGCCCACGGCGATGTGCCGGCGTCCGTCCGCACGGTGCGTGCGCACGGCCTCACCGGCGGCCGGGGGAGCGCTCGACGCGAACGCCGCGATCGTCGGCAGCTTGTGCCGGGCACCCCACGCACGGGCCGCCCGGGCGATCGCCGCGTTGGCGACCGGGTCCGACGAGCCCGCACCGGCGAGCACCAGGGCGTCGAGCTCCCGCACACGGTGCTGGGCCAGGACGTCGCGGAGACGCTGGTCGAGCACCTGGAAGAACGCGTGCTCGACGCCGAGCACCTTCGTGACGGTGATCTTGACGCCGGGGTGACGCCGCAGCGCCGCGTCGACGACGTCCGGGACGTCGTTCGTGGCGTGGTACGCCTCGGTCAGCAGGAGCGGGACGACGACGATCTCGCCGTGGCCCTCGGCCACCAGCCGGTCGACGACGGCGTCGAAGTCTGGCTCGTTGAGGTCGAGGAACGCCGGCTCCACGCGGAGGCCAGGACGCATGCACGCCACAGTCTCCGTCAGGGCAGTGATGGTCTCGGCAGAACGCGGGTCGCGGCTGCCGTGCGCCAGAGCGATGAGTGCTGGTGCGGTCACGGTGCTGTCCTCCTTCCAGAGGTCGGGTCGTGCTGGGGGTTGAGGATGCCGAGGAACGACAAGCTGAAGGCTCGCTGACAGGAGCGACACTCCCACTGGCCGTGCTTCTCGCCGTGCGGGCGGAGGTCCTCCTCGCCGCAGAACGGGCAGTGGAACGGGACGGCGCGTGCGCTGGAGCTCATCGGAGCGCCTCCTCGTCGGCGCGGGCGACCCAGCGGGCGAACGACTCGCCGTCGGCGCGCTCCTTGAGGTAGATCCGCACGAGCCGCTCGACGTAGTCGGTGAGGTGCTCGCTGGTGACCTTGTGCGCCCGGAGCTTGCGGCCGAACCCGGCGTCGAGGCCGAGCGCGCCACCGAGGTGCACCTGGAAGCCCTCGACCTGCTCGCCGTCGTCGTCGAGCACGAGCATGCCCTTGAGGCCGATGTCGGCCGTCTGGATGCGGGCACAGGAGTTGGGGCAGCCGTTGACGTTGATCGTGATCGGCGTGTCCAGGTCCGGGATGCGCTCGGCGAGGTCGTTGACGAGGCGCTCGGCGCGCTCCTTGGTCTCGACGATCGCGAGCTTGCAGTACTCGATGCCGGTGCAGGCCATCGTGTTGCGGCGGAACTGCGACGGTCGGGCGTGCAGGCCCAGCTCGTCGAGCGCGGCGATGAGCGACTCGACCTTGTCCTCCTCGACGTCGAGGACCAGGAGCTTCTGCATCGGCGTGGTGCGGACACGGTTCGAGCCGTGCGCCTCGACCACGTCGGCGATCTGGTTCAGCAGCGTGCCGGAGACGCGACCGACGCTCGGGGCGACGCCGACGAAGAACTTGCCGTCCTTCTGCGGGAAGACGCCGACGTGGTCGGCCGGGGTCTCGGGCGCACCCGGGTCGTCGAAGTCGATGAGCGACCGCTTCAGGTACTCGGTCTCGAGCACCTCGCGGAACTTCTCCACGCCCCAGTCGGCCACCAGGAACTTCAGGCGGGCGCGCGAGCGGAGGCGGCGGTAGCCGTAGTCGCGGAAGACGCTCGTGACGCCCTCCCAGACCTCGGGCACCTCGTCCAGCGGCACCCAGACGCCGAGGCGCTGCGCCAGCATCGGGTTCGTCGACAGACCGCCGCCGATCCAGAGGTCGAGGCCGGGGCCGTGCTCGGGGTGGACGGCGCCGACGAACGCGATGTCGTTGATCTGCGGCACGACGTCGTGGCCGGGGTGCCCGCTGATGGCGGTCTTGTACTTGCGCGGCAGGTTCGAGAACGCCTTGTCGCCGATGTACGTGCTCTCGATCGCGTCGACGGCCGACGACGCGTCGAGGATCTCGTCGGCGGCGACGCCGGCTACCGGGCTGCCGAGGATGACGCGCGGGCAGTCGCCGCACGCCTCCTGAGTCGACAGGCCGACGGCCTCCAAGCGCTCCCAGATCGACGGGACGTCGCGGACGTCGATCCAGTGGTACTGGATGTTCTGCCGGTCGGTGAGGTCGGCGGTGTCACGGGCGTGCTCGACCGAGATGTCGGCGATCGTGCGGAGCTGCTCGAGGCTGAGCTGCCCGCCGTCGATCCGCACGCGCATCATGAAGTAGCGGTCGTCGAGCTCCTCGGGCTCCAGCGTCGCGGTCTTGCCGCCGTGGATGCCGGGCTTGCGCTGAGTGTAGAGGCCCCACCAGCGGAACCGGCCGCGCATGTCGCCCGGGTCGATGCTGTCGAAGCCGCGGACCGAGTAGATGTTCTCGATGCGGGCGCGGACGTTGAGCGGGTTGTCGTCCTTCTTGGACTGCTCGTTGGCGTTCAGCGGCTCGCGGTACCCGAGCGCCCACTGGCCCTCGCCGCGCTTCGGGCGCGGGCGTGCGACGCGTGGGGTGGGGGAGTCGGTGACAGACATGAGGTCGCTCTCTGCGAACTGGTGCTCTACGAACGGGGGACAGGTTCGGATCAGGAGATCAGCGACACAGCATGGTGCGGGCGCGACCGAGGTCCACGTGGAGACGTGCCACGAGGTAGGTGGTCCGAGCGCTCAGCATGGGGACAAGTCTGGGAGCCGGAATCCCCGCCGGACAAACGTCCGTCTCGAAATACGGGACGTACGTCCGTCATGCGAGACGCGCAGGCGTGGATGTGCGACGGCCCCGCCGGAGATCGGTCCTTCGTGTGGTCCGGATCACGCCCGGCCTCGGGCTACTCCGGCGGCGTGACGAGGGTGATCGCGTACGGACCGATCGCCGATCCGACCAGTCCGGCGATCGCCGCGATGACGGCGATCTCCCACGAGATGAGGTCCGCCGTGGCGAGACCGAGGACCACGGCGGGGTTGAGGGCGGCGGCGAACGGCACGCCCAGCGACGCCCCGGAGAGCAGCGGGGGAGCCGCCGACCAGGCCGGCGACTCACCGCTGTCGAGCGCGAGCAGCAGCCACGAGGCGAGGAGGGCGAGGACGGCCACGACGACGCCGGTCGCGACGCGGCTGGGGTCGTCCCAGACCAGCGTGCCGGTCAGCTCGTCGTCCAGGCCGAGCGCGGCGAACCCGCCCGCCACGGCGCCGACCACCTGGGCGGCGACGAGCGGCAGGAGCAGCCCGGTCGAACGTCGTCCGACCAGCGCCAGGGTGAGCGCGGCGGCCGGGCTGAGCAGCGCGAGACCGGACTCGTCGTCCGTGCTGTGCAGGGAGGCGACCCAGGTCGCGAGGGCGACGAACGCGGCCACGGCGAGCACCGAGAGGGTCGCGTCGGGAGCCCGCAGCGCGAGCGCGGCGACGAACGTGGTCAGGGCGGAGATGATCGCCGCGGCGCTCAGTGAACGCATGCCGGTCCCGAATTCATGTCGCTACCGTAGGGCCCATGGCGGTGGAACCGGTAGACCGGCCGGACGGCTCTGCCGCCGGCCGATCACGCGACCTCGCCTGGCTGCTCGACGAGGTCAAGGTGCTGGTCACCCGCACCGTGTCCATCTGCTTCCGGTACCGCGTCACCGGCCTGGCCGCCGAGGCGGCGTTCTTCGCGATCCTGTCGCTGCCGCCGCTGGTGTTCGGTCTCGCCGGCACGATCGGCTACGTCGCGCGGCAGTTCGAGGTCACCCAGGTCGACGTGCTCAAGGACCGCGTCCTGGATCTCGCCGGTCAGGCGCTGACGCCCGACACGGTCGACAAGGTCATCGCTCCCACGCTGAACGACGTGCTCGACTCCGGCCGCATCGACGTCGTCTCCGTCGGGTTCGTGCTGGCGCTGTGGTCCGGCTCCCGCGCCCTGAACGTCTTCATCGACACCATCACGATCATGTACGGCCTGGGTGGACAGCGCGGCATCGTCAAGACGCGCGCGCTGTCGTTCTCGCTCTACCTGGTCGCGCTGCTGATCGGCATCGTGCTCGTGCCGCTCGTGCTCGCCGGGCCGGACGTGGTGGCCGACGTCATCCCCGACAGCATGGCGTCGCTGCGCCAGGCCTACTGGCCGCTCGTGCTGGTGCTGTCCGTCGGCTTCATGACGTCGCTGTACCACCTGTCGGTGCCGGCGAAGAAGACGTGGCGCTCGGGCCTCCCGGGCGCGGTCTTCACCCTGACGATGTGGATCGTCGGCAGCTACTTCGTCCGGTGGGCGCTCGGCTTCTCGTCGGGCGGCACGTCGATCTACGGACCGCTGGCCGCGCCGATCGCGGTGCTGCTGTGGCTCTACGTCCTGTCGATCTCGGTGCTCATCGGTGCGGCCATCAACGCCGCGCTCGACGCCGAGCGCCATCCCCGCGCCGGCCGGACGAGCTGATGGACGTCCGGGTCAGGCGGGTCTACGACGAGCCGGAGCCGGGCGACGGCACCCGCGTGCTGGTCGACCGGCTCTGGCCGCGCGGCCTGTCCAAGGACGCCGCGGCGCTCGACCACTGGCTCCGCGACATCGCCCCGTCCACCGAGCTCCGCCACTGGTTCGACCACACGGCGGAGCGCCGGGCGGAGTTCGAGGAGCGGTACCGAGCCGAGCTGGAGGACGACGACCACGCGCCCCCGCTGGCGGAGCTGCGAGCGCTCGCGGAGACCGGTCCGGTGACGCTCTTGACGGCGACGAAGGACCTCAACCTCAGCCACGCGCCCATCCTGCGCGAGGTGCTGCGCGGGGGCTGAGATGTGACAGCGGGCCGGAGATCAATCCTCCGGCCCGCTGCTGGTGGTGGGCGATACTGGGTTTGAACCAGTGACCTCTTCCGTGTCAGGGAAGCGCGCTACCGCTGCGCCAATCGCCCGTGGTGTTCAGTTGTGAAGCTCGAGGTGGGTACGGGATTTGAACCCGTGTAAACGGATTTGCAGTCCGTTGCCTCGCCTCTCGGCCAACCCACCGCTGGATGGGCTTGATGACCCGCTCCGAGCGGACGACGGGATTCGAACCCGCGACCCTCACCTTGGCAAGGTGATGCTCTACCACTGAGCCACGTCCGCGTTGCCCCGACGCTGTGCTGGTCTAACTGGGGCGACACGAAACCTTAGCCGATCGGCACGACTCGGCCCAAACCGGGGGAGGGCTCTCCGGAGGTACCGTGGGCGGATGAAGGCGTGGCTCGACGGACACCTGCTGGAATCCCCGGACCAACCCGCGATCGGGGTGCTCGACCACGGTCTCGTCGTGGGCGACGGGGTCTTCGAGACGGTCAAGATCGAGAACGGCTCACCGTTCGCGCTGACGCGCCACCTCGACCGGCTCGTCCGCTCTGCCGAGGGTCTCGGCATCGGCACGCCCGACGTCGGCGCCGTCCGCGAGGGCGTCGCCGCGACGATGGAAGGACAGGACCTGCCGTTCGGCCGGATCCGCGTCACCGTCACCTCCGGGCGCGGCCCGCTCGGGTCGCCGCGCGGCGGCCACGGGCTCACCACCGTCGTGGTCACCGAGGCGTGCGAGCGGCCGCCGTCGGTGAGCTCGATCATCACGGTGCCGTGGCCCCGCAACGAGCGCGGTGCCCTGTCCGGGCTGAAGACCACGTCGTACGCGGAGAACGCGAAGATGGTCGAGGCGGCCATCGCCGCCGGAGCTTCCGAGGCCGTCATGCCGAACACCACCGGCCTGCTCTGCGAGGGCACCGGCTCGAACATCATGTACGTGCTCGGCGAGCAGCTGATCACGCCGACGCTCGACTCCGGCTGCCTCGCCGGTGTCACCCGCGCGCTCGTGCTCGAGTGGTGCGCCGGTGAGCTCGACGTCATCGAGAAGGACGCCCCGATCGAGGTCCTGCAGGACGCCGACGAGGTGATCCTGGTCGGCACCACCCGCGACGTGCAGGGCATCTCGAAGGTCGACGGCCGCGAGGTCGCGGCGCCCGGGCCGGTCACCCGTCGGGCGCAGGAGATCTGGGCCCGCGAGGCGGCCAAGGACGTCGATCCGTAGGACCCGACGCGATTCGTGACCGGGGCGGACGGTGCGTTAGGGTTTTCTCCGCACGGGCGATTGGCGCAGTGGTAGCGCGCTTCGTTCACACCGAAGAGGTCACTGGTTCGAACCCAGTATCGCCCACCCGATCAGCCTGAGATCTGCTCATCGGTGGTCTCGATACACGCCCAGCTGGCGCTCGCGAGCGCACTCGACCACCGGCGGCTCGGTGATCGAGTGCCTGCGAGCTCTGCGAGCGGGCGTATCGAGATCACGTCCCGATCCATCGAACATCTGTTCTAGACTTCGCCGATGGGCGGCAACCGGCGCTACGGCGACAGGTCACCGGCCCCGCCCGCGCCGACCCGGCGCATCCGGCACGTCTGGATCGCGCCGTCCGCGCAGTACGGTGACATGACGCCGTGGCCCGGGCTCATCGTGCAGTGGCAGAAGCGCGACGACGGGTGGTGGGCGCTCGTCGCGATGGTCACCATCGACGGCTCGCTCGTCGTGAAGTGGCGGCACGGGCGGTTCATCCGGCCGGCCACCACGAGCATCGACGGCCGGTAGTGGATGAACCGTTCCCTGGGTCACTCCGGTCCGGCTCTCCTAGGCTTCCGGCATGGACCAGGTGCCCACCCAGTACCTCGACCGGGACGGTGCCGCGCTCGCGTACCAGGTGGTGGGGGACGGCCCGGTGGACCAGGTGTGCGTGTGGGACTTCATCCAGCACCTGGACCTGTTGTGGACCGATCCCGACATTCACCACGCCTACGAGCGCGGTGCACGGTACGCGCGCACCATCTACCTCCAACCCCGCGGCTTCGGCCTGTCCGACCGCATCCCGTACGTCCCGACGCTCGAGCAGCAGGCCGAGGACGTCCTCGCAGTGATGGACGCCGTCGGGGTTCGGCAGGCGACGCTGGTCGGCGCCCTCGCCATGTCGAGCGTCGCGGCGCTCGTGGCGGCCAAGGCGCCCGACCGCGTGAAGGGGCTCGTGCTGGTCAACCCGCTCGTGCGGGGCGTCGAGACCGACGCGGAGCAGCACGGCTGGCCTCCGGGGACGATCGAGCCGTTCGTCGAGGACTACCGGCGCGCGTTCGAGAACTGGGGGTCCGGGGAGACCATCGACCTGTGGGACTCGACGCTCGCCACGCCACGGGCCCGTCGGCTCATGGCGATGCTGGAGCGCTCGTCGGCGACGCCGAGCGCGGCGCGTGCCTACTTCGAGTGGGTGCAGGGCCTCGACATCGAGGAGGTCCTGCCGCTGGTGCAGGCGCCCACGCACGTGGTCAAGGTGCCGACGAACCCGCTGCCGGAGCCCGTCGTGCGACGCGTCGCCGACCTCATCCCGAACGCGACCTTCCATGTGCCGCCGCCGACGCCTCCTGGCGCCTCCGTGGGCTCCGCCTGGCTGCCGATCGCCGACCACATCGAGGAGGTGGCCACCGGCCGGCCCCACCCGCCCGAGGCTGACCGCTTCCTCGGCACCGTCCTGTTCACCGACGTCGTGTCGTCCACCGAGCTGCTGGCCCGGGTGGGCGACGCCGAGTACCGCCGGATCCGGTCCGACCACGAGCGGCAGGTCCAGCACGCCGTGGAGACGCGCGGCGGCCGCCTGCTCACCGTCACCGGCGACGGCACCTTGAGCGTCTTCGACGGCCCGACGTCGGCCGTCCGGTGCGCCGAGGTCATCTGCCGCGAGGCCGAGGACCTCGGCATCTCCGTGCGAGCGGGCGTCCACACCGGCGAGCTCGAGCGCGACGGCCTGAACGTCACGGGCCTCGCCGTGCACACCGGCGCGCGGGTCTCCGCCGCAGCGGGACCGGGTCAGGTGCTGGTGTCGCGCACGGTCTGCGACCTCGTCGCCGGCTCCGGCCTCGCCTTCGAGAGCATCGGCGAACGCGACCTCAAGGGCATCCCGGGCCGGTGGGAGCTGTTCGCCGTCACCGGCGTCGGCAGGAAGCCCGCCCTGGCGACCGACGACTCCCTGGCGACGTCGATGGACCGGTTCGCGGTCCGGGCGGCCCGACGGGCGCCGCGCGTGCTGCGCGCCGCAGCACGGTTGTCCAACGCCGTCGAGCGGCGGCGGGCGGAGCGGGCGTCCTGATCAGAACAGGCAGGAGTCCAGGTGCCATTCGCCGGACTCCTTGATCCAGCGCTGCTTGGCGTCGCTGATCTGCGGGATGTCCAGCGTGTAGGTGACGCGGGCGCGGTCGCTCTCGACGGAGATCTTCACGTCCTGCGGCTCGACCTCGTCGCCGACGAGGTTCTGGTGGATGAGCTTGGAGTTGCGGACGTACGTGGACTTGGGGTCCTTGGCGCGGCAGCGGTTCGACATCAGCTCGTACGCCTCGCCGCCCCGCCCGCCGAAGATGGTCTCGACGAAGACGTCGACCTGCTTGCGGATCTGCCCCTCGTCACCGGTGCTGCCGGTCAGGCCTCCGGGCTGGATGGTGCACGCACCGGTCATCAGCACCGTGGCGGCCACGATGGCCCAGCGTCGCATGGCAATGACTCCCGCCCGAGATTGACGTTCTTGGGACGAAGCGTAGGCGTCGGACGCCGTTCGCGGAGGGGATTCGGAACTACTCCCCGGCGCAGGCCGCGTAGGCCTTGGAGTACACCGGCAGGTCCTGCAGCGGTGCCTCCTTCGGGCGGACGATCTCCGTCCCGGTCCGGGCGAACATCTCGTTGTTGTAGACGATCAGCCGGCTGTCGTCGTCGCACTCGATGACGTCCTGCACGCCCTTCGTGCCGTTCACGTAGCAGGTCTCGTAGTCGTCGGGCAGGGTCGCTCCGGCTTTCCAGACGTCACCGCACGCGGGACCCGGGCCACCAGAGTCCGCGGGGGCGCTGCTCGACGGCTCCGACGCGTCCGGCCTCTTGTCGCCGTCGTCGCTGCCCGACGAGCACCCGGCCAGGCTGAGGATCGCGACGGTCAGGACGAGCAGCAGGCGGCGCATCCCCTGAGCCTACGTGTCAGCGGTGGCCGAACAGGATGTGGAACGGGGTGGCCGCGACGGTCAGGAGCGGTCGCCGGCCGGCGAGGAACCCCAGGCGGCCGTCTGGCGCGAACGACCAGCGAGCGCGCACGAGGCCGTAGCGGATGCGACCCCGCACCGGCGAGACGAGGGCACGCTCGTCACGCTCCTGAGCGAGGCGGAAGCCCATCGGCAGCATGAACGGCAGCCGCCGGCGTCGGCCCACCGCGAGCGACCCGATCCCGATGCCGGCGTACGACCGGTGCGGCGCGGTCTCGAACTCGGCCAGGTCCTTCGGGATCGCCCACAGCTCGCGTCCGCCGGCCATCGACGCCGGGCTGTCGACCCAGATGTCGGTGATCGTGACCCGCGGGCGCAGGCCCTGCCGGGTGAGCACGGTCGCCATGATCTCGTCGTAGGTGAGCGGGCTCGGCTCCTCGTAGCGGAAGAACGCCGCCGCCACGATCGCACGACCGAGGATGCGCACGACCTTGACGCCGGGGACGCCCGGCGCGGGCGTGCGGTCGCGGGGGAGCAGCCACACCCCGATGTAGGCGTGGCCGTGCAGGTCCCAGGGCTCGGGCGGGTAGGACGTCACGTCAGGCCCAGGCGAACTCGGCCGGCTCGAGCGTGCGGGTGCGCTTGGCGAACGGCAGCGTCGCGCCCGGCCAGTTCGACGTGATGCGACCCGACGGGTGCCGGTACCAGTTCTCGCAGGAGCCCCAGACCGAGTGGTCGAGCTTCTCCTGGATCTCGGCGTCGTAGGCGGACTCCGTCTCCTCGGTGACCTGCACCGAGCGGTACCGGCCGATCTCGAGCCGGTCGACGACCTGCCGCATGTGCCGCGCCTGCGCCTCGAGCATGTAGATGATCGAGCCGCCGCCGAGGTTCGTGTTGGGGCCGTACGTGACGAGCAGGTTCGGGAAGCCGGGCACGTACATGCCGAGGTAGGCGCGGGCGCCGTCGGCCCAGCGGGTGGCCAGCTTCTCGCCGCCCTCGCCGCGGACGTCGATGGAGCTCAGGAAGTCCTGCGAGTCGAACCCGGTGGCGTAGATGACGACGTCGACCTCGTGCTCGCGGCCGGTGGAGTCGATCAGCCGGTCCTCGCGCACCTCCTGCACGCCGTGCGTGACGACCTCGACGTTCGGCCGGGCCAGCGCCGGGTAGAACTCGTCGCTGAAGAGCACGCGCTTGCACCCGATCGGGTAGTCGGGGGTGAGCTTGGCGCGGAGCTCCGGGTCCTCGACCTGCTTGTGCAGGTGGCGCATCGCGATGCGGTGGCCGATCGGGCCCATCCTCGAGCTCTCGTCGAGGCCGCGCGCGAACTGCTCCATGATCGTCCAGATGCCGCCGCGCTCGAGCCGCTGCGTGATCGGCAGGCGGTGGAACAGCGTGGTGTGCAGCTTCGTGTACGGCTGGTCGGGCTTGGGCATCAGGTAGTTGGGGCTGCGCTGGAACAGGACGAGCCGCTCGGCCTGCTCGGCCACGTGCGGCACGAGCTGCACGGCACTCGCCCCGGAGCCGACGACGGCCACGGTCTTGCCGTGCAGGTCGACGTCGTGGTCCCACTGCGCGGTGTGGAACGACGGCCCGGCGAACGAGTCGATGCCCGCCAGCGTGGGGAGTCGCGGCTCCGAGAGCTGGCCGACCGCGCTGACCAGCACGTCGACGGTCTCCGTGGACCCGTCGGCGAACGTGACCGTCCAGGTGGCGGAGTCCTCGTCCCAGGCCGCGGCGGTGACCTCGCGGCCGTACTGGATCAGCGGCGAGACGCCGAAGCGGTCGGCGACGTCGCGGATGTACGCGTGGATCTCCTCCTGGAGCGCGTAGCGGCGCGACCAGTTCGGGTTCGGCGCGTACGAGAACGAGTAGAGGGGGGAGGGGACGTCGCAGCCGGCGCCGGGGTAGGTGTTGTCGCGCCAGACACCGCCGAGGTCGTCCGACCGCTCCCACAGCCGCACGTCGTCGTGGCCGTGCTGCAGCATCTCCACCGCGACGGCGATGGCGCCGAATCCTGAGCCGATGATCCCGATCGAGGTCACGGGGGCCATCCTGACACGGGTCCTCGACGGGTCTTTCGTCACTTCCGGGTAGTTGCGTCGTTGACCTACCGGGATGGAGGACCTATGACTGAATCTCGCTCGCTCTCGCGACGCACCCTGCTCGGTTCCGCTGCCGCCGGCGGTGCGGCTCTCGCCTTCGGGTCGTTGTCGGGGGAGGCCGAGGCGGCCACCACGAGCGGCTCGTTGCCGTCGTCCGTCGACGTGGTCGTGGTGGGTGCCGGCATCTCCGGGCTCGTCGCCGCGCGGAACCTGGTCGCCGAAGGGAAGTCGGTGCTGGTGCTCGAGGCTCGTGACCGCGTGGGCGGCCGCGTCCTCAACCACACGCTGAGCGGCGGTGCAGTCATCGAGTCGGGCGGCGCGTTCGTCGGCCCGACGCAGGACCACGTGCTCGCGCTGGCCAAGGAGCTGGGCGTCGAGACGTTCAAGGAGTACGTCGACGGCAAGAACATCTACGTCCCCGGCCTGCTCGGCCCGATGAAGTACACGGGCACGGTGCCGCCGGACCCGGCGATCCTGCCCGACGCGTTCCTGCTGCAGACCCGCATCGACCAGATGTCGAAGCAGGTGCCCGTCGACGCTCCGTGGACCGCGCCCCGCGCGAAGGAGTGGGACTCGATCACGGTGGACCAGTGGATCCGCCAGGCGTCCGTGGTGCCCAAGGTCCAGGACGTCCTGCTCTCGTACTTCCAGCCGTCGTTCGGCACCGACGCCAAGAACATGTCGCTGCTGTTCTTCCTCTGGTACATCGCCACGGCCGGCAACGAGAAGAACGCCGGCACGTTCGAGCGCTCGTCCGGCACCGCCGGTGCGGCGCAGGACTCCCGGTTCGTCGGCGGCTCCGGCCAGATCCCGCTGCGCATGGCGGCCCAGCTCGGTGACCGGGTGGCGCTCAACGCTCCCGTCCGCCGGATCATCCAGTCCGCCGCCGGCGTCAACGTCGTCACCGACCGCGGCGCCGTCCGCGCCAAGCGCGTCGTCGTCGCCGTGCCGCCGCCGCTCGTGGTCGGCATCGACTTCGCACCGATCCTCCCGCCGCGCCGCCTCCAGCTCATGCAGCGGATGGCGATGGGCACGCTGATGAAGTGCGACGCCGTCTACGCCACGCCGTTCTGGCGGAAGAAGGGTCTGTCCGGCTCGGGCCTCAACACCAAGGGTGCGGTGCGGGTCAGCTTCGACAACTCGCCGCCCGACGCATCCGTCGGCGTGCTGCTCGCCTTCGTCGGCGGCTCCACGTGGGAGACCTACGGCACGATGCCGTTGGCCCAGCGCCGCAAGGCCGTGCTCGAGGGGTTCGCCGCGATCGTCGGCAAGGAGGCGCTGAACCCGATCGAGTACGTCGAGCAGGACTGGACGCACGAGCGCTGGACTATGGGCTCGCCCATCGCGTCGCCGTCGCCCGGCGCCATCACGTCATTCGGCTCCACGATCCGCGAGCCCCACGGCCTCGTCCACTGGGCCGGCACCGAGACGTCGACGTACTGGTCCGGCTTCATGGACGGCGCCGTCCGCGCCGGCGAGCGCGTCGCCACCGAGGTGTCCGCAGCCTTCTAGCGGGCGCCAAGACTGGGATGAGCCACGGACCTTGAGCTTGTCGAAAGGTCGTTTCGACAAGCTCAACGACCGGTGGCCGGGCGTGTATCGAGACCACCAGACGTCGGGCGTTAGGCTCGTGCCGAGCAGCACGCGCCATCCGTAGGGCGCGTCATCGAGAACAGAGGTGGGGCCGTGCCCGAGAACCAGATCAGCGTCGTCGTCGCGGGGGAGCAGCTGACGATCGAGGCGGGCACGAAGGCCTGGCAGCTGTTCAGCGAGACTCCCGACGTCATCGCCGCGCGCATCGGCGGCGAGCTGCGCGACCTCGCTCGTGAGCTCACCGACGGCGACGAGGTCGAGCCGGTCGCCATCGACTCGCCCGACGGCCGCGACATCCTGCGGCACTCCACCGCCCACGTCATGGCGCAGGCGGTCCAGGAGCTGTTCCCGGAGGCCAAGCTCGGCATCGGCCCGCCGATCACCGACGGCTTCTACTACGACTTCGACGTCCCCGAGCCGTTCACGCCGGAGGACCTCGCCGCGATCGAGACCCGCATGCGCAAGATCGTCAAGGAGGGCCAGAAGTTCGACCGTCGCGAGATCAGCGACGACGACGCCCGCGCCGAGCTGTCCGACGAGCCGTACAAGCTCGAGCTCATCGGCCTGAAGTCGTCGGCCGGTGACGCGGCCGAGGGCGCGAGCGTCGAGGTCGGCGCCGGCGGCCTGTCCATCTACGACAACCTCAAGCGCGACGGCTCGCTGGCCTGGAAGGACCTGTGCCGCGGCCCGCACCTGCCCACCACCAAGCGCATCCCGGCGTTCAAGCTGATGCGCAGCGCGGCGGCGTACTGGCGCGGCGACGAGAAGAACAAGCAGCTGCAGCGCATCTACGGCACCGCCTGGGAGACCAAGGAGGCGCTGGACGACTACCTCCACCGCATCGAGGAGGCGCAGCGCCGCGACCACCGACGCCTCGGCCAGGAGCTCGACCTCTACAGCTTCCCGGACGAGCTGGGCTCCGGCCTCGCCGTCTTCCACCCACGGGGCGGGGTGATCAAGCGAGAGATGGAGGACTACGTCCGCCGGCGGCACATCGAGGAGGGCTTCGAGTACGTCGGGACGCCACATATCTCGAAGGAGGGCCTGTTCCACCTGTCCGGCCACCTGCCGTACTACGCCGACGGCATGTTCCCGCCGATGGAGCTCGAGAGCAGCAAGTACTACCTCAAGGCGATGAACTGCCCGATGCACAACCTGATCTTCCGGTCGCGGCAGCGGTCGTACCGGGAGCTGCCGTTGCGGCTGTTCGAGTTCGGCAGCGTCTACCGGTACGAGAAGTCCGGCGTCGTCCACGGTCTCACCCGAGTACGCGGCATGACCCAGGACGACTCGCACTCCTACGTCACCCCGGAGCAGGCACCCGCGGAGATCAAGCACCTGCTGAACTTCTCGCTGAGCCTGTTCCGCGACTTCGGGATCGACGACTTCTACCTCGAGCTGTCGACCCGCGACGACTCCAAGCCGGACAAGTTCGTCGGCTCCGACGAGGAGTGGGCGACCGCCACGAAGGTGCTCAGCGACGTCGCCGAGGACTCCGGTCTGGAGCTCGTGCCCGACCCCGGTGGTGCGGCCTACTACGGCCCGAAGATCTCCGTGCAGGCGCGCGACGCGATCGGCCGCACCTGGCAGATGTCGACGATCCAGTACGACTTCAACCAGCCGAAGGGATTCCAGCTGGAGTACGTCGCCGCTGACGGCTCGCGTCAGCAGCCGGTGATGATCCACTCGGCGAAGTTCGGCACGATCGAGCGTTTCATGGGGCTCCTGGTCGAGCACTACGCCGGCGCGTTCCCGCCCTGGCTCGCGCCGGTGCAGGTGGTCGGCATCCCCGTCGCCGAGCGGCACGTCGACTACCTCTACGAGGTCGCCCGCCGCCTCAAGGCGCGGGGGATCCGCGTCGAGGTCGACGAGTCCGACGAGCGCATGCAGAAGAAGATCCGTACGGCCCAGACGCAGAAGTTGCCGTTCATGGTGATCGCCGGCGACCAGGACGTCGAGGCCGACGCCGTGTCGTTCCGCTACCGCAGCGGCGAGCAGGAGAACGGCGTGCCAATCGAGGATGCTGTGCAGCGCATCGTCGAGGCCGTCGAGTCCCGGGTGCAGGTCTGAGGACGTAAGACCTTCGCAGGTCAGGTCCCGGTCATGTAGCGGTCCAACCATGGCCGCACATGACCACGACACTGCGCAGCCCGACGGTGGTGCCCCGTGACGGGCGCGACGCGCACCGGCGTGTCGTGGTCGTGTCGGCCCTGGCCGCCGCCGGGAGTCGCCTGCCCTTCCTGAGCCGTCCCCCTGGCCCGGACGAGGGTGGGTTCCTCCTGGTCGGCGGCCAGTGGCACGCGGGCAGCGGATCGCTGTACGGCTCGTACTGGGTCGACCGACCACCGTTGCTCATCGCGGTCTACCGCTGGGCGGCTCAGACAGGCGGGCTCGTCTCGCTCCGCCTCGTCGGCTGCCTGGCGGTGGTCCTCGTCGTCGTGCTCTCCGCGTACCTGGCTCGGCGCATCGCCGGGCCGCGAGCCGGGTGCTGGGCGGCAGTGGCAGCCACGGCGTTCCTCGTCTCGCCTCTGTCCGGGTCCCGAGAGGTCAACGGCGAGCTGCTGGCTGCACCCCTCGTCCTGGTCGGCATGTCTGCCGCCCTCACGGCCCTGATGGCCCCGAACCGGACGCGGGTGATCCTGGCCGCCGCCGGGGCCGGCGCCGCTGCCGTGGCGGCACTGCTGGTCAAGCAGAACTTCGCGGACGTTGCGGTCTTCGGCGTCGTCTTGGGGGCGACGATGCTGTGGCGCGGAGAGGTGGATCGTTCCCGGCTCCGCCACGTGGTCCCGGCTGCGACCGCCGGCGGTGGCCTCGTGGCGGTGGTCGTCGGGGGATGGGCCGTCCTGCACGGCACCTCCCTGACGGGGGTGGTCGACGCGATGTACCCGTTCCGCGTCGCGGCGAGCCGCACCATGGCCGAGCACGGTGGCGCCCACGCCGTGATCCGGATGCACCGGCTGTTCGCGGCGTGGGTCTTCACTGGCCTCGGGCTCGTCTCTGCACTCGCGGGATGGGCCTTGGTGACCCGAAGGGTGCGCGACGGCGTCGTCTGGGCCCTGGCCGCGACGATCGCCTTCGAGGGAGTGTCGATCGCGCTCGGCGGGAACTTCTGGCTGCACTATCTCGTCCAGCTCGTCGGACCGGTCTCCGTGGTCACGGGCGTGCTGGTCGCCCGTCGTGTGCGGGGGAGTCGCGAGGTCGTGATCGCTGCTGGCGTGCTCGCCGTCGGCCTGTGGTCGGTCAGCCTGTCGCTCGATCCCGCCGCGAACGGCGCCACCGTCGGCCGGACGGTCGCCGCGTCGTCCCGGGCAGGCGACACGATCGTCACGGCCTATGGCCAGCCGGACGTCGCCGAGACGGCCGGGCTGTCGTCGCCGTACCCGTATCTGTGGAGCCTTCCGGTCAAGACGCTCGACCCACACCTGACCCGCCTCGACGCCGTACTGCGCGGACCGGCGGCCCCGACCTGGCTCGTCGTGTGGAAGAACATCGACAGCTGGGGCCTCGACGCCGCCGAGACGAGGGCGATCCTCGCCGCCGCCTACCACCCGGCCGGCCGCGTGTGCGGCCACGAGGTCTACCTGCGTGACGGGCTCGACCGGCCCGCCTTGGCGGACCCGATCTGCAGCAAGGGCGCCTCGACGATCGGCGGTGCCCTGGAGAGGCACCTCCTATGAGGACGGTCGTCGTCATCCCGACCTACAACGAGCGAGCCACGATCACCGCGATTCTGGACGCGGTGCTCCGTGAGACCGCGGACGCCGACGTGCTCGTCGTCGACGACGACAGCCCGGACGGCACGGGCGCACTCGTCCGCGGCCACCGCGAGCTCGGTCGTCGCGTCCACCTCCTCAGCCGGGTCAGCAAGGACGGCCTCGGCGCCGCGTACCGCGCCGGGTTCGCGTGGGCGCTCGAGCACGACTACGAGGCCATCGTGCAGATGGACGCGGACTTCTCCCACCCGCCTGACCGCATCCCGGCGCTGGTCTCGGCGCTGGATGACGCGGACGTCGTGGTCGGATCGCGGTACGTCCGCGGCGGCGCGACGCGGGACTGGCCGATCACCCGCCGGGCCATCTCCCGCGGTGGGAACCTCTACGTGCGGTGGGTCCTCGGTCTGCCCGTCCGCGACGCCACCGCGGGGTTCAAGGCGTTCCGACGTGATGCCCTCGTGCGCATCGGAGCCGCCGAGTCGGCGTCGAGCGGCTACTGCTTCCAGATCGAGAACACGTGGCACGCTGTCGCGTCGGGACTGCGCGTCACCGAGGTGCCGATCACCTTCACGGACCGGACGCTGGGCGAGTCGAAGATGTCTGCGGCGATCGTCGTCGAGGCACTCGCGCGCGTGCTGGCCTGGCGATGGTCAGAGCTGTGGCAGCGCGCTCCACGGCCGTCCGACGAGCTGCTGACCTTCCTCGCCGTCGGCGCCGCCGGCTACGTCGTCGACGTCGGGGTCTTCAACCTCCTGCGATCGGCCCCGCTCTTCTCGACGGCCGACCCGTCGATCGCCCGCGTCCTGGCCGTGGCTGCGGCCATGGTCGTGACCTACGGCGGCAATCGACGCTTCACGTGGCGCGGGGCCGGAGAGGCGGAGCGACGACTCCAGATCGCGCTGTTTGTCGTCTTCAACGTCGTCGGGCTCGGGTTCTCGGTCGTCAGCCTGACGCTGTCCCACGACGTGCTGGGACTGACCAGCCGCCTCGCGGACAACATCTCGGCCAACGTCGTCGGCCTCGCAATGGGCACCGCCTTCCGGTTCTGGTCGTACCGGCGATTCGTGTTTGCCGCCGATCCCGGCGGTCATGATCCGGTCATCCGGCCTTCCTACGGTCGAGGGCATGGACGCACTCCAGAGCACGCTGCTCGGCCTGCCGGGTCCGTTGGCCTACGCGATCGTCGGACTGCTCGTCTTCGGGGAGGCGGCCCTGTTCTTCGGCTTCGTCCTTCCCGGCGAGACCGCGGTCCTGCTCGGCGGGGTGTTGGCCTCCCTCGGGACCTTGTCGCTGCCCGTGCTCCTGTGCGTCGTGGTCGCGGCAGCGGTGGCCGGTGACACGGTCGGGTACCTCGTCGGCCGGCGCTTCGGACCGAGGCTGCTCGCCATGCCTCTGCTCCGGCGCCACGCCAACCGGCTCGCTGGCGCGCAGGAGCGGCTGCGTGAGCGAGGCGGCTGGGCGGTCTTCTTCGGCCGGTTCACCGCGTTCCTCCGCGCCGTGATGCCCGGCATCGCCGGTTCCAGCCGGATGCCCTGGCGACGCTTCGCGACGTTCAACGCCATGGGTGGCGTCATCTGGGGTGGCGGCATCACGCTGCTCGGGTACGCGTTGGGCGGTTCCTACGCCCGGGCCCTCCCGTGGCTGGGACGCTCCGGGGTCGCCGCACTCACGATCTTCGCCATCGTGGTGCTCGTCGCCTGGCGTCGGCGACGCAAGCTCAGCGACGGGGGAGCAGGAGCAGCACGCGTGTACGAGCCGGATCCGCGAGCCGCTCGATCCGAGCCGTGCCCCCGTGAGCCTGTGCGATCGCCATGACCAGGGGTAGTCCGAGCCCGGACCCGCGTGTGGTGCGGCTGGCGTCGGCGCGGGTGAACCGGTCGAAGGCCCTCGCGTGCAGATCGTCCGGGAAGCCATCGCCCTCGTCGTCGACAGCAAGCAAGACCGCGTCGTCCTCGGCCCGGACCGAGAGCGTCACCGTCCCGGCGCCGTACCGCACGGCGTTCGAGACCAGGTTTCCGAGCGCTGCGTCGATCCACGGCTCGCTCACGTCGGCCTCGACGTGCGAGGCCTCGACGACGACGACGCGGCCCTCGCGCTCGAGCACCGCGCGGTAGCGGTCCGCCGTCGCCCTCAGGACAGGGCCGAGGTCGGTCGACGTCACCGACGCCTGGACGCCGCTCTCCAGCTCCTCGAGGTCGAGCAGTGCGTTGGCGAGCCCGGCCATCCGCTCGGTCTCGGCGGCGACGGCGACGACCACCTCACGCAGGTACTCGGCGTCGCGCTGCTGGTGCAGGGCGAGCTCGACCTCTCCGCTGATCAGGGCCAGAGGCGTGCGGAGCTCGTGCGCGGCGTCGGCAAGGAACTGGTGTTCGCGCTCGTTGGCGCGCTCCAGCCGCTCGATGAGGTCGTTGAGCGTGACCCCGAGCCGGGAGAGCTCGTCGCGACGTTCAGGGTCCACGGGCAGGCGCGTGCCCGGCCGGTCGCCCGCGCCAGCTGCCGCGGCCCGGTAGCGCTCCACGGGATCCAGCGCTCCGCGGGCCGTCCGGTACCCGACGTAGGATGCGGCGATCAGCACGGCCAGGTCGGCCAGCGCGAGCTGGAGCAGGAGCTCCCGCAACGTCTCGTCGCGCGGCCGTCGGCTGATGGCCGCCACGATGACGGCCTGCCCTTCCGGCCGCTCCCATCGCGTCGCCTTCAGCTGGAACGCGTACGAGTCGGGGTGCCAGATCGAGCCTCGGGCCGCGTGAGTCACCCCCTTCTGGCGGGCCTCGCGCTCCATCGCCGGCGTCAGCAGGTGCGCCACCGGCGCACTGGCGCTCCCCGCGACGACGTCGCCGTTCTCGTCGACCACCTGGTACCACTGCCCGGGCGTCAGCGACGGCACCTCCTCGCTCGACTTCACGTCCTGCGTGACGACGTCGTCGTACGCGCGCAGGTCACGGCTGACCTGCCGGTCGAGGCCGTACTTGACCCGCCAGAAGACGAAGCCGGACGTCACGACGAGCACCAGCAGCATCGCGACGGCGACGTTCCGCACGAGCCGACGCTTGATGGTCAGCCGAGAGCGCCGGGTGTGGGCCACCGGGTCAGATCCGTTCCAGGCGCCAGCCGACGCCGCGCAGGGTCGTGATGGTGACGTTCTCGGAGTGCTCGTTGAGCGCCGACCGGAGCCGGTAGATGTGGACGTCGAGGGCGTTGCTGCGGATGTCGGGATCGTCCTGCCAGACCTCGTCGACGATCGACGTTCGGCTCACGACGTGGCCCGCGTTCTCTGCGAGCGGCACGAGGATGTCGAACTCCCGGCGCGACAGGTCGAGCTCGACGTCGCCGATCCACGCGCGCCGGGCGGCGGGGTCGACGGCGAGGTCGCCCAGCACCAGGCGGTCGTCCGCCTCCCCGGCGGCCTCGGTGCGGCGCTGAAACACCCGGAGGCGCGCGGTCAGCTCTTCCAGCGCGAACGGCTTGACCAGGTAGTCGTCGGCGCCGGCCTCGAGGCCGGCGACGCGCTCGCTGACCGACCCGCGGGCCGTCAGCATGAGGATGGGGACCTGGTTGCCCTCCTTGCGGAGGCGGCGGCAGACCTCGATGCCGCCGAGCACCGGGAGCATCAGGTCGAGGACGACGGCGTCGACCCCGTCCTCGCGGGCCGCGGCCAGGCCGTCCTTGCCGTTGCCGTAGCCATGGGCCTCGATGCCGGCCTCCTCGAGGAAGCTCACGATGAGCTCCACCATGCGCTTCTCATCATCGACCACGACGACCCGCATCCTCGAAGTCTAGGAGCGGGCCTCTGCACGAGCATTCACGTTGCCGTCATGTGGTGTTCCTAGCGTCGACAGCGTCATGCGGTATGCGCCGCACGTTCGCTCGAAGGAGTCTCGACCGCCATGGGAAATCTGCTCTCGGTGTCGTCGGCGGAGCTGTTGGCCCGCCTGGGCATCGACACGCTCTCGCTGCTCGTCCTGGTGGGGGTGCTGTACCGACGCCGCCAGTCCGCCCCCGCGATGCCCCTGGTGTTCGCGGCCCTCAACCTGGGCCTGTTCGCCGCCCTGACGTCCATCTCGTCGGGCGACTTCAAGGCGGGCATCGGGTTCGGGCTGTTCGGCCTGCTCTCCCTGGTCCGGCTCCGCAGCGCCGCGTTCACGTTGAAGGACGTCGCCTACACGTTCATCGCCCTGGTGCTGGCCCTGGTGAACGGGCTCGACCAGCGGAACCTCTGGCTCGTGACCTTCCTCAGCGTGCTCGTGCTGGTGGCCGTGTGGGTCACCGACGACTCCCGGGCGCAGCCCGCGACGCGCGTCATGCGGCTCACGCTCGACCATCTCGTCCTCGAGCCTGAGGCGGTGCTCACCGAGCTCAGCGCTCGTCTGCGGGTGCCGATCCTCAGCGCCGTCATCGACGACGTCGACTTCGTCCGGGAGACGACGCGGGTCTCCGTCCGGTACACGCTGCCGGAGTCCGCGTGGCAGTGGACGGCGGCGCCGGCCGAGGTGACGGAAGGCGTTCCGTCGTGACGCTCGACCTGATCGTTGACCGCACCGACGGTCTCGACGCCTTCGACTCCGTGTCGCTCGCCGAGACGGTCGACCGGGCCGACCTGAGCCACCGCGTGGACCGGAAGTACCTGGTGCCGCTGGGTACCGTCCGGGACGCGCTGCCGGAGCTCGCCACGACCCACCGTGTCCTGGAGGTTGCCGGCCGGTTCTCCACGACGTACTCGACCACGTACTTCGACACCCACGACCTCGCGTCGTGCCGGGCCCACATCCAGGGCCGCCGCCGGCGCTGGAAGGTCCGCAGCCGGCTCTACGTCGAGGACGGCCTGTGCCGGGTCGAGGTCAAGACGCGCAGCTCGCGCGGCCGCACGGTGAAGGCCGTGGCGCCGAGCGAGTCCGGACGGCACGGTCACCTCAGCGGCGCCGACCGGGAGTTCGTGGCCCGCACGCTCGAGCCTGACCATCCCGAGCTGGACGTCGACGCGCTCCGACCGACCGCCGAGATCACCTACGAGCGCTCCTGTCTCGTGGACGTCGACGCCGGCCGACGCCTCACCATCGACCACCGGCTGTCGTCGGTGCTCGCTCACGGACGCGCATGGGTCGACGACGGGTTCGCCGTCGTCGAGACCAAGGGCGGCGCCGTGCCGAGCGAGGCGGACCGACTCTTGGTGCGGCTCGGCGCCCGGCCGCGGTCCTTCAGCAAGTACGTCGCCACGGCCTCCTTGCTGTACCCCGACCTCGCCGACAACGACGTGCGTGCTCTGCGGGGCTGGTGCCTGCACTGCGCCCCCCGCGACACCGACCAGGAAGGACGACCATGACCAGCACTCCTCGACGCCGCCCCGCCCGGCGGTACCTCGCCGCCGTCGTCGCGGCTGTCATTGCCGTGGTGGTCGGCGTCGCCGTCTCGGCCACCGCCGGCTCGTCGCCGGCCAACATGTCGGCCACCGACCGCGTGAAGGCGCACCCGCCGCCGCAGCTCTTCTCGGACGCCCAAGTCTTCACGGCGCGGGGATCGGTCGACGCCCAGGCCGCCACCGCCTCCCGGCTGATGAGGTCCTGGTGGAAGGTCCACGGCACCACGGTCGACGACACGGCGTTCCTGGCCTGGGTCGAGACGCAGCTGCCCGCGCCCCCGTCCGCCGCCGTGCGTCGGGACGAGATGCGCGAGGTGAAGGCGCTCGACGCGAGGCGCACCCCGGCGGGCGTCGCGGCCGCGTCGTGGCTTGAGGCGTACGGAAAGAAGGACGTCTGGAAGCTGTACGCCCACGACCAGCGTGAGCTGCTCAGCGCCAAGACCGGGAAAGCGGACAAGGCCGAGCTGAAGCTGATCCTGAAGATGGCCAAGACCGCTGCCGACGCACTCGGCACGAAGGACCAGCAGTCTGCTCCGTACGTCATCGACCCGACGCTCCGCCCGGACCACACGGTGAAGCCGGGTCAGGTCTGCCCGTGCTCGTACCCCTCGCGTCACGCGGCCCGGGCTGCCGGCGCCCGGACGTTCCTCGGGACGCTCAGCCCGCACCGTCTCGCGGACTACCGCTGGATGGAGGGGCAGATCGACTTCTCGCGCCTCTACATGGCCGGCCACGTCCAGAGCGACCTCGACGCGGGCGCCCTGCTGGGCGACATGATCGGCCAGTACGTCCTCGTGACGCGAGGCCACCTGGCCATGCCGTCCTGACGTGGCCCGCCCGGTAGCCTGCGGCGGGTGAGCTCAGCACGTGACGACGACGCCGTCCAGGACGGCGTGGGGGAGCCCGACGCGTTCGAGCGGCTCTGGACGCCGCACCGCATCGTGTACATCAAGGGTGAGAACAAACCCGAGTCGTCCGACGAGGTCGACTGCCCGTTCTGCCGGATCCCGCAGATGGACGACGCCGAGGGGCTGATCGTGCACCGCGGTGAGGTCGCGTACGCGGTGCTCAACCTGTACCCGTACAACGCCGGGCATCTGCTGATCTGCCCGTTCCGGCACGTCGCCGACTACACCGACCTCACCGCGGACGAGACCGCCGAGATCGCCGAGCTCACCAAGCAGGCGATGCGCACCGTCCGGGCCGTCACGAGACCGCACGGCTTCAACCTCGGCATCAACCAGGGCGCGGTGGCCGGCGCCGGCATCGCCGCGCACCTGCACCAGCACGTCGTCCCGCGGTGGGGCGGCGACTCCAACTTCCTGCCCGTCGTCGGGCACACCAAGACCATGCCCCAGCTGTTGGGCGACACGCGCGAGATGCTCGCTGCTGCCTGGCCCGGAGAACCGGAGAATTAGTCCGTGCTCGAGAGATTCCGTCAGTTCTGGACCAACGTCTGGGCCCCGCTGGCCGACCTGCTGCTGCGGCTGGGCGTGAAGCCCGACCACGTCACGATCGTCGGCACCATCGGCGTGAGCGCCGGCGCGCTCTGGTTCTTCCCGCGGGGGGAGTTCTTCGTCGGCGTCCTGGTCATCACGGCGTTCGTGTTCAGCGACATCATGGACGGCTACATGGCCCGCAAGTCCGGCCAGACGTCGTCGTGGGGCGCGTTCCTCGACTCGACGCTCGACCGGGTCGGCGATGCCGCCGTGTTCGGCGGGCTGCTCCTCTACTACACGACCGACGACGCGGAGACGGCGCTCGGCAACGCCGATCTCTACCTCTGCCTGAGCCTCGCCTGCCTCGTGCTGGGCAACCTCACGTCGTACGCCCGGGCCCGCGCGGAGAGCCTCGGCATGACGGCGAAGGGCGGCATCGCGGAGCGCTCGGACCGGCTGGTGTCGATCCTCGTCATGACCGGCTTCAACGGCCTGCTCGACCTCCCGGTCCTCACCGAGATCACCCTGTGGGTGCTGGCCTTCGCGAGCGCGATCACCATCGTCCAGCGCATGCTCATGGTCCACCGCCAGGCGGTCCAGAAGCCGCCGCCACCTGCGTGACCTATGTGACACTCCTGATGTTCCATAATGCTTGACACATACCGTCGGTACGGCGCACGCTTGCTCCATGGAGACCCAGCTGCCCGACATCGAGGCCGGCATCAGCCATGAGCAGTACGCGGAGATCCTGAGCGGTCTTTCGCAGGCGTCCGTCGACCGTCACTTCGACGCGTTCACCGACATCCCGTGGGACGACCCGGACTTCCAGGTCGACCCCACCGACGAGCGATGGGTGCTCCCCTCGGTCGACCCGCTGGGCAGCCACCCCTGGTACCAGGCCCTGCCGCTGGAGCGCCGCATCGAGATCGGTCTGTGGCGCCAGGCCAACATCCTGAAGGTCGGCCTGCAGTTCGAGAACATCCTGATCCGCGGCCTGATGCAGTACGTCTTCAAGTCGCCGAACGGGTCGCCGGAGTACCGGTACCTCACGCACGAGGCCACCGAGGAGTGCCACCACACGCAGATGTTCCAGCAGACCGTGAACCGCATCGGGGCCGACGTCCCGGGCATGCCGCGCTGGCTGCGGGTGGTCTCGCCGATCCTGCCGTGGGCCGCGTCCGCGTTCCCCATCACGTTCTTCATCGGCGTGCTCGCTGGCGAGGAGCCGATCGACCACACGCAGAAGCAGGTGCTCCGCTCCAAGGACGACCTGCCGCCTCTGCTGACCCGGATCATGGAGATCCACGTGGCCGAGGAGGCGCGGCACATCTCGTTCGCGCACGCCTACGTCACGCGCCACGCGCCCAAGCTGGGCCGCGTCGACCGCGCCATCGTCTCGGTGTTGTTCCCGATCATCATGCGGCTGCTCGGCGACGCGATCCTGGTGCCACCGAAGGAGTTCCGGAAGAAGTTCGACATCCCGGAGTCCGTCATCAAGGACCTCTACTGGGAGCGCCCGGAGTCGCGGGTCATGCTGTCCGACCTGTTCGCCGACGTCCGCATGCTCGCGGAGGAGTCCGGCCTGATGACCCGCACGTCGCGCCGGGTGTGGAAGTGGCTGAAGATCGACGGCCGCCCGTCGCGCTACCGCAGTGAGCCGCCGATCGCGTTCGCGGACGCAGCCTGACCCATGCCCCACGTCATCACCCAGGCGTGCTGCGGCGACGCCTCGTGCGTCTTCGCCTGCCCGGTCAACTGCATCCACCCGACGCCGGACGAGCCCGACTTCGGCACGGCGGAGATGCTCTACATCGACGCCGCGACGTGCGTCGATTGCGGTGCGTGCGTCAGCGCGTGCCCGGTGGGGGCGATCGTCCCGCACACGAAGTTGACGCCTGACCAGCTGCCGTTCGTCGAGATCAACGACGTGTTCGGGGAGTCATTCACCTCGTACCCGCCGCAGGCGCCGGTGCCGGCGATCACACCGCTGACCCAGCCGAGCCTGTCGGTGGCGGTCGTCGGGTCCGGGCCAGCCGGCATGTACGCGGCCGACGAGCTGCTGAAGCGGCCCGGCGTGCGCGTCACCGTGATCGATCGGCTCGAGAAGCCGTACGGGCTCGTCCGCTACGGCGTCGCGCCGGACCACCAGTCCACGAAGGACGTGGCGAAGCTGTTCGCGAAGATCGAGCGCGAGCGCGGGTTCTCCTACCGCCTCGGCGTCGAGGTCGGCCGCGACGTGACGCACGCGGAGCTGCTGGAGGAGTTCGACGCCGTCCTCTACGCGAGCGGCGCCTCCACCGACCGCCCGCTCGACCTGCCGGGTGTCGACCTGCCCGGCTGCACGTCGGCGACTGACGTCGTCGGCTGGTACAACGGGCACCCCGATCACGTCGACGACGCCCCGCACCTGTCCGGCGAGCGCGTCGTGGTCGTCGGCGCCGGCAACGTGGCGCTCGACGTCGCCCGCATCCTGGCCACCGACCCCGAGCGGCTCGCCGGCACGAGCATCGCCCCGCACGCCCTCGAGGCGCTGCGTGCGAGCAACGTCCGAGAGGTCGTGCTGCTCGCCCGTCGTGGTGCAGTCGACGCGGCCTTCACGCTGCCCGAGCTGGTCGGCCTGCTGGGCCGGTCCGACATCGAGGTCGTGGCCGAGAACCTCGACCGCCCGGACGGTCCGCTCCACATCACCCGGCAGCGCAAGCTCGACGCCCTGGAGGCGCTCCCGGACCGCGTCGTCGATCTCGGCGCGCGCCGCATCGTCCTGCGCTTCCACACATCGCCGACGGCCGTGCTCGGCGAAGAGCGGGTGGCCGGCATCCGCGTCGAAGGACCTGGCGGCTCCGAAGACCTTGAGGCTGCAGCGGTGCTGCGCGCCATCGGCTACCACGGCGTCGCCCTGCCGGACCTGCCGTTCGACGAGGCCAGGGGAGTGGTCCCCAACGACCGCGGCCGCGTGGGCGACCGCACGTACGTCGTCGGCTGGATCAAGCGCGGTCCGACCGGCTTCATCGGCACGAACAAGACGTGTGCGCAGGAGACGGTGGAGCAGCTGGTCCAGGACGCCAATGCGGGCCTCCTCGCCCGTGGAAAGACGTCGGTCCTCGCCTCGTAGACTGGGGGCATGGAAAACAGCGAGACCACCACCGGCACCTCACGCGTCAAGCGCGGCATGGCCGAGATGCTCAAGGGCGGTGTCATCATGGACGTCGTCGACGCCGAGCAGGCGAAGATCGCCGAGGACGCCGGCGCTGTCGCGGTGATGGCTCTCGAGCGCGTCCCGGCCGACATCCGGGCCCAGGGCGGCGTGGCGCGCATGAGCGACCCCGACCTGATCGACGGCATCATCGAGGCGGTCTCCATCCCGGTCATGGCGAAGGCCCGCATCGGTCACTTCGTCGAGGCGCAGGTCCTGCAGAGCCTCGGCGTCGACTACATCGACGAGTCCGAGGTGCTCACCCCGGCCGACTACGCCAACCACATCGACAAGTGGCAGTTCACCGTGCCGTTCGTGTGCGGCGCCACCAACCTGGGCGAGGCCCTGCGCCGCATCACCGAGGGCGCGGCGATGATCCGCTCCAAGGGCGAGGCCGGCACCGGCGACGTCTCCAACGCCACCACGCACATGCGCCAGATCCGCGCGCAGATCCGTCGCCTCCAGACGATGGCCGACGACGAGCTCTACGTCGCCGCCAAGGAGCTGCAGGCTCCGTACGAGCTGGTCAAGGAGGTCGCCGAGCTCGGCAAGCTGCCTGTCGTGCTGTTCACCGCGGGCGGCATCGCCACCCCGGCCGACGCCGCGATGATGATGCAGCTCGGTGCCGAGGGCGTGTTCGTGGGCTCGGGCATCTTCAAGTCCGGCAACCCGGCCCAGCGTGCGGAGGCCATCGTCAAGGCCACCACGTTCCACGACGACCCCGACGTCATCGCCAAGGTCTCGCGCGGCCTGGGCGAGGCCATGGTCGGCATCAACGTCGACGACGTGCCCGAGCCGCACCGCCTCGCCGACCGCGGCTGGTGACCGAGGGGCTCCTGTGAGCCCCTAGTTCCTTCGGGCCATCTTGCTGGGGAGTTGTTGCATTTGTGAACCCGGCAGGTGGTAGTGCCCTTACGTTGCTGGGACGCGATCGTCATCAGGGGCGAGCGTTAACTCCATAAGGACACTCCCATGAAGAAATCCACCAAGGGCGCGGCCGCGGCCGCGACCGCCGGCATCCTGCTGCTCGGCGGCGCCGGCACTCTGGCCTTCTGGACCGACAGCCTCACCGTGGGCGGCGGAAGCATCAGCTCCGGCCACCTGTCGCTGGACGACACCACCGGTGACGATAACGTGTGCGCCAACGCGCCGTGGATCCTGGACGACGACGAGGATCCCATGGGCGCCGAGTTCAACCCGGCGACCGACAAGATCGTGCCCGGTGACGTGCTCACCAAGACCTGCACGTTCACCGTCAACGCCGTGGGCACCCACCTGCGGGCGACGCTCGGCACTACGGGTGGCCAGGAGGGTGGCGCGACGGACCTGAACGCCGAGGCCTCGGTTGACGCCTCCTTCACGGTCGGCGGCGACAGCGGCGTCACCGAGATCACCGACCAGAACGACAACGAGACGGTCGTGGCGACCATCACGCTGACGTTCCCGTACGGCGTCGAGGACAACGACTCGCAGGACGACACGCTGACCATCAGCGACTACACCGTCACCGCCACCCAGGTCCACAACAGCTGACCTGAGTAGTCCGCCAGCCCCTGAGTCCGGGGCGCGGGAGGAATTCCGCGCCCCGGACGGGGACAGCGAACCAAGGGGGTGACGACGTGCACAAGAAGATGGGCAGAAGCGCATCAGTGGTCCGCCAGGTGCTGGCCTGGGCGGTGCTGCTGGGTGCCCTCGGGCTGCTCGCGGTGTGCGTCGCGATCCCCAAGGCCGGAGGCGCCACGCCGTACACGATCCTCACCGGGTCGATGCAGCCGAAGTTCCCACCCGGCACCCTCGTGGTGGCGAAGCCGACACCGTTCGACGACATCAACATCGGCGACGTGGTCACCTACCAGCTCAACTCCGGCAAGTCCGAGGTCGTCACCCACCGGGTGATCGGCCGCACCAAGGACAAGGAGGGCCGCCCGGCGCTCATCACGCAGGGCGACGCCAACCGCACGCCGGACCCGAAGGTCGTCATCGCCAAGCAGGTCAAGGGGACCATGTGGTACTCAGCTCCGAAGCTCGGACGGGTGAGCAACCTGCTCAACCAGTCGCAACGCGACCTGGTCCTGTCCGTGGTCGTCATCGGCCTGTTCGGCTACGCGGCCTTCATGTTCGTCGGCTCCGCCGTCGAGCGCAGGAAGCATCGACACTCCCACGATCGAGAGGAGGCAGCCCTGTGATGAGACGCATCGCGATCCTCGCCGCGGCTGTCATCGCCTCACTGACCGTGGCGTCGCCGGCGATGGCCGACGACGAGCTGACGGTGAGCAACGACGGCGTGACGTTCGCTCGCGACCTGAGCGCGCCACTGTTCGACCCCGCCGTGAAGTGGGTCCCGGGCGACGTGCGCACCGCGACCGTCTACGTCCGCAACAACGACGAGCTGCGCGGCCTCCTGGACGTGGACCTGCTCGGCAACCACGTCGGCGACCTGCTCGACTCCGGCGACATCCACGTCACCGCGTCGGCCGGCACCGGCACCTCCGGTGTGGCCTCCGACGGCAGCGAGCGCCGCATCCTCAGCAACGCGAAGGTCGACGGCGGCGACGTCGTCCCCGTCGCGGTCACGGTGAGCTTCGACTTCAGCTCGCCCAACGAGACGCAGCTGCGGTCCACCGACATCCGACTTCGCTTCACCCTCACGCAGAACGAGTTCCCGCGCGCCGACGACGGCAACGGGGAGCTCCCCGACACCGGAGCGCCCACGCTCTGGATCCTCGCCCTCGGCTCGATCCTTCTCGGAACAGGCGTCGCGATCGTCTCGCGTCGCCGTCACACCCACCTCGGAGATTCACATGTCTAAGCACCTGCCGCCCCGCATGACGTCGGGCCTCAAGCGCCTCAAGTCCACCCGCGTGCGAGCCCTCCTGAGCCTCGGCATGGTTCTCGGCCTCGGCTCCGTGGGGACCCTTGCCTACTGGACGGACCAGGCCACCCTGACGAGTGGCACGTTCACCGCGGGCAACCTCGACATCAAGCTCGGCTCGCCGGCTCCCGGTGTGGACAACAACCCGTCGTCGTTCAGCACCGACTTCGCCATGTCGAACATGCAGCCGGGTGACTCGAAGGCCGCCGCCGTCGCCGTGCGGAACTCCGGCTCGATCGGTTTCACCTACACCGCCACCGGCGTCACCAGCACGGCCGCGGGCATCGGAAGCCTCCTCACCTTCAAGGTCGTCCCCGGCGGCACGGTGAACGGCGGCGCCACCGACTGCACCGGCGGCACCACGACCTTCGGCCCCGCCACGATGTCGTCCAGCCAGAACGTGATCGCCACCAACCGCCCGCTCGCGGCCGGAGCGACGGAGACGTTCTGCGTCGTCGCGACGCTGCCCAGCGGCACCACGTCGGGTCAGGGCACCAGCGCGTCGGCCACGTTCACGTTCAACGCCAAGCAGGTCGGAGCCCCGTAATGACCCGACGCAAGCTGGCGAAGGCGAAGACCGAGCAGGCCCCGCAGGCCCGCGCGGTCCATGGCGCCTGGCAGCAGGCCGCCGACGCGAGGGCGTCGGGGCCCGGCAGGCGGGCGCGTCGTTCCCGCCGGGTCCTCTCGTTGAAGGGCCTGCGCGAGGGTCTCTTGACGTTCGGTGCCGTCGCGGGCTTCATCTGCATCGCCGCGACCGTCGCGTCGTTCGCCTTCGGGATCCAGCCGGTCATCTTCCGCTCGGGGTCGATGTCCCCGGCGATCGACACCGGCGCGCTCGCCATCTCGCACGACGTCCCGGCGAAGGACCTGAAGGTCGGCGACGTCGTGACCGTGAAGACCGACGCCGGCATCCGGGTCACGCACCGGATCAAGGACGTCAGCCTCGTGAACGGCAAGGCGTCGCTGGTGCTCAAGGGAGACGCGAACAAGACGCCGGACGACAAGGTGTACGTCGTGCCGTCGGCCGACCGGGTCCTCTTCTCGGTCCCCAAGGCGGGCTACGTCGTCAGCTGGCTGTCCGGTCCGACCGGCGTCTTCGCCGGAGGTCTGCTCGCCGGCCTGCTCGTGATCACGGCCTTCGGCCCCGGCACGCGGAAGCCGCGTCGCGGTGGCACTCGCAAGCTGTTCGGCATCTCCATCGCCACCGTGACGGTCGGCCTCCTCGCCACCGGCGTCGGCGGGCCCACCAACACCCAGGCGTTCTACACCGACCAGGCCACCCTGGCGAGCGGCACGTTCACCGCGGGCAACTACCCCGGTCCGGTCGTGAAGCCGGTCGTGACCAGCTGCGTGCGCATCGACAACGGCAACAACGGCGACCACCCGATCAAGATCACGTGGAACGCCGTGCCTGGTGCGAACGGATACAAGGTCGCCTACACGAACACGGGTGGAGGCCCCCAAGGCAACGTCTCACTCGGAGCCGCGGTTCTCACCTTCCAGACACCGGCCGGTGCCTACAAGAACACGTCCGGCACCATCTCGGTCGTCGCGACGTTCCCGTCGGCGCCCGACTCGCCCGCCACCGTGTACAACCACTCGGGCAGCGGCAACCCGGTCGCCAACTACAACTGCGTCCCGGCTCCGTGAGTCTCGTTCCCTCGTGACCTCGCATCGCATAGGATGGCGGTGCGTCGTCACGGGGAACGGGAGTGCCCCGGCGCACGGCGCGAGGGAGCGGTAGAGCCTGGGAGGGCTCGCCACTTTCCTGATCCCGATCGGGAGGGAATCCGAGAGGGAGCGACGGCGGCGTCGCCACGACCACCCCGTGACCGCCGCCGTCGCACATCAGGGTCCTCACTACGCTGGAGACGTGAGCTCACCGTCCATCGGCGTCTTCGCCCTGCAGGGTGACGTCCGCGAGCACCTGGTCGCCCTCGACGCGCTCGGCGTCGACGCGTTCCCGGTGCGTCGCGCCGACGAGCTGGAGCGCTGCGACGGCCTGATCATGCCCGGCGGCGAGTCCACCACGATGGTGAAGCTGGTCCGCGCGTTCGGCCTGTTCGACGACTTCGCCAAGCGCATCCACGAGGGCCTGCCCACCCTCGGTACCTGCGCCGGGATGATCATGCTCGCCGACCGCATCCGCGACGGCATCGAGGGCCAGGAGACGTTCGGCGGGCTCGACATCACGGTCCGGCGCAACGCGTTCGGCCGCCAGGTCGACTCCTTCGAGGGCGACGTCGACTTCACGATCTTCGACGACCCGGTCCACGCCGTCTTCATCCGCGCGCCGTGGGTCGAGGAGGTCGGCCCCGACGTCGAGGTGCTCGCGCGCGTCGACGTGCCGGACGTCGGCGATAGGATCGTGGCGGTCCAGCAAGGCCCGTTGGTCGCCACGTCGTTCCACCCGGAGGTGGGCGACGACCTCCGCATCCACCGGTACTTCATCGACCTCGTCACGCAGTCGTAGGGAAGGTTCCACCAGATGTCAGGCCACTCCAAGTGGGCGACCACGAAGCACAAGAAGGCCGTCATCGACGCCAAGCGCGGCAAGATGTTCGCCAAGCTGATCAAGAACGTCGAGGTCGCCGCACGCACCGGCGGGCCTGACCCGGCCGGCAACCCCACGCTGTATGACGCCATCCAGAAGGCCAAGAAGTCGTCGGTCCCCAACGACAACATCGATCGCGCGGTCAAGCGCGGCGGCGGCCTCGACGGTGGGGGAGTCGACTACACCACGATCATGTACGAGGGCTACGCCTCCGGCGGCGTCGCGCTGCTGATCGAGTGCCTCACCGACAACCGCAACCGCGCCGCCATGGAGGTCCGCACCGCGATGACCCGCAGCGGCGGCACGATGGCCGACCCCGGCTCCGTCGCGTACCTGTTCAACCGCAAGGGCGTCATCATCGTGCCCAGCGAGAACACCACCGAGGACGACGTCCTGATGGCCGTGCTCGACGCCGGCGCCGAGGAGGTCAACGACCTCGACGGCTCCTTCGAGGTCGTCTGCGAGCCCACCGACCTCGTGGCCGTCCGCACGGCGCTGCAGGAGGCCGGCCTCGACTACGACTCCGCGGAGGCGTCGTTCGTGCCGTCGGTGAGCGTGGAGGTCGACGTCGAGAACGCGGTCAAGGTGCTGCGCCTCGTCGACGCGCTCGAGGACCTCGACGACGTGCAGAACGTCTTCAGCAACCTCGACGCGTCCGACGAGGTCATGGCCGAGGCCATGGAGAAGGTCTGACCCGCAGCTGCTCTCAATCCCGTGAAGCTCAAAGCATCACACGGTCGTTGAGCCTGTCGAAACGACTCCTGCTGGCAGTCCTTTCGACAAGCTCAAGGACCGTTGGCCGAGGCCATGGAGAAGGTCTGACCCGCAGCTGCAATCCCGTGAAGCTCAAAGCAACACACGGTCGTTGAGCCTGTCGAAACGACTCCTGCTGGCAGTCCTTTCGACAAGCTCAAGGACCGTTGGCCGAGGCCATGGAGAAGGTCTAGCTAGTCCCTGGCCGGGTCGTTCGCCGGAAGCGCGTCGAACGCCCAGTCGGACCGCTTCCAGTCCGGCACCGGCGGGGGAGCGCCGCGCGGCACGTACACCGACGGCTCCACCTGCTGCATGCGGTGGATGTACCGCGGGCAGTTCGGGAACACCTCGGTCACCGTCACGCGGACGACGAGCTTCGCGCCCGTCCAGGTGTCGAGGAGCGCGTCGTCCGTCGCGACGCTCGCCTCGCCGTGCACGCGCAGGCGGTTGGGATTCGTGAAGTCGATGAACAGCAGCCCGATCTTCGCCGTCTCGGCGGCGTTGCCGAGGGTGAGGAACATGCCGTTCCCGTCGTAGGAGGGGAAGGCGAGCGTCTTCTGGTCCAGCACGCGGACGAACCCGGGGTCGCCGCCCTTGTACGAGCACGTGGGCTGGCCGGACGCGTCGACGGTGGACACGAACATCATGTCCACCGACTCGATGAAGGCCGCCGAGCCGGGGTCGATCGTGTCGTGCACCAGCAGGTCGTTGATCCGGTCGGCGATCCGGCGGCTGTCGAACCGGTCCTGGAGGTCGCGCTGCGCAGCGGTGAAGTCCATCGTCGTTCCTCTCGCCCCTGCCCAGGGTCGCCCGGGCTCGGGGCGGCGCACAAGCACCCCGGCGTGTCGGACTCGTGACGTCGGCCGGCCGCGTTACGGTTCGAACATGCGTTCGCAGACGATGCGGGTCCTCGGCGTCGACCCCGGGCTCACCCGGTGCGGCGTGGGCGTCGTGGAGGGCAGCGTCGGACGTCCGCTGACCATGGTCGACGTCGGTGTCGTCCGCACGCCGGCCGACCTCGACATCGCCCTCCGCCTGCACCGGCTGGAGGAGGGTCTCGAGGCCGCCGTGCTGAAGCACCGCCCCGACGTCGTCGCCGTGGAGCGCGTGTTCAGCCAGCACAACGTCCGCACCGTCATGGGCACCGCCCAGGCGAGCGCCGTGGCCATGCTCGTCGCGGCCCGGCACGGCATCGCGGTGCACCTGCACACGCCGAGCGAGGTCAAGGCGGCCGTCACCGGCAGCGGCCGGGCAGACAAGGCCCAGGTCGCCGCCATGGTGGTGCGGCTGCTGCGGCTGTCCGCAGCCCCCAAGCCGGTCGACGCCACCGACGCGCTGGCGCTGGCCATCTGCCACGTCTGGCGCGGGGGAGCGCAGAACCGGCTGCTACAGGCCATGGAGGCCGCCCGATGATCGCGTTCGTCCGCGGCCCGGTGGCCGCCCTCACGCTCAACTCGGCCGTGGTCGACGTCGGTGGCGTCGGCTACCAGGTGATGTGCACACCCGGCACCATCGCCGGCCTGCGCGTCGGCACCGAGGCCCAGCTGGCCACGTCCATGGTGGTCCGCGAGGACTCCATGACCATCTACGGCTTCGCCGACACCGACGAGCGCGACATGTTCGAGCTCGTGCAGACGGCCAGCGGTGTCGGCCCCAAGGTCGCGCAGGCCATGCTCGCGGTGCTGTCGCCGGAGCGGCTGCGCACCGCGATCTCCCAGGCCGACCACGCCGCCCTCACGTCGGTGCCCGGCATCGGGCGCAAGGGCGCCGAGCGCATCGTCGTCGAGCTCAAGGACCGGATCGGCACGCCCATGGCCGTCGCGCCCAGCAGCGACGGCCGGTGGCGGGGCCAGGTGCGGGACGCCCTGCAGGGCCTCGGCTGGTCCACGCGCGACGCCGAGTCCGCCGTCGACGCCGTGGCTCCCGACGCCGGGTCCGACCCCGACGTCCCCACGCTGCTGCGCGCAGCCCTCCAGACCCTGTCGAAGGCATGAGCATGGACAACGACATCGACCTCGAGGCACTGAGGACGGTCACGGCCGACCTCACCGCCGACGACCGCGCCTACGAGGCGGCGCTGCGTCCGCGCACGCTCGACGAGCTCGTCGGGCAGGAGCGCGTGCGCGAGCAGCTGTCGCTGATGCTCGAGGCGGCCGTCGCGCGCGGTCGTACGCCCGACCACGTCCTGCTGTCCGGCCCGCCCGGCCTGGGCAAGACCACCATCGCGATGATCATCGCCCACCAGCTCTCCGCGCCGCTGCGCATCACCAGCGGACCGGCCATCCAGCACGCCGGCGACCTCGCAGCCATCCTGTCCGGCGTCAACGAGGGCGACGTCCTGTTCATCGACGAGATCCACCGGATGTCCCGGCCCGCCGAGGAGCTCCTCTACATGGCCATGGAGGACTTCCGCGTCGACGTCGTCGTCGGCAAGGGGCCCGGCGCCACCGCCATCCCGCTGGAGATCCCGCCGTTCACCGTCGTCGGCGCCACCACGCGCGCCGGCCTGCTGCCCGGGCCGCTGCGCGACCGGTTCGGCTTCACCGGCCAGCTCGACTACTACGCCACCGACGAGCTGCACCGCATCGTGCAGCGGTCCGCCGGGCTGCTCGAGCTCGACGTCACCGACGACGGCGGCCGCGAGATCGCGTCCCGTTCCCGCGGCACGCCGCGCATCGCCAACCGGCTGCTGCGCCGGGTCCGCGACTTCGCCGAGGTGCGCGCCGACGGCGTGATCTCCGAAGAGGTCGCGCACGACGCCCTCGCCCTCTACGAGGTCGACGACCTCGGCCTCGACCGGCTCGACCGTGCCGTGCTCAGCGCCCTGTGCGACGGGTTCGGCGGCGGTCCGGTCGGCGTCGCCACGCTCGCGGTGGCCGTCGGGGAGGAGCGCGAGACGGTCGAGGAGCTCGCCGAGCCGTTCCTCGTGCGGCTGGGCTTCCTGGCCCGTACGCCGCGCGGACGGGTGGCCACGGCGGCCGCCTGGCGGCATCTGGGACTGACCCCTCCGGCAGCCGATCAACTCACCTTCGACGGCGGCACCGCAGACTGAGGTCGGGTGATTAGACTGCACGGTGGCCCTCGCGCCATCGCGTCGTCACTCGACGAGAAATTCCCAACGTCTTCGGAGTCCTCACCGTGTCCAACTGGGTCGAATTCCTGCCCCTGGCCCTGATCATCCTGGTCTTCTACCTGCTCGTGCTGCGGCCCGCCCGCAACCGGCAGAAGGACTTCATGGCGACCCAGGACTCCCTCGAGAGCGGGAAGCGGGTCATGCTCGCCAGCGGCATCTTCGGCGACGTCGCCTCGGTCCGCGACGACGAGGTCGACCTCGTCATCGCCCCGAACGTCACGGTGACCGTCGCCCGCCAGGCCGTCGCCCGGGTCGTCACCCCTGAGGTCGCCCCCACCGACGAGGAGAGCACGGACTGATGGCTGCTCCTCCCTCCCGGCGCAACCTCCCGCGCCCTCGCCGCACGCTGATCATCTTCCTCGTCGGCATGGCCGCGGTGTACGCCCTGCTGGCCGTCCTCGGTGTCACCGGGAAAGGGGAGCACGACGACGGGCAGAGCGTCTGGAAGCCGCGCCTCGGCCTCGACCTCCAGGGCGGCACCCGCATCACCCTCGAGGCCAAGGCCACGTCGGGCGACGTCACCCCCGACAAGCTGAAGCAGGCCCGCAGCATCATCGACCAGCGCGTCAACGCCACCGGCGTCACCGAGGCCGAGGTCTCCACGCAGGGCGGCAACCAGGTCATCATCGAGATCCCCGGGCAGAAGAAGGGGAACATCGTCGACCAGGTCGGCCGCACCGCCCAGCTGCGGTTCCGCCTCCTCTGGGCCTCCGCGCAGAGCGCCCAGCAGCCCATCGCGGCCGAGGAGAAGACGAAGCAGGAAGCGATCGTCGACAAGGTCGACTGGTCGAAGCTGTCGCTCGACCAGCTCCTCGCCGCCGAGACCCAGGGCACCCAGTCGCTGCCCAAGGAGTACGCCGAGGGCGTCGCCGCACTGCAGGAGCTGGCCAAGGGCTTCGTGTGCGACAAGAAGAGCCTGCCCACCGACGACGTCTCCAAGAAGCCGCTCGTCACCTGCGACACCAAGACCGGCGAGGTCTTCGTCCTCAGTCCCACGGTGATCGAGGGCACCGACGTCAAGAGCGCCGCCGCCGTCGTCCCGCAGAACCAGGTCTCCTGGGTCGTCTCGCTGCAGCTCAAGGGCGAGGGCAAGAAGACCTTCGACAAGGTCACCGACGCCCTGTTCAAGCAGGAGCAGGCCGGCAGCGACCAGACCAGCCGCTTCGCGATCGTGCTCGACGGCGAGGTGCTGAGCGCACCCACCACCAACGGTCACTTCACCGACGGCTCGTCGCAGATCTCGGGCAACTTCACCGCCACCACCGCGCGTGACCTCGCCAACCAGCTGAAGTACGGCGCCCTGCCGCTCACGTTCGGCGTCAACGGCGTGTCCGTGGAGGGCCCGACCCTGGCCGGCACGCAGCTCGACGCCGGCCTCTACGCCGGCGCCGTGGGCCTCGTGCTCGTCGTCATCTACCTGCTCCTCTACTACCGCGGACTCGGTCTGGTGGCCATCGGCTCGCTGATCGCCGCCGCCGGGCTCACCTACGCGATGGTGCTGCTTCTCGGCCAGGGCCTCGGCTTCACGCTGACCCTGCCCGGCATCGCGGGTCTGATCGTCGCCATCGGCATCACGGCCGACTCGTTCATCGTGTTCTTCGAGCGGCTCCGCGACGAGGTGCGTGACGGCAAGTCGCTCAGGCTCGCCGTGGAGAGCGGCTGGGAGCGCGCCCGGGGCACGATCCTGGCGGCGGACGCCGTCTCGATCATGGCCGCGCTGATCCTCTACATCTTCGCCATCGGCGTCGTCCGCGGGTTCGCGTTCGCGCTCGGCCTGAGCACGCTGATCGACGTGGTCGTCGTGTTCCTGTTCACCAAGCCGCTGGTCTCGCTGCTGGCCCGCACGAAGTTCTTCGGCCAGGGGCACAAGCTCTCCGGCCTCGACGCCAAGCACCTCGGCATCAGCGGTCGCAAGGTCGACCAGATCGGTCGTGGCACCGCCCCGGCCGCCCGGCCCGCGACGGAAGGGGGGACGGTCTGATGGGACGCGTCAGCTCGTTCGGCCAGCACCTGTACTCCGGCCAGGTCTCGTTCGACTTCGTCGGGCGTCGCAAGCTCTGGTACTCGATCTCCGTCGTCATCATCGTGCTCTGCGCGGTGGCGTTCGTCGTCCGCGGCTTCAACATGGGCATCGAGTTCAAGGGCGGCGTCGAGTTCACCGCCCAGGTCCAGAAGGCAAGCTCGCAAGCCGTCGACGACATGACCCAGGCGGTCGAGGACGCCGGCGTCCCCGAGGCGGGCGACCCGATCGTCAACACCTCCGGGTCCGACACCGTCCGCATCCAGACCCGGGCGCTCACCCAGGACCAGGCCACCCAGATCGAGCAGTCGCTCACCAAGGCGGGCGCCTCGGAGGTCAGCCAGAACCTGATCGGCCCCTCGTGGGGCAAGCAAGTGGCGACCAAGGCGCTCACCGGCCTGATCGTCTTCGTCGTCCTCGTCATCCTGTTCATCTGGGCGTACTTCCGTGAGTGGAAGATGTCCGTCGCCGCCGTCGTGGCGCTGGCGCACGACCTCCTCATCACGGCCGGCGTCTACGCCTGGTCCGGATTCGAGGTCACGCCGGCCACGGTCACCGGCCTGCTGACGATCCTCGGCTACTCGCTGTACGACACCGTCGTCGTGTTCGACAAGGTGCGCGAGAACACCAAGGGCATCCAGCGCTCCAGCACGCGCACGTACGCCGAGCGCGCGAACCTCGCGGTCAACCAGACGCTGGTCCGCTCGATCAACACGTCCATCACGGCGCTGCTGCCCGTCGCGGCCCTGCTGATCGTCGGAGCGGCCGTGCTGGGCACCGGCCCGCTGAAGGACCTGGCGCTCGCGCTGTTCGTCGGCATGGCGGCCGGCACGTACTCGTCGATCTGCATCGCGACGCCGCTCTCCACCCAGCTGGTGGAGCGCGACCCCGCCATCAAGGCGCACACCAAGCGCGTCATGAAGAAGCGGGAGGAGAGCGGCGGCGTCGTCACCGACGACCCCGAGCCCCTCGCCGTCGCCCCGGCCCGCCCCGTGGGCGTCTCGAAGGCGGCCAAGCGCAACCAGCCCACCCGCACCACCCGGTCCCGACGACCCAAGGGCAAGGCCTGACCCAGGCACCTGTTTCTGACATGCTGGTGCCACCGATCAAGGAGATCCCATGAAGACCTCACTCGCCCTCGCCACGGCAGCGGCTCTGCTCACGACTCTCAGCGCCTGCGGTGGTGACGACGGAGGCAAGGGCAGCGAGTACTGCAAGGACCTCAAGTCGGCGTCCACGCAGTTCGACTCGCTCTCGTCCAGCGACGTGTCCAAGCTCGACGAGGCGTTCAAGACGTTCCACTCGCTGTCCAAGGAAGCCCCGGGCGACGTGAAGGACGACTGGAAGACGCTCGACGACGGCATCACGCAGGTCGAGAAGGCCCTCAAGGAGGCCGGCCTCAAGTTCTCCGACTTCGCCCAGATCCAGCAGGGCAAGATGCCCGAGGGCGTCGACGTCGCGAAGCTGCAGGGCCTGGCCACTGAGTTCTCCAAGCTGAACAGCAAGGAGTTCGACAAGGCGTCCAAGGCGATCGAGAAGCACGCCAAGGACGTCTGCAAGGTCAACCTGACCTCCTGATGCCGGTGGATGCCTCGACCGCGCTCGAGGAGTGGGTCCGGCCGGTCGAGGACTGGCCGGTCCCCGGCGTCACGTTCCGCGACCTCACGCCGCTGTTCGCCCGTCCCGAGCCGTTCGCCGCGGTGATCGACGCTCTCGTCGACATCGCGCGCTCGGCCGGACCGGTCGACCGCGTCCTCGGCGTCGAGGCGCGCGGGTTCATCGTCGGTGCGCCGGTGGCGCTCGAGCTGGGCGTGGGCTTCGTGCCGGTGCGCAAGGCCGGCAAGCTGCCGCACACCACGCTCTCCACGTCGTACGCCCTCGAGTACGGCGAGGCCACCATCGAGATGCACGCCGACGCGGTCGCGCCCGGTGACCGCGTGCTCGTCGTCGACGACGTCCTGGCCACCGGCGGAACGCTCGCCGCGACCGCCGATCTCGTCCGCGAGGCCGGGGGAGAGGTCGTCGCCGACCTCGTCATCATCGAGCTGCCCGCGCTGGGCGGGCGCGCCGTCGTCGGCGACGTCCCCGTGCACAGCCTCACCACGTACTGACAGGAGCCGGCATGAATCCCCGACAGGTCCGCGTCGTCGCCCTCGTCCTCGTCGCCGTGCTCGTGCTGGCGACCGCAGCCACGCTGATCAGCCAAGCCGTCTGAGCTGCTGACCCTCTGACCTACCATGGGAGGTAGGACAGGAGGCGCTGTGGCCGAACGCATCGACGTGGGCACGGAGGCGCCCGAGACCCCGGCCGAGACCAAGCCGGCCGACTCGGCGCCCGCGTCCGCGCGCGTCCGGAACCGCCTGGCCCGGATCGGTGGCCGCGGATCGTCCGGCAACCCGGTGCTCGAGCCGCTGCTGAAGGTCTACCGGTCCACCCACCCGAAGGGTGACGTCGACTCGATCCAGAAGGCGTACGACATCGCCGAGCGGGCGCACGAGGGGCAGACCCGCAAGAGCGGCGACCCGTACATCACCCACCCGCTCGCCGTCGCCACGATCCTCGCCGAGCTCGGCATGACCGCCCCGACGCTGTGCGCCGCGCTGCTGCACGACACCGTCGAGGACACGCCGTACACGCTGGAGGAGCTGCGCAACGACTTCGGCGACGAGGTCGTCCAGCTCGTCGACGGCGTCACGAAGCTCGACAAGGTCACGTACGGCGAGACGGCGCAGTCGCAGACCATCCGCAAGATGGTCGTCGCGATGAGCCGCGACATCCGCGTGCTCGTCATCAAGCTGGCCGACCGGCTCCACAACATGCGCACCCTGCGCTACCTGCGCCAGGACAAGCAGGAGCGCATCGCCCGCGAGACCATCGAGATCTTCGCGCCGCTGGCCCACCGCCTCGGCATGAACACCATCAAGTGGGAGCTGGAGGACCTCGCGTTCGCCACCCTGCACCCCAAGGTCTACGACGAGATCGTCCGACTCGTCGCGGACCGCGCACCGTCGCGCGAGCAGTTCCTCGAGCGCGTCATCGGCGACGTCGAGTCCGACCTGCGCCACGCCAAGCTCAAGGCCACCGTCAGCGGCCGGCCGAAGCACTACTACTCGATCTACCAGAAGATGCTCGTGCGCGGCCGGGAGTTCTCCGACATCTTCGACCTCGTCGGCGTGCGCATCCTCGTCGACTCCGTGGCCGACTGCTACGGCGTGCTGGGTGTGCTCCACGCGCGCTGGAACCCGATCCCCGGGCGGTTCAAGGACTACATCTCGGTCCCGAAGTTCAACATGTACCAGTCGCTGCACACCACGGTGATCGGCCCGCAGGGCAAGGCGGTGGAGCTGCAGATCCGCACGTTCGCGATGCACCGCCGCGCCGAGTACGGCGTCGCGGCCCACTGGAAGTACAAGGAGGACGGCACCGCGGGGTCCACCGGCGGCAAGGCGCCGAGCGGCGAGGACATGGTCTGGCTGCGGGAGCTGCTCGACTGGCAGTCCGAGACCGAGGACTCCGTCGACTTCCTGGACTCGCTGCGCTTCGAGATGAACAGCGCGGGCGTCTACGCGTACACGCCGCGCGGCGACGTCATCCAGCTGCCGGCGCAGGCCACGCCCGTCGACTTCGCCTACGCCGTGCACACCGAGGTGGGGCACGCCTGTATCGGCGCCCGCGTGAACGGGCGGCTGGTGTCCTTGGAGTCGGAGCTGCAGACCGGCGACGTCGTCGAGATCTTCACCTCCAAGTCGCCCGACGCCGGTCCGAGCCGCGATTGGCTGGAGTTCGTCAAGAGCCCACGGGCGCGCAACAAGATCAAGCACTGGTTCACCAAGGAGCGTCGCGAGGAGGCCATCGAGACCGGCCGCGACCTCATCGCGAAGCAGATGCGCAAGGAGAACCTGCCGCTCCACCGCCTGTTCAAGCACGAGTCGCTCGACGCGGTCGCCAAGGAGCTGCACCTCGCCGACGTCTCCGCGCTCTACGCGGCGGTGGGCGAGGGCAACGTCGGCGCCCAGAACGTCGTCGAGCGGGTCATCGCGCTGGCCGGCGGCCGCGAGGGTGCCGAGGAGGACCTGGCCGAGGCCACGTCGATGCCGGCCATCGGCAAGCGGTCACGACACGACCACGGCGACGCGGGCGTGGTGGTCGAGGGCGTCGACGGCGACCTGATGGTGAAGCTCGCGCGCTGCTGCACCCCGGTGCCGGGTGACGCGATCGAGGGCTTTGTCACCCGGGGGAGTGGTGTCTCGGTGCACCGCTCGGACTGCGTGAACCTCGCGGCGCTCCGCAGCCAGCCCGAGCGGCTGGTCGGGGTGCATTGGGCGCCCACCGGCCAGAGCACCTTCCTCGTCGCGATCCAGGTGGAGGCGCTCGACCGCCCGCACCTGCTGAGCGACATCACCCGGATCATCTCCGACCAGCACGTCAACATCCTGTCAGCGTCGCTGAGCACCGGTCGCGACCGCGTCGCGAAGTCGAAGTTCACCTTCGAGATGGCCGACGCCAAGCACCTCGGCCACGTCCTGTCCGCCGTACGTACCGTCGACGGCGTCTACGACGTCTACCGCCTCACCCAGTAACGCTGACGAGAGACTTCCGGCCCCCTGACGAGAGGATTCCGGCTCCCTGACGAGCGCCGAAAGTCTCTCGTCAAGGGGCCGGAATCCTCTCGTCAGCGGTTACGAGAAGTCGGCCTGGGCCTTCTGGGCCATCTCGAGGAAGGACTCGCGCGACTTCAGCGACTCCTCGAGCTCGGCGATCTTCTTGGCGTCCTGGCTCGCCTGGGCGCGCTCGAGGGCCTCGCGGGTCTCGTCGATGGCGCGCTGCAGCTTGCCGATCATGTCGTCGGCGCGGGCGGACTTCTCCGGGTCGGTCTTCTTCCAGGCCTCGTCGCCGGCGGCGCGGACGGCTTGCTCGACGGCACGGAGCCGCCCCTCCATCTCCTTGACGCGGGCGCGGGGCACCTTGCCGGCGGCCTCCCAGCGGTCGGCGATGTCGTGCATCGCGCGGCGGGCGGCCTCCAGGTCGGTGATCGGCAGCAGCTTCTCCGCCTCGAGGAGGATCTGCTCCTTGACCACCGCGTTGGCCTCGTACTCCTGGTCGAGCGCGGCGTTGGCCTCGTCGCGGGCGGTGAAGAAGACGTCCTGCGCAGCACGGAACCGCTTCCAGAGCTTGTCCTCGACGTTCCGCGGGGCCGCGCCGGCCGCCTTCCAGCGGGTCATCAGGTCGCGGTACGCCCCGGACGTCGGTCCCCAGTCGGTGGACGACGAGAGCGCCTCGGCCTCGGCGATCAGCTTCTCCTTGACGACGGCCGCCTCCTCACGCTGGGCGTGCTGCTCGGAGAAGTGCGCCTTGCGGCGACGCGTGTACGTGGTGCGGGCGGAGCTGAACCGGTGCCAGAGCTCGTCGTCGGTCTTCCGGTCGAGTCGGGCGAGGGTCTTCCACTCGTCGAGCAGGGCGCGCATGCGGTCGGCCCCGCCGCGCCAGTCGGTGCCCGCGGCGATGGCCTCGGCCTCATCGGCGATGCGTGCCTTGGCGGCCTGGGCCTCCGCGACACGGGCCTCCTTCTCGGCCTTCTGCTTCTCGCGGTGCTCGGCGATGACCGGCTCGAGCGCGTCGAGGCGCTTGAGGAGCCCGTCGAGGTCGCCGATGGCCTGGGCGCCGTCGACCTGCTCCCGCACGGTGGCGACGGCCTTGGCCGCGTCGTTGGGGCCGAGGGTGCCGCCCTTGAGGCGCTGCTCGAGCAGCTCGACCTCGATCTCGAGACCCTCGAAACGCCGCACGAACAGGGCCAACGTCTCCTGGGGATCGCCGCCGGGCCACTGGCCGATCTCGCGCTCACCGTCGGCCGTCTTCACGAAGGCACGGCCCTCGTCGTCGACGCGTCCCCACGCGTGCTCGGCGGAAGTCATGCGGGACAGTCTAGGAGGACGCGGCCGTGCTTCGGCATTCTGACCTCGCGTACCCTGTCGGTCGTGCTTCTGACGTCCTTCCCAGCGGGTCCGCTGCAGGCCAACTGCTACGTGATCTCGCGCGGTCCGGGAGCCGGTTGTGCGCTCGTCGACCCCGGCATGGACGCCATGGACGGCGTGCACACGGTGGTGTCCGAGCAGAACCTGACGCCGCAGGCCGTGCTCATCACGCACGGCCACTTCGACCACATGTGGTGCGCCCAGGACGTCGCCGCCGAGTACGGCTGCCCGGTGTGGATCCACCCGGACGACCGGCACCTGCTGGCCGACCCGATGGCCGCCATCTCCGGGGAGTCCGCGGCGATGCTGCGGGCCCAGCTGGGCATGCACGACCTGCCCACGTTCGCCGAGCCGGCCGACGTCCGCGACGCCGTCGACGGCGCCACGATCGAGGTCGACGGCCTGACGTTCACCGTCGACCACGTGCCCGGCCACACGCCCGGCACCGTCGTCTACCGGATCCCGTGGGACGGCCCCGAGGAGGTCTCGGAGCTGATGTTCTCCGGCGACTTCCTGTTCCAGGGCTCGATCGGCCGCACGGACCTCACCGGCGGCTCGCACCCGCAGATGGAGCAGAGCCTGCGCGACCGCGTGCTGCCGCTCGCCGACGACATCGTCGTGCTGCCCGGCCACGGCCCGCAGACGTCGATCGGCCGCGAGCGCGTCACCAACCCCTTCCTCCTCGAGCTCAGCGCATGAGCAAGTTGTCCGGGTTCCCCGAGCTGCTGCCGGCGGAGCGGAACGTCGAGCTGTACGTGCTCGACCACCTGCGCCGGGTCTTCGAGCTGCACGGCTTCGCGAACGTCGAGACGCGAGCCGTCGAGCCGCTCGAGACGCTGCTTAGCAAGGGTGAGATCGACAAGGAGGTCTACACGCTGCGGCGCCTGCAGGCCACGGACGAGGAGTCCGACGCCGGCGACACCTTGGCTCTGCACTACGACCTCACCGTGCCCATCGCCCGTTACGTCGTCGAGAACGCCAACGCCCTGGAGTTCCCGTTCCGTCGCTACCAGATCCAGAAGGTGTGGCGGGGGGAGCGGCCGCAGCAGGGACGCTTCCGCGAGTTCACGCAGGCCGACATCGACATCGTCGGCCGCGACACGCTGCCGTTCCACGCCGACGTCGAGATCGCCCAGGTCATGGGCGAGGCGCTCGCCGGGCTCCCGGTCCCGCACCTGACGCTGCAGATCAGCAACCGCAAGGTGCTCGAGGGCTTCTACCTCGGCCTGGGCGTCGCCGACCCCGTCGCGGTCATGCGCATCGTCGACAAGCTCGACAAGGTGCCCGCCGACGCCGTCAAGAAGATGCTCACCGACGCCGGCCTGTCCGACGACCAGGCGCACGCCTGCCTCGCCCTGGCCGACATCCGCGCCACCGACACCTCGTTCGTCGAGCAGGTGCGCGCCCTCGGCGTCACCCACGACGTCCTCGAGACCGGGCTCGACGAGCTGGCGAGCGTCGTCGGCGCGTGCCGGCCGGTCGACGGCGTCACGGTCACCGCCGACCTGCGGATCGCGCGCGGCCTCGACTACTACACCGGCACCGTCTTCGAGACGCGCATGGCGGGCTACGAGTCCCTCGGGTCCATCTGCTCGGGCGGGCGGTACGACCAGCTCGCCGCCGACAACCGCAACACGTACCCCGGCACCGGCATCTCGCTCGGCATCTCCCGCCTGCTCGTGCCGCTGCTGGCCGACGGGCTCACCAGCGACCGCTCGGTGCCGTCCGCCGTCCTGATCGCCCTCGTCGACGAGGAGTCCCGCGCGACCAGCACGGACGTCGCCCAGCGGCTCAGGGCCCGCGGCATCCCCACCGAGGTCGCGCACAAGGCCGCCAAGTTCGGTCAGCAGATCAAGCAGGCCGAGCGTCGCGGCATCCCGTACGTGTGGTTCCCGCCCGCCGCGGGCACCGACGGCCAGCACAGCGTCCGGGACATCCGCTCGGGCGAGCAGCGCGACGCGGACCCGGACAGCTGGCTGCCGCCCACCACCGACCTCACGCCCCAGATCAAGGAGCCCACCTCGTGATCCGTACCCGCCAAGCCGGAAGCCTGCGCGCGAGCGACGTCGGCGACCAGGTCACCCTCGCCGGGTGGGTCGCCCGGCGCCGCGACCACGGCGGTGTCGCCTTCATCGACCTCCGCGACGCGAGCGGCGTGGCGCAGGTCGTCATCCGCGAGGACGTCGCGCACCAGCTGCGCGCGGAGTACTGCCTCAAGATCGTCGGCACCGTGTCCGAGCGTCCCGAGGGCAACCAGAACGACAAGCTCCCCACCGGTGCCATCGAGGTCATCGCCGACGACGTCGAGGTGCTCAGCGCGGCCGCCCCGCTGCCGTTCCCGATCGACGACCACATTGACGTCGGCGAGGAGGCGCGGCTCAAGTACCGCTACCTGGACCTGCGCCGCACCGAGCCGGGCGAGGCGCTCCGCCTGCGCAGCAAGGTGAACCGTGCGGCCCGCGCCGTGCTCGACGCCCACGACTTCGTCGAGATCGAGACGCCGACGCTCACCCGCTCGACGCCCGAGGGCGCCCGCGACTTCCTGGTGCCGGCCCGCCTGCGCCCGGGCAGCTGGTACGCCCTGCCGCAGAGCCCGCAGCTGTTCAAGCAGCTGCTGATGGTCGCCGGCATGGAGCGCTACTACCAGATCGCGCGCTGCTACCGCGACGAGGACTTCCGCGCCGACCGCCAGCCGGAGTTCACCCAGCTCGACGTCGAGATGAGCTTCGTCGAGCAGGACGACGTTCTCGCCGTCGCCGAGGAGATCCTCACGGCGCTCTGGGCCCTGATCGACGTCGAGGTGCCCACCCCGCTGCCGCGGATGACGTACGAGGAGGCCATGCGCCGCTTCGGCACCGACAAGCCCGACCTGCGCATGGGCCAGGAGCTCGTCGAGTGCACCGAGTACTTCGCCGACACCCCGTTCCGGGTGTTCCAGGCGCCGTACGTCGGCGCGGTGGTCATGCCGGGTGGCGCGTCGCAGCCGCGGCGCCAGCTCGACGCCTGGCAGGAGTGGGCCAAGCAGCGCGGCGCCAAGGGGCTCGCGTACGTGCTCGTGCAGGAGGACGGCGAGCTCGGCGGCCCCGTGGCCAAGAACCTCACCGACGCCGAGCGCGAGGGCCTCGTCGCCCACGTCGGCGCGCAACCCGGCGACTGCGTCTTCTTCGGCGCCGGCCCGGTGAAGTCGACGCGAGCGCTGCTCGGTGCCGCCCGGCTCGAGATCGGTCGTCGCTGCGACCTGCTCGACGAGTCGGCCTGGAGCTTCCTGTGGGTCGTCGACGCCCCGCTGTTCGAGCCCACCAGCGACGCCACGGCCGCCGGCGACGTCGCCGTCGGCTCCGGCTCCTGGACCGCCGTGCACCACGCGTTCACGTCGCCGCAGGACCTCGACACGTTCGACACCGATCCGGGCAACGCGCTGGCCTGGGCCTACGACATCGTGTGCAACGGGAACGAGATCGGCGGCGGGTCCATCCGTATCCACCGCGAGGACATCCAGAAGCGGGTGTTCGCGATCATGGGCCTGGACGAGGCCGAGGCGCAGGAGAAGTTCGGCTTCCTGCTCGAGGCGTTCAAGTACGGCGCCCCGCCGCACGGCGGCATCGCGTTCGGCTGGGACCGCATCTGCGCCCTGCTCAGCGGCGCCGACTCCATCCGCGAGGTCATCGCGTTCCCGAAGTCCGGCGGCGGCTACGACCCGCTCACCGCGGCTCCCGCGCCCATCACGCCGGAGCAGCGCAAGGAGGCCGGCGTCGACGCGAAGCCGGAGCCGAAGGACGTCAGCACCGACGACTAGGCTCACCGCGTGAGTGACGACGGGCTGTTCGACCTGCCGGATGCGCCCGCGCCCGCCTCCGGTGGAGGCGGCGGCAGCCTGGCCGGCAACGCCCACTCGTCGGCTCCGCTCGCGGTCCGCATGCGGCCGCGCACGCTCGACGAGCTGGTCGGGCAGCAGCACCTGCTCGCACCGGGTTCGCCGCTGCGCCAGGTGATCGACGGCGACCAGCCGCTCACCCTGCTGCTGTGGGGGCCGCCGGGCACCGGCAAGACCACGATCGCGTCGCTGATCAGCCGACACACGGACCGCCGGTTCGTCGAGGTCTCGGCGGTCTCGGCCGGGGTCAAGGAGGTCCGCGACGTCATCGCCGGCGCGCGCCGCGCCCTGGCCAACGGCGTCGAGACGGTGCTGTTCGTCGACGAGGTCCACCGCTTCAGCAAGACGCAGCAGGACGCGCTCCTGCCGGGCGTCGAGAATCGCTGGGTCTCGCTGATCGGCGCCACCACGGAGAACCCGCACTTCAGCGTCATCTCGCCACTGCTCAGCCGGTCCCTGCTGCTGACCCTCGACTCGCTCACCGACGCGGACATCGCCGAGGTCATCGATCGCGCCCTCGTCGACGAGCGCGGGCTGAAGGGGGCGGTCACCCTCACCGGCGACGCCAAGGACCACCTCGTCCGGCTGGCCGGTGGTGACGGGCGTCGCGCCCTCACGTACCTCGAGGCCGCGGCCGGCGTCGCGAGGAACCAGGACCGCACCGAGGTCACGGTCGACGACGCGGCGCTCGCCGTCGACCGCGCGGCCGTCCGCTACGACCGCCAGGGCGACCAGCACTACGACGTCATCAGCGCGTTCATCAAGTCCATCCGCGGCTCCGACGTTGACGCCGCCCTGCACTACCTCGCCCGGATGATCGAGGCGGGGGAGGACCCGCGGTTCATCGCCCGGCGCCTGATGATCTCGGCGAGCGAGGACATCGGCATGGCCGACCCCACCGCGCTCACCACGGCGGTCGCCGCGGCGCAGGCCGTCGCGCTGATCGGCTTCCCCGAGGCACGCCTCACGCTCGCGCAAGCCGTGATCGCCCTGGCGACGGCGCCGAAGTCGAACGCCGTCATCCGTGCCATCGACGCCGCCTCGGCCGACGTCCAGGCGGGGAAGGTCGGCGCCGTCCCGCCCGCGCTGCGCGACGCCCACTACGCCGGGGCCAAGAAGCTCGGCCACGGGCACGACTACATCTACTCGCACGACGACCCACGCGGCGTCGTAGCCCAGCAGTACGCGCCCGACGACGTCGACGGCTCCGTGTACTACGAGCCGAGCGAGCACGGCGCCGAGGCGGCGCTCGGCGAGCGGCTCGAGCGCATCCGGGCCATCCTGGGCGATCGTCCTGGGGCCGGTGAGCCGCGACGCCGCGACGAGTAACCTCGTACCCGTGCCTCTCGACGTCCTGCTCCTGGTCCTGACCGCCGCGCTGGCGGCGGTGGCCCTTGGTGCTGCCGTCGTGGCTGTCCGGGCCTCGCGCCGACGTCCGCCGGAGCCGGAGCCGGGATCCGTAGAGCCTACCCGGCCCGCGGTGCTCGTGCCGCTGCCCGACCATCGCGACGCGTCCGTGGTCCCGCTGGTCACACGCGTCGTGGACGACCGGATCGTGGCGCCGCCCACCGAGGCGCAGGTGGTCAACACCGCGCTCGGGCGTCCGCAGGTCCGGCTCGCGGTGGCGATCCGCGGCGTGGCCTACGCGCTGCGTGCCGAGAGCCGTGACCGCATCGTCGCGATGATGCGCCGCGAGTACCGCCGTCGCCGCACCGAGCGTCTGCGCGCCGGGCGCCGTGCTGTCCGTGCGGTTCGTCCTGCTCCTGCCGATCGCTGGATGGGGGAGATCGAGTCATGAAGCGCACCACCTGGTTCGTGGCCGGCGCCGCGGCAGGCCTGTACGCCAGCGTGAAGGCCAAGCGAGCCGCCTACCGCCTGTCGATGCCCGGCTTGATCGACCAGGCCGCCGCCCTCGGCGTCGGCGTCCGCGCCTTCGCCTCCGAGCTGCGCACCGGCATCGACCAGGAGGAGCAGCGCGTCGCCGCCCGACTCGGCGGGGGTGCCGGGCCACGGGCGGCAGATGACGCCGAGCAGCCGCTCCGCACGCCCACCCCGATCGAGAGAGACACCGCCTGATGGAGACCGCGGAGATCCGCCGTCGCTTCCTCGCCCACTTCGAGAACGCCGGCCACACGGTGGTGCCGTCGGCCCCGCTGCTGTTCGACGACCCCAACCTGCTGTTCGTGAACGCGGGCATGGTGCCGTTCAAGCCGTACTTCCTGCAGCAGGAGACGCCGCCGTTCGACCGCGCCGCGAGCGTGCAGAAGTGCGTGCGCACGCTCGACATCGAGGAGGTCGGCAAGACCACCCGGCACGGGACGTTCTTCCAGATGAACGGCAACTTCTCGTTCGGCGACTACTTCAAGGAAGGCGCCATCGAGCACGCCTGGAACCTGGTCACGGGCTCCCTGGAAGACGGGGGCTACGGCATCGACCCGGACACCATCTGGGTCACGGTGCTGGAGAGCGACGACGAGGCGCGGGAGCTGTGGCGCAAGGTCGCCGGGCTGTCCGACGAGCGCATCCAGAGCCGCGGGCTGCTCGACAACTACTGGCACATGGGCATCCCGGGCCCCGGCGGGCCGTGCAGCGAGATCTACGTCGACCGCGGTGCCGAGTTCGGCCCCGACGGAGGGCCCGTCGTCGACGAGGACCGGTTCCTCGAGATCTGGAACCTCGTGTTCATGCAGGAGGAGATCACCAACGTGCGGGCCAAGGACGACTTCGACGTCGTCCAGCCGCTGCCGAGCAAGAACATCGACACCGGCATGGGCCTGGAGCGCGTGGCGTACCTGCTGCAGGACAAGCACAACCTCTACGAGATCGACGAGGTCTTCCCGGTCATCGAGAAGGCCGCGGAGCTCTCCGGCCGCCGGTACGGCGCCGACCACGAGGACGACGTCCGCTTCCGGGTCGTCGCCGACCACGTGCGCAGCGGCCTGATGCTCATCGGCGACGGCGTCACCCCCGGCAACGAGGCACGCGGCTACGTGCTGCGCCGCCTGCTCCGCCGTGCGGTGCGCTCCATGCGGCTGCTCGGCTACGAGGACCCCGCGCTGCCGGAGCTGCTGCCGGTCAGCCTCGGCAAGATGAAGGCGTCGTACCCCGAGCTCGAGCGCGACTTCGCGCGCATCTCGCAGATCGCGTACGCCGAGGAGGAGGCGTTCCGCCAGACCCTCGACAAGGGCACGCAGATCTTCGACGTCGCCGCGGCGTCGGCGAAGCAGGAGGGCGCCACCCAGCTCTCCGGCGAGCGCGCGTTCGCCCTCCACGACACGTACGGCTTCCCGATCGACCTGACGCTGGAGATGGCGTCCGAGCAGGGCCTCAGCGTCGACGAGGACGGGTTCCGTGCACTGATGTCCGAGCAGCGCGCCCGCGCGAAGGCCGACGCGAAGTCCAAGCGCGGCCAGCACGCCGACACCAGCGTGTACCGCGCGGCGCTCGACGCGAACGGTCCCACCGACTGGCAGGCGTACACGACGCTCACCACCGAGTCCCGGGTGCTGGCGCTGCTCGCCGAGGGCGGCAGCGTGCCGGCGCTCGGTGCGGGCACCGTGGGCGAGGTCGTCCTCGACCGCACGCCGTTCTACGCCGAGTCCGGCGGCCAGAACGCCGACGCCGGCACCATCTCGTGGGACGGCGGTCGCGCGGAGGTGCTCGACGTGCAGCGCCCGGTACGCGGTCTCGTCGTCCACCATGTGCGCGTGCTCGACGGCGAGCTCACCGTGGACGCCACGGTCGAGGCGCAGGTCGACCCGGAGTGGCGGCTCGGCGCCCGCCAGGCACACTCCGGCACCCACGTCGTGCACGCCGCGCTCCGCGAGGTGCTCGGCCCCACGGCGCTGCAGTCCGGCTCGTACAACCGCCCCGGCTACCTGCGGCTCGACTTCGGCTGGAACGGCGCGCTGTCCCGGGAGCAGCTCCACGACGTCGAGGAGGTGTCCAACCGCGCGCTGCGTGAGGACCTCCCGGTGTCGGCGGCCGTCATGCCGCTGGCGCAGGCCAAGGAGATCGGTGCGCTCGCGCTGTTCGGCGAGACCTACGGCGAGGACGTCCGCGTCGTCGAGATCGGCGGCCCGTGGTCGCGCGAGCTCTGCGGCGGCACCCACGTCGACCGGTCGTCCCAGATCGGCACCGTGGTCCTGACGTCCGACAGTTCCGTCGGCGCCGGCAACCGGCGCGTCGAGGCGGTCGTCGGGATCGAGGGCTTCCAGTACCTCGCCCGCGAGCGCGACCTCGTGCAGCAGGTCAGCACCCTCCTGAAGACCAGCCCCACCGACGTCCCGGCGCAGGTGCAGAAGCTCGTCGACCGGCTCAAGGCAGCGGAGAAGGAGCTCGAGAAGCTCAAGTCCGCCGAGCTCGTCGGCGCCGCGGCCGACATCGCGAACGCGGCCGTCGACGTCAACGGGATCGCCTTCGTCGGCCACCGGGCCGAGGGCGCCGGCGGCGGCGACGTCCGCTCGATCGCGCTCGACGTGCGGGGACGGCTGCAGGGCCGCCCGGCGGTCGTGGTGGTCATCGGCACCGGTGGCGACAAGCCGTCGGCCGTGGTCGCGGTCAACGACGCCGCGCAGGAGCGGGGCCTCTCCGCGAACGACCTCATCGGCGTGATCGGCCCGCACATCGGCGGGCGCGGCGGCGGCAAGGCCGACGTCGCGCAGGGTGGCGGCACCGACCTCGGCGGCATCGAGGCGGCCCTCACCGCAGCCCAGGCGCACGTGGCCAACGCCTGATCATGAGATCAGGCCGGCGGGTTGGTGTGGACGTGGGCGACGTCCGCATCGGCATCGCCGTCTGCGACCCGGACGGGATGATCGCGACCCCGCTGGAGACCGTTCCCGCAGGTCCGGACGCCATCGGCCGTCTCACGGCGATCGTGGCCGAGCACGAGCCGCTCGAGTGCGTCGTAGGTCTGCCGCTGTCGCTGAACGGCCGGGAGGGCCCGGCCGCCGGAAAGGTGCGGGCGTTCGCCACCGCGTTGCGCGACGCGATCGCGCCCGTGCCTGTCCGCCTCTTCGACGAGCGGATGTCTACGATGACTGCGGACGGGCAGCTCCGTGAGAGCGGACGGTCCGGTCGAGGAAAGCGCGCGATCATCGACCAGGTGGCGGCCACGGTGATCCTCCAGGGGGCGCTGGACGCCGAACGCACACGGGGGACCGCCCCCGGCCAGACCTTGTGAAGGATGCGATGAGCCACAGCAGCGGGATCGACATGCTCAGCGGAGGTTCGGGACGCGGCGGACGTCGCGCCGAGCGGCCACCCCGTGGCGGCGGACGAGGCTTCGGCACGATCATCGTGCTCGGCCTGATCGTCGTCGCCCTGTTCTTCGGCTACCAGAAGGCCAAGGACGTGTTCGGCGGCCCGGACGACTACAGCGGAGCGGGCACCGGGTCCGTCACGGTGGAGATCCCGGCCGGCGCGAACGGCCAGCAGATCGCGAACATCCTGGCGAAGCAGGACGTCGTGAAGAGTGCCGAGGCGTTCTACCAGCTGTCCATCAAGGACGAGCGCGCGCAGACCATCCAGCCAGGCTTCTACAACCTCAAGAAGCAGATGTCGTCCGAGTACGCGCTCCGGGCGCTGATCGACCGCAAGAACCGGGTCGAGGGTAAGGTGACCATCCCCGAGGGTGCCCGCGTCGGCCAGATCGTGACGCTGATCGCGAAGAACACCGAGATCTCGGAGAAGGCGCTCACGACCGCGCTCGAGAAGCCGGACACGCTCGGCCTCCCCGCCGTGGCGAAGGGCAACCCCGAGGGCTACCTCTTCCCGGCCACGTACACGGTCGAGCCGGGCACCACGGCCACCCAGCTGCTGAAGCAGATGGTGAAGAAGACGCTCGACACCGCGAAGAAGCTCGACATCGGGGAGCGGGCCCAGGCGCTCGGGCTCAGCGGCGAGGAGGTCCTCACCGTCGCCAGCATCCTGGAGTACGAGGCGAAGAAGGACGAGGACTACCCGAAGGTCGCCCGCGTCCTCTACAACCGGCTGAAGATCGGGATGGCCCTGCAGCTCGACTCGACGGTGTCGTACGTGAGCAAGCGCAAGGGCGACGTGTTCACCACGCAGGCCGAGCGCGACGACCCGTCGGAGTACAACACGTACCAGCACACCGGCCTGCCGCCCGGACCGATCGGATCGCCCGGCGAGAAGACCATCGAGGCCGCGCTGAACCCGGCTGAGGGGAACTGGCTGTACTTCGTCGCCATCAACCTGGAGACCGGCGAGACGGTGTTCTCGGAGACCAAGGCAGAGCACGACCGCGCGGTGGAGAAGCTGCGCGACTACTGCCGGTCCGCCGACGACAAGATCTGCTGATGACACGCTGCGCCGTTCTCGGGTCGCCGATCGGGCACTCGTTGTCCCCGGTCATGCACCGGGCCGCGTACGCCGCGCTGGACCTCGACTGGACCTACGAAGCCGTCGAGGTCCAGGAGGACGGACTGCCGGCGTTCCTCGACGGTCTCGACGACGGCTGGCGCGGATTCTCCGTCACGGCACCGCTCAAGCGGGCCGCGGCCCGGCTGGCCACCAGCGTCGACGACGAGGTCGATCGACTCGGGGTGGCCAACACCGTCCTGCTCGACGGCGACGGCCGCTCGGCCCACAACACCGACGTCCCCGGCGCCGTGGCGGCGCTGGCCGAGCGCGGCGTCGAGGACGTCGAGCTCGTGCGCATCCTCGGCGGGGGAGCGACGGCGGCGTCGTTCGCCAGCGTCGCCCAACGGATGGGTGCCCGGCGTGTCGAGCTGTTCGTGCGGGAGCCGTCGCGAGCCGTGGACGCGGCCCAGGTCGCCGAGAAGCTCGGGCTGGAGGTGGGGGTCCGGACGATCGACAAGCCGATTCTCGACGTGGCCGAGCTGCTGGTGTCGACGGTCCCGTCCGACGTCATCGGCTCGCGCAGCCACGAGCTCGTCGAGTCGGCGCGAGCGGTCTTCGACGTCGTGTACGACCCCTGGCCGTCCCGCCTGGTGGAGGCGGCGGTCAGCGCCGAGCGACCCGCGGTCTCGGGGATCGACCTGCTGGCGCACCAGGCCGCGCTGCAGGTCGAGCTGATGACCGGGCGCACCGTGGACGTCGCGGTGCTCCGCGACGCCGCGCTTGACTCCCTTCCTGACTAGGCTGCGCGGGTGACTGTCCTGCTCGCCGCGCTCGCGGCTGCCCTGATCGGTGCCGTGGGACCGCAGGCGATCCGCCGACTTCCCGAGCCGGAGCCCGATCCCGAGGACGACGAGGTCAAGCCGCTCTACGCCGACATCGCCGACGCGCGACTGCTGGCCGTGTGGCTCGCCGTCGGGTCGGCCGCCGCGGCTGCGCTGGTCGCGTGGCAGGTCCCAGACGAGCTGGTCCCCGCATGGGTGCTGTTCTGCGCGATGGGGTCGTGGCTGACGTACATCGACCTGCGCACCCGGTACCTCCCGTTCCTGCTGACCGTCCCGCTGCACGTCGGCGTGCTCGCGCTCGTCGCGCTGGCCGCCCTCCTGTTGGACGACTGGGACGTCCTCCTCCACGGAGTCGTCGGCAACGCGGTCGTGTTCGGCGCGTTCTGGCTGATCCACTTCGTCGGCCGGTTCTTCCGCGGCGGGAGCTTCGGCTACGGCGACGTGCGGCTCGGCGGCATCATCGGCCTCGCCCTCGGAGCCCTCGGGTCGCAGCCCACGTTCATCGGCACGTACGCCGGCTGGCTGCTCGGCGCGATCTTCGGCGTCGTGCACACGATGCGCACGCGGCGGGGCATCCGGTCGTCCTACGCGTTCGGTCCGTACCTCGTCATCGGCGCCGTCATCGGAGCAGCGACCTCCTAGCAGGACCCGCGTGGGAGAATCGTTGCCATGCTCCGTTGGCTGACTGCCGGTGAATCCCACGGCCCCGCACTCGTCGCGGTCCTCGAAGGACTGCCGGCGGGCGTCCAGGTGACCAGCAAGGACATCCAGGACGCGCTGGCCCGCCGCCGGCTCGGCTACGGCCGTGGTGCCCGGATGTCGTTCGAGGCCGACGAGCTCGAGATCGTCGGGGGCATCCGGCACGGCTCCACCCTGGGCAGCCCGGTCGCCCTGCGCATCGGCAACAGCGAGTGGCCGAAGTGGGAGCAGGTCATGGCCGCCGACCCGGTCGACGAGGAGACGCTCGCCGGCCTCAAGCGTGGAGCGCCGCTGACCCGACCGCGCCCCGGGCACGCCGACCTCGCCGGCATGCAGAAGTACGGCTTCGACGAGGCCCGCCCGGTGCTCGAGCGGGCCAGCGCCCGCGAGACCGCCGCCCGCGTGGCCCTCGGCGAGATCGCCGCCCAGTTCATCGAGCAGGCCACCGGAGCCACGATCGTGTCCCACGTCGTCGAGCTCGGCACGGTGCGCGCGCCGGCCGGGGTCATCCCGAGCCGCTCCGACCTGGAGGCGCTCGACGCCGACCCGGTCCGCTGCTTCGACGCGGCCACCAGCGCCGCGATGGTGGCCGAGATCGACGCCGCCCACAAGGACGGCGACACGCTCGGTGGGGTCGTCGAGGTCGTCGTGGAGGGGCTGCCGCCCGGACTCGGCTCGCACACGCACTGGGACCGTCGTCTCGACTCGCGCCTCGCCGCCGCGCTCATGGGCATCCAGGCCATCAAGGGCGTCGAGCTCGGCGACGGCTTCGACCTCGCCCGCACGCGCGGATCGCTCGCGCACGACGAGATGGAGCCCACCGACGAGGGCATCCGCCGGACCTCCGGACGCTCCGGCGGCACCGAGGGCGGCATGACCACGGGAGAGCTGCTGCGGGTCCGCGCCGCCATGAAGCCGATCGCCACCGTGCCGCGGGCCCTGCGCACCGTCGACGTCGAGACCGGCGAGGCCACCACCGCGCACCACCAGCGCTCCGACGTCTGTGCGGTGCCGGCTGCCGGCATCGTCGCCGAGGCGATGGTGGCGCTCGTCGTCGCCGACGCCGTCCTGGAGAAGTTCGGCGGTGACTCGGTCCCGGAGACCCGGCGCAACGTCGAGGGCTACCTCGCGAACCTGAGACACCGGTGAGCACGGCCGGGAACCGGCCCGTCGTGGTCGTCGTGGGCCCGCCGGGTGCCGGCAAGTCGACGGTCGCCGCGGCGCTGGCGGAGCGGCTCGGTGTGCCCTTCCGCGACACCGACGACGACGTCGCCGAGCTGGCGGCCGCGAGCATCGAGGAGATCTTCGTCGACCACGGCGAGGCGCACTTCCGCGCGCTGGAGGAGCAGGCGGTCGAGCGGGCTCTCGCCGAGCACTCCGGCGTCCTGGCCCTGGGCGGCGGAGCCGTGCTGAGCGAAGCCACCCGTCGGCGCCTGGCGGACCACCGCGTCCTCTACCTCGAGGTCGGGCTGGCCGAGGCCTCCCGCCGGGTCGGGCTCAACGCCGCGGGCCGGCCGCTGCTGCTCGGGAACGTCCGGTCCCAGCTGAAGCAGATGCTCGACGCGCGGACCCCGCTCTACCGTGAGGTCGCCGACCTGACCGTGGCCACGGACGGCCTCGACGTCGACGCGGTCACCGACGCCGCCTACGACCTGCTGGAGAAGCCATGACGACGCGTCTCACCGTGGCCACCGGTGCGCCCTACGACGTGGTGATCGGGCACGGCGTCCTGTCGGAGCTGCGTGGCCTGGTGGGGACCGACGCCCGTCGCGTCGCCGTGGTGCACAGCCCCACGTTGCAGGACCGGGCCGAGGCGCTGCGGTCCGAGCTCACGGAGCTCGACGTCCACCTGCTCGAGGTGCCGGACGGCGAGGCCGCCAAGAACGCCGACGTGCTGACCAGCTGCTGGCGCACGCTGGGGGAGGCGGGCTTCACGCGCTCCGACGTCGTCATCGGCCTCGGCGGCGGCGCCACTACCGACCTGGCCGGCTTCGTGGCGGCCAGCTGGCTGCGCGGCGTGCGCTTCGTCAACCTGCCCACCACCGTCCTGGGCATGGTGGACGCCGCGGTGGGCGGCAAGACCGGCATCAACACCGAGGCCGGCAAGAACCTGGTCGGCGCGTTCCACGAGCCGGCCGGCGTGCTGTGCGAGCTCGACGTCCTCGCCACGCTGCCGCCCGAGGAGGTGCGCAGTGGACTCGCCGAGGTGGCGAAGTGCGGCTTCATCGCCGACCCCACGATCCTCGAGCTGATCGAGGCGGCCCCCGAGGCCGTCGCCGACACCGCGTCCCCGCTCGTCGCCGAGCTGATCACGAAGGGGATCGCCGTGAAGGCGGCCGTGGTGGCGGGAGACCTGAAGGAGACCGGGCCCGGCGGTTCCGTGGGACGTGAGGCGCTGAACTACGGACACACACTCGGCCACGCGCTGGAGCGGGTGAACAGCTTCGGGATCCGGCACGGTGAGGCGATCTCCGTCGGCATGGTCTTCGTCGCCGAGCTGGCGCACCGCAGCGGACGCATCGACGCCGATCTCCTGGAGCGCCATCGTTCGGTCCTGCGGAGCCTCGGCCTGCCCACCACGGACGAGACACCGTTCGACACGCTGCTCGAGGCCATGCGGCTCGACAAGAAGACGCGCGGCACCCAGCTGCGCTTCGTCGTGCTCGACGACCTCGCCCGCCCGGCCGTCCTCGCCGGTCCCGACGACGACCTGCTGCGTGAGGCTCACGCGGCTCTGCGCCCGTGACCGTCGAGCGGCGCGCCCGGGCCGTCGAGGCGATCCAGGCACTGGGCGCGGACGGCCTGCTCGTGACCACGCTGGTCAACGTCCGGTACCTGACCGGGTTCACCGGCTCCAACGGAGCGCTGCTCGTGCCCGCCGACGGACCCGCCGTGTTCCTGACCGACGGCCGGTACAAGGACCAGGCGGCGGCCGAGCTGCCCGACGTGGAGCACGTCATCACCCGCGACCTCGTCGGCGAGGCCTCCGGACGCATGCCGGGCCGCTGGGCCGTCGAGACGCACACGCTGAGCGTCGACGACCACGCCCGTCTGACCGACCTCGACACCGTCTCAGCGGACCGGCTCGTCGAGGGTCTCCGCGAGGTGAAGGACGAGATCGAGGTCGCGGCGCTGCGTCGCGCGTGCGCCATCTCCGTCGAGGCTCTGCAGGGGCTGCTGACCGGCCCGTTGGTGGGCCGCACCGAGCGCGAGGTGGCCCGCGACCTCGAGAACCGCATGATCGACCTCGGCGCCGAGGCGATCGCCTTCGACACGATCCTGGCGTCCGGCCCGAACAGCGCCATCCCGCACCACAGCCCCACCGACCGCGTGCTCGCCGCCGGCGACCTCGTGAAGGCCGACTTCGGAGCACGGGTCGACGGCTATCACGCCGACTGCACCCGCACCGTCGTGCTCGGCACACCGGACGACTGGCAGCGCGAGGCGCACGCCGTCGTGCAGGCGTCGCAGGCGGCCGGGGTCCAGGCACTCGTCGAGGGGGCTGCCCTCGCCGACGTGGACGCCCTCGCCCGGGAGGTCCTGGACGACGCGGGCTGGCTCGAGCACTTCACCACCGGCCTCGGCCACGGCGTCGGGCTCGAGATCCACGAGGACCCGTTCATCGGCCGCAGCCACGCCGGTAGACTGGCGCGCTGCACCACCCTGACGATGGAGCCGGGCGTCTACGTCCCGGGTCGCGGGGGCGTGCGCATCGAGGACACCGTCGCGGTGACCGGCTCGGGCGCACCGCCCGAGGTGCTCACCACCATGACTACCGACCTGTTGGAGATCGCCTGATGGCCACCACGAACGACCTGAAGAACGGCATGGTTCTGAACCTCGAGGGACAGCTCTGGTCCATCGTGGAGTTCCAGCACGTGAAGCCCGGCAAGGGCCCGGCCTTCGTGCGCACCAAGATGAAGAACATCGAGTCCGGCAAGGTCGTCGACAAGACGTTCAACGCCGGCACCAAGGTCGAGACCGCCACGGTCGACCGCCGCGACATGCAGTACCTGTACAACGACGGCACCAGCTATGTCTTCATGGACGTCCAGACCTACGACCAGCTCGAGGTTCCGCGCGAGGCGATGGGCTCGGCCGTGGACTTCCTGCTGGAGAACCAGAACGCCGTCGTCGCCACCAACGAGGGCCGCGTGCTGTACGTCGAGCTCCCGGCCTCGGTCGAGCTCCTCATCGAGCACACCGACCCGGGCCTGCAGGGCGACCGCTCCAGCGGCGGCACCAAGCCCGCGCGCCTGGAGACGGGCCGCGAGATCCAGGTCCCGCTGTTCCTCACCACCGGCGAGAAGGTCAAGGTCGACACCCGCGACGGCAACTACCTCGGCCGCGTCTCCTCGTAATGGGAGCGCGCACCCGCTACCGGAAGCGCGCACTCGACATCCTCTTCGAGTCCGAGCTGCAGGGCCTGCCACCGGGCGGTTCGCTGGCCGAGCGTCGTGAGACCAACGAGCCGCCGATCAACGAGTACACCGTCGGCCTGGTCGAGGGCGTCGCCGCTCACCTCGAGCAGATCGACGCCGCCCTGGCCGAGCACTCCACCGGCTGGTCGCTGGACCGGATGCCCGGGGTCGACCGCAACCTGCTGCGCATCGCCACGTACGAGATCTGGTTCGCCGACGACGTCCCCGACGCGGTCGCCGTGAGCGAGGCCGTCGAGCTGGCCCGTGAGCTGTCCACGGACGAGTCGCCCGGATTCGTCAGCGGCCTGCTCAGCGCCGTCGTCCGAGCCAAGGCAGCGAGCTAGCCCGCTCCCGATTCGCGGTCGCCGCTCGACTCGCCTACGGTCGAAGCGATGACTGGCTTCGTCGAGTTCGTGCAAGACCGATGGAGTGTTCTCTCGTTCCTCGCCTACCAGCACGCGAGTCTCGTGGTGCAGACGCTCCTGATCGCCACGGCCATCGCGGTCGTGCTCGGAGTGCTCGTCTACCGTTCGCCGGTGGGCGTCAGCGCGGCGCAGACCTTCTCCGCGGTCGGCCTGACGTTCCCGTCGTACGCGATGCTCGGCCTGCTGGTGGGCATCGTCAGCATCGGCGTGCTCCCGTCGGTCATCACGCTCGTGTTCTTCGGCGTGCTGCCGATCCTGCGCAACGTCGTGGTCGGCCTCACCGGTGTCGACCAGACGCTCGTCGAGTCCGCGCGCGGGATGGGGATGACGCGCCTCGGCACGCTGCTGCGCCTCGAGCTGCCGCTCGCGTGGCCGGTGATCATGACCGGCGTCCGGGTGTCCGGCCAGATGCTGATGGGCATCGCGGCCATCGCGGCCTACGCCCTCGGGCCGGGTCTGGGCGGCTACATCTTCTCCGGCATCTCCCGCACCGGTGGAGCCAACGCCACCAACTCGATCGTCGCGGGCACCGTCGGGATCCTGCTCCTCGCGGTGCTGCTCGACCTCGCCCTGAACCTCGTCACCCGCCTCACCACCCCCAGGGGGATTCGTGTCTGACAGCGAGCACGGCCAGAGCATCCGGCTGGAGAACGTCACCAAGCGGTACCCGGGACAGCGCACGCCCGCCGTCGACGACGTGACGATGGAGATCCCGGCCGGGGAGATCGTGATGCTCGTCGGCCCGTCCGGGTGCGGCAAGACCACCACGATGAAGATGATCAACCGCCTGATCGAGCCCACCAGCGGCCGGATCTTCATCGGCGACGACGACGTCACGAAGGCGAACGCCGACGACCTGCGCCGCCACATCGGCTACGTGATCCAGGGCGCCGGGCTGTTCCCGCACATGAGCGTTGGCGACAACATCGCGCTGGTGCCGCGACTGCTGAAGTGGGACAAGAAGAAGGTCGACGCCCGCATCGACGAGCTGCTGGAGCTGGTGAACCTCGACCCCGGCCAGTACCGCGACCGGTACCCGAAGGAGCTGTCCGGCGGCCAGCAGCAGCGCGTGGGCGTGGCCCGGGCGCTCGCCGCCGACCCGCCGGTGCTCCTCATGGACGAGCCGTTCGGCGCGGTGGACCCGATCACCCGCCAGCGTCTGCAGGACGAGCTGCTGCGCCTGCAGGAGGAGCTGCGCAAGACGATCGTGTTCGTCACGCACGACTTCGACGAGGCGATGAAGCTCGGCGACCGCATCGCGATCCTCCAGGTCGGCTCGCAGATCGTGCAGTACGACACCCCCGAGGCGATCCTCGCCGACCCGGCCGACGAGTTCGTCGAGGACTTCGTCGGCAGCGGCACCGCGCTCAAGCAGCTCAGCCTGACACGCGTGCGCGACGTGGAGCTGCACGACGCCGCCGTCGCGCGGGTCGGGGCCGACGCCCGCGAGGCCGTCTCCGCGGCCCGCGACCTGGGTCGCGAGTGGATCATCGTGCTCGACGACCAGGACCGCCCGCTGCGCTGGGTCCCGGTCCGCGACGTGGAGCGGAACGGCACGCTGAGCTCCGTCACCCGCGACGACGACCTCGAGGCCGTCACCCTCTCGTCCACGCTGAACGACGCGCTCGACGAGATGCTCACCTCGTCGCACGGGGTCGTCGTAGTCACCGGGCGCCGCAACGCCTATCAGGGCGTCGTCCGGGTCGAGACGATCATGGACGCGATGCAGCAGCTCCAGGGGGCGAGCTCGCCGTGAGCACCGCCACCGCCGTCGATCCGGGTACCCAGGTCACCGGCGCGACCGTCGCGACGGAGCGCCCCGGGCTCGCCCGGTGGATCGTCCAGCCGCTGGTCTGCGTGGCGGTGGTCGTGGGCGCCCTCGTCTACGTGAACCGGGCCAGCGTGTCCGACAGCGAGCGGCGATCCCTGAGCGTCGACAACCTGACCACGCTCCTCGGCCAGCACATGTTCATCAGCGTCGCCGCCACCGTGCTGACGTGCGTCATCGCGATCCCGCTCGGCGTCCTGCTGACCCGCGGCGCGATGCGCCGGTTCTCCAAGCCCGTGATCACCGTCGCCGGGTTCGGCCAGGCCGCCCCCGCGATCGGCCTGATCGCCCTCGGCGCCGTGGTGTTCGACGTCGGGCGGACCGGGGCCATCGCGGCGCTGACCGTCTACGGCGTGCTGCCGATCGTCGCCAACACCGTCACCGGGCTCGACGGGGTCGACTCGCGGCTCGTCGAGGCGGCCCGCGGCATGGGGATGTCCGCCGTGTCCACGCTCCTGCGGGTCGAGCTGCCGCTCGCGCTGAAGGTCATCGTCGCGGGGGTCCGGACCGCGCTCGTGCTGATCGTGGGCACCGCGTCGCTGGCGACGTTCACCGGGGCGGGCGGCCTGGGCAACCTGATCACCACCGGCATCACCCTGCAGCAGAACGTGGTGCTGGTCGTCGGCGCCATCCTCGTCGCCGCGCTCGCCCTGTTCATCGACTGGCTCGCCCGGCTCGTGGAGCTGGTGGCGGCCCCGAAGGGACTGTGAGGATGCTCCGCTCGACTCGTGACCGACTCGCCGCCGCCGTCAGTGGCCTGGCGTGCCTGGCCGCGGCCGGGTGCGGGCTGCAGTCCGCGTCGGGCACCGTGCTGGACGCCGACCCCGCCGCCGTGAAGCACTACGACTCGCTCGAGGGCGTGAAGGTCACGGTCGCGGCCAAGAACTTCACCGAGCAGCTCATCCTCGGCAACATGGTCTCGATCGTGCTGAACACCGCCGGCGCGGACGTCACCAACAACACCAACACCCCGGGGAGCTTCGGCGTCCGGCAGTCGCTGCTCAACGGCGACGCCAACATTTCGCCGGAGTACACGGGCACCGGCTGGATCAACTACCTCGGTCACGAGAAGCCGGTGAAGGGCGCGACGGAGCAGTGGAAGGCCGTCGACTCCGAGGACCGGAAGAAGAACGGCCTCACCTGGCTCGAGCCGGCACCGATGAACAACACCTACGCGTTCGCGATCCGCGAGAAGGCCGGCAAGCGGCTGAAGGTCACGAGGCTGTCGGACCTGAAGAGTCTGCCCAAGAAGGAGCTCACGTTCTGCGTCGAGAGCGAGTTCGCGAAGCGCAACGACGGGTTCGTGCCGATGCTCAAGACGTACGGCCTCACCCAGAAGGACCTCGGCAAGGTCACGACGCTCGACACCGGCGTCGTCTACACGGCCACCGCCAAGGGCACGTGCAACTTCGGCGAGGTGTTCACCACCGACGGCCGCATCCCCGGCCTGGGGCTCACCGTGCTCGAGGACGACCGGCGCTTCTTCCCGCTGTACAACCTCACCGAGGTCATCGACAGCAGGCTCCTCAGGGCGCATCCGGAGCTGAAGGAGATCTTCGCCGAGCTGAACCCCAAGCTCACCAACACGGTGATGCTGAAGCTCAACGCCAAGGTCGACGCCGACGGGGAGGACCCGGCGATCGTCGCCCTCGACTGGCTCAAGGCCGAGGGCTTGGTCCAGTAGCCGCAGAACACGTCGGGGCTCGCTGATAGGCTGACGTCACGACAACCCGACATCCTTTAACGGCCGTCCCGTGAGGCGGAGAAGGAGGTCAGAATGGTCGCGCCGTCCGGTGCTGCCCGACCTGATCCGGTCCCAGCCGACGCCCGCACCGTTCTCGACGAGAACGACATCGCCCGGGCGCTCACGCGCATCACGCACGAGATCCTCGAGCGCAACCGCGGCTCCGCCGACGTGCTGCTGCTCGGCATCCCGACCCGCGGCGTCCACCTCGCGCACCGCGTCGCCCGCCGCATGAGCGAGGTCGAGGGCCGCGAGATCACTGCCGGCTCGCTCGACGTCACGATGTACCGCGACGACCTGCGGCTCAAGCCCGCGCGATCGCTGGAGCACACCGAGATCCCGGATGACATCGACGACCGCGTCGTCGTGCTCGTCGACGACGTCCTGTACTCCGGCCGCACGATCCGCGCCGCCCTCGACGCCCTGAACGAGCTCGGCCGGCCCCGCCTGGTCCAGCTGGCGGTCCTCGTGGACCGGGGGCACCGCGAGCTGCCGATCCGCGCCGACTTCGTCGGCAAGAACCTGCCGACGTCCCTGGCCGAGAAGGTCAAGGTCACGCTCGTCGAGACCGACGACGTCGACGCCGTCACGATCGTCGGAGGTGCGCCGGCATGACGTTCACCCACCTGCTGAGTGCGGCCGACCTGAGTCGCGAGGACGCCGTCCGGATCCTCGACACGGCCGAGGAGCTCCTCTCGGTCGCGAGCCGGCCGATCAAGAAGCTGCCCACCCTGCGCGGGCGCACCGTGGTCAACCTGTTCTTCGAGGACTCGACCCGCACGCGCATCTCGTTCGAGGCCGCGGCCAAGCGGCTCTCCGCCGACGTCATCAACTTCTCGGCCAAGGGATCGAGCGTGTCCAAGGGGGAGAGCCTCAAGGACACCGCGCTCACCCTGCAGGCCATGGGCGCCGACGCGGTCGTCGTGCGGCACCACCACTCCGGCGCGCCGCACCGCCTGGCCCACGCCCAGTGGACGCAGGGCGCCGTGGTCAACGCCGGCGACGGCACGCACGAGCACCCCACGCAGGCGCTGCTCGACGCGTTCACGATGCGCCGCCACCTCGTCGGCGGGGGTGCCGGGCCGTTGGGCGGCAAAGGGCAGAGCCTGGAGGGCAAGAACATCACCATCGTGGGTGACGTGCTGCACAGCCGGGTCGCCCGGTCGAACGCGCTGCTGCTGGACACCCTCGGCGCGCACGTCACGCTCGTCGCGCCGCCCACGCTGCTGCCGGTCGGCGTCGACCACTGGCCGGTGCAGACGTCGTACGACCTCGACGCCGCGATGGAGAAGTCCGACGCCGTGATGATGCTGCGCGTGCAGCGCGAGCGGATGAACGCCGCGTTCTTCCCGAGCGCCCGCGAGTACAGCCGCCGCTACGGCCTCGACGTCGCCCGGATGAACCGGCTGCCCGACCACGCCATCGTCATGCACCCCGGCCCGATGAACCGCGGCATGGAGATCAACGCCGACGTCGCCGACTCGGACCGCTCGGTCATCGTCGAGCAGGTCACCAACGGCGTCGCCGTCCGCATGGCCGTCCTGTACCTGCTGCTCGGCGGAGCGGCCGAGGAGGAGAACGAATGAGCACCACCGTCATCCGCAACGCCCGCCTGCTCGACGAGGACGTCGTGGACCTGCTGATCGAGGACGGGGCGTTCACCGCGGTCGGCACCGGCCTGGACGCGCCCGCGGACGCACACGAGGTGGATGCCACCGACCTGGTCGCGCTGCCCGGACTCGTCGACCTGCACACGCACGTGCGCGAGCCCGGCCGCGAGGACGCGGAGACCGTGCTCACCGGCTCCCGGGCGGCCGCGCGAGGCGGCTTCACCTGCGTCCACGCCATGGCCAACACCGACCCGGTCGCCGACACCGCCGGCGTCGTCGAGCAGGTCTGGCGGCTCGGGCTCGAGGGCGGCTTCTGCGACGTCCAGCCCGTCGGCGCCGTCACGGTCGGCCTCGGGGGAGAGCGGCTCGCCGAGCTCGGCGCGATGGCCGACTCCGCCGCCGGCGTCCGGGTCTTCTCCGACGACGGCAAGTGCGTCTCCGACGCCGTGCTGATGCGCCGCGCCTTGGAGTACGTCAAGGCGTTCGACGGCGTCATCGCCCAGCACGCCCAGGAGCCGCGGCTCACCGAGGGCGCCCAGATGAACGAGGGCCCGCTGTCCGGCGAGCTCGGACTCACCGGGTGGCCGGCGGTCGCCGAGGAGGCGATCGTCGCCCGCGACGTCCTGCTCGCCGAGCACGTCGGGTCGCGGCTGCACGTCTGCCACGTGTCCACGCGCGGCTCGGTCGAGATCATCCGCTGGGCCAAGAGCCGCGGCATCAACGTCACGGCCGAGGTCACCCCGCACCATCTGCTCCTCAGCGACGAGGTGGTCCGCAGCTACGACCCCATCTACAAGGTCAACCCGCCGCTGCGCTCCGCCGACGACGTCCAGGCCGTGCGCGAGGCGCTGGCCGACGGCACCATCGACGTCGTGGCCACCGATCACGCCCCGCACCCCATGGAGGACAAGGAGTGCGAGTGGTCGGCCGCCGCGTTCGGCATGCTCGGCCTGGAGACGGCCCTGTCGGTGGTCCAGCAGACGATGGTCGACCCCGGCCTGTTGACCTGGGCCGACGTCGCCGGACGGATGTCCTACCGTCCGGCCGAGATCGGCCGCGTGGCCGGGCACGGCCGCCCGATCGCCGTCGGGGAGCCGGCCAACCTCGCGCTGGTCGACCCGTCGGCGGAGCGCGTCGTCGAGGCCACCGACACGGCCTCCCTCTCGCGCAACACGCCCTACGCCGGCCTGACCGTCCCCGGTCGGGTCGTCGCCACCTTCCTCCGGGGCCGGGCCACCGTCCTCGACGGCGAGCTGCAGGAGGTCTACGCATGAGTGACGCGGTCCTCGTCCTGGAGGACGGGCGGACGTTCCACGGCCAGGCCTACGGCGCGCGCGGCACCACGGTCGCCGAGGTGGTGTTCGCCACCGGCATGACCGGCTACCAGGAGACGCTCACCGACCCGTCCTACCGCGGCCAGATCGTCGTGATGACGGCCCCGCACATCGGCAACACCGGCGCCAACACCACCGACTTCGAGTCCGGGCGCGTGTGGGTCGACGGCTACGTGGTGCGCGACCCGGCACGCGTGCCGAGCAGCTGGCGCTCGCAGCGGTCCCTCGACGACCTGCTCGTCGAGCAGAACGTGGTCGGCATCAGCGGCATCGACACCCGCGCGCTCACCCGGCACCTGCGCGAGCGCGGGTCCATGCGCGGCGTCGTCAGCTCGGAGACCTCCGACGTCGCGTCGCTGCTCGGTCAGGTGCGGTCGGCCCCGACGATGGCCGGCTCCAACTTCCTCGACGACGTCACCACTCCCGAGCCGTACGTCGTGCACGCACGCGGCGAGAAGCGGTTCACCGTCGCCGCCGTCGACCTCGGCATCAAGGGGATGACGCCCCGGCGGATGGCCGAGCGCGGCATCGAGGTGCACGTCCTCCCGGCGTCGTCGACGATCGACGACATCGAGCGCCTCGGCGCCGACGGCGTGTTCATGTCGAACGGACCGGGCGACCCCAGCACCGCCGACCACGCGGTGGAGCTGCTGCAGGAGGTCCTGCGCCGGAGGCTGCCGTACTTCGGCATCTGCCTGGGCAACCAGATCTTCGGCCGGGCCCTGGGCCGTGGCACGTACAAGCTCACGTACGGCCACCGCGGCATCAACCAGCCGGTGCAGGACCGCACCACCGGCAAGGTCGAGGTCACCGCGCACAACCACGGCTTCGCGGTCGACGCTCCGCTGGACGGCTCGTTCTCCACGCCGTTCGGCTCGGCCCACGTCACGCACGTCTGCCTGAACGACGACGTCGTCGAGGGCATCGCCCTGCTCGACGCGCCGGGCTTCAGCGTGCAGTACCACCCGGAGGCTGCGGCCGGACCGCACGACGCCGCCTATCTCTTCGACCGATTCGCCGATCTCATGGCTTCGACCAGCTCAACCACCGGGAGGGCCTGATGCCACGTCGCGAGGACATCGAGTCGGTCCTGGTCATCGGGTCGGGCCCGATCGTCATCGGCCAGGCCTGCGAGTTCGACTACTCCGGCACGCAGGCCTGCCGCGTGCTGCGTGAGGAGGGCCTGCGCGTCATCCTGGTGAACTCCAACCCGGCCACGATCATGACCGACCCGGAGTTCGCCGACGCCACGTACGTCGAGCCGATCACGCCGGCGTTCGTCGAGAAGGTCATCGCCAAGGAGAAGCCGGACGCGCTGCTCGCCACGCTCGGCGGTCAGACGGCCCTCAACACGGCCATCGCGCTGGACGAGCAGGGCGTGCTCGAGAAGCACGGCGTCGAGCTCATCGGTGCGTCCATCGACGCGATCCAGAAGGGCGAGAACCGCGAGTCGTTCAAGCGGATCGTCGAGGGACTCCCCGTCGCCTGGGGCGCCGAGGTCGCGCGGTCGGCCATCTGCCACTCGATGGACGACTGCCTCGCCGCGGTCGAGGACCTCGGGTACCCGGTCGTGGTGCGCCCGTCGTTCACGATGGGCGGCAGCGGCTCCGGGCTCGCGTACGACGAGGAGGACCTGTACCGCATCGCCGGGTCCGGCCTCGCGCTCAGCCCCACCACCGAGGTGCTCCTGGAGGAGTCGATCCTCGGCTGGAAGGAGTACGAGCTCGAGGTCATGCGTGACACCGCCGACAACGTGGTAATCGTCTGCTCGATCGAGAACCTGGACCCGATGGGCGTGCACACCGGCGACTCCATCACCGTGGCCCCGGCCATGACGCTCACCGACGTGGAGTACCAGCGGCTGCGCGACATCGCGATCGGCGTCATCCGCGAGGTCGGCGTCGACACCGGCGGCTGCAACATCCAGTTCGCGGTGAACCCCGAGGACGGCCGCATCGTCGTCATCGAGATGAACCCGCGCGTCTCGCGGTCGTCGGCGCTGGCCTCGAAGGCCACCGGGTTCCCGATCGCCAAGATCGCCGCCAAGGTCGCCATCGGCTACACGCTCGACGAGATCCCCAACGACATCACGCAAGAGACGCCGGCGTCGTTCGAGCCCACGCTCGACTACGTCGTGGTCAAGGTGCCGCGGTTCGCGTTCGAGAAGTTCCCGGCCGCCGACGCCACGCTCACCACCCACATGAAGTCGGTGGGCGAGGCGATGGCCATCGGCCGCAACTTCACCGAGGCGCTGCAGAAGGCGCTGCGGTCGCTGGAGCGGCCCGACGCGGTCTTCGACTGGAGCCACCAGTGGGTCGACCTCGACAAGGCGGCGCTCCTCGAGGAGATCAAGGTCCCGCACGACGGCCGTCTCAAGAAGGTGATGGACGCGATCCGCGCCGGTGCCACGCACCAGGAGATCTTCGCGGCCACCGGCATCGACCCGTGGTTCGTCGACCAGCTGGCGCTGATCAACGAGATCGCGGTCGAGCTGATCGAGGTCGGCGAGCTCACGCCGAGCCTGCTGCTGAAGGCCAAGCGGCACGGCTTCTCCGACGCCCAGCTGGGCCGCATCCGCGGCATCCGCGAGGACGTCGTGCGCGGGGTGCGCCACGCCCTCGGCGTCCGGCCGGTCTACAAGACCGTCGACACCTGCGCCGCCGAGTTCGCCGCCAAGACGCCGTACCACTACTCCTCGTACGACGAGGAGACGGAGGTGGAGCCGCGCGACAAGCCCGCCGTGCTGATCCTGGGCAGCGGCCCCAACCGCATCGGCCAGGGCATCGAGTTCGACTACTCGTGCGTGCACGCAGCTCTCGCGCTCTCGGAGGTCGGCTACGAGACCGTCATGGTCAACTGCAACCCCGAGACCGTGTCCACCGACTACGACACGTCGGACCGCCTGTACTTCGAGCCGCTGACGCTGGAGGACGTGCTCGAGATCGTCCACGCCGAGCAGCAGGCCGGTCCGGTCGTCGGCGTCGTCGTGCAGCTGGGCGGTCAGACCCCGCTCGGTCTCGCCGCCGGGCTCAAGGCTGCTGGCGTCCCGATCGTGGGCACGCAGCCGGAGGCCATCGACCTCGCGGAGGAGCGCGGCGCGTTCGGCCAGGTCCTGTCCGCGGCGAACCTGCCTGCCCCCAAGCACGGGATGGCGTCCACGTTCGAGGCGGCCCGGGAGATCGCCGAGGAGATCGGCTACCCGGTGCTCGTGCGTCCGTCGTACGTGCTGGGCGGCCGCGGCATGGAGATCGTCTACGACGAGGACACCCTGCGCGAGTACATCGACCGGGCCACGCAGATCTCGCCCGAGCACCCGGTGCTGGTCGACCGGTTCCTCGACGACGCGGTCGAGATCGACGTCGACGCGCTCTACGACGGCACGGAGCTGTTCCTGGGCGGCGTGATGGAGCACATCGAGGAGGCCGGCGTGCACTCCGGCGACTCGGCCTGCGTCCTGCCGCCGATCACCCTCGGCGGCGAGGACATCGAGAAGATCCGGCAGTCCACGCTGGCCATCGCCGAAGGCGTCGGCGTGCGCGGCCTGATCAACATCCAGTACGCGCTCGCCTCCGACACGCTGTTCGTGCTCGAGGCCAACCCGCGGGCTTCGCGCACGGTGCCGTTCGTCTCCAAGGCCACGGCCACGCCGCTGGCCAAGGCCGCCGCCCGGGTGATGCTGGGGGAGTCGATCGCCGACCTCCGCAAGGCCGGCGTGCTGCCCGAGCAGGGCGACGGCGGCCTCCTGCCGGATGCGGCCCCGATGGCCGTCAAGGAGGCGGTCATGCCGTTCAACCGGTTCCGCACCTACGAGGGCCGCTACGTCGACACCGTCCTCGGGCCGGAGATGCGCTCCACCGGCGAGGTGATGGGCATCGACGACGGCTTCGGCACGGCGTACGCCAAGAGCCAGGCCGGCGCCCAGAACGGCCTGCCGCTGTCCGGCAAGGTCTTCGTCTCGGTCGCCAACCGCGACAAGCGGCACATGGTGTTCCCGGTGAAGCGGCTCGCCGACCTGGGCTTCGAGATCCTTGCCACCAGCGGCACCGCGTCGGTGCTGCGTCGCAACGGTGTCGAGGCCACGGTCATCCGCAAGCTCCACGAGGAGCCGGAAGGCACGCGGAGCACCATCGTCGAGAAGATCCACGACCAGGACGTGCAGCTCATCATCAACACGCCGCACGGCACCACGTCGGGCGGCAGCCCGCGCGTCGACGGCTACGAGATCCGCACGGCCGCGGTGGCCGAGGGCATCCCGTGCATCACGACGGTCCAGGGCCTCGCGGCAGCGGTGCAGGGCATCGAGGCGCTGATCGAGGAGCGGGTCGACGTGAAGTCGCTGCAGGACTGGGCCCGTGACCTCGAGGATGTGCGATGAAGTCAGGATTCGGCGCTCGAGCCCGCGCGGCGATGGACGCCTACGGGCCGCTGTGCGTGGGCATCGACCCGCACGCGGCGCTGATCGAGGAGTGGGGGCTCCCCGACTCGGTCGAGGGCCTCGAGCGGTTCGCGGCGACGTGCGTCGAGGCGTTCGCCGGGCACGTGGCGTTCGTGAAGCCGCAGTCGGCCTTCTTCGAGCGGTTCGGCGCCGGGGGAGTGGCCGTGCTGGAGCGCACGATCCAGGACCTCCGGCACACCGGCACGCTGGTGCTCCTCGACGTGAAGCGCGGCGACATCGGCAGCACCGCGGCCGCCTACGCCGAGGCCTACCTCGACGAGGACAGCCCGATGTGCGCGGACGCCGTCACGGTTAGCCCGTACCTCGGCTTCGGCTCGCTGGAGCCGTTCTTCGAGACCGCCGAGCGGAACGACACCGGCGTCTTCGTCCTGGCGTTGACCTCCAACCCGGAGGGGCCGCAGGTTCAGCGAGCACGGCAGGGCGACACCGAGGGGACCGTCGCCGGTTCGGTGCTGGCGCAGCTCAAGGCGCTGAACGGCGACCGCACGCCGATGGGGCCGTTCGGTGCGGTCATCGGCGCGACGCTCGAGACACTCGACGAGGACGTCGCGTTCAACGGGCCGATCCTCGCGCCCGGGCTCGGCGCCCAGGGCGGCACGGCCGACGACGTCGCCCGGCTGTTCGGGCCGGTCGCCGACCGAGTCCTCCCGTCCACCTCACGGGGGGTCCTGAAGGCCGGGCCCGACCCGGCCGCACTCCGCGATTCTGCTGCTCAGGTCAATGCGGAACTTGTACGCTCGCTGGAGATGTACCGGACGTCCAGGAGCCCTGCATGATGCGTGCCGTCGCGTTGATGGTCACCGCTGTGCTGGCGCTCGTCACCCTCTCGGCCTGCGGGAGCGACGACCCGTACTGCGGCGAGGTCAAGGAGCACGAGTCCACGCTCAACACGTTCGGCCAGAAGCGGACCACGACGGCCTACACCGGCTACGCCCGCACGTTCCGAGCCGTCGCCAAGGTCGCGCCCGCGTCGGTGAAGCCCGACTGGACCGCGATCGCCAAGGTCACCGAAGGCGTCCTGGCTGCCCAGGACGAGGTCGGGGTCAAGCTCGAGCAGATGACCGACACCGCTCGGGTCAAGAAGCTCAGCACTGCCCAGCTCAAGAAGCTCAACAACGCGTATGAGGCGTTCAACAAGACGGCCGACCAACGGCGGGCCGTCGTGAAGAATGTCCAGCAGGAATGCGACATCAAGCTCACGTGACCCCCTCGCGTGCGCTCGCACTCCGAACAACAGAGAGGTGAAGTTGTGGCACTCCCCATCTTGACGCCCGAGCAGCGTCAGGCAGCACTCGAGAAGGCCGCGCAAGCACGTCAGCTGCGAGCCGAGGTGAAGAACCGACTCAAGAACTCCGGCGCCACCCTCGCGGAGGTCATCCAGGAGTCCAAGGCCAACGAGATCATCGCGAAGCTCAAGGTCAAGGACCTCCTGCAGTCCATGCCCGGCGTGGGCAAGGTCCGCGCCCAGGAGATCATGCAGCGCATCGGGATCGCCGACAGCCGGCGGCTCCGGGGCCTGGGGGCCAACCAGATCGCGGCCCTCCTGAAGGAGTTCGGCGGCCGAGACGGAAACCGTGGCTGACGGGTCACCCCCGATCGGCAGCCCCTCCGTCCCAGCCACCCGTCTCGTCGTCCTTGCCGGCCCCACGGCGGTCGGCAAGGGCACGGTCGCGGCGTGTGTGCGCCGCGATCACCCGGACATCTGGATCTCGGTGTCCGTCACCACCCGTCGGCCCCGACCAGGCGAGGTCGACGGGGTGCACTACCACTTCGTCTCCGACGCGGAATTCGACCGGCTCATCGCCGAGGACGGACTCCTCGAGTGGGCCGTCGTGCACGGCGCGTCGCGCTACGGAACGCCGCGTGCCCCCGTCGAGGAGCACCTCGCCGCCGGAGTGCCCTCGCTCCTGGAGATCGACCTCCAGGGCGCCCGCCAGGTCCGCGAGCGCATGCCCGAGGCCCTGATGTGCTTCCTCGCCCCGCCGGACATGGCCGAGCTGGAGCGCCGGCTCGTCGGGCGCGGCACCGAGGACGCGGAGGAGCGGGCCCGGCGCCTGCGCACCGCCGTCGACGAGCTCGCCGCGGAGTCCGAGTTCGACGTCACCATCGTCAACACCGACGTCGCCGAAGCGTGTTCGCAGTTGGTAGACTTGATCCGTTCCGGCACCAGCCGCGACACCACCCCCAATCTTTCGTAAGGCCTGAAAACGGCCGGGAGGCACCTGTGACCACCACGCGCTCCGTCGCCGAGGGCATCACCAACCCGCCCATCGACGACCTGCTCGAGAAGTCGGACTCCAAGTACAAGCTCGTCCTGTACAGCGCCAAGCGGGCCCGGCAGATCAACGCGTACTACTCGCAGCTGGGCGAGGGCCTGCTCGAGTACGTCGGCCCCCTGCTGGAGACGCACGTGCAGGAGAAGCCGCTGTCGATCGCGCTGCGCGAGATCAACGGCGACCTGCTGACCGTCGAGGACATCGACGGCACGGAGGAGGCCACGGCCTCCGCCGACGACGCGTCCGAGGACACCGGAGCCTGACCTGAGCGAGATCGTCCTCGGCGTCTCAGGCGGCATTGCGTCCTACAAGGCCGCGTCACTGCTGCGCCTGCTCACCGAGTCCGGTCACTCCGTCACGGTCGTCCCCACCGAGGCCGCGCTGAAGTTCGTCGGCGCCCCCACGTGGGAGGCGCTGTCGGGCCGTCCGGTGCACACCGACGTCTTCGAGGACGTCCACGAGGTGCCGCACGTCCGGCTCGGCCAGCACGCCGACCTCGTCGTCGTCGCGCCCTCCACCGCCAACCTGCTGGCCAAGGCAGCGCACGGCCTGGCCGACGACCTGCTCACCAACACGCTGCTCACCGCGCGCTGTCCGGTGCTGTTCGCCCCGGCCATGCACACCGAGATGTGGCTGAACGCGGCCACGCAGCACAACGTCGAGCTGCTGCGCTCGCGCGGGTTCTCCGTGCTGGAGCCCGCCAGCGGCCGGCTCACCGGCGCCGACACCGGGCCCGGACGTCTTCCCGAGCCCGAGCAGATCTACACGGCGTGCGTGAACCTCCTCGACGAGCGCCCGCGCGACCTCCAGGGCAAGCACGTCGTGGTCTCCGCCGGCGGCACGCGCGAGTACCTCGACCCCGTCCGGTTCCTGGGCAATCGCTCGTCCGGGCTCCAGGGCTATGCCCTCGCCGAGGCCGCCATCGCGCGTGGTGCCACGGTCACGGTGGTGTCGGCCAACGTCGCGCTCCCGGATCCTGCCGGCGCGGAGATCGTCCGCGTGGTGAGCACCGAGGACATGCGCCGCGAGGTGCTCTCCGCCGCTGCCGATGCCGACGCGGTGGTCATGGCCGCCGCCCCGGCCGACTTCCGGCCCGCGGAGCGCGTCGACGCCAAGATCAAGAAGACCCCGGACGGCACCACGCCCGACATCCAGCTGGTCGAGAACCCCGACATCCTGGCCGAGCTCGTCCGCACGCGGCCCGAGAAGAAGCCGATGATCGTCGGGTTCGCCGCCGAGACCGGCGACGACCGCGGCTCCGTCCTCGACCACGCCCGCGCCAAGCTCGAGCGCAAGGGCTGCGACCTGCTCGTCGTCAACGACGTCAGCGGCGAGCGGGTGTTCGGCCAGGCCGACAGCGAGGTCGTGATCCTCGGCGCGGACGGCACCGAGGCACCCGTGCCGCACGGCCCGAAGCTGTCCGTCGCCCACGCCGTCTGGGACGCGGTCGTGGACCGACTCGGCCAATGACCGCTTTTCGGACTCCTCCGCCAGCATGCGGACAGAGCGTCTAGACTGCCTGCAGTTACCGCTGCTCGACGGACAGGTCCGTCGGCGCCGAATCATCCTCCAGGAGCTTGAGTGAGCCGTTTCTTCACGTCCGAGTCCGTGACCGAGGGTCACCCGGACAAGATCGCCGACCAGATCAGCGACAGCATCCTCGACGCCCTGCTCGCGCAGGACCCGAAGAGCCGCGTCGCGTGCGAGACCTTCGTGACGACCGGCCTCGCGCTCGTCGGTGGCGAGATCACCACGCAGGCCCAGATCGACTACAACGCGATCATCCGTGAGCGCATCCTCGAGATCGGCTACGACGCCTCCGAGAAGGGCTACGACGGCAAGACCGCGTCGGTCCAGATCGCCCTCGACCCGCAGTCGCCCGACATCGCCCAGGGCGTCGACAACTCCGAGGACACGCGCCGCTACGCCTCCGACGACGAGCTCGACCGTCAGGGCGCGGGCGACCAGGGCCTCATGTTCGGCTACGCGTGCGACGAGACCCCCGAGCTGATGCCGCTGCCGATCACCATCGCGCACCGCCTCGCCGAGCAGCTCACCGCGGTCCGCAAGGACGGCACGCTGCCGTACCTGCGCCCGGACGGCAAGACCCAGGTCACCATCGAGTACGACGACGACCTCAAGCCGGTGCGCGTCGAGGCGATCGTCATCTCCACCCAGCACGAGGACGGCCTCGACCTCGAGGGCCAGCTCGAGCCGGACCTGCAGAAGCACGTCATCGACTCGGTGCTGAGCCAGTACGACATCGACTCGTCGGACTACAAGCTGCACATCAACCCCACCGGCAAGTTCGTGATCGGCGGCCCGCAGGGCGACGCCGGCCTCACCGGCCGCAAGATCATCGTCGACACCTACGGCGGCTACGCCCGTCACGGTGGTGGCGCGTTCTCCGGCAAGGACCCGAGCAAGGTCGACCGCTCCGCCGCCTACGCGATGCGCTGGGTCGCCAAGAACATCGTTGCGGCCGGCCTGGCCACGAAGGCCGAGGCCCAGGTCGCCTACGCCATCGGCGTGGCGAAGCCGGTCGGCTTCTACGTCGACACCTACGGCACGGAGACCGTCCCGGTCGAGAAGATCACCGAGGCCGTCCTCGAGGTCTTCGACCTGCGTCCGGGCGCCATCGTCCGCGACCTCGACCTGCTGCGTCCCATCTACGTACAGACCGCCGCGTACGGCCACTTCGGCCGTGCGGGCCTGCCGTGGGAGTCCACGGACCGCGCCGAGGCGCTGAAGGCCGCCGCCGGCGCCTGACCCGCTCTCGGTGATCGAGTGCCTGCGAGCGCCAGCGACGTCGTTGGGGGCACCTCCCGCGGGCCTGCCCGTGGGGGAATCGAGATCACCATGGTCGGCAGCGGCTGGTAGGAACGGGGGCGTGATCGCACGCGTCCTCGTCGACACGCCGCTGCCGCACCTGGACCGGCCGTTCGACTACCTCGTCCCCGACGAGCTGCGCGACGACGTGCACGAAGGCTGCCGCGTCAAGGTGCGGTTCGCCGGGCGCATGGTCGACGGGTTCGTCGCCGAGCTCGTCGAGGAGTCCGAGCACGACGGCAGGCTGGCGCCGATCGCCAAGGCAGTCTCGCCGGAGCCGGTGCTCTCGCCTGCGGTGATCACGCTGGCCCGCGCGGTCGCGGATCGGTGGGCCGGCACGCTCAGTGACGTCCTGCGCCTCGCGGTGCCGCCGCGCCAGGCCCGCGTCGAGGCGCAGCCCTCCGGGCCGGTCGACGGCGACCTGCCCCAGGTCACCGACGACGGCTGGCAGCTCTGGCCGCAGGGTCCGGCGTTCGTCGCCGCGCTGGCGGCGGGGGAGCGGCCCCGGGCCTGCTGGTCCGCGCTCCCGAACCGCGACCCGGCGCGGGCGATGGCCGAAGCCTGCCTCGCCACGCTCCACGCCGGCCGCGGCAGCATCGTGTGCGTCCCCGGCGTGCGCGACGTCGCGCGGTGGGACGCCGTCTTCACCGAGGTGCTGGGGAAGGGCCGCCACGTGGTCCTCACCGGCGGCGAGAAGCCGGCCGAGCGCTACCGGTCGTTCCTGGCGGTCGCTCGCGGGGCGGTCCAGGTCGTCCTGGGCACGCGAGCCGCCGCGTACGCGCCCGTGAAGGATCTCGGGCTCGTGGCGCTGTTCGACGACGGCGACGACCTGTTCGCCGAGCCCCGGGCGCCCTACCCGCACGCCCGCGAAGTGCTGCTGACCCGCGCCGTCCAGGAGTCCACGGCCGTCCTGGTCGGCGGTTTCGCGCGGACGCCGGAGGCCCAGTCGCTGGTCGACTCCGGCTGGTGCGCCGAGATCGTCGCCGAGGCCACCACCCGGCGACGCGCGTGGCCGCGCCTCGACGTCACCGACGGCTCGGTCGACGGAGGAGCACCGGCCCGCCTGCCGCACGAGGTGTTCAAGGCCATCCGGGCCGCCGAGGGACCGGTGCTCGTGCAGGTGCCACGGCGCGGGTACCGGTCGTCCCTGGCCTGCCAGGCCTGCCGCGAACCGGCCCGCTGCGCCACGTGCTCCGGCCCGCTCGGACAGGCCGGACCGTCCGCGCCGCTGGCCTGCCGCTGGTGTGGCACGGTCGCAGCCGACTGGGCGTGCCCCGCGTGCGGCGGCACCACGGTGCGCGCCACCAGCATCGGCCACCGCCGCACGGCGGAGGAGTACGCCCGCGCCTTCCCGGACCGTGAGGTCGTCACGTCCGGCGGCGACACCGTGCTCGACACCGTCGGCCACGAGGCCCTCGTCGTGCTTGCGACGCCTGGCGCGGAACCGGTCGCCGCAGGCGGCTACGAGCTCGTGGTGCTGATGGACACCTGGCTGATGCTCGGCCGCGACGACGTCCGCGTGGTCGAGGAGTCGCACCGCCGCTGGTTCAACGCCCTCGCCCTGGCTCGCGAGACGGCCACCGCCATCGCCGTCGGCGACCCGGCCGTGCTCCAGGCGCTCGTCCGTGCCGATCCGACCGGGCTGGCGGCGCAGGAGCTGGCCGACCGTGCGGCCACCCACCTGCCGCCGATCGGCCGGCTCGCCACCGTCGACGGCGACGCGGAGACCCTCGCGGCGCTCGGCGCTCGCTCCTGGACCCCGAACACCGAGGTCCTCGGCCCCGTCCCGCACGAGGAGGGGGAGCGGCTCGTGCTCCGCGCCCCTCGGCGCGAGGGTGCCGAGCTGGCCCGGTCGCTGCAACAGGTCCAGGCCGAGCGGTCAGCCGCGAAGCTCACTCCGGTGCGCGTCCGGATCGACCCGCTCGGCTTCTGACCGGATCCCTACACTCGACCGGGTGAGAGTCGTCTTCGCCGGAACGCCCGAGACCGCCCTTCCGACGCTCGACGCTCTCGTCGCGAGCCGGCACGAGGTGGCCGCGGTGCTCACCCGGCCCGACGCGCCGGCCGGCCGCGGCCGCACGCTCCAGCCCTCCCCGGTCGCGCAGCGAGCGGCCGAGCTCGGCATCGAGGTCCTCAGGCCGGAGAAGCCCTCCGACCCGGCGTTCATGGCTCGCCTGCGCGAGATCGGCCCGGCGTGCTGCCCGATCGTCGCCTACGGCGCGCTCATCCGCCGCGAGGCGCTCGACATCCCCGAGCTCGGCTGGGTCAACCTGCACTTCTCGGTCCTGCCCGCCTGGCGCGGCGCCGCTCCGGTGCAGCGCTCGATCATGGCCGGCGACGAGATCACCGGCGCCACCGTCTTCAGCCTCGTCGAGGAGCTCGACGCCGGACCGGTGCTCGGCACCATCACCGAGCGGATCCGCGACGAGGACACCGCGGGCACGCTGCTCGACCGCCTGGCCGGCCTCGGCGCCGGCCTGCTCGTCGACGCGCTCGACCACATCGAGGACGGCGACATCGGCGCCCACCAGCAGCCGGAGGACGGCGTCTCGTACGCCGCCAAGCTCACCACCGAGGACGCGCGGGTCGACTGGACCCGGCCGGCGTTCGCCGTCGACCGTCAGGTCCGCGGCTGCACCCCCGCACCGGGCGCGTGGACCGTCGTGGGCGACCAGCGGCTCAAGCTCGGCCCCGTGACGATCACGCCCGAGGACACCCTCCGTCCCGGAGTGATCCAGGTCGGCAAGCGGGAGGTCCGGGTCGGCACCGCCACCACCGACGTCGTGCTGGGCGAGGTCCAGCCGGTCGGGAAGAAGGCGATGGCCGCCGCCGACTGGGGCCGCGGTGCCGGTGTCCCGGACGGCACGGTTCTGGCGTGAGCGACCCGGTCCGGGGCACCGCCTTCGACGTGCTGCGCGCCGTCGACGAGCGGGACGCCTACGTCAACCTGCTCCTCCCGACGCTGCTGCGCGAGCGCGGCATCACCGGCCGGGACGCCGGACTGGCCACCGAGCTGACCCACGGCACGCTGCGCCGCCGTGGCACCTACGACGCGATCCTGGGCCATCTCTCTCGCCAGGGCATCGAGGGCATCGACCCGCCGGTGCTCGACGCGCTGCGGCTCGGGACCCACCAGCTGCTCGGCATGCGCGTCCCGGCCCACGCCGCGGTCTCGACCACGGTCGACCTCGTCCGCCGCACGTCCGGCCACAAACCGGTCGGCTTCGCCAACGCCCTGCTCCGTCGGGTGGGGGAGAAGGACCTCGACACCTGGGTCACCGAGCTCACCGCCGGGCTGGGCGAGGACCAGGCGCTGTCCATCAGTGCGTCGCACCCGGTGTGGATCGTCCAGGCACTTCGCGACGCGCTTGGACCGGACGGCGATCTCCGAGGCCTGCTCGACGCGGACAACCTGCCGCCCAAGGTCACGCTCGTCGCCCGACCGGGCCTGTCCGATCCGTCCGAGCTGCCCGGCGAACCTGGTCGTTGGTCGCCGTACGCGCGGATCCTCGAAGGTGGTGACCCCGGCGAGATCGCTGCCGTCCGTGACGGCCGCGCCGGCGTGCAGGACGAGGGGTCACAGCTCGTCGCCATCACGCTCGCGGAGGCGACGGTCGACGGCCAGGACGACCGATGGCTCGACCTGTGCGCCGGACCCGGCGGAAAGGCGGCTCTGCTGGCTGCCCTGGCCACCCGGCGCGGCGCGCACCTGGTGGCCAACGAGGTGCAGCGGCACCGGGCCGAGCTGGTCGAGCAGGCGCTCCGACAGCTGCCGGACGTCGAGGTCACCGTGCACGACGGCCGGCACGGCCCGTGGGAGCCGGAGTCGTTCGACCGGGTGCTCGTCGACGCGCCGTGCACCGGTCTCGGGGCGCTGCGGCGACGCCCGGAGTCCCGCTGGCGCCGCCGCCCCGAGGACCTCGCGACGCTCGTCCCGCTCCAGCGCGATCTGTTGGACCGAGCGCTGGACCTGACGCGGCCCGGGGGAGTCGTCGCCTACGCCACGTGCTCGCCCCACCGCGCGGAGACGGTCGAGGTCGTCGACGCCGTCGTGTCCGCTCGCCCGGACGTGACCGTGGAGGCCGACCACCAGTGGTGGCCGCACCTCCACGGCACGGACGCGATGTTCTGCGCCCTACTCCGTCGCGGCTGAGACCAGCGCCGGCGTGCGGCCGGGCCGCAGCTGCCGGGCGGCCATCGTGCCCGCGACGAGGACGGCCAGCAGCCCGAAGATCGACGCGGTGTCGAGCGCCTCGCGCACGCCCGGGATGAACTCGCCGGGCACGGCGTACGAGGCGTAGACCGACACGATGACGGCGAGTCCCAGGGCGCCGCCGATCTGCTGCGTCGTCTGGAGCATGCCGGCCGCGGTCCCGGTGTGACGGTCGTCGACCTTGGACAGCACCACCACGGTGATCGGCATGAACGCGAGCCCCGCGCCGATGCCGTTGATCAGCAGCGGCGTGGCGACGTCGCCCCAGTACGTGCTGGTCGTGGTGAGCTCCCGCAGCCAGGCAACGCTGATGAGTCCCAGCGTCGAGCCGGCGGTGATGAGCGGCCACGGGCCGAAGCGCGCCACCAGGCGCGGGGTCACCCGCGAGACCGCGAAGATCGCCAGGCTCAGCGGCAGGAACGCCAGCCCCGACGTGAAGGCGCCGAGGCCGAGCGTGCGCTGCATGAATTGCACCATGAGGAAGAACAGCGCCATCTGCACGCCGATGAACAGCATCATCGTGGTGAGAGCCGCGACGCGTGAGCGGGCCTGGAGCAGCGACGGCAGCAGCAGCGGCTGACGCGCCCGGCGCTCCACGGCGGCGAACGAGCTCAGCAGGGCGGCGGCGACGACGAACGCGCTGATCGTGACCGGCGACGTCCAGCCGTGGTCCGCGACGCTGATGAACCCGTACACCAGGGCGACCGAGCCGGCCGTCGCGGTGATGGCGCCGAGCACGTCGAAGTGTCCGGGCTGACGGTTCGTCTCGGGAACGAAGCGACGGACGAGCAGGACGGCCATGAGGCCGATCGGCACGTTGATGATCAGGGCCCAGCGCCACGAGGCGTACCCGGTGAGGGCGCCGCCGAGGATCAGGCCGATGGAGGCGCCGGCGGACGACACCGCGCTGAACAGCGCGAGCCCGCGGTTGCGGGCCGCCTCGGTGGGCGCGCCGGCGACGATGAGCGCCAGCACGCTCGGAGCCGCGATGGCGGCGCCGACGCCTTGCAGGGCGCGGGAGGCGACGAGCATGGCGGGGTCCTGGGCCAGGCCGCCGAGCAGGGACGCCACCGAGAAGACGGTGACACCGATCTCGAACGACCGCAGGCGCCCGATGACGTCGCCGAGACGGCCGCCGAACAGCAGCAGGCCGCCGAAGGCGAGGGCGTAGGCGTTGAGGACCCACGAGAGATTCGCCGCGCTGAACCCGAGGTCGGTCTTGAGCAGGGGGAGCGCGACGTTCACGACGGTCATGTCGAGGATGAGCATGAGCTGCGCCGTGAGCACCAGCGCAAGGCCGACGGTGGCCCGCCGTTGCGCCGGTGGAGCGGAGGTGATGGTGGTCATGAAGACGGCTTTCTGTCGTACGAGTCGAAGTGACGTACACTGGAACGGAGGATGACTCCGGTTACTTGACCGACTATACGGAGAGTGTCTCCGGTTAGCAAGGAGGGTTGTGCTGTGGCCTCCACCACACCTGCCGTCATCGCGTCCGAGGAGACCGCCAAGCCGAGGCGCGCGGACGCCCAGCGGAACTACGACAAGCTGCTCGCCGCGGCCCGGGAGATCTTCCGGGAGCACGGGGCCCAGGCGTCGCTGGACGACATCGCCAAGCGCGCGGGCGTCGGTCCGGGCACCTTGTACCGGCACTTCCCGACGCGCGACGACCTGATCGACGCCGTCATGCGCGAGTGGTCCGAGGACGTCGACTCCGACAGTGACGAGGTCATCGCCGCGGGCCTCGACGCCCAGGAGACGCTGCGGACGTGGTTCGGCAAGTTCGTCGAGAACATCGGCGTCTACCGCGGCGCCGCCGCCAAGGTGATGTCCGCGATGGACGACGAGTCCTCGCCGATCTACCGCAAGTGCCAGGTCCTGGTCGGCGCGAACGACAAGGTCCTCACGCACCTGGCCGGCCGGGGCGAGCTGCGCGACGGCGTCGACTCGCGCGAGGTCATGCGGCTCGTCAGCGGCATCGCCACCGTCGCCGACCAGTCGCACCTGAGCGTGGACGAGTCCACGCCGATGCTCGACATCGTGATCCAGGGCATCCTGCGCGACCCGTCGGCACCCTGAGCTCCCACTAGGCTTTCGGGGTCTCGATACATCCCGCTCGTTCCTCGCGGGACACTCGACCTCCTTCGCTACGCTCCGGACATGGGTATCCAGATCGCCCCGAGCCTGCTGTCGGCCGACTTCGCGAACCTCGAGGCCGAGGCCGCGCGGATCGCCGGAGCCGACTGGCTGCACGTCGACGTCATGGACGGCCACTTCGTGCCCAACCTGACCCTCGGTGCGCCGGTCGTGGAGGCGCTGTCGAAGGTCGCGAAGCAGCCGATCGACGCCCACCTGATGATCGAGGACCCCGACCGGTGGGCGCCTGAGTACGTCGATGCCGGCGCGCAGAGCGTCACGTTCCACGTCGAGGCGGCCCGCGCGCCGGTGCGCCTGGCCCGCGAGATCCGCGCCAAGGGCGCTCGCGCGTCGATGGCGCTTCGCCCGGCCACGCCGATCGAGCCCTACGAGGACCTGCTGGGAGAGCTGGACATGGTCCTCCTGATGACGGTCGAGCCCGGGTTCGGCGGTCAGAAGTTCCTCGACGTCTGCCTGCCCAAGATCCAGCGCACCCGCGCGCTGCTCGACAAGCGGGGCGGCGACATCTGGCTGCAGGTCGACGGCGGCATCTCCGCCGACACGATCGAGCGCTGCGCCGAGGCCGGGGCCGACGTGTTCGTCGCCGGCTCGGCGGTCTTCGGGGCGGGCGACCCGGACGCGATGGTGGCCCAGCTGCGCTCGAGTGCCGAACAGCACAGCCACCTCTGACGAGGTCCGCGCTAGACTGAGGGCAACGAGCAACACGCTCGCGTGCACAGGGGTCGGTGAAATTCCGAGCCGGCGGTGACAGTCCGCGACCCGAGTCCAGCTTGCTGGACGAGGTTGAACCGGTGGAACTCCGGTACCGACGGTCAGAGTCCGGATGGGATGCGCACGCGTCGGGTTCCGCGTCGCGTGAGTGACGCCCGCCCGCCATCGCCCCGGTGCACCAGGAGATCTGGAGCTGGAGAGAACGATGGCCACCGAGACGGAGCTGCGAGCGATGCGCCGCGCGATCGACGTCGCGCGCTCCGTGCCCCGCACGCTGCCGAACCCGCGGGTCGGCTGCGTCCTCCTGGCGCCGGACGGCGCCGAGATCGCCGTCGGCGTCCACCGTGGTGCCGGCACGCCGCACGCGGAGGCCGACGCCCTCGCGCGGGCGGGGGACCAGGCGCGTGGTGCCACGGCCGTCGTCACGCTCGAGCCCTGCAACCACACCGGACGCACCGAGCCGTGTGCCAGCGCGCTGATCGCGGCCGGCGTCGCCCGCGTCATCCATGCCCAGACCGATCCGAACCCGAAGGCTGCCGGGGGAGCGGCCGCGCTCCAGGCCGCGGGCATCAACGTGGAGTCCGGCGTGCTCGCCGACGAGGCCACCGCGCTGAACGTCGAGTGGACCTTTTCCATCACGCACGGCCGTCCGTTCGTCACCTGGAAGTACGCCGCGACGCTCGACGGGCTGAGCGCCGCGCCCGACGGCAGCAGCAAGTGGATCACCAGCGCGGAGGCACGTCGCGACGTCCAGGCGTTCCGTGCCGAGTCCGACGCGATCATGGCCGGCACCGGCGCGGTCCTTGCCGACGACCCCCGCCTCACCGTGCGCGACGAGGACGACCTGCCGCTGCCCTACGAGCAGCAGCCGTTGCGCGTCGTGGTCGGCGAGACGCAGATCCCGCAGTACTACCGGGTGTTCGACCGGGTCGCCCCGACACTCCTGATCCAGAGCCGCGACCCCGACACGGTCCTGGCCAAGCTGACCGAGAACGAGATCCACCACGTCTGGCTGGAGGGCGGTCCGCGTCTCGCCGGCGGGTTCTGGAACGCCGGGCTGATCGACCGCGTCATCGGCTACATCGCGCCGTCCATGCTCGGCTCCGGCCGCGCCGCCCTGGAGGGCGAGGCCACCACGCTCGCCGACCTGCGCCCCATCGACGTGCAGGACCTGCGCACCGTCGGGCCCGACATCCGCATCATCGGCACGCCTGGTCGCTGCGCACGAGAGGAGATGCCCTGATGTTCACCGGACTGGTCGAGGAGACCGGCACCGTCACCGCGATCGAGTCGCTCGGCGACTCGGTCCGCCTCACCGTGCGCGGCCCCGTCGTCACCGCCGACGCCACGCACGGCGCGTCGATCGCCGTGAACGGCTGCTGCCTGACCGTGATGGCCCAGGACGACGACACGTTCTCCGCCGACGTCATGGCCGAGTCGCTCGCCAAGACGTCGCTCGGCGACCTCGCGGTGGGCGACGCCGTGAACCTCGAGCGCGCCATGGCCGCCGGCGCCCGGATGGGCGGACACGTCGTCCAGGGCCACGTCGACGGCACCGGCACGCTGATCGACCGCACGCCCGGTGACCACTGGGAAGTGCTGCGCTTCGCGATCCCGGCCGAGCTGGCCCGCTACCTGGTGCCCAAGGGCTCCATCACCGTCGACGGGGTCTCGTTGACCGTCGTCGACGTCGTCGACGCGGTGCCGGACGAGGAGGGGGAGCCCTGGTTCTCGGTCTCCCTGATCCCCACGACCCTCGCCGACACCACGCTCGGCACCACGCGACCCGGCGACCGGGTCAACCTCGAGGTGGACATCCTCGCCAAGTACGTCGAGCGGCTGCTGGCCGCTCAGCAGAAGGAGGCACGCGCATGAAGGTGCGACTCGACAGCATCGAACGGGCGCTCGCTGACATCCGCGACGGCAAGGCCGTCGTCGTGGTCGACGACGAGAACCGCGAGAACGAGGGCGACATCATCTTCGCCGCCAGCAAGGCGACGCCGGAGCTGATGGGCTTCCTCGTGCGGCACTCCAGCGGCTACGTCTGCGCGCCGATCACCGGGGAGATCCTCGACCGCCTCGGCATCCCGCTGATGACGCCACACAACCGCGAGCTGATGCGCACCGCGTACACGATCTCCATCGACGCCCGCGACGGCATCACCACCGGCATCTCTGCCGCCGACCGCGCGCGCACGTGCCGCGTGCTGGCCGACTCGGCCACGGAGCCGTTCGAGCTCGTCCAGCCCGGCCACGTCCTGCCGCTGCGCGCCAAGGACGGCGGGGTGCTGGAGCGCGCCGGCCACACCGAGGCCGCCGTCGACCTGACCCGGCTCGCCGGGCTCACCCCGGCCGGCGTGATCGGCGAGGTCGTCCACGACGACGGCACGCTGATGCGCGCCCCCGCGTTGCGGGAGTTCGCCGACGAGAACGACCTCGCTCTCGTCTCGATCGAGGACCTGCAGATCTATCGCCGCCTGCACGAGTCGCAGGTCGAGCGGCTGGCCGAGACCAGCCTGCCCACGGAGTTCGGGCAGTTCACCGCGCTCGGCTACCGGGACACGATCGACGGCTCCGAGCACATCGCCCTCGTCCACGGTGAGCCGAGCACCCAGGATGTCCTGGTGCGCCTGCACTCGGAGTGCCTGACCGGCGACGTGCTCGGCTCGCGTCGTTGCGACTGCGGCCCGCAGCTCCAGGCGTCGATGGCCGAGATCACCGCCGAGGGCGCCGGCGTGGTCGTCTACCTCCGCGGCCACGAGGGTCGCGGCATCGGCCTGCTGCACAAGCTGCAGGCGTACGCGCTGCAGGACGACGGTCGCGACACGGTCGACGCGAACCTCGAGCTCGGGTTCGCCGAGGACGACCGCGACTACGCCGCGGGCGCGCAGATCCTGCGCGACCTCGGCATCACCTCGGTCCGCCTGCTCACCAACAACCCGGACAAGGCGAACGGCCTGGAGACGTACGGCGTCAAGGTGGCCGAGCGCCTGCCGCTGGCCATCACGCCGACGCCGGAGAACATCCGGTACCTGCGCACCAAGGCCGAGCGGATGGGTCACGACCTGCCCGGGCTGGAGGTCCCCGAATGAGCGGGCACGGAGCACCCAGCCTGCACGTCGACGCCGCCGGCGCACGCGTCGCGGTCGTCGCGTCCAGCTGGCACGACGAGGTGATGGACGGGCTGCTGGCCGGCGCCCAGACCGCGCTCGCCGACGCCGGGGTCACCGACGTCACTGTGCTGCGCGCCCCGGGCTCGTTCGAGCTGCCGATCATCGCCCAGGCCTGCGCGACGTCCGGGTACGACGCCGTCATCGCGCTCGGTGTGATCATCCGCGGCGGCACGCCGCACTTCGAGTACGTCAGCGCCGCCGCCACCGACGGCTTGGCGCGCGTCGCACTCGACACCGGCGTCCCGGTCGGCTTCGGCCTGCTCACGTGCGACGACGAGCAGCAGGCCCTCGACCGGGCCGGTCTGCCGGACAGCCGGGAGGACAAGGGCCGCGAGGCCGTCGAGGCCGCGCTGGCGACGTGGACGGTGCTGCGCGGCGTCCGGGGCTAGCTCGCGGGCCGATACGCTGGACACACGATGAAGACCTTCGACCAGCTGTTCGCCGAGCTCGCCGACAAGGCGAGCACCCGCCCAGAGGGCTCGCGCACCGTCGCCGAGCTCGACGCCGGCGTGCATGCGATCGGCAAGAAGCTGGTCGAGGAGGCGGCGGAGTCGTGGATGGCGGCGGAGCACGAGAGCCCCGAACGCGCGGCCGAGGAGATCAGCCAGCTGCTCTACCACGCCCAGGTGATGATGCTCGCGAAGGGCATCACCCTCGACGACGTCTACGCCCACCTGTAAGAGGACCTTCATGCTCAAGATCGCCGTCCCCAACAAGGGGTCACTCGCCGACGCCGCGGCCCAGATGCTGCAGGAGGCCGGCTACCGCCAGCGCCGCAGCGCCAAGGACCTCGTGGTCCTGGACGCCGACAACGGCGTCGAGCTGTTCTACCTGCGCCCGCGCGACATCGCCATCTACGTGGGGGAGGGCACGCTCGACGTCGGCATCACCGGCCGCGACCTGCTGCTCGACTCCGGCGCCAGCGCCACCGAGGTGATGCCGCTCGGCTTCGCCGCCTCCACGTTCCGCTACGCCGCGCCCACCGGCACGATGAGCGACACCGCCGACCTCGCCGGCGCCCGCATCGCCACATCGTACCCGGGCATCGTCGAGCGCGACCTCACCGCCCGCGGGATCGACGCCACCGTCGTCCGGCTGGACGGTGCGGTCGAGTCGTCGGTGCGCCTCGGCGTGGCCGACGCCATCGCCGACGTCGTCGAGACCGGCAGCACGCTCCGCCAGGCCGACCTCGAGGTCTTCGGCGACCCGATCCTCGCGTCGGAGGCCGTGCTGGTCACGCACGCCCGCGGTGACGAGCCGGCCGAGGGCTTCGACGTGTTCAAGCGGCGCCTCGACGGCGTCATCGCCGCGCGGAACTACGTCATGGTCGAGTACGACATCCCGTCCGACCTCGTCGACCGAGCGGTCGAGCTGACGCCGGGCATGGACTCGCCGACGATCTCGCCGCTGCGACTCGAGGGCTGGGTCGAGGTGCGGTCGATGGTGCCGCGCGACGCGGCGCAGAAGATCATGGACGGCCTGTACGACCTCGGCGCCCGCGGCATCCTCGTCACGGACATCCTGGCGTGTCGAGTGTGACGTACCGACCCGTCGGGGCCCGGATCGTCGCCTACGGGTCGTCCGTCGCGCTGGTCGTCGTCACGATCGTCATCGGCGTCGCGCTGCCGTCGGACATCGAGTTCACGGTCCCGGAGCTGATCACGCTCGCCCTGACCCTGGGCGCCATGCTCGCGGTGCTGCACGGCATCGGGCGCAGCTACGTGCGCGCCGACGACACCGGCCTGGAGATCCTCAACGGCTACCGGCGCCACCACATCCCGTGGGACCGGATGAAGGGCATCTCGATGAACACCGGCGCGCCCTGGCCGACCCTCGTCCTGAAGGACGACGACCGCGTCCTGCTGTTCGCCATCCAGGGCTCCGACGGGGCGACGGCCCGCGCCGCCGTCGACGACCTGGTCCGGCGGATCCCGTGAGCCCGTCGCTGGCCGAACCGGCTTTTCCCGACGACGACGGGGAGGCCTACCCGGAGCTCGCCCGTGCGCTGGGGGACGAGACCGCTGTCGCAGCGGTGCTGCCGGACGTTCGTGTCTTCGTGCCCGTGGTCGCACTGCTGGGAGACGTACCCGCGGATGGCGACAAGGAAGCAGACATGGCGGCGGTGCTGATGACCGGCGCCGACGGTCGTCAGGCCCTGCTGACGTTCAGCAGCGTCGACGCGATGAGGGCCTGGAACCCCGAGGCCCGGCCGGTGCCGGTGTGGGGCCGCGACGCTGCCCGGGCCGCCCTGGACGAGGGCGCGTCGGCGCTCCTGGTCGACCTCGGCAGCCCGGGGTTCACCGTGGTGGAGATCAGCGCGGGCTGAGCGGCAGGGTCACGTGCAGCTCGTCGTCGTGACGCTCGACCCGGGCGACGAAGCCGGCCGACCCCACGGCGCGCAGCACCCGGTCGTCGGCGGCGCCGGACACGATCGTGAGCCGCTCGAGCCCGCGCTCGCGCGCGACGCGAGCGCCCTGCCGCACGAGCATGGTGGTCAGGCCCCGGTCGCGCCACGCGTCCTCCACCAGGATCCGGAGCGTCCAGCGGCCCTGTTCCTCCTCGAGCACCGCGTGCGCCACGAGGTCGAGACCGGACTGCACCACGAGGGCGTGTCCGTGGTCCGGCTGCACGAGCCGCCGCGCCATCCGCGTGGTCAGCGGCATGCGGAGCGGCACCTGGTAGCGCGCGTACAGCGTCTCGATGCTGCACCGCTCGTGCAGCGCGGCGACGCCCTCGAGGTCCGCCGGGGCGGCGTCGCGGACCATCGGTGACGGGCCGAGGTCCGTCGGGGCGATCAGCGGCTGGTCGAACCCGGCGTCACCCACGAGCGAGAGCAGCGCCTGTGCCCGGGAGCGCTCGACCGGCGTGAACGGCACCGCCCGGCTCACTCGAAGGGTCCGGCCGTCGCGGCGGACGAGGTCCAGCACGTCGTGGCCCCGGTAGTCGGCGACGTCCGGCGTCTCCGTGCCGAGGAGCTCCCGCAGCACCTCCTCGACGGGGCGGCCGCCGTCCAGCACCTCGGACGCGCCCGCCAGGTAGCGCGTCGGCGCGTCGTCCGGGGCGCCGGCCGACACCCGGGTGGCGACGACGTCCTCGCCGCCGGCCTTCTCGAACAGGTCGGCGACCTGCACGTCGGTCCAGCCGTCCGGAGCGACGACCACCAGCTCGTCGGTGACGTGCGGCGACCCCGGGAACACCTGCATGCCGACGATGTTGAGCTCCGCCTCGCCGCACGCGGCCGCGATCCGCGCCAGGAGTCCTGGGCGGTCGGGGAGCGTGGTCCTGACCCGCCATTGCATGGATCCAGGGTGCTCCGCGCTCGTTGCCGCCCCGCGACGTCGCGGTTTCGATCAGGTCAACAGTCCGGCGTCGGCGGATTTCACGAGATCACAGGCTCGCTGGTAGACTCAGAAGTGAAGTGGAGATCACTCCCACCTGCTTGATCCGCGGATCTTGGGGTTGACGGCCGGAATTCCGGCTGGGTGGTTGCGTCCCGCGCGAGCGGGGAATGCGCCGCCGGTGGCCTTCGTTTCGCACGGAGGTCATTTTTTTTATGGCCTCCCACACGACCATCAGGAGGATCCATCAGCACAGAGCTGCGCGTCAACGATCGCATTCGCGTCCCGGAGGTCCGACTCGTCGGCCCCAGCGGCGAGCAAGTCGGCATCGTCCGTATCGAGCAGGCCCTCAGCCTCGCTGCCGAGGTCGATCTCGATCTCGTCGAGGTGGCCCCGACGGCACGCCCCCCGGTCTGCCGGATCATGGACTACGGCAAGTTCAAGTACGAAGCCGCCCAGAAGGCACGCGAGTCACGGCGCAACCAGACGAACACCATCATCAAGGAGATGAAGCTCCGCCCGAAGATCGACCAGCACGACTACGACACCAAGAAGGGTCACGTCGTCCGGTTCCTGAAGGCAGGCGACAAGGTCAAGATCACGATCATGTTCCGCGGTCGCGAGCAGCACCGTCCCGAGCTCGGGTACCGGCTGCTGCAGAAGCTGGCCGAGGACGTGCAGGATCTCGGCGTCGTCGAGGCGCACCCGCGCCAGGACGGCCGCAACATGACGATGGTGCTCGCGCCGCTCAAGAAGAAGTCCGAGGCCCAGGCCGAGGTCAAGGCCGAGAAGGCCCAGGCCACGGCGAACAAGGCAGCGGAACGCGAAGCCGAGGCGGAGGCCGAGAAGGCCCACCGTGAGGAACAGAAGAAGACCGCGACCCCGAAGAAGCCCCGGCGTCGCTCCGAGAACCTCGACCCAGACATGGAGGCATGAGATGCCGAAGTTCAAGCCCCACTCGGGCATGAAGAAGCGCGTCAAGATCACCGGCAAGGGCAAGCTGCGCCGCGAGCAGGCCAACCGCCGTCACCTGCTGGAGCACAAGACCAGCACCCGGACCCGCCGCCTGGACGGCACGGTCGACGTGTCGAAGGCGGACACCAAGAAGGCCAAGAAGCTGCTCGGCCTCTGAGGCGAGCCCACCGAACTCTGATCTGAAGGAGAACTGAGATGGCACGCGTCAAGCGTTCTGTCAACGCACAGAAGAAGCGCCGCGAGACTCTCGAGCGCGCATCGGGCTACCGCGGCCAGCGGTCCCGTCTGTACCGCAAGGCCAAGGAGCAGGTCACGCACTCGCTGGTCTACTCCTACCGCGACCGCAAGGCGCGCAAGGGTGACTTCCGCCGGCTCTGGATCCAGCGCATCAACGCTGCCGTCCGTGCCGAGGGCATGACCTACAACCGCTTCATCCAGGGCCTGCGGGCCGCGGGTGTCGAGGTCGACCGCAAGAACCTCGCCGAGCTCGCGGTGAACGAGCCGGCGGCGTTCTCTGCGCTCGTCCAGGTCGCCAAGGACAACCTGCCGGCCGACGTCAACGCTCCCAAGGACGACGCGGCTGCCTGAGCAGCTTCGCGTCCTCCCGCACGTGGCGAGCACAGAACAGAGCAACGAGGGGCCGCTCACCGTCCGTAGTGGACGCGTGAAGCACGCTCGGCGGCTCGCCACTCGTGCGTTCCGGGACAAGACCGGCGAGTTCCTCGCCGAGGGGCCGCAGGCCGTGCGCGAGGCCCTGGCGGCCGGCGCCGTGATCGAGGTCTTCGCCACGTCCAAGTACGACGACTGGCGCGACGACGCCGTCACCTGGAACGTCGTCGACGACGACCTGCTGGGCGAGATCGCCGACGCGGTCACGCCGCAGGGCATCGTCGCCCGGTGTCGCAGCGTGGTCGGGACGCTCGACGACCTGCCGGCCGAGGCCGGCTTCGTCGTGGTCTGCGCCGACGTCCGCGATCCCGGCAACGCCGGTGCCGTGATCCGCTGTGCCGACGCGGCCGGCGCCGACGCGGTGATCCTCGCCGGCGACAGCGTCGACCCCCTGAACCCCAAGGCGGTCCGGGCCGGCGTCGGCAGCCTGTTCCACCTGCCCGTCGTGGTGGACGGCGACGTCGCCGCGGTGATCGCCCTCCTGCGCGAGCGCGGTCTCCGCGTGCTGGCGGCCGACGGCCACGGCGAGCTCGACCTGTTCGACCCCGCCGTCGACCTCGTGCCGCCCACGGCCTGGCTGTTCGGCAACGAGGCGTGGGGCCTGCCGGAGGACGTCCGGGACCTCGCCGACGCCGTCGTCGCGGTCCCGATCTTCGGCCGCGCGGAGAGCCTGAACCTGGCCACCGCCGCCGCCGTCTGCCTGTACGCCACGGCCTGGGCACGACGACGTGACCCCGAGGTTGACGTACGCAACTAGTCCCTTCGGACTAGTTCGTACTACCCTCCCGCCATGGACCTCGACGAGTTCCCCGACGGCGTGCTGATCGCCGGACCGGACGGAACCGTCGAGTACGTCAATGCCCGCATCCGGGCCATGGCGCGCGCCACCGGCGACGAGATGATCGGGATGCGCCTGGAGGACGCGCTCCCGTTCGACGACCTCAACGGCAACTCCTGGTACGCGTGCACCCGGCCGTACGACGGCCTGAGCACGCGCACCCGCATCTCCGAGCAGGCCTGGTGGTCACCGCGGGGGAGTGAGTACCTGATCACCGCACGGCTCATCCGTGACCGTCCTGGCGGCAAGGTCCAGCGGGTGGTCGTCGGCGTGCGCAACGCCCGCATCCGCAACCAGCGCGACCGCGAGCGGTCCGACCTGGTCGCCACCGTCGCGCACGAGCTCCGCTCGCCGCTCACCGGCATCAAGGGATTCACCTCGACCCTGCTGACGAAGTGGGACCGGTTCTCCGAGGAGCAGCGCCAGCTGATGCTGGAGACCGTCGACGCCGACGCCGACCGGCTCAGCCGCCTGATCACCGAGCTCCTCGACGCCGCCCGCATCGACTCCGGACGGCTGACGCTGCGACGTGGGCCCGTCCGCCTCGACGAGGTCGCGCGGCACGTCATGACGATCGTCTCGGCGGGCGCCGGCGACCCGTTCGCCGTCACCGCGCCGGACGACGTGCCGACCATCTGGGGCGACGCCGACCGGCTCACCCAGGTCGTCACGAACCTGGTCGAGAACGCCATGCGGCACGGGTTCGGCCTCAAGAAGGTCGAGGTCAGTCCCACCAGTCCGCCCGACGACGGCGTGGCCCTGGAGATCCACGACAACGGACCGGGCATCCCCAAGGAGATGCGCCAGCGGGTCTTCAGTCGCTTCTGGCGGGCCGGTCCCGGGGCGGGCAGCGGCCTCGGCATGTACATCGTCCGCGGCATCGTCGAGGAGCACGGCGGCTCCATCGACATCCAGGACTCCGACGGCGGCGGCGCCCTGATCCGGATCTGGCTCCCGGTCAACGAGCCCGACGCCCTGGCTGAATAGACTCCTCTTCGTGCCATCGAGCTCCGACTACGACCCCGTCGAGGTCACGCCCCTGCGTGCCGACGAGGTCGAGCGCATGCGTGACGACGCCCTCGCGGCCATCGCCAAGGCGGCGACGCTCGCCGAGCTGAAGCAGGTACGCATCGATCACGCCGGTGACCGCTCGCCGCTCGCACTCGCGAACCGCGAGATCGGCGCGCTGCCGCCGCAGGCCCGCAAGGAGGCCGGCCAGCGCGTCGGCCAGGCCCGCGGCGCCGTCAGCGAGGCGCTCGCGGCGCGGACCGCCGAGGTGGAGGCCGCGGAGCTGGAGCAGTCGCTGGCCGCCGAGGCCGTCGACGTCACCCTGCCGGTCGACGTGGAGCCGGTCGGATCCCGCCACCCGCTCACGACGATCTCCGAGCACGTCGCCGACATCTTCATCGCCATGGGCTGGGAGATCGCCGAGGGCCCCGAGGTCGAGGCCGAGTGGCTCAACTTCGACGCCCTCAACCTCGGTCCCGACCACCCGGCCCGCACGATGCAGGACACCTTCTGGGTGAGCCCGGAGAGTGCCGCCATGGTGCTGCGCACGCACACGTCGCCCGTCCAGGCGCGCACGATGCTCACGCGCACGCCCCCGATCTACATCGCCTGCCCGGGCCGGGTGTTCCGCACCGACGAGCTCGACGCCACGCACTCGCCGGTCTTCCACCAGGTCGAGGGGCTGGCCATCGACGAGGGCCTGTCGATGGCCCACCTCAAGGGCACGCTCGACCACTTCGCCCAGGCGATGTTCGGCGACGGCATCACCACGCGGTTCCGCCCCTCGTACTTCCCGTTCACCGAGCCCAGCGCCGAGGTCGACCTGCTCTGCCACGTCTGCCACAACGTGCCGGGCACCGTCGAGAGCTGCCGCACGTGCAAGGGCGAGGGCTGGATCGAGTGGGGCGGCTGCGGCGTCGTGAACCCGCGCGTGCTGATCGCCTGCGGCGTGGATCCCGAGCGCTATTCCGGCTTCGCCTTCGGCATGGGTCTGGACCGCACCATCACCGGCCGCTACGACATCGCCGACCTGCGCGACCTGTTCGACGGCGACATCCGCTTCACCGAGCCGTTCGGGGTTGGTCTGTAGTGCGCGTCCCCATCGAGTGGCTGCGCGAGCTCGTCGCGCTGCCGGACGACCTCACCGCCGAGCAGATCGCTGCCCGCCTGACCGCGTTCGACCTCAAGCTCGAGGAGATCATCTCCGCCGGGCTGTCCGGCCCGATCGTGGTCGGCCGCGCCCTGAGCGTCGAGCCGGAGCCGCAGAAGAACGGCAAGACCATCAACTGGTGCCAGGTCGACGTGGGGGAGGACGAGCCGCGCGGCATCGTCTGCGGTGCCCACAACTTCGGCCCGGACGACCTCGTCGTCGTCGCGCTGCCCGGCGCCACCCTGCCCGGCGACTTCACGATCACCGCCCGCAAGACTTACGGCCACGTCTCCGACGGCATGATCTGCTCGCCGCCGGAGCTCGGGCTATCCGGCGACTCTGCCTTCCTCCGCCCAGGGCCCGGAACCCCTGCCGAGTCGGGCATCCTCGTGCTCGACGCTGAGTCCGCCCAGCCGGGCGACGACGCCGTGGCGCTGCTCGGTCTCGGCGGCGACGTCGTCGACCTCGAGGTCAACCCGGATCGCGCCTACGCGCTGTCGATGCGCGGCGTCGCCCGTGACGCCGCCCTGGCCTTCGGCCTGCCGTTCTCCGACCCCGCCGATCGCGACGTCCCGGCCGACGGTGAGGCGTACCCGGTCCGGGTCGACGACCCGGCCGGCTGCCCGGTCTTCGTCGCCCGTGAGGTCACCGGGTTCGACCCCTCGCGGCCCACGCCGTCGTGGATGGCCCGCCGGATCGAGCAGGCCGGCATGCGGTCCATCTCGCTCGCCGTCGACGTCAGCAACTACGTCATGCTCGAGCTCGGCCAGCCGAACCACGCCTACGACCGCGCCAAGCTGCACGGTCCGATCGTCGTCCGCCGCGCCGAGGCGGGGGAGAAGATCACCACCCTCGACGACGTCGTGCGCACGCTCGACCCCGACGACCTGCTGATCACCGACGACGACGGACCGGTCGGCATCGCCGGCGTCATGGGTGCCGCGCACGTGGAGATCGACGACGCCACCACGGACATCGTCATCGAGGCAGCGCACTTCGACCCGCCGACCATCGCGCGGAGCGGCCGACGGCACCGGCTGTCCTCCGAGGCGTCCAAGCGCAACGAGCGCGGCGTCGACACCGAGCTGCAGGCCCGGGCCGCCCAGCGCGTGGCCGAGCTGCTGGTCGAGCACGGTGGCGGACGGATCGAGCCGGGCCTCACCGTCGTGGGGGCACCGCCGGCACGCGCGTCGGTGACCATCGCCGACGACCTGCCGGCGCGCGTGAGCGGCGTGGCCATCGACGCCGAGACCGCGGTGGCCGCGCTGACGGCCGGTGGCGGCGAGGTCGTCCACGAGAACGGCACGATCACGCTCACCCCGCCGAGCTGGCGCTTCGACCTGAACGACCCCAACGACCTCGCCGAGGACGTCCTGCGGGTCGTCGGCTATGACCAGGTCCCGTCGGTCCTGCCGCCTGCTCCGGCGGGCCGAGGCTTGACCCGCGCCCAGGAGCTGCGCCGCTGGGTCGGCATGGTGCTCGCCGGCGACGGGCTGGTCGAGGTCAAGACGTTCCCGTTCGCCGGTCCTGCCGACTTCGACCGGCTCGGGCTCCCGGCCGACGACGCGCGGCGCCGCCAGGTGCTCCTCGCCAACCCGCTGTCCGCGGAGCAGCCGGGCATGACCACCACGCTGCTGGCCGGCCTGCTGTCCACCCTCGAGCTCAACGTCGGACGCGGTCACAGCGACGTGCAGATCACCGAGACCGGACGCGTCTTCCTGCCGCACGCCGAGGGACTGGCGGCGCCGATCTACGGCGTCGACCGGCGCCCCACCGAGTCCGAGCTCCAGGCCTTCGCCGACGCCTTGCCAGACCAGCCGCAGCACGTCGCGTTCGTCATGACGGGGGAGCGGCAGCGGTCCGGCTGGGCCGGCCCCGGTCGTCCGGTCGCCTGGTCCGACGCCGTCGCCGTGGCCCGGCACGTCGTCGAGACCCTGCACCTCGTCCCGGCCGTCGAGGCCGCTCAGCTCGCTCCGTGGCACCCCGGGCGCTGCGCCGCGATCATGATCGACGGCGTCGTCGTCGGGCACGCCGGCGAGCTGCACCCGGCCGTCGCCCGCGCCTACGGCGTCTCGACTCGCGTCATGGGTGCCGAGCTGGACCTCGACGCGCTGATCACCGCGGCGCCCGAGACCGGCCCGCGGCCCCAGTTCTCCGCGTTCCCCGTGGCGAAGGAGGACCTGGCCCTCGTCGTCGCGGACGACGTCCCGACGGCCACGGTCCAGGCCGCCCTGGAGGGCGCGAGCGACCTCATCGAGTCGGTGCGGCTGTTCGACGTCTACACCGGCGACCAGGTGCCCGCGGGCCACAAGTCGCTGGCGTTCGCCCTGCGCCTGCGCGCGCCCGACCGCACGCTGACCGACCGCGAGATCGCCGACGTCCGTCAGGCTGCCGTCACGGCCGCCGAGCGCGACGCGGGCGCCACGCTCCGCGCCTGACTCAGAACTGCACGGCGGGCGGCGTCTCCTGGCCCTCCGGGGCGTCGTAGAACGTCCGGGCCGAGACGCCGGCGATGCCGGTGAAGAAGAGCCACGGGATCGTCTTCACCAGGTTGTTCAGGCTCGCGACCGCGTCGTTGTAGTACTGGCGGGCGAACGAGAGCTTGTCCTCGGTGTCGGCGAGCGCGGCCTGCAGCTCCTGGAAGTTGGCCGACGCCTTCAGGTCCGGGTACGCCTCCGCCACGGCGAGCACGTCGACGAGGGCTTTGTCGAGCCGCGCCTCGGCGGCCGCCTTCTCCTCGACCGTGCCGCTCTTGGCGGCGCTCGCGACGCCGGCACGCGCGGCCGTCACCTCGTCGAACACCGCCCGCTCGTGCTGGGCGTACCCCTTCACCGTGTTCACGAGGTTCGGGATCAGGTCGGCGCGGCGGGTGAGCTGCACGTCGACGCCGCCGAGCGCCTCCTGGGCGGCGATGTCCGCCCGCCGGAGCTTGTTGAACGCGTAGACGCCGAACAGAACCAGCAGGACGACGACGGCGATGACGATCCAGATGACCATGAGAGCTCCTCGTGAACGGGTGGTGGCTTACCAGGAGCCGCCGCCACCGCCACCGCCTCCGCCGCCACCACCGCCGCCGCCCCCACCGGAGGAGGACGACGACTGGGTCGCGGCGTAGGCGCTGATCGAGGACGACAGCGATGAGTCGAAGCTGGAGAACGCGTCTCCGTGGCCACCGAAGAACGAGTGGCTGGGGGTGGTGGTGCCGCCGTACCAGGTCGGCGTCGGAGCCGGAGTGCCCGTGGCGGTCTCGTACTTCGCGGCCCACCGGTCGGCGCAGTCGAACGCCACGGCGTACGGGACGTAGGCGGTGTAGAGGTCCTTCTTGCCGCTGAAGTCGAAGCGGTCCTTGGCCGAGTCGGTGGAGAGCAGGCGCTCGAAGCCGCCCGCACGCGACCACACGTCGCGGCCGAGCAGCGTGCGCCGGCGCCCGACGCCGGGGGACATGAGTCCCGCGCCGCCCACGACGAAGGCCGCGAACGGGATCACCGGGAGCGAACTGCCGAACGGCAGGAACGTGAGGACGACGGCGAGGACGGCGGCCACGCCCACGGCGACCCGGCCGAGGAGCTCGGAGATGTCGACCTTCTGGAGCCCGGCGGACGTCGCCCAGGAGCTCGTGACGGCGAACAGGCCGCTCTGCGTCTCCTGGAGCTTCTTGCCGGCCTTCACGCCGCCGTTGGCGGAGAACGTCTTGCCCGGGTGGTTCACGCCGAGCGAGTCGCCGACGTACCGCGTGACCTCGTCCGTGGCGGCCCACGCGGCGTCGTCACCGATCCCGGTGATGGTCCAGTCGGCGCCGGACTGCTCGAGCCTGGTGAGGCCCTGCTCGGCCTGGTAGAGCAGTGTGGCGACGAGTGCGCGTCGCGGCAGCCGCTCGGACGTGACGTAGTGCGTCTGCACCGGGCCGAGGCCCTCCGGAGGCTCGTACATCACGGGGTAGCCCGGGTCGCGCTCGCGCGACCGCCGGTCCCAGAGGTAGCCGAAGCCGAGGGCGACGACGGAGATCGCGCCGACGACGAGCACGGCGCTGAGGCTGCGGCCGAGCAGCCGGTCCCACGTGATGTCCCAGGGCGGACCGTCGCGGTCGGGCGCGTTCACGGGCACGTCGGCGCGCATGGTCACCCGTGTGTAGGGCGCGAGGGCCCCGGTCTGGATGCTCAGGGTGTCGCTGCCGAGCCCGTCGACGCGGCACGGCGTGCCGTTGGCGACCGCGCACTGAGCCTCCTCGACCGCCTTCGGCAGCTTCACGGTGATGCGGGCCTGGTCCATGGCCATCGCCCAGCCGCCGGCGACGACCTGCCAGTCGAACACCGACCCTCGGGTCTCCTCGCCGGCCCAGCTGGACGACGTGCCGCTGGTCTCGTCGCCCGGAGCGAGCGCGCCCTTGATGCGGTAGGTGATGCGGTACGTGTGCTCACCCGGCGCGAGCGTGGAGTCCGGGTCGCCCACCTTCGCGACGCGGTATCGGCGTCCGGACTGCCACTGCATGTCGACCGGCACGTCCTGCCCGTCGAGCGTGATGTCGATGTCCTTCGGCTTCAGGCGGACGTGCGGGTCGCCGAAGTCCTTGAGGTCCCAGAAGCGGAAGATGCCGTGCCGCCCGAACGGGAACATCGCCGTGATGGTCTCCTCGCCGTGCAGCGTGCCGTCGGCGTCGACCGTGTACTTCGCGTCGTAGCTCGTGATCCGGACGGGATCGGGGCCGGCCGAGGTGTCCTGCGGGACCAGGGCCGTGAGCAGCGGCGCGAGCAGCAGGATCGCGGCGCCGACCAGCGCCACCGCCCGCCACAGGAACCGTGCCATGGCCATACAGTAGGGGAGCGGGGCGTCGCGCCGTGTCGGTCCGGAGACAACCCGCTCTGCAAGAACTTGCACGACTATGCAAGAATGTGTGGCATGTCCAAGGTCATGACCACCCTGCCGGTCGGTGAACGCGTCGGCATCGCCTTCTCCGGGGGACTCGACACCTCCGTCGCCGTCGCGTGGATGCGCGACAAGGGCGCGGTGCCGTGCACGTACACCGCCGACATCGGCCAGTACGACGAGCCGGACATCGAGGGGATCCCGGGACGGGCGCTTCAGTACGGCGCCGAGCTGGCCCGGGCGATCGACTGCAAGCGGCCGCTCGTCGACGAGGGGCTCGCGGCGCTCGCCTGCGGGGCGTTCCACATCCGGTCCGCGGGGCGCACGTACTTCAACACCACGCCGCTCGGCCGAGCGGTCACCGGCACGCTCCTGGTCCGGGCCATGCATGAGGACGGCGTCGACATCTGGGGCGACGGCTCCACGTTCAAGGGCAACGACATCGAGCGGTTCTACCGCTACGGCCTCCTCGCCAACCCCGAGCTGCGGATCTACAAGCCGTGGCTCGACGCCGACTTCGTGACCGAGCTCGGCGGCCGGGCGGAGATGAGCCAGTGGCTCGCCGAGCGTGACCTGCCGTACCGGGACAGCCAGGAGAAGGCCTACTCCACGGACGCCAACATCTGGGGCGCGACGCACGAGGCCAAGACGCTCGAGCACCTGGACACGTCGTTGGAGACCGTCGAGCCGATCATGGGCGTGAAGTTCTGGGACCCGTCAGTCGAGATCGAGACCGAGGACGTGACCATCGGCTTCGAGCAGGGCCGGCCGGTCTCCATCAACGGCGTGCGGTTCGACGACCCCGTCGCCCTCGTCCACGAGGCCAACGCCATCGGCGGCCGGCACGGGCTCGGCATGTCCGACCAGATCGAGAACCGGATCATCGAGGCCAAGAGCCGCGGCATCTACGAGGCGCCCGGCATGGCGCTCCTCCACATCGCCTACGAGCGGCTCGTCAACGCGATCCACAACGAGGACACCATCGCGAACTTCCACCAGCACGGCCGGCGGCTCGGCCGGCTGATGTACGAGGGCCGCTGGCTGGACCCGCAGTCGATGATGCTGCGCGAGTCGGTGCAGCGCTGGATCGCGTCCGTCGTCGGCGGCGAGGTGACGCTGCGGCTGCGGCGGGGCGAGGACTACTCGATCCTGGACACCCAGGGCACCAACTTCTCGTACCACCCGGAGAAGCTGTCGATGGAGCGCACGGAGAACGCCGCGTTCGGGCCGACCGACCGGATCGGCCAGCTGACGATGCGGAACCTCGACATCGCCGACTCGCGCGCGATGCTCGAGCAGTACGCCGCGCAGCCGCTCGACCAGGGCCAGGTGCTCGTCGAGAACGGCACGCTCTTCGGCGAGCTCCCGGCGGGTGGAGCCACGCGGATCGAGGCGAACCCCGGCGTCGACGAGGACGCGGAGGCCGCCCTGGACGCCGCGGCCATGGAGTTCGGGACCGATTGATGTCTGCGAAGGTGGAGAGATGAGCACGATCACGGCAGCAGTCGCCGGCGCCAGCGGGTACGTCGGCGGAGAGGTGCTGCGCACCTTGCTCGCACACCCCGAGGTCACGATCGGCGCGGTCACCGCGTCGTCGAACGCCGGCGCGCGCCTGGGCGAGCTCCAGCCGCACCTGCTGCCGCTGGCGGACCGGGTGCTCGACCCCACGGACGCCGAGCACCTCGCCGGCCACGACGTCGTCTTCCTGGGGCTGCCGCACGGCGCCTCCGCCGAGGTCGCAGCGACGCTCGGCGACGACGTGCTGGTCATCGACTGCGGCGCGGACTTCCGGCTCGACAGCTCCGACGACTGGGCCGAGTTCTACGGCGGCGACGGTGCGCATGATTGGGCCGGCACGTGGCCGTACGGCCTGCCCGAGCTGCCCGGCCAGCGGGAGGCACTGGCCGGCGCCAAGCGCGTCGCCGTGCCCGGCTGCTTCCCGACCATCTCGACGCTGACGGCCATGCCGGCCGTGCTCGCCGACCTGGTGCACCCCGACCTGACGATCGTCGCGCCCACCGGCACGTCGGGCGCCGGCAAGAAGCTGGCGCCCGGGTTCCTCGCCTCCGAGGTGATGGGGCAGGCGAGCGCCTACGGCGTCGGCGGCGTGCACCGGCACACCCCGGAGATCGAGCAGAACCTGCGGAAGGCCGGCGCGGCCGACCCGGTCGTCTCGTTCACGCCGATCCTCGCGCCGATGGCACGCGGCATCCTCGCCACCGTCTCCGCTCCGCTGAAGGACGGCGTCACCGCTGACGACGTGCGGGCCGCCTACGAGAAGGCGTACGCCGACGAGCCGTTCGTCCACGTCCTGCCTGACGGCACGTGGCCGCAGACCAAGTCCGTCCTCGGCGCGAACCTGGCGCTCGTCCAGGCCACCGTCGACCCGCGCGCGAACAAGCTCGTCGCCATCGGCGCCATGGACAACCTCGCCAAGGGCACCGCCGGGGGAGCGGTGCAGTCGATGAACCTCGCGCTCGGCCTGCCCGAGACCACCGGTCTCTCCACGGTCGGAACCGCACCATGAGCGTCACCGCGGCCCAGGGGTTCCGGGCGAGCGGCGTCGCTGCGGGGCTGAAGTCGAGCGGCAAGGCCGACGTCGCGCTCGTCGTGAACGACGGACCGTCGTCCGCGGCCGCCGCCGTGTTCACCAGCAACCGCTGCAAGGCGAACCCGGTGCTCTGGAGCGAGGAGGCCATCAAGGCCGGCTCGGCCCGCGCGGTCGTGCTCAACTCCGGGGGCGCCAATTGCTACACGGGCCCGGAGGGCTTCGCCGTCACGCACGCCACCGCCGAGCTCGTCGCGGAGTCGCTCGGCCTGGGTACCGTCGACGTCCAGGTGTGCTCCACGGGCCTGATCGGGCTCCTGAACGACAAGGACACCCTGCTCGCCGGCGTGCGGAACGCCGTGGGTGAGCTCGACGCCGACGGTGGCCAGGCCGCCGCCGAGGCGATCATGACCACCGACTCGGTGCCCAAGCAGGCGGTCGTGTCGGCCGACGGGTTCACCGTGGGCGGCATGGCGAAGGGCGCCGGCATGCTGGCGCCGGCACTGGCCACGATGCTCGTCGTCATCACCACGGACGCCGACGTCACGGCCGAGCAGGCCGACGCCGCGCTACGGGCGGCCACCCGCACCACGTTCGACCGCCTCGACTCCGACGGCTGCCAGTCCACCAACGACACCGTGCTGCTGATGGCGAGCGGCGCGTCGGGCACCACCCCGGACCCGGACGCGTTCGCCGAGGCGGTCCACTCGGTCTGCCACAGCCTCGCGGTGCAGCTGCTCGCCGACGCGGAGGGCGCCGACCACGAGATCACCATCGAGGTCGTCAACGCGGCCACCGAGGACGACGCCGTGGAAGTCGGCCGGTCCATCGCCCGCAGCAACCTGTTCAAGTGCGCGATCTTCGGCAAGGACCCCAACTGGGGTCGCGTCCTCGCCTCCGTCGGCACCACGCAGGCGGCGTTCGACCCCGCCGACCTCGACGTCGCCCTCAACGGCGTGTGGGTGTGCCGGAACAGCGGTCCGTCCGAGTCGCCGGAGAAGGTCGACCTGGAGCCGCGGGCCGTCACCGTCACCGTCGACCTGAAGGCCGGCGACGCCACCGCGTCGGTCTGGACCAACGACCTCACCCACGCCTACGTCCACGAGAACTCCGCCTACTCCACGTGAGCGAGACGATGACCGACACCGACGCCACCTACCCCGATCCGGCCGAGCTCGAGCCGGACCCCGACTACGGGCTCGACCCGGAGACGTGGAAGCAGGCCACCGACAAGGCCCGCATCCTCGCCGAGGCCCTGCCGTGGCTGAAGAAGTACCACGGCAAGGTCGTCGTGGTGAAGTACGGCGGCAACGCCATGACGGACGACACCCTCAAGAAGGCGTTCGCCGAGGACATCGTGTTCCTGCGGCTCGCCGGCTTCCACCCGGTGGTCGTGCACGGCGGCGGCCCGCAGATCAGCGCGATGCTCGACAAGCTCGGCATCGAGTCGGAGTTCCGCGCCGGGCTGCGCGTCACGACGCCGGAGGCCATGGACGTCGTCCGCATGGTCCTCACCGGACAGGTGAGCCGGGAGCTCGTCGGGCTGCTGAACCGGCACGGCGCTCTCGCCGTCGGGCTGTCCGGCGAGGACGCCGGCCTGTTCACCGCCGAGAAGACCATGCCGGTCGTCGACGGCGAGGCGGTCGACGTCGGGCTCGTCGGCGAGGTGGTCGGCGTGCGCCCGGAGGCGGTGCTGGACCTCATCGAGGCGGGCCGCATCCCGGTCGTGTCGTCGGTGGCTCCAGACGCGGCGGGCCAGGTGCACAACGTCAACGCCGACACCGCCGCGTCCGCCCTGGCCGTCGCGCTGGGTGCCGAGAAGCTGCTCGTGCTCACCGACGTCGAGGGCCTGTACGCCGACTGGCCGAACAGCGACGACGTCATCGGCGAGATCTCGCCGGAGGCGCTCGCGGAGATCCTGCCGGGTCTCGCCAGCGGCATGATCCCGAAGATGACGGCCTGCCTGAAGGCGGTCGAGGGTGGCGTCAAGGGCGCCACCGTGGTCGACGGCCGGCAGCCGCACTCGGTGCTGCTGGAGATCTTCACCGACGAGGGCATCGGCACCCAGGTGCTGCCGAACGCCGGCACCCGCATCCGCACCGCCATGTACTCGACCAGCGGCCCCAAGGAGACACCGTGAGCTTCCCCGGCACGGCGCAGGAGCACACCGGCCAGGAATGGACGGAGCGCTACCAGGGCGCCCTGATGAACACCTTCGGCCCGCCGCAGCGTGTCCTCGTGCGAGGCGAGGGGCCGTACGTCTGGGACGTCGACGGCAACAAGTACCTCGACCTCCTCGGCGGCATCGCGGTCAACGCGCTCGGCCACGCCCACCCGGCCCTGCTGAAGGCCGTGGGGGAGCAGCTGGGCACGCTCGGGCACGTCTCGAACTTCTTCACGTCGGAGCCCCAGGTCGAGCTGGCTGAGAAGCTCCTCTCGCTTCTGGGCCAGGACGGGCCCGGCGGGGGTGCCGGGCCACGGGCGGCGAACGGCAGAGTCTTCTTCACGAGCACCGGGACCGAGGCCAACGAGGCGGCGTTCAAGGCGACGCGCAAGACGGGCCGGACGACGATCGTCGCCACCGAGGGCAGCTTCCACGGCCGCACCATGGGTGCCCTCGCGCTGACGTCCAAGCAGGCCTACCGCGAGCCGTTCGAGCCGCTGCCCGGCGACGTCCGGTGGGTGCCGTACGGCGATGCCGCGGCGCTCGAGTCCGCCGTCGACGAGACGGTCGCGGCGGTCGTCGTCGAGCCGATCCAGGGCGAGGCCGGCGTCGTCGTCCCGTCCGACGACTACCTCGCCGAGGCACGGCGCATCACGTCCGAGCACGGCGCACTGCTCTGGATCGACGAGGTCCAGACCGGCATCGGCCGCACCGGCGCCTGGTTCGACCACGCTCGGTCGTGCATCACGCCCGACCTCGTGACCGTGGCCAAGGGCCTCGGTGGCGGCATCCCCATCGGCGCATGCATCGCGCTGGGCGACACCGCGACGCTCCTGCAGCCCGGCAACCACGGCACGACCTTCGGCGGCAACCCGGTCGCCACCTCGGCCGCCCTCGCGGTCATCGAGACCATCGAGGCCGAGGGCCTGCTCGAGAACGCCCGAGAGGTGGGCGACGCCATCCGGTCGGGCCTGGCCGACCACCCGCTCGTGGCCGAGACGACGGGCCGCGGGCTCCTCGTCGGCATCGTGCTCACCGAGCCGAAGGCCGCCGAGATCCAGCAGGCCGCCCTCGACGCCGGTCTCATCATCAACAACGCGACGCCCGAGCGGCTGCGGCTCGCCCCGCCGCTGATCCTCACGCCCGAGCAGGCCGACGGCGCGGTGAAGACGCTGCGCATGCTCCTGGACGAGGCAAGTTCCTGATGCGCCACTTCCTGCGCGACGATGACCTCACCCCGGAGGAGCAGGCCGAGGTGCTGGCGCTAGCCCGCGAGCTGAAGGCGGCGCCGTACTCGCGGCGCCCTCTGGAGGGCCCGCAGAGCGTCGCGGTGCTGTTCGACAAGTCGTCCACGCGCACGCGCGTCTCGTTCTCCGTGGGCATCGCCGACCTCGGCGGCTCGCCGCTCGTCATGGACACCGGCACCACGCAGATCGGCCGCAACGAGTCGGTCGCCGACACCGCCCGGGTGCTCGGCCGGATGACGAGCGCCGTCGTGTGGCGCACGTTCTCCCAGGCGGATCTCGAGGAGATGGCGGAGCACGCCGGCGTCCCGGTCGTGAACGCCCTCACCGACGACTTCCACCCGTGCCAGATCCTGGCCGACTGGCTGACCGTGATCGAGCACAAGGGGTCGCTGGCCGGACTCACCGTCGTCTACCTCGGCGACGGCGCCAACAACATGGGCCAGTCGTACCTGCTGGGCGGAGCCACCGCGGGCATGCACGTCCGCATCGGCTCACCGGCGGGCTACCAGCCCGACCCTGCCGTGGTGGCGGACGCCGAGGCCATCGCGAAGCGCACGGGTGGCTCCGTGCTCGTCACCGACGACCCGGCCGCAGCCATCGCCGGCGCCGACGTCGTCATCACCGACACCTGGGTCTCGATGGGCCAGGAGGACGAGAAGCAGGCACGGCTGGAGACGTTCGCCGACTACGCCGTGAGCGTCGAGGCGTTCGCCACCGCCGATCCCGAGGCCATCGTGCTGCACTGTCTGCCCGCGTACCGGGGCCTGGAGATCGCCGCCGAGGTGCTCGACGGCCCGCGCAGCGTCGTCTGGGACGAGGCCGAGAACCGGCTGCACGCCCAGAAGGCCCTGCTCGTCTGGCTCCTCGAGCATCGGGAGGACGCATGACCGCCGTGGACACCAAGGCCGCGCGCCAGCGGCTGATCGTCGACCTGCTCGGCCGCCACCCCGTGCGGTCGCAGAACGAGCTCGCCGCGCTGCTGCTCGCCGAGGGCGTGCAGACCACGGCGTCGACACTCTCGCGCGACCTCGTCGAGCTCGACGCCGTCCGCGTCCGCCACGGCGAGGACGGGCTCGTCTACGCCGTGCCGGGGGAGGGAGGCGACCGGACCCCGCGACCCGCCAAGGACAACGCCGGCGGACACGCCAAGCTCGCCCGCATCGTGCGCGAGCTGCTCGTGACGGCGGAGGCGTCGGCCAACCTGGTCGTCATGCGCACGCCGCCGGGTGCCGCCCAATACTTCGCGTCCGCCATCGACCATGCCGCCCCCGGCGACGTCCTCGGCACGATCGCCGGCGACGACACCGTCCTGCTGATCTGCCGTGACCCCGACGGCGGCGCCGCCGTCGTGGACCGGTTCACCACCTTGGCCGGCGCGGCGAAGGAGACCTCGTGACCGAACAAGAGAAGACGAGCCTCTGGGGCGGGCGGTTCACCTCCGGCCCCTCCTCGGCCCTCACCGAGCTGTCCCGGTCGACGCACTTCGACTGGCGGCTCGCGCCCTACGACCTCGCCGGGTCGAAGGCCCACGCCGCCGTGCTGCATCGCGCCGGCCTGCTCACCGACGACGACCTGAGCGCGCTGCTCGAGGGCATCGATGCCCTGACCGCCGACGTCGCGTCCGGGGACTTCGTCGCCCACCCCGACGACGAGGACGTCCACACCGCACTCGAGCGCGGACTGATCGAGAAGCTCGGCCCCGAGCTGGGCGGGCGCCTGCGCGCCGGCCGGTCACGCAACGACCAGGTCGCGACGCTCTTCCGGCTGTACCTCCGCGACCACGGCCGCCAGGTGGCGCAGCTCGTGCGCGAGCTCGTCGAGGCCCTGGCCGCCCAGGCCGAGCGGCACCTCGGCGTCGCCATGCCGGGCCGCACCCACCTGCAGCACGCCCAGCCGGTCCTGCTCTCGCACCACCTGCTGGCGCACGCCTGGCCGCTGGTCCGCGACCTCGACCGGCTCGCCGAGTGGGACGCCCGCGTCGGGGCCGAGTCACCGTACGGCTCGGGCGCGCTGGCCGGTTCGTCATTGGGTCTGGACCCGGAGCAGGTCGCCACCGACCTCGGGTTCACCGGCTCCACCCCGAACTCGATCGACGGCACGGCCGCCCGCGACTTCGTCGCCGAGTTCGCGTACATCACCGCGCAGGTCGGCGTCGACGTCTCCCGCCTCGCCGAGGAGATCATCCTCTGGAACACGAAGGAGTTCGGCTTCGTCACGCTCGACGACGGCTACTCCACCGGGTCGAGCATCATGCCGCAGAAGAAGAACCCCGACGTCGCCGAGCTGGCCCGCGGCAAGGCCGGCCGCCTGATCGGCAACCTGTCCGGTCTGCTGGCCACGCTGAAGGCCTTGCCGCTCGCCTACAACCGCGACCTGCAGGAGGACAAGGAGCCGGTGTTCGACTCCGTCGACACGCTCGAGGTCCTGCTGCCCGCGTTCACCGGCATGATCGCCACGCTCACCTTCGACACGGCACGGCTCGAGGCGCTGGCCCCGCAGGGCTTCGCCCTGGCCACCGACGTCGCGGAGTGGCTCGTCCGCCAAGGCGTCCCGTTCCGGGAGGCGCACGAGATCTCCGGCGCCTGCGTGCAGGCCTGCGAGGAGCGCGGCATCGACCTGCCCGACCTCAGCGACGACGACTTCGCCGCCATCTCGCCGCACCTGACCCCGGACGTCCGCTCCGTGCTGACCGTCGCCGGCTCGATCGCGTCCCGCGACGCCCGGGGCGGCACCGCCCAGGCCCGCGTCAGCGACCAGCTCGGCGAGCTCCGGCGCCGCCTCACCTCGTCGTGAGTGAGGCGGAGGTCGTCGAGCGGGCGACCGGCCTCCTCGGCCGCACGTTCGTCGGGCACGGCGTCACGGTGCGCATCACGGAGGTCGAGGCGTACGGCGGCATCGAGGACCCGGCGTCCCACGCGTACACTCGCACCCAGCGGTCGGAGATCATGTTCGGCCCGCCGTGGCACCTGTACGTGTATCGCTCGTACGGCATCCACCACTGCGCGAACGTCGTCACCGGTCCGACCGAGAAGGCCGCCGCGGTGCTCCTGCGGGCCGGCGAGGTGGTCGACGGGCTCGAGCTCGCCCGCGAGCGCAGGCCCGGTGTCGCCGATGCCGTGCTCGGCCGAGGTCCCGGCAACCTCGCCCTGGTCCTGGGCCTGACGCTCGACGACCTCGGCACGCCGCTGCTCACCGGCGACGGCGTCCACCTCGGCCCCGAGGTCCCGCGGCCGGAGCAGGTCCGCAGCGGACCGCGGGTCGGCGTCTCGCGTGCTGCCGACGTCCCGTGGCGGCTCTGGCTGCCGGACGAGCCGTCCGTCTCGGCCTACCGCCGCAGCCCGAGGGCTCCCCGCTGAACGAGAACCTGTTCTAGTCTCGGGCCATGAGTGCACCGCTGCGCGTCGTCGTCTGGTCCACCGGCACCCTCGGCCGCTTCGCGATCGCCGGCATCGACCGGCACCCGGACCTCGAGCTCGTCGGCGTCTGGGTGTCGTCACCGGAGAAGGACGGCAAGGACGCGGGGGAGCTCGCCGGGCTCGGCCGCGACCTCGGCGTCGTCGCCACGACCGACACCGCCGCCCTCCTCGACCTGAAGCCGGACTGCATCGTGCACTGCGCGATGACCGACGACCGGATCTTCGACGCGATCGACGACCTCGTCGGCTTCCTCGAGGCCGGGGTGAACGTGGTGAGCAGCGGCCCCGTGGCGCTGCTGTTCCCGAATCCCGGCATGCCCGAGGACGTCTGGCAGCGCATCGAGACCGCCGGCGCGTCCGGCGGCGCCAGCCTGCACGTCAACGGCATCGACCCCGGCTGGGCCAACGACCTCCTGCCGCTCCAGCTCGCCAGCCTCAGCCAGCGGATCGACGAGATCCGCGTCATGGAGATCGCCGACTACTCGACGTACTACCAGCCGGTCGTCATGCGCGACATCTTCGGCTTCGGCCGGCCGATCGACGAGAAGCTGATGCTGTGGGAGCCCGGCATCCTGTCGATGGCCTGGGGTCCCGTGGTCCGCCAGATGGCAGCGGCCCTCGGCGTCACCCTGGACGAGCCGCTCGTGGAGACGGTCGACCGCCGACCCGCGGACCACGACGTGACGACCGTCAGCGTCGACATCGCCACCGGCACGATGGGCGCCGTCCGCTTCGAGGTGATCGGCACCGTCGACGGCGTGCCGCGCATCGTCGTCGAGCACGTCACCCGGACGCACCCGGACCAGGTGCCGGAGTGGGCTCAGCCCACCGGCGGCGGCAGCTACCGGGTCATCGTCACCGGTGAGCCGATCATGGAGCTCGAGCTGGCCCACCACGGCGAGCACGGCGACCACAACGACAGCGGCATGATCGTCACCGCGCAGCGCCTCATCAACGCCGTCCCCGCGGTCGTGGACGCCGAGCCCGGCCTGGTGACCGCTCTCGACCTCCCGCTCGTCACCGGGCGCGGTCTGATGGCGCGGGAGTAGCCTGCGGCAGCTCGCACACACCGTCCTCGCAGACCGGCGCGTCGTCGCCGACCATCTCGAACGGACCGGTCACGCCGCGTCCTCCGACGCCTTCCGCAGGGCGCGGAGGAAAACCTCCGGCTCCTGGGCGCCCGAGACGCCGAACCGGCCGTCGAGCACGAAGAACGGGACGCCGCCGATGCCGTACTCCCAGGCCTGAGCGATGTCGGCGTCGACCGCTGCGGCGTAGGTGCCGTCGGTCAGCGCGTCGACGACGAGCTCCCGGTCGAGCCCGACCTCGGCGGCCAGGTCGGCCAGGTCCTCGACGCGACCGACGTGCCGACCCTCCTCGAAGTACGCCTTGAGGAGCCGCTCTTTCAGCTCGACCTGCTTGCCGTGCGCCTTGGCGAGGTGGAGCGCCTGGTGGGCGAGCCGGGTGTTCGTGTGCTGCAGCGCGTCGTAGTCGTAGTGCAGGCCCACCGTCTCGGCGAGCTGCGTCATCTGCGCGAGCATCTGCTCGGCCTGCGGTCGCGGGACGCGCTTGTGCAGCGCCAGGAAGTCGGACTCCGAGCCCTCGAAGTCGACCGGCGTGTCCGGCGCGAGCTCGAACGAGTGGTACTCGACCTCCACGTCGCCCTCGAACTCCTCGACCGCGGACTCGAACCTGCGCTTCCCGACGTAGCACCAGGGGCAGGCGATGTCGGACCAGATGTCCACCTTCAGGGTCATGTCCAGGTCAACCGTGTGCAGGTGCCAACGATTCCCCGGGAGGTCGTGGACCCGACGCTGGACGGCACTGAGACCATGTGTCCGTGACTGACGTTCTCGACGACCTGGAAACGCGCGGCCTCGTCGCGCACTCCACCGACCGCGACGCGCTCGCGGCCGAGCTCGCCGCGGGACCGATCACGTTCTATGTCGGCTTTGACCCGACTGCGCCGAGCCTGCACGTCGGCAACCTCCTGCAGCTCCTGACCGCCCGGCGCCTCCAGCTCGCCGGCAACCGGCCGCTGCTGCTCGTCGGCGGCTCCACGGGTCTCATCGGCGACCCCAAGGAGTCCGGCGAGCGCGTCATGAACACCAAGGAGACGGTGGCCGAGTGGGTCGACCGGATCCGCGAGCAGGTGTCCCGGTTCGTCGACCTCGAGGGCGACCACGCCGGCACCCTGGTCAACAACCTCGACTGGACCGCGGGCCTCAGCACCATCGACTTCCTGCGCGACATCGGGAAGCACTTCCCGGTCAACCGGATGCTCGCCCGCGACGTCGTCAGCAGCCGGCTCGAGTCCGGCATCAGCTACACCGAGTTCAGCTACGTCCTGCTCCAGTCGCTCGACTACCTCGAGCTGCACCGCCGCCACGGCTGCGTCCTCCAGACCGGCGGCAGTGACCAGTGGGGCAACATCACCGCCGGCGTCGAGCTCGTGCGTCGGGCCGACGGTCACCGCGTGCACGCGCTCGCGACGCCGCTCATCACCAAGGCCGACGGCAGCAAGTTCGGCAAGACCGAGGCCGGCACCGTCTGGCTCGACCCCGAGCTCACGAGCCCGTACGCCTTCTACCAGTCCTGGATCCAGGCCGAGGACTCCAAGGTGGGGGAGTACCTCAAGCAGTTCACGTTCGTCCCGGTCGACGAGATCGACGCCCTCATGGCCGAGCACGCCGAGAAGCCGCAGCTGCGCGCCGCCCAACGCCGCCTGGCCGCCGAGGTCACCGAGATCGTGCACGGCCGCGCCGAGGTGGAGGCCGCCGAGCTCGCGTCGGTGGCGCTGTTCGGCCGGGGTGAGCTCGCCGACCTCCCGGAGGCGACCCTCGCGGCCGCGCTCACCGAGGCCGGCGCGGTCGATCTGGCGGCCGCCGACGGACCCACCGTCACCGACGCCCTCACGGCCACCGGACTGGTGGCGAGCCGGTCCGAGGCGCGGCGCGCGGTGGCCGACGGCGGCGCCTACGTGAACAACCAGCGCGTCGACGACCCCGACCAGCTGCTCTCCGACACGCAGCTCCTGCACGGATCCTGGGCGGTCCTGCGGCGCGGAAAGCGCGCCGTTTCAGGGGTCCGGCTCACCTGATCGGCTCATGTGGCTGGGGTCACAGTGTCGCGATTTGACCAGCGTGAATTCACCCCATAATCTTCTACACGTCGCCCGCTACGGCGGGGCGCAAGACCGGTCAGGTCGGGCGCCCGGAGCGGATGACCACCTCACCGAAACGGTCTTGGATCCGGGTGCTTCGTGCCCCAGGAACCGGCTGCTGACAACGGGGGTGTGACTGAGCGGGACCCCGGTTTTGACCGGCGCAAACGCACAGTGTAAGTTAGACGAGTTGCCCCGAAGCGGACGGCCGGAAGGCCCAGGCTGAGGTGAGCGTCTGATCCTTGAGAACTCAACAGTGTGCCAAAAGTCGACGAGATTAATCAGAAATACCCCCGTCGATGACAGCGGAGAGCTTCGGCTCGACGCGTGATCGATGGATCAATTCCGACAATTTATTTGTCAGCAAATAGTTTGTCGGGGTCGAACAGATGTTGACCCTGTCCTTCGGGACCGGGGATTTTTTCAACGGAGAGTTTGATCCTGGCTCAGGACGAACGCTGGCGGCGTGCTTAACACATGCAAGTCGAGCGGTAAGGCACCTTCGGGTGTACACGAGCGGCGAACGGGTGAGTAACACGTGAGCAATCTGCCCTTCTCATCGGAATAAGCGCGGGAAACTGCGTCTAATGCCGAATACGACCTCCTTTCGCATGATCGGAGGTGGAAAGCTCCGGCGGAGAAGGATGAGCTCGCGGCCTATCAGCTAGTTGGTGAGGTAACGGCCCACCAAGGCGACGACGGGTAGCCGGCCTGAGAGGGTGACCGGCCACACTGGGACTGAGACACGGCCCAGACTCCTACGGGAGGCAGCAGTGGGGAATATTGGACAATGGGCGAAAGCCTGATCCAGCAACGCCGCGTGAGGGATGACGGCCTTCGGGTTGTAAACCTCTTTCAGCAGGGACGAAGCGAAAGTGACGGTACCTGCAGAAGAAGGACCGGCCAACTACGTGCCAGCAGCCGCGGTAATACGTAGGGTCCGAGCGTTGTCCGGAATTATTGGGCGTAAAGGGCTCGTAGGCGGTTTGTCACGTCGGGCGTGAAAACTCAGGGCTTAACCCTGAGCGTGCGTCCGATACGGGCAGACTAGAGGTATGCAGGGGAGAACGGAATTCCTGGTGTAGCGGTGGAATGCGCAGATATCAGGAGGAACACCGGTGGCGAAGGCGGTTCTCTGGGCATTACCTGACGCTGAGGAGCGAAAGCATGGGGAGCGAACAGGATTAGATACCCTGGTAGTCCATGCCGTAAACGTTGGGCGCTAGGTGTGGGGACCTTCCACGGTTTCCGTGCCGCAGCTAACGCATTAAGCGCCCCGCCTGGGGAGTACGGCCGCAAGGCTAAAACTCAAAGGAATTGACGGGGGCCCGCACAAGCGGCGGAGCATGCTGATTAATTCGATGCAACGCGAAGAACCTTACCTGGGTTTGACATATGGGGAAAACTCACAGAGATGTGAGGTCCTTTTGGGCTCCATACAGGTGGTGCATGGCTGTCGTCAGCTCGTGTCGTGAGATGTTGGGTTAAGTCCCGCAACGAGCGCAACCCTCGTCCTATGTTGCCAGCACGTAAAGGTGGGGACTCATAGGAGACTGCCGGGGTCAACTCGGAGGAAGGTGGGGATGACGTCAAGTCTTCATGCCCCTTATGCCCAGGGCTTCAAGCATGCTACAATGGCCGGTACAAAGGGCTGCGAAACCGCAAGGTGGAGCGAATCCCAAAAAGCCGGTCTCAGTTCGGATTGGGGTCTGCAACTCGACCCCATGAAGTCGGAGTCGCTAGTAATCGCAGATCAGCAACGCTGCGGTGAATACGTTCCCGGGCCTTGTACACACCGCCCGTCACGTCATGAAAGTCGGCAACACCCGAAGCCGGTGGCCCAACCCTTGTGGAGGGAGCCGTCGAAGGTGGGGCTGGCGATTGGGACGAAGTCGTAACAAGGTAGCCGTACCGGAAGGTGCGGCTGGATCACCTCCTTTCTAAGGAGCATCTGGCGAGTCCTTCGGGATCTCGTCCAGGCGTGCTGAACGCAGGCGATCGTCCTGCGCAGCACAGCTCACTAGTGGACGTCGACTACTTGGCTCGTCGCCGGCGGAAGGCCGTCAGTACATCGCTCCTTCGGGAGCGAACGGAACCTCGGACCGGACGCGACGACGACTCAGGCACACTGTTGGGTCCTGAGGGATCAGCTCGTAGAGTTGGACCCTCGGACCGTCAACCCCTCGAACTGCCCGGCGAGCTGCCGCGCAAGCGAGGAACCGTGGACGGTACCGACCGCACCTTGAGAACTTCACAGTGGACGCGAGCATCTTTGTAGTAACAACAAGCTACTAAGTGCACATGGTGGATGCCTTGGCATCGAGAGCCGATGAAGGACGTTGGAGTCTGCGAAAAGCCCCGGGAAGGTGACAACCGACCTGTGATCCGGGGATGTCCGAATGGGGAAACCCACCTGGAGGAAAGTCCAGGTACCTGCGCCTGAACACATAGGGCGTCTGGAGGGAACGCGGGGAAGTGAAACATCTCAGTACCCGCAGGAAGAGAAAACAACCGTGATTCCGGTAGTAGTGGCGAGCGAAACCGGAAGAGGCTAAACCTCAGTGATGTGATAGCCGGCAGGCGTTGTCACTGGGGGGTTGTGGGGCCGCATGGCTCGTTCTGCCGAACGAGCGAAGAGTCATAAACCATGAGTGAAGTTGAAGCCGACTGGAAAGTCGCGGCACAGAGGGTGAGACCCCCGTACACGTAAGCTCATGGCTCTTTTGCGTCACCCCGAGTAACACCGAACCCCTGAAATTCGGTGTGAATCTGGCGGGACCACCCGTTAAGCCTAAATACTCCTCGATGACCGATAGCGGACTAGTACCGTGAGGGAAAGGTGAAAAGTACCCCGGGAGGGGAGTGAAATAGTACCTGAAACCATGTGCATACAATCCGTTGGAGCTCTTCCTTGTGAAGGGTGACAGCGTGCCTTTTGAAGAATGAGCCTGCGAGTTAGCGTGGTGTAGCGAGGTTAAGGCGAGAGCCGTAGCCGTAGCGAAAGCGAGTCCGAATAGGGCGACTGAGTTGCACCATCTAGACCCGAAGCGGAGTGATCTATCCATGGGCAGGTTGAAGCGCGGGTAAGACCGCGTGGAGGACCGAACCCACCTAGGTTAAAAACTGGGGGGATGACCTGTGGATAGGGGTGAAAGGCCAATCAAACTCCGTGATAGCTGGTTCTCCCCGAAATGCATTTAGGTGCAGCGTTGCGTGTTTCTTGCCGGAGGTAGAGCACTGGATGGGCTAGGGGGCCTACAAGCTTACTGAACTCAGCCAAACTCCGAATGCCGGCAAGTGAGAGCGCAGCAGTGAGACTGCGGGGGATAAGCTCCGTAGTCGAGAGGGAAACAGCCCAGACCATCAGCTAAGGTCCCAAAGCGATTGCTAAGTGGAAAAGGATGTGGAGTCGCAGAGACAACCAGGAGGTTGGCTTAGAAGCAGCCACCCTTGAAAGAGTGCGTAATAGCTCACTGGTCAAGTAATTCCGCGCCGACAATTTAGCGGGGCTCAAGCAATCCACCGAAGCTATGGGATTCACACATGTGGTAGGCCTTCGTGGTCCAGCCGTGTGGATCGGTAGGGGAGCGTCGTGTCGCGAGCGAAGCGGCGGGGTAACCCAGCCGTGGATGCGACACGAGTGAGAATGCAGGCATGAGTAGCGAATGAAGAGTGAGAAACTCTTCCACCGGATGACCAAGGGTTCCAGGGTCAAGCTAATCTTCCCTGGGTAAGTCGGGACCTAAGGCGAGGCCGACAGGCGTAGTCGATGGACAACGGGCTGATATTCCCGTACCGGCGCTGAAGCGACCCTGCCGAGCCCAGTGATGCTAAGTGCCCGAAACCGGCCGTCAGTCTCTTCGGAGACAGCGGCCGGCGGAGCGCACGACCCAAGCTGGTAGTAGGCAAGCAATGGTGTGACGCAGGAAGGTAGCTCAACCGCGGCGATGGTAGTCCGCGGCCAAGGTCGTAGGGCGAACGGTAGGCAAATCCGCCGTTCACATGCCTGAGAACTGATGGGGAGACGTTTTAGTCGAAGTGAGTGATCCTATGCTGTCGAGAAAAGCATCTAGCGATGTTTCAGAGCCGCCCGTACCCCAAACCGACTCAGGTGGTCAGGTAGAGAATACTAAGGTGATCGAGTGAATCATGGTTAAGGAACTCGGCAAAATGCCCCCGTAACTTCGGGAGAAGGGGGGCCGGATTCGTGAGTGGACTTGCTCCACGAAGCGTTGAAGGCCGCAGAGACCAGGCCCAAGCGACTGTTTACTAAAAACACAGGTCCGTGCTAAGTCGAAAGACGCCGTATACGGACTGACTCCTGCCCGGTGCTGGAAGGTTAAGGGGACGCGTTAGCGCAAGCGAAGCGCAGAACTTAAGCCCCAGTAAACGGCGGTGGTAACTATAACCATCCTAAGGTAGCGAAATTCCTTGTCGGGTAAGTTCCGACCTGCACGAATGGAGTAACGACTTGGGCGCTGTCTCAACCATGAACTCGGCGAAATTGCACTACGAGTAAAGATGCTCGTTACGCGCGGCAGGACGGAAAGACCCCGGGACCTTTACTACAGCTTGGTATTGGTGTTTGGTTCAATTTGTGTAGGATAGGTGGGAGACTTTGAAGCTCGGACGCCAGTTCGAGTGGAGTCATCGTTGAAATACCACTCTGATTGTACTAGATATCTAACCTAGGTCCGTTATCCGGATCAGGGACAGTGCCTGGTGGGTAGTTTAACTGGGGCGGTTGCCTCCTAAAATGTAACGGAGGCGCTCAAAGGTTCCCTCAGCCTGGTTGGCAATCAGGTTTCGAGTGTAAGTGCACAAGGGAGCTTGACTGTGAGAGTGACAGCTCGAGCAGGGACGAAAGTCGGAACTAGTGACCCGGCGCTGGCATGTGGAAGCGGCGTCGCTCAACGGATAAAAGGTACCCCGGGGATAACAGGCTGATCTTCCCCAAGAGTCCATATCGACGGGATGGTTTGGCACCTCGATGTCGGCTCGTCGCATCCTGGGGCCGTAGCAGGTCCCAAGGGTTGGGCTGTTCGCCCATTAAAGCGGCACGCGAGCTGGGTTTAGAACGTCGTGAGACAGTTCGGTCCCTATCCGCCGCGCGCGTAGGAAACTTGAGAAAGGCTGTCCCTAGTACGAGAGGACCGGGATGGACGAACCTCTGGTGTGCCAGTTGTCCTGCCAAGGGCACGGCTGGTTGGCTACGTTCGGAAGTGATAACCGCTGAAAGCATCTAAGCGGGAAGCACGTTTCAAGATGAGGTTTCCCACTGGTTTACCAGGTAAGGCCCCCAGCAGACCACTGGGTTGATAGGCCGGAAGTAGAAGTGCAGCAATGCATGGAGCTGACCGGTACTAATAGGCCGAGGGCTTGTTTCTACACAGATACTGCGCGTCCACTGTGAGGTTCCCGAGATACGGTCGGGAACCCGATTGATATCTCCATAGAGTTTCGGCGACCATGGCGAGAGGGAAACACCCGGTCACATTCCGAACCCGGAAGTTAAGCCTCTCAGCGCCGATGGTACTGCGCGGGGGACTGCGTGGGAGAGTAGGACGTCGCCGGACAATCTTTAGCGCGAGGCCGCTCCTTCGGGGGCGGCCTCGCTGCATTTCACAGAAGGTGAGTACATGAACGACGCCAGGAAGCCGCGATCGAGCGGCGGCAAGCCGCCCCGTCGCGGCGCCGGCTCCGGCGGCCGCCCGGACGGCCGTGGTGCCGGCGGGCGCGGTAGACCTGCAGGTCAGCGCGGTGGCGGACGAGGTGCCGGCCAGCGCTCGGGTGGTTCTCGACGTGACTACCGCCGCGACGAGCCCGTCGAGCGGACCGCGGACCAGAAGATCTACGACGGCCCGCCGATCCCGGACGACGTCGGCGCGAAGGACCTCGACAAGCACGCCCGGCAGGCGCTCCAGTCCCTGCCGGAGAAGCTGCAGGAGCGCGTCGCCCGCCACCTGGTGATGGCCGGTCTCCTCATGCACGAGGACCCCGAGACCGCCTACCTGCACGCCCTCGCGGCCCGGGCGCGCGCCTCGCGCAACGGGCTCATCCGTGAGGCCTGCGGTGAGACCGCCTACGCGGCCGGCAAGTTCGCCGAGGCGCTGTCGGAGTTCCGTGCCGCCCGCCGGATGAACGGACAGCAGTACTACGCCCCGATGATGGCCGACTGCGAGCGTGCGCTCGGTCGCCCGGAGAAGGCGCTCGCGTACGACACCCCGGAGACCCGCTCCCACCTCGACGAGGCCGGCCAGATCGAGCTGTCGATCGTGGTGGCCGGCGCTCGGCGCGACCTCGGCCAGGTCGACGCCGCACTGCGTCTGCTGGAGACCGAGCCGCTGCACAGCAAGTCACGTGCCGACTGGGTCGCACGACTGCGCTACGCGTACGCCGACACCCTGCTCGCCGGCGGCCGCACCGAGGAGGCCGTGGAGTGGTTCCACCGCGTGGTGGCCGTCGACGGCAACAAGATGACGGATGCCGAGGAACGGCTCGCCGAGCTCACCTGATCGTCCACAGCCGCGGCGCCGCGACGGCGTGTCCACACCGCCGGTCGCGGCCCTCGTGGCACCGGACGGCCTCCGCGATGGTCGGAGGATGCAGACTGATTCCCTCACCTCCGACACCATCAACCTCGTCCAGCTGCGCGGCCGCGTCTCTGCCGACCCGCTCGCGCGGATGCTGCCCAGCGGCGACGAGGTCGTCTCGTTCCGGCTGATCGTCCCGCGGAGCGCCAACGCCCGGCGTCGCTCGAAGCAGCGGGTCGACACGATCGAGTGCTCCGCCTGGAACGCGAAGCTCCGCAAGAAAGCACGCTCGCTCGAGGCGGGCGACGAGGTGACCGTGAGCGGTGAGCTGCGTCGACGGTTCTCCCGAGGCGCGGCCGGCCCGATGAGCTGGGTCAGCGTCGACCTCGACACCTGCGAGCGTGCGGCACGGGACTAGCCTCGCCGCATGAGCCTCGCGTCGTCCGACCAGCCGCTCACCCAGGTGCACGACGCGGCGCTGCTCGACCTCGACGGCGTCGTCTACGTCGGCGCCGACGCCGTGCCGGGAGCCGTCGAGGCCATCGAGGGCGCACGCGGGGACGGTCTGCGGATCGCCTACCTGACCAACAACGCGTCCCGGACGGCCCGGGAGGTCGCTCAGCACCTGCGCGACCTGGGCCTGACCGCCGAGGACACCGACGTCGTGACCGCTGCCGAGGCCGTCGCCCACCTGGTGGCGGACGCCGTGCCCGAGGGCGCGGCGGTGCTGCTGGTCGGTGGCGAGGGCCTGCGCGAGCCGCTGGAGCGGCGCGGTCTGCGCTGCGTGCAGTCGGCGGACGACCAGCCGGCCGCCGTGGTCCAGGGCTTCCACCCCGATCTCGCCTGGCGAGTGCTCGCCGAGGCGTCCTACGCGATCGAACGTGGAGTGCCGTGGTTCGCGAGCAACGCGGACCTCACGATCCCGACCGACCGCGGCATCGCTCCCGGCAACGGGTCGCTGATCCAGGCGGTGAGCAACGCCACGGGGCAGCGGCCCACGGTCGCGGGCAAGCCCGAGCGAGCCCTCTTCGACGAGACGGTCGAGCGGGTCGGGGCCCAGCGTCCACTGATGGTCGGCGACCGGTTCGACACCGACATCGACGGCGCCGTGAACGCCGGGATCGACAGCCTGGCGGTGCTGACGGGGGTGGGGACGCTCGCCGGACTGCTCGAGCTCGAGCCGGGCCACCGGCCCACCTACGTGGCACACGACGTGTCGGGACTGCTCGAGCCCCATCCGCCCGTCGAGGTCGGAGACGACGCGGCCACCTGTGGCGACGCCCGGGCGCACGTCGACGACGGCACGGTCGCGTTGAGGTCCGGCGAGCCGGCGTCGCTGGAGGCCCTGCGCGCCGTGGTGGCGCTCGCGTGGGCGTGGCGCGACCGTTCCGGGTCTGCACCGCGCCTGGATGGGACACTGGAGACATGACCGAACCGGAGCCGCAGCCCGTCACCGACGCCGCCGAGGCCGACGTCGTCGACACCGTCGACGACGTGCTGGCGCGCGCCCGGGAGGCAGCAGCCGGCCATCCGGGCCTCGAGGAGGCGCTCCGCCGACTCGACGGACTGGACGAGCTGGACGTCGAGCACCATCCGGAGGCGTTCGACGCGGTCCACCGTGCCCTGCGGGAGGCGCTGGCCGAGGCCGGGAACTCTCCGGAATCGACGTGACGCGTCGGGTCAGGCTCGACGCCGAGCTGGTCCGGCGTGACCTCGCCCGGTCGCGCGAGCACGCCGGCACCCTCATCCAGGGCGGTGCCGTCATGGTCGGCGGTAGGGTCGCCACGAAGGCGGCGACGCAGGTCGGCACGGACCAGCCGATCGTCGTCCGCGCCACCGACGATCCCGCGTGGGCGTCGCGCGGCGCCTACAAGCTGCTCGGAGCACTCGAGGTGTTCGAGCCGCAGGGCCTCGACGTCAGCGGCCGACGCTGCCTGGACGCCGGTGCCTCCACCGGTGGCTTCACCGACGTCCTGCTCCGCCGCGGGGCCCGCGAGGTCTGCGCGGTCGACGTCGGGTACGGCCAGCTGGTCTGGGCGCTGCAGTCCGACGATCGCGTCCACGTGTTCGACCGCACAAACGTGCGCACGCTCGAGCCCGGCGACATCGGCGGTGAGGTCGACCTCGTCGTCTCGGATCTGTCGTTCATCTCCCTTACCGTGGTGATGCCGGCACTCACCCGCGTGTGCAAGCAGGAGGGCGACATCGTGCTGATGATCAAGCCGCAGTTCGAGGTGGGCCGCGCGAACCTCGGCAAGAACGGCGTCGTCCGGGACCCGGCTCTCCACGCCGACGCCGTGCACCGCGTCTGCCTCTCCGCCCAGGAGCACGGCTGGGGTACGCGCGCCCTGGCGCCCAGTCCACTGCCCGGTCCCGCCGGCAACGTCGAGTACTTCTGCTGGCTCCGCACGGACGCCGACGCCCCGAGCGACCAGGCGGCCCGCGAGGTCGTCGCGGCCGGACCGCTGGAGGCCCCGCGATGAGGACCGTGCTGATCATCATCCACGCCGCGCGCGAAGAGGCGGCGAAGGTCGCCGCCGCGTTCGCCACCGACGTCCGCTCCGCCGGCATGGGTGTCCGCGTCCTCGACTCGGACGCCGACGCGCTGGCGCAGGCTGGTCTGGAGGACCCGGAGGTGGTCGCGGCGGAGGCCGGGGCCGCGCGCGACTGCGAGCTGGCCGTCGTCTTCGGTGGCGACGGCACCATCCTGCGCGGGGCGGAGATGTGCCGCGGCACGGGCACGCCGGTGCTCGGCGTCAACCTGGGCCACGTCGGCTTCCTGGCCGAGGCGGACGCCGAGGACGTGCACGCCGTGGTCCAGGGCGTCGTCGACCGGACCTACACCGTCGAGGAGCGACTCACCGTCGACGTGTCCGTCAAGGTCGGGGGAGAGGTCGTCGCCACCAACTGGGCGCTGAACGAGGCGTCGGTCGAGAAGGCGGCGCGCGAGCGGATGCTGGAGCTGGTCGTCGAGATCGACGGCCGCCCGGTGTCCCGGTGGGGCTGCGACGGCGTCGTCTGCGCCACGCCCACGGGATCGACGGCCTACAACTTCAGCGCGGGCGGTCCGGTCGTGTGGCCGGAGGTCGCCGCGCTGCTCATGGTGCCGATCAGCGCGCACGCCCTGTTCGCCCGGCCGATGGTCGTCTCACCGGACTCGACCCTCGCGATCGAGGTCGTGGGGGAGGTCTCGACCGGCGTCGTGTGGTGCGACGGTCGTCGTGCCGCGGACCTGCCGGTCGGCGCTCGGGTCGAGGTCGTCCGCGGTGCCGAGACCGTCCGTCTCGCCCGGCTCCACACCGCGCCCTTCGCCGATCGCCTGGTGCGCAAGTTCGACCTGCCGGTCACGGGCTGGCGCGGCTCGGCGGAGCGACGGAACGGAACATCGGCAGGGATGCCGGGCCCTGGGCGGCAGGATGGCACAGCCTGATGTGGCAGCACCTCACCCTGTCGTCCCTGGGCGTCATCGACTCCGCCGAGCTCGAACTCGGACCCGGGTTCACCGTCATCACCGGTGAGACGGGTGCCGGCAAGACCATGGTCGTCACGGCGCTCGGGCTCCTGCGCGGCGACCGCGCGGATCTCGGACTCGTGCGCACCGGCACCGACCGCGCCCGCGTCGAGGCCGAGATCGCCGTGCCCGAGGGGTCGAGCGTCGAGGAGACGGTCGTCGACGCCGGCGGTCAGCTCGACGACGGGGTCGTCGTCCTCGCGCGCTCGCTGTCGGCACAGGGCCGGTCGCGAGCCTTCGCCGGCGGCGCCACCGTGCCGGCCGGTCTGCTCGCCGAGGTCACCGACGAGCTCGTCGCGGTGCACGGCCAGTCCGACCAGCACCGGTTGCTTCGCGCGGCCGCCCAGCGCGAGGCGCTCGACCGGTTCGCCGGAGAGCCGGTCAAGGACGCCCTGGCCGAGTACGTCCCGGCCTACACCCGCCTGCGGGCGATCGAGCGTCGGCTCGACGAGCTCCGCACCCACGCACAGGAACGGGCCCGCGAGCTCGACCTGCTCCGGCACGGTCTCGACGAGATCGCCGCCGTGGAGCCGGTGACCGACGAGGACGAGGACCTCAAGGTCGAGGCCGGGCGGCTCGGGCACGTCGAGGCGCTCGTCCGGGCCGCTCTCGGTGCCCACGAGGCCCTGGCGAGCGACGACGACGCCGGGTCCGCGCGTGACCTCGTCGCCGCCGCGTCCGCCGCGCTCGACGAGGCCGCCGGCCACGACCCTGACCTCGACGCGCTCGCCGCGCGCGTGCGCGAGGTCAGCATCGTGGTCGACGACGTCGCCGGAGAGCTCAGCGCGTACGCCGACGGAGTCGAGGTCGACCCGGCCCGGCTGGCCGTCGTGCAGGAGCGCATCGCGGCCCTCACCACCCTGCAGCGCAAGTACGGCCCCACGCTTGCCGACGTCCTGACGTGGCAGGAGAAGGCCGCGGCGCGTCTCACCGAGCTCGACTCCGACGACGACACCGTGGCCGGGCTGGAGGCCGAGCGCGACCGGCTCGAGCCGGAGGTCCGGCGGATGGCCGCCCGACTCAGCGAGCTGCGCGCCGAGGCGGGGGAGCGGCTCAGCGGGCTGGTGGACACCGAGCTGGCCCAGCTGTCGATGCCGTCGGCCCACCTCGTGGTGCGGGTCGACAGTGCTGACGGTGCCGCGCTCACCGCTCACGGCACCGACGACGTCGAGCTGCTGTTCTCGGCCAACGCCGGCTCGCCGGAGCGTCCGCTCGCGAAGGGCGCCAGCGGGGGAGAGCTGTCCCGTCTGATGCTGGCTCTCGAGGTCGTGCTCGCCGACCGCACCACGGTCCCCACGCTCGTGTTCGACGAGGTGGACGCCGGCATCGGCGGCAAGGCGGCGGTGGAGGTCGGCCGGCGGCTCTCTCGGCTCGCCGAGCACGCCCAGGTCCTCGCCGTCACCCACCTGCCGCAGGTCGCGGCGTTCGCCGACCACCACTTCCGGGTCACCAAGGACGACGACGGCATCGTCACCAGCAGCTCGGTCGTCCGGCTCGACGAGTCGGACCGGGTCGACGAGCTGGCCCGCATGCTCGCGGGTCAGGAGGACTCCGCCACGGCGCAGGCGCACGCCCGCGAGCTGCTCGAGCTCGCCCGCGGCTAGAGAACCGCGACCTCCCAGAGGCGGTGCACGCCGGGCAGACCCTTCAGCTCGGTGTCGCGCCCGTCCACCAGGACGACGTCCTCGACGTCCTTGAGCGCGACGCGGATGTCGTCGCTGACCAGGATCTCGCCGCCGCGGGCCTGCGACGCGACCCGGGCCGCCATCGCCACGTTGCGGCCGAACAGGTCGCCGTCGCGCTCGATGGCCGTGCCGCAGTGGATGCCGACCCGCACCCGGATCGGGGTGCGCCGGAGCCGACGATCGTTGCTCTCCTCGATGGCGTCCTGGATCGAGATGCCGGCCCGCACGGCGTCGGCCGGCTCGCGGAACGCCATCATGAACCCGTCGCCCTGCGACTTCACGATGTGCCCGCCGAACGCAGAGACGCGGTCGTGGACGACCTTGTCGTGGGCGCTCAGCACCTTGACCCACTGCTTGTCGCCCAGCGTCTCGTTGAGGTGGGTCGAGTCCTCGATGTCGGAGAACATGATCGTGACGGCGCCGTCAGGCCCGGCGAGCTTGGCGATCTCGGTCCGGTCCTCCTGCGTCCACCGGGAGAAGTCCTCCATCGAGGACATCAGCAGCCCGGAGACGCCGTGGTCGCGGACCAGGGCAGCGGTCTCCACGGCCGTCTCCACCACGGCCTTCACCCGCTGCGCCCGACGCTCCCGGCGCGGCTGGCTGCGGCCCTGTCGACGGGCCACCTCGGTGAGCCGCTGCACCTCGTGCTCGGCCTTCGCCAGACGACGCCGCGTGACCACCAGCAGGCCGGTGACGGCCACCAGCAGCAGCGAGAGCACGACGACGGCCACGAGCACGGATTCACCCTCGCACACGGGGCATGACGCGCGTGCCGACCTCCCTGGAATCGACGAAGTCGCGTGGCAGCATGGACGGCGATGCCTTCCTGGACCCGTCGACCCACGTCAGCGGACCAAGCCCCCGGATTCACCGGCGTGGCGCGGTTCGCCCGCCCTGGCGACGACGCCGCCACCCGACTGCGTGAGGGCGACATCGCCGTCGTCGAGCTCGCCGACATGGACCGGAGCCAGGCGCAGGCCCTGGTGGAGCGGAAGGTCCGCGCCGTCGTGAACGCCGCGGCCTCGAGCACCGGGGCGTTCCCGAACCTCGGCCCGCGGGTGCTGGCGGACGCCGGCATCACGCTGGTGGACCAGGTCGGCCAGGGCATCTGGACCCGGCTCAAGAACGGCGACACCATCCGGATCGACGGCAACCGCGTCTTCAAGGGCGACGTGCTCGTCGCCCAGGGCGTGTCGCAGGACGACGCGTCGGTGACGGCCAGCCTGGGAGCAGCCGAGCAGGGTCTGGCCACCCAGCTCGAGTCCCTGATGGCCAACGCCACCAACCACCTGCACCGTGAGCGCGACCTGCTGCTCGAGGGCGCTCGCGTGCCGTACCTCTCACCGCGGCTGCGTCGCCGCCCCGTGGTGGTGGTGAGCCAGCAGCACGAGTGGCGCACGGACCTCCGGCGCCTGCGGGGCTGGATCCGCGACCACGACCCGGTGCTGATCGGCGCGGCCGACGGTGCCGACGCCCTCCTGGACGCCAAGCTCCAGCCGCACGTCGTCCTCGGCTCGCTGGACGACCTGTCCGACCGCGCCGTCCGCTCCGGCGCCACGGTCGTGGTCACGTCGACCACCGACCAGGGCACCGGCGGCGCGGAACGGTTCGAGCGCTTCAAGGTCGACCCGGTGCGGTTCGTGGCCACCGGAGCGCCCAGCGATCTCGCCATCCTGCTCGCGGAGGCCAACGACGCCCCGGTGATCATCGAGGTGGGTGCCGCCAAGAACCTCGTGCAGATGTTGGAACGCGGACCGGCCGACGTCGCGAGCACGTTCCTCACCCGGCTGCGCGCCGGGTCGAAGCTGGTCGACGCCAAGGCCGTCGGGCACTTCGCCGCGGAGTCGATGCCGGTGTGGCCGGTGCTGCTCATCCTGCTCGCCGGTGTCGTCGCCGTGGCCGTCGCCGTCGGTGTCACACCCGTCGGCCAGGACTGGTTCGACGACGCCCAGAACTGGATCGAAGGACTTCTTCCGTGATCAACTTCCGCTACCACCTCGTCTCGATCGCCGCGATCCTCCTCGCGCTGGCGGCCGGCATCGCGCTCGGCTCGGGTCCGCTCGACGACGCGACGTCGGGCCTGACGGACGACAACGGGAGCGACACCGCGGCCGACCCGGGACTGGCACGGTTCGAGACCGGCTACGCGGGACTCACCTCCGGCGCGTTGCTGAAGGACAAGCTGAAGGGTCACAGCGTCGTCGTCCTGACCTTGCCGGGTGCCCGCGCCGAGGAGACCAAGGACATCCGCGCCGACCTGGAGAAGGCCGGGGCCACCGTCACGGGCGAGGTGCAGCTCACCGCGAAGCTCATCGACCCCAGCAACCGGCAGTTCGCCGAGGGCGTGGCCCAGCAGGCCGGCGAGGGGGTCAAGGGCGTCACGAGCGCCGGTGACAGCTACGGACGCATCGGAGCGGCGCTCGGGCGGTCCGTGCTCGGCACGCCCGGCCGGCCGATCGACTCGGTGGCCACCACGATCAGCTCGGCGTTCACCGAGGGCGACCTGGTCACCTACGCCGCGAAGCCGAAGACCGTCGCCGACCTGGCCGTCGTGGTCGCGTCACCGTCGAAGGTGGGGGAGACCGGCCAGGTCGTGGCTCAGTTGGTCAAGGCCGTGGACGCGTCGGGCAAGGGTGCCGTCCTCGCCGGGCCGTCGTCCTCGAGCCGTGACGGCGGCAGCGTGGCGGCTCTCCGTGACAACGACGCGTCCGCCCAGGTCTCGTCGGTCGACGTCACCGACACCGCCGCCGGCCGGGTCGTGGTCGCGCTCGCCCTGGCCCGTGAGGCCGCCGGCCAGAGCGGCGCCTGGGGCACCTCGCGCAGCGCCGACGGCGCCGTCCCGCGCTGAACCGCTCTTCGTCGGAGTGTTGCCGAGGGCGGGTGACCAGATCATTGATAGGCTGGAGTCCCGTGAAGGACATCAGTCCGTCGGCCTCGACCCACGGGAGTCATGGTGGCAGGTAGCCCCGGCAGCAGCAGAGTCACCAAGCACGTCTTCGTCACCGGCGGGGTCGCATCCTCGCTCGGCAAGGGGCTCACCGCCTCCAGCCTCGGACGGCTTCTGAAGTCGCGCGGGCTGCGCGTCACGATGCAGAAGCTCGACCCGTACCTCAACGTCGATCCGGGCACCATGAACCCGTTCCAGCACGGCGAGGTGTTCGTCACCGACGACGGCGCGGAGACCGACCTCGACATCGGCCACTACGAGCGCTTCCTCGACGAGGACCTCGTCGGCCGCGCCAACGTCACCACCGGCCAGGTGTACTCCGAGGTCATCGCCCGGGAGCGCCGCGGCGACTACCTCGGCGACACCGTGCAGGTCATCCCGCACATCACGAACGAGATCAAGGACCGCATGCTCGGCATGGGCGGCCCGGACGTCGACGTCGTCATCCACGAGATCGGCGGCACCGTCGGCGACATCGAGAGCCAGCCGTTCCTGGAGTCCGCTCGTCAGGTGCGGCACGAGATCGGCCGCGACCACGTGTTCTTCCTGCACGTCTCACTCGTCCCGTACATCGGCCCGTCGGGCGAGCTGAAGACCAAGCCCACGCAGCACTCGGTCGCGGCGCTGCGGTCGATCGGCATCCAGCCCGACGCCATCGTGTGCCGCTCCGACCGTCCGATCCCCACCAGCGTGAAGCGCAAGATCTCGCTGATGTGCGACGTCGAGGAGGAGGCCGTCGTCACGGCCAGCGACGCGCCGTCGATCTACGACATCCCGAAGGTGCTGCACAGCGAGGGCCTCGACGCCTACGTCGTGCGCCGTCTGGACCTGCCGTTCCGCGACGTCGACTGGACGCAGTGGGACGAGCTGCTCCGCCGCGTGCACGAGCCGGCCGAGGAGGTCACCATCGCGCTGGTCGGCAAGTACGTCGACCTGCCTGACGCATACCTGTCCGTCGCCGAGGCGCTGCGGGCCGGCGGCTTCGCCCACGACGCCCGCATCTCGCTGCGCTGGGTGCCGTCCGACGAGTGCGCCACCGAGGCGGGAGCGGCCCAGCACCTGGGTGACGTCGACGGCATCTGCGTGCCCGGCGGGTTCGGCATCCGCGGCATCGAGGGCAAGATCGGCGCCCTCACGTACGCGCGCACGCGGCAGATCCCCGTCCTCGGCCTGTGCCTCGGCCTGCAGTGCATGGTGATCGAGTACGCCCGCGTCGTGGCCGGCATCGGCGGCGCGAGCTCGTCGGAGTTCGACCCGCAGACGCCCGCCCCGGTCATCGCGACGATGGCCGAGCAGGAGGCGTTCGTGGAGGGCGCCGGCGACCTGGGCGGCACCATGCGGCTCGGCCTGTACCCCGCGGCCCTGAAGCCCGGCAGCATCGTGGCGGGCGTGTACGGCCTCGACAAGGTCGAGGAGCGGCACCGGCACCGCTACGAGGTCAACAACGGCTACCGCGAGCAGCTGGAGGCCGCCGGCATGGTGTTCAGCGGCACGTCCCCGGACTCCACGCTCGTCGAGTTCGTGGAGCTGCCGCGCGACGTGCACCCGTACTACGTCGCCACCCAGGCGCACCCAGAGCTCCGGTCGCGGCCCACGCGACCGCACCCGCTGTTCGCCGGCCTCGTCGCAGCGGCCCTGCAGCGCCAGCGCGAGCTGCGGCTCCCGGTGGACGAGGCACCCAGCGGCCCCGGCGGGGGTGCCGGGCCACGGGCGGCTGATCCAGCATCGTGACGAGCCATCCGAGCCTGCCGGGGTCACTGGCCGACGCGTCCCTGGCCGACTCGGAGATGTCCTGGCCGGTGACGTCGTCGGAGGAGAAGTTCGCCAGCGGCTTCCTGCGGCTCACGCTCGACACGATCGTCAGCCCTGACGGGGGAGAGCACCCGAGAGCGGTGGTCCGGCCGCGCGGCGCGGTGGCTGTGCTGGCCGTGGACGACGAGGGCCGGATCCTCGTGGTCGACCAGTACCGGCACCCGGTCGGCCGCCGCCTGCTCGAGCTGCCGGCCGGCACGCTCGACGTCGAGGGCGAGGAGCCAGTCGACGCCGCGGCGCGTGAGCTGGCCGAGGAGGCCGACGTCCGCGCGGACACGTGGGAGGTGCAGCTCACGATGTACTCGACGCCCGGCTACTCCAGCGAGGCATGGACCATCTACCGCGCCACCGACCTGACCCCCGTCCCGGACGACGAGCGCACCGAGCGCGAGGCCGAGGAGGCGGACATGCACCAGTGGTGGATGCCGCTCGACGACGCCGTCGCCGCGGTCCTCGACGGCCGCATCGCCGACGCGAAGACGGCTGCGTCCGTCCTGGCGGAGCAGGTCCGACGGTCCCGAGCCTGACCATGAGCGACCTTGACCGCGCCGTCCTCGACTACCTGAGTCACCTGGGCGTGGAGCGCGGCCTGGCCGACAACACGCTGAACAGCTACCGGCGCGACCTGCGCCGCTACGCGACCCATCTCGCCGGGCGGGGCATCGACGCTCCGGGCGCCATCGCCGAGACAGACGTGCTGTCCTTCCTGGGCGCCCTGCGCACCGGCGACGCCGACCACCCGCCGCTGGGCGCCGCGAGTGCCGCCCGCGCCGTCGTGGCGGTCCGCGGCTTCCACAAGTTCCTGCTGCGCGAACGACTCGTCGAGGCGGACGTCTCCGCGGCCGTGAAGCCGCCGCGCCCAGCGTCGCGGCTGCCGAAAGCCCTGCCGCTCTCCGACGTGGAGGCCATCCTCGCGGCCGCCGGAGCCCCCGGCACCACGCTGGCGAAGCGCGACCAGGCGTTGCTCGAGGTGCTCTACGGCACCGGGGCACGGATCTCCGAGGCCGTCGGCCTCGACGTCGACGACCTCGACCTGACCGACGGGAGCGTGCTGCTGCGCGGCAAGGGCGGCAAGCAGCGCATCGTGCCGATCGGCAGCTTCGCGCGGGCGGCGGTGGAGGACTACCTCACGGCCGGCCGGTCGGCGCTCGTCTCGGCCAAGGCGTCGACGCCCGCGGTGTTCCTGAACGCCCGCGGCGGACGCCTCAGCCGCCAGAGCGCCTGGGTCGTCCTGGTGAAGGCGGCACAGCGTGCCGGGATCACCACGGAGGTGTCACCGCACACGTTGCGGCACTCGTTCGCCACCCATCTGCTCGACGGCGGAGCGGACGTCCGCGTCGTGCAGGAGCTGCTCGGTCACGCGTCGGTGACGACCACCCAGGTGTACACGTTGGTGACCGTCGAAAAGCTCCGAGAGATTTATGCGACGGCTCATCCACGTGCCTCACGGTGAGCGGTAGAGTGGCGCGAAATCGACCGGTCGAGGGGTGTGAAGGATCAGCATGAGCCAGGAACTCGGACCCACCGGTCGTCCGATCCCTGACCTGCCCGCGCCGGGCCCGCGCAAGCCGGGCCAGCCCGCCACCGTCATCGCGATGTGCAACCAGAAGGGTGGCGTCGGCAAGACCACGACCACCATCAACTTGGGTGCCGCGCTGGTCGAGGCCGGGCGCCGCGTGCTGCTGGTCGACTTCGACCCGCAGGGCTCCATGACGGTCGGTCTCGGCATCAGCGCCCACGACCTCGAGCAGAGCATCTACCACGTCCTGATGGACCGTGAGCTGAGCATCAAGGACATCATCAGCCCGACGAAGGTCGAGGGCCTCGATCTCGCTCCGGCGAACATCGACCTCTCCGCGGCGGAGATGCGCCTGGTCACCGAGGTCGGCCGCGAGCAGGTGCTCTCGCGCGTGCTGCACCCGATCCTGCACGACTACGACGTCGTGCTCATCGACTGCCAGCCGTCGCTCGGCCTGCTCACCGTGAACGCGCTCACCGCGTCGAACGGCGTCATCATCCCGCTGGAGTGCGAGTACTTCGCACTGCGCGGCGTGGCGCTGCTCAAGGAGACCATCGAGAAGGTCCGTGACCGCACCAACTTCGGTCTGCAGATCATCGGGCTGCTCGGCACCATGTTCGACGGGCGCACGCTGCACGACCGCGAGGTGCTGGCCACGCTCGTCGAGGGCTGGGGCGACCTCGTCTTCCACACCGTCATCCGCCGCACGATCAAGTTCTCCGACGCCACAGTGGCGGGGGAGCCCATCACCGAGTTCGCGCCGACGTCCCCGGGCGCGTCGTCGTACCGCCAGCTGGCCCGAGAGGTGCTGAGTCGATGCCCCGGCGCGTGAACCTGCCGGGTGCGGACGAGCTCTTCCGCGCCACCGCCCCGGCTCCGGGCACCGAGGCCGCCGCCGCTGCCGCGCAGGAGCCCTCGCCGGGCTCGGCCTCGAGCGGTCGGGTCAAGCACGACGAGAAGATGACCGTCTACCTCACGTCCGAGGAGCTGATCGCGGTCGAGCAGGCGCGGCTGAAGCTGCGCGGCGAGCTGGGCCGCAACGTCGACCGTGGCCGCCTGGTGCGCGCGGCCCTCGCGATCGCGCTCGCCGACCTGGAGGCACACGGCACCGACAGCGACATCGCCCGCCGGCTCAGCGCCTCATGAGTCTCGCGGAGATCGAGGAGCCGGCAGGGCCGTCGGGCTTCTCGGTGAACCTCGGAGTGTTCGAGGGCCCGTTCGACCTGCTGCTGTCGCTGATCTCCAAGCACCAGCTCGACATCACCGAGGTCGCGCTCTCGAAGGTCACGGACGAGTTCATCTCCTACATCAAGGAGCTGGGCGGCGACCTGGAGCAGACCACGCACTTCCTGCTCGTCGCGTCCACGCTGCTCGACCTCAAGACCGCGCGGCTGCTGCCGCAGGGCGACGTCGAGGACGAGGAGGACCTTGCGCTGCTGGAGGCGCGCGACCTCCTGTTCGCCCGCCTGATGCAGTACCGCGCGTTCAAGCAGGTGGCGTCGATCATCTCCGCCCGGCTCGCGTCGGAGCAGAACCGGCACCCGCGGTCGGTCACCCTGGAGCCGCGGTTCGCCGACCTTCTGCCGGAGGTCATCGTCTCCGTCGGCCCGCACGACCTCGCCCGGCTCGCGGCGGCCGCCCTGGAGCCGAAGCCCGTGCCGGTGCTCTCCCTGGCGCACCTGCACGCGCCCCAGGTGAGCGTGCGGGAGCAGGCCCACCTGGTCGTCGACCGGCTGCGCCGCGAGCGCTCCACGACGTTCCGCGCGCTCACCGCCGACGCCGACCTGGTCACCACGGTCGCCCGGTTCCTCGCCGTCCTCGAGCTGTTCCGCGAAGGCATGATCGGGTTCGAACAGGCCACCCCGCTGGGCGACCTGCACCTGCGCTGGACCGGCAGCGACGAGGGCGACATCGACGTCGGCGAGGAGTTCGACGCACCGTCCGTGCCCGACGAGACCCCACCCCCGGCGCTCGCCGCCGTGACCGACGTACCTGAGGACGCCGATGCCTGACGCACCCGACACCACGGCCGCGGAGCCGGACACGGCCGAGAGCCCAGGACCGGTGCCGCAGCTCGAGCTGCAGATGCTCGAGCTGAAGCCGGCGCTGGAGGCCGTGCTGATGGTCGCCGACCAGCCCCTGGACCACCTGACCCTGGCTCAGGCCGTCGGCCACCCGCCGCGCGACGTCGAGCAGGCGCTCGCCGCGCTCGCCGACGAGTACACCGAGCAGGGGCGGGGCTTCGAGCTGCGCAACGTCGGCGGCGGCTGGCGGTACTTCACCCGCGAGGAGTTCGCCCCGGCGGTGGAGCGGTTCGTGCTCGAGGGACAGCAAGCGCGGCTCACCCAGGCAGCGCTCGAGACCCTGGCCGTGGTCGCGTACCGCCAGCCGGTCAGCCGGTCGCGGGTGTCCGCCATCCGCGGCGTGAACGTCGACGGCGTCGTCCGCACGCTCGTCACCCGCGGTCTGATCGAGGAGGCCGGCACCGACGCCGAGAGCGGTGCCATCCTGTACCGCACGACCAGCTACTTCCTCGAGCGGATGGGCATGGCCGACCTCTCCGAGCTGCCCGACATCGCCCCGATGCTGCCCGAGCTCGACGACCTCGACGACGAGGAGGAGGTCGTCGCGGCCCCCGAGGAGCCGGCCGACGATCTCGTCGACCACGCCGAGGAGACCGGTGAGCGGACCGACTGACGACCCTGGCAGGGGTCCGGGGCCCTGGGCCGGAGATGGGCAGGGCATCCGTCTGCAGAAGGTGCTCGCCCAGGCCGGGATCGGCAGCCGCCGCCGCTGCGAGCAGCTCATGGCGGAGGGCCACGTGTCGGTGAACGGCGAGGTCGTGACCCAGATGGGCGTGCGCGTCGACCCGGCCGTCGACGTCATCCATGTCGACGGCAAGCGGCTGCCCCCGGCCTCGGACCACGTCTACCTGGTGCTGAACAAGCCGCGCGGCGTCGTGTCGTCGATGGCGGACGAACGCGGGCGACCCGATCTCCGCACGGTGCTCACCGGACGGTCGGAGCGCCTGTTCCACGTCGGCCGGCTCGACACGGACACCTCCGGTCTGCTGGTGCTCACCAACGACGGCGAGCTGGCGCACCGCCTGGCCCACCCGTCGTTCGAGGTCACGAAGACCTACGTCGCTCTCGTCGAGGGCGGGGTGAAGGCGTCCACCGCGACACGACTCCGCGAGGGCGTCGACCTCGACGACGGTCCGGCCGCGGTCGACCGCTTCCGGATCATCGACCGCGCGCAAGGCCGTTCCATGGTCGAGCTCGACCTGCACAGCGGCCGCAACCGCATCGTCCGCCGCCTGCTCGACGCGGTCGGCCACCCGGTCATCGAGCTCACCCGCACCGCCTTCGGGCCGCTGCGTCTGGGCGACCTGGCGCTGGGCAGCGTCCGCGACCTGACCCGCGACGAGCTCGGGGAGCTCTTCGATAGCGTGGAGGCATGACAGCTCCCGCATCGGTCCTGGTGATCGGGTGCGGGCTCATCGGCACCTCGACGGCGCTGGCGCTGCGTGAGCACGACGTCGACGTGCACCTGCGCGACACGGATCCGCAGCACCTCGAGGCCGCCGTCGCGCTGCAGGCCGGTACCGCGGACCCGATCGATGCTCCGGTCCTCGTCGTCGTGGCGGTACCGCCCTCGGCCGTCCCCGACACGGTGCGCGCCGCCCTGACCGAGTTCCCGCGCGCCATCGTCACCGACGTCGCCGGCGTGAAGCTCCCGATCTTCGCCGCGCTCGAGGGGGCCGACGGCCGCGAGCGCTTCGTCGGCGGCCACCCGATGGCCGGCACCGAGGGCTCCGGTCCCACGGCCGGCTCCGCACGCCTCTTCGAGGGTCGTTCCTGGGTGATCGTGCCGGGGCAGGACTCCCGGTCGGACGCCGTCCAGCGCGTCACGCACCTCGCCGAGACCGTGGGGGCCGTCCCGGTCTTCCTCGACGCCGCCGCCCATGACGACGCCGTCGCCCTGGTCTCGCACGTCCCGCACGTGATGTCCGGCCTCGTCGCCGGTCTCCTGAACGGCGCACCGCGGGCCCACCTCGACCTCGCCGGGCCCGGGCTCCGCGACGTCACCCGGATCGCCGGCAGCGGCACCGACCTGTGGCTCGACATCCTCGGCCACAACGCCGCGGCCGTGCGCGGTCAGCTGCTGTCGCTGCGCGAGACCCTCGACCGCGTCATCGGCGCCCTCGGCGACGAGGTCGTCGTCCCCCAGCTCGCCGACGTCCTCGACGCCGGCCGAGCCGGCACCCGCCGGCTGCCCGGCAAGCACGGTGAGGCGCGCGCCGACACCGTCAGCGTCTTCGTGCCGATCGCGGACCGTCCGGGCGAGCTGTCGCGTCTCTTCGCCGATACGGGACAATCAGGGGTGAACGTCGAGGACCTTCGCATCGACCACGAGCGTGGCCGCCCGGTGGGTCTCGTCGAGATCGCCGTCGTCGCCGACGGTGCGGACGTCCTCGTCGACGCCCTCACCGACCGCGGCTGGCCCGCCTACCGCTGATCCAGGAGCACGTGTGACCACCTTCGTCATCGCCGTCGACGGGCCCTCCGGGTCCGGCAAGTCGAGCACGGCCCGCGGCGTCGCCCAGCGACTCGGCCTGGCCTACCTCGACACCGGGGCGATGTACCGCGCGATGACCTGGGCGCTGCTCCAGCGCGGCACCGACCTCACCGACGCCGACGCCATCGCGCGCGACGCCGAGGACGTCGTGATCGTGTCCGGCACCGACCCGTCGGACCCGACGATCGAGGCCGACGGCACGGACGTGGCGCTGCCGATCCGCAGCAGCGAGGTCACCGGGAGCGTCAGCCTGGTCGCCGCCGTCCCGCACGTCCGCGAGCTGCTGGTCCAGCTGCAGCGCAGCACGATCGCGGCCGCGGAGCAGGGCATCGTGGTCGAGGGCCGCGACATCGGCTCCACGGTGGCCCCGGACGCCACGGTCAAGGTGTTCCTGGTGGCGGACGCCGCCGCGCGGGCCGCACGGCGCACCGCCGAGCTCGGCGGCGCCGACGCCGCTGCGACGCAGGAGGCCCTCGCCCGCCGCGACCACATCGACTCCACCCGCACGTCCTCGCCGCTGGCCAAGGCGCCCGACGCGGTCGAGATCGACGGCACGCACCACACGCTCGAGGAGGTCGTCGACCAGGTCGTCGCCCTCGTCGAGCAGGTGAGGGAACCGCGATGAGCGGGCTGCCCGACCGTCATCTCCGGACCGTCCGACGCTTCGGGGCACGCTGGCTCGACCGGAAGTACGACGTCCACCAGCGCGGCGAGGGTCATGTGCCGGCGCACGGGCCCGCCATCCTCGCGTCGAACCACATCGGCTGGCTGGACGGACCGCTCATCTTCCTGAAGGCTCCCCGGCCGGCGCACGCGCTGGTCAAGCACGACGCCTTCACCGGCGCCACCGGGCACCTGCTCAACCTCTCGGCCCAGATCCCGGTCCACCGAGGTCGCTCGGACGTCGGCGCGCTCCGCAAGGCCGCCGATGCCCTCGAGGCCGGGCAGGTCGTCGCCATCTACCCGGAGGGACGACGCGGCGACGGCGAGCTGCACCAGATCAAGGGCGGCGTCGCCTGGCTCGCGCTGGTCTCCGGGGCACCCGTCGTGCCGGTGGCGATCTTCGGCTCGCGGGAGGCCGGCGCCGACTCCGAGTCCCGCCCCCCGAAGGGCGCCCGCATCGACGTCGTCTACGGCGAGCCCCTCCAGTTCCCCGTGCAGCCGTTCCCGCGCACCACGGAGATGATCGCGGACGTCACCGAGCAGATCCGCGAGCACATGGTCGCGCACCTCGACTGGGCGAAGAGCGTCACCCGACGCGGCACGCCAGGCCCGCTGCCGAAGGGGTCGACCGTTGTCTGAGGCATCCCAGGCGGTCCAGCCCGTCCTCGCGGTCATCGGACGCCCCAACGTCGGCAAGTCCACGCTCGTCAACCGGATCATCGGGCGCCGGGAGGCCGTCGTCGAGGACGTCCCCGGCGTCACGCGTGACCGCATCGCCTATGACGCGCTGTGGAACGGCAAGGCCTTCACCGTCGTCGACACCGGCGGGTGGGACCCGGACGCCCGCGGCCTCGCCGAGCGCATCGCGGCCCAGGCCCAGGTGGCGGTGCAGCTGGCCGACGTCGTGCTGTTCGTCGTCGACGCGACGGTCGGCATCACGGACGCCGACGAGGCCGTGGTCAAGATCCTGCGGTCCGCCAAGAAGCCGGTCCTTCTGGCGGCGAACAAGGTCGACGACGAGCGGACCGAGCTGGAGGCCGCGTCGTTGTGGAACCTCGGCCTCGGCGAGCCGTACCCCGTGTCCGCGATGCATGGACGGGGGAGCGGTGACCTGCTCGACGCGGTGCTCGCGGCCCTGCCGGACGCCCCCGCGGAGTCCGAGGAGGTCGGCGGGCCACGGCGCGTGGCGATCGTGGGCAAGCCGAACGTCGGCAAGTCCAGCCTGCTGAACAAGCTCGCCGGCGAGGAGCGTGCGGTCGTCGACGACGCGTCGGGCACCACGGTCGACCCGGTCGACGAGCTCGTCGAGCTGGGCGGACGCACCTGGCGGTTCATCGACACCGCCGGCATCCGTCGCAGGGTGCGCGAGGCGTCCGGGCACGAGTACTACGCCAGCCTGCGCACGAGCTCCGCGGTGGAGCGCGCCGAGGTCGCCGTGATGATCGTCGACGCGAGCCAGCCGCTCACCGAGCAGGACACCCGCATCATCAGCAGCGTGGCCGAGTCCGGGCGCGCCCTCGTCATCGCGTTCAACAAGTGGGACCTCGTGGACGAGGAGCGCCGCTACTACCTCGACCGGGAGATCGCCCGCGAGCTCGTGCAGATCCAGTGGGCGCCGACGGTCAACGTGGCCGCCAAGACCGGCTGGCACGTCGACCGCCTGGTCCGTGCCCTCGACACCGCGCTGGACGGGTGGGAGACACGCATCGGCACCGGTGCGTTGAACTCGTTCCTCGGCCGGCTCGTGTCCGAGCACCCGCACCCGGTGCGGGGTGGCAAGCAGCCCAAGATCCTGTTCGGAACGCAGGCTTCCGTCGCACCGCCGACGTTCATCCTGTTCACGTCCGGCAAGCTCGAGGCCGGCTACCTGAGGTTCGTGGAGCGGCGCCTGCGCGAGGAGTTCGGCTTCGTCGGCTCGCCCATCCACATCCAGCAGCGCCCGCGGGAGAAGCGGAAGCGCTGACGCACTCGGTCGGGCTGACAGGATTTGAACCTGCGACCCCGTGACCCCCAGTCACGTGCGCTACCAAACTGCGCCACAGCCCGTGTACCAGCGGCAACCCTATCTCAGGTCGAGGCGGGAGCGCGCACGGGTCACCGTCCGCGGAACCGGTCCAGGCGGCGGCGGTCGCGCTTCGTCGGACGGCCGGCTCCGGGGTCGCGTCGCGGCATCACGGGCCGCTCGGCGCGGGGCGGTGGAGGAGGGGAGTGGTCCTCGAAGCACGCGGCGGCGACGGCCGCCCCGACCCGCTTGCTGATCACGCGCTGCACGACCACGACGCGCTGACCGCCCGGCGTGGTCGCCTCGATCCGGTCGCCCACGTGGACGGGCTGCGCAGGCTTGGCGCGGGAGCCGTTGACGTGCACCAGACCGCCACGGCAGGCTGCCGTGGCCGCGGACCGCGTCTTGTACAGGCGCACGGCCCACACCCAGGCGTCGGCGCGAGCCGTGTCGGCCACGTCAGGCCTTGAGCGCGGCCGCGAGGGCGTCGATCGCGTGGTCGATCTCCTCCCGGGTGATCACCAGCGGGGGAGCGATGCGCAGCGTGCGCTCGTGCGTCTCCTTGCAGAGCACGCCCTGGTCCCGCAGCGCCATGGAGACCTCGCGCCCGGTCTTGTTGGTGGGGTCGATGTCGACGCCCGCCCAGAGGCCACGCCCGCGGACAGCGGCGATGCCGAGCCCGGTGAGGTCGTTCAGCCGCTGGTGCAGGTGCGCGCCGAGCTCGGCCGACCGCTCCTGGAAGTCGCCCTTGTCCAGCAGCTCGACGACGGCACGGCCGACGGCGCACGCCACCGGGTAGCCGCCGAACGTGGAGCCGTGCTGGCCGGGCTTCAGGACGCCCAGGACGTCGCGGCGGCCGACCACGGCGGACACGGGCACGATGCCGCCGCCGAGGGCCTTGCCGAGCGTGTAGAGGTCGGCCCGGACACCCTCGTGGTCGAGCGCGAACAGCTCGCCGGTACGGGCGAGACCCGACTGGATCTCGTCGGCGATCATCAGCACGTTGTTCTCGTCGCACGCCTCGCGGACGGACGCCCAGAAGCCCTCCGGCGGGACGATGACGCCGGCCTCGCCCTGGATGGGCTCCATCAGCACGGCGGCGGTGTTGGGACCGATGGCGGCGCGGACCGCGTCGGCGTCGCCGTAGGGCACGGTCACGAAGCCGGGCGTGAAGGGCCCGTAGTTGTCGTGGGCCACCGGGTCGTCGGAGAAGGACACGATGGTGGTGGTGCGGCCGTGGAAGTTCCCGGCGGCCACGATGATCTCGGCGGAGTCGAACTCGACGCCCTTCACCTCGTACGCCCACTTGCGGGCCACCTTGATCGCCGACTCTACGGCCTCCGCGCCCGTGTTCATCGTGAGCACCATCTCGGTGCCGGTGAGCGTCGCCAGCTCCTCACAGAACAGGCCGAACTGGTCGTTGTGGAACGCGCGCGACGTGAGGGTCAGCCGGTCGAGCTGCTCGTGCGCCGCGCGGATGAGATCAGGGTGCCGGTGACCGAAGTTCAGGGCCGAGTACCCCGAGAGGAAGTCGAGGTACCGGTTGCCGTCGACGTCGGTGACCCAGGCGCCCTCCGCCTCGGAGATCACGACGGGCAGCGGGTGGTAGTTGTGGGCTCCCCACTGCTCGTCCCGAGTGATGTAGTCGCCTGAAACGGTAGCCATGACGCCAGGCTATCCTCGGGCCGTGCCCAGCCCACAACCTCAGAGCGTGCTCGGTCCACGGACGTGGCCCGTCCGGACGCTCCGAGGGGCCGCGGCGGCCCTCGTGGTCACCGCGCTGGCCGCTGGAGCGCACCTGACGGCAGGCGGCCGGGCCCGGCCCGAGGTGCTGCTCGCGGTGCTGATCGGTGCCTGGGTGGCGTCCACCGCCCTCGCCTCGCGACGCCTCACCACGGCCCAGCTCGTCGGCCTCCTGGTGCTCGGCCAGGTCGTCGTGCACACGCTCGGCACCACCGAGCCGGCGTCGGGGCGCGACCTCGCGATGCTGCTCGCCCACGTCACCGGCACCGCCGCCAGCGCATGGGTCCTGCGCCGCGGCGAGGACCTCCTGTCCACGGTCGCCGACCGGCTCGTGCTGCGCTACGCGTCGCCCATCGTGGCCGGGGTCTCCGTGCCAGACCACGTCGCGGCGGTCACCGGTTCCTGGACGCCCACCGGTTCACGTCGAGTCCACGACGCCGAGGAACGAGGACCACCGGTCGGCGCTCGCTGACCCATCCACCTCGTCCTCGAAGGAACCTCATGTCACGTACCCCTGCGCGGCTGTGCGCTGCGCTGTTCTCGTCCGCCCTGGTCCTGGTCGCCTCCGCGGCCTCGGCCCACGTCACCGTCTCGTCGCCCGACGCCGCTCCCGGAGGCTTCGGGAAGATCGTCTTCCGGGTGCCCACGGAGTCGCCGGACGCCTCCACCACCAAGGTCCGCATCACCCTGCCGAAGGACACGCCGTTCGCGTTCGTGAACGCCCAGGCCAAGCCCGGCTGGACGGTCGACGTGAAGGAGGAGAAGCTCGCGAAGCCGACGAAGGTCGGCGACTCCACCCTCACGAAGGCCGTCCGGACGGTCACCTGGACGGCGACCGGCGACGGCATCGCCCCCGGGGAGTTCGACGAGTTCGCCCTGTCCGGAGGCCCGTTCCCGGACGACGTGAAGACGCTCCGCTTCGACGCCGAGCAGACCTACTCCGACGGCGAGATCGTCGCGTGGGACCAGGTCGGTCGCGACGGCGGCGAGCCGGAGCACCCGGCCCCGACGCTCACCCTGGCGGTGGCCACCGACGACCAGGCGTCCGACGACGCCGAGTCCGGCTCGGACGGGACGACGCGGACGCTGGCGATAGCCGCGCTCGCGCTGGCCGCGGTCGGACTCGTGCTGACGCTGCGTCAGAATCGACAGCGTGCGTAGATCCCTCGTCGTCCTGCTCGCCGGAGCGGTGGTCCTGCTGGCCGCCGCGCCGGCGAGCGCGCACGCCTCGTTGATCCGCACCAGCCCGGCGGACGGCTCGAAGGTCGCCACCGCACCCCGCGCGGTGGCGCTGACGTTCAGCGAGAACGTCGGCTCGGCGTTCGTGGCCGTCACCGCGCCAGACGGCTCACCGGTGCGGACGTCGCAGGTCCGGGCCGTCGACGAGAAGGTCACCGCGTCGGTCGCGGCCACCGACCAGCGCGGCCGCTACACACTCGCGTACCGCGTCGTCTCGGCCGACGGCCACCCGGTCTCCGGCAGCGTCACGTTCACGACCACCACCGGACGCACGGTGACCCAGGCCGACGCGCCGGCCGAGAAGTCCTTCGTGCACCGCCACCGGTCCCACCTGGTGATCGGGATCCTCGCCGGCCTCGTGGCCATCGGGCTGATCCTCGCGCCGCTCCTGCGACGGAGGACGAGCTCATGAGCCGCGCGACGCGCCTCGTGCTGACCGGTCTCGGCATCGGCGTCCTCGTCATGGTCGCCGCCCTCGAGATCGGCCAGGGTGCCCCGCAGCCGTCCCCGCCCGGCATCCCGGACCCGGGGTCGTTCGTCGGCTGGGCGCTGCCGACCGCGACCTTCCTGTCCCGGCTGTGCGGCGTCGCGGTCATCGGCTTCCTGCTCGCCCCCGTGTTCCTGCTGCCCAGCACGCGCGACGAGGCAGAAGGTCTCTCGATCACGTCGGTCCACGTCGCCGGCCGCTGGGCCTGGGGCTGGGCCGCGACGTCGCTGGCCGTCTTCGTGCTCACCGTCAGCGACGTCTTCGCGCGACCGCTGACCGATCTCTCGCCGCGGCTGGTGTCCTCCCTCGCGTTCGAGACGTCCCTGGGCCGCGCCCTGCTGGTCCAGGCGGGCGTGGCTGTCGTCCTCGCGGTCGCCTGCCGCTGGACCCTCGGGCTGCGCGCGCTGGCCCTCTGGCTGGGCGTCGCGCTGGCCGCCCTGCTGCCGGTCTCGCTCACCGGTCACTCCTCGAGCGCCGACTCGCACGACCTCGCCACCACGAGCCTGTTCCTCCACGTCGTCGGCATCTCGCTCTGGGTGGGCGGGCTCGTGGCGCTCGGCTGGGTCGCCGTGCGGGGGAGCAAGCGCCTGCCGGAGGCGGTGCAGCGCTACTCGACGCTCGCCCTCTGGGCGTTCGGAGTGGTCGCCGCGTCCGGGGTCGCGAACGCGTCCGTGCGGCTCGTCGGCTGGGGTGACGTCTTCGGCACCTGGTACGGCCGACTCGTCGTCGGCAAGGTCGTCGCGCTCGGCATCCTGGCCGGGTTCGGCTGGGCCCAGCGCCGCCGGATCATCCGGCAGGGGACCGGCTTCCTGCGGCTGATGGCGTCGGAGGTCATGGTCATGGCCGCCACCATCGGCCTGGCCGTCGCCCTCGGCCGCACGCCGACGCCCGCGAGCGAGGTCGTGCCCACGCGAGCGGAGGAGCTGATCGGCGGGTCGATGCCGGCCGCGCCGAGTGTCAGCCGCTTCATCCTCGGCTTCGAGCCGACCGGCGTCGCGCTCGCCGTCGTGGGCCTCGGCTTCGCGCTCTACCTCAAGGGCCTGCTCGTGCTCCGGCGCCGGGGCGACGCGTGGCCGGTCGGACGCACCGTCTCCTGGTACGTCGGCCTGCTGGTCGTCGCCTGGGCCGGCTTCGGCGGGCTCGGGCAGTACTCGCACGTGCTCTTCAGCGCCCACATGGTGTCGCACATGATGCTGTCGATGGTCGCGCCGATCTTCCTCGTCCTCGGCGCCCCGATCACGCTGGCGCTGCGCACGCTGCCCGGACCGCGCCGTCCGGGCGAGGTGTCGCCCCGCGGGATGCTGACGGCCGTCCTGCACTCCCGGTTCGTGCGCCTCGTCACCCATCCGCTGGTGGGCCCGGCGCTGTTCATCGGCAGCCTGTTCGGCCTGTACTTCACCCCGGTCTTCGGCGACCTCATGGACAGCCACTGGGGCCACGCCGCCATGCAGCTGCACTTCCTCGGCGTCGGGGCGCTGTACTTCTACGTCCTGGTCGGGGTGGACCCGTCGCCGCGGCAGCTGCAGCCCATCGTGCGGTTCGGCCTGCTGCTCGTGACCATCCCGTTCCACGCGTTCTTCTCGATCGCGGTGATGTCGTCCAACACCGTCATCGCCGGCGACTACTGGCGCGCGATCGACCGCCCGTACGCCACCGACCTGCTGCACGACCAGTACGTCGGCGGCAGCATCTCCTGGGCCATGGGCGAGATCCCGCTGCTCCTCGTGATGGGCGCGATCTTCGTGCAGTGGATCCGGTCCGACGCGCGGGAGGCACGACGCCTCGACCGCGCCGCCGACCGGGACGAGGACGCCGAGCTCGCCGCCTACAACGCGCGGCTCCGCGATCTCGCCGAGCATGGAAAACGGCGGGAACCCTGAGGTTCCCGCCGTTCTCGCTGGTTCAGCTCAGAAGAGCACCTGGCCGCCGCCGGTGGCCGCGGTGAAGCGCTCCTGGGCGTCGGCCCAGTTGGCGATGTTCCAGAACGCCTTGACGTAGTCGCCCTTGACGTTGAGGTAGTCGAGGTAGAACGCGTGCTCCCACATGTCGAGCTGGGAGATCGGGATCAGCGTCGCCGGGATGTTGCTCTGCTGGTCGTAGAGCTGCACGATGACGAGCTTCTGGCCGAGCGTGTCCCACGCGGTGATCGCCCAGCCGGACCCCTGGATGCCGAGCGCGGTGGCCTCGAACTGCGCGCGGTAGGCGTCGAACGAGCCGAAGTGCTCGTCGATCGCCGCGCCGAGCTCGCCGTCGGGCTTGTCGCCGCCCTCGGGGGAGAGGTTCTTCCAGAAGATCGAGTGGTTGATGTGGCCGCCGAGGTTGAACGCGAGGTTCTTCTCGAGCAGGTTGATCGTGTCGAAGGACTCCGAGGCGCGCGCCTCCTCGAGCTTCTCGAGGGCGGTGTTCAGGCCGTTGACGTAGTTCTGGTGGTGCTTGCTGTGGTGCAGCTCCATGATCTGACCCGAGATGTGGGGATCAAGGGCACCGTAGTCGTACGGCAGGTCGGGCAGTGAGTAGTCAGCCACGCATCCTCCTCGGCAAAGTGTTGAGTTCTCCTGCCAGTCTGTCAGTCTCGTCCGAGGAAGCAAGACCGGGTCGGGCACCGGCACGCCCAGGCTGATCCGGGGGCCGAGGTCGCTACTCTTGTCCGAGCATTTCCAGCGAGAGGAAACCCCGGTGCTCGAGGACAGGATCATGACGATCCCGAACCTGCTCAGCGTGGTTCGACTCGTCCTCGTCCCCGTCTTCCTGTGGCTCGTCCTCGGGCCGGAGCAGGACGAGCTGGCGCTGCTGGTGCTGATCCTGTCGGGCGTCACCGACTACCTGGACGGCAAGCTCGCCCGCCAGCTCAACCAGACGTCCACGCTCGGCGCGATCCTCGACCCCGTCGCGGACCGCCTGTTCATCCTCGCGGTCGTGATCGGCCTGTGGATGCGCGACATCATCCCGTGGTGGCTGGCGGTCATCCTCCCGCTCCGCGACGTCTTCCTGTTCAGCCTCGTGCCGTTCCTGCGCACGCGCGGCTACAGCTCGCTGCCCGTCCACTTCCTCGGCAAGGCCGCCACCGCCGGCCTGCTCTACGCCTTCCCTCTGCTCCTGCTCGGCGACGGTGAGGGCACGATCGCCGACCTCGCCGACGTCTTCGGCTGGGCGTTCGCCATCTGGGGCGTCGGGCTCTACTGGTGGGGCGGGGTGCTGTACGCGTTCCAGGTCCGCCGCCTCATGGTCACGACTCCGCGGGTCACCGCGTCCTGACGGCGGGGGAGACACCGTGACTCACCCGGCCGGGGCGGTGCGCGAGGCCACGAGCCTGCTGGGCCAGATCGCCGACACGGCGCTCGACGACGACTACTACGTCTTCCGGGGCTCCGACGCGCCGCGGACGCGGTGGGACGGCGCCTGGGTCGCCGTGCTCATCGTCCTGTTCGCGATCATCATGACCGCGGCGGCGGTGCAGACGCGGGAGGACCGCCCCGCGACCGAGCTGGAGCGCCGCACGCTGGCGCAGGACATCGAGGCGCGCCGCCAGGTGCTGGAGTCGCGCCAGAGCACGGCCTCGGAGCTCCGCGACGAGGTCGAGTCGCTCCGGGCGTCGGCCGCCCGCGTCGACCCGCGCACGGAGGACCTGCGACTCGTCGCCGCCGACGTCCCGGCCGAAGGTCCGGGCATCGTCGCCACCGCCTCGGGCAGCCCCGACGACGTGGTGGGCGGCCGGATCAGCGACAACGACCTGCAGCTCCTGGTCAACGGGCTCTGGTACGCCGGCGCCGAGGCGATCGCCGTCAACGGCAACCGGCTCGGCTCGCTGTCGTCCATCCGCACGGCGGGCGACGCGATCACCGTGAACTTCCGCTCCATCGGCCCGCCGTACACCGTCATCGCCCTCGGCGACCCCGACACCCTGACCGAGCGGTTCTCCGAGAACCAGGGCGGCGCCTATTGGGAGGCGCGGGCCAAGAGCTCGGGACTCCGTCTCTCCATGACACCATCGTCCGAGGTCTCCGTGCCCGCCGTCCCGGCCGGCCGGCTCGACCTGAAGCACGCGACCGCGCTGGAGGTGGACCGATGATCCCGGTGATCGGGCTCGTGATCGGCGTCGGCGTGGGGCTCTGGATGCAGCCCACCGTGCCGCTGTCGCTCCAGCCGTACCTGCCGATCGCCATCGTCGCCGCGCTGGACGCCGTCGTCGGCGCCCTCCGCGCCCTCGGCGAGAAGCGCTTCGACGACCGGGTGTTCGTCGTTTCCTTCATCTCCAACGTGGTCATCGCCGCGGCCATGGTCTTCCTGGGCGACCAGCTCGGCGTCGGGTCACAGCTCTCCACGGGAGTCATCGTCGTCCTCGGCATCCGTATCTTCGCCAACGCCGCGGCCATCCGCCGCAGGATCTTCCATGCCTGACGTGAAGGGTCCGCTCGCTCGGCTGCGCCGCTGGTCCACGCCGACCACGCCGCACCTGGCCGTCGGCGTGCTCATCGGCCTGCTCGGCTTCGGGATCACCGTCCAGGTCGGTCAGGACGAGGAGACCGACTACTCCTCGGTGCGCGGCGTGGAGCTGGTGGAGCTGCTGAAGTCGATCGACGCCGCCAACGAGCGCCTCGCCGGCCAGATCGACGACCTCACGGCCACACGGAACGACCTGCAGAACAGCACCCAGCGCTCGGCGGAGGCCGAGCAGCAGGCACGCAAGCGGGCGGAGCAGCTGGCCATCCTCGCCGGGTCCGCCGGCGCGAGCGGCCCCGGAGTCGTGGTCACCATCCGCGACCCGGAGAAGGCCGTCTCGGCCGGGCAGCTCCTGGACGCGATCGAGGAGCTCCGCGACGCGGGCGCCGAGGCCATCGTGATCAACGGCACCGCCCGGGTCGTCGCCCAGACGTACTTCCTCGACGACGAGGGCTCCATCCGGGTCGGCGGCCGCGAGATCAAGCGACCGTTCGTCATCGAGGCCATCGGCGACCCGGACACCATGGCGGAGGCGGTACGGTTCCGCGGCGGGCTCATCGACCGCATCGCGAACGTGGGCGGAACGGCCACGGTCACGGAGAAGAAGAAGCTGACGATCACGGCTCTGGCCGACGTCAAGAGCCCCGAGTACGCTCAACCCACATCCTGACCCGGCGGCATCGAGCCGGGCCGAAACGCGCAAGGAGCAGCGGTGATCCCAGAGGACCTGTACTACAGCGAGGAGCACGAGTGGGTGCGGGTCGACGACGACGTCGCCACCGTCGGGATCACCGACTACGCCCAGGAGCAGCTCGGGGACATCGTCTACGTCGACCTCCCGCAGGTGGGGGAGAAGCTCGAGGCCGGCGCCGTCATCGGCGAGCTGGAGTCCACCAAGTCGGTGAGCGACGTCTTCTCCCCGCTGAGCGGCGAGGTCGTCGCCCGCAACGACTCCCTGGACAGCGGTCCGGAGGTCATCAACTCCGACCCGTACGGCGAGGGCTGGCTGCTCAAGGTCCGTCCGGCCGACGAGGACCCCACGGAGTCTCTGCTCACGCCCGAGGCCTACGGAGCACTCGTCGAGCAGTGATCGTTTCCGCCCGGTGGTGACGTTCCCGGATGCTAGGTTGGACACGTCGCCAGCACGCCGAACCCCGCAGGAGTGATCGCCGATGTCATCGCCCGATGACGCCGCCCGGCCGGGCCCGCCGGCGGAGCAGACCACGCACATCCCGTTGATCGATGCGGACACCGAGGAGATGTCGGCGAGCGACGTCGACGCGGTCGAGAACCTCCCCGCCGGCAGCGCGATGCTGCTGGTGCAGCGCGGCCCCGACGCGGGCGCGCGGTTCCTGCTGGACACCGACGTCGTGACCGTCGGCCGGCCCCCCGACAGCGACATCTTCCTCGACGACATCAGCGTGTCCCGCCGGCACGCCACCTTCAGCCGGTCGGCCGACGGGTACGTCGTCGCCGACCTCGGCAGCCTCAACGGCACCTACGTCAACCGCGACCGCATCGACGCGGACGTCAACCTCACCGGCGGCGACGAGGTGCAGATCGGCAAGTACCGGTTGATCTACTTCGCCGGGGCATCGAAGGGCCAGGCGTGACCGAGGCCGAGGCCCTGCCGGAGCTGGGCATCGGCAAGGTCCTGGAGGAGCTGAGAGGCGAGTTCCCGACGCTCTCCATCAGCAAGATCCGCTACCTGGAGGACCAGGAGCTCATCCAGCCCAAGCGCACGCCCGCCGGCTACCGCAAGTTCACGTTCGGCGACGTCGAGCGCCTGCGCTTCGTCCTGCGCCAGCAGGCCGCCCCCAACTTCTGGCCGCTGAGCCACATCCGTCAGGTCCTCGACGAGATGGACCGCGGCCTGGTGCCGGACGCCACCGTCGGCCGCACGTCGCGGGTGCCGCAGCTGCGGCTCGCCGAGGACGGGCTGCCGTCCGCGGAGACGTTCCGGGAGGGTCGCAGCCAGCTGCGCCTCAGCCGAGAGGAGCTGCTCGAGTCGTCCGGCCTGGACGGCGACGTCCTGGACGCGGTGGAGGAGTTCGGCCTCATCACGCGCCGCCCCACGCAGACCTACTACGACGGCGCCGACCTCCAGGTCGCGTCACTCGTCGCGGAGTTCGCCGAGCTCGGCCTGGAGCCTCGGCACCTGCGGCACTTCGGCACGGCGGCCGACCGCGAGGCCGGACTGATCGACCAGGTCGTCACGCCGCGCTCCCGCACCCAGGACCCGGACGCCGCGGCCGAGACGGTGGCGGCGCTCGCCGCGCTCTCGGTCCGGCTGCACACCGTCCTGGTGCTGAATCGACTCCGCGGCTGAGCCGATGCGTGAGGTCGAGGTCGTCGGGGTGAGGGTGGAGATGCCCACCAACCAGCCCTTGGTGCTCCTGCGGGAGCTGGAGGGCAACCGCTACCTCCCGATCTGGATCGGCGCCGTGGAGGCGTCGGCCATCGCGTTCGCCCAGCAGGGCACCCAGACACCGCGACCGCTCACCCACGAGCTCATGCAGCGCCTCGTCACCGCGCTGGGCGACGAGCTGCACGAGGTGAGCATCGACGACCTCGACGAGGGCGTCTTCTTCGCCACCCTGCACTTCGAGTCCGGTGCGCAGGTCGAGGCCCGGCCGTCCGACTCCATCGCCCTGGCCCTCCGCACCGGCGCCCGCATCGTGTGCGCGGAGGACGTCCTGGACGCCGCCGGCATCACCTCGACACGCGAGGAGGACGAGGAAATCGAGAAGTTCCGCGAGTTCCTCGACGAGGTCGAGCCCGAGGACTTTGAGGCGCCCTGAGCGCGCGCAGCGCGCGAACGGGCGACTCAGGCTAGCGAAGCGGGAGCGCGTCGCGCCGCAGGCGCCCGTTGCGAAGCCTGGTGAGCGGCCACGACGACCCAGCTCCAAGCCTCAACATGAGGTTGAGACTTCGCGACACGCCGAGGCGCACGCTGGGTCGTTGACCCGCCAAACCCTCACCCTTACCTTGAGACTGCTGCCGGATGACCACGGATGTAGTTTCGTGGAGGTAGTCTTCCCCATACGACCTCTGGAAGGCACACCATGATCGAGCGACGCGACGACGCTCCAGAGTCCACGGCCGCCGCGGCATCCGCGGGGGACCAGGGCCTTCTCTTCAACGATGACCTCGCCCCGATGCCGGAGGACACCGGCTTCCGCGGCCCCACGGCGTGCAGCGCCGCAGGCATCACCTACCGGCAGCTCGACTACTGGGCCCGCACCAAGCTCGTGGAGCCCACGGTGCGCTCGGCCACCGGCTCGGGTACCCAACGGCTGTACTCGTTCAAGGACATCCTGCTGCTCAAGATCATCAAGCGTCTCCTCGACGCCGGCGTCTCGCTGCAGCAGATCCGCGTCGCCATCGACCACCTCCGCTCGCGCGGCACCGACGACCTCACCCAGGTCACGCTGATGAGCGACGGCGCCAGCGTCTACGAGTGCCGCTCGGCGGACGAGGTCGTCGACCTCCTCCAGGGCGGCCAGGGCGTCTTCGGCATCGCCATCGGCGGTGTCTGGAAGGAGATCGAGGGGTCGCTCCACGAGCTGCCCAGCGAGCGCGCCATGGAGATCCCGGCGGCCGACGACGAGCTCGCCGCTCGCCGACGCGCCCGTCTCGGCAGCTAGAACCCGGCCAGGTTCCGCAGGACGGTCGGGTAGGCTGTTCCTGCTGTCGAACGCGCGTGGGAGAGTCCGCACACGCGGCGCCGAAGGGGCAATTCCTCCCCGGAACCTCTCAGGCACCCGGACCACGCGAGCGAGGCGATTCTGGAGCGACGTCCCCCGGACGGCGTGACAGAAGGGGAGGGGAGCAGCCCTCGACCCCTCCGGAGACGCCATGAGCAGCCAGACCGATCCGTTCGTCCGCCGCCACATCGGGCCGCGTCCGGCCGACCAGCAGCAGATGCTGTCGACGCTCGGGTACGAGTCGCTCGACGCGCTCATGCAAGCCGCCATCCCGGCGGGCATCCGTCAGGACCTGGACGGGCTGCCGGCCGCGCTGAGCGAGGCGGAGGCGCTGTCGACGCTGCGCGAGCTTGCCGAGCGGAACCGGCCGGGCGTCGCGATGATCGGCCTCGGCTACCACCCGACCATCACGCCGGCCGTCATCCGGCGGAACGTGCTCGAGGACCCCAGCTGGTACACCGCGTACACGCCGTACCAGCCCGAGATCTCCCAGGGCCGGCTCGAGGCGCTGCTGAACTTCCAGACGATGGTCGCCGACCTCACCGGCCTGACCACGGCGAACTCCTCGCTCCTCGACGAGGGCACGGCCGCCGGTGAGGCGCTCACGCTGATCCGCCGGGCCACCAAGGGCAAGGACGGCCAGCCGGTCGTCATCGACGCCGGTCTCCTGCCGCAGACGCAGGCCGTGATCGCGACGCGTGCCGAGGCGATGGGCATCGAGCTCGTCACGGCCGACCTGGCAGACGGCGTGCCCGACGTGGAGGCCGCGGGCATCGTCATCGCCTACCCGCGCGCCGACGGCCGGATCGTCGATCCGTCCCCGGCCATCGAGGCTGCGCACGCGACGGGCGGTCTCGCCGTCGTCGTGGCCGATCCGCTCGCGCTGGTCCTCCTGACGTCGCCCGGCTCGCTCGGAGCCGACGTCGTCGTCGGGTCCTCGCAGCGGTTCGGCGTCCCGATGTTCTACGGCGGCCCGCACGCGGGCTTCATGGCGGTTCGCGAGGGCCTGGAGCGGCACCTCCCGGGACGCCTGGTCGGTGTCTCGGTCGACTCCGCGGGGCGTCCGGCCTACCGGCTCGCGCTGCAGACCCGTGAGCAGCACATCCGCCGTGAGAAGGCCACGTCCAACATCTGCACCGCGCAGGTCCTGCTCGCCGTGGCGGCGTCGATGTATGCCGTCTACCACGGCCCGGACGGGCTGCGCCGCATCGCCGAGCACGTCAACGCGCAGGCCCGTGCCCTCGCGGCGGGCCTGACCGCCGGTGGCGTGGAGCTGGTCTCCGACACGTTCTTCGACACTGTCGTCGCCCACGTGCCGGGACGCGCTGCCGACGTGGTGAAGGCCGCGCACGCCGACGGCATCCACCTGCGCCACGTCGACGACGACCACGTCGGCATCACGACGGCGGAGACCACCACCGATGCCCACGTCGCCCAGGTGCTGGCCGCATTTGGACTGGAGCAGTCAGATGCGACGGGGGCCGCTTCTCTACCTCAGGCGCTGGTGAGAACAGACGAGGTCCTACAGCACCCCGTCTTCCACGAGCACCGCAGCGAGACGCAGATGCTGCGCTACCTGCGCAAGCTCAGCGACCGCGACTACGCGCTCGACCGCGGGATGATCCCGCTCGGCTCCTGCACGATGAAGCTGAACGCGGCCGCGGAGATGGAGCCGATCAGCTACCCGGGCTTCGCCGACCTGCACCCGTTCGTGCCCGCCGAGGACGCCGGCGGGATGATCGAGCTGGTCGAGACGCTCGAGTCCTGGCTCGCCACCGTCACCGGCTATGCGGGCGTGTCCATCCAGCCGAACGCCGGCTCCCAGGGCGAGCTGGCGGGCCTGCTCGCGATCCGCGGCTATCACCGCAGCCGCGGCGACGACCACCGCGACGTCTGCCTGATCCCCGGGTCTGCGCACGGCACCAACGCCGCCTCGGCCGTGATGGCGGGCATGCGCGTCGTGATCGTGAAGTCGTCGGAGCGCGGTGAGGTCGACCTCGACGACCTGCGCGGCCAGTGCGAGGCGCACGCCGACGACCTCGCGGCGATCATGGTGACCTACCCGTCCACGCACGGCGTGTACGAGCACGGCATCCGCGAGCTCTGCGACATCGTCCACGAGCACGGCGGCCAGGTGTACGTCGACGGCGCCAACCTGAACGCCCTGCTCGGCCACGCCCAGCCGGGTCAGTTCGGCGGCGACGTCTCGCACCTGAACCTGCACAAGACGTTCTGCATCCCGCACGGCGGCGGCGGCCCGGGCGTCGGTCCGGTCGCGGTGGCCGAGCACCTGGTGCCGTTCCTGCCCAGCCACCCGCTGCACCCGGTGGCCGACCGGCGCGAGGGCATCGGCGCCATCAGCGCGGCGCCGTACGGCTCGGCCGGCATCCTGCCGATCCCGTACGCCTACATCGCGATGATGGGCACCGACGGGCTGACCGAGGCCACCTCCGTCGCGGTGCTGTCGGCCAACTACGTGGCCAAGCGGCTGGAGAGCGCGTTCCCCGTGCTCTACGCCGGCGACCACGGGCTCGTGGCCCACGAGTGCATCCTCGACGTCCGTCCGAGCGTCAAGGCGGCTGGGCTGAGCGTCGACGACGTCGCCAAGCGCCTGATCGACTACGGCTTCCACGCGCCGACGATGAGCTTCCCGGTGGCCGGCACGCTGATGGTCGAGCCCACGGAGTCCGAGGACCTCGGCGAGCTCGACCGGTTCTGCGACGCGATGCTCGCGATCCGCTCCGAGATCGACGCCGTCGCGGCGGGGGAGCACCCGGCCGACGACAACCCGATGGCGAACGCACCCCACACGGCGCGCGAGCTCGTCGACTGGTCGCACGGGTACCCGATCGCCACGGGCTGCTTCCCGAGCGGGTCCACCGATGACAAGTACTGGCCGCCGGTCGGCCGCATCGACCAGGCGTACGGCGACCGCAATCTCGCGTGCTCCTGCCCGCCGGTGGAGGCGTTCGCCTGAGCTAGTGCGGGCGCTGGACGCGCCACACGCTCGGCGACGCGCCGTGCGCCCGCTTGAACGCGCGGCTGAACGCCTCCTCGGACTGGTAACCGACCCGTCGGCCCACGGCGGCGACGCCGAGGTCGGACGTCCGCAGCAGGTTGGCGGCGACGTGCATGCGCCAGCCGGTCAGGTAGCGGATCGGGGCCAGGCCGAGCACCTCGCGGAACCGCTCGTCGAGCAGGGACGCCGAGACGCCAGCCTCGCGGGCCAGGCTGGTGACGTCCCACTTCTTCTCCGGCGAGCCGTGGACCGCTGCCAGTGCCGGCGCGAGCACCGGGTCGCGGAGCGCACGGGCCCACCCGTGGTCGGAGCCGGGCGTGCTCGCCAGGTGCAGCCTCAGCACCTCGACCAGCAGCAGCTCGGGGATCGACGTGGGTGACGCGACCCGGTCGTCGGCCACCTGCGCCGTCTGCTGGAGGGCGAAGTCGATGCTGGCGCGCACCCAGTCCCGGGCAGGCCCTGGCGGGGGAGTGACGACGAAGACGGAGGGGAACACCCGCATGCGCGGGCTGAACAGCGGATCGTCGCAGGCCAGGTAGCCGCAGACGACGTTCGTGGTGCGACCGCCCTCGCCGTGCCGGATGACCGGCATGGTGTCCCAGGGCGGCGGCTGCAGCAGGGTGCTGATGGAGACCGTGCTCGCCGGGGCAGAACCGCCCATCCGGTGCTGGTCGTTGTAGGGCAGGACGATGACGTCGCCCTCGTTCGCCCAGTGGCGGTCGCTGTCGTTCGTCTCGATCCAGCACCGGCCAGACGCGACGACGTGGAACAGCAGGACCTGGGGCGCATCGGGCGCCAGGATCGTCGCGACACCGTTGGACGGCAGGGACTCGTAGGCCCAGCTCTCGCTGTACTCGCCGCGCAGGAAGATGGCGCCCTCCAGGTGGAGGTCGTCGAGCAGGGGGCCGAGAGCCGTGGGTTCCCGGTCAGGTACGGCGGCCGGAGAGTCATTCCCGGCCAGTGTCCCCGGCATGAGACTGAGTGTGACAGAACCCGTCACCTCTGAAGGAGAACGCCATGCCCCTCTTCATGGATGTCCACGAGAGCCTGCCGGACGGCGCCACCGCCACCGACGTGGCCAACGCACACAAGGCCGACCTGGAGACCCAGGCCCAGTACGGCGTCGACTACCGGAGCTACTGGGTCGACGAGGCGAACGGCAAGGTGTTCTGCCTGGTCGAGGCCCCCGACGCCGACGCCGCGATCACCGTCCACCGCGAGGCTCACGGGCTCGTGGCGGACAAGATCTACGAGGTCACTGCGGGCCAGTAGCGCCCCACCAGTCGACGATGCGGTCGACGACCGGTGCGGGTGTCTTCGCCCAGCCGACGTGGTGCGTCGTCCCTCCTTCGGGGACGGCGCTCCGCTCGTAGGTCCAGCGGGTGAGGGCGTGCGGGTCGACCAGCTGGTCGACGAACCGCTGGGTGGCCGGCAGGCGGGCGTAGGTGTCGCCCTCGAGGTCGATCACGAGCGTCGGCGTCGTGATGGTCTCGGGCACGTCGAACGGCGGGCGTCCCGTCCGGACCATGTGCGCCCACTCGCGCATCAACGTGGCGGCCCCGGGCGCCCCGAACAGCGGCTTCGGGACGAATCCGCGGACGCGAGCCGCGGCGGTGATCGCGGTGCTCATCGCAAGCAGCGGCAGCCCGCCCTGCGGGTAGTGGCGGAAGTACGGCAGGGACGCCCCGACGACCACGAAGGCGTCCGTGGGGTCGTGGTGGAGCTGGTGCCCGGCGCCCATCTGCGCCCCGAGACTGTGGCCCAGGAGCACCACTGGACGCTCCGGCTGCTCGGACCGCGCCTTCGCCACAGCGTCCGCGATGGTGCCGATCTCGTCCGCGTACGACCAGTCGTTCGACCGCGACGCCGGAGCGTCGTCCCGCTCGAACCCGCGACGAGGGAGCGCGACAGCGTCCCAGCCGCGCTCCTCGATCGCCGTGGTGACCGCGCGGTAGAACCGCGACGGGACCGACATGGCCGACGAGATCAGGACGACGGGGTTGGTCACCCCCACATTCTGCTGGTCAGATCGACGCCGACAGGATCGGGTCCGACGTGGGAGTCTTCGAGCCACCCTTGGGCTCGACGGTCACCGCCAGCGCGTCGACACCCTTGATGCCGTCCACGAGCATCATCCCAGGGCCGCGGCCCATGACGCCGGCCGACGTGGTGCGACCGTCGTGGACGGTCCACAGCTGGTACACCTGGTCCGACCGCAGGGCGCGCAACGAGGTGCCCACCACGACGGCGGCGTCGTGCGACGGGGACGAGATCACGCGCACGGAGGCGCCTCCCGTTGACGCGTCGACGGACATCGCCGCGTCTGACGAGGTCAGCACCGCGACCATCTCGTCGCGCTCGGCGCGGAGGTCGTCGGCCTTCTGGTGCTCGTTGACGAACCCGGCGATGCTCACCGCGGCGACGACGGCTGCCGCCGCGACGGCGATCCGCGGCAGGGCGCGGCGGAGGCGGCTGCGCTGGGCCATCGCGGTGACCACCGGTCGCTCCTGCGGCGTGGTGGCCGCCATCGCCATCAGCCGGTCACGAAGCTCGGGGGGAGGGGTCTCGGCCTGGGCGCCGCCGATGCGGCTGGCGGTCTCCGCGAAGCCGCCCAGCTCGGACCGGCACAGCTCGCACTGGGCCAGGTGGGCCTCGAAGACGTTGCGCTCGTCCGGCTCGAGCGCGTCGAGGACGTACGGAGCCAGCAGGTGGTGGATGTCAGTCGTCATGACTCGACTCCCATGCAGTCGCGCAGACGGACCAGGCCGTCGCGCATCCGGGTCTTGATGGTGGACGTGTTCGCGCCGAGGACCTCGGCGGTCTCCGCGTAGGTGTAGCCCTGGAAGTAGGCGAGCGTGATCGCCTCGTGCTGCAGCTCGGTCAGGCCCTCCATGCAGCGGCGGACCTGCTCGTGCTCGAGCCTCAGGCTGACGGTCTCGTCGACGACGTCGTGGTCGGGGCCGGGGGTCCAGTCGTAGGTGCGCTCGCGGTTGGTGGCCGACTGGTCGCGGCGCACGGCGTCCACCGCGCGCCGGTGGGCGAGGGTGAGCACCCAGCTCTTCGCGCGGCCACGCGCCGGGTCGAAGCGTGCGGCCGTCTGCCAGACCTGGAGGAAGACCTCCTGGGCGACCTCCTCGGCACGCGCAGGGTCGCGGATGACGCGACGGGCGAGTCCGTAGACCGAGCTCCCGAGGGAGTCGTAGAGCGCGCCGAACGCGGCGTCGTCGCCGCGGGCGACCCGCTGGAGGAGCTCGTCGTCGCCTGGTGGCGACGTCGGCTCCGCGGCCACGCCGAGGTGGCGGTTGCTCCTGCTCGCTGCGGGCACGCGGACTCCTGTGGGACGGGGGTTCACCTGGGGTTCGTCGCCGATGCCCCGAGGGATGGGTCTGAGCCCGTTCGGGTCACCAGGCTACGCGGCGACGCCGGTACCGTGGACCCCATGAGCTCCACCGCACGGCCGGCGTTCGACCGGCTCGATCCGTTGTCCCTCGACGACCTGCTCAGCGCCGAGGAGATCGCCATCCGCGACACCGTCCGCTCGGTGCTCGCCGACCGGGTCCAGCCGCAGGTCGCGGGCTGGTTCGAGCGCGGCGAGGTGGAGAAGCCGCGCGAGCTGATCCGCACGTTCGGCGAGCTGGGTCTGCTAGGCATGCACCTCGACGGATACGGCCTTCCCGGGCTGTCCTCGGTGGACTACGGCCTCGCCTGCGTCGAGCTCGAGGCGGTCGACTCCGGCGTGCGCTCGATGGTCTCGGTGCAGGGCTCGCTCGCGATGTTCGCGATCTGGCGTTTCGGCTCGGAGGAGCAGAAGCAGCAGTGGCTCCCGCCCATGGGCACCGGGGAGGCCGTCGGCTGCTTCGGCCTGACAGAGCCCGACCATGGGTCCGACCCCGGCAGCATGCGCACCCGTGCCCGCAAGGACGGCGGCGACTGGATCCTCGACGGCACGAAGATGTGGATCACGAACGGCTCGATCGCCGACGTCGCGGTCGTGTGGGCCCAGACCGAGGAGGGGATCCGCGGCTTCGTGGTTCCCACCGACACGCCCGGCTTCACCGCCAACACGATCAAGCACAAGATGTCGCTGCGCGCGTCCGTGACGTCGGAGCTGGTGCTCGAGGGCGTGCGCCTGCCGGCCGACGCCGCGCTGCCCGACGTCACCGGGCTGAAGGGCCCGTTGTCCTGCCTCACCGAGGCGCGCTACGGCATCGTCTGGGGCGCCCTGGGCGCCGCTCGCTCGTCGTACGAGACGGCGCTGGAGTACTCCCGCACCCGGCAGCAGTTCGGGCGGCCGATCGGCGGGTTCCAGCTCACGCAGGCGAAGCTCGCCGACATGTGCCTGGAGCTGCACAAGGGTCTCCTGCTCGCACTGCACCTGGGCCGCCGCAAGGACTCGGTGGGGCTCACGCCGGAGCAGGTCAGCTTCGGGAAGCTCAACAACGTCCGCGAGGCGCTGGACATCTGTCGCACGGCGCGCACCATCCTGGGCGCCAACGGCATCTCGCTGGAGTACCCGGTGATCCGGCACATGAACAACCTCGAGTCCGTGCTCACGTACGAGGGCACCGTCGAGATGCACGCGCTGGTCCTGGGCCAGGCCCTGACCGGCGAGAACGCGTTCGGCGCCCAGCGGTGAACGAGACCGTCGTCAACGCGATCGCGCTGCTCGCGGTCGCGGTCGCCGCCCACGCGGCGTGGCACACGCTGCGCGACGCCCCGTTCAGCAACCCGCTGTTCTACTCGGTGGCGGCCCTGGAGGTGGCGCTCCTCGGGCTGCTCATCGGCGGGTCCGTCGCGCTCGGCCGCACCGATCGCGACGTCGACGGCGTGCTGCTGGTCTCGTACCTCGTCACGATCGTGGTGATCCCGCCGGCCGCGGTCCTCTGGGGCATCGCGGAGAAGAGTCGCTGGGGCACCGGCGTGGTGGTCGTCGCGATGCTCACCACCGCCGTCCTCTGCGTCCGCGTCGAGCAGATCTGGGACGCGGTCCGTGTCTGAGCGCGCCTCGACGGCCCACGGGTTCGGCCGCGCGCTGGTGGCCGTCTACGCGGTGTTCGCGGTGGCCGCCTCGGCGCGGTCGATCTTCCAGCTGATCACCAAGGCGGACGAGGCCCCGTTCGCGTACGCCCTGTCAGCCGTCGCCGGCGTGGTCTACGTGGTCGCCACCTACGCGCTGGCCACTGACCACCGGCGGCTCGCGACCGCCACGATCGGTTTCGAGCTGGTCGGCGTGCTGACCGTCGGGGTCCTGTCCCTGGCGGACGAGTCGCTGTTCCCGGACCAGACCGTGTGGTCCGACTTCGGCTCCGGCTACGGCTACGTCCCGCTCGTGCTGCCGTTCGTGGGCCTGTGGTGGCTGCTGCGGAGCCGGGGCGGACATGACTAAGGCCCCGCGCACTCATACCACGCGGGGCCATGACCATTGAATCCCAGGAGCCCCACGAATCCCGGTAGCGACACGGGCCCGTCGCGATACTCGTTCACGTCGCGATGGCACCTCCGTGCGAGCCGTGACCAGGTCTGGGAGGAGCTGGACGCACTCCTGGCCTCCGACGACCCGTTCGTGTGGTGGCCTGGCCTGCGGTCACGGCGCGGCGAGGGCGACGAGATCCACGTGACGGCGAGCAGCCCGGTGGGCTACCGCCTGCGGTTCCGGCTGCACGACCTCGTGGAGACGCCGCGCGACCGGGTGACGCTGCGCTCCGACGGCGACCTCAGCGGAACTGCCACCATGGCGTTCGCCCCGGTGGACGCCGGTCACAGCACGATCGACGTCACCTGGGACGTGGAAGCCACCCCGCGGTGGATGCACGCCACGGAGCGCCTGCTGCGCCCGGTGTTCGTCCTCGCCCACGACGCCGTCATGCGGCGCGGCGAGCGAGCGCTCAACGCGTGGCTGACGTCCAGTGCGGCGAGAGCGTCACGACGTCGCCGACGACGGTGACGGCGGGGGCGCGAGCACCCACCTCGGCGGCCCGTCCGGCGATCGTCGCGAGCGTGCCGACCGTGACGCGCTGGGCGTCGGTCCAGCCGCTCTCGACGACGGCGGCCGGTGCGTCAGGGTCGTGCCCGGCTGCGACGAGCTCCTGGACCGTCGCGGCGAGCCGGGAGATGCCCATCAGCAGCACCAGGGTGTGGGAGCGGTCGTGGGGGAGCGCGCCCAGGCCCTCGTGGCCCGTGACGACGCTGAACCCCTGGGCCACGCCGCGGTGCGTGACCGGGATCCCGGCGGCGGCCGGCACGGAGATCGCGCTCGTGACGCCCGGGACGACCTCCACGTGCACGCCGGCGTCCTCGCAGGCCTGGCGTTCCTCGCCGCCGCGGCCGAAGACGTAGGGGTCGCCGCCCTTCAGGCGGACCACGACCCGCCCGCGCTTGGCGTGCTCGACCAGCAACGCGTTGATCTCGTCCTGGGGCACGGGATGGTGGTCGGGGCGCTTGCCGACGTCGATCACCTCGACGTCGGGGGAGAGCTCCTCGAGCAGCGATGTGGGGGCGAGGCGGTCCACCACGACCACGTCGGCCTCGGCCAGCAGCCGTCGGCCGCGCGCCGTGACGAGACCGGCATCGCCCGGTCCGCCGCCGACGAGGGCGACGAAGCCCTCAGGATGGTGCGTGCGATGCCGGAGCGGCAGCTCACCGGCCTGCAGTGCGGCGGCCACGCCGTCCCGGAGCGACGTCGCGCGCCCGGCGTCGCCGCCCCCGCTGACCGCGATCAGCACGTCGTCGACGCGGGCCACGGCGGGCGCCCAGGCCGTCGCCCGGTCGGGGTCGCCGCCCTTGAGGCACCAGATCTGCCGCGCCTCGGCGTCGGCGGCCACGCGGTCGTCGGTCTCGGCGTCGGCCGTGGCCGTCTGCACGAGCCAGGCGCCGTCGAGGTCGCCCTCGGCGTAGCCGCGCTGCTCCCAGCGGATGCTGCCGCGCTCGGCCAGCTCGGCGAGGGCGGCGGTGACGGTGGGGGAGACGACCGTGAGGTCGGCGCCGGCGTCGAGGAGTGCCCGGGCACGGCGGGCCGCGACGTGACCGCCGCCCACGACGACCACACGACGTCCGGCCACGCGAAGGGTGAGCGGAAGGCTCCCGGAGGTGGTCATGAAGAGGTCCGAGCGGTCAGCCGTGCAGGCCGCACTCGGACTTGTCCAGCCCGGCCCAGCGGCCGGCGCGCGGGTCCTCACCCGGCTCGACGCGGCGGGTGCAGGGCTCGCAGCCGATGGACGGATAGCCGTCGTTCAGCAGCGGGTTGATGACCACGTCGTGCTCCGCGGCGTACGCCAGCAGCTCGTCGAACGTCCAGGCAGCCAGCGGGTTGACCTTGACCATGCTGTTCTTCTCGTCCCACTCCACGAGGGGAGTGCCGGCGCGCAGCCAGGAGTCCTCACGGCGGACGCCGGTGACCCAGACCTCGTAGTCGGCGAGGGTCTCGGCGAGCGGCTCGACCTTGCGCATCTGGCAGCACAGGCCGGGGTCGCGGGAGAACAGGTCCTTGCCGAACTCGGCGTCCTGCTCGGCGACGGTGCGTTTCGGGGTGACGTCGACGACGGTCAGCTGCATCGTGGACTCGACGGCGTCGCGGGTGCCGACGGTCTCGGCGAAGTGGTAACCGGTGTCGAGGAACAGCGTGTCGACCCACGGGAGGTGGCGGGCGACGACGTCGGGGAGGACGGCGTCGGCCATGGAGCAGGCCACCGCGGTGCGGTAGCCGAAGGTCTCGGCGACCCAGGCGAGAACCTCGTCCGCTGTGGCGTCGGCCAGGCGCTCGGAAGCCTCCTCGGCCAGCGCCTTCAGCTCCTCGGGAGAGCGGCGCGGGGCGAGCAGCCCGGGGCGCTGCTGGTGGTGCTCGGCGCGGGCGGCGTCGTGCTCGACCTGGCGCCGGCGCTGGTCCGCCAACGTCAGGACAGGTGCGGTCTCCGTCACGGTCCGCTCCTTCCCGTCGACCTCGTTCTCGAGGATAGACAGCCGCGAGAGCCCGGATATTCCCGTCCACACCGTGGACACCGGCCCCGGACGCTCTCGACAGGCGCCCGGCCACGAGTCGCCCTAGCGTGGTGGATCATCCGAGAAGAGAGGCTCCGAACATGGGCACGATCTTGTTCATCATCGCGGTCATCATCGCGATCTACGGCATCATCCGGATCATCCAGGGCGACATCCTGTGGGGCATCGTCCTCCTCGTCGTGGCGGCGCTCGTGGGCCCCGGCGGCTACAGCATCTTCGGCTAGCGACGCGATTCGGAACGGTGGGAACCGGATCGTAGGGTCGGACCATGGCGCGCTATCTCGACATCCATCCCGACAACCCGCAGCCCCGCACCGTCGCGCAGGCGGTCGAGATCATCCGTGACGGCGGACTCGTCGCGTACCCGACAGACTCCGGATACGCCTTGGGCGCTCAGCTCGGCAACAAGGACGCGCTCGAGCGCATCAAGGCGATCCGGCGGCTCGACGACAAGCACCACTTCACGCTGGTCTGCCGCGACTTCGCCCAGCTGGGCCAGTTCGTGCACATCGACAACGCGGTGTTCCGTGCGGTCAAGCACGCGACGCCCGGGCCGTACACGTTCATCCTGCCGGCCACCCCGGAGGTCCCGCGGCGGCTGCTGCACCCGAAGAAGCGCACGGTGGGCGCCCGGATCCCCGATCACGCGGTCGTGCAGGCGCTCCTCGCCGAGCTGGGGGAGCCGTTGCTCTCCAGCTCGCTGATCCTGCCCGGCCACGAGGAGGCCATGACTCAGGGCTGGGAGGTCAAGGAGGAGCTCGACCAGGCCGTGGATGCGGTGATCGAGTCCGGCGAGGTCACCGCCGAGCCCACCACGGTGATCGACTTCCTCGACGGCGTGCCCGAGGTGGTGCGCGAGGGCGCGGGTGACGTCGCCGCGTTCGCGTAGCGAGACATCCGTCCAACTTTTTCCCGATCTGGGCCCACGGCGCAACGATTCGTCGCTAGTTTGACCTCACCGAGCCGAGAGGTCGTCCATGCAGCAGATCCGCCGGAACGTCGCCCTGTCCGTCGCAGCCGTCCTCGTGGCGTCCCTCGCCACCGCGACCGTCACCACCACCAGCGCCTCGGCGGCCGGAGCGCCGCTCGAGCCGCCAGGCGGCACGTACGACGTCACCATCACGCGCACCGAGCACGGCATCCCGCACATCGTGGCCAACGACTGGGCGTCGCTGGGCTACGGCCACGGGTACGCGACGGCGCAGACGTCGATCTGCAACCTCGCCGACACCCTCATCACCGGCCAGGGCAAGCGGTCGCGGTACTTCGGACCCACGGCGCGGTACCAGGACAACGTCTCGATGGACGCCACCAACCTGCAGACCGACACGTTCTTCACCGACCTGCACAACCGGCACGTCGTGGAGGACCTGCTCGCCGACCCGGTGCGTGGGCCCGGCGACCAGGCGCGCGCGATCGTCAAGGGCTACACCGCCGGCGTGAAGCGCTACCTGCAGGACGTCGGCGGTGCTGACGGCGTCCACGACCAGACCTGCAAGGGCGACGACTACCTCGACGAGTCGTTCTCCGACCTCGACCTCTGGTACGGCGTCTACGCGGCCAACCTGCTCGCCTCGGTCGGGCCGTTCGTCGACGAGATCGCCGACGCGTCACCCCCGACCCTCACCGACCCCGGCCTCCCGCTGTTGGGCGGCCTGCTCGGAGGGCTGAAGAAGCAGACCGCGACCACCGAGGACGCCACCACCACGATGTCCGCAGAGGAGCTGGACCGGAAGCTGCCGTACTCCAAGGCGCCCCGGAAGCTCCCGTCCGCCGACCAGCTGAAGGCGGACCTGGGCAAGGACCCCGACTCCGGGTTCGGCTCCAACGCCACCGCGCTGGGCGGCGACGCCACCACCACCGGCCGCGGCATGCTGCTCGGCAACCCGCACTTCCCGTGGCACGGCCGGTACCGGTTCGCCCAGGCGCACCTGACCATCCCGGGGGAGTACGACGTCGCGGGGGCCGCACTGCTCGGCTCGCCCGTGATCAACATCGGGTTCAACAAGAACGTCGCGTGGAGCCACACGGTCTCCACCGCGTTCCGGTTCACGCCGTACGAGTACCGGGTGATTCCGGGCCTGCCGACCAAGTACCTGACCGACCACGGCATCAAGGACCTCGAGAAGCGGTCGGTCGACGTCCAGGTGAAGCAGGCCAACGGCTCGCTCTCGACGGTCAAGCGGTCGCTCTACCGCACCGAGGACGGCTACGTCATGGACTCGCCGGACACCCTGATGGGATGGACGCCGATCAGCGTCTTCGCCATGCGGGACGCCAACGGCGAGCACCTGCGCACGATCGACTCGTTCCTGAACATGGGCAAGGCGTCCACCGCGACGGAGCTGCTCCAGAAGCAGGACCAGGGCGCCGGCATCCCGTGGGTGAACACGATCGCCGCGGACCGTGACGGCAACGCGCTGTACGCCGACCACTCCGTCGTCCCGAACGTCCCGGAGACGATGCTCCGCAAGTGCATCACGCCGATCGGCCGGGTCACGAAGCTGCTGGCCGGCCTTCCGGTGCTCAACGGCACCCGGGCCCGCTCGACGTGCGCGTGGCAGAACGACGCCGACGCCGAGCGCCCGGGGATCCTCGGCCCGTCGAACCTTCCGGACGCCACCCGGCGCGACTGGGTCGCCAACGCGAACGACTCGTACTGGCTGCCCAACCCGGCCGAGCGGCTGGAAGGCTACGCCAGCATCATCGGCTGCGAGAAGTGCGAGCGGTCGCTGCGCACCCGGATGGTCTACAAGTACGTCACCGACGCGCTGGAGCAGGGACAGATCTCGTTCGAGACGTTCCGCGGCTTCGAGCACGAGAACCGCGTCCTGGCCGCCGAGATGACGAAGGCCAACGGCGACCTCGACAAGACCTGCAAGGCCGCCCGCGGGGGAGAGGCCTGCGACATCCTCGCCGCCTGGGACGGCAAGAACGACATCGACAGCGTCGGGTCGGTGCTCTTCCAGGAGTTCTGGCTCCGGACGAAGCCGAGCCGCTGGGCGGTGAAGTTCAACGCCAGGGACCCGCTGAACACGCCGCGCGAGCTCAAGGAACGCTCATACCTCGTCACGCGGGCCATGCGGGACGCCATCGCGTACCTGAAGTCGAAGAACATCCCGCTCGACGCCCCGCTCGGATCGCAGCAGGTGGCCGACAAGGAGGGCGCCCCGATCCCGGTCGACGGCGGCAGCGCCGAGACGGGCAACGTGAACGTCGTCCTGGTGAAGCCTCCGGTGGAGAACCCGCAGCGGCTGTACAACATCACGTACGGGTCGTCGCACATCCAGGCGGTCTCGTTCACGGACACCGGCGTCCAGGCGTCGACGATCCTGACCTACGGCCAGTCGATGGACCCGACGTCGCCCTGGTACCGCGACCAGACCGAGATGTTCGGCCAGGAGCAGTGGGTGAGCTTCCCGTTCACGCCCGCGCAGATCGCCGACCAGGAGATCAGCTCGGTGCACCTGACCGGGGGAGTCTGACCTCAGATCCGGTGATGGTTCACGCGCGGTGCGCGCGGGCCTCGACGCTCCATCCGCACGAGCGGGCTGAGCGCGAGGAGTCGCACCGCGCGGAACCGCTGCGGGCGGTACGGCTCGAGCACCTCGGCGACCTCGTCGTCCGTGTGCAGGCGGCGGCCGACCAGCCCGACGCCGACCAGGTGGGCGAGGTGGAAGTCGCCGAACGGCACCGCGTCGGCGTCGCCTAGCGCTCTTGAGCCGGTCTCGGCGGCCGTCCAGATACCGACCCCCGGCACGCTCCGCAGCGCCCGATAGGTGGCCGCCAGGTCGCCGGCAGCCGCGACGCGCTCGAGCTGTGGACCGACGCGCGCGCACGCCTGGGCTGTGCGGTACCGCTGGGGGTCGACGCCGGCCCGGTGCCACTCCCAGACGGGCAGCGCCGCCCAGGTGGCGGCGTCCGGGACGACGCGGAGCTGCTCGGCCGCCGGTCCGGGTGCCGGCTCGCCGTGCTTCTGGACCAGACGGCGCCAGGAGGCTTGCGCGTCGAGCCCGACGACGCGCTGCTCGAGCACCGCGGGGATCAGCGACTCCATCACCCGGCCGGTGCGCGGGATCCGCAGGCCCGGGAACCGGCGGACCGCGTCGGCGATGGCCGGATGGGCCGTGCTGAAGCCGGTGACGTCGTCCTTGGTGCCCAGAGCGGCAGGCAGGCCGTCCAGCAGCTCATCGGCACCGGCGCCCCAGGCCTCGGCCCGGACGACGCGGTCGGCCTCCTGCGTGACCTGCACGGTGACGGGCCCGGTGGCCATGCGGCTCGTGCGCCAGATGCTCCCGGCGACGTGACGGTAGGTGGGGTCGCCTCGGCCGTGCCGCAGCGCGGACCAGGTGAGCCCGACGTCGATCGGGACGTCCAGCCGCACGGTGCGGGTGGCCGCGATCGTCGTCATGGGGCCAGTCTGCCTGGCCGGTCGGACCGTTCACCGCGGAGCGGTGGATGGTCAACCGTGTGAGCCCGTATTCGGTCGAATCGCCACCGCCCGATGCGTCCTCTCATGCCGATGAGTCCTGGCCCCGAGATTTGCTCCGTAGACCACCAGCGTGCGACGACGGGGTGGTGCTCGCGGGAGCAAATCTCGCAGCAGGAACGCCCGCTCATGCCGCGACGTGCGCACTGTCGTGTGGACGGCCGAGATGTCCACGGCCCGACGATTGGGCTGGGCAAGTGTCGGTGTCTTGCGATAGCTCGAGTTCAACATTTGACTGGAATATCAGTGGAAAACGATGGGTCTCGAACGCATGTTCTGATAGGTTGGAAGCATGTTCGGGGAGGACGAGACCACCATCACCACGTTGCGCGACGCAGCGCAGGCGCTGCGGTCAGTCACCACGCCCGACACCGAGACCGCGAAGGCGCTCAAGGCCGCGATCGACGTCCTGACCACCGAGCTGTCGGTGGTGCTGGCCGAGATCGACGAGACCGAGGCCCACGAGGACGACGGTGCCTCGTCCATCGCCACCTGGGGCCGGCGCGAGCTGCACCAGGACGCCGGCCGGACCCGTCAGCTGGTCCGCGCCGCGAGAACGTTCCGTGACCTGCCGTCCGTGGGTGAAGCAGCGCGTACCGGTGAGCTGTCGTTCGAGCACGTCAACGCGTTCACCTTCGCCCTCAAGCACGTCGGCCACGACGAGACTCGTCAGCTCGAAGGGCCGCTGCTCGACGTCGCAAAGACCGTCGCACCCGGTGAGCTGTTCGAGAAGGTCCGCAACATCCGCGACGTGCTGCACGGTGACGACCTCGACAAGGCCTGGCTCGACGGCATGGAGAAGCACGACATCCGCCTCAAGCGCTGCGGCGAAGGGTTCGTCCCGACCGGGTTCCTCGACATCGAGACCGGTGTCCTGTTCAAGACGATCATGAACAGCCTCTCGATCTCGCGAGACGCCGACGACGACCGCACCCTCGCCGAACGACGGATGGACGCCTTCACCGACCTGTGCCGCTCGGTCCTGGAGAACGGACTCCCCGCCGACAACGGCATCCGCCCTCACCTGTTCGTCACCGTCGAAGCCGACACGCTGAAGGCCATCGCCGACGAGTCCGCCCAGAAGGCCTTGGATCTCGACCTGAAGCCGGCGCACCTCGAGGGATTCGGTCCGATCGGGCCCCAGCTCCTCAGCCACCTGCTCTGCGGAGCCGAGATCACCCCCATCCTGGTCAAGACCATCGGCCGCAACACCGAAGTGTTGGACGTCGGCCGTTCCGAACGGCTCGCCACACTGAAGCAGGCCAAGGCGATCCGGCACCGGCAGAACGCCAGATGCGCCTCACCCGGCTGTCATCACCCCATCGCGCACAACCATCACCAGGTCTGGTGGACCCACGGTGGCAACACCGACCTCGACGACCTCGACGACCTCGACGGCCGATGCCGCAAGTGCCACGCCCTCATCCACGCCGGCAAGCTCGACGCCACCCGCGGATCACCCCAGACCGTCTAGGTCCGCCGGCGGCTCCGGCGCTCCCTCCACGCCGCCACCTCGGCATCGACGTCCCGGGTCGGAGTGATCACCGGCGGCCCGCCGAGGAGCTGCCGACGCGCCTCCACCACCCGGGCGTTGAAGTCCTCGACGATCTCGCGGACCCGGCGCTCGTCGCGCTGACCGTCGAGCACGTCGTCGAGCCGGGCGTCCTCACCGCGCAGGGCCAGCGCCGGGGGCAGCACGCCGGTGATCTGCTCGCGGTCGATCAGCCGCTTGATCCACCAGTCCGGGTCGTGCGTGGTGTCGAGGTCAGGGATCGGCTTGCCGGCGCCGGGAAGGTCGTCGAAGTCGCCGCGCTCGATCGCCCGCTGGACCTCCAGGTCGACCCAGCGGGCCTGGTGCTCCATCCGCCGGTCCCGGGCCTTCTGGTCCTCGCCGGCGCGGTGGCGTCGTCTCTTCTCGCTCATGACCACCTCCAGCCTAGGCAGGCCGGCCAGGCCGGTCTCGGGCAGAATCTCGCTCATGGCGCATCGACTCGACCTCGCCCGCTGGCGTGACGCCGCCACGGCCACCGTCGGATCCGGTCTGCTCCGGCCCGTCGGGCCGGTCACGGGCGCGAAGCTGCTCTCCGGGCTCTGGCGCACCGGTCTGACGCCCGCCGCGGCCGTCGCCATCGGCGCCGCGAAGCATTCCGGCCGGCCCGTGCTGGTCGACGACCGGGGGAGCGTCACGTACCGCGAGCTCGACTGCCGGATGGAGGCGGTCGCCGGCGCCCTCGTGCAGGACGCCGACGCGCCGGACAGCGTCGCGATCCTCTGCCGCAACCACCGCGGCTTTCTCGAGGCGATGGCCGTCGGGTCGCGGCTCGGCGCCGAGGTGGTGCTCCTCAACAGCGAGGTCACCGAGGCGCAGCTCGCTCGGATCCTCGGACGCCATCGCCCGGACGTCCTCGTGCACGACGAGGAGTACGCCGCCATCGTCGACTCCAGCGGTTTCGACGGGCAGCGCGTCGTCGCGTGGCACGACGGCGCGACGAACGCCACCACCCTCGACGAGCTCGCCGAGCACGACGGGCGACCCGCACCGGCCAACCACCGCACGGGCAAGCTGACCCTTCTCACCTCGGGCACCACGGGCCTCGCCAAGGGCGTCTCCCGCAGCGTGAACCCGGTCGCCGTCGCCGAGAGCGTGGCGACGGGCATGGGCGTGCTGCGACTGCGTGAGGGCGACGTGGCGGTGATCCCGCCGCTGTTCTTCCACGCGCTCGGCTTCGCGCTGCTGCTCAGCACCCTCGCGGTCAACGGCACCGTGGTATGCCACCGACGGTTCGACGCCGACCAGACCCTCGACGACATCGCCGAGCATCGAGCGACTGTGCTCACCGGCGTCCCCGTGATGTTCCAGCGCCTCCTCGCAGCGCGCAAGGAGCGGTCCGACGTCGACCTCTCGTCGATCCGGGTGGCCCTCACCGGCGCGTCGCCGATCTCGCCGGGCACGGTTCGGGAGGTCATGGAGGTCTTCGGACCGGTGCTGGTCAACCTCTACGGCTCCACCGAGACCGGCATCGTCTCGATGGCCTCGCCGCAGGACCTCCTCGACGAGCCCTCCACCCTCGGGCGGCCGGGCATCGGCATCTCGGTGCGGATCCTGCGGGACGACCGGTCCCGCTGCGACGTGGGGGAGCGGGGCACGATCTTCATGCGCGGCGGGCTGATGTTCGAGGGCTACACCGAGGACGGCGCGGACACCCCGGAGGCCAAGGAAGTCGTCGACGGGCACGTCAACACCGGTGACATGGGCCACCTTGACGCCAAGGGGCGGCTGTACGTCGACGGGCGCGACGACGACATGGTGGTCTCCGGCGGGGAGAACGTCTTCCCGCTCGAGGTCGAGCAGGTGATCGCCGAGCACCCAGACGTCGACGAGGCCGTCGTGCTGGGCGTCAGGGACGAGGAGTTCGGCCAGGTGCTGCGCGCCTACGTCACGCTCGCCGAGGGCTGCGACGACCCGGGGGAGCAGGCCCTGCGCGACCACGTCCGCGGCCGGCTGGAGAAGTACAAGGTGCCCCGACAGGTCGTGGTCGTGCCAGACTTCCCTCGCAACGCCACGGGCAAGATCCTGCGGTCCAAGATCGCGTCCGACTGACGTCACTCCCGACCATCGAAGGCGAGCCGCCGTGAAGACCTCCCTCGTCCACCGGATCCTGGCGCTCGTCATCGGCGTCGCTGCGGCCCTGACAGCGGTGCAGCCGGCCGGGGCCTCGACGCTCGGCGACCCGTCGACCGACCCGTTCTACCGGTACACCGGCAGCGCCCCGCTGGAGAGCATCGAGCCCGGCACGGTCCTGCGGACCCGGCACCTGCCGTACCACCTGGCCGGCATCCCGCTGCCCGTCCGCACCACGCAGCTGCTCTTCCGCACGACCGGCGCGCGAGGACAGGCCACCCTCGGTGTCACCACGGTGGTCCGGCCACTCCTCGGCGCCGCCTCGCGCCGTGTGGTGGCGTACCAGTCGTTCTACGACTCGTCGGACCCCGCCGACCAGCCGTCCAGCGTCATCGCCGGATCGATGAAGCTGCCCGGTGGCGCGATCGCCACGTTCGAAACCGGCCTCGTGCTGCCGTTCCTGCTCGCGGGCAGCGCCGTGGTCATCACCGACGTGGAGGGGCAGGACGCCAACATCGGTGCCGGGCCCGAGTACGGCCACAACACCCTCGACGGCCTGCGAGCCGCCTTCGCCAACCCGACCACGGGCATCGCACACGAGGCGAGAGTCGGGATGATCGGCTACTCCGGCGGGGCGATCGCCACCGAGTGGGCCGCCGAGATGGCGCCGACGTATGCGCCGGACGTGGACCGCCGACTGGTCGGGGCGGCCATGGGTGGCGTCCTCGTCGACCCGATCCGCAACCTCCACTACGTCGACGGCACCCTGCTCTGGGCCGGCGTGCTGCCGCTGGCGCTCGTCGGCCTCGGCCGGGCGTACGACGTCGACCTGACCCCGTACCTGAGTGAACGAGGACTGGAGCTCACGTCCAAGTTGCGACGCGCAACGATCGCCAAGGCGCTCGGCCAGTACCCGGGACTGACGTTCGCCGAGCTGGTGAAGCCGCAGTACCGCGAGCCGGAGAGCATCCCGGAGCTCGTGGAGATCGCGAACCAGCTGATCATGGGGAAGGACGGCACGCCCAGCACGCCGCTGTTCATCGGGCAGGGGAGAAGGGGAGAGGTCGAGGGCGCCTCGGGCTCCAAGCCGGGGATCGGGCCCGGGGACGGGATCGCGATCGCCGGCGACGTCCGCACCCTGGCCCGGACGTACTGCGAGCGTGGCGTGGACGTGCTGTACCACGAGTACCCGCTAAGTCACGTCGGTTCGGTCCCGATCTGGACGTCGCAGGCGGTCGCGTGGCTGGGCGCTCGTCTCGCCGGCCGGGCTGTCCCGAACAACTGCGCGACGATCAAGCCCGGCAACGTCGTCGAGCCGGTCCCGGTGCCGTAGGGGACTGCCCGCTGCCGTTCGTATCTACGCAAGTTGACATAATGTACATTATCGGACAACATTGCTCAAGCGTGGCACCCCTTCTGACCTGCGCTTCTGCGCAAGGATCGACGGATGGCCAGCGAGCACCTCATCCGCATCAAGAGTCCGGAGTTCATCGCCATGTCGCGGCGGGTGCTGGAGGTCAGTGCGTTGACGTCGAGGCTCAATGCCGTGCCGTTCGACGACACGTCAGCCAGATCTGAGCTCCTGGAGCAGATCCTGGGACGTCCGGTGCCCGACGGCGTCACGATCTACCCGCCGTTCTTCACCGACCACGGCCTGAACCTCGAGCTGTCCGAACGGGTGTTCATCAACCAGGGGTGCACGTTCCTGGACTACGCCGGGATCCGCCTGGCGCCACGTGTCCTGATCGCCCCGAAGGTCACGTTCATCACCGTCGGGCACCCGGTGGACACCGACGAGCGCCGCGAATGGCTCACCGGAGGGCCCATCGACGTCGCGGAGAACGTCTGGATCGGTGCCGGCGCAACCATCCTGCCCGGCGTGAGGATCGGACGGGACGCCGTGATCGCCGCCGGTGCCGTCGTGTCGGAGGACGTCCCGGCGCGCACGCTCGTCAGCGGCCCGAAGGCGACGGCGCAGCGCGCGTTCTGAGCTCCACCGTGACGCCCAACAGGGCGATGAGCACCAGATAGGTCACGTTCTGGCTGATCTTCTCCGCCCACGTCGTCTCCTGAGGCAGCGGCGCGAGGAACCCGGTCAGCGTGCGGGCCAGCAGGGCGCCCCACGCGACGGCGGCGACGTGGCGTGGCGTCCAGTCCGCGGTGGTGCCCCAGCGGCTGAGGATGGTGAAGGCGATGGCCAGAACCGTCAGATCGATCACGACACCGGCCCATGACAGCGGAACGAAGTCGAAGGCGGCCAGGCCCACGAAGCCCGCCACCGCGCAGACCCACACCGCCGGTGTCCGGCCAGGCCTGCTGGTGGCGGGTCGCCCGAGTGGGCTGAGCGCCGCAAGGACGAGGGCGACCACAATTCCTCCTGCCACCGTGTACCGCTCTGGGCTGGAGTCCACCTCGTGGGCGTCCCACTGGTCCTGGTGCACGAGCAGGGCAACGAGCACAAGGCCCAGGCCCGTCACGACGATGCCCATACGTCCCAGCCACGGACCCGGCCGACGCGCCAGAGCCTGAGCCACGGCGATCGGGGCACCGACGCTCATCAGCACGTGCCCACCGACCCAGGTGACCACGGCGTACCAGCCCAGCCCGCCGAAGGACGCCGCATCCACGATGGCGCCCCAGTCGTCGACGTCGTCACGAGCCGACGTGAACAGCGACCCGTCGACGAACGTCGGCATCAGCACACCGAAGGCGGCTGCGAGCAAGAGGATCCCTCGCCATCCGCGACCCGTGCGCACCGCGACCTCGCGGATCAGGAGGGCCGCTCCCCCGTACAACGGCGCGAAGAAGACCACCAGGAAGAGCAGGCCGCCCACTCCCCCGATGTCACCCAGGTACGCCGCCAGCAGCTCGGCCGCGATCGGCGCGAGCACCAGCAGCGTCAAGACACCGACTCGTGAGCGCATGACAGAACGCTAGAACCACTGGAATCCCAGCGAATCCGCCATGGGTCGAGACGCGGACGCCGAAGGTAGCACTCGGGCCTAGACCTCCGGTCAGCCGACGTAGGCCGCCAGGTGCTCCCCCGTGAGTGTCGACGCCTTGGCGACCAGGTCGGCGGGCGTGCCCTCGAACACCACGGTGCCGCCGTCGTGGCCGGCGCCGGGGCCGAGGTCGATGATCCAGTCGGCGTGCGCCATGACCGCCTGGTGGTGCTCGATCACGAGGACAGACTTCCCGGAGTCGACGAGCCGGTCCAGGAGCGCCAGCAGCTGCTCGACGTCGGCCAGGTGCAGACCGGTGGTGGGCTCGTCGAGGACGTACACGTCGCCCTTCTCGGCCATCTGGGCGGCCAGCTTGAGCCGCTGCCGCTCGCCGCCGGACAACGTGGTGAGCGGTTGGCCGAGCTTCAGGTACCCGAGCCCGACATCGGCAAGCCGGTCCAGGATCTTGTGCGCGGCGGGCGTGGCCGCGTCGCCGTCGCTGAAGAACCCCTCCGCCTCGGCGACCGACATCGCGAGCACCTCGGCGATGTTCTTGCCGCCGAACGTGTACTCCAGCACCGAGGCCTGGAAGCGCCGGCCCTCGCACTCCTCGCAGGTGGACTCGACGGTGGCCATGACGCCCAGCTCGGTGTAGATGACGCCCGCGCCGTTGCAGGCCGGGCACGCGCCGTCGGAGTTGGAGGAGAACAACCCCGGCTTTACGCCGTTGGCCTTGGCAAACGCCTTGCGGATGGGTTCGAGCAGACCGGTGTAGGTGGCCGGGTTGCTGCGACGCGAGCCCTTGATGGCGCTCTGGTCGACCACGACGACACCGTCTTGACCGGCCACGGAGCCGTGGATCAGCGAGCTCTTGCCGGACCCGGCCACGCCGGTGACGACGCACAGCACGCCGAGCGGGATGTCGACGTCGACGTCGCGGAGGTTGTGGGTGGAGGCGCCGCGCACCTCGAGCGCACCCGTGGCCTCACGGACCGTCTCCTTCAGGGTCGCCCGGTCGTCGAGGTGGCGCCCGGTGACGGTCTTGCTCTTGCGCAGTCCGTCCACGGTGCCCTCGAAGCACACCGTGCCGCCGTCCGTGCCGGCCCCCGGGCCGAGGTCGACGACGTGGTCAGCGATCGCGATGGACTCCGGCTTGTGCTCCACGACGAGCACGGTGTTGCCCTTGTCGCGCAGCTGCACCAGCAGCTGGTTCATCCGCTCGATGTCGTGCGGGTGCAGGCCGATGGTGGGCTCGTCGAAGACGTACGTGACGTCGGTGAGCGAGGACCCGAGGTGCCGGATCATCTTGGTGCGCTGGGCCTCTCCCCCGGACAACGTGCCGGCCGGCCGGTCGAGCGAGAGGTAGCCGAGGCCGATCTCGTCGAACGAGTCGAGCAGGTGCTGCAGGCCGGCCAGCAGCGGCGCGACGCTGGGCTCCTCGAGCTCGCGGACCCACTCGGCCAGGTCGGTGATCTGCATCGAGCAGAGGTCGGCGATGTTCTTGCCCTTGATCTTCGAGGCCAGGACCTCGGCCGTCAGGCGCGTGCCGTCGCACTCCGGGCAGGTCTGGAACGTCACCGCGCGCTCCACGAACCGGCGCACGTGCGGCTGCATGGCCTCGGGGTCCTTGGACAGCATCGACTTCTGGATCTTCGGGATGATCCCGTCGAACGTCAGGTTGACGCCCTCGACCTTGATCTTGGTGGGCTCGGAGTACAGCATCGTCTCGAGCTGCTTCTTGGTGAACTTCGCGATGGGCGTGTCCATCGGCAGGCCGACGCCCTCGAACAGCCGGCCGTACCAGCCGTCCATCGAGTAGCCGGGCACCATGAGGGCCCCTTCGCGCAGCGACTTGGACTCGTCGTAGAGCGCGGTGAGGTCGATGTCGCTGACCTGACCCATGCCCTCGCAGCGCGGGCACATGCCGCCGAGGTAGACCGCCTCGCGCACGACGTTCTTCTCGACGTGCGTGCCCTTGTCGGTGGACATCACGCCGCTGGCACGCCGGGTGGGCACGTTGAACGAGTACGCCGTGGGCGGGCCGGCGCTCGGCGAGCCGAGCCGGCTGAACAGGATGCGGAGCATCGCGTTGGCGTCGGTGGCCGTGCCGACCGTGGACCGCGGATTGGCGCCCATCCGCTCCTGGTCGACGATGATCGCCGTGGTCAGGCCCTCCAGGCGGTCGACCTCGGGCCGCGCCAGCGACGGCATGAAGCCCTGCAGGAACGCGCTGTACGTCTCGTTGATCAGGCGCTGCGACTCAGCGGCGATGGTCCCGAACACCAGCGAGCTCTTGCCCGAGCCCGAGACGCCGGTGAAGACGGTGAGCCGCCGCTTCGGCAGCTCCACCGAGACGTCCTTCAAGTTGTTCTCCCGGGCGCCCTGCACCCGGATCACGTCATGGCGGTCGGCCGCGACATCTGCCGCCCGTGGCCCGGCACCCCCGCCGGGTGTAGTCGTCGTCATGGCGACGATCCAACCAGACCGCCACGACAGCGGGCTTCTCCATTCCTGCTGTCCTGTGCCACGCCTCATACCCAAGTCGGATGCCGTCGGTATCTGGATGGAGGCACACTGAGGCCATGACCGCGACGACCCCGGACCACGTGCCGAGCTACATCGCCGACTGGCCGCCCGTCCCGAAGGGCCCGCTGCCGCCCGGCCCGCGTTGGCCCGCCCTGGTCCAGAGCCTGGCGTTCATGCGGTACCGGCACTCGTTCATCCCGTGGCTGCACCGGAAGTACGGCGACGTGTTCACGGTCAAGCTCATCCCCGACGGCCGCCAGATCGTCATGTTCTCGCGGCCGGAGCACATCAAGGAGATCTTCGCCGGCGACCCCGAGGTGTTCTACGCGGGCAAGGGCAACGCCGTCCTCGGCGCGATCATGGGCGAGCACTCCCTGCTGCTCGTCGACTCCGCCGAGCACAAGCGGGCCCGCAAGCTGCTGATGCCCGCGTTCTCGCCCCGCGCCCTGAAGGGCTACGAGGACATGGTTGTCGATATCGCACGCAGCGAGGTAGAGAGCTGGCGCGACGGCACGACGTTCCGCTCGCTCGACCGGATGAACGCGGTCACCCTCGAGGTGATCATGAAGGTCGTCTTCGGCCTCACCGACGAGACGCGGCTGCGCGAGCTGCGGCCGCTGCTCCGCGGCGTCATCAACGTCAGTCCGGCCGTCCTCATCGGCATCGGCTACCCCTGGCTGATGAAGTACGGCATGTGGAAGCGGTTCGTGGACAACCGCGACGAGCTCGACCGCGCGCTCTACCGGCTCATCGCCGAGCGTCGCGCCGAGCCGGACCTGGCCTCGCGCACCGACGTCCTGTCGCAGCTCATCCTGGTCGGCGACGACGAGGACGAGGTGCCGCTCAACGACGCCGAGCTGCGCGACCAGCTCGTCACGCTGCTGCTCGCCGGCCACGAGACCACCGCGACCGCGCTCGCCTGGACGCTGCACGAGCTGGGCCGCTCGCGTGAGCACCTCGCCCGGGCCCGGAAGGCGGCCGACGAGGGCGACGACGCGTACCTGGAGGCCGTCCTCAAGGAGTCGATGCGCCTGCACCCGGTGATCCCGATGGTGGTCCGGCTGCTGATGCAGCCCGCGACCATCGGCGGGACGGAGATCCCGGCGGGTGCCAGCGTCGCGCCGTCGATCATCCTGAGCCACCAGGAGAACTTCGCCGACCCGGACGTCTTCCGCCCGGCACGCTTCCTCGACGAGAAGGTCCAGGCCAACACCTGGATCCCGTTCGGCGGCGGCGTGCGGCGGTGCATCGGGGCGGGCTTCTCGCTCATGGAGGGCGTCGCCGTGCTGCGCGAGATGCTCCAGCGATTCGACGTCGTCGCGGACGAGCCGGACGTGCCCAAGGTCCGCAACATCACCAGCGTGCCCCGGCACGGCTCGCGGATCACCGTTCGCGCGCGCTGACATCATGGCCGGGTGAAGATCACCCGCCACGGCCACGCGGCCGTCCTCGTCGAAGCCGCCGGCGCTCGTCTGCTGATCGATCCCGGCGTCTTCTGTCCGGACGAGACGTTCGCGCTCGACGGGCTGGACGCCGTCGTGATCACGCACCAGCACCCGGACCACGTCGACCACGAGCGCCTCGGCGGCCTGCTGCAGCGCAACCCCGGCGCGACTCTCCTCTGCGACCCGGAGACGGCCACCGTCGTGAAGGCCGGGCAGTGGACCGCCCATCGGGACGGCGACGCCACGGCGGTGGAAGCGCTGACGATCCAGGGCGTCGGGCAGCGGCACGCCGAGATCGTTCCCGCCATCCCCCGCATCGCCAACACCGGCGTCCTCGTGAGGGCCGACGGTGAGCCGACGCTGTTCCATCCCGGCGACACGTACGAGTACGCACCGGACGACGTCGACGTGCTGGCCGTCCCGATCAGCGCACCGTGGGCGAAGGTCGCCGAGACCGTCGAGTTCGTCACCCGCGTCGCGCCCCGGGTGCTGTTCGGTGTCCACGACGCCACCGTCTCCCCCGCCGGGCTCGGCATCTACTGGTCCCACGTCGAGAACTTCGGCGGCGTCGACGACGTGCGCCGCCTGGGACCCTCCGACACGACCGACGTGGCGTGAGCGAGCCGTCAGCGGCGCTCCGCATCGTCGCGGCGCCGGCCATGCTCGTCGCCGGCGGGCTGATCGCCGGGCAGTCTCAGATCAACGGCCGGCTCGCGCACGAGATCGGCTCCGGCGCACGTGCCGGCTTCGCGGCCGCGGTGATCAGCTTCGGTACCGGACTGGTCGTGGTGGCGGCGATCACCGCCGCACTCCCCCACGGTCGCGCCGGCCACCGGGCCATCCACCTCGCGCGACGCGAGGGCCGGCTGCGTCCGGTCGAGCTCGTCGGAGGCGCCCTGGGCGCCTTCCTGGTGGCGACGCAGGGCATCACCGTCGGCACCATCGGCGTGGCGCTGTTCAGCGTCGCCGTGACGGCCGGCCAGTCCTCGAGCGCGCTCCTCGTCGACCACCGCGGTCTCGGCCCCTCGGGTCACCAGGCGTTCAGCACGCCGCGCGCCGTGGCGGCGTCGTTCGCCGTGCTGGCCGTGATCCTCGCCACGAGCGAGCGGCTCGTCGACTCCTTCGACCTGAAGGTCGCCGCGTTCGCGCTGCTGCCGCTCCTGGCCGGCGTGGGCTCCTCGTTCCAGCAGGCCCTCAACGGTCGCGTCTCCGCGGTGGGCGGCCCCTGGCCGACGACGCTGAACAACTTCGCCGTCGGCACGGTCGTGCTGGTCGTCGCGCTGGCGCTGAGCTTCCTGGCGCCCGGTCACCTCGACGGTCTCCCCCACACCTGGTGGCTCTACGCCGGCGGCACGATGGGCGTCGTCGTGATCTGGCTCGCTGCCGCTCTCGTGCGCGTCCACGGCGTCCTCGTGCTGGGTCTGAGCATGATCGCCGGGCAGGTCATCGGCGCCGAGCTGATCGAGGTGCTGGGGTCCGAGGCCCACGTGGGTATCGTCGGCGTGGTGGCCGGTGCGCTCACCGTCGCCGGCGTCCTCGTGGCCCTCCTGCTGCGGCCCAGGACGACACCCGGCCACGACTAGCCGTATCTCATATCTGAGATATACAGTGGGGGGACCATGTCAGAACGCGACGACTACCTGGCGCGCATCGGCGCCCTGATCCGCGACGCACGCCAGCACAGCGGGCTCACGCAGGCGCAGCTCGCCACCGAGCTGCGCACCAGCCAGAGCGCCGTGAACCGCATCGAGCAGGGCCAGCAGAACCTGACGCTCGACATGCTCGCGCGCATCGGCAGCGCCCTCGACTCCGAGCTCGTCAGCGTCGGCACGTCGGGCCCCAGCCACCTCCGCGTGCGCGGCGGCACCACCCTGTCCGGCGCGATCGACGTGAAGTCCAGCAAGAACGCCGGCGTCGCGCTGCTCTGCGCGTCGCTGCTCAACGAGGGCACCACGGTGCTGCGCAAGGTCGCGCGCATCGAGGAGGTCAACCGCCTGCTCGAGGTGCTCGAGTCCATCGGCGTGAAGGTCCGCTGGCTCAACGAGGAGAACGACCTCGAGCTCGTCGTCCCCCGCGACCTCGACCTCGCCGCCATGGACGCCGACGCGGCCCGGCGCACCCGCAGCATCATCATGTTCCTCGGCCCGCTGATGCACCGGACCGACACCTTCGAGCTGCCCTACGCCGGTGGCTGCGACCTCGGCACCCGCACGGTGGAGCCGCACATGACCGCGCTGCGGCCGTTCGGGCTCAAGGTCGTCGCCACCGAGGGCAGCTACCACGCGCAGACCGCCACAGGCGTCGGGCCGGAGCGGCCCATCGTCCTCACCGAGCGCGGCGACACCGTCACCGAGAACGCCCTGCTCGCGGCCGCCCGCTACGACGGCGTCACCGTCATCCGCAACGCCAGCCCCAACTACATGGTCCAGGACCTGTGCTTCTTCCTGCAGAAGCTCGGCGTCGACATCGAGGGCATCGGCACCACCACGCTGCGCGTCACCGGCCGCCCGGTCATCAACACCGACGTCGAGTACGCGCCCAGCGAGGACCCCATCGAGGCGATGAGCCTGATCGCCGCCGCGATCGTCACCGGCTCGAGCATCACCGTCCGCCGGGTCCCGATCGAGTTCATGGAGATCGAGCTCGCGCTGCTCGAGGAGATGGGCTTCCACTACGACCGCGGCGAGGAGTACATGGCCGAGAACGGCCACACCCGCCTCGTCGACATCACCACGCACCCGTCGAAGCTCCGGGCCCCGATCGACAAGATCCACCCGATGCCGTTCCCGGGCCTCAACATCGACAACCTGCCGTTCTTCGCCGTCATCGCGGCCACGGCCGAGGGCTCGACGATGCTGCACGACTGGGTCTACGAGAACCGGGCCATCTACCTCACCGAGCTCAACAAGCTCGGCGCCCAGGTCAAGCTGCTCGACCCGCACCGCGTGCTGATCGAGGGTCCCACGCACTGGAGCGGCACCGAGCTGGTGTGCCCGCCCGCGCTCCGGCCTGCCGTCGTGATCCTGCTCGCGATGCTCGCCGCCAAGGGCACGTCGGTGCTGCGCAGCGTCTACGTCATCAACCGCGGCTACGAGGACCTCGCCGAGCGGCTGAACGCCCTTGGGGCGCAGATCGAGACCTTCCGGGACATCTGATTGGACGTTGAGCTTGTCGAAGCGTCCTTTCGACAAGCTCAAGGACCGTGACATGACATACCTCGACGGCCCCGCTCCCCTGCCTCTGGCGCACCGAGGCGGCGCGCTGCTCCCGGGGAACGAGGGCATCGAGAACACGATCACCGCGTTCGCCAACGCCGTCGCGCTCGGCTACACGTACATGGAGACCGACGTGCACCGGTCGTCCGACGGGGTCGTCTACGCGTTTCACGACGTCGACCTGTCCCGCCTCGCGGGCGTACCGACGCCGATCGGCCAGGCCAGCTCGCAGCTGATCGACTCCGTGCGTCTCGGTGGACGTGAGCCGATCCCCCGGCTCGACGCACTGCTCGAGGCGTTCCCCGACGCCCGGTTCAACATCGACGTGAAGGCGGACGACGCTGTCGAGGCCACGCTCGACGTCCTCCGCGAGCACGACGCGCTCGACCGGGTGTGCCTGGCGTCGTTCTCGGACGTGAGACTCCAGCGCATCCGGGCCCTGGAACCCGGGATCACCACGTCCTTCTCCCCCGCCGAGGTGGCCCGGCTGCGGGTCGGCCCGACGCGACGGGTGCAGTCGTTCGGCGTCCGCCGTGGTGGCCGCTGCGTGCAGGTGCCGCGACGCCGCGGCCGGATCACCGTCGTCACGCCTGGCTTCGTCCGCCGGGCCCACCTGCTCGAGCTGCCGGTGCACGTCTGGACCGTCGATGACCCCGACGAGATGCGATCCTTGCTCGACATCGGCGTCGACGGGATCGTCACGGACCGTCCCGACGTGCTGCGCAGCGTGCTCGAGGAGCGCGGACAGTGGAAGGAGCAGGCATGACGGAGTCCGTCGCCGTCGCGCGACGCACGGACCGCCGTCAGGTCCTCGCGTGGAGCCTGTGGGACTGGGGTTCCGCCGCCTTCAACGCCGTCATCGTCACGTTCATCTTCTCGGTCTACCTCACCGATGCGGTCGGCGAGGACCTGCCCGGACCGATCTCGGCGAGCTCGTGGCTGGGCTGGTCGATCGGCGCCGCCGGCCTGGTGCTGGCCGTGCTCGCCCCGGTCACCGGCCAGCGCTCCGACGCGACCGGTCACCGCAAGCGGTCACTCGGCCTGCTGACGCTGAGCGTCGTGGTCGTCACCGCCCTGCTCTTCCTCGTCAAGGACGACTACCACTACCTGTGGCTCGGCCTCCTGCTCGTGGCCGTCGGCACCGTCCTGTTCGAGCTCGCCCAGGTGCCGTACTTCGCGATGCTCCGCCAGGTCTCGACGCCGCAGACGGTCGGCCGGGTCTCCGGCGTCGGCTGGGCGTTCGGCTATCTCGGCGGCATCGTGCTGCTGCTGATCTGCTACGTCGGCTTCGTCGTGGGCGAGGGCGGGCTCCTCGGCCTCCCGACGCGCGACGGGCTGGACATCCGGTTCATCGCGCTGGTGGCCGCGGTGTGGTTCCTGGTGTTCGCGATCCCCGTGCTGATCACCGTCCCCGAGCTGCCCGCGGAGGCGAGCCCGGTGCCGCCGGCCGGGTTCGTCGAGTCCTACCGGGTCCTGTTCGCCGAGCTCCGCACGATGTGGCGCGAGGAGCGCACCACCGCGCTCTTCCTGGCCGCCAGCGCGCTGTACCGCGACGGGCTCGCCGGAGTCTTCACGTTCGGCGCCGTCATCGCCGTCTCGGTCTACGACATCAGCAAGGACGACGTCCTGATCTTCGGCGTGGTCGCCAACGTCACCGCGGCCGCCGGCGCGTTCGTCGCAGGCCGCCTCGACGACCGCATCGGTCCGCGGCGGGTCATCGTCACGTCGTTGGTGTGCATGCTCGCCGCCGGGCTCGTGCTGCTGTTCGTCAGCGGGTCGCTGGCCTTCTGGATCTTCGGCCTGGTGCTGACGTTGTTCGTCGGTCCCGCCCAGTCGGCGTCCAGGACGTACCTGATCCGCCTCACGCCCGTCGGCAAGGAAGGCCAGCACTTCGGCCTCTACGCCATGACGGGCCGGGCCGTCTCGTTCCTCTCCCCCGCCCTGTTCGGCCTGATGGCGTTCCTCGGTGGGGACGACCGCTGGGGGATCATCGGCATCCTGCTCGTGCTGGTCGTGGGCCTGCTCGCCCTGCTGCGCGTGCCGCCCGAGGTGCGCGATCGCGCACTCCTGCCACGCTGAGAGTGACCCGGTTCCCACGAGCGCGACGCTCAGGGGAATCTCAAGCAGGTGTCGTACGTTGAAGTGAACAACGAGACATCCACCGAAGGGGGAATGATGGCAGAGCGCGCACTGCGCGGCGCACGACTCGGATCGCAAAGCTTCGAGGACGAGCGCGGCGTCGAGATGGCCCCCCGCCAGGAGATCGAGTACGTCTGCGACGACGGACACACGTTCACCGTGACCATGGCCGACGAGGCCGAGATCCCCGCGGAGTGGGAGGACCCGAAGACGGGCCAGCTCGGCCGCCGCGTCGACTTCGAGCCGCCGGAGAAGAAGGCCGAGAAGCCGGTCCGCACGCACTGGGACATGCTGCTCGAGCGTCGCTCGGAGTCCGAGCTCGAGGAGATCCTCACCGAGCGCCTCGAGCTGCTCCGTGCGGGAGAGATCGGCCCGCCGCACCTGCACCGCCGCGGCAAGAAGTCAGCCTGACACACGCTGACGGTGGCCTGGCACCAGTCGTGCCAGGCCCCACAGCGTGACCCTCCAGAGCGCCTCGCGCACGATGGCGCCGCTCATCTTCGACGCCCCCCGCTGACGCTCGACGAACGTCACGGGCACCTCGGCGATCGTCATCCCGAGCCCGTGCACGCGCCGCGTCATGTCGATCTGGAAGCAATACCCCTGCGACGCGACGGCGCCGAGGTCGATACGCTCCAGCGCGCTGCGCCGGAACGCCCGAAAGCCGGCCGTGGCGTCCACCACGGGCAGGCCGAGCATGAACCGCGCGTAGAACGTGCCGCCCCGCGAGATGAGCCTGCGGCGCAGCGGCCAGTTCCGCACCTCTCCCCCGGCCACCCAGCGCGATCCGATGACCAGGTCCGCGCCCCCGGCCGACGCGTCCAACAGCCGGCCGAGCTGCTCAGGCTGGTGCGACCCGTCCGCGTCCATCTCGACGAGGACGTCGTAGTCCCGCTCGAGTCCCCACGTGAAGCCGGCCCGGTACGCCGCGCCGAGTCCTTGCTTCCCGGACCGGTGCAGCGCGTTGACCTGGTCGTCCTGCTCCGCGAGCTCCTGCACGACGGCGCCGGTCCCGTCCGGCGATCCGTCGTCGACGACGAGGACGTCGGCCTCCGGTCGCGCCAGGCGGACCCGTCCGACGATGTCCGCGATGTTCTCGACCTCGTTGTAGGTCGGCATCACCACGAGCGTCCGGGTCATCCGTCGTCCCTGGGGTTCCGTCCGAGCCACCAGCCGAGCAGGCCGAGGGCGAGGAGCAGGTACTCCAGCGGCTCGCCGATGCGCAGGGCCGGCGTCAGTCCGGACGCGAGCGGCACGTCCGCGGACAGGGTGGCCGGCTCGTGCAAGGGCGCACGCTTCACGACGTTGCCGTGGGCGTCCGCGATGCCGCTGATCCCGTTCGTGGACGGCACCACGACCCAGCGACCGGTCTCGATCGCCCGCAGCCGGGAGATGCGCCACTGCTGCTCCGGCTGCGACGTGCCGGTGAAGCTCGCGTTGCTGGTCTGCACCACCAGGACCTGGCCACCCGCCTTCACCGTGCCGCGCACGACGCCGTCGTAGGCGATGTCCCAGCAGATGGTGTCGCCCACGACGAGGTTCCCGATGCGCAGCGCCCCCGGCTTCTTGCCCGGGAGGAAGTCTCGCGGGATGTCGCGGTCGAACCGCGGCACCAGGCCGCCGAGCTCGTGCCGGAACGGCACGTACTCGCCGTAGGGCACGGGCTTGCGCTTCACGTAGATCTGACCCGGTCCGTCGGCGTCCCACACCACGCCGGCGTTGCGGGCAGTGTCCGTGGTTGCACCATCGAAGATGCCGCCCACCAGGATCGGCGCGTCCAGGCCGCGCGAGAGGGTCTCGATGGTCGATCGCGCGGCGGTGTCGTGGTACGGATCGATGTCGGTGGCGTTCTCCGGCCACAGCACGGCGTCCGGCTGGGGCTCGTCGCCACTGCGGATCCGGTCGATCAGGCGACGGGTCTCGTCGGCGTGCAGCTCGAAGATCGCGCCGCGCGGCCAGGTGAGGAACGCGCCGGGGACGTCGCCCTGCACCAGGGCGATGCGGCGGTCGCCCGCCTGGCCTGCGACGCCCGTCGGGAGCAGCGCGCCGATCGTCGCGAGCGCCAGCACGACGCCCACCGGGACGAGCCGGGCTCGCCAGGAGCCGCTCGTCGCCGCGACCACGAGCATCGCCGCCACGACGAACAAGACCGCGGACGTCGCCGGCATGCCGATCAGCCGCGTGTACGCCTCGAACGGCGTGTCCAGCGACGTGTGCACGAGCCGGCCCCACGGGAACCCGCTGAACGGGAAGCTGCTGCGTGCGGTCTCGCCGAGCACCCACACGGCCGCGCCCCAGAGCGGCCAGCGCGGCAGCCGGCAGGCCGCGCGGAGCGCCAGCATGATGACGGCGAAGAAGACCGTCTCCGCAAGCACCAGCGCCACGTACGCGCCCTCGCTCACCGCGTTCATCCACCAGATCAGCGGGCCCATGAACGCCAGGCCGTAGACGGCGCCCACGGCCAGCACCACCCGTCGGCGGGCGTCGCCCAGCTGCCGGGCGACCCAGATCAGACCCGCGACGCCGACGACCATCGCGTACGGGACGGCCGCGGGGTCGAACGCCAGCGAGCAGACCACGCCGCACAGGGCGGCCAGCACCCCGGCGACGCGCCAACTCATTCGGGGCCCCCGGGAAAGCGCGGCGGACGGTGCGGAACTCGGCTCATCAGGATGCAGAGCGCTTTCCTGGGGAAGATCCACTAGGAGAGAACCACCAGGTTGCGGGGCGTGTTGTTGAGCACCTCGAGGCCGTTGTCGGTGCACACGGCGATGTCCTCGATCCGCGCCCCGAAGCGGCCGTCGAGGTACACGCCGGGCTCGATCGAGAACGCCATGCCCGGCTCGAGCACGGTGGTGTTGCCGGCGACGATGTACGGCTCCTCGTGCGTCTCCTGGCCGATGCCGTGTCCGGTCCGGTGGATGAAGCGGTCGCCGTAGCCGGCCTCGGTGAGCAGGTCACGGCCCACGGCGTCGACGGACTCGGCCGTGACGCCGGGCCGGGCGTGCTCGCGCTGAGCCGCCTGGGCCGCCTCGAGGGCCGCGTAGGCGTCGGCGTAGCCGTCCGGTGGCGTGCCACCCGCCAGGTAGTTCCGGGTGGAGTCCGAGCAGTAGCCGGCCGGCGTGGTGCCGCCGATGTCGACGACGACCGGGTCGCCGACCTCGATGACGCGGTCGGAGACGTCGTGGTGCGGCGAGGCGCCGTTGGGACCGGACCCGACGATCACGAAGTCGACCGTGGCGTGTCCCTCGTCGAGGATGGCCCGCGCGATGTCCGCGCCGACCTCGCGCTCCGTGCGCCCGGGGCGCAGCCACTCCCCCATGCGCTCGTGCACGCGGTCGATGGCCGCGCCGGCCTCGCGCAGGGCGTCCACCTCGTCGGGGGTCTTGCGCAGCCGCAGCTCCTGGACGATGGGCCCGGCGAGCACGGTCTTCGCGTCCGGGAAGGTCGCCTGCAGGGCGAAGACCCGTGACGCCCACATGTGGTCGTCGACGCCGAGCGTGCCGGCCTGCGGCACGAGCGACGCGACCAGGGCGAACGGGTCGTCCGTCTCGTCCCAGGAGGCGATGGCCAGGTCGACGCCGGAGGCCACGGCGGCCGGCTTCTCCAGCGTGGGGACGACCAGCGTCGGGTCGCCCTCGGCCGGGAGGACCAGGCAGGTCAGGCGCTCCAGTGGCAGGGCGTGGTAGCCGGTGAGATAGCGCAGGTCAGCGCCCGGAGTGATGAGCAGGGCGTCGATGCCTCGGTCTGCCGCCAGCTGCTGCGCGCGGCTCCATCGGTTCGTCACCCGTCGAGCCTACCCACGGCGCCGGCGGGGGTGCCGGGCCGTGGGCGGCAGACAGCAGAGTGACGTACTGTGACCGGAACCACACACCATCTGGATCGGGGGGTCCACATGCGCACACCGATGCGTAGAACGCTGGCCGCGACCGCGGCCATCGTGCTCACCGGAGCACTCGTCGCCGCCGCGCCCGCACAGGCCAAAGGCCCGAAGGGCGGTCACGGAGACACCGTCGACACGTCTGCTCTGACCGACGCCGTCACGGTTCGCGGCATCCTGTCGCACCTGCGGGCGCTGCAGGACATCGCGACCGCCAACGGCGGCAACCGAGCCTCGGGTCTGCCGGGTCACACGGCCTCGGCCGACTACGTGGCCGATCAGCTCGAGAAGGCCGGCTACACCGTCACCCGTCAGGAGTTCCAGTTCCCGTTCTTCCAGGAGCTCGAGCCCGCCACGCTGACGCAGCTCACGCCCGTCGAGCGCGACCTGGAGACCGCCACGTTCGACTACTCCGGGGCCGACGACGTCACCGGCGCCGTCGTGCCCACGAACGACGTCGTGATCCCGGCCACCGAGGAGCCCAGCAGCACCTCGGGCTGCGAGCCGGAGGACTTCGAGGCGGCACCGGCCGATCCGGCGATCGCGCTGATCCAGCGCGGGTCGTGCGACTTCGCGGTCAAGGTGGCGAACGCCGAGGCAGCCGGCTACGACGCGGTCATCATCTTCAACGAGGGCAACCCGGGCCGAACCGACCTGACCGTCGGCACACTCGGCGGCGAGGCCGGGGTGCCGGTCGTCGGTCTGTCCTACGCCGACGCCGTGGAGCTGATCGAGCAGGCCGAGTCCGGAACGGTCACCGCGCACGTCACCACGAAGACGGAGAACGACCCGTCGCGCACGACGGAGAACGTGATCGCCGACCTGTCGTCGAAGGACGCCAAGAAGGTCAAGAACCCGAACGACACCGTCGTCGTCGGGGCGCACCTCGACAGCGTCGCTGCCGGACCGGGCATCAACGACAACGGCTCGGGCTCGGCGACGATCCTGGAGATCGCGGAGCAGATGTCGGCGCTGAAGCTCACCAAGAAGCTGCAACGGCCGGTCCGCTTCGCCTTCTGGGGCGCCGAGGAGTCGGGCCTGCTGGGCGCCGAGCACTACGTCGCGTCGCTCAGCCAGGCCGAGCGCGACGGCATCTACGCGAACCTGAACTTCGACATGGTCGGCTCGCCGAACTACGTCCGGTTCGTGTACGACGGCGACGGCTCGTCCGAGGACGTCGCAGGTCCGCCCGGGTCCGGTGCGATCGAGAAGATCTTCACGGACTACTTCGACGGCCAGGGACTCGCGTCCGCGCCGACCGCGTTCGACGGACGTTCCGACTACGGACCGTTCATCGAGGCCGGCATCCCGGCGGGCGGCCTGTTCAGCGGCGCCGAGGGTGAGAAGACCGCCGAGGAGGCGGAGATCTACGGCGGTACCGCCGGTGAGGCGTACGACGAGTGCTACCACTCGGCGTGCGACGACATCACCAACATCAACGACGATGCGCTGTTCGAGCTCGGCGACGCCGCCGCGCACGCGACCGCCATCCTCACGATGTCGAAGACGGGCCTGTTCCCCGACGGCAGCTTCGCTCCGAAGCACCCCGGCAAGGGACACGCCAAGGGCCACGGCAAGGCCGGACAGCTCGCCCACGCGGCGCGCTGACCTGCGTAGGATCGGCGTCGGCACCCGTCAGGGTGTCGGCGCCGATCCACGTGCGGAGGACCATGTCCCGACGACTCATGCTGCTCGACTCGGCCAGCCTGTACTTCCGGGCGTTCTACGGCGTCCCGGACTCGCTGAAGGCGCCGGACGGCACGGTGGTGAACGCGGTCCGCGGGATCCTCGACTTCGTCGCGACCCTGACCGCCCAGTACTCCCCCGACGCCGTCGTGGCGTGCTGGGACGACGACTGGCGGCCGGCCTGGCGGGTCGACCTGCTGCCGTCCTACAAGACGCACCGGCTGGCCGATCCGGCCGACCTCGCCGAGGAGGTGCCCGACCTCCTCACGCCTCAGGTGCCGCTCATCGCGGAGGCGTTCGGCCTGATCGGCATCCCCGTCGTCGGCGCCCAGGGTGCTGAGGCGGACGACATCATCGGCACGCTCGCGCGCTCCTGGGACGGGCCGGTCGACGCCGTCACCGGTGACCGTGACCTCTTCCAGCTCGTCGACGACGCCCGGCCGGTCCGGATCCTCTACGTCGCGCGCGGCGTCGGGAACCACGACGTCGTCGACGAGGCGTGGATCCGCACCAAGTACGGCATCGAGTCGCGTCAGTACGTCGACTTCGCCGTGATGCGCGGCGACACCTCCGACGGCATCCCCGGCGTCCCCGGCATCGGCGAGAAGACCGCCGCCACGCTGCTCAAGGAGTTCGGCGACCTCGACGGCATCCTCGAGGCCGCACGCCAGCCGTTCAGCTCGATCAAGCCCCGCGCCCGGCAGTCCCTGCTGGACTCCGAGGAGTACATTCACGTCGCCCGGAAGGTCGTCACCGTCAGCAGCGACGCCTGTCCCACCGACGTCCTCGTCCGCGAGCCGCTCTCCCAGGACCAGAAGGACGCCCTGACCGCCTTCGGCGAGCAGTGGGGCCTCGGCAGCGTGTCCGGCCGCGTCATCGAGGCCCTGGGGTGACCCGGTCGGACTGGATCGAGCACCGACGCCCCGACGGCGAGCTCGTGGGTTGGCTCGAGCCGGACGGGGACGGCTTCCACGTCGTCGACCTGCTCGGCCGTCGGCACACCTCGGCGCCGGTCGACTACGCCGAGGCCGAGCGCGCGCTCGAGGAGCTGGGCATCGGCTACCTGGCCGACCGGTACAGCCTCCAGCTCGAGGACGGTACGGAACGGCGGGTCCGCATCAGCGAGGTGAGCCTCGAGGGCGTCGTCGTGCTCGCGGACGACTTCGGCACCGCCGCGGTCATCGGCGCGAATCCTGACTCCTACGAGCTGCCGTTCCCCGCCCCCGCGGAGCTGCGTTCGCTCGACGCGGCCTCCCTGCCGCGAGATCTGCTCCCGTGACCACCACCCTGCCGGGTTGCGGTGGTGGTCTTCGGAGCAGATGTCGGGGTCAGCTGGCGACGGAGGTGTACGTCACCACGCCGCGCCGGAGGTCGTCCAGCGCCTCGTGCGCCGTCGAGCGGAGGTCGCCCGGGCCGGCGGCGGAGGCCACCTGGGCCAGCACGTCGATGAGCTGCTTCATGGCGCGCACGAAGTCGCCGGCGGCCATCTCGGTCTCGCGGAGCACGTCGTCGAGCGACGCGCCCTGCGCCCACGTCCACACGGCATGGGCGAAGCCGAAGTCCGGGAACCGCAGGTAGCTCAAGCGGTGCTCGCGCTCGAGTCGCTTGAGGTCGCTGCAGATCGACGCCATCGTCTCGGTGACGTCGACGATCCGCCGGGTCGGCAGCAGCGGCGCCGGCGTCTCGTCGCCGGTGCGGGACTCGAACGTCAGACCGCTCACGACGGCCGCGAGCTCGGCGGCGTCCAGGCCGGCCCACACGCCGGCGCGCAGGCACTCGCTGATCAGCAGGTCGAGCTCGCTGTAGACGCGCTGCAGCCGCAGGCCGTCCGGGGTGACGGTGTCGCCGTCGAGGTAGTCGAGCGCGCGCAGCACCTCGCAGACCCGGTCGAACTGGCGGGCCACCGTGTTGGTGCGCTGCTCGATGCGACGACGCTGGTTCGCGGTGTCGCGCTCCAGCTTCAGGTACCGCTCCGCCCAACGGGCGTGGGACTCGCGGTCCGGACACGCATGGCACGGGTGCTCGCGCAGCTTGGTGCGCAGCTCCGCGATCCGGGGATCCTCCCGCAGCAGGTTCTCCCGGTACGGCTTGTCCCGCCGCCAGGCGACGCCCTCGGCGCGGTCGCGCAGGGCCGACGCGAGATCGCGACGGGCCTGCGGGTTACGAGCGCTGAACGACTTCGGGATGCGCATGCGCGTGATGGCCTCGACCGGCACCGGGAAGTCCACCAGGGCCAGCCGACGGGCGTGCCGGTTGGCCGTCAGCACCATGGGTCGCGGGTCGTCCGCCGACTGGCGGTGACCCGGGTCGAGCACCACGGCGAGGCCGGCCCAGCGGCCCGCGGGCACGTTGATGACGTCGCCCACCTTGAGCCCGCTCAGCGACTCGACGACCTGGGCGCGCTCGGCCGCGCGACGGGTCTTCGAGCCGGACGACTCGAGGTCGCTCAGCTCACGCCGCATCGCCGCGTACTCCATGAAGTCGCCGAGGTGGCACGTCGCCGACTCCTGGTAGCCCGCCAGCGCCTCGTCGGCCTTGTGGATCTGCCGGGCCAGTCCGACGACGGCGCGGTCGGCCTGGAACTGGGCGAACGACTGCTCCAGCAGCTCGCGCGCCCGCTCGCGCCCCACCTGGGCGACCAGGTTGACCGCCATGTTGTACGACGGCTGGAACGACGAGTTCAACGGATACGTACGCGTGGACGCGAGACCCGCCACCTGGCGCGGGTCCAGGCCAGGCTGCCACAGGACCACGCCGTGGCCCTCGACGTCGATGCCGCGGCGGCCGGCCCGCCCGGTCAGCTGGGTGTACTCCCCCGGCGTGATGTCGACGTGCGCCTCGCCGTTCCACTTCGACAGCCGCTCGATCACGACGGACCGTGCGGGCATGTTGATGCCGAGTGCCAGGGTCTCGGTCGCGAAGACGACCTTCACCAGCCCGGCGCTGAACAGGTCCTCGACGACCTCCTTGAAGGTCGGCAGCATGCCGGCGTGGTGCGACGCGATGCCGCGCACCAGCGCTGCCCGGAAGTCGTGGAAGCCCAGGACGTGCAGGTCGGCGTCGGGCAGGTGCGCGCAAGCGGCGTCGACGGCGGAGCCGATCTCCTCCTGCTCCTCCGGCGTGGTCAGGGTGAACCGGGCGTCGGCGACCTGGCGCACGGCGGCGTCGCAGCCGGCCCGGCTGAACACGAACACGATGGCCGGCAGCAGCGCCTCGGCGTCGAGCTTCTCCACCAGCTCGACCCGGCCTGGCGTGCGGTGGTGGCTGCGTGGACGACGTCCACCGCGCGGTGGGCGGCCCTTGCTCATCCGGGACAGCTGCCAGTCCTCGCGCGCCATGCGCTCCAGCTGGCGGTTCACGGTGCCGTCCTCGTCCTCGAACAGCGGGAACAGCCGGCGGCCGACGAGCACGTGCTGGTGCAGCGGCACCGGACGTCGCTCCTCGACGATCGTGGTGGTGTGGCCGCGGACCTCGGTGAGCCACTCGCCGAACTCCTCGGCGTTGGAGACCGTGGCGGACAGGGAGATGACGGCCACGGACTCGGGCAGCCCGATGATGACCTCCTCCCAGACGGCGCCGCGGAAGCGGTCGGCGAGGTAGTGCACCTCGTCCATGACGACGAACCCCAGCCCGACGAGCGTGCTCGAGCCGGCGTAGAGCATGTTGCGCAGCACCTCGGTGGTCATGACGACCACCGGTGCCTCGCCGTTGATGGTGTTGTCGCCGGTCAGCAGGCCGACGTTCTCGGCGCCGTGGCGGGCGACGAGGTCGGTGTACTTCTGGTTGGACAGGGCCTTGATCGGCGTCGTGTAGAAGCACTTGCGGCCGGTGGCCAGCGCCAGGTGCACGGCGAACTCGCCCACGATCGTCTTGCCGGATCCCGTCGGCGCGGCGACCAGGACCCCCTGCCCGTCCTCGACGGCGCGGCAGGCCCGCACCTGGAAGTCGTCGAGCGTGAACGTGTGGTGGCCGCGGAACTCGGCGAGGTACGGGTGGTCCCGGTCCGCGCGCGATCGGGCGTATCGCTCGGCCGGGGAGGACATACGTCCAGGTTACGGGTCACCCGGTGGATCGGCCGGACGTGCGAGCATGGCCGACATGGTGCAGAAGACGATCGTGGGGATCCTCGCCCTCGTGTTCCTGTTCATCGGCGTGGCGTTCATCGCCGCACCGGGCGCGATGACCGACCTGGCGACCGGCGCGGAGCCGAGCAAGGCCAGCTCGCTGACGGAGATCAGAGCGGTCTCCGGCGGCGTGGCGCTCGGCATCGGCCTGTTCTTCGCCCTGTGCGTCCGGAAGACCGAGTGGCTGACCATGGCGCTGCTCCTGGGCGCGCTCGTCGGCGGGTCGCTGGCACTGGGCCGGATCATCGGCTTCCTCGCCGACGGCGACGTCACGGGGACGCAGGCGTCCTTCGCCGTGCTCGAGGTGGCCACGCTGGCCGTCTGCTCCTGGGCGCTCAGGCGGGACTGAGCACTCGGAGGGCTCCGGGCCGGACCACGGTGGTCATCGGCAGCGGTCCGAGGCGCTCACCGTCGCCGTAGGCGACGATCCCGGGCGACGAGAGCGTCACCTCGCGCACCCGGTGTCGCTCGAACTCCGGGATGGTCGTGTGCGTGCCCTTGTACAGGCGAGGGAACACCCGGAGCAGCTTCGCCTTGCTCACCGGGTTGATGATCACGACGTCGAGCAGCCCGTCGTCCATCACCGCGCCCTCGCACAGCCGGAGGCCGCCGCCGAACGACGGCCCGTTGCCCACGGCCGCGAGCATCGCCTCCCGCTCGATGGTCTCGCCGTCCAGCGTGATGGTGAACGGCAGCGGCTGGAACGCCCGCAGCTCGGCCACGATGGCGATGTTGTAGCGCATGTTGCCGCGCGGCCACGTCATCGCGTTGGCCCGCTCGTTGACCTTGGAGTCGAACCCCGACGCCACGACGGTGACCACGGACGAGCCGTCGTCGGTCTGGGCGAGGTCGATCGTGCGGGTGTGGCCCGCCAGCACGAGCTCCAGCGCCGCAGCGGGATCCTTGACGGGGATCCCGAGCGACCGCGCGGTGTCGTTGCCCGTCCCGGCCGGCAGCAGCCCGACGGTCAGGTCACGGCCGGCGACCACCGGGAGGATGTCGTGCAGTGCTCCGTCGCCGCCCACGACCACGACGGTGTCGACGCCCGTCTCCAGGGCCTTGTCGAGCTGCTCGCGGGCGTGCGCGGCGTCGTCGCCCTGGATGCGGGCGGTCTGGTGGCCGCGGTCCAGCAGGACGCGTTCGGCCTCGGTGGCGATGCGGTCCCCCTGCCGCTTGCCGGAAACCGGGTTGACGACGAGGGCGACGTGCATGGGCTCAGCCTAACGAGCCGGACGGCTCCTTCTGGGCACGTCGGCGCTGCCTGTCGGCGAGGTGGGCCAGGACCTCGGCGAGGCCGTACAGGACGGTCATCGGGACGGCGAGGAACAGCATCGAGAGCGGGTCCGTGCTCGGCGTCGCCACCGCGGCGAAGACGAAGATGCCCACGATGGTCCACGGCCGCGCGGTGGCGAGCTGCTTGCCGCTGACCACACCGAGCCGGTTCAGCAGCACCACGACGAGCGGGATCTCCGCCGCGACGCCGAACACGAGCATCATCCGGATGATGAAGTCGAAGTACTCCGCGCCGGTGACCAGGCTGTCGACGCCGTCGGGCACGAATCCGATCAGCACGTTGATCGCCTTGGGCAGCACGACGTACGCCAGCGCGGCGCCGGCGATGAACAAGGGCGCACCGGTGGCGGTGAGCAGCAGGGCCCACTTCTTCTCGTTGCGGTGCAGCGCCGGGAGGATGAAGGCCCACGCCTGCCAGAGCCAGATCGGGCTGGACGCGATCAAGCCGGCGACGAAGGAGATCTTCAGCTGGAACTGGAACGCGCCGCCGATGCCCGTGATGACGATGTTCGACTCGATGCCTCGCTCCTCGAGCAACGGCTTGATGTCGTTGTACGGGTGCGTGAGGAACTCGAGGATCTGGTCGTAGAAGAACCAGGCGACGATCGTGCCGACCGCGATGGCCAGCACGCCTTTGACGAGTCGTCCCCGCAGCTCGCGGAGGTGGTCCATGAGCGGCATGGTGCCGCCCGGTGGGCGCGCCTTGCCGCGCAGCAGCGCCAAGCTCAGCCCTGTTCGGGCTTCTTGTCCGCCTCGCCCGCCTCGAGGTGGGCCGGCTTGTCCTCGTCGTCTCCCTTGGTCACCTCGTCCTTGAACTGACGCAGCGCGCGACCGAACTCGGGGAGCTTGCGGCCACCGAAGATGAGGACGACGATGCCGAGCACGATCAAGAGCTCTGTGGTGCCGAGACCGGCCATGTGCACTCCTCTGTCGGGGTTCTACTGCTCATCGTACGCGCCGAGCGCCAAACGAGCGTGGTCCCTCACCTCGTCGGCCAGCGACGCCGGCTCGACGACGTGCACGGACCCGGCGTTGCGCAGCACGAGGCGACGCAGCCACGACCAGTCGCCGCCGAACATGCGGACGCGCAGCAGGTCGCCACGACGCTCGACGTCCTGGACCGGGTAGTACTCGGTGAGCCAGTGCGCCCGCGGCTCGAGGTCGAGCACGGCGTACGGGGTGTCGTCGCCGACGGTGAAGAAGGCGGAGGCGAGGTCGCGGGGCTCGGCGTCGTGGTCGTCGGCCGACTCCCCCGTCAGCTCGGCGGACTCGATGCGGTCGAGCCGGAAGAACCGCAGGTCCTCGGCCTTCAGGCACCAGGCCTCGAGGTACAGCCGGCCGTTCTCGGTGAACAGGCGGCGCGGGTCGACGTCTCGCTCGGTGCGGTCGTCGCGCGAGGCCGTGCCGTAGACGATCCGGACCCGCTGACCGCTCTGCAGCGCGTGCACGAGCGTGGTCTGGAGCGCCGCGTCGACGTCCTCGAGGTGCACGTCGACCGGTGCGTCCACCTGCTCCCCCACGGCCGTCTCGAGCTTCGCGAGGGCGCTGTCGATGATGGGGAGCTGGGCGCCGCTCGCCGAGGCCCGCAGGGCACGCAGGGCGACGATCAGCGCCACGCCCTCGCTGCTGTTGAGCCGGAGCGGGCGCGGCATGAACTCGGCGTCGCGGATGTAGACGACGCCGTCCTCCTCGAGCGCGCCGAGGTCGAAGTCGATCAGCTCGCCCGCATACTCCCCCACGCCGGTGTACATCAGGAGGCGGAGGTCGTCGCGAATCTGCTTGGGCGTGACGCCGAACTCCTCGGCGACATCGCGGACCGGGATGCCGTCGTGGCCCTGCAGGTACGGCACCAGGGCGAGCATCCGCTGCACCTGGCTGCCGGAGCGGCTCATGAGGAGCTCCCGACGGCTTCACGGAGCCGGGCGACGACCTGCTCGCGGACGTCGTCCGGCGCCACGACCACGACGTCGGGCCCGTAGGCCACGACCTCCGACGCCAGGTCCCACGCGGACGCGAACGGCACCTCGAGCTCGTCGTGGTCGTCGCCGGCCGGGTGGACGGCGGACGCCATGCGGCGCAACGCCTGTCCGCGGCCGGACTTCACGCGCAGCACGGCGACGCGGTCGGGCTCCGCCGGGAACAGCGCCGCGGCGACCTTCGTCATGTCGAGGTCGTCGGGCACCTCGTACGAGCCCGCCGCCCCGGTGGTCTCGACGTCGCTGACGACGCGCGACAGCCGGAAGATGCGCGGCGCCTCGCGGTCCAGGTCGTAGCCGCCGAGGTACCAGCGGTCGTGCCAGGAGATGATCCCCCACGGCTGGACGTGACGCCGGGACGACTCGTGGCCCGGGCGCTGATAGGTGAACGCCACCGGGATGCGCCGCGTGGCCGCGTCCCACATGACGTCGAAGCACGGCTCGTCGGCCGACAGCTTCGGCTCGGCCATGCGCAGCACGTCCGGGTCGACGTCGATGCCGGCCGCCTTCAGCTTGACCAGCGCCGACGTGGAGGCGCCGGCGAGACCGGCGTGCTCCCACACCTGCGCGGCCAGGCCCAGGACGGCGGCCTCCTCGCGGGTGAGGGCCAGGTCGGGCAGCTCCGCCTCGTCGCGCGGGATGCGGTAGCCGACCTCGTCGTCGAAGTACTTGTCGTTGCTGCCCATCTCCACGACGATGCCGAGCTCGCGCAGCTCCTCCTTGTCGCGCTCGAACATCCGCTCAAAGGCGGCCTGGCTGGCCGACTCGCGGTAGTCGCTGATGGTCTGCCGGATCTGCTCCTTGGAGAGGTACTGCCGGCTGACCAGCAACGCGAAGATGAGGTTCATCAACCTCTCGGTCTTGCGGTCAGCCATGGACAGGAGGATGTCAGGAGGCGTCGAGCAAGTCGATCACGAACAGGAGCGTGTCGCCCGCCTTGATCTTGCCGCCCTGCGGCGGGGAGTCGCCGTAGGCGGTGTCGGAGGGGCACACGAGCACGACGCGGGAGCCGATCTTCTGGCCCGGGAGCAGGTCCTGCCAGCACTTCACCAGCTGGCTCAGCTGGAAGGTGGCGGGCGCACCCTTCGACCACGACTCGTCGAAGACGTCGCCGTCCGGGTAGACCTGGCCGACGTAGTGCGCCGTGACGCTCTGGTCCTTCCCGACGGCCTTGCCGGTGCCCTGGATGACCACGTGCGCGCTGGCCTTGGTGACCTTCTTGGGCGTGGACTTGGTGGCCTCGAAGCCGGACGGGTGGCCGTCCTTCATGACGAGGCTCGGGACGTCCTTGGGCAGCTTCTTCGCCGTGCCGGTGGCCTTCTGCGGCACCTTGGACACGATGTCGAACAGGAACACCATCGTGTCGTCCTTCTTGATGCCGAGCGTCTGCTGCTCCTGGCCGAACCCGTCCTCGGGCGGGATGGCCACCAGGACGCGGCTGCCGACCTTCTGGCCCTCGAGACCCTTGATGAAGCCCGGGAGCACCGAGCCCTCGGTCAGCGCGACGGTGAGCGGCGACTTGCTGGTGAAGGAGTTGTCGAACTGCTTGCCGGTGCGGCCGTTCACGGCCACGTAGTTGACCTTGAGGACGTCGCCGGACTTGGTCTCCTCGCCGTCGCCCTCCTTGACGACCTTGGTGCCCGTCTTGTCGGCCGTGAAGTTCTTGGCGACCGTCAGCTTGGGGTTGTCGCCCCCGCCGACCTTGACGTCGTCGAGGGCCTGGCTGCCGGAGTCGGACCCGCCGCAACCGGCGAGGAGGAGGCAGGCGACCACGGAGACCGCGAGGATTCGGCGCACAGGAAGACCTTCTGGTGGGGGACGGACCGGGCCAACCATAGCCGCGACAGCCAAGAGAACCCTGAGTTGGGCCGGGTTGTCACATGCCGTCGATGAGCCGCTGCACCCGCTCGTCGTGCGAGCGGAACGGGTCCTTGCACAGCACGGTGCGCTGCGCCTGGTCGTTGAGCTTGAGATGCACCCAGTCGACGGTGAAGTCGCGGCGACGCTCCTGGGCCCGCTTGATGAAGTCGCCCCGCAGCCGCGCGCGGGTGGTCTGCGGCGGCACCGACTTGGCGGCGAACACGTCGAGGTCGCGCGTCACGCGCGCCACCGCACCCTTGTTCTCCAGCAGGTAGAAGATGCCCCGGTCGCGCCGGATGTCGTGGTACGCGAGGTCGAGCTGGGCGATGCGCGGGTCGGCCCAGCTCAGGCCGTGCGCCGTGCGGTAGCGGTCGAGCAGGCGGAACTTGATGACCCAGTCGACCTCGCGCTCGACGAGGGACAGGTCCTCGGACTCGACGGCCTTCAGCGTGCGCTCCCACAGGTCCATCGCCCGGTCGACGGTGGGCGTGTGCAGCCCGTGCCGGTCGACGAACTCCGCGGCCTTGCCGAAGTACTCGGCCTGGATCTCCAGCGCCGAGAGCTCACGGCCGTTCGCGAGCTGGACCTTGCGGCGCCCGGTCATGTCGTGGGCGATCTCGCGGATGGCGCGGATCGGGTTGTCGAGCGTCATGTCGCGCATCGACACACCGCCCTCGATCATCCGCAGCACGAGGTCGGTGGTGGCCACCTTCAGCAGCGTGGTGGTCTCGCTCATGTTGGAGTCGCCGACGATGACGTGCAGGCGGCGGAACCGCTCCGCGTCGGCGTGCGGCTCGTCGCGCGTGTTGATGATCGGCCGTGACCGGGTGGTGGCGCTGGAGACGCCCTCCCAGATGTGCTCGGCGCGCTGGCTGACCGAGTAGATGGTGCCGCGCGGCGTCTGCTGCACCTTGCCGGCGCCGCAGATGATCTGGCGCGAGACGAGGAACGGGATCAGGACGTCGGCGAGCCGGCTGAACTCGCCACCGCGGCCGACGAGGTAGTTCTCGTGGCAGCCGTAGGAGTTGCCGGCGGAGTCGGTGTTGTTCTTGAAGAGGTAGATGTCGCCCTCGACGCCGTCGTCGGCCAGCCGGTGCTGGGCGTCGATCATCAGCCCCTCGAGGATCCGCTCCCCAGCGCGGTCGTGCGTGACGAGGTCGACGAGGTCGTCGCACTCCGGCGTCGCGTACTCCGGGTGGCTGCCGACGTCGAGGTACAGCCGGGCGCCGTTGCGCAGGAAGACGTTGCTGCTGCGGCCCCAGCTGACGACCCGCCGGAACAGGTACCGGGCGACCTCGTCCGGCGACAGGCGGCGCTGACCCCGGAACGAGCAGGTCACGCCGTACTCGTTCTCGATCCCGAAGATCCGCCGATCCATGGGATCAGCCTAGTCGCGAGATGGGCGCGCTGCGGGATGTCAGCCGAGCGCTTGGGCGACCGTCTCGTCCGTCAGCCGCTTGAACTTCCGCGGCTGGGGCCGGGTGCGGTCCAGCACGGCGACCTCGAGGTCCGCGGCCGGGATCGTCCGGGTCGGGCTGGAGTCCTGGCCGAGCGACTCGGCGGCGAGCCGGATGGCGGCCGCGAGGTCGAAGCCGTCGCTGTAGTGCTCGCCGAGGTGCGTCTCGACCTGCTCGCTCTGCCCGCCCATCACGCCGTAGCCCTGGATGTCCGCCACGGATCCGTCGTAGGTGAGCCGGTAGATCTGGTCGCCGGCGGCGTCGTCGCCCACCTCGGCGACGAACAGCTCCACCTCGTACGGCTTCTCGCCGCCGGAGCTGAAGATCGTGCCGAGCGTCTGGGCGTACGCGTTGGCGAGCCCGCGGCCGGTGACGTCGCGACGGTCGTAGGAGTATCCACGCAGGTCAGCGAGCCGGACGCCGGCGATGCGCAGGTTCTCGAACTCGTTGTAGCGGCCGACCGCGGCGAACCCGATGCGGTCGTAGATCTCGCTGATCTTGTGCAGGGCCTGGGACGGGTTCTCCGCGACGAACAGGACGCCGTCGGCGTACTGGACGACGGCGACGCTGCGGCCGCGTGAGATGCCCTTCCGGGCGAAGTCCGCCCGGTCTTTCATGAGCTGCTCGGGCGAGACGTAGAACGGTGCGGTCATCGTGTGGTCCTCTCGTCCGTCAGGTCAGGGGGGCGGCGGGGCCGTCGGGACGTACGAGGCGAGCCCCGATGACGTCGTCGGCGATGGCGCCGACCTCGGCGTCCGAGGCACGGCGGTAGCCGTCGGCGGTGACGACCGCGACGACCGGGAAGATCCGGCGCGTGAGGTCCGGACCGCCGGTGGCGGAGTCGTCGTCGGCGGCGTCGTAGAGCGCCTGGATTGTGGCCGTGATGGTCTCGGTCTCGTTCAGGTCGTCGCGGTAGAGCTTCTTCAGCGCGCCGCGGGCGAAGATCGAGCCCGAGCCGACCGCGTGGAACGCGTGCTCCTCGTAGCGGCCGCCGGTGACGTCGTACGAGAAGATCCTGCCCTCGCGGGTGGCTTGGTCGAAGCCGGCGAACAGCGGCACGACGGCCAGACCCTGCATGGCGAGCCCGAGGTTGTTGCGGATCAGGGCGGCGAGCCGGTTGGCCTTGCCGTCGGCCGACAGGACGGTGCCCTCGAGCTTCTCGTAGTGCTCGAGCTCGACCTGGAACAGCCGGACCACCTCGACGGCGAGGCCGGCGCTGCCGGCGATGCCGATGCAGGAGTACTCGTCTGCCGGGAACACCTTCTCGATGTCGCGCTGGGCGATGACGTTGCCCATGGTGGCGCGCCGGTCGCCGGCCATGACGACGCCGCCCGGGAACGTGGCGGCGACGATCGTGGTGCCGTGCGGCGCGATGTCGCTGAGGTCACCGGCCGCCCGCGCACGAGCGCCCGGCACGAGGTCGGGCGCCTGTTGGGCGAGGAAGTCGGCGAAGGAGGAGGAACCCGCAGCGGTGAAGGGCTCCGGCAGCATCACTGCCCACCCTTCTGCACGAAGCTGCGCACGAACTCCTCGGCGTTCTCCTCGAGCACGTCGTCGATGTCGTCCAGGATCGAGTCGACGTCGTCGTCGAGCTTCTCCTTGCGCTCGACGTCGACCTCGGTCTCCTCGACCTGGTCGGTGGTCTCGTCGGACTTGCGGGTGCTCTTGTGCTGCTGCTCGGCCATGCCTCCAGCCTAGCCCTCAGACCCCCAGGTCACGCTCGTACCAGCGCACGTCGACGTAGCGGTCCATCTTGAATCCGACCTCGGTGTACGTGCCCACCTCGGTGAACCCGAGGGCGCGGTGCAGCCCCTCGGACGCGTCGTTGGGCAGCGCGACCCCCGCGTAGGCGCGATGCAGGCCCGGATGTGCCTCCAGCTGCCGGAGCAGCTCGCTGTACAGGATGCGGCCGATGCCCTGGCCCGTGGCGTCGGTCGCGAGGTAGATGCTGGTCTCCACCGACGGGGCGTACGCCGCCTTCGCGCGGAACATGCTGCTGGTGGCGTACCCGACCGCGCGGCCGTCCACGTCCGCCACCAGGAGGCGGTGTGGGCCGTCGGGCGTGTAGTGCCCGAACCACTCGGTCCGCTGCTCCAGCGTCATCTCCTCCAGGTCGAACGTGGAGTGCGACGTCAGGATCTGGTGGTTGTAGACGTCCAGGAGCGCCGGCAGGTCGTCCAGGACGCCGGGGCGGATCTCGGCGGTCATCGGCGGGTCAGCGTGGAGAACAGCTCGGCGGCGGTGTCGCACTGCTCGAACAGCTCTCCGACGTGCTCGGCGGTGCCGCGCAGCGGCTCCATCGTCGGGATGCGTTGCAGGGAGTCGTGGCCCGCCAGGTCGAAGATCACCGAGTCCCACGAGGCGGCCGCGATGTCGGCGGCGAACCGGGTGAGGCACATGCCGCGGAAGTACGCGCGGGTGTCGTGCGGCGGCTCGGTGATCGCCGCCTGGATCTCGGCGTCCGTGACGAGCCGGTCGATCCGGCCGCCGCGGACGAGCTGGTGGTACAGCCCCTTCTCCGGGCGGACGTCGTGGTACTGCAGGTCGACGAGGTGCAGCTTGGCGTGGTCCCAGTCGAGGCCGTCGCGGTCCCGGTACGACTCGAGCAGCGAGAGCTTGGCCACCCAGTCGAGGTCGCGCTCGCACTCGCGCGGGTCGCGGGCCAGCCGCTCGAGGACGTCCGCCCAGCGCCGCAGGACGTCGTCGGTCTGCTCGTCGGAGCCTTCGCGGGCGACGAACTCCTGCGCCTGCCGGAGGTACTCCCCCTGCAGCTCCAGCGCCGTGATCGTGCGGCCGTCCTGCAGCTCCACCACGTCCTTGAGCGACGGGTCGTGGGAGATGTCGTGGAGCGCGGTGACCGGCTGGGCGAGTGCGAGCCCGGACGACAGGAAGCCGGCCTCGATCATCGCGAGCACCAGCGACGTGGTGCCGTGCTTGAGGTAGATGGCGGTCTCGGAGCAGTTGGCGTCGCCGATGATGACGTGCAGCCGGCGGTACTTCTTCGGGTCGGCGTGCGGCTCGTCGCGGGTGTTGATGATCGGCCGCTTGAGCGTGGTCTCCAGGCCGACGCCCACCTCCATGTAGTCGGCGCGCTGGCTGATCTGGAACGCGTGGACGCTGCCGTCCTGCATCTGGCCGACCCGGCCCGCGCCGGTGAACACCTGGCGGGACACGAAGAACGGCGTGAGGTGCTCGACGACGGCCTCGAACGGGACGTCCCGCCGCATCAGGTAGTTCTCGTGGGCGCCGTAGGAGGCGCCCTTGTTGTCGACGTTGTTCTTGTAGAGCACCACCGGGGCTGCGCCCGGCAGCTGGCCGGCCAGCTCGGCGCCGAGCCGCATCACGTGCTCGCCCGCCTTCTCCCAGACGACGACGTCGCGCGGGTTGGTGACTTCCGGGCTGGAGTACTCCGGGTGCGCGTGGTCGACGTACAGGCGCGCTCCGTTGGTGAGGATGATGTTCGCGAGCCCGAGGTCCTCGTCGGTGAGCTGCGACGGGTCGGCGACCTCGCGGCTGAGGTCGAACCCGCGGGCGTCGCGCAGCGGGTTCTCCTCCTCGAAGTCCCAGCGTGCGCGGCGCGTCAACCCGTGCGCGGCCGCGTACGAGTTGACCACGTGGGTCGACGCGACCATCGGGTTGGCGTGCGGCTGTCCCTTGACCGCGATGCCGTACTCGACCTCGCTGCCCTGCACGCGGCGAACGCTCATGCGTTCAGCGTAGGGCGCGAGTCCCGATCACCAGTGGACGCCCTTGAGCACGCGGGCGAGCGCGCGCTGCTGCCGAGTGGTCTTCTCCCCGGCGCCGTCGCCGCGGGCGGCGGCGGAGTCGGGGAAGATCTTGTACGCCTGGTTGAGGATGCGGAACGACGCGTGCGGCGCGACGGCGTGGGTGATCTCGCCGGCGGTGCCCATCACGGTGTTGATCTCGTGCGGCTTGTCGCGGATCGCGCGGAGCACCAGGTCGGCGGCCTGCGAGGGGCTGATGGTGGGGAAGGCGTCGTAGATCTTGGTGGGCGCGATCATCGGCGTGCGCACCAGCGGCATGTGGATCGACGTGAACGTGATGCCGTCGCCGATCAGCTCCGACGACACGACCCGGCTCCACGCGTCGAGCGCCGCCTTCGAGGCGACGTACGCGGCGAAACGCGGCGGGTTGGTCTGCACGCCGATGGAGCTGATGTTGACGATGTGCCCGGTCTTGCGGCGCGCCATCGACGGGGTGAGCCCCATGATCAGGCGGATGGCGCCGAAGTAGTTGAGCTGCATCGTGCGCTCGAAGTCGTGGAACCGGTCGTACGACAGCCGCAGGGACCGGCGGATCGAGCGGCCGGCGTTGTTGACCACGACGTCGATGCCCTCGAAGTCGCGGGTGAGCTTCTTGGCGAGCTTGTCGATCTCGTCGAGGTCGGACAGGTCGCACGGGTAGGCGAACGCCACGCCGCCCTGCGCCTCGATGTCGCCCTTGGTCTCCTCGAGCTTCTCCGCGCCGCGCGCGACGAGGATCGCGGTGCCGCCGAGCGCCGCGACACGCAGCGCCGTGGCCTTGCCGATGCCGGACGACGCACCGGTGATCACGACGGTCTTGCCCTGCAGCGCCTTCGCGGACGCCTTGTCGTTGCGGATGTCAGGGTCGAGGTTCTGCTCCCAGTAGTCCCAGAGCGTCGCGGCGTAGTCGCGCAGGCGCGGGATCGTGATGTCGGAGTCCTTCAGGGCCGCTTGCGTGATCGCGGCGTCGTACCGCGTCGGCAGCGAGATGTGGGCCAGCACCTCGGCGGGGATGCCGAGCCGGCCGAGCGTCTGGTTCGCGAGCACCTCGCCCGGTCCCCCGCCCGTGCCGCGACCGATCGCGTCCTGCAGCCACCGGGTGGGCAGCAGGTTCGTGACGCGGCTGTCGAGCTGGATCTGGAACGACGGCGACTTCGCGGCCTTGGCGAAGGCGTTGAGGACGTCGATGTTCTTCTGCGGTCGCGGGTTCACCAGGTGGAACGCACGGCCGTCGAGGTTGGGCTGGTGGGCCAGGTGGTCCATGGCCCGCGCGACGTAGTCGACCGGGACGATGTTCGTGCTGCCCATGCCCGCGCCGAACAGCGGCAGCCACGCCGGCACGTAGTCGCGCATCCGCTTGATCAGCGTGAAGAAGTAGTAGGGGCCGTCGATCTTGTCGATCTCGCCGGTCTCGGAGTCGCCGACGACGATGGCCGGTCGGTAGACGCGCCACGGGACGGTGGCCTCGTCGCGGACGATCTTCTCGGACTCGAACTTCGTGCGGTGGTAGTCGGACTGGAATCCCTGGCCCTCGTCGAACATCTCCTCGGTCCAGCGGCCCCGGAGGTCGCCGCTCGCCGCGATGGACGAGACCTGGTGGAAGCACCCGGCGTCGAGGGCGGCGGCCACCTGCAGGGCGTTGCGCGTGCCGCCGGTGTTCAACCGGTCGTTGGCCTCCTTGGTGGCCGTCATGTCGTAGGAGGCGGCCAGGTGGAAGAAGTGCTTGACCTCGCCGGCGTGCTCCGCGACCCAGGCCGGGTCGACGCCGAGGCCCTCCTCGGTGAGCTCTCCGGGGACCGGCACGATGCGCGTGGAGTTGTTCCAGCGGTACCGGAACCGGTCGAGCTTCGCCTCCGACCCGGGACGGACGAGCACCCAGATGGTGCCGCGTCGGTGGTCGACGAGCTCGGCGATCAGACGCCGGCCGATGAACCCGGTCGCGCCCGTGACGAAGTAGGCCATGGCAGCGATGCTAGGCCACATCCGCCGCGAGGCGTCTGGACAAAGAGAAGTGAAACGTGTTCTAGTTTTGCTCATGACGAACACGTACGGCAGCGACGTCCTCGCAGGCAAGGTGGCGTTCGTCGCGGGTGGCACCCGCGGCATGAACCTGGAGATCGCGCGGCGCTATGCCCAACAGGGCGCCAAGGTCGCGGTGCTCAGCCGCAACCAGGAGCGCGTCGACGCCGCCGTCGCGGAGCTGAAGGAGATCGGCGGCGAGGTGCTCGGCTTCAGCGCCGACGTCCGCGACTACGACGCGATCGACGTGGCGACCCGGGCCACCGCCGAGCAGCTGGGACCGATCGACCTGGTGGTCGCGGGCCAGGCCGGCAACTTCTACGCCCCGGCCAACGGGATGTCCGCCAACGGGTTCAAGGCCGTCATCGACATCGACCTGCTCGGCACGTTCAACGTGTTCCGTGCCGCGTACGACGTCATCAACAAGCCCGGCGCGTCGATGATCGCGATCACCGCGCCCGAGGCGGTGCGGCCGCTCAACTTCCAGGCGCACGTGTGCGCAGCGAAGGCCGGCGTGAACATGCTGATCAAGGTGCTGGCGCTGGAGTGGGGGCCGGAGGGCATCCGCATCAACGGCATCTCCCCCGGTCCGATCGAGGGCTCGTGGGGCATGGACAACGTCGCCACGCCGACGCAGGAGATGAAGGACCGCGTCACCGAGGCGATGCCGCTGCGCCGCTGGGGCACGAACACCGACATCGCCGACAGTGCGCTGTTCCTGTCGTCCGACGCCGCGTCCTACGTGACCGGCACGATCCTGGACACCGACGGCGGCGCCGTGATCTCGATCCCCGGCACCGACAAGGCCGACCCGGACGACGTCCGCGTCAAGGGTCGCGGGCACAAGGTTGAGTAGCTCAGAGCGTCTTGCCGAGGTGCACGCTCAGCGGCGCGTCCTTGTAAAAGCCGAACGCCGGGACGTCCTCGTAGCCGGCTGACCGGTACAGCGCGATGGCCTCGGGCTGCTCCAGGCCGGTCTCCAGCACGAACCGGGTGATGCCCGCCGCTGCCGCGTGCTGCTCGAGGTGGGCCAGCACCACGCGGGCGTGGCCGCGACCGCGGGCGGCCTCGCGCACGTACATGCGTTTGATCTCGGCCTCGGTGCCGCCGTGGCGGCGCCAGCCACCCATCGCGACCGGCACGCCGTCCTCGTAGGCCACGGCGAAGTACCCGCCCGGCGCCAGGAACTCCGTGGCGACGATCGGCGCGGTGTCGCCCTCGCCGCCGTACCGTCGCTGGTACTCCTGCTGGACCTCGGCGGTCAGCAGCACCGCGTCGTCGCTGTCGTACGGGACGTCGCGGATCTCCAGCGTCAGAGGTACTGCCCCGTGTTGGCGACGGTGTCGATGGAACGGCCGGGCTCGTTGCCGCCCTTGCCGGAGATGAGCGTGCGGATGAACACGATGCGCTCGCCCTTCTTGCCGGAGATGCGCGCCCAGTCGTCCGGGTTGGTGGTGTTCGGCAGGTCCTCGTTCTCCTTGAACTCGTCGAGGCAGGCCTGCAGGAGGTGCTGGACGCGGAGACCGTGCTGGTTCTGGTCCAAGTAGTCCTTGATCGCCATCTTCTTCGCCCGGTCGACGATGTTCTGGATCATGGCGCCGGAGTTGAAGTCCTTGAAGTACAGGACCTCCTTGTCGCCGTTGGCGTACGTGACCTCGAGGAACTGGTTGTCCTCGGACTCGGTGTACATCCGCTCGACGGTGCGCTGGATCATCCCGTTCACGCAGGCCTGCTTGTCGCCGCCGAACTCGGCGAGGTCGTCGGCGTGCAGCGGGAGCGACGTGGTCAGGTACTTGCTGAAGATGTCGCGGGCGGCCTCGGCGTCGGGGCGCTCGATCTTGATCTTCACGTCCAGGCGGCCGGGCCGCAGGATCGCCGGGTCGATCATGTCCTCGCGGTTGGAGGCGCCGATGACGAGGACGTTCTCCAGGCCCTCGACGCCGTCGATCTCGCTGAGCAGCTGCGGGACGATGGTGTTCTCGACATCGGAGGAGACACCCGACCCGCGGGTGCGGAACAGCGAGTCCATCTCGTCGAAGAAGACGATGACCGGCGTGCCTTCGCTCGCCTTCTCACGGGCGCGCTGGAACACCAGGCGGATGTGCCGCTCGGTCTCGCCGACGTACTTGTTCAGCAGCTCCGGGCCCTTGATGTTCAGGAAGTAGGAGCGACCCTCCTCGCCGGTCTTCTCCGAGACCTTCTTGGCGAGGGACGCGGCGACGGCCTTGGCGATCATCGTCTTGCCGCAGCCGGGCGGGCCGTAGAGCAGGACGCCCTTCGGCGGCTTGAGCTCGTGCTCGATGAACACGTCGGGGTGCAGGTACGGCAGCTCGACGGCGTCGCGGATCGACTCGATCTGGCCGCCCAGCCCGCCGATGCTCTCGTAGTCGATGTCGGGGACCTCTTCGAGGACGAGCTCCTCGACCTCGCTCTTGGGCACCCGCTCGTAGACGTAGTTGGCACGGCCGTCGAGCAGCAGCGAGTCGCCGGCGCGCAGCTTCAGCCCGATCAGCGAGTCGGCCAGGCGGACGACGCGCTCCTCGTCGGCGTTGCCCAGCACGAGGGCACGCTCGCCGTCGGCGAGGATCTCCTTGAGCATCACGACCTCGCCGGTGGTCTCGAACTCCAGCGCGGCGACGACGTTCATGGCCTCGTTGAGGATGACCTCCTGGCCCTTGCGCAGGTCGTCCTTGTCGACCGCGGGGCTCACGTTCACACGGAGCTTGCGGCCGCCGGTGAAGACGTCGACGGAGTCGTCGTCGTTGCGCTGCAGGAACGTGCCGAACCCAGTGGGCGGCTGGGCGAGGCGGTCGACCTCCTCCTTGAGGGTGACGATCTTCTCGCGGGCCTCGCGCAGCGTGGAGGTGAGGCGGTCGTTCTGCGACGTGGTGGCGGCGAGCCGGGCCTCGAGGTCGGACAGCCGGCTGTCGAGCGGGCCCTCCGAGCCGAGCCGGCGACGGAGGTGCTCGACCTCGTCGCGCAGGTAAGCGAGCTCGCGGTCCGAACCGCTCGTGTCGCCGTGATCCATGCTGCTCATCAGCCACCTCCTGCTCGTGCTTGAAACCCTACCTGTTCACACGTGACAGAAAACGGCATCTCGGGGCGGTGTTTGTGACGATCAGATGACGTCCGGATCCGGCTCGTCGACGCCAGGAGGACGCGGACCGGTGTAGTCGGGCCCGTAGGCACCCGGCGCCGGGCGACGCGTCTTCTCCAGGCTCCGCTCTCCCGGCGCCATCCGGCGGGCCATGGCGAGGAAGGCGGTGTGTCCGACCATCGAGTGCTTCGGGCGGACGGCCAGCCCCTCCAGGTGCCACTCGCGCTGGATGGTCTCCCACGCGACCGGCTCGGTGAACCCGCCCTCGGCCCGCAGCGACTCGACGAACAGCGACAGCTGCGTGGTGGTGGCGACGTAGGCGCAGATGACGCCGCCCGGCACGAGCCGCTCGGCGGCCAGCGGGATGCAGGTCCACGGGTCGACGAGGTCGAGGATCAGCCGGTCGATCTCGGGCTCGGCGACCACCTCCCGGACGTCGCCGACGGTGAGCGTCCAGGTCTCGGGGTCGGGCCCGGTGACCTGTTCGACGTTCTGGCGGGCGGTCTCGGCGAAGTCCTCACGCAGCTCGTACGACCCGACGTGACCGGTCGGGCCGACGGCGCGCAACAGGTAGACGGTGAGGCTGCCCGAGCCGGCGCCGGCCTCGACCACGCGGGCGCCCGGGAAGATGTCCGCCATCGTGACGATCTGCGCGGCGTCCTTGGGATAGACGACGGCGGCTCCGCGCGGCATCGACACCACGTACTCCGACAGCAACGGCCGGAACACCTGGTACTGGCCGCCGAGCGACGACTCGACGACGATGCCCTCCGGCCGCCCGATGATGTCGTCGTGCCGGATCTGGCCCTTCTTGGTGGAGAACTCCAGACCGGCCTGGAGCCGCACGTTGTGCTTGCGGCCCTTGGCGTCGCTGAGCCGGACCCACTCCCCTTCAGTGAAGTGGGTCATGCGCCGTCCCGGTACGCGGTGTCGACGCGGCTGGCGAGCAGCACCCCGGCGACTGAGCCGTCGGGCTCCTCGAGGACGTAGACCTCGGCCGGACGGGCGGCCATGGCGCGCAGCAGCGCCGTGCCCCGGAGGTCGACCGGCAGGTGCGGGGCGTCGTCAGGCACCGGCATCGCGGGGTCGAGGAGGAGCCGGGCGTGCAGGCCGTTGATCCGGGCGGTGCGGCTCGCGGTGCGCAGCGCGTGGCTCGCGCCTTCCCAGAGGAACCAGGCGACGACGAGCGCGAGCACCACGTCGAGGACGGCGGACTCCGAGCGGTCGATGACCAGGAGCACGGCCACGACGACGCCGACTGCGGTGAGCCGTCCCAGCCACCCGGCGAAGCGGATGCCGGTGGCCTCGTGGCCGGTGACCTTCCAGACGATGGCGCGGAACACCCGGCCGCCGTCGAGCGGGAGGCCGGGCAGCAGGTTGAACGCGGCCACGAGGATGTTCACCCAGGCGACCGACCAGACGACGTCGTGCAGGACGCCGGGGTCCATGCCGTCGGCCCACGCCCGGGCGGCCAGCCCGATGGCCAGCGACGCCAAGGGACCGACGATCGCGGTGACCAGCTCCTGCCACGGAGTGCGGCTCTCGCCCTCGACGGCCGTCTCCCCGCCGAGCAGGTGGAGGGTGATCGTGGGCACCCGCATGCCGAACGACCGCGCAGCGACGACGTGGGCGACCTCGTGCAGCAGGATCGACACGTACAGCGCGACGACGAACACCGCGGCGACCGCATAGGGGTTCGTGTCGGTCTCGTCGTCGAAGCGCGGGGCGAACAGGACCACGAGGGCCACGCCCATGAGCAGCAGCGACGGCCGCGCCAGGACCTGGGCACCCGCGATCCGGCCGAGTCGCCACGCGCCCGGCGAGCGTGCCGGGGCTCCAGGGGTCGTCACGCGTCCAACGTAGCGGTCACGCGCCGCCGGCGAGCGCGTGCACGTCGCTCGGCGAGAGCCCGTCGAGCGTCCGGACCAGGACTCGCCGCGGCGCCTCCGGGACGTTGACGACGTGCGGCACCACGATCACGAAGCAGCCGGCGGCGTTCGCCGACGTCGCCCCGGTGACCGAGTCCTCGACCGCCACGCAGTCGGCGGCGTCGACGCCGAGCATCTCCGCCGCGCGCAGGTAGGGCTCGGGGTGGGGCTTGCCGTGCGTGACGCGGTCACCCGTGACGACGGCCTGGAACGGCAGGGCGGCCGCCACCGGCGCCGCGATGGACTCGTAGGACATGGTGACCAGGGCCTGCGGCACTCCCTCGTCGGCGAGGGCGGTGATCAGCTCGACGGCACCCGGGCGCCACGGCACGTGCTCGGCGAGCGCCGACGCCACTCGGTCGACCAGCTGGTCGACGATCTGCTCCGGGGTCAGGTCGACGCCGAGTCGGGCCCGGATGTAGTGGCCGGCGTCGATCAGCGAGTTGCCCACCAGCTTCAGGCCGTCCTCGTCGGTCCAGACGGCGCCGTGCTCGTCGGCCAGGGCGTGCTCCCCCGCCATCCAGATGGGCTCGGTGTCGACCAGCGTGCCGTCGAGGTCCCACAGGACCGCCGCGATGTCTGCCACGGGTCGAGCGTACGGGCGCGCCCGTTCCGGCATGTGCGCGCCGCAACGTTCCGACTGATGAGACACTGGTCCGGTCGGTGGAACACCTGCGCGATAGCGCCGGTTGACCACCGTATCGTCGAGATTCGCCCACTCCCCTGAAGAGGAAGCCCGTGACCACGACCGCCCCCGACACGAATCTGCGCCCTGACGCGACCGAGGAGATCTCGGTCATCCTGCGGGAGCGGATCATGGTGCTCGACGGCGCGATGGGCACGGCGATCCAGCGGGACCGTCCTGACGAGGCCGGGTACCGCGGCGAGCGGTTTGCGAGCTGGGCGTGCGACGTCCAGGGCAACAACGACCTGCTGACGCTCACGCAGCCCGACATCATCGCCGGCATCCACCGCGAGTACCTCGAGGCCGGCGCCGACATCATCGAGACCAACACGTTCAACGCGAACGCGATCTCCCTCGCGGACTACGAGATGCAGGAGCTCTCGTACGAGCTCAACCTCGAGTCCGCCCGCCTGGCGCGCCGCGAGGCCGACGCGGTCACCGCGCAGACGCCGGACCGCCCGCGGTTCGTCGCCGGTGCCCTCGGGCCCACCACGCGCACGGCGTCCATCTCTCCGGACGTGAACGACCCCGGTGCGCGCAACGTCTCCTACGAGCAGCTCGTCGACGCCTACATGACGGCGACGCGCGGCCTGCTCGACGGCGGTGCCGATCTCGTCTTCATCGAGACCATCTTCGACACCCTCAACGCGAAGGCCGCGATCTTCGCCGTGGAGACCGTGTTCGAGGAGTACGGCCGCCGCTGGCCGATCATCATCTCCGGCACCATCACCGACGCCTCCGGACGCACGCTGTCCGGCCAGACCGCCGAGGCGTTCTGGCACTCGGTCCGCCACGCGCAGCCGTTGCTGGTGGGCCTCAACTGCGCGCTCGGCGCCAAGGAGATGCGTCCCTACATCGCCGAGATCGCCAAGCTCGCCGACTGCTTCGTCTCCTGCTATCCCAACGCGGGCCTGCCCAACGCGTTCGGCGAGTACGACGAGGCGCCCGACGAGACCGCCGCGATCCTCCGCGACTTCGCCGACAGCGGGTTCGTGAACCTCGTCGGCGGCTGCTGCGGCACGACGCCAGACCACATCGCTCACATCGCCAAGACCGTCGAGGGCCTCACGCCGCGCGTGCCGTCGGAGTCGGCCCCGGCGATGCGCCTCTCCGGCCTCGAGCCGCTCACCATCACCGAGGACTCGCTCTTCGTCAACGTCGGCGAGCGCACCAACATCACCGGGTCCGCCCGGTTCCGGAACCTGATTCGCGACGGCGACTACGACACGGCGCTGAGCGTTGCCCGCCAGCAGGTCGAGAACGGCGCACAGGTCATCGACGTCAACATGGACGAGGGCATGATCGACGGCGTCGCCGCGATGGACCGGTTCACCAAGCTCATCGCCAGCGAGCCCGACATCAGCCGGGTGCCCGTGATGGTCGACTCCTCCAAGTGGGAGGTCATCGAGGCCGGCCTGCGGAACATCCAGGGCAAGCCGATCGTCAACTCGATCTCCATGAAGGAGGGCGAGGAGAAGTTCCGCGAGCAGGCCCGGCTGGTCCGCAAGTACGGAGCAGCCGCCGTCGTCATGGCGTTCGACGAGGAGGGCCAGGCCGACAACCTCGAGCGCCGCAAGCAGATCTGCGAGCGCGCCTACCGGATCCTCGTCGACGAGGTGGGCTTCCCGCCCGAGGACATCATCTTCGACCCGAACGTGTTCGCCGTCGCCACGGGCATCGAGGAGCACGCCAACTACGGCGTCGACTTCATCGAGGCCACGCGCTGGATCAAGCAGAACCTGCCGGGCGCGCTGATCTCCGGCGGCGTCTCCAACGTCTCGTTCTCGTTCCGCGGCAACAACCCGGTGCGCGAGGCGATCCACGCCGTGTTCCTGTACCACGCAGTGGCCGCCGGCATGGACATGGGCATCGTCAACGCGGGCGCGCTCGTCGTCTACGACGAGATCGACCCGCCGCTGCGCGACGCCATCGAGGACGTCGTCCTCAACCGGCTCGCCGACCCGATGGAGGCCACCGAGAAGCTGCTGTCGATCGCGGGCGACTACGCCGGCGACGGCCAGAAGGCTGAGACGGTCGACGAGGAGTGGCGCTCGCTGCCCGTGGCCGAGCGGATCACGCACGCGCTCGTCAAGGGCATCGACAGCTACGCCGAGTCCGACACCGAGGAGCTGCGCGCCGAGATCGCCGAGCGCGGCGGCCGCACCATCGAGGTCATCGAGGGCCCGCTGATGGACGGCATGAACGTCGTCGGCGACCTCTTCGGCGCCGGCAAGATGTTCCTCCCGCAGGTCGTGAAGTCCGCGCGCGTCATGAAGAAGGCCGTCGCGTACCTGATCCCGTTCATCGAGGCGGAGAAGCGTCCTGAGGACGCCGCCACGAAGAAGGGCAAGGTCGTCATGGCGACCGTCAAGGGCGACGTCCACGACATCGGCAAGAACATCGTCGGCGTCGTGCTGCAGTGCAACAACTACGACGTCGTCGACCTCGGCGTCATGGTGCCCGCGCAGAAGATCCTCGACACCGCCATCGCCGAGGACGCCGACGCGATCGGCCTGTCCGGCCTCATCACGCCGTCGCTCGACGAGATGGTGAACGTCGCGTCGGAGATGGAGCGCCAGGGCTTCGAGGTGCCGCTGCTCATCGGCGGCGCCACGACGTCGCGCGCCCACACGGCCGTGAAGGTCGACGAGAAGTACCACGGCCCCGTCGTGTGGGTGAAGGACGCGTCGCGCTCCGTGCCCGTGGTCTCGCAGCTGCTGTCCGAGGAGGGCCGCGAGACGCTGCTGGCCGACCTCAAGGTCGACTACGACTCGCTGCGCGAGCGGCACGCCGCGCGCCAGGACACGCGCAAGCTGCTCTCCCTCGAGGACGCCCGCGCCGACAGCACACCCATCGACTGGGACGGCTACCAGCCGCCCGCGCCGGCCGGGCTCACCGTGGGCCAGCCGCTCGTGCTCAAGGACTACCCGCTCGCCGAGCTGCGCGAGTACATCGACTGGCAGCCGTTCTTCAACGCGTGGGAGATGAAGGGCAAGTTCCCCGACATCCTCAACAACCCTTCCACGGGCGAGGCCGCCACCAAGCTGTACGAGGACGCCCAGGTGATGCTCGACCAGCTCGTCGAGGGGGGCTGGCTGACCGCGAACGGCGTCATCGGCATCTTCCCGGCCAACACCGTCGGCCACGACGACATCGAGGTCTACGCCGACGACGCCCGGTCCGAGGTGCGCACGACGCTGCACCACCTGCGTCAGCAGACCGAGCACCGCGAGGGCGTCCCGCACCGCAGCCTCGCCGACTTCGTCGCGCCCAAGGAGACCGGCCTGCCCGACCACGTGGGCGCGTTCGCCGTCACCGCCGGCCTCGGGTCGTTGGACAAGATCAAGGAGTTCAAGGCCGCGCTCGACGACTACAGCGCGATCCTGCTCGAGTCGCTGGCGGACCGTCTCGCCGAGGCGTTCGCCGAGCGCCTGCACGAGCGGGTCCGCAAGGAGTTCTGGGGCTACCAGCCCGAGGAGTCGCTCGACAACGACGCCCTGATCGCCGAGAAGTACGTCGGCATTCGTCCGGCCCCCGGCTACCCCGCCTGCCCGGAGCACACCGAGAAGGCGCTGCTGTGGGACCTGCTCGACGTCCAGGCCAACACCGGCATCGAGCTGACCGACTCCATGGCCATGTGGCCGGGCGCGTCGGTGAGCGGCTGGTACTTCTCGCACCCGCAGTCGCAGTACATGGTGGTGGGCCGGCTCGGCCGCGACCAGGTGGCCGACTACGCACAGCGGAAGGGCTGGAGCGTCGAGGAGGCCGAGCAGCGGCTGTCGAACAACCTCGGCTACCGTCCCGACTCCGAGTGAATCCACCGCCCAGCGCCTAGGCTGGTCGTGTGGAAGACGTCTCGATCCCCCCGCTGCGCGACCCCTGGATGGTCGCGGCCTTCGAGGGCTGGAACGACGCCGCCGACGCGGCGTCGTCCGTCATCGATCACCTCGTCGCCGAGTGGGACGCGGAGGTCCTGGTCGAGCTCGACCCTGAGGAGTACTACGACTTCCAGGTGAACCGCCCGCACGTGCATCCCGACGAGGGCGGCACGCGTGCGATCGTCTGGCCGACGCCCACGCTGTACCTCGCCCGTCCGCCGGGTGCGCAGCGCGACGTGCTGCTGTTCCGGGCTCCTGAACCGAACATCCGCTGGCGGTCGTTCTGCTCCACGGTCATCGGCCTGGCCCGTCTCGCCGGCGTCACGGAGCTGGTGACGATGGGGGCGCTGCTCGCCGACACCCCGCACACCCGCCCGGTGCCGGTCAGCGGCTCGTCGTCCGATCCCCTGCTGACCGAGCGCCTCTCGCTCCAGCCGTCCACGTACTCCGGCCCGATCGGCATCAACTCGGTGCTGAGCGAGACCGCGGCGATCGAGGGCATCCCGTCGCTGTCGCTCTGGGCGGCCGTGCCGCACTACCTGGCCGAGCCGCCGTGCCCCAAGGCCACGCTCGCCCTGCTGGGCAGCCTCGAGGACGCCATCGGCGTCGGGCTCCCGCAGGGCAGCCTGGAGGAGCTCAGCGAGGCCTGGCAGCGCGGTGCCAGGGAGGTCGCCGACGCCGACCCGGACATCGCCGAGTACGTCCAGGAGCTGGAGAACGAGCGCGACACCAGCGAGCTCCCCGAGGCCTCCGGCGACGCCATCGCCCGCGAGTTCGAGCGCTACCTGCGCCGCCGCGACATCAGCTAGGCCCCCGGGTCCCCGAGATTTGGCCGGTTGCGCACCGAAAATCGCGTCGTCGCGCCCGAAAAGCGTGAGCAACCGGCCACATCTGGAGGACCGGGGCTACAGGGCGATGCCCAGGAGGGCATCGAGGGCCGTGGCCACGGTGGCTGCTCCCTCGTCGTTGCCTTCTGCTGAGGCCCAGCGATCGACGGCGGCCAGTGCGGCCGGGGCGTCGAGGTCGTTCGCCAGCGCCTCGCGGACCTCGGCGACGAGCGCGTCGGCCGGCGGCGTCGATTTCCGCGCCACGGCCGCGCGCCAGCGCTCGAGGCGCTGCTCGGCGGCGGTGAGGTCGGCGTCGAACCACTCCCAGTCCTCGCGGTAGTGGTGGGCCAGCAGGGCGAGACGGATCGCCATCGGGTCGTGGCCGGCCTCCCGCAGCCGGGAGACGAGCACCAGGTTGCCCTTGGACTTCGACATCTTCTCGCCGTCGAAGCCGACCATGCCGGCGTGGACGTACGCGCGGGCGAACGGCTCGCCGGTGGCGACCTGCGCCTCGGCGGCGGACATCTCGTGGTGCGGGAAGACCAGGTCCGATCCCCCGCCCTGCACGTCGAACGTCGCGCCGAGGTGGTGGTGCGCGATGGCCGCGCACTCGATGTGCCAGCCCGGGCGGCCGGGACCGAGCTTCGAGTCCCACGACGGCTCGCCCTCGCGGGGTGCCTGCCACACCAGGCAGTCCAGCGGATGCTTCTTGCCCGGACGATCCGGGTCGCCGCCGCGCTCGCCGAACAGCGACCGCATCGTCGCCTCGTCGAACCCGGAGACCGAGCCGAACGAGTCGGCGGCATGGACGTCGAAGTAGAGGTCGTCGTCGACGCGGTACACGTGGTCGCCGAGGCGCTCGACGAGGTCGACGACCAGGTCGATGGACTCGACGGCGCCGATGTAGTGCGCGGGCGCGAGCATCCGCAGCGCGGTCATGTCGTCGCGGAACAGCTGCGTCTCCCGCTCGGCGAGCTCGACCCAGTCCTCCCCCGTGGCCGTGGCGCGCTCCAGGAGCGGGTCGTCGACGTCGGTGACGTTCTGCGTGTAGACGACGTCGAGGCCGCGGTCGAGCCACTGGCGCTGCAGGAGGTCGAACGCGAGGTACGTGGCGGCGTGGCCGAGGTGCGTGGCGTCGTACGGCGTGATGCCGCAGACGTAGAGACGGGCCGTGTCGCTCGGGGCCGACTCGACCAGGGCGTCGGTGGCGCTGTCGTGGACCCGCAGCACGGGGGTGGATCCGTCGAGCGTCGGGACCTCGGGGCTCGACCAGCTGCGCATGGGGTGAGCGTATCGACGTGGGACACGCGGCTCGGCGTCGGCCGTCGCGGTGCCCGGGGCGTCACAATGGCGACGTGATCATCGACTGCGCGATCTACCGCCACGGGATCCGCGAGACCACACCGCACGAGCCCGACGCCATCGGCGAGGCGCTCGCCTCCCTGGACGACCCGCTCGACTTCATCTGGATCGGCTTGTTCGAGCCGGACCAGGACGAGCTCGCGAGGATCGCCGAGCCGCTGTCGCTGCACCCGCTGGCGGTGGAGGACGCGCTGGAGGCGCACCAACGCCCCAAGGTGGAGCGGTACAGCGACCACCTGTTCATGTCGATCCGCACGATCACGTACGACGACGACCAGATCGAGACCGGCGAGATCAACCTGTTCCTCGGCCAGCACTTCCTGCTGACGGTGCGCCACGGGCCCGGCCACGACCTGCGCGAGGTGCGCCGGCGCGCGGAGGCCAACGTCAAGGAGCTCGAGCACGGTGCCATCGCCGCCCTCTACAGCGTCGTCGACTCGATCGTCGACGAGTACGAGGACGTCACCCTCGAGCTCGAGAACGACGTGCAGGAGGTCGAGGCGTCGGTCTTCTCGCACGAGCGCACGAGCGACTCCTCGCGCATCTACCTGCTCAAGCGAGAGACGCTCGAGTTCCGCCGGGCCGTCACGCCGCTGCGCGAGCCGATCCACCGCTTCGCCGTCGGCGCCATGCCGGAGGAGACGCAGCCGTACTTCCGCGACATCGCCGACCACCTCGCCCGGGTGGCGGAGAGCATCGACGCCACCGACAAGCTGCTCGACAACGCCCTGAGCGCCCACCTCGCCCAGCTGTCGATCCAGCAGAACGACGACATGCGCAAGCTAGCGGCGGGTGCCGCCCTCTTCGGCATCCCGACCGCCATCGCCGGCATCTACGGGATGAACTTCGAGCACATGCCGGAGCTCTCCTGGACGTTCGGCTACCCGCTTTGCATCGTGCTGATCGCCGCGCTCTGCTTCTACACCTACACGCGGTTCAAGAAGTCCGGCTGGCTCTGAGCCTCAGCCGAGCACGACGGTCGACGTGATCGCGCCGCCGGCCACCAGCGCGAGCACGAGGCCGCCGAGGCCGATCCGGTAGAGCACGAACGGCGTGTACGCGTGCTTGCTGACGTACTCCAGCAGCCAGTGGATCACCGCCAGGCCGACGACGAACGAGATCACCGTGGCGACGATCGTCGGGCCGGTCCCGTAGGCGTTCGGCTGGTCCGGGATGTCCTTGAGGTTGTAGATGCCCGCGCCGAGCACGGCCGGGATGGCGAGGAGGAACGCGTAGCGCGTCGCGGCGCGTCGCTCGTAGCCGAGCAGCAGGCCCATCGTGATCGTGCCGCCGGACCGGGAGACGCCCGGGAACAGCGCGCAGGCCTGGGCGAGGCCGAACAGCACGGCGTCGCGGGTGGTGAGCTCCTCGATGGGCTTGGTCTTGCGGCCGATTCGCTCGGCGATGCCGAGGAAGATGCCGAACACGATCAGCGCGACGGCGATCAGGGCCACCCGCCGGAACTCGTGCTTGATCGAGTCCTGGAACGCGAGTCCGAGCAGGACGATCGGCACCGAGCCGATGATCACGAACCAGCCCATCCGCCACTCCTGCGTGTCGCGAGCAGCGGATGAGAACACGCCACGGAGCCAGCCGGAGGCGATCGTGACGATGTCGCGCCAGAAGTAGATGACCACCGCGAGCTCCGTGCCGATCTGGATCACCGCCGTGAACGCGGCGCCCGGGTCGTCCCAGCCGAAGAACACCGGGAAGATCGCGAGGTGAGCGCTGGAGGAGATGGGCAGGAACTCGGTCAGGCCCTGGAGCAGCCCCAGGACCACGGCACGGAGCAGATCAGAGGGGAGGAAATCCACCGTGCGAGCCTAACGGCCTAGGCCATGCCTCCCGGACTACCCTGGCGCCATGCAGGAGCGGCGCGTCGGACGATCGGGGCTCCGGGTGTCGCGCCTTGCTCTCGGCACCATGACGTTCGGCGAGCAGGTCGACGAGATCGAGGCCGAGGAGCAGGTCACCACGTTCCTCGACGCCGGCGGCACCATGGTCGACACGGCGCCCATCTACGGCAGCGGAGCGTGCGAGCCCGTGCTCGGCCGGATCCTCGGCCGCCTCGGCGTCCGCGACCGGATCGTCCTCACCGGCAAGGCCGGACTGGGGCATCGCGACGGCGAGGTCGTCCGCGACGCGTCGCGCAAGACGCTGCTCGACCAGCTCGACACCTCGCTCCGCGACCTCGGCACCGACCACCTCGACGTCTGGCAGATCCACCGCTGGGACGAGAAGGCGCCGCTCGACGAGGCCCTCGGCGCGCTCGAGCACGCCGTGCGCACCGGCCGCACCCGCTACGTCGGCATCTCCAACTTCTACGGCTGGCAGACGGGTCTCGCCCACGCCGGCCTAGCGGCTCAAGACGTCCCGCTGATCAGCAACCAGGTCGAGTACTCCCTGCTGCGGCGTGACGTCGAGCGCGAGGTCGTGCCGGTGGCCGAGTACGTGGGCATGGGCCTGTTCGCCTGGTCACCCCTGGGCCGTGGCGTCCTCACCGGCAAGTACCGCGGTGGCATCCCGTCCGACTCGCGTGCCGCCGACGCCGGCGGCTGGGAGGGCTTCGTCGCCCCGTACCTCACCGCGGAGCGCACCGGCGTCGTCGAGGCGCTGGCCAAGGCCTCCGACGGGCTCGACGTCACCATGGCGCACGCCGCGCTCGCGTGGCTGCTGACCCGCCCGCAGGTGGCCTGCGCCATCATCGGTGCGCGCACCACCGAACAGCTGAAGGAGAACCTCGCCGCCGACGAGGTGGAGCTGCCGCCCGAGATCGTCGAGGCCCTCGACGACGTCTCGAACCCGGAAGGATGGGATGCGTAAGTGGTCGAGTACGAGTTCTGGAACCTGGCCATCGACCGGACGCAGTCGCGGAACGCGGTCTGTCACATGCTGACGCAGGCCGCCGAGTACCACGGGTGGGAGCTCGACCGGCTGCGCAAGGACTCCAGCGGACGACGCACCGTCCGGCTGCGCCGCAAGATCATCCGCATGCGCGTGACGGTGTGACGGGCCGACGAGAGCCAGCGAGGAGCGTCCGGCCAGGTCGAGTGTGCGCGCCGGAGGCGCCCGGCGTATCGAGACCCGGTGAGGCTCCCAGGCTCGCCTAAATCAGGTTCAGGAACTCGTCGAAGACCCGCGAGCCGAACTCCAGCGCGTCCAACGGGACCCGCTCGTCGACGCCGTGGAACAGCGCGGTGAAGTCGAGGTCGGCCGGCAGGCGCAGCGGGGTGAACCCGTACGACGTGATGCCGAGCTTGCTCCAGCCCTTGGCGTCCGTGCCACCGGACATCAGGAACGGCGCGATGTGCGCGTCCGGGTCCTGGCTGTGCAGCGCGACGGTCATCGCGTCGACGAGATCGCCCTCGAACGCGAACTCCAGCGCGGTGTCGGTGATGTAGGGCTCCACCTGCACGCGCTCGCCCACGACATCCTGGACGGCAGGGAGGAACGTGTCGGCGTGGCCCGGCAGGTAGCGACCGTCGACGTAGGCGACGGCCTCCCCCGGGATGACGTTGTGCTTGTAGCCGGCCTGCAGCATCGTCGCGTTGGTGGTGTTGCGGATGCCCGCGCCGATCATCCGGACGGCCGGGCCGAAGTGCTCCAGCAGCTCGTCCGGCGAGCCGGTGCTGCCGGTGAGCTCGGTGACCTTCGCCAGCAGCTGCTCCATCGACGGTCCCGGCGCGGCCGGCCACTCGTGCTCGCCGAGCGCCACCAGGGCCTGCGCCAGGTGCGTGACGGCGTTGTCGGCGTTGGCCATCGAGCCGTGCCCGGCGGTGCCGCGAGCCGTGAGGCGCATCCAGGCGATGCCCTTCTCCCCCGACTCGATCAGGTAGAGCCGCTGGCCGCCGATCTCGGTGGAGAAGCCGCCCACCTCGCCGATCGCCTCGGTGCAGCCCTCCAGCAGGTCGGGCCGGTGCTCGGCCATCCAGTGCGCGCCCAGCACGCCGCCGGCCTCCTCGTCGGCGGTGAAGACGAGGGTGATCGGACGGTCTGGGATGACCCCGGCGCGCTGCCGGGCCCGGACGACCGAGAGCAGGATCGCGTCGAAGTCCTTCATGTCGACCGTGCCGCGACCGAACAGGTAGTCGTCGACGATCTCGGCGGCGAACGGGTCGACGCTCCAGTCCTCGGCCATGGCCGGGACGACGTCGAGGTGGCCGTGCAGCAGCAGGCCGTCGCGTGGTGAGTCCTGGTTGCCCCAGCGGGCGACGACGCTGGCGCGGCCGGGCTCGGACTCGACGATCTCGGAGTCGATGCCGACCTCGGCGAGCGAGGCGGCGACGAACTCCGCGGCCTTGCGCTCGCCCGGGCCCGAGTCGTCGCCGTAGTTCGAGGTGTCGATCCGGATCAGGTCACGGCAGATCTCGAGCGTCTCGGCTCCCGGTTCGTAGGCCATGCGGTCAGCCTACGTGCGGGTCAGGCCCTCCAACACCCGACCGAACAGGCGCCGGCCGAGCGCCGCCTCGACCCGTCGGAGCGGGCCGACGACGCCCCTGGTGAGGGCCAGCTCGCGCCAGGTGATGCGGGAGCCGAGGTCGAGCGGCTCGACCGTGATCTCGGCCCAGCCGCGCACCACCCGGCCGCGCTTCTCGAGGCGGCAGAACCGGGGCGGGTCCCACTCGACGACGTCCATCGGGTCGTCGAACGCGGCGGGCCCGACACCGGTCCGGGCGACGAATCCGGTGTCCGTGAGCCGGATCGTGGTGAGCGGGACGAAGTCGCCGTGCCGCACCCAGTCGGTGACGCGTGCGAACGCCTCTTCCTGGCTCAGAGGCACCTCACGCACGATCTCGAACGGGTCCACGGCACGATGGTAGGGAGCACGGCGGAAGGATGCAGATGTCCACGATGGACTTCACGTCGGTCGACGACGTCAAGAAGCGCCTCGAAGAGGTGGGCTACCTGGCGTCCGACGCCGTGGCCACGACCGTGTACCTCGCCAGCGAGCTGGGCAAGCCGCTGCTCGTCGAGGGCCCGGCCGGCGTCGGCAAGACCGAGCTGTCCCGCGCGGTCGCCGAGGCGTGCGACGCGTCGCTGGTGCGCCTGCAGTGCTACGAGGGTGTCGACGAGGCGCGCGCCCTCTACGAGTGGAACCACGCGAAGCAGCTGCTGCGGATCACCGCCGGCCGCGACGAGACGTGGGACGAGGCGCGCACCGACATCTTCAGCGAGGAGTTCCTGCTCCCTCGCCCATTGCTGACCGCCATCCGCAACGACGGTCCGACCGTCTTGCTCGTCGACGAGACCGACAAGGCCGACGTCGAGATCGAGGGCCTGCTGCTCGAGGTGCTCGGCGACTTCCAGGTGACGGTGCCGGAGCTCGGCACGATCGTCGCCACCCGCAAGCCGTTCGTGGTCCTCACCTCCAACGCCACGCGCGAGCTCTCCGAGGCCCTGCGTCGCCGCTGCCTGTTCCTGCACGTCGACTTCCCGGAGGCGGACCTCGAGGAGCGCATCGTCCGGCTGAAGGTCCCCGACCTCGACGAGACGCTGGCCGCCTCCGTGGTGCGCGTCGTCAACGCCCTGCGCGCCCTGCCGCTCCGCAAGGCGCCGTCCATCGCGGAGACCATCGACTGGGCCCGCACGCTGCTCGCCCTCGGCGCCGACATCCTCGACGACGAGGTCGTCCGCGACAGCCTCGGCGTCATCCTCAAGCACGCCGACGACGTCGCCAAGGCGCGCAGCAGCCTCGACCTCGACCAGGTGCTCTCGCCCTCATGACCGCACCCGTCACCGACGGCGACCTGGCGTCCCGCCTCGTCGAGTTCGTCGGTGCGCTGCGCAGCAAGGGCATCCCGGCGGGTCCGAGCGAGACGGTCGACGCCGCGTCCGTGATCGACGTCCTCGGGCTCGACCGCCGCGAGCTGCTCCGCGAGGGGCTCGCCTCCGCGCTCGTCCGGCGCGGTGGCCAGCGCGAGGTCTTCGACATGACGTTCGACCTGTTCTTCCCGGCCGGCACCGGGGCCACCCAAGCTGTCCTCGACCGCGACGAGGAGATGAACCTCGACGACCTGCGCGACCTGCTCGCGATGGCCCTCGCCGACGACGACGCTCGCGCGCTGGAGCAGGTGGCCGAGATCGCCGTCGACCTCCTGGGCCAGGTCGGCGACCCGGACTCGCCGACGGGCGGATGGTCGGCCTACCAGACGCTCGAACGGCTGCGTCCGCAGACGATGCTGGTGCAGGCCCTCGGCCTCCGCGGCCAGGGGGCCGGTGGCCAGGGTCGTGGGCAGTCGCAGGGCCAGGGCAGCACGCCGCAGGTCACGGACCGGCTGGAGCGCGACGAGGTGCGGCGCAACGTCGAGCGGTTCCGGCAGATGGTGGCCGCCGAGGCCCGTCGCCGGACGGCCGAGCAACGTGGCCGCGAGGTCGTCACGCGCCACGCCGTCCGCCAGGGCAGCGACCGCATCGACTTCCTGAGCGCCAACCGGCAGCAGCTCGAGGAGCTCCGCACGACGATCCGCCCGCTGTCGCGCAAGCTTGCGACGCGCCTGGCCGCCCGTCGCCGCCGGGCGCAGCGCGGCCGCATCGACATCCGGCGCACCCTGCGGCGCTCGATGGGCACCGGCGGCGTCCCGCTGCGTCCTGCGTACGCCAAGCCGCACCCGGCGCGTCCGGAGCTGGTGCTGCTGTGCGACGTCTCCGGGTCGGTCTCCGGCTTCTCCAGCTTCACGATGCTGCTGGTCCAGGCGCTGAGCGACCAGTTCAGCAAGGTCCGCGTCTTCGCGTTCGTCAACGCGATGGACGAGGTCACCGACATCGTCAAGGACACGTCCGGTGACCTCGGCACGCGCATCTCCCAGGAGGCGCGGATCACGAAGTGGCACACCAGCAGCGACTACGGCGAGGCGCTGGGCGACTTCGCCGAGCAGTACCTCGAGGCCGTCGGCCCCCGGACGTCGGTGCTGATCCTCGGCGACGCCCGGAACAACAACCAGGACCCCAACCTCGGCGCGCTCCACGACATCGCGCAGCGTTCACGACGGCTGTTCTGGCTCAACCCCGAGAACCACCTGCGCTGGGGCCTCGGCGACTCCATCGCGCCCGTCTACGCCGACGTCGTCGAGATGCACGAGTGCTGCAACGTCGACCAGCTGAGCCGGTTCATCACCCGACTGCTGCCGGTGTGAGCTCCGCGGCCTGACGCCGACGCGCGACGCGGCGTCGCACCGCCCCGTCGAGCCACAGGCCGGCGACCAGCAGGGCGATCGCCACGAAGCCGTCGAGCCACCAGTGGTGGCCGGTCGCGGCGACGACGAACAGCGTGATCGGGAGGTGCATGAAGACCACCCATCGCCACGGGCTGCGGGAGGCGGCCACCGCACCCAGGGCCACCACGGCGGCCCAGCCGACGTGGATGGACGGCATCGCGGCGAACTGGTCGGACACCCCCGTCCCCACCGGCCCGTACACGTCGAACCCGTTGGCGACGGAGAGGTCGACGAAGTGCAGCTCGGGGATGAAGCGGGGTGGCGCGACGCGGATGAACCGGATGATGAGGCAGCCGAGCGTGAGGAGGGCCAAGCCGTTGCGCCAGTGCGGGTAGTGGTCGCGGTGGCGCACGAACAGCCAGATCATGAACACGATCAGCGACGGGACGTGCATCGTGGCGTAGTAGGCGTTCGTGATCCAGGCGAGATGATGGTGGATCACGAAGTGCTGCAGCCCGATCTCCGACGGCAGGTGCATCCACTCCTGGACGTCGAGGAGCCAGCGGGCCCGGTCCATGGCACCGGACTCGTGCGTGAACGGCAGACGGTGCGCGATGCGCCAGATGGAGTAGAGCGTCGAGATGAGCGTCAGCTCACCGGTGAGCGCGACGCCGAACGTCACCAACCGGCTCGGACGCCGCACCCGCCGCAGCAGGAGGAACGCGACGAGAAAGACGACGGCGCCCACGGCCGCTTGGTCCCAGGTCACCCATCGCACGACCGGATGCTACGCCGACCGTCCCCGTCCGTGGCCCAGATCATGCGTGCGAGGGCCGTCCGACGGGTACGTGCAGGCCATGAGCACCGTCACCCGCATCGTCCGAGCCTCGCCGGAGCGCGTCTGGGAGGTCCTGGCCGACGGCTGGACCTATCCCCTGTTCGTCGTCGGGGCGACCCGCATGCGCGACGTCGACGAGGAGTGGCCGGAGGTCGACTCGGCCATCCACCACTCCGTCGGCCTCTGGCCGCTCGTGATCAACGACAGCACCGTCGTCACCCACGTCGAGCCCGGCACGGTGCTCGGCCTCCGTGCCCGCGCCTGGCCGCTGGGCGAGGCCGACGTCGAGTTCCGGCTCGCCCCGCACGCCGACGGCACCGAGGTCACGATCGAGGAGGACGTCGCGTCCGGCCCGGGCGTGCTCGTACCGCCGCCGCTCAAGGGTCTGTCGCTCACCTGGCGGAACATCGAGACGCTGCGGCGCTTCGCCTTCGTCGCCGAGAACGGTCGCGCGCCGCTGGCGAGCGAGCACAGGGGGTCCTGAACATGACGATGGGCCGCGACTTCTCGCGGCCCATCGATGGTGTCCGAGGGGGGACTTGAACCCCCATGCCCGTAACCGGGCACTAGCACCTCAAGCTAGCGCGTCTACCAATTCCGCCACCCGGACGAGGCTCCAGCCGGAGCCGTGGTGCAGTCAGGAACTCTAGCAAACGGAGCGAGCCGCCCAGCACGGGGTGGCGAGCGTCTCAGTGACAACCGCGCGCAGATTTGGCAGACTCATCTGCGGCTTTGTGCCGTCAATAGTTGAGGCCCCGGGAAGTATGAGTTCCCGGGGCCTCGCTGTGAGCGAGTGTGATGATCTCTCTCATCCGGAATCTCGTCCTCCAGCTCCGCCTGCCGCATCACCGGCCGGCTGCCTGGACCGAAGTCCTGGCGAGGAACTCGATTCTGAGTTTCCTTCCCGCTCTCCCGAAGGAGTGCGTGAGACAGTTCTATGCCCCTCGGCCAGAGGTGCACAAGAGCTTTTCCGAACTTTTTTCGCAGATCAGCCAATATTTTTCTGCCGTCCACAGACCGGCCCATGTCACCCACAGACCGCGCCGTATTGTGCACACCTTTTCCACATCTTTGCCCCCAGATGTGGGCTCAGACGAGGGTCGAGATCGCGTGGATCGTGAGGCCCGCGAGTCCGCCGACGACCGTTCCGTTGATGCGGATGAACTGGAGGTCCCGTCCTACGTGCAGCTCGATGCGCTCGGCCGTCTCCTTGCCGTCCCAGCGGTTCACCGTGGCGGAGATGATCGTCGCCAGCTCGTGCCCGTAGTGGATGACGACGTAGCCGGCGACATCGGCCAGCAGACCGTCGACCCGGGCGCCGAGCTCGCGGTCGTCCTGCAGCCGGTGTCCGAGCGTCCGCAGCTCCTCGACCGCTCGACGCCGGAGCATGCCGTCGGGGTCGTGCAGCGCGCCGACGAGCGCTCGGCGCAGCGCCTCCCAGAGCGCGATCGACGTCGACGCGACCTGCGGCTGGGCCAGCAGGCGGTGCTTGAGCCGCTCCGCGCGGGCCTGGGTGTCCGGGTCGTGCTGCAGGTCGTGCGCCAGCTGGCGGAGCCACCGGTCGAACGCCTGGCGCGCCCGGTGCTGCGGCGTGCGCCGGATCTCGTCGACCCACTCGACGACCTCGCGGTGCAGACGGTGCGAGACCCGCTCGTCGAGCCAGGCCGGCGTCCAGGACGGCGCCCGCTGCTCGATCAGCGAGGTCACCTCCCGCTCGTTGGAGACCAGCCAGGACTGCAGCTCGGTGATCACGAGGTCGACCGCCCCGACGTGCGCCTCCTCCTGCACCACCTCGTCGAGGAGCTGGCCGATCATCGGGCTCAGCTGCTCGTCCAGCAGTCGCGGGATGAGCGCTTCCTGCACGAGCGCGGCGACGTCGGACTCCTTGACCCGGCCGAGCCCGTCCGCCATGGCGCGCGAGCCGATGGAGACGATCCGCTCGGCGTGCCCGTCCTCGAGCAGCCACGCGCCGGCCCGCGCTCCGACCTCGGCGGTGAGGATCCGCTCGCGGACGACCTCCTCGCGCAGGAAGTTGTCCGCGACGAACTCCTCCAGGCTCGCGCCGAGCGACGCCTTGCGCTTCGGGATGATCGCGGTGTGCGGGATCGGCAGGCCCAACGGGTGGCGGAAGAGCGCGGTGACCGCGAACCAGTCCGCGATGGCACCCACCATCGCCGCCTCGGCGCCGGCGTTGACGTAGCCGAGCGCGCCGTCCTGGTCGAGCGTGACGACGTACACGATCGCCGCGAGGACCAGCAGCGACAGCGCCAGGGTCCGCATCCGGCGCAGGCCTCGGCGACGGACCGCGTCCCCCGTCCCGTCGGCCGGGATGGCCAGGCCGGAGGCCGTCGCGTCAGGGGTCACGCCGAGCAGCCTAGGCGAGGGCTGACCCTCTCGCCCGTGCGTAGACTTCCGCCATGAGCTTCAACGAGGGGGCCGACCTCGACACCAGCCAGGTCACCGGCGGGGGCGGCGGTCGCGGCGGCGCGATCATCGGCGGCGGCATCGGCAGCCTCGTGCTCGTGCTCGTCGCGGCGTTCTTCGGCGTCGACCTGAGCGGCGTCACCGGTTCGAGCAACCCCTTCGACCCGGGCCAGGTCACCACGGGCGGCCAGGAGTCCGGCGCCGACTTCTCGCAGTGCAAGACCGGCGCCGACGCCAACCGCGACGACGTCTGCCGTGTGATCGGCACGGTCAACAGCGTCCAGGACTACTGGAACGACGCCCTGCCGGCCGACGTCGGTCGTCAGTACCACGCCGCGAAGACCGTCCTCTTCTCCGGCGCGACGCAGTCGGCCTGCGGCACCGCGTCCAACCAGACCGGCCCGTTCTACTGCCCGTCCGACGAGCGCGTCTACATCGACGCCAGCTTCTTCGACGAGCTCAGCAGCCGGTTCGGCGCCGACGACGGCGCCCTCGCCCAGGAGTACGTGGTGGCCCACGAGTACGGCCACCACGTGGAGAACATCCTCGGCATCCTCGCCAAGGGCCAGGACGGCCGCACCGGCCCGACGAGCGGCGGCGTCCGCATCGAGCTCATGGCCGACTGCCTGGCCGGTGTCTGGGCCAGCCACGCCTCGTCCACCAAGGACGCGGACGGCGACACGCTCCTCAAGCCACTCACGGACGACGACATCAAGTCGGCCCTGTCCGCGGCCGCCGCCGTCGGCGACGACCACATCCAGGAGTCCTCGGGCGGCGGGGTCAACCAGGACACCTGGACCCACGGCTCGAGCGAGTCGCGGCAGCGCTGGTTCATGACCGGGTACAAGAGCGGCACCGCCAACCAGTGCGACACCTTCAGCACCGACCAGCTGTGACCCGGTGACCGCCGAGACTCCCCCGCGATCCGGACGGGTCCGGGCCGAGGTCTGGCTCGTCCTCGGGCTGTCGCTCGGGCAGTCGGCGGTCTACGCCGTCGTCAGTCTCGTCGCCGACCTCACCCGGGGGCCGATCCGGGACGCCACCGCCACGCTGAACAGCTCGCAGAGCGACCGCCAGTGGCTCGACGCCACCCTGCAGCTGCTCGGCATCGGATTCGCCCTCGTGCCCGTCGCGCTCGCGCTGTACCTCCTGAGCCTCGACGAGGACCGGCCGCCGGTGCTCGAGCGGCTCGGCCTGAGGATCGGCGACCCGAGGCGCGATCTTGTCCGCGGCGCTGGGCTGGCCGCGCTCATCGGGCTCCCCGGGCTCGGCCTGTACGCGGCGGGCCGCGCGCTCGGGGTGACGGCCGAGGTCGTCCCGGTGCCCGACACGACGTACTGGTGGACCGTCCCGATCCTCGTGCTCTCCGCCCTGCAGAACGCGCTCTCGGAGGAGATCATCGTCGTCGGGTTCCTGATGACGCGACTCCGCGAGCTCCGATGGGGTCCGTGGGCGGTGCTCGTCACCAGCGCCGTCCTGCGCGGCTCGTACCACCTCTACCAGGGCTTCGGACCGGCCGCCGGCAACGCCGTCATGGGCCTGGTCTTCGGCTACTGGTTCCAGCGCACCGGGCGCGTCCTGCCGCTCGTGGTCGCCCACGCGCTGCTCGACATCGTGGCGTTCGTCGGCTACCTGCTGTTCGCCGACTCCCTCGGACTGCGATGAGGATCGCGTACGACGAGGCGCTGCCGATCACGGCGCGCCGCGACGACATCACGACGGCTCTGCGCGACCACCAGGTCGTCGTGGTGGCCGGCGAGACCGGCTCGGGAAAGACCACGCAGCTGCCGAAGATGGCGTACGAGCTGGGAGCTCGCTCGATCGCCCACACCCAGCCGCGTCGGATCGCCGCTCGCTCGGTCGCACGGCGCATCGCGGACGAGTGCGACGTGGAGCTCGGCGCCGAGGTGGGCTACGCCGTCCGGTTCGACGACACGTCGCGCCGCGACACGGCCATCCGGCTCGTGACCGACGGCCTGCTGCTGTCGGAGATCCACCACGACCGCGACCTCCGTCGGTACGACACGATCATCGTCGACGAGGCGCACGAGCGGTCCCTGGCGATCGACTTCCTCCTCGGCTACCTGAAGCAGCTGCTCCCCCGCCGGACTGACCTGAAGGTCGTCATCACCTCGGCCACCATCGACGTCGACCGGTTCGCCGCGATGTTCGACGCGCCGGTGATCGAGGTGAGCGGCCGCACCTATCCGGTGGAGATCCGGTACCGGCCGCTCGCGGAGTCCGGCGACGACTGGCTGGACGGCATCTCCTCCGCGCTCGACGAGCTCCCTTCGACCGGCTCAGCGGACGGGGCTCCGGGCGACGTGCTCGTGTTCCTCTCCGGCGAGCGGGAGATCCGGGACGCCGCCGAGCACCTCGAAGGTCGCAAGCTCCCCCGCACCGAGGTCCTGCCGCTGTACGGGCGTCTGGCGGCGCACGACCAGCAGAAGATCTTCGCGCCGCACAGCGGGCGGCGCATCGTGCTGTCGACGAACGTGGCGGAGACGTCGCTGACCGTGCCCGGCATCCGGTACGTGATCGACCCCGGGCTGGCCCGCATCTCCCGGTTCAGCCAGCGGCTGAAGGTCCAGCGGCTGCCGATCGAGCCGATCTCGCAGGCCAGCGCCGCCCAGCGCGCCGGTCGCTGCGGACGCGTCGCCGACGGCATCTGCATCCGGTTGTACTCCGAGGAGGACCACGACGGCCGGCCCGAGTACACCGACCCGGAGATCCTGCGCACGAACCTGGCGTCGGTGCTGCTGCAGATGGCCGCCCTCGACCTCGGGTCCATCACCGAGTTCCCGTTCCTCGACCCGCCGGACTCCCGGGCGGTCAGCGACGGCGTGCAGCTGCTGCGCGAACTGGGAGCACTGTCGGAGAAGGATCGACTGACGAAGCTCGGCCGCACCATGTCGACGCTGCCGGTCGACCCACGGCTCGCGCGCATGCTGCTCGCCGCCGACCTGCTGGGCTGCCTGGCCGACGTCCTCGTCGTCGTCGCGGCGATGTCGATCCAGGACCCGCGCGAGCGTCCGCTCGAGAAGCAGCAGGCTGCCGACGAGAAGCACGCCCGGTTCCGGCAGCCCGACTCCGACTTCCTGTCCTGGCTCTCCCTCTGGACGTACCTGCGGGAGCAGCGGTCCGCGATGTCGCACTCGGCGTTCCGCCGGATGTGCCGTGACGAGTTCCTCCACTACCTGCGCATCCGGGAGTGGCACGACGTGCACTCCCAGCTCCGCCGCACCGCCAAGGACCTCGGCATGCGGCCCGGGCGGACGGGCGCCGACCCCGACCTCGTGCACCAGGCGCTGCTGACCGGCCTGTTGTCGCACATCGGCCTGCGCGACGCGGACGGCCGCGACTACCTCGGCGCACGCGGCGCGAAGTTCCGGATCTTCCCGGGGTCCGGCGTGGCGAAGAAGCCGCCGCGTTGGGTGATGGCCGGCGAGCTCGTCGAGACGACCCGGCTCTGGGGCCGCACGGTCGCGCGGATCCAGCCGGAATGGATCGAGAAGGCCGCGGGGCACCTGGTGAAGCGCCAGCACGCGGAGCCGCACTGGTCCGCCCGGCGCGGCGCCGCCATGGCCCGTGAGCGGGTGACGCTGTACGGCGTCCCGATCGTCGTCGACCGGCTCGTGCCGCTCGCGCGGGTCGACGCCTCTCTGGCCCGCGAGCTGTTCATCCGGCATGCCCTCGTGCAGGGCGAGTGGCGCACCCACCACGCCTTCTGGGCGCGCAACCAGGAGCTCATCGGCGAGGTCGAGGACCTGGAGGCGCGGCTGCGCCGGCCGGACCTCATGGTCGACGACGACGCGCTGTTCTCCTTCTACGACGCGCGGGTCCCGCCGGAGGTGGTGTCGACCCGCCACTTCGACGCGTGGTGGAAGCAGGCTCGCCGCGACCAACCGGACCTGCTCACCGTGGACCCCGCGATGCTGCTCGCCGACGAGGTCCCGGACGTCGAGGCGGAGTTTCCGAGCACGTGGCGCTCGGAGAGCGATGCGTACCACGTGACGTACGCGTTCGAGCCGGGATCGGCGGCCGACGGCGTGACGATCGACGTCCCGGTCACGGAGCTGCTGGCCTTCGACCCGACGCCCTTCCAGTGGAACGTGCCGGGCCGGCGCCTGGAGCTCGTCACGGCGCTCATCCGCACGCTGCCCAAGAACCTGCGTCGCCAGCTGGTGCCGGCGGCCGACCACGCGGCGCGGCTCCTGGAGGCGATGGACCAGGACGCACCGGACCTCACGGCCGAGCTGGCCCGACAGGTCCGGCGCAGCACCGGCACCGTCGTCGAGCCGACGGCTTTCGATCTGTCCGCCGTGCCGGAGCACCTGCGGGTGTCGTTCCGGGTCGTCGACGGCGACACGGAGCTCACCCGCGGCCGGGACGTCGAGGCCCTGCGCGCCGAGCTCGCACCGCGGCTGCGTGCCGGGCTCGAGGAGCAGGCGGCCGACCTCGAGCACTCCGGCATCACGAGCTGGGACGTCGGCACGATCGAGCGCACCATCACCGTCGGCCAGGTCACCGGGTACCCGGCCCTCGTCGACGACGGGTCGTCCGTCTCGATGCGCGTGCTGGACTCCGCGGTCGAGCAGGAGGTGGCGATGGTGCGCGGGCAGGCCCGCTTGCTCGCGCTGTCCCTGCCCACCGTCGTGCCGCAGATCGGGCGGACGCTCGACGTACGGCAGAAGCTGCTGCTGGCCACTGCTCCCTATGCCGATCCGGCCGCCGTCATCGAGGAGTGCCGGATCGCCGCGCTCGACCAGCTCGTCGCGGACCACGGCGTCGCCTGGGACGAGGCAGGCTTCGGCGCGCTGCGCGACGCGGTGCGGGCAGACGTCCATGACCTCACGGTCCGAGCCGTGAACGACGTCATCGCGGCGATGGCGAAGCTGGCCGAGGTCATCCCGGACGACTCCCCCGCCGGCGAGGACGTCCGCGTCCAGCTGTCCTGGCTCGTCCATCCCGACCTCGTCCGCGAGATGGGCACGCAGCGTCTGCCGCGGCTGGCGCTCTATCTCGAGGCGGCACGGCGGCGGCTCCAGGCACCCACCACGGAGCCCGTGCTGGCGCTCTACGAGCTGGAGGCGCGGTTCCACGACCACGCGTCGAGGCTTCGGCCGTGGCAACGCCTCGCGCCCGCCGTGCAGCACGTGCGCTGGGCCCTGGAGGAGCTCCGGATCAGCCTGTTCGCGCAGGGGCTCGGCACCGCGTTCCCGGTGTCGGTCAAGCGCGTGACGAGGCTCGTGGACGACCTCGTCGGTCGCTGAGGATCAGCCGACGCCGATCAGGTCGATCACGAAGACCAAGGTCTTGCCGGACAGGCGGTGTCCGCCGCCCGCGGGGCCGTAGGCGAGCTCCGGCGGGCAGACGAGCTGCCGGCGACCGCCGACCTTCATGCCCGGGATGCCCTGCTGCCAGGCGCCGATCAGCTGGGGCAGCGGGAAGCGCGCCGACTGGCCGCGGTCCCACGAGGCGTCGAACTGCTCGCCGGTGTCGAACTCGACCCCGACGTAGTGGACGTCGACGACGCCACCGGGCTGGGCCTCGGGACCGTCACCGACGACGAGGTCGGTGATCTGGAGCTCGGTGGGCGCGGGGCCCTCGATGAAGTCGACTTCAGGCTTGGAGGTCATGCGTCGATCCTGTCACGTCGCGCCCGGCACCCGGCACGCTGGTACAACTGCCTCATGCGTGCCACCGTGCTCCACTCCCCCCGGGACATCCGGCTCGACGACGTCCCCGACCCGCAGCTCGCGCTCGACACCGACGCCGTCGTGCGCGTGGTCGCCGCGTGCATCTGCGGCTCCGACCTCTGGCCGTACCGCGGCATCAACGAGGTGGACGAGCCGCGGCGCATCGGCCACGAGTTCGTCGCCGTCGTCGAGGAGGTCGGGGCCGACGTCTCCACCGTCCGCCCGGGCGACTTCGTGATCGCGCCGTTCATGTACAGCGACAACACCTGTGCGCTCTGCCGCCGCGGCGTGCACACCTCCTGCGTCCAGGGCGGCTTCTGGGGCGGTGACGACCACGCGGGTCACTTCGTCGACGCCGGCCAGGGCGAGCGGGTCCGCGTCCCCCTCGCGGACGGCACGCTGGTGGCCACTCCGTCGGTGCCCGGCGAGGACCTCGTCCCACACCTGCTCGCCCTCTCCGACGTGTTCCCCACGGGACACCACGCCGCCGTCAGCGCCGGTGTGACCGAGGGCAGCACCGTCGCGGTCGTGGGCGACGGCGCGGTCGGTCTCTCCGCCGTGCTGGCCGCCAAGCGCCTCGGCGCGGCGACCGTCGTGGCGATGTCGCGACACGCCGACCGCCAGGAGCTCGCCCGGTCCTTCGGGGCCGACGAGATCGTCGCCGAGCGCGGCAAGGAGGGCGCGGCGATCGTCCGCGAGATGCTCGACGGCATCGGCGCCGACCACGTCCTGGAGTGCGTCGGCACCGGCGACAGCATGAAGCAGGCGCTCGCCTGCACCCGGCCCGGCGGGCGGGTCGGCTACGTCGGCGTGCCGCACGACGTCCAGCTCAACGTCCCCTCCATGTTCGGCCGGAACATCGGCCTGGCCGGAGGAGTCGCCCCGGTGCGGGCGTACCTCGACGAGCTGCTGCCCGAGGTGCTCGACGGCACGCTGCGCCCCGGCGCCGTGTTCGACCTGACGCTGCCCCTCGACCAGGTGGCCGACGGCTACCGGGCCATGGACGAGCGCACCGCCGTCAAGACGCTGCTGACGGTGTGAGCGGGCCGGGAACCTAGCTGCGGGGCGTCTGCTCCGCGGCGGCGTTGAGTCGCGCCAGCTGGCGCGCGAACGTCTGCACGTCCGTCTCCGTCCAGTCGGACAGCAGCTCGCCGAACCACGCATAGTTGCGTTTCCGGAACGCCTCGAGCTGGGACCGTGCCGACGGGGGCACGGACAACAGCTGCGCACGCCCGTCGGACGGGTGCTGGACCCGTTCGATCAGGCCGAGACGCTCCAAGGTCGACACCCCTCGACTGACCGTGGACTTGTGCACCCGCATGCCTTCGGCAAGATCGGACGCTCGCACGCCCCCCTGGGCATCGGCGATGCCGATGAACAGCAGGAACGTGTTGTAGTCGAGATCCTCGTGGATCTCGTGCAGCCGGCTCATGGCTTGGTCCCGAACCCGACGGAAGAACCGGGTCAGCTCGTAGTCCACGTCGTACCCAGTGGACTGTTCTGGGGTCATGTGAACATCGTAGGGAAACCCTGGTCCGATCGGTTTTCAAATGCCGCGAAATAGGCCGGCGTGACTAGTGTCACCTGAGCTGGGTGGACGTGAGGTTGAGCAGCCGCCGCGCGACGATGAGCTGCTGGATCTGCTGCGTGCCCTCGAAGATGTCCAGGATCTTGGAGTCCCGGGACCACTTCTCGAGCAGCTCCGTCTCGCTGTAGCCCAGCGTCCCGGCCAGCTCGACGCACCGCAGGGTGATGTCGTTGCCGACCCGGCCCGCCTTCGCCTTGGCCATCGAGGCCTCCATGGAGTTGGGCTTGCGGTTGTCCGCCAGCCACGCCGCGGTGAGGGTGAGCAGCAGGGCTGCCTCCCAGTCGGCCTCCATCTGGATGTAGGTGGCCGCGGCGTGCGACTGCAGCGCCGCAGGGCGGTCGTAGTCGATCTCGATGCCCTGCTCCTCGAGCAGGTCCCGCACGACCTCGAGCGAGGCCCGGGCGCAGCCGACTGCCATGCCCGCGACCAGCGGCCGCGTGTTGTCGAACGTCGCCATGGCGCCGGCGAAGCCCTGCTTGGTGTCGATCTCCGGGCTGCCGAGGAGGTTCTCGGCCGGGACGCGGCAGTTCTCGAGCACGATCACGGCGGTGTCGGAGGACCGGATCCCGAGCTTGTGCTCCAGCCGCTCGACCCGGATGCCGGGCAGCGACTTGGGCACGACGAACGACTTGATCGCCGCACGGCCGAGGCTCTTGTCGAGCGTCGCCCACACGACCACGGAGTCGGCGCGCTCACCGGAGGTGACGAAGATCTTCTCGCCGTTCAGGACGTACTCGTCGCCGTCCTTGACCGCCGTCGTGGTGATCGCTGCGGAGTCCGAGCCGAAGCTCGGCTCGGTGATGGCCATGGCGGCCCAGGTGCCCTTGAACTTCTCCAGCTGCTCGTCCGTGGCGACGGACGCGATCGCGGAGTTGCCCAGGCCCTGACGCGGCATCGAGAGGAGCAGGCCGACGTCACCCCAGCACATCTCGATGATCGAGAGGACGGACGACATGTTGGTGCCGTTCTTGACCTTGCCCTTCTCGTCGCCGTTCTCGTCGCGCCGGACGCCGGCGGCGCCAGCACCCTGGCTCTGGCCGGAGTCGCTCATGCCGTCGACGAGCGACGCGAGCAGGTCGAGCTCCTTGGGGTAGGCGTGCTCGGCGAGGTCGTACTTGCGCGAGTTGCTGCGCAGGAAGTTGTCGGCGACCTGGTTGGCCTGCTGCACGAACAGGCGGAACTTCTTCGGGGTCTCGAGATTGATCATCGTGGTGTCCGCCCTCAGACGAGGACTGCTCCTTCCATGAGGCCGACGGCACGCAGGTCGCGGTACCACCGCTCGACCGGGTGCTCCTTCACGAAGCCGTGGCCGCCGAGCAGCTGGACGCCATCGGTGCCGATCTTCATGCCGTGCTCACCGGCCAGCCGCCGGGCGAGCGCGACCTGGCGGCCGATGTCCATGCCCTGCTCGGCCTGCGACGCGGCCCGAAGCGTGGTCAGGCGCATGCCCTCGAGCTCGATCGCGATGTTCGCGACCATGAACGCGACGGCCTGGCGGTGGGCGATCGGCTCGCCGAACGCCTCGCGGGTCTTCACGTACTCCGACGTGTAGTCGAGCACGGCCTTGCCGGTGCCCAGGGCGAGCGCCGCCCACCCGAGACGGGACAGACGGACGCACTCGCGGTAGTCGTCGGCCGTCCCGAGGAGCGCGGACTCCGGGACGGTGACGCCGTCGAGCTGGAGCCGGCTGAGCGCTGCCGCGCGCAGGCCCATGCCCGGGTCGGCCTTCACGCCGACGCCGGAGGTGCTCGCCTCGACCACGAAGAGCCGGGACTCGCCGTCCAGCGAGGCGCCGACGACGAACAGCTCGGCCTCCGAGCCGCGGACGGCGGCGGACTTCAGGCCGTCGAGCACGTATCCGTCGGCCGTCTTGGTGGCGGTGGTCTGCAGCGCGAACGGGTCGAACAGGGCCCGCGGCTCCGCGAGCACGAGCGCGGCGGCCGGGACGTCGTCACCGGTGAACGCCGGCAGGTACGTCTGCTGCTGCTCGTCCGTGCCCCACAGCGAGATCGCGGTGGCCACGGCGGCGGGCGCGAGGCACGCGACGGCCTGGCCCATGTCGCCCTCGGCCAGAGCCTCGGCGACGAGGACGCCCGTCACGGCCGAGCGCTCCTCGGACAGCCCACCGAGAGACTCCGGGATGTTGAGGAGGGTCAGCCCGAACTCCGAGGTCTGGGCGAGCACCTCCTTGGAGGTGTCGGTGGCCGTGTCCGCGTCGGCGGCACCGGGACGCAGCACCTCGGCGGCGAACTCACGCACGACGCCGACGATCATCTCCTGGTCCTCGGTGGGCGTGAGGTCGAAGACGCCGGCGTCCGGCGCCGAGCTCTGACGCTTCGGCTTGCCCGAGCCCTTGACCCGCTTGAACGTGCGGGCTGCTGCTCCGGCGGCCTGGAAGCCGCCCTTGGCGCCTTGGTACACGGCGCGCTCGGTCGCCTTGCGGAGGCCGAGCTTGTCGATGGCCGGCGAGCTGGCGATGCGGTTCAGCACTGCCAGGCCGATGCCCATGGGGTCCTTGCGATTGGCCACGGAAAGCTCCTCGTGAACGAAGACGGTCGTCCGTCCATCCCCGAGTGTAACTCCGAGTTGCAGTTCGCATACCCAAGGTATCCAAGATCACGTCAGGCACCCGGGCTCGCCGCGCGCCACACGCCGGATAGCGTGGGTCCGCGGACCACCGACCGAGGAGAACGACGCGTGCCAGCCCAGCAGTCCCGGCCCCTGCCCGGAGGCGGAAGCGTCCGCCCGATCACGCGGTGGGGCGACCCGGTGATGCACCGCGAGCTGGCCGACGTCACCACGTTCGACGACGACCTGCTCGTCCTGGTCCGCGACATGGTGGCCACGATGCACGCCGCGAACGGTGTCGGCCTGGCCGCGAACCAGGTCGGTGTCGACCTGAAGGTGTTCGTCTTCGACTGCCCGGACGCCGACGAGGTTCACATCACCGGCGTGGTGTGCAATCCCGTCCTCACCCTCCCCACGGGCAAGGAGCGCGAGCTCGACGAGGCCGACGAGGGCTGCCTCTCGCTGCCCGGCGCCTTCACCGCCTGCTCGCGGCCCGACTCGTCCGTCGTGCGCGGGTTCGACGAGAAGGGCGAGCCCGTCGAGTTCGTCGGCACAGGACTGCTCGCCCGCTGCCTGCAGCACGAGACCGACCACCTGTTCGGCACCGTCTTCGGGGACCGGCTCCCCGAGCGGTCCCGCAAGCGCCTGTACAAGCAGCACAAGGAGCTCGCGCACCAGTTCCCGGACGACTGGCCCGTCTCGCCGATGGTGCCTGACTCGGAGTAGCGGTCAGCGCGGCCGCAGGTGCCAGCAGGCCACTGCGACGGACGCCGCGACGTTGAGGGAGTCGATCCCCTCGGCCATCGGGATCGTCACGCGCAGGTCGGCCTCCCGCTGCCAGTGCTCGGTGAGGCCATGGCCCTCTCCCCCGACGACGATCGCCAGGCGGTCGACGTCCGCGGGGACCGAGTCGAGCGGCACAGCGTCGTCGGCAAGCGTCATCGCGTAGGTGGTGAAACCGGCGTCCCGGAGCAGGTCCGGCCCGGCGTACCAGTCGTCGAGGCGGGCGTACGGGAGCCGGAACACCGCGCCCATCGCGACCTTGACGGACCGCCGGTAGAGGGGGTCCGCGCAGCGCGGCGACAGCAGGACGGCGTCCAGTCCGAGCGCCGCCACGGTGCGGAAGACCGCCCCGATGTTCGTGTGGTCGACCAGGTCCTCCAGCACGACGATGCGTCGCGCCGTGCGGAGCACGTCCTCGACGGCCAGAGGTTCCGGACGCTCCAGCGCCGCCAGCGCACCACGATGCACGTGGAAGCCGGTCAGCTCCTCGATGAGGCCCTCGTCCAGGACGAAGCAGGGGACGTCGCTCGCGTCCAGGACGTCGGCCAGCGTGTCGAGCCAGCGCGGAGCCATCAGGAACGAGAGCGGCCGGTGCCCGGCCTCGACGGCCCGCCGCACGACCTTCTCGCCCTCGGCGAGGTAGATGCCACGCTCGGCCTCCAGGCTGGACCGGAGCTGGACGTCGCGCAGGTGGACGTAGTCGCGGAGCCGTGGATCGGTGAGGTCATCCACGTGTGTCGTCACGGCCACCGCACTAGCGTAGGCAGCATGAGCCTCGATCGACCTGTGACCCCGGACCCGTACCCGCTGCTCCCCCAGGTGGACTCGTTCACCGTCACGAGCGTGGACGTCAGCGACGGACAGCCCCTGAAGGACGACCAGGTGAACGCCTTCGGTGACACCTCGCCGCAGCTCTCGTGGAGCGGCGCTCCCGAGGGCACCCAGTCGTTCGTCGTCACCTGCTTCGACCCGGACGCACCGATCGTCTCCGGCTTCTGGCACTGGGTCGCCGTCGACATCCCCGCCGACGTGACGTCGCTCGACACCGGCGCCGGCGCCTCCGACGACTCACTGCCCGGCGACGCGTTCCACGTGCGCAACGACGGCGGGGGCCACGGCTTCATGGGCGCGGCTCCGCCCGAGGGCGACCAGGTGCACCGCTACTTCTTCGTGGTGCACGCGGTCAAGGAGCCCACGCTCGGCGTCGACGCCGACGCGTCACCGGCCGTGGTGGGCTTCAACCTCGCGTTCAAGACGCTGGGCCGCGCCATCATCCACGGCACGTACCAGCACTGACGGACGTTGAGCTGGGGGCACCTCCCGCGGGCATGCCCGTGGGGGCGCGAAGCGTCCTTTCGACAAGCTCAAGGACCGGTCGGTGGCTCTCCCTCATCCGCCGGCGGAGCGTCGCTCGGCGCTGTTGCGGATCCGCCCAGACGCCCGCCCGGGCCCTCGGCGTCCTTGGCCGCCTCGAGCGCCTGCTCCACGGCGGCCTGGGTGCCGGCGTCCTCGTCGGCCTCCTCCGCGACAGGCTCCTCGATGTCGACGCGGTGCTTGCTCCCGCCGCCGTCGACCGGGATCTTCCCGATCGTGCCACCCAGGGTTCCCAGCGCCTTGGTGAGCTCGGCCGGGATGATCCACGTCGAGGCGTTCTCGCCGTTGGCGATCTTCGGCAGGGTCTGCAGGTACTGGTACGACAGCAGCTTCTGGTCCGGGTTGCCGTCGTGGATGGCCTGGAAGACGTTCAGGATGGCCTGCGCCTCGCCCTGGGCCCGCAGGATGGCGGCCTGACGGTCGGCCTGCGCGTTGAGGATCTGCGCCTGCTTCTGGCCCTCGGCGGTCAGGATGCGCGACTGCTTGTCGCCCTCGGCCGACAGGATCGCCGACTGACGCTGACCCTCGGCGTTGAGGATGGCGGCGCGCTTGTCGCGCTCGGCGCGCATCTGCTTCTCCATCGCGTCGATGATGGACGGCGGCGGGTCGATGCCCTTCAGCTCGACGCGGTTCACGCGGATGCCCCACTTGCCGGTGGCGCCGTCGAGCTCGCCGCGCAGGCCGGAGTTGATCTGGTCGCGGCTGGTCAACGCGTGCTCGAGGGTCATGCCGCCGATGATGTTGCGGAGCGTCGTCATGGTGAGCTGCTCGATCGCCTGGATGTAGTTGGCGATCTCGTACGTGGCCGCCACGGCGTCGGTGACCTGGAAGTAGATGACCGTGTCGATCGAGACCGTCAGGTTGTCCTCGGTGATCACCGGCTGGGGCGGGAACGACACGACCTGCTCGCGCAGGTCGATCATGTAGCGCACCTTGTCGATGAACGGCAGCACGATGTTCAGGCCGGCCGGGAGCGTGGTGCGGTACTTGCCGAAGCGCTCGACGATGCCGGCCCGCGCCTGCGGGACGATCTTGATCGTCATCGACAGGACGACCACCGCCAGGACGGCGACGAGGATGAGGAAGACGGAGATGGTGGACATCAGGACTCCTTGGCGGTGACGACGGCCGTGGCGCCGTCGATGCGGACGACGCTGACCCACGCGCCGGTGTCGAAGGTGTCTGGGCCGTCGGTGCGGGCCGACCAGATCTCGCTGGCGAGACGGATCCGGCCGTCGGTGCTGGTCACCGGCTCGACGACCTCGGCGTCGCGCCCGACGAGGTTCTGGTGGCCGGTGGTGAGCGTGGGGCCGGCGTGCAGCTTCGCGACGATCGGCGGACGGGCGAAGAACAGCAGCGCGACCGAGACGATGACGAAGACCAGCAGGGCGAGCCAGAACGGCCCGCCGGCCGCGGCCACCAGGGCTCCCGCGAGCGCTCCGAGCGCGAACATCAGCAGCACGAGGTCCAGGCTCATCAGCTCGACGACGGACAGCAGGACCGCGACACCGACCCAGGTGACCCACGCGTGGTCAGTCATCCAGTCGATCATGTGACCCTCCTTCGCCGCCCGTAGGCCGAGCGTCGTGCCGTGTAGCGCCCGTCGTCGACGCCCAGCTCCAGTGTCATGCCGAAGGTACGCCCCAACGAGTCCGCTGTGAGCGTCTCCGCCAAAGGTCCTTGGGCGACCACCTTGCCGTCGCGGAGCATCAGCACGTGCGTGAAACCGCGCGGGATCTCCTCGACGTGGTGGCTCACCATCACGAGCACGGGTGCGTCGTCGGACGCGGACAGGACCTCGAGGCTGGCCAGCAGGTCCTCGCGCGCGCCGAGGTCGAGGCCGGCGCCCGGCTCGTCGAGCAGGAGGAGCTCCGGGTCGGTCATCAGCGCGCGGGCGATCAGCGTCCGCTTGCGCTCGCCCTCCGACAACGTGCCGTAGGTGCGGTTGGCCAGGGCGGTGATGCCGAGCTCGCCCATGATCTGGTCGGCACGGGCGAGGTCCTCGCGGTCGTACTCCTCACGCCAGCGGCCCAGGACGCCGTGCGCCGCTGACATCACGGCGTCGCGCACGGACTCCCGCGGCGGGATGCGCTCGGCGACGGCCGTGCCGGTGTGGCCGATGCGGGTGCGCAGGTCGAAGACGTCGACCTCACCCAGCCGGCGGCCGAGGATCTCGGCCTCGCCGGACGACGGGAACATCGTGGCGCCGATGATCTGCATCAACGTGCTCTTGCCGGCGCCGTTCGCCCCGAGGACGACCCAGCGCTCCCCCTCGTGCACGGTCCAGGAGACGTTCTCCAGGAGCAGCTTGCCGGGTCGTACGACACTCACTTCCGAGAGCGCGAAAGCCGGCGGCATGCAGTCCTCCCTCATACAGGTCCGAGTGAGGCCAACCTATCGCCCGGCGTCACACGCTCGGTGCCTGCCCGCTCGCGATAACCTCAGGCGCGATGACTGCAGACATGGAGGGCCACGTCCCCGCCGTCCACCTCACCGACCCGACCGTGCTGGTCACGCTCACCGGTGCGGACCAGAGCGGTGTCTCCACGCGGCTCTTCGAGAGCCTTGCGGCGTTCGACCTGGAGGTCATCGACGTCGAGCAGCTCGTCGTCCGCGGCCGGCTGATGCTCAGCGCGCTCGTCACCGCACCGGAGGACGTCGCCGCGCTCGAGCGCACCGCCCGTGAGGTGGGCGAGCAGTTCGATCTCGACGTCGAGATCGAGCAGGGCACGGGCGACAACCGGCCCCGACGCATCGGCCGCGGCCAGGTGACGATCCTGGGCCACCCGCTGCGTCCCGCCGCGATGGCGGCCATCACCGAGCGGATCAAGGAGGCCGGCGGCAACATCGACCGCATCCTGCGCCTGGCCCGCTACCCCGTCACCGCACTGCGGCTGGAGGTCTCCGGCGCCGACCCGGACGTCCTCCAGGCCGACCTCGCCGCTGCCGCGTTCGAGCACGGCGTCGACATCGCCGTCGAGGAGCGCGGGATCCTGCGGCACGCCCAGCGGCTGGTGGTGATGGACGTCGACTCCACGCTCATCCAGGGCGAGGTGATCGAGATGCTCGCCGAGCACGCCGGCTTCGGGTCGGAGGTGGCCGCGATCACCGAGTCGGCGATGCGCGGCGAGCTGGACTTCGAGGAGTCGCTGCGGGCGCGGGTCGCCCTGCTGAAGGGCGTGCCCGCCTCCGCGCTCGACGAGGTGGCTGCCTCGCTGGAGTACACGCCGGGAGCCCGCACCATGGTCCGGACCCTCAAGCGCCTCGGCTACCGATTCGCGCTGGTCAGCGGCGGTTTCACCGCGATCATCGACCGTATCGCCGACGAGCTGGGCATCGACTACGTCGCCGCGAACGACCTCGAGGTCGCGGAAGGCCGGCTCACCGGCCAGGTGCTGGGCCAGGTCGTCGACCGCGCCGGCAAGGCCGAGGCGCTGCGTCGGTTCGCGGCCGAGGCCCGCATCCCGGTCAAGAACACCGTGGCCATCGGCGACGGGGCGAACGACCTCGACATGCTGGCCGCCGCCGGGCTGGGGATCGCGTTCAACGCGAAGCCGCTGGTCCGCGACCAGGCGCGCACGTCGGTGAACGTCCCGTACCTGGACTCGATCGTCTACCTGCTCGGCATCACGCGCGAGGAGGTCGAGGCGGCCGACGCCGCCGACTAGGTCCTACTCGTCGTCCTCGAGGCGGAAGCCGAGCTTCATCGTCACCTGGTAGTGCGAGACCTCGGTGTCGGTGATCTGGCCGCGGATGCCCTCGACCTCGAACCAGTCGAGGTGGCGCAGCGTGCGGCCCGCACGCTGGATGCCGTTCTCGATGGCCTCCGTGACGCCCTCGGGCGACGTGCCGACGATCTCCGTGACGCGATAGGTGCGGTTGCTCATGCGCCCATCATGCCGCCAAGGGCGGCCCGAGGTGCACGAGCGTAGGCTGGAGGCATGGCGAACGACCGCGACGACGATCAGGTCTTCTCGATCACGTCCGCGCGGTCCGGGCACAGCGACGACCTCGGATCACGCGAGAAGCGCTACGCCATCTCCATGGGCATCCGCACCTTGTGCTTCGTCGGCGCCATCATCGCCTGGCAGACCATCGGCGGCTGGGTGCCGTGGCTGCTGCTGGTCGGAGCGGTCGTGCTGCCGTACACGTCGGTCGTCCTGGCCAACGCCGGCGTGCGGCAGAGGGGCGAGGGCGACAACCTCATGAAGCCCGAGCCGTACGGCACGCTGGGGCCCGGCTCGCCCGATGACTGACGCCCTGATCTGCTCGTCGAAGGGGTGCACGAGCCCCGCGGTGCACCAGATCGAGTGGAACAACCCGAAGATCCACACGCCGGACCGTCGCAAGGTGTGGCTGGCCTGCGACGAGCACGAACCCACGTTGCGCTCGTTCCTCGACGCCCGCGGCTTCTACAAGGACACCGTCCCCGTCGACCGCAATATGTGACGCTCAGGGCGTTATCCAGCGCTCATGACGCCTTGAGCGTCACATTTCGCGAAGACCCGTCAGCCGCCGATGGACGACATCGGGCGCGCCGGCTGGAGGAAGCTCGGGTCGTCGATGCCGTGGCCGGGCAGCTTGGCCGCCATGGCGGCGATCCAGCGCTCGGCGAGCTCGTCGTCCGAGGCGCCGGCACGGAGCGGGGTGCGGAGGTCCGACTCCTCGCGCGCGAAGAGGCAGTTTCGCACCTGGCCGTCCGCCGTGAGCCGGACGCGGTTGCAGTCGCCGCAGAACGGGCGCGTGACCGACCCGATGATGCCGACGGTGTGCGGACCGTCGTCGACGAGGAACTTCTCGGCCGGCGCGGAGCCGCGTCCGTCCAGCGGCGTCAGCGTGAACTCCTGCTCGAGCTGCGTCAGGATCTCGTCGGCGGTGACCATGGCGTCGCGCTGCCAGCCGTGCTGGGCGTCCAGCGGCATCTGCTCGATGAACCGCAGCTCGTAGGCATGCTTCATGCACCATCGGAGCAGGTCAGCGGCCTCGTGGTCGTTGATGCCGCGGAGCAGGACGGCGTTCACCTTTACCGGTGTGAGACCCGCGTCGGCCGCGGCGGCGAGACCGGCGACGACGTCGTCGAGCCGGTCGCGGCGTGTGATCTGCTCGAACGTCGCGGGGTCGGTGGTGTCGAGGCTGATGTTGACGCGATCGAGCCCGGCGTCGGCCAGCGCCTGGGCCACGTGCTTCAGCCCGAGGCCGTTGGACGTGATGGCGGTGCGCGGCGACGGGTGCAGCGCCTTGGTGGCGGCGATGATGGCCGGCAGGCCGCGTCGCAGGATCGGCTCTCCCCCGGTGAACCGGACGTCGGTGATGCCGAGCCGCTCGACGCCGATCGTGAGGAGCCGCATGAGCTCGTCGTCGGTGAGCGTGTCCTCGGTGGGCATCCAGTCGAGCCCCTCGGCCGGCATGCAGTACTGGCAGCGCAGGTTGCACCGGTCGGTGAGGGAGACCCGCAGGTCCGTCGCCACGCGTCCGTGCGAGTCGACGAGCTCCATGTCTCCAGGGTAGGGGGTGAGACCCGATCGTGAGGATGACCGCACTACCGTCAGAGCGTGCCCCGGTTCCTGCTGACGCGTCGCTGGATCGGCTTCGCCCTCTTCGTCATCGTGCTCGCCGGGGTCTGCACGCGCCTGGGCTTCTGGCAGATCCATCGGCTCGAGCACCGGCTGGACTCCAACAAGGTCACCCGGCAGCACTTCGCGTCCGATCCCGCGCCGCTCGACCAGGTCGTGGCCCGCGGCAAGGTCGTCCCGGACGACCAGCAGTGGCGCCGGGTCACCGCCACGGGCACGTACGACGTCGACCACCAGGTCACGGTGAAGTTCATGACGCGGGACGGGGCGCCCGGCGTCGACGTCGTCACGCCGCTCGTCCTCGCCGACGGCACCGCCGTGCTCGTCGACCGTGGCTGGATGGCTGCCGACAACACCGGCGACCGCCCGAGCTCGATCGCCGCTCCCCCGTCCGGGACAGTCACCGTCACCGGGTGGCTCCGGCCGAACAACGGTGCAGGCCGGGACGCCGTGACCCCGAACGACGGACAGGTACGGGCGATCTCGAGCGCCGGCCTGGCGTCCTTCGTCGGGCGCGAGCTCCGGGACGGCTTCCTCAACCTCCGCTCACAGTCGCCGAAGGCGGCGGAGTCGCTGGAGCTCGAGCCCAAGCCCGACCTCGGCCAGGGACCGCACTTCTTCTACGCGCTGCAGTGGTGGTTCTTCGCCCTGCTCGCCCTGTCAGGGTACGTCTACTTCGCCGTCGTGGAGCGGCGCGAGGAGCGTCAGGCTCAGGCCAGGGAGACCAGGTCGGCGTAGTCGTCGTTCCAGAGGTCCTCGTCGCCGTCCGGGAGGAGCAGGACGCGGTCCGGCTCCAGCGCCGCCACGGCGCCCTCGTCGTGCGTGACCAGCACGATCGCGCCGGTGTACGAGCGGATGGCCGCCAGCACCTCCTGGCGTGACGCGGGGTCGAGGTTGTTGGTGGGCTCGTCGAGCAGCAGGACGTTGGCGCTGGAGACGATGAGGCCGGCGAGCGCGAGCCGCGTCTTCTCGCCGCCAGAGAGCACAGCAGCGGGCTTCGCGGTGTCGTCGCCGCTGAACAGGAACGACCCGAGCACGCTGCGGGCCTGCGTGTCGGTGAGCGACGGCGCGACGGCCTGCAGGTTCTCCAGCACGGTGCGGCTGGTGTCGAGGGTCTCGTGCTCCTGGGCGTAGTAGCCGATCCGCAGGCCGTGCCCGGGGATCACCTCGCCCGTGTCGCCGGGCTCCAGGCCGCCGAGGAGGCGCAGCAGAGTGGTCTTGCCGGCGCCGTTCAGGCCGAGCACCACGACGCGGCTGCCGCGGTCGATGGCCAGGTCGACGTCGGTGAAGACCTCCAGCGAGCCGTAGGACTTCGACAGCCCGCGGGCCATCAGCGGGGTCTTGCCGCAGGGTGCCGGGTCCGGGAACGCGATGCGTGCGACCTTGTCCTGCGCCCGCTCCTCCTCCAGGCCCGCCATCATCTTCTCGGCGCGCTTGAGCATGCTCTGCGCGGCCGACGCCTTGGTGGCCTTGGCCCGCATCTTGTTCGCCTGCGCGGTGAGCTGCTCGGCCTTCTTGGTGATGTTGGCGCGCTCGCGACGTCGCCGGTGCTCGTCGGCCTCGCGCTGCGTGAGGTACTGCTTCCAGCGCATGTTGTAGACGTCGATCGTCGCGCGGTTCGCGTCGAGGTAGAGCACCCGGTTCACGGTCTCCTCGACGAGTGCGACGTCGTGGCTGATCACGACGAGGCCGCCTGAGAAGTCCTGCAGGAAGCCGCGCAGCCAGAGGATGGAGTCGGCGTCCAGGTGGTTGGTGGGCTCGTCGAGCAGCAGCGTGTCGGCGTCGGAGAACAGGATCCGCGCGAGCTCGATGCGACGCCGCTGGCCGCCGGACAGCGTGCTCAGCGGCTGCTCGAGCACGCGCTCGGGCAGCCCGAGGTTGGCGGCGATCGTGGCGGCCTCGGACTCGGCCGCGTAGCCGCCGCCGGCGCCGAAGTCCGCGTCCGCCCTGGCGTACCGCTTCATCCCCTGCTCGGCGACCGCCGGGTCGTCCGACGCCATCTCGGTCTCGGCCTGCCGCATCCGGGCCAGGGCGTCGTCGAGACCGCGGGCGGAGAGGATGCGGTCGCGCGCCGTGACGCTGGTGTCACCGGTGCGCGGGTCCTGGGGCAGGTAGCCGATCGTGCCGGTGGACGTGATCGTGCCCGCGGCCGGCCTCCCGTCGCCGGACAGCATGCGGGTGAGCGTCGTCTTGCCCGCGCCGTTGCGGCCCACCAGACCGACCTTGTCGCCCTTGTTGACCCGGAACGACACGTCCGACATCAGCACGCGCGCGCCGAAGCGCAGCTCGACGTTCGAGACGGTCAGCATGAGGGTCTTTCAGGAGTGGGTCAGGGACGTCGCTTCGACAAGCTCAACGACCGAGGCTCGGCCAAGCACACGGTCCTTGAGCTTGTCGAAAGGACGATTCAGTCAGCCGACATTGAATCCAAGAGCGCGGAGCATCTCGCGGCCGTCGTCGGTGATCTTGTCCGGGCCCCACGGGGGCATCCAGACCCACTCGATGCGGAAGTCGTTGACGATCCCGTCCAGGGCGGAGCGGGTCTGGTCCTCGATCACGTCCGTGAGCGGGCAGGCGGCGGACGTGAGCGTCATCGACAGCACGGTGTTGCTGTGCTCGTCGACGTCGACGCCGTAGACCAGGCCGAGGTCGACGACGTTGATGCCGAGCTCGGGGTCGACGACGTCCTTCATCGCCTCGATCACGTCGTCCTTCGTGGTGGCGGTACCCACGGGGGATCCGGTGTCGACGTCAGGCAGGTCTGAGTGGTCAGGCATCGGTCTTCTCCTCGATGTCGAGAGCTTGGGAGGTGGCGTCCTTGAACGCCATCCACGAGAGCAGGGCGCACTTGATGCGTGCGGGGAACTGGGCGACGCCGGCGAACGCGATGCCGTCCTCGAGCCGGTCCTCGTCGGGCTCGACCTGGCCGCGGCCCTGCATCAGCGTGGTGAAGTCGTCGAGCAGGCCCATGGCCTCGCCGACCGGCTTGCCGATCACGAGGTCGTTGAGCACGGAGGCCGACGCCTGGCTGATGGAGCAGCCCTGAGCGGCGTAGGACACGTCGGAGACGGTCTCGCCGTCGAGGTGCACGCGCAGCGTGATCTCGTCGCCGCACGTGGGGTTGACGTGGTGCACCTCGGCCTCGAAGGGCTCACGGAGCCCGGCCCCGTGCGGGTTCTTGTAGTGGTCCAGGATGATCTCCTGGTACAGCGCGTCGACGTCCATGGCTCCCCCTCTCAGACTCCGAAGTACTGCTTCGTGTGGTGCAACGCATCCACGAGCGCATCGATTTCCTCGGGCGTCGTGTACAGGTAGAACGACGCGCGGGTGGTGGACTGGACGCCGAACCGCTGGTGCGCGGGCTTGGCGCAGTGGTGGCCCGCACGGACCGCGACGCCCTTGGAGTCGAGCAGCTGCGCGACGTCATGCGGGTGCACGCCGTCGAGCGTGAAGCTCACCGCTCCGCCGCGGTCGACGGCCTCCTTCGGGCCGACGATCGTGAGACCGTCGATCTCCTGCAGGCGACCGAGCGCGTAGGCGGTGATCTCCCGCTCGTGCGCGGCGATGTTCTCCATGCCGATGGCCGACAGGTAGTCGACGGCCGCGCCGAGACCTACGGCCTGGGCGATCGGCGGCGTGCCGGCCTCGAACCGCGCGGGCGGCGGGGCGTACGTGGAGCGCTCCATCGTGACCGTCTCGATCATCTCGCCACCCCCGAGGAACGGCGGGAGCTCAGCGAGCAGGTCGTGACGGCCCCAGAGCACGCCGATGCCGGTGGGCCCGACCATCTTGTGGCCGGTGAAGGCGACGAAGTCGGCGCCGAGCGCGGCGACGTCGACCGGCAGCTGCGGCACGGCCTGCGAGGCGTCGACGACGACGAGCGCGCCGACCTCGTGGGCCCGTCGGATGACGGGCTCGAGCGGGTTGACCGACCCGAGCATGTTCGAGACCCAGGCCAGCGACACCACGGCGGTGCGCTCGGTGATCAGCGTGTCGAGGTCGTCGAGGTCGAGCCGGCCCTCGTCGGTGAGGCCGAACCAGCGCAGCGTGGCGCCCGTGCGCTCGGTGAGCAGCTGCCACGGGACGATGTTGGAGTGGTGCTCCATCTCGGTGATCACCACGTCGGCGCCCTCGCGGACCCGCCCGGCGTCGCCCAGGACGCGGGCCACCAGGTTCAGCGCCTCGGACGCGTTCTTGGCGAACACGACCTCCTCGCGGCGCGGTGCCCCGATGAAGGTGGCCACCTTGGTGCGGGCGTCCTCGAACGCGCCGCTGGCCTCCGCCCCGAGCTGGTGCATCGCGCGGGCGACGTTGGCGTTGTGCAGGCGGTAGTGCTCGTCGAGCGCCTCGATGACCTGCGCCGGCTTCTGCGACGTGTTGGCACTGTCGAGGTAGACCAGCGGGAGGTCCCCGGCCAGGCGTCGGCCCAGGATCGGGAAGTCCTCCCGGATCCTGGCGACGTCGTAGGTGACGGGGTCCACGACGGTCATGCCTGGGCAGCCGCCCCCGCGCCGGCAGGCGCATCAGATCGCCGGGTGTACTTGTCGTAGCCCTCGGCCTCGAGCTGGTCGGCCAGCTCGCGGCCGCCCTGCTCGGCGACGCGACCGGCGACGAACACGTGGACGAAGTCGGGCTTGATGTACTGCAGGATGCGCGTGTAGTGCGTGATCAGCAGGACGCCGCGGTCACCCTGCGCGGTGTACCGGTTCACCCCGTCGGAGACGACGCGCAGGGCGTCGATGTCGAGGCCGGAGTCGGTCTCGTCGAGCACCGCGAACTTGGGGTTCAGCAGCTCGAGCTGGGCGATCTCGTGGCGCTTCTTCTCGCCGCCGGAGAATCCCTCGTTGACCGAGCGCTGGGCGAACGACGGGTCGAGCGTCATGCGCTCGAGCGCGCTGTTGACGTCCTTGACCCACGTGCGCAGCTTCGGGGCCTCGCCGTCGATGGCGGTCTTGGCCGTGCGCAGGAAGTTCGCGACGGAGACGCCGGGCACCTCGACCGGGTACTGCATGGCGAGGAACAGGCCGGCGCGGGCGCGCTCGTCGACGGTCATGCTGAGGATGTCCTGGCCGTCGAGCGTCACCGAGCCCTTGGTGATCGTGTACTTCGGGTGGCCGGCGATCGAGTAGGCGAGCGTCGACTTGCCCGAGCCGTTCGGGCCCATGATCGCGTGCACCTCGCCGGTGTTCACCGTGAGGTCGACGCCGCGGAGGATCTCCTTGTCGCCGTCCTCGGTGGCGACCGAGACGTGCAGGTCCTTGATGTCCAGGGTGGTCATGCGTTCAGCTCCTGTGCCGGGGACAGGTCCACGAGGACCTGCTCCCCCTCGATGGTCGTGGGGTAGGTCTGGACCGGCTCGGTGGCCGGAAGGTTGACGGGCTTGCCGGTGCGGAGGTCGAAGCGCGAGCCGTGCAGCCAGCACTCGATCTCACATCCCTCCACCTCGCCCTCGGAGAGCGGGATGGCGGCGTGCGAGCACTCGTCGGCGATCGCGTAGACGGTGTCGCCGTCGCGCACCAGGGCGATCTCGACGCCGTCGACGACGACGGCGAGCGCGCCGCCCTCGGGGACGTCGGCGAGCGGTGCCGCAGGAACGGCAGGCATCAGCCGATCCGCCCCACGTGCTCGGCGAGCTCGTCCTCGATGGCCTCGACGAGGCGCTCCTGCAGGGCCGGCACGCCGATGCGGCGGATGACGTCGTTGAAGAAGCCGTGCACGACGAGACGCCGTGCCTCCTCCTCCTCGATGCCGCGGCTCTGCAGGTAGAACAGGTGCTGGTCGTCGAAGCGGCCGGTGGTGGACGCGTGGCCGGCGCCGTCGATCTCGCCGGTCTCGATCTCCAGGTTCGGCACCGAGTCGGCCTTGGCACCGTCGGTGAGCACGAGGTTGTCGTTCTGCTCGAACGTGTCGATGCCCTCGGCGACCTTGCGGATCAGGACGTTGCCGATCCACACCGTGTGCGCGTCCTGGCCCTGCAGCGCGCCCTTGTACTCGACGTTGCTGCGGGTCTTGGGTGCCGTGTGGTCGACGAAGAGGCGGTGCTCGAGGTGCTGGCCGGCGTCGGCGAAGTAGACGCCGAGCAGGTCGACGCTGCCGCCGGTGCCGACGTAGTCGGCCGACGTGCTGGCGCGCACGACGTCGCCGCCGAGCGTGACGGCCACGTGCTTGAGCGACGCGTCGCGGCCGACGCGCGAGTGCTGGCTGACGACGTGCACGGCGTCGTCGGCCCAGTCCTGCACGGTGACGAGAGTCAGCTGGGCGCCGTCGTCGAGGACGACCTCGATGTTCTCGGCCCAGGTGGCGGACCCGGCGTACTCGACCACGACGACGGCGTGGCTGAACGCACCCGCCCGGACGAGCAGGTGGCCGGCGGCCGCGTGCTCGACGCCGGAGCCGGTGAGGCGCACGACCGTGGGGGTCTCGGTGACCAGGTCCTTGGGGACGGTGATCTCGAAGACCGATGTGGCGGCCTGCCAGGCGCGGGCCGAGACGCGGTCGACCGGCACGTAGCCGGACGCGCCGCGTGCGGAGTCGGCGACGGGCACCGAGACGGCCGTGACGCCGTCAGCGGCTTCCACGTCGACCGTGAACGCGGCGCCGTCGAGCGGCGCGTCCTGGTGCAGGCCGCGGAGCCGCTTGAGCGGGGTGAACCGCCAGATCTCCTCCAGGCCCGTGGGGACCGGGTGGTCGTCGACCTCGAAGGACCCCTCCGGATGCAGGTGGGACTCGACGTGCTCGAGCTCGAGCGCGTCAGCGATGGTGGTGCTCAACCGACGGCTCCTTCCATCTGCAGCTCGATGAGCCGGTTCAGCTCGAGGGCGTACTCCATCGGGAGCTCCTTGGCGATGGGCTCGATGAAGCCGCGGACGATCATCGCCATGGCCTCGTCCTCCTCCATGCCGCGGGACATGAAGTAGAAGAGCTGGTCGTCGCTGAGCTTGGAGACCGTGGCCTCGTGGCCGAGCGTGACGTCGTCCTCGCGCACGTCGACGTACGGGTACGTGTCGGAGCGGCTGATCTGGTCGACGAGCAGGGCGTCGCACTTGACCGTGCTGGCCGAGCCCTCGGCGCCCTCAAGCACCTGGAGCAGGCCGCGGTACGACGTGCGGCCGCCGCCACGCGCGACCGACTTGCTCAGGATCGAGCTCGACGTGTTGGGCGCGGCGTGCACCATCTTGGCGCCGGCGTCCTGGTGCTGGCCCTCGCCGGCGAACGCGACCGACAGGGTCTCGCCGCGGGCGTGCTCGCCGAGCAGGTAGACCGCCGGGTACTTCATGGTGACCTTGGAGCCGATGTTGCCGTCGACCCACTCCATGGTGGCGCCCTCCTCGCAGGTGGCGCGCTTGGTGACCAGGTTGTACACGTTGTTCGACCAGTTCTGGATGGTCGTGTACCGCACGCGGGCGTTCTTCTTGACGACGATCTCCACGACCGCGGAGTGCAGCGAGTCGCTGGAGTAGATCGGCGCGGTGCAGCCCTCGACGTAGTGCACGTAGGAGCCCTCGTCGGCGATGATCAGCGTCCGCTCGAACTGGCCCATGTTCTCGGTGTTGATGCGGAAGTAGGCCTGCAGCGGGATGTCGACGTGGACGCCCGGCGGGACGTAGATGAACGAGCCGCCGGACCACACGGCGGAGTTCAGCGCGGAGAACTTGTTGTCGCCGACCGGGATGACGGTGGCGAAGTACTCCTGGAAGATCTCCGGGTGCTCCTTGAGCGCCGTGTCCGTGTCCAGGAACAGGACGCCCTGCTCCTCCAGGTCCTCGCGGATCTGGTGGTAGACGACCTCGGACTCGTACTGGGCGGCGACGCCGGCGACGAGGCGCTGCTTCTCCGCCTCGGGGATGCCGAGCTTGTCGTAGGTGTTCTTGATGTCCTCGGGCAGCTCTTCCCAGCTGGTGGCCTGCTTCTCCGTGGACCGCACGAAGTACTTGATGTTGTCGAAGTCGATGCCGTCGAGCTCCGCGCCCCAGGTGGGCATGGGCTTGCGCTCGAAGAGGCGCAGGCCCTTCAGCCGCAGGTCGAGCATCCACTCCGGCTCGTCCTTGAGTCCGGAGATGTTGCGCACGACGTCCTCGCTCAGGCCGCGGGCCGCGATGGCACCGGCCTCGTCGGAGTCGGCCCAGCCGAAGGCGTAGCGCCCGACGTCCTTGAGGCCGGGGTTCGCCTCCTCGATGGCGTTGGTCTCGTGCGTCGTGGTCATGAACGCAACCTCTCTGAGTCAGCCCTGGGATCCGGGCGGGTGGTCTGGTGCGGCAGGTGGGTGGTGCAGACGCCGTCGCCGTGGGCGATCGTCGCGAGTCGTTGGACGTGGGTGCCGAGCAGCCGGGAGAACATCTCGGTCTCGGCGTCGCACAGCTGCGGGAACTCCCCCGCGACGTGCGCGACCGGGCAGTGGTGCTGGCAGATCTGCTCGCCGGACGTCGTCGAGCCTACGGACGCCGCATAGCCGTCGGTGGTGAGCGCGTCAGCCAGCACCTTGGCGCGGTCGGCGGGCTTCGCCTTCTCCACGAGGGGCCGGTAGGTCTCCTCGAGCTCGGCGATGCGGCGCCGGGCGAACTCGGCCACGGCCTCGTCTCCCCCGGTCTGCTGCAGGAAGCGCATCGCCTCGGCGGCGAGCGCGTCGTAGGCGTGACCGAAGTGGTCGCGGCCGGCGTCGGTGATGACGAAGACCTTGGCGGGGCGGCCGCGGCCGCGGTGGCCGCGGATGCGCTTGTCGCGCGCCTCGACGACGCCGTCGGCCAGCAGCTGGTCGAGATGGCGGCGCACGGCCGCGGGGGTCAGCCCGAGGTTCTCGGCGAGATCGGCAGCCGTGGACGGCCCGTTCTCGAGGATCGCCGTGGCCACGCGCTCACGGGTGGGCGCGTCGTCGACGACCGACGACACCTGGTCCTCCCGCATGTTTTTCACAACACCAGTGTGCCGTTATTCAATCCCGCCGTTCAACGAAGGTCTGCCTAACCCGCCTCGATCAGCTCGCGGCCTGCGCAAACGTGGCGTCGGAGTGCGCCTCGGCCACGACCAGGTCGATGCCCGGGGTGATGCCGAGCAGGTTGTTGGCGACGGTGATGAAGACCCGCACGCCCCGGACGGTGAGGCCACTGTGGGTCGCACCGGTGCAGGTGTGCGTGTTGGTGTTCACGCCGTTGTCACAGAGCTGCTCGTTGATGACGACGAAGCCGATGCCGGGCAGCGTGATCACCTGGTTCGGTTCTCCGGTGACCGTGATGGGTATGCCGAGCACGCTCAGGTTGGCGATCGTCGTCCCGGAGTCGACAGAGCTCGCCCCTGATGCCTTGGCCGTGGTTCGCGACTCGGCCCGGACGGCCGTCGCCTTCACGACACACGTGGCCGCCGACTTCAGGACACAGGCCGGCGACGCGGTGTTGCCCGCGAGCTCCGCGTAGCTGTGCGACGTCGCCTGGGTGCCGCTGATCGAGCCGACCGACGAGCTGTCACCGGCGAGTGCCGAGACGATCTTGCCGCTCGCCGGGACGTTGACGCCCGCGACGTGCTGGCTCTCGGCGCCGCCCAGCGGCGAGATCTGCACGTAGCCCTGGAGGATGTTCTCCAGGATCGGCGCGGTGTGCAGGCCGGCCACCAGGGCGTGGCCGCTCACCGTGCGGTTGAACGCACCCGAGCAGACCTTCGACGCCGGGTAGTCGCTGTGCGACACCGCCTGGGCCACGATGACCTCGGCCTTCTGGAGCCCCAGGAGTCCGGTGATCTTGACGTGGATCATCGTCACCGTCTGGTCGGCCATGTAGGCGTCGCCCACGAGCCCGGCCCGCGGCTGGGCGCCGACGCCCGGACCGGACCGCTCACCGATGGTGACGAAGCTGTTCTTGCCGAAGACACCGGCCGGCAGCGGGATCCGCGTCGTCTGGTTGAGGTCGACCGGCGTGACGATGCCGGCGATCTTCAGCCTCGTGATCGTGGAGCCGGCCGAGCTGACCGTCGCCGTCGACCCGTTGGCCGTGGTGGAGGAGACCGCGCGGACCGCGTCCGCCTCCACGGTGCAGATGCCGGCCACCGGCAGGACGCAGATGTGTCCGACCTCGGACGTCGCGGTGTGCCGCGCCTCGTTCGGTGCCGGCGTGACCATGCTCGAGCTCGTCGTCGTGAGGACGTCGGCCTTCACCAGGTTGCCCACCTTGATGTTGAGCAGCGAGTCGTCGTCGAGCACCGGACCGCCCGGACCGGTCTGGCTGGTCGCCGACAGGCTGAGCGGCGCCTGCGCGCCACCGAGGTTGAGCAGGCCGGACGCGAGCACCTGGATGCCGCGGGCGTTGCCGATCGCGTGCGCACCGGCCGGGTCACCCTTCGGCGTGACGTTCGTCGTCACCGAGTTCGACGACACCGGGTCGCCGAGGCCGAACCGGATGCTCGCCACGTTCGTGACCTGGCACGACTCGTTGCCGGTCACCCGGACGGTCAGCGTGACCGAGCCCGTGCCGCCCTTCGGCGCCACCGGCCCGACGGCCCAGTCGGCACTGGTGACCTTCGGGTTGCCGGTCGTGACACAGCCGCCGGTGCAGCTGACGTAGGCCGTGGAGGCCGGGATGGCGTCGTGGATCATCGCCGTCGGGGCCTCGGCCGGGCCGGCGTTCGTGTACGTCAACCGGTAGGTCAGGAACTCCGTCCCGTTCTCGTCGGTCTCGTGGTCCTGGAGCGACTTCACCAGGCTGAGCTCCGGAGCCGCGGTCACACAGACCGTGACCTCCTGCGGCTCGTCGTCACCGATGGCCACCGCGTTGACGATCGGGTACTCGCCCGCGTCACACGTGCCGCCGCCGGAGGCGCCGGTGAAGGTCGCCGGCATCTCCGCCGTGTACGTGAACACCTTCGCGCCACCGGCCGGAACGCTGCCGGAGTCGCACGAGAAGCGCTCGTTGCCACCGTCGGTGAGGAGCGTGCACTCCCCGCCCTGGGACGCGCTCGTCGGGAGCGCCGGGTCCAGGACGTCGTCGAAGTCGTCGACGAAGGTCGTGCTGCCCGGCGCCGAGCCGGTGTTGGACACGGTGAGCGTGTACTTCACCGTGTCGCTGGGCCCGACGGTGTCCTTGTCGACCGACTTGGTCACCGCGAGCTTCGGCTCGGTCTTGACGCAGACGAGCACGCTGTCGCCGGCGCCCTCGTCGCCGATCTGGACGTCGTTGTCGATGGCGTACTCGTCCTCACCGCAGCGCTCGTCCGTGCCGGGCTCGCCGGTGAAGGTCAGCGGCATGGCGGCGGAGTACTTGAAGATCCGCTCGCCGCCCGCCGGGATCGAGGTGGTCTCGCACTCGAACGTGCGGTTCTCACCGGTCCCCTCCTCGCAGCTGCCGCCGCCCGGAGGAACCGTCGCCGGCAGCGTCGGCTCGAGGAGGTCCTCGAAGTCGTCGGTGAACGACGTCGCACCGGGCGCCGAGCCGATGTTCCGCACGGTGATCGTGTAGTTCACCGTCTGGCCCGGGGAGGCGGACTCGCCCTCCTCGACGTCGGAGGTCTTGTCGACGTCGAAGTCCGGCGCCGCGTCCACGCAGACGCTCGCTCCGGTCTCCTCCTCGCCGTCGACGAGCACCGTGTTGACGACCTCGTAGCCGGAGCACGTCTCGGTGTCGTCCGGATCGCCCTCGAAGGTCTTCGGCATGTCCACCGTGTACTGGAACGTCTGGTTGTCACCGGCGAGGATCGTGCCCGTCTCGCACGAGAGGCGCTCGTTCCCGCCGTCGGTCAGCAGCTCACAGCCGGCCGGGATGTCGGCGTCGTCACCACTGAGGTCCAGCCGGTCGTCGAAGTCGTCGACGTACGAGCCCGAGCCCGCGGCCTTGCCGTGGTTCGTCGCGACGATGGTGTACGTGACCGGGTCGCCCGGACCTGCGGAGTCGGCGTCGGCAGTCTTCTCGAACGTGATGTCCGGCGCGGCCGTCACGCAGACGGTCTCCGACGCGGACGGACCGCCGTCGTCGATCGAGACGTCGTTGACGATCGGGAACTCACCGGCCCGGCACGGTTCCGCACCGGACTCGCCGGTGAAGCTCGCCGGCATCAGGACGTTGTAGCTGATCGTCTGGGTCTCGTCCGGGTCGATCGAGCTGGTCTCGCAGCTCAGGACGTTGCCTGCGACGTCGCAGTCGGCACCCGTCGGGTCGGACGAGATGGCGACGTCCTCGTCGAGCGTGCCCTCGAACTCGTCGGTGAACGACGTCGACCCGGGCTCCGAGCCGATGTTCTCCACCGTGATCGTGTACTTGACCGACTGCCCCGGCAGGACCGTCGCGTCGTCGGCCAGATCGGCCGCCTTGGCGATCGAGAAGCCCGCCTCGGTGTCGACGCAGACCGTCACCGAGTCGTCGTCGTCCTCGTTCTCCTCGGTCGCGCCGTTCAGCTCGACGGTGTTGACGACCGGGTAGTCGGTCGGGTCCTGGCACCCCTCGGCGGGCGTGCCGGTGAACGAGCCCGGCATGTTCACCGTGTACTGGAACGTCTGGTGGTCGTTCGGGCCGGTCGGGTCGATCGAGCCCGTCGTGCAGGAGAGGCTCTCGTTGTCGTCGTCCCCGTCGACCAGCTCGCAACCGGCCGGGATGTCGGCGCCGTCATCGGTGAAGTCGAGCACGTCGTCGAAGTCGTCGACGAACGTCGTCGACCCGGCGAGCGAGCCCTTGTTGGTGACGGTGATGGTGTACGTCACCGGCTGACCCGGCGTCGTGCTGGCCGTGCTGGCCGACTTCTCGATGACGAACTTCGGAGCCGCGGTCACGCAGACCGTCTCCGAGTCGACGCCCTGGCTGGACGGGCTGAGCAGCGTCACCAGGTTGAAGATCGGGTACTCCCCGTCCTCACACCCGTCGTCCGGCGTGCCCGAGAAGGTCGTGGGCATGTCGGCCGTGTAGGTGAAGTCCCGGCTCTCGCCTGCCTCGATCGTGCCCGTGGTGCAGGTCAGGATGCCGCCGTCCTCCTCACAGCTGCCGCCGGCGGAGGTCACCGCGGACGGGTCGATGCTGTTCGCGAAGTCGTCCGTGAAGGTCGTGGCACCGGGCGCCGACCCGTTGTTGGTGACCGTCACGGTGTACTCGACGGTCGTCCCGGGTGCGACCGGGTTGTGGGCGTCGGACGTCTTGTGGACCACCAGGTCCGGCGCCGCCGCCACGCAGACCGTGACCGACTGGGGCGCACCCTCGTCGGGGGTCAGCTCGTTGACGATCGGGTACTCGCCGTCGTCACAGACGCCTCCGCCGGACGCACCCGTGAACGTGTCCGGCATCAGGACGTTGTAGGTGATCGTCTGCGTCTGCCCGGGGTTGATCGAGCCGGTCTCACAGCTGATGACGTTGCCGTCGACGTCGCAGTCGGCACCCGTCGGGTCGGACGCGATGGCGACGTCCTCGTCGAGCGTGCCCTCGAACTCGTCGGTGAACGACGTCGATCCGGGCTCCGAGCCGGTGTTCGTGACAGTGATCGTGTACTCCACCGACTGGCCCGGCTCCGCGGTCTCGTCGTCACCGATCTCGGACGACTTCTCGACGGTGAACGCAGCCTCGGTGTCCACGCAGACGGTCACGGTCGACGGGTCGTCGCCCTCGACGGTCGCCGTGTTGACGATCGGGTAATCGCTCGCGTCCTCACAGCCCTCCTCCGGTGCCGTGCTGAACGACAGCGGCATGTGCGCGGTGTACGTGAACTCTTGGGACTCGCCCGGATCCAGGTCGCCCGTCTCGCAGAGCAGGACGTCGTTGCCGAGCGTGCTCTTCACGCACGAGCCGTCCGTGATGGAGGCTCCCGACGGATCGTCGTCATCGGTGACGCGGTCGTCATAGTCGTCGACGAACCCGGTCGAGCCGGGAGCGGCGCCGGTGTTCTTGACGACGACCTTGTAGGTCACGAGGGCGCCCGGTGCGACGGTCTCGCCCTCCGGCACGTTGGACGTCTTCTCGATCGAGAAGGCCGGCGACGCGACGACACAGACGGTCGTCGAGGCCGGGTCCACACCCGCGATCGTCGCGGTGTTGACGACCGGGTAGGCACCGTCGTCACAGTCCCCGACACCGGACGGGCCGGTGAAGGAGGTCGGCATCGACACGGTGTACGTGAACGTCTGGTCCTCGTCGGCTGCGAGCGGGTTCGTCTCGCACGAGAAGCTCTCGTTGCTGGTGTCCTCGTCGACGACCAGCTCACAGCCCGTGGGGATGTCGGCGTCGTCGCCCGTGAAGTCGAGAGCGTCGTCGAAGTCGTCGACGAACTCGATCGATCCGGCCGCCGTGCCGACGTTCTTGACCGTCACCGTGTAGGTGACGGAGTCGCCGGGACCGACGGTCTCACCGGGGTCGAGGTTGGTCGACTTGGTGATCGTGAAGTCGGACGCCGCGGCGATGCAGACCGTGACGGCGTCGCTGCCGCCGTCGTTCGCCAGCGTCGCGGTGTTTTCGACCGGGTACTCGCCGGCGTCGCAGACGCCGCCGCCGGACTCTCCGCTGAAGGTCGACGGCATCGCCGCGGTGTACGTGAACGTCTTCTCGGCGTTGGGCGCGAGCGAGCCGGTCTGACAGGACAGCTGCCCGCCGGCCTCGTCGCAGGTGCCGCCGGACACGGCCGACGGGTCGATGCTGCCGTCGAAGTCGTCCACGAACGTCGTGGACCCGTTGGCGGTCCCGGTGTTCTTCACCACGACCTTGTACTCCACGAGCTGGCCGGGGCTCGCGGTGTACTTCTGCGGGTTGCCGGAGCCGACCGGCGTCGCGTCGGTCGTCTTCGTGATGCTGAAGGACGAGGCCGCGGTGACGCAGACCGACGAGGAGGCGCTCGAGCCGTTGGCCAGGGTCGCCGTGTTCTTCACGAGGAACTGAGTCGACGAGCAGGGCGTGCCGCCTGGGTCCTTCGTGAACGACGCCGGCATGTTCGCGGTGTAGGTGAACACCTGCTCGCCGCCGCCGTTGATCGTCGAGGTCGTGCAGGACAGCTGTCCACCGGCCTCGTTACAGGTGCCGCCGCTCACCGCGGACGGATCGACGGCGTCGTCGAAGTTGTCGACGAACGTCGTCGAACCCGACTGCTGGCCGGTGTTCTTCACCGTGACCTTGTACTCGACCTGCTGACCAGTGGAGGCGGTGATCGAGCTCTGACCGTCGACGGTCTTCGTGATCGTGAACGCAGCCGGCGTGAGCGACTGCACCGCCCCGGCCTGGAGCTGGTTGTCGCCGCCACCCAGAGAGTTGTCGATGTGGTACGAGGAACCGGGCGCGTGCGAACCGCCGAGGTCGACGCCCCAGGCACGAGGCTGGCTCGGGCCGCCGCTGACCGCCACGTGGCCACCGAACAGCAGGACGGCCGGACCGCCTGAGGCGGAGGTGGACTTGAACTTCAGGGTGACGCTCGCGGTGTCGTCGGCATTCTGGTTGGCCGCGGCGGAGTGGGTGACAGCGGTCGTCGAGATCAGCTCGGCGCCGTACATCGTCCACTTGCGGTCGGCGGCGGGCAGCTCGTGACTGTTCGCGAGGACGCCCGCACCGTTCGTCGACGCCGAGGCGATGCCGGCACCGATCGGCGGCACGACCGTCGAGTCCGACGCCATCTGCAGCGTGGACGGGGTGCCGGAACAGATGGAGGCCGCCAGGCCCTGGCAGGGGTCGGCCGTCGTCGTCGTGTAGTTCCACGTCGCCAGTGAGTCGTACGTGTGCTTGCCGCCCTTGCGGGCCATGTAGTTGATCGTGACCGTGTACTCGGCCCCGTCCGTCAGGTTCATGGCGATCCGCTGCGGCACCGAGTCGTCCTCCCGGTAGTGCGAGTTGCCGCTGCCGAGGCCACCGTTCACCCAGCCGCCGGCGCAGCTGGTGGCAGTGCCGGTGCCGTTGGCGCACTGCTGGAACGACGCGAGCGACACGGAGCCGACGGCTTCCGTCGTGGGAACGAACACCAAGAACGTGGTGGCCAGCAACGCTGCGGGGATCAGCTTGAACCGGGACACTCTTCCTCCACTGGATCGGACGAGCCCCCGAAGGCGACTGAGATCCCGAGCGAAGTCAGAAGTTGCGGATCAGGTTTCCGATGTACGGGTTCACTGTCAAGTAGCCCGAAAGGAGGGGGCCATGGCCCGAAAGGACCATGCCGAACCTGCTCAGTGAATCGGTTTTTCCGCGTGATCCCGGGCCTCGTCGCCGTGTCCGGGCCACCAGGCCGCGTGCCCGATGAGCGCGGTGAGCGACGGCGTGAAGAACATCGCCATCACGAACGCCGCCACGAAGATGCCGAACGAGAGGGCGAAGCCCATCGACTGGATCAGCGGATCTCCGCCGAGCATGAGCGCCGCGAACGTGCCGGCCAGGATCAGTCCGGCCGCCGCGATCGTGGGACCGGCATGACGGACCGCCTCCGCGGCAGCGGCCCGCGAGTCCTTGCCTTCTCGTGCCTCCTCGCGGAGCCGGGCGATCATCAGGATGTTGTAGTCGGTGCCCAGCGCGACGACGAACAGATAGATGTAGATGGGCAGCATGAAGATGAGGCCGGACTCCCCCTTCACGTGCTGGAAGAGGATCACGGTGGCACCGAGCGTGGCGCCGAACCCGAGGCCCACGGACGCCATCAGGTACCACGGCGCGACGAGGCTGCGCAGGAGCAGGCCCAGGATGATCATGATCACCAGCGCGGCCACCGGGAACACGATGGAGTAGTCGCGGTTCATCGCCTTCTGGAGGTCGACGAACACCGACGTGGTGCCGCCGACGAGGGCCTCGGTGCCGTTCGGCGCCGCCGCGTGCGCGCCGTCGCGGATCGGTCCCTTGACCGCGGCGATCGAGGCGTCGGAGCCCGGGTCGCCCTCGAGCAGCGCGTTGAAGAGTGCGGTGGAGCCGTCCTTGGACGGGGTGGCCGGAGCGACGGCGGCGATGCCGTCGAGCGCCGCGAGGTCGGACCGGAACGCGGTCAGGTCCGAGGCGGGGATGGGCTTGCCATCGTCGGACTTCAGGATGACGGCCGTGGGATCCGTGGCTCCCTTGGGCAGACCCTTCTGCAACGTGTCGAGCGCCTTCGTGGACTCCAGGTTCTTGGGGAGGCTGGAGTTGAAGTCGAACGACGGGTTGAACCCGATGGCGAAGATGGCGAGCACGGCGAGCGCGATGCCGGAGGCGAGGGCGAACCGGGCGGGCCGCTCCCCCAGCGTCGTGCCGATCCGCGCGAACCGGCTGCCGGTGGACGGCACGGCCCACTTCTTGGACGGCCAGAACAGGGCGCGTCCGAGCAGGCGCATGCACGCCGGCACGAGGGTGAGTGCGGCCAGCAGCGTCGTCGCGACGGCGATCGCGAGCGCGGGACCGATGGACCGGAAGATGCTCAGCGACGAGAGGACCAGCGCCATGAAGCTGACGATCACCGCGCCGCCCGCCGACGCGATGGCCTCGCCGGCCCGGCCGAGGGCGTGGACGATCGCCTCCTTGGGCTCCTCGCCGGTGCGCAGCCGCTCCCGGTAGCGGAACAGCAGGAACAGGATGTAGTCGGTGCCGATGCCGTACAGCACCACGATCAGGATGACCTCGATGGAGCTGTCCGCCTTGAGGTCGAACGCCTCGTTCGCCCAGGCGATCAGGCCGTTGGCGATCGTCGAGACAAGCGCCACCACGGCGATGGGCAGCAAGCAGATGATGACGCTGCGGAAGATGATCGCGAGCAGCACGATGATCAGCCCGATGGTGGCGATGCCGACGATGGCCAGCGTCTTCTCCGACGAGTCCTGCGAGTCGAGGCTCTGGGGTGCGGCGCCGGTGGTCTGCACGCGCAGGTCGGTGCCCTTGACGAGGTCCTTGAGCGTGGAGCGCAGCTCCTTGGCACCGTCGATCGAGGGGGTGTCGAAGCCGGTGGCGTTGTCCGCCAGCCCGACCGCGCCGATCTGCACGAGCCGGTTCTCCGCCGGCGGCTGCGCGGCTCCCGGCGTGAACACCTTGGGCAGATCCTGGTTCAGCTCGTCCATCACCCGCGTGACGTCGGCGCTGTCCGCATCGGTGAGCTTGCCGCCGTCCTTGCGGTCGAACACCAGGATCGCGCCGGGACTGCCCTGTCCGGGGAACGCGTCGGCACGGATCGTCTCCGCCTTGATCGACTCGTAGTGGTCGGGCAGGAACTCGGCCTCGTCGGTGGTGGACGTCAGGGCCGGCGCGGTCATGACCACGACGACCGCGATGACGACCCACGCGGCGATGACGTACCAGGGATGACGAGAGATGAAACGACCCACGGAGGTGAACACGAGGATCAACGTATCGGAGCGTTCCCACGCATAAGGTGAGGTCATGGCGTCAAAGGCTGCGGCGGTGGAGGTCGACGCCGGTGGCCGCGCCGTCCGGGTGTCGAGCCCGGACCGTGTCATCTTCCCGGCCTCCGAGCTCGGCCCGGACGTCACCAAGCTGGAGGTCGTCGAGTACTACGTCGCGGTCGCCGACGGCATCGTGCGGGCCCTGCGCGACCGGCCCACGTCGCTGGAGCGCTGGCCCAAGGGCGTGCTGCCCGGGATGCGGCTCACCGCGCGGGACGCGACGCACGGCCGCGGGCCGCAGGGCGACGCGTTCTACCAGAAGAGACTGATGCGCGGGATGCCCGAGTGGGCCAGGTCGGCGCGGGTGCACTTCCCGTCCGGGCGCATCGCCGACGAGCTGTGTCCAGACCACGTCGCCGTCGTGGCCTGGGCCGCCCACATGGGCACGATCACGTTCCACCCGTGGCCCACGCGCGCGGACGACAACGACCGGCCCGACGAGCTGCGCATCGACCTCGACCCGTACGGATCGACGTCGTTCGTCGACGCCGTGCGCGTCGCCGGCGCGGCCAAGGACCTGCTCGACGAGCTCGGCCTGGTCGGCTTCCCGAAGACGAGCGGCAAGAACGGCGTGCACGTCTACCTCCGCATCGAGCCGCGCTGGACGTTCACCGACGTCCGGCACGCGGCGATCGGGTTCGCGCGCGAGCTCGAGCGTCGCGCGGACGGCGTCACCACGGCCTGGTGGAAGGAGGAGCGCGGCGACAACGTCTTCGTCGACTTCAACCAGAACTCCCGCGACCGCACCATCGCGAGCGCCTACAGCCTCCGGCCCAAGGAAGGTGGTCCGGTCTCCACCCCCGTCACCTGGGACGAGCTGGCGGACCTCACCGACCCGCGCGAGTTCACCCTGCGCACCGTGCCCGCCCGGCTCGCCTCGATCGGCGACCCGATGGCCGCCATTGACGACGTGCAGCAGTCGCTCGAGCCGATGCTCGACCTCTGGCGCTCCGACGTCGAGCGCGGCCTGCCGGACATGCCGTATCCGCCGGAGTACCCGAAGATGCCCGGCGAGCCCCCGCGGGTCCAGCCGAGCAAGAAGGTCGCCGACCACTGGGACGAGGACGGCAAGCGGGTCCAGTCCTGACCGGGGTCAGCGCCACCCCGGCATCGCCGCGTCGAGCCAGGCGATGTCCTCGTCGTCGAGGGTGCCGTGCTCGTGCGCGACCTTCGCCCACGCACTGATGGCCGTGACGAACTTGGCCGGGTTGTAGACGTCCTCCTCCTTGGAGAAGAGGCCGTCGCCGGCGTAGGTGAGGATCGTGATGTTGGTGGCCTCGTGGATCGAGCCGTCGCCCGGGTCCTGCATCCGGTTGAGGATCTCGCACACGATGCGGCCGCGCTCCTCGTCGACCACGGACCAGCTGGCCGGGAACGACGGCATCCAGGAGCCGGGCCGGGTGGTCATCGTCTCGACGATCCAGGAGCGGATCTGCTCGCGGCCGGTGAACGTGCCGTACAGGTGCTCGTCGTAGGTCGCGTCCTCGGTGAACAGGTCGGCGAAGCGTCCCCAGTCCCTCGCGTCGGACGCGGCCTGGACCTCGGTCCCGTAGTGGGCGAACGCCTCCGCCAGCTCGCCACGACTCCACTGGGTCATGACAAAGTCCTACCGATCGGTAGCATCTGGGCACCGTCCCTTCGAGACCGGAGTCGCCATGAAGCGCGTCGTCGTCATCCTTGCAGCAGTCCTCGCCGTCATGGGGAATCTCGGCGCAGCCCATGCCGATCCCGACGTGGACTACGTGAACCTGGGCGACAGGTACAGCGCCGGGTCGGGCAACCTGCCGCTCGCGCGCGGCTTCGACCCCCGCTGCCTGCAGTCGGCACGCAACTGGGCGCACGACATCGCGATCGCCAAGGGCTACCGCCTCACGGACGTCTCGTGCGGCGGTGCGCAGACCAAGGACTTCACCGGCTCGCAGTACGACGGCGTGGCACCGCAGCTGGACGCCCTGTCCGCCGACACCGACCTGGTGACGTTCACGATCGGCGGCAACGACAACGGCACGCTCCTCAACGTCGCCGGCAAGTGCGGAGCCGCCGCGATCAGCCACCTCGGCCTCGGCAACCCGTGCGAGAAGAAGTACGGCGACTCCTTCGCCGAGACCATCCGCACCAGCACGTACGCGAACCTCGTCGCGGCGTTCACCGCCGTCAAAGCCAAGGCGCCGAACGCGCGGATCGTCGCGGCCAACTACCTGTGGCTGATCCCGCCGACGCGCGGCTGCTTCCCGGTCATGCCGCTCGCCCGCGGCGACATCCCGTACCTGCGCGGCATCCAGCAGACGCTGTCCGACGCCATCGAGCGCGCGGCCGACGACACGGGCATCGAGTTCCTCGACTTCTCCGAGGTCTCCGAGGGCCGCGACGCGTGCCAGCGTGCCGACGTCCGCTGGGTCGAGCCGGTGCTGGTCCCGAAGCTGGCGGTCATCCACCCGAACGTGAAGGGCGAGGCCGGCATGGCGCAGCACGCCATCGACGCACTAGGCCTCGAGTAGGTCAGAGCAGGACGTCCTTGAGGTCGTACGTGGCGACCTCCTCGAGCTGCGCGTAGCCGCAGGACTCCGGCTCGCGGTCGTCGCGCCAGCGCTTGAACTGGGCGGTGTGCCGGAACCGGTCACCCTCCATGTGCTCGTAGCCGACCTCGGCCACTCGCGTGGGAGCGAGGGGCACGAACGAGAGGTCCTTGGTGCCCGTCCACCGGCTCTGGCCGCCGGGTAGTCGGCCGCTCGCCTGCGCCGCCTCGTCCTGCCAGGCGCCCCAGGGGTGGTCGGCGAAGTCGACCCGGAGCGGGTCGAGCTCCTGCAGCAGCTCCGCGCGTCGCGCCTCGCTGAACGACGCACAGACGCCGACGTGCTGGAGCTTCCCGTCGTCGGAGTAGAGGCCGAGCAACATCGACCCGAGCAGAGGGCGCTCCTCGGTGGACGTCTTGTGCAGCCGGTAGCCCGCCACCACGACGTCAGCCGTGCGCGAGTGCTTGATCTTCAGCATCGTCCGGCCGTTGGGAACGTACGGACCGTCGAGCCGCTTGGCCACGACGCCGTCGAGCCCGGCGCCCTCGAACCGGTCGAACCACTGCTCGGCCTCGTCGGCGTCGACCGTCCGCTGCGTGACGTGCACCGGCGGGGCGGCGGACGCGAGCGCCTGCTCCAGCCGGTCGCGACGCTCGGAGAACGGCGCGTCCATGAGCGACTCGTCGCTGATGGCCAGGAGGTCGAACGCGACGAGACTGGCCGGTGTCTCCTCGGCGAGCATCCGGACCCGGGAGTCGGCCGGGTGGATGCGCTGCGACAGGGCGTCGAAGTCCAGGCGGCCGTTCAGGGCGACCACGATCTCGCCGTCCACCACGCAGCGCTCCGGCAGGTTCGCGCGGACGGCGTCGACGACCTCCGGGAAGTAGCGCGTCAGCTCCTTGGTGGACCGGCTGGCGAGCACCACCTCGTCACCGTCGCGGAACACGATCGCTCGGAACCCGTCCCACTTCGGCTCGTAGGACAGTCCCCCGTCGACGGAGTCCACTGCCGGCACCCCCTTGACCGACTTCGCGAGCATCGGCTGGACGGGCGGCATCACGGGCAGGTCCATGACCACAGACTTTCACGTCCGCGCTCGACATGCGCCGACCTCCGAGCAGCCTCATCCTTGGGACGCGGCGACATCGTGTCGACGCTCTGGAAGAGGGAGTAGTCATGATCATCCTCGGAGCGATCCTGTTGATCCTGGGACTCGTGATCGGCGTCCCGGTCCTGTACACGATCGGCATCATCCTGCTGATCGTCGGTCTCGTCCTGATGCTGATGGGCCGCGCCGGCCGCGGCTTCGGCGGACGAGCCCACTATTGGTGACGCCTGACTCATCGACGCGACGCCCGCCTCCCCGGAGGCGGGCGTCGCCGCCTCTCTAGACTGTGGAGGTGACCCAGCCGGCCGTCGAGGTGCACGACCTCGTCATGCGCTACGGCGCGGTGACGGCGGTGGACGGGCTCTCGCTCGACGTCTCACCGGGGACGGTGACGGCGATCCTGGGCCCCAACGGCGCGGGCAAGACCACCACCATCGAGACCTGCGAGGGATTCCGTCGCCCGCAGTCGGGCAGCGTCCGCGTGCTCGGGCTCGACCCGATCGCCGATGCTGCGACGCTGCGGCCCGCCGTCGGCGTGATGCTCCAGTCCGGCGGCGCCTGGTCGGGCGTCCGTGCCGGCGAGATGCTCCGGCACATGGCGTCGCTGCACGCGCACCCGCTGGACGTCGACGCCCTGGTCGAGCGGCTCGGGCTCGGCGCGTGCGGGAGCACGCCCTACCGCCGGCTGTCCGGCGGCCAGCAGCAGCGGCTCAGCCTCGCCATGGCCGTCGTCGGCCGGCCCCGGCTGCTGTTCCTCGACGAGCCCACCGCCGGGCTCGACCCGCAGGCCCGCCACGCCACCTGGGACCTCGTCGACGAGCTCCGGACCGCGGGCGTCACGACGGTGCTCACCACCCACTTCATGCACGAGGCCGAAGCGCTGTCCGACGTCGTGCACATCGTCGACGCCGGCCGCGTGATCGCCTCGGGCACGCCCGCGGAGCTGGCCGAGTCCGGCGCCAAGAACACCGTGCGGTTCACGGCCCGACCGGGCCTGGACGTCATCGACCTGATGCGGGCCCTTCCGGACGACACGAAGGTCGACGAGCAGCAGCCCGGCCACTACGTCATCGCGGGCCACGTCGACCCGGGCCTGCTCGCCACGCTGACGTCGTGGTGCGCCGCTCAGGGCGTGCTCGCCGAGTCGGTGCTCGTCGAGCGGCAGACCTTGGAGGACCGCTTCCTCGAGCTGACCGGGAAGGCCCTCCGATGAGCACCCTCGACCTCTCCCCCCGGCCCGGCGCCGCGGCCACCGGCCCCATGCTGCGCGCTCAAGCCGCGATGGAGCTCAAGCTGTTGGCGCGCAACGGCGAGCAGCTGCTGCTCACCCTCGTGATCCCGCTCCTCCTCCTCGTCATGGGCACCCGGTCGGACGAGATCGTCGACCTCGGACCCGGCCGGCCGATCGACATCATCACGCCGGGCGTCCTGGCCCTCGCCGTGCTGTCCACGTCGTTCACGTCACTGGCGATCGCCACCGGCTTCGAGCGCCGGTACGGCGTGCTCAAGCGGCTCGGCGCGTCCCCGCTGCCGCGGTGGGGACTCATGGTCGGCAAGATCGGCGCGGTCGTCGTCGTGGAGATCGCGCAGCTCGTCGTGCTGGCGCTGGTGGCGCAGCTCGTCGGCTGGGACCCCCACGGCGGCGCCGAGGCGTTCGGCTGGCTCGTCCTGCTCGCCGTGCTCGGCACGTTCGCGTTCGGGGCGCTCGGGCTGCTGATCGCCGGCTCTCTCCGGGCCGAGGCGACGCTCGCGGTCGCCAACCTCGTCTACGTCGTGCTGCTCGTCGGCGGCGGGCTCATCGTCCCGCTCGAGCGGTACCCCGGCGGCACCCGGCACGTGCTCGAGCTGCTGCCGTCGGGTGCGCTCGGCGAAGGACTGCGCGACGCGTTCGCCGGCTCCGGTCCGGGCCTCCTGCCGGTCGTCGTCCTGCTCGTGTGGGGTGCCGTGGCCGGCGTCGCGACGGGGAGGACGTTCCGATGGGAGTGAACCCGGCCCTGGACAAGGCGCTCCTGACACCCACCGACACCGCGGTCCGCCGCTGGACGTGGGCGTCGCTGGTCGCCAACGCGACGCTCGTCCTCACCGGTGGCCTGGTGCGCCTCACCGGCTCCGGCCTCGGCTGCCCCACGTGGCCGAAGTGCACCCCCGAGTCCTTCACGCCGCACCGCGAGCTGGGCATCAACGGCGTCATCGAGTTCGGCAACCGGGTGCTCACCTACGTGCTGACCGCGATCGCCGTCGGCACCCTGGTCGCGATCTGGCGGTGGGCGGCGACGACGCCGTTCCGCCGGCGCCTCGCGGTGGTCCTCGCCCTCGGGATCCCGCTGCAGGCCGTGATCGGCGGGATCACGGTGCTCACCGACCTCAACCCGTGGATCGTCTCGCTGCACCTGCTGCTCTCGATGCTGCTGGTCGCCGGCTCGATGGTGCTCATCATGGACGTCCGCGGCCTCCAGCGGGTCGACGTCCCGCCGGCCGCCGTGATGATCGCCGGCGCCCTCGGCGCGATGGTGGCCGTCGTCGTGTACCTCGGCACCGTCGTCACCGGCAGCGGCCCGCACGCCGGCGACGCGGAGGTCCCGCGCAACGGCCTCAACCCCCAGGTGATGAGCCACATCCACGCCGGCGCCGTGTACCTGCTGATCGGGCTCACGGTGCTGCTCCTCGTCGTGCTCCGCAACCACGCGGCCGCGGGCGCGGTCCGGCTCGTGCTCGCCGTGGAGCTGGCGCAGGGTGTCATCGGGTTCGTCCAGTACTTCACCGATCTGCCAGTGGCGATCGTCGCCGCCCACCTCGTCGGTGCGGCCGTGCTGGTGGCGGTGACGACCCGGCTGCTCGTGGCGGTCGTCGTGCCGGTTCACTCGGCCGACGCCCAGCGCTCCGCGTCGATCGCGTAGACCCAGCGCCGGTCCGGCCACTCCGTCAGCGTCCAGAGCTGGTGCCGCTGGGGCAGGTACGTGATGTCCTCCGGCCCGGTCGGCAGAACGCCGCGGTGCCGCCGGTACTCACCCGGCTTCCCCACCCAGAGGTCGCCGGGGTTCCCCTCGCCCATGCTCGACGTCAGGAACCACGTGCCGTGCGCGAGAGCGGCGCCCTGCATCCGCTCGACCTGCTGGTCGTGCAGCTCGGTGGGGAACGCGAAGCCGCGATCGTCGCCCTTCAGCAGCTCGGTGTCGCGGTCGATCGCGTACCGCATCAGGCGGTGCGAGCCGCCGCGTCGCCCGTACTCGCCGACGACCAGGTGATCCTCCTCGCCGGCCCGGTCCAGCGACATGAACGAGTAGGTCATCGACTTCCCCTCGTCGACGCCCGGGGCGTACGCGCTGGTCTGGGGCAGCACGTAGCGGTAGCCGCGGGCACGCAGCGGGTTGCGGACGCGCACCAGGTCGTCGAGCCGGAAGACGCGGATGCCGCGTGGACCGCCGGCGACGAAGAGGTGCTTGCCGTACCAGACGATGCCGCCCGCGTGGACGCGCACGGTCTTCAGCCACAGCAGCCCGAAGCGTCTCCGGGGCTCGACGAGGAGGACGTGGCGGTAGGGCGCGTCACCGTCGCCACCGGCGTCGAGCACGGTGAGCCGCGACCCGAGCCAGAGCCGCCCGATGATCCCGCGGGCGTACCAGCTGGTGACGATCACGCTGTGGCCCTCGAACATCCCGCCGCTCGGGTCCGCCCCGTACGCGTCGGCCGACGTGGTGATGCCCTGCGGCCACCAGCGCCGGGTCGATCGGTCCTTCGGCTCCCAGGTGAAGCCGTCGACGGCGGCCTCGGCCGGCACCTCGACCCGCGTCGCCGACCGGTTCAGGTCGGCCAACAGGCCACGCAGCCCGGCACGCCGGAACCGGTTCACGAAGCGCGCCAGCAGGTGGTCGTCCCCCGCGAGCGCCTCGAGCCGGTGCGCCGGTGTCGTCACCCGACTCAGTGTGCCTGGCGAAGCATGACCCGGCACCCCTCGTCGTCCGCGTCGCACGCGTCGAGGACGAAGCCGCACCGCTGGTAGAGCCGGATGGCGTCCTCGTTGCCGTCCATGACGCGCAGGCGCAGGGGTCGCCCGGCCGTCTCCGCCACCACGCGCCCGACGAGCGCGCGGCCCACGCCGCGGCCACGGACACCGGGAGCCACCCACATGGAGATGAGCTCGGCACCCCCGTCGTCGCGTGGCCGCCACGCGACCATGCCGACCGGGGCGGTTCCGTGCTCGGCGACGAAGCAGGCGCCGGGCTGGACCAGGCGGTCCCGCCACCTCTCCTCGGTGTCCAGGTCGCCGGTCCAGTGCTCGGTGGACGCGGCGAAGGCCTGCGGGTCCTCGGTCAGGGAGCGCTGCCGCAGCAGCCGCCAGACCTGCCAGTCGTCCGGCCCGACCTCGCGCACCTTCATCGTCACGCCGGCCTCGAGGGACCAGTCGCCTGCGCTCATCTGGCCGCCCAGGGCCCGGCACCCCTGCCGAGTCTCACCTGAGGAAGGGGTCCGCCGCCGCGGCGACGAACAGCAGCGCGAGGTAGGCGTTCGACAGGTGGAACAGCCGCATCGGCTTGATGACGGAGAGCTCCTCGGTCTCGCGGGAGCGCGCCTTGAGGTCGTAGGCCTCGACCAGGAAGACGATGCCGAGCGTCAGCGCCATGCCGGTGTAGAACCAGCCCATGCCGGCTACCGGCCACAGCGCGACCGACGTGGCGACCATGACCCAGGAGTACGTGACGATCTGGCTCGCCACCTCCCGCGACGTCGTGACGGACGGCAGCATCGGCACGTTGGCGGCGGCGTAGTCCTCGCGGTAACGCATCGCGAGCGACCAGAAGTGCGGCGGCGTCCAGAAGAACACGACGAGGAAGAGGACGACGGGCGTCCACGCGAGCTCGTTGGTGACGGCCGTCCAGCCGATCATCGCCGGGAAGCAGCCGGCCGCTCCGCCCCAGACGATGTTCTGGGTGGTCCGGCGCTTGAGGATCATCGTGTAGCCGACGACGTAGAACACGTTGGCGGCCAGCGCGAGGCCCGATGAGAGCCAGTTGACGAAGAACCCGAGCCAGAGCGTGGAGACGACGCCGAGCGCGACGCCGAAGACCAGCGCGGAGCGGCTGGAGACCTCGTGCTTGGGCAGCGGGCGACGCGCGGTGCGACGCATCTTGACGTCGATGTCGGCGTCGACGACGCAGTTCAGCGCGTTGGCGCTGCCGGCCGACAGCGTGCCGCCGACGACGGTGGCGACCACGAGCCAGAAGGACGGGACGTCCTCGGCCGCGAGGAACATCACCGGGACGGTGGTCAGCAGCAGGAGCTCGATGATCCGCGGCTTCATCAGGGCGACGTAGGCACCCACGACGTGCGTGGTCCGAGCCCGTTCGGGTACGGGTGCAGAGACGGCCGATGGCGTCGACGTCTCGAGGGCACTCACGTCGCAGAGTCTAGACCGACCGCAGTAGGGTCGAGGCGACGGCTCGAAGAGTCGCAGAGGCGCCCATCATCGCTACGGATCAGGAGTCCTTGCTGGTGACCACCGCAACCCCCGCACTGCACTGGACCAAGCTCGACGACAGGGCGGTGGACACCGTTCGGCTGCTCGCCGCGGACGCCGTCCAGAAGACCGGAAACGGCCATCCCGGCACGGCGATGAGCCTCGCCCCCGCCGCCTATCTCCTGTACCAGCGGATCATGCGGCACGACCCCGCCGACCCGCACTGGATCGGGCGCGACCGCTTCGTGCTGTCCTGCGGCCACTCCAGCCTCACGCAGTACATCCAGCTGTACCTCTCGGGCTACCCGATGTCGCTCGACGACCTGAAGAGCCTGCGCACGTGGGGCAGCCAGACGCCGGGCCACCCGGAGTACCGCCACACCCCGGGCGTCGAGGTCACCACCGGTCCGCTCGGCCAGGGCATCGGCAACGCCGTCGGCATGGCCATGGCGGCCCGCCGCGAGCGCGGCTTGCTCGACCCCGACGCCGCCCCGGGCGAGAGCGTCTTCGACCACCAGGTCTACGTCTTCGCCTCCGACGGCGACCTCCAGGAGGGCATCTCCTCCGAGGCGTCGTCGCTCGCCGGCCACCAGCAGCTCGGCAACCTCACGGTGCTCTACGACGACAACCAGATCTCCATCGAGGACGACACCGACGTCGCCTTCAGCGAGGACGTCGCGAAGCGCTACGAGGCGTACGGCTGGCACGTGCAGACCGTCGACTGGACCAACGGCGGCACCGGCTACACCGAGGACGTCCCCGCGCTCTACGACGCCTACGCGGCGGCGCGGACCGAGACGGACCGGCCGAGCCTGATCGTCTTGCGCACGATCATCGCGTGGCCCGCCCCAACCAAGCAGAACACCGGCGCCTCCCACGGCTCGGCGCTCGGGGACGACGAGGTCGCGGCCACCAAGCGCGAGCTCGACTTCGACCCGGACGAGACGTTCATCGTCGAGGACGACGTCCTGGCCCGGGCCCGTGAGGTCAAGGACCGCGGCGCCGAGGCGCACGCCGAGTGGGACGAGAAGTTCACCGCGTGGGCGGAGTCGAACCCCGACGCCAAGACGCTGCTCGACCGCCTCCACGACCGCGCGCTGCCGGACGGCTGGGACGCCGACCTGCCGTCCTACGACGCCGACCAGAAGGGCGTCGCCACGCGCGTCGCGTCCGGCGACTTCCTCACCGCGGCGGCTCCGCAGCTGCCGGAGCTCTGGGGCGGCTCGGCCGACCTCGCCGGCTCCAACAACACGACGCCCAAGGGCGAGCCGTCGTTCCTGCCGCCGGAGCGGTCCACCAAGTCCTTCCAGGGCGACTGGTACGGCCGCCTGCTGCACTTCGGCATCCGTGAGCACGCCATGGGCGCGATCCTCAACGGCATCGCGCTGCACGGCCCCACCCGCCCGTACGGCGGCACGTTCCTGGTGTTCAGCGACTACATGCGTCCGTCGGTGCGGCTCGCCGCGCTGCAGGAGCTGCCGGTCACCTACGTCTGGACCCACGACTCGATCGGTCTCGGCGAGGACGGCCCCACGCACCAGCCGGTCGAGCACCTCGCCGCGCTGCGCGCGATTCCTGGCCTCGACGTCGTCCGCCCGGCCGACGCCAACGAGACGATCGCCGCGTGGCGCACCGTGCTCAGCCACACCGACCGACCCGCCGCGCTCGCGCTGAGCCGGCAGAACGTGCCGACGTTCCCGCGCGGCACCGATGGCTTCGCGGCCGTCGACGGCGTCGCCAAGGGCGCCTACGTGCTGCTCGACAGCGAGGGCGAGCCGGACGTCGTCCTCGTCGCCACCGGCTCGGAGGTCCAGCTGGCCGTCGAGGCGCGCGCGTCCCTTGCCGCCGAGGGCGTCCAGGCCCGCGTCGTGTCGATGCCCTGCCGCGAGTGGTTCGAGCAGCAGGACGCCGACTACCGCGACAGCGTCATCCCGCCGAGCGTGCGCGCCCGCGTCTCCGTCGAGGCCGGCGTGGCGTTCGGCTGGCGCGACGTGGTCGGCGACGCCGGCCGCACCGTGAGCCTGGAGCACTTCGGCGCCTCCGCCGACTACGCGACGCTCTACGAGAAGTTCGGCATCACCGCCGACTCCGTGGTGGCCGCCGCGAAGGAGTCGATCGCCGCCGCCAAGACCACGGGCGGCGTGGCGTTCCACGCCCGTCCGGCCGGACCGGTCGGGCCCGGCGACAACCCGGACGCACCCACCGGTCCGGCACCGCGTTGATCGAGACCACCCACAAGGAGTCCGCATGAACGAGAAGCTGCAAGCCCTCCGTGACGCGGGGGTGTCCATCTGGCTCGACGACCTGTCGCGCGAGCGCATCGTCACCGGCAACCTCGCCGAGCTCGTCGAGACGTCCGGCGTCGTCGGCGTCACCACCAACCCGACGATCTTCGCCAACGCCCTCTCCGACGGGGAGCAGTACAGCGAGCAGGTCGCCCAGCTGAAGGCCGATGGCGCGAGCGTCGACGACGCCGTCTTCGAGCTCACCACGTCCGACGTCCAGCAGGCGTGCGACGTCCTGCGCGACGTCTTCGACGCCACGGACGGCGTCGACGGCCGGGTCTCCATCGAGGTCGACCCGGGCGCCGCGAACGACACCGACCACACGGTCGACCTGGCCCAGCGTCTCTGGAAGCGCGTCGACCGGCCGAACCTGTTCATCAAGATCCCGGCCACCGTCGAGGGCCTGCCGGCCATCACCGCCACCATCGCGGCCGGCATCAGTGTCAACGTCACGCTGATCTTCTCCCTCGACCGCTACCGCGGCGTCATGGAGGCGTACCTCGAGGGCCTGCGCCAGGCCAAGGACGGCGGCCACGACCTCAGCACGATCCACTCGGTGGCGTCGTTCTTCGTGAGCCGCGTCGACACCGAGATCGACAAGCGCCTCGGCGACGGCCACCCGCTGCGCGGCAAGGCCGCGATCGCGAACGCCCGGCTCGCCTACGAGGCGTACGAGGAGGTGTTCTCCGGCCCGGACTTCATCGAGCTGGAGGCCGCCGGCGCCAACAAGCAGCGCCCGCTGTGGGCCTCCACCGGTGTGAAGGACCCGGCCTATCCCGACACGATGTACGTCGACGAGCTCGTCGTCGACAACACGGTCAACACGATGCCGGAGAAGACGATGAAGGCCGTCGCCGACCACGGCGAGATCAGGGGCGACACCGTCCACGGCACGTACGACGACGCCCGCGACGTCCTGGCCGCCCTCGAGCGCGAAGGCATCAGCTACGACGACGTCGTCAGGGTGCTCGAGGAGGAGGGCGTCGAGAAGTTCGACACCTCGTGGGCCGAGCTGCGCGACACCGTCTCGAACGAGCTCGACAAGGCCTAGGCGATGGCCGACTCCGTCGCCCTGACCCTGGACGTCCCGCATCAGGGCTTCGAGCACGCGCTGCGGCGCCTGATCGACGACGGCGTGGCGTCCGGCCTCGCCGGCCACGACGCGACGCTCTGGGGGCGTGACGCCGAGCACGAGGCGAGCATCCGGCTGTCCTGGACCGATGCGGCCACGAAGTCCCGCGGCCTCGTCGCGGAGATCGAGAGCCTGCGCAGCGACCTGAACGACCGCGGTCTCGACCACGTCGTGCTCTGCGGCATGGGCGGGTCGTCGCTGGCGCCGGAGGTCATCTGCCGCGCCGCGGAGGTGGAGCTCACGGTGCTCGACTCGTCACAGCCGGACATGGTGCGGCGCGCGCTCGCCGACCGGCTCGAGCGCAGCATCGTCGTGGTGTCGAGCAAGTCCGGCAGCACGGTCGAGACCGACAGCCAGCGCCGCGCCTACGAGCAGGCGTTCGCCGATGCCGGCTTGACGCCCAGCGACCACATCGTCGTCGTCACCGACCCGGACTCCCCGCTCGACGGCGAGGCCACGGAGGCCGGCTACCGCGTCTTCCACGCCGATCCCGAGGTCGGCGGCCGCTACTCAGCGCTCACCGCGTTCGGCCTGGTGCCGAGCGGCCTCGCCGGTGCGGACATCGGCGCTCTCCTCGACGACGCCGAACATCTCGCCCCCTCGCTGACCCTGGACGACGCCGACAACCCGGCCCTGCGCCTCGGCGCCGTGCTCGGCGTCGCGAACCGGCACCACGTCGACAAGCTCGTGCTCGCCGACCAGACCCGCGCCGGCCTCGGCGACTGGATCGAGCAGCTGGTCGCGGAGTCCACCGGCAAGATCGGCCGCGGCATCCTGCCGGTCGTCGTGCCGTTCGAGAACGCGGTCAACTTCTACCCCAGCACCGCCGACTCGGTGCTGGTGGCGATCGGCGGCAGGGCCGCCCCGGAGGCCCAGTCGGGCTACGGCGCGGCCGTCGGCGGTCCTCTGGGCGCGCAGATGCTGCTGTGGGAGACCGCCGTCGCGATCGCCGGGCGGCTGATCGGCATCAACCCGTTCGACCAGCCCGACGTCGAGAGCGCCAAGCAGGCCGCCCGCGACCGGCTCGGCCAGTCCTCCAGCGAGGACCCGACGGCGCAGGGCGACGGCATCACGGCGTACGGCATCGAGGCGGACTCCGTCCAGGCGGCCGTCACCGCGCTGCTCGACCAGCTCGACCTCTCGCACGGCTACGTGGCGATCCAGGCCTACCTGGACCGGATCGGCCACCCGGCCTACGCGGGGCTCCGCGAGGTGCTCGCGCAGCGCACCGGCCGTCCGGTCACGTTCGGCTGGGGGCCGCGCTTCCTGCACTCCACCGGTCAGTACCACAAGGGCGGTCCGCCGAACGGCGTCTTCCTGCAGCTGACGTCCGACCCGGTCGACGACCTGCCGGTGCCGGGTCGCGACTTCACGTTCGGCCAGTTCATCGCCTCGCAGGCCGAGGGCGACGCCCAGGTGCTACGCGACCACGGCCGTCCCGTCCTGCGCCTGCACCTGGCCGACGTCGAGGCCGCCCTGCCGACGCTGCGCGAGCTGCTGACGTGAGCGCCACCCACAACCCCCTGCGCGACCCGCAGGACCGTCGCCTGCCGCGCATCGCCGGCCCCTGCAGCCTGATCCTGTTCGGCGTCACCGGCGACCTCGCCCGCAAGAAGCTGATCCCCGCCGTCTACGACCTCGCCAACCGCGGCCTGCTGCCACCCGGCTTCGCGCTCGTCGGCTTCGCCCGGCACGACTTCGGGCGCCAGGAGTTCGCCGGGATGATCAAGAGCGCCGCGAAGGAGGGTGCGCGCACCCCGTGGCGCGAGACCGTCTGGAAGCAGCTGGCCGCCGGCATCCGGTTCGTCCCCGGCGAGTTCGACGACGACGCCGCGTGGGAGCGGCTCGGCGAGACGATGCGCGAGCTCGACGAGAAGCAGGGCACCGGCGGCAACCACGCGTTCTACCTGTCGATCCCGCCCGGGCTGTTCCCCGTCGTCGTCTCCCAGATCAAGAAGCACGGCTTGGCCACGTCCGACGGTGACGGCGGAGCGTCGAACGGCGGCTGGCGCCGCGTCGTCATCGAGAAGCCGTTCGGCCACGACCTCGCGTCGGCCAAGGAGCTCAACAGCATCGTCTCCGACGTGTTCCCGCCGGAGAGCGTGTTCCGCATCGACCACTACCTCGGCAAGGAGACCGTCCAGAACATCCTCGCGTTCCGGTTCGCCAACGGGATGTTCGAGCCGATCTGGAACAGCAACTACGTCGACCACGTGCAGATCACGATGGCCGAGGACATCGGCATCGGCACCCGCGCCGGCTACTACGACGGCATCGGCGCGGCGCGTGACGTCATCCAGAACCACCTGCTGCAGCTGATGGCGCTCATCGCCATGGAGGAGCCGGTGTCGTTCAAGGCGTCGAGCCTGCGGATCGAGAAGCAGAAGATCCTGGCCAACGCACGTCCGGCGCCGCGCCTCGACTTCCACACCGCGCGCGGCCAGTACGTGTCCGGCTGGGCCGGTGGGCAGCAGGTCGCCGGGTACCTCGAGGAGGAGGGCATCCCGCAGTCGTCCACCACCGAGACGTACGCGGCGATGCGCATCGACATCGCCACCCGACGCTGGGCCGGTGTCCCGTTCTACCTGCGCGCGGGCAAGCGGCTCGGCCGCCGGGTCACCGAGGTGGCCGTCGTGTTCAAGCCGGCGCCGCACCAGCCGTTCGCCAAGCACGACGTCGAGGAGCTCGGCAGCAACGCGCTCGTCATGCGGATCCAGCCCGACGAGGGCGTCACGCTGCGTTTCGGGGCCAAGGTGCCCGGCACCACGATGGAGATCCGCGACGTCCTGATGGACTTCGCCTACGGTGGCGCGTTCGTCGAGAGCAGCCCGGAGGCGTACGAGCGGCTGATCCTCGACGTGCTCCTGGGCGATCCGCCGCTGTTCCCGCAGCTCGAGGAGGTCGAGCTGGCCTGGGAGATCCTCGACCCGGTCATCGAGCACTGGGCCAAGCAGTCCCGCATCGACACCTATGTTGCCGGCACGTGGGGCCCTGCCTCCTCGGACGCGATGATCGCGCGCGACGGCCGGACCTGGAGGCGCCCGTGAGGATCTCGCTGGAGCACACCACCTCGCCGGAGATCGCCCAGGCGCTGGTGAAGGCGCGCATCGCGGCCGGCAGCCCGGCGATGGACATGGTGCTGACGCTGCTGATCATCACCGACGACGAGACGGTGGGCGACGCGCTGAAGACGGCGGCCACCCTCTCGATGGAGCACCCGGCCCGCGTCATCGCCATCGTCATCGGCGACGGCCGCGGGAGCCCCCAGCTCAACGCCACCGTGCAGGTCGGCGAGGACGCCGCCGGCGAGTCCATCCTGCTGCGGCTGAGGGGCCCCGTCGCCAAGCACGCCGAGTCCGTCGTCCTGCCGCTCCTGCTGCCCGACTCCCCCGTCGTCGCCTGGTGGCCGGGACACGGGCCCACCGACCCGTCGGCGGACCCGATCGGCCAGCTCGCGCGGCGCCGCATCACCGACGCCGAACGCACGAGCACGCCGGTCCGCACCCTGAAGGCCACCGGGCGCCACTACGCACCGGGCGACACCGATCTCTCCTGGACGCGCCTCACTCCGTGGCGAGCCCTGCTGGCAGCGGCCCTGGACCAGGCCACCGAGAAGGTCACCGGCGGGTCCGTCGAGGTCGGACCAGGCAACCCGGTCGCCGCGCTCCTGGTCGCCTGGCTGGAGAGCCGACTCAAGGTGCCGATCACCATGCGCAAGGGCACCACGGCGCAGATCAGCAAGGTCCTGCTGACCACGGCCGCCGGCGAGGTCTGCATCGAGCGCATCAGCGACTCGGCCTGCCACTTCAGCGTCCCGGGGTCCGCTCCGCGCGAGGTGCCGCTCGGCCGCCGCACCCTGGCCGAGCTGCTCGCCGAGGACCTGCGCCGGCTCGACGCCGACGACGTCTACGCCAAGACCTTGAAGCACCTGTTGGAGACCTCGTGACGGTCGAGGTCCACTCCGACGCGGGGTCGCTGGCCGCGGACATCGCCGCCCGCCTCACCGCGCGCGTCGCGGAGATCCAGGCCGAGGGCCGCACCCCGAAGGTCGTCCTCACCGGGGGCACGATCGCGATCGCGGCGTACGAGCTGATCGACGCCGACGGCGCCGACTGGTCCGACGTCGAGCTCTGGTTCGGCGACGAGCGCTTCGTCCCCGAGGGCCATGAGGACCGCAACGACCAGCAGGCCCGGGACGCGTTCCTCGACCGCGTCGGCGCCACCCGCGTGCACAGCGTCGCCGGCAACGACTGCTCGCTCAGCGCCGCCCAGGCGGCCGACCAGTACGCCGCGACGCTCCCGTCCGAGCCGTTCGACGTCGTGCTCCTCGGCGTGGGCCCCGACGGCCACGTGGCATCGCTGTTCCCGGGCTTCGACCAGCTGCACGAGACCGCGCGGGCGTGCGTGGAGGTGTTCGACTCCCCCAAGCCGCCGTCTGTGCGCGTCTCCATGACGTTGCCGACGCTCAACCACACCGAGGCGGCCTGGTTCATCGTGGCCGGCGACGGCAAGGCCGACGCGGTCGCGCGAGCGCTCGCCGACGACGGCACGGTCGACGAGACTCCCGCCCGCGGCGTCACCGGGCGTCGAGAGACGCTCTGGCTCCTCGACGAGGCCGCCGCGTCTCGCTGACGAGAGACTTCCGGCCCGCTGACGAGAGAGTTCCGGCCCGCCCACGAGAGAGTTCCGGCGCCGCTCGACGCCGAAATCCGCTCGTCAGGGTGCCGGAATCCGCTCGTCAGCGGGGCGGAAGTCCCTCGTCAGCGGTCAGAAGATGATCTCGCCGGACTTCCGCTTGGTGCGGAGGGTCTCCAGGGCCTCGGTGAGGATCTCGGCGGCCTCGGCGTCGCTGCGGCGCTCCTTCACGTAGGCGAGGTGCGTCTTGTACGGCTCGATCTTCGGGGCCGTGGGACGGTTCTCCTCGTCCCGGCTGGCGGGCATGCCGCAGCGCGGGCAGTCCCAGGAGTCCGGGACTTCGGCCTCGACGGAGAACTGCAGCACCGTCTCGTGGTCGTTGCTGCAGAAGTACGTCACCGACTGACGCGGTGCGGCCTCTCCGCGCTCAGCCTCGCCCATGGGGCCGGAGCCGATACGGCTGCCCCGGATGGCGCCGGCGGCCACCTCAGTTGCTCACCTTCAGGAGCAGCCCGAGGGCCACGATGCAGACACCCCACACCGCGGCGATGCCGACGGTGATGCGGTCGAGGTTGCGCTCCGCGACGGACGAGCCGCCCAGGGAGCTGGAGATGCCACCGCCGAACATGTCGGACAGACCTCCGCCACGTCCCTTGTGCATGAGGATCAACACGATCATGAGCACGCTCGAGATCGCGAGGATGATGGAGAACAGGAGGATCACGTCGAGTCCTTCGTCTGGGTCAGCCGAGGTTCGGCATGTCGTAGAAACGGGCGATGGCGGCGAATTCTTCCGCTTGGAGGCTGGCACCGCCGACCAGGGCGCCGTCCACGTCGGACTTGGCCATGATCGCGGCGATGTTCGCCGCCTTCACCGATCCGCCGTAAAGGATACGCAACGAGTCCGCCGCTTCGGGCGAGAAGGTCTCAGCGACGCGCCCGCGGATCGCCTGGCAGACCTCTTGGGCGTCCTCCGGAGTGGCCACCTCGCCGGTGCCGATCGCCCACACCGGCTCGTACGCGACGACCAGCCCAGCGACCTGCTCGGGCGTGAATCCGGCCAGGGATCCGTCGATCTGCGCCAGCGTGAAGGGGACGTGCTCCCCCGCCTGGCGGACCTCGAGTCCCTCGCCCACGCACACGATCGGCGTCATTCCGGCCGCCAGGGTCTTGGCCGCCTTCGTGTTGACGACCGCGTCGGTCTCGCCGTGGTACTCGCGGCGCTCGGAGTGCCCGACGACCACGTAGGCGCAGCCGAGCTTGGCCAGCATGGCCGCCGAGATCTCACCGGTGTAGGCGCCGCCGTCGTGCTCGGAGACGTCCTGGGCGCCGTACCGGATGGTGAGACGATCGCCGTCGACGAGGGTCTGCACGCTGCGGATGTCGGTGAACGGCGGGATGACGGCCACCTCGGCCTTCGCCGGGTCGTGCTTCTTGTCCTGCAGCGTCCAGGCGAGCTTCTGCACCAGGACGACGGCCTCCTGGTGGTTCACGTTGGACTTCCAGTTGCCGGCCATCAGCGGGGTACGGGCCATCAGGCGTCACCTTCCAGTACGGCGAGTCCGGGGAGGGTCTTGCCCTCCAGGTACTCCAGGCTGGCTCCACCACCGGTGGAGATGTGGCCGAAGTCGTCGTCGGCGAAGCCGAGCTGGCGGACCGCGGCGGCGGAGTCGCCGCCACCGACGACGGACAGGCCGTCCAGGTCGGCGAGCGCCTGCGCGACGGCCTTCGTCCCGGCGGCGAACGCCGGCATCTCGAAGACGCCCATCGGCCCGTTCCAGAACACCGTCCTCGCCTCGCCGATCGCCTCCGCGAACCGCTGCGCAGACTCCGGGCCGATGTCGAGCCCCATCTGGTCGGACGGCATCGCGTCCGCCGCCACCACGGTGGGGGGCGCGTCGGCGGCAAACTCCGGGGCGACCACGATGTCGGTGGGCAGCACGAGCTCGACGCCGCGCTCGACGGCCTGCTCGATGTAGCCACGGACGGTGTCGAGCTGGTCGGACTCCAGCAGGGACGTCCCCACCTCGTGGCCCTGGGCCGCGAGGAACGTGAACACCATGCCGCCGCCGATCAGCAGGGAGTCGGCCTTGTCGATCAGGTGGTCGATGACGCCCAGCTTGTCGGACACCTTGGATCCGCCGAGCACGACCGCGTAGGGGCGCTCCGGGTCCTCGGTGAGCCGCTTGAGCACCTCGAGCTCGCTGAGCACGAGGCCCCCGACGGCGGCCGGCAGGCGCGTGGCCACGTCGTAGACGCTGGCCTGCTTGCGGTGCACGACACCGAAGCCGTCGGAGACGAAGACGTCCGCCAGGGCGGCGAGCTCGTCGGCGAAGGCACCACGCTCGTCGTCGTCCTTGCTGGTCTCCCCCGCGTTGAAGCGGACGTTCTCCAGCACGGCGACCTCGCCGTCCTGCAGCTCGCCGGCGACGCGCTGCGCGTCCTCGCCGACCGTGTCCTCGGCGAACCTCACGTCGGCGCCGAGCAGCTCGCCGAGCCGCTCGGCCACCGGACGCAGCGACGCCGCCGGGTCGGGCTCACCCTTCGGGCGCCCGAGGTGGGCCACCACGAGCACCTTGGCGCCGGCGTCGGCCAGCTTCTTCAGGGTCGGCACGCTCGCGCGGACGCGGCCGTCGTCGGTGATCGTGCTCCCCTCGAGGGGGGCGTTCAGGTCGCTGCGGACCAGCACGCGGCGACCACGCAGGTCACCCAGGTCGTCGATCGTTTTCACAGGTCGCGGCGGCGCTCAGAGCGAGGCGCCGACGTGGTTCACCAGGTCGACGAGGCGGTTGGAGTAGCCCCACTCGTTGTCGTACCAGCCGACGACCTTGACCTGGTCGCCGATGACCTTGGTGAGCGGCGAGTCGTAGATGCACGACGCCGGGTCGGTGACGATGTCGGACGACACGATCGGGTCGACGTTGTAGGTGAGGTAGCCGGCCAGCGGCCCCTCGGCCGCGGCCTGGAACAGCTCGTTGACCTCGTCGACGCTGGTCTCGCGACCCACCGTGACGGTGAGGTCCGTGGCCGAGCCGGTGGGCACCGGCACGCGCACCGCGTAGCCGTCGAGCTTGCCCTTGAGCTCCGGGAGCACCAGACCGATGGCCTTGGCGGCGCCGGTGGACGTGGGCACCAGGTTCACCGCGGCGGCGCGGGCGCGACGCAGGTCGCTGTGCGGGGCGTCCTGCAGGTTCTGGTCCTGCGTGTACGCGTGGATGGTGGTCATCAGGCCCTTCTCGATGCCGAGGCCGTCGTTGAGGACCTTGGCGAGCGGGGCGAGGCAGTTGGTGGTGCACGACGCGTTGGAGATGATCGTGTGCGCCGAGGCGTCGTACTGGTCGTGGTTCACGCCCATGACGACCGTGACGTCCTCGTTCTTCGCCGGGGCGGAGATGATGACCTTCTTCGCGCCGCCCTCGACGTGCGCCGAGGCCTTGGTGGCGTCGGTGAAGAAGCCGGTGGACTCGACGACGACGTCCGCGCCGACCGAGGCCCAGTCGAGCTTGGCCGGGTCGCGCTCCTCGAAGGCGACGATCTTCGCGTCGCCGACGGTGATCGAGCCGGCGTCGTGGCTGACCTCGGCGTCGAGACGGCCGAGGATCGAGTCGTACTTGAGCAGGTGGGCGAGCGTCGCGTTGTCCGTCAGGTCGTTGACGGCCACGATCTCGATGTCTGCGCCGGCGGCACGAGCCGCTCGGAAGAAGTTGCGGCCGATGCGGCCGAATCCATTGATGCCTACGCGAACGGTCACGGCGGAGATGCTCCTGCAGGTCGACGGGTCTGAGGTCCCAGCCTATCGAGTGGGTGCACCTCCCCGACGCCCCGGTTCTGTTACGAACCAGTAGCCGCTTCGTCCGCGGCCGGCTCCTCCCAGTCGTCCGGGCGGCTGGCCTCGGTGTCCGGGATGCCGAGCTCCTCGGCACGCTTGTCGGCCATGGCCAGGAGCCGGCGGATCCGGCCGGCGATCGCGTCCTTGGTGAGCGGCGGGTCGTGCAGCTGCCCGAGCTCCTCCAGGCTGGCCTGACGGTGCTCGACGCGCAGGGTGCCGGCCATCTTCAGGTGGTCGGGCACCTCCTCGCCGAGGATCTCCAGCGCACGCTGCGCGCGGGCACCGGCGGCGACCGCGGCCCGCGCCGACCGGCGCAGGTTGGCGTCGTCGAAGTTCGCGAGCCGGTTGGCGGTGGCTCGGACCTCACGCCGCATGCGGCGCTCCTCCCAGGCCAGCAGGGACTCGTGGGCGCCGAGCCGGGTCAGCAGCGCGCCGATGGCCTCGCCGTCGCGGATGACGACGCGGTCGACGCCGCGGACCTCGCGCGCCTTGGCGCTGATGCCGAGGCGGCGAGCGGCACCGACGAGCGCCAGGGCGGCTTCGGGACCGGGACAGCTGACCTCCAGCGACGAGGACCGGCCGGGCTCGGTGAGCGAGCCGTGAGCCAGGAAGGTGCCGCGCCAGGCCGCCACCGCGTCGCACGACGCACCGGAGACGACTTGTGGCGGCAGGCCACGCACGGGACGACCGCCGGAGTCGACGAGACCGGTCTGGCGGGCGAGGGCCTCGCCGTCGCGCGCGACGCGGACGACGTAGTGCGTGCCCTTGCGCAGGCCGCTGCCCTGCATGACGACGACCTCGCTCTCGTGGCCGTAGACCTCGGCGATGTCCTTGCGGAGCCGACGGGCGGCGGCGCCGGTGTCGAGCTCGGCCTCGACGACGATCTTGCCGGCGACGATGTGCAGTCCCCCGGCGAACCGCAGGATCGAGGAGACCTCGGCCTTGCGGCAGCACGACTTGGTGATGACCGTGCTCGACAGCTCGGACTTGACCTGTGCCGTCATGGCCATCAGCGGTGCTCCTCGAACGGTCGTGCGGTGCTCAGTGTCACTGTATGGCCACCTCACAAGGTGCTGTCGAGAATAGGCCGGAACGCGTCCGCCAGACGGCGCGGGTCGTGCTGGTCGGACCCGGGGCCGGTGGCGACGTCGGCCGTCACCAGCCGCGCACCGAGCTCCCGGGCGACGCCGGCGAGAGTACCCCGCGAGTCGGTCACCGACGTGTCGGCGACCACCACGTCGATGTTCAGCGCCGGCGCGTGGGCCGACAGCACCTCGAGATGATCCGTGGGCGATAGCCCCTCGGTCTCACCCACCTGCTCCTGGAGGTTGAGGACGAGAGCGCGTCGGGCCCTGGTGCTGATCAGGGCGTCGCGCAGCTGCGGCACCAGGAGCGTAGGCATGATGCTGGTGAACCAGGAGCCCGGGCCGATCACCACCCAGTCGGCGTCGAGCACGGCCTCGACGGCCTCCGGGCACGCGGGTGGGTCGAGCGGGTCGAGGCGCACGGCCACCACCTGGCCGTCGACGCCGGCGACCTGCACCTGGCCGCGGACGACGGAGATGCGGTCCGGCGCGGAGCGCAGGTGGACGTCGGCCTCGATGTCGAGCGGCACGGCCGCCATCGGCAGCACGCGCCCGCGCGCGCCGAGCAGCTCGCCGACCAGGTCGAGGCCCTCGACGTGGTCGCCGAGCAGGTCCCAGATCGCGGCGATGAGCAGGTTGCCGGCCGCGTGGTCGTGCAGCGACCCCCCGCCGACGAAGCGGTGCTGCAGCACGCGCGCCCAGGTGCGGCCCCAGTCGTCGTCGGAGCACAGCGCCGCCAGGGCCATGCGGAGGTCGCCCGGCGGCAGGATGCCGAGCTCCTCGCGCAGCCGGCCGGACGAGCCGCCGTTGTCCGCCACCGTGACGATGCCGGTGAGGTCGGTCTCCAGGAGCCGGAGGGCCGAGAGGCTGGCGGCGAGCCCGTGGCCGCCCCCGAGAGCCGCCACCTTCACGCTCACCGCTACTCCTTGCCCAAGTCGCGGTGGACGACCAGCGTCCGGACGTCGTGGGCCCGCAGACGCTCGGCGAACGCCTCGGCCATCGCGACGCTGCGGTGGCGACCGCCCGTGCACCCCAGGGCGATGGTGAGGAAGTGCTTGTCCTCGTGGAGGAAGCCGTCCGTGAGCAGCGCGACGAGACCCTCGTAGCGGTCCAGGAACTCCTCGGCCCGCGGCTGCTTGCGCACGTAGTCGCGGACCGGCTCGTCCAGGCCGCTGAGCGGGCGCAGGTCGTCGACCCAGTGTGGGTTGGGCAGGAAGCGCAGGTCGGCCACCATGTCGGCGTCGATGGGGATGCCGTACTTGAACCCGAACGACATCACCGACGCGCGCAGGCCCTCGCTGTCGGCGTCCTCGAAGGCCGCCTGCACCTGCTGCCCGAGCTGGTGGACGTTGAGGTTGGTGGTGTCGATGACGATGTCGGCGCGGCCGCGGAGGGTGCGCAGGAGGTCGCGCTCACGCGTGAAGCCGTCCATCAGGCGGCCCTCGCGGCTGAGCGGGTGCGGCCGCCGGGCGGCCTCCTGTCGCCGGACGAGGACGTCGTCGGCCGCCTCCAGGAAGAGGATCTGTGCGTGCTTCCCGAGCGACCGCAGCTTCTCCAGGACGTCGACGAGGACGGCGAAGAACGGACCGGAGCGGGCGTCGACGACGACGGCGAGCTTGTCGGTGCTGCCGAACCGCTCCACGGTGTCGACGGTGGAGACGAGCAGCTCCGGCGGCAGGTTGTCGATGACGTAGTAGCCGAGCTTCTCCAGGCCCTTGGCCGCCGTGCCACGGCCGGCCCCCGTCATGCCGGTGACCAGGACGAGCCGGGTCAGCTCTGCCATTCAGTCCTCCAAGATCTCTCCGGTGGCCGTGTTCACCGCCGGCGCCGGGGCGTCGCCGGCCAGCGCCGCCACGATGGATTCTGCCGTAGCGGGGCCCACTCCGTGCACGGTGGCGATCTCCTCGGCCGTAGCGGCTCGCAGCTTCTTCACCGAGCCGAACGTCTTGAGCAGCGCGCGGCGGCGGGTGGGGCCGAGGCCGGCGATGTCGTCGAGCGCGCTGCCGGTCATGGCCTTGGCCCGCCGTTGGCGGTGGTGCGCGATGGCGAACCGGTGCGCCTCGTCGCGGACGCGCTGCAGGAGGTACAGACCCTCGCTGGTGCGCGGCAGGATGACGGGGTCGACGTCGTCGGGCACCCACACCTCTTCGAGCCGCTTGGCCAGGCCGCAGAGGGCGATGTCCTTGACGCCCAGCTCGTCCATGGCCTGCTGGGCCGCAGCGACCTGCGGGGGTCCGCCGTCGACGACGATCAACGACGGCGCGTACGCGAACTTCTTGGGCTTGCCGGTCTCGGGGTCCACACCCATCTCGTCCGCACCCTCGGCGCGCGCCTTCAGCAGCCGCTCGAGCCGTCGGGTGATGACCTCGTGCATGGCCGCGACGTCGCTCTGGCCCTCATGGCGGATGGTGAAGCGGCGGTACTCGGACTTGCGCGGCAGGCCGTCCTCGAAGACCACCATCGACGCGACGATCTCGGTGCCCTGGAGGTTGGAGACGTCGTAGCACTCGATGCGCAGCGGCGCCTCGGGCAGGTCGAGCGCCACCTGCAGCTCCTCCAGCGCCTGGCTCCGTGCCGTGAGGTCGCCGGCGCGCTTGAGCTTGTGCCGGGCCATGACCTGGTGCGCGTTGGAGCTGACCGTCTCCAGCAGCCGGCGCTTGTCGCCGCGCTTCGGCACCCGGATGGTCACCGGCCCGTCGTGCAGCTCCGAGAGCAGCTCGGTGACGGCGCCGACGTCGGCGGGCAGCTCCGGCACCAGGACCTGCCGCGGCACCGCCTGAGGCGCGGACTCGCCGTAGAGCGTGATGAGGGCGCGCTGCACCAGCTCGGGGACGTCGGCGTCGTCGGCGCGGTCGGCCACCCAGCCGCGCTGGCCACGAATGCGCCCGCCCCGCACCGAGAAGATCTGCACCGCCACCTCGAGCGGGTCGATCTCGAATCCGAAGACGTCGGCGTCGGTGCCGTCGCCGAGGACGACCGTCTGCTTCTCCAGCACCCGGTTCAGGGCGCCGAGGTCGTCGCGCAGCTTGGCGGCGAGCTCGTACTCCTGCGCGTCGGACGCCTCCTTCATGCGCTGCTGGATGCGCTTGGTGAACCCGGCCGTCTGCCCACCCATGAACGCCAGGAAGTCGTCGACGATCTCGCGGTGCTCCTCGGCGGACACCCGCCCGACGCACGGGGCTGCGCACTTGCCGATGTCGCCGAGCAGACAGGGCCGGCCGATGGCCTTGGACCGGCGGAAGACCCCGGCGCTGCACGACCGCATCGGGAAGACGCGGAGCAACGTGTCGACGGTGTCGCGGATGGCCCACGCGTGGCCGTACGGGCCGAAGTACCGCACGCCCTTGCGCTGTGCCCCGCGCATGACCATGACCCGCGGGTACTCCTCGCCGACGGTGACGGCGAGCCAGGGATACGACTTGTCGTCGCGGTACTTGATGTTGAACCGCGGGTCGAACTCCTTGATCCAGGTGTACTCGAGCTGGAGGGCCTCGACCTCGGTGTCGACGACCGTCCAGTCGACCCGGGCGGCCGACATGACCATCTGGTGGGTGCGGGGGTGCAGACCGGCGGGATCGGCGAAGTAGGAGTTCAGCCGGCTGCGCAGCGACTTGGCCTTGCCGACGTAGATGACGCGCCCGGCGGCGTCACGGAAGCGGTAGACCCCCGGACCGGTAGGGATCTCCCCCGGAGCCGGCCGGTACGTCGAGGGATCTGCCACCGTTCCAGCCTACGGGTGATGTCGGACACCGAAGTCCTCGTTCTGTGGACGTGCGCCGCCACCGAGACCTACGGTGAACGGGGGACGAACGGAGCATTGATGAATCCGGAGTTTGTTGCGCCCGGCAAGGGTCCGTGGGAGCTCGAGACCACGCACTTCTCACGTCCGGTCTCCCGGTTCGCCGGGGAGACCTACGCCGACGGTTTCGTGAAGGGGTTCTCGTCCGGCACCGCCCGGTACGGCCTGCTGCTCGACCACCTCAAGCCCGCCATCTCGCACGACTTCATCTACATGCAGCCGGCGCCCTTCATGGCGCCCGAGGGCGCCATGAAGCCCCCGCCCGCCCCCGTCCTCTGGCTGCTCACCCGCCTGCACCCGAAGATGCGAGCGCGGATCGCTCAGTCGGACCGTGCGTTCGCGGAGAAGCAGTGGCGCAAGGACCTCGAGACCTGGGACACCGTCGACAAGCCGGCGGCGATCGAGAAGCACCTCGCGCTCCAGATGATCGACGTCACCGCGCTGTCCGACGACGCCCTGGTGGACCACCTGGCCGAGTGCCGGGACCACGCCATCGCGATGGTGGGCCAGCACCACAAGTACACCGCCACGGCCATCGTCCCCATCGGCGACTTCCTGGCGCACACCGTCGCGTGGACCGGGGCCCACCCGGGCGAGGTGTGCCGGCTGCTCCAGGGATCCTCGCCGATCTCGAACGGCTTCGCCGCTGAAGAGCTGGGCAAGGTCGGCGAGGCGCTCGCCGCCAACCCGCAGGCCGCCGAGCGGCTGCGTTCCGGCCCGCCGGCCGAGGCGATCGCGACTCTGTCGGAGGACCCCGACGTCGGGTCGGCCGTCCGCGCCTACGTCGAGGCGGTGCAGCACCGATCGGTCGGCTACGACGTCGGCGACGTGAACGCCGGCGAGATGCCGGAGCTGCTCGCCGGGGCCATGCTCGCGGCAGCCGCGGGCCCGACGGCGTCCACCCTGGACGATGCGGCGGTGGCGGCGCTTCGCGCCAAGGTCCCGGCCGAGCACCAGGCGCAGTTCGACGAGCTGCTCGCCGAGGCGCGCTTCACAAACCGGATCCGGGACGAGCGAGGCGTGTTCTCCGACGGCTGGGCCACCGGTATCGCGCGCCGCGCCGTCCTCGAGGTCGGCCGACGGCTGGCGGAGCGCGGTCTGCTCCGGACGCCGGAGCACGCTCCCGACCTGACGTACGACGAGCTCGTCTCGCTGCTCCGCGACGGCACCGGACCCTCGGCCGACGAGGCAGCGGCGCACCACGAGTGGCGCACCACCAAGACGGTCGCCGACGCCCCGCCGTTCCTGAACGCCATGCCTCCGGAGCCGCCGCCGGTCGATCTCCTGCCGGCGAAGGCGCGGCGAGCGGCGAACGCGACGAACATCATGCTGATGACGCTGTTCGCGACGTCCGAGGAGGCGAACAGCGAGACCGTCCTCCACGGTCTGTCGGTCAACGACGGCACGTACGAGGGCACCGCGCGTCTCGTCACCGGCTCCGCGGAGTTCGGGAAGATCCAGCAGGGCGACGTGCTGGTCACCCGCAACACGTCGCCGTACTTCAACGTCGTGCTCCCGCTGCTCGGCGCGATCGTCACCGACCGCGGCGGCCAGCTGAGCCACGCCGCCATCGTGGCCCGCGAGTACGGGATCCCCGGGGTGGTCGGGACCCGCGACGCCACCACCACCATCCCGGACGGAGCCCGCGTGCGTGTCGACGGCGCGACCGGCGAGGTCCACCTCCTCGGGACGTCCTGACGTCGATGATCACGAAGCTCGCCGAGGCGACCGACGCCGAGGTCTACGGGGGAAAGGCCGCACAGCTCGGTGCCGCCATCCGCGCCGGACTGCCGGTGCCGGGTGGGTACGCCCTCTCGTCCGACGCCGTCGAGGCCGTCGTCAGCGAGGACGCTGCAGCGCTCGCGGAGATCGCCGCGGCGGCCGCCGAGGTCGGCCGGTCCGCCGTGCGCTCGAGCGCGCTCGACGAGGACTCCGCCGACGCCAGCTTCGCCGGCGCCCACCTGAGCGTGCTCGGCGTGCAGGGGCCTGAGGCGATCGTCGCGGCGATCTGCGCCGTCCGGCGGTCCGGCCAGAACGCCGGCGCCGTGAGCTACCGCGCCCAGATGGGGCTCGACCTCACCGCCCGGATGGCCGTCGTCCTTCAGTCGCTGATCGACGCGGACGCCGCCGGCGTGCTCTTCACGCGCAACCCCGTCACCGGCGCCGACGAGCGCGTGATCGAGGCGACGTGGGGGCTGGGCGAGGCCGTCGTCTCGGGCCTGGTCACGCCGGACAGCTATCGCGTCGCGCGCGGCGGCCAGGAGCTCGAGCGGACGCTGGGCGACAAGGACATCGCCGTCCGGCCCACCCGCACCGGGCCAGAGCCCACCGAGGAGGTCCCGGTGCGCGCGGACCTGGTGGACGTCTTCTGCCTGGACGAGGCCCGCCTCGCGGCCCTCGACGCTCTCGCGACCACGTGCGACGAGGTCTTCGGCTCCACCGACCACGACATCGAGTTCGCCTTCCGCGGCGACGACCTGTACCTCCTGCAACGACGTCCGATCACCCGTGCCTGACCAGGCGACCGACCCCAAGGCGGGCATGCGGCTGGTCGCGGCCGGGCTGGCGGCGACGCTCATGCCGCTGAACTCGACCATGATCGCGGTCGCGCTGCCGGACATCAGCGACGAGTTCCACCGCGACCCCGCGCTGGTGACCCAGGGCCTCGTGACCAGCTACCTGATCGCCGCCGTCGTGCTCCAGAGCCCGGCCGGCAAGCTCGGTGACCGCATCGGGCACGCCCGGATGGTGATGGCCGGGCAGCTGCTCGTCGCGATCGGCGCGCTCGTCGGCTTCCTCGCGACAGGCGTGTGGATGCTGATCGTCGCGCGGATCCTGATGGGGGCGGGCAGTGCGACCCTGGTCCCGTCGACGATGGCGCTGATGCGGCACGCCCTGCCGCCGGAGCGCCGGGGCCGGGCCTTCGGCCTGTTCGGGGCGACGATGGCCCTGAGCGCGGCGCTGGGGCCCGTCGTGGGTGGCGAGCTCGTCGAGTGGTTCGAGTGGCCCAGCGTGTTCGCCGCCAACCTGCCCGTCCTGGCGATCTCCGTGGGCCTGAGTGTGCTCGCCGGCACCCCGGCCGTCCCGGAGCGCGGCTCGGAGGCTCGGTACGACTGGGTCGGCACCGCGCTCCTGGCGGGTGGCCTGTCGGCGATCATCCTCGGGCTCCGGCCGGACGGCGGTCACCTCGCGGTCCTCGTCGCCATCGGCGTCGCGCTGCTCGTCCCGTTCGTGCTGTGGGAGCGCCGTGTCCCCGACCCGGTCATCGCCTTCTCGCTGTTCCGCTCGGTCCCCTTCGCCGCCGGCGCGTTCCTCATCGCGCTGCAGAACCTGGCGATGTACGCCCTGATCTTCGAGCTGCCGCTCGTCGCCGGGGACCTGTTCGACCTCGACGCGCGCGAGACCGGCCGGCTGCTGGTCTCGATGATGCTGGCGATGGTCGTGGTCTCCCCCGTCGCCGGCCGTCTCGCGGACCGGGTGGGGCCGAAGGCCGTCGCGATCGCCGGTTCGGTGGTGGGCCTGCTCGGCGTCGCCGACCTCGCCCGGATCGATCTCACGTCGTCGGACCAGCTGCGGATCCCGATGATCCTGCTCGGCATCGGCCTCGGGCTCACGTCACCGCCGGCGCAGACGGCGTCGATGAACGCCGTCGAGCCCGCTCTGGCGGGCATGGCCGCGGGCGTGAGCTCCACGATGCGCTACCTGGGCGGCATCGTCGGCGTCGCGGTCATGAGCCTGCTGCTCGACGTCGGCGGGAGCCGGTCGGACGTCGTCTCCGAGCACCGCAGCCTCATGGCCGTCTTCATCGGGGCCCTGGTGGCGGGCCTGGTGTGTGCCGTGCTGCTCCCCGGACGCCAGAGGCACACGGATCCCGAGGAGCTCGCGCAGACGGCGCGCACCGTGGAGTGATCAGCCGAGGACGATCTCGGTGCCCTCGACCGTGACCTTCTTGGGCGCCAGCGGTGCCGGCGCCGGTCCCTTCTTCACGGAGCCGTCCTCGGCGGAGTAGCGGCTGCCGTGGCAGTTGCACTCGATGGTGTCCTTCACGACGGCCGCGACGATGCAGCCCTGGTGGGTGCACACGGCGCTGAACGCCTTGAACTCGCCCTCGGCGGGCTGGGTGACGACGACCTTCTGGTTGGGGAAGATCTTGCCGCCGCCGACCGGGATGTCCGACGTCTTGGCGAGCGCGTCGCCGGCGCTACCGCCAGTGTCGCCGCCGGTCGAGCCCGCGTCGGTCGGGTCCGACGTGGAGCCGCTGTCGGATCCGGCCCCGCAGGCGGCCAGGACCGCCCCTGCCCCCACGGCTGCGGCACCTCCGATCACGGCACGACGAGTGGTCTGGTCAGTGATGGAGCCGGCCATGCTGGTCCCTTCCCTCGGGAGGATCGTTACCGGTTCAACGACTCTACGAGGTGACCAGTTCCCCGGCCAGGACAGGAGCGAGGAACCGCCCGGTGTGGCTCGTGGGATGGGTGGCGATGTCCTCGGGCGTGCCCTCGGCCACCAGCAGGCCTCCTCCGCTGCCGCCCTCAGGTCCCATGTCGATGACCCAGTCGGCCGTCTTGATGACGTCGAGGTTGTGCTCGATGACGATCACGGTGTTGCCGGTGTCGACCAGGCGGCCGAGCACGCCGAGCAGCTTGCGGATGTCCTCGAAGTGCAGGCCGGTGGTGGGCTCGTCGAGCACGTAGACCGTGCGGCCGGTGGACCGCTTCTGCAGCTCCGACGCGAGCTTGACGCGCTGCGCCTCGCCGCCGGACAGCGTGGGCGCCGGCTGGCCGAGCCGGACGTAGCCGAGGCCGACCTCCACGAGCGTCTTGAGGTGACGGGCGATGGCCGGGATGGCCGCGAAGAAGTCGACGGCCTCCTCGATCGGCATGTCGAGGACGTCGGCGACCGTCTTGCCCTTGTAGTGGACCTCGAGCGTCTCGCGGTTGTAGCGCGTGCCGTGGCAGACCTCGCACGGGACGTAGACGTCCGGCAGGAAGTTCATCTCGATCTTGATCGTGCCGTCGCCGGCGCACGCCTCGCAGCGACCGCCCTTGACGTTGAACGAGAACCGGCCCTGCTGGTAGCCGCGCATCTTGGCCTCGGGGGTCTGCGCGAACAGCTTGCGCACGTGGTCCCAGACGCCGGTGTACGTGGCCGGGTTGGACCGCGGGGTGCGGCCGATCGGCGACTGGTCGACGTGGATGACCTTGTCGACCTCCTCCACGCCGCTCAGGCTGCGATGGCGGCCGGGGATGGTGCGGGCGCCGTAGATCTGCCGCGCCAAGGACGTGTAGAGGATGTCGTTGACCAGCGTGGACTTGCCGGAGCCGGACACGCCTGTGACGGCGACGAACTGGCCGAGCGGGAACGTGACGTCGATGTTCTGCAGGTTGTGCTCGCGGGCCCCGTGCACCGTGACCTCGCGACCCTTCTCCCGCGGACGCCGCACGGCGGGCACCGGGATGGACTCGCGGCCGGACAGGTAGCGGCCGGTGAGAGAGTCGTCGCTGCTCAGCAGCTCGTCGACCGGGCCGGACACGATGACCTGGCCGCCGTGCTCACCTGCGCCCGGGCCGATGTCGACGACCCAGTCGCTGGTGCGGATGGTGTCCTCGTCGTGCTCGACGACGATCAGGGTGTTGCCGAGGTCGCGCAGGCGGACCAGCGTCTCGATGAGCCGGTGGTTGTCGCGCTGGTGCAGGCCGATGGACGGCTCGTCGAGGACGTAGAGGACGCCGACGAGTCCGGCGCCGATCTGCGTGGCCAGGCGGATGCGCTGGGCCTCGCCGCCGGACAGGGAGCCGGCCGCGCGGTCGAGGCTGAGGTAGTCGAGGCCGACGTCGAGCAGGAAGCGCAGGCGCTCGTGGATCTCCTTGAGCACCCGCTCGCCGATCTGGCGCTCGCGATCGGTCATCTCCAGGTCGGAGAGGTAGTCGGCCGCCTCCGCGATGGACAGGGCAGCCACCTCGGCGATGTTCTTGGCGCCGAGCCGCTCGTTGTTGAGCTGGACGGCGAGGATGACCGGCTTGAGGCGCGTGCCGTTGCACACCGGGCACGGGACCTCGCGCATGAAGCCCTCGAGCCGCTCACGGCTCGTCTCGGACTCGGTCTCGGTGTGACGGCGCTCGAGGTAGCTCACGGCGCCATCGAACATCGTGTAGTACGAGCGCAGGCGGCCGTAGCGGTTCTTGTAGCGGACGTGGACCTTGGTGGGGTGCCCGTGCATCAGGGCGGTCCGGACGTCCTCGGACAACGACTCGTACGGCTGGTCGGCACTGAAGCCGAGCTCGTCGCCGAGCGCCTCGATCAGCCGGGAGAAGTAGTCCGAGACGTGCGCCGACGCCCACGGCGTGATGGCGCCCTCGTTGAGCGACTTGGACGGGTCGGGGACGACCAGCTCGGGGTCGACCTCCATGCGCGTGCCGAGACCGTGGCACTCCGGGCAGGCGCCGAACGGGGCGTTGAACGAGAACGAGCGCGGCTCGAGCTCGTCGACGGCCAGCGGATGGTCGTTGGGGCAGGCCAGCTTCTCGGAGAACCGGCGCGTGCGCTGCGGGTCGTCGTCGGGGAGGTCGACGAAGTCGGCGATGACCAGGCCGTCGGCCAGGTTGAGCGCGGTCTCGACGGACTCGGTGAGCCGCTGCTTCATCGACTCCTTGACCTGGAGGCGGTCGACGACGACGTCGATGGTGTGCTTCTTCTGCTTGGCCAGCTTCGGCGGCTCGTCGGCAAGGTTGTGCGCCTCGCCGTCGACGAGCGCACGGCTGAAGCCCTGCGACTGCAGCTGACGAAACAGCTCGCCGTACTCGCCCTTGCGGCCGCGGATGACCGGCGCCAGCACCTGGAAGCGGGCGCCCTCGGGCATGGTGAGGATGCGGTCGACGATCTGCTGCGGCGTCTGCCGGGTGATGGGCTCGCCGCAGACCGGGCAGTGGGCGCGGCCGGCGCGGGCGTAGAGCAGGCGGAGGTAGTCGTAGACCTCGGTGATGGTGCCGACCGTGGACCGCGGGTTGCGGGACGTGGACTTCTGGTCGATCGAGACCGCGGGCGACAGGCCCTCGATGAAGTCGACGTCGGGCTTGTCCATCTGGCCGAGGAACTGGCGCGCGTAGGCGGACAGCGACTCGACGTAGCGGCGCTGGCCCTCGGCGAAGATCGTGTCGAACGCCAGGGACGACTTGCCGGACCCGGACAGCCCGGTGAAGACGATGAGCGAGTCGCGCGGGAGGTCGATCGAGACGTCCTTGAGGTTGTGCTCGCGGGCGCCGCGCACGACGAGGCGGTCGGTCACTGAATCCCCTGCTCTGGCGGTCGGTTTCGGGCGGGACGGGGCCAGGGATCGGCCCGTGTCAATCGTAGCCAGGGGCTCCGACAGAAACATTCCGAGCACATCTGCCGCCCACGGCCCGGCACCCCCGCCAGACGATGCGGCACGCTTGACCCATGACGTACACCGGAGAGGTCGAGGTCGGCGGTCCGGCCGACACCCAGGAGGCCGGCGACCTGGTCATCACCAAGGTCGCGGTCGGCGAGATGTCCAACAACGCCTACCTGCTGCGGTGCGCGCTCACCGACGAGCAGGCACTCATCGACGCCGCGGCCGAGCCGGACCGTCTGCTCGAGCTGATCGGTGGTGGCGGCATCGCCCGGGTCGTCACGACGCACTGGCACCCGGACCACTGGCAGGCCCTGGCCGACGTCGTCGACGCCACCGGCGCCGAGACCGTGGCCAGCGGGATCGACGCCGAGCACATCCCGGTGCCGACGACCGCACCGGTGAGCGACGGTGCCCGCGTCCGCGTCGGGTCGTGCGAGCTCGAGGTCATCCACCTCACCGGCCACACCGACGGCTCGATCGCCCTCGCCTACGACGACCCCGACGGCGTCGTCCACCTCTTCACCGGCGACTCGCTGTTCCCCGGCGGCGTCGGCAAGACGTGGTCGCCGGAGGACTTCGCCCGGCTCATCGACGACGTGGAGACCAAGCTGTTCGGCCGGTTCCCCGACGACACCTGGTTCTACCCGGGCCACGGCAACGACTCGACGCTCGGCGCCGAGCGCCCCCACCTGAAGGAGTGGCGCGAGCGCGGCTGGTAGTCCTCAGTGCTGCTGTTTGATCCCGTACGTCCGCCCGTCAGGTCCGCGGAAGTGACGCCACGAGTAGTTCAGCGGCTCGACGAAGTTGACGTCACCCAGCAGCTCGCAGCCCGATGCCTCGAGCTCGGCGGACGCGGCCTCGATGTCGTCGACCCGGAACCCGAAGACGACGCCGTCATTCAGGCCCCACGGGCACATGCCCTCGGCCGCCTCGCTGGAAGATGTCGATGATCGAGCCGTTCGGCATGCCGAAGAGGCTCCAGCCCTCCATCTCGAGCATGGGTTCCCCCAGGCCCATGCTCTCGGACAGGAAGGTTCGCGTGGCGGCGAACGCGTCGGGTGGTCGAAACCTAGACCGGCAAGAGGTGTCGCGAGGGTTTCTGCAGGGATCGGTCAGAACCGGACCGGCAGCTCGTCGACGCCGTACACGAAGCTGAGCTGCCGGAAGCTCAGCTCCTCCTCCGGCTTGGCGAGCGCGAGGTCCGGGAACCGCTGGAACAGCCGCGGGAAGAGGATGCGCAGCTCCATGCGGGCCAGCTCGGCGCCGATGCAGCGGTGGATGCCGTGCCCGAACGCCAGGTGGCTGCTGGCCGGGACCCGCAGCGGGTCGAACGACTCGCCGTCCGGGCCGGCCGAGACCTCGTCGCGGTTGGCGCTCGACAGCGACGCGATCAGGACGTCGCCCTTGCGGATCGTCTGACCGAAGAGCTCCATGTCCTCCTTGGCGAATCGCGGGAACGCGACCTGGACGACGGCGAGGTAGCGCAACAGCTCCTCGACGACACGGTCGACGTCCTCCGGCGAGCCGTCCCGGACGAGCGCGACGTGCTCCGGGTTCCGCATCAGCACGATCGTGCCGAGCGCGATCATCCCGGCGGTGGTCTCGAACCCGCCGGTGAAGATGCCGTCGGCGAGGCCGGCGAGGTCGACGTCACTGATCTCCTCGCCCTCGTCGCGGATGATCTGGCCGATCAGGCCGGCGCCCGGGTCCTCACGCTGGCGGGCGACCGCCTCGAACAGGAACTCGCGCTGCTCCGAGACGGCGCCGAACGCCGCCGCTCCCCCGGTGATGTCGAACCGCGCGCTGCCGAGCTTCTCGAACGCCTCGGACTCGAAGTCGCTGAGGCCGAGGAGGTGGCAGATGGTCTGGAACGGCACTGGGAAGGCGAGGTGCTTGGCGAGGTCGACAGGAGAGCCGGCGGCCTCCATGGCGTCGAGGCCCGCGTCGACGATCTCGGCGACGTCCGGCTCCAGCCGGGCGAGGCGACGCATGGTGAACTCCGGCGTGACGATGCGCCGCAGGCGCGTGTGCAGCGGCGGGTCGGTGAAGCCGAGGCCGCCGATGTCGTCGGACGTGGCCGGGCCGTCGCCGGTGAACAGGTGACGGATGTCGTTGCTGTAGCTGTCGCGGTCGGTCAGGATCGCGCGCGACTCCTCGTACCCGCTGACCAGCCACACCCGGAAGTCGAACGGCATGGGCAGGAGCGACAGCGGCGCGGTGCGCCGGAGCTCGGCCATGCGCGGGACAGGATCGGTGCCCTGGCGCTGGAGGGGGACCTTCGTGGGCTCCGGGATGAACGTGATGCGCGCCAGGTCGATGCCGCCCTTGCGCTGCAGCCGACGCATCGCGACTCGTCCGATCCAGCGGGCGACGCGTGTTCTCATGTCCAGCACCACATAGAAAATACACGTCCGGTTGCAGGGTCCCGACGCACGGAGCAGGGTGTTGACAGCCCGACCGCCCTGCCACGGAAGGACGCCCATGAGCACCAGCACGAGCGAGCCGGAGACCACGGAGCTGCGACGGGTGATGGGACCGGGGCTGCTGCTCCTGTTCATCGTCGGCGACATCCTCGGCACCGGCGTCTACGCCCTCACCGGGCAGGTGGCCGGCGAGGTGGGCGGCGCGGCGTGGCTGCCGTTCCTCATCGCGTTCGTCATCGCGACGTTGACGGCGCTGTCGTACCTGGAGCTGGTCACCAAGTACCCGAAGGCCGCCGGCGCCGCGCTCTACGTGCACAAGGCGTTCGGCGTGCACTTCTTCACCTTCATCGTCGCGTTCGCCGTGATGTGCTCCGGCATCACGTCCGCGGCGACCGCGTCGCAGGCGTTCGCCGCGAACCTGGCGGCGGGCGTCGAGTGGGAGGCGTCCAAGACGTCGATCATGCTGATGGCGCTGGCGTTCATGACTCTCGCGATGGCGATCAACCTGCGCGGCGTCAGCGAGAGCGTCAAGGCCAACGTGGTGCTCACCCTGATCGAGCTGTCCGGTCTGGTGATCGTCATCCTGATCGGGTTCTGGGCGATCGGCGGGGGCGACGCCGACTTCTCCCGCGTCACCGCGTTCGACACCCCGGGCGACAAGAACGTCTTCGTCGCCATCACCACCGCGACGTCGCTGGCGTTCTTCGCGATGGTCGGCTTCGAGGACTCGGTCAACATGGCCGAGGAGACGCAGGAGCCGCGCAAGATCTTTCCGCGGATGATGCTCACCGGCCTGGGGATCACGGGCGCGATCTACGTCCTCGTCTCGATCTGCGCCGTGGCCCTGGTGCCGGTCGGCGACCTCGCGGGCAGCGACACCCCGCTCACCCTCGTCGTCGAGCGTGGCGCGCCGGACCTCCCGTTCGACCGGATCCTGCCGTTCATCTCGATGTTCGCCGTCGCCAACTCGGCGCTGATCAACATGCTGATGGCGAGCCGGCTGCTCTACGGCATGGCCAACCAGGGCGTCCTGCCGCACGCGCTCGCGAAGGTGCACGAGCAGCGGCGCACGCCGTGGGCGGCCATCCTGTTCACCACGGGCCTGGCCTTCGCGCTGATCGTCTACGTCTCCTACGCGAGCGCCGACGCGGTCGAGGTCCTCGGCGGCACCACGGCGCTGCTCCTGCTGGCCGTCTTCGCCGTCGTGAACGGCGCGGTGCTGGTGCTCCGGCGCGAGCGGGTCGACCGCGACCACTTCCGCACCCACACCGCCATCGCCGTGGCGGGAGCGGTCGCGTGCCTCTACCTCGTCACGCCGTTGTCCGGCCGCGACGCGGAGCAGTACGAGATCGCCGGGCTCCTGCTCCTGCTCGGCGTCGTCCTCTCCGTGCCCGTCTACCTGCTCCGCCGCAAGCACGGCGAAGAGGTGGGCATCAGCGAGCCCGACGCGCTGTCCTGACGGGTCAGTCGGTCTCGGCGACGCGCGTCTTGTAGAGGCTCGCCCCCGCCGTGATCACCAGCGTCACCACGATCACGCCGAGGCTCAGCAGCGTCGGGATCTCCCAGACCGGGACGTGCTCGCCGCCGTTGATGAACGGGACCTCGTTCTCGTGCAGCGCGTGGAGGACGAGCTTGACGCCGATGAACAGCAGGATGAACGCCAGGCCCTGCGAGAGGTAGACGAGGCGCTTCATCAGGTCACCGAGCAGGAAGTACAGCTGCCGCAGGCCCATCAGGGCGAAGACGTTCGCGGTGAACACCAGGTACGGCTCCTTCGTGAGGCCGTAGATCGCCGGGATGGAGTCGAGCGCGAAGATCAGGTCGGTGGTGCCGAGCGCCAGGATCACCAGGAACATCGGCGTCATCAGGCGCTTGCTGCCCTCCTTGACGTACAGCTTCAGCCCGGCCCAGCGGTCGGTGGTGTTCAGGTACGTGCGGGCGAAGCGGACCACCGCGTTGTCGCCGTCGTCGTCGTGGTCGGTGTCCCGGCCCAGCGTCCAGGCGGTGTACACGAGGAACGCGCCGAAGATGTAGAAGATCCAGGAGAACTGCTCGATCGCCACGGCGCCCAGGGCGATGAAGATGCCGCGGAAGATCAGCGCCAGGACGATGCCCACCAGCAGGGCCTCCTGCTGGTACTTCCTGGGCACGTTGAAGCTGGCCATGATGATGATGAAGATGAACAGGTTGTCGACCGACAGGGAGTACTCGGTCAGCCACCCGGCGTAGAACTCGATGCCGTAGTCGTGGCCGTGGAAGTTCCACACCCAGATGCCGAACGCGACGGCGAGGCCCACGTAGACGGAGAGCGCGATGGCGCACTCGCGCATCGTGGGCTCGTGCGGCCTGCGAGCCACGACCACCACGTCGAACAGCAGCACCGCGATGGTGACGCCGAGGGTGATGGCCCACTCGAGCTGGGAAACGTCCATGAAGGATCCTCCGGGTCGTGAATGACTCCGGAGGTCTCTTCCGCTGCCTCAGCAGCCCATGGCACCGGACGGTCGATGGGACCGACGTGATGACGACACCGTGGCGAAGGAATACTCCCCTCCGCGGACCATCCTGTCAGATCAGTCGAAGGACGACGCGATGGCGTCCAGCCGCTGGCGGTACGCCGCCCAGTCGACGGTGGGGATGTTGTCGTTGGTGACGGTGAGGCCGATGGCCCCGTCAACGGTCTCGCGCACGATGTCGGCGTGGCCGGCGTGCCGGCTGAGGTCGACGATCGTGTGCAGCGTGATGCGGTGCAGGGTGACGCTCCGTCGCTCGGCGGGCCACCACGGGACCTCGGCGACCGCGTCGAGCGGGAGCTCGTCCAGCGTGGCGTCGTCGTGCGCCCAGGCCTGGCGGTAGAGGTCGACGACGTCGGCCATCGACTCGTCCTCGGTGGCGAAGAAGTCGAAGTTCGGCTCCTCCTCCAGCTGCTCGTCCGTCCACGCGAGCGCCGGGAACGGGCGGCCCCAGATCTCGCCCAGGTAGCCGGACTCGGTGAACGCCGCATGCTTGACCAGGCCGAGCAGGTTGGTGCCGGTGGGCGTCATCGGCCGGCGCACCTGGCTCTCGGTGAGACCCTCGAGCTTCCACAGCAGCGCCTCACGGCACTGCTGCAGGTAGTGGTGCAGCGCGTCGGCCTCGGGCGACCTCACGTCAGACGCCTGCCTCGATCATGGATCGCAGCTCCTTCTTGAGGTCGCCGATCTCGTCGCGCAGCCGGGCCGCGACCTCGAACTGCAGCTCGGCGGCCGCGGCGTGCATCTGGTCGCTGAGCGTGTCGATGAGGTCGGCCAGCTCGCCGGACGGGAGGTCGGCGAGGTCTTTGGTGTGCTGGCCCAGCGGGACCGGCGCGCCCTTGCGGCGGCGGTCGCCGGTGGCGGCCAGCAGCTTGGACGTGTCGGCGTCCTCGCGGGCCAGGAGGTCGGTGATGTCGCCGATCTTCTTGCGCAGCGGGGTGGGGTCGATGCCGTGCTCGAGGTTGTAGGCCAGCTGCTTCTCGCGGCGTCGGTTGGTCTCGTCGATGGCCGACGCCATGGAGTCGGTGACGGTGTCGGCGTACATGATCACCTGGCCGGAGACGTTGCGCGCCGCGCGGCCGATGGTCTGGATCAGCGACCGGCCGGAGCGCAGGAAGCCCTCCTTGTCGGCGTCGAGGATGGCCACCAGGCTCACCTCGGGAAGGTCGAGACCCTCGCGGAGCAGGTTGATGCCGACGAGGACGTCGTACTCCCCCATCCGCAGCTCGCGCAGCAGCTCGACGCGGCGCAACGTGTCGACCTCGCTGTGCAGGTACCGGGTGCGGATGCCGGCCTCGAGGAGGTAGTCCGTGAGGTCCTCGGACATCTTCTTGGTGAGCGTGGTGACGAGGACGCGCTCGTTCTTCTCCGTGCGAGCGCGGATCTGCGCGATGAGGTCGTCGATCTGCCCCTTGGTGGGCTTGACCACGACCTCGGGGTCGATGAGCCCGGTGGGGCGGATGATCTGCTCGACGACGTCGCCCTCGACCTTGCCCATCTCGTACGGACCGGGCGTGGCGGAGAGGTAGACCGTCTGGCCGATCCGGTCCAGGAACTCGCTCCACGTGAGCGGCCGGTTGTCCATGGCGCTCGGCAGCCGGAAGCCGTGCTCGACCAACGTGCGCTTGCGGGACATGTCGCCTTCGTACATCGCGCCGATCTGCGGGATGGTCACGTGCGACTCGTCGACGACCAGCACGAAGTCCTCGGGGAAGTAGTCGAGGAGGCAGTTGGGCGCCGAGCCGGGCGCGCGGCCGTCCATGTGTCGCGAGTAGTTCTCGATGCCGGCGCACGTGCCGACCTGCTGCATCATCTCCAGGTCGTAGGTGGTGCGCATGCGCAGCCGCTGCGCCTCCAGCAGCTTGCCCTCGCGCTCCAGCTCCGCCAGCCGCTCGGCCAGCTCGTCCTGGATGGTGTCGATCGCGCGCGCCATGGTCTCCGCACCCGCCGAGTAGTGCGTGGCGGCGCCGACGTACAGCTCGGTGTCCTCGCTCAGCACCTCGCCGGTGAGCGGGTGCAGCGTCATCAGCCGCTCGATCTCGTCGCCGAAGAACTCGATCCGGACCGCCAGCTCCTGGTAGACGGGGAAGATCTCGACGGTGTCGCCCTTCACCCGGAACGTGCCGCGCGTGGACGTGACGTCGTTGCGGACGTACTGGCCCTGCACGAGCGTCCGGAGCAGGTGGTCGCGCGACATCTCCTCGCCGACGCGGAAGCCGATCATGCGGTCCAGGTACTCCTGGGCGGAGCCCAGGCCGTAGATGCACGAGACGGTGGCGACCACGATGACGTCGCGCCGGGTGAGCAGGGACCACGTGGCCGAGTGCCGGAGACGTTCGACCTCGTCGTTCACCGAGGAGTCCTTCTCGATGTACGTGTCCGTCTGCGGGACGTACGCCTCAGGCTGGTAGTAGTCGTAGTACGAGACGAAGTACTCGACCGCGTTGTTCGGGAGCAGCTCGCGGAGCTCGTTGGCGAACTGGGCCGCCAGGGTCTTGTTGGGCAGCATCACCAGCATCGGGCGCTGCAGGCGCTCGGCCAGCCAGGCGGTGGTGGCGGTCTTGCCGGTGCCGGTGGCGCCCATGAGGACGACGTCCTGGACGCCGCCGCTGATCCGGCGGTCGAGCTCCGCGATGGCCGCGGGCTGGTCGCCGGCGGGCTGGTACTCGGAGACGACCTCGAACGGCGCCACCTGACGATTGAGCTCGGAGATCGGTCGCATGATCCTTCCAGCGTACGGTCCGGTTCCGACACTCCGCAGCGCCGAAGAACCGGAAACAGGTTCCACTAGGCTGGTGGCATGCCGACGACCGACCGTCGGGCGGCCCGGACGCAGGAGATCCTTGCGGCCACTCGTCGCCTCTTCGACGAACGCGGAGTCCGCGACGCCCAGATCGAGGACATCGCCCGCGCCGTCGGGATCAACCGCGCCATCATCTACCGGCACTTCTCCGGCAAGGAGGAGCTGTTCGCGATGACGCTGGTCGGCTACCTCCGCGAGGTGGAGCAGGCCCTCGGCGCCGCAGCCGCCAGCTCGGTCCAGCCGCCGCAGCGCCTTGAGGCGATCGTGCGGGCGTTCCTGGAGTACGGCGAGCGGCACCCGGCGTTCGTCGACTGCGCGCAGACGTTGCTGCGTCGTCGCGGCGACGAGCTGCTCGAGGAGGTCAGCCAGGACGTCATGGTCCAGCTCGGCAGCTCGATGACCTCCTGCATGGCGCACCTGATCGACGTGATCGAGGACGGCACCAAGAACGGCGACTTCGACGTCCACGACCCGGTGCTGCTGGCCAACATCTTCTACACGCAGGCGCTCGGCGTCCTGAACCTCGCGACGCTGCAGATGTCGGTCCGGGAGCGCGTGCCGGGCCACCCGGGCTTCGACCCGGTGCCGTTCGAGGAGGTCAAGACGTACGTCGTCCGGACCGCCCTGGCCATGGCGCAGGGCCCGGCTCGCGCCACCTGAACGCGCTGAGCGTGACGTTTTCGCCCTGAATATCGGGATTCAACGGCGAAAACGTCACGCCCAGCGCGGACTCAGGCCTCGAGGATCGCGACGACGCCCTGGCCGCCGGCCGCACAGATGGAGATCAGGCCGCGGCCTGAGCCCTTCTCGTGCAGCAGCTTGGCCAGGTTGGCGGTGATGCGCGCGCCGGTGGCCGCGAACGGGTGGGCCGTGGCCAGCGAGGAGCCCTTGACGTTGAGCTTGCTCCGGTCGATCGCGCCGAGCGGCTCGTCGAGACCCAGGCGGGTCTTGCAGAACTCGGCGTCCTCCCACGCGGCGAGCGTCGTGAGCACCTGGCTCGCGAACGCCTCGTGGATCTCGTAGAAGTCGAAGTCCTGGAGCGTCAGGCCCTGGCGGGCGAGCATGCGCGGCACGGCGTAGGCCGGAGCCATCAGCAGGCCCTCGGCGCCGCTCACGTAGTCGACGGCCGCGGTCTCGTAGTCGACGAGGTACGCGAGCGGGGTCCAGCCGCGCTTCTCGGCCTCCTCCTCGGAGGAGAGCAGCACGGTGGAGGCGCCGTCGGACAGCGGCGTGGAGTTGGCGGCCGTCATCGTGGCGCCTTCACCCTTGCCGAACACCGGCTTGAGCTTCGCGAGCTTCTCCATGGAGGAGTCGGCGCGCAGGTTGTTGTCGCGCTCGACGCCACGGAACGGCGTGACCAGGTCGTCCTGCCAGCCCTCCTCGTACGAGGCGGCGAGGTTGCGGTGCGACGCCACGGCGAGCTCGTCCTGCGCCTCGCGGGTGATGCCCCACTCCTTGGTGGTGATCGCCTGGCTGTCGCCCATCGACAGGCCGGTGCGCGGCTCGGCGTTGCGCGGCTGGTCCGGGACCAGGTGCGCCGGGCGGATCTTCGCGATGGCGGCGAGACGGCCCTTCGTGTCCTTGGCCGCGTTCGCCTCGAGCAGGATCTTGCGCAGCTTGTCGCCGACGGCCAGCGGGGCGTCCGACGTGGTGTCGGTGCCGCCGGCGATGCCGAACTCGATCTTGCCGAGCGCGATCTTGTTGGCGACCTGGATGGTGGCCTGGATGCCGGTGTCGCACGCCTGCTGGATGTCGATGGCAGGCGTCTCGGGCGAGAGACGCGAGCCGAGGACGGTCTCGCGGGCGAGGTTGAAGTCGCGGCTGTGCTTCAGCACGGCTCCGGCGACGAACTCGCCGGCGCGCTCCCCCTCGAGGCCGTACCGCTCGACGAGTCCGTCGAGCGCCGCCGTGAGCATCTCCTGGTTCGAGACGCCGGTGTAGACCGTGTTGGAGCGCGCGAACGGGATGCGGTTGCCGCCGATCACGGCGACCCGGCGACCGGTGCTCCCGGCGCCCGCGTTCTGTTGCTCTGCCATTGGGGTACTCCTCGATGATGGTCAGGTGTGCGCCTCGCCACCCCCGGTGGACCGGCGCCTCACTGCAAGGCTACAGTTCAAGAATCGTTCAGATACCGTTGGTATGCGAGAGATAGGACACACCCGGTCATGACGGATCGTTACCAGGACCTGGCCCACAACCCGATCGGCAAGTTCCTGGTCAAGAACCTCGGACTCCCCAACCCGCCGTACCTCGAGCGCTACGAAGGCGGCCCTCTCGTGAAGGGCACCGTGCTCACCGGCTCGGCCACGAACGGTCCGGTCTCCAAGGCCGTGACCACTGCTCTCAAGGCCAACCGCATCGAGGCGACGGGCGTCCGCGCCGACAGCATGAAGTACAAGGGCCTCGTCTTCGACGCCACGGGCATCGACTCCGCCGCCGGCCTGGTCGCGCTGCAGGAGTTCTTCACCCCCGTGCTGCGCCAGCTGCAAGGCTGCGGCCGCGTCGTCGTCATCGGCTCGCTCCCGGCCGAGGCCGACACCGAGGGTGCCGCCATCGCGCAGCGCGCCCTGGAGGGCTTCACCCGCTCGCTGGCCAAGGAGGTCGGCAACGGCAGCTCGGCCAACCTCGTCTACCTCGCCGAGGGCAGCGAGGGCGCGCTGGCGTCCACGCTCGGCTTCTTCCTCTCCCCCAAGTCGGCCTACGTGTCCGGCCAGGTCGTCCGGCTCGGCGCCACCGGCATCACCGAAGCACCCGCGGTCAAGGACATCGAGAAGCCGCTGGCCGGCAAGGTCGCGCTCGTCACGGGCGCCTCGCGCGGACTCGGTGCCGCCGACATGCGCACGCTGGCCCGCGACGGCGCCACCGTCATCGGTCTCGACGTCCCGCCGCTGCAGGAGGACCTCAAGACCCTCGCCGAGGAGCTCGGCGGCGGCTTCATCGTCGGCGACATCACCGCGGACGACGCGCCGGCCCTGATCGCCGACTACGTGCGCAAGCACCACGGCGGCGTCGACATCATCGTCCACAACGCCGGCATCACCCGCGACAAGCGCCTGCGCAACATGAAGGCCGAGAACTGGCAGCTCGTCGTCGACATCTCCGTCGGCGCCCCGCAGCGCATCACCGACCACCTGCTCGACGAGGGCCTGATCAACGAGGGCGGCCGCGTCGTCGGCATCGCCTCGATCGCCGGCATCGCGGGCAACAACGGCCAGACCAACTACGCGTCCGCCAAGGCCGGCGTCATCGGCTGGATCCAGGCGCTCGCGCCGCGCGTCGCCGACCGTGGCATCACGGCCAACGTCGTGGCCCCCGGCTTCATGGAGACCGAGATGGTCAAGACCATCCCGCTCGGCATCCGCGAGGCCGGCCGGCGCATGAACTCGATGTCGCAGGGCGGCCAGCCGGTCGACGTCGCCGAGGCCATCGCCTGGCTCTCCAGCCCGGGCTCCGCGGCGGTGAGCGGCAACGTGGTCGGCGTCAACGGCCAGATGCTGCTGGGTGCGTCGTGACCACCCGCACGTTCGACAAGGCGCCGTCCACGGCGCCGATGATGCTCAAGGCCGTCCTCCCGGCGCTGCCGGTCATCGGCGGGCTGCCCGGCGTCAAGCACGCGGCCAAGGACGTCCCGGACCTCGTGCTCGAGCGCTCGGGCGTCACGGTCGACCCCGCACACCTGGCGAAGTACAACCGGGTGTGCGGCTTCAGCGACTCGGACACGCTGCCGGCCACCTACCCGCACATGTCGGCGTTCCCGCTGCACATGGCGCTGATGACCGACACCGCGTTCCCGTTCGCGCCGATGGGCCTCGTGCACCTGCGCAACAGCATCACCCAGCACCGCCCGATCGGCGTCGGTGAGACGTTCGACGTCTCGGTGCGTGCCGCCGACCTGCGCCCGCACCCCAAGGGCCGGCTCGTCGACCTGCTCACGACGGTCACCGTCGGCGGCGAGGTCGTCTGGGAGGAGACCACCACGCTGCTCGCCCGGGGCAAGGGTGGTGCTGACGAGCGGACCCCAGCGCCCCTGGGGGGCGTCGAGGCACCCAGCGGCGCGGCCCAGTGGAAGCTCGGCGGCGACCTCGGCCGTCGCTACGGCGCCGTCTCGGGCGACCGGAACCCGATCCACCTCCACCCGCTCACCGCGAAGGCGTTCGGGTTCCCGCGCAACATCGCCCACGGCATGTGGACCAAGGCCCACGTGCTGGCCGCGCTGCAGAACCGGCTGCCCAAGGCGTTCACGATCGACGTCGAGTTCAAGAAGCCGATCCTGCTGCCCGGCACGGTGACGTTCGGCAGCCGCACCAACGGCGGCGTCACCACCGTCGGCGTCACGTCCGGCGAGCGGGTCCACCTGGTGGGCCGTATCACTCCCGGCGCGTAACCCGGTCGTGTAACTCCTCGTTACAGACGGTGGAGGGATGACATGCACCTGCGCCACCACCTGACCCGTCTGCTCGCCTTCGCCCTGCTGGTCGGCGGGCTCGCCTTCGTCGGCCCGTCGCCGGCGACCGCCGAGACCACGTGGACCCCGCGTCCGGAGCAGTACCCCGGCACCGTCACGCAGAAGGACGTCCCGATCCGGATGTCCGACGGCGTCGTGCTGCGAGCCGACGTCAAGCGGCCCGCCGACGCGTCCGGCAAGGCGATCGAGACCAAGCTCCCGGTCCTGGTGACCATCACGGCGTACAACAAGACCGTCCTCGCCACGGGCGGCGGCGGCCTCGCCGGAGCAAGCCCGAGCTACCTGGTCAAGCGCGGCTACATCCAGGTCGACGTCGACGCCCGCGGCACCGGTTCCTCGCGCGGGCAGTGGAAGGCCTTCGGCGCCCGCGAGAACCAGGACGCCGGCGAGATCATGGAGTGGGCGCACTCCCAGCCCTGGAGCAACGGCCTCACCGGTATGACCGGCCCGTCGTACATGGGCATCAGCCAGCTCTGGGCCGCCTCGGCCAAGCCGGCCGGGCTGAAGGCGATCTTCCCGCAGGTGCCCGGCGCCGACGTCTACCGCGACGTCGTCGCCTCCGGTGGCCAGCTCGACGTGGGGTTCATCCCGCTCTGGCTCGGCCTCGTCACGGCCACCGGCCTGATCCCGCCCGCGTTCGCCCCGACCGACCCGGCCGCGGCGCTCGGCGCCCTGCTCGACCACCTCGGCTCGGCTGGCACGTTCACCCTCCCACTGCTCCTGCGCGCCGTCGTCGGTGGCGACCCGAACTACGACGGCCCGTTCTACGCGGAGCGCTCCCTCATCAACGTCATCGACCAGGTCGACGTCCCGGCGTTCTTCGTCAGCGGCGAGTACGACCTGTTCCAGCGCGGCACTCCCCTGCTCTTCGAGAACCTCCGCCAGCGCGGCGTCCCGGCCAAGCTGATCATCGGCCCGTGGGACCACCTGCAGGCGTCGGCCGGCAAGGAGATCGCGAAGGCCGGCTACGGCACGCTCAGCGAGCTCCAGCTGCGCTGGTTCGACCACTGGATCAAGGGCGTGCCCGACCCGGCGCTCGACTCCGACATCCCCAACCTCACGTACTTCGACCAGGGCCCCGACACGTGGCGCCACTCGTCCGGCTGGATCACCGACCAGCAGGCCACCAGCTTCCGGCTCTCCGGGTCGGCGACGAACGCGAAGCCGGCCGCCCTCACCACGGGCGCGGCCCAGGACGGCGTCTCGAACGTTCTGCCGATCCCGGTCGCGGGCCTCTGCACGCGCTCCCTGAACCAGTGGACCGCCGGCATCCTCAAGCAGTTCGGCCCGCCCGGGAACCCCTGCTTCAAGGACAACAAGGTCAACGACAAGCTCGGCGTCGTCTTCGAGACCGAGCCGGTCACCTCCCCCGTGAAGATCCAGGGCCCGATCAACGCGCACCTGTTCACGTCCAGCAACAGCGGCGACGGGATGCTGTCGGTCGCGGTGGAGGACGTGGCGCCCGACGGCACGGTGAGCCGCCTCACCGGTGGCTGGCAGGTCATCTCGCACCGTGCGTTGGACGAGTCGAGGACCCGCTACCTGAACGGCAAGATCATCCAGCCGTTCCATCCGTTCACCCGGGACGCCCAGGAGAAGCTCGCCCGTGGTGAGGTCGCCCCGATCGACGTCGAGGTGTTCCCCACCGCGGCGACCATCCGGCCGGGCCACCGGCTGCGGCTCGCGGTGCAGGCGTTCGACGTCCCGCACCTGCTGCCGAACCTCAAGCTCGCGCTGGGCTCGCTGACGGTGATGAAGGTCCACACGTCGGCGCAGTACCCGTCGGAGCTGACTTTGCCCACGCTCCCCTAGGACTGCGGCGAGATCGGCCGGATCAGGCCCTCCTGGGCGATGGTCGCGGCGAGCTCGCCGTTCTCCCCGAACACGCGCCCGATCGCCAGGCCGCGGGCTCGCGACGCCGACGGGGAGTGCTGGTCGTAGAGGAACCACTCCCCCTCGCCGGGCGGGCGATGGAACCAGATGGTGTGGTCGAGCGACGCCACCTGGAGGTCGGGTGATCCGACGGCCTTGTCGTGCGGCCGCATCGTCGGACCGAGCAGCGTGAGGTCGGAGAAGTACGTGAGCACCGCGTTGCGCAGGCGCCGATCCTCGGGCAGGCCCTCGACGAGGCGAAACCAGATGCGTTGGGTGGCCGGGTCGTCCGACGGCGTCATCCGCGCATCGATGGCCGACCACTCCTTCTCCCACCAGTCGGCCGCCTCGGCGCTGCGCCGCCGGATGACGTCGACCATCGGCTCGCACTCGTCCGGTCTCGGGACGTCGGGCATCGGGTCCTGGTGCTCGAAGCCCTCCTCGACCTTCTGGAACGAGACGGTCATGTAGAAGATGATCGCGCCGTGCTGGCGGGCGGCCACCCGTCGCGTCGTGAAGGAACCACCGTCGCGGACGTTCTCGACGTCGTAGATGATCGGGATGCTCAGGTCGCCGCCGAGCAGGAAGTAGCTGTGCAGCGAGTGCACGTGCCGCTCCTCGGGCACCGTGCGCTGAGCCGCCACCAGAGCCTGCGCGGCCACCTGGCCGCCGAAGACGCGGACGAAGCCGGTGTTCTCGGGCTGGCGACCCCGGAACAGCCCGTCGTCGAGCATCTCCAGGTCCAGCAGGTCGACGAGCTCGGTCAGGTTCGCGGGCACGCCCACACCCTACCGACGCTGACGAGAGAGTTCCGGCCCGGCGAGGAGAGAGTTCCGGCCCGGCGAGGAGAGGATTCCGGCTGCGTGAGGAGAGGGTGCCGACGTGTCGGGCCGCCGGAACTCTCTCGTCAGCGCGCCGGAACTCTCTCGTCAGCGCGCCGGAACTCTCTCGTCAGCGCGCCGGAACTCTCTCGTCAGCCGTCGTCGTTCTTGCGCTGGCGCGCAAGGAACTGCTCGAACTGGTCGGCGAGCTCCTCGCCCGTGGGGATCGAGTCGTCGTCGGCGAGCAGCGACTGGGCGGCGCCGCGGGTGAAGGCGTCGTACTGCTCCTCGAGACCGGAGAGGACGCCCTCGCCGTCCTGCGCGGCGATCTGCTGCTCGATCTCGGCGAGTGCCTCGCCCTGGGACTCGCGGAGCAGCTCGTAGTCGAGCTGCAGGCCGAGCCGGTCGACGACGGCGTCGAGCAGCGCGACCGCGGCCGTGGGGTAGTCGACGGCGGCCAGGTAGTGCGGGACGTGCACGACGTAGCCGGCGGCGTCGAGTCCGCGCTGGGCGAACCGGTACTCCAGGAGCGACTGCACCGAGGACGGCACGCGGACCTCGGCGGACCACAGGTTCTTCCGGTCGATGAGCTCCGGGCGCGTGGCGTGAGTAGTGATCATGGCCGGACGGGTGTGCGGTACGCCCATCGGCACGGCGCCGAGGCCGAGGGTCAGGGTCACGCCCTGGTCCTCCACGACCTCCTGGACCTCGTCGATGAAGCCCTCCCACCCGAAGTCGGGCTCGGGGCCGGCCAGGAGCAGGAACGAGGTGCCGGCGTTGTCCTTCTCGAGCACGATGTCGAGCTTCGGCTCCTCGTAGTCCTGGTAGTGGTCGCTCTGGAACGTGATGAACGGGCGGCGGGCGCGGTAGTCGTACAGACCGTCGAGGTCGAACGACTTGATCACGGTGCCGTGGCCGCTGCGGAGCTGCGTGGCGGCGAGGCGGGGTGCAGCACCAGCGGTGAGGAAGCCGTCGAGGGCATGGATGAGCACGAGCTCCTGGGCCGGGCTCTGGCTCATGGGCCGCTCCTCCCGTTCACGTCGTGATGGCCACTTCACATTCTGGTCAACGCCGTGCCGTGCCGGGTTTGTTCCGTGCACTCCGCGCGACGATGTCGTCCGCGATCGCCTGCGGCGTGAGACCGAGACGGTCGAGGATCACGTCGCGCTTGGCGTGGTCGAGGAACTCCTGCTCGACGCCGTGCACGCTCACGAGGACGTCGCTGCCCGCGTCGCGCAGGGCCTGGGTGAACGCGGCTCCCACCCCGCCCTGACGGCCGTTGTCCTCGACGGTGACGACGAGCTGGTGCCGGGCAGCGAGCTCGACGACGGCGGGGTCGAACGGCTTGACCCAGCGGGGATCGACCACGGTGACGCGCGCGCCGGACTGACGAGCGATGTCGGCGGCCTCGAGAGCCACGCGGACGAGCGAGCCGGCCGCCAGCACGAAGACGTCGGAGTCGTCGTCGCGGGACAGCACGTCGGCGACGCCCAGCCGCTCGAGCGCCGGGACGTCGTCCGGGACGGCGCCCTTCGCGAACCGGACGACCGTGGGCGCGTCGTCGACCGCGACCGCCTCGCGCAGCAGCTCACGCAGCTGAGCGCCGTCGCGCGGAGCGGCGAGCCGGAGGCCGGGGACCAGCTGCAGCATCGACATGTCCCACATGCCGTTGTGGCTGGGGCCGTCGTCGCCGGTGACGCCCGCGCGGTCGAGCACGAACGTGACGCCGCAGCGGTGCAGGGCGACGTCGAGGAGCACCTGGTCGAAGGCGCGGTTGAGGAACGTGGCGTAGACGGCGACGACCGGGTGCAGGCCGGCGAGCGCCATGCCGGCCGCGCTGGTGACGGCGTGCTGCTCGGCGATGCCGACGTCGAAGACGCGGTCGGGGAACTTGTCGGCGAACGCGTCGAGCCCGACCGGGTAGAGCATGGCGGCGGTGATGCCGACGACGTCGGGCCGCTCGTCGGCGATGCGCACGATCTCGTCGCGGAAGACCGACGTCCAGCCGGCCGGCGCGACGCTGGTGGCCTCGCCGGTCTCGCGGTCGAACGGGTTGGCCTGGTGCATCTGGTCGTTCTCGTTGGCGACGGCGATGTCGTAGCCCTGACCCTTGGTGGTGAGGGCGTGGACCAGCACCGGACCTCCGAACCGCTTCGCCTGGGTGAGCGCGTGCTCCATGGCCTGGCGGTCGTGGCCGTCGACCGGGCCGATGTACTTCAGGCCGAGGTCCTCGAACATGCCCTGCGGCGCCAGCGCGTCCTTGACGCCCTTCTTGATGGCGTGCAGCGCGTCGTACGCCGCCGGGCCGGCGAAGCGCCCCCGCTGCAGCCGCTCCTTGATGGCGTTGAGGGCGGGCTCGTACTTGGGGTTCGTGCGGATCTCGGTGAGCCGGTTGGCGAGGCCCCCGACGGTGGGCGTGTACGACCGGCCGTTGTCGTTCACGATCACGACGAGACGGCGGTCGCCGCCCATGGCGATGTTGTTGAGCGCCTCCCAGGCCATGCCGCCGGTGAGTGCGCCGTCGCCGATGACCGCCACGACGTGGTCGTCGCGGCCGAGGATCTGGTTGGCCTTCGCCATGCCGTCGGCGTACGACAGGCTCGTGGACGCGTGCGAGTTCTCGACCCAGTCGTGCTCGGACTCCGCGCGGCTCGGGTAGCCGGAGAGGCCGCCCTCCTTGCGGAGCGAGCCGAAGTCGTTGGCGCGCCCGGTGAGCATCTTGTGCACGTAGGCCTGGTGCCCGGTGTCCCAGACGATGCGGTCGCGCGGGGAGTCGAAGATGCGGTGGATCGCGATGCCCAGCTCGACGACGCCGAGGTTGGGGCCGAGGTGGCCGCCGTTGGCCGCCACCGAGCAGATCAGCAGCTCACGGATCTCCGCTGCGAGCTGGGTCAGCTCCTCGTCGGACATCCGCCGCAGGTCAGCGGGTCCTGAGATCGAGTCGAGCACGCCCATCACGTCAGTCTAACGGCCGGGCTTGTACCTGCCGCGGACGTGCACCAAGGCCTCCTCGCCCCCGGGCTCGACGTGCTCCACCGTGCCCTCGAGGAGAAGTCCCCAGCCGACGTGGCGCGGCGGCTCGGGGTCAAGCCGGACGCCGATCCACCCGGCGGACCCGGCAAGCACGGGACCCCACTCAGAGTCGCTCCACTCTCCCTGCGTGAACGGCCCGCCCGGCGACGGGACGGTGCCGGCGAACGCGTCAGCCAGGTACTCGTGCCCCGCGGCGAGGACGTTCACGGTGACCGTCGTCGGCGGCGGGTCCCACAGCGGCGACTCCTCGTCGACCAGCCCGAGCACGCGCGCGGGATCCCCCGCGGCGACGATGACCGACGAGACCGTGAGCCCGCGGCGCTCGCGGCCCGTGCCGGCCGCCCAGACCGTGACCGGGGCCGGCAGCCGGCCGCGGAGCCGCCGCACCGGGTCGCGGTCGCCCTCCGGCGGCACGAACGGATGCTCGGAGTGGATGGTCACACACTCAGCGTACGAGGACGAGCTCCGGAGGCCGCTCGCCCGGCCGCCGCGCGTACCGCCGGCGCCAGTAGAGCATCAGGCCGGTCGTCGTGACGTTGAACGCGTGCAGCGCCCACAGCGGGCCGGGCGGCAGGTGGAAGACGTAGACGGCGTAGAGCGCGTTGCCGACGTTCGCCAGCACGAGGTTGCCGGTGCTGTACGAGGACAGGTCCCGGCTCCGGTAGGCCTTCAGGAGCATCGGCAGGGTCGCGCTCGCGAACACCACGGTCGCGAGCGAACCGGCCACGGTCGGTGCTGACGTCATCATGCGTCGACGCTAGGGAGGATAGACCGGTCCTCTCATCGGGAGGACGACCCATCTTCCGCCTCGTGCGGCTGCGTAGGGATGCTCACGTCGGTGCGCCGGGGGTCTGGCCTCAGACGAGCTGGTGCTGGAACGCATAGGCCGCCGCCTCGGTGCGCGACTTGACGTCGGTCTTTCCGAAGATGTTGCTGAGGTGCCGGGCGACCGTCTTCTCGCTGAGGAACAGCTCCGCTGCGATCTGCGGGTTCGAGCGGCCGGACGCGACCAGCCGCAGCACCTCGATCTCCCGTGCGGTGAGGCCGTCCGGCCGCGTGGTCCCGAGCAGGCGCTCCACCTCGCGTCGCGCTGGCTCGGCCCCCAGCTCGGTGAAGATCCGTCCGGCCACGGTGAGCTCGGCCGCGGCCGAGTCCTCGTCGTCCATGGCCCGGAAGGCCTGCGCGATTCGCGTGCGGGCCCACGCCGCCTCGTACCGAGCGCCCAGGTCCAGCCAGGTCCGCCATGCAGCACGGAGGTGGGGCAGCCCGTCCGGTGCCGACCCTTGGGCGAGACACACGGACCCCCTGGCGTACGCCGCGGACGCCGTGACGATCGGCGAGCCGAAGGCCGCTGCGATCTGCTCGAGCTCCTCCGCGGCCGACGACGCTGCGTCCACGTCACCTGCCGCGAGGAACACCTGGACGACGACGGGCAGCACCTGGCTCCGTCGCACCGGGTTTTGGTAGTCGTCGAGCATCCGCCGGGCCGCTGCCACCGTGGCGTCGACGCGCCCCTGCGCGAGCCACAGCAGCGTCAGGCCGGGCTGTGGGTCGTGGCCGAGCTCGTCCGCGGCCGCGTACGCAGCGGCGGCGTCGTCGAGGTCCCCGCGCAGCCGCAGCAGGCCGGCACGCTCGAGCTCGACCTCGCCGAGCGCCGACCCGCCCAACCCCTGCACCGTGTACCGCTCCTCGGCGAGGGCCAGCTCGTCCAGGGCGTCCTCCCACGCACCCTGCGACCGCATGATCTGGGCGCGATGCACGGCTGCCTGGCCGGTGAACGGCACCAGGCCCTCCTGCGCCTCGCACCAGGTGGAGAGCAGACGTGTCCAGTCCGTCATGCGCCGGACGTCGTCGAGCTCCTGGCACGCGTCGATCATCGTGCAGTAGATGCGTCCCGACATGATCGGCGAGACGTCGCCCGACACCACGCCGAGCATCGCCTCGTCCAGCAGCGCGAGGCCCTCCTTGACGCGGCTCTGGTAGATCGCCATGCGCCCCTGGACGACGAGCCCCATCGCGACGAGGTCCGGCTCGCGGTGTCGGCGGCCGGCTTCCACGACCGTCGCGGCCAGCTCGACGGCCTCGGCGGGGCGACCACCGAAGACGTGCTGGAGCATCTCGTTCATCTGGAGGAAGCCATGCTCGGCGCAGTCCGGCTCCCCCTCGAGCAGCCGGGTGGCCCGCGCCATCCATCCGCCGCTCGCAGCCGCGTGGCCGGACACGTCCAGGATCATCGTCAGCAGCAGGGCGTCCCGTGCGGCGGCCAGAGGCTCGTCCCCCTCCTCGTGCCGATGGAACGCGCGCTCGAGGGCACGCATGCTCGTCTCCGTGTCGCCGACGAGGAACGCCGCGGTGGCCAGGGCCCTGAGGTCGTCCGTCTCCAGCTCGCCGAGGTCGGGTGCGGCGAGCCGGTCACGGGCCGACTGCCACTCCTGGCGGCCGTAGGCCTCCCGTCCCCGGATGAGCTGGTCGACGACGTTCACCGCAACCTCCTGAGCGAAGGTTACGCCCGAAACGGCCTCAACCGACCCTGGCCGCGGAGCGCGACCCAGCCATCCGCTGGACGATCCGCTTCGCCACGTAGCCGGTGTCGCGATCCTTGCCCGCGATGAACATCGAAGCTCCCGAGCTCTGGAACGCGAGTCCGCAGAAGTAGAGCCCGGGCGCCTCGTCGACGACGCCGCGCAGCTCCCTGGGCCAGCCATCAGGCTGCAGGACGTCGGGCTCGAGCCAGGAGAGGTCGTGCCGGAACCCCGTGCACCAGATGACGTTGGCGACGTCGAGGACTCGGCCGTCGGCGAGCACCGGCTTCCCGTCCTCGACCCCCACGACGCGCTCGTGCACGCGCTCGACCCCGCGGTCGAGCAGGTCCGACCGCTTCACGCGCAGCATCGGGCCCCCGTGGTGACGGACCTCGTCCATCTCCTTGCGGCCGATCGGCGTCCTGCGGCTCAGCACGTGCCCGAACATGAAAAGCAGCGCCGGGAAGACCACCTTGAACATCGGCGACTCGAGTCGCACGGGGATCTGCCCGGGGTCACGACCGCACAGGATGGTCCGATGGTCCGTCGCGACCTCATAGGCGATGTCGGCGCCGGAGTGCGACCCGCCGACCACGAGGACCGGCCCGTCCTGCAGCTGGGCCGGACGGCGGTACGTGCTGGAGTGCAGCTGCATGATCATCGGGTCGAGCTCGTCGGCGAAGTCGGGGATCGCCGGCGTGCCGCCGAGTGTTCCTGTCGCGACGACGACGTTGTCGGAGAAGATCGTGTCGTCCCCGCAGGTCGTGACGTAGCCGTCGCCGTGGGCGGCGACCCGGTCCACCCGCGTGCCGAGCCGCACCGGGACGTCGAGCTGGTGCGCGTACGCCTCCAGGTAGGCAGCGACCTCGTCCTTGCCGGGGAAGGACCACGGCGGCGCCGGGAACGGCATCCCGGGCAGCCCGTCGTACTTCGCCGGGCTGTAGAGCTTGAGCGTGTCCCACTGGTGACGCCAGCCGTCGCCGATGCGCTCGTGCGCATCGACGACGAGGCAGGAGCGGGAGCTCTTCTGCAGGTGGTGCGCGGTGGCCAGGCCTGCGTGGCCGGCTCCGATGATCAGGGTTTCGACGTGCTCGACGGACATGATGACCTCCAGAGGATGAGGCCACTGACGCTAGGAACGGTGCCGCCCGCCCGACATCGGGCGATCCACCCATCCTGGGCCCCGGCGACATGGGTGGGTCTGCCCACGGATGTGTCGGTGCCGCCCGTGAAGATGGTCCGGTGAGCACGACCGACCGTCCCGCGCTGCGCGAGTTCTGGACCGATCTGCCGCGCGAGGGCAAGTACCTGCTCTCCGTCGTCGGCGTGCAGTGCATCGGCACCGGCCTCGTGCTGCCGTTCTGGGTGGTCTACCTGCACGAGGTCCGCGGCTTCGCGCTGGACACCGTCGGCCTGCTGATGTCGCTGCTGCCGCTCGCCGGGTTCCTCATCACCGTGCCCGGAGGCATCCTGATCGACCGGTTCGGGCCGCGGCGCGCCCTGATGCTCTGCCTGTCCATGGCGTGCGTCGGCGAGCTGGTGATGGCGTTCGCCACCACCGTGCCCGTCTCGGCCGTCGGTCTGTCCCTCGTCGGGGCGAGCTTCGGGCTCACCTGGCCCGCGTCGCAGTCGATGGTCGCGTCCGTGGTGCCGTCAGGCATCCGGCAGCGGTACTTCGGCATGAACTTCGCCCTGCTGAACCTCGGGATCGGCATCGGCGGCATCATCGGCGGACTGTTCGCCGACGTCGACCGCGTGAGCACGTTCCAGACGATGTACGTCGTCGAGGCCGCCAGCTACCTGCCGGCGCTGGTGCTGATGCTCGGGCCGCTGCGCCACGCGGGCGCCCCCGTGACCGTCCACCACGACCACGCGACGCCCTCCGTGTCCTACCTCGCGCTGCTCCGCCACCGCGCGGTGCTGCCGCTCGTGGTCCTGTCGTTCGCGTCCGCGTTCGTCGGGTATGCACAGCTCAACGCCGGGCTCCCGGCCTACGCGCGCGCCGTCAGCGAGGTCTCCACGCGGGCGCTCGGGTGGTCGTTCGCCACCAACACGCTCGTGATCGTGCTCCTGCAGCTCGTCGTGCTGCAGCGCATCGAGGGCCACCGCCGCACGCGGGTCGTGCTCGTCATGAGCGCGGTCTGGGGCGTGTGCTGGCTGGTCCTGGCCAGCACGTCGCTGGTGCCCGGCACGATCCTGGCCGCACTGCTCCTGTCGGCCGCGGCGGGCGTGTTCGCGCTCGGCGAGACGCTGCTGCAGCCCACCATCCCGGCCATGGTCAACGACATGGCCCCGGACCACCTGCGCGGCCGCTACAACGCCGTCACGTCGGCCGGCTTCCAGCTCGCGTCCGTCGCGGGGCCGCCCGTGGCCGGTTTCCTCGTCGGCCACCACCTCGCGTCGGCCTGGATCGGCCTCCTGCTCGCCTCCCTCGTCGGCGTGGCGATCATCGCCGTCCGTTGGGTGGAGCCGTCGCTCACGCCCACGGCGAACGGCATCACCGAGGTGTCGGCGGACCTCACGATCCCGCCGACCGACCCGGTCGTGCCGCCGGCGCCGCAGCCGCCACCGGCCTGATGCTCAGAGCAGCGAGCGGAGCACGTACGGCATGATGCCGCCGTTGCGGTAGTAGTTCGCCTCGCCGGGGGTGTCGATGCGGACGACCGCGTCGAACTCGACGTCGCCGGCCTTCACGTGCACCGTCCGCGGGGTCTCGCCGTCGTTCAGCGCCGTGATGCCCGTGACGTCGAACGTCTCCTCGCCGGTGAGGCCCAGCGACTCGGCGTTCTCGCCCTCGGGGAACTGCAGCGGCAGCACGCCCATGCCGATCAGGTTCGAGCGGTGGATGCGCTCGTACGACTCGGCGATGACGACCTTGACGCCCAGCAGCGCGGTGCCCTTGGCGGCCCAGTCGCGGGACGAGCCGGAGCCGTACTCCTTGCCGGCCAGGACGACCAGCGGGACACCGGCCTCGAGGTACTTCTCCGAGGCCTCGAACACCGTGGTCACCTCGCCGTCACCCAGGAGGTCGCGGGTGAACCCGCCCTCAGTGCCCTCGGCCAGCTGGTTGCGCAGACGGATGTTGGCGAACGTGCCGCGGATCATCACCTCGTGGTTGCCGCGGCGCGAGCCGTAGGAGTTGAAGTCACGCGACTCGACGCCGTGCTCGCTGAGGTACTTGCCGGCCGGGCTGTCCTTCTTGATGGCGCCGGCCGGGGAGATGTGGTCGGTGGTGACGGAGTCGCCCAGCTTCAGCAGCACGCGGGCTCCGGTGACGTCCTCGACCGGCGCCGGCTCGTGCTGCATGCCGTCGAAGTACGGCGCCTTGCGGACGTAGGTGGAGCTCTCGTCCCAGGCGAACGTGTCGCCCTCGGGCGTCTCGAGCGCCTGCCACTGCTCGCCGCCGGCGAACACGTCGGCGTACTCCTTGGTGAACGTCTCCGGGTCCATCGACGCGGCGATGACGTCCTCGACCTCCGCCGGCGACGGCCAGATGTCCTTCATGAAGACGTCGTTGCCGTCCTGGTCCTGGCCGAGCGGCTCGTTCAGCAGGTCGACGTCCATCGAGCCGGCGAGGGCGTACGCGACGACCAGTGGCGGCGACGCCAGGTAGTTCATCTTGATGTCCGGGTTGATGCGGCCCTCGAAGTTGCGGTTGCCGGAGAGCACCGACACCACGGCGAGGTCGCCCTCGTTGACCGCCGCGCTGACCTCGGGGATCAGCGGGCCGGAGTTCCCGATGCACGTGGTGCAGCCGTAGCCGACGAGGTTGAAGCCGAGCTTGTCGAGGTACGGCGTCAGGCCGGACTTCTCGTAGTAGTCGGAGACGACCTTCGAGCCGGGCGCCAGCGTGGTCTTGACCCACGGCTTGCGGGTGAGGCCCTTCTCGACCGCGTTCTTCGCCAGCAGGGCGGCGCCGATCATCACCGACGGGTTCGACGTGTTCGTGCACGACGTGATGGCCGCGATGGTCACGGCGCCGTGGTCGAGCTCGAACTCCGTGCCGTCCTCGAGCGTGACGTGCTGCGGGTTGCTGGCGCGCCCGCCGTCCTTGGGGGCGCAGGAGAGGTAGTCGACCGCCGGCGTCTGGCCGTGGACACCGTCGTGGGCCGCCGGGGCGTCGGACGCGGGGAACGACTCCTCCAGGGCCTCGTCGTAGGCGCCGGAGACCGGCTCGTTGGCGTGCTCGACGTAGTTGGTGAGCGCGCCGCGGAACGACTGCTTCGCGTCGGACAGCGAGACACGGTCCTGCGGGCGCTTGGGGCCGGCGATGGACGGGACGACCTGGCCGAGGTCGAGCTCGAGGTACTCGGAGAAGCGCGGCTCGCGGCTCGGGTCGTGCCACAGGCCCTGGGCCTTGGCGTAGGCCTCGACGAGCGCGATCTGCTCCTCGCTGCGGCCGGTGAACTTCATGTACTTGGTGGTCTCCTCGTCGATCGGGAAGACCGCGATGGTGGAGCCGTACTCCGGGCTCATGTTGCCGATCGTGGCGCGGTTGGCCAGCGGCACGGCGCTCACGCCGTCGCCGTAGAACTCGACGAACTTGCCGACGACGCCGTGCTCGCGGAGCATCTCGGTGATCGTCAGGACGAGGTCGGTGGCGGTGGCGCCCTCGGGCAGCTCGCCGCTCAGCTTGAAGCCCACGACCCGCGGGATCAGCATGCTGATCGGCTGGCCGAGCATCGCGGCCTCGGCCTCGATGCCGCCGACGCCCCAGCCGACGACGCCCAGGCCGTTGACCATCGTCGTGTGCGAGTCGGTGCCGACGCAGGAGTCCGGGTAGGCGACCAGTCTCTTTTCGGTGCCTGAGCCTGTCGAAGGGTCGGCCTCGCGGGTGAACACGACGCGGGCGAGGTGCTCGATGTTGACCTGGTGGACGATGCCCGTTCCGGGCGGCACGACCTTGAAGTCGTCGAACGCGCCCTGGCCCCAGCGCAGGAACTGGTAGCGCTCGTGGTTGCGCTCGTACTCGATCTCGACGTTGCGCTGGAACGCTTCGGGCGAGCCGAACACGTCGGCGATGACCGAGTGGTCGATGACCATCTCGGCCGGCGCGAGCGGGTTGATCTTGGTCGCGTCGCCGCCGAGGTCTGCCATGGCCTCCCGCATCGTGGCGAGGTCGACGACGCAGGGCACGCCGGTGAAGTCCTGCATGATCACGCGCGCCGGCGTGAACTGGATCTCCTTGCTCGGCTCCGCGTTCGCGTCCCAGCCGGCGAGGGCCTCGATGTCGGCCTTGGTGATGTCGGCGCCGTCCTCGGTGCGCAGCAGGCACTCCAGCAGGACCTTCAGGCTGTACGGGAGCGAGTCGACGTCGAGTCCGTCGCCGGTAACCTTGTCGAGCCGATAGAAGTCGAACGAGTCGTCCCCGACCTGCAGGGTGTCCTTGGCGTTGAAGCTGTCGACGGGCATCTGGATCTCCTTCGCGCTGTCGGACCCATCCTGCCGAGCGGCGATGTTCCGCGCCAGATCAGGTCCGCCTTACCGGTGGCCGGGAAAGTCTCTTGACATCAAGATACATGATGTCGAGAGGAATCGCGTCAGATCAGGTCCGGGAACTGCCAGAGCAACGGCCAGTAGAACGCGACGTAGGTGGCGGCGACGGTGAGCACGCCGGCGACGCCGAGCGCATCGAGCACGACCAGCGCGCGACGCCGCTCCGGACGGGTCGTGGCGTCGAGCCCTTCCGCCCGGACCACGGAGGTGCGCAGGAGCCGGTCCGCGACCCCGCGGTCGGTGGGCAGCAGGAGCGGGACGACCAGCACCAGGAGCGCGACGTACGCCGCTCCCCCGACGTGCCAGCTCTCCGGTGTGCCCTCGCGCAGGACGGTGGGCAGGCCGATCGGGATGGCGGCCGCGGCGAGGTCGAGCAGGAGCACCATCACCAGGCCACGGAGCAGTCCGCGGACGGGACCGGTCGGGGCGCCGTCACCGACGTCGACGACCGCGATGCCGCAGCGGTGCTTCCCGATGCTGTGGCCACGCACTCCCTGCCGGTAGCCGTTGTTCCAGAGCACGAACAGCTCGCCGACGGCCAGCCCGCTGAGGATCAGGCCGTCGGACATGCTGATGGACCAGTAGTCGCTCCGGTCGCCGTCGCCCACGGCCTCGGAGACGGCCCGCACCACGGCGTACGCGACGGCGCCCACCGTGAACGCCAGGCAGAACAGCAGCGCGTCCTGGCCCAGCGCCGCACGACGGAGCTCGCGGACGGTCCTGAAGCCGGGCATGCCTCACTGTGTCGCGCGGGTCAGCCGGACACAAGCGGCCGCGCCGCCCATCTCCGCGATTCGGGGTACACCCGCTGGCGGCCGGGCATATCGTCGGACTGGCTCTACGAGAGACGGGACGGTTGCTCCATGGCCGGCGTGACCGACGACGTACCTGCGGAGGAGACCTCCGCGGCGGCCGGCGAGGCCGCCGGTGGCTTGCGGACGTCCCTCGGGCACGTCCTCCGGAACCGCAACATCCGCCGCATCCAGCTCGCGTTCGTCGGCTCGGCGATCGGCGACGGTGCCTACGCCATCGCGGTGGCGATCTTCGCCTACCAGGCCGGCGGCGCCACGGCGGTCGGCATCTGGATGGCCATCCGCTACACGTTGATGGCGGTCACCGCGCCCTTCGGCGCCCTGCTCGCCGACCGGTGGCCGCGCAAGCGCGTGATGATCCTCGCGGACCTGATCCGCGCGGTGCTCGTGACCGGGTCGGCGATCCTCCTTTACGCCGACGCCCCGGCCGCCCCCGTCTACGTCCTGGCGACCCTCACGTCGTTGCTCGCGTCGCCGTTCCTCGTGGCCCAGCGCGCCATCCTGCCGAGCCTGGCCGAGCGGCCCGAGGAGCTGACGGCCGCCAACGGCACCGCCAGCACGATCGACTCGCTCGCCTTCTTCGCCGGACCCGCGCTCGGCGGCCTGCTGCTCGAGTTCACCACCGTCCAAGGTGTGTTCCTGGTCGAGGTCGCCACGTTCCTGTGGTCGATGGCGCTCGTCGCCGGCGTCCGGGTGCCGGCCGCGCCGGAGGCCGACGCGCCCGAGGCCTCGCCCGAGGAACCGGAGGCCGACGAACCGAGCTTCCTGAGCGAGACCGCGGCCGGGTTCCGCACGATCGGCTCCGACTCCGGCCTGCTCCTGGTGACGATCGCCGTCTGCGTCCAGACGATCGTCGCCGGCGCCCTGATGGTGATCCTGGTGGCCATGGCCGCCGAGGTGCTGGACTCCGGCGAGAGCGGGGTGGGCTACCTCAACTCGGTCTTCGGGATCGGCTGCATCCTCGGCGGCTTCTACGCGATCAGCCGAGCGTCCAAGGAACGCCTCGCCGGCGACCTCGCGGTGGGCGTGCTGCTCTGGTCGCTCCCCTTGCTGCTCGTCTCGGCCTGGTCTGTCCCGGCTGCGTGCTACATCGCGATCGCGCTCGTCGGCATCGGCAACCCGATGGTCGACGTCAACCTCGACACGATCATGCAGCGCCTCGCGCCCGACGAGGTGCTCGGCCGGGTGTTCGGAGCCCTCGAGTCCGCCGCCATCGCCGCGATGGCGCTCGGCGCGGTCGTGATGCCAGGACTGCTCGAGTGGCTGGGCCTCGAGTGGGCCCTGATGGTCATCTCCGTGCCGGTCGCCGTCGTGACCCTGCTGATGCTTCCGAAGCTGCTCGCCCTCGACGTCAGGCTCCGCGCACCGGCGGCGCTCGAGCTCATCCGAGGCGTCGACATCTTCGCTCCCCTGTCGCCGGCCGCGCAGGACTCGCTGGCGCGTGGGGCGGTCGAGCAGCAGTTCTCCGCAGGGGCCGTCCTCATGCGCGAGGGCGACGCGGGCGACGACTTCTTCGTCATCGAGTCCGGCCTGGTGGAGGTCACACAGGAGGGCCGTGTGCTGCGGCGCGAGGGCCCGGGCGAGTACTTCGGCGAGATCGCCCTGCTGCGCGACGTGCCCAGGACGGCCACGATCACCGCCGTCGACGACACCGTCGTCCGCACCATCACGCGCGACGACTTCCTCGCAGCCGTCTCCGGCCACGGCGAGGCCCGGTCCGCCGCCGAGAGCACCGTGTCCCGCCGGCTGGCGGTCTGAGGCCGACCATGAGCGCGTGCCCCAGCTGCTCGGCGGCCCAGCCCGACGGCGCCCGGTTCTGCTTCAGCTGCGGGACGGCCCTGGCCGAGCCGACGTGCTCGTCCTGCGGCACCACCCTGGTCCCCGGTGCGCAGTTCTGCAGCGCGTGCGGCGCCGCCCAGGGAGCCGCTGCGGCACCGGCCGCCGTGCCGACCCCCGTCGCCTCCCGCCGCGTCACCAGCGTGCTGTTCGGCGACCTGGTCGGCTTCACCACGCTGTCGGAGGCCCGCGACCAGGAGGAGACCCGTGAGCTCCTCTCGCGCTACTTCGACGAGTGCCGCCGCATCATCGACCGCTACGGCGGCACGGTGGAGAAGTTCATCGGCGACGCCGTCATGGCCGTCTGGGGCGTCCCGACGGCCCACGAGGACGACGCCGAGCGCGCGGTCCGCGCCGGCCTGGAGCTGGTGAACGCCGTCTCGGCCGTGGGTGCCGACATCGGCGTCCCGGACCTGGCCATGCGGGTCGGCATCGTGACGGGCGAGGTGGCCGTCACGATCGGCGCCGAGCAGCAGGGCATGGTCGCCGGCGACGCCGTGAACACCGCCGCCCGCGTCCAGTCCGTCGCCGACGCCGGTCAAGTGTGGGTCGACGAGACCACGCGCCTGCTCACGTCGTCCGCGATCAGCTACCTCGACGTCGGCAGTCACGCCCTCAAGGGCAAGGCCGACCCCGTCCCGCTGTGGTCGGTCCGTGCGGTCGTGGCCGGCGTCGGCGGGTCCCAGCGCGCCGACGGGCTCGAGGCACCGCTGGTCGGCCGGGAGCGCGAGCTGCGCTTGGTCAAGGAGCTGTTCCACGCCGTGCACGAGTCCGGCCGGCCGAGCCTGCTCCTGATGCTCGGCGAGCCGGGGGTCGGGAAGTCGCGCCTCGCCTGGGAGTTCGAGAAGTACGTCGACGGGCTGAGCATGTCGGTGCGCTGGCACGCCGGCCGCTGCGTCGCCTACGGAGAGGGCCTCGCCTACTTCGCGCTGGCCGAGGCGATGCGGGCCCGCCTGCGCAGCCTCGCGCCGGAGGCCGACCAGGACGACCCGGACTCCCCCACCCTCGACCCTTCCCACCTGATGGAGCTGGGCCTCGACCGCTTCGTCCCGGACGCCGACGAGCGCGCCTGGCTCGGTCCCCGTCTCGGCGCCATGCTCGGCATCGGCTCGGTCGGCAGCTTCCCGCGTGAGGACCTGTTCGCCGCGTGGACCGTCTTCCTCGAGCGGGTCGGCGAGGGCAACCCGGTCGTCCTCGTCATCGACGACGCCCACCACGCCGACGACGGACTCCTCCAGTTCATCGAGCACCTGCTCGCGACCGGGACCTTCCCGTGCTTCGTCGTCCTCCTGAGCCGGCCGGGCCTGCTGGACGCGAACCCGACGCTCGCCACCAACCGGGCGGCGACGGTCAGCCACCTGCCGGCGCTGGGCGACGCCGACATGGCTGCCCTGCTCGACGGCCTCGTCGTCGGGCTGCCTGACGACGCGCGCGCCACGCTGGTCGAGCGGTCCGAGGGCATCCCGCTGTTCGCCGTCGAGACCGTCCGCTCGCTGATCGACCGCGACCTCGTCGTGCCACGGGGCGGGCAGTACGTGCTCGCGGACCCGGACGGGCTCGACCTCGACTCGATCGGTGCCCCCGCCTCGCTGCAGGCACTGGTGGCGGCGCGCCTGGACACGCTCGACCCCGAGCAGCGACGCCTCGTCGACCGCGCGAGCGTCATCGGCAACGTCTTCTCCCGAGACGAGATCGCCGAGCTCTGCCCCGAGATCGACGACATCGACGCCGTGCTCGACGGGCTCCTGCGCCAGCAGATCCTGAGCCGCATGGTCAGCCGCTTCAGTGCGGAGTACGGCCAGCTCCAGTTCGTCCAGTCGGTCATCCGGCAGGTCGCCTACGGAACGCTGTCACGTCGGGACCGCCGGGCGACCCACCTCGCCGTCGCCCGGCAGACCGAGGCGGCCGACGACGCCGCCGGCGAGCTCGCGCCGATCATCGCCCAGCACTACCTCGAGGCGATCGAGGCGCTGCCCACCGAGCCCGACACCGCCGAGCTGGAGGCCCTCGCGATCACCCACCTCGAGCGGGCCGCGAGCCGGGCCCGCTCCCTCGGCGCGATGACCGAGGCCGCGAACCACCTGCTGCTCGCGCTGGAGCACACCGGGGACCCGGCGACGCGCGCCCGCCTCGACTCCGCCGCCGCATCGGCGCTGCTGGACAAGGGCGACTACGAGGCCGCCGTCCCCCACGCGATCGCGGCCACGGAGACGTTCGACGGCCTGGGCGACCCGCGGTCGGCAGCCGTCGCCGCCTCGGTCCACGCACAGGCGCTGTCGACGACGGGCGACAATGCCGCCGCCGTCGCGATCGTCAGCCCGCGGTGGGACGAGCTGGTCGAGCGCAACGACGCCGACGAGGCGCTCCAGGAGCTGGGCCGCGTGCTGTCGTCGGCTGCCGGCCGGATCGGCCAGGACCGGACGGACGTGTACGACCGTCGGCTCCAGATCGCCGACAAGCTCGGCGACCGCGAGCAGATCGCCGAGGTCCTCAACGCGCTCGGCGTCAGGTACAACATCCTGGGTGCCGGAGAGATGTCGGCCGTGCTGGCCAGCGCCGCCGCCGACATCGCTCGCTCCGAGCACATCCCCGGGGTGCTCTCGCGCTGCCTGCTCAACCTCAACAGCTACTACACGACGATGAACCTGCCGCGGGCGATCGAGGCGGGGACCGAAGCGGTGGACGTCGCCGACCGGGCCGGTGTCGCGGTCTGGAAGGAGTTCGCGCTGGTGAATCTTTACCTCGCGCTCCTGTCCTCGGGTAGATGGGACGAGCTCGAGGAGCGCCTGGACCGCGAGGGCAGCCACCTCGCCGTGATGATCGCCATCGAGGTCGCCATCCGCGGCTTCCTGGGCGCGGCCCGGGGTGCACCCGTCGAGCTCCCCTGGGGCCCCGACGACCGCCCGCAGAGCGACGACCCCCTCGACGAGGGCTGGACGCTCTTCGCCGAGGGCACGGCCGCCCTGTCGCAGGGTCGCCCGGAGGAGGCGCTCGACCGCGCCGTCGCGTCGGCCGACATGTTCTACGGCGCGTCCGGCACGGCGGACGACTTTGTCCACCCCTGGCCGGTCGCGGTCGAGCTCGCGATGGAGCTCGGGGCGACGGAGACCCTGGCGCACCTCATGAGCGTCGTGGAGACGGCGACGACCCGGACCACCGTCCCGCTCTCGGTGCGCGCCCACCACCGTCGGTTCCAGGCGCTGCTCGCCCGGGACGCCGACCCGGACTCGGTGGAGGGGTTGCTCCGTCAGGCGATCGCCGAGCTGGACGAGTGGGGATCACGCCACTACACGGCGCGGGCGGAGGCCGACCTCGGCCTGTGGCTGCACCAGCTCGGCCGGAGCGACGAGGCGGAGCGGCTGCTTTCCCACGCGCGGTCGGTCCTGGCTGAGCTGGGTACGACGACCTGGCTGGAGCAGCTGGACCGTCAGAGCGCCACGTCGGCCTGATAGGCGGTCAGGACGGCGACGCACTCGACGTGGTGCGTCATGGGGAACAGGGCGAAGGCCCGCAACGAGTCGAGCCGGTACCCGGACTCGGCGAACGTGGCGACGTCGCGGGCCAGGGCCGCCGCGTCGCACGCCACGTAGACGACGCGGCGCGGGCCGAGGCTGACGATGTCGCCGACGGCGCGCTTGGCCCCGGTGCGCGGTGGGTCGAGCACGACGACGTCGGCGCGCTCCCCGACCTGGCCGGAGCGGAACGCCCGCTCCACCGTCTCGCCCACCAGCCGGACCGTCGGGCGGTCGTGCAGGTTGCGTCGTGCGTCGCGCGAGCCACCGGGGTCGGCCTCGACGCTGACGACCTCGCCGTCGGGGCCGGCGGCCTCGGCGAGGAACGCGGTGAACAGGCCCACACCCGCGTACAGGTCGACGACGCGGTCGCCGGGCCGCACCTCCGCGCCCTGCATCACGGCGTCAACCAAGGTCTGCGCCGCCGCGGGGTGGACCTGCCAGAACCCGGACCCGCTGACCCGGAACGGCACGCCGTGCACGTCCTCGGTGACCGCGGAGCGCTTCTCCTCCCCCACGACCAGCTGCTCGCCACGGGACGACACCACCACCTCGACGGCTTCTCGACCGGGCCAGCGCCGGTCCAGGACGTCGGGCAGTCCGGGATGCGCGATGAGGCACCGCTCGACCGGCACGACCTCGTGCGACCGGTGCTTGCGGAGCCCGGGGCGACCCTCTCCGTCGATCGCGTACGTCATGCGGGTGCGCCACCCGAGCTCGTCGCCGACCCGCTCGACCTCGCCGTCCCAGGTGATGCCGGCGAGACGAGCCAGCTGCTCGCGCACGACGTCGCCCAGCAGCTCGCGCTGCACCGCCGGGTCGACGTGCTGGAAGTCGCAGCCGCCGCAGGTGCCGGCGTACGGGCACGGCGGGTCGACGCGACCGGGTGCGGCCTCGATGACCTCGACGGCGTCGGCCCGCAGGAACCGCTTCGACTCCTCCGTCACCCGGATCCGCACGCGCTCGCCGGGGAGCGTGTGCCGGACGAAGACGACCTGACCGTCGAGCCGCGCCACGCAGTGGCCGCCATGGGCCACGGGGCCGACGTCGACGATCGGCAGCTCAGCCACCGCTGCGGGGGCCTCGGACCCCGCGTCGGACGTCGCCGGGCGCCGGTCGCTCCGGCCGCAGCTTGACCCGGCCGGCCGACTGCAGCTGGTACGGGACGCTCGTCACCATCACGCCCGGCATGAACAACAGGCGTCCCTTGAGCCGCAGCGCGGTCTGGTTGTGCAGCAGCTGCTCCCACCAGCGGCCGACGACGTACTCCGGGATGTAGACGGTGATCACGTCGCGCGGGCTGCTCTTGCGGACCTCCTTGACGTACCGGATCACCGGTCGCACCAGCTCGCGGTACGGCGACGACACGATCTTCAGCGGGACCGGGATGTCCAGCTCGTCCCAGCGCTGCCGCAGCGCCGCCGACTCCCCCGGGTCGAACTCGACGTACAGCGCCTCGAGCGTGTTCGGGCGCGAGACCCGCGCGTAGGCGAGGGCCCGCATCGTCGGCTTGTGCACCTTGCCCACGAGGACGATCGCGTGGACGCGCGACGGCAGCATGATGTCGGAGTCGTCGATCGCCAGCTCCTCGGCGATGAGCCGGTAGTGCCGCTCGATGCCCTTCATCAGCGTGAAGATCACGACCATGGCCAGGATCGCGATCCAGGCGCCGACGAGGAACTTGGTGATGAGCACGATCACCAGGACGGTGGCGGTCATCACGAGGCCGAACGCGTTGATGCCGCGCGACCGGAACATGCGCCGCCGCTCGCCGTGGTCCTCCTCCACGGCGAGCAGGCGGTTCCAGTGGCGGATCATGCCGGCCTGGCTGAACACGAACGACACGAAGACGCCGACGATGTACAGCTGGATCAGCCGGGTGACCTGGGCGTCGAACGCCTGGATCAGGACGATGGCGCCGACGGCCAGCAGGATGATGCCGTTGCTGAAGGCGAGCCGGTCGCCGCGGGTGTCGAGCTGGCGCGGCAGGTACCCGTCGCGGGCCAGGATCGAGGCGAGCACTGGGAAGCCGTTGAAGGCGGTGTTCGCCGCGAGGATCAGGATGACGCCGGTGGTGGCGATCGTGAAGTAGAACAGCGGCGGGACGTCGTGGTACAGCGCCTTGGCCACCTGGCCGATCACCGTCTGCTGTTCGTAGCCGTCGCCCACCGGCTTGCCGTTCAGCAGCAGCTGGCTCGGGTCCTCGACGTAGCGCAGGTGCATCAGGTCGGCGAGCACCAGCATGCTCATCAGCATCGTGATCGCGAGCGTGCCGAGCAGCAGCAGCGTGGTGGCCGCGTTCTGGCTCTTCGGCTTCCGGAACGCCGGCACGCCGTTGCTGATGGCCTCGACGCCGGTGAGGGCGGCGCAGCCCGACGAGAACGCGCGCGCCAGCAGGAACACCATCGCGATACCGGTGAGGGCGCCGTCGTACGGCGACTCGGCCGCGATGTCGAACTTCGCGCTCTCCGTCTGCGGGAGGTCGCCGAAGACATAGCGCGCGTAGCCCCACACGCCCATCAGAAGGATCGCGATCATGAACAGGTACGTGGGCACGGCGAACGCGGTGCCGGACTCCTTGGTGCCGCGCAGGTTCATCGCCATGAGCAGGATCACGAGCCCGGAGGCGGCCGCGGCCTCGTGCCCCTCGAGGGCGGGGATCGCGGACGTCGCGTTCTGCACGCCCGACGAGATCGACACCGCGACCGTCAGCACGTAGTCGACGAGCAGGGCGCTGCCCACCGTGAGCCCGGCGTTCCGGCCCAGGTTGACCGTGGCGACCTCGTAGTCGCCACCGCCGCTCGGGTACGCCCGGACGTTCTGCCGGTAGGACGCGACCACCGTCAGGAGCACCAGCGCGACGGCGAGACCGATGCGCCAGTTGAACTGGTAGGCGGTCAGCCCGCCGAGCGACAGGGTCAGGAAGATCTCGTCCGGCGCGTAGGCCACGGACGACAGCGCGTCGCTCGCGAACACCGGCAGCGCGACCCGCTTGGGGAGCAGCGTCTCCTCCAGCTGGGAGCTGCGGAGCTTACGCCCGACGAGCGCACGCTTGGTCACGTCGACGATGCCCACGGCGACGATCGTAGACCCGCTGATGGGGCCCCGTGGGGCGGTGTAGCGTCGCACCGTGCACATCGTGATCATGGGCTGCGGCCGGGTGGGTTCGACGCTCACGCGCAGCCTCGAGGAGCGGGGTCACACCACCGCCGTCATCGACTCCAATCCCGACGCCTTCCGGCGTCTCGGCCCGTCGTTCAAGGGCATCACCGTCACCGGGATGGGCTTCGACCGCGACGTCCTCGAACGGGCCGGTCTGCCGAAGGCCGACGGCTTCGCGGCGGTCTCCAGCGGCGACAACTCCAACATCATCTCCGCCCGCGTGGCGCGCGAGCAGTTCGGCGTGTCCAACATCGTCGCCCGCATCTACGACCCCGGCCGCGCCGAGGTCTACGAGCGCCTGGGCGTCCCCACCGTCGCCACCGTGCCGTGGGCGGCCGACCAGGTGCTCCGGCGGCTTCTGCCGGCCGGCTCGGAGCCGGCCTGGCGCGACCCGTCGGGCCAGCTGCGCCTCGACAACATCTACGCGCCGTTCGCCTGGATCGGCCAGGACCTGTCCCGGTTCGAGAAGGAGGCCGGCGTCCGCGTCGCGTACCTCACCCGTCTCGGCTCCGGGATGATCGCCCGCAGCGACACCGTCATCCAGGAGGGCGACTACCTCAGCGTCTTCATGCTCGAGTCCGACGCGGAGCGGGTGCACGCCGCGATCGCGTCCGGCCCCGAGGAGGACTGATGCGGGTCGCCATCGCCGGAGCCGGCGCCGTCGGCCGCAGCGTCGCCCTCGAGCTCATCGACAACGGCCACCAGGTCCTGCTCATCGACAAGTCCCCGGCGTCCATCCGCTCGGAGGCGGTGCCGGAGGCGCAGTGGCTGCTCGCCGACGCGTGCGAGCTGTCGTCGCTCGAGGAGGCCCAGCTCGAGACGTGCGACGTCGTCATCGCCGCCACCGGCGACGACAAGGCCAACCTCGTCATCTCCCTGCTGGCCAAGACCGAGTTCTCCGTGCCCCGCACCGTCGGCCGCGTCAACCACCCCAGCAACGAGTGGCTGTTCAGCGAGTCGTGGGGCGTCGACGTCTCCGTCTCCACGCCGCGCCTGATGTCGGCGCTCGTGGAGGAGGCGGTCACGGTCGGCGACCTCGTCCGCCTGTTCACGTTCCGCCAGAGCAACACCAACCTGGTCGAGCTGACGATGCCGGACCACTCCCCGTTCGTCGGCCAGCGCGTCCGCGACGTGCCGTGGCCGCAGGACGTCGTGCTCGTCGCGATCCTGCGCGACAACGCGATCCAGACGCCCGACCAGGACCGGTCGCTCGAGGCCGGCGACGAGCTGCTGTTCGTCTCCCCCGAGGACGCGGAGGACGACCTCGGGCAGCTCCTCTCGCCCAAGGACTAGGGCGCCGACTCCAGCGGGGTCCGGTCGCGGCTGAGCAGCCAGGCCATGGCCGCGAACGCGGCGAGCTGCAGCGGCCAGCCCAGGACGATCTTGGTGGTGCCCAGCAGGGCGATGTGGTCGCCGAGGTAGAGCGGGTACTGCACGAGGACCCGCAACACGCAGGGCAGCGCGAACAGCCACGTCATCTGGGCGCACAGGCGCACCATCGCCTTGTCGCGGTGCCACGCCGTGGGGTCGCCGGTGATGCTGCCGATCATGAAGCCGACCAGCGGCCAGCCGATCAGGATCGAGATCACGAACACGGCCGCGTAGGCGCCGTTGTAGAGGATGCCGGGCAGGAAGACGTCGCGGGCCTCGCCGGAGCGGGACGCGAACACCGCCGCGATGCCGATGCCGAACAGCGCGTTGAGGACGAACTGCACGGTGGTCCGCTGGACCAGCCGGATCACGAGCAGGACCACCGTGACGCCGATGCTGAGGATCAGCGACGGTCGTAGCTCGTGGGTGATGACGTACGTGAGCGTGAACAGCACCGTGGGGACCGCGCCCTCGACGATGCCGCGCCGTCCGCCGAGCGCCTCGGACAGCTTCGTCCGGATCAGGTGCTCGACGGTGTCATGAGCCGCCCGCGGCCCGGCACCCCCGCCGGTCTCGTGGGCGGACGCCTCATGCGCCGACGCCTCGTCGTCGTCGAAGATGCTCTCGGGGGACTCGGGGCCCAGGTGCCGGGGACGACTCGAGTCGTCGGAGGTCATGCCTCGAGCTCGTACGCCGGGTTGTAGAGCACGCGCTCCGAACCCCGGCGGCCGATGCGGCCGTGCGCCGTGAGGCGACGTCCGGCGTCCACACCCTCGATGGTGCGGCGACCCAGCCAGATCAGCGTGATGGTGTCGGACCCGTCGTACAGCTCGGCCTCCAGCGCCGTGACGCCGTCCACCGGGCGCAGCGTCACGGACCTCAGGGTCCCGTGCACCGTGGCCATGCAGCGGTCGGGCTGCGCCTTGATCAGGGAACAGCCGGCCTTGGCGGCGTCCTCCTGGAGCTCGTCGGCCTCCTGGTGCTCCAACGAGAGCTTTTCGAGGGTCCGACTGAAGAGTCCTGACATGCTTCAAGTGTAGGCCGCGGCACGGCTCACTGTGGGGTGGACTCCACCACATCGAGCCCTTCTCCGAACGTGATCAGAAGGGCCTCTCGCGGGGCCATCGGCTCGTCGCCGCGGACCACGATGACGTCGCGCAGCGCGTGCATGAGCAGGCTGTTGTCGTCGGGATCCAGCGCCTCGCGGCCGAGGAACGTGGCACGCAGCATCCAGCGGGGCCCCTCGATGCCGAGGATGCGGCTGGGCTGGAACCCGGCCTCGCCGTCCGGCAGCGTCACGGGGATGCGGACGCGCAGCTCCGGACCGAAAGGACCGTCCGCCGGCTCGCACTCGCCGTCGAGGCGCATCGCCTCGAGCTCGAGGTCCGCGCGGACGTCGTCCCACAGGCCGCCGGACCGGGCGTCGGCGAACGCGCGCAGCTCCAGCCCCGACTCCTCCGCGACCAGCACGACCGAGCCCATCGTCCCGTCCGCGTCGTCGGTGGGCACCTGCAGGGAGAAGCCGGGGTTGCCTCGCACCCAGAGCGAGCCGAGGTCGAGGTAGCTGGGGTCGTCGTCCGGGGACCGCTCGGTGGAGTCCCACGGGCCGTCGGCTCGCAGGTTCGTGGACGGGGCTGCCGGGGGGGTCTCCGGCTCCGCGTCGGTGCTGTCCTCGTCCTGGCGACGGCGTCGCATGGTCATGCCCCCTCGTGAGCGGTGTGTCCGGTGGACCCGTAGCCGCCGGTGCCGCGCACGGACTCCGGCAGGGCGTCCACCTCCACGAAAGCAGCCTGCTCCACACGTTGCACGACGAGCTGGGCGATGCGGTCGCCGCGGGACAAGGAGATCGACTCGTGCAGGTCGTGGTTGACCAGCAGGACGGCGATCTCGCCGCGGTACCCGGCGTCGATCGTGCCCGGCGTGTTGACGACCGACAGACCGTGGCGCAGGGCGAGCCCGGAGCGCGGGTGGACGAACGCCGCGTAGCCCTCGGGCAGGGCGATCGCGATGCCCGTGGGCACGAGCGCCCGCTCCCCCGGCGCCAGCGTGACGTCGATCGTGGTCACGAGGTCCGCCCCCGCGTCGCCGGGTCGTGCGTACGTCGGCAGCGGCAGATCGGGATCCAGACGCGTGATGCTCACCTCGACCATGCGCGCGACGATACCGGCGGGTCCGCCCGCCGGGTGATGCGGCAGTCTGGGGTGGTGAGCACCTATCGGGAGCGGCTGACGGCCCCGGCGTCGTGGTGGGTCACGGCGCTCGTGTTCGGCCTCGTGTGCGGCTGGATCGTGCTGGTCGCCACCACGTGGCCGATCGGCATCGTGGCCGCGGTCGTCGGCACCGCGGTCGCCGCCGGACTGGTCTGGGCCTACGGCTCGGTGGCGATCATCGCCGGCCCGGACGGGCTCGACGTCGCGGGCACCCGGCTCCCTCCGGAGCACCTCGGGACCGTCGTCGCCCTCGACCGCCGGGCGTTCCGTGACCGCCTCGGTCCGGACGCCGACGCCCGGGCCTGGCTGCGCACCCGGCCCTACGTCGACGGCGGCATCCTGGCCGAGGTCACCGACCCCGCGGACCCGACGCCCTACTGGCTCGTCTCGTGCCGCCGACCACAGGCGGTCGTCGACGCGTTGGGACACACTGAAGACGCATCGACGACGAACGGAGACGCGCACCGTGGCGAAGAAGAAGGCTGACGGCAAGGCCAAGAAGGTGAAAGGCAGTCCCGGCAGCAAGGGCGCCTGGAAGCTGATGGACCGCGGCTCCACCATCGCGGCTGGGCTCCTCGCCCGCGAGGTCTCCGCCCTCACCTGGCGCGTCGCCACCGGCAAGAAGCCACCCACGAGCGACCGGCACCCCGACACCGAGGTCAAGGAGGCCGTTGCCTGGGCCGTGGTGGGCGGCGCGCTCGCCGAGCTCGTCCGCGTCCTGGTGCGTCGCTCCACGGCCACGTACTACGTCAAGTCCACCGGACACCTGCCCCCGGGCATGAAGCCCCTGAAGACGACGGAACCGACTCTCGAGGAGTCGGCTCAGACGGTGAAGAAGGCTGGAAGGAAGCTCAGCCGGCGCAGTCGCGGCAGATGAGCACGCCCTTCTTCTCGCTCGCCAGCTGGCTGCGGTGATGCACCAGGAAGCATGACGAGCAGGTGAACTCGTCGGACTTCTTCGGGACGACCTGGACGGCCAGCTCCTCGTGCGACAGGTCGGCGCCGGGCAGCTCGAAGTTCTCGGCAGCCTCGACCTCGTCCTCGTCGACCTTGCCGGAGCTCTTCTCGTGACGACGCGCCTTCAGCTCCTCGATGGAGTCCTCGGACTGCTCATCGTCGGTCTTGCGCGGTGCGTCGTAGTCGGTCGCCATGGACCCTCCTGCTTCGTGACACTCGTGGGATCAACCGGCGCGATTGTTCCACACGGGTCAAGGACCCGGTCGCCGCGCTCGGCACTCAGAACCCACAAGCACGCACGAGGGCGAAATATTCCTCTGCTATCGCGGGATGCGCGGCCATGACGAGGCGCTCGTCGGGCCCGTCGGTCAGGCCGGCGAGCAGCATGCCCGACTCGGCCGCCACGAGGCCGCCGGCGGCGAGGTCCCAGGGGCCGAGACCTTGCTCGACGAACACGTCGAGACGGCCCTCGGCGAGCCAGCAGAGGTTGAGCGCCGCCGACCCGGTGCGGCGGATGTCGCGCACGTGCGGGAGCAGCCGGGCGACGGCCGGGCCCTGCTTCTCCCGGAGCTCTCGCCGGTAGTGGAACCCGGTGCCGACGAGGGCATGGGCGACGGACTCCGGCGCGGGCGCGCGCAGCATCCGGCGGTCGTCGCCGACGTGCCGCCAGGCGCCGGCGCCGGCCACCGCGCCCCACTCCTCGCCGGAGACGACGTTGACGACGTGCCCGGCCACCACGCGTCCGTCACGGCGGGCCGCGATGGACACCGCGTACTCCGGGATGCCGTAGACGAAGTTGACCGTGCCGTCGATCGGGTCGACGACCCACTCCACCCCGGTCGCGCCGGGGACGTCGTCGCCCTCCTCGCCGACGAAGCCGTCGTCGGGCCGCGCTGCCAGGATCCGCTCGCGCACCAGCGCCTCGCAGGCGCGGTCGATCTCGGTGACGGCGTCCGTGGGGCTGGACTTGGTCGCGGCCACCTGGACCCGGCCCTCGGGACGGCTCGCCGCGACGAAACGGGCGGCCTCCAGCCCGACCTCGCGGGCCAGCGACTGCAGGGCGGCGTCGACCAGGTCGGGTGCTGGGGTCACGGGACGGTGGGCAACGGGGCCCGCAGGTTGACGCAGCAGTCCATCGGGCAGACGTCCGGGTTGGGCGGCATCTCTCCGACGACGGACCGCAGGGGCCCCTCGCCGCGCTCGACGGCCGCGCGCTCGAGCACGAGACCCCGCACCATCTCGACGAACGCCGGGTGCGTGCCCGGGGTGTCGACGCGGTCGTACCGCAGGCCGAGCTCCTTGGCCGTGGCCGCCGCCTCGGTGTCGAGGTCGTAGATGACCTCCATGTGGTCGGAGACGAACCCGATCGGCACGACCACCACGGACCGGACGCCGCTCGCCGCGAGGTCACGCAGCTCGTCGTTGATGTCGGGCTCGAGCCACGGGACGTGCGGGGAGCCGGACCTCGAGCAGTAGACCAGGCTCGACCGCAGCGCGCCGGCGCCCTCGGCGACCAGGCGGGCGACCTCCTCGTGCTGCTGCCGGTAGGCGTGCACGCCCGGGCCGCCGCTCGCCGCGTCCATCGCGGTGGGGATCGAGTGCGTGACGAAGACGACGTGGGTGCCGGCCGGCGCCTCGGCCAGCGCCGCGGCCGTGGCCTCCACGAACGGCGTCACGAAGCCGGGGTGGTTGAAGTAGAGGCGTAGCCGGGTGAGCCCGACCTCGTCGAGGCCGGCGTGCGCGTCGAAGAGGTCCTCGCGGTACTGACGGCAGCCGGAGTAGGAGGAGTAGGCACTGGTGACGAGGTAGGCGGCGTTGCGCACGCCGTCGTTCGCCATCTGCCGCATCGCGTCGCGCAGGTACGGGTCCCAGTTCCGGTTGCCCCAGTAGATCGGCAGATCGATGCCGTGGTCGGCGAAGTCCTTGCGGATGGCGTCGATGAGCTCGCGGTTCAGGTCGTTGATCGGCGATCGTCCGCCGAAGAGGTGGTAGTGCTCGCCGACCTGCTCGAGCCGCTCGCGCGGGATGCCGCGACCTGCGGTGACGTTCTCCAGGAACGGCAGGACGTGGTCGGGATGCTCGGGTCCACCGAACGACACCAGGAGCAGCGCGTCGAACGGGCTGACATCCATGGGCGCATCGTCTCACGCGGTGGGTAGGGTGCCGTCAGGAGAGGCAGGGAGGGATCCGGGGTGTCCGAGTACCGACGTGTTCTCTCCACGCCCGGAGCCGTGGCGTTCAGCTCCTCCGCGGTGGTCGCCCGGCTCCCGTTGTCGATGACCGCCTTGGGCATCGTGCTCCTCGTCGCGGAGCAGTCCGGCTCCTACGGACGGGCCGGCCTCGTGTCCGCGTCGTACATCCTGGCGGCGGCGGCCTTCGCGCCCGCTCAGGGACGCCTGGTCGACCGGGTCGGGCAGGCCCCGGTGCTCTGGGCCGGCGGCGCGGCGTACGCCGTCGGCATGACGCTCACGATCGTCGCCATCCACCAGGGCTGGGCCGTCCCGTGGCCGCACCTGTGCGCGGCCGCCGCCGGCCTGGTCACGCCGCAGACGGGCAACCTCGTGCGCACCCGGTGGGCCCACGCGCTCCCCGACCGCTCGCTGCTCAGCACCGCGTTCGCCATCGAGGCGGTGCTCGACGAGGTCGTGTTCATCGTCGGCCCGATCCTCGTCACCGTCCTGACGCTCCACGTCGCCGACGTCGCCGGGCTCACCGCCGCCACCGCGGCAGCCGTCGTCGGCTCGTGGTGCCTGGCGCTGCAGCGTCGCACCGAGCCGCCCACGGTCGCCCACGACGGCACCGGCCGCCCACCGATGGGCTGGCACGTCGTCGGACCGCTCGTCGCGGTCACGCTGGGCATCGGCGTGCTGTTCGGGTCCACCGAGGTCATCGTCGTCGCGTTCTGCGACGAGAAGGACGCCACCTCGGCCACCGGTCTCGTGCTGGCAGCCTGGGCGGCAGGCAGCCTCCTGGCCGGCCTCGTCGTCGGCGCACTGCCCGGGTCGGCCGATCCCCTGCACCGATTCCGGTGGTGCCTGCTCGGTCTCGGGCTGCTGTTCGCTCCCCTGCCGGCCCTGCCGAACGTCGCCACCCTGGCCGTCGGGATCTTCCTCGCCGGCGCGGCGATCTCGCCCACGCTGATCGAGGCGATGCGTCTCGTCGAGATCAACGTGCCCGCCCAGCGGCTGACCGAGGGACTGGCGTGGACCACCCTCGGGCTGGCCGTCGGCGTGGCGCCCGGGGCGGCCGTCGCGGGCCGGGTCATCGACGCCGAGGGCGCGTCGACGGCGTTCCTGATCCCCCTCGTCGCGGGCCTCGTTGCCACCGCGATCTCGTGGACCATCCGGCCCACGAACCCGCCCTCCGCCAACCACTCCGATCCGCCTGCCCGGAGCGTCGTGCTCGGGCCGACCAACCATTAACCTGGGGCATGCCATGACCGATCTTCCCCTCGCCGAACGAAGCATCGACCTCGTCCGGTCCTGGACGGATCCCTCGCGCAAGGGGCGGCGCCGCACCGAGCCCGCCGCGCGCCGCCTCGCACACCTCCTGCAGGACCCGCACGGACTCGACTTCACCATCGGCTTCGTCGACCGGGTGGTGCGGCCGGAGGACAACCGCGTCGCGGCCCGCAACCTGCGCCGGCTCGCCAAGCACACGCCGAAGTTCCTGCCGGTCAGCCAGCGGTTCCTGCTCAAGCTCGGCGCCCTCGCCTCCGTCCTGACGCCCGGCCTCGTGGTGCGCACGGCACGCAAGCGGCTGCGCGGCATGGTCGGCCACCTCGTCCTCGACGCCCGCCCGGCCCAGCTCGGCCGCAGCATCCAGAAGCTGCGCAAGAAGGGCGACCGGCTGAACATCAACCTGCTCGGCGAGGCCGTCCTCGGCGAGCGTGAGGCGTCGCGGCGCCGCGACCGCACCGTCGGGCTGCTCGAACGCGACGACGTCGACTACGTCTCGGTCAAGGTGTCCGCCGTCGCCAGCCAGCTGTCCATGTGGGCGTTCGACGAGACCGTCGACCGGGTGGTCAAGCGGCTGCAGCCCCTGTACGCCCTCGCCGCCGACGAGGGGGGCTTCGTCAATCTCGACATGGAGGAGTACCGCGACCTCGACCTGACGGTGGCCGTCTTCACCCGGGTCCTCGAGGACTACCCCGACCTCGAGGCCGGCATCGTCCTGCAGGCCTATCTGCCCGACGCGCTCGGCGCGATGCAGACCCTGCAGGAGTGGGCCGCCAAGCGCCGGGCCCGCGGCGGAGCGCCCATCAAGGTGCGCCTGGTCAAGGGCGCCAACCTCGCCATGGAGCGCGTCGACGCGGCCGTCCACGGCTGGCCGCTCGCCACCTGGGGCTCCAAGCAGGAGACCGACACCAACTACAAGCGGGTGCTCGGCTGGGCCCTCACCCCTGAGCGCGTCGACGCAGTGCGGATCGGCGTGGCCGGCCAGAACCTGTTCGACATCGCCTACGCCTGGCTGCTCGCCGGCGACCGCGGCGTCCGCGAGGCCATCGACTTCGAGATGCTCCTGGGCATGGACTCCGGTCCGATCTCGGCCGTGCGCGACGAGGTCGGCGAGCTCCTTCTCTACACCCCGGTCGTGCACCCAGAGGAGTTCGACGTCGCGATCTCCTACCTCGTGCGGCGGCTCGAGGAGAACGCCAGCAGCGAGAACTTCATGTCGGTCGCCTTCGACCTCGGCAAGTCCCCGGAGGCGTTCGACCGCGAGGCGAGCCGCTTCCTGGCGTCGGTGAAGGCGCTCGACGACACCGTCCCCACCCCGAACCGCGTGCAGGACCGTCGCAACGAGCACATCTCCCTGCACACCGACGGCTTCGCCAACACTCCCGACACCGACCCGTCCACCGAGGGCAACCGCGAGTGGGGCCGCCTCGCACTCTCCCGGTCCACGTACACCCAGCTCGGGCTGGACACCATCGACGCGGGCCACATCTATGGCCCGGCGAGCCTCGAGACGCTCGTCCGGCAGACCCGTGAGGCCGGCGCCCGGTGGGCCGCCCGCGGGGCAGACGTCCGCGCCTGGATCCTCCACCAGGCCGGTGCGGCGATCGCCGCTCGGCGCGGTGAGCTCGTCTCCGTCATGGCGGCCGAGACCGGCAAGACCATCGCCGAGGCCGACGTCGAGGTCAGCGAGGCCATCGACTTCGCGCACTACTACGCCGAGTCGGCCCGACGTCTCGAGGTCGTCGACGGTGCCGTCTTCGAGCCGGCGCACCTGACCGTCGTCACTCCCCCGTGGAACTTCCCGGTCGCCATCCCGGCCGGCTCCGTCCTGGCGGCCCTCGCGGCCGGCAGCGGCGTCGTCATCAAGCCGGCACCGCAGAGCCCGCGCTGCGCCGCCGTGATGATCGAGGCGCTGTGGCGCGCCGGCGTGCCGCGCGACGTGCTGCGCCTGGTCTCCATGCCCGAGGGAGCGCTGAGCCAGTCGCTCGTCGCGCACCCGGGCGTCGACCGCGTCATCCTCACCGGCGGCTGGGAGACGGCCAAGCTGTTCCGGTCGTGGCGCAACGACCTTCCGCTGCTCGCCGAGACCAGCGGCAAGAACGGCATCGTCGTCACCCCGAGCGCCGACCTCGACCACGCCGTCGCCGACCTCGCCAAGAGCGCGTTCGGGCACGCCGGGCAGAAGTGCTCGGCCGCCAGCCTCGGCATCCTCGTCGGCTCCGTCGGCCGGTCGGAGCGGTTCGAGCGGCAGCTCCTCGACGCCGTGTCCTCGCTCGTCGTCGGGTGGCCCGACGACCCCGAGGTCGCCATGGGACCGGTCATCGAGCCGCCCAAGGGGAAGCTGCTCGAGGCCCTCACCGTCCTCGACGAGAGCGAGGAGGACCGCTGGCTGCTGGAGCCGCGCAAGCTGGACGCGTCCGGACGGCTCTGGTCGCCGGGCATCCGCATCGGAGTCCGGCCCGGCAGCGCGTTCCACCAGACCGAGTACTTCGGCCCGGTGCTCGGCCTGATGCACGCCAAGAACCTCGACGAGGCGATCGAGTGGCAGAACGCCACCGACTTCGGCCTGACCGCAGGCATCCACTCCCTCGACCCGGACGAGGTCAACGAGTGGATCGAGCGGGTCGAGGCCGGCAACCTCTACGTGAACCGCGGCATCACCGGGGCCATCGTCCAGCGACAGCCGTTCGGCGGCTGGAAGCGCTCGTCCGTCGGCGCCACCAGCAAAGCCGGCGGCCCCAACTACCTGACCCACCTCGGCAGCTGGCGGTCCCGCACGCTGCGGTCGGCGCCCGCCGTCGACCTGTCCCCCGAGGTCACCGAGGTGCTCGAGAAGGCGGCCACGGTCCTGCGTCCTGAGGAGCTCGAGGCCGTGCGGGCCGCCGCCGGCTCCGACCAGAAGGCGTGGTCGCGCGAGTTCGGCATCCACAAGGACGTCACCGGGCTCGGCGTCGAGCGGAACGTCTTCCGCTACCTGCCGGTCCCGGTCACTGTCCGCAGCGACGGCTACCTGCCCGACCTCGTCCGTGTCGTCCTGGCGGCCACGCGGGCCGGGTCGGACATCTCGGTGAGCGTGCCGGAGGCCCTGCCGAGCGGCTTCCCGGTGCCGCACGTCGTCGAGACCCGCGAGGAGTGGCTGTCGCGCGTCGCCACGGAGCGGCCGGCGCGGGTGCGCCTGCTGGGCGTCCCGTCCGGCGAGGTGTCGGCGGCCGTCGAGGGCGACCCGGACGTCGCGCTGTACCCGGGCGAGGTCACGCAGTCCGGCCGCGTCGAGCTCCTGCCGTTCCTCCGGGAGCAGGCCATCTCCATCACGAACCACCGGTTCGGCAACCCGGACCCGTCGTTCGAGGCGGTCCTCCCCCGCGTCTGACACGCCGAAGTCGTCGGCGCGTCGTCCCGGCTGGGGAGTGCCCCGTCCCTACGATGGATTTCAGGACGAATCTGGAGGCATTCATGCGCGAACTCGGTCTCGACGGACTGAGCGAGGACGGACGGTTCCTCATCGCGCGCCACGCCCCCACCAACGAGACGTTCCACATCCGTGCCGATCGCCGTCTCTCTTCCCTGATCGACGCCTCCACCCGCATCCGCAGCGGCAGCCCGTCCGGCCAGTTGGAGATCACGATGGAAAGCACCCTCAGTCCCCGAGACATCCAGACCCGCATCCGTCGTGGCGAGAGTCCCGACGAGGTCGCCGAGGCGGCCGGAGTGCCGGTGGAGCAGATCAGCGCGTTCGCCGCGCCGGTGCTCGCCGAGCGCGAGTTCATGTGCGAGCAGGCGCGGAAGACCACCGTGCGCCGCAAGCACGTGGGCGGCACCGGCATGCCCCTCGGCACTCTGGTCGACGAGAAGGTGGCCGCCGAGGGCGGCGTGCCGGACGAGATCGTCTGGGACTCGTGGCGTCGTGAGGACGGGCGCTGGACCGTCGTCGCCACCATCGCCGACGCCGACCAGCCCGCGACCTTCCTGTTCGACGTGAAGGGCCGCTACGTTCTCCCGGCCGACGAGGTCGCGCACGACCTGGTGGGCGACGTCGCGCTTCCCGAGGACTCCTCCGACATGGCCATCGCCGACGTCCTCCGCGAGGAGGCCGTGGCCGCGGAAGCACCGGCGGTGGAGACCGAGCCCGACGAGATCGTCCCGGACGTCGAGTCCGAGGAGTTCCACGCCGCGGTGTCGTCGCTCAAGGAGGCCCGCGACCGCAAGGCCATGGAGCAGATGGCGATCGCCGACGAGGAGGCCGACGCCGCCGAGGCCGAGCGCCAGGAGCAGCAGCTCACCGACGACGTCGGCCAGGTCGAGATCACCCTCGAGCAGGACATCGCCGTCCCCGACACGATGCCCCGCAAGAAGAAGCACGAGCGCCGCCGCGTCCCCAGCTGGGACGAGATCATGTTCGGCGGCAAGGACGACTGACGCCCCGTCTTCGCGAAATGTGACGCCCAGGGCGTTATCGGGCGCCCATGACGCTCTCCACGTCACATGTCGACGACTGTGGACCGGCGCGATGACATCTCCACCTCGACTCGGCTAGGTTCGTGGCGTTCTGAATCGGGGGGTTCATGCGCATCGTCACGCTCGCCATCGCCGGCCTGCTGCTCTTCTCGGGGTGCTCCAGTGACCCCAGACCGATCGAGCCGCCGAGGAAGTCCGCTACTCCGACGCTCGCGCCTCCAGACCTTCCGAATGAGGCGAAGAAGGACACCCCCAGTGGGGCAGCAACCTTTGTCGGATTTTGGGTATCTGCCTTCAACTACGCCGCCAAGACCGGTGACGGACATCTGATGGTCAAGCACGCGCCCAAATGCAAGCCGTGTCGCGAATACGCCGGTGACTTCAAATCGCTCAAACAGTCTGAACGGCCTAAGGGCGCAGCATGGACGCTAAATGACGTTCGGGTAGGCGGGAGCAGAGATCCAATCGAAGTCGTGACGGAGGTCAAAGTCGAGGGAGAAAAGGCTCTCGTACCACTCACCTTCGTTCTCAATGACCACGCCCCGTTCCAGCTCGTCGACATCTACCGGCGAGGCACCTGATGCCTAACATCACCACTCTCCTCATTTCCGCCGCCTTGTTCTCAGTGCTGACCCCGTCTGATGTCGACGTCTCTCCTTCCGGGTGGTCGCCGAGCGTTCGCGTGGAGGTGAAGAACGCAAAGCCGGCGGCCGCGCATTCCGGGGCAAACAGGGTTCGAGTCGTACCGTCGTATCCGCTGCGCTGCTTTGGGGCATACGAGCCAGATCGTTCGCGGTATCGCTGCGCTCTTCGGGAATTCAATGGAGCACCGGAACGACTTGATCGCGCTGCGATCGAGCGCGCCGTCCGGGAGATCCCGATGCCGGCGTTGCGGGCGCGGGTCCAGCCGACGGACGAGGTGCTGGTCAACATCCCGACGATCTTCTACACCGAGCCGCAGACGCTGCGACGAACCGTGACGCTCCTGGGGCACCAGGTCTCCGTCATCGCACGGCCCGTCGTGTACACGTGGCATCACGGGGACGGGACGACGGCCCGCACGAGTCGGCCGGGGCGGCCCTACCCGGCGAAGGACGTCACGCACCGCTACCGCGACACCGGCGAGAACCTTCGGATCGGCGTCGACACCAGCTACGCCGTCACCTACACGGTCGACGGCGGGCCACGCCAGGAGCTGTCCGGCACCCTCACCGCCGTCGGCCCGACCACCACCATCGACGTCACCGAGGCCAGCCCGATCCTCACCCGCTGAGGGCCGATCGCTCCGGTGCAACAATGGCCAGATGCGTATCGCCCATCACATCGTCGAGCTCGTGGGCAACACCCCGCTCGTAGAGCTGACGAGCGTCGTCCCCGCAGGATCTGCGACCGTGGCGGCCAAGATCGAGTACCTGAACCCCGGCGGCAGTGCGAAAGACCGGATCGCCCTGAAGATGGTCGAGGAGGCCGAGAAGTCCGGCGCCCTCAAGCCTGGCGGGACGATCATCGAGCCCACCTCCGGCAACACCGGCGTCGGCCTGGCCCTCGTCGCGCAGCAGCGCGGCTACCGCTGCATCTTCGTCTGCCCCGACAAGGTCAGCGAGGACAAGCGCAACACGATGCGCGCCTATGGCGCCGAGGTCCACGTGTGCCCCACGGCCGTCCCGCCCGAGCATCCGGACAGCTACTACAGCGTCTCCGACCGGCTCGTCCGTGAGATCGACGGCGGGTGGAAGCCCGACCAGTACTCCAACCCGGCCGGTCCCCAGAGCCACTACGAGACCACCGGTCCGGAGATCTGGGCCGACACCGACGGCAAGATCACGCACTTCGTCGCGGGCGTCGGCACCGGCGGCACCATCACCGGCGCCGGCCGCTACCTCAAGGAGGTCTCCGACGGTCGCGTCAAGGTCATCGGCGTCGACCCCGAAGGCTCCGTGTACTCCGGCGGCAGTGGCCGCCCGTACCTCGTCGAGGGCGTCGGCGAGGACTTCTGGCCCAGCGCCTACGACCCCGAGATCCCCGACGAGATCATCGCCGTCAGCGACGCCGACTCCTTCGACATGACCCGGCGCCTGGCCCGCGAGGAGGCCCTGCTCGTCGGCGGCTCGTGCGGCATGGCGGTCGTCGCCGCCCTCGAGGTCGCCGAGCGCGAGGGCCCCGACGCCCTCGTCGTGGTGCTCCTGCCCGACGGCGGCCGCGGCTACCTCTCCAAGATCTTCAACGACGACTGGATGTCGTCCTACGGCTTCCTCCGGACGCCGCTCGACAGCCACACCGACCGGCCCGACGTCGGCCAGCTGCTCCGCCGCAAGACCGGCAGCATGCCCGACCTCGTGCACACGCACCCGTCGGAGACCATCCGCGACGCGATCGAGATCCTGCGCGAGTACAACGTGTCGCAGATGCCGGTCGTCGGTCCCGAGCCGCCGGTCGTCATCGGCGAGGTGGCCGGCTCCGTGAGCGAGCGCGAGCTGGTCAGCGCCGTCTTCGAGGGTCGTGCGCTCCTCACCGACCCCGTGTCCAAGCACATGGAGGCACCGCTCCCCCTGCTCGGCGCCGGCGAGGACCTCGACGCCGCCCTCAAGGCGCTCAGCGAGAGCGACGCCGTGATGGTCGTCGAGGACGGCAAGCCGCTCGGCGTCCTCACCCGCCACGACCTCCTGGGGGTGCACGTATGAGCGACGACGAGAAGGGCTTCGCCACCCGCGCGATCCACGCCGGCTTCGAGCCTGACCCGCAGACCGGTGCCGTGAACGTCCCGATCTACGCGTCCTCGACGTTCGCGCAGGACGGCGTGGGCGGCATGCGCGGCGGCTACGAGTACGCCCGCACCGGCAACCCGACGCGCACCGCGCTCGAGGCCAACCTCGCCGCGCTCGAGGGCGGGTCGTACGGCCGGGCGTTCAGCTCCGGCATGGCCGCCACCGACACGGCGCTGCGCGCGATGCTGCGCCCCGGCGACCACCTCGTCATCCCCGACGACGCCTACGGCGGCACGTTCCGGCTGATCGACAAGGTGTTCACGCACTGGGGCATCACCTACTCCACCGTGGCCGTGGACGACCCGACCGCCGTCCGCGACGCCATCACCGACGCCACGAAGGTCGTCTGGATCGAGACGCCCACCAACCCGCTGCTGAACATCGCCGACATCGCCGCGATCGCCGAGGTGAGCCAGGAGGCCGGCACGAAGCTGGTCGTGGACAACACGTTCGCCTCGCCGTACCTGCAGCAGCCGCTGGCGCTCGGCGCCGACGTGGTCCTGCACTCCACCACCAAGTACCTCGGCGGTCACTCCGACGTCGTCGGCGGCGCGCTCGTCACGAACGACGCCGAGCTGCACGACGCGTTCGGCTTCCTGCAGAACGGCGCGGGCGGCGTGCCCGGCCCGTTCGACGCCTACCTCACGATGCGCGGCGCGAAGACGCTCGCCGTCCGCATGGAGCAGCACTGCACCAACGCCGAGGCCGTCGTCGACCTGCTGGCCGGCCACTCCGCGATCGCCACGGTCATCTACCCCGGGCTTGACGAGCACCCGGGCCACGACGTCGCCAAGCGCCAGATGCGCCGCTACGGCGGCATGGTGTCGGTGCGGCTGGCCGGGGGACGTCAGGCGGCGCTCGACCTGTGCGCTCGCACCGAGATCTTCACGCTGGCGGAGAGCCTCGGTGGCATCGAGTCGCTGATCGAGCACCCAGGAGCGATGACGCACGCGTCGACGGCCGGATCCGCGCTCGAGGTGCCCGACGACCTGGTCCGCCTGAGTGTCGGCATCGAGGACACCGCCGATCTGCTGGCAGACCTCGAGCAGGCACTGGGCTAACCGGTCTGCCGGCCGTCGTCGACGATCTCGGCGTCGACGGTGAAGTCGAGCTCCGGACGCTCGAGGTCCTGGAACGCGATGAACTCCTCCTGGGTCAACGGCTTGGTCTGAGCGTCGATGACGCGTGGTGACGCGATGATCTTGGTCTCGTCCACCTGGTCGAGCTTGCGCGCGGTGACCAGCACCCGCTGCTCTAGGGAGCTGGCGAAGCTGTTGTAGCTGGTGACCGTGGACTCGATGGACCGGCGGAGCTTCTCGGCGTGCTCGGCCAGCTTGGACAGACGCGCGTACAGGACCTTGCCCAGGTCGAAGAGGTTCTTGGCGTCCTCGGTGAGGACCTCCTGCTGCCAGGTGAACGCAACGGTCTTCAGGATGGCCCAGAGATTGGTGGGGGTGGCCAGGAGAACGCCCTTCGCGAACGCGTGCTCCATGAGGCCCGGGTCGGCATCGAGAGCCGCGTTCAGGATCGACTCGTTCGGGATGAAGGCCACAGTGAACTCCGGGCTGGCCGCCAGTCCGGACCAGTACTGCTTGCTCGCCAGCGCGTCGACGTGGCCCTTGACCTGACGGGCGTGCTGAACCAGGTGCTGCGCCCGATGCTCCTCGGAGATGTCCGGACGGTTGGCCTCGATGAAGGCGGAGTACGGCACCTTCGCGTCGACGGCGTACTGCTTCCCTCCGGGGAGGTTGATCACCATGTCAGGCCGCCGCGCGCCGGACTCCGCCTCGATCGACTCCTGGGTCGAGAAGTCGACCCGCCGCAGCAGGCCGGCGGACTCCACCAGCGACTTCAGCTGCGTCTCGCCGTACACGCCACGCACGGAGTTGTTGCGCAGCGCCGACGCGAGCGTCTCCGCGGCCAGCTTGGACCGCTCGGCCGTCTCGCGGGTGACCTTGAGCTCCTGGGCCAGCACGCCGTGCTGCTGGTTGCGCTGGGACTCCAGGTCGACGACGGTCTTCTGCATCGCGCGCAGGTTCTCCGAGATGGGCGCCAGCTGCTGCAGCACCTTGTTCTCGGCGCGGTCGGACTCCGCCCGCTGCAGCGCCTCGCGGCGGGCCTGCTCCAGCGCGTCCTGCAGGCCGGCGATCGACGCCTCGGCCGCCGCCAGCTCACGGCTGACCTCGGCCCGGGCCTCCGCCTCCTCCTGCCGCAGCTGGGCCACGACGGCCTGGTGGCGAGCCTCGAGGACCGCCGGATCGGCGGCAGATGCGCTGGTCACAGCGTTGCTCCGGCCCAGCGTCCATCCGACGAGGGCGCCGAGCACGAGTCCGAGAAGCAGCACACCGACGAGTTCCATGCCGTCAGTCTGACCCGGACCTCCGACAACATCGTGGAGCCGCGTCGGCGTGCCGGGAATCGCTACGCTCGCAGCATGGCCCAGCTGCGACGACGCCTGTTCGGGGAGATGTCGTGGCTCCAGGTGCTCGCGGGTGCGCTCGCGGCGATGATCGCCGCCTGGGCAGCCTCGCGCCTCGGCGTCGCCGGCACGATCATCGGGGCGGCGCTGGGCAGCCTCGTGGCCACCGTCAGCTCGGCGTTCTTCGCCCGCACCCTGGAGACCGGCCGCACGCTGCTGGTCCAGACCGAGCGCGGCACCGTCATCGAGAAGCACCTCGAAGAGGGCGAGTCGGTCACGGAGGCGTTCGAGGAGGTCGCCGACGTCGCCGCCCAGCCGCGCGGCGCCCGCGTGGTCGACGACCGCTCCGGCGTCCACTGGCCCACGGTGCTGGTCACGAGCGTCGTCGTGCTGGTGATCGCCATCGGCACCATCACCGTCTACGAGCTGGTCGTCGGCAAGGAGTGGGGCACCAACGACAAGGGCACCACCATCGGCAAGACCTTCGGCGGCGGCGGCTCCTCCAAGGACGACGACGAACCGGACCCGACGCCCACCCCGACGGTGCCCACCACGACCCTGACGACGCCGATCCCCACCGACGTCACGCCGTCCCCGAGCCCGACCCTGAGCACCACCCCGCCGACCCCGTTCCCGACCGACCCGGGCAAGACGTCCCCCACCCCGGAATGAGCGGACCACCGCCGGTGTTGAGCCGGGCGAACCTCGGAAGGAGGGCCCCATGACCATCTACCTGACCCCGAACATCACGGACGAGCAGATCGCCGCGATGGACTCCTACGACGCCTTCCGGAAGGCCGAGGAGCTGCTCGACTCCCGCTACCCGCGCGACGCCGTGCGCGTCGTCCGCCGGGTCCTGGACGAGGAGCCGGGCAACGCCGCGGCCTGGGAGCTGCTCGGGCGGGCGCACTTCGCCGCCGCGCAGCTCAAGCCCGCCGAGGACGCGTTCCGGCGCCTGATCGAGCTCGAGCCCACCAGCGGCTGGGCGCACACGGCGCTGGGCCTCGCGCTGGACCGGCAGAGCCGGCCCGACGAGGCGGCCACGATGCACCGCCTGGCCACCGCGATGGGTGAGTCCCCGCGCGACACCACGCGCGTCGACCTGGTCGAGCACGACCACCGCGACTGAGGACGCGCCCTGAGCCCGGAGGTCGTCGCCGCGCTCGCCGGGACGGCGCTCGCGCTCGTGCCGGCGACGTGGCAGCGACTCCGTCACGTCGTGACCCTGGTGCACGAGGCCGGTCACGCCGTCGTCGCGCTGCTGACCGGCCGACGGCTCAACGCGATCCGGCTGCACCAGGACACGTCGGGGCTGACCGTCACCAGCGGTCGGCCCCGCGGTCCGGGGATGATCGCGACGGCCGCCGCGGGCTACCTGGCCCCGGCGGCCCTCGGTCTCGGCTGCGTCCTGCTCGTCGACTCCGGACACGCGCCGTGGGCCTGGGGCGCCGCCCTGGCCACGCTGGCCCTGATGCTCCTGCACATCCGCAACTGGTTCGGCCTGGCGGTCGTCCTGGCCGCCGGCGCGGTCGTGGCCGTGGTGGTGTGGCGGGCGTCCGCCGAGGTGCAGGAGACGGCAGCCCTCGTGCTCGCCTGGTTCCTGCTCGTCGCCGCGCCCCGCTCGGTGCTCGACCTCTGGTCGCACCGGCGTCGCGTCCGCACGAGGACGTCCGACGCCGACCTGCTCGCCCGGTTGACGCACCTGCCTGCCTGGGCGTGGAACCTCGTGCTCCTGGTCCTCACGGCCGGCGCTCTCGCCGTCGGCGTCCGGCTGCTCGTCTGATGGTTGGATAGTCGCCATGTTCACCGTCGGCAGCCGCCTCGACGGCGCCGCCGGCCGCACCGGGGTGCTGTCAACGCCGCTCGGTGACATCCGCACGCCGGCGTTCGTCCCGGTCGGGACGAAGGCCACCGTCAAGGCGGTGCTGCCCGAGGCGATGGCCGCGCTCGGTGCCCAGGCGCTCCTGGCGAACGCGTACCACCTGTACCTGCAGCCGGGCTCCGACATCGTGGAGGAGGCCGGCGGCCTGGGCCGGTTCATGAACTGGCCCGGCCCGACGTTCACGGACTCCGGCGGCTTCCAGGTGCTCAGCCTCGGCGCCGGGTTCAAGAAGACGCTCGCCATGGACGCCGCCGGCGTGACGTCCGACGACGTCATCGCGCCCGGCAAGGACCGCCTCGCCACGGTCGACGACGACGGCGTGACGTTCAAGAGCCACCTCGACGGGTCGTCCCACCGGTTCACGCCGGAGGTGTCGATGCAGATCCAGCACCAGCTCGGCGCCGACGTCATCTTCGCCTTCGACGAGCTCACCACGCTGATGAACTCCCGCGAGTACCAAGAGGCGTCGCTGGCGCGCACCACGGCGTGGGCGGAGCGCTGCCTCACCGAGCACCGGCGCCTCGCCGCCGAGCACCCCGACCGCCCGGCGCAGCAGCTGTTCGGGGTCGTGCAGGGCGCCCAGCACGAGGACCTGCGCCGCCGCGCCGCCGCCGACCTCGTCGCGATGGACTTCGACGGGTACGGCATCGGCGGGGCGATCGAGAAGGAGAACCTCGCCGCCATCGTCGGCTGGGTCGTCGACGAGCTGCCGGACGACCGCCCGCGCCACCTGCTCGGCATCGGTGAGCCCGAGGACCTCTTCATGGCCGTCGAGGCCGGCTGCGACACGTTCGACTGCGTCCAGCCCTCGCGCGTCGCGCGCTCGTCCCGCGTCTACACGCCCGACGGCCGGCGGAACCTGCTGGTCGCGGCGTCCCGACGCGCCTTTGTGCCCATCGACGACGAGTGCGACTGCTACACCTGCGCGCACTACACGACCGCGTACCTGCACCACCTGTTCAAGGCGAACGAGTACCTCGCCGCCACCCTCGTCACGATCCACAACGAGCGGTTCATCGTCCGTCTCGTCGACGCCATGCGAACCGCCATCGAGGCCGGCGAGTTCAACGCGCTGAAGCAGGAGTTCCTGGGTCGCTACTCCAGTACGTCGGCTCCCGGTTCTTGAGCCAGGCGATGACCACCATGGTCACCGGCATCACGATCAGCTCCATGGCGACCTTGTAGACGTACCCGACGACGAAGTAGTTCCAGAACTGGCCCATCGTCGTGATGCCGATGGCCGTGGAGGCGATCGCGCAGAAGATGAACGTGTCGGCGAGCTCGCCCACGCCGGTGGAGCCGGCGAGCCGCGACCACAGGCCGCGCTCGGCCGTCCGCGCCTTCATCCGCACCAGCACGTACGAGTTCAGCAGCTGTCCCACGACGTACCCGCTCAGCGACGCCAGCACGATCCGCGGCACGAACCCGAGGACGCTCTCGAACGCCTCCTGGTTCTCGTAGAACGACGCCGCCGGGGCCTGCTCGACGACCCAGAACGTCACCGAGGCCAGCAGCGCCATGCCGAAGCCCACGACGATCGCGCGGCGCGCGGCCCGGAAGCCGTAGACCTCCGACAGCACGTCGCCCAGCACGTACGCGAGCGGGAACAGGAACGCGCCCCCGTCGGTGACCACCGGGCTGATCTGCACCGACCCGAGCGAGAAGTCCCACGAGCCGAACTCGATCCCCTTGGTGGCGGCGATGTTGGAGACCACGAGCACGACGCAGAAGAACGCCAGGATCACGTCGAAGTGCGACGACCCGCGGGACGCGTAGTGCACATCAGGTTTTGGTGAGGTTGCCTGAGAACTCATGGCGGCATCCTCGCACGGCCCGTTCGCCCCGCTCTGAGAGAATCGGGGCCATGACCGCCCTGCCGACCCGCACCGACGTCCTCGTCGTCGGCGCCGGTCCCGCGGGCGCCGCAGCCGCCGCCTGGTCGGCCCGCCTGGGCTCCGACGTCGTCCTCGCGGACGCCGCCCGCTTCCCGCGCGACAAGACCTGCGGCGACGGCCTCACCCCGCGCGCCATCGCCGAGCTCGAGCGGCTCGGCCTGGGCGAGTGGATCCGCGGCTTCGGCACCAACCGCGGCCTCCGTGCCGCCGGATTCGGCCAGGAGCTCTTGCTCCCCTGGCCCGGCGGCTCGCTGCCCGACCACGGCTCGGCCGTCCCCCGCACCACCCTCGACGCCCGCATCCGTCAGGTCGCGCTCGACGAGGGCGCCGTCCCACTGGAGCACGCCCGCGCCGTCGACGTCGAGCGTGACCTCGACGGCCGCGTCACCGGCGTCGTCTTCGCCATGGGCACCAGCAAGGAGCGCCACACCGTGGCCTGCGACCGGCTGGTCGTCGCCGACGGCGTCCGCTCCACCCTCGGCCGGGTGCTGGGCCGCGAGTGGCACCGCGACACCGCGTACGGCGTCGCCGGCCGCACCTACGTGAAGTCCGGCCGCAGCGACGACCCGTGGATCTCCTCCCACCTGGAGCTCCGTGACGATGATGGAGAGCTCCTGCCGGGCTACGGCTGGATCTTCCCGCTGTCCGACGGCGAAGTGAACCTCGGCGTCGGCGCCCTCGCCACGGCCAAGCGCCCCGCCGACCTGCAGATCCGCCCGCTCATGCAGCACTACGCCGACCAGCGGCGCGAGGAGTGGCAGCTCGGACCCGACCTGCGCCTGCCGACGTCGGCCCTGCTGCCGATGGGCGGCGCCGTGTCGGGCGTGGCCGGCCCCAACTGGATCCTCGTCGGCGACGCCGCCGGCTGCGTCAACCCGCTCAACGGCGAGGGCATCGACTACGGCCTGGAGACTGGCCGCGTCGGCGCGGAGCTGCTGCACGACACCCACGACCTCGAGCAGGCCTGGCCGCACCTGCTCACCACGCACTACGGCGAGGCGTTCTCCATCGCCCGTCGCCTCGCCGGCCTGCTGACCGTGCCGGGACTGCTGCCCACGCTCGGCCCGATCGGCATGCGCAGCCACCGGCTGATGACGATCGCGCTGCGCGTCATGGGCAATCTGATCACCGACGAGGACCGTGATCGCACGGCCCGCGTCTGGCGCTGGGCGGGGCGCCGGTCGGTCCGCCTGGACGACCGGCCCCCCTTCACCGCCTGATGAGGGTGTACCGCCTGATCAGGCGGCGGGCGGTGCCGGCGGCGCCTCGCCCTTGAAGTCGGGCATGGACTCCCCCGACTCGCGGAACGACAGCACCGAGAACACCGTCAGCGCGATGGCGGCGACGAACAGCAGCCATCCGGACCAGCCGGGGCCGATGTCGGCGATGCCGCTGCCGTCATAGGTGAATGCGCGAAGAATCACCAGCAACGTGCCGAGGCCGGCCGCAGCAGCCGTGATCAACGCCCATGGGACGCCGTCCGGCAACGCCTCGGCGGAGAATGCCTTCACCGCCACTAGCGCAGTGGCCACGAGGATGAGCAGCATGCCCAACGTGGCGTAGCTGTGCCACGCGTTACTGGCGCCGAACGACACTCCCAGGCCATCGGCGGGGCCCTTCAGGTCGACGGTCACGTAGTCGGAGAAGAACGACAGGATGATGGCGAGAGCGCCAGCAACCAGCGCGCCCTGCTGATTACGGTTCAAGGCCTTGAAGTCGACGGCCATGACAGATTCCTCCTCGGTCGGGGACGCTTTGCGTCCTTGTGAAAATGTAGACCTCGGAGCGGTTCGCGTGTGGGACGCGCGACGCTACGCTCGGGCGCATGACCACCGCCGCTCTGGTGCTCGCCGGCCTCGCTGCCGCCCTGCACGTCTTCATCTGGACGATGGAGTCGATCACCTGGACCCAGCCCGCCACCTGGAAGCGGTTCGGGGTCGCGTCGCAGGCCGACGCCGACACCACGGAGTCCCTGGCCTACAACCAGGGCTACTACAACCTCTTCCTCGCCGTCGGCGCTGCCGCGGGGATCGTGTTCGAGCTCGCCGACCACGACGACGTCGGCTGGACGCTCGTGATCTTCGCGTGCGGCTCGATGGTCGCCGCGTCCCTGGTGCTCATCACCACGGGCCTCTCCTACGCCCGTGCGGCGGCCACGCAGGGCACGATCCCGGCCCTCGCCGTCATCGCGTCGCTCATCGCCATGTCGTGACGCCTGGGCCGCCTTCGTACGGTGGAGGCATGACCGCACCCCTGCTCGACCTCAACGACGGACACCAGCTGCCGGCCCTCGGCTACGGCACCTACTCGATCACCGGCCCGGACGCGCCCGGGATCATCGGCGAGGCGATCGACGCCGGCTACCGCCTGCTCGACTCGGCGGTGCGGTACGAGAATGAGGCGGAGGTCGGCGAGGCGGTCCGCAACAGCTCCGTGCCGCGCGACGAGCTCGTCGTCACCACGAAGCTGCCCGGCGGTGACCACGGCTTCGACGAGGCGCTCCGGTCCTGCGAGGAGTCGCTGAAGCGTCTCGGGCTCGACCGCATCGACTTGTACCTCATCCACTGGCCGCAGCCGCCGATCGACCGCTACGTCGAGACCTGGAAGGCATTCGTCCGCCTGCGTGAGGAGGGCGTGGTCCGCTCGATCGGCGTCTCCAACTTCCTGCCCGAGCACCTCGACCGCCTCGTCGACGAGACCGGGGTGGCCCCGGCGGTCAACCAGGTCGAGCTCCACCCGTACCTGGCGCAGACCGAGCAGCGCGCCGCCGACGCGAGCCGCGGCACTCTCACCGAGAGCTGGAGCCCGCTCGGCCGCGGGTCCGACCTGCTCGAGCGCCCGGAGCTGCAGCAGATCGCCGACAAGCACGGCCGTTCCGTCGGGCAGGTCGTCCTCCGCTGGCACACGCAGCTCGGCGCGGTCCCCATCCCGAAGTCGGCGAACCCGGAGCGCTTCCGCGACAACCTGGCCGTCTTCGACTTCGAGCTCGACGCCGACGACCTCGCGACCATCGGCGCACTGGACGAGGGCCGCCGGCTCGGCGGGGATCCCGTCGACGAGGTGCAGCTGTAAGACCTGTCGTCGCCGCCACCTAGGGTGGCCGCATGTTCCGCCTGGCCACGATCAACGTCAACGGCATCCGCGCGGCGTACCGCAAGGGCATGGGCGAGTGGCTGGCCGAGCGCGACTGCGACGTCGTCACGCTCCAGGAGGTGCGGGCGCCCGACGACGTGGTGCGCGAGCTCGTTGCGGAGTCGGGCTACCACGTCGCCCACACCGAGGCCGCGGCCAAGGGCCGGTCCGGCGTCGCGATCCTGAGCAGGGCCGAGCCCAAGGACGTCCGGATCGGCTGCGGCGACGGGTTCTTCGACGACTCCGGCCGCTGGATCGAGGCCGACGTCCCGATGCCGGACGGGAGCCTGCTCAGCGTCGCCTCCGCGTACGTGCACTCCGGCGGTGTGGGCACCCCGAAGCAGGACGAGAAGCTCCGGTTCCTCGACCAGATGCTGCTACGGATGTCGGCGATGGCTGCGGGCGCGGACCACGCGATGGTCACCGGCGACCTGAACATCGGTCACACCGAGGCCGACATCCGGAACTGGAAGGGCAACGTCGGCAAGGCGGGCTTCCTGCCCGAGGAGCGCGCCTACCTCGACCGCGCCCGCGACGAGCTCGGCTGGGTCGACGTCCACCGGCACCTCAGCGGAGAGGTCGACGGCCCGTACACGTGGTGGTCGATGCGCGGCAAGGCGTTCGACACCGACACCGGGTGGCGCATCGACTACCAGCTCGCCACGCCTGGGCTCGCGGCCGGCGCCCGCCAGGCCTGGGTCGACCGCGCCCCCAGCTGGAGCGAGCGCTGGTCCGACCACGCTCCGCTGGTCGTCGACTACGACCTCTGAGGCGGCGTGATCGATCGCACAGGGCTCATCTCTGGTGAGTTGCATAGCGTCCTGATATTTTTTGTTGCATGAGCCAACCTGACTTCGCTCCGCTCGCGCGGACGCTCCGAGAGCTCGTCCAGTCCTTCGTCCGCGACGCCCCGCGCGGCACGCTGAGCCGCACGGCGGCCGGCACCCTCTCGGTCCTGGACCGGCACGGTCCGCAGCGCGTGACAGCGCTCGCCGAGCACGAGGTCATCACCCAGCCCGCCATGACGGGACTCCTCCAGCGGATGGAGTCCGCCGGGCTCGTCGAGCGCCGCGAGGACCCCGACGACGGCCGCGCCTCGCTCATCGGCATCACCGACGCCGGCCACGAGGCGCTGCAGGCCCGCCGCCAGCAGCAGGACGCGGTCATCGCCGCCAAGCTGGCCCACCTCTCCCCCGACGACCTGGCCGCGCTCGACGCCGCCGCACCGGCCCTGACCCACCTCTCCCAGATCACGGAGTCCCATGACCTCGTCCGCTGACGCCCCCTCCCTGTTCAACCAGCCGCGCGCCGTCTACGCCGTCGCGTTCGCCTGCGTCGTCTCCTTCATGGGGATCGGCCTCGTCGACCCGATCCTGCCCGCGCTCGCGCACGACCTCGACGCCACGCCCAGCCAGGCGACGCTGCTGTTCACCAGCTACCTCGTCGTCACCGCCGTGATGATGCTCGTCACCAACTGGGTCTCGAGCCGCCTCGGCGCGAAGAAGACGCTCATCGTCGGCCTCGTGATCATCGTCGTCTTCTCGGCGCTCGCCGGGACCACCGACTCGATCTCCGGCATCGTCGCGTTCCGCGCCGGCTGGGGCCTCGGCAACGCCCTGTTCATCGCGACGTCGCTCGCCGCGATCGTCGCCAGCGCCCGCGGCGGGTTCGCCGGCGCGATCATCCTCTACGAGGCCGCGCTCGGCCTGGGCATCGCGGCCGGCCCGCTGCTCGGCGGCACGCTCGGCACCATCAGCTGGCGCGGACCCTTCTACGGCGTGGCCGCCCTGATGACGATCGCCCTGGTCGCCACCGCGGTCCTGCTCCCCTCGACGCCCAAGCCGTCGCACCCGACGTCGATCTCCGCCCCGCTGAAGGCGCTCCGCCACCGCGGCCTGCTGCTCATGAGCCTCGCGGCCCTGCTCTACAACTGGGCGTTCTTCACCATGCTCGGGTACGCGCCGTTCCCGATGGACCTCAGCGCCATCCAGCTCGGCTGGGTGTTCTTCGGCTGGGGCGTGCTCGTCGCGTTCTTCTCGGTCATCGGCGCCCCACGCCTGCAGCGACGCTTCGGCACCGCGCGGTCCCTCTACGCCGCCCTGACGCTGTTCGCCCTCGACCTCGCCGTCATCGCGATCTGGCCCGACACCCGCGCCGTGCTCGTGACCTGCGTGATCACCGCCGGCGTGTTCATCGGCATCAACAACACGCTCACGACGCAGGCCGTGATGATCGTCGCGCCGGTCGAGCGGCCTGTGGCCTCGGCGTCCTACGGCTTCGTCCGCTTCATCGGCGGCGGTCTCGCGCCGTACGCCGCCGGCAAGCTCGTGGAGCACTCGAACCTGCACGTGCCCTTCGCCATCGCCACCGGCACCGCCCTGCTGGCCGTCGCGGTCCTCGCGACCGCCCACGAGGCGCTCGCCAACGCCGACGCCGGGCTCGACGAGGACGGACACACGGTCACGAACGCCGACGACGTGGCAGGCGACGTGGCCGACGAGCTCGGCGGCGCGCCCGGTGCCGTCGAGCAGTACGTGACGGCGCGCCCGTAGCGCTGAGAGGCGGAACCCCCGGGTACCCGACAGGAGAGAAGGACACCTGGGGGTTCCGATCGAGTCCCGTGCAGCTGGGTGGTGCCTTCAGGGGCAAGCGCGGAACTCCGTTGCGAGACGCTACCAGTTACCTAGGTCACCTAACAGCGCTTTCATCGACCGCGCACAGAAGAGGGCCACGCACCCCCTGATGCGTGGCCCTCGTCCCGGGTGGTCAGGTTCTCAGTTGAACCGGACCTTCATGGAGGTGCCGTCCTCCGTCAGCACCTTGATCTTGACTCCCACCGCCGGCAGCTTGACGCCGTGGTTCGGCAGGGTCGGGAACCAGAACTTCTTCGTGTCGTCGAACACCGGCTGGGCCTTCTGGCCACGGATGTAGCTCGCCTTGCCGTTCGTGTGCAACGTCATCGAGTCGGCCGTGTGCAGCGAGAACGGCGCGTCGTACATCTGGATCCGCGCACGCCACGGAGCACCGGTGACGGTGTTGATGATCGGTCGCGCGTTGGCATCGATGATCATGTTCCGGCCGACACCGGGGTGCTCGTTGGTGTTGTTGTCCGCCTGGGACGTGTCCCAGTACGACACCAGCAGGCCGTGACCGTACTTGTAGTGCTCGACCCAGTCCGGCTTCGTGTTCGTGAAGCCGAAGTTGTACGGGCCGGTCTTCAGGTAGCGGTCGTAGCTGACGTACGAGCGGTGACCCGCGATGTAGAAGTTGTCGTACGCCTTCTGCGACGTGGCACCGACGATCGTGAACTTGTCGAACGTCCACGCCGAGCCGCCGTCCTCCGCACCGTCCTCCAGCACGGTGGCGCCGTCCTTCGTGACCTTGATGTCGTCGAGGAACAGACCCTGCTCCGCGACGCCGCCGTCGGTCTTGTAGATGGCACGGAACTTGACGTTCTTGCCGGCGACCGACGTCAACGGGACCTCGAGGTTGCCCCAGTCAGGGTGCTCACCGGAGAACGTCGACTGGTCCGACGCGTCCTTGTCCATCGGCTGGCCGTCGATGGTGCCGTCCAGCGTCGTCCAGGTGGAGCCGCCGTCGGTGGACACCTGCAGGTAGCCGTAGTCGTAGCCCTCCTCGATGGAGTACCGGACCTTGGCGGTCAGCGTCGCGTCCGCGGCCCCGGTGAGGTCGAGGTCCGTGGTCATCGAGCTGTTCAGGTTGTCGCCCTTCGTGGACCAGAACTGGTTCTGGCCCGACGCCGGAGAACCGTTGTCGACCGTGACGTTCTTGTCCGGCAGCACGACGACCGCGCCCTGGGCCTTGCTGGAGTTGTACTCCTGCGGACCGAGCTCGAGCGTGCGCTTCTCCTTGGCCCCGACCACCTCGTAGTCGAGCCAGCCGAGCTGCAGCTTGTTCCACGCACCGAGGTCACCCGGACGCGAGCCGAGCGGCTCGTCCTTGCCGTTGAGGCGGCTCTGGGCCATGAGGGTCCAGTACTCGCTGTTGTTGTCGCCGCCACCGGAGGTGTCGTAGTCGTCCGGCAGGCCGAGGTCGTGTCCGTACTCGTGCACGAACACCGACAGGCCACCGTTCTCCGGCTGAGCCGTGTAGTCGCCGACCCAGATGCCGGTGTTGCCGACCTGCGTGCCACCGAGCTTGTTGAAGTCCGGACCGGTCAGGCCCTGGTCGGTGTAGTACGCGTACCAGCGGTGCGACCAGATGGCGTCCTCACCCTGCTGCGGGTCACCGTCGGCCTCGTCGCCGCCGGCGTGGACGATCTGGAAGTGGTCGACGTAACCGTCCGGCTCGTTGAAGTCGCCGTCGCCGTCGTAGTCGTAGCGGTCGTACTTGTCGTACGACTGCAGCATCTTCTTGATGTCCGCGTCCGACTTGCCGGCGTCCTTCTGGTCCTGGACCCACGCCGCGACGGCGTCCTGGATCAGGTTCCAGACGGTCCGGGACGAGTCGTCACGGCCGTAGCGTGCCTCGTTGTACGGGACCTTCACCCAGTCCGAGACGGTGCCGTCGACCGTGTAGCGACCCGACGACTGCTTCTCGTAGTAGGTCTTGACCGACTCCACGCCCTTGCCCGTGCCGAAGTACAGGTCCTGGTAGTGCTTCCGGTTGTAGTCCGCCTGCCACACCGTGGAGTTGTCCTTGGTGCGGTCGGGCTCCGGGATCGCGTTGTGCAGCGGGCCCTCGAACGTCGACGGTCCCTCCACCGACGGATCGGTGTCCTGGTCCGGGAAGTCCGGGTGACGCTGGTTGCCGAACTCGGCGAGGATCACGAAGATCTTGTCGGCCCGCTCCTGCTGGAGCTCGACGTACTGGTCGTGCGTCTTGCCGGAAGCGGCCGCCTTCTGCTTCTTCGTGGCCTTCTTGTTGGCCTGGACCGCCGCGGCCTGCGGGCTCAGCGACTTGCCGACCTTGACGACGGAGATGCCGTCCTTCTCGATGGGCTTGGACTTGCCGCTGACGACGTTCGCGACCGCCTCGGACCGCAGCGCACGGCGCTTGGTCTCCAGAGGGTTGGGAAGCTCGTCGACGGTCTTGTCGACCCGGTCGGGCTTGGAGTCCGGTGGTGATGTTGCTGCGTTGCTCGGTGCGGTGTACGCGAACCCGAGCGAAGCGGCGAGTCCGAGGCCCACAAGGCCCGTGGTGACACGCTTCACTGTTCCCCCTTGGTGATGCTGCTGGTGATGGCTCGGACGATTGCCCGGACCGGTATGGCGCTCGCCCTCGTGGGACGGGTCGCGGCACACCGCGGCCATTCAAGACCGGTTGCCCGGGAAATGACAGTCTTGACTTTCGCCCGACCTGGTTATAAAGAACTAGTTCTTTCGGGCCACCCTGCGCGTGACCCCCTCCCGTGTGATCCTGCACGTATCGACGGGGAGGGAGCCCATGAGACGTCGTACGATTTCCGCATTCCTGTGCGCAGCCGTGGTCATGGTGGGAGCGCCGGCCATCGGGGCCGTCACGGTCAACTCAGCCAGTACCTACGAGTGGCAGATCGTCGTGGAGACGAACGCCCAGCGCGTGAGTCACGGCAAGGTGGCCACCCGCGGCAGCGGCTGCGCCAAGGACTACGCCATCAAGCGCGCCCGCTGGATGCGCGACCACCGCAAGCTCAAGCACTCCGACCTGTCCACGGTCATGCGTGCCTGTCACTTCACCAGGGCGGCCGAGAACATCGCCATGGGGTACCCGAACGGCGAGGCCGTGGTGCGCGCCTGGATGAACTCGTCCGGCCACCGCGCCAACATCCTGAACTCGAAGTACACCCGCCTCGGCACCGGGGCTCGGCGGGACTCGCGCGGCGTCTGGTGGTCCGTGGAGATCTTCGGCAGGTGATCGTCGGTGTGTCCGACTTACGCCGGAGACCACGCGTGCCCTAGGCTTGTGGTCAGTTGCAGTGAGTTTGGCCGTTTGACCTCTCGGGCTTCCTTCGGGGAGCTGGTGTTCTTCGGGTGAACGACGCACGACGGGTCGCGACAGTCGTGACCCGGGCACGACACTCGAAGGAGTAAGTAATGGCAACCGGAACCGTCAAGTGGTTCAACGCCGACAAGGGCTTCGGCTTCATCGCGCCGGACGACGGCAGCGAGGACGTCTTCGCGCACTTCAGCGCGATCCAGACGAGCGGCTACAAGACCCTGAACGAGAACCAGAAGGTCGAGTTCGACGTCGAGCAGGGCCAGAAGGGCCTGCAGGCGGCGAACATCCGCCCGCTCTGAGTCTTTCTCAGCACGAGGACCCGGGGGCTTCGGCTCCCGGGCCCTCGTCTTTTCTCTCGACTTGCCGCGCGTCCTCACGCTGTTAGACATGAAGGGAAGCCGCTAGAGCGGACCCCCACCCTGAGGAGGATCCCTACATGGGTCTCGGAGACAAGATCGAGAACACCGCTGACAAGCTCACTGGTGAGGCCAAGGAGAAGCTCGGCGACGCGACTGGCGACGACGAGCAGAAGACCGAGGGCAAGGTCGATCAGACCAAGGCCGACCTCAAGCAGGCCGGCGAGAACGTGAAGGACGCGTTCAAGGACTGACCGTCATCATGACGAACGAACGCCACCGTCTCCTGGACGGTGGCGTTCGTGCGTCCGGGCCGGATCAGATGTGGCCGGCCTCGTCCCAGGCGTGCTGGCCGAACTCGGCGCCGGGCGCAGTGGACAGGTAGCTGAGGTCGACCCGCGGATGTCCCAGCTGCGTGGTGCGGCGGTGCGCCGGGAAGCGGCGCGAGCCCGCAGCGACATCGAGCGTCTCGTACTCGAAGGTGCTGTCGTCCATGGTTCCTCCCTCGTCCCAGATATGAGGATATCCTCACGTTCGTCCGAGGGCCAGGTCTACCGACAGGTAATGTTCGGCGACCCGCTCTAGGCTCGATTCATGCCCCACGCCACCCGCACGATGCTCGAGCGCTACCAGCTCGACGAGGTCATCGGATCCGGCGGGATGGGCGAGGTGTGGCGGGCGCACGACGCCGTCCTGGAGCGCGACGTCGCCGTGAAGGTGCTCAAGCGCGACGCCGTGGACGACGCTGCGGCGCTGGAACGGCTGCGGATCGAGGCTCGCCTGGCGGGCTCGTTGCAGCACCCCAACGTCGTCGGCGTGCTCGACTACGGCGAGGAGGAGTCGTCCGAGGGCGGAACCGCCGTCCTGCCCTGCCTGGTGATGCCGCTGATCGACGGCTGCACCCTGTCCGACCGCCTCCGCGACAGTGGGCCGATGTCGCCGGCCGAGACCATGCGCATGGTCTCGGAGGTCGCGGACGGGCTCTCCGCCGCGCACCTGGCGGGCATCGTGCACCGGGACCTCAAGCCGGGCAACATCATGCAGGACGCCTCGGGCCGCTCGATGATCCTCGACTTCGGCATCGCCCGCTCCTCCGACGCCTCTCCCCTGACGAGCACCGGCACGATCGTCGGCACCACCGACTTCATCAGCCCCGAGCAGGCCTCGGGGCGCACGGCCACCGCCGCCTCGGACCTCTACTCCCTCGGCGTCGTCGCGTACTGCTGCCTCACCGGGAAGGCGCCGTTCCACCGGACCGCCGCGGTCGCGATCGCCCTGGCCCACGTCAACGAGCCGCCCCCGCCCCTGCCCGAGAACGTCCCGGCCGGCGTGCGGGCGTTGATCATGCGGATGCTCGCGAAGGACCCGGAGGACCGGCCGGCCGACGCGGCCGAGGTCAGGGACGCGGCCCGGGCGCTCGCGGACGCCTTGGTCGACGACCCGACCGCCGGCAGCCTGGCCCCGCCCACGGCCGCCATTCCCCTCCCCGTCGACCCGCCGACCCTGACGGACACCCCGCTGCCGGGCGAGAAGAGGCGGCTGCGTCGCAACCCGCTCCTGCTGCTCATCGCGCTGGTGGTCGCCACGCTGGTGGCGCTCGGCATCGTGGCGCTGGCCAACAACGGAGGCACCGAGGTGCCCGACGTCGTGGGCGAGGAGGTTGCCGTCGCCAAGGCGCACCTCGAGGACGCCGGGTTCAAGGTCGAGACGGCGTCCCGTGACGTCGCCGGCCACAAGCGGGGCGAGGTCGTGGAGCAGGACCCGGGTGCCGACGAGAGCGTCGACAAGGGATCGACCGTCGAGCTCGTGGTGGCCAGTGGCTTCGTGAAGATCCCCGACCTGAAGGGCATGTCTCAGGCCGACGCGGTCAAGGCGCTCGACAAGCTCGGGCTCGAGGCCCGGATCTCCACCCGCATCGCGCCGCAGGACGCCGGCAAGGTCCTCGACGTCGCCCCGGACGACCGCGCCCGGATCGGTGACACCGTCGACCTCGTCGTCGCCACGGCGCCGTTCGGAGCGCCGAAGCCGAAGAAGGGCGACAAGCCCAAGAAGGAGAAGGGGGCGAAGAAGCCCAAGGCGGGACCGGAGCCGACGTCCGAGCCGGTCAACCCCTCGCCGTCGCCCACTCCGACGGACGACGGCACCGGCGGATAGATCAGAGCGTCACGCGCAGGATGCGGTCGTCGCCGTCGCGCGAGTCGCCCCGGCCGTCGGTGTTGCTCGTGCTGACCCACAGGCTCTCGTCGGGCGCGACCACCACGGTCCGGATGCGGCCGTACTTGCCACGGAACAGCGCCCGGGGCTTGCCCGTGTCCGTGCCGTCGAGCGGCACGGCCCACAGGCACTCCCCCTGCAGGGCCGCCACGAACGCTGTGGACCGGGTGATCGCCAGCCCTGACGGGGAGCAGTCGCTGGTGGCCCAGGTGACCTTGGGCGTGACGAACCGGTCGTCGTCGGACTTCCCCTCGACCGTGGGCCAGCCGTAGTTGCCGCCCTTCTCGATGAGGTTCAGCTCGTCGAAGCGCTGCTCGCCGAACTCCGACGCCCACAGCCGGCCGTCGGCGTCGATGGCCAGGCCCTCGACGTTGCGGTGCCCGTACGACCAGGTGCGGTTGCCGAACGGGTTCCCGTCGACGGCCCGTCCCTCCTTGTCGATGCGGAGGATCTTGCCGCCGAGCGCGCCCTTCTTCTGCGCCTCGGGCGGGTTGCCGGCCTCGCCGGTCCCGACGAACAGGTGGCCCGAGGAGTCGAACAGGATCCGGCCGCCGTGGTGCCGGCCGCCGACCGGGATGCCGGTGAGGACGGGCTCGACGTCGCCGAGCTCACCGCCGGAGATGTCGGCTCGGACGACGCGGTCGTCAGGCCCGGTCGTGACGTAGGCGTACAGCACGTCGGGATCGTCGGGGTCGAGGGCGAGGCCGAGGAGACCGCCCTCCCCTCCCGGGCTGCCGACCGACCCCTTCACGCTCCCGACCGGGCTGACGTCCCCGCTCGGGGTGACGCGGACGATCGAGCCCTCGTCGCGCTGGGCCACGAGCGCGTCGCCGCCGGGCAGGAAGACGATGCCCCACGGCACGTTCAGCCTGGTCGCGACGGTGCCCGCGACCTCCGGGTCGATCGCGTCCGGGGAGGTGGGCGACTCGGTCGCCGGCGTCGTGCGACGCGGCGCCGGTTCGCCATCACTGCTGCAGCCGACCAGGGCGACCGCCCCGATGGCTGCGGTCCCCGACAGGAACGTCCGGCGCGACACCATGGCTCGATGATGCCCGGCGCGGGCGCGTGCGGCCACCCGCCGGCCCCCGCCCGGCGTGGCGCACACGTTCCCTCGGCCCCGCAGGACCGGGACTCCCTCCCGTCAGGTCCGGGTGCGTGCCGATTCTTGCCTGCGCGGTCGGTCCGCCGCAGCCGAACCGCTCTCATTCCCTCGGTATGTCGGCCGTCACGGCCGGAATGTCCGAGGGGGTGGTGTGGTTGTGCAGAGTGAACCCGTTCTCCACGAAAGGTCATCATGAGCACCGTCGAGCTCACTGCCGACACCTTCCAGTCCACCGTCAGCGCCGAGGGCATCACCCTCGTCGACTGGTGGGCATCGTGGTGCGGCCCGTGCCTCCAGTTCGCGCCCGTGTACGACGCCGCGAGCGAGGAGCACGCGGACGTCACCTTCGGCAAGATCGACACCGAGGACCAGCAGGAGCTGGCCGCAGCGGCCCAGATCACGTCCATCCCCACGCTGATGGCGTTCCGCGACGGCGTCCTGGTGTTCAACCAGGCCGGCGCGCTTCCCGCGCCCGCCCTCGAACAGGTCATCAAGGCCGTCAAGGACCTCGACATGGACGACGTCCGTCGCCAGATCGCCGAGGCCGAGGCGGCCGAGAGCGGTGCCCAGGCGTAAGGCCTACCAGCCGGGCGGCTTGACCACGTTGTCGGGCGTGTCCGCAAACAGCGGCGCGACGTCCGACTCGGCGTGCCCGGCGATGCCGCACCCCACCTTGGTGAGGTAGAACCGCAGCTCGGGGTGCTCCGCGGCGAACCGGACGAACCGTTCGGCCGCGCCGCGGAGCGCCTCGAAGCCCTCCATCGTCGGCAGACCGTAGCTCTGGCCTTGCAGGCCTTCGCCCTGGCCCCAGATCGCGCCGAAGCGGTCGACGGCGACCTTCGCCGCTCCCCCGCCGTGCGCGCCGGTGGCGTTGCTGCCGAAGACGAAGATCGATCCTTCGGGCAGCTCGGTCAGTCGGTCAGGCGTGGTCTCCATGCCCCCGACTATGCAGGCTTGACGCTCGTGAGCTGAAGCCAGATGTTCGCCGTCGAGCCGAAGACCGACGACTTGGGGCAGACCTGCTTGCCGTTGCGGTACATGTAGATGTTCGCCACCTTGCCGCCTCCGGAGACACCCGCCTCGATGCCCATCTTGGACAGCGACTCGTCCTCGTCGGCGACGGCGGCGATGATGCGCTCGCCGGTCGCGAAGTCGGTGTTCACGACCAGGTGGCAGCCGTCGACCTTGATGTTCACGATGCCCGGCGTGGCGTGGGTGCCGTTCGTCAGCGTGTGGATCTTCGGGCCGAGCCGGATGGGGCCGCCGCGCACGATCAGCTGATCGCCGGTGGCACCGGGCTCGGGAGCCGTCAACGCGTGCGCGACGGACGGGACGAGGAACGCGGCCGGGATGGCCGCAGCCATCACGAGAAGCGAGGCGCGCACGCGACGGCGTGGCTTCTCGGACGAGCTGAACGACATGGGTGAAACCCCCGGGAGAAGAGATGGAAGAACGACCTTCACATCGTTCAGGACCGCCCGCCTCTGCGTCGCAGTTCGTTGCGAAATGACTCGAAGTGACTAGGGCTGCGAGACCGGCTGCCTCCGAGGGTGTTGGTGCCACGCGGGACAATGGAAGGATGCCCACCTCGACCGACCTGCGCCTCCTGCTGCGGGGACCGGTCGACTTCGAGATCGGCGAGACTCCCGCCGAGTCGCGCTTCGTCTTCAGCGCGCCCGACGGTGAGGAGCGAGCCACTGCGAGCGAGTCCATCGGGCCGCTGAGCCAGGCCATCCGGACGATGAACGCCCACCCCACGGCGCGGGCCTGGGCCACGCCGGCGATCCTCGCGCTGCGCATCATGGCGCGAGGCCACCTCGCATCGCCGGACGCCTCGGAGCGCAGCCAGCTCCAGGACGCCGCCGGCCCTGTGGACCCCGATCCCGCGGCCGCCCAGGCCAAGGTGCGTGCCTTCCTCGAGGCGTTGGCCGTCGACGCGCCCGCGGTGGCCTCCATCCCCCAAGGTCGCGACGACGACGACGCGCCACCCGTCGTGCCGCGCGAGCCCCAGCGGCGGCGGCCGTTCATCGGCACGCTTCGCGTCCGGTTCCGAGACGAGCCGAGCGACGAGGCCATCGCCGACGTCGTGCTGCGGGTCAAGCCCACCGACGCCGCGTGGGCCGCCGTCGACATGGCCGACCTTTGGCGCCGCGACGACCATCACTTCGGGCCGGGGTCGCGACTGGCCGCGCGCACCCTCGTCACCAACCTCGCGTCGGCGTGGCCGCCGGCCGCTCGCCTGCTCGCCGAGCCGTCGCTCGGCAGCGTCGCCGTGACCGCCGACGAGCTCGCCGAGCTGGACACCTCCCGCCTCGCCGCCCTCCTCGCGGCGCACCGGGTGGACGTCGAGTGGCCGGGTGACCTGATTCGCGACCTCCGCCCGCGCGGGTCGGTGCGCCGGGTCGAGACGCCGGGCACGGACCGGCCCCGGGCGTTCTCCCGCGACCAGCTGTTCCGCTTCGACTGGCAGCTGGCGCTGGGCGACGACGTGCTGACGCCCACCGAGGTCGACGAGCTCGCGCGCTCGCAGCACGGCCTGATCCGGCTGCGCGACCAGTGGGTGCTCGTCGACCCGCAACGGCTGGGACACGTCCTGGAGCGCCGCAGTCGCGACCTCACGCCGTTCGAGGCGCTGAGGGCCGCCGCCACCGGCGAGGTGGAGGTGGACGGCGTCACCACCGAGGTCGACACCGAGGGCTGGCTCGACGAGGTGCGCCGCCGACTGGCCACCCGCCCGCACGACGCCAGCTCGCTCGGCCAGCCCGCGGCCCTGCACGGCGCGCTGCGCGACTACCAGCTCGACGGGGTGCGCTGGATGGCGCAGCTCGTCGACCTCGGGCTCGGCGGATGCCTTGCCGACGACATGGGCCTCGGCAAGACCGTCGTGCTCATCGCCCTGCACCTGCACCGGGTGGCGCAGGGTCACACCGCGCCGACGCTCGTCGTGTGCCCGGCGTCGGTGCTCGGCAACTGGGAGCGGGAGATCCAGCGGTTCGCGCCGGGCGTCCCGGTGCGCCGGTACCACGGCGCCGGCCGCTCCGTCGACGACGTGAGCGGCGGATTCGTCGTCACCACCTACGCCACCATGCGGCGCGACGCCCACCTGCTCGCCGACCACGATCCGGGCTGGGGCCTGGTGGTGGCCGACGAGGCGCAGAACGTGAAGAACGTCCGCGCCGGCGCCGCCCGCGCGCTGCGCACCATCCCGGCCGAGGCCCGGCTCGCACTCACCGGCACCCCCGTCGAGAACAACCTCGCCGAGCTCTGGGCGATCCTCGACTGGACCACGCCGGGGCTGCTCGGCACGCACGAGCACTTCCGACGGCGCTGGTCACGGCCGATCGAGGCGCGCCGCGACACCCGGCGGGCCGAGGACCTCGCGCGCCTCATCCGTCCGTTCGTGCTCCGCCGCCGCAAGTTCGACCCGGGCATCGCGCCGGAGCTGCCACCGAAGATCGAGACCGACTACCGCGTGAACCTCACCCGCGAGCAGGTCGGCCTCTACGAGGCCGTCGTCCGCGACACCCTCGCCGAGATCGAGTCCGCGCGCGGCATGCAGCGGCGCGGGCTGGTGGTGAAGCTCCTGACCCAGCTCAAGCAGATCTGCAACCACCCGGCGCAGTTCCTCCACCAACCCTCGGCGCGCCTCGACGGTCGGTCCGGCAAGCTGCGGCTCGTCGACGAGCTGGTGCCCGAGATCGTCGCGGAGGGCGGCGGCATCCTGCTGTTCACGCAGTACGCCCGAATGGGGTTCCTGCTGCGCCGCCATCTCGAGGAGCACGGGATCGGCGCCCAGTTCCTGCACGGCGGCACGCCCGTCCCCGGACGCGAGGACATGGTGCGGCGCTTCCAGGCCGGCGACGTCCCCGTGTTCGTCCTGTCGCTCAAGGCGGCGGGCACCGGGCTCAACCTCACCCGCGCCGACCATGTCATCCACTACGACCGCTGGTGGAACCCCGCCGTCGAGGACCAGGCCACCGACCGCGCCCACCGCATCGGCCAGACGCGTGCAGTGCAGGTGCACCGGCTGCTCAGCGAGGGGACCATCGAGGAGTCGATCGCCGAGCTCATCGCGTCGAAGCGCGAGGTGGCCGACGCCGTCGTGAACGCTGGCGAGGGCGCCCTCACCGAGCTGAGCGACGCCGAGCTGGCCGAGCTGGTGCGGCTGCGCGGTTGACGCTCACTTCTCGAGCGTGCCGAGCACCTCGCTGGTGAACGCGTTGGGCGTCATGTCGGCCCGGTCGACCGGCTGCGCGCCCATGCGCACGGCCACGATGCCCTTCGACGGCACCACCGAGATGATCTGCTTGCCGAACCCGAGCGCCCAGTACGCGTCGTCGGGAACGTCGGGCGCGAGCTGACCGTGGCGGCTCTTGTCGAGCGTGCCGCCGGTGGCCATCAGCGACCCGTCGACGATGCCGCGCCGGTTGACCCACCAGAGCAGGCCGTACGCGGCGTTCAGCGGCGACGACGCCTGGCCGACCGCCGCCTTCACGAAGTCGGACGACACGACCTGCTTGTCGTTCCAGCGGCCGTCGCGCATCATCAGCAGCCCCAGACGGGCCATGTCGCGGCAGGACGCGGAGACGCCGGAGAACGTCGTGGTGTGGCCCGACGCGTCGCTCCCCCACTGCGTGTTCGACATCCGCAGCGGCCGGAACAGCACCTGCTTGGCGTACTGGGCCGGTTCCACACCGGTAGCCGCCTTCAGGATGGCGGAGAGCGTCTGGATGGCCGAGTTGTTGTAGGCCCAGACCTGGCCGGGCGAGGCGTCCTGCTTGAGGCCGATCGCGAACGCGGTCTTGTCCTGCGCCTGCGCCACCATGCCGCGGTAGTCGGTCTGGATGTCCCAGTGCCGGCCCGACGTGTTGGACAGCAGGCTGCGGATGGTGACCTTCGCGGCCGGCGTGTCCTTCCACTCCGGGATGTACTTGGCGGCCGAGTCGTCGAGGTTCAGCAACCCCTTGTCGGCGGCGATGCCGACGAGCACCGACGTGTAGGACTTGGTGGCCGAGTAGGCGGGCTGCTCCGTGGTGGGGCCGGCGCCGTTCCAGTACGCCTCGTGCACGAGGCGGCCGTCGCGCGTGACGACGACGCACGCCGACTTCTGCTCCTCGGCGTCGGTGTCGAGCTGGTCGAGGGCCTCGGCGTCGAAGCCGGCCGACACCGGGTCGACCCGCGACCACTCGCCACCGGGGTACGGGGTGCCGGACGACGGCAGCTCGGTGGGCTCCGGCTTCGGGTCGCGACTGCTCGTGCAGGCCGCCACGAGCATGACCGCCACGACCGCAGGGATCCACCGTCTGATCAGCACGGGAACATCTTCCACCAGACGGCCAAGTCGTGCCCTAGGGTGCGGCTCGCTGCTCCGGTTCGAGGGGCGCGTGGCGCCGCGCTCGTCTGGCAAGGCAGAGGAGGGAGGCGCACCGGGGTTGTGCGGCGACCGACGATAACGCCGCCAGGCGAGATGCGGCGACGCGCGAACCCGGATCGGAGCAGGGAGTCGTGCCCTAAGGTGCGGGCATGCGCGCCCTCGACGACCGCTCCGGACGCATCGTCGTCGGCGTCGTGTTCGGCCTGACGGTCCTGCAGCTGATCATCGGCACCTTCGGCGGGCTCCAGCAGTTCGACGGCAAGGGGTTCGGCTACCGGCTCGCGGTCTACCCGGTCCTGATGCTGGTGGCCCCGGCCGTCTGGTGGTGGCTGAACCGAGAGCGCGACGTCGCGGTCCCCTGGGGTGCGTTCGCCCTGGTGATGGCACCGTTCCTCGTCGACGTCACCGGCAACACGCTCGACCTGTACGACACCGTCGACGTCTGGGACAACCTGAACCACTTCGCGAACTGGTGGCTGCTGCTCTGGGGCCTCGGCCTCCTGCTGGCGCCGTCGTTCCGCGGCTCGGCCTGGGGGCTCGCGCTCGTGGTGGTCGGGCTGGGCGCGGTGCTGGCGATCGGCTGGGAGATCGGCGAGTGGTACACCTTCATCCGTCGTGGCACCGAGCTCGACGGCGCCTACGAGGACACCCTGAGCGACGAGCTCCTCGGCACGCTGGGGGCCGCGTGCGCGGCGTTCTTCGTGGTTCGGAGCTCTGCCCGAACTAGACTTCAAGCGTGATCCCTGACCTGCTGCGCAGCCCAGGACCGCTCGGTCTGGCGCGCGAGATGGCCGGCATGCCCCCGATGTTCCTGACGCTCGCCCGTGGCTTCGACCGCGCCGTCGGAGCCAGTCCGCGGGGCGACGGCCACACGATCCTGGTGATCCCGGGCTTCACCGCGAACGACGCGACCACGATCCCGCTGCGGACGTACCTCGGCCGTCTCGGCTACCGCACGGACGGCTGGGGCCTGGGCTTCAACCTCGGCATCAAGCCGCAGGACGAGCCGAAGCTCGAGGCGCACGTCGAGCGGCTCGCGGCCGACGGTCCGATCACGATCATCGGCTGGAGCCTGGGCGGTGTCTTCGCGCGCGAGATGGCCCGGCGCCGGCCGGAGCTGGTCCGTCGCGTCATCACGCTGGGCACGCCGATCCGCGGCCGCGAGGGCACGGAGTGGATCGTGCGGGTGTTCAAGCTGCTGAATCCGGCGGCCAAGGACGAGCTCACCGACGAGGGCGCCGCCCGCCACGCGCTACCGATCGACGTGCCGATGACGGCGATCTACAGCCTGGGCGACGGGGTCGTCGCGGGCGGTGCCTGCCGCGTCCGCGAGGAGGACGAGGGCCCGGACGCAGAGAACGTCGAGGTCGACGCCACGCACATCGGCATGGGGTTCGATCTTGACGTCTTCCGGGTGATTGCCGACCGGCTCGCCGCGGACGCTGAGCAGCTGAGCCGGTCGGCCTGACCTCTTAGTGCATGCTGGCCGGCTGGTCGGCCTTGCTCGGCAGGAACAGCGACAGCGCGATCACGACGACGCCGAACAGGGCGCCGGCCACGAAGGCCCACTGCAGTCCGCCGATGAACGCCGCGTCGGCCGAGCTGCCGGAGGCGGCCAGGCTCTCGGTGCGGTTCTCGAGGATCACCACGAGCACCGCGGTGCCGACCGCACCGGCCACCTGCTGGAGGGTGCCGAGGATCGAGCTGCCGTGCGAGTAGAGCTCCTGCGGCAGGACGCCCATCGCCAGCGTGAACATCGGGGTGAAGATGCACGCGAGGCTGACCAGCAGGACGACGTGCTCGCCGAGGATGAGCGCGAACGGCGTGTCGGCGTCGACGCGGCTGAGGGCGGCCAGGGCACCGACCATGACGATGGAGCCCGGGATGACCAGCGGCCGAGAGCCGACCAGGTCGTACAGGTGGCCGACGCGCGGGCCGAGCAGGCCCATCACGATGCCGCCGGGCATCACCAGCGCGCCGGTCTGCATGGCCGACAGTCCGCGGATGTCCTGCAGGTACAGCGGGAGCAGGATCATCGAGCCGATGAAGGCCATGAAGGCGACCGACATGAGCAGCAGCGAGACGGTGAACGTGCGCGACTTGAGGGTGCGCAGGTCCATCAGCGGGCTGCCCGTGCGCTGCAGCCGCAGCTGGTAGGCGACGAACGCGGCGACGAGGACACCACCGACGGTGATGACCGTCGTCAGGAAGCCTGCACTGCGGGCGCCGACCTCGCTGAGGCCGTAGACCAAGGTGGCGAAGCCGCCGCCGGCGAGCGCGACGCTGAGCCAGGACACCGGGCCGGCCTGGACCTCACCGACGTTCTTCAGGTGCTTCAGCCCGAGCGCGGAGATGAGCAACGCGACCGGGAGCACGAAGAAGAAGATCAGCCGCCACGAGCCGGTGTGGAGGATGACGCCGGAGAGGACCGGGCCGAACGCGGGCGCGACCGAGATCGCGAGCATCACGTTGCCCATGACGCGTCCGCGGTCGTTCTCGGGCACGACCATCATCAGCGTGGTCATGAGGAGCGGCATCATCACCGCGGTGCCAGCGGCCTGGACGGCGCGCGCGACGAGGAGGACCTCGAACGTCGGCGCGACGGCGGCCAGCAGCGTGCCGGCGACGAACGTCGTCATCGCGACGGAGTACGCCTTGCGGGTGGGGACCCGCTGGAGGAACCAGCCGGTGATCGGGATGACCGCGGCCATCGTGAGCATGAAGATGCTCGACAGCCACTGCGCGGCGCGCGGGGTGACGTCGAAGTCGACCATCAGCCGCGGGATCGCGTTGATCATGATGGTCTCGTTGAGGATCACGACGAACGTCGAGGCCACCAGCAGCTTGATGATCAGTGGCGTCTTGAACGGGGCGTCCGCCGTGTCATCCGCCGGCTCGGGGATGACGTCGGTCTGCGTGCTCATCTCGGTTCCTTCGATCGGTGTGCGGTGCCCGGTTGGCTTCCCGCTCACCCATACGACGAACGAACCATCCCGAATACGACATCCAACCTAGGGATTTCCTCAGACATTCCTTGAGCAGCGAAAATTGTCGCCGAATCCCACCTGCAGGTCTGCTGAATTCCTCAACGGTTCATGAAGCCGGCCTCTGGTTGCTTCGGGAAACCGCCTCGGTCAGACCCGTGTCCTGATAGGAACAGAGGCGTGGCAACTGATAGCCGCGATCTGCGCACCGCCGCCATGGCGTGGTTGGACGAACGGCCCCATGAGCGGGTGGATTTCGCGTGGCTGTCTACGTTCGAATTCGACGGGCTCCGCGTTCCGCTGATGGATCGCCAGCGCGGGATCCGAAAGCCCGCTGGCATGGACGCGGCTTTGGCCATTCGAACCACTTTCACTCCGCCGGGACAGACGCCCCCGTACGCGGATGCGATCGGGCCGGACGGTCTGCAGCGCTACAAGTACCGCGGCGATGATCCGTCCCACCCGGAGAATGTCGCCCTCCGCCGCGCCTGGCAGATGAAGCTCCCGATCATGTGGTTCGTTGGAGTCGAGCCTGGACTTTACGAACCGCTCTACCCGGTCTGGGTCATTGGCGACTCGCCCCAGAACCTGGAGTTCACCCTTGCGCTCGATGCGGCACAGCGGCATTTCGACGCCACCTCAGTGGACTTGGATGAGGACTATCGCAGCTATATGGAGCGCCTCACGAAGATCCGATTGCATCAGAGGGTCTTTCGCACTCAAGTGCTCCTGGCCTATGAGAGCCACTGCGCGGTCTGCAACCTCGCTCACGAAAGTCTTCTCGACGCTGCACACATCATCGCCGACGGCCAGCCCGACGGATTGCCGGTCGTTCCAAACGGCCTAGCGATGTGCAAGATTCACCATGCTGCATTCGACAACAGGATCCTTGGCATTCGGCCGGACGACCTCACCCTGCACATCCGGCAGGACATCCTCGAAGAGATCGACGGCCCGATGCTCCGTCACGGACTGCAGGAGATGCACGACCGCCGGCTCATGCGGATTCCTCGGTCTCATGCCGCGCGACCTGACCAAGTTCGTCTCGAAGAGCGCTACCAGGAATTCCTCTCTGCCTAGCCGTTCGGACAAGAAATCAATCGACCTGGCGACCCGCATAGGGTCGCCAGGTCGATTCGTTCGTGCTGGGTCAGCTGCAGCCGCTGGTGCTGCCGCAGCCTTCGCAGACGTGGCAGGAGCCGGCGGGGCGCATCTTGGTGCCGCAGGTCATGCAGAGCGGGCTGTCGATCGCACCACCGGTGATCTCCTCCAGGAGCTCGGCGGAGGTGTGGGCGCCGCTGGGGGCGGGCCGGGTCGCTTCGGTCGCAGAGCTCCCTCCCGCGGCTTCGCCGCTAGCGACCGTGGGCTCGGCCTTCGTCGCCTCGCCGCTAGCGACCGCCTCGACCTCCGCCGGCTTCTCGGCCTGCTGCTCCTCGATCAGCTCGGCTGCCGTGGTGCCGCCCGAGATGGGCTGATGGGAGCCGGTGTCGAGGTAGCGCTGGCGCTCCTCGGCGGTGTAGATGCCGATGGCCGAGCGGGTGTCGAAGTCCAGGTAGTCCAGCGCCAGGCGACGGAACACGTAGTCCATGATCGACTGGCTCATCCGGACGTCCGGGTCGTCGGTGAGGCCCGCCGGCTCGAACTTCATGTTCGTGAACTTGCTGACGAACGTCTCCAGCGGCACGCCGTACTGCAGCGAGATGGAGATCGCGATCGAGAAGGCGTCCATCATGCCGGCGAGGGTCGAGCCCTGCTTGCCGAGCTTGAGGAAGATCTCGCCCAGCTCGCCGTTCTCGTGGGCACCGGAGGTCATGTAGCCCTCGGCGCCGCCCACGCTGAACGACGTGGTGATCGACTGGCGCGACTTCGGCAGCCGGCGACGGATCGGCTTCTCGACGACGACCGTCTTGACCTCCTCGTCGGCCTTCTTCGCCTTCGCGTCGCTCAGTGGCTGGCCCACCTTGCAGTTGTCGCGGTAGACCGCGAGCGCCTTCAGGCCGAGCTTCCAGCCCTGCAGGTAGACGTCGGCGATCTCCTCGACCGTCGAGCTCTCCGGCATGTTGACCGTCTTGCTGATCGCGCCGGACAGGAACGGCTGGCAGGCCGCCATCATCCGCACGTGGCCCATCGGCTTGATGGCCCGCTCGCCGACCGCGCAGTCGAAGACGTCGTAGTGCTCGGTCTTCAGGCCGGGGGCGTCGATGACGTGACCCTTGTCGGCGATGTACTCGACGATCGCCTCGATGGTCTCCTCGGTGTAGCCGAGCTTGCGCAGCGCCGACGGGATCGTCTGGTTGACGACCTGCAGCGAGCCGCCGCCGACGAGCTTCTTGAACTTGACCAGCGAGAAGTCCGGCTCGATGCCGGTGGTGTCGCAGTCCATCATGAAGCCGATGGTGCCGGTGGGCGCGAGCACGGACGCCTGGGCGTTGCGCCAGCCGTTCTTCTCGCCGACCTTCAGGTTCTGCGCCCACTGCTTGGTGGCCTCGCGCTGCACGGCGATGTCCATCGCGTGCAGCGTCTTGATGTCGTCGTTGGCCGCCAGGTGCTTGCGCATGACCCGGGTGTGCGGCGCCGCGTTCTGCGCGTAGCCGTCGTACGGGCCGACGACGCCGGCGAGCTCGGCCGAGCGACGGTACGAGGTGCCCGTCATCAGCGACGTGATGGCCGCCGCGAGGGCGCGGCCGCCGTCGGAGTCGTACGCCAGGCCCGACGCCATCAGCAGCGCGCCGAGGTTGGCGAAGCCGATGCCGAGCTGGCGGTACGCCCGCGTGGTCTCGCCGATCGCCTCGGTCGGGAAGTCCGCGAAGCAGATGGAGATGTCCATCGCGGTGATGATCAGCTCGGTGGCCTTCACGAACTTCTGGACGTCGAACGAGCCGTCGTCCTGCAGGAACTTCAGCAGGTTCAGGCTGGCGAGGTTGCAGCTGGAGTTGTCCAGGTGCATGTACTCGCTGCACGGGTTCGACGCCGTGATGCGGCCCGTCTCCGGCGTGGTGTGCCAGTCGTTGATCGTGGAGTCGTACTGGATGCCGGGGTCGGCGCACGCCCACGCGGCCTGGGCCATCTTGCCCCAGAGCTCGGCGGCGTCGATCTCCTCGATGACCTCACCGGTGGTGCGGGCGCGCAGGCCGAACGACGTCTTCTCCTCGACCGCCCGCATGAACTCGTCGTTCACGCGGACCGAGTTGTTGGCGTTCTGGTACTGGACGCTGGTGATGTCGCTGCCGCCGAGGTCCATGTCGAAGCCAGCGTCGCGCAGGACGCGGATCTTCTCCTCCTCGCGCTCCTTGGTCTCGACGAACTCGACGATGTCCGGGTGATCGACGTCGAGGACGACCATCTTGGCCGCGCGCCGCGTCGCGCCGCCCGACTTGATAGTGCCCGCCGAGGCGTCTGCACCACGCATGAAGGAGACCGGGCCGGACGCCGTGCCGCCGGAGGAGCGGAGCAGCTCCTTGCTCGAGCGGATGCGCGAGAGGTTGAGGCCCGCTCCGGAACCACCCTTGAAGATCAGGCCCTCCTCCCGGTACCAGTTCAGGATCGAGTCCATCGAGTCGTCCACCGCGAGGATGAAGCACGCCGACACCTGCTGGGGGCTGGACGTGCCGACGTTGAACCACACCGGGCTGTTGAAGCTGAAGATCTGGTGCAGGAGCATGTGCGTGAGCTCGTGCTCGAAGATCTCGGCGTCGGCGTCGGACGCGAAGTAGCCGTGCTCCTTGCCGGCCGCGGTGTACGTGAGCACGACGCGGTCGAGCAGCTGCCGCAGGCTCTGCTCGCGCTCCTCGGTGCCGACGGCGCCGCGGAAGTACTTGGTGGTGACGATCGTGGAGGCGTTGACGCTCCAGAAGTCGGGGAACTCCACGCCGCGCTGCTCGAAGACCGTCTCCCCGGTCTTCCAGTTGGTCTGCACCACGTCGCGTCGTTCCCACGTGACGGCGTCGTACGGGTGGACGCCCTCAGTCGTGTAGACGCGCTCGACGGTCAGGCCCTTGCCTGCTCGCTTGGCACTCTTGCGCGGTGACCCGGTGGGGTCGTTGACCGTCTCCGTCATGACATTGCTCCTGATTTCTCGCGGGGTGGGTGGTTCTACGTCTCGATGTTCTGGGTGTGCTCGCGCAGCTCGTCGTCCGCGTCCGCGGCCATCAGGCCGGCGATCTCGGCGGCGAAGTCGTCGACCGACTCGAAGCCCTTGTAGACGCTGGCGAAGCGGAGGTAGGCGACCTTGTCGAGCGCCTTGAGCGGCTCGAGCACGGCCAGGCCGACCTCGTGGGCGGCGACCTCGGCCGAACCGGCCTCGCGCAACGTGTCCTCGACCTGCTGGCCGAGGCGGGCGAGGTCGTCGTCGGAGACCGGGCGGCCCTTGCAGGCCTTCCGCACGCCGGCGACGGCCTTCTCACGGGTGAAGGGTTCGGTGGCGCCGGAGCGCTTGAGCACCGTCAGCTGCATCTGCTCGATGGTGGTGAAGCGCTTCTCGCACGCCGAGCAGACGCGACGACGCCGAATGGCCCCGCCCTCGTCGGCGACCCGGCTGTCGAGCACGCGGGTGTCGGTGTTCTTGCAGAACGGGCAGTGCATCGCGTGCTCCTCTCATACCGAAGGACGGCCGCCGCGGGGGCGATGGTGGGGAAAACTCTGTGGATTCAGCGTGGAAACTCTGTGGATCCGAGGGTCGGACCTGTGGGTGAAGGTCCTGATCCTGTGCACTAGATGTGGATGAAGCACATCCGTGTAACTACTAGATCTAGTGCCACCATACGCCCGGGAACCGGCTCGCACAACAGATTGCCGGAACGATCCGACACTTTTTCGGAGACGCCCTGTCCGCGCTGGTCAGGGCCCGTTCGAGCTCGTCCGCACCGGCGTGTCGTAGATCACTTTTTCCGGGAGAATTTCGCGTTCCCGCGCCGTCACTCCGCGGCAGGAGCATCGTTAGGGATACAGCGAGAACTCTTCGCTCACACTCCCCACCCCTCGGAGGCACCCCATGCGTCGCCGCATCACCCTCGTCCTCGCGGCGGCAGTTGCCGCCGTCACCGCCCTGACGGTCGCGCCGCCACCCGGCTCGGCCGCGACGGTCTACACCTACTTCGGCCAGGCCGGCGGAACCCAGATCCAGGCCCTCGGCACGCTGATCCGGTCCGACCTGACCGCCGAGGCGCACCTGCTCGGCAACAAGATCCCGGCCTCGGCGTCCAACCCCACGGCCGGAGTGAACGTCCCGGCGCTCGCCCGCGTCGGCGCGATCACCACCAACGTCGACTCGGCACACGGCGACGCCGGCGACACCATCACGTCCAAGGCGGAGATCGCCAACGTGTCGCTCCTCAACGGCGTGATCCGCGCCCAGGCCCTCACCACCAGCGCCACGGCGACGCACGACGGCGACGAGCTGAGCGGCTCGGGCGACACCCGTGTGGTCGGCCTCAAGGTCGGCAGCATCAAGGTCCCGATCGACGTCGCACCGAACACGACCATCAAGGTCGGCAACCTCGCCGAGGTCGTCATCAACGAGCAGAAGACGACGCGCGTCGGCGACAAGATCATCCAGGACGGGTCGGCTCTCAAGGTCACCCTGCTGCGCCCGAGGGGCAAGGCTCCGGTCGGCGCGACGATCACCGTCAACCCGGTTCGCGCGGCCTGGGGCCCGAGCATCCCGCCGAAGTCCCCGGCCCTCGGCGGCAACGCGTTCGGCGCGCTCGCCAAGGTCAAGGTCACCTCGGTCGAGGCCGTCTCCGGACCGGTCGCCTACACGCAGCTGCCGCCGTTCGGCACCTACGGCCAGGCGCTCGTGAACTCGACGGCCCGCTTCAGCCTCCCCGGCGTCCTGCGCGTCGGTGCGGTGGAGTCGATCAGCCAGGCCACCTCGGTGCCGCTGACCGCTGACGTGTCCAACAGCAACGAGGTCGCCCGACTCAACCTGCTGAACGGGGTCATCTCCGCCAGCGCCATCAAGGTGGTCGCGCACGCGAACCTCGACGCCGAGGGCGTCGTCACCGTCGACGGGCACATGGACACCGTCCACCTGAAGATCGGTGGCAACACGATCCCGATCGACGTCGCACCGAACACGACGATCGAGATCCCGAACGTGCTCAAGGTCGTGATCAACGAGCAGATCGTCTCGCCGGACGGGCGTCGGATCGACGTCACCGGCCTGCACATCACGCTGCTGAAGCCCGCGGGCGACCTCGGGGTCGGCGCGGACATCAGGGTCGCGTCCGCCACCTCGCTGATCTACTGAGGTAGCACCGAACCAGAACAGAAGGGCGCCGGCCGCGAGGCCGGCGCCCTTCTGCGTCTCGCCTCAGGCCGGCGGCAGGTCGACCGCGAGATAGGCCAGCGCGGCGTCGGTGAGCTCCGCCGCAGCGTTGCGGCTGCGCGAGGCGTTCGCCATCGCCTGCCGGACGAGCTCGCGCGGGTCGGCGCCGGCCGCGCGGATGGTGTCGTCGGACTCCTCCACCCATCGGGCGAACGTGTCGGTGGTGACCTCCGGGTGGAACTGCCACCCGATCGCCCGGCCGCCGAGGCTGTCGTCGACGATGCACTGCGGGCCGTACCAGGACGTGCCGAGCACCCGGGACGTCGGCGGCGGCACGAAGACGTCGCTGTGCAGCTGCGCCCACGGTCCTTCCGGGCAGAGGACGGGGTCGACGGTGTCGACGCGCTTCCAGCCGAGCTCGGGGTCGTCGGCGCGGTAGGACGTGCCGCCGAGCGCGCGGGCCAGGAGCTGCACGCCGTAGCAGATCGCCATGACGGGGACCTCCGCGCGCAGCGAGGCCCGGACGAGGGCCGACTCCCGGGCGACCGCGTCGGACCACCGTGGGTCGTGCGCCGCCTTGTGGGAACCGAGGAGGAGCACCAGGGCGGGGTCATCCAGGTCGTTGAACCCGGGGAGCGCGTCGCGGTCGAGCCAGACGATCTCTCCCCCGCGCTGCACCAGACGCTCGACGACGTAGCCGCCTTCGCGGTCGGTGGCGTCGGCGACGACGTGGAGCCTCATGCCTCCAGTGTGCCGACCCTCAGGTCAGTGGTCGTAGACCGGGACCGCGATCTCGGTGCCCATCTGCAGGGCGCCGGCGCTGGGCAGGGAGTTCAGCCGCATGATGTCGTCGACCGTCTGGCGGATGTCGCCGTTCGGGTTGGCCTCCGACGCGATCTGCCACAGCGTGTGGCCGGGGGCCACGGTGACCGTGCGGGTGTCGACCGGGGCGCCGGTGTCGTACGTGGCCGCGGTGGACGAGCCGAGCACGACCCAGAGCAGGGCGAGCAGCACGAGAGCGGCGGCGAGCACGACGATGCGCCCGCGACGCGTGAGCCGCAGCGCCGCCTGACGGGCGGGCGCCGGGACGGCGTGGAGGTGACGCACGCGGCGAGGCGTGCCGGCCAGCTCGTGGATGGTGATGCTGCTCATGGGTGCCTCCGAAGGGGAAGTGAGACGGTGCGCAGTGCGTGGTGCTCGGGATGGAGTTGGTGTGCTCGGCCGATCGCTGTTCTCGATGTCATTCGATGGTGAACAGACGTTCGATCGAACACATGTACGACGATATGGGAGCGCCCCGACAAAAGCCAGCGAAAATCGAACAGGGTGCCGCACATCGGGACATTTCGCCTGGAATCGCAGGCTGAAATTTCCCGAAAGAATGTTCGATCGCGGCGTGTCCGCGCGGGCTGCCGCCGCTCACCGGGCGGGCTCGTTCCGCCGCCGTTAGCGTCGAGACATGCCCTCCCCGATTCGCACGGTGCGCGGCGCCTGGAAGCAGGCGTCCGCCCAGCAGGCCCCGCTGCTCGCCGCCGGCGTGGCCTTCTACGCCTTCCTCTCGCTCTTCCCCGCGATGATCGCCGCCGTGATGGCGTACGGGCTCGTCGCCGACCCCGAGACGGTCGCGCGCCAGTCCGAGAAGGTGTCCGAGCACCTGCCGTCCGACGCCGCCTCCGTGGTGACCGGCCAGATGGACGAGATCGTCTCGACGAGCCCGGGGTCGCTCGGCATCGGCCTGGCGATCGCCCTCGTGCTGGCGCTCTACAGCGCGTCCGGCGGCGTGGGCAACCTCGTCACCGCGGTGAACACGATGTTCGGTTTCGACGAGGACCGCGGCCTCGTGAAGCGCAAGCTGCTCGCCCTCGGGCTGACGCTCGGCGCCATCGTCTTCATGGCCGTCACCCTGACGCTCGTCGCCGTGGTGCCCGCCGTCCTCGACGCCGTCGTCGACGTGCCCGGCCTGCGCGCCGCCCTCGAGGCCGGCCGCTGGGTCCTGCTCCTCGGTGCCGTGGTCGTCGGCATCGGCGTGCTGTTCCGGGTCGCGCCGAACCGCCCGTTCCCGGCGCCGCGTCTCGTCGGCAGGGGCGTGCTCGTCGCCAGCGCGCTGTGGGTGGCCGTGTCGGTCGGCTTCAGCCTCTACGTCGACAACTTCGGCAGCTACGGCAAGACGTACGGCGCGCTCGCCGGCGTCGTCGTGCTCCTCCTCTGGTTGTGGATCGGCATCTACGCGCTGCTGCTGGGCTCGGCGATCGAGGCCGTGCGCGAGGACGCACCGATCGAGGAGGAAGCAGAGGCCGTCCTCGTCGGCGACAGCGCCTAGCGGCCCTTGCGGATCTTCCGCTGGCCCTGGCGGCGGAGCAGCGGCTCGAGCCGCATGGTCGGGCCGGGCGCCACGCTCGTGGTGCGCATCAGGACGCCGCGCCAGGCCGGCATCGTGCGGTAGACCTTGCGCGTGCCGAACATGTCGACGAGCACCCGGGCGACGTGCGTCGGCTGCAGCAGCGTGCCGGACCGCACCAGCGACTGGGCCCGCCCGCCGGGCTCCATGTCGGCGAGCATGCGGGTGTCGACGCCGTCGGGGCAGATCGCGTGGACGCGGATCTTCTCGCCGCGCAGCTCAACGTGCAGTGAGGTGGCGAGCGACAGGACCGCGGCCTTCGTCGCCGCGTACATGCTCAGACCGGGCACCGGACCGTGCGAGCTCAGGGACGCGACGATCCCGATGTCGCCGCCCTTGAGGCCGTCGACGGCCTGCCGGCGGAACGCGTCCGTCGCGGTGCGCACTCCCCACACGACGCCCAGCAGGTTCACGTCGACGAGGGCACGGACCTGCTGCTCGGTGAGGTCGTTGAGGTCGCCGTCGTAGCCGAGGCCGGCGTTGCACACCCAGGCACCGAGCGGGGCGATCACGCGGGCCTCCTCCAGGACGCCCCGCGTCGCGTCGACGTCGGTGACGTCCAGCCCGAGCCCGAGGGCGGCGCCGATCTCGCTGGCGGTGACCTTCGCCGCCTCGACGTCGAGATCGGTGACGACGACCTGGTAGCCGCGCCCCACCAGCTCGGCCGCGACGGCCCGCCCGATGCCGCGCGCGGCCCCCGTGACCACGGCTGATCGGGGCTTTCCGGCCTTCACGAGGGTCTTCGACACGCGCTCACAGTAGGGATCCGAGCGTCCGACACGCCATCGAACATATGTTTGATCGACGCGTCCGACGCGGTTACGCTCGGCCCATGAGCGATGCAAGCAACCCGCGCCGCGGCCGTCCCCCGGGATCCCGCAACTCCGTCCGTGAGCTGCCCGACGGTCCGGTCGACGACCTCACCGGCCTCACCGCCCGCCAGCAGAAGGTGCTGGTGTTCCTGCGCGAGGAGATCGAGAAGCGCGGCTACCCGCCCAGCATGCGCGAGATCGGCGCCGCGGTCGGGCTGGCCAGCACGTCCTCCGTCGCCCACCAGCTGCAGGTGCTCGAGCGCCTCGGCTACGTGAAGCGCGACCCCAACCGCCCCCGTGCGCTGGAGATCTTCCTGCCGCAGGTGCTCAAGGCGCGGCAGTCCCTCGGCTCGGCCGAGGAGAGCGAGTTCGACGAGACCGGCATCGGCGACGCCCTTCCGGACGCCACCTACGTGCCGATGGTCGGCCGCATCGCCGCGGGCGGTCCGATCCTCGCCGAGGAGCGGGTCGAGGACGTCTTCCCGCTGCCCAAGTCGCTCGTCGGCGACGGCACGCTGTTCCTCCTGGAGGTCAGCGGCGACTCGATGATCGACGCGGCCATCTGCAACGGCGACTACGTCGTCGTGCGTCAGCAGCCGGTCGCCGAGAACGGCGAGATCGTGGCCGCCATGCTCGACGGCGAGGCCACCGTCAAGACGTTCCAGCGCAAGGACGGCCAGGTCTGGCTGCTCCCGCACAACGACGACTACTCCCCCATCGACGGCACCCACGCCACGATCCTGGGCAAGGTCACCGCGGTCCTGCGTCGCGTCTGAGGTTCGCCCTCAGCTCTTGAACGAGAGGGTGCCCACGGAGTAGCCGTGACCCTGCGTCACGTACTTCGTGTGCGTCCCGGTGAACGTGCGTCCGATGCCGCGCCACGAGTCCGGGTTGACCTCGATCCGGTAGTTGCCGGTGGCGAGACCGCGGATCTTGAAGTTGCCCTTGGAGTTCGTGTACGCCGAGCGCATCACCAGCTTGCCCTTGGTCGAGAACGCCGAGACCAGCATCTCCTTGTTGCTCTTGCCGTCGATGCGGGAGACGTGGCCGGAGATCGTGGCGCCCTGGTAGACCTTCAGGGTCTTGCTGGAGTGGATGTAGACGTCGCCGTTGTCGGACCGGTCGACGTTGAAGAGCGCGTAGCGGCCGGCCCCGTAGTGCGGGCAGACGTCGCGGTACATCCAGCCGACGTAGCCCTTGGGCACAGGCTTGCCGCCCTCGGCGTTCGTCGGGAACGGCGGGTTCGCGTAGTCGGGGTCCTTGGACCGGTTGTCCTCGGCGTACCGACCGTCGACGGTCTTCCAGCGCTCGTTGGAGCGGTCGTCCTTGAAGTACAGATTGTTGTTGTGGTAGATGCTCGGGTACCAGCGGTGGCAGCCGGTTGTCCGCCCCACCTCGGCCCAGTACTTGCCCGGGCGAACCTTGGTCATGTCGAAGTTGCCGGCCGAGCTCGCGGTTCCGGTGCGGACCTTCGGCGAGTCGAGGATCTCCTTGTTGGGGATGTACTCGCGCAGCGACACGTAGCGGTCGCTGATCTGCGGGCTGAAGCCGTCGTAGTCGAACTGGAACTTCACCGTGGCCGTCGCGTTGCGCAGCACCGGGTTGACTGTGACGTTCGGCGACTCCGACGTCAGCTCGATGAGGTGAGCAGTGCTGTACGTGTAGTCGAGGATGTCGTTGCAGCTGCCGTAGCCGCCCTCGCCGGGGCCGCCGTTCCAGGACTCGAAGTCACCGCCGGAGGCCGGCACCACGCGCACCATGTAGCGCTTGTTGTTCGCGATTGCCGGCGTGGCCGGGAGGAACCTGATGGCGAAGGAACCGGACGTCTCCTGCGACCCGTACCGGTTCGCGCAGTACGGGGAGTCCAGCTCGCGTCGCGGCGTGCCGCTCGGCGTGGTGACCGGCGGTGCGAACACCTGGACCTCACGTGCGCCGGCGACCGAGCCGGAGATCGTGCCCCAGGCGACGTCCGCGTGGAACGCGGCGTACGGCCTGACCGCGATCGTGGTGCCCTCGGTGATGGTGCGACCGCCGCCGCGCTCACCACCCACGCTCCCGCTCGAGCTCCCACGCCACCACCACGAGGTGAATTCGCCGTTCACCTCGGCGCTGACGCGCAGCTTGTAGCGCGACGTGGAGGTGGTGTTGTTGGGTCCCATCTTGACCGGGAACGTAAATGAGGAACCGTTGGAGACGGACCGCGACGACGAGAGAGTCGAGGTTTCCTTCGAGACCCTGTACAGGCTCACCTTGACACCCGAGAGGCCGGTCATGGATCCGGAGACGGTGCCGGTGATGTCCTGCTTCGTGACCAGGGGCTCCACGCCGATCCACTTGTCGTAGTCGTAGGACGACGCCAAGTCGAACTGCCGATACTCGAGCTTGACCTTGACGCTGCCGCCCACCCAGCTGTTCTGGGGCACGCCGTCGGCGTGCTTCTCGGGGTGGTACTTCAGCCTCACCGTGTCCGTGCCCCCCTTGGGGACCGAGTACCGCACTCGCTGGCTCTCGGTGTCGTCCTCCCCCTGGATGTGGACGTAGCCCGAGCACCCCTTGGACGAGAAGGAGCAGCCCAGCTTCACGGTGCCGTACCAGTAGCTGCCGCCGTTCTTGAGAACGAGCACGGACGACTTCTGCTGCACGCCCGTGTGCGTGGCGGCACCAGCAGTCGTGGTCGAGGCCTGGACGGCGACGATCACGCCGGCGAGAAGAGCGAACGTCGCGAGGATCGGGCCCCACCGCATGGCTCGAATGTTCATCGGGTTCCCGAGTCCTTCGATGTCGCGAAAAGGTCGGCTCAGGGTATCAAAGTCACGCGGGGGCGGCTGGGACGTCGAGACGACGCAGCGCGCCGAGAACGACGTCGCGATCCGTGGTGCGCCACATCGGCGGGAGCGACGCGGCGAGGAAGGATCCGTAGCGGGCGGTGACGAGCCGAGGATCCAGGATCGCGACGACGCCGCGGTCGGTGGCCCGGCGGATGAGGCGTCCGGTGCCCTGGGCCAGGAGCAGCGCCGCGTGGGCCGCCGCCACCGACATGAAGCCGTTGCCGCCGCGCTTCTCGACCAGCCGCTGGCGCGCACTCATCAGCGGGTCGTCCGGCCGCGGGAACGGGATGCGGTCGATGACGACGAGCTGGCAGGTGTCCCCCGGCAGGTCGATGCCCTGCCAGAGGCTGAGCGTGCCGAAGAGGCAGGTGCTCGGCTCCTCGGCGAAGCGCCGGGCGAGCTCGGGCAGCTGGGCGTCGCCCTGGCACCAGATGTCCAGGTCCGGCAGGCGCGGGCGGATGGCCTCGGCCGCCTCCTCGGCCGCGCGGCGCGACGAGAACAGGCCGAGGGTGCGGCCGCCGGCCGCCTCGACCAGCGCCGCGATCTCGTCGATCCGCTCGTCGCCCAGGCCGTCGCGGCCCGGCGGCGGCAGGTGGCGGGCGACGTAGAGCATGCCTTGCGAGCCGTAGTCGAACGGCGAGCCGACGTCGACGGCGGACCAGGAGTCGTCGCCCGGGTCGAGCCCGAGGGAGGCGGCCAGCGGGTCGAAGCCGCCGCCCAGCGTGAGCGTGGCGCTGGTGAGCACGACCGTCTTCTCGCCGAACAGCTTGTCGCGCAGCCGGCCGGACACGTCGATCGGCGCGACGTGCAGGCGAGGGCCGTTGCGGCTCTCGCTGAGCCACAGCACCTCGGTCTCGGCCTTCACCGCCATGCGCTCGGCCACCTGACGCACCTCGTCGACCATGCCGCGCGCCTGCTGGCGGCCGGCGTCCGGACCGCCGGGCTCGACCGGCCCTTCCGCCTTCTCCTTGGGGAACGACGACAGGCACGCGCGGGCCGAGTCGCGCACGAAGGCGAGGGCATCGGCGAGCGCCTCGTCGGGCACGTCGATGCGCCCGGGCTCCACGCGGGAGAGGACGTCGGCGAGCGTATCGGCGGCGTCGGTGAGGTCGTCGACCTCGTGGCCCTCGGCGTGCGGGCGCGCACGACGGGCGGCGCGCTCGATAACAGCGGGGTCGAGCTCGTCGGTGGCGGCCTGGGTGACCCGGGCGGCCAGCTCGTGCGCCTCGTCCACGACCACGGCGTCGTACTCCGGCAGCATCGGCACGCCGTCGATGGCGTCGATGGCCAGCAGGGCGTGATTGGTGACGACCAGGTCGGCGTGACGAGCGTCCTCGCGGGCCCGCTCGGCGAAGCACTCGAGCGCGTGGGCGCATCGGGTGGCTCCGAGGCACTCGCGGTGGTTGACGCTGACCTGCCGCCAGGCCCGGTCGGTGTGGGCCGGGGCCGAGTCACGGTCGCCGACGGCCGCGTCGGCCGCCGCCTTCTCAGCCCACTCGCGCAGCTCGACCACCTCGGCGCCCAGCGATCCCTCGGGCACCTCGACCAGGACGCCCTGGTCGTCCGGCGCCCCCTCGCGGACGCGGTGCAGGCAGGCGTAGTTGCTCCGGCCCTTCACGACCGCGTGGTGCGGCACCTCGTCCATCGTGGCCCGGGCGGCCTCCTTGAGCGCCGGGATGTCGCGCTCGACCAGCTGGTGCTGCAGGTTCAGCGTCGCGGTGGCGACGACCACGCGCTCCCCGCGCAGGAGGCTCGGCACCAGGTAGCCGAGCGACTTGCCGGTGCCGGTGCCGGCCTGCACGAGCAGGTGCGTGCCGGACTCCAGGGCGTCGCGGACGGCTTCGGCCATGGTCACCTGACCTGGGCGTTCGGTGCCCCCGACCGCCTCCACCGCCGCGTGCAGGACGGTGCGGACATCAGGCTCGGAGGGCATGCCGCGAGCCTAGTCGCGGCATCGCACGGGCACGGTCAGCCGTCCACACGCGTGTGGTCTCGATACGCCCGACTCGCTGGCGCTCGCCGGGCACTCGACCACCGTGATCGCTCTAGAGGGACTGGAGCTGGTGGGCGAGGTCCTCGGGGACGCGGGCCACGATGTGGGTGCCGTCAGCGGCGTGGTCGAGGCTCTCGATCTCGCCGGACTCGTGCACCTGGCTGAGCAGGTCGCCACGCGCGTACGGCACGACGACGTCGACGACGGTGGCCGGCCGCGGGAGGTCGGCCTCGACGGCCGACAGCAGCTCGTCGATGCCCTCGCCGGTGTGTGCGCTGACCACGACGGCGTGCGGCTCGCGGGCGAGCACCTGCTTGACCACGAGGGGGTCGGCGGTATCGGCCTTGTTGATGACGACGATCTCTGGCACCTTCTGCGCGCCGATCTCCGCGAACACCTCGCGCACCGCGGCGATCTGGCCCTCCGGGTCCGGGTGCGAGCCGTCGACGACGTGCAGGACGAGGTCGGACTCGGCGACCTCCTCCAGGGTGGAGCGGAACGCCTCGACGAGCTGGTGCGGGAGGTGCCGGACGAACCCGACGGTGTCGGACAGCGTGTAGACGCGGCCGTCGGAGGTCTGGGTGCGCCGGGTGGTGGGGTCCAGCGTGGCGAACAGCGCGTCCTCCACCAGCACGCCCGCGCCGGTGAGGCGGTTCAGCAGGCTGGACTTGCCGGCGTTGGTGTACCCGGCGATGGAGACCGACGGGATGGCGTTGCGGCGTCGGTTGGCCTTCTTGGTGTCACGCGTGGTGCGCAGCATCGCGAGCTCGCGGCGCAGCTTGGCCATCTTGGCCTGTATGCGGCGGCGGTCGGTCTCGAGCTTCGTCTCACCAGGGCCGCGGCCGCCGATGCCCTCGCCGCCCGCGGCACGGCCGCCGGCCTGACGGGACAGCTGGCCGCCCCAGCCGCGCAGGCGCTGGGTCTGGTACTGCAGCTGCGCGAGCTCGACCTGCGCCTTGCCCTCGGCGCTCTTCGCGTGCTGGGCGAAGATGTCGAGGATCAGCGCCGTGCGGTCGACGACCTTGACCTTGGTGCGGTCCTCCAGGTTGCGGAGCTGGCCCGGCGCGAGCTCGCCGTCGCAGATCACGGTGTCGGCGCCGCTGGCCTGCACGGCGTCGCGGAGCTCGTCGACCTTCCCTCGGCCGATGTACGTGGCGGGGTCGGGCTTCTGGCGACGCTGCATCAGCGCGTCGAGAACCTCCGAGCCGGCGGTCTCGGCGAGCAGCTTCAGCTCGGTGAGCGAGTTCTCGGCGTCCTCGACCGTGCCCTCGGTCCACACCCCTACGAGGACCACGCGCTCGAGGCGCAGCTGCCGGTACTCGACCTCGGTGATGTCCTCGAGCTCGGTGCGCAGCCCGGAGACGCGTCGCAGCGACTGCCGTTCCTCGAGCTCGAGTCCGTCCGTGCCCGGTTCACTCACGAGAGCCAGTCCATCTCGCCTCGGGCGACGATCTCGGCCGGTCCGGTGAGCGTGAGGGGCATTGAAGGTCCCCAGTCCACCCAGACGGTCCCCCCGGGAACGTCGACACGGCAGTGCAAGGGATCTGACGTCCGACGATCAAGAGCGTGCGCGACGACAGCTGCACATGCCCCAGTGCCGCATGAGCGCGTCTCGCCAGATCCGCGCTCATGGACACGCAGCTTGATGTGCTCGGCGTCAACCCGCTGCACGAACTCGATGTTCACGCCCTCTGGGTACACCGAATGGTCGAAATCCGGCTGGTCGACCAAGTAGCCCGCGTCGGAGAGGGAATCGACGAACGCGACCGCATGCGGGTTGCCGGTGCGAACGTCCTGGGCTTCCCACGTGCGGCCGTTGGCGCTGACCTTTGAGTAGCCGCGAACTTCTGGCAAGCCCATGTCCACGCTGAACATGTCCTCGTGCGGCGTCACGGTCTTGTCGCCACCGCGGGTTCCGATGACGATCGGCTCACCCTCCGGAACCAAGCCCTCCTGCAGGAGGTGCAGGGCAAAGACCCGGACGCCGTTGCCACACATCTCGCTCACCGAGCCGTCGGCATTGGAGTAGTCCATGAACCAGGTGGCATCAGAAGGCTCACCGAGCGCAGCGGTGCGGATGACACGCATGACGCCGTCGGCGCCGATGCCGCGCCGACGGTCGCAGAGCCCGGCCACGAAGGCAGGGTCGAGCGTGCCGTGGACCGTGCCGTCATGGTCAGGAAGCAGCACGAAGTCGTTCTCCGTGCCGTGCCCCTTGAGCCATGGAAACGTCATGGGACCAGTCTACGGGCGGGTGACGACCCCGACTGCCGCGTCGACGAGGGCCGGGTCGTCGTGTGCCAGCCACTGCACCCGAGGGTCCTGGTGGAACAGCCGGTCCTGACGCCGGGCGAACTTCCGGGTCGCGGCCACCGTCGCGTCCTTGGCCTCCCGCTCGGTGCACTCGCCCCGCAGCAGTGTCAGGACCTGCGCATACCCGAGTGCCCGCTCCGCCGTGGGGCTGCCGACGAGTCCCTGGTCGGCGAGCGCGCGCACCTCGTCGACGAGGCCGGCGGCGAACATCGCGTCGACGCGACGCGTGATGCGGTCGTCGAGCACGTCGCGCGGCACCTCGAGACCGAGCAGGACGACGTCGTCGTACACCGACTCGTGCGGGGGCAGCTCCGCGGTGAACGCCTCCCCGGTCAGCTCGATCACCTCCAGGGCGCGGACGATCCGGCGCCCGTTGCTCGGCAGGATCCGTGCGGCAGCGGCGGGGTCGGCGGCGGCGAGCCGCTCGTGCAGCGCCTCCGGCCCCACGGTCTCCAGCTCGGCGGCCCAGCGAGCCCGGACCACCGGGTCCGTCCCCGGGAAGTCCAGACGGTCGACGACGGCGCGGACGTACAGCGACGACCCGCCGACGAGGATCGGTGTCACGCCCCGCGCGCGACAGTCCTCGATCGCGGTCCGGGCCGCGCGCTGGAAGGCGGCCACCGACGCGCCCTCGGTGACGTCGAGGACGTCGAGCAGGTGGTGACGGACGCCGCCGCGATCGGCCTCGGGCAGCTTCGCCGTCCCGACGTCCATCCCCCGGTAGAGCTGCATCGAGTCGGCGTTGACGATCTCCGCGGAGCCGAGCCGCTGCGCCACGGCGATGGCGAGGTCGGACTTGCCCGACGCGGTGGGGCCGACCACGACGACGATGCGATCGAGGGCAGACATGTGCGCGATTGTCGCAGTAGTGTCCGAGACATCGGGGGCATCGGCCCGTCACGACACCGAGGAGGGACCATGGGGTTCCTGGACAAGTTCAAGGGCAAGAGCGACGAGATCAAGGACAAGGCTGAGGAGCTGATGCACGAGCACGACGACAAGGTCGACGACGCCATCGACAAGGTCGCCGACCTCGCGGACGACGCCACCAAGGGCAAGTACTCCGACCAGATCGACTCCGCGGCAGAGAAGGCGAAGGACGCCACCGAGTGACGGCTGCTAGCTGATCGTCCAGTCGGCCACCCAGTAGCCGACACCGAAGGGCGCCACGTCGCAGCGCAGCCGCGCCGCGACGTCGGTGCCCTTCGTCGCCTCTCCGAGCCGGACGAGCGTGGGAGCACCCGACGCGAGCAGCTCGCCGGCGAGGTCGAGGTCGAGGTCGGCCAGGGCCGCGGCGTCTCCCTCGGCCAGGGCGCGGGCGATCCCGGCGTCGAACGCCTCGGCGCGCTCGTCGAGGTGCCCAGGTGCGGCCAGGCTGCGTCGCGCGCTGCCGTCGGCCATCACGAGCAGGGCCACCCGGTCGTGGGAGTCGGGCACCTCGGTGGTGTACGTGCGTGGATCCTGCCAATGCACCTGGTCCAGGAGCCAGGCGCCGACGGTGAGGCTCAGCGGCAGCCCCAGCCGTGCCCCCCCGGCCCGGACGTCCACGCCGTGGCCCGCCAACGTCCCTCCGGCGGACTCGTCCGCGGTGTAGCCGGGATCGCCCGCACCGAGCACCACGACCCGGTCGGGGCTGGCACCGACCAGCGCCTCGACGGCGGCGAGCGCCTGCTCACGCACGTCGGCGAGCTCGTCGGCGGCTCCGGCGACCTCCGCCACCAGCGCCGGCGGGTGCGGGCACACGGCGGCGGCGATGATCACGCCCTCGAGGTTAGCCGTGCGACGATGACCCGGTGAACGCCCAGGGGTACCCGCCGCGGCAGGTCTGGCGGTTCCCCGCTCCCCCGGTCTGGCGCGGGTGGCTGTGGGTGTCGATCGCGGCCGGGCTGGCTGCGCTGGTGGCCATGGGCACGGCCGTCGCCGTGATCGCCGAGCTCGGCGACCGCGACTTCCCGGGCATCATCGACGACGAGCACGTCGTCGACGTCGCGCGCCGCGAGTGCAGCCTGATGACGTCCACGGTCGAGGGCATGCCCTTCGACGGGACGCCGCAGGAACGGCTCGCCGCACTCAGCGACCAGAACGTCGCCGTGCTCACCATGGTGGAGAACATCCGCCGGATCGACGCCGCCGAGCGCGCCGCGGATCGACCGGTCGACGGCTGGCTCGCAGACTGGGAGTCTCTGGTCCGCGCCCGCGCCGACTACCTCGCGCGCGTGCGTCGCGGCGGGTCCACCGCCTTCCGGGTCCCCCGTGCTCCCGACGGCTCCCCCATCACCGAGCGCATGGACCTGGCCGGCAGCAACGTCTGCGACGTGCCCGACGTCCTGCTCGAACCGCGCTCCGCGGGCGGGTCCGACGTCTAGCCGGCCTTCGCCGCGGCCTTCTTCTGCTTCTTGAACGCGCGGACCTTGCCGAGCGACTCGGCGTCGACGACGTCGGCGACCGAGCGGAAGCCCTTCTTGCCGTAGTCGCCGACGACCGTGGTCCAGCCCCGCGGCTTCACGTCGAGCTGCTTCGCCAGCAGCGCGACGAAGATCTTTGCCTTCTGCTCGCCGTAACCCGGCAGGGCCTGGAGCCGCTTCATCAGCTCCTCCCCCGACCGTGCGTCGGTCCAGATGCGGGCCGCGTCGCCGTCGTACTCGTCGACGACGTGGCGCGCGAGGGCCTGCACGCGGCCTGCCATCGACCGTCCGTAGCGGTGGATGGCCGGAGGCGTGGCACAGAGCTCGGCGAACTCGTCCGGGTCGGCGTCCGCGATGGTGGCCGGGTCGAGCGTGCCGAACCGGCCGACGATCTTCGCCGGTCCACGGAAGGCATGTTCCATGGGGTACTGCTGGTCGAGCAGCGTGCCGGTGAGCAGGGCGAACGGGTCCTCGGACAGGATCTTGTCGGCCTCGGGGTCCTGCGCGATGGTCAGCTGCGGCATGTGGTCATCCTGCCATGAGTGCCTGTCCACGCTGAGAGTGACGTTTTGACCCGGATTCTCCGGAGAACCGGGCGAAAACGTCACTCCCAGCGAATCAGCGGGCTACGGACGGACCGCAGCCTTCTGCATGTCCAGACGCACCGACCCGCTCGCGGCCTGCCGCTGCAACATCGTGACCGACGGCTCCGGCTGCGGCAGCGCTTCGCACTCCACGTCTGGACCGTCCCCGGCCTGGCGCGCCGGCCGGGCGCCCGTGAGCAGGTAGTCGGCGATGGCGTCGTCGACGCATGCGTTGCCGTTGAGCGAGTTCGCGTGCGTCGTGCCGCCCGGCACGGCGATCAGGCTCGCGTGCGGGAAGATCGACCGGACGTAGAGGCTGCCCTTGTACGGCGTGGCGGCGTCCAGCGTCTCGACGATCATCAGCAGGCTGTCCGTCTTCTTGCCGTCGATCTTCTGCGCCTTCTGCGACGGGGCCGGCCAGTGGCGGCACGGCTCGTTGAACCAGGCGTTCGCCCACGTCTCGTACGGAGCCACCGCGTGGATCGCCCAGTTGTCCCACGACCACGTCTTCCAGCTGTGCGGCCACTTCGTGTCGGTGCACTCGACGCCGAGGTACATCGCGTAGCCGTTGTCGCTGCCGTAGCCGCTCGCGTCGAGGTAGGCCGACTCCAGGGCGGCGACGTCACCGTCGTTGACGAACGCGGAGAACACGTCGGCGAGACCTGTCCAGGTGGACTGGTAGTACCCGGCGTACAGGAAGGCGTCGGACCACTCGCTGCCGCCGAGCTTGCCGCCGTCGGCCTGCACCGGGTCGGCGTAGAGCTTCTCCTCGGTGTCGTAGAAGAGGTCGTGCACCTTCGCCTGGGTGTCGCCGAGGTGGTAGACGTCGTCGTGCTCGGCGAGCCAGCCGAACCAGATGTTGATGTTCTTGTCGAACGGCGCGTCCTGCGACAGGTTGCTGTCGTACCAGACGCCGCGGGGGTCGACGGTCCCGTCGAACACGGCGCGGCGCAGGTGGCTCGGGAACAGCGACGCGTACACCTGGCCGAGGTACGTGCCGTACGAGAAGCCGTAGTAGTTGAGGGTCTTCTCCCCCAGCGCCTGGCGGATGCTGTCCATGTCCTTGGCGGCCTCGACGGTCGTGACGTGCTTGAGGATCGAGCCGTTGTTCGCCGCGCACCGGGCGGTGTAGTCGTGGGTGATCTTCATCCACGCGTTCTCGTCCTTCTTGTCCGTCGGGACGAACCGCGGGCGGTCGTAGCCGGCGCCGGCGTAGGTGTCGTCGCACGAGACGGCGGGCTTGCTGGAGCCCACGCCGCGCGGGTCGAAGCCGATCCAGTCGTAGGCCTTGCCGGCGCCCTTCGGCACGTACTCGCCGAGGACCGACAGCGTCAGGCCCGAGCCGCCGGGACCGCCCGGGTTGACCAGCATGATGCCCTGGTACTCGTCGTCCGGCACGGTGTGCTTGATGCGCGACATCGCGACGGTGATGGTCTTGCCGTCCGGCTTGGCGTAGTCGAGCGGGACGGTGACGTCACCGCACTCGGCGCCCCTGGCCCGCAGGCCGGCGCTCGCGCACTCGTGCCAGGAGATCGTGGGCGTGAAGCCCGGCTTCTTGGCGGCCACGTCGGCCGCTCCCGCGCTTGACGCGGGCAGGAAGAGCGCGCACAGCGAGATCGCCGCCAGTGCGCACAGAAGTGTTCTGCGCATGTGTCCCCCCGAGGACATCGGGCCCCGATCCGGAGCCGGTCCGGGTCAGCCTCACACGCGGTGGTTGGCCCGCGCAACAGGTGTGGTCAGTCCTCGCGGACCATCAGCACGACGTCGACCCCGGTGTCGACATCGACGCCCGTGGTGCCCGTGGAGACGAAGCCGGCGCGCTCGTAGAACTCGCGGGCGGGCGCGCTGTCGCGGTACACCCACAGGAACACCGGCTCTCGGGTCGGGACCAGGTCGAGCAGCTCGTCGGCGAGGCCGTTGCCGTGGTGGCTCGAGCTGACCAGGAGGTCCTTCAGCTCCATGCCGCGCCGATCGCCGGTGGCACCCTCGCCCCAGCTCACGACGCCGACGACCTGGCCGTCCTCGTCGGCCACGCGCACGTGGCGGCGACGCATCACGATGCGGTCGGCCCAGCGACGCCGGCGCGAGTGGCCGCCGCCGTCCAGGGCCTTCTCCTGCGGCACGACGCCGGCGTACGACTCCAGCCAGCACCGGGCCTGCAGCTCCACGATCGCGTCGAGGTCGTCGACGGTCGCGACCCGCAGCCTCAGCATGCGCAGCCCGGCGCGTCTGCCAGCACCGGCGGAGCGCCGATCCCTGGCATCCCGAGACCGACGGAACCGGTGGAGGTCTGCTGCGCCGCCTCCCAGGCGTCACCGGCGCGCGTGCGCCGATGGGTGATGCGTGGATCGTCGCTGATCAGGTGGTGCGGGGCCGCGCCGGTAATCTCGGTCTCCACGACGTCGCCCGGGCGCACCGGGTGCTCGCCCGGGTTGAAGTGCACAAGCCGGTTGTCGCGGGCGCGGCCGGTCAGGCGGTGCGTCTCGCGGTCCTTACGGCCGCCCGCGGCGGACGGGTCGGAGACCAGCAGCTCGACGGTGCGGCCGACGAGGGCGCGGTTCTCGTCCCACGCGATCTCGTCGACGAGGGCGGCCAGCCGCTCGTAGCGCTCCTGGACGACGCCCTTGGGGACCTGGTGGTCGAGCGTCGCCGCGGGCGTGCCCGGGCGTGGCGAGTACTGGAACGTGAACGCGCTCGCGAAGCGCGACTCCCGCACGACCTCGAGGGTCTGCTCGAAGTCCTCGTCGGTCTCGCCGGGGAACCCGACGATGATGTCGGTGGTGATGGCGGCGTCGGGCATCGCGGCCCGGACCCGCTCGATGATGCCGAGGTACTTGTCGCGCCGGTACGAGCGGCGCATCGCCTTCAACACGCGGTCGGACCCGGACTGCAGCGGCATGTGCAGCTGCGGCATGACGTTGGGCGTCTCGGCCATGGCGGCGATGACGTCGTCGGTGAAGTCCTTGGGGTGCGGGCTGGTGAAGCGGACCCGCTCGAGCCCGTCGATCTCACCGCACGCGCGCAGCAGCTTGCCGAACGCGAACCGGTCGCCGAGCTCGACGCCGTAGGCGTTGACGTTCTGGCCGAGCAGCGTGACCTCGACGACGCCGTCGGCGACGAGCGCCTCGACCTCGGCGAGGACGTCGCCGGGGCGGCGGTCCTTCTCCTTGCCGCGCAGGCTCGGGACGATGCAGAACGTGCAGGTGTTGTTGCAGCCGACGCTGATGGACACCCAGGCGGCGAACACCGAGTCGCGCTTGGTGGGCAGCGTGGACGGGAAGACCTCGAGCGACTCGAGGATCTCGACCTGCGCCTCCTGCTGCACCCGGGCCCGCTCCAGGAGCACCGGCAGCGACCCGATGTTGTGGGTGCCGAAGACGACGTCGACGTACGGAGCCCGGCGCGTGATGGTCTCGCGGTCCTTCTGCGCGAGGCACCCGCCGACGGCGATCTGCATGCCGGGGTGAGCGGCCTTCACCGACGCGACGTGGCCGAGGTTGCCGTACAGCTTGTTGTCCGCGTTCTCGCGGACGGCGCAGGTGTTGAAGACGACCAGGTCCGGCACGTCGTCGGCGGCGGGCTGGTAGCCGGCAGCCTCGAGCAGGCCCGACAGCCGCTCGCTGTCGTGCACGTTCATCTGGCACCCGTAGGTGCGCACCTCGTAGGTCCGGGTCATCGCAGGTCAAGCGTACGGGCGGCACCGAACGTTGGTGACGATTGGGTTGCGGTGGCCAACGACGACTGCCCGCCCACCCGACTTTGTGGATAGGTTGAGGCGCATGGTCGACACACCGATGGTGGCCATGCGGGGCGTGCAGAAGCACTTCGGCAGCCTGCATGTGCTCCAGGACATCGAGCTCGAGGTGGCCCGCGGCGAGGTCGTCGTGGTCATCGGACCGTCCGGGTCCGGCAAGTCCACCCTGTGCCGCACGATCAACCGGCTGGAGACGATCGACGCCGGCAGCATCGAGATCGACGGCCGCCCGCTGCCCGAGGAGGGCAAGGCCCTCGCCGACCTCCGCGCCGACGTCGGCATGGTGTTCCAGTCCTTCAACCTGTTCGCGCACAAGACGATCCGCGAGAACGTCACGCTCGGCCCGATCCGCGTCCGCAAGGCCTCCAAGGCCGACGCCGACCGGCGTGCCGACGAGCTGCTCGAGCGGGTCGGCATCCAGGCGCAGGCCGACAAGTACCCGGCGCAGCTCTCCGGCGGCCAGCAGCAGCGCGTCGCCATCGCCCGCGCGCTCGCGATGGATCCCAAGGTGATGCTCTTCGACGAGCCGACGTCCGCCCTCGACCCGGAGATGATCAAGGAGGTGCTCGACGTGATGGTCGACCTCGCCAAGGGCGGCATGACCATGATCGTCGTCACCCATGAGATGGGCTTCGCCCGCACCGCGGCCGACCGGGTGCTGTTCATGGCCGACGGGCGGATCGTCGAGCAGAACACCCCGGACCAGTTCTTCACGAACCCAGAGTCGGATCGAGCCAAGGACTTCCTCGGCAAGATCCTCAAGCACTGACCGACAACACGAAGGGGACACCATGAAACGCACACGACTCGCCGTCATCGCGGCAGCCGCAGCGCTCGTACTGGCGGCGTGCGGCAGCGCTGGGGAGGACGACAGCAACCCGGTCGACAACGACGTCGCGAAGGACGCCGCCAGCCAGTTCGAGGACGGCACCGCCATGAAGGCGCTCGCCGAGTCCGGCAAGGTCAAGATCGGCGTCAAGTTCGACCAGCCGGGCCTGGGCTTCAAGAAGGCCGGCGTCGACATCCCGACCGGCTTCGACGTGGAGATCGGCAAGATCATCGCCGCGAAGCTCGGCATCAAGCCCTCCGACGTCGACTGGATCGAGACGATCTCCGACAACCGCGAACCGTTCCTGCAGAAGGGCACGGTCGACTTCGTGATCGCGTCGTACTCGATCACCGACGACCGCCGCAAGGTGGTCGGCCAGGCCGGGCCCTACTACGTCACCGGCCAGCAGCTGCTGGTGAAGAAGGGCAGCAACATCAAGAGCGTCGACGACATCAAGGGCAAGGACGTCTGCTCGGTGACGGGCTCGACCTCGCTCGCGCAGGTCGAGGCCAAGGGTGCCAAGGTGAAGGGCTTCGAGACGTACTCGCAGTGCCGTGACCAGGTGCTCGACGGCAGCATCGACTCGATGACGACCGACGGCTCGATCCTGCTCGGCTACGCCGCGGAGAACCCCGACGAGCTCGAGGTCGTGGGCGACCCGTTCTCCACGGAGAACTACGGCGTCGGCTACAGCAAGGACAAGCCGGAGCTGTGCCAGTTCATCGTCGACACCATCAAGGAGGCGGAGGACAACGGCGACTGGGCGAAGGCCTTCGAGGCCACGCTCGGCAAGTCCGGGGTCGAGACCCCGGAGCCGCCGAAGATGGATCCCTGCCCCTGATCGACGGTTCGGCCGGGGCCCGCTGCGGGCCCCGGCCGTCCCTCGGGCCGTGAAAGGAGGACCGCCCGCGTGGACGTGCTGATCGACAACGCCGACGTGCTGTTCCGCGCGTTCGGCGTCACCCTGAAGCTGCTGCTGGTCTCCGGCCTCCTGTCGCTGCTGTTCGGCACCGTCCTCGCGGCCATGCGGGTCGGGCCGGTCCGTGTCCTCAACGTCGCGGGCACCGTCTACGTCAACATCTTCCGCAACAACCCGCTGCTGATCCTGCTCCTGCTGCTGTTCTTCGGGCTGCCCAAGCTCGGCATCCACTTCAGCTACTTCAACCTCAACGTCCTCGCGCTCACGCTCTACACGTCGCCGTTCATCTGCGAGGCGTTGCGGGCGGGCGTCAACTCGATCCCGATCGGCCAGGCGGAGGCGGCCCGGTCGATCGGCCTCGGCTTCACCCAGACGATGCGGCACGTGGTGCTCCCCCAGGCGTTCCGGGCCGTGGTCCCGCCGGTCGCCAGCGTGCTGATCGCCCTGACCAAGAACACCTCCCTCGTCTCGATCTTCGGCCTCCTCGACCTCACCGCCCGCATGAAGGGTCTGCTGAACGACTACCCGTCGCAGCTGTGGTGGATCTTCATCGGCATCGCCCTGTTCTACGTCGTCATCGTCGAGCTCATCTCGCTCGGCGCCGCACTGCTCGAGCGACGCTGGAGGATCGCCTGATGGCCGCCTCCGTCCTGTTCGACGCCCCCGGACCCAAGACCCGGGCGCGCCACCGTCTCTACGGCGTCGTCTCCGCCATCGTGCTGGCGGCCATCCTCGGCGCGATCATCTGGAAGCTGTGGGAGAAGGACCAGTTCGCGTACCGCTACTGGGAGCCCTTCGTCACGCCGCGGATCATCAACGTGCTGCTCGAGGGTCTCTACAAGACCGTCGGCGCCGCGATCTTCGCGGTCATCGGTGCCGTCGCCTTCGGGATCGTCTTCGGAGTCGCCAAGCTCTCGGACCACCGACTCGTCCGCTGGCCGGCGTGGGTCGTCGTCGAGTTCTTCCGGGCTGTCCCGCTGCTGATGGTCATCATCGCGACCTGGTACTACCTGGACGCTCAGCCGGGAAACCCGGCCTTCGTCGCCCTGGTCGTCGGGCTCATCCTCTACAACGGCTCGGTCATCGCCGAGATCGTCCGCGCCGGCATCAACGCCGTGCCGTCGGGACAGGCGGAGGCGGCCTACGCGATCGGCATGCGCAAGAGCCAGGTCATGCGGATCATCCTGCTGCCTCAGGCGATCAAGATCATGATTCCGGCGATCATCAGCCAGGCGATCGTCGCCCTGAAGGACACCAGCCTCGGCTACGCGATCCTGGCCCCCGGGATCACGGTGGCGGGCAAGCTCGTCTACGGCGAGTTCCGCAACACCATCCAGACCGCGCTCGTCCTGGCGGCGTTCTACATCGTCCTCAACCTGCTGCTTTCCGCGTTGGCGACGTGGGTGCAGCGCCGCTACGTCGGCGAGAAGCAGGTTGAGGTGGTTGGCGGGATCGTGCAGTCGCAGCCCGACGCGGGCGCCAGCGGTGCCGGTCTCCGAATCTGAGCGTCAGCGCTTCGGCGTCACCCAGAGGTGGATGGTGCCCTGGACGACCACCGTGCCGTCCTTGCGGGTCGCCTTGACCGTGACGGGCACGTCGGGCGCGCCGGCCCAGTCGGCCTCGGTGGTCTCGGCCGTGCAGACGAGGTCTGTGGTCGACTTCGCGAGGTACTCGACCTCCATGCCCTTGGGCAGCCACCGGTGGTCCTTCGGGGTCGTCGCCTCGGCGAGCAGGCCCATGGCCGCCTCCAGCCCGTTGCAGACCGCGATCGCGTGCACGGTGCCGATGTGGTTCTGCACGCTGCGGCGCTTCGGGATGGCGATCTCCGCGTAGTGCGGACGCATCTCGCGCACGCGCAGGTGTATCGAGCCGAAGTACGGCGCCTTCTGACTGAACAAGATCGAGAAGAGGCGCTTGCCCTGCGGCAGCGCGGTCGTCTTCTGGTAGAGGTCGAGGGTCGACGGCATGGCCTCAGCCTACGACCGTGACACCATCGCTGTCAGCGTCCTGCGTCACACCTGAGCGGCGCGGATGCACAGCACGTCGGGCAGGTTCGTGCGGACCTCGGCCCACGTGCCGCCCTCGTCGTTGCTGACCCAGACGGCGCCGTGCCGCGTGCCGATGTAGAGGCCGACCGGGTCAGCGGTGTCGGAGCTGAAGCCGTCGCGCAGGACCGCGGTGTGCGCCTCGGCCGGGAGGCCCGGCCCGGTCTCCCGCCAGGTCTCCCCCGCGTCGTCGGACCGCCACACGGCCGGCTTGCCGGAAGGCGGGAACCGCTCGATGTCGGCGACGAGCGGGAAGACGTAGACGGTGCCCGGACGGTGCGGGTGGGCGACGATCGGGAACCCGAAGTCCGCCGGCAGGCCGTCGGCGATCGAGTGCCACGACCGGCCGGCGTCGTCGCTGCGGAACACGCCGCCGTGGTTCTGGGCGTACAGCCGGTCCGGGTCACCGGCGTCGACGGCGACCTTGTGCACGCACTGGCCGTACTCCGGCGTCTCGCCGGGGATGAACTCCGCGCCGATGCCTCGGTTGTACGGCGTCCAGGACGCGCCGCCGTCCTCGGTGCGGTAGACGCCGCCGGTGGACATCGCGACCGTCACCACGTCCGCGTCGGTGGGGTGCGGCACGATCGTGTGGATGGCCTGGCCACCGCCGCCCGGCTGCCAGTGCGGGCGGTGCGGGTGGTCCCAGAGGCTGCGGATGATCTCGAACGTCTCACCGCCGTCGGTGGAGCGGAAGATCGCCGACGGCTCGGTGCCCGCGTAGACGACGCCGGGCTGGTCGGCGGGCGCCGGCCGCAGCTGCCACACGCGCTCGAGCGCGGCACCGGTGTCCTCCGGGAAGCGGATGGCGCCGCCCTTGGTCTCCTCCCACGTCCGGCCGAGGTCGTCGGAGCGGAACACCTGCGGACCCCAGTGCGGGCTGGTGGCCCCCGCGAGCAGCCGCGCGGTTCCGGGCCGGGTGTCGAGCGCGACGGAGTAGATCTCCTGCATCGGGAACTGGGGCGCGTCCCAGGTCCAGCTGCCTCGGTCCTCGTCGGACCGACCGATGAACAGACCCTTGCGGGTGCCGACCAGCAGGACTGTCTCGCTCATGACGCCTCCGGTGCATATTCCTAGTTGGAACAGTACGCTAGGAGCGTGCCCCCCACGGTGTCAACGACGGCGTACGCGCTCCTCGGGCTCCTCATGCTGGACCCGGAGAGCTCCACCGTCGGGATGACCGGCTACGAGCTCAAGCAGCGCGCCGACCGCACGCTCCGGTTCTACTGGACGTCGCCGGCGATGAGCCAGATCTACACCGAGCTGGACCGCCTCGACGAACACGGCCACGTCTCCTCCACCGAGGCGCAGGAGGGCAAGCGCACCACGCGTCGGTTCACGATCACGGCCACGGGACGCGCGGCGCTGAACGACTGGCTGCTGGAGTCCACCGACGAGCTCCCGGTGCTCAAGCACCCGATCGCCATGCGCCTGATGCTCGGCAGCCTGATGGGGCCGGAGGCGGTCGAGGCGATGCTGACGACGTACGTCGACCGGCTCGCCGAGCGCCGCGCGGAGCTCCAGGAGGTGCGAGACCGGCTCGGCGACATCGAGCAGTTCCGCTTCCCCGCACGCGTGGCCGAGTGGGGCCTGTCGTTCTACGACAACGAGGCCGACATCGTGGCCCGCTTGCGCAAAGACATCAGCGGATCGCCGGACGCGGGACCCCCGCGAACACGGAGAGCGTGAACCACTCCGGCACCGCGCGACGCAGCGGCGCCGGACCGTCGACCTGGAGCGAGCCGGACTTCACCGCCGCTCCCCACTCCAGGTCTCCTCGCCAGACCGACGTCAGGGTGTGCAGTGAGGAGGAGATGCTGACGTTGACGTCGAACCCGGGGTCGACGTCGCACACGTCGGTCTCGTCCGCCGTGATCACCAGCCACCAGTCGCGCTGACCGCGCGGCGCGTCCGGGAACTGGAGCTGGACGACCGTGCGGCCCTCCGGGATCGCGGCCACGTCGACGCTGCGGTGCATGTCCCACACCAGCAGCTTGGGATCGAGGTCGACGTCCCCGAGCTCGCCGATCCATCGCGTGCCCCACGCACCGACGGCCTCGACCACGGGTCGCAGCTCCTCGCCGGCCTCGGTCAGGCGGTAGCGGACGTCGCCGCCGTCGGCGGTGCGCTCGACGATGCCCGCCCGCTCCAGCTGCTGCAGACGCCGTGACAGCAGCGTCGGTGACATGCGCGGCAGCCCGCGGCGCAGGTCGTTGAAGCGCTCGGAACCCATGACCAGCTCGCGGACCACGAGCATGGTCCACCGCTCGTCGAGCAGCTCCATGGCCTTCGAGACCGGGCAGAACTGGTGATACGGGGCACCCATGCTCGGGAGCGTACGCCGCAGTACAGATCGTGTACTAGGAACGCGATTCCAGGCTTCGTACGGTCGAGTCCTCACCCCCAAGGAGGACATCCCATGACTGATCAAGCCACCCTCACCGACGAGGACAGGGCGCTGAAGGCCAAGCACAAGACCATGTGGGCTCTCGGCGACTACCCCGCGGTGGCTGCCGAGATCATCCCGGATCTCGGACCCGTGCTGGTGGAGGCCTGCGGCATCACCGCGGGCGACACCGTGATCGACGTCGCCGCCGGATCCGGCAACGCCGCGATCCCCGCAGCACTGGCCGGTGCCGACGTCATCGCGAGCGATCTCGTGCCCGACCTGCTCGACGCCGGTCGCGCCGTGGCCGCCCAGCGAGGCGCGACCCTGCGCTGGGAGGAGGCCGACGCCGAGGCCCTGCCGTTCGGCGACGGCCAGGCCGACCACGTGATCTCCTGCGTCGGCGTGATGTTCGCGCCGCACCACCAGCCGGCCGCCGACGAGCTCGTGCGGATCTGTCGCCCCGGCGGCACCATCGGGCTCATCGCCTGGACGCCGGACGGCTTCATCGGCGAGCTGTTCGCGACCATGAAGCCGTTCGCGCCGCCGCCGCCTGCCGGCGTCCAGCCGCCCCCGCTGTGGGGCAGCGAGGACCACGTGCGGGAGCTGCTCGGCGACCGGGTCACGAACGTCCGCGCCGAGCGACGCACCGTCGCCGTGCCCGGCTTCACCGAGCGGGGCGACTTCCGTCGCTACTTCTCGGCGCGCTACGGCCCGACGATCGCGGTGTACAGCTCGCTGGCGGACGACCCGGAACGCACAGCGGCGCTCGACGAGGCGCTCGACGACCTGGCCGCGCGCCACGGCGAAGGCAGCCGCACGATGCAGTGGGAGTACCTACTGCTGACCGCCACGCGGGTCTGACGACGAACGTCCGGGTCGGGCTAGGCAGAATCGAGCGGGGGTGCCTCGAACGCCTCCAGCTCGACCCGGACCACGTCGAACGCGACCTGCGGGGCATAGCCCTTGCGCGCGAGCATGGCCGTCAGTCGGCGGATCTGCGTGGAGGAGTCCAGCCCCTGCATGGAGCGCAGCTTCTTCTGCACCAGCCGGTGGGCGTTCTGCCGCTCGACCTCGGGGTCGAGCTCGGACAGCACTTCGCGCGACGTCTCGTCGTCGACGCCCTTGCGCCGCAGCTCCATGGCCAGGACCTTCGAGGCGACGCCACGGCTGCGCTGACGGGACTGCACCCATGAGCGGGCGAAGTCCTCGTCGTCGATGAGGCCGACCTCCTCGAAGCGGTCGAGCACCTCACCGGCGACGTCGTCGGGGACGTTCTTCTTGGCCAGCGACTCCGCCAGCTCGGCCCTGCTGCGGGGCTGATCGGTCAGCCGCCGCAGCAGGATCGTGCGGGCGAACGAGGCCGGGTCGGACTCGGCGTCGCTCATGCTCAGAACTCGATGTCGCCCGGAGCGGCCATCGCGGGCTCGGCGTCGGCCGACGCGGCCTCGATGACGTCGATGACGTCGGAGTCGGCCGGCTCGTCGACCCGCGCCCCGACCCCCAGGTGCTCCTTGATGCGCTTCTCGAGCTCGTCGGCGAGGTCCGGGTTGTCCTTGAGGAACTGGCGGGCGTTCTCCTTGCCCTGCCCGAGCTGGTCGCCCTCGTACGTGTACCAGGCGCCGGCCTTGCGGACCATGCCCGCCTCGACGCCGACGTCGATGAGACTGCCCTCGCGGCTGATGCCTTGGCCGTACATGATGTCGAACTCGGCCTGCTTGAACGGCGGGGCCAGCTTGTTCTTGACCACCTTGATGCGCGTGCGGTTGCCGACCATGTCGGTGCCGTCCTTGAGCGTCTCGATGCGGCGGACGTCGAGCCGGACCGAGGCGTAGAACTTCAGCGCCTTGCCGCCCGTGGTGGTCTCCGGCGACCCGAACATCACGCCGATCTTCTCGCGCAGCTGGTTGATGAAGATGGCCGTGGTGCCGGAGCCGTTGATGGCGCCGGTCATCTTGCGCAGCGCCTGGCTCATGAGCCGGGCCTGGAGGCCGACGTGGCTGTCGCCCATCTCGCCGTCGATCTCGGCGCGGGGCACGAGAGCGGCCACGGAGTCGATGACGATGATGTCGAGCGCGCCGGAGCGGATGAGCATGTCGGCGATCTCGAGCGCCTGCTCACCGCTGTCGGGCTGGGAGATCAGCAGGGCGTCGGTGTCGACGCCGAGCTTGCGGGCGTACTCCGGGTCGAGCGCGTGCTCGGCGTCGATGAACGCCGCCACTCCCCCGGCCTTCTGCGCGTTGGCGACCGCGTGCAGGGCCACCGTGGTCTTGCCCGAGGACTCCGGGCCGTAGATCTCGACGACGCGGCCACGGGGCAGGCCCCCGATGCCGAGCGCGACGTCGAGCGCGGTGGCGCCGGTGGGGATGACGTCGATGGGCGCACGGCTGCGCTCACCGAGGCGCATGACGGCACCCTTGCCGTGGGCGCGGTGGACCTGGGCGATCGCGTTGTCGAGCGCCTTGGCCTTGTCGCTGTCGTTGGTCTCGCGACCGTTGCTGTCGCGGGTGGGGACCTCGCGCTGAGGACTCTTGGGAGGCATCTGAGGGATCCGTTCTCTCGGTGGGCGGCCGGTTGTCTTCGACGCTACGAGGACCCTCAGACATTCATGGACCTCTTCGATCCGCCTGTGGACGACGTCCTCGCACCGTCAACCTGTGAACGAACCTAGTACGAACATCTGTTCGATCAGGTGCGACACGCCGAGGTGGATCAGCCCAGTTCGACGAGCGCTGCGAGCACGTCCGGATCGAGGTCGCGGTCGGCATGGACCAGCCGTTCCGGACCGTCGGTGGACGGTCCGCGCCAGGCCAGCCGCAGCCCCGCGCGCTCGGCGACGCGTCCCGACGCCGGATTGTTGGCCAGGGACCGGGTGATGACGGGCAGGTCGGGCCGCAGCTCACGCGCCAGGGTGATGGCCTCCAGCGACACGTCGGTGGCCAATCCTCTCCCCCACGCCGACGGGGTGAACCGGTACCCGAGGTTCCACCAACGCTCGCGGGGGACCACGCCGGCGAGGCCCAGCAGCGCACCCGACGCGTCGCGCACCACCCACTGGCTGAGGCCGACCTCCTGCCACTCGCGGACGAACCGGTCGATCAGCGCGACCGTCTGCGCCACCTCGGTGAACCGGCCCGACGGAAAGTGGCGCCAGGTGCGGGATCGGAGAACAGTGCGTGGACGTCGTCGACGTCGGCCGACGTGACCGGGAGGAGGTCGACGCCGGGGATCAACGCTCGGTGGCCGGCAGCTCGAGCGTGGCGTGCACGGCCCGCCACACCGTCTTGGGCGTCTCGCCCGCGTCGAGCGCCTCGCGAGCGGTGCGGCCGCCGAGAAGCCGCATGACGTGCGTGTCGGCCCAGACGGCCGCGTACCCCGGACCGAGGTGGCGCTCCATGCGCTCCCAGAGCTCGCTGTGCCGCATCAGGCGGCGCTGGCGGACACGTCCGGGGTGATGGACGAGACGCTGGCCAGGTCCGTGGCCTCCTCGATGGCCAGCAGGGCGCTGACGTCGAGCAGGAGCTTCGAGAGCGGGACGTCCAGGGCGGCGGCGAGGGCCGCGAGCAGCTCGGAGCTGGGCTCCTTCTGGCCGCGCTCGACCTCGGAGATGTAGCCGAGGCTGACGCGGGCCCGGGCGGAGACGTCGCGCAGGGTCAGGCCCTGGGCGATCCGGCGGGCGCGGAGCACCTCACCGACCAGCTGTCGCATCGCGGTCATCGAGCACCTCCGTCCATGCCAGTCTCAACGACGGTCGTCCGTGGATTCTTCCCCCAGCCTAGCGACCAGGAGGGACAGCACGGCGTCGACGGTCTGCTCGCGGATCTCCAGGCGGCCTCCGGGCAGGTTCAGCTCCTCGGTGACGACGCCGCTGGGACCGGCCACGCCGATGTGGACACGGCCCACCGGCTTCCCCTCGCTCGGCTCGGGTCCGGCGTTGCCGGTGGTGGCGATGCCCCAGTCGGCACCCATCAGCTCGGCCACCCCGGTGGCCATCGCCGCGGCGACGTCGGCATGGACGGTGCCGACCCGCTCGATGAGGCCCTGGTCCACCCCCAGGACGTTCGACTTGGCGTCCGGCGCGTAGGCGACGACGCCGCCCATCAGCACCTCGGAGGCGCCGGGCACGTCGACGATCCGCGCGGTGACCAGGCCGCCGGTGAGCGACTCGGCGACCGCCACCGTGCCGTCGATCGCCCGGAGCACCTCGACGACGTCGATGACGACGCCGGTGCTCACGCGGCCTTCTGCTCGGATCGGAGGCGTCGGGCGTCCTGCACGTACTGGACGGCGGTGACGAGCGTGACGGCGACCGCGGCGGCCATCGTGACGTGCGTGGCCCAGCGCAGGACGTCGCTGATCGTGTTGTCCCAGATCTCGAACGGGAGCACGTAGCCGCCGATCGCCAGCGCCTGAAGGGTGGTCTTGATGCGTCCGCCCTGGCTGGCCGGCATGACGCCGTACTTCTTGACCACGAAGCGCATGAGCGTGATGCCCCACTCGCGCACGAGCAGCACGATGACGACGGTCCAGAACAGCCAATTGTCGAAGATGATCGCCAGCCCGACGAACGCCATGCCGGTGAGGGCCTTGTCGGCGATGGGGTCGGCCAGCTTGCCGAAGTTGGTGACGAGGCCGCGACTGCGGGCGATGTCGCCGTCGATGCGGTCGGTGATCATCAGCAGGCCGAAGGCGACCCACGCCCAGACGCGGAACGAGACGTCGTCCCCGCCGTCGGTGAGGAGCAGCCAGCCGAACACCGGGACGCCCAGGATCCGCAGCACGGTCAGCGCGTTGGCGATGTTCAGGTTGCTGGGCGGCGCAGCCGTCTCCATGGAGCCCCTTCGTGCCGAGCGGTCGTTGCTGAGCGGTCGACTCAGTATGCGGCAGGCGGTCGACGGCTTGCCAGGGCGGCCTCGGCCTCGTCGACCGAGACGTTCGTGGACAGTCCCACCGGCGCGCTGTAGATGTGCAGGCCGTCCAGGCTGACGACCTTCACCCGCGGGTCGTGCCGTCCGGTCCGCGGCTCGACGACGATCTCGGCCATCTCGTTCCACAGCAGCCCGATCCAGCTCTCGCGGTGACGCATGCGGACGCCGTGGTCGTCGGCCACGAACAGCGGCGTGCGGGAGTCCCTGACCCCGGGGAGGGTCAGCAGCCCGAGCCCGCCCAGCACCGCGACCGGGACCCAGAACAGCGGCTCGGACCGGTCGTACGCGAACCAGGCGAAGCCGAGGGCCAGCAGGAAGGCCGCGATGGTCAGCACGACGTACAGGCTCGTGCGCCTCAGGATCACGAACGGGGCGCGCTCGGTCACGGCGTCCGGGGGCGGGTCGTGCAGCATGCTCGTGGGTCCGTTCATCCGGCGCTGATGCTGGCCAGGACGTCGTCGAGGTCGTCGGCGTTGATGAGCACGTCACGCGCCTTGGAGCCCTCGCTGGGCCCGACGACGCCGCGGCTCTCCAGGATGTCCATCAGGCGCCCGGCCTTCGCGAAGCCGACCCGCAGCTTGCGCTGCAGCATCGACGTGGACCCGAACTGCGTGGTGACCACCAGCTCCACGGCCTGCAGCACGAGGTCCAGGTCGTCGCCGATGTCGTCATCCAGCTCCCGCTTGCTCGCCTGCGGGGCGGTGACGTCCTCGCGGTAGACCGGCTGCAGCTGGTCGCGGCAGTGCTTGACGATCTCCTTGATCTCCGCCTCGGTGATCCAGGCGCCCTGCATGCGCATCGCCTTGTTGGCGCCCATCGGCAGGAACAACCCGTCACCCTGGCCGACGAGCTTCTCCGCGCCCGGCTGGTCGAGGATGACCCGGCTGTCGGTGATCGAGCTGGTGGCGAACGCCAGCCGGCTGGGCACGTTGGCCTTGATCAGGCCGGTGACGACGTCGACGCTCGGGCGCTGCGTGGCGAGCACGAGGTGGATGCCGGCCGCGCGCGCCAGCTGGGTGATGCGGACGATCGCGTCCTCGACGTCGCGGGGGGCGACCATCATCAGGTCGGCGAGCTCGTCGACGACGACGAGGAGGTACGGGTACGGCGCCAGCTGGCGCTCGCTGCCCGGCGGCACCTGCACGGTGCCGGCGCGGACGGCCTTGTTGAAGTCGTCGATGTGCCGGAAGCCGAAGGCCGACAGGTCGTCGTAGCGCATGTCCATCTCGCGCACGACCCACTGCAGGGCCTCGGCGGCCTTCTTCGGGTTGGTGATGATCGGCGTGATCAGGTGCGGGATGCCCTCGTAGGCAGTGAGCTCGACGCGCTTGGGGTCGACCATGATCATGCGGACTTCGTCGGGCGTGGAGCGCATGAGGATCGAGCCGATCATCGAGTTCACGAAGCTCGACTTGCCCGAGCCGGTGGCGCCCGCGACGAGCAGGTGCGGCATCTTCGCGAGGTTCGCGACGACGAAGCCGCCCTCGACGTCCTTGCCGAGACCGATCACCATCGGGTGGTGGTCGCTGCGGGCCTTCTGCGACCGCAGGACGTCGCCGAGGCTCACCATCTCCTTGTCGACGTTGGGGATCTCCACGCCGATCGCGGACTTGCCGGGGATCGGGCTGAGGATGCGCACCTCGTTCGACGCCACCGCGTACGCGATGTTCTTGCTGAGGGCGGTGACCTTCTCGACCTTGACGGCAGGACCGAGCTCCACCTCGTACCGCGTGACCGTGGGGCCGCGGGTGTAGCCGGTGACCTGGGCGTCGATCTGGAACTGCTCGAGGACCTCGGTCAGGCGCTCGACGACCTCGTCGGACGCGGCGGAACGGGCCTTGTGCGGACTGCCCTCGCGCAGCACGGTGCTGTCGGGCAGCGAGTAGACGACGTCGCCGGACAGCGCGAGCTGCTCGGCGCGGGTGGGCAGCGGCTCGAGCGGCGGCTGCGGGACGGACTCGGTGTCCTCGGTGTCGGTGGCGTCCTCGACCGGGGCGGGACGCTTGGGCTTGACCGGGACCTGGCGGTCGTCGTCGGGGCCGTCGACCAGCGGGTTCTCGTACGGCTCGTCCGTGTGCACGGTGCGCGGATGACGCTTGCGCTCCGGCGCGGCCGGCTTCTCCTCGGCGGTGCGGCCGAGCGCCTTGTCGCGGAGGCCGCGGACGCGCTCGGGCACGGCGTGCAATGGCGTGCTGGTGACGACCAGGAGGCCGAACACGACGACGAGCCCGAGCAGCGGCGCGACCGCGTAGGGGCTCTTCAGCAGGTCGACCAGGATGGCCGAGAACAGGAAGCCGATCGCTCCCCCGGCCTCACGGACCGCGTCCATGTCGTCGGGACGCGGGACGCCGTGCGACAGGTGCACGAGGCCCAGCACGCCGCCACAGATGGCGGCCCAGCCGATGACCTGGCGACCGGCGGGACCGTTGCGGTCCGGGTGGCGCAGCGTCCGCCAGGCGACGACGACCAGCAGGATCGGGACGGCCCAGGCCAGCAGGCCGACGCTGCCCGTGGTGGCGGTGCGGATGCCGTCGCCGACGGCGCCCGGGATCTGCCACCACACCGAGGCCGCGACCACGATGGCCAGGCCGAGGATGCCGAACCCGACGCCGTCACGGCGCGCCTCGGGATCCAGGTCGGACGCCGAGTGGCCGATGCTGCGGGCGACCGCGCCGGTCATCCCGGCGAGGCCGAGCCAGATGGCGCGCAGCAGCCCGGCGAGACCGCCGAGTACCGTCGCGACCGGGCCCGGCCCGGAGCGGGCCGGCCGTCGTCTGGGCGCAGGTCGCCGTTGGGCAGGACGTTTGCGGGCGGCAGGCTTCTTGCGGGCCTGGCTGCCGGACGGCCGCTTGCGCGGCGGGGAAGACGTACGGGTCGCCATGCGCAAAGCCTAAAGGGAAAGTCGAGACTTGCCCGTCTCCCACGCCCGTGGAGGTTTACCCAGTTCAGTGGGGAAACCAGCACTCCTCGGGGCAAATTTGCCTGGAGGAGTGAAGGTTTCCCCGCTGAACCGGGTAAACCGCCTATCTCAGCGACGGGACCCCGACGCCGAGGGCCTGGTGGAACCGGCTCACGACGAGGCTCACGACCCGCGGGTCCGGGACTCCCCCGCCGATCAGCGGCTCGGTGACGAGGTCACCGCCGACGTGCCGGAACATCTCCGCCGACCGCCCGGGGGTCAGCACGTAGGACGCCACCACGACGCGGCGGCCGTAGGCGCGCGCGATGTCGACCGCGTCGGTGAGCGGCGTGTCGCGGCCGCCGACGGAGCCGATGTGCACCGGTCCGCCCCAGACCGCGCTGACCAGCTGCGCGGCCCGCGAGTAGCCGGCGATCGTCGCGTCGTCGTGCGACCCGGCCACCCCGAGCACGATCGAGTCACCCTTGCGCGCCCCGGCCTCCACGAGCCGCTGCACGCACACCTCGGCCAGCGCCCAGTCCGGACCGAGGGCTCTCGCGACCACCAGCGTCGGGTCGTTGCGGGCGGCGATGGAGAGCGCCGCGCCGACGTCGCCACCCTCGGTGAGCGTCAACGGCACGGCGACCCGGACGGGCGGACCGGCGGAGTCCGACGCCAGCAGGTCCGCCGGGACGTCGCGCACGTCCAGCGACGGGGCGTCCCGGCGCACGGCGCCGACCAGCATGCGCAGCGCCAGGCGCTCGGTGGCGTCGGACCGGGCCGAGGAGCAGGCGAGCAGGGCCTCGCTCGGAGAACGCATGGTCACCACCGCACCTCCCCCGGGGACCGGCCGGCCGTGGTGGGTCGTGCGTGACGCCCACGCACGGCCGGGTCGGTCGCTCCGCGTGGTCCGGCCCCGTTGCCGGACGTCTGCGACGCTAGCCAGCGCAGGTTTCCTGCGGGCCGCGGCGACGTTTCCGGCTGGTGAACTCCCGGGAATCAGGCCTCGAGGACGATCGGGATGATCATCGGGCGGCGGCGCAGCTTGCGGCCGGCGAACGACCCGACGGTGCGCCGCATGACCTGCTGCAGCTGCGCGGTGTCGTGGGTGCCCTCGGCGAGCGCCTCCTCCACGGCGGACACCAGGCGCGGCTGCACCTCGTCGAAGACGGCGTCGTCCTCGGCCAGGCCACGCGCGTGGATCTCCGGGCCCGACACGATCTTCCCGGTGGTGGAGTCGACGACGACGATCACCGAGATGAAGCCCTCGTCGCCGAGGATGCGGCGGTCCTTGAGCTCGGTCTCGGTGAGGTCGCCGACCGACGACCCGTCGACGTAGACGTAGCCGCACTCGACGGCGCCCGCGATCGAGGCGTGGCCGTCGACGAGGTCGATGGCGAAGCCGTCCTCGGCGAGCAGCACTGTGGGCACGCCGGTCTGGCGGGCCAGCGCGCCGTTCGCGTGCAGGTGCCGGATCTCGCCGTGCACCGGCAGGACGTTGGTGGGCTTGACGATGTTGTACGCGTAGAGGAGCTCGCCGGCCGAGGCGTGGCCGGAGACGTGCACGAGCGCGTTGCCCTTGTGCACGACGTGCGCGCCGAGCCGGGTGAGCCCGTCGATGACGCGGTAGACGGCATTCTCGTTGCCGGGGATCAGCGACGACGCGAGCAGCACGGTGTCGCCGGGCTCGATGCTGACCTGCGGATGGCTGTTGTTGGCGATGCGCGAGAGCGCCGCCATGGGCTCGCCCTGCGAGCCGGTCGACATCAGCACCATGCGCTCCGGCGGCGCGGCGTCGATCTTGTCGACGACGACGCCGTCGGGGACGTTCAGGTAGCCGAGCTCACGGGCGATCTGCATGTTCCGCACCATCGAGCGGCCGACGTACGCGACCTTGCGGCCGTGGCGGGCGGCGGCGTCGAGGACCTGCTGGACGCGGTGCACGTGCGACGCGAACGACGCCACGATGATGCGCTGCTCGCTGCGCGCGAAGACGGCGTCGATGGCGGGCGTGATGTTGCGTTCCGGCGTGGTGAAGCCGGGGACGTCGGCGTTCGTGGAGTCGGTGAGGAAGAGGTCGACGCCGGCCTCGCCCAGGCGTGCGAACGCCCGCAGGTCGGTGATCCGGCCGTCGAGCGGCAGCTGGTCCATCTTGAAGTCGCCGGTGTGCAGCGCGACGCCGGCCGGCGTCTTGATCGCGACGGCCAGCGCGTCCGGGATGGAGTGGTTGACCGCCACGAACTCGAGGCTGAACGGCCCCAGCTCCAGCGTGTCGTTCTCGCTGACGACGTGCCGCGGCACCTCCTTGAGGCGGTGCTCCTTGAGCTTCGGGTCGACCAGGGCGAGCGTCAGCTTGGAGCCGACGACCGGGATGTCGGCACGCTCGCGCAGCAGGTACGGCACACCGCCGATGTGGTCCTCGTGGCCGTGCGTGAGCACGATGCCGACGACGTCCTCGAGCCGGTGCCGGATGGGTCCGAAGTCCGGGAGGATCAGGTCGACGCCGGGGTGGTGCTCCTCCGGGAACAGGACCCCGCAGTCGACGACGAGCAGCTTGCCGCCGAACTCGAAGACCGTCATGTTGCGGCCGATCTCGCCCAGGCCGCCGAGCGGGATGACGCGCAGCGCCCCCGGCGCGAGCGCAGGGGGCGGCGGCAGCTCCAGGTGCATGTGGCTCAAGGGGACCTCAGCTCTCGAGAAGACCCGACGCCACCAGGCCGTCGCGCACGATGGCGACCTCCTCCTCGGTGGCTTCGGGCAGGGGGGCGCGGACGGTGCGGTGCTCGAGCACGCCGAGCAGCTGCAGCGCCACCTTCGCGGTGATCGCGCCCTGGGTGTGGGTCATCATGGCCCGCACGGCGGGCAGCAGACGGTCGTTGATGGCGCGGGCCGTGGCGAGGTCGCCGGCGTCGACGGCCTGCACCATGTCGCGGTAGTCGCCGGCCGCGGCGTGCGAGACGACGCTGACCATGCCGGCGGCGCCGATCGCCAGCCAGCCCAGGTTGAGGGCGTCGTCGCCGGAGTAGAAGCGGATGCCCGTCTCGCGCATCAGCCAGGCGCCCCGCTCGAGGTCGCCGACGGCGTCCTTGACCGCCACGACCAGCGGGTTGCGGGTCAGCTCTGTATACGTGGGCTCGGCGATCTCGACGCCCGTGCGCCCGGGGATGTCGTACAGGATGATCGGGACGTCCTCGCCGGCCCGGGCGATCTCCTCGACGTGCAGGACGATGCCCGACTGCGGCGGCTTGGAGTAGTACGGGGTGACGACGAGCAGGCCGTGCGCGCCGGCCTTGCGGGCCTGCTGGGCGAGCTCGACGCTGTGGTGCGTGTCGTTGGTGCCCACGCCGGCCACGACCGTGGCGCGGTCGCCGACGGCCTCGACGACGGCCGACAGCAGCCGGCCGTCCTCGGCGATGCTGGTGGTGGGCGACTCCCCCGTGGTGCCGCTGACGACCAGTCCGTCGTTCCCCTGGTCGACCAGATAGGTGGCCACGCGCTGCGCGGCGTCGAGGTCGAGCTCGCCGTCGGGCGTGAACGGCGTGGCCATGGCGGTCAGCACCCGTCCGAACGGCGCGGCCTCGGTGGCCAGGGGTGAGGTCATGGGTCGAGGTTACCGCGCGGAGGACGTCCTGCGTTTCTCGGACAGGCCGGTCCGAGAGTGCCAGCATCGAAGGGAACGATGCTTCAGGCAACCGGTTCACCCCGGGCCGGTTGGGAACGGCAGGGATCTCCATGAACACACGACTCACGACCAGCATCACCGCTGCAGCGGCCGGCCTCGGGCTCGCCGCCTTCCCTTTCACCTCAGCCGTGGCGGGCCCCGCACCGAAGGCGACGGGCGGCGTCGCCTGGAGCACGGCTCTCGACTACCCGGCCACAGCCGACTTCGTGGCGATGGGCACCAGTCCGGTGCGCGGCTCGATCACCTGTGACCCGGGCTCGCTGCCGCAGGCACTGATGACGGCGAACCAGCAGCTCACGGGCGGCAACCTCGTCGTGCACTGACGGACCGCCGACACGCCGCGACCCCCCACCCGGCACCATGGCGGCATGCCCGACTTCGAGCTCGACCGCGCGATCGCGTCGGAGCGCGTCTCCGACGGTGTGCACGCGGTCACCGTCACCGACGACTGGAACACCCCGAACGGCACGGCCAACGGCGGCTACGTCCTCGCCCTGATGCTCGGCGCCGTCCTCGAGGAGTCGCCGCTGCCGGACCTGCTCAGCATCTCGATCACCTACTTCCGCCCGCCCACGCCAGGTGAGGGAGTCGTGCGGGTAGAGCCGTTGCGGCTCGGACGTCGCGTCGCGACGTTCACGGCTGTCCTCGCGCAGGGCGACACCGACGTCGCCCATGCCGTGGTAAGCCTGCACGACGCCGACGCGACCGGCGACATCCAGAACCCGTCGCCACCGGCGCCGTCGATCGCCGCGCCGGAGGACTGCCACGACCTCATGGGGATCGTGCCGGTCGAGGACGCCCCGATCATCGGACGGTTCGACTACCGGCACGAGACGGTTCCCGGCTGGATGGTCGGAGAACCGAGCGGCGACATGTCGGCCACCTACTGGGTGCGGCCCAAGGACGGCCGCCCGGTCGACGCGCTCGCCGCGGCCGTGCTGGTGGACGCCTATCCACCAGTCACCACGGAGATCAACCAGATCCGCTCAGCGACCGTGCAGCTCACGGTGCACGTGCGCCGTCGTCCTTCGACGGGCTGGGTCCTCGCCCAGGTGCGCACGCAGCACGTCATCGACGGCTACCACGAGGAGGACGTCGAGCTCTGGGACGAGGACGGCAACCTCATCGCGCAGAGCCGTCAGCTGGCACTCCTGAGCTGATCAGCCGCGCTCGTAGGTGACGATCTCGAAGCCGTCGTGCTGGATGCTGCCGACGGGTCGCCAGCGCTCCCAGTCGACGGCCGGGAAGCGCGTGTCGCCGTCCGGCGACTGGGCGACCCGGGTGACGCACAGCAGGTCGACGAGGTCGCGCTCCAGCGCCTCGGCGTAGACCTGGCCACCGCCGACGACGAAGACGTCGTCGTCGAGCTCCTGTGCCCGGGCGAGGGCGGCGTCGAGGTCCGGCGCCGTCTCGACGCCCTCGGCTGACCAGGACGCATCCCGCGTGAGCACGATGGTCGTGCGGCCGGGTAGCGGCCGGCCGATCGACTCGAACGTGGTGCGGCCCATGATCATCGGGTGGCCGAGCGTGAGCTGCTTGAAGTGCGCGAGGTCCTCGGGCAGCCGCCACGGCAGGGCGTTGTCCACGCCGATGACGCCGTTGGACCCCATGGCCACGACCAGGGTCACGGTCATACGGCGATGGGCGCCTTGATCAGGGGGTGCGGGTCGTAGCCGGTGACCTTGATCGAGTCGAACGTGAACCCGTCGATGGAGGTGACCGACGGGTCGAGCCACAGCTCGGGCAGCGGCCGCGGGTCGCGGGTGAGCTGCTCGCGCGCCTGGTCGAGGTGGTTGAGGTACAGGTGGGCGTCGCCGAGGGTGTGGACGAAGTCGCCCACCCCGAGGCCGGTGACCTGCGCGACCATGTGCGTGAGCAGGGCGTACGACGCGATGTTGAACGGCACGCCGAGGAAGACGTCAGCCGAGCGCTGGTACAGCTGGCACGAGAGCCTGGCTGTGCCAGACGGATGGGGCGCGACGTAGAACTGGAAGAACGCGTGGCACGGCGCGAGGGCCATGGCGTCCAGGTCGGCGACGTTCCAGGCGCTCACGATGTGGCGCCGGGAGTCCGGGTCGGCCTGGAGCGACTCGACGACCTTGGCGAGCTGGTCGATGGTGCTGCCGTCCGGCGTGGGCCACGACCGCCACTGGTGGCCGTAGACCGGGCCGAGCTCGCCGCGCTCGTCGGCCCACTCGTCCCAGATGGAGATGCCGTTCTCCTGGAGCCACGACACGTTGGTGTCGCCCCGGACGAACCACAGCAGCTCGCCCACCACGGACTTGAGGTGGATCTTCTTGGTGGTGACCAGAGGGAAGCCCTCGGTGAGGTCGAACCGCATCTGGTGGCCGAAGACGCTGAGCGTGCCGGTGCCGGTGCGATCGCCCTTCTCGACCCCTTCGTCGAGGATCCGCTGCATCAGATCCAGGTACGCCCGCATGTCGCCAACACTACCCATCGAGCGCGACATCTCCTGTGCGAAACTCTGGTCATGCCGCCGCCCGAGTACGAGACCTCCCCGTCGGAGGTCCGGAACTTCGCCCGGCTGCAGCTCGGGCTCACCGCGGTGTTCCTCGTGCTCATCTACGCGATGATTGGCGGCCTCGGCGAGGACGTCATCCCGTGGTGGCTGATCGCCGCCCTGCTGGTGGCCGTGGTCGTCGGCGCCGTGCTCGCCGAGCGGGTCTGGATGTCGGCCACGCCGTTCCCCCCGGACACCGACCCCGAGGAGATGCGGGCCCAGGCGGTCGGCATCTTCGCCGGGCAGGTGGTCCGCAAGCAGGCGTACTGCCAGGCCCCGATCCTGCTGTCCGCCCTGGCCACGTTCGTCTTCCCGTACGGCGGCTGGCCCATCCTCGTCGGCGCCGTGCCCGGGCTGCTCGTCCTCGCGTTCGAGACCTGGCCGAGCCTGCGCAACACGTCGATCGCGGAGGCGATGCTGAACGCCGACGGTGCCGAGGCCGGACTGGTCGAGAGCTTCCGCGAGTGGTGACTGCCGACGTCAGCGCCCGGCTCGCCTGGCCGGACGACGCGAGCGCGATCGCCACGGTCCAGGTGGCCGCGTGGCGCGCCGACTACGCCGACGTGCTCGGAGCCGACGTCGTGAGCTCCCTGGACGTCGACGCCGTCGCCGCCCAGTGGGCCGCCTCGCTGACCGCTCCCCCGGACGCCCGGATGCGCGTGCTGGTCGCCCTGGAGCGAGCCACGGTGCGCGGCTTCGCGGTCGTCCACCCGAACGCCGACCCGGACGCCGACCCCGTGGCCGACGGCGAGATCGGCGAGCTCGTCGTCGACCCCGAGCACCGGAGCGCCGGGCACGGGTCGCGCCTGCTCCAGGCGGCGATCGACACGCTGGCGGCCGACAGCTTCACCCGGGCCCGCTGGTGGATGCCGGCGGACAACGACGGCCTGCGCACCTTCGCGACGTCGGCCGGCTGGGGTCCTGACGGCGCGCACCGCTCCGTCGAGGACGAGGCCGGCACGGTGGTCAAGCAGGTCCGGCTGCACACCGCACTGACCGCATGACGACGGACCGATCGGTCGTCGTCGACTCGCTGGGGGTCGGCGTGGCCACCGGCGCCTACGGCGTCTCGTTCGGCGCGCTGGCCACCACGTCCGGCCTGGACGTCTGGCAGGCGTGCGCGCTCTCGCTGGCCGTGTTCACCGGCGCGTCCCAGTTCGCGTTCATCGGCGTCGTCGCCACCGGGGGCAACCCCATCACGGGGGCGTTCACCGCGATCCTGCTGGGCAGCCGACTCCTGTTCTACGGGCTGAGCCTGGCGCCGCTGCTCCGGCTCGGGCGGGGAGCGCGGATCGCGTCGGCCCACCTGGTCATCGACGAGTCCACGGCGATGGCCACGCTCAGGCCGACGACCCGGCAGGCCCGCCTCGGCTTCTACTGGACCGGCGTGTCGATCTTCCTGCTGTGGAACCTGGCGACGCTGGCGGGAGCCGTGGCCGGCACCGCGATCGGGGACCCCCGCGACTACGGGCTCGACGCCGCCGTCGGCGCCGCGTTCCTGGGACTGCTCTGGCCGCGGCTGGACTCCTGGGCCACCCGGGCGGTGGCCGTGCTGGCCGCCGCCGTGGCGCTCGGGCTGGTGCCGTTCACGGCGGCGGGCGTCCCGATCATGGTCGGCGGAGCCGTGGCCGTCCTGCTCGGCCTGCGCTGGGCACGGGAGGTGACGGAGTGAACGCCACCTGGGTCGGCATCCTCGTCATGGCCGTCGGGTGCTTCTCGCTGAAGCTGGCCGGCCTCTCGGTGCCCGAACGGGTCCTGGCGCACCCGATGACGCGGCGAGCCGCCGACCTCATCCCGGTCGCCCTGCTCGGCGCGTTGATCGCGGTGCAGGTGCTCGGCGGCGACCACGAGCTCGTCGTCGACGCCCGGCTGGCCGCCCTCGGCGTCGCGGCCCTTCTGTACAGCCTGCGCGTGCCGTTCCTGCCGACCGTCGTCGCGGCCTCCGCCACGGCGGCGCTGCTCCGGCTGATGTGATGTCGGATTACCAGGTTCAGTGGGCAAACTTGCACATCTCACGGCAGATTTGCCGTGAGGAGTGTCGGCTTACCCACTGAACCTGGTAAACCGCGCTAGTCCAGGCCGAGGACGGGGTCGAGCCCGACGGTGAGGCCGGGGCGGTCGGCGACGGCCCGGACGGCGGCGACGACGCCCTGCATGAAGGACTGCCGGTCGTGGGAGTCGTGGCGGACGGTGAGGGTCTCCGCGGTGCCGCCGAGGACGACCTCCTGGCTCGCCACGAAGCCGCGCGACCGGATGGCGTGGACGGGCACGCCGGCGACCTTCGCGCCGCGCGCTCCGTCCGGGTCGTCGGTGGTGGCGTCGGGGATGTCGCCGCTGCCGGCCTTCGTGCGGGCGGCGGCGATCAGCTCCGCGGTGCGGGTGGCCGTGCCCGACGGCGCGTCGACCTTGTCCGGGTGGTGCATCTCGACCACCTCGACGGACTCGAAGAACGGCGCGGCCGTGGCCGCGAACCGCATCATCAGCACGGCGCCGATGGAGAAGTTCGGGACCACGAGGACATTGACGTCCGGGTGGTCGGCGAGCAGGTCGCGCACCTCGGCGATCCGCTCCTCGCCGAAGCCGGACGTGCCAACGACGACGTGGATCCCGTGCTCGACGCACCAGCGGACGTTGTCGAGCGCGGCACCCGGCTGGGTGAAGTCGAGGGCGACCTCGGCACCGGCCTCCGTGATCGCCGCGAGGTCGTCGTCGACGTCGATCTGCGCCACGACCTCCAAGCCGTCGGCGGCGTCGATGGCCTGCACGGACGCCGAGCCCATGCGTCCCTTGGCGCCCAGGACCGCTACGCGTGTCATGACGGCAACACTACTGACCGCAGGACGTCGAACCCGTCGAGAACCTCCGCGAAGGACGTGGAGAGCGGCGACAGGCCGAGGCGGAGCAGGTCGGGCCGCCGCACGTCCGGGATCACGCCGGCCTCGACGAGCCGGCGACCGGCCTCGGCGGCGTCGGGGACCTGGATCGAGACGTGGCTGCCGCGCCGGTCGGCCGCGCGCGGGCTGAGGACCGTGGCGCCGGCCTCGTCGAGCAGGTCGATCAGGTAGCTGGTCAGGCGAGTGGACTTCGCCCGGACGGCGTCGATCCCGGCCTCGGCCACCAGCTGGACGCCGCACTGAACCGCGACGATCCCGAGCACGTTCGGCGTGCCGCTCAGCATCCGACGGACGTCCGTCGCGGCCCGGTAGGCGTCGGCCATCTCGAACAGGTCTGCCGCGCTGAACCAGCCCATGATCGGCTGGTCCGCGGTCGCCAGGTGCTCGCGGGCGACGTACAGGAACGCCGGCGCGCCGGGACCGGCGTTGAGGAACTTGTACGTGCAGCCCACCGCGAGGTCGACGCCGGCCTCGTCCAGGTTCGTCGGCACGACGCCGGCGGAGTGGCAGAGGTCCCAGACGGCGAGCGCCCCGGAGTCGTGGATCTGCTCGGTGAGGGCCGGCAGGTCGAGCAGGGCCGACGACCGGTAGTCCACGTGGCTCAGGGAGACCACGGCGGTGCGCTCCCCCAGCACCTCGCCCAGGACGTCGGGCGTGACGTTCTCGACGAGGTCGGGCTGCAGCCAGCGCACGGTCATGGAGCGCTGCGCCGCGACCTGCTCGACGACATAACGGTCGGTCGGGAAGTCGGCGGCCGACGCCACGATCTCGTCGCGGCCCGGCCGCAGTCCGCAGGCCGCGTGCAGGACCTTGAACAGGTTGACCGTGGTGGAGTCCGCCACGAGCGTCTGCCCGGCCGCCGCGCCGAGGACGGCCGCGCCGAGCTCGTCGCCGACGTCGACGGGCAGGTCGAGCCAGCCCTCGTCCCACCCGCGGATCAGCCGTCTGGCCCACTCGTCGGTGACGAACGAGGCCAGTCGCTCCGCGGTGGCGCGCGGCGTCCGGCCGAGCGAGTTGCCGTCGAGGTACGCGACGACGTCGTCGGCGGGCAGGAAGCGGTCACGGTACGGCGCCAGCGGGTCCGAGGCGTCGAGCTCAGCCGCGACCCTACGGGCGCTGGTGCTCATGGTGGCGTGATCGTCTCACGAAGTCGGTCCGTCCGGGTCCGACATACTGACGCCCATGACCCGCTCCCCCGACGACCCCGAGCTCCGCGTCGGGCGGGCGAGGCGCGACATCACCGGAGAGCCGTGGGGCGTCGGGATGATGGGCTACGGGATGCCGGAGCAGTGGACGCGCGGGATCCTCACCCGCCAGTACGCGCGGGCCTTCGTGCTCGACGACGGCTCGGAGCGGATCGCCTACGTCGTCGCGGACATCGGGATGTTCTTCCAGGCAGCCGTCACGGAGATCCACGAGCGTCTCGAGCAGCGGCTCGGCGGCCTCTACACGGCCCGCAACACCGTGCTCACCGCCACGCACACGCACTGCGGACCCGGCGGCCACGGGCGGCACACGCTCTACAACATCACCACGGCCGGCTTCCACCCGCGGACGTTCGAGCGGCTGGTCGACGGCGTCGTCGACGCCATCGAGGCCGCCCACCGCGACGCTGCCCCTGTGACCGCGACGCTCACACGCGGACAGCTCACCGATGCCAGCACCAACCGCAGCCTGCCCGCGTTCAGCCGCAACCCCGAGGCCGACCGCGCCTTCTTCCCCGAGTCCAAGGACACCCTTGCCACCCTGATGCGGTTTGAGCGCGACGGGGCACTTGTCGGCTCCATCCACTGGTTCGCGGTGCACAACACGTCGATGACCAACCACACCACGCTGATCAGCTCGGACAACAAGGGCTGGGCGGCGCTGGCCTGGGAGCGGTCGGTGCCCGACCTCGTCGCCGGGTTCGCGCAGACCAACGCCGGCGACATCTCCCCCAATCTTCACGGTCGCGCCGGTCACGGCCCCACGGACGAAGAGCAGGAGAACACCCGGGTCGTCGCCGAGCGCCAGCTCGCGTCGGCGCAGGTGCTCGCGACGGCGGCCGGCGAGGCGCTGAGCCCGCTGCTGCAGGCCCGCATGACCTACGTCGACCTGGGACGCCGGACCACGCCGGTCGGTCCGACCGGACGGGCCGTGCTGGGCGCGTCGTTCGCAGCCGGGACGACGGACGGCGAGGGCTCGCCGATGTTCCGGCGCGGGAAGCGCAACCCGGCGCTGCAGCGTCTCAGCGAGTGGCTGTACGGCCGGAGTCCCGCCCTGGCGGCCGCCCACGCCCCGAAGGACCTGTTCCTCCCGCTCGGGGTGTTGCGTTGGGGCCAGGAGGTCCTCCCGGTCCAGCTCGTCCGCATCGGCAGCCTCTACCTGATCTGCCTCCCGCTCGAGGTGACGGTCACCGCCGGCCTGCGACTGCGCCGGCTCGTCGCCGAGATCCTGGCCACCGACCTCGACCACGTGCTCGTGCAGGGCTACGCGAACGGCTTCGCGCACTACATGACCACGCCCGAGGAGTACGACGAGCAGGACTACGAGGGCGGCAGCACGATCTTCGGCCGTCAGCAGCTGCCCGCTGTCGCGGAGGTCGTCCGCGACCTCGCCGAGGCGATCCGGGACGGCCGCCCGGTCGACCCCGGCGACCCGCCACCGTCGCACCGCGTGCGCTGGGTCGCGCCGACGGGCTCCCCGCGGCTCGAGCAACCGCAGCGCATCGAGATCCGCTCCGCGCCCACGGCGGTGCCGACGGGCTGGACCGTGCGCGTCGAGGTCGCCGCCGACCACCCGAACGCCGAGATCCGGCCCACCTACCTGGTGGTCGAGCGCGAGACTCCGGATGGCTGGGAGACGGTCGCCGACGACAGCTCGTTCGACACGTCGATCCGCTGGCACCGCCGCGGCCGCCGGTGGGACGCCACCATCACCTGGGTCGCCGGCGAGCCGGGGACCTACCGCGTGACCTACGTCGGCCGTGAGTCCGCCACCACGGAGCCGATCACCGTGGCCTGAAACGTCCTTTCGACAGGCTCAAGGACCGGAACGGTCGTTGAGCCTGTCGAAACGACTACTGATCAGGCGTCGGCCGAGACCTCGGTCGACTCCTCGGCCGCGTCGTCGGCGGACGCCTCACCGGCGTCGTCACCGAGGACCGGGACGAGCGACATCTTGCCGCGGTCGCCGAGCTCGGCGATCTCGACCTGGATCTTCTGGCCGACGGACACGACGTCCTCGACCCGCTCGACGCGCTTGCCGCCGTTGAGCTCGCGCAGCTTGCTGATGTGCAGCAGGCCGTCCTTGCCCGGGAGCAGCGAGACGAACGCACCGAAGTCGACCGTCTTGACGACCGTGCCGAGGAAGCGCTCGCCGACCTCGGGCATCGTCGGGTTGGCGATCGCGTTGATCGCAGCCCGCGCGGCCTCGGCGGCGTCGCCGTTGTCGGCGCCGACGTAGACCGTGCCGTCGTCCTCGAGTGAGATCTGGGCGCCGGTGTCGTCCTGGATCTGGTTGATGACCTTGCCCTTCGGGCCGATGACCTCACCGATCTTGTCGACCGGGATCTTGATCGTCAGGATCCGCGGGGCGTACGGGCTCATCTCGTCAGGCTCGCTGATCGCCTCGGCCATGACGTCGAGGATCGTGAAGCGAGCCTCGCGGGCCTGCGTCAGCGCACCGGCGAGCACGTCGGCGGGGATGCCGTCGAGCTTGGTGTCGAGCTGCAGCGCCGTGACGAACTCACGCGTGCCGGCGACCTTGAAGTCCATGTCGCCGAACGCGTCCTCGGCACCGAGGATGTCGGTCAGCGTGACGAACGTCTGCTTGCCGTCGACCTCGCCGGAGATGAGGCCCATCGCGATGCCGGCGACCGGGGCGCGCAGCGGCACACCGGCGTTGAGCAGGCCGAGCGTCGAGGCGCAGACCGAGCCCATCGAGGTGGAGCCGTTGGAGCCGAGGGCCTCGGACACCTGACGGATCGCGTACGGGAACTCCTCGCGCGTCGGCAGCACCGGCAGCAGCGCGCGGCCGGCGAGAGCGCCGTGACCGATCTCGCGACGCTTGGGCGAGCCCACGCGGCCGGTCTCACCGGTGGAGAACGGCGGGAAGTTGTAGTTGTGCATGTAGCGACGCGTGGTCTCGGGCGAGAGCGTGTCGAGCTTCTGCTCCAGGCCGAGCATGTTCAGCGTGGTGACACCCAGGATCTGGGTCTCGCCGCGCTGGAACAGCGCCGAGCCGTGGACGCGCGGGATGACGCCGACCTCAGCGGACAGCGCACGGATGTCGGCGAGGCCACGTCCGTCGATGCGCACCTGGTCCCGGAGCACGCGCTCGCGGACGAGGTTCTTGGTGACCGAGCGCAGCGCGGCGCCGATCTCCTTCTCGCGGCCCTCGAACTGCGCGCCGAGCTGGTCGAGCACGTCGGCCTTGATCTCGGACTCGCGCGCCTCGCGGTCGGCCTTGCTGACGATGGTCAGCGCCTCGGAGAGCGGGCCGGACGCGGCAGCGGCGACGGCCTCGTAGACGTCGTCCTCGTAGTCGAGGAAGACCGGGAACTCCTGGACCGGCTTGGCGGCGGCCGAGGCGAGCTCGGACTGCGCCTCGCACAGCTGGCGGATGACGCTCTTGGCGGCCTCGAGGCCACCGGCGACGACCTCCTCCGTGGGCGCCTGGACGCCGCTCTGGACGAGGTCCCAGGTGGACTCGGTGGACTCGGCCTCGACCATCATGATCGCGACGTCGTCACCGGCGATGCGGCCGGCGACGACCATGTCGAAGACGGCGTTCTCGAGCTGGCTGTGCGACGGGAAGGCGACCCACTGGCCCTCGATGAGGGCGACGCGGGTGGCGCCGATCGGGCCGGAGAACGGCAGACCGGAGATCTGCGTGGACGCCGAGGCGGCGTTGATCGCGAGGACGTCGTACGGGGCGTCCGGGTTGAGCGCCAGGACCGTGATGACGACCTGGACCTCGTTGCGCAGGCCCTTCTTGAAGGTCGGGCGCAGCGGGCGGTCGATCAGGCGGCAGGTGAGGATCGCGTCCTCGCTCGGGCGGCCCTCACGACGGAAGAACGAGCCGGGGATGCGGCCCGCGGCGTACATGCGCTCTTCGACGTCGACGGTCAGCGGGAAGAAGTCGAACTGCTCCTTCGGGTGCTTGCCGGCCGTGGTGGCCGACAGCAGCATCGTGTCGTCGTCGAGGAAGGCCGCGACGGAGCCGGCGGCCTGGCGGGCCAGCTGGCCGGTCTCGAAGCGGATGGTGCGGGTGCCGAAGCGTCCGTTGTCGATGACGGTCTCGGCGGTGTGCAAGGTGGAATCCGACATGGATGTCCCTTCGTTCGGTCGGTCCGGTGGACCGACGCCAGGGACGAGACGCAGGCAGGCGGGGTAAGTCCGGTCTTCGATCGAGGCCTGCGGAGATGAATCTCCGAGGGCCACTACCGAGGACCGAGCGGCATGCCTGGGTGCCTCGTCCGTATGGATGGATATGCAGTTGTGGGTGTGAAGCGAGCGGCCACCCGAAGGTGACCGCTCGCCGAGGTCTAGCGGCGCAGACCGAGTCGCTCGATGAGCGAGCGGTAACGCTCGATGTCGTTCTTCTGCAGGTAGTTCAGCAGGCGACGACGCTGGCCGACCAGCAGCAGGAGGCCGCGGCGGCTGTGGTGGTCGTGCTGGTGCTCCTTCAGGTGCTCGGTCAGGTGAGCGATGCGACCGGTCAGGAGGGCGATCTGGACCTCAGGGGATCCGGTGTCGCCGTCGGACAGGGCGTACTGCTTGATGATGTCGGCCTTCGGGGTGTCTGCGACCGTGGGCGCAGCAGTCTTCTTCGACACTGTTCTCCTCTGAGGGGTTTCGTTGCACGGCGCGTCCGGGCCTGTTCACCGGGGCACTACGATCCGTGGCCGTTGCACGGCAGCGTCCAGGGTATCAGCGCGGGTGTGCCCGGAGCGAATCCGTAGGTGGCGCGAGCTCTACGAGCGGGCACCGGAGGAGGTCGAGCGCGCCACGCCGGAGGCGTCAGGGTGACGAGACCTGGTGAGAGGTGATGCTCGCGCATGGCCGACGTGGTCTCGATACACGCCCAGCTCGCTGGCGCTCGCGGGCGCACTCGACCACCGAGCCTCACCGTTCGGTGATCGAGTGCCTGCGAGCTCTGCGAGCAGGCGTATCGAGATCACGCCCATCTCGCCGGCGCACTCGACCCCGCCCGCACGTCCTTTCGACAGGCTCAAGGACCGGAGCCCAGGTCGCGGTGAGTCTCACGACAGCTCGGCGAGCACGGCCCGGGTGTCGTTGACGTCGTCGTGCATCTGGGCGACCAGGGCGTCGACGGTGTCGAAGGCCTCCATGCCGCGCAGCCGCCGGACCAGCTCGACCCGGATCGTGCGTCCGTAGAGGTCGAGGGACCCGTGCTGCGGCTGGTCGATGACGTACGACTCGACGCGACGCTCGGTGCCGTCGAACGTGGGGTTGGAGCCGACCGAGATGGCAGCCGGGAGCACCTCGTCGCCGATGTCGACGCGACCGGCGTAGACCCCGTCGGGCGGCACGGCGTACGTATCGTCGACCGGCACGTTCGCCGTGGGGAACCCGAGCTCGCGGCCGCGCTTGTCGCCCTCGACGACGACGCCGGACACCTCGTGCGGGCGGCCGAGCACCGCCGCGGCCTCGGCCATGCGGCCGGCGGCCACGTGCTGACGCACGAGCGTGGACGAGTACGGCTCCGTGCGTCCGTCGAGCGCGAGGCCGGTGGTGCGGAAGCCGGACTCGCCTCCCACGGATCGCAGGAGCTCGAGGTCGCCGGCCGCCTTGGCACCGAAGCGGAAGTTCTCCCCCACCACGACGTCGGTGGCCCGCAGCTCCTCGACGAGCACGCGCGTCACGAAGTCGGTGGGGTCCCAGGCGGCCATCTCCTGGTCGAACGCCAGGACGCGCACCTCGTCGGCCCCGTGGGCGTGGAGCAGCTCGATGCGGCGCTCGATCGTGGTGAGGCGCGGGGGTTCCCGGTCCGGCGCGAGCACGGCCAGCGGGTGCGGCTCGAACGTGACGGCCACGACCGGCGCCCCGGAGGCGGCCCGCGCGGCGGCGAGCACGGCCTGGTGCCCTCGATGCACGCCGTCGAACACGCCGATCGTCACCGCGGCCGGCTGCTGGCGGGGTTCCGTCGCGGCACCGTCGAGGTCGCGCCAGGTCGTCACGGCAGCACTGTGCCACACAGGGCCGGCGCTGCATGAGAGGACTCTCATCGTCGGCTCATCGACGCGGTCGGGCTGGTGGGGCAGGCTTGGCACGTGAGACGTCCTGCCCCCTCGATGCTGGCGCTGGCCCTGGTGACCGTCGTGCTCGCCGGCCTGGTGGTGGGTCGTGTCTCCGCGCAGGCCGACGACTCCCCCACCGACCACCCGCCGATCGTGGTGCCGACGTCGACCGTGACCCCGTCTCCGTCGCCCAGCCCGTCCGCCGATCACGACGACGACGATGACGATGACGACGACGACTACACCCGCATCACCCCCCGCCCGCGGGACATCGACGACGATGACGACGACCACCGCGGCCGGGACCACCCCGAGGACGACTGATGGCGGGTCCTCGGCAGGCGGGCTTCTCGGTCCGCCAGCGCTTGACGGCCGCCGTCGCCGCACTCACCACCGCCGCGCTGGTCGCGGTCGGCGTGATGCTCTACGTGGTCGAGTCCCGGCGCATCACCGAGTCGATCGACCGCAGCCTCGCGCAGGAGGTCGGCGAGCTCCGGGCGCTGCAGGCGGACGGCGTCGACCCGGACACCCGGCAGCCGTTCGGCACCCCGGAGCGGCTGGTCCGCTCGTTCCTGTCGCGCAACCTCCCGGACCCGGAGGAGATGCTCTGGATGTTCCCGAGCACCGGCGAGGCGTCCTACGTCGGTGAGAGCGACTCCCGGCTGCAGCGCTCACCGGCCTTCCGGACCCTCGTCGACGACCTGCGGGCGGACGGCGGCACGCGGAACCTGACGATCAGCGGGCACGACTACCGGGTCGCGGTCCAGCCGGTCGTCCAGGGCACGGGGAACGTCGCGTTCGTGGTGAGCCACGACGTCTCCGCGTCCCGCGAGCCGCTGCGCGAGCTGCTGCTGACCTACACCCTCCTCGCCGCGCTGTCGGTGCTGCTGATCGCCGCGGTGGCGTCGTGGCTGGCCGGCCGCCTGCTCCAGCCGCTGCGGCACCTGCGCGAGACCGCCCAGGGCATCACCGAGGGCGACCTCAGCGGCCGCCTCCAGGTCACCGGGCGCGACGACCTCACCGATCTCCAGCGGACGTTCAACGCGATGCTGGACCGCCTCGAGGACGCGTTCGCCACCCAGCGCCGCCTGCTCGACGACGCGGCGCACGAGCTGCGGACCCCGCTCACCGTGCTGCGCGGCCACCTCGAGGTCGTCGATCCCGAGGATCCGCAAGACGTCGCCGACACCCGGGCGCTGCTGCTCGACGAGATCGACCGCATGGCCCGCCTGGTGACCGACCTGCTGCTGCTCGCGAAGGCGCGGCGGCCGGACTTCGTGCGGACCGAGCCCACCGACCTCCCGGCGCTGACGACGGGTGCCCTGGAGCGGGCTCGTGGCCTGGCCGACCGGCACTGGAGCCTCGACGAGACCGCCGAGGGCACCGCCGAGCTGGACGCCCAGCGCCTCACCCAGGCGCTGCTCCAGCTCGCCGAGAACGCCGTGCACCACACCGTGGCTGGTGACGAGATCGCCGTCGGCTCGCGGTGGCACGACGGCGCACTCGAGCTGTGGGTGCGCGACAGCGGTCCCGGCGTCCCGGTCGAGCTCCGGCCGACGATCTTCGACCGGTTCGCCCAGGGCTCCGACGCCGGCGAGGGCTTCGGGCTCGGCCTGTCGATCGTGACCGCCATCGCCGAGGCGCACGGTGGCAGGGTCGTGCTCGACGACACCACCACCGGTGCGTCGTTCCGCATCGTCCTCCCGGGAGGAGCCTCGTGAGCCGCATCCTCATCGTCGAGGACGAGGACCGGATCTCGTCCTTCGTCGCCAAGGGCCTGCGCGCCGACGGGTTCACCCCCACAGTCGTCGCCGACGGCGTCACGGGACTCGACTACGCCCTCACCGGCGAGTTCGACCTGATGGTGCTCGACCTCGGCCTGCCCGGCATGGACGGGTTCACGATCCTCGAGCGAGTCAGCCGGGACCGGCCCGAGCTGCCGGTCATCGTGCTGACGGCGCGCGACTCCGTCGACGACACGGTCGCCGCTCTCGAGGGCGGCGCGGCCGACTACATGAGCAAGCCGTTCAAGTTCGGTGAGCTGGTGGCTCGCATCCGGCTGCGACTCCGTGCGCCGGCCGAGGCGGCCACGGGCGACGAGCTCGTCTCCGGGGACGTGCGGCTCGACCTGCGCCGCCGACGCGCCTACGTCGGGGACCGCGAGGTCGAGCTCTCGGCGCGGGAGCTCACCCTCGCCGAGGTGTTCCTGCGGCACCGCGGGCAGGTGCTGTCGCGCGAGCAGCTCCTGTCGCTGGTCTGGGGATACGACTTCGACCCCGGCTCCAACGTGGTGGACGTGTACGTCGGGTACCTGCGCAAGAAGCTCGGCCAGGACCTCGTGACCACGGTCCGCGGCATCGGTTACCGCGCGGACTGAGTCGCGTCAGCGACGCAACGAGAACCCGGCGAGCCGCGCGGCCGGCAGGGCGCCGAGCATCGGCTCGAGGCGTTCGGCCACCTCGACCGGCAGGGGTCGGCGTTCCGGGTCCACGGCCAGGCAGTCGCCGATGATCTCGGCCATCGGTGCGGGCACGCGCTCCGGCAGCGGGTGCGGCTCGTCGTGGAGCTGAGCCCAGAGGGGCTCGCGGTCGAACGGCCGGAAGCCGGCGGCGGCGCGGAACAGGGTCACGCCGAGCGCCCAGACGTCGCTGGCGGGTCCGACGCTGCCGCGCGCGCCCGGTTCGCACTGCTCCGGTGCCATGTACTCGTCGCTGCCGATCGCGTGGTCGAGCTCGGCGGCGCGCTTCACGTCCATCGCGATGGACAGGTCGATCAGGCGGGCCGGTGCCCCCATCACGACGTTGCTCGCCTTGACGTCGAGGTGCACGACCCCCTCGCCGTGCAGGTAGTGCAGGGCCGAGGCGAGCTCGAGGCCCAGGGGCAGGAGCTGGTGCGGCTCGAGCGGGCCGAACCGGGACACCAGCGACGACAGCGTCGGCCCGTCGATGTTCTCCAGGACGAGGTGGGGTCGATGGGCGTCGACATCGGCGGAGAACAGGCGCACCAGACCGGGATGGTGCAGGCGGCTCAGCAGGTCGGCCTCGTGCTCCACGGCCGCACGACCGGCGGCGTCGTCCCGCTCGGGACGCAGCACCTTGACGACCACCGGCGCGTACAGGCGCTCGTCGAAGGCCGACCACACCTCGAACAGCTCGCCGCCGCCGAGCGACGTGATCGGCACCAGGCCGGGGGCGATCAGCTCGCCCCCGGCCGCGTCGGTGGACCTCATCGGCCCGGGCCGCTGTGGTCCGAGTCATGCGTCGGGCCGGTGTCGTGGGTCGGCCCGGTGTTCTTGGTCGGACCCGTGTTGTTCGTCGGCCCCGTGTTCTTGGTGGGCGACGTGTTCTTGGTCGGACCCGTATTCTTCGTCGGCGACGTGTTCTTCGTCGGCGACGTGTTCTTCGTCAGCGTCGTGGCGCGGGTCTGCCGCGTCGGCGACGTCAGCGTGGTGTGGTGCGTCGGCCGGTCGGCGCGCTGCAGGGCGTCGTCGTTCCCGTCGTCGGGATCGTCGTCCAGGGCCGGGGTCACCAGCGCCGTGCTGGTGTCCTCGCGCTTCAGGGCCTGCTGGGGATGGTCGTCGGCTCCGGCGGCGCCGGCGATGGCCACACCGGCCGTGCCGAGCGCCACGGCGCCGGCGAGGGCGGTGATGCCGGTTCGCAGTGAGCGGTTCATGGCTCGTCTCCTTCGTGATCGTTGTGATCACGACCCTCGTCGTCCGAGGTGAGGCCTCCGTGAGCCGGCGATGAGAGACCTCTCATCGACCTCCAGGGCTCAGAGCAGCGGGCGGAGGGGACGGAGCAGCGCCTCGCAGATCTTCACGACGACCCAGCGGCTCGACCACTCCTCGCGGGTCAGCTCGCGCGCCTGGGTGAGGTCGTGCTCGAAGACGCGCTCGAGGTGGGCGGCGAGGTCGGCGTCGTGGATCTCCATGTTGATCTCGTAGTTGCCGGTGAGGCTGAGCCGGTCGATGTTGGCGGTGCCGACGGTGCACCAGCGGCCGTCGATCGTGGCGGTCTTCGCGTGCACCATCGCGTCCTGGTACAGGAAGATACGCACGCCGGCGTCGAGCATTCGGCCGTAGAAGCCGCGCGACAGCCAGTCCGCGACGACGTGGTTGGAGACCTCGGGCATGAGGATCCGGATCTCGACGCCGCGACGCCGAGCGTCGAGCAGCGCCCGGAGGATGTCGTGGTCGGGGATGAAGTACGCGGCGGTGAGGTAGATGTGGTCGGTGGCCCGGTCGATGGCCTCCAGGTACATGCCGCGGACCGGGAAGACGAGCTGCCGCGGGACGTTGCGATGGGCTCGGACGTGCGGGTCCCAGCTGGGTGATCCGTGGTCGGCCAGCCGCGGACGCGCCTCGTTGAGGTTCCAGAAGTCGACGAACGCGTTGTCAAGGTCCCAGACGGCGGAGCCCTCGATCTTGAGGTGGGTGTCGCGCCACTGGGTCTCGTACTCCGAGCCGATGTTGTAGCCGCCGACGAAGGCCGCGGTGTCGTCGACCACCAGGATCTTGCGGTGGTCGCGGCCGTAGCGACGCGGGTTGAAGATCTGCCAGCGGCCGGCGAGCACCGGGAACCGCAGCACCCGCACCCGCGGCGGGAAGCGGAAGAAGCTCGGTCGGACGACGAGGTTCGCGAACCCGTCGTAGACGACGCGGACGTCGACGCCGCGGTCCGCGGCCGCGATGAGCGCCGCCTTGAACTTCTGCCCGACCTCGTCGCCCTTGACGATGAACGACTCGAACAGCACCCGCTCCTGGGCGCCGTCGATCGCGGCCAGCATGTCGGCGAAGAGGTCGCGCCCCGACGTGTACGTGGTGATGGTGGAGTCGCCGCCGACCGTCACTGCGGCGGGTGGCGTGGTCGTGAGCCGGCCGCCGCGTCGCCCACGGAACAGGGTGCGGATCTTGGTGGTCACCATGAGCGACGCGACGATCGCGACCACCGCGGCGAGCCACATGCGGACGATGCGCCACGCCAAGCGCTGGGGCGACGGTGGGCGCAGTCTCCTCATGGTGACGCCAGCCTACGGCGGGGGTGCCGGGCCGTGGGCGGCAGACGGTTCAGACGAAGACGGCGATGGGCTTGGCGTCGCTGCCACGCTGCTCGTAGAGCGCCAGGAAGTGTCCGTCCGGGTCGAGCAGGGCGACCGGTCCGTCGGCACCGAGCGAGACGCCGGGAAGCGCCCGGCCGTATCGGACGTCGGTGGCCTGGTCGGCGTCGAGCTCGAGCACCGGGAACGTACGGCGGGCGACGTCGTCGAGCGGCACCACGGCGAACGCCGTCTCCAGCTCCTCGAGCGTGTGGGCGACGGACAGGTCGAACCCGCCGACGCGGGTGCGGCGCAGCATCGTCAGGTGCCCGCCGACGCCGAGCGCCGCTCCGAGGTCGCGGGCGAGCGCGCGGACGTAGGTGCCGCTGGAGCAGACGACGCGGACGTCGACGTCCAGGAGCTCACCCCCCGGCCGGAACGCCGTGGCCTCGAAGGTGCTGACCTTGACCGGCCGGGCCGGCAGGTCGACGTCCTCCCCCGCGCGCACGCGGGCGTAGGAGCGCTTCCCGTCCACCTTGACGGCCGAGACCGCCGACGGGACCTGCTCGATGTCGCCGGTCAGCGGCGCCATGGCCGCGCGCACGGTCGCCTCGTCGAGATGAGTGGCCGACGTGGACGCCACCACCTCGCCCTCGGCGTCGTCGGTGACCGTGGACTCCCCCAGCCGGACGGTGGCCAGGTACTCCTTGTCGGTCAGCTGCAGGTGCCCGAGCAGCCTCGTGGCGCGGCCGACGCCGGCCAGCAGCACGCCGGTGGCCATCGGGTCGAGCGTGCCGGCGTGGCCGACCTTGCGGGTGCCGGCGAGGCGGCGCAGTCGCCCGACGACGTCGTGGGACGTCCAGCCGGCCGGCTTGTCGACGACGACGATGCCGGGAACCGGCTCGCTCACTCGTCCTCGGTGTCGTCGTCAGCGTGCTTGTACGGGTCGGGGTCGCCGGCGTACTGGGCGCCGGCCGCCTGCGCGGCGACGCGCTCGTCGGACTCCCGGGCCGCGGCGAGCAGGTCCTCGATCTGACGCGCCGACTCCGGCACACCGTCGAGGAAGAACTCCACGGACGGCGTGTGCCGGAGACCGAGCTGCTTGCCGACCTCGGAGCGGATCATGCCCGTGGCGCTGCGCAGGGCGGCGGCCGTGCCGTCGATCGCGTCCTGGTCGCCCATGACCGTGTAGAACACCGAGGCATTCTGGTTGTCGCCGGTCAGCCGGACGTCGGTGATCGTGACGAACCCCAGGCGCGGGTCCTTGACCCGTCGCTCCAGGAGCTGCGCCACGATCACCTTGATCCGGTCAGCGAGCTGCTGCGTGCGCTGTCCGGCCACTCAGTCCCGGGCCTTCTCGACCAGCTCGAACGTCTCGATGACGTCGTCGATCTTGATGTCGTTGAAGCCCTTGAGCACGATGCCGCACTCGAAGCCTTCGCGGACCTCCGACGCGTCGTCCTTCTCGCGACGCAGGCTGGCCAGGTCGAGGTTGTCGGCGACGACCGAGCCGTCGCGCAGCAGCCGCGCCTTGGCGTTCCGCTTGATCGTGCCGCTGGTGACCATGCAGCCGGCGATGTTGCCGATCTTGCTGGAGCGGAAGATCTCGCGGATCTCGGCGGTGCCGAGCTGCTGCTCCTCGTAGATGGGCTTGAGCATGCCCTTCAGCGCGGCCTCGATCTCGTCGATCGCCTGGTAGATCACCGAGTAGTACTTGATCTCGACGCCCTCGCGGTCGGCGAGCTCGGTGGCCTTGCCCTGCGGCCGGACGTTGAAGCCGATGATGACGGCGTTCGACGCGGCGGCGAGGTCGACGTTGGTCTCGGTGATGGCACCGACACCGCGATCGATCACGCGCAGCGACACCTCGTCGCTGACCTCGATGTTCGCCAGCGCGTCCTCGAGCGCCTCGACCGAGCCGGAGCCGTCACCCTTCAGGATGAGCAGCAGCTCGTTCGTCTCGCCCTTCTCCATCGAGGACATGAAGTCCTCGAGCGTGCGGCGACCGCTGCGCTTGGCCAGGAGGGCGTTGCGCTCGCGCGCCTCGCGCTTCTCGGCCACCTGGCGAGCCAGGCGGTCGTCGGCGACGACCATGAAGTTGTCGCCGGCGCCGGGCACCGCGGTGAGGCCGAGCACCAGCGCGGGGCGCGACGGCGTGGCCTCGTCGATGTTCTCGCCGTGCTCGTCGAGCAGGGCGCGGACGCGTCCGAACGCCGGTCCCGCGACCAGCGAGTCGCCGACCCGCAGCGTGCCGCGGTGCACCAGCACCGTGGCCACCGGGCCGCGACCACGGTCGAGGTGCGCCTCGATGACGAGGCCCTCGGCGTTCTGGTCGGGGTTGGCGCGCAGGTCGAGTGCGGCGTCGGCGGTGAGCACGACGGCCTCGAGCAGCTCGTCCAGACCGGTGCCCGCCTTGGCGGAGACGTCGACGAACATCGTGTCGCCGCCGTACTCCTCGGGCACCAGGCCGTACTCGGTGAGCTGACCGCGGGCCTTCGCCGGGTCGGCGTCAGGCTTGTCGACCTTGTTCACCGCCACCACGATCGGCACGTCGGCCGCCTTGGCGTGGTTCAGTGCCTCGATCGTCTGCGGCATCACGCCGTCGTCGGCCGCGACCACGAGGATCGCGATGTCGGTGGCCTGGGCACCACGGGCACGCATGGCCGTGAAGGCCTCGTGACCGGGGGTGTCGATCAGGGTGATGCGACGCTCGTTGCCGTCGACCTCCGTGGCGACCTGGTAGGCGCCGATGGTCTGCGTGATGCCACCGGCCTCCTTGTCGACCACGTTGGACTGACGAAGCGCGTCGAGGAGCTTGGTCTTGCCGTGGTCGACGTGACCCATGACGGTGACGACCGGCGGACGGGCCTCGAGGTCCTCGTCGTCGCCCTCGTTCTCACCGAACTCCAGGTCGAACGACTCCAGCAGCTCGCGGTCCTCGTCCTCGGGCGAGATGACCTCGACGTTGTAGTTGAGCTCCTCGCCGAGCAGCTGCAGCGTCTCGTCGTTGGCCGACTGCGTCGCGGTGACGACCTCGCCGAGGTGGAACAGCACCTCGACCAGGGACGCCGCGTCGACGCCGATCTTCTCGGCGAAGTCGCTCAGCGACGAGCCACGGGTGAGACGCACCGTCTCGCCGTCGCCCTTGCGGACGCGGACGCCGCCGATGGCGGGCGCCTGCATCTGGTCGAACTCCTGGCGCTTCGCGCGCTTGCTCTTGCGTCCACGGCGCACGGGGCCGCCGGCGCGACCGAACGCGCCCTGCGTGCCGCCACGGCCACCGCGACCGGGTCCGCCGGGGCGACCGCCGAAGCCGCCGCCACCGCCGGGACGTCCGCCGCCG
>NZ_VDUX01000002.1 GCF_008039565.1 Aeromicrobium terrae
AGACGAAGCTCGCGCAGCAACCTACGGCGCCTGGATCCATCACTACAATCACCATCGACCCCACACCGCTATCGACGGCCTTGTCCCCGCAGCCCGCGTCCACAACCTCACGGGGAAGTACAGCTAGGCCGCGTCCTTCACGTCCTTGATCGCGTCGTTGAGGGTGTCGATCGCGCCGCCGCTCGGAGCGTTGTCGACGCCCGTCCAGTCCGGCGACGGCAGGACCTGCTCCTCGCTCTTGCCCTGCTGGACGTCGCGGATGGCGGCCACGATCTCGTCGACGTTGTTGGGCACCGCGCGGTTGCAGGCCTTCAGCTCCGACTCCAGCTTCAGCGTCAGGCGCGGCTTGCCCGCGGCGACTGCATCGGCCGTCTTGCCCGACTCGACGGTGCTGTCGGAGAGGTCGGGCACGTTGCCGCAGACGTGATAGACCTGACCGCCGCCGGCCCAGAAGACCTCGTCCTTGCCGAGCAGCTGGATCACGGCCTGCTTCTCCGCGGTGTACTTCTCCACCGACTCCGGGTTGAAGTCGATGCCCAGGACCACGGCGGCCAGCGCGACGACGATGCCGACCGCACCCGCGACCCCCTTCTGGGTCTTGTCCATGTTCTTGTTCAGGAAGATCAGGATGATGATCGGCAGGAACGCGATGATCGGGATGAACGCGCCCAGCTGGTTCTGCACGAAGAAGCGGACCGTGTCGGCCTTGGACGCCGGGTCGTACTCGTTGGCCTTCTTCCAGAGCATCGAGCCGATCACGACGAGGATGCCGTCGATCACGAGCAGGGCGATCAGCAGCGCGAACGCCCATGTCGGGAACCCGTTGGTGGACGTCAGGACGCCCTTGTCGTCGACGGTGGCCTTCTCGGTGAGGATCGAGTCGTTGAGCAGGAGGCCGAAGATCGCGCCGATCTCGACCGCGATGCCGGCCAGCCAGAGCACGATCGCGTAGATGCGCAGCTTCTTGGCCTTGTCCTTCGACTCGGCGGACGCCTTCCACGTCCCGGAGTCGCCCACCTCACCATCTCCCGGCTTCGTCATGGTGCTCTCCTCGAGGTCGACGACCGACGAGCATGGATGCTACTGCACCGTGCCGCTGTGTCCAGGGCCCCCGAGTCAGGCGCTGATGGCCCCCGCGATCAGTCCGACGACCACCGAGCCGACGAAGGCGTAGCCCGCGTTGATGATCCAGAGTCGGAGCGGCCGGGAGTCGTAGAGCGCGTTCTGACCCATCACCGCGGCGATCGCCGCGCCGACGCCGACGCCGGTCCAGAAGCCGCACGACGTGCCGCCGTCGTCGACGAGCGCCTCGATCACCCCCGAGAGCACGAGCGCCACGACGAACGAGCCGATCAGCAGCTGCGGGCCTGGCGACTGCGGCGGGCCCTCGGCCTGGATACCCATGTCGGCCATCCACGGCTTGCGGAACAGGAAGGTGTACCAGATCGCGCCGATGAAGAAGAACGCCATCGCCGCAATGATGACGGCGAGCCAGGAGAAGTCGTCCATGGCAGCACGGTAGACCGGTCCCCTGTTGAAACGACAGATCCCGGACCCTGAGGTCCGGGATCTGGTGGTAGCCCCGACGGGATTCGAACCCGCGCTACCGCCTTGAGAGGGCGGCGTGCTAGGCCGCTACACAACGGGGCCAGGTGGTCTGGAAGACCGGGTGAAACCGTACCAGAGCGCGTCAGGGAAACTGCTGCTGACCTGCTCGGAAGGCTTCGCTGGGGTACTAGGACTCGAACCTAGAATGGCGGTACCAGAAACCGCTGTGTTGCCAATTACACCATACCCCACAGGCTCCGGGCGTCCCCCGGACCGAGTGATGACTCTACCCGACGGGCCCCCGCCGCTCACAATCGGCTCAGGCCAGGACGGCGGCCAGACGGGCGAGGGTCGAGGGCCGCCCGAGCAGCTCCAGCGACTCGAACAGCGGCGGTGAGATCCGGCTGCCCGTCACAGCCACACGGACCGGGCCGAACGCCAGCCGCGGCTTGAGCCCGAGGCCCTCGACCAGGGCGAGGCGGAGGGCCTCCTCGATGGCCGGGGTGGTCCACTCCCCCACGTCGGCGAGGGCGTCGTGCGCCGCGCGGACGACGCCGAGACCGGCCTCGTCGAGCTGCTTCTCGCGGTCGGCCTCGTCGATCGTGAGCTCGTCGTCGGTGACGAACAGGAAGCGCAGCATGTCGACGGCCTCGGTGAGCAGGCCCATGCGCTCGTGCACCAGCGGCACGGCCGCGGCCAGGAGATCGGTCTGCTCCGCGGTGGGCTCGGCGTCGACGAGCCCGGCGGCCTGGAAGTACGGCACGAGGCGGCCCTGGAGGTCCTCGGCGCACAGCATGCGGACGTGATCGCCGTTGATCGCCTCGCACTTCTTCAGGTCGAAGCGGGCCGGGTTCGGGTTGACGCGGCCGATCTCGAACGCCTCCACCATCTCGGCGAGCGTGAAGACGTCACGGTCCTCCGCGATGGACCAGCCGAGCAGCGCGAGGTAGTTGAGCAGGCCCTCGGGCAGGAATCCCTGGTCGCGGTAGCCGAGCAGGTTCGACTCGGGATCGCGCTTGGACAACTTGCGGTTGCCGGCGCCCATCACGTACGGGAAGTGGCCGAACTCCGGCGTGGAGCCGTCGCCGACGCCGATCTCGGCGAACGCCTCGTACAGCGCGATCTGGCGCGGCGTGGAGCTGAGCAGGTCCTCGCCGCGCAGCACGTGGGTGATGCCCATCAGCGCGTCGTCGGTGGGGTTGGTCAGCGTGTAGAGCGGCTGCCCGTTGGCGCGGACGATCACGAAGTCCTGCACGTTCTCGGCGCCGAACGTGATGTCGCCGCGCACTAGGTCGGTGAACGTCCAGTCCTTCGCCGGCATCTTGAACCGGATGACGGGCTCACGACCCTCGGCCTCGTAGGCGGCCTGCTGCTCGGGCGTGAGGTCGCGGTGCAGGCCGTCGTACCCGCTCGGCCTGCCCGCGGCGCGTGCGGCGTTGCGACGCTCCTCGAGCTCCTCGGCGGTGTCGTAGGCCTTGTAGGCGAAGCCGGCGTCGAGGAGGCGCTGGGCGACGTCGGCGTAGATGTCCATCCGCTCGCTCTGGCGGTACGGGCCGTTGGGGCCGCCGACCTCGACGCCCTCGTCCCAGTCGAGGCCGAGCCAGCGCATGACGTCGACGAGCAGGTCGTACGACTCCTGGGAGTCGCGGCTGGCGTCGGTGTCCTCGATGCGGAACACGAACCGGCCGCCGTGGTGGCGGGCGAACGCCCAGCTGAACAGTGCGGTGCGCGCCATGCCGACGTGCGGGTTGCCCGTGGGGGACGGGCAGAAGCGGGCGACGACGGGCTTGGTGTCAGTCACGCGCCATCACCCGGTTGGTGAGCGTGCCGATGCCCTCGACGGTGACGCTGACGGTGTCGCCGACCTCCATCGGGCCGACGCCGTCGGGCGTGCCGGTGAGGATGACGTCGCCGGGCAGGAGCGTCATGAAGCTGGAGACGTAGGCGATGACGTCGGCGACGGAGAAGACCATGTCCGACGTGCGGCCGTCCTGCATAGTGTCACCGTTCAGCTCGGTCGTCACCCGGACGTTCGAGGTGTCGAGGTCCGTCTCGACCCACGGGCCGAGCGGGCAGAACGTGTCGAAGCCCTTGGCCCGCGCCCACTGACCGTCCTTGGCCTGCAGGTCACGCGCGGTGACGTCGTTGGCGACGGTGTAGCCGAAGATCACCTTGGGGGCGTCCTCGACCGAGATGTCGCGACAGATACGGCCGATGACGACGGCGAGCTCGCCCTCGTAGTGCACGTCCTCGCTCTGCTCGGGGTAGAAGATCGTCTCCTGCGGGCCGATGACGCTGGTGTTGGGCTTGAGGAAGATCAGCGGCTCCGCCGGCACCTCGCCACCCATCTCGGCGGCGTGCTTGGCGTAGTTCTTGCCGACGCAGACGACCTTGCTCCGCGGGATCACGGGAGCCAGCAGCCGCACGTCGTCGAGCGGGACCTTCTGGCCCGTCAGCTCAAACCCCGCGTAGAGCGGGTCGCCCTTCAGGACGGCGATCGTGGCCACTCCGTCGTCGTCGCCGATGACACCGAATCGGGGGTCGTCGTCCCCCGCGAACCTGGCTACACGCACGGTCCGAGACTATCCGGCACGTGAGTGGCCGGATGAGCCGGTGAGGTCACCGCGTGGCCAGCTCCATGTGGCACATCGCACCGGCGACCATGCCGGCGGCCGCGGCGGTCATGATCGAGGCCATCGGCGGCGACGCGGCGGCGTGAGCCATGTCGCCGGCCGCGAAGACTCCCGGCAGGCTGGTGTGGCCGGTCGCGTCAATCTCCACGGCCCCGGACGGCAGGAGGTCGAGGCCGAGCTGCTCGGCGAATGGCGCCGCCTGGGCGACCTGGGTCGCGACGAACATGCCGCCGGCCTCGATCACGGTCTCGTCGGCGCGGTGCACGCGCAGGCCCGGCGACGTGCGCTCGACACGAACGACGTCCTCCTGAGCCATCGTGACGAGCTCGCCCACGATGCCGGCCAGCAGACCGGACAGGTGCTCACTCTGCTGGCTCTCCCCCAGCAGGACGACGCGCTGGCCCGCGAACTCGTGTCCGTGGCAGAACGGGCAGTGCGCGATCTCGCGTCCCCAGGCCTCCTGGACGCCCGGGACGTCCGGCAGGGTGTCGCGGACGCCGGTGGCCAGCACGAGGGTCCGGGCCGAGACGTCCTCGGCGCCGAGGACGGCCTCGAAGCCCTCCTCCGTCTGACGCACGGTGTCGACCCGCCCTTCACGGAGCGACACGGTCGCGTACGCGGCGACGTCCTTGCGAGCGAGCGCCCGCAGCTCGGCCGGATCCCTGCCGTCGTGGGTGATGAAGTTCTGCAGGTGCTCCACCGTCGCGTTGCGGTACTCGCCGGAGTCGAGGAGCAGGACGTCGCGGTGCATGCGGCCCAGGGTGAGGGCGGCCTGCAGGCCGGCGGGCCCGCCGCCGATGACGAGGGTGTCGTGCATGAGGATCTCCTTCGCTGATTGCGTTCTGCGACCAGCGTGTGAGTTCATGTCGACATGAAGTCAAGTCTGCGCTCGATCGGCGACACCGCGGCTCGCTTCGGCCTGAAGACCAACGTGCTGCGCCACTGGGAGGACGTCGGGCTCCTGAAACCCGAGCGGGACGGCGCCGGCCGCCGCCGCTACGGCGACGACGATCTCGTGCGCATCGCCGTCATCCTGCGCAGCAAGGCCGCCGGGATGAGCCTGGAGCAGATCGCCGTGCTCCTCGACGACGACCACGGACCACAGCGCCACCGGGTCCTGCAGGAGCACATCGCCGAGCTCGACCGGCGGATGGAGGAGATGCGGCGCTCCCGTGCCATGACCCTTCACGCCTTCAAGTGCGAGGCGCACGACATCACACGCTGTCCGCACTTCCGCGCCATGGTCACCGACGTGCTCGACGGCAGCGGCACCTGGAGGTCGATGGAGCCGAGTCAGGCCTTGCCGTAGCGACGGGTGCGGCGGGCGTACTCCTCGATCGCGGCCCACAGCGCCAGGCGGTCGACGTCGGGCCAGGCGACGTCGGAGAACACCATCTCGGCGTACGCCGACTGCCACAGCAGGAAGTTGCTGGTGCGCTGCTCCCCCGACGTGCGCCAGAACAGGTCGACGTCGGGCATGTCGGGCTCGTCGAGGTACCGGGTGAACGTGCGCTCGGTGACCCGATCGGGGTCGACCCGGCCGGCCTTGACGTCGCGGGCCAGCGCCGCCGCCGCGTCGGCGATCTCGGCGCGGCCTCCGTAGTTGACGCACATCGTGAGGGTGAGGACGTCGTTGTGCCGGGTCATCTCCTCGGCGACCTCGAGCTCCTTGATGACGCTGCGCCACAGTCGCGGGCGCCGGCCGGCCCACCGGACCCGGACGCCGAGCTCGTGCATCTGGTCGCGGCGCCGGCGGATGACGTCACGGTTGAAGCCCATCAGGAACCGCACCTCGTCGGGCGAGCGCTTCCAGTTCTCGGTGGAGAACGCGTACGCCGACACCGCCTTCACGCCGACCTCGATGGCGCCCTCGACGACGTCGAACAGCGCCGCCTCGCCCATCTCGTGGCCGGCGGTGCGCGGCAGGCCACGCGCCTTGGCCCAGCGGCCGTTGCCATCCATGACAATGGCGACGTGCCCCGGCACGGCGTCGGCGGGCAGGCGCGGTGGCGTGGCGCCGCTGGGGTGCGGCGTGGGCCGGCGTGGGGTGCGACCAGCCATCAGCGGTCGACGTGGCTGAGCGAGCGCAGCCCGCGCTCGAGGTGCCAGGACAGGTAGGCGGCGACGATGCTGCCGGCCTCGCGACGGGACCGGTCGTCGGCGAGCGCGGCGTTCTCCCAGTCGCCGCTCAGCAGCGCGGCGAGCAGGGCCACCGTGGGCGGCGACGGGGCCGCCGAGCCGGGCATCCGGCAGGTGGAGCAGAGCATGCCGCCGGACGCGGCGTGGAAGTCGCGATGCGGGCCCTCGGCGCCACAGCGGGCGCAGGCGTCGAACGTGGGCGCGTAGCCGGCGATGGCCAGGGCGCGCAGCTGATACGAGTCGAGCAGCAGGCTCGGCGTCTGGCGCTGTTCCGACAGCGCGCGCAGGGCGCCGACGAGCAGCTGGAGCTGCTGGACGGCCGGCTCGCCGTCCTCGCTGACCATCCGCTCGGCGGTCTCGAGCATCGCGGTGCCGGCGGTGTAGGCGGCGTAGTCGCCGCCGAGGTCGCGCGCGAACGGGGCGATGGTCTCGACCTGCGTGATGACGTCCAGCGTCCGCCCCTCGGCGAGCTGGAGGTCGACGTACATGAACGGCTCGAGCCGTCCGCCGAACTTCGACGTGGTCTTGCGGATGCCCTTGGCGGCCGCGCGGACCAGCCCGCGCTCGCGGGTGAGCAGGGTGATGATGCGGTCGGCCTCGCCCAGCTTGTGGGTGCGCAGCACGACACCGCTGTCCCTGTAGAGGCTCACCCGACCATTCTGCCGCCTGCCACCCACGAACAGCCGTATCGTCGGCGCATGGCGGACGCCGGGTACTCAGGGACGCCGCAGCTGAAGAAGCTCGGCATCAAGGCCGGCATGCGGCTGTGCGTCCACGGCGCCGATCCGGACTGGCACTTCGACGGACCGCACGAGGCCACGCACGTGGCCGGTGGGCCGTGCGACGTCCTGGTGGTGTTCGTCCGCGCAGCATCGGAGCTCGACGCCATGCCCGGCTGGGGCGAGCAGATCTTTCCCGCCGGCGCCTGCTGGGTGGCGTGGCCGCGCAAGGCCGCGGGTCACGTCAGCGACGTCGACGAGAACGCCATCCGGGACGCCGCCCTCGAGCTCGGCATGGTGGACGTGAAGGTCGCCGCGATCGACGAGGACTGGTCCGGTCTCAAGATCGTCTGGCGCAAGGAGAACCGCGTCCGCTAGTCGAGGCAGAACTCGTTGCCCTCCGGGTCGTGCATCGTGATGAAGCCGGTCTCGAGCGGCGGGGCGGGCTCGATCCGGTAGGCGCGGGTGGCGCCGAGAGCCTCGAGGCGGGTGCACTCGGTCTCGAGGGCGGCCATCCGCTCGTCACCCTGGAGCCCGGGCGCAGCGCGGACGTCGAGGTGCACCCGGTTCTTGGCGGTCTTGCCCTCGGGGACGCGCTGGAAGAACACGCGCGGCCCGCCGCCGTCGGTGGGCAGGATCGCCGAGCGGCTGTTCCACTCCTCGCGCGGGACGCCGAACGCCTCGAGCGCGGCGTCCCAGGACTCGAAGTCGCCCGGCGGCGGCTGGAGGTGGTAACCGAGCACCTCCGCCCAGAACGCGGCCAGCGCGGCGGGATCGGCACAGTCGAAGGTCACCTGGATCTCTCGGGTCATGACCCCACCATGCCCCGGACCGCCGACACGATGTCGTCCTCGCCGAGCAGGACGGCGTCGGCCGCGGGGCCGAGCGGCACGAAGCTGTCGGCGCTCGTGACCCGGTCGACGTGCCCGCGGTACCCGCCGGTGACGAGGGCGGTCACGACGGACTCCGAGACTCCCCCGCTGGCGCGCGTCTCGTCGACCACGAGCACGCGGTCGTACCCGGACGCGACCTCGAGCAGCGCCGTGGTGGGCAGCGGCGACAGCCACTGCAGGTCCAGCACCGTCACGTCGACGTGCTCGGCAGCCAGCCGCAGCGCGGCGCGCAGGCTCATCGGCACCCCGTTGCCGAACGTCACGATCAGGCAGTCACGACCGTCGCCGCTGACGCCGACCTCGCCGACGTGCGCGCCGACGTCGTCGGTCCCGGCGGGCTCGTACGGCGCGGTCCAGACCGCGTCGCCCTCCTCGAACAGGTCGCGCCGGTGGTACAGCGCGATGGGCTCGACGAACACACAGACCCGGCCCTCGTCACGCGCGAGCCGGACGCACTCGCGCAACAACCGGGCGGCCCCGTGCGGGTGGCTCGGCACGGCGAGCCGCAGACCCGGGACGTCCCGCAGCACCGCGAGCGCGTTGTCGTTGTGGAAGTGGCCGCCGAAGCCCTTCTGGTAGGCGAGGCCGGCGACCCGCACGACCATCCCGTTCTCGTACTGCCCGTCGCTGAAGAACGGCAGCGTCGCCGCCTCGCCGCGCAGCTGGTCCTCGGCGTTGTGCACGTAGGCGAGGTACTGGATCTCCGGGATCGGAAGCCGGCCGGCGAGCGCGAGCCCCAGCGAGGTGCCGAGCACGGTCTGCTCGTCGAGCAGCGTGTCGAGGACGCGTTCACGGCCGAACACCTTGGACAGGCCGCGGGTGACGCCGTAGACGCCGCCCTTGCGGCCGACGTCCTCCCCCAGCACGACCGCCTCCGGGTGGGCTGCCAGGACGTCCTTGAGCGCGGCGTTGATGGTCTGTGCGAGGGTGAGCGGCCCGGCGTCCTCGGGCAGGCGGCCCTCGAACGCGGCCCGGCGCGCCTCGTCCTCGGCGACGACGACGTCCGAGGTGACGGAGCGGTCGAGTGGCGCGGTCACCGCCTCGGCCGTGGTGAGACGGGGCGAGCCGATGACCCGCTTGGTGGCCTCCTCGACCTCGACGCGCGCGCTCTCGTAGCGATCGAGCACGTCGGACGGTGACAGCGCACCGGTCTCGACGAGGCGACGCGCGGTGGCGAGCAGCGGGTCACGCTCGAGGTCGTCGGCGATCTCCCGCGACGTCCGGTACGCGACCTCGGCGTCGGACCCGGCGTGCCCCATGAACCGCACGGTGCGCAGGTGCAGCACGGCAGGCTGGCGCGTGGAGCGGACGTGCTGCGTGATCGCGGCCGTCGCCTCCAGGAGCTCGTCGGGACGGCTGCCGTCGACCGCGAGGTGCAGGAACCCCGGCAGGGCGGCCAGACGACGCTCGACCCAGCCGTGCGGGCTGGGCGTGCTGATCCCGAGGGCGTTGTCCTCGCACACCGCGAGCAGCGGCACGGGGACGCCCTGGTGGGCCAGGTAGCCGGCGGCGTTCAGCGCGCCCAGAGTCGTGGAGTGGTTGAGCGAGGCGTCGCCGAAGCTCGTGACCACGACGGCGTCGCCCGGCCACGCGGACCAGGTGCCGGCGTCGCGCCGCCCGAGGGCGTACGCCAGCCCGAACGCGCGCGGCAGGTGCGAGCCGATCGTCGACGTCTGCGGGATGATCGACAGCTCCTTGTTGCCGAACACCTTGTGCCGGCCGCCGGAGATCTGGTCCGCCGCGGCGGCGGCAACGCCGTTGAGGACGTCGGCGATCGGGTCGGTGCCGTCGACCTGCGCGGCCCGGGCGACGTAGAAGCCGCCGGAGCGGTAGTGCAGCAGCGCGGGATCGGTGGGCCGCAGTGCCATCGCGACGGCCGCGTTGGACTCGTGCCCCGACGACCCGATCGTGTAGAAGCCCTCGCCGACCGTCTGCAGCACGCGGGCGGCCAAGTCGAGGTGCCGGCTGACGACCTGGGCGTCGAACAGCGCCAGCAGCGGCGCCGGGTCAGCCGGTGCGGGACCGTCGCCGGGCAGCCAGGACGCGACCGTGGACCGGAAGTGGTCGTCGATCGCGTCGGTCACCGCACGGCCTCAGACGAACTCGACGCCCTGCGCGAGCGGCAGCTCGGTGGAGTAGTTCACCGTGTTGGTGGCGCGGCGCATGTAGGAGCGCCACGCGTCCGAGCCGGACTCGCGGCCGCCACCGGTGTCCTTCTCGCCGCCGAACGCTCCCCCGATCTCCGCACCCGACGGACCGATGTTCACGTTGGCGATGCCACAGTCGGAGCCGATCGCCGACACGAACGTCTCGGCCTCCCGCACGTCGAGCGTGAAGATCGACGACGACAGGCCCTGGGAAACGTCGTTGTGCAGCGCGATGGCCTCGTCGAGGTCGCGGTAGGTCAACACATAGAGGATCGGTGCGAACGTCTCGGCCTTCACGATGTCGGTCTGCTTGGGCATGTCGACGATCGCGGGCCGGACATACTGTCCCCCGGCCACGCCGTCCGCCTTCTCACCACCGGTGACCAGCGTGCCGCCGTCGGCCTGCGCCTGCTCGATCGCGGCGAGGAACGCCGACGTGGCGGACTCGTCGATCAGCGGGCCGACCAGCGTGGACGGCTCAAGCGGCGAGCCGATGGGCAGCGTCTCGTACGCGGCCTTGAGCTTCTCGACGAGCTCGTCGCGGACGGACTCGTGCGCGATGACGCGGCGCAGCGACGTGCACCGCTGGCCGGCCGTGCCGACGGCGGAGAACACGATGCCCCGCACGGCGAGGTCGAGGTCGGCGCTCGGCGCCACGATCGCCGCGTTGTTGCCGCCGAGCTCGAGCAGGCTGCGGCCGAGACGGGCGGCCACGCGCGGCGCGACCTGCTTGCCCATCCGGGTGGACCCGGTGGCCGAGACGAGCGGCACGCGCGGATCGTCGACCAGCGCCTCGCCCACCTCGCGCTCGCCGATGAGCACGGACGAGATCTGCTCCGGCGCGCCGACCCGACGAGCGGCCTCGGTGAGCAGCGCCTGGCAGGCCAGTGCGGTGAGCACGGTCTTCTCGGACGGCTTCCACACCACGGCGTCGCCGCAGACGAACGCGAGCGCGCTGTTCCACGACCACACCGCGACCGGGAAGTTGAACGCCGAGATGACACCCACGACACCCAGCGGGTGCCACTGCTCCATCATCCGGTGACCGGGACGCTCCGTGGCGATCGTGAGGCCGTGCAGCTGGCGCGACAGACCGACGGCCAGGTCGCAGATGTCGATCATCTCCTGCACCTCGCCGAGGCCCTCGGAGACGATCTTCCCGGCCTCGATGGACACGAGGGCGCCGAGGTCCTCCTTGTGCTCGCGCAGGAGCTCGCCGAGCTCACGCACGAGGGCCCCGCGGACCGGGGCCGGCACGGTCCGCCACTGCTCGAACGCGCCCTGGGCGCGGCCGATGACGTCGGCGACCTCCGCAGGCGTGTGCGGCGTCAGGCGGCCGATCTCCTGGCCGTCGATGGGCGAGCGGGAGACGATCACATCTGCCGCCCGCGGCCCGGCACCCCCGCCGGCCTCCCCGTCCGGGTCGAACGGGTCGCCGGCGCCGAGGCGCTCGAGGATCTCGCGGGCACGGGTGGCGGTGTCGGTCATGTCAGATCCTTCCTGACTCGTCGAGCAGTCGGCCGGCGTTGGTGGCGTGCAGGTCGGTGAGGGCGATGTCCTCCTGGCGGATGAACCCCGCGTGGGGCAGGCGGCCGTCCGCCACCAGCTCGACGACGGCGACCGCGGAGGCGGCCGTGGTCCAGGAGATGGCGCGCCAGATGCGTCCGCCGATCTCGATCGGCAGGTAGGCCCGGACGTGGTTCTCGCGGAACGGCTGGCCGTCCTTGCGGCCCTCGACCGCGGCGTGCAGGTAGACGACGTCGTCGTTGACCGGCGGCTTGGCGTCCACCAGCATCCGGCCCACGACGTCGCGCTGGTCGCGCAGGTTGAGCTCGTCGAACAGGAAGTGCATCTGGCGGAAGTGGCCGGGGTACCGCAAGGTCTTGTAGTCGAGCCGGTTGACCCGGCCCTCGTACGTGGAGCACATCGTGCCGAGGCCGCCGGACGTGAGCGCCGCCTCGAGCTCGGTGCCGGCGATGAAGACCCGCTCCTTCTCGGTCATGGCGGGCACCATCTGGCGCTTGCCGGACCGGAGCACCTCGCAGTCGTTGAGGTACTCGTTGACGACGCCCTCCGGCGACCAGTTGAACGCGTAGCCGAGCAGCCCCGTGGGGTTCTGCGGGAGCGCACCGACCTTGAGCTCGATGGACCGGATCTCGTCGAACCCGGCCGCGAGCGAGGCCCCGACGATCCCGATGAGCCCAGGGGCGAGCCCACACTGCGGCGCGAACGTGGCGTCCGGCTTGTCGGCCGACAGCTCCATCACGCGCTGCGTGGTGGGGACGTCCTCGGTGAGGTCGAAGTAGTGCACACCGGTGTCGTGCGCCGCCTCGGCGACGTCGACGTTCAGGTGGTACGGCAGGCAGGAGACGACGGCGTCGACGCCGCGCAGGGCCTCGCGCACGCCGGCCGCGTCCTTGACGTCGAGCGGGCGGGTCTCGAAGTCGAGACCCTCGCGAGGTGCGGCGTCGTGACCGACGACCTTGAACCCCGAGTCGGCCAGCAGGACGGCGACGAGCTCGCCGACCTTGCCCAGGCCGAACACGGCCACCTGGTTGATGATGCGCGCCACGAAACCTCCTCGCTCACGCCGGCCCGGGTGGGGGCCTCACGCGAATCGACAGACCTGCGCCGAAGGGTGATCGGCGTCACGTCGAGGGTATCGGGTCAGGGGCGCGGGTGGTTGATCGCATGGGCGCGGTTCGCGGCCGACACGATCGCGCGCAGCGACGCCATCACGATGTTCGCGTGGACGCCGACGCCCCACACCGTGGTGCCGGCGATCTCGCACTCCGTGTAGGCGGCCGCGAGCGCGTTCTCGCCCGACGACAGCGCGTGCTCGCTGTAGTCCAGCACGCGGATCTCGTCGGACCCCGCGGCGCGGGCGCCGGCGATGAACGCGTCGACCGGTCCGGTGCCCATGCCCTCGAGCGTCTCCGGCTTGCCGTTGATCAGCAGCTCCACGACCTGGCGCTGCTTGCCGTCGGAGTCGGTCTCCGAGCTGAACCCGACGAGCGAGAACGGCTCCTCACGGGTGAGGTACTCCTTCTCGAACGCCGACCAGATCTCGTCCGGCTCGACCTCGCCGGCCTCGCCCTCGGTCATCTCCTGCACGATCCGGCTGAACTCGATCTGCAGCCGGCGCGGGAGGTCGAGCTGGTGCTCCGCCTTCATGATGTACGCGACGCCGCCCTTGCCGGACTGGCTGTTCACGCGGATGACCGCCTCGTACGTGCGGCCGACGTCGAACGGGTCGATCGGCAGGTACGGCGCCTCCCAGGCGACCTCGCGCACCGAGACGCCCTCCTCGGCGGCCTTGCGCTCCAGGTCCTCCAGGCCCTTCTTGATGGCGTCCTGGTGGGAGCCGGAGAAGGCGGTGTAGACCAGGTCGCCCGCGTACGGGTGGCGCGGGTGGACCGGCAGGTTCGTGCAGTACTCCACCGTGCGACGGATCTCGTCGATGTCGCTGAAGTCGATCTGCGGGTCGATGCCCTGGCTGAACAGGTTCATGCCCAGCGTGACCAGGTCGACGTTGCCGGTGCGCTCGCCGTGGCCGAACAGGCAGCCCTCGACGCGGTCGGCGCCGGCCATCATCGCCAGCTCCGTGGCCGCGACGGCGGTGCCGCGGTCGTTGTGCGGGTGCAGCGAGATGGCGACGTGCTCGCGATGGTCGACGTTGCGGCCGAACCACTCGATCTGGTCGGCGTACGTGTTGGGCGTGGCCATCTCGACCGTGGCCGGCAGGTTCAGGATGATCTCGCGGCCGTCCTCGGGCTGCCACACGTCCATCACGGCGTTGCAGACCTCGACGGAGAAGTCGAGCTCGGTGCCGGTGAAGATCTCCGGGCTGTACTGGTAGCCGAACGCGGTGTCGGGCAGCAGCTCCTCGGCGTACTTCATCACCATCTCGGTGCCGCGGGTGGCGATGGCGCGGACGTCGTCGCGCGACGCGTTGAACACGACGCGGCGGAACAGCGGCGCCAGCGCGTTGTACAGGTGGACGTTGGCCCGCGGTGCGCCGACCAGCGACTGCACCGTGCGCTCGATCAGGTCCTCGCGAGCCTGGGTCAGCACCGAGATCGTGACGTTCTCAGGGATGACGTCCTCCTCGATCAGCGAGCGGACGAACGCGAAGTCGGTCTCGCTGGCCGACGGGAAGCCGACCTCGATCTCCTGGTAGCCCATGCGGACGAGCAGGTCGAACATCCGGCGCTTGCGGGCCGGCGTCATCGGGTCGATCAGGGCCTGGTTGCCGTCGCGGAGGTCGGTGGACAACCAGCGCGGCGCCTCGGTGATGCGGTTCGACGGCCAGGTGCGGTCGGGCAGGTCGATGGGGGTGAAGGATCGGTAGCGGCCGAACGGCATGGGCGACGGCTGCTGGGGCGATACGACGTTGTTCTCCATGGAAGGTCCTCGAGTCAGAACGGGGATTTCAGTGGTGGCGGTGCCTACGCACTGGGCGGCCGGTCATGACGAGAACCCGCGACGAGGAGTCCGACCTAGAGGACCTCGGCGCGGCAGCGAAGCAGGAGGTTCGCGTGACGCATGGTGCAACCAATGTAGCAGGCGCTATCCGTCCGTGGACGAGACCGACCAGCTCGTCTCCTCGGCCCACGCCTCCGCGCGAGCCATGATCGCCGCGACGACGTCGTCCTTCGCGTCGGCGTAGTCGTTCATGTCCGCCCAGGTCCGGGTGGCGAGCTCGCGCTTGACTCCTTCGTAGAGCGCGCGGTCGTCGGGGTGCCGGCGCAGGTGGTCGCGGAACAGCAGGTGGCGCCGTTCCCACTCGCTGCCCGCAGCGCAGACGTGCACGTGGACGTCGAGCTCGGGGGTGCGCACCATGCGGTGGCCGGGCTCGCGGACCCGCAGGACGTAGCCCGCGGCCTCCAGGTCGGGCACGTAGGCCGCCTCGTCCTCCACGTCCTCGACGCTCAGGTCGATGTCGACGATCGGCTTGGCGGCCAGGCCAGGGACGCTCGTGGAGCCCACGTGGTCGACGCGGACCGCGCGGGTCCCGAGCGCCTCGAGGATCCGGTCGCGCTCGGCCTCGAACCGGCGCGGCCAGGCCTCGTCGTAGTCGGCGATGACGATGTCGCGCGGCTGCCGCCCGCCGATCAGGACCCCCTCGTCGACCATGCCCCCAACCCTGCCACTCAGATGCCGAGCGGTTCCACCCGCGGCGCCGGCCGGGTCGCACGGGCCAAGGACCGCGGCAGCAGCGCGGCTCGGAGCCGGGCCCGACGGGTCGAGCCGTCGGCCAGCGACTGCAGGACGGCCTGTACGTCCGAGGATCCGCTGGCGCCCGAGCCGGAACCGGGCCGTGCGAAGCGGGTGGTCTCGATCGTGTCGAGCAGGCGGTGCAGGGCGTCGGTGTCGACGCCCGGGCGGGAGGAGAGCCGGCCCGCGAAGCCGCGTGGTGTGTCCGCCAGCGACGTCTCGACGCCGAGGTCGGCGGCCGAGGCCTCGAGCTCACGCCACCAGAGGTCGGGCGACCGCGAACGCAGCCGGTACCGGCGCAGCAGGAGCCGGACCGCGCCCGGCGCCAGGATCACCAGGAGGATCCCGGCACCTACGACGATGGCCGAGCGCGGTGCCGTCTGGTCCTGCGACGCGTTCGGGGCTGCGTCGACCCGGTCGTCCTGGCGCCCCTGCGGGTCGCCGCCGTTCGCCTGGGTCGGCGGGAGGGGCGTCTGGCTGGCGCTGCCCGGCTCGTCGAAGGACGCCGCGGAGCCGACGCCCGGGGTGGGATCGAACCGCGTCCAGCCGATCCCGGAGAAGTAGATCTCGGTCCAGGCGTGCAGGTCGTCGTTCGTGACGGCGTAGAGGTTCTGGCCGCGGGTCAGGCTGACCACCCGCCCCGGCGCGTAGCCGACGGCGATGCGGGCCGGGATGCCGAGCGAGCGGGCCATCACCGCCATCGCGGAGGAGAAGTGGACACAGTAGCCGCTGCGCTTCTGCAGGAAGACGGCCAGGACGTCGAGCCCGTTGCCGTCGTAGTCCTCGGCCACCGGGGCGGTCTCGGAGTAGGTGAACTGCCCGCCCCGCAGGTAGCTCTGCAGCGCCATCACGCGGTCGAAGTCGTTGGTGGCGCCGTCGGTGACCGCCTGCGCGGTGCGCGTGATGATCGACGGGATCTTGTCGGGCAGCGCGACGTAGGGCGCGAGCCGCGGTCCGATGAAGGTCGTGGCCTGGCGCATCTGCGCGGCGGTCGGCTCGATCAGGGTGCTGGTGGCGGTGTACCGCTGGCCGCGGGTGTCGTCGGTCGGCGACCGCCACGTCATGCCGGCGCGCTGCGCGTGCCACTCCCCCTTCAGCCCCGACACGTCCTGCGTCGGGTACGGCACCGGGAGCAGCGAGCTGCGCAGGTCGCGGATGCGGATCGTCGTCTTCTTGTCGCTGGTCTTGACGCCGTCGGCGAGGCCGACCCGGCCCTCGAACAGGTCGTTGTCGGTGGTGTTCTCGATCGGCCGCCAGGTCTTGCCGGTGAAGTCGCGCAGCGTCGCCACCTTCAGGTACGGCGCCTGCGGCAGGTTGGTCGTGTACTGCGCGGCCACCCGGGTGCTGTTGCGCCGCAGGTTCTGGCCGAGCTGGAGCATCGGGTTGATGCCGCGGCCGAACACGTCCGGCGCACCCTTGCCCCAACCGGACGCCACCGCGGTGACGTCGGGCAGCAGCGGCGGCAGGACGAGGCTGGTGAACAGCGCCGCCATGGCGACCAGCAGCGCGGGGATGCGCACCGGCCAGCCCGTGCGGCTCGCCTCACGGGTGCGGGAACGCAGCAGGACGAGCCAGAGGCCGGCCGGCACCGCGAAGAGGAGGAACGGCGGGGTCTCGCCGGAGATGAGCGGCGGCGTCGCGTAGACCGCGAGCAGGAGGATGCCGACCAGGACGGCGGCGCGACGGCGGCGCAGCAGGACGTCGGCGAACACCACGATCAGGCCGAAAGACCCGGCCAGCACGAGCACGACCGACTTCGCCTGGGCGACCGGGGGCAGCTCCTCGATGATGATCGTCTGGGCATGGTCGAGCAGGGACGTCAGCCCCGTGACCGAGGACCAGGTCGGCAGGAGGCCGCCGTACAAGGTCGACGGCACGAAGATCCAGGTCAGCGCGAGGAACTCGACGAGGATCGCGACCGGCGCGACCCAGCGGAAGCCGACGGCGCGCAGCACGGCGCAGGTGAGGCCCACCAGGGCGCACACCAGGAACGTCGTGAACCACCAGTCGGCGCCGCCGATCACCGTGGAGAAACCGGCGAGCAGCACGCCGAGCGCCGTCGCGAGCAGGGCGTGGTCGAGCCACGCGGCCGCAGGGCCCGCGTCGCGGACCGAGCGGAGCGTGGACGACTCAGCGCGCAGCATGCGACCGCGTCCCGTCCAGCTCGGACCACCGCTCGGCGACCTCGTCGTTGGGGTTGTACGTGATGCAGCGCCACCGCGCCGCAGAGAGGACGTCGAGTGCCTCCTCGGAGGTGCCGCGGCCGACGAACGCCAGCACGGTCGACGATGAGGACAGCGCCTGCGCCCACTCGCGGGCCCGGTCGACCGACGGGCGGCCGAGCACGACGAACGTCGTCCGCTCGCCGGTGTCGACGTCGAGGTCCGGCGCGTCGGCCGGCTCGATGGTCGCCAGGTCGATCAGCGCGTCCTCGACGGTGTCGTGCGCCTCCGAGACGTGCCGGTCGAGGGCCCCGCCAGGCGACCGGGCGACGACCACGTAGCCGACCCGGACCAGGTGGACGATCACGGACGCCGTGGCGGTCACCGCCCACTCGAACGCCGCCGAGTACTCCCACTCGCCCTGGCGGTCGCGCACCGTGCCGAACGAGAGGGCGTCCCGGTCCATGACCACGCCGGCGCGCGGGTTCACCTGCTGCTCCTCCTGCCGCACCATCAGCTCGCCCCGGTGGGCGGTGGCCTTCCAGTGCAGCCGCTTCATCGCGTCGCCGGGGAGGTAGGCCCGCGCGATGACGTCGTCGTCGCCGACGCCGACGTGCTGCGGCGCCGGGCGCGACGCGCCGTCGTTGTCGGCGCCGTGCGGCCTCAGGGGCCACAGCTGCACGCGCTTGGGCAGCACGATCAACGCGGCCGAGCCGCCGAACCGGTGCCGCCGGAAGACCAGACCGAACGGGTCGAGCACGTGCACCGACAGCGGGCCGATCCGGTGCCGCCCGCGCCGCAGGCCCTGCAGCCGGTAGGTGAAGCGCACCCGCGACGTGTGCCCGCGGCTGCCTCCGAGCGACGGGAGCGTGCCAGACGCCTCGGCGGACAGGCCGGGCGGCAGGGTGTCCTCCCAGTGCGACTCGAGGCACGGCAGGAGCGACAGGTTGCTGACGGTCACCGTCACCTGTGTGGACTGCCCCGGGTCGATCACCTCGGGGGCGAACGTGCGGTCGATGCGGATGCTCGAGTGGCCGACGAGCACGAAGACCGCCGAGAACACCACGAGGGCGAGCAGCAGGGCCGTCGCGGTCAGGAGCGCGGGCAGGTTCATCATCGGCGCCAGCACGAAGCAGACGAAGGCCGTCACGAGGAAGCCGACACCGCGTCGGGTGAGCACCATGCCCAGCGTCATGCGCACCGCGTCAGCTCGGCTCCACGGCGCCGGCCGGCACCGGCGTCTCGGCGAGGATGCGGCGCACCGTCTGCTCGGGCGTGTCCGCGCCGCGCATCGGGATGAGGCGGTGCGGGAGCACCACGGGAGCGAGGGCGTCGACGTCGTCGGGCAGCACGTAGTCGCGCCCGTGCACCGCGGCCCGGGCCTTGGCGGCGCGGACGAGGTGCAGCGTGGCGCGCGGGCTGGCGCCCAGGCGCAGCGCCGTGTCCGCCCGCGTGGCGCTGATCAGGTCGACGCAGTACTGCTCGACGGCCGGCGCGATGTAGACCGCCCGAGCCGCCGCGATCATCGAGCGGACGTCCTCGATCGAGACCACCGCGTCGAGCCGGTCGAGCGGGTTGTCGGCGTCGCGCTCGCGCACCATCGCGAGCTCCGCCGCGGTGTCCGGGTACCCCATGGAGATCCGGGCCATGAACCGGTCGCGCTGCGCCTCCGGAAGGGCGTACGTGCCCTCCATCTCGTACGGGTTCTGCGTGGCGATGACGGTGAACGGCGAGCCGAGCGCATACGTGGTGCCGTCGACGGTGACCTGTCGCTCCTCCATCGCCTCCAGCAGCGCCGACTGGGTCTTGGGGGACGCGCGGTTGATCTCGTCGCCGATGACGATGTTCGCGAACACCGCGCCCGGCTTGAACTCGAACTCGGCGGCCTGCTGGTTGTACGCGGAGACGCCGGTGATGTCGGACGGCAGGAGGTCGGGCGTGAACTGGATCCGGCGCACCGAACAGCTGACGGAACGGGCCAGCGCTCGGGCCAGGACGGTCTTTCCGACACCGGGGACGTCCTCGATGAGCAGGTGCCCCTCTGCGAGGAGCACCACGAGCGCCGTCTCGATGGCCTCGGGTTTTCCGTCGACCACGGTCTCGATGTTCGCCAGGACCTTGTGGGTGGAGTCCATACCGAACTGTAAACCGTAATGTGAGTCCATGGGGCGGCTGCTGATCGTTCACCACGCGCCGACGCCGACGGTCCGCAGGCTCGCCGACGCCGTCGTCGACGGAGCCAACGACGACGCGATCGAGGGCGTCGAGGTGGTGGTGCGCGAGGCCCTGGAGGCCCGCGCCGACGACGTCCTGGCCGCCGACGGCTACGTCCTCGGGACCACCGCGAACTTCGGCTACATGTCCGGGGCGTTGAAGCACTTCTTCGACACGATCTTCCTCGAGGCCGGCGGCGCTCTGACCGACGACGGGTCGGCCGGTGAGGGCGTGGAGGGTCCGAGACGGCCGTACGGACTGTGGGTGCACGGGCGCTACGACACGACCGGCGCCGTGCGGTCGGTGCAGAGCATCGTCCAGGCACTGCCGTGGAAGCAGTCGGCCGACCTCCTGGAGGTGCTCGGCGACGTGGGCGACGCGGAGCTCGCCGCCGCCTACGACCTCGGTGGCACACTGGCAGCGACCCTCATGGAGTGACGATGCCCGTTCCCGATTTCCTCCCCACCCTGTCCGCCGGAGCCCATGACGAGGACGCCGGCGAGGCCTGCGTCATGGAGTACGTCTCGCTGCTCGCCGGCGAGCCGTGGAGCGACCGCCCGGAGTGCACGCACCCGCTGCTCGCCCACGAGGCCCACACCGCTAACGACCTGCTCCTCGACGCCGACCGGCCGCGGCTCGTGCCGCTGATCGGCCGACTGTTCGGCACCACCGACGACTCCGACGAGATCCGCGCCCGGCTGCGGCTGCGGCAGGCCCGGCAGGTCGCGCAGCTCATCGCGCCCGATGCGCGCGGGCCCGTCCTCGCGATCATCGAGCGGGCCGAGGTCGGCGACCCCGGTCTGTCGTACCGGCCGGACGTCCCGCACGTGCTCGACCCCGAGCACCGCGCCGTCCACCAGCAGGGGGCACGGATCGGGTTCTTCGTCTCCCCTGACGCCGGACCCCGCGAGCGCTGGGCCCTGGCTGCCCTGGGGGCGGCGCATCTCGCCGCCGCCACGGAGTGCCGCGCCGACTGCGGCGACCCGAGTGCGCGGGCCCGCCGGATGGTCAAGGACCTCGCCGGACTCATCGACGAGTACGACGCCGTCACCGACCGCGTCCCGGCGGCGTTGACGGCCGCCCAGGTCGGAGAGCTGGCCGACGCCTTCTAGGGCAGGTATGCGGCGGCGACGGTGAACGACGCCGTCTGCCCCGGCGCCACCTCGGCCGTGACCTCGACGCGGTCGGCGTGCTCGAGCCGGTTCGCGCGCCCGGAGACGAAGTGTCCGCTGTTCTCGCCCGGCCGCATCGCCAGGCGTCGCTCCGGCTGCTCGATCTGGAACGGCTGCGGCTCCCAGGTCCAGCGGCAGGCCTCGCGACCACCGGCGAACGCCGTGACCACGAACCGCGTCACGTGCGTGACGTCGGTGAGTCCCAGCCGGAGACGCAGCGCCTCCAGCCCGTCGACCGCGAAGCTCACGCCGCCGAGGTCCCCCACCGGCGTCATCGCGTCGGCATCGACGTCCACGAAGTCCCGCGCCCGCGTCAGCGGCTGGGCCACCCGCACGGGCGGGCGGGAGCTCGCCGCCCGGACCCGTTGCGACGGCTCGGCGCTGCGCGAGGCGACGACGAGCGTCCACGTGTTCGCGAGCGGCTCGACGTGGTGGGCCACGAGGCCGGCACCGTCGAGCATCGACTTCAGCCGCGCGACGTCGAAGACGGAGAGGTGACCCCACACCGCCTCGAGGCGGCCGTGCAGCGGGACGGAGAAGAGCAGGTCCACGCCGTCGGGCAAGGCGTCGGCGAGGATCCGCAGCGCGGCCTCGGCGTCCGGCACGTGCTCCAGCACCTCGCAGCAGATCACGAACGTCGCGCCCGTGGCCTCGACCTGCTCGCGCGTGAGTGCCATCAGGTCGCCGAGCTCGACGGTGACCGAGGCGTCGGACAGCCCGTTGACCTCTAGGAGCTCCGACACCATCGGCACGAACTTCTCGACGACATCGATGCCGTGATAGCTCGCGACCCCGACGTCGCGGATGAGCAGCGAGGCGAGCTGACCGAGGCCGAAGCCGACGTCGAACACGCGGTCGCCGGGCCGGGCGAAGTCCATCGTGCGGCGGTAGCGCAGCAGGTTGTTACGGCCCTCCTGCATCGGGTACTCGCCGGACCACCCCGCCGGACGCAGCGGCTCGACGCTGCGCGCGGCGTACTCGTACCACGCAGCGAGCTCGGGCCCGAACACCTTCTCGGCGCCCTTGGTGCTGAGCCGCTCGTGCGCGTCCACCAGCATCCAGCCGGCCCGTACCGCGGCAGCCTCCGTCGGGTCGGCCGGGTCGGTGTCGAGCTCGGGAGCGAGCGGCTGACGCTCGGTGACGATGCGGATCCAGCGGCCGCGGTGGCCGTCGCCGGACGGGGCCTTCGGGCGTCTCGGGACGGCGGGCTGCGGGAGCTCGTGACCCCGGACCAGAGCCCTGATTCCACGCCGAAGTGCGCTGGAACGGGGGGATGACATGGACGGATCGTAATGACCGGAGGTGCCACCGGTCCGCCGTTCGCGAACATCAGCGTCCGGCGTGGCTCCAGGCGAGCAGACGGTCGACCGGCCACGTGGTCACGACGCGGTCGAGGGGGACGCCGAGCTCGGCCACCCGGGCGGCTCCGTGGTCGAGGAAGTCGAGCTGTCCGGGGGCGTGGGCGTCGGAGTCGATGCTGAACAGACAGCCCGCTTCGAGGGCGGTCTCGATCAGCGGATCCGGCGGGTCGCGGCGCTCCGGACGGGCGTTGATCTCGACGGCGACGTCGTGCTCGGCGCAGGCCGCGAAGACCCGCTTCGCGTCGAACTGCGACTCCGGGCGCTTGCCACGAGAGCCTTCGATCAGCCGTCCGGTGCAGTGCCCGAGCACGTTGGTGTGCGGGTCGGCGACGGCCTTCAGCATGCGCCGGGTCATCGGTCCGCGGTCCATGCGCAGCTTGGAGTGGACGCTGGCCACGACGACGTCGAGCCGGTCGAGCATCTCCGGGGTCTGGTCGAGCGACCCGTCCTCGTGGATGTCGACCTCAATGCCCGAGAGCAGCCGGAAGTCGTCGATGCCGGCGTCCACCTCGGACACGACGTCGAGCTGCTCGGCGAGTCGCTCCGCGCTCAGGCCGTTGGCGACCGTCAGGCGGGGCGAGTGGTCGGTCAGCACCATGTACTCATGGCCGCGCCAGGCCGCCGTCCGGGCCATCACGTCGATCGGCGAGCCGCCGTCGGACCAGTCGGAGTGGGTGTGCAGGTCGCCGCGCAGCGCGGCCCGTACCTCCTCGCCACCGGCAACGAGCGGCTCGGTGTTGCGCTCGCGCAGGTCGGCGAGGTAGCCGGGGACCTCGCCGTCGAGAGCCTGCTCGATGACCTCGGCCGTACGGGCCCCGATGCCGGCGATGCGCTGCAGCCCGCCCTGCTCGCGCCGCTTCCTCAGGTCGTCGACGCCCAGGCCGGCGATCGCCGCGGCGGCCTTCCGGAACGCCTGGACCTTGTAGGTGACCGCCCGCTCACGCTCGAGCCAGAACCCGATCTCCCCCAGCGCGTCGGCGGGGTTCAGCGCGCCTCCCCGGAGTAGTCGAAGGAGCCGTCGGGGTTCCAGCGGGCCTTCGACCCCTCGTCGCCCACGCGGGCGACCATGACGATGACGATCACGGCGAGCGCGGCCACGACGATGGCCAGCGCGCCGCCGGCGAGCGGGTTCCCGAGCCTCGGCAGCACCAGCGCGACGACGAGGACGACCGCGAGCATCACGAGCAGCCAGACCTGCAGCTGGTTGGCGAGCTCCTCGTGGTGGTCGACGACCTTGCCCGTGACGTTGCCCTCGATCTGGTCGCCCAGGGCGGTCTTGAGCCGCTCGCCGCTCTCCCGGGCCACGAAGACAGTGGCCGTGGCGATGGCCGTGGCCGCGACGATCCACCAGCGCAACGTCATCCGCCAGGACGGACGCAGGAAGGCGAGCGCGAGGAGCGCGGAGGCCGGGACGAAGATGACGGCCGCGTGCACCACCAACGCATGCACCGGCAGGTCGTTGAACGATCCGAACACGAGAGTCCTCCGGGGGTCCAATGTCGACGGGTGCCGCCGATTTCACCGTACCCTGAGCCGCATGGCCCACTCCTGGAACGACGACGTGCGGCTCGCCCACGTGTTGGCCGACGTCGCCGACAACCTGTCGATGGACCGGTTCGGCGCGATCGACCTCGAGGTGTCCACGAAACCGGACATGTCGTACGTGACCGAGTCCGACGAGGCTGTCGAGGAGGCCATCCGCCGGCAGCTCAAGACCGCCCGCACACGTGACGTCGTGCTCGGCGAGGAGCAGGGCGAGGTCGAGGGCTCCACGGGCTCGCACGAGCGCCGCTGGATCATCGACCCGATCGACGGCACCGCCAACTTCGTGCGCGGTGTCCCGGTGTGGGCCACGCTGATCGGCCTGGAGGAGGCCGGCGAGATCGTCGTCGGCTGCGTCTCCGCCCCCGCCCTCGGCCGCCGCTGGTGGGCCTCGAAGGGCGGCGGCGCGTTCACCGGCAAGTCGTTCATGCAGGCCCGCGAGATCCGGGTGTCCCGGGTCGCCGATCTCGAGGCCGCGTCCTTCTCGTACAGCTCGCTCGGCGGCTGGGACGACATCGACAAGGCCGACGCCCTGCGCGCCCTGATGCGACGCTGCTGGCGCACGCGCGCGTACGGCGACTTCTGGTCCTACATGATGCTCGCCGAGGGTGCCGTCGACATCGCGGCCGAGCCGGAGCTCAAGCTCTGGGACATGGCGGCGCTCGACGTGATCGTCACCGAGGCCGGCGGCCGCTTCACCAGCCTCGCAGGACAGCCGGGGCCCTGGGGTCCGGACGCCCTGGCCACCAACGGACGGCTGCACGACGCCGCGATGGCGTACCTCGGCCACTTCCCCGACGACGGTCCCCACGACGAGCTCTGGGGCGACGAGCCGGAGGGCGACGACCCGCCTGAGCAGCCCCCTGACGACAACGTCCGGACGCTGGACTTCTCTCGTTCTTGGGGCGACCCCGACGCGCCCTGAGGGTTACGCTGCCAGCACTCGACCAAGGAGGCTGACATGCGCGTGAGCGACGTCCTGACGTCCAAGGGTTCCGACACCGTCTTCACCATCCGTCCCGACGCCACCATGAACGAGCTGTTGGACTCGTTGGCGGAGCACAACATCGGCGCGATGGTCGTGAGTGACGACGGGCAGGGCATCCTCGGCATCGTCTCCGAGCGGGACGTCGTGCGGAAGCTGCGCGGCTTCGACGCCCCCCGCGAGGAGGTCACGGTCGCGCAGATCATGACCACGGACGTGCAGGTCTGCGCCCCGGAGGACTCGTTCGGCGAGCTCATGAGCGTCATGACCGCACACCGGGTGCGCCACGTGCCCGTGCTCGAGGAGGGCCGCTTGGTCGGCGTGCTCAGCATCGGCGACGCCGTGAAGTACCGGATGGACCAGCTGGAGTTCGAGCGCGACCAGCTCAACAACTACGTGTCGGGCGGCTGATCGAGAAGAACATCTGTCGTCTCTCTTGTCGACGATACGTTTCCGATATATCGTTTACGTATCGACTAGAGGGAGGATGCCTTGTGCGCAACCCAGATTTCACTTCTCACCGTCCACGTCGCCCGGAGGACCGCCTCCGATCCCGCCTGGACGACGCCCGCAACCTCGGCTGGGACCCCAGCCTCGGCCCGGCGTTCGGCTATCCCGGACGCCGACGCGGCCGGCGACGTGGTGGCCGCGGCGGCGACGTCCGCGCCGCAGCCCTGCTGATCCTGTCCGAGCACGCCGCTCACGGCTACCAGCTGATCCAGGAGATCGGCGAGCGCAGCGAGGGCGCCTGGACGCCGAGCCCCGGCTCCATCTACCCCGTGCTGCAGCAGCTCGAGGACGAAGGACTCGTCGAGTTCGAGCGCGTCGACGGCCGCAAGACCGCGACGCTCACGACCGACGGCCGCGAGTACGTCGAGGAGAACCGCGAGCAGCTCGGCTCCCCGTGGGACGACGCCCGCGGGCCCGAGGGCGACCCTGGCCGCGAGGCGGGGGCGGCCCTCAAGGGGTTCGTCCTGGCGTGGCGCCAGGTCATGCACACCGGCACGCCGGAGCAGCAGGCCAAGGCGACCGCGACGCTCGAGGACGCCCGCAAGGCGATGTACCGGATCCTCGCCGAAGAGGACTGACTGCGATGCTGGCTCCATGAGCCAGCACGGACGTCTCCACCTGCCGGAGCGCGAGCTGAGCTGGCGGTTCAGCCGCTCCTCCGGCGCCGGTGGACAGCACGTCAACACCACGGACACCCGGGTGGAGCTCACCTGGTCGCTGACCGACACCGCCGTCCTGTCCGAGGCGCAGCGGGCCCGCGTGGCCGAGAAGCTGCGTTCCCGGATCGTCGACGGCACCATCACGGTCGTCTCGTCGCGCTACCGCTCGCAGCACCGGAACCGTGAGGCCGCTCGCGTGCGCCTGGAGGAACTGATCACCGACGCGATCGTGCCGCCGCGGCCGCGAAGGCCCACGAAGCCGACCCGCGCCTCGAAGGAGCGCCGCCTCGACGCCAAGAAGCGCCGCAGCGACGTGAAGCGCTCACGCCGCGGCGGATGGGACTAGGCCGGTTCGGCCGGCTTGGTCGGCGCGCCGATGTCGTCGGCGGGGTCGTCGCCGGAGGTCGCGGACGACTCCTCGTCCGACGAGCCCTCGTCCGACGACTCGTCGCCCTCGGTCTGGTCGGTCTCGGCCATTCCCTCGGTGGTGTCGTCGTCGTCCTCGCCGGGATCCGCGCCCTCGACACCCTCGGTGCCCTCAGGCTGGTCGGTGGTCGGGTTGACCGGGACGTCGGGCGACTCGGTGCTGCTGGAGTCCTCCGGCACGTCGGGTCCTGCGGGGTCGTCGGGCACCCCCGCGTCGTCGGGGCGGACCTCGTCGCCGGCGCTGGTCTCGGGCTCAGGTGTGCTCTCGCTCATGTCCCCATCGTGCGGGCGGAGCTCGCACCCCGCCATTCGGCAGCCGGGGACGCCTAGGCTGAGGCCGTGGTCCGGCGTCGCGTCGTGGTGAGTGGGCACGTCCAGGGAGTCTTCTTCCGGGCGAGCTGCGCCGCGGCCGCGCAGGCCTCCGGCGTCGCCGGGTGGGTCGCCAACCAGCCCGACGGCACCGTCGAGGCGGTCTTCGAGGGCACCCCGGAGTCCGTGGACCACCTGATCGCCTGGTGCCGGAAGGGCCCGCCGCGGGCGAACGTCCAGCGCGTCGAGGTCACGAAGGAGGAGCCGCGCGGCGAGTCCGGGTTCGAGACGCGCTAGAAGCCCAGCTTCCGCAGCTGCTTGGGATCGCGCTGCCAGTCCTTCGCGACCTTGACGTGCAGGTCGAGGAAGACCGGTGTGCCGAGGATCCGCTCGATCTGCGCGCGTGACGCCGTGCCGATCTCGCGGAGCCGCTCGCCGCGGTGACCGATGATGATGCCCTTCTGGCTGTCGCGCTCGACGAAGACGTTCGCGCGGACGTCGACGAGCGGCCGGTCCGGCGACCGGCCCTCACGCGGCAGCATCTCCTCCACGACGACGGCGAGCGAGTGCGGGAGCTCGTCACGCACGCCCTCGAGCGCGGCCTCGCGGATCACCTCGGCGACGAGCGTCTCCTCCGGCTCGTCGGTGAGGCGGCCCTCCGGGTAGAGCGGCGGCCCCTCGGGCAGGGTCGCGACGAGCAGGTCGGCCAACAGCTGCACCTGGTCGCCGGCCACGGCGGACACCGGCACGACGTCGCGCCACTCGAGGCCGGCCTCGTCGCCGGCCCCCTGGATCGCCATCAGGTGCTCGGCCAGTCGCGACGGCGAGACCAGGTCGGTCTTGGTGGCGACCGCCAGCACCGGCTTGCGGCGCAGGGCGGCGATCTCGCGGATCAGGAACCGGTCGCCCGGACCGATGCACTCGTCGGCGGGCAGGCACAGGCCGATGGTGTCGACCTCCGACCACGTGGTCCGCACGAGGTCGTTGAGTCGCTGACCCAGCACCGTGCGCGGCTTGTGCAGGCCCGGGGTGTCGACGAGGACGAGCTGCGCGTCGTCGCGATGCACGAGGCCGCGGATGGCGTGCCGCGTGGTCTGCGGCTTCGACGACGTGATCGCGATCTTGTCGCCGACCAAGGCGTTGGTCAGCGTGGACTTGCCCGCGTTCGGTCGCCCGACGAAGCAGGCGAACCCGGAGCGGAACGTGGTCACGCCGGTCGCCCCCTCACGTCGAGCGCACAGAGTGCGGCGTGCCGTCCGGGTCGGCCACGACGACCGGCACGTCGGCCCCGGCGAACTCGCGCAGCGCGCTGAGGTCGACGATCCGTTGCGCGTCGACGTCCGTGACGATCGCGCCCGCCTCCAGGCCCGTGGCGCCGGACGAGACGGCCATGGCCACGGCGAGGTCGAGGGCGTCCAGCTGCAGCGACGGCAGCTTCACGCGCGCTGCGGTGTACGTGCGTCCGTCGAGGTCACGGACCGCCGCCCCGTCCGAGGCCTGCGTCCGCGCCCGGGAGGCCCGCGCCAGCGTGACGAGCTTGGCGTCCTCAGGACTCAGCGACATGTCCGGCTCCATGGGGTGAGGGTACTGACTCCTCCGCGGCCGGCCCGGCGACCCGGCTGACCTTGACCCGGCCGATGCGGTTGCGGCGGCCGGCGGGCTCCTCGGCCTCCAGCCGGAGACCGGCCACCTCGACGACGCTGCCGGGGATCGGCACCTTGCCCAGGTGCTTGGCGAGCAGGCCGCCGACCGAGTCGACGTCGTCGTCGTCGATGCGCACGGAGAACAGCTCGGCGAGGTCGTCGACGTCGAGCCGGGCGCTCATCCGGTACGCACCGTCGGCCAGGGTCTCGACCTCGGCCGGCTCGGTGTCGTACTCGTCGGCGATCTCGCCCACGATCTCCTCGAGGATGTCCTCGATCGTGACCATGCCGGCCGTGCCGCCGTACTCGTCGACGACGATCGCGACGTGGGTGCGCTGCTCCTGCATCTCGCGGAGCAGGTCGTCGACCGGCTTGGTGTCAGGGACGAACAGGCACGGTCGCATGATCGACTCGACGCGCTCGGTCGACTCAGCCACGTGGTTGTCGAACACCCGCTTCGTGAGGTCCTTGAGGTACGCCATGCCGAGGATCTCGTCGAGGTTGTCGTCGATGACCGGCACCCGGGAGAACCCGCTGCGCAGGCACAGCGACATCGCCTGGCGCAGCGTCTTGTGCTGCTCGATGTAGACGAGGTCGGGGCGGGGCACCATCACCTCGCGGACGACGGTGTCGCCCAGCTCGAAGACCGACTGGATCATCTTCGACTCGTCGGTCTCGATGACCGCGCTGGCCGCGGCGAGGTCGACGAGCTCCCGGACCTCGACCTCCGAGGCGAACGGACCCTCACGGAACCCCTTGCCCGGCGTGATCGCGTTACCGACGACGATGAGCAGCCGGGTCAGCGGACCGAGCAGCCGGGTGGCGCCGATGACCGGCACCACCGATCCCAGCGCGACGCGCTCGGCGTTCTGGCGGCCGAGCGTGCGCGGGCCGACGCCGATCAGGACGTAGCTGACCACCACCATCACCGCGACGGCGAGCAGGGTGCGGGGCCAGAACCCGTCGAGCTCGTCGGCGACGACGAACGCGACGAGCACGACGCTGGCCGTCTCGCACAGCACGCGCAGCAGCAGGACGGAGCTCAGGTACGGCGCCGGGTCGTCGAGGATGCGCACCAGGCGGCCCGCTCCCCCACGTCCTTCCTCGGCCAGCTCCTCCGCCCGCGCCTTGGAGAACGACGAGAGCGCCGCGTCCATGCTGGCGAGCACGCCGGCCGCCACGGCGAGGACCACCGACGAGACGAGCGGCACCCAGGTCATTCGGGGTCGCCGCCCTGCTGCCACTCCAGCAGGAGGCGGCCCTGCACCCCGAACATCTCCTGGTGCTCGTCCGGCGAGGCGTGGTCGTAGCCGAGCAGGTGCAGGATGCCGTGCACGGTCAGCAGGTCGATCTCGTCGGCCGCGGAGTGGCCGGCGGCCGGGGCCTGCTGGGCGGCGACCTGGGGGCACAGCGCGATGTCGCCGAGGTAGCCGTTGTCCTCCTCGGCGGCGGCCTCGTGGCCGGGGGTCAGCTCGTCCATCGGGAACGACAGGACGTCGGTGGGGCCCTTCTTGCCCATCCACTGCTCGTTCAGCGTGGCCATCGTGTCGGCGTCGACCAGCCGGACGGTCATCTCCGTGGACGGGTGCAGGCGCATCCGTCGCATGACGAAGCGGCAGAGCCTCGTCAGCGCGACGACGTCGACGCCGAGCTCGGCGCCGAGGCCGGACTCATCGAGAACGTCGACGTTCACCGGAGCCCTCACCGGCCTCATAGGTGTCGTACGCGGCGACGATCCGGCCGACGAGCTTGTGCCGCACGACGTCGTGCGACGTCAGGGTGCTGAAGTGCACGTCGTGCACGCCGTCGAGGATGTCGCGCACGACGCGGAGGCCGCTGGTGGCGCCACCCGGCAGGTCGACCTGCGTGACGTCGCCGGTGACGACCATCTTCGAGCCGAACCCCAGGCGCGTGAGGAACATCTTCATTTGCTCCTGCGTGGTGTTCTGCGCCTCGTCGAGGATGATGAACGCGTCGTTGAGCGTGCGGCCGCGCATGAAGGCCAGCGGGGCGACCTCGATGGTGCCGTTGGTGAGGAGCTTGGGGATCGAGTCGGGATCGATCATGTCGTGCAGCGCGTCGTAGAGCGGCCGCAGGTACGGGTCGATCTTCTCCGAGAGCGTGCCGGGCAGGTAGCCGAGCCGCTCGCCGGCCTCGACCGCGGGACGCGTCAGGATGATGCGGGTGATCTCCTTGGCCTGCAGGGCCTGGACGGCCTTGGCCATCGCGAGGTAGGTCTTGCCGGTGCCCGCCGGGCCGATGCCGAACACGACCGTGTGCTTGTCGATGGCGTCGACGTAGCGCTTCTGGTTGAGCGTCTTGGGCCGGATCGTGCGGCCGCGGTTGGACAGGATGTTGAGGCTCAGCACCTCGGCCGGCCGCTCCTGGGTCTCCGTCCGCAGCATCGAGATGCTCCGCTCGACCGTCTCGCGGGTGAGCGCCTGGCCCGTGCGCACGATGGCGACGAGCTCGTCGAGCAGCCGCTCGACCATCGCCGCCTCGGCCGGCGTCCCGTCGACCGTGATGACGTTTCCGCGCGCGTGGATGCGCGCCTCGAAGGACGACTCGATGAGGCGGAGGAACTCGTCGGCCGGCCCGAACAGGGCGACGGCGTCGATGCTGGCCGGCACGGTGAACGTGTGCGGCGCGGGGTGATCTGACATTTGACTCAATCGTACGGTTCGGTCGTTGAGCCTGTCGAAACGTCCTTTCGACAAGCTCAAGGACCTACCCCGGGGGCCAGCCCAGCTCTCGGCCGGCGAGGACGTGCGCGTGGCAGTGGAAGACCGTCTGGTGGGCGTCGGCACCGGTGTTGAAGACCAGCCGGTAGGACCCGCCGACGTCGTCGGCGATCTTCTTGGCGAGGCGCAGCAGGTCGACCGTGGCCTCGGGCTCGGCCTCGGCCAGGCTCCCGATGTCGGGCTGGTGCACGCGCGGGATGACGAGCACGTGGGTGGGCGCCTGCGGGTTGACGTCGCGGAACGCCACGGCGTGCTCGGACTCGGCGACCCCGTCGGACGGGATCTCGCCGCTGACGATCTTGCAGAACAGGCAGTCGTCCATGACTCAGTTGTACCAACGGTTCGGTGGTCGAGTAGCGGAGGCCGCCCGCGGCCGACGCGTATCGAGACCACGTCCTGCACTAGCGCGGACCGCCTGGTGGTTTCGCACCCGGCGGCTTCGCCGCAGAACGCTCAACCCGCATCGACGCGCGCTCGCAGGGCTCGCAGTGGTTTCAGCGCAGCGCGTCGCGGATGCGACCGAACACGCTCTTGTGCGACGACCCGAGGCGGGCCTCGGGGCGCTGCTCGTCGCGCAGCTCGGCGAGCTGGTGGAGCAGCTCGCGCTGCTCGTCGTCGAGGTGGTGCGGCGTCTCGACGACGACCTGCACCCGGAGGTCGCCGCGACCGGCGCCGCGCAGACGCGGCACGCCCTGGCCTCGGACCGTGATGACGTCGCCGGACTGCGTGGCCGGCGGGACCTCGACGTCGACGGTGTCCGGGCCCTCGTGGTCCGGGAGGTCGGACTCGAGGGTCGGCAGGTCGAGGTGGGTGCCGAGCGCCGCCGCGGTCATCGGCAGGGTGACCTGGCAGAGCAGCTGGTCGCCCTTGCGCGCGTAGACGGCGTGCCGGTTGACGTCGATCTCGACGTAGAGGTCGCCGGGCGGGCCGCCGCCCGGGCCGACCTCGCCCTCGCCGCTGAGCTGGATGCGGGTGCCCTGGTCGACCCCGGCCGGGATGGTGACGGAGATGGAGCGGCGCGAGCGGACGCGGCCGTCGCCGCCGCACTCCGGGCACGGGTCCGGGATGATCGTGCCGTAGCCCTGGCAGGCCGGGCAGGGACGCGACGTGCGGATGTCACCGAGCAGCGAGCGCTGCACGTGCTGGACGTCGCCGTTGCCGTGGCACGTGCCGCAGGTGACGGGCTGCGAGCCGGCGTGCGCCCCGCTGCCCTGGCACGTGGAGCAGACGACCGCGGTGTCGACCTTCAGCTCGTGCGTGACGCCGAACGCCGCCTCGGCGAGGTCGATCGTGAGCCGGAGCAGCGCGTCCTGGCCGCGCTGCGTGCGCGAGCGCGGGCCGCGTCCGCGGCCGCCGGTGGCCTGGCCGAAGAACGCGTCCATGATGTCGTCGAAGCTGAACCCCTGGCCGAAGCCGTGGCCGGCGCCACCGAGCGGGTTGCCGCCGCGGTCGTACACCGAGCGCTTCTGCGGGTCCGACAGCACCTCGTAGGCCGTCGTGACCTCCTTGAAGCGGTCGGAGGCGTCCGGGGCGTCGTTCACGTCCGGGTGCAGCTGACGGGCAAGACGGCGGTACGCCTTCTTGATGTCGTCAGGCCCGGCGTCGCGGGAGACGCCCAGCAGCTCGTAGTAGTCCTGTGCCATGTGTCCTCTGGTTCGTCAGCCGTCCGCCAGCAGTCGTCCGACGTATCGGGCGACCGCGCCGACGGAGGCCATGGTTCCGGGGTAGTCCATGCGACTGGGACCCAGCGTGCCCATCGTCGCGAGCGCCTGCTCGTCGGCGCCGTAGGGGGTGGAGACGACGGCGGTGCCGGCCAGGCTCTCGTTGCCGGTCTCCGCGCCGATGCTGACGTGCATGCCCGCCGTGGCCTCGCCGAGCAGGCGAAGGAGGACGACCTGCTCCTCCAGCGTCTCGAGCACCGGCCGGATGGCCGTGTCGAAGTCGCTGCCGAAGCGCGCGAGGTTGGCCGTGCCGCCCACGGCGATGCGCTCGTCGGACCGCTCGTTGGAGAAGACGTGCGTGAGCGTGGTGACGATCGACGTGACGATCGGCCGGTCGGCCGGGGCGAACGAGCCCATCAGGTCGGCCATGCGCAGCGACGCCTCGGGCAGGCGCTCGCCGACCGTGGCCCCGACGATCCGGGTGCGCAGCTGGCTGACGAGCTCCTCGGACGGTGCCTCGGCGAGCTCCACGATGCGCTGCTCCACACGTCCGGAGCTGGTGATGACGACGAGCAGGACGCGGCTGTGGTCCAGCGGCACGATCTCGATGTGCCGCACCGTGGACCGGGTCAGCGTCGGGTACTGGACGATGGCGACCTGGTTGGTGAGCTGCGCCAGGATCCGCACGCTGCGCTGCACGACGTCGTCGAGGTCGACGGCGCCGGTGAGGAACGTCTCGATGGCGCGTCGCTCCGCCGGCGACAGCGCCTTCACCGTGGCGAGCCGGTCGACGAACATCCGGTAGCCCTTGTCGGTGGGGACGCGGCCGGCGCTGGTGTGCGGCTGGTGGATCAGGCCCTCGTCCTCGAGCACGGCCATGTCGTTGCGGATGGTGGCCGACGAGACGCCGAGGTGGTGGCGCTCGACGAGCGCGCGCGAGCCGACCGGTTCCTGCGTGGCCACGTAGTCCTCGACGATCGCGCGGAGGACCTCGAGTCGACGGTCGTCGGACATTTCACTCCTCTGGACTCGATCCTGCGTGTCGCTTAGCACTCGACCCTGCCAAGTGCCAGTCTATCGAGGTGGAGGGAATCGTTGCGGACGGTGACAGCGTCGTCGTGACCGGGGCGGAGCGCACGCTCACGTATCGGCCACGTCGCGTCACGGTGTCCGACGGCACGTTCGTCATGCACACCTCGCGCGGCGGCGGCATGAGCTCGGTCTGGTTCACCGACCTGGGCGACTGCTTCGTCGAGGTCGTGCACCTCGGCGCCGGCCCCGAGGGCGGCGAGCTGGTGCTGGTCGTGCCCGGGCGCGACACGGTCGCGATCGGCGACCTGTACGTCCGGAAGCCGCGCAGCGCCGGTCCGTCCTGGCCTCGTGCGGTGGAGCTGGCCGTGGGCCTGACCACTCCGGCCACCCGCATCCTGACCAGCCGCGGCGAGATCAGCCGCGACGAGCTGGAGGACTTCCACCAACGGCTCCTCGGGCTCATCCATGGCTGACCGGTACGGCCAGGACGTGCTCTCCACCGACTGGCGGAAGCCGCCTCGCGGCCGGTCCGAGCCGGCCGTCGCGGAGCGCGGGCTCGTCGTCGAGGAGGCCGAGACCGGCTTCTGCGGCGAGATCATGCGCGTCGACCGCGACCTCCACACCGTCGAGCTCGAGGACCGGCACCTGAAGCGCCGCACGTTCCCGCTGGGCCCGGGCTTCCTCCTGGAGGGCCGGCCGGTCGTTCTCGAGGCACCCGGCCCGGCCGCGCCGCAGCAGTCCACCCGCACGGCGTCGGGCTCAACGCGCGTCGAGAACACCCGGGCCAAGGTCGCACTGCCGAGCCGCATCTGGGTCGAGGGCCGGCACGACGCCGAGCTCGTCGAGAAGGTCTGGGGTGATGACCTTCGCGTCGAGGGCGTGGCCGTCGAGCACCTCGGCGGCATCGACGACCTCGTGGCCGCCGTCGACGACTTCTCCCCTGGCCCGGACCGGCGTCTCGGCGTCCTCGTCGACCACCTGGTGCCCGGCTCCAAGGAGACCCGCATCGCCGACCAGCTCGCCGGGCGCGCGCACGTGCTGGTCGTCGGCCACCCGTTCGTCGACGTCTGGCAGTCGGTCAAGCCGGCGCGGCTGGGGGTCGACGCCTGGCCGGTCGTGCCGCGCGGCACCGACTGGAAGCACGGCATCTGCGCCGCCTTCGGCTGGCCGCACGACGACCAGGCCGACATCGCCCGGGCGTGGAAGCACATCCTCGGCCGGGTCGACTCCTACGCCGACCTCGAGCCGTCGTTCCTCGGCCGGGTCGAGGAGCTCATCGACTTCGTCACGGTGCCCTGACGCGTCAGTCCACGAGGTCGCGGACCACGGCGTCGGCGAGCAGCCGGCCCTGCAGCGAGAGCGTGAGGCGCTCGTCGTCCGTCACGACCAGTCCGCGGTCGACGAGTGCGGGCACGACGGCCCGGCCGGCGGGGTGCAGCTCGGCGAGCGGGAGGCCGTCGCGCAGCCGGGTCTGCAGCATCACGCGCTCGAGGTGCGCAGTGTCCGCGTCGATCGTCTCCCCGTCCTGCCGCGGCGACTCCCCCGCCGCCAGCCGCTGCGCGTAGGCCGCGGGATGCTTCACGTTCCACCAGCGGTGCCCCACCAGCCGCCCACGGCCCGGCACCCCCGCCGAGGCGTGGAGGTACGAGTGGGCACCCGGACCGATGCCCCACCACTGTCCGCCGCGCCAGTAGAGGAGGTTGTGGCGGCACTGCGCCGCCTCGTCGCGGGCCCAGTTGGACAGCTCGTACCAGCCGAGGCCGGCGGACTCGAGCAGCTCGTCGGCAAGCAGGTACTTGTCGGCGGTCTTGTCGTCGTCCGGCATGACGACCTCGCCGCGGGCGACCTTCCGCGCGAACGCCGTGCCCTGCTCGACGATCAGGGCGTAGGCGCTGACGTGATCCGGATCGAGGGCGAGAGCGGACTCGACGCTGCGGCGCCAGTCGTCCATCGACTCCCCGGGCGTCCCGTAGATCAGGTCGAGGCTGAGCTGCTCGAATCCCGCCTCGCGCGCCCACCGGACCGCCTCGGGGACCCGCGCGGGGTCGTGGGTGCGGTCGAGCGTCGCCAGGACGTGCGGCACCGCCGACTGCATCCCGAAGGAGATCCGCGTGAATCCACCCTCGCGCAGCTCGGCGAGGGACTCGGGCGTGACGGAATCAGGGTTGGCCTCGGTGGTCACCTCCGCGCCGGGGGCCACGCCGAACCGCTCGCGCGCGGCCCCGAGCATCCGCACCAGGTCGGCGGACGGCAGCTGGGTCGGCGTGCCTCCGCCGACGAAGACGGTGTCCACCTGGGGCACGGCGTCGCCGAACGACCGCGCTGCCAAGTCGATCTCGGCGATCGCCGTGTCGGCGTAGGACGCGCGCGTGGCGCCCTCGCCGAGCTCGTCGGCCGTGTACGTGTTGAAGTCGCAGTACCCGCACCGGACTGAGCAGAACGGGACGTGCAGGTACAGCCCGAAGGCGTCAGTCAGCGTAGAGACCCTCGATGACGTCGCGGTAGTTGTCCTCGACGACCTTGCGCTTGAGCTTCAGGCTCGGCGTGAGCTCGCCGGACTCCACGGTCAGGTCGTGGTCGAGGATCGCGAACTTCTTGATCGTCTCCCAGCGGTTGAGCTTGGAGTTCAGCTCGTCGACGTCCTGGCTGATGGTCTCGCGCATCGCGTCGGACGAGACGATCTCGGAGTACGACTTGCCCGCCATGCCGTGGCCCTCGGCCCAGCCGGCGACCGCGTCGGGGTCGAGCGTGATGAGCGCGACGCAGTAGTTCTTCTCGTTGCCGTGCACCACCATCTGGCTGGCCAGCGGGCAGACGCCCTTGAAGGTGCCCTCGATGTACGACGGCGCGATGTACTTGCCGCCGGACGTCTTGAACAGGTCCTTCTTGCGGTCGGTGATGCGCAGGAAGCCCTCGGAGTCGATCTCGCCGATGTCGCCGGTGGCGAACCAGCCGTCCTCCAGCAGCGCGGACGCGCTCTCGCCCTCGAGGTTGTGGTAGCCGCGCATGATGTTCGGGCCCTTGAGCAGCACCTCGCCGTCCTCAGCGATCTTCGCCTCGGTGCCCGGGAAGGGCAGGCCGACCGTGCCGAGCTTGTAGGCGTCGGGGCGGTTCACGAACGCGCCGGCCGACGTCTCGGTGAGGCCGTAGCCCTCGAGGATCAGGACACCGGCGCCGTGGAACCACTCGGCGATGTCGCGCGACAGCGCTGCAGCACCGGAGATGAAGAACCGCACCCGGCCGCCGAACCGGTCGCGGACCTTGGTGAACACGAGCTTGTCGGCCACGGCGTGCTTGGCCTTCAGGATCGGGGAGATCGGCTTGCCGGACTGCTGGGCGCGCGACCACTCGCGGCCCACGCCCTCGGCCCAGCGGAAGATCTTGAGCTTCGCTCCGCCCTCCTCCTCCACCATGCCGACGATGCGGCCGTAGGCCTTCTCGAAGATGCGCGGGGCGGCGCCCATGAACGTCGGCTTCACGACGGCGAGGTTGTCGACGATCTTCGGGACGCGACCGTCGATCGCGCAGGCGAAGCCGACCGCGAGCTGACCGGTCAGGAGCACCTTGCCGAACGAGTGCGCCATGGGGAGCCAGCGGAACTCGAGGTCGTCCTCGTTGATGAAGCCGCCCGCCAGCAGGGTGGCGCCCTCGAACGTCCAGCCGTCGTGGCTCAGGCGGACACCCTTGGGGCGGCCCGTGGTGCCGGACGTGTAGATGAGGGTGGCGAGGTCGTCGGGCTTGATGGCGGCGACGCGCTGCTCGATGACGTCGGGCTGCTTCTCCAGCAGCTCGGCGCCGAGCTGCTCGAGCTCGCCGAAGCCGATGACCCAGTCCCCTTCTCCACCTGCACTGTCCGTCTGGCCGTCGAACGTGACGACCTTGACGACGTCGGGCAGCTCGGAGCGCTTCTCGACGAGCTTCTTGATCTGCTCGTCGTCCTCGGCGAACACGATGCGGCTCCCGGAGTCGGCGAGGATGTACGCCTCGTCGTCAGCGCCCGTGGACGGGTAGACGGTGGTGGTGGCGGCGCCGGCGGCGTTGATGGCCAGGTCGGCGGCGATCCACTCGTACCGGGTGCCCGACGCGATCGCGACGCGCTCCTCGGCCTCGATGCCCAGCGCCACGAGGCCGGCCGCGAGCTTGGTGACCTGCTCGCCGGTCTCGCCCCAAGTCAGGGAGTGCCAGACCTCGTCCTCGTCGGGGAACCGGTAGGCCTCGCGGTTCCGCGACGCCTCGACGCGGTCGTAGAACATGCGAGCCACGCTCTGCGAGCGGTTCTCGATGATCTCGAGCTGTTCGGGGGTGGCGACGGTGACACTCATGAAGGACCCTTCACGCGGTGGAACAGGGGGTTTGGTGCCGTCACCCTAACGCAACGAGGTTCGATCGGACCTGGGGTTCCGGTGCCGATCGATCCTCTCCCGCACGCGCGAACCGATCCGCGGCTCGTCCAGCAGGCGCTCCTCCAGATGGCGCTCCGTGGTGAGCGCGCGCAGGGCGAAGCCGACGGTGAGGTCGTGGTCGCGGCGCTCGACGACGTCGATCGCGTCGCCGGCCGCCAGCTCGCCCTCCTCGAGGACGCGCAGGTAGGCGCCGGGCACGCCGTGCTCGACGAACCGGCGGACCCACTGGCTCTCGCCGACGAAGCCCTCGAAGACCGAGCAGGGGATGCGGACCCCGCAGACCTCGAGCAGGACGGTGCCGATCCGCCACCGGTCGCCGAGCCGCGCGCCCTGCACGTCGAGCCCGACGGTGGTGAGGTTCTCGCCGAACTCGCCGGCCCGCAGCGGGCGGCCGAGCTCGAGCGACCAGACCTCGAGGTCCTCGCGCGCGTAGGCGTAGACGGCCTGGTCCGGACCACCGTGGTCGTCGTGGTCGCCGATCTCGTCGTCGCCGACCCCGAGTCGGTGCACGCGGACTGATCCGCTGACGGGGCGCTTGTCGATCGCGGACCACTTCTTCCGGCCCCACGGGACCGCGACGGCCGGCCCGGCGTTGACCGACTCCAGGTGGCTCACGAGGAGGACCCGGTGTCGCCCGTCGACAGCGCGGCGATGAAGGCCTCCTGGGGCACCTCGACGCGGCCCACCATCTTCATCCGCTTCTTGCCCTCCTTCTGCTTCTCCAGCAGCTTGCGCTTGCGGCTGATGTCGCCGCCGTAGCACTTGGCGAGGACGTCCTTGCGCAGCGCGCGGATGTTCTCGCGGGCGATGACGCGGGCACCGATGGCGGCCTGGATGGGCACTTCGAACTGCTGGCGCGGGATGAGCTCCTTGAGGCGCCCGGCCAGGGCGACGCCGTAGGCGTAGGCGCTGTCGCGGTGCACGATCGCGCTGAACGCGTCGACGACCTCGCCCTGCAGCAGGATGTCGACCTTGACCAGGTCGGCCTCCTGCTCGCCGGTGGGCTCGTAGTCGAGCGACGCGTACCCCTTGGTGCGGCTCTTCAGGGCGTCGAAGAAGTCGAACATGATCTCGCCCATGGGGAGCGTGTAGCGGATCTCGACGCGGTCCTCGGAGAGGTAGTCCATGCCCTGCAGCTGGCCGCGGCGCGACTGGCAGAGCTCCATGATGGCGCCGATGTATTCCGCCGGGCTGAGCACCGTGGCCTTGGTGACCGGCTCGTGCACGGTGGCGATCTTGCCGGTCGGGTACTCGCTGGGGTTCGTGACCGTCACCTCGCTGCCGTCCTCCATGACGACGCGGTAGACGACGTTCGGGGCCGTGCTGATGAGGTCGAGGTTGAACTCGCGCTCCAGCCGCTCGCGCACGATCTCCAGGTGCAGCAGGCCGAGGAACCCGATGCGGAACCCGAAGCCGAGGGCGCCGGACGACTCCGGCTCGTACGACAGCGCGGCGTCGTTGAGCTGGAGCTTCTCGAGCGCGTCACGCAGGGTCGGGTAGTCGTCTCCGTCGATCGGGTAGAGGCCCGAGTAGACCATCGGGTTGGGGTGACGGTAGCCGCCGAGCGGCTCGGTGGCCCCATGGACGTTCGACGTCACCGTGTCGCCGACGCGGCTCTGCCGGACCTCCTTCACGCCGGTGATGAGGTAGCCGACCTCGCCGACGCCGATCTCCCCGGCCTTGACCGGCTCGGGCGAGATGACGCCGACCTCGAGCATCTCGTGCACCGCCCCCGTGGACATCATCTTGATCCGGTCGCGGTGGGTGAGCTTGCCGTCGACGACGCGGACGTAGGTGACGACGCCGCGATAGGTGTCGTAGACCGAGTCGAAGATCAGGGCGCGCGGCGGGGCGTCGGCGTCACCGACCGGCGCGGGCACCTCGTCGACGATGGCGTTGAGCAGCGACTCGACGCCCTCGCCGGTCTTGGCCGAGACGCGGAGGACGTCGTCGGGATCGCCGCCCAGGATGTGCGCGATCTCCGCGGCGTACTTCTCCGGCTGCGCGCCCGGCAGGTCGATCTTGTTGAGCACGGGGATGACGTGCAGGTCGGCGTCGATCGCGAGGTACAGGTTGGCGAGCGTCTGCGCCTCGATGCCCTGCGCGGCGTCGACCAGGAGCACCGCGCCCTCGCAGGCCTCGAGGCTGCGGCTCACCTCGTAGGTGAAGTCGACGTGGCCGGGGGTGTCGATGAGGTTCAGCACGTAGGTGGTGCCCGCGTCGTCGCCGGTGGACTTGGTGAACGGCAGCCGCACCGCCTGGCTCTTGATGGTGATGCCGCGCTCACGCTCGATGTCCATGCGGTCCAGGTACTGCGCGCGCATGGCCCGGGCGTCCACGACACCGGTGTGCTGCAGCATCCGGTCGGCGAGCGTCGACTTGCCGTGGTCGATGTGCGCGATGATGCAGAAGTTGCGCAGCAGGGAGGGCGGCGTCGCGCCGGGCTGGGGAACCGTCATGGTGCGGTCATTCTGTCATCGACGACCTCACCGATCACCGGTGGTCGAGTGGCCTGCTGGTGCCAAAACGGGAGTCGGTGGTCGAGTGCGGCCGCGATCGCCAGCGAGCTGGCCGTGTATCGAGACCACCCTTGGCAGCAGCGAGCCTGACTGCTCACCAGGTCTCGTCACCCTGACGCCTTCGGCGTGCTGAGAGGCTTCGACATGCGGGCGGCTTCGCCGCAGATCGCTCAGCCTCCTCGGACGTTCGGTCGCTGGCGCTCCCTCAGTCCTCGGATTGGACCCTGCCGCGGCGTCGCTGGTATCGTGGGCGATTGCGTGCTCGGGCACGCACTTCTTCTTGCAGCACCCCGACCCTGGAAAGACAAGGTTCAGTCACGTGGCGAACATCAAGTCGCAGATCAAGCGCAACCGTCAGAACGAGGCGGCTCGTGAGCGCAACAAGTCCGTGCGCTCGGCGCTGAAGACGGCCGTCCGTCGTTTCCACGAGGCCGCCGACGCCGGCAACGCCGACGAGGCCAAGAAGCTGGCCGTCGATGCGGGCACCAAGCTCGACAAGGCCGCCTCCAAGGGCGTCATCCACAAGAACCAGGCCGCGAACCGCAAGTCGGCCATCGCGAAGAAGGCCGCCTCGCTCTGAGCGACCCCTTCTGACGCCGAACGCCCCGGGACCTCCCGGGGCGTTTCTCGTTCTCAGGCCGTACGGGCGGCCGCGACCTGCAGCACCATGCGCTCGACCGCGAAGGCCGGGTCGGCGGCACCGCCCTTGACGTCGATGTCGGCGCGAGCCACGGCGTCGAGCGCCGAGGCGAGAGATCGGGTGTCCCAGCCCTGCAGCTGACGGCGCAGGATGCGGATCTTGAACGGCGGCGCGCCGACGTGGCGGGCGAGGTCGGCCTCCGACAGACCGGGTGGCGCGTCGGCCAGGCGGGCCAGGGATCGCAGGCCGCTCGCCAGCGCCCCGGTGATGAGGACGGACTCGACCTTCGCGGCGGCGGCCCAGCGCACCTGCTCGAGCGCGACGTGGATCCGGCCGTCGATCGTGGCGTCGGCGATGTCGAAGCCGCGGACGTCGGCCCGGCCGCCGAAGTACCTCCGCACGAGGTCGGCGGTGATCGCGCCGTCCGTGACCGTGGCGGCGAGCTGGTCGGCTGCGCCCGCGAGAGCCCGCAGGTCCTGGCCGACGGCGGCCACCAGCAGCGAGGCGGCCTCCTCGTCGATGCGGGTGTTGAGCTCGCGCAGCTCGGTGCGCACCCAGCGGGTGAAGTCGCGCTCGTACTTGGGCGCCTCGTGCTTGACCTCGGTGACGCTCGCCTGACCGCGCAGCTGGTCGAGCAGCTTCTTGCCCTTCTGCCCCGCGCCGCCGTGGACCAGCACCATCGCGATGTCCGGGGACGGCGACTGGGCGTAGGCCAGCAGCTCCTCCTGGGCGGCCTCGGGGAGGTCCTGCAGCTCGGTGAGCACCAGGGCGCTCGCGGCGCTGAACAGCGACGGGCTGGCGAGGCCGGCGATCTCCCCGGGACCGAGCCCGGCGGCGGTGGCGGTGGTGATCTCGCACTCCGGCTGCTCGGCGGTGATCGTCGAGACGGCCCGGGCCCGGGTGCGCTCGGCCAGCAGCTCCGCGTTGCCCGTGATGAGCAGGATGGAGCCGAAGACTGTCACGGGAACCACCCTAGTGCTGGGTGACGACTCTCAGATGGCCCGCACGCCGCACGATCGCGACGTCGCCGTCGGTGTCCGTGCGCCACCACGCGACCCCGTGCTCGCGCAGCAGATGGAGGGCCGCGGCTGCCGGGTGACCGTAGTCGTTGCCCTCCCCCGCGCTGATCGTGGCGATCCGGGCGCCGACCGCGTCGAAGAACCCGTCGGACTGCCGGCTGCTGCCGTGGTGCGGCATCTTCATGACGTCGGCCGCCACGTCTGGGTGAAGGCGCAGGAGCTCGTCCTGGGCGTCCGGTTCGAGGTCTCCGGACAGGAGCAGGCGGGTCGCTCCGACCGTGACGCGCAGGACCACGCTGGCGTCGTTCATCGCGGACCCGTCCGACCGGTCCGGCGGGGCGGCGCCCGCGGGCGGCCACAGCACCTCGACGTCCAGCCGTCCCACCGCGAAGCCGTCGCCCGTCGAGACGGCGCTGACGACCCCGTGCCACCCGCGAGGTCCACCGCTCGGACCGACCAGCACCCGGCCGACCGGTCGGTCGTCGACCAGGCCGGACCAGCCGCCGGCGTGGTCGGCGTGCGCGTGCGTGACCACGGCGACCGGGATGCGCTTCACGTGCAGCCGGTCCAGGCACCGATCGACCGGCGCCGGGTCCGGGCCGGCGTCGACGACCAGAGCCGCTCCCCCGCCGGCGTCGATCACCGTGGCGTCGCCCTGGCCCACGTCGCAAGCAACCATGAGCCACCCCTCGGGCGGCCAGCCGACCTGCGGCGGCCGCCACATCCCGACGGCGAGACCCAGCATCAGCCCGAGGACGACCGCGGGCCGAGCAGACAGCCGCCAGACCAGCACGAACACGACCGGGACGACGAGGAGCAGCAGCCACCACGGACCGCGCCAGGCGATCGAGGCACCGGCCAGCGCCGCGGCGTGGTGAGCGATCGCGACGATCGCCGCCGCGCACCAGCCGGCAACGGTTCCCGGCACGCGGGCCAGTGGCGGGCTGACGACGTCGAGCAGGCCACCGGCAAGGCCGGCGACGGTGGCCGGCGCGACGAGCGGCCCGGCCAGCACGTTCGCCGGCACCGCGACGAGCGAGACCTGGCCCGAGATGGCCGCGAGCGCCGGCGTGCAGGCGAGCTGGGCCGCGATCGGCACGGCGACGGCGAGGGCGCACCACCGCGGCATCCACCGCCCCAGGCGTCCGGCGAGCGGCCGCGTGCCGACCAGGATGCCCGCCGTCGCACACACCGACAGCACGAAGCCGACCGAGCGCGAGAGCGTGGGGTCGACCACGAGCAGCGCGATGATCGCCACCGCCAGAGCCCGCAGACCACCGCGGCTGCCGAGGCCCAGTGCGGCGAGCCCCACCACGCCCATTCCGGCGGCGCGGACGACGCTCGGGTCCGGCCGGGCCAGCAGGACGAAGGCGACGACGGCGAGGCCACCGAGCACGATCAGCCCGGCCCGTCGCACCCCCGCCGACCGCGCCAGCACCAACACGACCGCGAGGACGATCGTCAGGTTCGTGCCCGAGACCGCCATCAGGTGGGTCAGCCCGCTGCGCCGGAAGTCCTCGCGCATCCGGTCACTGACCGCCGCGTCGTCGCCGTCCACCAGCGCCGGGACCAGGGCCGCGGGGTCCCGTCCGGTGTGCGCGACCGCGTGCCGGACTCCGGTGCGGACACGCTGCGACGCCTCCCACCACCACGCCGCACCACGGACGGACGAGCGCCGGACGACGTCGATGGTGGCCACCTCCGTGGTGCTCTCCGCCGACGCGAGGCGGCCGACCATCGTCAGCCGGCGGCCCACGACCAAGTCGCGGGCCGACCCGTCGACGAACGCCGTGGCGGCGTCGCCGACCCCGTAGGAGCGGCCGTCGACGGTGGCTCGGAGCACCCGGACGCCCACTGCAGCACTGTCGCTCCCGAACCGGGTGAACACGCGGGCGTCGCGCGTGACACGGACGTCGAGCGCCGCCGTCCGGTGGTGCGCTGCGGCGTCGCGCAGCGGGGACGCTCCGGAGTCGGCGAGCCGCCAGGCGCACGACGCGGCCACCAGTCCGACGCACACCGCGACGACCGCGACCCGCGGCCACCGGCCCACGCACGCTCCGGCCAGGGCGATCGCCACCAAGGCCACCGCCACTGCCAGCACGGAGGACGTCGCGACCAGCACGGCCGCGACCGCCCAGGCGAGGCCGGCTGCGGGGACCAGCCGGAGGTCGTGGCTCGACCTCAGGGGATCACCTGGTCGCGCAGGTCGTCGAGCGTGGCCTGGCCGATGCCCTTCACGTCCATGAGGTCGTCGACGGAGCGGAACGGTCCGTGCTCGGAGCGGTAGTCGAGGATCGCCTGGGCCGTGACGGGCCCGATGCCCGGGAGCGTGTCGAGCTGCTCGAGCGTCGCCGATCCGAGACTGATCCTCCCGGCCGGCCCACCGGCTGCCCCGCCGCTCGCCGCCGCGACCGGTTCGACACCCACCAGGATCTGCTCACCGTCGACGAGGACGCGCGCCATGTTCACGCCGGTGGCGTCGACCGTGCCCCGGAGCCCGCCCGCCTTCTCCACCGCGTCGTGGACACGAGACCCCGCCGGCAGCGTGACGATGCCTGGCCGCTTCACCTTCCCCTCCACGTCCACGACCACCTCGCTGCCGGACGGAGACGCGGACGGGCGGCCCGACGGCTGGGACGACGTCAGGGCGACCGGCTCGTCCGGCGATGCCGTGCGCGGGCGCTCGGCGAGCAGCCACCAGGTCAGCAGGACGCCGGCGGCCACCGCGAGGGTGACGATGACGCGCACGTGCGCGGGATCGATCCGCCGGGCCGGAGCGACGGCCGGGGTGGCCGGAGACGCCGGGGTCTCCTCGTCCGGCGGAGCACTCGCCTCGAAGGCGGCGATGAGCTCGGCAAGGCGCCGGCGGGCGATCTCGGCCCGCGTCTCACCGGTCTCCGTCACGCCCTGAGGTCTCACGGCTCGACGCTACGAACGCCCACCGCTGCGCAGAAGACGTCGGACGTCCGTTGTGGACAGTCCTGGAGAGTCGAGCGGGTGTGGACGCCTACGCCGGCGTGACGACGACCGCGACCATGCCTGGCCCGACGTGCGCCCCGATCGCAGCGCCGACCTCGTCGACCGGCACGGAGTCACGCCCCAGCTCGGCGGCGAGACGACCCGCCACCGCGTCGGCAGTGGTGGGGTTGGCCAGGTGCTGCACGCCGATGTCGAAGCCGTCGTCGCACGCCCGGCACGCCTCGAGCGCGATGGCCTCCAGCCGGGCGAGCGCCTTCGACGCCGTGCGGACCCGCTCCAGCGGCACGACCGAGCCGTCCTTGAACCCGAGCAGCGGCTTGACCGCGAGGGCCGACCCGATGAGGGCTGCCGCGGCGCCGACCCGCCCGCCCCGCTTGAGGTACTCCAGCGTGTCGACGTAGAGCAGCGTCGTGGACGACTCCCCCGCCTTGCGCGCCGCGTCGGCCACGGCCAGGGCGTCGCCGCCGGCGTCACGCACCTGCGCGGCCCGGCCGGCAGCGAACCCGGTGGCGATGCCGACGTGCCGCGTGTCGACGCAGGTCACCGGCACGGACGCCTGCTTGGCGGCGAGCTCGGCGGAGTCGAGCGTGCCGGACATCTTCGCGCTCAGGTGCACGGACACGATCTCCGTGGCGCCCTCGGACGCCAGCCGCTCGTACACGGTCAGGAAGTCGTCGGGCGTGGGACGCGACGTGCTGACCGGCACGTAGGCCGCCAACGCCTCGGCGATCATGTCGGCCGTGACGTCGACGCCCTCGGTGTGCACCTCGGCCCCGATGATGACCTGCAGCGGGACGACCTCGATGCGCTCGCGCGCGGCGTCGACGGGGTCGAGCGAGGCCGTGGAGTCGGTGACGATCGCGACGGCCATGAGCCGAATGTAGCCGCTCAGACCACGACGTTGACGAGCTTGGGCGCTCGGACGATGACGCGTCGCACCTCGGCGCCGTCGATCGCACGCTGCACGTTCGGCTCGGCCAGCGCGAGCTCGGTGAGCTGCTCGTCCGTGGCGTCCGGGGAGACCTCGAGCGTCGCGCGCACCTTGCCCTGGACCTGGACGACGCACGTGACCGTGTCCTCGACCAGCAACGACTCGTCGACCTCGGGCCAGGACGCCGACGCGACCGACGGCTCGTGCCCCAGTCGCTCCCACATCTCCTCGGCCGTGTACGGCGCGACGAGCGACAGCAGCCGCGCGACGACCTCGGCGGCCTCGCGCACCGCCGGGTCTGCGCCGCCGGGGCCGGAGTCGATGGCCTTGCGGGTGGCGTTCACCAGCTCCATGGTGCGCGCGACGACCACGTTGAAGCGGTACGCCTCGACGAGCTGCTCGGCCTCGCGCACCGTGCGGTGCGTGACCTTGCGGAGTGCGGCGTCGCCGGCGGCCGGGTCGGCGCCCGGCGCGGACTCGACGTCGCCGGACAGGCGCCACGCGCGCTGCAGGAAGCGCAGCGAGCCGGCGGGCGACATGTCGGCCCAGTCGATGTTGTCCTCCGGGGGACTGGCGAACACCAGCGTCAGGCGGACGGCGTCGACGCCGAACTCGTCCAGCTGGGCGCCCAGGTCGACGCCGTTGCCGAGCGACTTGCTCATCTTCCGGCCGTTGTTGATGACCTTGCCCTGCGACAGGTAGGCCGCGAACGGCTCGTCCCAGGTGATCAGCCCGGCGTCGCGCAGCACCTTCGTGAAGAAGCGCGCGTACAGCAGGTGGAGCACGGCGTGCTCGTCGCCGCCGATGTACAGGTCGATCGGGCCCCACGCCTCAGCGAGGGCGGAGTCGAAGGCCTGCGTGTCGTCGTGCGGCGACAGGTAGCGGAAGAAGTACCAGGACGAGTCGACGAAGGTGTCCATCGTGTCGGTGTCCCGCTTGGCCGGACCACCGCACGTGGGGCACGTGACGTTGACCCACTCCTCGGCGGCGCCCAGCGGCGACGTGCCCTTGGGCTTCAGGTCGGCGCCGCGCAGCTCGGGCAGCTCGACGGGCAGCTGGTCCTCCGGGACCGGCACCTCGCCGTCGACCGGGCAGTGGATGACCGGGATCGGCGCGCCCCAGTAGCGCTGGCGGGACAACAACCAGTCGCGCAGCCGGAAGTTCACGGTTCCCTCGCCGTGGCCGATCGACTCCAGGTGGGCGATGGTGGCCGCCTTGGCCTCGGCGACGGACAGGCCGTTGATGTCGAGCGCGGACGTCACGCCGTCGGCCGGCGAGTTGATGGCCGGGCCCTCGCCGTTGAACGCCTCGCCGTCCCAGTCGGCCGGCGGCTCGGTGGTGCGGACGATCGGGAGGTCCATCGTCGTGGCGAACTCCCAGTCGCGCTGGTCGCCACCGGGGACGCCCATCACGGCGCCGGTGCCGTAGTCGGCCAGCACGTAGTCGGTGGCCCACACCGGGATCCGCTCGCCGGTCAGCGGGTTGGTGGCGTGCACGCCCAGGAACACGCCGGTCTTGGGCCGGTCGGTGGCCAGCCGGTCGATGTCGCTGGCCTTGCGGATCTCGTCGCGGTACGTCTCGAACTCGGCGCGCTGCTCGTCGGTGACCAGCTCCTCGGCCAGCTTCGCGTCGACGGCGACCACCATGAACGTGGTGCCGAACAGCGTGTCGGGACGCGTGGTGAAGACCGTGATCGGGTCGTGGCCGTCGACGTCGAACGTGACGTGCGCGCCCTCGGAGCGTCCGATCCAGCTGCGCTGGGCGTTGACGACCTTGCCGATCCAGCTGTCCTGCAGGTCGTCCAGGCAGTCATAGAGCTCCTGCGCGTAGGCCGTGGTGCGGAAGAACCACTGAGTCAGCTCCCGCTTGGTGACCTCGGCGCCGCAGCGCTCGCACGTGCCGTCGGCCAGCACCTGCTCGTTCGCCAGCACGGTCTGGTCGCGCGGGCACCAGTTGACCGGCGAGTTCTTCCGGTACGCCATGCCCTGCTCGCGGAGCTTCAGGAACAGCCACTGCGTCCACCGGTAGTACTCCGGGTCGGACGTGTGCAGGCGGCGCGACCAGTCGACGCTGGTGGCGTAGCGCTTCATCGAGTGGAACTGGGTGTCGATGTTCGCGTAGGTGTACGTGGCCGGGTGCTCGTCGTTGCGGATGGCGGCGTTCTCGGCCGGCAGGCCGAACGAGTCCCAGCCCATCGGGTTGAGCACCTCGTACCCGCGGAACCGCCAATAGCGCGCGATGACGTCGTGCAGCGCGAACACCTCGGCGTGACCCATGTGGAGATCGCCGCTCGGGTACGGGAACATCGTGAGCGCGTAGCGCTTCTCGCGCTCACCGGAGACGACGGCGTCGTCCGACGCGCGGAACGGGTCGAGCCGCTCCCACACGGGGAGCCACTTGGCCTCCACCGCGTGGACGTCGTAGCTCGTCTGACCCTCTCGCTCGCTCACCGGAGAATCCTATCGACGCGCCGAGCGGCGCCGACCGTCAGGACGCCGGATCGGAGGGCACCACGATCGGGCGCAGCCGCGCCCAGACGACGAACGCGACGCCCGCGGCCACCAGGCCGATGCCGGACCAGAGGTTGATGTTCAGCCCGTCGGCCTTGTCGAGCTCGGCGTCGCTGGCGTTGAACAGGCCCATCCCCAGCAGGATCAGGCCGAACACGCCGAGCAGCGCCCCGATGATGACGCGGATGTCGAACGCACCAGCGGTGTGGCGGGTCTCGGGTGTCTGGTCGTTCATGGCTGCCTCCTACCAGAAGATCACGTTGAGGACGATGACGAGCACGAGCCCGATGCCGGCCAGCTTCGTCGGCGACTGGTACCAGGGCAGCGTGCCCTCGTCCGGATCGGTCAGGGACTCCTTGGGCGTGAGCGAGTAGACGAGCCCCTTCAGCTCCGACTCCACCCGTGGCCGGGTCCGCGTCGAGACCACGACGCTCACCAGGACGTCGACCACGAACGCGGCCCCGGCCGCGACGAAGCTGGCGCCCTGCCCGGAGATGCCGAGGACGCCGACGCTGGCGCCGCCGAGCGCGTCCTCGCTGAGGATCGCCACGACGATCGCGGCCGCGGTGCCGGAGACCAGGCCGGTCCAGCCGGCGGCGGCCGTCATCCGCTTCCAGAACATGCCGAGGATGAACGTGGCGAACAACGGGGCGTTGAAGAACCCGAACAGCACCTGCAGGTAGTTCATCAGGTTGTCGTACTGCGACGCGATGCCCGCGGTGCCGATGGCGACGACGGTGGCGCCGACCGTCGCGATGCGGCCGATCCACGTGTAGTAGCCGTCCTCGCGGTCCATGACGACGTACTGCTGCCAGAGGTCGTAGCTGAAGACCGTGTTGAACGCGGAGATGTTGGCGGCCATGCCGGCCATGAAGGACGCCATCAGGCCGGCGATCGCGACGCCGAGCATGCCGTTGGGCAGCAGGTCGCGCATCAGCAGCAGGATCGCGTCGTTGTACGTGACGCCGTCGCCCTTGCCGCCGCCCTTCAGGTCGGCCAGCTCGGGGATGATGATCGCCGCGATGACGCCCGGGACGATGACGATGAACGGCACGAACATCTTCGGGAACGCGCCGATGATGGGCGCCCGGCGCGCGGCGGAGATCGACGACGACGCCATGGCGCGCTGCACCTCGACGAAGTTCGTCGTCCAGTAGCCGAACGACAGCACGAAGCCCAGGCCGAAGACGATGCCGATGACCGACAGCACCGGGTTGTCGATGCCGGTCAGGTCGGTGCCCGGCCACGAGGACAGCTGCTCGCCGTCGGGCTTGACCTTGTCCTGGATGCCCTGCCAGCCGCCGACCTTGTTCAGGGCGACGATCGTCAGCGGCAGGAGGGCCGCGACGATCACGAAGAACTGCAGCACCTCGTTGTAGATGGCCGCGGACAGGCCGCCCAGCGCGGTGTAGCTGAGCACGATGGCCGCGGCGACGACCAGAGACACCCACAGTGGCCAGCCCAGGAGCCGGTTGACGATGGTGGCCAGCAGGTAGAGGTTGATGCCCGCGATGAGGAGCTGGGCGATCGCGAAGCTCAGGGCGTTGACGAGGTGGGCGCCGGTGCCGAAGCGCTTGCGCATGAACTCCGGGACGCTGCGCACCTTGGAGCCGTAGTAGAACGGCATCATCACGATGCCGAGGAACAGCATCGCCGGCACGGCACCGATCCAGAAGTAGTGCACGGTGGCCATGCCGAACTCCGCGCCGTTGGCGGACATGCCCATGATCTCGACGGCGCCGAGGTTCGCGGAGATGAAGGCCAGGCCGGTCACCCACGCAGGCAACGAGCGCCCGGACAGGAAGAAGTCGATGCTCGACGACACCTGACGCCTGGCCAGCAGGCCGATCCCGAGCACCACCGCGAAGTACAGAGCCACGATCGTGTAGTCGACGACATCGGCGTCCAGCCGGAACGTGTCGTCGCTCGCCATCGCCATCAAGGACACGCTGCTCCCCCGTCCTCAGGTCGGCCGCGCCCCCCTGGCGCGGCTCCATCGGGCACGCTACGCCCGCTCGCGGACTTCGGCCCGTCGAGCGGAGTACGCCCCCGGGAGTACGCCACAGTGCGCCGCGAGGGCGACGACGACGGCGCCCGGCTCCCCTAGGTTTGACGACGTGACGTCGCGACACGAGCCGTTCCGCTCCGGCCCATGGATCGTCGGGCCGCTCGTGCTCGCGTTCATCCAGGTCGTCGGCACGTTCGGGGCCGCCCGGAACCAGCCCGAGGCCCGCGACCCCGACATCCTGGCGGTGGCCATCGCCCTGGCCGGCCCCGCCTCGCTCTACCTCCTCCGGCGCCGGTCCCGCGAGGTGCTCCTGATCGTCACCGCCATCACGTTCCTGTACGTCTCGCTCGGGTACCCGTACGGCCCGGTGTTCGCGTCGTTCGTCATCGCGGTCGTGCTGAACGTCGTGCGGGGCTACCGGTGGCTCGCCTGGACCGCGATCGGCGGCGCACTCGTGCTCTCGGTCGTCGCCCGGCTCGTCATCCTCGACGACGGGTGGTCCTGGAGCTGGTTCGCCGGCATCCTCGCCTGGTCGCTCCTGGTGCTCGCCGCGGGCGAGCTCGTCCGCCTCAACCGGGCCCGCATCGGGGAGATGCGGCGCGCCCGCCTCGAGGAGCGTCGCCGTGAGGCCGGCGAGGAACGCCTCCGGATCGCCCGCGAGCTCCACGACACCGTGGCCCACCACATGTCGCTCATCCACGTGCAATCAGGCGTCGCGCTGCACCTCGTCGACAAGAACCCGGATCAGGTCGAGACCGCGCTGGCCACCATCAAGGACGCGAGCAAGGAGGCGCTCACCGAGCTGCGTGCCCTCATCGGCGTGCTGCGGGCCGAGGGCGAGGAGGCGCCTCGAGCACCCATCGCCCGGCTCGACGGGCTGAGCGACGTCGCGGAGCGGGCGACGCAGGCCGGCATCGCCACCGACCTCGACGTCACCGGCGACGTCGACGCGGTGCCCACCGCCGTCGCCGCCGCCGGGTTCCGCATCGTCCAGGAGGCGGTCACGAACGTCGTGCGGCACAGCGGGGCCCGGAACGCCACGATCCGCGTCGTCGTCGGTGACGAGCGGCTCGACGTCGAGGTCACCGACGACGGCCGCGGTCTCGACGACGCCTCTCCCGGGGGCACCGGTCTGCGCGGGATGCAGGAGCGCGCGTCCGCACTCGGTGGATCCGTCGCGCTCGCGGCGGCCCCTGGCGGCGGCGCCCGCCTCTCGGCGACACTGCCGTTCGGGGGTCAGTCATGACACGAGTCGCACTGGTGGACGACCAGGCCCTGCTGCGCGCAGGCTTCAAGGCGCTGATCGACGCCGAGGACGACCTGGAGGTCGTCGGCGAGGCCGGCGACGGCGAGGAGGCCGTCGCACTCGTCCGCCGCACCCAGCCCGACGTCGTGCTCATGGACGTCCGCATGCCCGGCGTCGACGGACTCGAGGCCACCCGCCGCATCACCGCCGAGCCGAGCCTGAGCGACGTCCGCGTCGTCATCCTCACGACCTTCGAGCTCGACGAGTACGTCTTCGAGGCGCTGCGCAACGGCGCCAGCGGCTTCCTGCTCAAGGACACCGAGCCGGTCGACCTCCTGGCCGGCATCCGCGCCGTCGCGAGCGGCGACGCGCTGCTGTCCCCCAGCGTCACCCGGCGGCTCATCTCCGAGTTCGCGACGCGCAGCCGGCCGACGGCGCCCACCGGAGCGCTCGACGTGCTCACCGAGCGCGAGCGCGAGATCGTCGCGCTCGTCGGCGAGGGGCTGAGCAACGACGAGATCGCCGAACGGCTCGTGGTCAGCCCAGCGACCGCGAAGACGCACGTCAGCCGGGCGATGATCAAGCTCCACGCCCGCGACCGCGCCCAGCTCGTCGTGCTCGCGTACGAGACCGGCCTGGTCAAGCCCGGCTGGACAGGACAGTAGGGCCCTTTCTACTCCGTCGGGCGTAGCCGAGGTGTCTCCCTCTGGGCGACGACCCCGCGGCTGATCCTCGCGACGATCGAGTCATCACTCGAATCGCTGAAGGAGCAATCCCATGAACACCTTTCTCACGACCCTGGCCTCGGACCAGATCGTCGTCCACGACCGGCCGGAATGGTGGCCGATCTTTCCCATCCTGTGGTTCCTGTTCATCGCCACCGTGATCGTCGTGGCCTTCCGGGTCCGTCGTCGCCGCTGGGGCGCCTGCGGCCCGCAGCGCAGCGGCCACGCCAGGCTGGCCGAGCGGTTCGCCGCCGGGGAGATCGACGCCGACGAGTACCGCGCCCGCAAGGCCGTCCTCGACGAGGCGAACGACCGATGACCGCCGCCCGAGAAGCCGTCATCGAGGCCCGGGGGCTCGTGAAGACCTACGGCCCGAACGTCGCCGTCGACCACGTCGACCTGACGGTCCGGCCGGGAGAGGTCTACGGCTTCCTCGGGCCCAACGGGGCCGGCAAGACGACGACGCTCCGGATGCTGCTGGGCCTCGTCCGGCCGACGTCGGGCACCGCCACGGTGCTCGGCGTCCCGGCCGGGTCGCCCTCAGCACTCGAGCGCACCGGATCGATGATCGAGGGCCCCGCGTTCTACCCGTACCTCTCCGGCCGCGACAACCTCCGGTTCGTCGCCCGTCTGGCGGGGGTGCCGGCAGGACGGGTCGACGAGGTCCTCGAGACCGTCCACCTCGCCGACCGCGGCGGCGACACGTTCGCGCAGTACTCGCTCGGCATGAAGCAGCGGCTCGGCGTCGCCGCGGCGCTGCTCAAGGACCCGGAGGTCGTCGTCCTCGACGAGCCGACCAACGGTCTCGACCCGGCGGGCATGCGTGACATGCGTGCGCTCGTCGTGGAGCTCGGCCGGCAGGGCCGCACCGTGATCCTGTCCAGCCACCTGATGGGCGAGGTCCAGGAGGTCTGCGACCGCGTCGCCGTCATCAGCAACGGCCGGATCGTCGCGGAGTCGACGGTCGAGGAGCTGCGCGGCGGCACCAGCCTGCTCGTGACGGCCGAGCCCGTCGAGCGTGCCGTCGACGTCCTCGTCGCGTCCGGTCTGCCCGAGTCCGTCCGTCGCGACGGACCGGACCTCCGCATCACCGCCGAGCCGCGCGACACCGCGGAGATCGTCCGCACCCTGGTGACCGCCGGGGTCGACGTGACCCGGGTGCAGCGCGACGAACGTCAGCTCGAGGACGTGTTCTTCGAGATCACCGACCACCCGCAAGGAGTCGCATCATGAACGCCACCCACGTGCTCGACGTGACGCGCGCCCAGCTGTTCGCCCTGGTCCGCCGCCCGGCGGCGTGGACCATCGTGGCCGCGCTGGCCGTCCTCAACCAGGTCTTCAGCTTCCTGATCCCGTACATCTCGTACCGGTCGTCGGACCCGAGCGGGTTCGACGCGGGCGCCACCCCGGAGGAGCTCCTCCGCGGCACGCTGCCGGCCGAGATCGTGCCGAACACGCTCGGCGGGTTCCCGGTGTTCGCCGGTGCCCTGACCCTGGCGTTCGGCGCCATCCTGCTCGGCAGCGAGTACGGCTGGGGAACGTTCAAGACGATCGCGACCCAGCGCCCGTCACGGATGTCGATCCTCGCTGGTCAGGTGCTGACCATCGTGACCGCCGTCGCGGCGATCGTCGCCCTGCTGTTCGTGCTCAGCGCCGTGACCTCGACGGCCATCGCGTTGGGCGAGGACCGCTCGACCGCGCTGCCGTCCGTCGGCCACCTGGCCAACGGGTACCTCGGCGGCGTGCTGATCCTGTCGGTCTGGGCCCTGGTCGGCGGCGTGCTGGCCGTGGCGCTGCGGAGCGTCGCGCTCCCGGTCGGCCTGGGCATCGTGTGGGCTCTCGGCATCGAGAACCTGGTCTCGGCGATGGCCGACTCCGTGCTCGACGCACTGCAGCCCGTGCGCGACGTGTTCCCCGGGGTGAACGCCGGGTCCTTGGTCGCGGCCCTCACGCCCGAGCAGATCGGCACCCCGCCACCCGGGGTGTCCGACGCGGTGAGCGGCGGACGCGCGGTCGCCACGCTCGTGGCGTACCTCGTCGTCGCCGTGCTCGCCGGCGCGTGGTTCCACCGCCACCGGGACGTCAGCTAGCTAGGGCAGCGCGCAGAAGGTCTCGACCTTCTTGGTGGGGCCGGAGACGATCAGCTCGTCCGTGGTGACGATCGACGTCTCCGGCCTCGCGTACGTGAAGTCCTCGCCGCGACGCTTCACACCGACGACGGTGACGCCGTACTTGGACCGCAGGCCCGACTGCTCCAGCGTCTTGCCGCACGCCACCTGCGGGGTGCGCGTGCGGGCGATGGCGAAGCCGTCGTCGAACTCGATGTAGTCGATCATCGCGCCCGTGACCATGTGGGCGACGCGCTCGCCCATGGCGGACTCCGGTCGGATGACGTGCGAGGCACCGACCCGGTCGAGGATCCGGGCGTGCTTGGCGTTGATCGCCTTCGCCCAGACCTCGCCGATGCCGAGCTCGACCAGGCTCAGGACGGTGAGCACGCTCGCCTCGATGTCGGTGCCGATGCCGACGACGGCCCGGTCGAACTGGTCGGCGCCGATCTGGCGCAGCGCCTCGGTGTCGGTGGTGTCGGCGGAGACGACGTGCGTGAAGTCGCTGGCGTAGCGCTGGACGATCTCCGGCCGCTCGTCGACGGCCAGCACGTCGTGCCCCAGACGCGAGAGCGATCGAGCGACCGACGCGCCGAAGCGACCGAGTCCGATCACGAGCACGGGGGCGTTGGTCGCTTCGGTCCTAGCCAATGATCGGTTGCTCCTCCGGGAGGTGGTACCGCGGCATGCGGCGGCGCAGCACGAAGGCGGACGCCGCTGCAATGGTGCCGACTCGGCCGATGAACATCAAGACGACGAGCACCATCTGCGCGTCGACCGGCAGGCGCGGCGTGAGCCCGGTGGTGAGACCGACGGTGCCGAACGCCGACGCGCACTCGAACAGGACGTCGCTGAACGCGAAGTCCGTCATGGTCATGATGATCAACGTGGTGCCCGCCACGAGCATCACGGCGAGGAGCGCGATGCTGACGGCCGTCCGAATGACGGCTGGTCCGATGGAGCGACGGCCCACGACCACCTCGGGGTCGCCGCGCAGCTCGGCGAGGATCACGTAGGCGAGCAGCAGGAACGTGGTGATCTTGATGCCGCCGGCCGTGCTCGCGCTGCCGCCGCCGATGAACATCATCACCGTGGCGATCATCTCCGACTCCGGCTTCACCGCTCCCCAGTCGAAGCTGTTCAGGCCGCCGGACCGCGGCATGATGCCGCCCTCGACGCCGGTGACCAGCTTGTGGTGCCACGAGTGGCCCCCGAGCGTGCCCGGGTTGCTCCACTCGTAGGCGAGGAACGCGACGGCGCCGACCGTCAGCAGGAGGAACGAGCCCCAGACCGTGAGACGGGTGTGGATCGTCCAGCGGTCCGGGTGGCGCCACTCCTTGAACAGCTCGGCCAGCACCGGGAAGCCCATCGCGCCGATGAACACCGCGGTGGAGATCGGGAGGATGACGAGCCCGTCGCCGGCGTACCGGACGATGCTGTCGGGGTTGAGGGAGAACCCGGCGTTGTTGAACGCCATCACCGCGTCGAACACGCCGTGCCAGGCCGACGTGCCCCAGTCGCCGAAGTACGTGCCGCGGTACCGGATCGTCAGCACGACGGCGACGACGCTCTGGAAGGCGAGCATCGTCACCGCGACGCGACGGAACAGCGGCCGCACCTCGCCGAGGCTGACGACGTGCATGTCGACCTGGGCGACGAGCCGGGTCCGTAGGCCGAGCCGGCCACCGATGAACAGGCCCAGCACGGTGGCGAGGGCGACAATGCCGAGACCACCGATCTCCACCAGGGCGAGGATCGTGACCTGGCCCGCGGGCGTCCAGTACGTGGAGACGTCGACCGTCGACAGACCGGTGACGGTGACCGCGGACGCCGACGTGAAGACGGCTGCCGGCAGGCTCGCGGACCCGTCCCCGGTGCGCGCGAACGGCATCAGCAGCAGGACCGTGCCGAGCACGATCAGCGCGAAGAACGTGAGCGGCAGCAGGCGTACCGGGTGCAGGATCGACTGCGGGAGCCGAGGTCGGGCCACCCGCTGACCGTACCCGTTCAGATGGCCCCTGCCGCGGCGTCGCTGCGTGCTACGTTCTCGACGTGTCGCGGTTCCGAGCCCTGCTGTCGCGTCTGGGCTCCTCCGACGGCCTCCTCGCCCTCGTGTCGACGATCGGCCTGCTCGGGGCCGCCGCCGTCACGGCCCTGGCCCGGCTGGAGATCGCGACGACCGTCCTGCTGCTGCTCTCGGTGCTCGGCGAGATCGTCCTCGCGCGCCGCGGGCGCTCCTTGCGGGAGATCCTCGACCAGGCCGCACTGGGCATCCCGATGCGGTTCGTGCTGCGGGTCGTCGTGGGCGTCCTGGCCGCCACCGACCTGAACGACGCCGACGCCCTGCGGGCGTTCGTCGCCGTCGCGCTCGTCTACGCCCTGGCCCTGTGCGGTCGCGAGCTGCACCGCGAGTACCGCCGGGTCGGCCCGCTCCGACCGATGCGGTCGCGCAACATCACCGGCTCGCCGAGCATCTCCGTGGCCCCGCCGCCCCGCGTCGTCGAGGTCGTCGTCACGCAGCTCGCGGTGCTCGCGCCCGCCCTCCTCGAGGCCCCGGCCTGGCTCGTCGGCGCGCTCGGGGCCGCCGCGATCGTCTACCTCGCCGCCGTCACCCTGCCCGACGCCCGCCGCTCGTGGCGGATGCGTCAGGCGAAGCGCGCCACCGGGTTCACCCCGCCGCTGCGGGCCGTCCAAGACTTCATCGACTCGTACCGGCCCGAGGTGGTCGTCCACCTGAGCGGGCCGATGGGCTCGGCGTACCAGATCAACACGTGGCTCGACGCGCTCGAGTCGCTGCGCCAGCCGGTGATGATCCTGCTGCGCGACGAGGCGCTCTTCGACACGATGCGCCGCACGTCGCTGCCGACCCTGGAGCTCCGCGACGCCGGCGAGTTCCTGCAGCTCGACTTCCACAGCGTCAAGGTGGCGCTCTACCCGTCGAACACGGGCAACAACATCCACCTGCTGCGGCTCCCCCAGATCGTCAGCGCGTTCATCGGGCACGGCGACAGCGACAAGAGCGCGTCGGCCAACCCGTTCTCCCGCGTGTACGACGAGCTCTGGGTCGCCGGCGAGGCCGGCGCCGACCGGTACCGACGCTCCGGCCTCGGCGTCCACGAGGACCAGTACCGCATGGTCGGGCGCCCGCAGGTGCACTCGATCGAGGTCACGCCGCGCCTCGGCGACGAGGAGGTCTCCACGGTCCTCTACGCCCCGACCTGGGAGGGCGTGAACCCCGGGCAGGAGTACTCCTCGATCGCCGCGATCGGCGCCACGCTCGTCTCCGCCCTGCTGGCCGCCGACCCGCCGGTGCGCGTCATCTACAAGCCGCACCCGTTCACCGGGCAGCGCGACGCGAAGTACCGCGACCACGACGCCCGCATCGCCGCGCTGATCGACTCCGCGGCCCAGCGCAGCGGCGTCGACCACCGGGTGGTGCGCTCCGGCCCGATCGAGCACTGGTTCAACCAGGCCGCCGTCCTGGCCACCGACATCTCCAGTGTCGTGTCCGACTTCCTCGCCAGCGAGAAGCCGTACGCGGTCTTCAACCACACCGACCTCGACGACGAGGCGTTCGGCGACGCCTACCGGTCGGCGAGCGGCGGCATCATCCTCGGTCGTGACGGCCGCGGGATCGACGAGCTCGTCGCGCTCGTCACTCGCCGCACCGCGGACCGACGCGTCGAGATCCGTGCCCGCCTGGCCACCTACCTGCTCGGGCCACCCGAGATGCGCACCCTCGAGTCCTTCCAGGACGCCGTGGACGCGCTCGTCGCCAGGTCCGACGCCGAACGCGCGATCTATCGGGAGGAATCATGATCGGTCGAGTGCTCCTGCTCCTCGGTCCGCTGACCGTGGTGGCGGGCATCTGGAAGGGCAGCACCGGCCTCGTCGCCGTCGGCGGGCTCTGGTTCCTGCTGGCCTTCGCCATCCTTCGCAACAGCTACCGCCTCAAGGCGGCGGTCGACGAGCGCAAGAAGCTCAAGGAGAGCACGGGCACGGAGCCGCCCGGCCCCATCGTCAGCATGTCGTCGTTCCTGCTGAGCACGGCCACGCTGCTGGTGGCGGGCGTCCCGGCGATCGTCGTCGGTGCGGGCCGGATCGGCATCGCCGACGCGGACGCCGACTGGCGCTGGCTGCCGCTCGTCGGCGGCATCGTCATCACCGGCATCGCGCTGCTCTCGGCGCTGCTGTTCCTGACCGCCTCCGGCATCACCGCGGCCGTCGGCCCTCCGCCCACCATCCCGGCCGAGATCGTCATCGTCTCGATGAAGCAGACCGGCACGTACATCAACGAGATGCCGCGCATCGAGCTCGTCCTCGACGTGACGCCCGAGACCGGCGCTCCGTACCAGGTCACCAAGAAGGCCACGGTGCCGTTCACCGCGATCGGCTCCCTCGCGCCTGGCAAGGGCTTCAAGGCCAAGGTCGCCGGCGCCGAGGACCCGACGAGCATGGACATCGACTGGGACTCCCCACTCCAGGACCCGTCGGCCGACACGATCGACGACCGCCTGCGCCGTCTCGACGACCTCAAGGCCCAGGGCCTCGTCACCGACGCCGAGTACGACACGCAGCGCCAGCGCCTCCTCGACAGCCTGTAACGCCCGGGGCGGACGTCGGTAGGGTGTCGGGGTGTCCGAGGTCCCTGAGCGCGTCGCGATCGCGATCGTCACGTTCAACCGCTCGACGTACCTCCAGGAGCTCCTGACCAGCGCCGCAGCGATGACCACGCCGGCCTGGAAGATCGTCGTCGTCGACAACGCGAGCACCGACGACACGCAGGAGGTGCTCGCCGCCGCGCAGGCCGACTTCCCCGAGGGCGTGCTCGTCAACCACCGCCTCGACACGAACACCGGCGGCTCGGGCGGGTTCAGCGAGGGCACCAAGGTCGCCCTGGAGCTCGGCGCCGACTGGGTCTGGCTGATGGACGACGACGTCGAGATCATCCCCGACGCGCTCGACCGGTTCGCTCCGTGGATGAAGCGGTTCCAGGTCATCCACGGCCGCCGCTACGACTTCGACGGCTCCCCGTTCTACTGGCAGGCCAAGTTCAACCAGTTCCTGGGCGTCCCGCTGCCGTACAGCGTCAAGACGTTCGACCAGGACGGCTACGCAGTCACCAACTCCGGCACGTTCGAGGGCATGCTCATCCACGCCGACATCGTGCGGATGATCGGCCTGCCCGACCCGCGGTTCTTCATCTCCTGGGACGACGCCGCGTACGCCTGGCTCGCCGCCCAGCACACGCAGGTCGTCTACGTCGACACGTTCGTCCTCAAGCGCAAGCGCGAGCAGCAACAGGTCAACCTCGGCATCCGGCACCTCAACGACGGCAGTCCGCTGTTCCGGTTCCACGTCATCCGCAACCGCGCGTACGTCGGCAAGTACTTCGCCGAGTACGGCAAGCTCAACCGGTTCGGCTTCGGCCTCGGCACCGCGCTGACGCTCGCCAAGGAGGTGTTCCGGCTGATCGTCGTGCAGCACACGCTCAAGGGGCTCGGCGACCTCCGGCGCGGCTTCAAGGCCAACCGCGAGATCTGGCGCGACGACTCCTGGAAGCCGATGGACCCGGCCGACGTCCCGAAGGCCATCGGCGGGGGTGCCGGGCCGCGGGCGGCGGACGGGACAGTCTCATGACCGACCTCCTCGTCGTCGGCTCCGGCTTCTTCGGGCTCACCGTCGCCGACCGCTGCGCCCGCGAGCTCGGCCTGCAGGTGCAGGTCATCGACCGTCGCCCGCACATCGGCGGCAACGCGTACAGCGCGGCCGAGCCCACCACGGGCATCGAGGTGCACCAGTACGGCGCGCACCTGTTCCACACGTCCAACCAGCGAGTCTGGGAGTACGCGCGACGGTTCACGTCGTTCACGTCGTACCAGCACCGGGTCTTCACCACGTACCGCGGCGAGGTCTTCTCGATGCCGATCAACCTCGGCACGATCAACCAGTACAACCGCTCGGCCTTCACCCCCGACGAGGCGCGCGCGTGGGTGGCCGAGCAGGCCGCGAAGCTCACCGGCGAGCCGTCGAACCTCGAGGAGAAGGCGATCTCGCTGATCGGCGAGCCGCTCTACGAGGCGTTCATCAAGGGCTACACGGCCAAGCAGTGGCAGACGGACCCGCGCGAGCTCTCCGCGGACATCATCAGCCGCCTGCCGGTCCGGTACACGTACGACAACCGCTACTTCTCCGACACCTTCGAGGGTCTGCCCACCGACGGCTACACCGCGTGGCTGGAGCGCATGGCCGACCACCCGAACATCACCGTCACCCTCGACACCGACTTCTTCGACACCTCACAGCCGTTCAACAAGGCGAACGTCGTCGGCCAGGTGCCGGTGCTCTACACCGGCCCCGTCGACCGGTACTTCGACTTCGCCCACGGCGACCTCTCCTGGCGCACGCTCGACTTCGAGACCGAGGTGCTCCCCACCGGTGACTTCCAGGGCGCCCCGGTCATGAACTACGCCGACGAGGACGTGCCGTACACCCGCATCCACGAGTTCCGGCACTTCCACCCCGAGCGCGACTACCCCGACGACGCCACGGTCATCATGCGGGAGTTCAGCCGATTCGCCGACCACGCCGATGAGCCGTACTACCCGGTCAACACCGCGCAGGACCGCGAGCGGCTGCTCGCCTACCGCGAGCTGGCCAAGGGCGAGCGCGACGTCGTGTTCGGCGGCCGGCTCGGCACCTACCAGTACCTCGACATGCACATGGCGATCGGCTCCGCCCTCAGCACGTACGACAACAAGCTCGCGCCGTTCTTCTCGTCCGGTCAGGCCCTCGACGACCATGGGATCTGAGACGGGGGTGCCGGGCCGTGGGCGGCGAACCGCCCGCGCACGGGTCGGACTCGCCCAGCGCACGAGGCTGTGGGTGATCCGCCGGCTGCGCCGCTCGCGCTTCCTCCCCACCGGCATGCCGGACAAGCAGGCGGACGTCGATCGCCTCGCCGAGCGCCTCGACGCCGACGTCATCGTCTTCTTCCCCACCGGCCAGGACACGCTGTACCAGCTCCGTCCGTGGTTGCCGGCGTTCCGCGCCCTCCACACGTTCCACCCCACGACGCTGGTGTTCCGTGACTCCCGCACCGCCCGCGCCGTGGCGGCGGAGTCGGGCCTCGACTGCCTGACCCTCGCCTCCTACGGCCAGCTCGACGCGATCCTGGCCCGCAGCGACGTGCGGATCGCCCTGTACGTGAACCACGACCCGATCAACTTCGAGTGCCTGCGGTTCACCTCGCTCGCGCACGTCTACCTCGGCCACGGCGACAGCGACAAGGGCGTCTCGGTCTCCAACCAGGTCAAGGCGTACGACTACTGCTTCCTCGCCGGTCAGGCCGCTCTGGACCGCACCGCCACCCACGTCATGTGGTACGACGCGGCGGCCCGCAGCGTCCTCATCGGCCAGCCGCAGCTCGACGCCGCTCCCGACGTCACGCCCTCGCCCGACCCCGCCGGCCGCAAGACAGTGCTCTACGCCCCCACCTGGGAGGCGTCGCAACCGTCGGTCTCGTACGGATCCGTCGCCGCACTCGGTACGGACCTCGTGCGGGCGCTGAAGGGCACCTACCGCGTTGTCTACCGCCCGCACCCGCTCAACGGCGTGATCGACGCCGCGTACGGCGCGGCCGACGCCGCCGTCCGCGCGCTGGCCGACCGCGTCGACACCGACGTGCCGATCGAGCAGTCCTTCGCGGACGCCGACGTGCTCGTCACCGACGTGTCGGCCGTGCCGCTGAGCTGGCTGCCCAGCGGCAAGCCACTGCTCGTGACCGTCCCGCCGGCGACCGACCCGTCGAGCCGACTCCTCGAGGTCGTCCCACGACTGTCCGCGGGCGCCGACCACCTCGCGGTGGTCCGCGACCAGCTGGAGCACGACACCGGCCGTGAGGCGCGGGCCCAGCTGGTCGAGCACTACCTCACCGACACCACTCCCGGCGCCGCGACCGATCGCTTCGTCACGGCGTGCGCCGACCTCATGGAACGTCGCGACGCGGCCTGGGCCGAGCGACGCGCGGCCGGCGCCACCGGACCGTAGCCGTGGCTGCTACCCCTCCGCGGACCCGCGTGCCCGCCTGGTGGTGGGGCGTGCTCGTCGCGGTCCTGCTCATGGTCGCCGCGCGGCTGCCGTTCCTCGGCGACGCTCCGGGCCGTGACGAGGCCGGCTACCTGCTCGTCGGGCACGGCTGGGGCGACGGTCCGGCCGTGTACGGCCGTTACTGGGTCGACCGCCCTCCCCTCCTGGTCTGGATCCTGCAGCTCGCCGGCGACGTCGACACCCTGCGGCTGATCGGTCTCGTCGCCTCGGCCCTGACCGTCGTCGGCGTCGCGTGCGCCGCGCGCATCGCGGCCGGCCGCAGCACCGCGGTGTGGGCAGCGGCCGCCACGGCGACGTTCTTCGCCGCCCACTGGCTGGGCGTCGCGCGCGTGAACGGGGAGATGCTCGCCGCGCCGTTCGTCGCCTGGTCGATGGCAGCGGCGGCGTACGCGCTCCTGGGCGACCGGCGTCGTCGCCTTCCTGCTGCCGTGCTCGCCGGAGCCCTCGGCGCCGGCGCGATGCTGGTGAAGCAGACGATCGTCGACGGCCTCGTCTTCGCCCTGGCCCTCGCCGCGGTGCTGGCCTGGCAGGACCGTCGTTCGCGGCGCGACGTCGGACGCGTCGTGGCGGCCGGTGCCGCCGGCGCCGTCCTGACCGTCGCCGTCGCGCTGCTCGCGGCGGCCGCCCGCGGCACGACGCCGGTCGAGCTGTTCGACGCCCTCGTGCGGTTTCGCTTCGACGCCGGCGAGGTCATCCGCCGCTCGGCCAGCGGGGCCACGACGCAGCGCCTCTTCGCCCTGCTCGCCACCTGGGCGGGCAGCGGCCTGGCCGTCATCACCGTGCTGGCGGTGCGGCACGCCCACCGGTCCCGTGAGCCGGTCCTGCTGGCCGCGCTCGCGACCGTCATCGTCACGTCCGTCACGGCGCTGCTGGGAGGCAGCTACTGGGCGCACTACCTCCAGCAGCTCGTGCCGGCGATCGGTCTCGCCGCGGGCCTGCTGACGCTGCACCTCCGGCCGCGCGTGGCCACCCTGGCGGCGGCCGCCGTCCTCGCGGTGACCGTCGGCAACGTGGTCTGGGCGGTGGCGGCCCGCCCGAACCCCGACCAGAAGGCCGAGGTCGTGGGCGCCTGGCTACGCGATGCGTCGCAGCCGGGCGACACCGTGGTCGTGACGTTCGGCCAGGCCAACATCGTCCGCGAGTCCGGCCTCGACAGCCCGTACCCGTACCTCTGGAGCCTGCCCGTCCGCACCCTCGACCCGCGTCTGACCGAGCTCGCCCGGGTGCTCGACGGCCCGGACCGTCCCACCTTCCTGGTGGACTGGTCCCGGCTCGACTCCACCTGGGGAGTCGACCCCGCGACCGTGCAGCCGATCCTGGACGAGCACTATGAGCGAGTGGCTCGGGTGTGTGGACGCTTCATCTGGATGGATCGCGACGTGAAGAGGTCGCTCCCAGCGGAGGCGAGGTGCCCGTGACCACCGACGTCGAGGACCGCCTCCAGACGACGCCGTGGTCGTGGCGCGGCCCCGCGATCGCGCTGTACGGTCTCGCGTTCGCCACGCTCGTGGTCCTGGTCGGCGTGCCGACGGACCCGTACTCCCTGTTCGCGATCCTCTGGGTCGCCACCATCGCCTGGAACATCCGCGACCCCTGGCGTTCCCACCTGCTCTTCGTGCGCGACTGGGGCCCGGTGCTCGTGGGGCTCGTCATCTACCTCTACAGCCGCGGACTCTCCGACGAGATCATCTCGGCGCCCGTCCACGTCATGGCCCCCATCGACGTCGACCGGTTCTTCTTCGGCGAGCTGCCCACCGTCACGCTCCAGCACGCCTGGTGCGGCGATCCGTGCCTCTCGTCCTCCTCGCCGCACTGGTACGACGCGGTGTTCACCACCGTCTACTACACGCACTTCGTCACCGGGCTGACGGTCGCCGTCGTGCTGTGGCTCCGCGACCGCGCCGCCTGGGTGCCGTGGATGCGCCGGTACCTCGTCATCAACTACGCGGCGCTGGTCGTCTACATCGTCTACCCGATGGCGCCACCGTGGCTGGCCTCCAAGGACGGCTACATCGGCGAGCACGTCGCCCGCCTCACCGGTCGGGGCTGGGACGACCTGGGCCTCGGCGGGTTCCACACCGCGCTGGCACGCGTGGGCAATCCCGTGGCGGCGATGCCGTCGCTGCACGCCGGACTGGCCTTCCTCGTCGCGATCTACGGCGTCACGAGGCTCCGCTCCCGCTGGCGCTGGATCCTGCTGCTCTACCCGGTGCTGATGGGGCTTGCGCTCGTCTACAACGGCGAGCACTACGTGCTGGACATCGCCGCCGGCTGGGTGCTGGCCGGCCTGGTCATGCTCGGCTGCCGGTGGTGGGAGGAGTGGCGCGGCTCAGGAGCCGCCACCGACGGCGGCGGGACCGTCCTCGCGGCGGATGTCGATGATGTGCCCGGTCTGCGCGGACAGCAGCACGTCGAGTGAGCGACGCGCCACCTCGCGCGAGTCGAGCAGCGTGCCGGGCGGCTCGTCGCCGAACGCCTTGGTGCGCATCGGCGTGCCCGTGCGCTCGGGGTTGACGCAGTTGACGCGCACCTCCCCCGCCCACTCGTCCGCCAGTGCCTGGGTGAGGTTCACGACGGCCGCCTTCGCCGAGGAGTAGAGCGAGTAGCCCTTGCGCCCCCGGGTGTACGACGACGACGTGAACAGCAGCAGCGAGCCGCCGGACGCGGCCAGGTGCGGGTAGAACTCCTGGGCGATGAAGATCGGCCCGAGGTAGTTGATCTCCGTGGCGGAGAAGATCGTCTCCTCCGACGTCTCGCTCAGCTCGCCGATCGGCAGGACGCCGGCCGTGTTCACGACGAAGTCGATCCGATCGGACTTCTCGAGCACCGCGGCCGCAGCGGCAGCGACGTCCGCGCGCCGGTCGACGTGGGTGTTCGTGGACGAGCGGGAGAACGTGTGGACGGTGGCGCCCAGGTCCGCCGCCAGCTCGGCGATGTCGCCGCCGATGCCGTACGAGCCGCCGAAGACGACCATCGTCTTGCCGCTGAGGGCCTCGCGGTACTGGTCGTCGTCGAGGGCGTCCGGAGCGTCCGCGGAGGCCAGCTGGAAGAGCTTGTCGGCGATGTACACATCGATGGGCTCGGTGACCTTCATGTTCCGCTCGTGCCCGGCGACGACCGCGATCGGGACCTCCGGCAGGTACCGCAGCACGACGGTGCAGTCGTCCGTGGCGGTGAAGTCCGGGTCCTTCCACGCCAGCTCGTAGGCCTTGCGGATGACCGAGGCGCGGAAGGCTTGCGGCGTCTGGCCGCGGCGCAGCAGATGCCGCGGCAGCACGTCGGCAATCGTGTCAGTACCCATCTGCCGCCCAGGGCCCGGCACCCCTGCCGAGCCCTCCGCCACCTGAATGACGGTGTCGGCCGACGGGATGGCGGTGTCGACGGCCTCGTGCTCGGCGAGCGCCGCGATGCAGTCGTCGATGATCGTCTGCGAGACGAGCGGGCGGACAGCGTCGTGGAACAGCACGTTGCACTCGTCGGGGCCGAGCGCGTCGAGCGCCCGGCTGGTGGTCTCGTTGCGGGTCTCCCCGCCCTCGAGCAGCTGGGTGACCTTGTCGTAGCCGCCGTTCGCGACGATCGCGCGGACAGGATCGAGGTGTCCCGGCGCCATCAGCACGATGATCTCGTCGATGCTCGGCGACGCCTGGAACGCCGCGATGGTGTGCTCGATGATCGTCTTGCCGGCGATCTTGATGAGCTGCTTGGGGATCGACAGACCCACGCGGGTGCCGGTACCGCCCGCGAGCACGACGGCGACGTTGCGCAGTTCAGTCACCCGATGAGGCTATCGTCCCGCCGGCCGCAGGATCGCGTCGGTCTGCGTGGCCTTCCACTCGCGGAACGACTCCTCGGTGTTGCCCACACGCCAGTAGCCGGAGACCGAGACGTCCTCGCGCGCCGCGCGTTCCAGCACGTAGGGGCGCACGGTCTTGAGCAGTCCGGCCTCGCCGTGCACGAACGCCTGCACGCGTCCCTCGGGCCAGGGCCAGGCGCGCACGGCGTCGTCGAGCAGCGTGGTGGTGCCGGCCTCGGCGCGACCGCGGTGCAGCCAGTGGACGTCGACCTGTCCGTCCCACTGGAGCGGCACCTCGTCATCCGGGCCGCCGATCTCGATGAAGACGGTGGCGGACTGGTCGAGGGTGAGCGACTCCAGCGTCAGGCCGATCGCCGGGATGGCCGCCTCGTCGCCGACGAGCAGGTGGTGGTCGGCTGCGGGGTCCGGCCGGTACGCGCCGCTCGGGCCGCGCACGTGGATCACGTCGCCCGGTGCCGCCTCGCGCGCCCACGTGGCGGCGATGCCGTGACCGTGGGTGACGACGTCGATCCAGAGCTCGCGCCCCTCCGGGTCGAACCTCCGCACGGTGTACGTGCGCATGACCGGGTGCTCCTCGCGGCCGTAGCCGAACACGAGCTTGACGTACGTGTCGGTGAAGCCCAGGTGCCGCGTCGCGAGGTCGTCGAAGCTCCCGGCGTGGGGGCCGTCGCCAAGCACCAGGCGGACCATCGATCGGCTGATCCGACGGGTCTCGAGCACGGTCATCGGGACAGGGGTCGGCTTCGGCACGATGTGTAGCCTAACCGCGTGAACCCAGCCATCGACACCGCGCAGCTCGACCCCGAGATCCGCGTCCAGGACGACCTCTTCCGCCACGTGAACGGCCCGTGGCTGCGCACCGCGGAGATCCCCGCGGACCGCGCCACCGCCGGGGCGTTCGTCTCGCTGTTCGACGAGGCCGAGAAGAAGGTCCGCGAGATCGTCGAGGGCTGCCGCGACAACCCGGGCGACGACGAGGCTCGGAAGATCGGCGACCTCTACGCCAGCTTCATGGACGAGGACCGCGTCGAGGAGCTCGGCGCGACGCCGCTGGAGCCCGAGCTGGCCCAGGTCGACGCCATCGCCGACGTCGCCGGCTTCGTCCGGACGCTCGGCAGCCTGGAGCGCTCCGGCGTGGGGAGCGTCTTCGCGCTCTACATCGCGCCCGACCGCGGTCAGCCCGACCGCTACGTCACCCACCTCATGCAGGGCGGGATCGGCCTCCCCGACGAGTCGTACTACACCGGCGACGACTTCGAGCCCATCCGCTCGGCCTACGTCGACCACCTCGCCACCATGTTCGGCCTGGCCGGCCTCGACGAGCCCGAGGTCCGGGCGCAGCGCGTCATGGACCTGGAGACCAGGATCGCCTCGCACCACTGGGACCGGGTCGCCTGCCGCGACGCCGTGAAGACCTACAACCTCGTGGACCGCGAGGGTCTGGAGCAGCTCCTCCCGCCGTTCGACGTCTCCGCGTGGGCCGAGTCCGCCGGCGTGCCTGCTGCGGCGGTCGCCGAGGTCGTCGTGGCCCAGCCGTCCTTCCTCGAGGGCCTGGCCACGCTGCTCGTCGACGACGAGCTCCCCGCCTGGCTCGACTGGCTGCGCTGGCAGATCATCCACGCGGCTGCGCCGTACCTGTCGTCGGCGTTCGTCCAGGCCAACTTCGACTTCTACGGCAAGACGCTCAGCGGCACCGACGAGCTCCGCCCGCGCTGGAAGCGCGGCGTCGGGTTCGTCGAGGGCGCCATGGGCGAGGCGGTCGGCAAGATCTACGTCCGCTCGGAGTTCCCGCCGACCGCCAAGGAGCGCATGGGCGAGCTGATCGAGAACCTCGTCGCCGCGTACCGGCAGAGCATCTCCGAGCTGTCGTGGATGAGCGACACCACCAAGTCCGAGGCGCTGGCCAAGCTCGAGGCGTTCACCCCGAAGGTCGGGCACCCCGAGAAGTGGAAGGACTACTCGGCCCTCGAGACCGACCCGGGCGACCTGCTGGGCAACGCCCGCCGCTCGCTCGCCGTGGAGATGGACCGTGAGCTCGCCAAGATCGGCTCCCCCATCGACCGCGACGAGTGGTACATGACGCCACAGACGGTCAACGCCTACTACAACCCGACGATGAACGAGATCGTCTTCCCGGCCGCCATCCTGCAGCCGCCGTTCTTCCACGCCGACGCCGACGACGCCGTCAACTACGGCGCGATCGGTGCCGTGATCGGCCACGAGATCGGCCACGGCTTCGACGACCAGGGCTCGCAGTTCGACGGCTCCGGCGAGATGCGCAACTGGTGGACCGACGACGACCGCGCCGCCTTCGACGCCCTCACCGCGGCTCTGGTCTCGCAGTACGACGACCTCTCCCCCGAGGGCGCCGACGGCCAGACCGTCAACGGCTCCCTGACGATCGGCGAGAACATCGGCGACCTCGGCGGCCTCGGCATCGCCTACAAGGCGCTGCAGCTGGCACTCGCGGAGTCCGGCGAGCCGGAGCCCATCGACGGTCTGACCGCCGACCAGCGGTTCTTCTACTCCTGGGCCCAGGCCTGGCAGGGCAAGGTGCGCCCGGCCGAGACGGTCCGCCGCCTGACCATCGACCCGCATTCGCCGCCGGAGTTCCGCTGCAATCAGGTGGTGCGCAACCTCGACGCCTTCTACGCTGCGTTCGACGTCACGCCCGACGACGCCCTGTGGCTGGATCCGGAGGAACGCGTCGTCATCTGGTGAGCCCATCACGATGGTCGAGTGCGCCCGCGAGCGCCAGCGAGCTGGGCGTGTATCGAGACCACCAGCAGTGATCTCGATACGCCGCCTCGTTCCTCGGCGGCACTCGATCACCGGGAATGCACGCTACTCTCCGGTGTGACCTCCGACCTCCAGCGCCGCATCGTGCGCGTGCTGGTGATCGTCCAGGTGGTCGGCGGCATCGGCAACGGCGCCGGCCTGGCCGTCGGTGCGCTGCTGATCAAGGACGTCTCGGGGTCGTCCGGCTGGGCCGGGATGGCCACCGTGATGCTCACACTGGGCGCGGCCGCCGCCACCATCCCGCTGGCCGCCGTCGCGGTGCGCTCGGGCCGCCGCCCGGCTCTCACGCTCGGCTGGCTCCTCGGCTCCGCCGGTGCCCTCGTCACGGTCCTGGGCGCCGAGCTCGAGCAGCTGGCCGTGATCCTCGTCGGCCTGATCTTCTTCGGCGCCAGCACGGCCGCCAACCTGCAGTCGCGGTTCGCCGCGGTCGACCGCGCAGACCCCGCTCAGGTCGGACGGGCGCTGTCGCTCGTCGTGTGGTCCACCACCGTGGGCGCGGTGATCGGCCCCAACCTCACCGGTCCCGGCGCCTCCGTGGCCAACAGCGTGGGCGTGCCCGAGCTGGCCGGCCCGGTGCTCTTCTCCGCCGTCGGGTTCGCCCTGGCCGGCCTGCTGACGTTCCTGTGGCTGCGGCCCGACCCGCTCGTGCGATCCGAGGACGCGGCGACCGAGTCACGCGGCCTCCGCTCCGCGCTGCCGCACGTGCGTGGCACGACGCTCACGGCGGTGTGCGCGATCGCCTCCTCGCACGCCGTCATGGTCGCGGTGATGTCACTGACGCCGGTCCACATGGAGGACCACGGCGCCGCCCTCCGCATCATCGGGCTCACCATCAGCCTGCACATCGCCGGGATGTTCGCGCTGTCCCCGCTCATGGGCTGGCTCAGCGACGGCTGGGGCAGCGAGCGGACGATCCTGCTGGGTCAGTCGATCCTCGTCCTGGCTGTCGCGGTCGCCGGGACGTCCGGCTCGTCGGAGGTGCAGATCACCATCGGCCTGTTCCTGCTCGGCGTCGGCTGGTCCGCCTCCGTCATCGCCGGCGCGGCCATGCTCACTCGCTCGCTCGCCGTCGACGTCCGCCCGGCCGTCCAGGGCTTCAGCGACCTCGCGATGAACCTCGCCGGGGCTGCGGGCGGTCTGCTCGCCGGCCTCGTCGTCGCCTGGCAGGGCTTCGGCACGCTCAACGCGGCCGCGGGCGCCCTGACGGTGCCCGTGGTGCTGCTCGTGCTCGCCGGGCGCCGGGTGAGCGTCAGCGTCGCCGAATCGCGTCGACCACCCGGTCGATGACCGGCAGCACCGCGCTGAACCACCAGTCCTCGACGCGGTCCAGCAGGTCGTACCACCGCTCGAAGATCCAGTCGATCACCGGTGCGGCGCGATCGCCGATGCGCAGGCCCAGGCTCTCCCAGTCCTCGTCGCGGCCGAACAGCGCCGTGACCGCGATGACGGCCAGTGACGTCCACGGCGTGGCCAGCACGACGGCGAACAGCACGTTGAGCGCGATCGCCACGATCACCACGATCCGTCGCGTGACCGGGTGCAGCAGCAGCGGGACGAAGAACAGCTGGGTGAACAGCACGGCGTAGGTCACGACCGCGAGCGGCGCGCGTCCGTCGCTCAGCAGGTCCGACAGCCACGGGAACGGACGGAACTCCGGCAGCTGCAGCGTCGTGTAGAGCGCCGTGCCGTCCTGCCACGCCCCGGACGCCACCTTGTCGAGCCCGGCCGCGAGGTACACCAGCGCGACCTGCAGGGTGAGCCCGAGGAACGCGACGTTGTGCAGGCCCGTGCGCAGCCAGGGCGGCAGGACCCGCACTTCGTCCCGCCGTCGCGCCTCGTGCCGCACGTGAGCGCGCTGGTCGAGCGACCAGCGGTCACCCGAGGCCATCAGGACGAGCCACAGCAGTCCGAGCCGGATCAGGGAGTCGCCCGCGGACGAGACGACCGGGTTCTGTCCGACGACGCCGATGAAGCCGAGCAGCGTGAGGATCGACACCGTCCGGGTGTGCCACCCGACGACCAGCGCGGCCGACGACAGCGCCAGAGCGATGTACAGGAGCGTCAGGAGGTCGCCGCTCATCCCGTCGAGGGCATCGACCTCCGGGAAGCTGTTGGCGGCCCGGGAGGCCTCGGCCCACACCGATCCGTCGCCGACCCACATCTGGCGCGTGGAGTAGTTCGTGGCGAGCAGCCCCAGGACGGCCAGTCCGAGGAGGATCCGGCACACGGCCACGGCATGCATGGCGAACGGGTGGTCGGTCAGCCGTGCACCGAGGACGTCGACCCGTTCACGGAGCCGCCCGGCCGACTTCTCCAGGAAGGTCGCCATCTCAGTTCACCTCCCCGCTCGGCGCAGCGGTCACGTAGTCGTCGAAGGTCTGCTGCGCGGATGCGGGTGGCCGCACGAGTCGGCGCCAGCCGAACGCGGAGTCGACGAACGGGACGTCGTCGATCGATCCGTCGCCCCGCTCCGGCGCGACCCGTCGGCCGGCGGAGTACTGCACCTGCTGCACGCCGGACCCCCAGCGCGCGACGGCGTACAGGGACGCGAACCGCACCACCATGCGGTCGTTGTTGACGTAGCTGCCCGCCTCGGCCGCCGAGACGCCTGCGATGCGCAGTGCGGCACGGAGGCGGCTGCCGGAGTCGAGGGTGTGGACGAAGTTCTTCTGCGCCGCGGCCCGCCCCTCGCGGTCGAGGTCGAGGTACGTCGCGTTCACGTTCGTGGCCAGGCGGCGGGCGATGAGCCGCACGCGCGGCGGCGTGAGGTCGAGGTGCACGGCGTCCACGTCCGTGGCGGTGACGTCGACCCACGGAGTCTCGATCAGCTGCTCGCCTCCGGCGCTGTCGCGGACGCGAGCGCGGATGCGCAGCCGCTCGTCGACCCGCTGGCTGCTCGGGTCCAGCGACGTCCACGACTGCTTGAAATAGGGGTCCACGTACCGGGAGACGAAGCCCGGCCCCGTCCCGGACCTCAGCGGTCCGGACGGCGCGAGCCACAGCGCGATGAGCAACGAGTGCACCAGGACGATGACCGCGAGGGCCACCACCACCGAGTGCTGGAGCAGCGTGCCGGACGACTCGCCCTCCCTCTGCGACATGCTCGCCATCCTAGGGGTCGGAGACACAAGAGAAGGTGCCGGCGACCCTGGGGGTCACCGGCACCTTCTGCAGTGTGTTGGCTAGACCGTCAGCCGGCGGCGGCGCTCGTTGAGGAGCACGCCCGCACCGGACACGACCAGTCCGAGACCCAGCAGCCAGAACGGCATCAGGTTCGGGCCGGCACCGGTGCTCGGCAGGGTGTCGGTCACGTCGGCGTCAGCCTGAGCATCCGCGTCGGCCTGGGCGTCAGCGTCAGCCTGGGCGTCAGCGTCAGCCTGCGTGTCCGCGTCGGCCACGGTGTCGGCGTCGGCCACGGTGTCGGCGTCAGCGACGGTGTCAGCATCGGCGACCGTGTCGGCGTCAGCCTGCGTGTCGGTGTCGTCGGCAGCAGCCAGCGAGTTCGGACCGCAGTTCACGTGACCGATCTTGAGGTCGTTGCCGAGCACGGTGAGGTGCAGGGCGGTGACGTCGATCGCGCCGTCGGCCTCGGTCTGCTCGTTCACGGTGCCGCTGACGATGTCCTTGAGCGCGTCCGCGACCGAGGACAGCAGCGACGGCTCGAGCTGGTCGAGCAGCGGGTCGACGATGGTGTCCCGCAGCTGCACCAGCGTGCTGCCCACGGCCTCGAGGGCGCCGCCGAGGCTCTCGGTCAGCGTGTCGTTCAGGCCATCGACGATGTCGTCGACGATGTCCTGGGGCGCCGTGATCAGCAGGTTCGAGTTCGGCGCGGTGTTGATCGCGAGCGGCACCGTGAGCGTCTGGTTGCCCAGCTGGATCAGCAGGTTCACACCGGCGACCTCAGCGCTACCCGTCGCACCGTTCGGATCCGCAGAGCACTCAGCGGTGACAGCGCCGACCTGCAGCGACAGCGGCAGCGCGCCGTCGATGCCGCCGAGGATGCTGCCGATCGCGTCGTCGACCTTCTCCACCGTCGTGCCGAGCTTCAGCAGCGACAGCAGCGTGGTCAGCGTGTCGGAGACACCACCCAGGACATCGAGGATGCCGCCGGTGTTGCTCTCCGAGAGACCGTCCAGGATGCCGGTGATGTCCAGGGTGCTCTGGAGCGCGATGACGTCCGTGCCGGCGATGCCGGCCGTGGCCTCGGAGGTTCCCGCGCCACCGTCGGCCGAAGCCGTCTGGTTGTACGCCGTCACAGCGCTGTCGTTGAGGTCAAGGTTGGAGCCACAGTCGGCCTCAGGAGCACCCGCGGGTGCGCCGGGCGCGGTTGCTGCGCACTCCGTGCCGTCCAGGATGTCGAACAGGCCCGTGCCGATGACGGCGTTCGCCGTCGACTTGGCGTTGGGCTCGTCGGCACCGTTGGCCGAGAACGACAGACCGGCGGTGACGAGCAACGTCACCAGGCCCACCGCGATCGCGTTCTTGCCAAACTTCTTCATCAGATATGTCTCCCACGGAAGTGACGCCACCCGAGGACATCCCCCTGAGGCAGCACATGGTCTGGAACAGCCCGGTTCGGCCGCGCTGGACATACTGTCATAGACAATCCTGCCCCGCTACGCGCCCCCCGGGGCGTGTCGTCCTGTGAAACCGTTCAACGAGTCGTCCGGATCTGTGTTACGGCCCCCGCGACGACGTTCTCGTTGCCGTTCCAACCAGTGTAAACCTCGTTTCCACGACGCGTCGCTGATCAACATCATGTCCACCGCGATCATCACCAACGAGAAATACATGATTCCCATGAAAATCCCGATCCCGAGGTGCATCCCGGTGATCACGACGAGCGCGAGCGCCCTCGTCGGGCGGTAGAGCAGGAGCACGGGGAAGAACAGCTGGATGGCGATCGCGGTCCACGTGGCTCCGGCGACGATGGGTGCCGCGCTGGAGAACGGGTGGATGAGGTCGCCCCACGGCGAGTACGCCTCGGTCTGCAGGGGGTAGTACACGGCGGTGCCGCCCATCCACTTGTCGCTCTGGACCTTCCAGAAGGCCGAGGCGACGTAGACCATGACGACCTGGTGGATGATCAGCACGACCGCCACGTTGTGCACCGTGGTCGTGAGCCAGGCCGGGACCCAGGGCCGGAGCTCACCGCGGCGTTCGCGGAGCCGCTCGTCGAACGACCAGTGTCGGCCGGCGTCGGTGAAGCAGAGGTAGAGCAGCACCATGCGCAGGACCGCGTCGCCGCCCGACCCCACGAACGGGTTCGACACGTACAGCGACACCCACAGGAACAGCGTCAGGACGGATGCCGCCCGGGTGTAGACGCCGAGCATCAGCAGGATGCCCGCCACGATGGTCGCGACGTAGGCGAGGTCGAAGCCCCAGCCGTGCACCTGCGAGAAGAGCCCGAGGAACGACGGCCACTCCTTGGCGGAGCGCACGGGCTCGGTCCAGGCGGCGCCGTCTCCCCAGGTGTAGTGACGGTCGCCCCAGTTCACGACCAGCTGGGTCCAGACGATGACGCCGAGCACGATGCGCGTGACCGCGAGTCCGTACTCGGCCCGCCGGCGTCCGGTGATCCACTCCATCGCGGTGTCCACGAAGCTCACCGGTGCCCCCGATCGAAGCTCGCGACGCTCTTCCGCTCCGCCTCGTCACCCGCGACCGGCCGACGCCACCCGTCGATGCGCTCGACCGGTGCGGGGCGGGCTCGCTCGCGCTCGGCCTCCGAGCCGTGCCGTGCCGCGTACGGCGTGACACCCTGGCGGCGCTGGGCGATGCGCACGGCGACCCAGTCGCGGTCCGGCCAGCGTCCCGTGAGGACGTCCGTGGCCAGGCGAACGGCCGCCCGGTCGTACCTGAGGTACAGGGTCGCGGATCCGGGCGTGGCCCCGGCGTCCTCGAGCTGCTGCCGCAGGTCCGCCCACGAGGGAACGTCGTCCGGGTCCGCCGGACGGTTCGCGACGCTGACCGCCGTGCCGAGCGCGGCGTAGTGCGTGCTCATCGGCGTGTAGAGCTTGGAGGTGATGTACCCGGCCCGGCCGCCGACGAGGCGGTGGTGGACGAGGTCGAGCTCGACGTCGGTCCAGTCGACCCAGTCGGTCGTCTTCACCGAGCCGTCCGCCGTGCGGTACGCGCCCTGGAAGCGGAGGTGCCGGTCGTCGGAGATCGGGTTCGGGGCGAACAGGCGCCAGTTCTGCGTGAAGTACGGACGCAGGTAGGACGTGAGGCCGGTGGTGTGCTCGGAGTACCGGTTCGGCGGCAGGGCGGCGAACGTGACGGCTACGACGTGGGTCAGGGCCAGGACGACGACCACGAGGACGGCGGCGAGACGCCACCGGGAGGTCGTCGCGTCAGGCACCAGACCACCGTACTGCCCTAGGAACGGACGCTGATGACGGTCTTCCCGGTGACGCGCTCGGTGGGGTTGAGCGCGGCGACGGCGTCGTCGAGACCCGCGACCCGGGCGACGTTCGTGCGGAGCCGGCCGTCCTGGACCCGCTGCGCGATCTCCCCCAGCTGAGCCCGGTTCGGCTCGACCACGAAGTCGATCGCCCGTCCGTCCGCCGGGACAGACTCCGCCGGACCGACGATGGTGACGAGGGTGCCGCCAGGTCTGATCAGCGCCACCGAGCGCCTCTGGACGTCGCCGCCGATGACGTCGAGGACCACGTCGACGCCGCCGACGTCCTCCAGCGCCTCCTGGTCGAGGTCGACGAACTCGTGCGCGCCGAGGTCGAGCGCCTTCTGCCGGTCGGCGGCCCGTCCGGTGCCGACGACGTGGGCGCCGAGCTCGCGGGCCAGCTGGATCGCCATCGTCCCGACCGCCCCGGCAGCGCCGTGCACGAGCACGCTCTGTCCCGCCTCGACCCGGCCGTGGTCGATCAGGCCCTGCCACGCCGTCAGGCCGGAGATCGGCAGGCTCGCGCCGGCCGTGAAGTCGACGTCGTCCGGAAGGGTCGCGAGGTTGCGCGACTCGACGGCCACGAGCTCGGCCAGCGCGCCGTCGCGGTGCCAGTCGGTGAGCCCGAACACCCGCTCGCCCAGGGACAGCCCCGTGGTGCCGTAGCCGAGCGCGGTGACGACACCGGCGACCTCGTGCCCGGGGATGGACGGCGCGCGGCCCAGGCCGCGTCGGTCCACCCAGGTGGAGGGCCAGCCCAGCTCGGTGGGCACGTAGCCCGCGGCGTGGACCTCGACGACGACCTCGTTGATGGCCGGCTCCGGGTCCGGCCGCTCCTGGAGCGTGAGCCCGGCCGGCCCGGCCTCTGGGTCGGTGACCACGATCGCCCTCATGCCGTGCCCCCGCATCTTCCGGCGGACGAGGATGCCTAGTTCTGGTGGAGCTAAGGGGATTCGAACCCCTGACCTTCTCCATGCCATGGAGACGCGCTACCAACTGCGCCATAGCCCCGCGGTGGCCCGCAGACCGATCACCGATCTTAGCCGCTCGACGCCCGCCGACCCAACTCGGGTCAGTCGTCGTCGGAGAGGACCGGCTCGGGCAGCGTCCCGGCGTTCCACTCGACGATGCGCCAGCGCAGACGGGAGCCGACCCGTACCTCCTCCAGGGCGATCCAGGCGCAGTTGCCGAGGGCCCCGAACGCGCCCCAGGAGTCCTCCGGCAGACCGACGAACGCGCACGTGCCGACACGGCTGACGGCGCCGTGGGCGACGACCACCAGGAGCTCGTCCGCGCCCAGGGCGTCGGCGTGCTCATGAAGCGCGGCTGCGAACCGCTCCCCCGCCTGGGCGTGCGTCTCGCTGCCCTCGACCTTGCTCTCGTCGCCGTCGAGCCAGGCCGCCATGGCCTCCGGCATCTGCGCCCACGCCTCGTCCCAGGTGAGGCCCTCGCGCGCGCCGAACTGCATCTCGCGGAGCCGCGGGTCGGTCTCCACCGGCACGCCGCAGACCTCGGCGAGTGCGGTGGCGGTGTCGGAGGCGCGCGACAGGTCGGACGACACGATCCGCGTCGGCTGGAGGGACGCGAGCCGGGCGCCGGCCTCGAACGCCTGCTGGCGGCCGAGCGAGTCGAGGGGGACGTCCGTCTGCCCCTGCACCCGCCGGGCGGCGTTCCACGCGGTCTGACCGTGGCGCCAGACGATGATGCGGCGGGTCATGCGCCGGCTAGGTCGACCAGTGGGCAGTCGCTCCACAGCCGCTCGAGGGCGTAGTAGGCGCGCTCCTCGGCGTGCTGGATGTGCACGACGATGTCGGAGAAGTCGAGCAGCACCCAGCGGCCCTCGCGTGCACCCTCGCGGCGCACCGGCTTGGCGCCGAGCTCGAGGAGCTTCTCCTCCACCGCGTCCTGGACGGCCCGCACCTGGGGCTGGTTGGTGGCCGAGCACAGCAGGAACACGTCGGTGATGACGAGCTGCTCGGAGACGTCGAACGCCAGCAGGTCCTGCGCGAGCTTGTCGGACGCGGCCGCGGCGGCGGCGCGGGTCAGCTCGAGCGCTCGGGGTCCGGCGGTCACGTGGACGCTCCTCGGTAGAGACGGTGCTTGCCGATGTACTGGACGACGCCGTCGGGCACCAGGTACCAGACCGGCTCGTCCTTCTCGACGCGTCGACGGCAGTCGGTGGACGAGATCGCCAGCGCCGGGATCTCGACCAGGGTGATGCGCTCGGTGGGCAGTCCCTCGAGCATGCTCTGGTCCATCTCGTGACCGGGACGGGTGCAGCCGACGAAGTGGGCGAGGTCGAACAGCTCCTCGTGGTCGCGCCACGTCAGGATCGCGGCCATGGCGTCGGCGCCCGTGATGAAGTAGAGGTCGGCGTCCGGCATGGCCGCGGAGAGATCACGCAGCGTGTCGATCGTGTAGGTGGGGCCGTCGCGGTCGATGTCGACGCGGCTCACCTCGAACCGCGGGTTGGCCGCGGTGGCGATGACCGTCATGAGATAGCGGTCCTCGGCCGGAGAGACGACCCGGTCGCTCTTCTGCCAGGGCTCGCCGGTGGGGACGAAGACCACCTCGTCGAGGTCGAACCACGACTGGACCTCGCTCGCGGCCACCAGGTGGCCGTGGTGGACGGGGTCGAACGTGCCGCCCATGACGCCGACGCGGCGGCGTCCGCCCCCGGTGTCACTCATGGGGATGCTCAGGAGTGCTCGCGACCCTTGCCGAACGACAGCAGCGCGAGCATGGCGAGGAGCAGGATGGCCAGGGCGATGCCCCCGACCGCGTACGGGTCGATCGGCAGGTCGCGCGTCTTCTCGGCGCCTTCTTCGGCCGCCGCCAGGATCGAGAGCATGGCTGCAATCTACCAAGGGCTTCGCAGCGGACGCCTGCGGCGTGGCACGCTCCCGCTTCGCCAGCCCGCCTCGACGCTCGGCCGCTGAGCGGCCTCGGTCTCAGCGCGTGTGCCCCTCGCCGGTCACGACGTAGGTGGTGGTGGTCATCTCGGGCAGGCCCATCGGTCCGCGGGCGTGCAGCTTCTGGGTGGAGATGCCGATCTCGGCCCCGAAGCCGAGCTCGCCGCCGTCGGTGAACCGCGTGGAGGCGTTGACCATGACCGCGGCGGCGTCGACGCTGGCGGCGAACCGCTGGGCCGACGCGAGCGACGACGTGACGATGGCCTCGGTGTGGTGCGAGGAGAACGTGCGGATGTGCTCGACGGCCGCGTCGAGCGAGTCGACGACGGCCGCGGAGATCTCGAGAGCGAGGAACTCGGCGGCGTGGTCCTCGTCGGTGACGGGCAAGACGGCGGGGTCGGCGGCCACGAAGGACGGGTCGCCGTGGATCGTGACCCCGGCGTCGCGCAGCGCCGCGACCACGCGCGGCACGAAGGCGTCGGCGACGTCGCGGTGCACGAGCAGGGACTCCGCCGCGTTGCAGACGCTGGTGCGCTGCGTCTTGGCGTTCATGACGATGTCGAGCGCCATGTCCAGGTCGGCATCCGCGTCGACGTAGACGTGGCAGTTGCCCACCCCCGTCTCGATGACCGGCACCGTGGACTGCTCGACGACGGCCTGGATGAGGCCCGCGCCGCCGCGCGGGATGACGAGATCGACGAGACCTCGCGCCTGCATGAGCTCGGTGGCGGACAACCGGTCGTCGGCCGGGATCGCCTGGACGGCGTCGGCGGGCAGACCGGCCTTCTCGATGGCCGCGCGCATGACGTCGACGATGGCGGCGTTGGAATGCTTGGCGGACGAGGAGCCGCGCAGGAGCACCGCGTTGCCGGCCTTGAGGCAGATGCCGGCGGCGTCGGCCGTGACGTTGGGGCGGCCCTCGTAGATCATCCCGATGACGCCGATCGGCACGCGCACCTGCTGCATGCGCAGACCGTTGGCGAGTGTCGACCCACGGACCACCTCACCGACGGGGTCGGGCAGGGCAGCGACGTCGCGCAGGCCCTGGGCGAACGCCTCCACACGGTCGGCGTCGAGGGCCAGGCGGTCGATCACATGCTCAGGCGTGCCATCGGCGCGCGCCGCGTCCACGTCCTTGGCGTTGGCCGCGAGCAGCTGGGGCGTGGCCTCGACCAAGGCGTCGGCGGCGGCGAGCAGGGCCGCGTCCTTGATGCCGCGCGGCGTGACCGCGAGGGACGTCGCGGCGACGCGCGCACGGCGCGCTGCCTCGTGGACCAGCTCTCTCATGTGATCACCGCCAGGTCGTCTCGGTGGATGACTTCGCGCTCGTAGTCGGAGCCGAGCTCCGCCGCGATGTCGTGGGTGGAGCGGCCGAGCAGCTGGGGCAGCTCGGCGCTGTCGTAGTTGACGATGCCACGCGCGACGACCGTTCCGTCGGGATCGACGACATCGACCGGGTCGCCCGCGGTGAACGTGCCGCTCACCGCGGTGATGCCGGCGGGCAGCAGCGACGCGTTGCGTGCCGTGAGCGCGCGGACCGCGCCGGCGTCGACGTGCAGGGCGCCGTGCGAGTCGCTGGCGTGCTGCAGCCAGAGCAGGCGGGTGGGACGGCGGCGGCCGGTGGGCGTGAACCGCGTACCCACAGGTGCGCCCGCGAGCGCGTCAGCGGCACGGCTCGCGGCCGTCAGGACGACCGGGATGCCGGCGCCGGTGGCGATCCGGGCGGCCTCCACCTTGGTGACCATGCCGCCGGTGCCGATCGCCGAGGCGCTCGGCCGGGCGATGTCGATGCCGTCGAGGTCCGCCTCGCCGGTGACCTCGGCGACCAGGCGCGCGCCCTCGCGACCGGGATGGCCGTCGTAGAGACCGTCGACGTCGGAGAGGAGCACGAGCAGGTCGGCGTGCACGAGGTGCGCCACGAGCGCGGCCAGCCGGTCGTTGTCGCCGAACCGGATCTCCGTGGTGGCGACGGTGTCGTTCTCGTTGACCACGGGCACGACGCCGAGCTCCCGCAGCTTGGCGAAGGTCTGGTACGCGTTGCGGTAGTGGCTGCGCCGGGTGACGTCGTCGACCGTGAGCAGCACCTGACCCACCACCAGGCCGTGCGCGGCGAAGCGCTCGGAGTAGCGCGCCATCAGCGCACCCTGTCCGACGCTGGCGGCCGCCTGCTGGGTGGGCAGGTCGCGGGGCCGGCGCTTGAGCCCGAGGGGCGCGAGACCGGCGGCGATGGCACCCGAGCTCACGAGCACGACCTCGTCACCTCGCGCGCGCGCAGCGGCGATGGCGTCGACGAGCGCGTCGACCCGGTCCAGGTCGAGTCCGCCGGACGTGGTGGTCAGCGACGACGAGCCGACCTTCACGACGATCCGGCTCACGACTCGTCCTCGCCGTCGAGGTCAGCAGGCTCGGCCTCGCGACCCTCGCGGGCCGCGGCCTCGAACGCGCGCTTGCGGGCCAGCTCCTCGCGTCGCTCGACGTTGGTGCGGCGACCGGTGTCGTACAGCCGCTGGTCCTCGCCGCGGCGGCCGAGCATCTCGGCGCCCGCGGAGACCTGCGGGTCGAAGTCGAAGACGACGGCGTCCTCATCGTCGGGGCCGGAGCCGCCGATGACGACGTCGTCGCCGCGCCGAGCGCCCAGCTCGAGAAGCTTGTCCTCGATGCCGAGCCGGTTGAGCCGGTCGGCGAGGAAGCCGACGGCCTCGTCGTTGCTGAAGTCGGTCTGCCGCACCCAGCGGGCCGGCTTCTCGCCGCGCACGACGTACTGGCCGTCGCGCTGGACGATCGTGAACTCCTCACCCACGCCGGCCTCGGCGGGCGGACGCAGGACGATGCGGGTGGCTTCCGCCTTCGGCGCCGCCGCGCGCTTGGCCTGCACGACCTCGGCCATGGCGAACGACAGCTCGCGGAGTCCGTCGTGGCTGGCGGCCGAGACCTCGAAGACGTCGAGTCCCCGCGCCTCCAGGTCGGCCCGGACGAAGCCGGCGATCTCGCGGGCGTCGGGCACGTCGACCTTGTTCAGCGCGACGAGCCGGGGACGGTCCTCCAGTCCCCCGTACGCGGCCAGCTCGCCCTCGATGACGTCCAGGTCGGAGAGCGGGTCGCGACCCGGCTCGGCGGTGGCGCAGTCGATCACGTGCACGAGGGCGGCGCACCGCTCGACGTGCCGCAGGAAGTCGTGGCCGAGGCCGCGCCCCTCGCTGGCGCCCTCGATCAGTCCGGGCACGTCAGCGACGGTGAACGTCGTGGACCCGGCCGTGACCACACCGAGGTTGGGGACGAGCGTGGTGAACGGGTAGTCGGCGATCTTCGGCCGCGCGCGCGACAGCGCTGCGATCAGGCTGGACTTGCCGGCGCTGGGGAAGCCGACGAGGCCGATGTCGGCCACCACCTTGAGCTCCAGCGTGATGAGCCGGTGCTCCCCCGGCTCACCCTTGAGCGCGAAGCCGGGGGCCTTGCGCTTGCTCGACGCGAGCGCCGCGTTGCCCAGTCCGCCCCGACCGCCGGCGGCGATGACCACCTCGGTGCCGACGCCGACGAGGTCCGCGAGGACCTCACCGTCCTGGTCGCGCACGACCGTGCCGTCGGGCACGGGCAGCACGAGGTCCTGACCGTTCGCGCCGTTGCGGTTGCTGCCGGCACCGGGCGCGCCGTTGCCGGCCTTGCGGTGCGGCTCGTGGTGGTAGTCGATCAGCGTCGTGACGTCGGCGGCCACGCGCAGCACGACGTCGCCGCCGTTGCCGCCGTTGCCGCCGTCGGGGCCGCCGAGGGGCTTGAACTTCTCGCGGTGCACCGAGGCGACCCCGTGCCCGCCGTTGCCGGCCGTGACGTCGAGCGTCACCTGGTCGACGAAGCTGGGGATGGCCACGACTGCTCCTGACTCGATGAAGACGGCACGAGGGGCGGCCCGCTCAGTGCGGACCGCCCCTCGTTAAAGGTTCTAGTACGTCCGCGTCACTCCGACGGGACGATGTTGATGACCTTGCGGCCACGACGCGTGCCGAACTCCACGGCACCGGCCGTGAGCGCGAACAGCGTGTCGTCGCCACCGCGGCCGACGTTCGTGCCGGGGTGGAAGTGGGTGCCGCGCTGGCGGATGATGATCTCGCCGGCGTTGACCTGCTGGCCCCCGAACCGCTTCACGCCGAGGCGTTGTGCGTTGGAGTCGCGACCGTTCTTGGTGGACGCTGCGCCCTTCTTGTGTGCCATCTGTCAGCCCTCTTACTTCGTGATCTTCGTGATCTTGACCTGGGTGTACTTCTGACGGTGACCCTGGCGCTTCTTGTATCCGGTCTTGTTCTTGTACTTCTGGATGACGATCTTGGGTCCCTTGGTCTGACCGAGGACCTCGGCCGTGACGGAGACCTTCGCGAGGGCCTGGGCGTCGGCGGTGACGGTGTCGCCGTCGACGAGCAGCACCGCGGGGAGCGAGACGGTCTCGCCCTCGGCCTGCGTGACCTTGTCGATCTCGACGACGTCGCCGACGGCCACCTTCTGCTGCGTGCCGCCACTGCGCACGATTGCGTACACCACGGGATTCCTCACTCGTCGTTCGTGGAAAGACTAGAAAATCAGGGGTCGGCGTGCGAAAGCACACCGACGGACCATTCTACGAAGTCGCAGCCTCGTCGGTCAAAACGGGGTCGGCCTGCGCCTTCTCACCGCTCGTGTCCTCGGCCTTGTCGCCGGCCTTCTCCTCGGCCTTGGGCTTGGGCTCGGACTTCTTCGAGCCGCCGCCCTTGGCGTTCGACTTGTTGCCGCCGCCCTTGCCTCCGCCGCCGCCTCCGCCGCGGCGTCCGCGACGAGGCTCCTCCTTCTTCGGCTCGACCGGCTCGGACGTGATGACCACGCCGCGACCCTTGCAGTGCTCGCAGTCGGTGCTGAAGGACTCCAGCAGGCCGGTGCCGATGCGCTTGCGCGTCATCTGCACGAGGCCGAGCGACGTGACCTCGGCGACCTGGTGCCGCGTGCGGTCGCGGCCGAGGCACTCGACGAGACGCCGCAGCACGAGGTCGCGGTTGCTCTCGAGCACCATGTCGATGAAGTCGATGACGATGATGCCGCCGATGTCGCGCAGCCGGAGCTGCCGGACGATCTCCTCGGCCGCCTCCAGGTTGTTCTTGGTGACGGTCTCCTCGAGGTTGCCGCCCGACCCGGTGAACTTGCCGGTGTTGACGTCGACGACGGTCATGGCCTCGGTGCGGTCGATGACGAGGGAGCCGCCGGACGGCAGGAACACCTTGCGCTCCAGCGCCTTGTGGATCTGCTCCTCGATGCGGTGCGCGACGAAGACGTCGGGCTCCTTCACCTCGCCGGCGTCGTCCTTCTCCGGCTCCCACCGCTTCGCACGGTCGGCCAGGTCCGGAGCGACGTGCTGCACGTAGCCGGAGATGTTGTCCCAGGCGTCGTCACCCTGGACGACGAGGGAGGCGAAGTCCTCGTTGAACAGGTCGCGGACGACCTTGATGACGAGGTCGGGCTCGGCGTACAGCAGCTCAGGAGCCTTGCCGGCCTCGACCTTCTTCTCGATGTCCTGCCAGCGGGCGGTGAGCGCGGTGACGTCGCGCGTCAGCTGCTCCTCCGTGGCGCCCTCGGCGGCCGTGCGCACGATGACGCCGGCGTCCTCGGGAAGGACCTCCTTGAGGAGGGACTTGAGCCGGGCGCGCTCGTTCTCGGGCAGCTTGCGGGAGATGCCGCTCGTCTGGCCGTTGGGCACGTAGACGAGGAAGCGGCCGGGCAGGCTGACCTGGCTGGTGAGCCGGGCGCCCTTCTGGCCGATGGGGTCCTTGGTGACCTGCACGAGGATGGCCTGACCGGGTGACAGCGCGTCCTCGATCTTGCGCTGCTTGCCGTTGCCCACGAGGCTCCAGTCGACCTCGCCGGCGTACAGCACGGCGTTGCGGCCGGCGCCGATGTCGACGAACGCGGCCTCCATGCTCGGCAGGACGTTCTGCACCTTGCCGAGGTAGACGTTGCCGATCAGCGACGTCTGCGACTCGCGCGCCACGTAGTGCTCGACCAGGACGCCGTCCTCGAGGACGGCGATCTGCGTGTACTGATCGCGCTGCCGGACCACCATCTCGCGCTTGACCGACTCCCGGCGGGCCAGGAACTCGGCCTCGGACACGATCGGGGCGCGCCGGCGACCGGCCTCGCGGCCTTCGCGACGGCGCTGCTTCTTGGCCTCCAGGCGGGTGGAGCCGCTGACGCCGGTGATCTCGTCCTCGGCGCTGCGGCCCTCGCGCACCTTGACGACGGTGTTCTCCGGGTCGTCGGGCGAGCTGGACGCGTTCTCCCCCGCCCGCGCGCGACGGCGGCGACGGCGGGTGCCGCCCTCGCCGGACGCGTCGTCGTCGGAGTCGTCGGCCGCGTCGTCCGAGGTGTCGGAGTCGGCGCCCTCGCCGGACTTGTTGCCGCGACGACGACCGCCGCGGCTGCGCTTGCGGCGCTTGGGAGCGTCGCCGCCCTCGTCGTCGCCGTCAGCGTCGTCGTCGGGACGGTCGGCCTTCGGCCGCGGGGGCAGCGTGGTGGTCTCGGGAGCCTGGAACACCAGCCCGCTCTGGGGAGCGGCGTCGGCGGTCTTCTTGGCAGCCGTCTTCTTGGCCGTGCTCTTGGTGGCTGTCTTCTTCGCGGGCGCCTTCTTGGCCGGCTTGTCCTCGGACGCCTCGTCCGAAGATGCTGCGGCCTTCTTCGCCGGTGCCTTCTTCTTCGCCGGCTCCTTCGCGGGCGGCGCGAAGATGTCGCTGCTCACCGCGGCGGGCGGACCCGCGGGCCGGCCGGCGGCACGACGGCGCGTGCCGGACGTGGAGCTGGTGGATTCAGAGGATTCGGTGGAGCTGTCGTCGAGCATCTGCTCTCCTTCGCCCACGAGCCGGACCAGTGGTCCGGCTGGGGCTGTACGTCTGCGGCCCGCTGGGCGGGCCTGAAGCCTTCGGTCGCGACGACGGCCCCAGGCCTGTCACGCGGCTGCCCTCCCGCTCCGCCGCGGTCGACACCCCTCAGGGTGCGTCGCGGTCGGGGGCGAGCGGATCGCCGACCGTGCCGGTCTCCTCGTCGAGCGGGCCCTGGGCCAGGCGGATCGCCACTGGCGTCTGCTCGACCTGCAGGCCCCCGCGGGATCGGAGTCCGGCGAGAACGTCGTCTGGTCGTACCGACGGTGTGTCGTGTCGGAGGACCACGGTCAGTATCGCACACGGTTGGTCGCCGTCGGCCGCCGCGACACCGAGCGACAGGGTGTCGCCGCGCGCGTCGAAGGTCCGGACGCCCTTCTTCGTCATCCGCTCGACCTCGACCGCGTCGGCCGCGAGGAAGGCGTCGACCGCCGCCTGGGCCGCGTCCACGTCGACGTCCGGCAGGCGGATCGTCCAGACGCTCGCCTGCAGGCGGTCGGCCAGGGCGCCCTGACCTGCGACGACCACCTCGAGGACGTCCAGGCCGGGAGGCAACGAGTCGTCGAGCGCCTGTCGGACCGCTGCCGGGTCGCACGGCTCGGTGAGCCCGATCTCGAGGTACTCGGCCTCGCTGCCCGCCCCCGTCGGCGACGCGTTGGCGTAGGAGATCTTCGGGTGCGGCGAGTAGCCGGACGAGAACCCGATCGGGAGCCGGGCGCGCCGGACCGCTCGCTCGAACGCGCGGCAGAAGTCGCGATGGCTGGTGAAGCGCAGGCGGTCCCGCTTGGCGTACCGCACCCGCAGCTTCTGCACGATCGGCAGCTGCGGGTTCGGAGCCTCCGGGTTCGGGGTGCCCTCCAGCGTGCTCACCCGTTCGAGCGTAGTGGTGTGATGGGCGGGTGCCTCAGCCTGATCGCGGACGTCTCCTCGTCGGCGCGGCGACCATCCTGCTGGCCCTGAACCTGCGGCTCGCCGTGGGCAGCGTCGGGGTCGTCCTCGACGACCTGCGCGACGACCTCGGCATGAGTGCGAGCGTCGCCGGCGTGCTCACGACGCTGCCGGTGCTGTGCTTCGCGTTCTTCGGCGGCAGCTCGCACGGCGTGGTCCGCCGGCTGGGCCTGCACCGGACGACGGTCCTGCTGCTGGCCGTCACGGCGGTGGGGCTCGTGTCTCGGGCGTTCGTCGACAGCTCAGCGCTGTTCCTGCTGCTCACCGTCGTGTCGCTGGCTGGTGCCGCCGTGGGCAACGTGATCCTCCCGGCGCTGGCCAAGGTGCACTTCCCGGACCGGATCCCGCTGATCAGCTCGCTGTACGGCGCCGCCCTGATGACCGGCGCCGCCCTGGGGTCGGTGGTCACCGTCCCGATCGCCGACGTGTTCGGCAGCTGGCGTGCCGGCATCGGCGCCTGGGCCGTCCTGGCCCTCGCGGCACTGGTCCCCTGGCTCCGCTTCCTCGGCCACGACCTGCACGTCGACCCCGCCGCGAGCACGCGACTGAAGATGTCGTCGCTGCGGCGGTCGCGGCTCGCCTGGGCCACGGCGCTGTGCTTCGGCTCGCAGTCCGCCCAGGCCTACGCCCAGTTCGGCTGGTTCCCGGCGATCCTGCACGACGGTGGACTGTCGACGACGGCCGCCGGCGCGATGCAGGGTGTGCTCAGCGCCGTCGGCATCCCGGTGACACTGGCGCTCCCGGCCCTGATCCGTCGGGTGGGCACACGGCCCTGGCTGCCGTGGCTCTTCTCCGGCGTCACGGTCGTGGGCTGGCTCGGCGTCCTCGTCGCGCCGTCGTCGCTCGCGCTGCTCTGGGCCGTGCTGCTCGGCGTCGGCGGCTGCGCGTTCACCTGGACGCTGACGATGATCGGCCGCCGCTCCCGCACGCCCGACGGCACCGCTGCCCTGTCGGCCTTCGCGCAGAGCATCGGCTACGTCGTCGCGGGCGTCGGACCGTTCGGCACCGGCCTGCTGCACGACGCGACCGGCGACTGGACGCTCCCCGTCCTCCTCCTGGCGGCCGCCGGCCTGCTCATCGGCATCTTCGGCACGATCGTGAACCGCGAGGTCTACGTCGAGGACACGTTGTAGCGCCGTCGTCGGTTTACCAGGTTCAGTAGGCAAATCGCCCACCCCTCACGGCAATTCGACCGCCTCGCCCACGTCGCACGGCAAACCGACACATCCCATGGCAGATCTGCCGAGAGATGTGCCAGCTTGCCTACTGAACCTGGTAAACCTTCAGACGACTGACAGCGGCAGCAGCTTCCGGCCGGTGGGACCGATCTGGATCTCGGTGTCCATCTGCGGGCAGACGCCGCAGTCGAAGCACGGGGTCCAGCGGCAGTCGTCGACCTCGCGCGCGCCGGAGGGGTCGATGGCGTCCTGCCAGTCCTCCCAGAGCCAGTCGCGGTCGAGGCCGGAGTCGAGGTGGTCCCACGGCAGGACCTCGGCGTACTCGCGCTCGCGCGTCGTGTACCAGTCGAGGTCCACTGGCTCGTCGGCGAGCGCCTCGGCCGTCTTGGCCTCCCAGCGCTCGTAGGAGAAGTGCTCGCTCCAGCCGTCGAACCGGCCGCCGTCGCGCCAGACGGCCTCGATGACCCGGCCGACCCGGCGGTCGCCCCGCGAGAGGAGTCCTTCGATCGTGCCGGGCTTGCCGTCGTGGTACCGGAAGCCGATGGCGCGGCCGAACCGCTTGTCGGACTGCACGGACGCCCGCAGCTTCCGCAGCCGCTCGTCCGTGGTCTCGTGGTCCAGCTGAGCCGCCCACTGGAACGGCGTGTGCGGCTTGGGCACGAACCCGCCGATCGACACCGTGCACCGGATGTCCTTGCGGCCGGACACCTCGCGCCCGACCTCGATGACCTTCTTGGCCAGCTCGCCGATCTGCAGGACGTCCTCGTCGGTCTCGGTGGGCAGGCCGCACATGAAGTAGAGCTTCACCTGGCGCCAGCCGTGCGAGTACGCGGCGGAGACCGTCCGGATCAGGTCCTCCTCGCTGACCATCTTGTTGATGACCTTGCGCAGCCGCTCGCTGCCGCCCTCCGGGGCGAACGTCAGGCCCGAGCGCCGGCCGTTGCGGCTGAACTCGTTGGCGAGGGTGATGTTGAAGGCGTCGACGCGGGTGGACGGGAGGGACAGCGACGTGTTGGAGCCCTCGTAGCGGTCGCCGAGCTGCTTGGCGATCTCGCCGATCTCGGTGTGGTCGGCGCTGGACAGGCTCAGCAGGCCCACCTCGTCGAGGCCGGACTTCGCCAGCCCGTTCTCGACCATCGCGCCGATGGTCTGCAGCGAGCGCTCCCGCACGGGCCGGGTGATCATGCCCGCCTGGCAGAACCGGCAGCCGCGGGTGCAGCCGCGGAAGATCTCGACGGAGTAGCGCTCGTGCACCGTCTCGGCCAGCGGCACGAGCGGGTTCTTGGGGTACGGCCAGGCGTCGAGGTCCATGAGCGTGTGCTTGGTGACGCGCCACGGGATGCCCGGGCGGTTCGGCACCACGCGTTGGATCCGGCCGTCGGGCAGGTACGAGACGTCGTAGAACTGCGGCACGTAGACACCGCCGGAGACCGCGAGCCGGCGCAGGACCTCCTCGCGTCCGCCAGGCCGGCCCTCGGACTTCCACTCGCGGACGACCTCGCTGATCGCGACGACGACCTCCTCGCCGTCACCGAGGACGGCGGCGTCGATGAAGTCGGCGATGGGCTCGGGGTTGAACGCCGAGTGCCCGCCCGCCAGCACGATCGGGTGGTCGTCCGTCCGATCGACCGCGTGCAGCGGGATGCCGGCGAGGTCGAGTGCCGTGAGCAGGTTGGTGTAACCGAGCTCGGTGGAGAAGGACACGCCCAGCAGGTCGAACGCGCTGACGGGGCGGTGGGCGTCGACGGTGAACTGCTCGATGCCGTGCTCGCGCATCACCGCCTCCATGTCCGCGAAGACGGCGTACGTGCGCTCGGCGAGGATCCAGTCGCGCTCGTTGAGCACCTCGTAGAGGATCTGCACCCCCTGGTTCGGCAGGCCCACCTCGTAGGCGTCGGGGTACATGAGCGCCCAGCGGACGTCCGCGGCGTCCCAGTCCTTCACCGTCGCGTTCAGCTCGCCGCCGACGTACTGGATCGGCTTGCTGACGGAGGGCAGCAACGGCTCCAGGCGCGGGAAGAGTGACTCGACAGGCATAGGCACCAGGGTAGGCGGGTGTTCCTCCTCACACGAGGCCGCGTGGCACGCGGAACGGCAAGGTTTCTCTCAGGTTCCGTTCCTAGCGTCGAACGCTGACCTCGAGGGCCACCGCCCTCGGTTGCCCCCGATGTACCAGGACGATCTCCTATGCACCTCGGTGCCCACCAGGGCCGCCACCGCGCGCCCCGAACCGCCATCCGAACCCGATTTCTCGACCGCCGGACCGTGGCCGCCACGGCCGTCGCCAGCCTCCTCGTCACCGGCGTCGCCGTCGGCGCCGAGACGATCGTCGGCTCGCAGGCCGACGCCGGCCAGGCCTCCCAGGCTGCTCCCGTGGACGACTCCGCGCTCGGCGTCGCGGCCGACCGCGTCTCCCGCAGCACGCTGCGCCCGGCGATCGCCGAGCTCCAGAAGGAGCAGAAGGAGCGCGCCGCGGCGCTGAAGGACCCCCGCACCGCCGCCCGGCAGCTGCTCGCCGAACGCGGGTGGGCGGGCGAGTTCTCCTGCCTCGACGCGCTCTGGAGCGGCGAGAGCGGCTGGGACCCGCGCGCCACGAACCAGTCGTCCGGCGCCTACGGCATCCCGCAGTCGCTGCCCGCCACGAAGATGGCGACCGCCGGCAAGGACTGGCGGACGAACCCGATCACGCAGATCCGCTGGGGCCTCGGCTACATCGAGGCGTCCTACGGGTCACCGTGCGCGGCGCAGGCGTTCAAGCAGGGCCACGGCTGGTACTGACCGTGGTCAGGGCGCGTTGACCGCCCAGTTGAACCGCGGCGCGTCGTGACCGCGCGCGATGGTGACCGCCATCCAGACGCTCATCATCATCTCGGTGGCCGACGCCGTCTCGATGCCGCCGAGGTCGACCATCTGCTCCGGCCGCCAGCCGAACGTGGCCAGCAGCTCACGGACGCGATCTTTCGCGCCGGCGTCGTCCCCGCTCAGGAACACGACGTGGTCGCCGGGCACGATCGACGGGTCGGCCATCACGGCGCAGTTCATCGTGTTGAGGCTCTTGACCACGTAGGTCTCCGGGAACGCCTCCTGCAGCCGGCGGCCGACCGAGCTCTCCGCCGTGGCCGTCGGGACCGGGAAGCCGCCGCCCTCGCGGGGCACGAGCTCGTTCGACAGGTCGACGACGGTCTTCCCTGCCAGGGCCTCGGCCCCGATCGACTCGAGCACAGCCGTCGAGTTCACGCCGTTCGTCGCGTTCACGACGAGGTCGGCGTGCGCGGCCGCGTCCGCGAAGGACCCGGTCCGGACGTCCAGGTCGGCGAACGCCTCCAGGCTGGACGACTCGGCCGACCGCGCACCCACCACGACGTCGACCCCGAGCTCGGCGAGGCGAGCGGCGAGCGTCCGCCCCACGATGCCCGTGCCGAGCAGGCCGACGCGCTCCATCACAGGTCGGGGAACCAGAGGGCGATCTCGCGCTCGGCCGACTCCGCGGAGTCGGAGGCGTGCACGAGGTTCTCGCGGTTGGAGAGGGACAGGTCGCCGCGGATGGTGCCCGGCGCGGCCTGCCGACCGTCGGTGGCGCCGTTGAGGGCACGCACGACGGCGATGGCCTCGTCGCCCTCGAGCACCAGCGCCACGAGCGGGCCGGACGTCGCGAACTCCCGCAACGGCGGGTAGAAGTCGCGCTCGACGTGCTCGGCGTAGTGCGCGTCGGCCTGATCCCCGGTGATGGTGCGCAGCTCCATCGCGACGATGCCGAGGCCCTTCGCCTCGAAGCGCGACAGGACGTGCCCGACGAGGCCGCGACGGACGGCATCGGGCTTGAGCAGGACCAGCGTTCGTTCCATGCCGGTCAACGTATCGTGCAGCGCATGGTGGGTAGAGGGTGGTGGCGCGACGCCGTCGTCTACCAGGTCTACCCCCGTTCGTGGGCCGACGCCGACGGCGACGGCATCGGTGACCTGCCCGGCATCACGGCCCGGCTCGACCACCTCGTCGCACTCGGCGTCGACGCGCTCTGGCTGTCGCCGTTCTACGTCTCCCCTCAGAACGACGGCGGCTACGACGTGGCCGACCACCGCGACGTCGACCCGCTCTTCGGCGACCTCGCGGCGTTCGATGCCCTCCTCACGCGCGCCCACGACCTCGGCCTGCGGGTGATCGTCGACGTCGTGCCCAACCACACCTCGAGCGAGCACCCGTGGTTCCGCGAGGCGCTCGCCGCCGAGCCGGGCAGCCCCGCCCGGGCCCGGTACCTGTTCCGCGACGGCCGCGGCCCCGACGGCGCCGAGCCGCCGAACAACTGGACCAGCAACTTCGGCGGACCGGCGTGGTCGCGCGTGCCGGACGGGCAGTGGTACCTGCACCTCTTCGACGTCACCCAGCCCGACCTCGACTGGTCGAACCCCGAGGTCGGCGACGAGTACGAGTCGGTGCTGCGCTTCTGGCTCGAGCGCGGCGTCGACGGGTTCCGCATCGACGTCGCCCACGGCATGGTCAAGGCCGACGGCCTGCCGGACACGACCGGACCGTGGGACTCCTCCGTCGATCCGACCGGCAGCCAGCCGATGTGGGACCAGCCCGGCGTGCACGAGATCCACCGCCGGTGGCGCCGCGTCGTCGACGAGTACGACGATCGCATCCTCTGTGCCGAGGCGTGGGTGCTCCCCGACGACGCGCTCGCCCGCTACGTCCGCGCCGACGAGCTGCACCAGTCGTTCAACTTCGCCTATCTGATGACGCCCTGGGTCGCCGCCGACCTGCGTCACACCATCACGGCGACGCTGGCCGCCGCCGAGGCCGTCGGTGCCCCGCAGACCTGGGTGCTGTCGAACCACGACGTCGTGCGCCACGCCAGCCGGTTCGGGCTCCCCCAGCGCTCCGGACGACCGTCTCGTGTCCCCGGCATCGGCCCCGAGGATCCGCAGCCCGACGCGGCCCTCGGCCTGCGGCGAGCGCGCGCCGCGACGACGCTCATGCTCGCCCTGCCGGGCTCGGCGTACCTGTACCAGGGCGAGGAGCTGGGCCTGCCCGAGGCGACCCGGCTGCCCGACGACGCGCTGCAGGACCCGACCTGGGAACGATCGGGCCACCGGTCCCGCGGCCGCGACGGCTGCCGTGTGCCGATGCCGTGGGCGGGCGCGGCTCCGTCGCTCGGCTTCGGACCGGGCGACCATCCATGGCTCCCCCAGCCGGCCGAGTACGCCGACCTCGCCGTCGACCGCCAGGACGGCGACGAGACGTCCACGCTCGAGCTCTACCGCCGCCTCCTGCGAGCACGCCGAGAGCTGCGGCCGGGCCTCGGGCGCCTCGTCTGGCGGGACGCTCCGGACGACGTCCTGGGCCTCGACGTCGACCTCCCCGACGGCGGAACCCTGACCGTCCTCGCCAACCTCGGGACCAGCGACTACGCCCTTCCGGACGGTCTCGAGGTGCTGCTCGTGAGCGACGGGTCGGACGCCGGAGAGCTCCTGCCGCCGGACACGGCGGCGTGGACCCGCCCGGTTGCGCGCTGAGGCGATCCGGTCGTACGTTCAGGATCACGAAGTGGCGGGGGTCACACTGGGGAGGTCGGATCGGATGACGGCAGACGCAGCGGGCCGAGCCAGCGTCAAGCGTGTCTGGGCAGTCGCTGCGGCGTCGATCATGATCCTCGCCGGCCTGTCCGCGTGCGGCGGTGATTCCGGCAAGCCGACGCTGAACTGGTACATCAACCCGGACGGTCAGGTCACGCTGAACCAGCTGGCCAAGGACTGCAGCACCGACGAGTACACGATCAAGATCCAGCTGCTCCCGGCGAGCGCCACCGACCAGCGAACCCAGCTGGCGCGTCGCCTCGCCGCGAAGGACAGCTCCACCGACCTGATGAGCCTGGACCCGGTCTTCGTGCCGGAGTTCGCCAACGCCAAGTGGCTCGCCCCGTTCACCGGCGACCTCAAGGGCAAGGTCCTCGACGACGACGTGCTGGACGGCGCCGCCAAGACGGTCACCTGGGAGGACAAGGTCGTGGCCGCCCCGCAGTGGGCCAACACGCAGGTGCTCTGGTACCGGAAGTCGCTGGCCGAGGCCGCCGGTCTCGACACCAGCAAGCCCGTCACCTGGGACCAGATCATCAAGGCGGCGGCCGACAACGACGGCACCGTCGGGGTCCAGGCCAACAAGTACGAGGCCTACGTCGTGTGGATCAACGCCCTCATCCAGGGCGCCGGCGGCAACATCCTCGACCCGTCCACCGTCGAGGACGGCCGCGACGCGAAGGTGACGATCAACTCCGAGGCGGGCAAGAGGGCCGCCGGCGTGATCCGGGAGCTCGCGCGCTCCAGCGCCAAGCAGCCCGACTTCACCACCTCCAACGAGGGCACCTCGCTCGGACGGATGTACCCGGCCAAGGGCGCCGGGGAGTTCATGACCAACTGGACCTTCGTCTACAAGAACTACGAGGGCCTGATCGGCAAGCCCGGCGGACCCGCCGACAAGGAGGCGTTCTCCGACCTCGGCTGGCTCCGGTACCCCGAGACGGTCGCGGGCGAGGCCTCCAAGCCGCCGATCGGTGGCATCGACATCGGTGTCGGGGCGTACTCCAAGCACCTCGACTTCGCCCAGCAGGCCGCCGCGTGCGTCACCAGCCCGAAGGCGCAGACCGCGTTGGCGGTCAACGAGGGCCTGATGCCGTCGAGGCAGTCCGTCTACGACTCCGAGGAGCTGAAGAAGGCGTACCCGCCGGACCTGCTCCAGCTGTTCAGCACGAGCATCTCCGAAGGCGGGCCGCGACCGAAGAGCGCCTTCTACAGCCAGATCTCCAGCGCGGTGCAGTCCGTCTGGCACTCGCCGTCCTCGGTCAGTGACCGCACCCCGAAGAAGTCGGCGTCCTTCCTGAAGGACGTCCTGAGCGGGAAGGCTCTGCTGTGACCGTACAGACAGCAACGGCACCCGGACGCGTCACGGAGGAGTCCGAGCGGGCGAAGGCGGAGAACACGCTCGGTCGCCAGCTGGTGCTCCCCGCGATCGTCCTGATGATGGTCGTCACCGCGTTCCCGATGCTCCGGGCGCTCTACCTGTCGCTCTTCGACTACAGCCTCACCGCGCCCGACGACCGCGACTTCGTCGGCCTGTCGAACTACTGGACGGCCCTGTCGGACTCGCTGTTCTGGCGCGACACCGCCAACACCGTGATGATCATGGTCGTCACTGTGGCCGTCGAGCTGGTCATCGGCTTCGCGTTCGCCATGGTCATGCACCGCGTGATCTTCGCCCGCGGGGTCATCCGCACGTCGATCCTCATCCCCTACGGCATCATCACGGTCGTCTCCGGCTTCGCCTGGCAGTTCGCGTTCTCCAACTCCAACGGATTCGTCAACGGCTGGCTGCCGTTCATGGGCGACGACTTCAACTGGTTCGCCCAGTACGACTCGTCGATCATCGCGATCATGGCGTCGGAGATCTGGAAGACGACGCCGTTCATGTCCCTGCTGCTGCTCGCTGGGCTCGCCAACGTCTCCGAGGACATGCTCGAGGCGGCCAAGGTCGACGGCGCGACGTGGTGGCAGCGCCTCTACAAGGTGATCCTGCCCAACATGCGCGCGGCCATCATGGTGGCGGTCCTGTTCCGGGCGCTCGACGCCTACCGCATCTTCGACAACATCTTCGTGATGACGGCGGGCGCCAACAAGACCGAGTCGATCTCGTTCCTGACGTACAGACAGACGGTGGAGCAGTTCCAGCTCGGCATCGGATCGGCGCTGTCGGTGCTGTTGTTCCTCTCCGTGCTCGTCGTGGCGTTCCTGATCGTCAAGCTCTTCCGGGTCGATCTCGCCCAGGCCAGGCAGGAGTGAAGCGATGAACATGACCAAGAACCGCGTCGGTATCGTCATCGGCTGCGCCCTCATCCTCGGCTGGTGCCTGCTGCCGGTGGCCTGGATCATCTCCCTGTCGTTCAAGTCGCAGGAGGCCATCACCAACGGCAGCCCGGGCTTCTTCCCCTCCTCGGGCACCGGGGCCGGCTGGAAGAACTACGAGGACGTCCTCAAGGACGACCAGTTCAAGCACGCGATCTTCAACTCGATCGGCATCTCGCTGATCTCCACGGTGCTCTCGGTGATCATCGCGACGCTCGCCGCCTACGCCATCGCCCGCCTGGAGTTCCGCGGCAAGCGGTTCGTGCTCACCACGGCCCTCGTGATCGCGATGTTCCCGGTCGTGTCGCTGGTCAGCCCGCTGTTCGACATGTGGCGCACGTTCGGCATCTACGACACCTGGCTCGGACTGATCCTGCCGTACATGTCGTTCACGCTGCCACTGGCGATCTGGACCCTGTCCGCCTTCTTCCGGGAGATCCCGTGGGAGATGGAGCAGGCAGCCCAGGTGGACGGCGCCACGTCGTGGCAGGCCTTCCGCAAGGTGATCGTGCCGCTGGCCGCACCGGGCGTGTTCACCGCCGCGATCCTGACGTTCTTCTTCGCGTGGAACGACTTCGTCTTCGGCATCTCGCTGACGTCGACGGAGAACGCCCGCCCGATCCCCGCAGCGCTGTCGTTCTTCGTCGGCGCCGACCCGTTCAACCGACCGGCTTCGTTGCTCGCGGCAGGAGCCGTCGTCGCCACGATCCCGATCATCGTGATCGTGCTGTTCTTCCAGCGCAAGATCGTTGCCGGCCTCACCTCCGGCGCAGTGAAGGGATGACCTGATGGCCACCATCGAGATGAAGAACATCGTCAAGAAGTACGGCGACGGCTTCCCGGCGGTCAACGACATCAGCATCGACGTCGCGGACGGCGAGTTCGTCATCCTCGTCGGCCCGTCCGGCTGCGGGAAGTCGACGCTGCTGCGCATGATCGTCGGTCTCGAGGACATCACCAGCGGCGACATGATCGTCGACGGGAAGCGGGTCAACGACCTCGCCCCGCGCGACCGCAACCTGGCGATGGTCTTCCAGAACTACGCGCTGTACCCGCACCTGACGGTCTACGAGAACATCGCGTTCCCGCTGCGCCTGGCCGGCAAGTCCGAGTCCGAGATCGACCAGAAGGTGCGCGAGGCGAGCAAGACCCTGGAGCTCGACGAGCACCTCGAGCGCAAGCCCGCCAACCTCTCCGGCGGCCAGCGCCAGCGCGTCGCGATGGGCCGCGCGATCGTCCGCGACGCAAAGGCGTTCCTGTTCGACGAGCCGCTGTCCAACCTCGACGCCAAGCTGCGCGGCCAGATGCGCACGGAGATCGCCCGCCTGCAGAAGCGGCTCGGCATCACCACGGTCTACGTCACGCACGACCAGACCGAGGCCATGACGCTGGGCGACCGCGTTGCCGTCATGAAGCGTGGCGTCCTGCAGCAGCTGGCCACGCCGCGCGAGCTCTACGAGCAGCCGGTCAACCTGTTCGTCGCCGGCTTCATCGGCTCCCCGCCGATGAACTTCCTGCCCGCCACCGTCGAGGGCGGCAAGGTCAAGCTCCCGTTCGGCGACTTCGACCTCCCGCAGGAGAAGGCCGCCAAGACCGAGGGCAAGGGCCTGCTGATGGCCGGCATCCGTCCGGAGCACTTCGAGGACGCCAGCGTGATGGACGGCGGCAGCGACTCGACGTTCACCGCGAAGATCGACGTCCGCGAGTGGCTCGGCGACCAGCAGTACGCCTACATCCCGTACGAAGCCGAGCAGCAGGTCCAGGACCAGCTCAAGGAGCTGGCCAAGGAGGTCGACAGCGAGTCGCTGCGCACTCAGCTCGTGGTCTCCCTGGACTCGGCGAGCCGGGTCGAGGAGGGCCAGGAGGCAACGCTGCACATCGACACGAGGAAGATGCACCTCTTCGACCCGTCGAGCGGCGACAACCTCACGGTTGGTCTGTAGCGCCTTCTTCGGCGGCCCAGCGGGCCTTGTCGGCCTCGATCTTGCGACCGAGGAAGAACGCGGCGAACCAGAGCGCCGCGAAGAGCGCGCCCACGGCGAACATCGTCGGCACCAGGAAGCCGAGGCCGATCGCGGCCACCTGGACAGCGTGACCGAGCCAGTAGGCCCAGGCGTGCCGCAGCAGTCCGGCCGTGACGACGCACAACGCGGCCAGTCCGAGCCCGACGCCGAGCGCGGTGCCCTTGTCGACGTCCTCGACGGAGATCATCACCGGCACGCTCAGCGCGAGGATGACGGCCTCGAGCGAAAGCATCGCGGCGCACATCGCCCTCATGCGGGGTCGCCCCCGAGCAGCACGCGGGCCTCGCCGACGGTGATGACGGACCCGGTCACCAGCACTCCCCCGCTGCCGATCGCATCCTCGTAGCCCTCCGTCGACTCCGCCATGGAGATCCCGCGCTCGAGCGCGTCGTCGAGGCGGGGCACGACGGTGACGCGGTCGGCGCCGAACAGGTCCTCGGCGATCTCGCCGAGCTCGCGGGCCGGCATGGCGCGCGGCGTGCTGTTCTGCGTGCAGACGATCTCGGAGAGCACCGGCTCGAGGAGGCGCAGGATCTCCTCGACGTCCTTGTCGGCCATCACGCCGACGACGCCGACGAGCGGGCTGAGCTCGAACGCGTCCTGCACGGCCTCGAGCGCGGCCTGGATGCCGTGCGGGTTGTGCGCCGCGTCCAGCAGGACCGCGGGGCTGCGGCGGATGACCTCGAGCCGGCCGGGCGACGACACCTCGGCGAACGCGGTTCGCACGACGTCGGCGTCGAGCTCGTTCGAGCCGGTGAACGCCTCGACGGCAGCCAGCGCGTAGGCGGCGTTGCGGGCCTGGTGGGCACCATGGAGCGGCAGGAAGACCTCGTCATACCGGCCGGCGATGCCCTGGAGGTCGACCTGCTGGCCGCCCAGCGCCCCGAGCCGCTCGGCCACCCCGAAGTCGACGCCCTCACGGAGCACGGTGGCGCCGACGTCGACGACGCGACGCATCAGGACGTCCATCACGTCAGGCTCCTGCTCGGCGATGACGGCGTGGCTGCCGGCCTTGATGATGCCCGCCTTCTCGACGGCGATGGTCTCGGCGCGGTCGCCGAGGTAGGAGGCGTGGTCGACGGCGATCGGCGTGACCACGGCGACCTGCCCGTCGGCGACGTTGGTGGCGTCCCAGGCGCCACCCATGCCGACCTCGACGACGACGGCGTCGACCGGGGCGTCCGCGAACGCGGCGAACGCCATGGCGACCGTCATCTCGAAGAACGAGAGTGGATGGGACTGTGAGTCGTCGACGATCTGCGCGTACGCGGCGACGTCGGCGAAGGCGTCGACGAACTCCTCCTCCGTGAGCGGGACGCCGTCGATGCTGATGCGCTCGGTCATCGACTGCAGGTGCGGGCTGGTGAACCGTCCGGTGCGCAGGTCCAGGCCGCGGAGAAGGGCATCGATCATCCGTGCGGTGGACGTCTTGCCGTTGGTGCCGGTGAGGTGGACCACCGGGTAGGCGCGCTGCGGGTCGCCGAGGAGACGGCACAGCGCCGCGATGCGGTCGAGCGACGGTTCCAGGCGGCTCTCGGGCCATCGCCCGAGCAGCGCGTGCTCGACCTCGGCATAGGTGGGTCTCATCGTGACCAGTATCTCAGGGACTTCCCCGATGGTTTCGGCGCGGGTTCACGAGAGAATGAGGCAGTGAACCGACAGATCGCAGGGTGGGTCGTCCACCACTGGGCCAAATGGGTCGTGCTCGTCCTCTCGCTCGTCCTCATCGGCTCGATGGGGTTCCTGGGCGGCAAGCTGACGAGCATCCAGAAGAACGACGTCGGCTCCTGGTTGCCGGGTGACGCGGAGTCCACCCAGGTGATCAACGAGTCGAAGTCGTTCACCAACCCCGACGCGATCCCGGTCGTCGTCCTCTACGTGCGCGACGCGGGCATCACCCCCGCCGACCTGGTCAAGGCCAAGAGCGACGTCGCCGCCGTGGCGAAGGTCGCCTTCGTCGACGACAACATCGTCGGCCCGATCCCGTCCCAGGACGGCAAGGCGGTGCAGATCACCGCGAACATCGACGTCGGCAGCGACGGCTGGGACAAGCTGCCCGGCGTCATGGACCACATCGACGACGTGGTCAAGAAGGGCGACAACGGCATGAACGTCCGGCTCGCCGGACCGGCGGCGTTCGGCGCCGACCAGGCCGAGGCGTTCTCCGGCGTCGACGGCATCCTCCTGCTCGTCGCGCTCGTCATCGTCTTCGTCATCCTGCTGCTCACCTACCGCAGCCTCCAGCTCGCGATCCTGTTCCTGATCTGCGGCGTCGGCGCCGTCGGCACGGCCCAGGGCGTCGTCTACCTGCTGGCCAAGTACGGCCACCTCACCGTGAACGGGCAGAGCCAGGCCATCCTCAGCGTGCTCGTGCTGGGCGCGGGGGTCGACTACGCCCTCCTGCTCGTGGCCCGGTACCGCGAGGAGCTGCACAACTTCGAGGACCGGCACGACGCGATGGCGCACGCCCTGCACCGCGCCGCGCCCGCCGTCCTCGCCAGCGGCGCCACCGTCATCCTCGGCCTGCTGTGCCTGTCGTTCGCTCAGATGAACTCCACCAGCAGCCTCGGCCCGGTCGGTGCGGCCGGCATCGCCTGCGCCCTGCTGATCATGATGGTGCTGCTGCCGGCTCTGCTGGTCATCGTCGGACGCTGGATCTTCTGGCCGTTCGTCCCGCGCTTCGGCACACCGCTCAAGACCGACCACGGCGTCTGGGCCCGCGTGGGTCAGCGCATCGCGAAGCGCCCGCGCGTCGTGTGGGCCACCACCGTGGTGATCCTCGGTGCGCTCACCGTGGGCATCGTCCAGCTCGACGCCACCGGACTGTCCAACAAGGACACGTTCACCACGGAGCAGCCGTCGGTCGTCGCGGAGGAGATGGTCTCCCAGCACTTCCCGGGCGGCGCCGGCAACCCGGTCGCGGTCATCACCAAGACGGCCGAGGCCGACGCGGTGAAGCAGGCCTTCCAGGACACCGAGGGCATCGCGCCCGACACGGTCCAGGTGCTCGGCTCGAAGAAGGGCCTCAGCTACCTCGAGGGCACGCTCGCCGCGGCCCCCGACTCCAAGGCCGCGTTCGACACCGTCGACCGCGTCCGCGACGCCGTCGACGACGTCAAGGGCGCCGACGCGAAGGTGGGCGGCAACACGGCGGTCAACCACGACGTCCAGAACGCCTCGAGCGCCGACAACCGGCTGATCATCCCGATCATCCTGCTGGTGGTCTTCCTGATCCTGGCACTCCTGCTTCGGGCCTTGGTCGCGCCGTTGATCCTGCTCGGCACGGTCGTGCTGTCGTTCGGAGCGGCGCTGGGCATCAGCGCGCTCGTCTTCAAGCACGTGTTCGGGTTCGCCGGCGCAGACTCGTCGTTCCCGCTGTTCGCGTTCGTGTTCCTCGTCGCCCTCGGCATCGACTACAACATCTTCCTGATGACCCGCGTGCGGGAGGAGGCGCTGGAGCTCGGCACTCGGCGCGGTGCGCTGATCGGCATCGCTGCCACCGGCGGCGTGATCACGTCGGCGGGCCTGGTGCTGGCCGGCACGTTCGCGGCCCTGGGATCGCTGCCGATCGTCTTCGTCGCCGAGCTCGGGTTCTGCGTCGCGGTCGGTGTCCTGCTCGACACGATCGTCGTCCGGTCCGTGCTGGTGACGGCGCTGAACCTCGACGTCGGCCGACACATGTGGTGGCCGTCGAAGCTCGGGCAGAAGCAGGACGTCGAGGTCGACGAGACTGCGACCGACGCGGAGGCCGTCCGGGTCTGAGCAGCGGGGACGGTGCTCCTAGACTTGTCGCCCGTGAGCACCGTCCCCGACAAGCCCGTCCTCGAAGGCCTCGAGGAGGTGTGGTCCGCCCGCTGGCAGGAGCAGGGCACCTACACCTTCGACCGCAGCCGGAGCCGCGACGAGATCTACTCGATCGACACGCCGCCGCCCACCGTCTCCGGGTCGCTGCACGTCGGCCACGTGTTCAGCTACACGCACACCGACCTCATCGCCCGCTACCAGCGGATGCGCGGCAAGGAGGTCTTCTACCCGATGGGCTGGGACGACAACGGCCTGCCGACCGAGCGCCGGGTACAGAACTACTACGGCGTCCGGTGCGACCCGTCGCTCCCCTATGACCCCGACTTCACACCCCCGGCCAAGCCCGATGCCAAGCGCCAGGTCGCGATCAGCCGCCGCAACTTCATCGAGCTGTGCAACGAGCTCGTCCAGGAGGACGAGAAGGTCTTCGAGAGCCTGTGGCGCACGCTCGGTCTCTCGGTCGACTGGTCGCAGACCTACACCACGATCGGCGCCGACTCGCAGACCGTCTCGCAGCGCGCGTTCCTGCGGAACGTGGCCCGCGGCGAGGCGTACCAGCAGGACGCGCCGACGCTCTGGGACGTCACGTACCAGACCGCCGTCGCGCAGGCCGAGCTCGAGGCCCGCGACTACCCGGGCGCCTACCACCGCGTCGCCTATCACCACGCTGACGGCCCGGTGTACATCGAGACCACCCGCCCGGAGCTGACGCCGGCGGCGGTCGCGCTCATCGCGCACCCGGACGACGAGCGCTACCAGCACCTGTTCGGCAGCACGGTCACGTCGCCGATCTTCGGCGTCGAGGTGCCCGTCATCGCCCACACGCTCGCGGACCCCGAGAAGGGCTCCGGCATCGTGCACTGCTGCACCTTCGGCGACCTCACCGACGTCCAGTGGTGGCGCGAGTTCGACCTGCCCAACCGCACGGTCATCGCGCGCGACGGCCGCATCCTGCGCGAGGTGCCGGACTGGATCACCACCGACGCCGGCCGCGAGCTGTTCGCCGAGCTGTCCGGCAAGACCACGTTCACCGCGCGTGAGCTGATCACCGAGGCGCTCAAGGCGAGCGGCGACCTCGACGGCGAGCCCGAGCCCACGCAGCGCATGACGAACTTCTACGAGCGCGGCGACAAGCCGCTGGAGATCGTCTCCACGCGCCAGTGGTACATCACCAACGGCGGCCGGGACGCCGACCTGCGCAGCGCCCTGGTCGCCCGGGGCGACGAGATCGAGTGGATCCCCGGCTACATGCAGTCGCGGTACTCGAACTGGATCGAGGGCCTCAACGGCGACTGGCTGATCAGCCGGCAGCGGTTCTTCGGCATCCCGTTCCCGGTCTGGTACCCGCTCGACGACGACTCACAGCCGCGCTACGACGCGCCCATCTTCGCCGAGGAGGCCGCCCTTCCGGTCGACCCGGCGTCGCAGGCCCCGCCCGGCTACGACGAGGCGCAGCGCGGTCAGCCCGGCGGCTTCATGGCCGACCCGGACGTCCTCGACACGTGGGCGACGTCGTCCCTCACGCCGCAGATCGTCTGCGGCTGGGAGCGCGACCCGGAGCTGTTCGAGAAGACGTTCCCGATGGACCTGAGGCCCCAGGCGCACGACATCATCCGCACCTGGTTGTTCTCCACGGTCACGCGTTCGCACCTGGAGCACGGCGAGGTGCCGTGGAGCCACGCCGCGCTCTCCGGGTTCGTCGTCGATCCCGACCGCAAGAAGATGAGCAAGAGCAAGGGCAACGTCGTCGTCCCCGACGAGATCCTCGCCAAGTACGGCTCGGACGCCGTCCGCTGGCGTGCGGCGGGTGCCCGGCCCGGCGCGGACTCCCCGTTCGACGAGGGTCAGATGAAGGTCGGCCGCCGCCTCAGCATGAAGGTGCTGAACGCGAGCAAGTTCGTGCTGGCCAGCCCCGAGCAGTACGGCCTCGGCGCCGACGCCTCCCTGCTCGACCCGGCGCTCGTCACCGAGCCGCTCGACCTCGCCATGCTGCGTCGCCTGCGCCAGGTCGTCGAGGACGCCACCGAGCACCTCGACGAGTACGACTACGCGTCGGCCCTCGAGGTCACCGAGAAGTTCTTCTGGGACTTCTGCGACGACTACCTCGAGCTGGTCAAGGAGCGCGCGCGCCGGGACGACGCGTCCGGGACGTCGGCCAAGGCCGCGTTCGTGCTGGCCCTGTCGGTCCAGCTGCGCCTGCTCGCACCGTTCCTGCCCTACGTCACCGAAGAGGTGTGGTCGTGGTGGCAGGAGGGCTCGATCCACCGGTCCTCGTGGCCGGACGCCGACGTCGACCTGGCCACCGTGCCGCGTGACCCGGCCGTCCTCACGCGCGCGGCCGAGGCGCTCGCGGGCATCCGCGGCGCCAAGTCGGTGGCGAAGGTCAGCCAGCGCACCGAGGTCACCGCGGTCACCGTCCGTGCCCAGCAGGAGGCGCTGGACCTGCTCCAGCACGCGCTGGACGACGTCAAGGCCGCCGGCCGCGTGGTCGGCACCGTCGAGCTCGTGCCGTCCGACGACGGCGACGAGATGCGCGTCGACGCGGTCCTGGCCGAGGCGGAGTAGGGCGTCGGGCCGGTGCGGTTTACCCGGTTAAGTGGGTAAACCTGCACATCTCACGGCACATTCGCCGTGAGATGTGCAGGGTTTCCTGGAGATGTCGCGGGGATCGCGGCGGTTGATGCCGCGCGCCTCGTCCTGACCACTCACGGTGACGTACCGAGGCAAACATGCACTCCTGCAGGCAAATTTGCCTCGAGGAGTGTCGGTTTACCCACTTAACCGGGTAAACCTTGCTCCGCAACGGAGGGCGACGTCAGCCGAGGCGGGTCGCCTCGAGCACCATGCCGGCGGCGCGGAGGCGGTCGACGAGGGCGTCGCCCATCGCCGAGACGGGCGTGAGCACGCCGTGCAGGTCGGGCAGCCGGTCGCGGTCGAGGGCCAGCGTGAGCGCCGCCTCGCCGAACATCATCGCGGTGGCCTTGTAGCCAGGGTCGCCCTGAGCGGCGACGCGCGAGCGGTAGCGCGCCCCCGTGGTGGTCTTGGTGAAGACCCGGATGTCGAAGTGACCGCGCTCGCGGGACTCCTCGCTCGGGCCCTCGCCCGGCGCGGGCAGGAACCGGTCGAGCACCCGGCGCGTGGGCTTCATCGCCATGGCGCCGAAGAACGCCCCCATGCCCGCGGCGACTCCCGTGGCGGCGACGCGAGAGAAGACCTTGTTGCGGCCGAGCGCCATGGTCTCGCCGTAGCGGAACGCCGTGCCGTAGACACCACCCAGCAGGTAGTTGGTGCGGCGGACGATGCGGGTGTTGTAGCTGGCCATCAGGAACGGGCCGAGGGTGCCGGACAGCGACGGGTCGACCGTGGACGCGGCGACGATCGCCATGTCGCTCGGCTCGGCCTTGCGGTCGCCGGCGGCCCGCTCGTTCGGGCCGGACGACAGGGCGTGCGGGTTGAGCAGCACCCGGCGCGACTCCTTCTCGCGGGCGAGGTCGGAGATGACGCGCATCGAGTCGATGGTGCCGCCGGACAGCCCGCCGCGCATCGAGGTGACGACCAGCGTGGTGTCGGTGAGCTCGCCCGCGTCGTCGGCCTGGACCGCCTGGTGCAGGAGGTAGACGCCGACGTCGGACGGGATGGAGTCGAAGCCACAACCGTGCACGATGCGTGCGCCCGTGGCGGCGGCCTGCTCCCCCACCTTGTCGATGGAGTAGCGGATGAACGGCACCTCGCCGGTGAGGTCGACGTAGTCGGTGCCGGCGTTGGCGACGGCGGCCAGAAGGGCCTCGCCGTAGCGCAGGTACGGGCCGACGGTGGTGGCGACGACCCGCGTGCGGGCCGCCATCGCGTCGAGCGAGGCGGGCGAGTCGGCGTCGGCCTCGATCAGCGGCCAGTCGTGTGCGGAGGCGGGCAGCTCGGCCCGGGTCTTCTCGAGCTTGGCGAGGTTGCGGCCGGCCAGGCCGATGCGCGTGCCCTCGGGTGCGTGCTCGGCGAGGTACTTCGCCGTCAGGGCGCCGACAAAGCCGGTGGCCCCGTAGACGACGACGTCGAGCTCACGCCCCCCTGCCGGAGGAACGGAGGTCACGTCAGGAGGCCTTCTTCTCGACCTCGTCGTGGGTGAGGACGGTCGGGCCCTCGGTGCCCTGGACGGTCTCGGCGGTCACGACCACCTTGGCGACGTCGTCGCGGCTCGGGATGTCGTACATGACCGGCTGCAGGACGTGCTCGATGATCGAGCGCAGTCCGCGGGCGCCGGTGCCGCGGGCGAGCGCGAGGTCGGCCATCGCCTCGCACGACTCGCGGGTGAACTCCAGCTCGACGCCGTCGATCTCGAACAACCGCACGAACTGCTTGGTGAGCGCGTTGCGGGGCTCGGTGAGGATGGTGACGAGCGCGTCCTTGTCGAGGTTGTCGACGGCCGCGATGACCGGCAGACGGCCGATGAACTCCGGGATGAGGCCGAACTTCAGGAGGTCCTCCGGGAGCACCTTCGAGTACAGCTGCACCGGCTGGCCCTCCGGGACCTGGGTCTCGGCGCCGCCGACGTTGAAGCCGAGGCCGACCTTGCCGCTGCGCTGCTCGATGATCTCCTCGAGACCGGCGAACGCGCCGCCCACGATGAACAGCACGTTCGTGGTGTCGATCTGGATGAACTCCTGGTGCGGGTGCTTGCGCCCGCCCTGCGGCGGGACGGATGCCGTGGTGCCCTCGAGGATCTTCAGCAGCGCCTGCTGCACGCCCTCTCCGGACACGTCGCGCGTGATGGACGGGTTCTCGCTCTTGCGCGAGATCTTGTCGACCTCGTCGATGTAGATGATGCCCGTCTCGGCCTTCTTGACGTCGTAGTCGGCGGCCTGGATGAGCTTGAGGAGGATGTTCTCGACGTCCTCGCCGACGTAGCCGGCCTCGGTGAGGGCCGTGGCGTCGGCGATGGCGAACGGGACGTTGAGCATCCGCGCCAGCGTCTGGGCCAGGTACGTCTTGCCGCAGCCGGTGGGGCCGACGAGCAGGATGTTGGACTTGGCCAGCTCGACCGCGTCGTCCTTGCCCCGACCGGCGGACGCCTGCGCCTGCACGCGCTTGTAGTGGTTGTACACCGCCACGGCGAGCGACCGCTTCGCGTCGTCCTGCCCGATGACGTACCCGCCGAGGAAGTCGTAGATCTCCTGCGGCTTGGGCAGCTCACCGAGGCTGAGCTCGGCGCCCTCGGCCAGCTCCTCCTCGATGATCTCGTTGCAGAGGTCGATGCACTCGTCGCAGATGTAGACGCCCGGGCCCGCGATGAGCTTCTTGACCTGCTTCTGGCTCTTTCCGCAGAAGGAGCACTTCAGCAGGTCGGCCGTCTCGCCGATGCGTGCCACGGGTCATCCCCTCTCAGACAGGACCGTCGGTGCCAGCGTCACCCTGATCACAGTACCGGCGAAGCCGGTCTGCGTCGCGGGTCATGCAGGAGTCGTCTTCAGCGTGTCGAAGACCTGGTCGATCAGGCCGTACTCCACCGCCTGCTCGGCCGTGAGGATCTTGTCTCGCTCGACGTCACGGCTGATCTCGTCGGTGGACTTGCCGGTGGCCTCGGCGATCATCGACTCCAGCAGCTCGCGCATGCGGATGATCTCGTTGGCCTGGATCTCCAGGTCGGAGATCTGACCGCCGGTGCCCTCGGTGTAGGGCTGGTGGATCAGGATGCGGCTGTTGGGCAGCGCGTACCGCTTGCCGGGGGCGCCGGCGGCCAGCAGCACGGCCGCGGCGGAGGCCGCCTGGCCGAGGCAGACCGTCTGCACGTCGGGCTTGAGGTAGCGCATCGTGTCGTAGATGGCCGTCATCGCCGTGAACGAGCCGCCCGGGCTGTTGATGTACAGCTGGATGTCGCGGTCGGGGTCCATCTGCTGCAGGCACAGCAGCTGGGCCATGACGGCGTTGGCGACGTCGTCGCTGATGGGCGTGCCGACGAAGATGATGCGGTCCTCGAACAGCTTGGCGTAGGGGTCGATGCGCCGGAACCCGTAGGACGTGCGCTCCTCCCACTGCGGGATGTAGTAGCTCACTTGACGTCTCCTGCGCTCGCGACCACGTGGTCGATGAAGCCGTACTCCTTGGCCTCGGTCGGCGTGAACCACCGATCGCGGTCGGAGTCGATCTCGATCTGCTCGAGGGTCTGGCCGGTGTGGTGGGCCTGCAGCTCGTTCAGCTGCTTCTTCAGCAGCAGGCTCTGCTCGGCCTGGATCTTGATGTCGGACGCGGAGCCCCCGATGCCGCCAGACGGCTGGTGCATCATGATGCGCGCGTGCGGCAGGGCGTACCGCTTGCCCTTGGTGCCCGCGGCCAGCAGGAACTGGCCCATGGAGGCGGCCAGGCCCATGCCGACGGTGACGACGTCGTTCGGGATGAACTGCATGGTGTCGTAGATCGCCATGCCGGAGTCGACGGAGCCGCCGGGCGAGTTGATGTACAGGAAGATGTCGGCCTTGTCGTCCTCGGCGTTGAGCAGGAGCATCTGCGCGCAGATCGCGTTGGCGTTCTGGTCGCGCACCTCCGAGCCCAGGAAGACGATGCGCTCGCTGAGCAGCCGCTGGTAGATGTGGCCGTCGAGGTCCTGCGGGTTGAGGTCGCCGGCCGCCATGCGGGGGGCGGGGTTCTCTGTGTTCACGTCCTCGACCCTAGACGGCGGATGACGGCGACACACGCGATGACACCGTCTGTTCGCTGACGGCAGATTCAGCGCCGAAGGGCTCAGGCGCGCTCGGCCTCGGCCTTGATCCGCTCGAGCGTGGACTTCATGCCGGCGAGCAGCTCGACGTCGTGCTCGGCGATGCCGCCCAGCGCGAGCGCCGCCGTCACCTGGGACGCGATCGTGCGCTTGCCGCCCTTCAGCTCACGGCGCTCGACGACCTTGGTGCCGCCGTCGACGGGCTCGAGGTCGTAGGACCACTGGGCGCCCGGTCCGTAGACGTAGAACGCGATGCGCTTCTCCGGGACGAACTCGACGACGCGGCTCGCGGTGGGCCAGACGAAGCCCTTGCGCTTGTTCAGGTTGAGGCTGCGCGTGCCGACGCCGACCTCACCGCCGAAGAACTTCTGCTTCCAGGTCTCCGGGCTCCACTCGTTCATGCGGCGCTGGTCGGAGACGACCGCCCACACGGCGGACGGCGGCGCGTCGACGTGGATGCTGGCCTCGAGGGGCGCGACAGGGGTCTTGCGGCTCATGCGGGTCCTCCGGGAGTGATGCGTCAGGCCTGGGTGGCCGACGCGGGCAGCTGGCGCGGGTTGCTCTGGCGGGCGTTCAGCCACTCGACCAGCCAGTCCGCGACGCGCGGGTGGCTGAGCAGGGCGAAGTGGTGGGCGCTCGGGATGTACTCGAACCGGGCACCCTCGACCACGGGGCCGGAGCGGCCGACGCCGGTGGCCGAGGAGAAGTGCACGAGGACGTCGCCGAGGACGCTGCTCAGCGGGTGCCGCTGCGACGCGCCGAGGGTGGCCGCGACGAAGTGGTACTCCGCGTGCGGCAGCGGCGCGGCGGCGATGCGGTCGAGTCCCCACTGGGCGGTGAGGTCCTGCCCCTCCCACTCGTCGCGGGTGATGTAGCCGTGGCGCAGGTCCACGATGCCGGCCGAGCGGGACTCCAGGATCGCGCTGAACGGCCGCGTCTCGGGCAGGAACCGCAGGACGCGTGAGCCGACGTGGGCGACCTTCTCGAGGCGGGCGCCGGTGTGCGGCGTGCCGAGGCAGACGACGTCGCGCACCAGGTGCTGCCAGGTCTTGCCCGACGCGGTGGCGTGGTTGGTGGCCGCGCGGGCGACGAGCCCGCCCATGGAGTGACCGACGAGGGTGATGCGGGTGACGTCGACGGGCCACGACGCGACGAGCTGCTCCAGCAGGACGTCGAGGTGCTTGCCGTTCTCGGAGACGTGCAGGCCGGTGTTGTAGCGGATCATCACCGGGGTGCCGTCGGTGTCGTCGACGATGCGCTGCGAGTAGACCGTGCCCCACGACTCGTCGCTCTCGCACAGCCCGTGCAGGAAGACGACGAGGTGGCTGCCGGCGCCGCGAAACGCCTCGGCGACCTGCCAGCCGGTGGCCGGCACGTCTGCGCCGTCCTTGCGGACGGCCATGACGATGGCCTGCGGGTCGTCGAGCATCCGCAGCTCGTCGCCGATCAAGCCGTTCACGGCGGACACGACCTGTCGGCCGAAGCGGCTGCTCTCGACCGGACGGCCGACACCGCGCGCGGCGAGCGCGCGCACCGATCCGCTGGACAGGCGCAGGAACCCGGAGACCGCGCCGTAGATCGACGTGACCACGGCGTCGTGCAGGGACTCGGGGACCTTGCCGCCGACGACCCGGGTCGCCCCGAACGCGCGCCTGGCCACCGCCTGGTGCATGTCGCGGACGGTGCCGACGATCAGCCGGTCGACGTGGTCCAGTGCCAGGGCAGCGACGTCCGTGGTCCGGGCGGGCTCAGCTGGCATGGGTCCATACTGCCGGTATCTCGCCGCGATCGGAACCTGACGCAAGCGCGTTTTTCATCACGTAAGCACTCGGTGGTCGAGTGCCCCCGCGAGCGCCAGCGAGCTGGGGGCGTATCGAGACCACACCCCGAGCGGGCTTGGACGCCTGCGAGGTCTCGATACGCCGGGCGGCTTCGCCGCAACGCACTCGACCTGGTCGGACGTCAGCTCGCAGAGCTCGCTGAGTCCGCCTCAGCCTCGGCGGCGAGCTGCTCGTCCGTGGCGATCGTGCCGTCGGCGCGCAGACGCGAGAGGTCGAGCGAGTTGCCCGAGGCGTCCTTGACCGTGGCGGTCTCGACGAGCGAGGCCAGGGCCTTGCCGCGCAGGACCTCGCTCATCATCTCCGGCACGTGGTTGTGCTCCATGATGTGCTGGATGTAGGAGTTCGGGTCCTGGCCGGACTGCTGGGCGCGCCGCATGATGTGCTGGCTCAGCTCGGTGTCGTCGATGCCGAACTCGCCGTCGGCGACCACCTGGTCGAGCACGAACTGGGCGATGATCGACTCACGGACACGGCGCTCGAGGTCGGCCTCGAACTCCTCGAGGGTCTGGCCCTCCTCGGCGAGGTAGTCGTCCATGCTCATGCCGGCGAAGGCGAGCTGCTGGGTGACCTGCTCGCGGCGCGAGCCGAGCTCCTCGGCCACCAGGCCGTCGGGCAGCGGGATCTCGATCTGGCCGATGATCTCGTCGAGCACCAGGTCGCGGGCCTCGTTGGCCTGCTCCATCCGCTTGCCGCGGGTGAGGCGGTCCTTCAGGTCGGCGCGCAGCTCGTCGAGGGTGTCGAACTCCGACGCCATCTGCACGAACTCCTCGTCGAGGTCGGGCAGCGCCTGCTCCTTGACCTCCTTGACGGTGACCGTGACGTCGACGTCCTGGCCCTTCAGCTCGCCGCCGACGAGCTGTGAGGCGAAGGTGGCAGTGCCGCCGGCCTCGAGGCCGGTGACGGCCTCGTCGAGACCGTCGAGCATCTCGGTCTTGCCGACCGTGTACGGCATGCCCTCGGCCTGCGCGCCCTCGATCGCGTTGCCGTCCTTGTCGGCGGCGTTGAGGTCGATGGTGAGGACGTCGCCCGCCTGGACGGGGCGCTCGACCTCGGTGAACGTGGCGAAGCGCTCACGGAGGGCCTCGAGCTGCTCGTCGACGTCGGCGTCGGTGACCTCGGCGTCCTTGACCTCGACGGAGATCCCGGAGATGTCGGGGAGCGTGATGGGCGGACGGACGTCGAGCTCGGCGGTGATCTCGATGGGCTCGCCGTCGCTGAACTTGGTGAGGTCGATCTCCGGCTGGCTGAGCGGCTGGATCTCCTGCTCCTGGACCGCCTGGCTGTACCACTGCGGCAGGGCGGCGTTGATGGCCTCGTCCAGGACCACGTTGCGGCCCACGCGCTGGTCGACGACGGCCGCCGGCACCTTGCCCTTCCGGAAGCCCGGCACGGTGACCTGGGCACCGATCGCCTGGTAGGCGTCCTTGAGGTTGGGCTCGAACTCCTCGAACGGGACTTCGATGGTGAGCTTGACCCGGGTGGGGCTCAAGGACTCGGTGCTGGTCTTCACGAAGGAACTCCTGGGTTGATGACGATGCGGGCGCGGGATGGTCGGGATGACAGGATTTGAACCTGCGACCTTCCGCTCCCAAAGCGGATGCGCTACCAAGCTGCGCTACATCCCGTCTGCCGACTTGCCAGTCTAGTGGAGACTGCAGTGATGGCCCGAATCCGGTACGAGGCGCTGGCGGACACGGTCCGCGGCCGGCTGCCGGCCTGCGGTCCCGTGACCGTCGTCGGCGTGGACGGGCCGAGCGGGGCGGGCAAGACCGAGCTCGCCGACGGCCTCGGCGAGACGCTCGGGGCCACGGTGCTGCGCGTCGACGACCTGGTGCCCGGGTGGCGCGGGCTGGCGGCGATTCCTCCCGTGCTCGCGCGGGACGTCCTGACGCCGTTGTCACTGGGCCAGCCGGCCACGGCTCGCCGCTGGGACTGGGAGCACGACCGCCCCGGTGAGGTCCTGCGGCTGGACCCGGACCGGTACCTCGTCCTCGACGGCTGCGGCAGCGGTGCCCGCGTCGTCCGGCCGTTCCTCAGCCTCCTGGTGTGGGTCGACGCCCCCGAGGACGTCCGCCACGCCCGGGCGATGGCCCGCGACGGCGACGTCTACGAGCCGTGGTGGGACGTCTGGGCCGAGCAGGAGCGCGCGCTCTTCGCCGCCGAGCAGACCGTCGCGGCGGCGGACTTGCGGGTGCGGTCCTCGGTCTAGGTGCTCCAGCCGTTGAAGGCCAGCCAGGCGGTCGCGACGACCACGCCGAGGCCGAGGAACTCCTGGAACCACGTCGTCGCACCGTCCTTCTTGTCGGTGAACGACTTCAGCACCGTCATCACCAGCGGCGGGACGGCCAGCAGCACGAAGACCCAGCGCACCGTCTCCAGGTCCGACGAGGCCGCCGCCTTGACCAGCCCGACCACCGCCGCGCCGACCACCAGCAGGACGAACAGTGCCGTGACGCCGCGTGGAAGCAGTCGCTGGATCCAGTCGACCCTGCGGAACTTCGTGCCGAGCGCCGTGAGGACCTGCGGCGCGCAGTAGAGCGCCGTGCCCACCCACCACTGCCAGCAGCTGCCGACGAACGAGTAGCCGATGAACGAGAACAGGAACGTCCGGAACGCGACGCCGCCGAGCCCGGCGAGCACCGTCGCGTCGGGGAACTCGGCCGACGCCTCGACGGCCTGCAGGCGCAGCGGGTAGAGCCGCGCCGCGGCGTTCTCCGACAGGATGCGGACCGCGACGCAGCCCAGGACGGTGAGTGCCACGAGCCCGGCGTGTGCCGGCAGTCCGGTCTGCTCCCCCGCGAAGCTGTCCATCGACTGCATCAGGCCGCGGGTCACCCAGGCGCACAGCAGCGAGGCGATCGCGAGGTCCGCGACCGTGTCCCAGACGTGGCGGACGGACCCGTCGCCGAGGCGGCGGAACGGCCGCATCGCCGAGCCGATGAGCGGGATCGACGTCCACAGGAAGCCGACGGCGCAGTAGACGAGGACCGAGTGGACGAGGTCCGGCGCTTGCGAGTTGGTCATCGTGCCGGACAGGACACCGGCCGCGATGTAGACCGTGAAGGCGACGGCACCGGCGAGGGCGTCGAACGTCGTCAGGATCGCGCCGGCCAGCAGGAGCCACAACGGCGGCGGCATGGCGCGACCGTCGGACGAGGCCGCCGCGAGCACGCCGACGACCAGGCCCAGGACCGGTGCCAGCGTCCACAGCGACCCGAACATCGCCCGGACCTCGGTGCCGTCGATCGCCAGCCGGGCGGCCAGGGGGCTGTGCGGGGCGAGGCGGTGCGGCACCGCGACGCTCGCTGCGTCGATCGGCCGCCAGCCGGGGAACCGCCAGGTCCTGGACCGGTCGCCCGGGCCGATGCCGCGGGTGATCGTGGCGAACCGGTCGGGCTCGTAGGTCGAGCGCGCCGAGGCCCGCTTCGTGTCCGACGTCTCGCGGCTCACGCGCTCCTTGGCACGGGCGCGCGACTTGGACGCCCGGCGTGCCCGGGCGGCGGGTCCGTACGCGCTGGTGCTGCCGATCCGCGACATCGCCAGGCTCTGCGCGGCGATGCCCGCACCACCACCGACCGTGATCATCGCGGTCGTCGCGACGCTGACGACCACCACCGGGCCGAGGGGTCCACGCAGCAGCTCCGCGAAGGAGTCCGACGTGTGGGTGGCGCCGAACGCGATGGGGTCGGAGAGGTCGACTCCGCTCTCCGGGTCTGCTTCGTCGGGTCGGGTGTCCGTCAGGCCTTCGGTGAGGTCCGCCAGCTCGTCGACAGGGTCGATGGTGTCGACCCTGCTGTCGACCGGGTCCTCGACGGGTCCGTCGACGGGCGCGATGATCGGGACGATGACCGGGACGACCGGGTCGTCGATGACGGAGCGGTCCGGGCCGCCGTCCCGGTCGCGTCCTCCGCCGTCGTCGTGCGGCGGCGGCTCGGGGTCGGTGTTGGGCGGCGGGTCGCTGCCCTCGAACACGGTCACGAGCACCATCGCGAGCGTCGCAAAGGGATTGCCGTCGCGGATCACCTGGTACTCGACCTCGCCGTCCTGGTCCGCGGACAGGAACGTGATCACGCCGGTGTGCTCGTCGATCACGGCGGCGATCCCCGGCGAGAGCGACACGATCGAGTAGTGCGTGGCGGCGCGCTCCTCCGCCGTCTCGTCGTTCAGCTTCTCGTCGTTGATCGAGACGTCGAGCGTGCCGCCCTTGCCGACCTCGACGTCGATGGCGTCGTCGACGGCGCAGGCGAGGTCGATGCCGTCGCCGCCCGTGAGAATGTCGTCGCCCTCGCCGCCACAGATGTAGTCGTTGCCGCTCTGGCCCTGGATGCGGTCGTTGCCGGCCTCGCCGAACAGCCGGTCGTCGCCGCCGATCAGGGTCTGCGGCGTGGCGCTGCCCTGGGACTCGCCCCAGATCCAGTCGTCGCCGTCGCCCCCGTACAGCTCGTCGTCCCCTCCGTAGACGGTGCCGGTCCCGCCGCTCTGGACCTCGGTCGAGCCATCGCCGATGAGGTGGTCGACACCCAGGCCTCCGTGGAGCGTGTCGTCCCCGCCGTGGAGGGTGGCGACCCCACCGACGTCGATGACGGCCCACCCGTCGCCCCACATCCAGTCGTCGCCGTCGCCGCCGGACAGGTCGTCGGCGCCGCCGGTCAGCTCGGCCGTGCCCGTCGCGTGCAGCAAGGCCCAGCCGTCGCCGTAGATCTCGTCGTGGTCGGCGCCGCCGTCGAGCGTGTCGTCCCCCCCGAGCAGCACCACCGAGCCCGACCCGCCGCCAAAGATCACGGCCTCGCCGTCTCCCTCCATCTGGTCCTCGCCGGCGCCGCCGTTCACCTGGTCCGCGCCGCCGTGCAGCTGGATGAACGCCCCGTCGACGAAGCCATGAGCGAGGCCGTCGCCGAACACGTCGTCGTTCCCGTCGTCGCCGTTCGCGACGTCGGAACCGCCGACCAGGATCTGGTCGACGAGGCTCTCGGTGTCCATGGAGCCGTCGCCGTACACCGCGTCGTCGCCCGCGCCTCCGCTGACGGTGTCGTCCTCGCCGACGAAGCCCTCGGAGAAGCCGTTGGCCTCGCCGGCGACCACGTCGTTGTCGTCGCCGCCGTCGATCGTGTCTCTCCCCGACTGCCCGTAGACCGTGTCGTTCCCGGCGTCGCCGAACAGGGTGTCGTTGCCGCCGGTGGGGACGTCCGCGAAGTTGACGCCCTCGCCCCAGATGGTGTCGTCGCCGTCGCCACCGTGGACGGTGTCGTCGCCGCCGAGCAGGGAGTTGACGATCTCCGCCCCGTTCATGTGCGGGCCGTTCGACCCGCCGTCACCCCACACGGTGTCGTTCCCCGCGTCGCCCCAGATGATGTCGTCGCCGCCCACCACCTGGGAGAGGTGGTCGTCGGCACTGTCCGCGAGACCGTCACCCTTGATGAAGTCGTCCCCGCCGCCGCCGTGGATCAGGTCAGCACCGCCAAGCAGGAGGGCGCCCAGGGACCCTTGGACATCGCCGTCGCCGGTGATGACGTCGTCTCCGTCCGACGCGGTCGGAGCCAGCGCGTCGCCCCAGATGACGTCGTCGCCACCCTGGAGGACCCCCTCCTCACCGGCCGACACCCCGCCGTCACCGACGACGGTGTCGGCACCGTCGCCGCCGGCCACCTGCGGGTCGTCGCCACCGACGAGGTCGGGCGTGTCACCGTCGGCCGCGTCGGCACTCGTGGTGCCGTCGCCGAGGACGGTGTCCGTCCCCCCGCTGCCGTCGAGCGTGTCGTTCCCGCCGCCCCCGGAGATCGTGTCGTCCGTCGTGTTCTCGTGGACGTGGACGTCGTCGCCGCCGCCGCCGCTGTAGTCGTCGGCCATCGCGACCGCCGGTGCGAGCGAGACGAAGGCGATCAACAGGAGGGCGCCAACGCATCGCGCGAAGACGAGCCCCCGCGCAGCCCGGTCGTGCACCGGCCACCCCTGCACAGTCCGACGATAGAGCGAATCCCCACCTCAGCGGGCATTTTTCTTCGGACGGCGCGCGGACCGTCCCCCGGTGCTGTGGCATCATGGACCCGCTGCTCAGGCAGCGCGCGGACGTAGCTCAATTGGTTAGAGTCTCTGCCTTCCAAGCAGAATGTTGCGAGTTCGAGTCTCGTCGTCCGCTCCATTCACGGCGAAGCCGTCCGGCGAGCGGACGACCCGACCTCGATGGGCCCCTGCCCGCGCCGAAGGCGCCCGTCAAGGGACTCGTCGTCCGCTCCATGCACGCCGAAGCCCCCGGTCAGCGAGATGTGGCCGCTTGCGCACCGTCTCGGGGCGTCAGACGGGCGTTTTGGGTGACTAACCCGCCACATCTCGGCATGATCTGCCCATGAGGACAGTGCTGATCACCGGGTGCTCGTCGGGGATCGGGGAGGCGACGGCCGAGTGGCTCGCCAAGAACGGCTGGACGGTCTACGCCACGGCGCGGCGGCCCGAGACGCTGACCGGGCTGGCCGAGGCCGGCTGCAAGACCCTGGCGCTCGACGTGACCGACGAGTCGTCGATGACCGAGGCGGTCGACACGGTGCTCGCGGAAGCCGGTCGCATCGACGGCCTGGTCAACAACGCGGGCTACTCGCAGTCCGGCGCGTCCGAGACGCTCGACCTCGCCGACGTCCGGCGCCAGTTCGAGACCAACGTGTTCGGGCTGCTGCGGATGAGCCAGCTCGTCCTGCCGACGATGCGGTCGCAGGGCAGCGGGCGGATCGTGAACATCTCGTCGATGGGCGGCAAGCTCGTCTTTCCCGGCGGAGGCGCGTACCACGCCACGAAGTACGCGGTCGAGGCGTTCTCCGACGCGATGCGCTTCGAGGTCGGCGGGTTCGGCGTCCACGTCGTGCTGGTCGAGCCCGGCCTGATCACGACGAACTTCGAGAACGCGGCCGTGGCCTCGATGGACCTCGACGACGACGGTCCTTACGGCCACTTCAACCGCAAGGTCGCGTCCGCGACGTCCGACGCGTACAGCGGTCCCATGCGGCGGCTGGGCGGCCCGCCCGCCGCGGTGGCGAAGGTGATCGAGAAGGCGTTGACGACCCGGCGCCCGCGGGCGCGCTACACCGTCACGCCGTCGGCGCGGCTGTCCATCGGCACCCGCCGCCTCATGCCCGACCGCATGTGGGACGTGGCGATGCGGGCTCAGTTCCCGCGGCCCCGCGCGTAGTCGACGACCGGCAGCTTCCGGTCGAGGATCAGGACGGCGCGGTCGTCGTCCTGCGCCAGGACGTCGCCGAGGATGCGCCGCGGTGCGTTCTCGAACCCGTCCTTGAGGACGACCTGTCCGGCCCTCCCCCGCAGCCAGTCGATCCCGCTGCGCACGTCGCGGATGCGCGACTCCACGACGCCGTCGGTGTAGAACATCAGAGCGTCGCCGGGCTCGAGGGTCCCGACGCTGCGATGGAAGTCGGGCCGCTCGAGGATGCCGAGCGCGGTGCCGCGGGCGCCGTCGACGACCCAGACGCTCTCGTGGTGCGACCACCTCAGGGCCGGCGGGTGGCCGGCGTTGATGACTGAGTAGGCACCCGTGTCGAGGTGCACGAGCACGTGCACGGCGGTGGCGAAGCCCTCGTCCCACCGCTGCCGGAGCAGGAAGTCGTTGGCCGCGGCGAACAGCCCGAGCGGTGGCAGCGACCCGATGAGGCCGCCGAGCGCTCCGGCGAACTGCAACGACTGGGTGCCGGCACCGACGCCCTTGCCGCACACGTCGACGAGCACCATCTCGAGACGCTTCTGGTCCTCGGAGAGGTTCGCGACGAGGAAGTCGCCGGCGAACTTGGCGCCGCCCGCCGACAGCACCGCAGACTGGGACCGCCAGCCCTCAGGCAGCGTCGGCACCACGCCCTGGGACTGCAGCCGGTCGTTCAGCTCGACCAGCATGGCCTCGCCCAGCGGCCCCGGCAGCCCGCTGCGGTAGCGGCTGGCGGCGAACAGGATGAGAAGACCCACGAGGATCACGGTGAGCAGGTTGCTGATCCGTGCCGAGGTGAACTCCGTGTCGAGCGTCTGCTTCGTGACCGTGAGGACGGCGCCGAGGCCGACGATCGCGAGCAGGACCAGGAGCGGTCGGTACCGCAGCACGAAGCTGCCCAGGACGAGCGGGATGACCAGCGTGGCGACCGGGACGAAGTCGTAGCTGGCGAGAGAGATGAAGATCATCCCGAGCGCGAGGGCGCTGAGGGCCGCGAGAGCGGCCAGCTGGCCCTCGTTCGTGCCCGTGCGCCAGCGCGTGGTGCGCTCGTCGAAGAAGCCCACGACACGAGCGAGGACGCGCTTCACGCGCGATTCCTCGCCACCCCAGGCCCCGCTCCCATGCCCGTGTGTCACGGCGTGAGCCTATCGGCGCTTTGACACCTGGGGCACCAGAACAGATTTCTCCCTCCGACGACCTCGGTCGTCACCGCGGTGCCGCAGACGTGGCAGGGCCGGCCGGTGCGTCGGTACACGTACACCTCCCCTCCGTGGTCGTCGTCACGCGGCGGGCGGCCCATGGCCTCCGGGTCGTGCTCGGGGCGGACGGTGTCGATGGTCCCGGTGCGCACCCCCTCGCGCATCAGGACGACGAGGTCGGCCCAGATCGCGTCCCACGTGGCGCGTCCGATGTCCCGTCCCGCACGATCCGGCGGCACCTGGTGCCGGAACAGCACCTCCGCGCGGTAGACGTTGCCGACGCCGGCGACGACCGCCTGATCCATCAGCAGCGTCGCGATGGACGCGCGCGAGCGGGAGATCCGCTGCCACGCGCGGTCCGGGTCGGCGTCCGCTCGCAGCGGGTCGGGACCGAGCCGGGCCAGCAGGGCGTCGACCTGTGGCGGGCTGAGCAGCTCGCACGCCGTCGGGCCGCGCAGGTCGGCGAGGCCACCGGGCCCGCGCAGCCGCCAGCGCACCTGACCGACCACCGGCGGCACCTCGTCCGACGCGTCGGCGAACGCCCACCCGCCGAACAGCCCGAGGTGGACGTGCACGACGTCGTCCAGGCCGTCGAACGTCACGAGGACGTGCTTGCCCCACGCCTCGGCGTCGGTCAGGACCCGGCCGTCCACCCGCGCGGCGCCCTGGGCGAACCGGCCCTGAGGGCTGGAGGACTCGACCACCCGGCCGGCGAAGCGACGACGCAGGTCCGCGGCGACGCGGTGGAGGGTGTGACCCTCAGGCAAGCTCGCCGGTCTTCTCGTAGCTGAGCAGCATGTCGATGCGACGCTGGTGGCGCGCGGCACCGCTCCACTCCGCGGAGAGGAACGCGTCGACGATCGCGACGGCCTCCTCCGCGGTGTGCATCCGGGCACCGATGGACACCACCTGGGCGTTGTTGTGCTGGCGCGCCAGCTCCGCGGTCTCGGTGCTCCACGCGAGGGCGGCGCGCGCGCCCTGGACCTTGTTGGCGGCGATCTGCTCGCCGTTGCCCGACCCGCCGATCACGACGGCGAGCGACCCGGGCTCGTCGACAGCGGCTTGGGCGGCGGCGATGCAGAACGGCGGGTAGTCGTCCTCGGCGTCGTAGGTCGAGGCGCCGTGGTCGACGGGCTCGTGTCCCTGCTCGGACAGCCAGGCGATCAGGTGGGACTTGAGCTCGAAGCCGGCGTGGTCGGAGCCGAGGTGGACGCGCATGGCAGCGATTGTGTCAGCCCTGCGCGAGGCGCCGGACGTAGGCCGCGAACGCGTCGGCCGACTCGTGCCCGGTGAAGTCGCCGAGCACGTAGCGCTTCTTCTCCGACCGGGCCTCGGCGAGCGGGTCGTTCTTGAGCAGGTCGTCGAGGACGTCGTCCAGGTTGGACAGGTCACCGAGGAGGACGTACGCGGTCTCGGCCACGGAGTACTCGGCGCGGAACTCATCGACCCCGGTCTTCATCGTGGTCATCGCGTACGGCTTCTCCGACTGCAGGAAGTCGGACACGACGCTCGAGACGTCGGAGATCAAGGCGTCGGCGTGGTTGCAGCAGTCCGCGACGCTCCAGTCCTTGTCCGCCACCTGACCGAAGACGTGCTCGACGCCGGTGGCCTCGCGGTGCTTCCGCAGGACGTCGTGGGTGGCCTTGATGGCCTTGCGCCGCTTCGCCCACCGGTAGCTCAGCGGGTGCGGCCGGAAGATCACCCGCGCGCCGCGGTCGGCGAGCGCCTGCACGATCTCCGGACCCCGCTCGAGGGAGGAGAAGTTGACGGTCTCGTCGACGCCCTGCCAGGTGGGGGCGTAGAGGACGGTCGGCTGGTCGAGCGACGCGATCGGTCCACGAGCCGGCTCGATGTCGGACGCCTGTGGACGCCCGAGGATCTCGAACTTCTCCCGCGGGATCGTGATGCCGTGCTTGGCGTACCGGTCGATGCCGGCCTGCCCGCACACGACGAGGACGTCGTACTTCGCGTGGCGCGGGTTGAAGTTCGCGGGCTTGTCGGAGTCGCCGTGGTTCAGCCAGACGTGCGTGACGTGGCGGTGCCGCATGTAGCCGGCGTTGTTCTTGGCGTTCTGCACGTAGTAGAGGCTGGTGAGCGACGGGGCCAGCACGTCGCGGAGGTCGCCGAAGCGGTGGCCGCCCAGCTGGATGATCGGCGACTTGAGGTCGCTGTTGGCACGGACGAAGTCCAGGTACTTCTCGTGCAGGTGGAAGATCACGCACGGCTCGCCGGACGCGAGCAGGTAGGGCTCCCACATGCCGAGCTGCCACGGAGCGCCGGCCCGGCCCGCGTACGCCATGCCGATGGTGGGCGCGTACTCGCGCAGCGCGGCCCGCAGGCGCCGGCGGTGCCGCCGGTTCCGGATGACGGCCGGAAGCCGCGAGGGCTCCGGCGGGCCGTCCGGCATCCCGGGCAGCCCGATGCTGTACGGAGGCGTCGACCGGTCGGTGAAACGCTCCTTGATCCTGGCGAGGACCGCCTTCACCGCGTCAGCCACGACGGTCAGTATGCCAGCGTGACCAGCGGCGTCTCAGCGCACGCCTGCGCGCTGTTCCTCCAGGAAGGCGCCGACGGAGACGACGGTCGCGGCGGCCGGCGGCAGCAGGTCCGGATGACGCCAGTAGCCGTGGATCATGCCCAGCGTGCGGCTGGCCGTGACGTCGACCCCGGCGGCCGCGAGGGACGCAGCGAACGCCTCCCCCTGGTCGCGCAGGACGTCGTGTTCAGCGGTGACCAGGAACGTGGGCGGGAAGCCGGACACGTCCGCTCGGAGCGGGCTGACCTCCGGCTCGTCGGCGAGCGCGCCGGGCGCGTAGTGCCGCCAGTAGGCGTCCATCTCCTTCGCCTCGAGCGCTGCGTTGTCCTCGTCGGCGTAGGGCGCGGAGGCGTCGACGGGCGGGTAGATCAGCACGAGGGCGTCCAGCAGGCTCGCGTCCCGCACCGTCAGCCCGGCGAGCAGGTTGGCCCCGGACGAGTCGCCGATCCCGGCCACCACCTCGTCGGACAGCCGCAGCGACCGAGCCTCGGCGCGCAGCCACCGCGCGGCGGTCGCGACGTCGTCGAGCGGCGCCGGGTAGGGGTTCTCCGGCGCGAGCCGGTAGTCGACGGCCAGGAGCGCCCAGCCGGTGCGGTGGGCGAGGTAGCGGCAGAACTCGTCGTGCGTCTCGAGGTCGTGGAAGACCCAGCCGCCGCCGTGGACGTACAGGGCGACCGGCGCCCCGACGCGCGGCCGGTAGACCCGGCACGGCACCCCGTCGGCGTCGACGTCGTGCACGTCGTCCAGGCCGATCCGGTCCTCCACCGACAGGGCCTCGGCGCGTCCGGCGTCGCGGCGCTGGTCGATCGTCCACCCCTGGTGGGCGACCTCCTCGGTCTCGAGGAGTCGGAGGTACTCGACGGCGTCCGGCGTCAGCGGCATGGCCGCCACGCTACCCCGGCGTCAGTTGAGGATCGGGTCGCGCGTGCGGGTGCGCTTCAGCTCGAAGAAGCCGTCGTAGCCGGCGAGCAGCCGAGCACCGTCGAAGATCCTGCCGGCCTGCTCGCCCTGCGGGGCGGGGCTCATGACCGGCCCGAAGAAGGCGACGTCGGCGATCGCGATGACGGGGGTGCCGACCTCCTGGCCGACCTTCGAGATGCCGGTCTCGTGGGACGCGCGAATGGCGTCGTCGTGCTCGGTCGAGTCCGCGGCATCCGCCAGGGACGCGTCCAGGCCGACCTCCTCGAGCGCCTCGACGTACAGCTCGCGGTCGCACTCCCGGCCGTCGACGTGGTGACGCGTGCCGAGCGCGGTGTACAGGTCGCGCAGCACCTCGGCGCCGTACTTCTGCTCCGCGGCCATCACCACGCGCACCGGTCCCCACCACTCGGGCAGGCGGGCGGCGTAGCCCGGGTCCAGGTCGTCACGGCCCTCGTTCAGCACGGACAGGCTCATGACGTGGAAGTCGGTGCGCACGTCGCGGACCTTCTCCACCTCCAGCATCCAGCGGGAGGTCATCCAGGCCCACGGACAGACCGGGTCGAACCAGAAGTCGACGGTCTCGGTGGTGATGGTCGGTGTGGAGTTGTCGTTCCCCGAAGAAGTCATACAACGTTCAACAACGGATGCCCCGCGCGCATTTCCTCCACGAGAGATTTCACGACGGCGTCGAGCTCACCGTCGTTCGCCTCGGCGATCGCGCGCTGTCGCTGATAGGACGCGCCGGTCTTCATGATGGCGCGCACCCCGTCCAGCTCCTCGGAGCAGCCGAGGCGCTCGGCGACCGGCTCCAGGCGGACGAGCAGCTTCTCCAGGTCGGTGGTGACCAGCTCCTCCTCCGCGTGCTCGTCGAGGATCAGGATCGCGTCCATGCCGTAGCGGGCGGAGCGCCACTTGTTCTCCTGCGCGAACCAGGGCGGGATGTCGGGCAGCGTGCGGCCGGCGTCCAGCTCCGACGAGAAGTGCTCGACCAGGCAGTGCGTCAGCGCCGAGATGCTGAGCAGCTCGCTCATCGACGGGATCCCGTCACAGATCCGCACCTCCAGCGTGCCGAACTTCGTGGACGGCCGGAGGTCCCAGCGGATCTCGTCGAGGTGGTCGATGACGCCGGTGGTGAGCATGTCGTCGACGTAGGCTTCGAACTGGTCCCACTGCTGGAAGTGGAACGGGAGGCCGGCGGTCGGGAGCTGCTGGAACATCAGGGCGCGGTTCGAGGCGTACCCGGTGTCCTTGCCGCCCCAGAACGGCGACGACGCGCTGAGCGCCTGCAGGTGGCCGTAGTACGACAGCATCGCCGCGCTGATCGGCAGCACCTTCTCGCGGTCCTCGATCCCGACGTGGACGTGCACGCCGTAGATCAGCATCTGCCGCCCCCACCACTGCGTGCGGTCGATGAGGGTGGCGTACCGCGCCTTGTCGGTGACCTTCTGGTGGGACCACCGGCCGAACGGGTGCGTGCCCGCGCACATCAGCTCGACCCGCAGCGGGTCCGTGATCGTGCGGATCTCCTCGATCGCGCGGTCGAGGTCGGCGCCGGCCTCCTTCACGGTGTGCCGGACGCCGGACACGACCTCGACGGTGTTGAGCAACAGCTCCTGCCGGATGTGCGGGTGCTCGCCGTCGTCGGGCGCCACGGCGTCGAGGATCGTCTGGGCCACCTGACGCAGGTCACCGGAGTCGACGTCGACCAGGGCGAGCTCCCACTCGATCCCCACGGTCGAGCGCTCGGAGACGGCGAACGGGATGCTCACGGCACCATCGTGCCGCATGAAAGAGTGAACGCATGCCTGGAACGAATCTCACCCGTGAAGAAGCCCAGGAGCGCGCGGCGGTGGTCTCCACCGAGTCCTACGTCGTCGAGCTCGACCTCACCGCCCCGCCAGAAGACGGCAATGCCACCCGCTTCGGCTCCACCACCACCATCCGGTTCGGAGCCACGCCCGGTGCCTCGACGTTCGCCGACCTCGTCGGCGGCGAGATCTCCGCGATCACGCTGAACGGCGAGTCCATCGACCCGTCGGTCTACGCCGACAGCCGCATCCCGCTCTCCGGCCTGCAGGAGACCAACGAGCTGCGCGTCGAGGCCACGTGCGCGTACTCGCACTCCGGCGAGGGCCTGCACCGGTTCGTCGACCCCGCCGACGACCGGCCGTACCTCTACACGCAGTTCGAGGTGCCGGACGCGCGCCGCGTCTTCACGACGTTCGAGCAGCCCGACCTGAAGGCGACGTTCGAGATGCACGTCACCGCCCCGTCGCACTGGCAGGTCGTGTCCAACGCGCCCACGCCCGAGCCGGTCCCGGTGCGCGACGGCGTCTCCCGGTGGGACTTCGCCCCCACCCAGCGGATGTCCACGTACATCACCGCGCTCGTCGCCGGCGAGTACCACGTCGTGCGCGACGCGTACCACGGCGAGCACGGGGAGATCCCGCTCGGCGTCTTCTGCCGCCAGTCCCTCGTCGAGCACCTCGACGCCGACGACATCTTCCTCATCACCAAGCAGGGCTTCGAGTTCTTCGAGGGCGCCTTCGAGATGGCGTACCCGTTCGGCAAGTACGACCAGCTCTTCGTGCCGGAGTACAACATGGGCGCGATGGAGAACGCGGGCTGCGTGACGTTCCGCGACGAGATGATCTTCCGCAGCCGCCAGACCGTCGCCGCGTACGAGTCGCGCGCGAACACGATCCTCCACGAGATGGCGCACATGTGGTTCGGCGACCTCGTGACGATGAAGTGGTGGGACGACCTGTGGCTGAACGAGTCGTTCGCCGAGTTCGCCGCCCACCACTCCTCCGTCGCGGCCACCCGCTTCACCGACGCCTGGACCGGCTTCACCAACAACCGCAAGAACTGGGCGTACCGTCAGGACCAGCTGCCGTCGACGCACCCGATCGCGGCCGACAACTACGACCTGCGGGCCGTCGAGGCCAACTTCGACGGCATCACCTACGCGAAGGGCGCCTCCGCGCTCAAGCAGCTGGTGGCGTGGGTCGGCGAGAAGGACTTCTTCGCCGGGCTCCGCTCGTACTTCACCAAGCACGCGTTCGGCAACACCCAGCTCACCGACCTGCTGGTGGAGCTGGAGGAGGCGTCCGGCCGCGACCTGCACGACTGGGCCCAGGAATGGTTGCAGACGTCCGGCGTCAACACGCTGCACGCGGAGTTCGAGACCGACGAGAACGACGCCTTCACCTCCTTCACCGTCGAGCAGACCGCGATCGAGGCCTACCCGACGCTCCGCCGTCACCGGATCGCGATCGGCCTCTACGACCTCGTCGACGGGCGACTGGCTCGCCGTGAACGCGTCGAGGTCGACGTGCGCGGCGCCTCGACCTCGATCGAGGAGCTGCTGGATCACCGCCGTCCGGACCTCATCCTGCTCAACGACGACGACCTCACCTACGCCAAGATCCGACTCGACGAGCGCTCGTTCAACGCCCTCGTCGAGAGCAACGCGACGTTCGAGGAGTCGCTCCCCCGGGCCCTGTGCTGGGGCTCGGCCTGGGACATGACGCGCGACGCCGAGCTGTCGTCCGACAAGTTCGTCTCGCTCGTGCTCGCCGGCATCGGGGGCGAGTCCGACCTCACCGCGGTCTCGGCCCTCCTGCGGCAGGGCCAGAGCGCCGTGAACCTGTTCACCGCGGAGACCGACCAGCCCGCCCTGCGTGAGCGCTGGGAGGCAGGCCTGCGCAGCCTCGTCGAGGCCGCCGAGCCGGGCAGCGACCACCAGCTGGCCTTCGTGCGCGGCTACGCGTCCGCAGCCACCGGCCCGGACTACCTGCGCGAGCTGCTCGGCGGAGGCCTCGACGGCCTGGCCGTCGACACGGACCTGCGCTGGACGCTCGTCACCGCCCTCGCGCGGGTCGGCGACGCCGGCGAGGACGAGATCACCGCGGAGCTCGAGCTCGACCACACGATCTCCGGCCAGGAGAACGCCTCCGCCGCGCGGGCGATCCGTCCGACCGCCGAGGCCAAGGCCGAGGCGTGGACGCGCATCGTCGAGGACGCCGAGACGCCCAACGAGACCCGGCGCCAGACGGCGCTGGCGTTCCAGGTGTCCGGCCAGGCCGACGTGCTCGAGCCGTACGTCGATCGCTACCTGGAGATGGCGGAGACCGTCATCGAGGAGAAGGGCGTCTGGATCGGCCAGGTCGCGCTGATCTACCTGTTCCCGCTGGCCAACCCGTCGGAGTCGACGCTGCAGCGGGTGCGGTCGTGGCTGGCGACGACGTCAGCGAGTCCCGCGGCCCAGCGGTACGTGTCGGAGGGCTGCGACGACCTCGCCCGGGCCCTCCGCGCCCGCTCCCGCTGAGCGTGACGTTTTCGCCCGGATTTCCGCGAAATCCGGGCGAAAACGTCACTGCCAGCGTTGGGCGGGTGGCCAGGTGGCCCACCAGGCAGGCGGCTCAAGCTGCCATCGAGGCCGAGGAAGTCGCTGGGCGTGGCGATAGGCGTCAACGAGGCGGGCCGCCAAGCCGTATCGGTCGGCATGATCAAGCGACGACACACGACTGACGATCGCCCCGACGCGCTCGAAACCTTCCTCCCGGCGGTTGTCCTCTGCATGACGTTCGGCCTCCCGGTGCATGCTGCCGTCGGACTCGATGATGAGGCCCGCCTCCACGTCGAGAAGATCGGCGACGCCCAGCAACCGGCCGAGCTCGTCGAAGACGGGCGCGTTGACCCGCAGGCCCTCGATGCCGGCGTCGAGCTCTGCGACGAGTCGAGTGCGGGTCTCCCACGGACTCGCCGATCGGTTGGAACCCAGCTCGAGCGCCTGCCGCGCTTGGACGATGCCGCGCGTCTTGTGGTGTGACCTGACAACGCGGCCGACGCGTTCGATGGTGGTGTGAGCGACGCCGGAAGTCGACGAGACCGCCATGTCCAGCGCGACCACGGCCTCACGAACGTTGACTGCCAGCCGCATCTCGTCGTAGGCGGCACGCGCCATGGTGGCGACGGCGTAGTTCTCCAGGTGATCGATCTCGTCGGGTAGGAGATCGGATCGTGTCGGCGTGATTCCGCGGCGGGGACGCAGCTGGCTTCCAGGGAGACAGTGAACGAGGATCTCGCGTTCGCCTGCACCACGGTCGACACCGTCGAACCAGGTGTTGCCCTGAACCCGAAGGGCCGCCCAACCACCCAAGGCATTCGTCGGTCCGAGAAGTGCCGTGGCATCGGACAGGCGCAGGTCGAGCGGATCACCCGATGTCGCCGCCGGGCGGACCACACCATGCAGTGGCCGCACGAAGCGGCGTGACGTCAGCTGCTTGTAGGTGAGACCTTGCGAGCGCGCCGCTCCGGATCGGCGCGACTGGTAGGTGGGATCGCTCGTGGACACCCGCACAGGATGCGTCGCCACCTTGTCAGGTGCTGCGTTGCATCCACACCTGCCGATGGGAGTGACGTTTCAGCCCACTTTTCGCTCAAATCAGGGCGAAAACGTCACTCTCAGCGGGAACGCGGGGTCAGTGGTGCGCTGCCTCGCTGCCCGGCGCCTTCTCCAGGTCGGCCCTCGGCGGCGGGGGCGTGTAGTTGTGCCGCGCGGTGAGCAGCGCGAACAGTGAGATGACGACGATGAGGCCGACCGTCGACCCGCCGAAGAGGACGATGTCGTCGAGCGCGCTGCGGTCCTTGCCGTCCGGCCACGCCGGGGTGGCCGGGCCGTCGGCCAGAGCCGGGGCGGCGAGGCCCACGAGGAGCACGAGAGCGGTGGAGATGACGGTCACGGCGCGAGCGGGAGCCTTCATGGCGTCATCGTATCCGCCCGTAGGCTGGTCCCCATGCCCTCCCTCGACGTGAACCTGCCCGACGTGGACTGGGGACCGCCGGTGGCGGCGCTGGTCCGCATCGCCATCATCATCGTCGTCGGCATCGTGGTGCGATGGCTGGCCAATCGGGCCATCGACCGGATCGTCGCCCGGGCCAGCGTCATCAACCACGACCGCCCCACGTCCGGCGAGCGACGCCAGCAGCGCGCCCAGACGATCGGGTCGCTGCTGAAGAGCGTCACCACCGTCGTCATCGTGGCGATCGTCTTCGTGACGGCCCTCGACCAAGTGAACTACAACATCGCCCCGATCATCGCCAGCGCCGGCATCGTGGGCGTGGCCCTCGGCTTCGGCGCACAGAACCTGGTGAAGGACTACCTCAACGGCGTCTTCATGATCCTGGAGGACCAGTACGGCGTCGGCGACGTCGTCGACCTCGGCGAGGCCTCCGGCACCGTCGAGTCGGTCGGGCTGCGCGTCACCCGGCTCCGCGACGTGAACGGCACCGTCTGGTACGTCCGCAACGGCGAGGTCCTGCGCGCCGGCAACTCCAGCCAGAACTGGGCGCGGACGGTGCTCGACATCACCGTGGCCTACGACTCCGACCTCGACCAGGTCCAGCAGATCCTCCAGGAGGAGGCCGAGTCCATGTACGCGGACCAGCGCTTCCACGACGTGATCATCGAGGAGCCCGAGGTCTGGGGCGTCGAGCGGTTCGACCGCGACGGCGTCGTCGTCCGCGTGGTGCTCAAGACCGCACCCCTGCAGCAGTGGCTCGTGGCCCGCACCATGCGCCAGCGGATCAAGGCTCGCTTCGACGCCGTCGGCATCCGCATCCCCACGTCCTTCATCCCCGGACCCGACCTCGGAGGCGAGGCATGACGCAGCCGGATACCGAGCAGACCTTCTACGAGGAGATCGGCGGTCACGAGACCATCGCCCGGATCGTGGAGGTGTTCTACGAGGGCGTCGCCACCGATCCGGTGCTGCGGCCGCTCTACCCCGAGGAGGACCTCGCCCCCGCGGCGGCGCGCTTCACGATGTTCCTCGTGCAGTACTGGGGCGGCCCCACGACGTACTCGACGCAGCGCGGGCACCCGCGGCTGCGCATGCGGCACGCGCCGTTCGCCGTCACCCTGACCGCGCGCAACCACTGGCTCAAGCACTTCCGCGACGGCCTCGACGCCGTCGACCTCACACCCGAGCAGGACGCCCGGTTCTGGGAGTACGTCCAGCACGCCGCCGACTTCATGGTCAACTCGGCGGAACCGACGGACTAGGGCAAGGCGGCCTCGAGCGCCGCGCGCTCCGCGTCGTCGAGCTTCCGCGACGACTGGGTGGCCATGTCGAACCCGACCAGGATCGCCAGGGCCGAGCCGTACCGGCCGCCCTCGATACGCGTCATCGAGCCGAACGACGACGTGCTGACGTGCGCGACGTGGGTCTGCACGCGGTAGGGCTCGTCGCTCCACGGCATCGGCTCGCCCAGGTCGAGCTGCACGCGACCCACCACGAACCGGCCGGCCTCGCGGTGCGGGAACGTGGTGCCGATGCCCATGATCCGAACCTCCTGGAACAGCTCGAACAGCCGCCCGATCGTGACGAAGCCGTCGGGACCGAGGTCGGTGCGACGCAGCTGCATCGACAGCTCCGAGCCCGCCTCGTCGACCATCGGCTCCGGCGTGCCGCGCTCGAGCACGATGCGGGCGAACACGGCGCTCCCGTCGTTGCCGCAGATCTCGTAGGTCTCGACGTCGTCGGTGACGTCGGAGCGCACGAGCACCGGCTTGCTGCTCAGCAGCAGCGGCCGCAGGAAGTCGACGGTCGCACGCCGGACCTGCTCGTGGTGGCCGAGCTTCGCCCGGACCTCCATCGCGTAGTCGACGTAGACGACGTTGTTGACGTGGTTCAGCGAGTCGAGGTCGGCCCACCGCATGGGCACATGAGTTTCCTGCACACGGAGATGATCGCAGTGCCGACCGCCGCCCGCGGCCCGGCACCCCCGCCGCTACTCGATGACGGCGATGACGTCGCCCTCCTGGACGATCTGGCCCTCGGTCACCGGAATCTCGATCACGGTGCCGGCCGACGGCGACGGCACCGGGATCTCCATCTTCATGGTCTCGAGGACGGCGAGGACGTCGCCGACGGCGACCTCGTCGCCCACGGACGCCACGAGCTTCCAGACGTTCGCGACGATCTCCGCACGGGCCTCGGCCATCAGCGGGCCGACTCGTGGCTCAGCAGGCGCAGCGCGTCGACCATCCGGCCGCGGGTCTCCTCGGGGAAGATCACGTCGTCGACGATACCGGCCTCGGCGGCCAGATAGGGGCGCGCGACGTTCTCGCGGTACTCCGCGGCGAGCTGGTCGCGCAGGACCGTGGGCTCCTCCGCCTCCTTGAGCGCGCGACGGTGCAGCAGCGCGACCGCCCCGCCGGGACCCATCACGGCGATCTCCGAGCCGGACCAGGCCCAGGTGAAGTCGGCGCCGAGCGAGCGGGCGCCCATCGCGATATACGCGCCGCCGTAGGCCTTGCGGACGACGACCGTGAGCACCGGGGACTTCGCCTCGACGTACGCGCGGAGCATCGTGGCGCCCTGGGTGATGACGCCCCGCCCCTCCTCGACGGTGCCGGGCAGGAAGCCGGGGACGTCGACGAACGTGAGGATCGGCAGGTCGTAGCGGGCGCAGAACTCGACGAACCGCGAGATCTTCACCGACGCCTTGGCGTCGAGGATGCCGCCACGAGCCTTCGGCTGGTTGGCGACGACCGCGACCGGGCGGCCGTCCAGCCGGCCGAGCAGCGTCAGGACGCTGGGCGCGTGCGTGGGCATGAGCTCGAACCGCTCTCCCGCGTCGAGGACGCCGTCGAGCACCTCGTGCATGTCGAACACGACGCTGGACTTGTCCGGCACGACGAGCGGCAGGCGCTCCACGGCGACCGGGTCGGCCGGGCGCGGCTCGACGACCTTGGCCGCGCCGCCGACGCGGTTCGGCAGGAACGACAGCAAGGTGCGGGCCGCCTCGAACGCGGCCTCCTCGGTGGGCACCTCGAGGTGGGCGACGCCGGAGACGGTGGTGTGCAGCTGCGAGCCGCCGATGTCGTCGGCCGACGCGTCCTCACCGGTGGCGGCCTTCACGATCTCCGGACCGGTCAGGAACATCTGGCCCTGGCCCTTCACCATGATCGTCCAGTCGGTGAGCGCCGGCGAGTAGGCCGCGGCGCCCGCGCAGGGGCCCAGGATGAGCGAGATCTGCGGGACCACGTGGCTGGCCTCGACATTGTTGGCGAAGATGCCGCCACAGCCGTGCAGCGCGTGGATGCCGTCGTGGATGCGCGCGCCGCCGGAGTCGTTGATGTAGACGATCGGGTAGCCCTTGTCGATGGCCAGGCGCTGCGCGCGCTGGACCGTCTCGGCGAAGACCGCACCGATCGCCCCCGAGGCCACCGCCGCGTCGTGACTGATCACGACGACGGGGTGACCGCTGGTGGAGCCCCACCCGGTGACCACGCCGCTGCCGCCCGTCGGACCCGCCTTGCGCAAAGGCACCATGGGCACGAACGTGCCCGGGTCGACGAACGCCTCGGCGCGTTCACGAGCGGTGTAGACGCGTGACCCTTTCGGTTCCACCCGGACCGCCAGCTCGTCGCGTCGCTGCGCGAGGACGCTGCGGTGGTCCGTGTGCTCCGGAGCGGTCCGCTCCGTGTCGACTGAGGTCACGTCGTCTCCCTGTTCGTAAAACATGAGGCTTTCCTCAACTATACAACAAGATGAGGAATTCCTCATGTTTCGTTCGCGGTGTCTCTGCGGCAGCGGACCTGCTAGCGTGCAGTCGTCTAAGCAAGCGCTTACCTCGAGGAGAACGTCGTGACCGACACTCGCACCGCGATCGTCACCGGAGCCGCCCGTGGGATCGGCGCCGGCACCGCCCAGCGCCTCGCCGCCGACGGCATGAAGGTGGCCGTCCTCGACCTCGACGAGGGCTCGTGCGCCGGCACCGTCGACGCGATCACCGAGGCCGGCGGCACCGCCCTGGCCGTCGGCGCGGACGTGAGCGACCCCGCCAGCGTCGACGCCGCCGTCGAGCGCGTGGTCGCCGAGCTCGGCGCGCCCACCGTGCTCGTCAACAACGCCGGCATCATCCGCGACAACCTCCTGTTCAAGATGACGGTCGACGACTGGGACTCCGTCATGGCCGTGCACCTGCGCGGGGCGTTCAACACCACCAAGGCCGTGCAGCAGCACATGACCGAGGCGAAGTGGGGCCGGATCGTGAACCTGTCGAGCATCTCCGCGCTCGGCAACCGCGGCCAGGCCAACTACTCGGCCGCCAAGGCCGGGCTGCAGGGCTTCACCAAGACCCTCGCCATCGAGCTGGGCAAGTACGGCGTCACGGCCAACGCCATCGCACCGGGCTTCATCCAGACCGACATGACCGCTGCCACGGCCGAGCGCATGAAGATCCCGTTCGACGACTTCATCAAGTGGAACGCCGAGCAGATCCCGGTCGCCCGCGTCGGGCAGCCCGAGGACATCGCGCACACCGTCTCGTTCCTGGTGAGCGAGGGCGCGGGCTTCGTGTCCGGCCAGGTCATCTACGTCGCCGGCGGACCGAAGGCCTGACCGCGTGAGCACCGAGGGGCTCGACACCGACGCGCTCAGCACCTGGCTCGACTCCGCCGCGCCCGGCCTGCTCGAGGACCCGCTCGAGGCGTCCCTCATCACGGGCGGCAAGTCCAACCTCACGTACGCCGTCACCGACGGGACGCGCGAGGTCATCGTCCGCAGGCCTCCCCTGGGGCACGTCCTGGCCACCGCGCACGACATGTCGCGCGAGTACCGCGTGATGACCGCCCTCGCGCCGACCGACGTACCGGTGCCGGAGACCTTCGCACTCTGCGAGGACGAGTCCGTGATCGGCGCGCCGTTCTACGTGATGGAGCGCGCGGCGGGCCTGGCCTACAGCCGGGCCGACCAGCTCGCCGGCCACGGCCCGGAGCGCACGCGGGCGATCACCGAGCGCCTGGTCGACACCCTCGTCGACCTGCACGCGGTGGACTACGAGTCCGTCGGTCTCGGCGACTTCGGGCGCCCGGAGGGCTACCTGGAGCGTCAGGTCGCCCGCTGGAAGAAGCAGCTGGACGCGTCCCGCAGTCGCGAGCTGCCGGGCATGGACGACCTGATCGCGATGCTCGACGCCGACATCCCCACCGGCGGCGACTCGACGATCGTCCACGGCGACTACCGGCTCGACAACGTCCTGGTCGACGACTCCGACTCGATCACCGCCGTCCTCGACTGGGAGATGTGCACGCTCGGCGACCCGCTCACCGACGTCGCGATCCTGCTGGCGTACCAACAGCTCGCGGAGGCCGCTCCCCCGGGCACGACGGCGGGGCTCGTCACCGACGCGCCGCGCGCACCGGGATACCTGCCCCGCGACGAGGTGCTCACGCGGTACGCCGAGCGGTCCGGACGTGACGTGAGCGACCTGCACTTCCACGTCGCCTTCAGCTTCTTCAAGCTGGCCGTCATCCTCGAGGGCATCCACTACCGCCACAGCCACGGGCAGACGCTGGGTGCCGGCTTCGACGGCATCGGCGACCTGATCGAGCCGTTGATCCAGGCCGGACTGCACGCCGGGAGCGCTACCGACCAGTAGGGTTGGCGGCGTGACGGCCGAGATCCTCGAACCCCGCCGCCGCCCGACGCAGGAGCGCAGCCAGAAGAAGTTCGACCACCTGCTGCAGGTGGCGCGTGAGCTGCTGCTCGAGGTCGGCTTCGAGGCGTTCACGATGGAGGAGGTCGCGCGCCGCGCCGGCCTGCCGATCGGCACGCTCTACCAGTTCTTCCAGAACAAGTACGTCATGGTCTGCGAGCTCGACCGCGTCGACGCCGTCGCCGTCCGCCAGGAGCTCGAGCAGTTCGCCAGCGAGATCCCCAGCCTGGACTGGCTGAAGTTCCTGGACCGGCTCATCGACCACGTGGCCGCCCTGTGGGCCAGCGACCCGTCCCGCCGCGCCGTGTGGCACGCCGTGCAGTCGACGCCGGCCACGCGCGCGACCGCCGCCGTCACCGAGCGCGAGCTCGCCGCCGACGTGGCCCGCGTGCTCGCGCCGCTCACCCCCGGCACGCCCCGCGATCGTCGCCGCATCATGGCCGAGGTGATCATCCACGTGGCCTACTCGATGCTGAACTTCTCCATCCGCGACGGCCAGAGCCACGAGGAGGCCGTCGTCGAGCTGAAGCGCCTGCTCGCGGCCTACCTGCTGTCGGCCGACACGTCGAGCTGATCAGGTCCCGGCGCTCACGGCCAGGACCGTCACCGCGACCGCGGACGCACCAGCCACGACGGACACCAGCGCCGGAAGTCGTCCGTCGCGAAGCAGGAGTGCGAAGCGGGGCTCGGCGACGGAGGCCGCGGTCCACGGTCCGCGACGCAGGTAGGTCAGGACGAGCCAGAGGGCGAAGACGACGCAGCCGGCGCTGAGCACGACGGCACCGGAAGCCCCGTCGTCGAGCGCGACCTTCGCCACGAACAGCTCCACCACGACGTACGAGAGGGTGGTGCGTCGCCACGCGAGCATCGTGCGCTCCTGCTGCGCGCCCGGTGGCGGCTGACCGGTCACCCGGTCGACCCGACGACGATCATCGCCGCCGCGGTCACCGCGACGGCCGCGACCAGCACCGCACCGGCCGCGTTGGACGGCAGGGGCCGCCCCTCTCGGAGGGCACGCTCGGTCCGGACCCAGCCGACCCAGGCCTGGAGCGCCGCGGCCAGCCCGGCCACGGCCAGGAGCGTGGAGGCGCTGCGGGCCAGGGCGTCCGTGACGTCGAGGTCGAAGGCGTGCACGCCAGCGGCGCCGGCCAGCAGCGCGAGGGTCGTCCGGATCCAGGCGAGGAATGTCCTCTCGTTGGCGAGCGAGAACCGCGGGTCCGGCTCCTCACCATGGTCGTACAGCCCTCGGGGCCATCGCTGTTCCGTGTCGGTCATGCCGTCATCGAGCCTCGAACGGGTCCCACGTCCCGTCGAGGACCTCGATCACGCGGACGTCGTGCGCCGGCAGCGGCAGCCAACCGTTCTGAGTGACTTGGTCGATGGACCGGCGCCAGGCCGTCAAGTCGTGATGGATCCCGGGCGGGACCCGTGTGGCCCTGGCACCGGCCCGCGGGACCACCCCGCCGAGGTTGTCGTACGTGGTGAAGAGGTCGCCGCACAGGAGGAAGGACCGGTCCGGACGCTCGACGAGCAGGGACTGGCTGCCGGGCGTGTGCCCCGGGGTCGGGACGATCACCAGGCCGTCGTCGAGTCGGACCACGCCGTCTATCGCATCGGTCCGGTCGAGGGTCGCCGACCACGACGGCGTCCGCCCCTGCTCCCAGGAGTCGTACGGCCGCCACTGCTCGACGTCGGGCGTGAACGCGAACCGGAGCTCCTCCCGCTGGACGAGGAGCCGGGCGTTGGGCACGTCGTCGAGCCCGACGCAGTGGTCCCAGTGGAGGTGGGACGCGACGACGGTCGTCACGTCGAACGGATCGACGCCCGCCTTGCGCAGGGCCTCGCCGACGCCCACGCGCCCGGAGACTGCGGGGCGCCCGGGCACCGCAGGAGCGTCCTCACCGGGAGGGCCGAGGTCGAACAGCACCGGCCCACGGGCCCCGCCCTGGACCAGGAACGCGTAGACCGGGACCGTCTGCTCGGCGCCGGCGCCCTGGCCGTAGAGCCCGACGGACGTCGGCACTCCGACGAGCTCGGCGAGCCGCAACGGAGTGACGCTCAGCTCCATCCGTCCTCCTTCGTCCTCATCCGGGGATGTCCGTGCTTCCCTCGCTCCATCCGAGCAGACGTCGCTCGACGAGCTCGAGCACCCCGGTCATCACGGACACCATCACGACCAGGACGAGCAGGATCGCGATGACGTTCGCGATGTTGAACTGACTGCTGTAGGTCTGCAGCAGGAGTCCCAGCCCGTTCTGCGCGGCGATCATCTCCCCGATCACCGCGCCGCCGGTGCAGTAGACGATCGTCAGCCGCAGGCCCGCGAAGAGGGACGGCAGGCACCACGGCAGTCGGACGTGCCAGAACAGCTGCTGCTCGCGAGCGCCGTAGAGCCGCGACATGAGCAGCATGTCGCGGTCGACGTTCTTCAACCCGCCCATCACGGCGACCAGGACGATGAAGAACCCGAGCGACGTCGCCAGAGCCACCTTGGAGGTGGCGCCGATGCCGAACCACAGGATGAACAGCGGGCCGAGGGCGATGCGCGGCATGCTGTTGATCGCCGTGAAGAACGGCGCGACCAGCGCGTTCAGCGAGCGGTTGCGGTCGAGGACGATGGCAGCGGCGACGCCGAGGACGGCCGAGAGCCCGAAGGCGACGACGACCTCGTAGAGCGTGACCCGCAGGTTCGGCCACAGCTCCTCGCCGGTGAGGAGGTCCCACGTGGCCACGGCGACCTGGCGCGGCGTGGAGACGAAGGCCTCGTCGAGCCAGCCGATCTGGGTGCTCGCCTTCCACGCCAGCAGGATCGCGACGAGCAGCAGGGCCCGTGCACCTGCGAGGTATCCCGGGCGAGACAGGAGGCGGCCACCGCTGGAGGTGCGGACCTTGGTGAGCGTCGTGACGGTCATGCGCCCATCCCCCGTCGCAGCGCGTGCCAGGCGGCGCGATAGATCTCGTGGAACTCCGGGCTCTCCTGCAGCTCCTCGGACGATCTCGGCCGGGCGATCCGCACCGGGACCTCCTCGACGATGCCGCCACCGTTGGCCGCCATCACGATCACGCGGTCGGCGAGGACGACGGCCTCGCCGATGTCGTGCGTCACGAAGACGACGGTCTTGCGGTTCTCCTCCCAGAGGTTGAGGAGATGGTTCTGGAGCACCAGCTTCGTCTGGGCGTCGAGCGCGCTGAACGGCTCGTCGAGCAGGTAGATGGAGCGTTCGACGGCGAACGCCCGGGCCAGGGCGACCCGTTGGCGCATGCCGTGCGACAGGGCGGCGGGCAGGAGACCGACCGCGTGCCCGAGCCCGACCTTCTCCAGGTACGACTGAGCACGTCCGGGTCGCTCGCGCCGCGGGACGCCGGACAGACCCAACGCGTACTCCACGTTGGACTGCACGGTGCGCCACGGCAGCAGGGCGTCGCGCGCAAGGATGTAGGCGATGTCGGGCCGGCCCGCCGAGGGCGGTGAGCCCCCGACGGCGGCCGTCCCGGCGTCAAGCGGCACGAGCCCGGCCACGACGTTCATGAGCGTCGTCTTGCCGCAGCCGCTCGCCCCGACGATCGCGACGAACTCGCCCGGCTCGATCGTCAGGTCGAGGTCGGCGAAGACGGGCCGGTCCCGGCCGAACGAGACGGTGACCTGGTTCAGCTCGATCCCGTTCGCCGAGGCCATCGACCCATCCTGTCGCGGTTCGTCGCGATCGACCAGGTTCGTCATGGACACGTGTACTCCTTCGGTGCGACGTCAGCCACGAGGTCGGCACGGTCGTACACCTGCTTGAGCTGCTTGTTGTCGACAAGGAGCTGCTGCCACGTCTGCAGCGACTGGTCCTTGATGGTGACGCCGAAGCTGGGAAGGCTGTTCTTCACCATCTCCTTGTACTCGGCATCGTCCAGCGCCGGAACCGGGACGGACTTCTTGAGGATCGTGACCAGCTCGTCGAGGTTGGCCGGGTCGCGGTACCAGCAGAACGCGTCCTCGTTGGCCTTCACGAAGCGTTCGATCATCTTCGGGTTGCTCGTGACCGCCTTCGACGAGGCCCACCAGCCGTTGTAGTCGAGGTTCGCGATCTCCTGCGGCCCCTCGCCGGCGACGAGGTCCACCGCGACCTTGGCCTCGCCAGTCGACTCGGCAATCGACGGAAGCGGCTCGGTGGCGATGTAGGTGTCCACCGTCTTGTTCTTCAGGGCGGCGCGGGCCGGGTCACCGAGCCCGACGGCCAGGAACGTGACGTCCTTGGCAGAGTGGCCGGACTTCGTGAGCAGGACCTCATCGAGGTACTGCAGCGAGACACCCAGCGCGATGACGCCCCATTTGCGGTCGACGAGGTCGTCGATGACGTCGGGGAATCCGGAGCCGAGATGGGGTGTGTCGACGTCCGAGCGGACGAGGAGCTTGAACGGGACGCGCACCGTGTTGCCCGCGACCGCCCGCACGGGCAGGTTCTTGCTGACGGCCACCGCGAGGTTGTCGTAGGAGTTGTTCACGAAGTCCACGCTGCCGCTGGACAGGCTGGCGGTCATCGCCGGGCCGTTGGGGATCTTCGTGAGCTCGACCTTGAGGCCGTTCTTCTCGAAGAAGCCCTTCTCCTGGGCGACCAGAGCCGGCATCGAGACAAGCGCTCCGGGGTAGTACGCGACCTTGGCGGAGATCGAGCCGCCGGAGGACGAGTCGTCGCTCCCGCTCCCGCAAGCGCCGAGGGTCAGCGCTAGCGCCAGGGCGCCGGCGCCGAGCCGGAGCGTGTTCTTCGGTCGGGTCATGGGGTTCACGATGTCTCCTTGATATCTGGATTGACGGACCGGATGACGATCGGGAACACGTGCACCACTCCACGCATCGTCAGACCACCCCCCTGGTGTGCAGCGTCGCGATCTCGTTCTCGTCGAGTCCGACGAGATCTCGCAACACGTCATCGGTGTGCTCGCCGAGCGCAGGGGCCGGCGTGCGGATGGTGCCCTCGAAGCCGGTGAAACGGCCGGCCGGCGCCTGCATGGCCCTCGGCCTCCCGTGGCGGTCCGGCACCCGGACGATGGAGCCACGCTCTGCGATGTGCGGGTCGGCGAAGATGTCCGCCGCGGAGTTCACCGGACCCGCGGCGACGCCGGCGGCGGTGAGGTCGACCATCAGCGACTCGAGGTCGTGCTCAGCAACGAAGTCGCTGACCCGCGCCTCGATCCTCCGGCGCAGCTGCACCCGGTCGGTCATGTCGCCGACGTCGGCGAGGTCGTCGGCTCCCATCGCCTTCACCAGGCGCTGCCACATCTGGTCGGTCGACGCGGGCAGGGCGAGCCAGTGACCGTCGCGCGTCCGGTACAGGTTGTTCGGACTGATGTGCGGGTTCTCGTTCCCCTGCCGCATCACCGGCTGGCCGGTCACGTCGTAGTCGGCGATGAAGTCCTCCATCATCCGCAGCAGCGGCTCGTACAGCGCGATGTCGACGAGTTGTGGCTCCCCGGTGAGGTCACGCTGGCGCAGTGCCAGCATCGCTGCGAACGCCCCATACATTCCGGTCACCCCGTCCGCGATCGGGTAGCCGGCGAACACCGGCGGCCCGTCCGGAGCCCCGGTGCGGTGAGTGAGACCGGCGAACGCCTCCGCGACGCGAGCGAAGCCCGGCCGGTCCGCATACGGGCCGGTGCGCCCGAACGCGCTGATGTGCACCATCACCAGGTCGGGTCGCCAATGCACCAGCTGGTCGAAGTCGATCCCGAACCGGCGCAGGGTTGCCGGACGGAAGTTCGTGATGACGACGTCGACGGTGCCGACGATCCGTCCGACGAGCTCGCCGGCCTCCGGGTGGTGCAGGTCGATCGTGACGCTGCGCTTGTTCCGCCCGAGCACCGACCAGTGGGCGGACTCGCCGTCCACCACGGGCGGGTAGGTGCGAGCGGGGTCGCCGGCCGACGGCTCCTCGACCTTGATGACGTCCGCGCCGAACTCGGCGAGGAGCGACGAGGTGAGCGGGCCCGCAAGGATCGTCGACAGGTCGAGCACCGTGATGCGGTCCAACGGCGCTCGCGTCATAACCCGTGCCTTTCATGAGAAGCCCTCGACTGGTCGTCGATGGCTCCACTTTTGCCGACCCCGCCCGAGACGGGAACACAGCAGGACCTACCGGCGGTGAAAGCTTTTGGTTATCGTCGAGCCATGCGAGTCGAGCGGGCACGCTACTTCCTGGCGGCCGTGGAGACGGGATCGTTGCGCGCCGCGGCGGCCCGTTGCGGCATCAGCCAGCCGGCCATCGGGCAGCAGATCGTCCTGCTCGAGGAAGAGCTCGACGTCGTGCTGCTGACCCGCAGTCGCACTGGCGTGCGTCCCACGCCGGCGGGCCAGGCCCTGATCGAGCCGCTCACCCGTCTGGTGACCGCGGAGGACGGCGTCCTGGACGCGGCCACGGAGTCCGGCGGGGCGTATCAGGGCCGCGTGGCCATCGGCGCCGTCTCCGCAGCGGCCGAGATCGTCATCGCGCCGATCGTCGGCCTGCTGCGCAAGGACCACGCCGGCCTGCGCTTCTTCGTGTCCGAGGCGTCGTCCACGGAGATCGAGGCGGCGGTGGCGACGGGCGATCTCGACCTGGGCGTCGTCAGCGAGCCCGCCGGCCCTCCGCCCACGTCCGTCTCGCGCATCCACCTGTTCTCGTCGTCGGTGGGCATCGTGGTCCGGGTCGACCACCTGCTGGCCGAGCGTGACTCCGTGGCGTGGAAGGACCTCGAGACCTGGCCGATCGTGACGCTCCGCGAGGGGACCGTCCTGTGGGGCCGGCTCCACGACGCGCTTCCGGCGGCGGACGTGGTCGTGCAGTCCGCCTCGGCGCGCTCGGTCAGGCTGATGGTCGCCCAGGGTGCGGGCATCGGGATCGTCGGGTCGGCCGGACACCCCGACGACGACGCCGGTCTGCGGTGGATCCCGATCCGCGACGCGGAACCTCTGCGTCTGTGCCTGGTCCAGCGGTCGGACACGCGTCCGTCGCGCTCGGCGCTGACGGTCCGGCGCCTGATCACCGAGCAGGCAGAGGGGCTGGACGTCGACGGCGTCGCCGCGAGGCCGGCGTCACGTGCTGCGGACTAGGACCGCGTAGGCGGTCGCGTAGTCGCCGTCGTGGCTGAGGGAGATCTCGATCGAGACGTCCTCCAGGTGCTTGGCGACCTCGCCGTGCAGGCGGATGCGCGGACGGCCCCAGGCGTCGGTCACGACCTCGATCAGGCCGAGGGCCTCGTCGCCCATGACCGGCGCCGAGCCGTGCAGCGACGCCGACCAGGCCTTCACCACCGCCTCCTTCGCGGCCCAGCGAGCCGCGAGGTGGCGGGACGCATCGGTGGTGCGACCGTTCGCGTCCCGCCGCTCCCCCGGCGTGAAGACGCCCTCGAACCGCGACCCGGGCTGCTCGAGCTGCTCCGCGAATCCTGGCACGTGCACCAGGTCGACCCCGACGCCCAGGATCGTCACGCGTAGACGCCTTCCTCGCCGAGCCGTGCCGCCGGGTCGAGCAGCATCGCTGCCTCCCGGTCCTTGACCTCGTCACCCTTGCCGAGACGGCGCCCGGACGTCTTCTGGTACGCCGGCTCACCACCGCACATCACCCGGGCCAGCCGGAGCCGGCCCTCGACGACGCGCTCGCGCGACCGGGCGAGGTAGTCCTCGTGCTGGGTCGGGTCGAGCGACGCGACGAACGCCTGCGGGTGCACCAGCGCGATGATGCCGGCGACGTGGCCGAAGCCGAGGCTGGTGACCAGGCCCGCCTTCAGCGATCCGGCGGCCAGGGGCTCGCGCAGCCACACCAGGTGCTCGTGCTCGTCGAGGACCTCGTCGACGCAGTCGAGGCTGCGGTTCGGCGGGACGACCCCGGACGCCAGCACCTGGCTCAGGCCGATGAGCTGGAACGCCGCGGCGCCGCCCTTCGAGTGGCCGGTCAGCGACTTCTGCGAGACCACGAACAGCGGGTTGCCCTCGCTGCGGCCGATCGCCGCAGCGAGCCGCTCGTGCAGCTCGGACTCGTTCGGGTCGTTCGCGTCCGTCGACGTGTCGTGCTTGCTGACCACGCCGATGTCGTCGGCCGTCAGGCCGACCGACGCCAGCGAGCGGGCCAGCGCCGACTCGCGGCCACCGAGTCCGGCGGCCAGCGCACCGATGCCAGGCGCCGGGATCGACGTGTGCACGCCGTCGGCGAAGGACGCGGCGTAGGCCACGACGCCCAGGACCGGCAGGCCCATCCGGGCCGCGACGTCGCCACGGGCCAGCAGCAGCGTGCCGCCACCCTGCGACTCCACGAACCCGCCGCGACGGCGGTCGTTGGCGCGGCTGACGCGACGGGCGTCGATGCCCTTGGCCAGCATCGCGTCCGTGTCGGCCGTGGCCGACATGTCCGCGAACCCGACGATGCCCTCGGTGCTGAGGTCGTCGAAGCCGCCGGCCACGACGAACTCGGCCTTGCCGAGCCGGATCTTGTCGACGCCTTCCTCGACCGAGACGGCCGTGGTGGCGCAGGCCGCGACCGGGTGGATCATCGCGCCGTAGCTGCCGACGTACGACTGCACGACGTGCGCCGCGATGACGTTCGGCAGCGCCTCCTGCAGGATGTCGTTCGGGTTGCTCTCCCCCAGCAGCGTGTTGATGTACAGCGCGTGCATGGAGCTCATGCCGCCCATGCCGGTGCCCTGGGTGTTGGCGACCAGCGCCGGGTGCACCCACCGCATCAGCTCGGCCGGCGTGAAGCCGCTGGACAGGAACGCGTCGACGGTGCAGACGAGGTTCCAGACGGCCACGCGGTCGGCGGACTCCAGCATCTCGGCCGGGATGCCCCACACCGACGGGTCGAAGCCGGTCGGGATCTGCCCGCCGACGGTGCGGCTGAGCGACATCCGGCGCGGCACGCGGATCTCGGTGCCGGCCTTGCGGGTGACGGTCCACTCACCATCGGGCGTCGACGCGATCGTCGTGCGCTCCGGGTCGGCGGCGTGCATCGCACGGGCCTCGGCCTCGCTGCTCACCGTGAAGGCGAGGTCCTGGTCGAGGAAGACCGACGTCAGCAGCGGGGCACTGTGATCGACCATCGAGCCGTCGTCCACGTAGGTGCGGATGCCCACGCGCTCGACGACGACGTCGTGGTACCGCTCGTGGATCTCCGCCTCCGGCACGGCGTCGCCGCTCTCGCGGTCGTACCAGCCGCCGGCCGCGTCGTCCCAGGCCACCAGCCCGGTGGTCCAGGCCAGCTCGAGCACGCCGGCCGCCGAGAGCTCCTCGTCGACCTCCATCTCGAACCGCGTCCGCGCCGAGCCGTAGGGCCCGAGCTCGCCGGCGCCCACGACGACCACGAGGTCCTCCGGGCGAGCCGAGACGTCACCCCACTCCGGGGTCGAGGGCTCGGGCAGCTGCGCGGGTGAAGGAGCAAGCGCCGGAATGGTGGCTTCGACGCGCTCAACCACCGTCTCGGTCCTTGAGCTTGTCGAAAGGACGTCCGACCCGAGCGCTCGCAGGTCCAGGTCCGCCTCGCCCAGACCGCCGGTCAGGTCGACGGTCAGCGGCGCGCGGGTGGCGGACTCGCGGGCCCCGGCGGTGCAGAGGCTGAGCAGCTCGGCCGCCATCTCGTCCGGCGAGTACGTCCGGACGCCGGCGGCCTCGACGGCCTCGACGAGCGGGTCGTTGCCGCCCATGAGGCCGGTGCCACGGACCCAGCCGATGATGGCGTGGGCCAGCGTGACTTGGTCGCCCCACGTGCGCTCGGCGCGCCACTTGGTGGCGATCGCGTCGAGCGCGGCCTTCGCCTCGCCGTAGGCGCCGTCGCCGCCGAACATGCCGCGGTTGGGAGAGCCCGGCAGGACCACGTGCAACCGGCCCGCGAGAGCACCGATCAGGCGCTCGACCGACCACAGCAGGATGCGGGTGTCGACCTCGGCGCGGCTGCCCGCGTCGGTCAGGTCGCCGGCCACGCGACCCGCCGCGAACGGGAACAGCAGGGTCGGCTTCAGCGCCGGCTTCACGACCGTGGTCGTGCTGCCGACGGTGCGGGTCTGCTCGGAGGTGATCCAGGAGGCCAGCGCGTCGACGTCGGCGAACGACGCCATGTTGGCCGGCACCACCCAGAGGGCGGCACCGCCGCGCGCGTGGCGGCGGTAGAGGTCGCGGAAGAACCGCAGCTTGCCGGTGTCGAGGTTCGACGTGGTGGCCACGACGGTCGCGCCGCCGGCCAGCAGACGGCCGACGACCGCGCCCGCGATCGAGCCCTTGCCGGCTCCGGTCACCACGGCGATGTCGCCGGCGTAGATGCCCGGCTCGTCGGTGCGTGCCTCGGCAGCGATGCTCACCAGACGCGCCCGGAGGTCGGCGTCCTCGGTGGTGCGAGCCCACCACTCGGCCTGCCGGGCCACGGCCTCGCCAGTGCCGACGAAGGTGGCCTCGACGTCGGAACCGGACACCAGGCGGGCGAGGTCCTCGCGGGCGCTGGCCCAGCGGTCGTCGAGCAGCAGGGCGCGACGCTCGTCGAACGCCGGCGCGGTGAGGTTCACCCAGTCGGAGCCGAGCTCGGCCTCGACGCGTGCGAGCACGCGTGCGTCGTCCTCGTTGTTCGCGGCCTCGACCGGCTGGTCGGCCAGGCCGAGTCGGTTCAGCAGGTGTCGCGCGGTGCTGGCGAGCACGCCGTCAGGACCGGTGATCTCGCCGGTGATCTCCGCGAGGGCGGCCGCGTCGACGGTGGCCTCGCCGCCGCCGGCGCTGGGCAGGTCGACGGACACGCCGTGGCGCGCGGCCACGGCCTGGACGCTGGCGTCGACGGCTGCGTCGACGTCGGCGGCCGAGGACAGACCGGAGAGGGTGCCCAGGTCACCGCCGCGGACACTGGTGCCCTCGCGGGTCGCCAGGGCGAGCTCGGCGAGCACGTGCTTCGCCCAGCCGGGGCCGAGCTGCCAGACGTCGATCACGCGGTCGGTGACGGCGGCCTGCTTGCGACCCGTGGGGCCGAGCACCTTCTTGAGGTGGTCGCCGAGCGCCTCGGTAAGCACCGGGCCGAACGGCTTGTAGCCGCGAGCGAGGCCGGTGACCTGCGTCGACAGCGTCGGGAGGTCGGCCTCCGCTGCACCGTCGATGGCGCCGAGCCCGAGCTCGCCGCCCAGGTCGACCAGCAGCTGGTTGCGGCGCGAGGACACGCCGTCGCACAACGACTCGATCGAGTCGGCCGCGCCCATCTGGTCGAGCCGCAGCTTCGTCCACCAGGCGATCAGCAGCCCGGTGCCGTGGGCGGCCGTGAACGGAAGGTCGTCCGGACGCGGCCCGGTGGTTGAGCTTGTCGAAACCACGGTGGTTGAGCTTGTCGAAGCCACCTCCGTCCTTTCGCTCCCCCGCTCGCTGCGCTCGCGGGAGGTGCCCCCTGGCTCACGGACCGTGTCCTCGGGCTCGTCGTCGACGACCGGCTCCTCGTCGGTGGCGAAGAGGACGGCGGCGTCGCGCTCGGCGTTGAGCACCTCGACCGGTCCGGCCGTCAGGCGCTGGACCGCCGGCAGCTTGAGGGTCGACGACGCGAGGTTGGCGACCGTCGGGGCGGAGCCGACGCCGATCTCGACGAACCGCTCGATGCCCAGTCCCCCGTCCTCGATCGAGGCGAACATCAGGTCCTGAGTCTCGATCCAGCGGACCGGGCTGGCGAACTGCCAGGCGAGCAGCTCGATGAGCAGCAGGCGGCACAGCTCGCCGGGGCGGGCGGCCCAGGCGTCGAAGTCGGCCAGCACACCGTTCAGCGGGCCCTCCGGCGCCAGCTCGGCGACAGCAGCGACGAAGTCGCGCTCGAGCGAGAACGGCCGCGGCACCAGGTTCGGGACGTAGCGTCCGGTCAGGATGGCCGGGTCGATCGACGCCGGCAGCAGCTCCTCGAGACGGCTCCGGAAGTCACGGACGCCGCCGCGCAGGACGCGCGAGTGGAACGGGACGTCGATGCCCGGCACCAGGATGAACGCGGCCTTGCCGCCGAATGCCTCACGACGCTCGTCGATCTCGGCCTCGAGCGCCTTCAGGCCGGCGACGGTGCCGGCGATGGCGTACTGCGAGCCCTTCAGGTTGTAGTTGGCGATCTCCAGGAACTCGCCAGTGCGCTCAGCGACGGACTCGACGAAGCCCTTGACCTCGTCGTCGGCGAGTCCGAGCTGCGACGGGCGGATGGCGGCGAGCCGGTAGTTGCTGCGGCCCTCGGCGTCCCGGGGCACGAGCGTGTGCATCACCGAGCCGCGCTGGAAGACCACCTCGACGACGGCCTCGAGCGGGATGACACCGGAGACGGCGGCGAGGGCGTTGTACTCACCGACCGAGTGACCGGCGAGCACGGAGCCCTCGACGAACGCGCCGGCCTCGCGCAGCTCCGCCATCTGGGCGGCGCCGAGCACGGCCATGGCAACCTGCGTGAACTGGGTCAGGAACAGCACGCCGTCGGGGTGCCGGTGCGTCGTGCCCGCGGCGACGATCTCGGTCGGGTTGTCGCGGACGACCTCGAGGATCGAGAAGCCGAGGATCGAGCGGGTGTGCGCGTCGGCGCGGTCCCAGATGGCTCGCGCCGCCTTGCTCCGCTGGTAGCCGTCCATGCCCATGCCCGGGCGCTGGATGCCCTGGCCCGGGAAGGCATAGGCGGTGCGCGGGGCGGCGAGCCGCGCGGAGGCGGCCATGACGACCTCTCCCCCGACGCGGCAGGTGATGTCGACGACCTCGTCGCCGTCCTGCAGGCCGACACGGTCGGCGCGGACGTCGACGGACGCGCCCGGGCGCACCGGGCTCATGAACCGGCTGGTCCAGCCGATGATGCGGCGGCGGGTCTCGCCGGCCAGCACGCGCTGGGCGGCCGCCGAGATCCACATGCCGTGGACGATCGGCTCGCCCAGACCGGCCAGACGTGCGGCCGGGGTGCTGGTGTGGATCGGGTTGTGGTCGCCCGTGACTGCGGCGAACGCGTGCAGGTCGTCGGGGGCGACGACCGTGGCCGACGCCCGCGAGCGACGGGGCGTGTCGACGTGCTGCTCGATGGTGCCGCCGGCGCGCTGGGGGTCACCGAGCGGCGTCGCGCCCGGGCGGCCCCGCACCGCGAGGCGCTCGGTCAGCGTGGCGACGGGCGAGCCCTCGGCCTCGACCTGGACCTCGACGGTGACGACGCGGCCCATGTCGGTGTCGACCACACCGGTCTCGGTGGCGGTCACCGTCAGGGTGGCCGGCGACGACGGGACGCCGTCGGCCAGCGCGATGGCGTGGTCCAGGTGGACGAGGTCGAGCATGCCCTCGACGACCGGGTGGCCTTCGTCAGTTGTGGCGGCGCCGACGACCGCGAAGACGGCGGGCCAGGCGAGTCCGACGAGCACGTCGGGCGCCACGGCCGGGCCGGGCAGTCCGACGACGCCGGCGTGGTCGGCGACCAGGTCGGGGTTCCAGGCGACGTCCAGGGTCGCGACGTGGTCGACGACCTGCGGCACCGAGTTGCCGGCGGCTGTGGTCAGGAGCGCGTGCATCGCGGCTGCGGCGGCGTCGGTGGACACCACGGGTGCCGCACCGGCGGCGACGGCGGGCGAGACGTCGAACGGCAACGTCAGCGTGCGCCCGGCGCGGGACAGGGGCACGGTCAGCTCCACTGTGCGGGCGTCGGAGGCGACGAGCACGGCGCCGGTCTCCGGGTGCTCGGCGCGCGCGTCGTCGGCGGCGACCCACCCGCTGCCCATCTGCCGCCCACGGCCCGGCACCCCCGCCGGGGCACCGAGGCGCTTCACCGGGTTCCGGACGGTGCGACCGGCCCAGACGACGTCAGGGGCGGCGAGGACGAGCGACACGGGTCCGGCGACGGACTCCTCGCGTCGACGACCGACGACCGCCAGCGGGGCGCGGCCGGCGGCCACGACGTCGTCGACCACGGCGGACTCGAAGCGACGCAGCAGGTCGGCGACCGGCTCGTCGACGCGCGTGATGCCCGCGACCGAGACCGGCCCGGGGATCACGCAGACGGCGTCGGCGTCGTAGCGGTCGTCGTGCGCCTGCCAGAGCGAGTCGGAGCGCCACCAGCGCCGCACGTCGGCGTCGAGGACGGGCACGAAGTTGACCGGCTTGCCGGGGCGCTTGCACTCGGCGACGAAGAACGGCACGTCCGCCGGGTGCAGCACGATCTTGGCCGCCTCGGGGTAGACCTGCAGCAGTCGCGCCAGCGCGGCGGCGCCGTCATCGACGGCGTCCTCGGACGCGAACAGCGTCGGGACCTCGCCGTGGTCGGCGTCGTGCAGGCGGGCCTCGGTCCGCTGCAGCATCGCGTGGAACCGGTCCCGAAGCGTCACGTCCAACCACTCCGGATCGCCACTGAGCTCCAGGTATCGGGCCAGCCACTGCGCGTAGGTCATGGTGGCGACGTCGCCGAAGTACGGCTTGGACGTGCGGTTCAGCGCCTCGACGATCTCGTCGCGACGCGCGGCGACGGCGTCGGCGTCCCCGGCGACCTCGTCGAGAAGACGCCCGACGCGGGACGCGGTGTTGTCGATCTCGTGGATGTCGGCGCCGAGCTGGCTGCGGCCCGACGCCATGCCGCCGACGGCCGAGCCCGCCCCGATCCAGTCGGGCGTGCCGGGCGTGTCGACGAGGAGCTGCTTGACCGAGGGAGCCGTGGTGGCCTCCAGCGTCGCCATGGCAGCCGTGCCGACGAGCACGCCGTCGAGCGGCATCGCCGGGAAGCCGTGCTTCCGCGACCAGGTGCCGGTGATGTACGCCGACGCAGCCTCGGGCGTGCCGATGCCGCCGCCCACGCACACGACGACGTTGTCGCGGGCCCGCAGGTCGGCGTAGGTGCTCAGCAGCAGCTCGTCGAGGTCTTCCCAGGAGTGGTGGCCGCCGGCCTTGCCACCCTCGATCTGCACGATCAGGGGCGTCGGCGCGACGGCGTCGGCGATCGCCAGGACCTGCTTGACCTGCTTGACGGTGCCGGGCTTGAACACGACGTGCTCGAAGCCGCCCGCGCGCAGCTCCTCCACGAGCGCGACGGCGTCGTCGAGCTCGGGCACGCCGGCGGTGACGACGACGGCGTCGACGGCAGAGCCGGCCGCGCGAGCGCGCTGCACGAGGCGGTTACCACCCAGGTGCAGCTTCCACAGGTAGGGGTCGAGGAACAGCGAGTTGAACGCGTAGGTGTGGCCGTCGTCGAGGAGCGCGTCCAGGCGGGCGACATTCTCGGCGAAGATCGGCTCGCTGACCTGGCCGCCGCCGGCGAACTCGGCCCAGAAGCCGGCGTTCGCCGCGGCCGCGACGATCGCGGGGTCGACGGTGGTGGGCGTCATGCCCGCCAGCAGGATCGGCGAGCGGCCGGTGAGGCGCGAGAAGCGGGTCTCGGCGTGCAGCGAGCCGTCGGGCAGCGTGACGACGGACGGCGCGTACGCCGACCACGGGGTGGCGAGACGGGGCGCCGCACCAGGCGCGGTGAGCTCACGGTGGCCGCGACGCGTGGTGGTGGCGACGACACCGATGCCCCGCGAGCGCAGCTCGCGGGCGGACAGGCCGGTGGCGACGTCGGCCGGGCCGAGGTCCAGGACCCAGCGAGCGCCGGCGTCCATGACGCGCTCGAGCTCGGTCACCCAGTCGACCGGGTCGACGACGGTGCTGGTCATGAGGTCGCGGCCGCGCTCGTGGTCCAGGCCGCACGCCTCCGCCCACGTGGCGACGAGCTCGGCGCCCTCGTCGAGGTCAGGGTGGTGGTAGGCGCCGCCGACGGCGAGCGTCTCGATCACCGGGGCGAACGCGGCGCCGCCGGTGACCTTGCGCTCACGGTCGGAGCGCTCCTGCTCGGCGCGCTCCTCGAGCAGGCTGACGGCGCGGCGCAGGCCCGCCTCGGGGCCGGAGAGCACGACGGCGCGGCGGCCGTTCCGCATGCGGATCGCCACGCGGCTGGACTCGGGGAGGTCGGTCAGTGCGTCGCGCACGGCGTCGGGGCTCGCGCCGGAGACGCTGACCATGGCCTCGCCCAGCAGGCCGCGACGACGCGCGACGACCTGCGTGGCGGCACCCATCAGGCGGGCGTAGGCGAGGAGCTCGGCCTCGTCCGCCCCGGACAGCAGCTGGGTGGCGAGGACGCCCTGCGAGTGGCCGGCGGTGGCCACGGGAGCGACGGTGCGTGGGTCGAGACCCTGACGGCGCAGCGCGCGGAGGCCGGCGACCTGGGTCAGGAAGATGCCCGGGATCGAGGCCGCGGGAGCTCGCAGGACCGTCGGGTCCGGCAGCTGAGGCGCGTCGTCGTCCTCGGCCGACTCCCCCACTGCCAGCACGTCGAGCCACGCGGTCGGCGTGAACGAGACGCCGCTGCGCAGCAGCTCAGCGGTCACCGGCGCGAGCATCGCGTCCACCCGCTCGACGAGCGCCGCGAGGTCGCCCTCCAGCGCGAAGTCACGGGCCAGCTCGGCCAACGGCTCGAGCCAGGCCGTGCCCTGGCCGCCGAACACGACGGCGTACGGCGTGCCGTCGGCCAAGCGGTCGACGAGGGCGGCTCGGTGCTCGCTGCGGGGATCGGTGATGGGCTGGGTGGGCGTCGCGTCAAGAGTCGTCACTCACCCATGGTGACAAAACATGAGGCTTTCCTCAAGTTTTATATGAGGAAAGCCTCATCTTTTTGATCACGCCGGTGGTCGAGTGCCTCCGCGAGCGCCAGCGAGCTGGAGGTGTATCGAGACCACGCCGGAGGCGAGCCTGACTGCTCGCCAGGTCTCGTCACCCTGACGCCTTCGGCGTGACGCGCTCGACCTCCTCCGGCGCTCGCTCGCTGGCGCTCGCGCCGCCTGCGGACTACACCCCGCCAGTGAGCGACAGTCCCCCGTCGATGACGATCGTCTGGCCGGTGACCCACGCGGCGTCGTCGGAGAGCAGGAACGCGACGACGGACGCGATGTCCTCGGGGACGCCGAGCCGCTTCGCGGGGTAGGTCGCAGCGACCTCGTCCTCGCGGCCCTCGTAGAGCGCGCCGGCGAACCGCGTCTTCACGACCGCCGGGGCCACCGCGTTGACGCGGATGTCCGGTGCCAGCTCGAGGGCCAGCTCCTTCGTGACGTGGATGAGCGCGGCCTTCGACGTGCCGTACATGCCCAGGTTGGGCGCCGGCTTGGTGCCGCCGATCGAGGAGATGTTGACGATCGCTCCCCCGGAGTCCTTCAGCGCCGCGTGGTAGGCCTTCTGCGCCCACGCCACCGCCGAGATCACATTGACCCGCATGATCTTCTCGGCCGCGCCGAGGTCCACGTCGATCATCCGCCCGTAGACCGGGTTGATGCCGGTGTTGTTGACCAGCAGGTCGAGCCGGCCGAACTTCTCCAGCGCCGTCGCGATCGTCTCGGCCTGGTGCGACTCGTCGTCGGCGTGCCCGGCCACCCAGGCGGCGTTCTCGCCGAGCCCCTCCGCGGCCTCGGCGAGCGCCTCGGGCTTGCGCGCCGTGACGACGACCTTCGCGCCCTCGGCCACCAGCCGCTCGGCGATGCCCAGACCGATGCCCCGGCTCGCGCCGGTGACGACGGCTACTTTTCCGTCGAACCTCACGACAGGCGCTCGAGGACCATGGCCATGCCCTGGCCACCGCCGACGCACATCGTCTCCACGCCGAACTGCTTGTCGTGGTGCTGCAGCGAGTTGATCAGGGTGCTGGTGATGCGGGCGCCGGTCATGCCGAACGGGTGGCCGACTGCGATGGCGCCACCGTTGACGTTCAGCTTGTCGATCGGGATGCCGAGCGCCTGCGCCGAACCGAGCGCCTGGACGGCGAACGCCTCGTTGATCTCGAACAGGTCGATGTCGTCGATGCTCATGCCGGCGTGCTTCAGCGCCTGCTTGGTGGCCTCGATCGGACCGAGGCCCATGATCTCCGGGGAGATGCCGGTGACGCCGGTGGACACGACGCGGGCCAGCGGCGTGAGACCAAGCTCCTCGGCCTTCTTGTCGCTCATGATCACCACGGCGGCCGCGCCGTCGTTCAGCGGGCAGCAGTTGCCGGCAGTGACGGTGCCGTCGGGGCGGAACACGGGCTTGAGCTGCGAGACCGCCTCGATCGTGACGCCGGCGCGCGGGCCGTCGTCGGAGTCCACGACGCTGCCGTCGGGGAGCGTGACCGGGGTGATGTCCTTGGCCCAGAAGCCGTCGGCGATCGCCTTCTCGGCCAGGTTCTGGCTGCGGACGCCGAACTCGTCCTGCTCCTCACGGCTCATGCCGATGAGCTGCTGGACGTTCTCCGCGGTCTGACCCATCGCGATGTAGGCGTCGGGGATGCGCCCGTCCTCGCGCGGGTCGTGCCACGCCTCGGCACCGCCGGCGGCGCGCTCCTCGGTGCGGGCGAGCGCGTCGTCGAAGATCGGGTTCTTGGTGTTCGGGCTGCCGTCGGCCATGCCCTGCGCGAACCGGCTGACCGTCTCGACGCCGGCGGAGATGAAGACGTCGCCCTCGCCCGCCTTGATCGCGTGGAACGCCATCCGGGTGGTCTGCAGGCTCGAGGAGCAGTACCGGTTCACGGTGGTGCCGGGAACGTGGTCCATGCCGAGCAGCACGGAGACGTTGCGGCCGATGTTGTAGCCGGACTCACCGGCGGGCTGGCCGCAGCCGACCATGAGGTCGACGATGTCGGCCTCGTCGAGGGCGGGCACCTTGTCCAGCGCGGCGCGCACCATCTGGGCGGTGAGGTCGTCGGGACGCATGTCCTTCAGCGAACCCTTGACGGCTCGCCCGATCGGCGAACGGGCGGTTGAGACGATCACTGCTTCGGGCATGAGGTGCCTTTCGGGGTATTGGCTGGAGGACGTGCGGGGATCAGAAGCCGAGGTCGCGGCCGATGAGCTCCTTCATGATCTCGTTGGAACCGGCCCAGATCTTCGAGACGCGGGCGTCGCGCCAGGCGCGGCCCACGCGGTACTCGTTCATGAAGCCGTAGCCGCCGTGGATCTGCACGCAGTGGTCGATGACCTCGTTCTGCGCCTGCGACGACCACCACTTGGCCTTGGCGGCGTCGATGGCGGTGAGCTCGCCGCGGCTGTGCGCGAGGACGGCCGCGTCGACGAACGCCTCGGCGGCCTCGATCTGGGTGACGAGCTCGGCGAGGAGGAACTTGTTGTGCTGGAAGGAGCCGATGGGCTGCTTGAACGCCTCGCGCTCCTTCGCGTACTGGATGGTCTCCTCGAGGATCTGCTTGGCGTGCGCGACGTTGGACACCGCGCAGGTCAGCCGCTCCTGCGGCAGGCGCTCCATCATGTAGATGAAGCCGCGGTCGACCTCGCCGATCACGCGGTCGTCGCCGAGGCGGACGTCCTCGAAGAACAGCTCGGCGGTGTCGGACTCGGTCTGGCCCACCTTGTCGAGCTTGCGGCCACGGCTGAAGCCCGCGTCGTCGGCCTCGATGCCGAACAGCGTGATGCCCTTGGCGCCCTTCTCCGGCGACGTGCGGACGGCGGTGACGTACAGGTCGGCGGAGTAGCCGTTCGTGATGAAGGTCTTCGAGCCGTTGATGACCCACTCGTCGCCGTCGCGCACGGCGGTGGTCTTCAGCGCGGCCAGGTCGGAGCCGCCGCCCGGCTCGGTCATGCCGATCGCGAGCAAGGTCTCACCCGATGCGACGCCGGGCAGCCAGCGCTCCTTCTGCTCCTGCGTGCAGAGGTCGACCAGGTACGGCGCGACGATGTCGGAGTGGATGCCCACGCACGACGCGAGGGCGGCGTTCACCTTGCTCAGCTCCTCGGCCCACACGGCGTTGAAGCGGAAGTCCTCGGCGCCGGCACCACCGAACTCCTCGGGGACCTCGAGGCCGAGCAGACCCTGCGCGCCGGCCTCGAGCCAGAACTCGCGCGGGAAGGCCTTGTCCTCGATGTGCTTCTCGGCGTTGGGGCGGACGTGCTTGTCCAGGAACGCGGTACAGGTGCCGCGGAACGCCTCGTGGTCCTCGTCGAAGATGGTGCGTCGCATGGGGGTCCTGTCGGTGGAGAGCTCGGAACACGCGTGACTAAGCGCTTGCTTAGCATCCGACGGTTGGGTCATGCTGTCAACCGAGGAAAGGACGAGTATGACGGACGCCACGGCTTCCCGATCGGCGAGGGAGCGCCTGCTGGAGGCCGCGGTCGACGCGTTCGCCGAGAAGGGGTTCACCGCCACCACCACGCGCGACATCGCCTCGCGCGCCGGCATGAGCCCGGCCGCCGTCTACGTCCACCACGACACCAAGGAGAGCCTGCTCTTCACGGTCAGCGTGCAGGGTCACCGCGCCGCCCTCGACGTCATCACCCGCGCGGCCAAGGACGAGTCCGAGCCGGCTGCGCAGCTGCACCGGATGGTGCACGAGTTCAGCACCTGGCACGCCGAGAACAGTCGCGTCGGCCGGATCGTCCAGTACGAGTTCGACGCCTTGACCCCCGAGCACCGCGCCGAGATCGCCGGGTACCGGCGTCAGATCGAGCGGTGCATGCAGGACGTCCTGGCCCACGGCGTCGAGGCCGGGGTGTTCGACGTCGAGGACCTCGCCGGCACGGCGCGCGCCCTGCTCTCGCTCAGCGTCGACCTCGTGCGCTGGTTCGACCCGCACGGACCGCGACCCGCGAGCGAGGTGGCCGGCCTGCACGCCGACCTCGCCGTCCGCATGACGGCCCCGCGCGCCTGACCCCGGACATGACGACGCCGGCACCCTGAACGGGTGCCGGCGTGCCTTTTCGGAGGTCAGGCCTGAAGCACGGCCTGAGCCGTGATGACGATGGTGACCTTGTCACCGATCATCACGCGGTCGCCCTGGACCGGGATGTTGAAGTCGATCCCGAAGTCCTTGCGGCTGATCTCGGCGGTGGCCTCCGCACCGAAGCGCGTGCCGCCCCACGGGTCGGCGCCCTCGTCGAACAGCTCGGTGTCGAGCTCGATGCGACGCGTGACGCCCTTGATGGTCAGGTCGCCGACGAGCACGACGCGATCCTCGCCCTTCTCCAGGACGTCGGTCGACTCGAAGGTCATGGTGGGGTTCGTCTCGACCTCGAAGAAGTCGCCCGAACGCAGGTGGTTGTCACGATCGGTGTTGCCGGTGTCGATCGAGCTCAGGTCGACCGAGACGCGGACGGCCGTGTCGGTGAGGTTCTCGCCGGTGGTGACGGAGCCCTCGAACTGCTTGAAGTTGCCGCGCACCTTGCTCATCAGGTGACGGACGCTGAAACCGATCTCGGTGTGGGCCGGGTCGATCGTCCAGGTGCCGGTGCTCAGTGCGGTGGTGGTGGTGCTCATCTCTGAATCCTCCGAATGTCTGTTTGGTTGACGTTTCAACCACTTACTCCTGCACAACCATAGTTGACGGTTCAACATTCCCCAAACGCCTAAGATTCTTCTCGTGACGAAGATCAGCACGGACACCCCGTGGCTGGACGCCGAGCAGCAGCGCATCTGGCGCGCGTTCCTCGGCGGCGTCACCGTGCTCATGGACCAGCTCGATCGCGACCTGCGCACCAAGCACGGACTGTCGATGGGCGAGTACGAGATCCTCGTCCGCCTGTCCGAGGCGCCCGGCCGGTCGATCCGGATGGCCGAGCTCGCAGCGGCCGTGTCGCACTCACGCAGCAGGGTCACGCACACCATCAGCCGGCTCGAGCGCGCGGGCATCGTCGAGCGCGCGCAGTGCTCCGAGGACGGCCGCGGCGTGAGCGCCCTCCTCACCGACCACGGGTTCTCCGTGCTGGAGGAGGCCGCGCACACCCACGTCCGCGGCGTGCACGACTACCTGATCGAGAACGCGCCCACCGACGACTTCGCGGCTCTCGGCCGCATCATGGAGCGGGTCATCGCCACGCTCAACGGCCAGCGCTTCTGAGACGCACCGAGCGCGCTCTGCGCGCGAGCGTGCGGCCAGGTCGAGTGTGCGCGCCGAAGGCGCCCGTCGTATCGAGACCTGAGTCAGTCGCGCGTGAGGCGGCGGTGCGTGACGGCGTGCGGCCGGGCGGCCTCCTCGCCGAGACGGGCGACCTTGTTCTTCTCGTAGTCCTCGAAGTTGCCCTCGAACCAGAACCAGCGGGCCGGGTCCTCGTCGGTGCCCTCCCACGCCAGGATGTGGGTGGCGACGCGGTCGAGGAACCACCGGTCGTGCGAGACCACGACGGCGCAGCCGGGGAACTCCAGCAGCGCGTCCTCCAGGGACTGCAGGGTCTCGACGTCCAGGTCGTTGGTGGGCTCGTCGAGCAGCAGCAGGTTGCCGCCCATCTTCAGGGTCAGCGCCAGGTTCAGCCGGTTGCGCTCACCGCCGGAGAGGACGCCCGCGGGCTTCTGCTGGTCGGGACCCTTGAAGCCGAACGACGCGACGTAGGCGCGGCTCGGCACCTCGAAGTTGGCCACCTTGATGAAGTCGAGACCGTCGGACACGACCTCCCAGACGTTCTTCTTCGGGTCGATGCCGCCGCGGCTCTGGTCGACGTAGGAGATGCTGACCGTCTTGCCGACGTCGAGCGAGCCGGAGTCCGGCTTCTCCTCCCCCACGATCATGCGGAACAACGTGGACTTGCCGACGCCGTTGGGGCCCACGACGCCGACGATGCCGGCGCGCGGCAGGTCGAACGACAGGCCGTCGAACAGCTCCCGGTCGCCGAAGCTCTTGTGCAGGTCGACGGCGTCGAGGACCTGGTCGCCGAGCCGGGGACCGGCCGGGATGTTGATCTCCTCGAAGTCGAGCTTGCGGGCGCGCTCGGCCTCCGCAGCGAGCTCCTCGTACCGGCTGAGGCGGGCCTGGTTCTTGACCTGGCGGGCCTTGGCGTTGGAACGGACCCACTCCAGCTCCTTGGCCAGGATCTTCGCCCGCTTGGCGTCCTTCTTGCCCTCGACCACCAGACGCTGCTGCTTGGTCTCCAGGTACGTGGAGTAGTTGCCCTCGTACGGGTGGGTCTTGCCGCGGTCGAGCTCGAGGATCCACTCCGCGACGTTGTCGAGGAAGTAGCGGTCGTGGGTGATGGCCAGGACGGCGCCCGGGTAGGACTTCAGGTGGCCCTCCAGCCAGTGGACGCTCTCGGCGTCCAGGTGGTTGGTGGGCTCGTCGAGCAGCAGCAGGTCGGGCTGCTCGAGGAGCAGCTTGCAGAGCGCGACGCGGCGACGCTCACCGCCGGAGAGGTGGTCGACCAGCTCGTCCGGCGGCGGGCAGCGCAGCGCATCCATGGCCTGCGACAAGCGGGAGTCGAGGTCCCAGGCGTTGGCGTGGTCGAGGTCGGTCTGCAGCTCGCCCATCTCGGCGAGGAGGGCGTCGTAGTCGGCGTCGGGGTCGGCGAGCGCCTCGCTGACCTGGTTGAACCGGTCGAGCTTGCCCTTGATCTCGGCGACGGCCTCCTCGACGTTCTCGAGCACCGTCTTGCCCTCGGTCAGCGGCGGCTCCTGCAGGAGGATGCCGACGGAGGCCTCCGGGTCCTTGATCGCGTCGCCGTTGTTGGGCTGCTCGAGCCCGGCCATGATCTTGAACAGCGTGGACTTGCCGGTGCCGTTGGGACCGACGACGCCGATCTTGGCGCCGTGCAGGAACGACAGCGACACGTTGTCGAGCACGACCTTGTCGCCGTGCGCCTTGCGGACGTTGCGGAGGGTGAAGACGTAGTCAGCCATAGACGGACAAGCCTAGTCGCGACCGCCTAGTCGCGAGCCTTGAGGATGCTCGTGCGATACCGGGCGTAGTCGTCGAGGACGTCCTGCACCGGGTCGACGACCTGCTCCTCGGCGACGTGCACGATGCCCTCGGTGAGGGTGCGCTCGGCGCGACGCGCGCGGCTCCGCGCGTAGAGGCGGCCGACGACGTTCGCGAGCAGGCCCAGGACGATGCCGACGACCGCCCCGCCGACGGCCATCACGACCGGCAGCGAGAAGCCGCCCACCTCGGGCGGGTCGGCGACCTCGAAGGAGTCGAGCAGCCGATCGGCGAGCAGGACGCCCAGCCAGCCGAGACCGCCGATCATGGCGAGGAACAGCAGACCCTGCAGCACGTTGACCAGGCCCCACCACGGCGCCGGCCGGGCGACGGACACGTCGGCCTTGGCGACGGCGCCGTCCAGAGCAGTGACGATCTCGTCGGAGCGGGCGATGGACGCCTCGCGGACGGCGTCGCGCCACGGACCCTCCAGGCCGACGGACGCCTTCTCGGCGATGTCGCGGATGGACGACTCGGCCTGGGCGCGCTGCACCGACGCGACGGACGGGACGCCGGTCTGCCGGGCGAGCCGGGAGATGGACCGGTCCGGGTCGATGCCGAGCTCGGCGAGCGGGTCAGGTCGCAGCCGGCCGAGCCAGCGCGTGACGGGCCAGCCGGTGCGCTGCGAGCCGCGACGACGCGTGGACGCCTCGATGGCGCTGACCAGCTGCGGGACGCCGGCGCAGTCGAGCAGGCCGAGGTGCAGCGCCTGGTGGTCGACGTCGCTGATGCCTGGCACCTGGCTGGTGCCGCCCGCCGTCGCGATCTCGTAGGCGGCGGCCACGATGTCGGTCTCGAGCCGCTCCCGCGCGGACGCCTTGGCCCGGATGCGCGACGCCAGCTCGCGCTTGAGCTCCTCGATGCCGTCGCCGCGCGTGGCGGAGATGCCGAGGACCGGGACACCCTCGAGGCCCTCGTCCTCGAGGATGCGGCCGACGTCGGACAGCGCGCGGGCCCGCTGCTCGAACGGGATGCGGTCGATCTGGTTGAGCACGACGAGCGTGACGTCGCGGAACCCGGCCATGGGGCGGATGTAGCGGTCGTGGATGGCGGCGTCGGCGTACTTCTGCGGGTCCAGCACCCACACCAGCAGGTCGGCGTACTTGACCAGGCGGTCCATCTCGAGGTGGTGCTCGACCTCGGTGGAGTCGTGGTCGGGCAGGTCGAGCAGGACCAGGCCGTCGAGCCGCTGGTCCTCGGCGGAGCGGTCGAGCATGCTCATCCGCGACACCTGGTGCCGCGCGGGGATGCCCATCCACTCGAGCAGGCCCTGGGCACCGTCGGGTCCCCAGGCGCAGGCGAGCGCCCACGAGGTGGTGGGCCGCCGCACGCCGACGCCGGCGAGCTCGAGGTCGGTGAGCGCGTTGAACAACGACGACTTGCCCGATCCCGTGGCACCGGCGAGCGCGACGATCGTGTGCTCGCCGGAGAGTTGCAGCCGCTCCGACGCGCGGTCGGCCAGGCTCTCCGCCGAGGCCAGCACGGACGGGTCGAGGCGGCCCTGCGCCGCGTCGATCGCGGCGACGAGCGCGTCGAGCCGTGCGGCGACGTCGTTGCGGGCGCCGCTGAACGTGGGTGCAGCGGCGTCGGTTGCGGCCGTCATGAGTCGGGTCCCCCCTCGAGGAAGTCGGCGTGACGAGCGTATTCGGCGCGCCGTGCAGCCTCGCGCAGGGTGGTCTGGGTGGCTCGCACCGTCTCGGGCGAGTCGAGCAGGTCGAGGAACCGCAGCTGCTCGTCGCGCAGCAGCGGCGCGATCCGGGCCTCGAGGTCGGCGTGCGCCTTCGTGACCAGGCTGTCGAGGACGAGGTCGCCGAAGATGGCGGCCAGCAGCTTGCGGCCGACGTTCTCCGGGCCGCGGGACTCCGCACGGTGCGCCAGCACGACGATCATCAGCGTGGCGCTGACGCCGTTGACGCCGAAGGCGAGGAAGTTCGCCGTCATCCGCTTGTCGGACCCCTCGATGCGGACGAGGTCGTGGACGGCCGCCTGCCAGTCGCGGATCGCCCGCTCGGCGCGGTTGTGGAGGTCGTGCGAGGCCCGCTCCAGGCCACGCGCGGACGCGAGGAGCTGCTTGCCCGACGGGCTGCCGCCCCAGGCGCGAGCGGCGGTGGCCGCGGCGGACTCCGCGTCGTCGACGATCAGCGACGTGAGGGCGTCGCCCACCGCGCGGCTGACCTCGGTGGCCCGGGTGCGCTTGCCGGTGACGCCGTCGACGAGGCGGTCGCGGATGCGGGACACCCGCTCCTCCACGGAGCGCATCATCTCCCCGGTGCCGACGAACTCCTGCCAGCGCGCGAACACCTCGCCGCGCAGGAGGGTGCCGTCGGACGTCTCCTGGGAGATGGCCGCCGCGGTGTCGTTGTACGCGTCGCTGACGTCGGCGTACAGCGCCTCGGCCGCCTCGACCTGCGCGTCCATGGCGTCGGCGATGTCGTGGGTGCGCAGCACGTTGTGGCGGATGGCGCCGTCGAGCGTCTGCGTCATGACCGCCGTGCGGGCACGCGGGTCGGCGGCGAGGTCGGTGAGCCAGCCGACGATCGGGGCGACCGCGTCCGACGGCAGCAGGCCCTCGGTGTCGGTGGTGGACTCCGGCACCGTGAACAGCGGCGAGTCGGACAGGCCGCGGGACGTCATCATCCGGGCGAGGTGTCCGCGGACCTCGACGACGGCGTCGGCGTGGGTGCGGTCGAGGACGACGGCCACCGAGGTGCTGCGCTCCGCGGCCTGGCGCAGGTAGTCCCACGGGACCTGGTCGGCGTAGCGCGCGGCCGACGTGACGAAGAGCCAGAGGTCGGCGGCGGCGAGCAGCTGCGAGGCGAGCTCGCGGTTGCCCTGGTCGATGGAGTCGACGTCGGGTGCGTCGAGGATGGCCAGCCCGCGCGGCACCCGCTCGGACATGGCGAGCCGCAAGGCGTAGACGTCGTTGGTGGGCACCGAGGTGCGCGGCAGGTCGGGCAGCACGCGGTCGGGCTGGAACCACTCCGCGTCGTCCGGGTGATGCACCAGCACCGGGGAGCGCGTGGTGGGCCGCAGGACGCCGCTCTCGGTGACCCGGGTGCCGACGATGGAGTTGACCAACGTGGACTTGCCGGCGCCGGTGGAGCCGCCCACGACAGTGAGCAGCGGCGCGTCCAGCTGGACGAGTCGTGGGATGACGTAGTCGGAGAGCTGGTCGACGACCTCGGCCTGTCGAGCGCGTGCTGCCTCCACCCCGGGCGCTTCGAGTCGAAGCGGCGTGGCCGAGATCTCGGTCAAGAGCTTGCTCAGAGCGCCCAGCAGGACCACTGATGCGTGTTCGCTGGGCACGGCTCTCCTTCCGGGGTCGACAGGCATCTGGACGTGTCCCCAGGTTAGTGGACTATGGACCGTCCCGTACCACCGTCAGGAACGACGCATCGCGGGCAGCGGCGGAGGCAGGCGCAGCATCGGCCGCAGGGCGTACATGGCGTCGAGCAGGGCATATGTGCGCTCGATGCCCTGGGGCTTGTCCCGGCCCGTCATCACGGCGTGGTGCAGGAAGGCCATCTCGGTGGCGAGGCGCTGGTACCGCTGCACGATCCGCGCCGCGACGCGCCCGTGCTCGCGGCGTGCGTGGCGACGGGCGATCTTCCGGTAGCCGAACCGGGAGAGGTACGGGATCTCGGCCGGATGGATCCAGCCGCGGTCGGCGACGTAGGTGAGCGACTGCTCCAGGACGCGCACCTGACGCGTCCGCACGACGATGGCGAGCGTTCCGACGCCGAACAGCACCAGGCCGAGCAGCAGGTAGACCAGCACGAATCCGGCGCCGCCCCCGATCGTCAGCGAGCTGTTCCACAGTCCGTGCAGTCCCATGCTGACCACGAGCCCGAGGGCGACCACCACGATGCGAGCGGCCTTGCTGCGTCGTGACACCGCGATCCCGACGGCGATGCCGAACGCCGACGTGAACAGCGGGTGCGCGAACGGGCTGAAGACGCCGCGCACCACGAACGTCGTGGTGACCCCCTCGGCGCCGGCGATCTTGATGTCCGGCGAGCCGAGGTAGCTGGCCGCGTAATAGCCGATGTTCTCGATGAAGGCGAAGCCGATTCCGACCAGCCCCGCGTAGATCAGCCCGTCCAGGAACCCGTCGATCACGCGGCGCATCCGTAGGAACGTGAGCAGCAGGAACAGGCACTTCGCCGGCTCCTCCGTGGCGGGGGCGACGAACGACGCCATCGTGTCGTCGCTGAGGTCGAAGACGTGCTGGATGCTCACCTGCAGCGCGAGCGCGATGCCCACCGCGACCACGCCGCCCCACACGAACGCGGCGAACTTGTAGCGCCGCGGCTCGGGCTCGTAGCGGTCCAGCCACCAGTAGGAGAACCACAGCAGCGGCAGCGGGATGAACGCGAACATGACCGACAGCCCCGCACCGGCCGGGTCGCCCGCGCCGAGCGAGATGACCACGCCGCCAACCACGCCGAGCACGGCGATCACGGCGAACGCGACGGTCAGGAGCGTGCGGCCGCGCTGCCGTGGGACCTCGCGGTACCGCGGCAGGCGGCTGGGGATCGGCGCCATGGACGCCGTCGCAGGCTCGGTGGTCACGCCGACGAGCCTAGGGGAGGGGGCCAGGCTGTGCCCCCGGCAGGATTCGAACCTGCGACCGAGTCATTAGAAGTGACTTGCTCTATCCAGCTGAGCTACGGGGGCGTCGGAAATGTCGAACGTAGTCAATCACGAACCCAACCAAAAGATGGGTATTCACATAGTCTGGAGTCATGGCGGCTCACCACACCAAGGACAAGGGCGATCTTGGGGCTGCCAAGGCGCACGCTGATCTCGTCGAGAACGGGTTCACGGTCCTGTTCCCCGCCACGGAGCACGCGCCCTTCGACCTCGTGGCCTACCGGGACGGCGAGTTCCACCGCGTGCAAGTGAAGTATCGCTCCGCAAGAACAGGTTCGATCCAGGTGCAGTTCCGATCCATCTGGGCAGATCGAAACGGCACTCACATGAAACCGACCGACAAGGCCGAGGTCGACGTGGTCTGCATCTACTGTCCAGAAACCGATCACTGCTACTACCTAAGGCCAGCCGACTTTCGACAGTCAGTGACGCTGCGAGTGGCGCCAAGCAAGAACGGGCAGCAGCGCGGCATTCAGACCGCCGAGCTGTTTCGGGCCTTTCCAGTTCAATAGATCCGGCTTCGGTACGCTCGACGCGGCGATGGATCCCGCCGGGGCACGAGCCCGAACCGCATCTCGCTGATGGTTTCCTGCAATGACAGGAGACATATGTCCGCACACGAGCCGGAACGGCCGCTCCCCCACGACCCGGATCTCGAGGTCGACGAGGGGCCCCTCGGTGAACCCCGCGCAGCCCACCTGACTCCGCATCTGGTGGCCTTGGTGCTCCTCGGGGGCGCCGCCGGCACGGCATTGCGCGATGCGATCGAGCGCGCATCAGGCGGGAGCGACGGATTCCCGTGGGCGACGTTCGGCATCAACGTGAGCGGAGCGCTGGTCCTGGCGATGCTCGTCGAGGCGCTGGCGCTGCGCGGCTCCGACGTGGGCCGGCGGCGACGCTGGCGCCTGCTCCTGGGCACCGGGTTCCTCGGCGGCTACACGACGTACAGCACGTTCGGCGTCGAGACCGACACCCTCCTGCGCGACGGCCGGCCCGGGCTCGCGATGACCTACGCCCTGGCGACCGTCCTCGCCGGGCTCGTGGTCTCGGTCCTGGGGATCAAGGTCGCCCGGACGGAGCTCCTCCGATGATCCTGGTGGCCGTGGCGGGCGGAGTCGGTGCCGCGACGCGCCTTGTCGTCGACGGCGTCGTCAGCAGCCGGACCTCCGGCCGGCTGCCGTGGGGCACGGCAGTCATCAACGTCCTCGGCTCGTTCCTGCTCGGCCTGGTGGTCGCGCTCGACCCCAAGGGCGGCGCCGTCATGGGCACCGGCTTCCTGGGCGGGTTCACGACGTTCAGCACGGCCAGCTTCGAGACCGCGCGCCTCGCCCTCGACCGACGCCACTGGGGCGCGGCCGGCTACGGCCTCGGCGTGCTGGTGCTCGCCGTGGGCGCGGCCTCGGCCGGCTACGCGATCGGCCGGCTGTAGGTCAGCCCTTCTTCGCCGCGTCGATGGCCTTCTGGAGGTCGGCCGCCTGCGGGACGCCCCCGCCCTGGCCCTTGACGTCCTTGCCGTCGATGCGCACCGTGGGCGTGCCGCTCACCTTGTCGTCGCGCGAGCGGTCGGTGCCCTCCTTGATCCACGGGACGAACCTGTGCTTCAGGACGCACGACTCCGCGTCGTCGACTCCCGTGGACTTGAGTGTGTCGACGAGAGCGTTGTCCTCGGGACCGGCGGTGTTCTCCTGCGGCTGGTTGGCGTAGAGGAGGTCGTGGACCTTCTTGTACGCCTCGCCGCCGCCCGACTCGAACGCGCAGATCGCGGCGTTGCCGGCGCGGCTGGAGTACTCGTTCTGGCTGGCGCGGTCGAGGAAGTTGAGGATGCGGTACTCGATCTCGATCTCGCCGCTCTTGACCTTCTGGTCGAGGAACTGACCGTTGGCCTGCTCGAACGCCTGGCAGACCGGGCACTGGAAGTCCTCGTAGAGCACGACCTTCACCGGGTTCGACGCCGAGGTGCCGCCGGCGTCGGCCGACGTGTACGGCAGTCCGAACTCGCTCGTGGCGCCCTTGGGCGTGATCACCTTGGTCTCGGCCTTGCGGTCGTCGCTGGCGCTCTTGATGGCCCAGCCACCGGCAGCGATCAGCGCCACGACGATCACCACGATGCCCACGGTGATCATGTTGCGCTGGCGCTTGTCAGCCTTCTCGCGCTCCTTGCGCATCTGCTCGGCACGGGCGGCTCGCTGCTGGCGTTCGTTCGTCACGCGGCACAGCGTAACGAACTCGGGGAAGTCGTCTCAGCCGGTTGCGGCTATGGTGCTCGACGTGAAGGACAGGCTGGTGTGGATCGACTGCGAGATGACGGGTCTCTCCCTGGAGCACGACGCGCTGGTCGAGGTCGCGGCACTCGTCACCGACTACGAGCTGAACGTCCTCGGCGACGGCGTCGACCTGGTGATCAAGCCGCCGGCCGCTGCGCTGGAGCAGATGAACGAGGTCGTCACCCGCATGCACACCAGCTCCGGGCTGATCGACGAGCTCGACGCCGGTCTCACCATCCGCGAGGCGGAGGAGCAGGTGCTCGCGTACGTGCGCGAGCACGTCAAGGAGCCGCGCAAGGCGCCGCTGGCCGGCAACACCATCGGCACCGACCGCACGTTCCTCGCCCGTGACATGCCCGAGCTCGAGGGCTGGCTCCACTACCGCGTCATCGACGTGTCGTCGATCAAGGAGCTCGCGCGCCAGTGGTACCCGCGGGCCTACTTCGCGGCTCCGGAGAAGGCCGGTCACCACCGCGCCCTGGCCGACATCACCGAGAGCATCGACGAGCTGCGGTACTACCGGAAGGCCGTGTTCGTGCCGCCGCCCGGGCCCGACAGCGACCAGGCGAAGGCCTTCGCCGCCGAGGTCTCCGAGAACCCGACAGGTGGGTCCGGCTCCCCAACCTGATTCCTATAGACTCGTCCTCGCTGTTCCGGGCTCGCCCGGTGCACGTGGTGGGCGTAGCTCAGTTGGTAGAGCCCCGGCTTGTGGTGCCGGTGGTCGCGGGTTCAAGTCCCGTCGTCCACCCCACGTGTGGTGTCACCCGTTGCGGAGACTCACGTCTCCCGACGCGGTGTGCACCAGGACCAGGCCGTCCCCCGTGCCGGCCGAGGGCAGGTCGGACGTGACGTGCCCCGAGCTCGAGGTCGCGTCGACGCTGTAGTCGATCGCGCCGCCGGGCAGCTGAGCCCGGACGTCGCCGCTGCTCGTGTACGCCTTCAGGGCGAACGGCTGGCGGGAGAAGTCGGCGTTCACCGTGCCCGACCGCGTGCGCGCGGACAGCTCCTGCACCTCCAGGTTCCGACCGCGGACGTCGCCGCTGCCGGTGGCCACGGTGAGGACGCGGTCGCGGAGCCCGTCGGCGACGACGTCGGCGGAGTCGGTGGCCACGAGGACCGGGACGCCCCGCGGCACCTCGATGGTGACCTCGACGCCACAGCCCGGTGCGAGCCACGACGCGCACTCGCTGACCACCTCGACGCCGGACCGGCTGCGGCGCAGCTCGTAGTGGGTCTTGCGCAGGCCGTCGGTCACGGTCGCGCGGACCACCAGCTGCATGTCGCGCGCCTCGACGAGGCGGACGTCGGAGCCGGCCGACTTGATCGCGACCTGCGGCGACGCACCGAGGTCGATCGCGTTGACGGCGGTGCGGGTGGAGCGCATGGCGACGGAGACCGCGGCCACCGCGCCGGCCAGCACCGCGACGGCGAGCACGGTGCCCAGGACGGTGAGCATCGTGCGCCGCATGGGCGGCGGGTCGTCCTCGAGCTCGTCCAGCAGCTCGTCGTCCATCTCGATCCCCCGATCGTCGGTCATGCCGTCGCTGATCTCACCTGCGACACGGGCACGACGTCGCCGGCGCCCATGCGGGCCGCGTCGGCGGTCTCGTCGTCCGGCATGGTCTGGCTCTCGCGCTCGGCCTCGACCCGCTTGAGGTAGTGGTCGACCTCGCGCTCGCGCTGCTTCTTGCTCCAGCCGAGCACCTCGCCCATCAGCTCGGCGACCTCGGCGGCCACCTCGGTGCCGCGGTCGAACGTCTCGATGGAGATGCGCGTGCGGCGGGCGATGGTGTCGTCCAGGTGCCGAGCGCCCTCGTGCGACGCCGCGTAGACGACCTCGGCCCGGAGGTAGTCGTCGGCGCCGGTGAGCGGCTCGCCCAGGTCGGGCCGCTCGGAGATCAGGTCGAGCAGCTCGGTGATCATCGACCCGTACCGGCGCAGCAGGTGCTCGATCCGCCCGACGCCGAGCCCGCTCTCGGTGGCCAGCTTCTGCCGCTGGTTCCAGACCGCCTCGAACCCGTCGGCGCCCAGCAGCGGGACGTCCTCGGTGCAGCTCGCCGGGATCTTGCGGTCGTGCTGCGACGACATCGCGTGCACGGCGGCGTCGATCGCGTCCTTGGCCATGACGCGGTACGTCGTGTACTTGCCGCCGGCGATGACCACGAGACCCTTCACACCGGTGGAGACGGCGTGCTCGCGCGAGAGCTTGCTGGTCGCCTCGTCCTCGCCGGCCAGCAGCGGGCGGAGGCCGGCGAAGACGCCCTGGACGTCGTCGTGGGTGATGGGCTCGACGAGGACCTTGTTGACGTGGTGCAGCAGGTAGTCGATGTCGGAGCGGCTGGCCGCCGGGTGGTCCTTGCTCAGGTTCCAGTCCGTGTCGGTGGTGCCGATGATCCAGTGCCGCTCCCACGGGATGACGAACAGCACCGACTTCTCGGTGCGCAGGATGAGACCCGAGTCGCCGCGGATGCGGTCGCGCGGCACGACGAGGTGGATGCCCTTGGACGCGCGGACGTGGAACTGGCCGCGCTCCCCCGCCAGGCCCTGCGTCTCGTCGGTCCACACGCCGGTGGCGTTGACGACCTGGCGGGCCGCGACGTCGAACTCGTCGCCGGACTCCAGGTCCTTCACCCGGGCGCCGGTGACGCGGTCACCCTCGCGGAGCAGGGCGACGACGCGAGTGCGGCTGGCGACATGCGCGCCGTACGCGGCGGCCGTGCGCGAGAGGAACATCGTGTGGCGGGCGTCGTCGACCTGTCCGTCGTAGTACTGCAGCGCGCCGACCAGGGCGTCCTTCTTGAGCGCCGGCATGATCCGGCGGGCGCCGCGACGGGTGAGGTGACGGTGCAGCGGGACGCCCTGGCCGTAGCCGGACGCCTTGCTCATCGCGTCGTAGAGCGCGACGCCGGAGCCGGCGTAGAACCGCTCCCACACGTGGTGGGTGAGCGGGTAGAGGAACGGGACCTCGCGGACCAGGTGCGGCGCCAGCTTCTGCAGGCTCAAGCCGCGCTCCTTGAGCGCCTCGGCGACGAGCCGGAAGTCGAGCATCTCGAGATAGCGGAGGCCGCCGTGCATCAGCTTGCTGGACCGGCTCGACGTGCCCGACGCGAAGTCGCGCGCCTCGACGAGACCGACCGTCAGGCCGCGGGTGGCCGCGTCGAGCGCGGCGCCTCCGCCGACGACGCCACCGCCGATGACGAGGACGTCGAGCGGCGTGGTCCGCATCGCGTCGAGGGCTGACGCGCGGGTCTGCGGTGACAGGGCTACCGAGCGCATGACCCCAGTCAAGCAGGGTCGCCGAGTCCGGCGTCACGGGCCATCGCGACCGCCTCGGCCCGGGTGCCCGCGTGCAGCTTGGCGAGGACGTCGCTGACCCGGTTGCGCACCGTCTTGGGCGAGAGCACGAGCCGGCGGGCGATCGAGGCGTTGTCGAGGCCGCGGGCGAGCAGCTCGAGCACTTCCCGCTCGCGCTGGGTCAGCTGCGGGAACGCGGTCGAGCCGCTGCTGCTGCCACCGGAGGCGAAGAACGACATGACGTGCTCGGCGACGCGCGGGCCGAAGACGCCCTCGCCGCGGGCCACGGACTGCACGGCCCGGTGCACGGCGTCGGAGTCGGCCTCCTTGAGGAGGTACCCGTTCGCGCCGACGCGCAGGGCAGCGAACACCGAGTCCGCGTCCTCGTCCATCGTCAGCACCAGCACGCGGGTGCCGGGCAGCGCGGTCCGGATCCGCGCGGTGGCGGCGAGCCCGTCGGTCCCGGGCATGCGCAGGTCCATCAGGACGACGTCGGGGCGATGCTCGGTGGCGACGGCCACCGCTTCCTCGCCGTCGCCGGCCACCGCGACGACCTCGATGTCGTCGAACTCGTCGAGCACGGCCCTCATCCCGGCCACGAAGACCGGGTGGTCGTCGACGATCACCACCGAGACGGTCATGGCGCCTCCGTCGGGAGCACGGCAGTGACGACGGTGCCGCCACCGGGCCGCGGGCTGATGTCGAGACGGCCGCCGACCTCGACGGCCCGCTCACCCATGCTGGTCAGCCCGACCCCGTTCTGCGGACGCGCCGGCAGGCCGCGGCCGTTGTCGCTGACCGAGACCACGAGGGTGCCGTGGCGAACCTGGGCGGAGAGGTGCACCCGACCGGCCCCGCTGTGCCGGACTGCGTTGGAGACGGCCTCGGACGCCACCGCGTACGCCGCCACCTCGACGGCGGCCGGCAGGCGGCCCCAGCTGTCGTCGATCTCGGCGGTGCACTCGGGCACCTCGAAGCCCTGGACGAGCCGCTCGAGCGCGCCACCCAGGCCGACGTGGTCGAGCACCGGCGGTCGCAGGCCGTGGGTCACGGCACGGACGTCGGTGACCACGCCGCGCAGCCGCTCCCGGATCTCCACCGCACGATCATGCAGGTCAGCGGGTCCGTCAGCCATCCGACGCGCCAGGGCGTCCATCTGGTGCGCCGTCCCCGCGAGCACCGGTCCGACACCGTCGTGCAGGTCGGCGCGGAGCCGGCGACGCTCCTCCTCGCGCGCCAGCACGATGCGGACGCGGCTCTGCGCCACGTCCTCGACCAGGGACGCGGCGTAGGCGAGCGTCGCGGCGCGGCTGCCGACCTCGGCGATGGCCTGGCGCTCCTCGCCGGAGAACCGCTCACCGCGCTTGCGGTACCCGACGTGCAGCTCGCCCAGGTCGTCGCCGAGCGTCGAGACGGGCTCGACGTACCAGTCGTCGGTCGGCTCGCCCGACGTCACCGTGACGGCGCCGACGAACGCGACGTACGGGAGGCGCAGGGCCTCGCGCAGCGCGTCGACCAGGCGCTGCAGCGCCTCGACCGGTTCGCTCGCCGGTGCGACGTGCCGGCCGACCCGGGAGACGACGGCGTAGGGGTCGCGCCGGTGGCCGAACAGCCAGCGGTCGACGCCGGCCTGGACGACGGTCCGCCCGGACGCGGCGACCACCGCCGCCACCGCGACGAGCACGACGCCCAGGCGCGACGACGGCGCGACGCTCCCGACGGCCAGCACCACGCCCACGTAGGCCAGCACGACGATGCCGCTCAGCAGCAGGAAGACGATCGTCCGGTTGAGCGCGAACTCGATGTCGAACAGCTGGTGCCGCAGGATCGCGACCACGATGGCCACCGGCGGACCGACCAGGCCGAGGGAGAACAGGAGGTCTCCGGCATCGGACCGGCCGCCCTGCGTGGACGCCACGAGACCGACGAACAGGACGAGGGCACCCAGAGAGAGCCACTGGAGCTGCGCCCGGCCAGCGCCCGTGGCGCGTCGTGCTCGCGCCCGCAGGCTGATGACACCGCACAGCGACCCGCCGAAGAGGACGAAGATCGAGCCGAACATCGTGACGTAGCGGGACCAGGTGCCAAGCAGACCCAGCGGGTTGTCGAGCTGGGGGATCATGTCCGGCTCGACCGGCGCCAGCATGCGGGCCACCGCGGCGAGCGTGGCGATCGAGGCGAACGCCAGCACCGCCGGACGCCAGCCCTGGGTCGCGGGCCGGCCGTCCGGGAACAGCAGGAGCGCCAGCGGCAGGACGAAGAAGTAGGGAATGAAGCCCCACACGGCGAACCACGTCAGCACGTCCGTGCCAGGCAGCGGCGCATCTCGCACGAGCGCGGACCAGGTCGCCAGCTCGGCCGCGAGCAGGTACGGACCGATCAGCGAAGCAGAGACCAGCACCCACCCGACCGCGTTCTGCGGACGTGACCGCACGAGGACGGCGCCCGCCACGGGGTAGACGCTGCCGAGCACGACGTCGCTCCACGCGACCCGCGGCACGTCCACGCCGTCGACCAGCGTCCAGCTCACGACGAGCGCCGCCGCACAGCCCAGCACCGAGGTCGCCGCGAGGGCGACCGCGACGGTGACGAGGAGCCGGTCGTTCGACCGGACCCGGTGCGGCAGGAGCATGCGGTCATCCTCCCTGTCCGCACGCGTCCCCGAGACGTCCTTCGGCAGATTCCCGCGCAATGGGGGCGAGTGTCCCTCGTGCCCGGGACACGTCCCGGCCCATCGTCGTCGTCAAGCCCGCAGACTCCGCTGGCCGCCGCCCGCGGCCCGGCACCCCCGCCGCGGGCCACCCCCTACCGAAAGAGGAACGACCATGAGCACCATCCACACCGAGACCGCCGGACGGACCTCCGACCGCCTCGACTCGTCGCGCGGCCGTTGGCCCCTGATCGGCGCCGCGGCCGGCATCACCGGGTTCATCGCCACGCTCGTCACCGACGTGCACGTGAACGGTGACGACAAGGCCACCGCCGCCCTCGTCGACGAGATCAGCCGCGGCAAGGCGCACGTCAGCCTCGTCGCCGGCTTCATCACCGTCACGCTCCTCGTCGTGCTGGCCGCCGCCTGGCGCCGTCACGTCGAGCCGCGGGTCGCCGGCAGCACCGCCGCGCGCGTCGTCTCCAACGGCTTCCTGCTCAGCGCGGCCGCGCTCGCCCTGGGCTATGGCTGGAAGGGCTCGCTCGCCGTGTATCTGGACGGCGGCATCAACGACAAGGTCGGCGGCTTCGACCGCGAGGGCCTGTACGTGACATACGTGCTCAACGACTTCGGCAGCTACATCGGCTGGCTCGGCGTCGTGATCGCCCTCGGCGCCATCGCCTTCATGGCGTTCCGCGAGCGCACGGTGTCGCGCTGGATCGGCGTCGTCGCCACCATCCCCGTGCTCGCCGTGACCGCCATGGCCGTCGGGACCGGCCTCCCGGGCTTCCCGGGCGTCGCCGGCCCCCCGGCCCTGGCGATCGTGTTCGCCGGGCTCGCGTTCGGCAAGAGCACCATTACTCGCTGACCCAGTCGAGAGTGCGCTCGACCGCCTTGGCCCACTGGGCCCGGGCGGTCTTGCGCTGCTCGGCGTCGGTCGCGGGCTCCCAGCGGGCGCCCTCGGCCCAGTTCTCGACGAGCTCGTCGGTGCCGGACCAGACGCCGACGGCGAGGCCGGCCGCGTAGGCGGCGCCGAGGGCCGTGGTCTCGGCCACCTGCGGGCGCACCACCGGGACGCCGAGGACGTCGGCCTGGATCTGCATGCAGAGGGAGTTGAGCGTGACGCCGCCGTCGACCTTCAGCTCCGGGAGCGTCAGGCCGGCGTCCGCGACCATCGCCTCGACGACGTCCGCGCTCTGGTGGCAGATCGCCTCGAGGGCGGCGCGGGCGAGGTGCGCCTTGGTGTTGAAGCGGGAGAGCCCGACGATCGCGCCCCGGGCGTCGGAGCGCCAGTACGGGGCGAAGAGCCCGGAGAACGCGGGGACGAACGCGACGCCGCCGGTGTCGTCGACGCTCGCGGCGAGCGTCTCTGACTCGGCGGCGTCGTCGATGATGCCGAGCTGGTCGCGCAGCCACTGGATGGCCGAGCCGGTGACGGCGATCGAGCCCTCGAGCGCATAGGCCGCGGGCTGGTCGCCCAACCGGTACGCGACCGTGGTGATCAGCCCGTTCTGCGAGCGGACGATCTCCGTCCCGGTGTTGAGGACCAGGAAGTTGCCGGTGCCGTAGGTGTTCTTGAGGCCGCCGGCGTCGAAGCAGGCCTGGCCGACGAGGGCGGCGTGCTGGTCGCCGAGGTCACCGGCGACCGGCACCTCCGCGCCGAACGGACCGTCGGCGCGGGTGTTGCCGTACACCTCCGAGCTCGACCGGATCTCCGGGAGCATCTGGCGCGGGACGCCGAACAGCCCGAGCAGCTCGTCGTCCCAGTCGAGCGTCTCCAGGTCCATCAGCATCGTGCGGCTGGCGTTGGTGACGTCGGTGAGGTGCTCGCCCGTGAGGTTCCAGATGACCCAGGTGTCCATCGTGCCGAACAGCGCGTGCCCGGCCTCGGCGTCGGCGCGGACCCCGTCGACGTTGTCGAGGATCCACTTGAGCTTGCCGCCGGCGAAGTAGGCCGCGGGCGGCAGACCGGTGCGTTGCCGGATCAGGTCGCCGTGGCCGTCGCGCTCAAGCTGCTTGACGATGCCGTCGGTGCGGGTGTCCTGCCAGACGATGGCGTTGCCGTAGGGCTCGCCGGTGCGGCGGTCCCACACGACGGTGGTCTCGCGCTGGTTGGTGATGCCGACGGCCGCGAGGTCGGCGGCCGTGATGCCGGCCGCCTCGAGCCCGCCGCGGACGACGTCCTGCGTGCGCGCCCAGACCTCCGCGGCGTCGTGCTCGACCCAGCCGGCCTGCGGCAGGATCTGCTCGTGCTCGAGCTGGTGCCGGCCCACCTCGGCACCCGCGTGGTCGAAGACCATGAAGCGGGTGCTCGTGGTGCCCTGGTCGATCGCGCCGACGTACTCAGACATGGGCCAACCCTAGGGTCTCGCTGAGACGCGGTTTACCCGGTTCAGTGGGTAAACCGACACATCACCGGGCAAATCTGCCCGGTGATGTGTCAGGTTGCCGTGGGAAGTCCGCGACGCCCGTCGGTTTACCCACTGAACCGGGTAAACCGACAACGAGTGACGTCAGTCGTCGGGGTTGAACTCCCCGTGCACCTCAGCGTGCGGAACGCTCGGGATGGTGCCGAGCTTGCCCTTCTGGAAGTCCTCGAACGCCTGCAGGACCTCGGCCTTGGTGTTCATCACGAACGGGCCGGCCCAGGCGATCGGCTCACGGATCGGCAGGCCGCCGAGCACGATGACGTCGAGCGTGGGGTGACGGCCCTCCTGCGTGCTGTCCGCGCCGACGGTGATCGTCTCGCCGTGCCCGAGCACCGCGAGCTGGCCGGTGCGGATGGGACGGCGCTCCTTGCCGACGTACCCGTCGCCGTTCATGACGTAGACGAGGGCGTTGAAGTCGGTGCGCCACGGCAGAGTCATCTCCGCGCCCGGGGACACGGTCGCGTGCACCATCGCCATCGGCGTGTGCGTGCTGCCCGGCCCCTTGATGCCGTCGACCTCACCGGCGATGACGCGGATCAGCGCGCCGGCGTCGTGCGAGGCGCCGAGACCGACGTCGCCGCCGCGGATGTCCTGGTAGTGCGGCGGCAGCCACTTGTCGGCCTTGGGCAGGTTCACCCACAGCTGGAAGCCGTGGAACAGGCCGCCCCTGACGACCAGCCACTCCGGCGGCGCCTCGATGTGCAGCAGCCCCGAGCCGGCCGTCATCCACTGGGTGTCGCCGTCGGTGATGGTGCCGCCACCACCGTGGCTGTCCTGGTGGTCGAAGACGCCGTCGATGATGTACGTGACGGTCTCGAAGCCGCGGTGCGGGTGCCACGGCGTGCCCTTGGGCTCGCCCGGCGCGTAGTCGACCTCACCCATCTGGTCCATGTGGATGAACGGGTCGAGCAGGCTCGGGTCGACGCCGGCGAACGCGCGGCGGACCGGGAAGCCCTCGCCCTCGTAGCCCTGCGGGGCGGTGGTGACGCTGACGACCTGACGGTCCTCGGCATCGGGGCGGGCGGCCACGGTGCGGGGCAGGACGGTCCAGTCGGGTGCGGTGACGGCGGGCATCTCAGTCTCCTTCGATTGACTTCAATCTAGTTCAACATTCAACTAGCGTCAATATTCCCTAGAGTCGTGGCGTGGACCAGCTCGTCTCGACCGTACGCGCTCAGCTGCGCGAGCAGGCCGATTCCGCCCTGGCTCCCGGGCAGCAGACGTACATGAAGTCGGCCATGCCGTTCCTCGGCGTGCGGGTCCCCCAGGTCCGACGGCTCACGCTCGCCGCCGCGCGCTCGCACCCGCCGGCGGACGTCGAGGCGCTCGAGCGGGCCGCCCGCGCGCTGTGGGACGAGGCGCAGTACCGCGAGGAGCGCTACGCCGCGACGGCCCTCACCGGGCTCCCGATGGCGCGCGGCCGCCTCGAGCTGATGGACCTGCACGAGCACATGGCCGTGACCGGCGCCTGGTGGGACCACGTCGACGACATCTCGCACCGGATCGGCGCGACGCTCGCGGCCCATCCCGAGGAGACGGCTCGCATCGTGCGTCGTTGGATCGCGTCCGACGACCTCTGGTTGCGACGGCTCTCGATCATCTGCCAGCTCGACCGCGGCGCGGACACCGATCGCGCCCTGCTGACCGAGGCCGTCGACGCCGCGGCCTCGAGCGACGAGTTCTTCCTGCGCAAGGCGATCGGCTGGGCGCTGCGCCAGCACGCCCGGGTCGACCCGGACTGGGTGCGCGCGTTCGTCGGCGAGCGCGAGGACGCCCTCAGCCCGCTGTCGCAGCGCGAGGCGCTCAAGCACCTCCGGTGAGACCGGCGGCAGCTCGCAGGTCGTCGACGATCGCGGCGATCCCCGCCTCGCGCTCGTCGCGGTCCCGGGTGCGCAAGACCGACGACGGGTGACTGGTGACGACGACCGGCACACCGAGGTCCGGGGCGTCGATCGGCGTCCCGCGCTCGGCGCCGATCCGCACCGGTCGTCCGAGCACGGCGCGGCCCGCCGTGGCCCCGAGACACACGACCACGTCCGGGCGCACGGCGGCGAGCTCGGACTCCAGCCAGGGGCGGCACGCCTCGATGTGCGCCACCGCCGGCTTCTGGTGGATCCGCCGCTTGCCGCGCTGCTCGTGACGGAAGTGCTTCACCGCGTTGGTCAGGTAGACCCTCGTGCGGTCGATGCCGGCCTGCTGCAGCGCGTCGTCGAGGACGCGGCCGGCCGGGCCCACGAACGGCTCGCCCTCACGGTCCTCGACGTCACCGGGCTGCTCGCCGACGAGCATCACGGTGGCCGACCGAGGTCCGGCGGAGAACACGACCTGCGTCGCGTCGACCCACAGCTCGCACCCGCGGCACGACTCCGCGGCCTCGCGCAGCCGTGGGAGCGACCGGGTGTCGGGCACCCACTCCTCCGCTCCCGGCCGGTCAGCCATGCACCTAGTGTCGGACCATGGCAGCGGAGTCGCATGACGTCCTGATCGTCGGTGGTGGCCACAACGCGCTGGTCGCCGCCACCTACCTGGCCCGCGCCGGGCTCGACGTCGTCGTGCTGGAGCGGCTCGACCACGTCGGCGGCGCGGCGGTGAGCACGCCGTCGTTCGGCGGCCACGACGCCCGCCTCTCCCGGTTCTCCTACTTGGTGAGCCTCATGCCGGACGCGCTGATCGAGGAGCTCGGCCTCGACCTCGAGCTCCGGTCGCGGCCCACCGCGTCGTACACGCCGTACGACGGCGGCGGCCTGCTCGTCGAGACCGACGAGGGCGAGGCCACGCGTGCGTCGTTCCGTGCGCTGACCGGCTCCGACGCCGAGCACGACGCCTGGCAGCGCTTCTACGCCGACGTCGCCACACTCGCCGACGCCGTCGCGCCGACCTTGCTGGGCCCGCTCCCCCACATCGGCGACGTCCGGGACAAGGTGGAGATGGCCACGTGGACGGACCTCGTCGACGAGCCGATCGGCCGGGCCATCGAGCGCCGGTTCGCGAACGACCTCGTGCGCGGCGTCGTCGGCACCGACGCCCTGATCGGCACGTTCGCCTCCTTGCACGACCGGTCGCTCGTGCAGAACCGGTGCTTCCTCTACCACCTGGTCGGCAACGGCACCGGCGAGTGGCGCGTGCCCGTCGGCGGCATGGGCGCGGTGACCGGCGAGCTGGAGCGGGTCGCCCGCGCAGCAGGTGCCGAGATCCGCACCGGCTGCGAGGTCACCGCCGTGGACGCCGGTGACGACCGGGTGACCGTGCGCGGCGACGGGTTCGAGGTGACCGCCGGCTGGATGCTCTCGGGTGTCGCGCCGTACGTGCTGGCCGGGCTGGTCGGCGACCGGACGCCGCCGCCGAAGCCGTCGGGCGCCCAGCTCAAGGTGAACGTCCTCGTCTCGCGGCTCCCCCGCTTGCGCTCGGGCGACGATCCGGCCGTCGCGTTCGCCGGCACGTTCCACGTCAACGAGTCGATGTCGCAGGTGGAGGCGCTGCACGCTGCCGCGAGCCGGGGAGAGGCGCCGTTCGCGTCGGGCGAGCTGTACTGCCACACCCTGACCGACCGCTCGATCCTCGGACCTGAGCTCGCGGCGTCGGACGCGCAGACACTCACCTGGTTCGGACTGCACGCGCCGTACGAGAACCTGCCCGACGAGTCCGCCGGCGAGGCCGCGTACCGCCAGTTCGTCGAGGCACTCGACGCCCATCTCGCCGAGCCGCTCGAGCCGCTGATCCTGGCCGTGGAGCACAAGACGCCGGCCCAGGTGGAGGCCGCGCTGAACATGCCCGGCGGCCACATCTTCCATGGCGACCTGCAGTGGCCGTGGCTCGAGGAGGGCGAGAAGCCGCACACCCCGGCGGAGCGCTGGGGCGTCGCGACGAGCCATCCGCGCGTGCTGCTGTGCGGCAGCGGAGCACGGCGCGGCGGCGCCGTCAGCGGCCTCGCGGGCCACCACGCGGCGCACGCCCTCCTCGATTTCATCGAGGCGTGACCCGGCTGCTAAAGTCGACCTTCGCGCACCCCTAGCTCAATTGGCAGAGCAGCTGACTCTTAATCAGCGGGTTCAGGGTTCGAGTCCCTGGGGGTGTACCAGACTTCCTTCGCGCGGCGCCGAACCCCGACATCTCGGGTGGATCAGGCGCCGTTCGCCATTCGGGGCTCCTGCGCCATGGCCGGGGCCGGCATCGGGGCCCGGGCCAGCTCGACGCGGATGTCGACGCCCGCAGGCGGGTCGAACGCGCTCAGCAGACGCGCCATCGTGCGGCGGACGACCAGGTAGGGAAGCGGTGCGTGGGTGGTGGACATGGCGGAGCTCATTTCTCCCGTGCACGTGAGCAGCTGATTGCGCAACCGCCGAACCAGCGTGCGGTGCACACGGACGCGGCGCAAATCGGCGGCTACGCCACGGCGTGCACCCGGATCGGTGCCGACTTCCCCTTCAGCTCGTGCTCACCGCGGTCCACGAGCACCGGCGGCTGCTCGAGCCCGTCGACGGTGTGCTGCGTCAGCAGGATCGTGTCCCCCGTCGCCTTCGTGAGCTGCTCGACCCGGGCCGCGACGTTGACGGTGTCACCGATCAGCGTGAACTCGAGCTTCCCGCCCCCGCCGATCGTCCCGGCGATGACCGTGCCGGTGTTCACGCCGATGCCGATGCGAACGTCCCCGCCGAACCGTTCGTCGACGAGCTCGTGGATGTGGACCGCCGACGCGACGGCCGCGTCAGCGTGGTGATCCAGCGCGATCGGCGCACCGAAGACCGCGAGCGCGCCGTCGCCGAGGTACTTGTTCACGTGCCCGCCGGCCTCCAGCACCGTCGGGACGACGATCTCGAACAGCGCGTTCAGGTGCGAGACCGTCACCTCCGCCGGGTTCGCCTCGGCGAAGGGCGTGAAGTCGCGGATGTCGATGAACATCACGGTCACCTCGCGGCGCTCACCCGCGAACACGTCGTCGCCCTGTTCCAGGAGCCGGGTGGCGAGCGCCGGGTCGACGTATGACCCGAAGGCGGCCCGCAGGCGCTCCCGCTCGGCCAGTCCGGCCTGCATCCGGTTGAACGACGCCGCCAGGGCACCCAGGTCGTCGTCCTGCACCACCGGCAGCCGCTGGGTGTAGTCGCCGGCCGCGACGCGCTCGGTGCCTTCGGCGAGGTCACGGAGCGGTCGCAGAGCGGGCGCGAAGGACGTCCCCACCGTGATCGGCACGGCGAAGCCGATCGTGAGCCCGACCGCGATGACGATCGACAGGATCGCTCCGCGGTCGCCGATGGCGTCGAAAGCCACTGCGAAGGCCGCCCCGGCGAACGAGAAGGCGAACGCGGTGGCGAGCGTGGCCAGGTTGGACCACGTCGCGAACGTCGGCCGCGACCGCGGCAACTTGTCACCGACATCCGAGTCGCCGGCGATCGCGATGCGCGCAGGACGCAGGAGCGCCTCGGCGAACTGGTGGAGCGCGATCGCTTGCACCGCGATGGTGATGGACGCCCCGGCGACCGCGTACTGCGCGAGGTCGGGACCACGCTCACCACCGATCGCCCCGACCGTGCCACCCATGCCCGCCCCACCGAGGCCGTAGACGAGGGTGCTGCGGACCAGGCTGATCCGCCCCCAGGCGTAGGTCGCCGCGAGGGCCGCGACGCGGTCGGTTCGTTCGCCCGCGGCCCAACGCTCGACCGGGCGCCACACCCGACCACCCGGACGCTCGATGAGCGCGAGGGCGATCAGACCGAACGCGAGCCCGAGTGCGACCGCCACCGCGTAGTGACCGGCGTCCGTCATCCCTGTCAGGACGATCGCGACCGTCACCCAGATCGGCAGGATCACCGTGTTGCCGACGGCGAAGACGGCCCACGAGTAGTGGGGCCCGTGCCGGTCCCAGACCCACTGCCAGACGTGCTCCACTCGCGGAGCGTACGTCCGGCCCGAGGTGCCGCGCCGGGGTTTCCCGGTGACCGCCGTCCCCGCCGGTAGGGTCGGAGCGTGAGCGCAACGCCCAGTCGGATCTTCCTGTCCCGGATCGTCGGGCAGGCCGTGTTCGACCCCGCGGGCGACCAGGTGGGCAAGCTCCGCGACGTCGTCGTCGCCGTGCGCACGGCGCGCCAGCGGCCGCGTGTCGTCGGCCTGGTGGTCGAGGTGCTCGGCCGCCGCCGCGTGTTCCTGCCCATCACCCGGGTGACGTCGCTCGACTCGGGGCAGGTCATCACCACCGGCGTGCTCAACGTCCGCCGGTTCGAGAAGCGCCGCCACGAGACGCTCGCCATGCACGAGCTCGTCGACCGCGTCGTCACGCTGCCCGACGACCGGCGCGGCACGGTCTACGACCTCGCCATCGAGCAGGATCCGCGGCACGACTGGTTCGTCAGCCACCTCGCGGTGCAGGAGGGCGGCAAGCGCTTCGGCCGCCGCGGGCCGACGCAGGTCGTCGAGTGGGACGAGGCCAGCGGGCTCGCCGGCGAGGAGCCGAGCCAGGGCGCCACGCACCTGCTCGCGATGATGGACGAGATGCGGCCGGCCGACCTCGCCAACGCCCTGATCGACCTGCCGCCCAAGCGCCGCACCGAGGTCGCGGGCGAGATGGGCGACGAGCGGCTCGCCGACGTGCTGGAGGAGCTGCCCGACGCGATCCAGGTCGAGCTGCTCGGGGTGCTCGACCCGGAGCGGGCCGCCGACGTGCTCGGCGAGATGGACCCCGACGACGCGGCCGACCTGCTGGGTGAGCTGCCGCTCGCCACGTCGGAGCACCTTCTGCAGCTGATGGAGCCCGACGACGCCGAGGACGTCCGCCGCCTGCTCACCTACGAGGACCGCACGGCCGGCGGCATGATGACCACCGAACCGGTCATGCTGCCGCCCGACGCCACCCTGGCCGAGGCGCTGGCCCGCGTGCGCGAGCCCGAGCTCGGCCCGGCGCTCGCATCGATGGTCTACGTCTGCCGCCCGCCCGTCGAGACGCCCACCGGGCGCTTCCTCGGCGTCGTGCACTTCCAGGCGCTCCTGCGCGAGCCGCCGTCGACGCTCGTGGGCCAGCTCGCGGACAACGACATCGACTGGCCGCGGCCTGACGCGAGCCTGGAGCACGTCGCCAGCCTGCTCGCGTCGTACGACATGGTCGCTCTGCCCGTGGTGGACGAGAACCAGCACCTGTTGGGCGTCGTCACCATCGACGACGTGCTCGACCACCTCCTCCCCGAGGGCTGGCGCGAGCGCGACGCCGACGCGACCGCGGCCGAGGAGGTGGCCTCCCATGGCTGACACCGGCCGCCTCGACCAGCCGCGCGCCCGCCGCCGCTCGCTGCGGCCGCGTCAGGACGCCGACCGCCTCGGCCGGTTCTCGGAGTCCTTCGCCCGGTTCATGGGCACGGCGACGTTCCTGGCCTGGATGACGCTGGTCATCGTCGTCTGGATCATCTGGAACTCCTCCTGGGGCCCGGACCGGCCGCGCTGGGACGAGTACCCGTTCATCTTCCTGACGCTGATCCTGTCGCTGCAGGCGTCGTACGCCGCGCCGCTCATCCTGCTCGCGCAGAACCGGCAGGAGTCCCGCGACCGCGTCCAGCAGGAGCAGGACCGCGAGGCCACGGCGCAGTCGCACGCCGACATGCAGTTCCTCGCCCGCGAGGTCGCGAGCCTGCGCCTCGGCATCGGCGAGGTCGCCACCCGCGACTTCATCCGCGGCGAGCTGCGCGGCCTCCTCGAGTCGCTCGAGGACGACGACCGCGACGACGACACCGACGACTGACTACATCGGTACCGCTTCGAACACCTGGATGGAGCGCACGATCGGGTGCGACAGCGCGATCTTCTCGGCGGCGTCGAGGTCGGGGGCGTTGATCAGCGTGTAGCCGGTGACGCCCTCGTCGGACCGCTCGATGTCGGTGGTGCCGTCGGCACTCACCTGGCGGCCGAGCGAGAACGGGTTGCCGGCGTCGATCACCGCGTCGCCGAGCGACGCGAACCACTCGATCCAGGCGGCGGAGCTCTCCTCGGTGGGCACCTGGTCGCGGGTGCCTTGGTACAGCAGCACGAACTTCTTCATGGTCATCAGCCCTTCTCGGCGCCAGCTCGGGCGAGGTGGCGGTCGTAGTTGGCCAGCGACGCGTCGTCGCTGCCCCAGTAGGTGTGGAACTGCGCGAGCCAGTCCTGCAGGCCGCGCATGGCGTTGCGTTCGAGCGTCAGGTAGGTGGTCCGCCCGCGCTTGCGACGCGTGACGAGCCCGGCGTCCTCGAGCACGGCGACATGCTTGTGGATCGCCGGCAGCGACAGGTCCCGCATGTCGGCCAGCTGGCTGATCGCCATCGGCTGGAGGCCGAGGACGTAGACCATCTCGCGCCGGTGCTTGTTGGCCAGGGCGGCCAGCACGTCGTCGAGGTCCTGGGGAATCATCGCGCTCCAATAGTTAACTTCTGAGTTAACTGTAGGGAGTCCGCCAGCGCCGGTCAAGGGCCAGACGCCGGCCCGTACGATGGAGGACATGGCTTCCGTCACCGAAGAGCAGGTCCGCGAGGCGCTCAGCGCCGTCAACGACCCGGAGATCAAGCGTCCGATCACCGAGCTCGGCATGGTCGACGCCGTCACGATCAACCCTTCGACAGGGTCCGGGAGCGCGGAAAGCGTCACCGTGCGCCTGCTGCTCACCGTCGCCGGCTGCCCGCTCAAGGACACGCTGAACCGCGACATCACCGCCGCCGTCAAGGGCATCGCCCCGGAGGCCGACGTCGTGGTGGACATGGGCGTCATGACCGACGAGCAGCGCAAGTCCATGCGCGACCAGCTGCGCGGCAGCCACAGCGACCGCGAGATCCCGTTCGCCAAGCCCGGCTCCCTCACCAAGGTCTACGCGATCGCGTCCGGCAAGGGCGGCGTCGGCAAGTCCTCGGTCACCGTCAACCTCGCGCTCGCCATGGCGCAGCGCGGCCTGAAGGTCGGTGTCATCGACGCGGACATCTACGGCCACTCGATCCCCGACATGCTCGGCGTCGGCGACCGCCGCCCGACCCAGGTCGAGGACATGATCATGCCCGTCCCGGTGCCCAACGCCACGGGCACCGACATCCAAGTCATGAGCGTCGGCATGCTGAAGCCGCGCAAGGACCAGGTCGTCGCATGGCGCGGCCCGATGCTCGACCGCGCGCTCGTCCAGATGCTCAGCGACGTCTTCTGGGGCGACCTCGACGCCCTCCTCCTCGACCTCCCGCCCGGCACCGGCGACATGGCCATCAGCCTGGGCCAGCACCTGCCGAACGCCGAGGTCCTCGTGGTCACCACGCCGCAGCAGGCCGCCGCGTCGGTGGCCGAGCGCGCCGGCACGATGGCGTCGATGATGCACCAGCGCGTCGTCGGCATCGTGGAGAACATGTCGTACCTCGTCACCCCCACCGGTGACCGCATGGAGATCTTCGGGTCCGGCGGCGCCGCCACCGTCGCGAAGACCTTGAGCCACCGCTTCGGCTACGACGTCCCGGTGCTCGGCCAGGTGCCGCTCGACGAGAAGCTGCGCGTCGGTGGCGACACCGGCGAGCCGATCGTGGTCAGCGACCCCGACACCGAGGCGGCCAAGGTGCTGCAGGGTGTGGCCGACCAGCTCAGCGGTCGCTCGCGCGGCCTGGCCGGGATGCAGCTCGGGCTCTCCCCCGCCGGACGCTAGAGTCCCAGCATGTTCGGGATGGGCTGGCCCGAGATCGCCCTCATCGGCGTCGTGGCCATCATCGTCTTCGGACCCGACAAGCTGCCCGACCTCGCCAAGCAGGCGGGCCGCTTCGTGCGCACCGTGCGGCGGATGGCGGAGAACGCCAAGAACGACCTCGGCCGCGAGATGGGTCAAGACCTGTCGAACCTCAACCTCCGCGACCTCGACCCCCGCGAGGTCGTCCGCCGAAACATCCTCGACGCCCCGGCGTCGAAGCCGCGGACGCCGACGTCCTCGAACGACCGGCCCCTGAACCCCGGCGAGCAGCCGCCGTTCGACGCCGAGGCGACCTAGAAGATCAGGCCGCCGACATCCAGGTGGTCATCCGGTTCAGGCCGTTGCCCACCTTCTGCACCAGGTCCGGCTCGTCCTCGGGCCGAGGCAGATCGGCGATGGCGCCGGTCAGCGCCGAGTCGTCGAGGTCCGTGACGATCGTGTACGTGATGCCGTCGGCGTCCCAGGTGACGACGCGCGGGTGGCCGTCGCGCACCCAGACCCGGTGGTCGGCGTAGCGCCGCTGCTCGAAGCCGCGCAGCGCGTCCTTCGACAGCACGCCGGTCTGCTCGAACAGGTTCAGCAGCTGCCCGTCGCCTGCGTAGACCAGGGCGACGGTGCTGCCGCGGCTCTGCCAGCGGCCGGCGACCCGCTCGAGCCCGGCGCCCAGCTGCGCGTGGCAGGGCCAGCCGTACTCGTCGAGCTCGTCCAGGGCATCGGTGGTCAGCGAGCCGGTGGGCCGGCCGACCTCGACGTATTCGGCCGTGTAGCGGTCGAACGGTGGCGTGACCTCGTCGGCCACGGCGTCCTCGGGCGCTCCGATGATGTACGCGACCGCCACGACCGCCATCGACGCGCCGAGCACGACCAGGCTGGCGCCGAGGAAGGACGAGCTGAGGAGACGGTTCAGCCATGAGGGGCTGCTCGGCGGAGCCTGGGGCAGGGTGCTCAGCGACTCCAGCAGGCCGGGCGGCGGCTCCGGAGCGAAGACCTCACGCATGCGTGCCTTGAGCTGCTGCTGCTGGTGGACCGCCAGACGGCAGTCGACGCACCCCTCGAGGTGTGACGCAGCAGCATCCATGGCCTCGGGCGACAGCTGCCCGTCCACGAATGCTGCGACATCGTTCCCGAGGTGCGCCAAGTCAGGCTCCGATCGGTCCGAGGACGCGGGTGCGGCCACGACCGGGCGCGCGGTGGGCCAGGGCGTCGCGCAGCTGGGTCCGGCCGCGGTGGATGCGCGAGCGGACCGTGCCGAGCTTGATGCCGAGCACGTGGGCGATCTCCTCGTAGCTGAGCCCCTCGATGTCGCAGAGCACGACCGCGACGCGGAACTCCTCGGGCAGCGACGCCAGCGCCGCCTCGATGTCCGGGTCGAACGCGGCGTCGTGGACGACGGCCTCCGGCAGCACCTCCTCGCTCAGGAGGCGATCCTCGGCGCCCTCGGCGAACGCATCCATCCGGATGCGCGAGGTGCGGCGCACGCGGTCGAGGAAGAGGTTGGTGGTGATCCGGTGGATCCAGCCGTTGAAGTTGCCGGGCTCGTACGAGTCGAGCGAGCGGAAGACGCGGATGAACACGTCCTGAGTGAGGTCCTCGGCGTCCTGACGGTTGCCGGTGAGCCGGTACGCGAGCCGGTACACCCGGGCGGAGTGCTCCGCCACGATGTCGTCCCAGGTGGGTGTCCGGGTTTCCACGTCGTCTGCTTCCATGCCTCGATCGTCGATCTTCTGCCTGAGAGAACGCCCAGAGCAGGCTGACCGTTCCCCATTTTCCACCGGAGTGGGATCCCGCGCTCGGCGCGCGTGTCTCGCTAGGCTGAGCCCGAGTACTGACGAAGGAGCCGACCATCGCCACCGAAGCCAGCCTCGAGTACGTCGAGAGCTACCTGAGCGAGGACGACCACCTCGCGGCCGCGCGGCGACGCGCCGAGGAGGTCTCGGTGTCCCCGATCGGCCCCGCCGGCGGTGCGGCCCTCCAGTTCCTGGCGTCCGTCCTGGGCGCCAAGGCCGTGGCCGAGGTCGGCACCGGCACCGGCGTCTCCGGTCTCTGGCTGCTGCGCGGCATGGCGTCCGACGGCGTCCTCACGTCCGTCGACCTCGAGGCCGAGAACCAGCGTCACGCGCGGGAGGTCTTCACCGAGGCCGGCATCGCTCCACAGCGCTTCCGCCTGATCGCCGGGTCCGCGCTCGATGTCATGCCCCGGCTCACCGACGCGGCCTACGACCTGGTGTTCCTCGACGGCGACAAGGTCGAGTACGGCGAGTACCTCCAGCAGGCGCTGCGGCTCGTGCGGCCCGGCGGCGTCATCGCGTTCGACAACGCGCTGTGGCACGACCGGGTGGCCGACCCGACGCAGCGCGACCCGCAGACCGCCGCCATCCGCGAGCTGCTCCAGCAGGTGGCCAACGACGAGCGACTGCGCCCGGTGCTGCTGCCCGTCGGCGACGGTCTCCTCGCCGCCCAGCTGATCGGTTGACGTCCTTTCGACAAGCTCAAGGACCGTGGGTGAAGCGAGCCTCGGTGGTTGAGCCTGTCGAAGCCACCTAGCGCTCGAACGTCGCGGACGCGCGGAAGCTCTCCGGACCCTCCACGACGGCGACGATCTCGCACGCCTCGATGGTCACCGGCGCGCTGCCGATGATCCGGCTCCCGGGCGACTCGGCGGCTCCGGCCTCGAACCGGGTCTGGAACGCCTCGCGGGCCTCGGCGGTGGCGAAGGCGTAGCTGCCCTCGAACCACTCACCGGGGCGAGCGCGCCAGGACTTGAACCGCAGGCCGTCGAGGCCAGCGAAGTTCGCGAACGAGACGTCCTCGACGTAGGCGCGCAGCTCGTCGAGGACGTCAGGTGCGGCGCCGGCGAGCGACCACCGCACCGTGAGACCGTGCATCAGCGGGTCAGACAGCCTTGAGGGCGTCGCCCAGCGTCGCGGCCTCCTCGTTGTTCAGCTCCACCACGAGACGGCCTCCGCCCTCGAGCGGGACGCGCATGACGATGCAGCGTCCTTCTTTGGTGACCTCCATCGGTCCGTCGCCGGTCCGAGGCTTCATGGCCGCCATGGATTCCCCTCTCGTCTGGGCGTCCCACCGGGCAGCGGGACATACAGACCATTATCGCCCATGGTGCCTAGGCCGTGCGCGTCGCCTCGGACTCCCAGGCGACCAGCTCGGCGCGGGCCCGCTTCTCGGCGGCCTCGCTCGCGGCGAGGGCCTGACGGAGCTGTTGGAGCTCGGCCTCGAGCGCTGCGGCGCGCTCCTGCTCGTCGGCGAGCGACTGCCCGAGCTCGTCACGACGACGCTCGGCGGCTGCGATGGCGGCCTCGAGGCGCTCGACGCGGGCCTGCCGCGCTGCCACCTTGGCGGCCATGTCCTCGGCGAACGCGATCTGCTCCTGCGAGCGGGCCTTCACCCGGTCGCGGTACGCGGACGCCTGGAGGGCGCGGTCGCCGGCCCACTGCCGGCGGACGGCGCGGACCTGCGACCGGGTGACCAGGGTGGCCACGACGCCGGCCACGACGGCGTAGACGCCGGTGGCCACGAGGACGGTGGTGGTGCCGACCACGACGCCGGCCGCGACCGCTGCCGCAGCGCTGACCAGGAGGACGGCGGCGACGACGGAACGGGGGGATCGGGAGGCACGCGACGACATGCCGCCAGCGTACGTCAGCGAGTGGGTCGAAACGCGCAACCCGCGAGGTGGTCGTCGACCATTCCGGTGGCCTGCATCAGGGCGTACGCGGTGGTGGGTCCGACGAACCGGAACCCGCGTCGCTTGAGCTCCTTGGCCATGGCCGCGGATTCCACCGTCTGGGCCGGGACGTCGGCGAACGTGACCGGGGCGGGGCGCGCCGGCGGCGCGAACGACCACAGCAGGTCGCTGAACGACTCGTCCATCGCCAGGATCGCGCGGGCGTTGTTGATCGTGGCCTCGATCTTGAGCCGGTTGCGGACGATGCCGGCGTCCGCCAGCAGGCGATCGACGTCGGCGTCGCCGTACTCCGCCACGGCGGTGGGGTCGAACCCGTCGAAGGCCGCGCGGAAGCCCTCGCGCTTGCGCAGGATGACCGCCCACGACAGGCCGGACTGGAACGCCTCCAGGCTCAGCCGCTCGAACAGCGCGACGTCACCGCGCAGCTCGTGCCCCCACTCGGTGTCGTGGTACTCCTGCATCGCCGGGTCGGCGCCCCAGGGGCAGCGAACGACGTCCATGGGCCTCATCCTCTCCGCCCGGCCGCGGTTTACCAGGTTCAGTAGGCAAATCCGCACTCCTCAGGGCAGATCTGCCGTGAGGGGTGCGAGGTTCCCTTGGTAGGTGATGTGAGGTGGTGACGTCGGACCGTCACAGCCCGACGCCGTGACGTAGAACGTACCGAGGCAAACCGACACATCACCGGGCAGATTCGCCTTGAGATGTGGAACCTTCCCTACAGAACCTGGTAAACCGTCATCCCGGCGCGACGGCGTCGAAGAACTCGACGGCCTCGTCGACGTCGTCGGTGAGCTTGAGCATGTCGAGGTCCGGGGCATTGATCTTGGACGACTGGAGCATCGTGTCGCGCAGCCAGTCGATCAGGCCGCCCCAGTACGCGGTGTCGAACAGCACGATCGGGAACGACGTGACCTTCTGCGTCTGGGCCAGGGTGAGCGCCTCGAACAGCTCGTCCATCGTGCCGAAGCCACCGGGCATCACGACGTAGCCCTGGGCGTACTTCACGAACATCGTCTTGCGCACGAAGAAGTAGCGGAAGTTGATGCCGAGGTCGACCCAGTCGTTCAGGCCTTGCTCGTGCGGCAGCTCGATGCCGAGACCGACGGACACGCCGCCGCACTCGCTCGCGCCGCGGTTGGCGGCCTCCATGACGCCGGGGCCGCCGCCGGTGATGATGCCGTAGCCCCGCTGGCAGAGCTTCTCCGCGATGAGCCGCGTCTTCTCGTACGTGGGGTCGTCGGGCTTGATCCGGGCCGAGCCGAAGATGCTGACGGCCGGGCCGAGCTCCGCGAGCGCGCCGAAGCCCTCGACGAACTCCGCCTGGATGCGCAACACGCGCCACGGGTCGGTGTGCACCCACTCGCCGGGGCCGCGGGAGTCCAGCAGCCGCTGGTCCGTGGTGCTCGTCTCGAGGTGACCGCGGCGCAGCCGGACCGGTCCCTTGTGACTCTCGCGCTCGATCATCTCGTCAGCCATCTGGTCAGTGCCTCCTCGACCGCCGTCAGGTGTGCCACCGGCACGTGCTCGTCCGCCTTGTGGGCGTACAGCGGGTCGCCCGGTCCGTAGTTCACCGCCGGCACCCCGAGCTGGCTGAACTGGGCGACGTCGGTCCAGCCGAACTTGGGCGCCACGTCGACGCCGATCGCCTCGATGAAGGCCGCGGCGGCCGGACGGTCCAGTCCGGGGAGCGCGCCGGGCGCGCTGTCGGTGACGACGAGCTCGTACCCGTCGAACAGGTCGCGGACGTGCGCGAGGGCCTCGGACTCGCTGCGATCGGGCGCGAACCGGTAGTTCACCGAGACACGCGCCTCGTCGGGGATCACGTTGCCGGCGACGCCCCCGCTGATGCCCACCGCGTTCATGCCCTCGCGGTAGAGCATCCCGTCGATGGTGACCTGGCGCGGCTCGTAGCTCGTCAGGCGCGCCAGGACGTCCGACGCCGCGTGGATCGCGTTGACGCCGTTCCAGGACCGCGCGGAGTGGGCACGCTCTCCGCGGGTGACGACGTCCACCCGCATCGTGCCCTGGCAACCGGCCTCGACCTGGGCGTTGGACGGCTCCATGAGGATCGCGAAGTCGGCGGCCAGCAGGTCGGGGCGCTCCCGGGCGAGGCGGCCGAGACCGTTGAACTCGGCCGCGATCTCCTCAGCCTCGTAGAAGACGTAGGTGACGTCGCGGGTGGGCTCCGGAACGGTGGCGGCCGTCCGCAAGGCGACGGCCACACCGCCCTTCATGTCGCAGGAGCCGAGGCCCCAGAGGACGTCCCCGTCGAGGCGCGACGGCAGGTTCGCGTTGGCCGGGACCGTGTCGAGGTGACCGGCGATCACCACGCGCTCGTCGCGGCCCAGCGAGGTGCGGGCGACGATCGAGTGCTGGTCGCGGACGACCTCGAGGTGCGCCAGCGGGGTCAGCGCGGCCTCGACGGCGTCGGCGATCTCCTGCTCCTGCTGACTCTCGGAGGCGATGTCGACCAGGTCCGCGGTGAGGGTGACGACGTCGCGGGAGAGGTCGAGGCTTGCCATGGCCCCACTCTCCCACGCGAGGCACAGTGGGTAGTGATGAGCAACGAACAACGGGGGCGGCTCGTCCTGCTCGTGATGTGCGTCGGGTACTTCCTCGTCCTCCTCGACGTGACGGCGGTCAACGTCGCCCTGCCTCGCATCGACGCGGACCTGGGCGCCGGGGTGGACGGGCTGCAGTGGGTGGTCGACGCGTATGCCGTGGCGCTGGCAGCACTGTTGCTGGTCGGCGGGGCGGTCGGCGACGTCCGGGGTCACCGGCGGATCGTGCTCCTCGGGCTGGGGATCTTCGCGGCTGCTTCCCTCGCCTGCGGACTGGCGCCGACCATCGGCGTGCTCCTGGCGAGCCGCGCGGTGCAGGGTGTGGGAGCCGCGCTGCTCCTGCCCGGGACGCTCGCGATCGTCGTCGACAGCGCACCCGACCGGCGGGCGCGGGCCCGAGCCATCGGCGTGTGGGCCGCCGTGGGCAGCTGCGCGCTCCCGGCCGGGCCGATCGTGGGCGGCGCGCTCGTCGACGCGGTCGGCTGGCGCTCGGTGTTCCTGATCAATGTTCCGATCGCGGTGGTCGCGGGAGCGGTGGCCATCCGCATCGTCGCCGACGACCGGCCGGCGACCCGGCGTCGCGTGGACTGGGCCGGAGCGACCCTGGCAGCGCTCACCCTGGCCTCGCTCGTCTTCGCGATCATCGAGCTCGGGCGGACCGGGCCAGGACCTACGGCTGACGCATCGATCGTGGCGGCCCTCGCACTCGGCAGCGCCTTCGTGCTCGCCGAGAAGCGGCAGGCCGATCCGATGCTGCCGCTCTCGCTGTTCCGGCGCCTCGAGTTCACCAGCGCGACACTGATCGCCGGGGCCATGAACCTGGGCACGCTCGGCCTGCTGTTCGTCGTCACGCTCTACCTCCAGTCGGTGCACGGCGACTCCCCGCTCCGCGCCGGCGTCGCGCTGCTCCCGCTGTTCCTGCCGCTCACGGTGATCGCGCCGATCTCCGGCCGATGGACCGCTCAGCAAGGCCCGCGCGTGCCCATGGCCGCGGGCCTGCTGCTCGCCGGAGCCGGCGTGGCGCTGATGACACGGCTGGAGCCGGACTCGTCGTACGCCGTCCTGCTGCCGGCGACCCTCGGTTGGGGCATCGGCATCGGCCTGCTGACGCCCGCGGTGGTGGCCGCCGCTGTCGGCGCCGCCGATCCCGCGAGGTCGGGCCTCGCCTCCGGCGTCAACAACACCTCGCGGCAGGCCGCCGGAGCCGTCGGCGTGGCGGCCTACGGCGCGGCGGCCGGACGACCGGCCCACACGGTGGCGTTCGTCGCCGGCCTGCACCAGCTCGCGGTTGCCACCGCGATCCTGTTCGGGATCGCCGCCCTCGTCGCCATCGCCACCACCACCCCAGGAGGAGACCCATGACCGACACGATCACCCTGCTCGACGACGCCTTCGACCGGGTCGCCGAGCTCGTGCGCCGTACCTGCGCGGATCTCGACGAGGAGAGCGCGACGTTCCGCGTCGACCCGGAGGCGAACACGCCGACCTGGCTGTTGTGGCACCTCAGCCGCGTCCAGGACGACCACGTGGCCGAGCTCGCGGGCGTCGACCAGGTCTGGGAGCAGTGGCGGGACCGGTTCGGCCTGCCGTTCGACGACCATGCCACCGGCTACGGGCAGAGCAGCGACGACGTCGCGGCCGTGCGCGTGGCGCCGGACCTGCTCGCCGGCTACCACGCCGACGTCGACGCGATGACGCGCTCGTACCTGCAGCGTCTGGACAGCGAGGAGCTGGCCCGCGTCGTCGACGAGCGCTGGGACCCGCCGGTCACGGCGTCAGCGCGGCTGGTCAGCGTGCTCGGCGACTGCCTGCAGCACGTCGGCCAAGCGGCCTACGTGGTCGGAGTCGCGCAGCGCTCCTAGACGTCCGCGGGCGCGAAGACGCAGAACTCGTTGCCCTCGGGGTCGGCCATGACGGTCCAGCGGATCTCGTCGTCCGGCTCGCGCAGCACGGTGGCACCGGCGGCGACCAGGTCGTCGACGGTGCCGTCGGCGAGCGTGACGTCCCAGTGCACGCGGTTCTTGACCGTCTTGGGCTCGGGCACCGGGACGAAGTCGAACGACTCCACCGGCGCCCCGGGGATGTTGTCGATCCAGTACCAGTCGTTCTCCGGCTTGGAGCCGAGGTCGCCGCCCCAGACGCTTTGCCACCACAGGGCGATGGCCTTCGGGTGGGCGGCGTCGACGACGACGTCCTTGAGCCGGAGCTCGCCCGGGTTGTCGACGACGAAGACACAGAACTCGTTGCCCTCCGGGTCGGCGAACACCGTCCAGGGGAACTCGCCGGGCTCGCTGAGCCGCGGCAGCTGCTCGAACGGCTCGAGCGACGAGGCCACGACGTCGAGGTGCACCCGGTTCTTCACGGGGTGCGGCTCCGGCACGACGCACGGCCAGATGGTGTGCTGCGGGTACGGGCCGACGAGGGCGATGCCGTCGGGATCGTCGGCCCCGAGGTCCTTCACCGAGAGCCCCAGCGTGGGCGCCCAGAAGTCACGGGCGACCGCGATGTCGTTGACGTCGATGCAGAGGTCCTTGTACGTCACCAGAGGCATGGGCCCAACCTAGTCACGGGACCAGACAGAACTCGTTGCCTTCGGGGTCGGCGAGATCCGTCTCGCTGAGCACGGTCGCGCCGGCGGCGACCAGGTCGTCGACCGTGCCGCCGGCGAGCCGGACCTCCCACCGCACGCGGTTGGGCACGGTCTTCGGCTCCGGCACCGCGGCGAAGTCGAGGCCCTCGAACGGCACGCCGGGCAGGCCGGTGATCGACCAGCAGTCCTCGTCGTCCACGCTGAGCTCGCCGCCGAGCACCCCCTGCCACCAGCGTGCGGACACCTCCGCGTCGACGCAGTCGACCTCCACGGCCTTGAGCCGGTACTCCCCCGGGGAGTCGACGACGAACACGCAGAAGTCGTCGCCCTCCGGCGCGTGGAACGTCGTCCACGGGAACCGTCCCGGCTCGTTCACCAGCTCGAGCCCCTCGTACGGCGCCAGCGAGGCGTCGAACACGTCGAGGTGCACGCGGTTCTTCACCGTGTACGGCTCGGTCACGACCTCGGTGCGGACCGTCTGCTCGAGCGCGGAGCCGAGCGTCGGCGCCCAGAACTGCTCGACGACCGCGAGGTCGTTGACGTGCATGCGGATACCGGCGAACGTCACCAGAGGCATCAACTCATCGTATGCCCCGATACGTTGGGAGCCATGACCGAGCAGTCCTCCCCCGGCGCTCACGCCTGGGGCGTCGCGACCCTCACGGACGGCGCCTCGAACAGCGGTCGCGTCCTCGACGTCTGGTACCCCGAGCCCCGGCTCGGCGCGGCTCCGGAGCGCACGCGCGAGCCGGAGGAGCTGACGGCGTTGTCGGGCGAGGACAAGGTCCGGCAGGTCCGGACCGTCGTCGTGCACACCGTCATCGACGACCTGCAGCAGCCGCCCACCGACGCCTACGACGTCTACCTGCGACTGCACCTTCTGTCGCACCGGCTCGTGCAGCCCCGCGGCCAGAGCCTCGACGGCATCTTCGGGCTGCTCACCAACGTCGTCTGGACGTCGATCGGTCCGTGCGCCGTCCCGGGGTTCGAGACCACACGCGCCCGCGCCCGTGCCGCCGGGATCCCGCTGCAGGTGACCAGCATCGACAAGTTCCCGCGCATGACCGACTACGTCGTGCCGTCCGGCGTCCGCATCGCCGACGCCGACCGCGTGCGCCTCGGGGCCCACCTCGCCGAGGGCACCACCGTGATGCACGAGGGCTTCGTCAACTACAACGCCGGCACGCTCGGCACCGCGATGGTGGAGGGCCGCATCTCCGCCGGCGTCGTCGTCGGCAACGGGTCCGACGTCGGCGGTGGCGCCTCGATCATGGGCACGCTCTCCGGCGGCGGCACCACCGTCATCAGCGTCGGCGAGAACAGCCTGATCGGCGCGAACGCCGGCATCGGCATCTCCCTCGGCAACGACTGCGTCGTCGCCGCCGGCACGTACGTCACCGCCGGCAGCAAGGTGCGGATGCCCGACGGCAGCGTGGTCAAGGCCGCCGAGCTGTCCGGCCAGGACGGCATCCTGTTCCTCACTAACACCGAGACGGGCGTCCTCGAGGCCCGGCCGCGAGGCGAGCGCACCGGCATCGAGCTGAACTCCGAGCTGCACGCCAACGAATGAGGTTGCGCTGGATCGTCGTCGCCGGACTGCTGGTCGCGGGGCTGCTCGTCGCCATCGTGGTCCGTGACCGCGAGCCCGCCCGCAGCGAGTACTGCGTCGCCGACGTCGGCACGACGCGGGCCCAGATCGACCTGGAACAGGCCCGCTGGACCACCCTGATGTCGGCCGTCGCCCAGCGCCGCGGCATGCCGCCCCGCGCCACGACGATCGCCATCGCCACGGCGTTCCAGGAGTCGAAGATCCACAACATCGACTACGGCGACCGCGACTCCGTCGGCCTGTTCCAGCAGCGGCCGTCCCAGGGGTGGGGCACGCGCGAGCAGATCCTCGACCCATTCCACTCGATCGCGAAGTTCTACGACGGCCTGGCCAAGGTGAAGGGCTACGGCTCGATGGCGATCACCGACGCCGCGCAGCGCGTGCAACGGTCCGCCCATCCCGGCGCCTACGCCCAGCACGAGGACTACGCCCGCGCGCTTGCCTCGGCCCTGCGCGGCTACAGCCCGGCGTCGTTCACCTGCCAGGTCGAGGAGCGCGGCGGCGGCCGGGCCCTCGGCGTCGCCGACGACCTCACGAAGGCGTTCGGCGAGGTCTCGGTGAACGTCGAGAAGAACACGCTCGCCGTCCCGCTGTCCGGCAAGGCTGCCGACGTGCGGGCGCGCGGGTGGATGTTCGCGCACTACCTGGTGGGCAACGCCGCCCGGCTGCGGATCACCGAGATCTCCTTCGACGGGAGACGGTGGACTGCTGCTGACTCCCCGGACGGCTGGGTGAAGGACGGCGACGCACGGGCCAACCGGGTGTCGGTGGACGCCAGCTAGTTGTTGACCAGCGCCAGCACCTCGTCGGCGTAGCGCTCCAGCTTGGCCGGCCCGACGCCCGGGACGTCGGCGAGTGCCGAGGAGTCGCTGGGCCGCGACGCCGCGATGGCGAGCAGCGTGGCGTCGTTGAAGACCGTGTACGCCGGTTTGCCGGTGTCGGTGGCCTGCTGGAGCCGCCAGGTCTTGAGCCGCTCGAACAGCGCGCGGTCCTCCGGCGGGAGCGCGGCCACGACGGACGCCTGCCGCTTGCGGGCCGTGCGCTTGGACGAGACCTGGCGTGACGGGTGGTCGGCCGGGAGCAGCGGGTCGAGGAACCGGCTCGGCTTCCGCTGGCCTCGGCCGCCCGGCTTGCGGGCCGCCGACCAGGAGATGACGAGGACCTGCCGAGCGCGGGTGACGCCGACGTAGAACAGCCGGCGCTCCTCCTCGACCGCCTCCGGGGTGTCGGCCTGCACGTACGGCACCATCCCCTCGTGCATGCCGGCGCAGAACACGGCGTCCCACTCCAGGCCCTTGGCCGAGTGCAGCGTGGCCAGGGTGACGCCGTCGGCCGCGGGAGCGTGGGCGCTCTGGGAGCGGCGGTCGAGGTCGGCGACGAGCATGGTGAGGTCGGCCGACGCGTCGGACTCGGCGAGGTCGGCGGCCATGGAGACGATGGCGTGCAGGGACTCCCAGCGGTCGCGCACCGCGCCGGCGCCGGCCGGCGCCTCGTCGGTGTGACCCATGCTCGCCAGCACGGCCCGGACCTCCTCGACGAGCGCGCCGTCCTGACCGGCCCGGGCGGCGCCGCGCAGCAGCGTGACCGCCTGACGGACCTCGGCCCGTTGGAAGAACCCCTCGCCTCCGCGCAGGGTGTACGGGATGCCGCGCTCGCCGAGCGCCTCCTCGAACGTCTCGGACTGCGCGTTGATGCGATACAGGACTGCGATCTCGCGGTACGGCACACCGTCGTCGTGCAGCTGCGCGATCTCGTCGGCGATGGCCGCGGCCTCGGCGACCTCGTCGGGGTGGCCGACGTAGGTGACCGGGTCACCCGGTGCGGCCTGGGCCTGCAGGGGTGCGATGTTCCCGCGGCCGAACACCGCGTTGGCGACGGCGACGACCTGCGGGGTGGAGCGGTAGTTGCGCACCAGCTCGAGCCGCTCGGCCTCGGGGAACTTCCGGGTGAAGTCGGTCAGCAGGCGGGGCGACGCACCGGCGAACGAGTAGATGGTCTGGCGCGGGTCGCCGACGACGCAGACGTCGTCGCGGCCGCCGAGCCAGAGGTCGAGCAACGTGGACTGCAGCGGGTTGACGTCCTGGAACTCGTCGACGACGAACCAGCGGTACTGACGCCGCACCTGCGCGGCGACGCGCTCGTCGTCGGCCAGGATGGCGGCGGTGATGAGGAGGATGTCCTCCATGTCGATGCGGCCGCGCTCACGCTTGACGTCCTCGTACGCGGCGAGGAGCGCGGAGACGTCGGCGGGGGTCATGCCGGCCACCTCGCGGTGGGCGCGCGCCGCGGCCTGCGGGTAGTCGGCGGCGCGGACGTTGCTGACCTTGGACCACTCGATCTCCGCGGAGAGGTCGCGCATCAGGGCGGTGTCGCCGCGCTCGCCGACCCGGCGGAGCGCCTCGCCGACCAGCGCGAACTTGGACTGCACCACCTCGGGGAACTCGCTGCCGTAGACCTGCGGCCAGAAGTACCGGGCCTGCCGGAGCGCTGCGGAGTGGAACGTGCGGGTCTGGACGCCCGGGGCCTCGAGCTGGCGCAGCCGTTCTCCCATCTCTCCGGCGGCGCGGCGGGTGTACGTGACCGCCAGCACCTCCTGCGGGCGGTACAGACCGGTGGCGACGCCGTAGGCGATCCGGTGCGTGATGGCCCGTGTCTTGCCCGTGCCGGCACCGGCCACGACGCACACCGGACCGCGCAGGGTGGTGGCGACCTCGCGCTGCTCGGGATCGAGGCGTTGCAGCAGGTCGTCGGGAATCATCGGGGGTCCGAAATGGTTGACATCAGCGCCAGAGTAATCGCCTGAGGAGACACTCGATGACCGCCCAGTTCACGCTCTACTCCACCCCGTGGTGCGGCTACTGCCACCGCTTGAAGGGGCAGCTGCAGCGGGAGGGCATCGACTTCGTCGAGGTCGACATCGAGCGCGACGAGGCCGCCGCGATCACCGTCATGAACATCAACCAGGGCAACCAGACCGTGCCCACCCTGGTGTTCGAGGACGGCACCGCGCTGACCAACCCGTCGGTCGCGCAGGTGAAGGCTCAGCTCACGTCCTGATCCCTGCGGGTCCCGGGCGTGAACCGGATCGGGAACCGCACCGGCCCGGTGTTGCCGGAGACCGGCAGCCACTCGCCCGGACCGTCCGGCCGGGCGTCGGGCATGCGTGCTGCCAGCAGTGGCAGGGCCACCGACATGTCGACGCGGGCCACGAAGTGGCCGAGGCAGTGGTGCACGCCGGCGCCGAACCCGAGGTGCGGCGGCCGGACCTGCGTGATGTCGAACGCCGGGTCGGGCATCGCCGACGGGTCGGTCCCCGCCGCGTGTGAGATGACCTGGACGATGCCGCCGGCCGGGATGTGCAGCCCGCGGAAGTCGACGTCCTCGACGGCCTCCCGGGTCACCCACGTCACCGTCGGGTTCACCCGCATGACCTCCTCGACGGCCTGGCGACCGAGGTCCGCTCGCTCGCCGAGCAGCCTCCACTGGTCCGGGTGGGCGAGCAGGGTCTGCAGGGCGAGGCCGATCTGGTTCCGCGTCGTCTCCATGCCCGCGAAGGCGAGGAAGACGAGCGCGACGCTCAGCTCGTGCCGGTCCAGCCGGCCCTCGTCGGTGTGCGCCTGGAGGAGCGTCGTGACGAGGTCGTCGCGCGGGTTGGCCGCGCGGTCCTCGATGACCGCCTCGACGTAGCCCTCCAGTCCGGTCAGCGCAGCCTCGATGACCGGCACGTCGCGCGCGACGTTGACGCCGAAGCTCTTGCCGAGGTCGTCGGCCCAGTGCGCCACCTGCGGCCAGTCGTCCTCAGGCAGCCCGAGCAGGATGCAGATGATCCGCGCGGCATAGGGCTCGGCGAACTCCGAGACGAGCTCGACCTCCCCGCGCTCGACGAATCCGTCGATCAGCTCGTGCGCCAGCTTCTGGAACGTCGGCGACATCGCGGCGATGGTCTTGTTCCGGAACGCCGGCCGCAGCAGCGTGCGCAGCCGGGCGTGGTCCTCGCCCTCGAGGCTCAGCAGCGTCTCCGCCCACCAGTCGGAGAACAGCCCGGAGTGGATGCCGTTCTGCGCCGGCCACTTCGCGTTGCCCTGGATGAACCGCCGGTCCTTGAGGATCGCCTGCGCCTCGTCGTACCGGAGCACCGCCCACCCGAGGTTCGTCTCGACGTACCAGTCGTCCTCCCGCGCCGCATGCACCTGTGGCGCTGTGACGTCGAACGTCGGGTCGGAGAGGTCGAAGCGCGCCGGCATGGCGTCAGCGTAGTGAGGCGCTCGGCCCCGGCCCCGAGATTTGCTCCGCCAACCACCACCAGTCACCCACCGCGTGGTGGTCAGGGGAGCACATCTCGTGGCCCCGGGCTCACCACTTGCCGCTGATCTCGCCGCCGTGCCACTCGTTGACGAGCCAGCGCGAGATGGACACGAGCGGCGGGAGCAGGAGCTCGTTCGCCTTGCTCAGCTCGGTCATCTCCGCGCGGGTGAACCAGCGGGCCTCCTCGATCTCGTTGCCGTCGACGCGGATGTCATGCGACAACGCCGTGCCGAAGAAGCCGAGCATCAGGCTCGACGGGAACGGCCACGGCTGGCTGCCCGCGTACGTCACCTCGCCGACCTCGACGCCGACCTCCTCCATCACCTCGCGGCGCACCGCGTCGGGCAGTGACTCCCCCGGCTCCACGAAACCGGCGAGGGTCGAGAACCGGTTCGGGGGCCAGACCTTCTGCCGGCCGAGCAGCGCGCGGTCGTCGCCGTCGGTGATGAGCATGATCACCGCCGGGTCCGTGCGCGGGAAGTGGTGCGTGCCGCACGACGGGCACTGGCGCACGTGTCCGGCGTCGTGCACCTCGGTGGGGGAACCACAGTTCGAGCAGAAGCCGTTCAGCTGGTGCCACCGCGCCAGACCGACGGCGTGGACCGCGAGCGAGGCGTCCTCCGGGGCGATCGTGGGGCCCACCATGCGCAGGCTCTGCGGATGGAGGGAGTCGTCGACACGATCGACGACGACCGCGGCGTACGACTCGCCGTCGCGCTCGCCGAGGAACAGCCACTCGCCGTCCGGAGCCTGGTCCGCGGGGATCCAGCGGATGCCGCCGGTCTCGTCAGTCGCGAGGTGCTCGCCACCAAGGACCATCACCTTGAGGTCGCCCTCGCGCCAGGCCTCGTTCAGGCGGCGATGCGCGGCGCGGTCGTGCTGCGTGCTCTGGAACGCGTAGTCCACGTCCTCAACCTAGACGGAGCAGCCTCACGAGCTCGTCGCGGCCGGGCAGCTGGTCCGGCGTGAACCGCTGCACCTCGTCGAGGCGGACGTAGTAGAACGCCGCGCTCACCCCGGACGGGTCGACGCCGGCCAGCTCCGACCAGGCCAGCCGGTACACGGCGAGCTGGAGCGGGTCGGCCGAGGCGGTGGCGTTGGTCTTCCAGTCGACCACCTCGAACCCCGCATCGGTGGCGAAGACCGCGTCGATCCGGCCGATGACCTGCTCGCCGCCGACGTCGAACGCGAACGGCACCTCGACGCCCACCGGGGTCAGGTCGGCATACGGGCCGGCGAGGAACAGCTCCTTGATGCGGTCGAGCTCGGCGTCGGTGTCGACGTCGGCGTCGCCGCGGCCGGGCAGCTCGGTGGGGTCGAGCAGCGGCTGGATGCCGTAGTGGGCCTCGACCCAGGCGTGGAACCGCGAGCCGAATCGGGCCGCCTCGGACGGAGCCCGCGGCACCGGCCGGGCCAGGGACCGGGCGAACGCCTGCTCGTCGTCGGCCAGCGCGAGCACCTGTGTGGCGGACAACGCAGACGGCAGCGGCACGACGACCGGGCCGGCCGCGAGCTCTTCCTCCGCGCGCCAGGCCGTCACCTCGGCGTCGAGCTTCTCGAGCGTGGCGAGCTCGGCGGCCTCGTCCTCGTCGCCCGTGGGATCGGCCGGCGGGTGGTCGACCGCCGCGCGACGGGCCGCCATCTCGGCGGGCTGGCGCGGCCAGGCGACCGGCTCGACGTCCAGCTCCGGGTTCTTCCCGCCGAGCGGGCCGTCGTCCCACACGTCGACCGTTCGCCCCTGGCCGCGGCAGACGTCGGCGACCTCGAGCAGGAACGGCGAGACCTCGTACGGGTTCTTCGCGCGGCGCCCCCAGCGGTGACCGCTGACGTGCAGCGCGGTGCGGGCACGGGTGAACGCGACGTAGGCCAGACGGATCTCCTCGGAGAGGTCGTCGTCGCGGAACTGCTCGATCAGCTGGGACAGACCCTTGTTCGACCACTCCGGCAGGCTCGGCAGGACGTCGGCGTCGCCGCGCAGCGGGTACGGGAAGCCCTTGGAGGTGGACGTCCAGCGGTCGCGACCGCGCGTGGACGGGAACGTGCCCTTCACGACGAGGGGGACGAAGACGCGGTCCCACTCGAGGCCCTTGGCGGTGTGGATGGTGAGCACCTGCACGGCACCCGGCCGGGCGCGGTCCGGCACCTCGAGGCCCTGGCCGAGCTCCTGCTCGGCGCGGAGGTAGGCGATGAACCCGGCGAGGGAGTCGATGTCGCTGCGGCCGCCGACGTCGGCCGCGACGTCGACGAGGCGGGCGAGGTCGTCGGACGCGCCGGTGTCGAGCAGGGCGGTCTCGATGTCCAGGTCGAGCCGGCGGATGGCCGCCTGCACGATGTCGGCGATCGAGCCGCCCAGCGACCGGCGCACGGTGCGGATGACGGCAGACACCTCCGCGAACCGTCGCAGCGCCTCGGCGGAGTATGCGAGATCGCCCGGGTCGTCGACCGCGTCGGCGAGCGAGACGATCTCGGTGGGGTCGCTGCCCGCGACGGCCGCGGAGAGCTTGCCGCTCAGCGACTCGTCGGGCTCCGGCTCCAGCTCGCGGGCCAGGGTGGAAGCCCGGTGGCCGAGCATGGCCAGGTCGCGGGCACCGATCCGCCAGCGGTCGCCGGTGAGCAGGCGCAGCATCGCCGGGTTGGCCGTGGCGTCGGCGACGACCTCGAGCAGGCTGACGACGTCGCCGACGTGCGGCAGGGTGAGCAGGCCGGCGAGTCCGACGACCTCGGCGTCGACGCCGGCGCGGCGCAGTCCGGCCGTGATGACCGGCATCTCCTCACGCGTGCGGAGCAGGATGGCGACCGACTCCGCGGGGTCGGCCGCGCGCGCCGCGGCCACCCGCTTGACCAGCGCGTCGAGCTCCTCGGTGATCGTCGGGTGCAGCTCCACGGTGACGTCCGCACGGCCGAACGTGGTGTTCTCGTCGGGCAGCAGCGGCTCGAGCTCATCGTGCCGCTCGAAGTACGGCTCGGCCACCCGGTTGGCGACGGCCAGGATGTCCGGATGGCAGCGGCGGCTCACCCGCAGCCCGTACAACGGCCCCTCGGAGCCGTCGGCCGCCGGGAAGTGCTGCCGGAAGCGCGCGATGTTGTCCGACGACGCGCCGCGCCAGCCGTAGATGCCCTGCGTCGGGTCGCCGACTGCCGTGATCGGGTGCCCGTCGCCGAACAACCCCTGCAGCATCAGCCGCTGGGCGACCGAGGTGTCCTGGTACTCGTCGAGCAGCACCACGCCGAACCGCTCGCGCAGGATCTCGCCGACCTCCGGGCACTCGATGCCGAGCCGCGCTCCCCCGGCCATCTGGTCGGAGAAGTCCATGACGCCGGCCATCAGCTTGTCGGCGCGGTACGCCTCGACCAGCCGCGTGAGGTCGATGCGCTCGAGCGCTGCGGCGCGTGCCTTGGTGAGGTCGTTGGTCAGCTTGGGCAGCGCGTCGATGACGGCGACGACCTGCTGGTCGTGCTCGCGCAGCTTCTCGGGAGTGACCAGGTGCTCCGACAGCGCGCCGTCCAGCGCGAGGACGCGGTCGACGGTGGCAGCCAGCAGGATCGTCAGGTTGGGCAGCGGCTCGCGGTACCGGCGCACGACGCGCGCCGCCCGCTGGAACCGCGTGGCGTCGGACGTGACCAGCAGGTCGGTCTCGAGGCCGAGCCGCAGGCCGTGCTCGGTGATCAGCGACCCTGCGAACGCGTGGTACGTGGAGACGACGGGCTCGCCGTGCTCGTCGAACAGCGTGCGCATCCGCTCGGGGTCGCCGGCAGCGAGGAGGCTGGTGCGGACGCGGTGCCCCAGCTCGGCCGCGGCCTTCTTGGTGAACGTCAGGCCGAGCACCTGGCCGGGCGGCACCTCGTCGTGGCCGACCAGCCAGACGACCCGGGCCGCCATCACCGTGGTCTTGCCCGAGCCGGCACCGGCGACGATGACGCCGGGCGCGGTCAGTGGTGCGGTGATCGCCGCCATCTGCTCCGCACTGAACGGGATGCCGAGCAGCTGGCGGAGGTGGTCCTCGTCGCGGACGAACCGGCTCATGCGACGTCACCCACGGTGGGGCCGCCGTCGTGCTGAGCCGGGCAGGAGCGACGGAACGGGCAGCGGTCGCAGTGCTGGTTGAGGGTGGCGGCGAACCGCTCGAGCCGCACCGCGTCCCGTGACGTGGCGATGAGGTCGTCGGCGAAGAACGGCTCACCGTCGCGCGGCGCGTCCTGCTCCTGGACGACCGGCATGCCCGGGTCGGCCTTGAGCTCCTTGCGGAGGTGCACCAGCTCGGCACCGCCGCTCTGCGTGTGCTCCGGCACGGCGCCGTGCAGCACGGCGACCTGGTAGACGCCGAGCTGCGGGTGCTGCGAGATCTCCTCGACGGTGGGCTTGTTCTTGCCGGTCTTGAAGTCGACGACGTGCACGCGGCCGTCGGCGTCGACCTCCACACGATCCATCGAGCCGCGCAGCCGGACCGTGTCCTCACCGACCGGCACATCGACGACGAACTCGTGCTCCGCGCCCACGGTGGTGCGGTCGCCGCGGTCCTGGTGCCAGCGGACCAGCCGGCGGACGGCGGCCGCCGCCTCGTCGCGCTCGCGGGCCGCGATCCACGGGGTGTCGTAGTCGAGCTGGTGCCAGATCGAGTCGAGGTGGGCGATGAGCTCGGTGGCGTCGGCATCGACGGTCAGCTGGTCGACCAGCTCCTTGGCGAGGACGTGGATGGCTGAGCCAAAGCCCTGCGCGGTGCTGGTGGGCTCGGTGCCCTTGGCCTCACGGGACAGGAACCAGCGCAGCGAGCACAGTGAGAGGTCGGAGACGGCCGATCCGGACAGCGCGAGCGGCTCGTCAGCAGGACGGATCGGCACGTCGGCCTGGGTGTGCTCGCGGATGCCCCACCAGGTCTCCGGGTCGGCGGCCGGAACGACGTCGCGCAGCTCGCGCAGGCGGCTCGATGCCCCGGCCCGCACGGCCGGGGTGGCACCGCGCTCGGCCAGCCACCGCAGCTGCGTGACCGCGCCGCGCAGGGTGACCGGGCGCATCGGACGGCGCAGCGGCTCCGGCGACGACCGGGGCACCCCGTGCTCGATCAGCTCCTCGACGAAGCGGGACGGCTGCTCGCCGTCGCTCGCCATGCTCTCGACCGCCGTGACGACCAGGCGCCGCTTGGCACGCGTCATCGCCACGTAGAACAGCCGGCGCTCCTCGGCGAGCAGGCTGCCGAAGCTCGGCGGCCGGCCGTCACCCCGCGGGTCGAGCCGTTCGGTGCGGAGCAGGGTGCCGGCCGTGCGGGTGGCCGGCCAGCGGCCGTCCTGGACGCCGGCCAGCACGACGAGGTCCCACTCCAGGCCCTTGGCGCGGTGCGCCGTCATGACGCGGACGGCGTGCGGTCGCGTCCCCCGCTCGGCGAGCGTGTCGCCCGGGATCTCCTGGCCCTGCAGGCCGTCGATGTAGGCGGCGATCTCGACGCGGGCCCCTCGCTCCTGCGAGCGCGCGGCGTCGTCGAACAGGGCCACCATCGCGTCGAGGTCGCGGTGCGCCGACTCGTCGCCGTGGTCCGCGGCGGCCGACAGCCGGCGCGGCCAGCCCGTGCCGTCCCACAGCGCCCAGAGGACGCGCTCGGCCGTGGCGCGGTCGGTGATCAGCGCAGCGGCCTTCTGCAGAGCCGTCGCGAGCCGTGCGGCCGGGCCGTCGGGCATGCCGAGCGGCTCGGCCAGGCGCTCGGCGACGACCTCGCGGGAGTCGCGCAGCACGCCGTTCTCCTCGGCGTCCTCACGTCGGAGCGTGCGAGCCAGCCGGCGCATCTCGCTGGGGTCGAGGTGGCCGAGCGGCCCGGTGAGCAGCGCCTCCGCCTCCTCCGGCACCAGCGGCCGGCCAGCGGCGAGCGCCATCGCGGCACGGGCGGCGAGCAGCAGCGACCGGACCGCGGGCTGCTCGGCGAGCGGGATCTCGTCGCCGGCCACCTCGACCGGCAGGCCGACGGCGCGGAGCGCCCGCTCGTACGGTCCGAGCGACTCCCGGCCGGTGCGGACCAGCACGGCCATCTGGTCGAACGGCACCCCGTCGTCGAGCGCGGCGCGACGCAGCAGCGACGCGATGTGCTCCGCCTCGGCCCGTGGATCGGTGGCCGTGAGCACCTCGATCGACCCGTCGGCGTCGTCGGGCTCGGGGTTCCGGAACGCGGCGAACTGCTCGGCCGACAGCGATCCGGTGACGCCGATCCGGTTGATGATCGCCCGCGACGCGGCGCTCAGCGTGGGCCCGAACCGCCGGGTGCGCTGCAGCGCGAGCGTGGTGGCCGGCCGCTGCGGGGTGCCGAAGATGTCCGGGAAGTCCCAGATGCCGCGGACGTCGGCGCCGCGGAACGCGTAGATGGACTGGTCCGGGTCGCCGACGGCCACGAGCTCGGTGGCCGGGCCGACGAGTCGCTGCAGCAACGCCACCTGCGCCGGGTCCGTGTCCTGGTACTCGTCGACGACGAGCAGCCGCGGCTGCGGCACCTCCTCGAGCGACGTGGCGTCGTCCACGAGACCCGAGTAGTCGGTCTCGCCGGCGATGGCGAGCACCTGCTCGTACTCGGTCCAGAGGTCGGCGACGGGGTGCCAGGCGGCCTCGCCGCGCTCGTCGGCGAGCCGGTGCACGTCGGACGGGTCGAGGCCGTACGAGCGGGCGCGGCCGATGAAGTCGGCGAGCTCACGGGAGAAGCCACGCGTCCGCAGGGCCGGCTGGAGCTGCTGCGGCCAGGTGACGCGGCCCATCTCGGTGGCGCCGAGCAGCAGCTCGGACAGCCGCCACAGCTGCTCCGGCGCGCTGAGCAGCCGCAACGGCTCGGCGAACTGCTCCGGCGGCGCGGCCTGGCGCACCAGGGCGTAGCAGTAGGCGTGGAACGTCATGGCCGGCACGACGCCCTTGCCGGGCAGGCGGCGCGCGATGCGGGCGCGCAGCTCCTGCGCCGCCTTGCGCCCGAACGTCAGGACGAGCGCGTCGGCGGGGTCGAGGCCGCGCTCCACCCTGTCGACGACGAGCTCGACGAGCGTGGCGGTCTTGCCGGTGCCCGGCCCCGCGAGGACGAGCAGCGGGCCACCCCGATGATCGACGACGGCTTGCTGGCTGGGATCGAGCTGAGGCGGCGCGTCCCCCGGCGGCGGGGGCTGCAGGACGTACTCAGGCACGGGCTCCATCAGACCAGAGGGCTCGGACAACGTCGACGTGCCCACGCACCACCGGCGTGCCCTCGGCGCGCCAGTGCTCCTGGGCGTCGGTCATCAGGTGCGGCGGGAGCGTCCCGTTGGCCCGGACGACGCGCCACCAGGAGACCGCTGCGCCCTCCAGCGACATCACCCGGCCGACCTGCCGCGCCCCGCCCTCGCCGAGCAGGTCGGCGATCCAGCCGTACGTGACGACGTGACCGGGCGGGATCGACTCCACCACCGACAAAACGCGTTCCGTGAAGTCCCCGTCCTCGCTGGCAGTGACGTTTTCGCCCTTGTTTTCCGGATTCATGGGCGAAAACGTCACGCTCAGCGGGAGGGCGCGGTCAGTACGCGGGCTGCGACGGGTCGATCTGGTTGACCCAGGCGGAGACGCCGCCACCGACGTGCACGGCGTCCGCGTAGCCGGCGCCCTTGAGCACCGCGAGCGCCTCGGCGGACCGGACACCCGTCTTGCAGTACAGGACCGCCTGCTTGTCGGACGGGACCTTCTCCAGCGCCTTGCCGTTGAGGAACTCGCCCTTGGGGATCAGCACCGAGCCCGGGATCTTGTTGATCTCGTACTCGCCCGGCTCCCGGACGTCGACGAGGACGAAGTCACGTCCGCCGTCGTGGCGCTCCTTGAGCCAGCCGTCGAGCGTGTGCACCGAGATGGTGGAGTCGGCGGCGGCGTCGGCGGCCTCGTCGCTGAGCGCGCCGCAGAAGGCCTCGTAGTCGCTCATCAGCTCGGTGGGCAGGACGCCGTTCGGGTCGCGCTGGATCTTCAGCGTCGAGTACCGCATCTCCAACGCGTCGTAGACCATCAGGCGGCCGATCAGCGGGTCGCCGATGCCGGTGATGAGCTTGATGGCCTCGGTGACCATGATCGAGCCGATCGACGCGCACAGGACGCCGAGCACGCCGCCCTCGGCGCACGACGGGACCATGCCGGGCGGCGGGGGCTCCGGGTACAGGTCGCGGTACTGCGGACCCTCCTGGGCCCAGAACACCGACACCTGGCCCTCGAAGCGGTAGATGGAGCCCCAGACGTAGGGCTTGCCGAGGATGACCGCGGCGTCGTTGACGAGGTAGCGCGTCGCGAAGTTGTCCGTGCCGTCGAGGATCAGGTCGTACTGGCTGAAGATGTCGAGCACGTTGTCGTTGTCGAGACGTTCGTTGTGCTGGACGACCTTCACGTACGGGTTGATCTCGGCCACTGACTCCGCCGCCGACTGGGTCTTCGGCTTGTCGAGGTCGGACTGCCCGTGGATGACCTGGCGCTGCAGGTTCGACTCGTCGACGACGTCGTCGTCGATGATGCCGAGCGTGCCGACGCCGGCCGCGGCGAGGTAGAGCAGCGCGGGGCTGCCGAGACCGCCGGCGCCGATGATCAGCACCTTGGCGTTCTTGAGCCGCTTCTGTCCGTCCATGCCGACGTCGGGGATGATCAGGTGCCGGCTGTACCGACGGACTTCGTCGATCGTCAGCTCATCGGCGGGTTCCACGAGTGGCGCGACCACGGGATCTCCTTCTACGGGGGTTTCTCCAGTCAACAGTGGCTCGACCCTCCATGTTCCCCGACCGGTCACCACAAGGGACCGCTCGTCCGGATCGTGGGCAGGCACCGTCTAGTGTTGAGGCGTGACCGAAGCCCCGCCGGTGCGACCCCGCACCAACCGCCTCCCGCGGTCGGCCCGACGCGCGCAGCTCCTGCAGGTCGCGCTGGGCGTGTTCGTCGAGCAGGGCTACCACTCCGCGTCGATGGACGAGATCGCCGAGCGGGCGGGCGTCTCCAAGCCCGTGCTCTACCAGCACTTCCCCGGCAAGCTCGACCTCTACCTCGCGCTGCTGGAGACGTCGTGCGACACCGTGGTGGCCGAGGTCAAGGAGGCGCTCGCCTCCACCACCGACAACCGCCGACGCGTGCAGGCCACGATGGAGCTCTGGTACGACTACGTCGCCGACCAGGGCGAGGCGTTCCGGCTGGTGTTCGAGTCCGACCTCACCAACGACCCCGCCGTCCGCACCCTCGTCGACCGCGTGATCGACGAGTCCGCGTCGGCGATCGCCGAGATCATCCACGAGGACACCGGCCTGCCGGGCCCGGCCGCGCACCTGCTGGCCGTCAGCCTGGTCGGCATGGGCCACGTGGGCGCCCGCAACTGGCTCTCCACGGACTCGGCCCTGAGCCGGTCCGAGGCCGCCGAGCTCGCAGCCGGCCTGGCGTGGCGCGGCATCGGTGGATTCCCGAAGGACCCCGACCAGAACGAAGGAGACTGACCATGGAGGTCAAGATCGGCGTCCAGAACGCCGCGCGCGAGCTGTCCGTCGAGACCGACGGCGACGCCGACTCGGTGCTCGACGCGCTGCAGCAGTCGATCAAGGACGAGTCCGTCTTCAGCCTGACCGACGACAAGGGCCGCACCGTCGCGGTCCCGGCCGACAAGGTGGCGTACCTCTACTTCACCGACAACTCCGGCCGCAAGGTCGGGTTCGGCCTCGTCTCAGGCGGCTAGACCCAGCGTCTCCATGCGGGCCGCGTGCGCCTCGGTGATCCGGGTGAACATGCGGCCGATCGCGGCGAGGTCCATGCCGGGCCGGTCGATCCCGCCGACGAGCACCGTGCTCAGCGCGTCGCGCTCGGCCACCACCATCTGGGCCTGGCTCAGCGCCTCGCCCATCAGGCGTCGGCCCCACAGCGCCAGGCGTCCGCCGACGCGGGGTTCGGCCTCGATCGCCGCGCGCACCTGGTCGACGACGAACTCGGAGTGGCCCGTGCCGCTCATCGTGTCCAGCACGAGCTCGCGCGTGCTCGGGTCCAGGTACGTCGCGACCTCACGGTAGAAGTCGGACGCGAGCCCGTCGCCCACGTACGCCTTGACCAGGCCTTCCAGCCAGTCCGACGGCGACGTCTGGCGGTGGAACCGCTCGAACGTGTCACGGAACGGCGCCATCGCGTCGAACGGGTCCTCGCCCATCTCGACGAGCCGGTCGCGGAGCTGCTCGAAGTGCCCGAACTCCGCCACCGCCATCGCCGCGATCTCCACCTTGACCCGGAGGTCGGGCGCCATGCGGGCGTCCTCGGCGAGCCGCTCGCAGGCGCTGATCTCGCCGTAGGCGAGGACGCCGAGCAGCTCGACGATGCCGGTGCGGTAGGTGGGGTCGTCGAAGGCCGATGGTGCGGCGGTCTCGGTCGGTGCCATGGCCGATACGATAGGACGAAATGACTACCTTCAAAGATCTGGGCGTGATGCCCGAGATCGCCGACGCACTCGACGCGGTCGGCATCACGAATCCCTTTCCCATCCAGGAGATGACGCTCTCGGTGGCCCTCATGGGTACCGACCTCATCGGCCAGGCTCGAACCGGCACGGGCAAGACCCTCGCGTTCGCCATCCCCGTCATCCAGCGCACCGTCGCGCCGCACGACCCCGACTACGACCAGCTCGCCGCCCCCGGCAAGCCGCAGGCTCTGATCGTCACGCCCACCCGTGAGCTGACGATCCAGGTCGCCAACGACGTCGAGACGGCGTCGTCCAAGCGCGGCACGCGCAACCTGACCATCTACGGCGGTGTGCCCTACGAGCCGCAGCTCGACGCGCTCAAGTCCGGCGTCGACATCGTGGTCGGCACCCCCGGCCGACTGCTCGACCTCGCCAACCGCGGTGCGCTCGACCTCTCCCACGTGAAGTCGCTCGTGCTCGACGAGGCCGACGAGATGCTCGACCTCGGCTTCCTGCCCGACGTCGAGGCGATCCTCGCCAAGACGCCGGAGCTGCGCCAGACGATGCTGTTCTCGGCCACCATGCCGTCGGCGATCGTCGGCCTCGCCCGCAAGCACATGCGGCACCCGATGAACATCCGCGCGGAGGCGCCGGACGAGGACCACATGGTCCCCACCACCGCGCAGTTCGTGTGGCAGGCGCACGACATGGACAAGCCGGAGGTCGTGGCCCGCATCCTGCAGGCCGAGGACGTCGGCCGCGTCATCATCTTCACGCGCACCAAGCGCACCGCCCAGCGCGTCGCCGACGACCTCGCCGACCGTGGCTTCCCGGCCGCCCCGCTGCACGGCGACATGGCGCAGACGGCCCGTGAGAAGGCGCTCCAGCGCTTCCGTGACGGCAAGATCAACATCCTCGTCGCCACCGACGTCGCCGCCCGCGGCATCGACGTCGCCGGCATCTCGCACGTCATCAACTACAACTGCCCCGAGGACCACAAGACCTACGTGCACCGCATCGGCCGCACGGGTCGCGCGGGCGCCTCGGGCATCGCGGTGACGTTCGTCGACTGGGCCGACCTGACGCGCTGGAAGCTCATCAACAAGGAGCTCGACCTGCCGTTCGACGAGCCCCAGGAGACGTACTCCACGTCGGAGCACCTGTTCCACGACCTCGGCATCCCGCACGACGCCAAGGGCCGCCTCAAGCCGGCCGCTCCCAAGGAGCCGCGCCGCGAGGCTGGGTCGCGTCCCCGCTCGGAGGGCCAGAAGTCCTCGTCGGGCGGTGGCCAGCAGCGCAGCCGCAACCGGCGTCGCCGCAACCGCACCCGCGGCGGCGAGGCCGTCAAGAAGGCCGAGTAGACCCGACCGTCAGGCCGTGACGACGACCGGCGTGCCCACCGGAGCGAAGTTCCACAGGGCGATGGCGTCGTCGCGCCACTGACGCACGCACCCGGCCGACAACGGGGTGCCGAGCTGGGCCTTGGTCTGCTCGAGCTTCCCGGACCGGTCCACGGGAACGGTGTGGAAGCCGATCGGCGCGGTCCAGCCGGTGGCGAACCGCACGAAGTACTCCATCGTGCCGCTGGAGTCGAACGCGGTGGCGTGCCGCTGCTTCGACTGCACGCGGTACGAGCCGGGGTCCAGGTTGTCGAACTTGCTGCCGGAGACCAGGTAGGTGCGGTCGACCTTGCCGTCGTCGCCCACCAGCCACACGCGCTGCTGCGACTCCGAGAACACGATCCGGCGTCCGGATCCCGATGCCTGCGGCAGCGCGACGGACACGGTCTTCGCCGCGGGCGTCACCTCCGGCTTCGGGGCCGGCAGCGTCAGCGCGTCCATCGAGGCACGCTCCAGCGAGCTGACCCCGGCGGCCGCCGCGGGCGGCGTGGTGGCGCGCAGGTGCGGCAGCACGCCGACGGCCGCGGCGCCGATCACGACGGTCAGCATGATCGCGCCACCGAGCGCGCCGATCCGACGCCGGCGTTCCGCCCGGTGGCGGGCGGCTCGACGTGAGTTCGGGCGGCGCTGGTTCACCCCTCGATTCTAGGCGAGGAGAGAGGCCGCAACCTGGCGATACGCCTCAGCGCCCTTGTGCGTCCTGCTGGTGCCGAGGATGGAGCGACCGAATGCCGGGGCCTCCGCGAACCGGATGGTCTTCGGGATGGCCGGCTCGATGATCGGCAGCTCGTAGGTCTCCTGGATCGCAGTGATCACCGCCTGCGCGTGCCGGGTGCGGCCGTCGAACATCGTCGGCAGCACGCCGAGGACGTGCAGCTCGGAGTTCACGAACTGCTTCACGTCGTGGATCGTGTCGAGCAGCTGGCCGACGCCGCGGTGCGACAGCGTCTCCGCCTGGAGCGGGATCAGCACCTGCTGGGCGGCCGAGAGGGCGCCGACGGTCATGACGCCGAGCGTGGGCGGGCAGTCGATGAGGATCCAGTCGTACTCGTCCGCCACCTTGGTCAGCGCCACGCGGAGACGCTGCTCGCGGCCGGTGCGGCTGACCAGGGCCTCCTCAGCCTGGGTGACGGTGATGTTGCTCGGGAGCAGGTGCATCCCGTCGTCGGTGACGACGATGGCGTCCTCGGTCTTCGAGGTGCCCAGCAGCACGGCCCCGACGGTGACGTCGACGTCCTCGGGATCGATGCCGAGGGAGAAGGTCAGGCCGCCCTGCGGGTCGAGGTCGACGAGCAGCACACGCTGCTTCTTCTCGGTGAGTGCTGCACCCAGGGAGGCGACGGTCGTGGTCTTGCCGACGCCGCCCTTCTGGTTCACCACCGCGATCGTCGTCGTCATAGGTGGCACGCTACCGTTTCGCCATGAGAGGTCGCGCGCTGATCACCGGGCCCACTGCGGGCATCGGGAACGCGTTCGCGCGGGAGCTGGCCAAGCGTGGTCACGACCTCGTCCTGGTGGCCCGCGACACCGCCCGGCTGGAGAAGATCGCCGCCGAGCTGCGCGAGAAGCACGGCGTCGCCGTCGACGTCATCACCGCCGACCTCACCACCGACGACGGCCTCGCGGCGGCGGTCAACGCGCTCACCGACACGTCGCACCCGGTCGACCTTCTGGTGAACAACGCCGGGTCGTCCATCGCCGGCTGGTTCGGCACCACCGACATCGTCGAGGAGGACCGCCACCTCGACCTCATGGTCCGTGCTCCCATGCACCTGATGGACGCCGCGATCAAGGCCATGGCGGGTCGCGGCCACGGCGAGATCATCAACGTCGCGAGCGTCGCCGCGTTCACGCCGCGCGGCACGTACTCCGCGCACAAGGCGTGGATGGTGAACCTGTCGCGCTGGGCCCACATGCAGTACTCCGACGCCGGCCTCACGATCATGGCGCTGTGCCCGGGCTTCGTGCGGACCGAGTTCCACCAGCGCATGGGCGCCGACACCTCGACGATCCCGCGCTGGATGTGGCTGAAGGCCGACAAGCTCGTGAAGGCCGCACTGAAGGACCTCGACAAGGGCAAGTCGCTGTCGATCCCGTCGGTCCGCTACAAGGTGCTCGCGACGATCTCCCAGTACGCGCCGAAGTCCGTGGTCATGCGGGCGGCTAAGCGGGGGCGCTGAGCAGCCGCTCCAGCTGGTCGGGCGCGGTGGTGTTGGCGCCGAGCGCGAAGGCCTCCGACTTCCCGAGCCCGTGGTAGTCGCTGGACCCGGTGACCACCAGGCCCAGGTCCTCGGCGAGGCCGCGCAGCTGCGCCCGCTGGTCGGCGTCGTGGTCGGTGTGGTCGACCTCGAGTCCGTCGAGTCCTGCGGCGCACAGCTCGGCGATGCGCTCCGCGGTGAGCACGCGGTGGCTCCCCCGTGACCACGGGTGCGCCAGCACCGTGACGCCGCCGGCGGCCGAGACGAGGCGGATGGCCTCGTCGGTCGGCACCGCGTAGCGGCTCACGTAGCCGGGCCGTCCGGGGTTGAGGTAGGCGTCGAACGCCTCGTTCCGGTCGGCGACGACGCCCTTGTCGACGAGCACGTCGGCCACGTGCGGGCGGCCGGACGCCTCCGCGGCACCCGAGCGGGCTCGCACCTCGGCCTCGGTGATGTCGATGCCGACCTCGTTGAGGGCGGCGATGATGCGCGGGAGCCGGTCGTCGCGGCCGCCGAGGATGCGGTCGAGCTCGGCGAGGAGCGGCGCGTCGGTCGGGTCCATCTCGTAGCCGAGCAGGTGGATGCTCTTGTGCTCCAGCTTGGTGGAGATCTCGATGCCCTTGACCAGCCGGACGCCGACCTCGTCGGCGGCGGCCTGCGCCTCGACCCAGCCGACGGTGGTGTCGTGGTCGGTCAGCGCGACGACGTCCAGCCCCACCCGAGCGGCGTTGCGCACCAGCTCACCCGGGGTGTCGGTGCCGTCCGAGCGGTTCGAGTGGGTGTGGAGGTCGATGCGCACGGGCTCAGGCTAGCGATCAGCCTGGTGCCGGAACGTTCCAGCGCAGCAGGACCGGGTACTCGTGCTCGTGGCCGAGGACGGAGCACGTCGCGGTGTCGAGCCGGAAGAACCGGCCCTCGGCGACCGGCTGGTCGAGCCAGCGAGCGGCGAGGACCCGGAGTGCGTGTCCGTGCCCGATGACGAGGGTGTCGCCGTCGACCGCCCTGGCGCGGGCCACGACGCGGTCGAGCCGCGCGCCGACCTCCTCGGCAGTCTCGCCGCCGGGCGTCGGGTGGGTCCAGACCGTCCAGCCCGGCACCGTCTCGCGGATCTGCTGGGTGGTGATCCCCTCGTAGTCGCCGTAGAACCACTCGGCGAGGTCGTCGTCGACCTCGGCGTCGGGGAAGCCGGCGAGCTCGGCGGTGCGCCGGGCTCGCAGGCGCGGGCTGACCAGGACCTGCGCCAAGTCCCACGTCGCGAGCACGCCACGCAGCGCTCGTGCAGCGTCCTCCCCCGCCGTCGTCAGCGGGAGGTCGGTGACCGACGTGTGCCGGCCGGCCGCGCTCCACTCGGTCTCGCCGTGACGGACGACGACGACGCTCACGTCAGGCCTGTGGCGCGAGGGCCCAGTAGTCGAGGTCGAGCAGCACGCCCTCGGCGTACTTGCCGTCCTCGGTGCGCAGCATCATCGACTCGTCGCGGCCCTTGGTGGCGACGAGGCGGAGGCGCAGTGCGCCCACGCCGGGGGCGTCGACGTCGGCCTTGTCGAGCACCTCGGACCATGCGTAGACGGTGTCGCCCGCGAGCGCCGGGGCTGTGTGGGCTCCGGCGTTGATGGCGGCGATCAGCTGCGCGTTGGCCAGCCCGTTGAAGGACAGCGCTCGCGCCATCGAGATGACGTGACCGCCGTAGACCAGCCGGGTGCCGTCGGGACGCGCCTCGGTGTTGAAGTGCACCTTGGCGGTGTTCTGCCACAGGCGCGTGGCGAGCATGTGCTCCGGGTCGGTGAGCGTGACGCCGTCGACGTGGTCGATCTTCTCGCCGACCTCGTAGTCGTCCCAGCGGTGCGGCTCGCCGGCGGCGGCAAAGTCGTAGCCGGTGAAGTCGAGACCGTCCGGGATCACGAGGTCCTCGGCGGCGACGGCGTCGGTCAGCTCGGGGACCACGGTCTCCGGGGCCGGGGCGTCCTGGTCACGCTTGTGCACCATCACCCAGCGGGCCCAGTCGATCGCGACCTCACCGCGCTGGTTGGTGGCGGTGGAGCGGACGTAGACGACGCCCGTCTTGCCGTTGGAGTTCTGCTTGAGGCCGATGACCTCGGACGACGTGCGGAGCGTGTCGCCCGGCACGACCGGACGGTGGAACCGGCACTCGGCGTAGCCCAGGTTGGCGACCGCGTTGAGCGACACGTCGGGGACGGTCTTGCCGAACGCCACGTGGAAGCCGATGAGCTCCTCGACCGGGTGCGGGTCCAGCCCGACCGACGCGGCGAACTCCGCCGACGACGGGATCGCGAATCGCGTCGGGTAGAGCGCGGTGTACAGCGCCCGGTCGCCCTCGGTGATCGTGCGCGGCGTCGCGTGCTCGATCACCTGCCCCAGCGTGAAGTCCTCGAAGTAGTTGCCGGGGTTGGTCTTGCTCACAGGATGGTTCTTCCCGGCATCTTGGCCAGCAGCTCCTGGCCCTGGGCCAGGAACTTGTGCTCGACCAGCACCTCGTACTTGGTGGCGACGACCTTCTGGACGGAGCTGAAGTCACGCTGTCCGCGCGTCGCGGCGTAGCCGAGCAGGCTCCAGACCACGCCGAACACCACGCCCAGCAGGACGGCGCCGAGCACGGTGCCGAGCCAGCTGCCCTCCTCGGCGAAGATCCCGACCAGCAGGCCGATGAGCAGGCCGAGCCACGCACCCGACGCGGCGCCGGCCAGGGCGACGCGACCGTTGGTGAGACGACCCGTGACCCGCTCCACCTGCTTGAGGTCGGTGCCGACGATCAAGCAGTTCTGCACCGGGAAGTGCTCGTCGGACAGGAAGTCGACGGCCTTCTGCGCCGCGGCGTAGTCGTCGAACACCCCCAGCGACTGCGGGTACTGCAGCTCGAAGATCTCAGGCATGGGTTCGATCGTAGTGGTGCGGCCCCGATCCCCGGCCCTCTCCCCGGGCGTGATCTCGATACGCCCGCTCGCAGAGCTCGCAGGCACTCGATCACCGAGGGCCCGGTGGTCGAGTGCGCCCGCGAGCGCCAGCGAGCTGGGCGTGTATCGAGACCACTCAGGCCTTGTAGTCCTCCAGCAGGCGGCGGCCGATGATCATCTTCTGGATGTCGGCCGTGCCCTCGCCGATCAGGAGCATCGGGGCCTCGCGGTAGAGGCGCTCGATCTCGTACTCCTTGCTGAAGCCGTAGCCGCCGTGGATGCGGAACGAGTCCTCCACGACGTCGCGGCAGTACTCGCTCGCGAGCAGCTTGGCCATGCCCGCCTCGAGGTCGTTGCGCTTCCCGGCATCCTTGATGCGGGCGGCCTTCACGACCATCTCGTGGGCGGCCTCGACCTTGGTGCCCATCTCGGCGAGACGGAACAGGACGGCCTGGTGGTCGGCGATCTTCTTGCCGAACGTCTCGCGCTGCTGCGAGTAGGCGATGCCCAGCTCGAAGGCACGAGTCGCGAGGCCCACGGCACGGGCGGCGACGTTCACGCGGCCGACCTCGACGCCGTCCATCATCTGGTAGAAGCCCTTGCCGGGCTCGCCGCCGAGGATCTGGTCGGCCGAGATCTTGTGGCCCTCGAAGACCATCTCCGTGGTGTCGACACCCTTGTAGCCCATCTTCTCGATCTTGCCCGGGATGGTGATGCCCTGAGCCGTCTCGCCGAAGCCGGACTCCTTCTCCACCAGGAAGGTGGTCATGTTCTTGTAGACCGAGTCGGCACCCTCGTCGGTCTTCACCAGCACCGCGACGAGGTTGGCCGAGCCGCCGTTCGTCAGCCACATCTTCTGGCCGTCGATCGTGTAGTTGCCGTCGTCGCCCTTGACCGCCTTGGTGGAGATGGCGGAGACGTCCGAGCCGAGCGACGGCTCCGACATGGAGAAGGCGCCGCGGATCTCACCGGTGGCCATCTTCGGCAGGTACTTCTGCTTCTGCTCGTCGGTGCCGTGGTGCATCAGCATGTAGGCGACGATGAAGTGCGTGTTGATGACGCCGGAGACGCTCATCCAGCCGCGGGCGATCTCCTCGACCACCAGCGCGTAGGTGAGCAGCGACTCGCCGAGCCCGCCGAACTCCTCGGGGATCATCAGGCCGAAGATGCCGAGCTCCTTGAGGCCCTCGACGATGTCCGTCGGGTACTCGTCCTTGTGCTCGAGCTCGGTGGCGACGGGAAGGATCTCCTTCTCGACGAACTGGCGGACGACCTTGAGGATCTCCTGCTGCTCCTCGGTCAGACCGTCGGTGGTGGCGAGACGCGCCATGGGGGGCTCCTTAGGGGCTAGGGCTAGGCGAGGGACTCGTTGGCGCGCACGAGGTCGGCGTCGAAGTCGACCTCGATGGCGGGGAACTGGGAGATGTCGATGGGAACGATCTTGAGGCCATCCGCCTCGATCGCAACCTCGATGCCACGCTCGAAGTAGTCCTGGTCGTCGCAGGCCTCGAGCTGGGCGATGAGCGCCGCCTTCTCGGAGGGGGCGACGTAGTTGATGCCGACTGCCTCGCCGAGGCCGCCGACGACCGTCTTGGAGAGCTCGGCGATGTTGCCGGCGTCGTCGAGCGTGTACTTGACCTCTTCGTCGGCGACGGAGTCGGTGTTGACCGAGACGAAGCTCTGGCCGGCCTCGATCGACTCGCTGAGCAGGCCGAGCAGGTCGGGGTGGAACACGACGTCGCCGTTCAGCCACAGCACCCCCGACTCGCCGGTGAGCTGCAGCGCCTTGAGCAGGCTCTTGCTCGTGTTGGTGGTGTCGTAGAAGGGGTTGTAGACGAACGAGCAGTCCGCGTTGTCCTCGATGATCCAGTCGAGCTTGTAGCCGACGACCACCGTGATGCGCAGGTCGGGACCGAACGTCTCGCGCAGCAGGGAGATCTGGCGCCGCATGATCGTCTCACCCGTGGTCAGCTTGGTGAGCGGTTTCGGGTGGGGTCGGCCGAGCCGGGTACCCATGCCCGCCGCCAGGATGACGGCCTCGAAGGACGGCATGTTCCTCCCTAGAGTTGACCCGCCGACTCTACCGGGCGGCGGACGGTCACGATCACCAGGCCAGCGAGGATGAGACCCAGGCCGACGTACACACCGACCGCCGGCGACTGGTCGAGGAACACCCCGGCGAGCAAGGCGGCGCCCGGCACCTCGAGCAGCAGGAGCAGCGAGATCAGCGTCGGGCTCATGACCGCGAGCAGGTGGTTGAGGATCGAGTGGCCCAGCAGCTGGGCGCAGATCGTGACGGCCACGAGCAACCACCACGCCTTGGCCGAGTAGCCCGTCAGATCCACGCCGGTGACCAGGCAGACCACCAGCAGCACCGCGGCGCAGATGCCGTAGCAGGCGACGACGTAGGCCAAGGTCGACGTGCGGGTGCGTACGCCCTCCCCCGCGACCAGGTAGACCGCGGCGCCGAGGCCACCGAGCACTGCGAGGGCGTCGCCGGCCAGCGCCTCCTTGGAGATCGTGAAGTCGACGCCGGTCACCACGAGCACCCCGGCGACGGCGATGGTCAGGCCGAGGAGCACCCCTCGGCGGATGGTGGCCCCGCGCCACCGGTCGACGAGCACGACCCACACGATCTGCGTCGTCACGAGAGCCGTCGCGGCCGCGACCGACGTGTGCTTCAGCGCCGAGACCCAGGCCGCGAAGTGGACGGCCAGCGCGAGCCCCGCGACGACCGTCGCCCGGTCGGGGCGGGTCAGCTCACCGCGAGCGGCTCCGTACGGCGCGAGGACCGCGGTCGCCATCGCGTTGCGCCAGAACGCGATCGCCAGCGCGGGCGCAGCCGTGCCCGCCATCAACGGCCCCGACGCCGAGACGCCGAGCACGGCGATCGCAGCGAAGAGCCAGTTCACCCGTCGACGGTAGTGGCATCACTGTCACGACGACGACGGAAGGCCGCGAGGAGCCCGGCGATCAACGCGGCGAGCACCACGAGGCCGCCGACGATCCAGCCCCAGCCGACACCCCCGTCGTCGCTCTGCGCGTCGTTCGCGGACTGCTTGGGCTTCGACGCGTACTGCGGCTCGCCGGTCTTGTCACCGGTGACCGCGACGCTCAGGGTCACGGGGACCTCGCCGACCTTCTCGTCCACCGTGGGCGTGGACGTGAAGAGGGTCAGCGCGCAGTAGTGGTCGCCGTCGAGGGCGTCGGCGCGGATGCGCTCGTCCGACGAGGTGCGGTTCTGGTACGCCACGGTGGGCCCGGCCACGTGCAGCGGCTGGTTCGCCGCGCCCGCGTACTGCACCCGGTTCGTGGTGGCCGACGGGTCGGTGACCAGCGCCTTCGTGGGTCCGTAGACGTTGGCGAGCGCGACCTCGAAGTAGCCGCCGCCCTTGAGCGCGTCGCCCGCCTGCGGCGTGGACCCGAGGGTGAAGTCGCAGACCGGCTGCTGCCCCCACCCGACGTCCGGCACGCGGTAAAGCAGCGTCTCCCCGGGCAGGATGCTGTCGGAGTACAGGCCCGGCGCGACCGGCGGTGCTCCCGCGAAGCTCGGCGACCCGAGCGCCGGCTGGGCCTCCCCCGACGCCTTCGGCGCGGTGGCGTCGTCGGAGTAGCCGGACGACTCGCTCGCACCGGGCAGTCCCTCGGTGGTCTTCACCGCGGGCTCGGTGCGGACCAGCACCTCGAGCGGCTTCACGCCCTCCACCTGGGGAGGCTCGACGCTGACGACGTACGGGCCCTTGCCGCAGTCCTTGCGGTCCGCAGGTGTGGACGTGAGGTCGACCGCGTACGGCGCCTTCTGGTTGACCGACCCCTGCACGGAGATCGAGGCGGAGTCGCCGCACTCCGTGCCGTCGGCCGACGTCAGCGAGATGGACAGGCCCTCGGTCGCCGACAGCTCCGGCGAGGTGGTGCGGGTCGAGGCGCTGACGTGCAGCGTGCCCTTGCCCGGGTCGGGGACGGTGTAGTGCTCGGCACCGGTGTCGCCGATCGTGTCGAGCCACTGGCCGTCCTCGATCTCCGGGGCGTCCGCCGACGCGGACTCCGCGCCCTCGACCGGCAGGCCGGCCTCCTTGTAGCCGCGGGCGGCTCGCACCGACGTCCGCGTCAGCGTGCTCGGCAGGTCCTCGATGTCCGACACGTCGTAGTACGTGCCACCGCCGGCCGACGCAACACAGGTGAGCTGGCTGCGCGACTTGGCGTCGACCTGCAGGCCGACGACGTCCACGTAGAAGTCGGCACCCTTCTTCTTCAGGTCGCGCGCGACCTTGCACGGGTCGCCGCCGCAGTTCTCCTCGCCGTCGGAGACGAGCACGATGCTGCGCGGGCCCTCCTTCGGCAGGTCCTTGTACGCCTGCTTCAGGCTGTACGCGATGGGGGTGTTGCCGAGCGGCTTCAGCTTGTCGATCCCGGCCTTCAGCTTCGCCTTGTCGACGTCGCCGACCGGCACGAGCAGCTCGGAGTCCTTGCACGACCCCTTGCCGTCCTCGATGGTCGAGCCGTAGACGCGCAGGCCGACCTTCGAGTCGTCGGGCAGTCGGTCGACCACCGTGCGGAGGCTCTTCTGCGCCGCCTTCATGCGGGTCTGACCGCCCGCGGACTCCTTCATCGATCCGGAGCCGTCCAGCACCAGGATCAGTGAGCCCCCGTCCTGGCCGAGCACCGACTCGTCGTCCGCGCTGGCAGGTGCGGCCACCGACAGCAGACCGGCGACGAGGCATGCGACGACAGAGCCATGAATCCCCCGAGTCATGGAGGCAGTCTGGCACAGGACGTTTTGGGGGCCTGACGTGCGGCGGTGTACGTTACGTCAGTCGTCAACGCGGCTCGGGCACCATGCCGGGCCGCTCACCGGGGGGTGCGTCAATGGGCAGCCGCATGGTCCTGGCGACCCCGTTGAGGTCCTCCTTGGGACTCTCCGGCGAGCACGACGGCCTCGCCGTCGTCGATCTCCGCCACCCTGACGCGGTCGAGTCCGTCCTCGGGCGCCTCCACGACGGCGGCGACGTCCCGATCGTCACCTGCGCGGCCGCCGACGAGGAAGCCGTCCGCCGGCTCATCACCTTCACGCAGATCCGCTACCCCGGGTTCCGTGCCTGCCTCGAGCCGCTGCCCGGCACCCCGCTCGCCGTCGGCGTCGTCTCCTCCCTCGTCGACGACCTGCACGGCGACGACGTCTTCGCCTGGCGCCTCGCCGCGCTCGACCTGCTGCGCGCGTCGCTGTGGTCCGCAGTGTGGCTGCCGAGCGTCACCGGCCTCTCGACGCCGACGCCGTCCCTGTTCCAGCACGTCCGTTCCTGGCTGCCCGGCTCGGGCTTCCTGGCGGTCGCCGCCCCGGAGCCGCGCGTCCTGCCCGCTCGCTCCGCCCCGGTCTCCGGCGTCGAGGCCCGGCCCGACTCCGCCCTGATCCACTCCCCGCTGACGCGGCCCACCTGGGTCGTCGACGCCGTCGCGAAGGCTGTGCAGCCACAGTCCGTCAGTGCCGTGGAGACCGTCCGTGAGCCGATCGACGTCTACGGCACCGAGGCCGCGGTCGAGCTGGTCGCCGTCCCGGTCTCCTTCGCGTCGGCCTCCCGGCCCGACTCGGCGGCCGTCGTCGCCTGTCCGGCGTGCGGCGTCCGCCACGCTCGGCCCACCTGCCCCGTCTGCAAGATGAGCGCCCAGCCCGGGCGCGCGACCCAAGGAGCTCGTCCGTGAACCCCCGTCAACGACGTGGCGTGATCTTCATGCTGCTCGCCGGCCTGACGGCCCTCATCCTGTTCTTCGTCGCGGTGAACTACGTCAGCTCGGTGAACGCCAAGGTGTCGCCCACCGTCACGGTCTACCAGGCGGCCAAGCAGATCGACGCGTACTCCGTCGTCGACGAGGGCGACCTCGAGGCCGTGAAGGTCCCCAAGAAGTGGACGTCGCCGGAGACCATCGACGAGAAGCGCACCCTCGTCGGCCGCCGGGTCAGCTTCAACGTCGCCAAGGGCACGTACCTCGGCACCGACATGCTCCTGCCGCCGTCGTCGCTGAACCGCGACGAGCGCGAGATCGCCCTGACCGTCGACGCCAAGACCGGCATCGCCGGCCGCGTGCGCTCCGGTGACTTCGTCGACGTGTACGCCGTGTTCGGCGAGGACGCCGGCCGCGGCGCGTCGCGGGTGCTCGTGCGCGGTGTCCGCGTGGTGTCGGTGCGCGGCATCGAGACCCGCAGTGAGACGTCGTCGCGCGACGAGCTCGAGCAGCAGCAGGTCATCCCGGTGACCCTGGCGCTCAAGCCCACGGCGGCCCTGGCCGTCACGTACGCCGACGCGTTCGCGAAGTCCGTCCGGCTCGTCGGCCTCCCGCCGGAGGCCAACGCCCAGAACCGCTCGTCGGAGCGCTCCTCCATCGACGCCGACGACCTGTCACTCCCGGGAGGTGGCGGCTGATGTCGCACAGCGTCCTCATCGCAGCAGCCGAGCAGACCACCGGCTACGAGCTCCGCGCCCGGGTCGAGGAGCTCGAGGACTTCTTCGTCATCGACCTCGCCGACTCCACCGAGCGGCTGCACCGCCTGGTCGCGCAGCACGACCCGGAGATCGTGCTCGTGCACGACGCCCTCGGGCCGGTCCCGGTGCTGCAGACCATCCGGGACGTCGTGGCCCGTCGTCCCGGCACCGCCATCGTGCTGGTCACCGACGACGTCTCCCCCGCGTCGTTCACCGCGGCCATCGACGCCGGCGCGCGCGCCGTCCTGCCCGACCCGATCACCCACGAGGAGCTCGAGCTGCGGCTCACCGCGGCCGCCGACTGGGTGGTCCAGATGCGGCGCCACCTCTCGGCCGAGGCGCTCGACCCCGAGCTCGGCTCGCGCGGCCGGCTCGTCAGCGTCGTCGGCGCCAAGGGCGGCGTCGGCACGTCCACGATCGCCGTCCACCTTGCGCACGACGCGGTCACCCGCGTGCCCGGGCGCAGCGTCTGCCTGCTCGACCTGGACCTCGACCACGGCGACGTCTCCGACCTGCTCGGCATCACGCACCGCCTCGACGTCTCCGACCTGGCGAAGGTCGCCGACGACCTCACCGCCCAGACGATCGGCTCGGCCATCCACCGCGGGCCCACCGGCCTGTCCACCCTCCTCGCGCCGCAGCGCATCGAGGACGTCGGCGAGGTGGGCGAGCGGGAGACGGTGCTGATCCTCGCTGCCGTCCGGCGCCAGTTCGACCTGGTGATCGTCGACTGCGGCGCCTCAGTGACGCCCGCGTCGGCCGCGGCCGTCGAGTCCGCGGACGACGTCCTCCTGGTCACCACGCCGGACCTGCTGGCGCTGCGCGGCGCGCACCGCGTCGCCGAGCAGTGGAAGCGGGTCGGCGCCCGGTCGATCGAGACGGCGAAGATCGTGCTCAACCGGGTCAGCCGCGACAGCGACATCCAGCCCGACACCGCGGCGCGGCTGCTGCCGGCAGCGCCCCTGGAGGTCACGCTCCCCGACGCGTTCAAGACGCTGCAGCGCGGGCTGAACCACCAGGACCCGGCCCAGATCCAGGCCAAGGCCTGGTGGAGCCGCATCGAGGACCTCGCCGCCGAGGTCGACACGGTCCCGCGCGAGCGCCGGTCGGAGTCGCGCGGGCGGCAGCGCAAGTCGCTGTTCCGTCAGCGCAAGGAGGCCGAGCCCACGACGGAGCCGGTCGCCGAGGAGGGCCAGGCCACGCTCGAGTTCGTCGGCACGATCTGGCTCGTCATCACCCTGATGGTCGTGATGTGGCAGGTCGCCCTGTGGGGCGTCTCGGCCGCGTTCACCAGCCACGCCGCCGACGAGGCCGCACGCGAGGCCGGCCTCGGCAGCAGCATCGAGAAGATCACGGACGAGGCCGAGAACTCGGTGCCGACGTGGTTCCGCAGCGACATGCACGTCACGCGCACGGCCAGCGGCACGGTGAAGGTCCGCAGTGAGCTGCCGATCCTCCTGCCGGCGGTCAGCGTCGACGGCCTGTCGTTCACCTCCGAGGTCGAGGTGGTGGAGGAACGGTGACTGCTCGGCAGGGGTGCCGGGCCCTGGGCGGCAAGAATGAGCAGGGCACGAGCACGCTCGAGGTCGCGGGCATGGCGCCGCTGGTGGCGCTGCTCGTCCTCATCCTGGTGCAGTCGGCGGTGACGCTCTACGCCGTCACCACCGCCCAGACCGCGGCCCGCCAGGGGGCGCGGGCGATGTCGCAGGGCGACGCCCCGTCCGGTGTCGTGCGCGGCTCCGTGCCCGACTGGATGGACGTCACCACGACCACGTTCGGGCCCGGCAGCGGCGTGAAGGTCGTCGTCGACGTCCCCGACCTCATCCCCGCCATGAACCTGACGATCACCCGCAAGGCGGTCATGCCAGGAGACAGCCCATGAGACGCAACACCTTCGGCGCCGGATCGGTGCGCCAGAGCGACCCCGAGAGCCGCCCCGACAACGTCCTGGCCGAGGAGGCCGACGACGCTCTGGTGGCGGACTTCCGCGAGAAGCTGCTCGACGAGATCGACCTGACCGAGCTGTCGAAGCTCGACCTGACCCAGCGACGCGCCCGTCTCGAGCGGGTGATGACCCACCTCGTCGCGAGCAAGGGACCGCTGCTCTCCAGCCGCGAGCGCACCGCCCTGATCCGCCGCGTCGTCGCGGAGGCGCTGGGTCTCGGCGTGCTCGAGCCCCTGCTCGCCGACGACGCCATCACCGAGATCATGGTCAACGGTCCGGACCAGATCTTCGTCGAGCGCAACGGCCAGGTGCAGCTCGCGAACGTCCGGTTCGTCAACAACGAGCAGCTGCTGCAGACCATCGACCGCATCGTGTCGCAGGTCAACCGCCGCGTCGACGAGTCCAGCCCGATGGTCGACGCCCGTCTCCCCGAGCGCGGCGAGCGCGTCAACGTCATCCTCCCGCCGCTGTCCCTCGACGGGCCCGTGGTCACCATCCGCAAGTTCCCCCGCGCGTTCACGCTGGAGGAGCTGATCGGCAACGGCACGCTCGACGCCGACACTGCGCGGCTGCTCGGCGCCTGCGTCCGCGCGAAGCTGAACATCCTGGTGTCCGGCGGCACCGGCTCCGGCAAGACGACGCTGCTGAACTCGCTGTCGGCGTTCATCCCCGACCGCGAGCGCATCGTCACCATCGAGGACGCCGCCGAGCTGTCGCTGCAGCAGAACCACGTCATCCGCCTGGAGTCCCGCCCACCGAACGTCGAGGGCAAGGGCCAGGTCACGATCCGCGACCTCGTTCGCAACTCGCTGCGCATGCGGCCTGACCGCATCGTCGTCGGCGAGGTCCGCGGCGGCGAGACGATGGACATGCTCTCGGCGATGAACACCGGTCACGAGGGGTCGCTGACGACGATCCACGCCAACAGCCCGATCGAGGCGCTCAGCCGCGCCGAGACGCTCGCGAGCATGAGCGACCTCGAGCTGCCGTTCGCCGCCGTGCAGGAGCAGGTGAACAACGCGATCGACATCATCGTGCAGCTCGACCGCGGGCCCACGGGCTCGCGCCGCGTCAGCGAAGCGGTGTACGTCGCGTCCAAGGGGCGCGAGCCGTACCGCCTGCAGCCGATCTCGGTGTTCGAGCTCGACGACTCCGTCGGCCCCAACGGTGAGCTGCACGGCCGGCACCGCATCCGCGCACTCCCCCTCGCCCTGGCCCGACGCCTCCGCCACACCGGCGAGGAGTTCGTCGTGAACCCCGAGGCGGCACCGGAGGAGTCCGCCTGATGGCCCTGACCCTCCTGCTCGTCTGCGTCGTCCTCGCCCTGGTCATCTACGCGCTGTTCCAGTTCTGGACCGACCTCGGAGAGCAGGCGCAGGTGCTGCGGGCGGTCAACCCCGACCTGGTCGAGACGGCCGCGCTGCAGCGACGCACCCGGCTCGACCGGGCCGTCGTCCGCAGCCCGTGGGGGCCGCAGGTGCAGGACGCGCTCATGCTCACCGGGCTGTCCCTGTCCCCCAGCCGGTTCGTGATCGCGTGTGCCGTCATCTGCCTCACGATCGGGTTCGTCCTCGGCCTGATGCTGTCGTGGCTGCTCTTCCCGGTCGGCGCGTTCCTCGGCTTCCTGCTCATCCGGCAGTACGTCCGGCGTCAGCGCGAGCGGCGCAAGGAGGACTTCATCGCCCAGATGCCGGAGCTGGCGCGCACCCTCTCCAACGCGTCGTCGGCCGGCCTGTCCATCCGGACGTCCGTGGCCATGGCCGCCGACGAGCTGTCCGAGCCGGCCCGTACCGAGCTGCGCACCGTCTCCGAGGAGCTGAACCTCGGCGTCCCGCTCGACCAGGCGCTCTCGGACATGGAGCGCCGGCTGCCGTCGCGCGAGCTGGCGATCCTGGTGAGCTCGCTGATCGTCAGCGCCCGCTCCGGCGGCGCCCTCGTCAGTGCCCTCCGCGACATCTCCGACACCCTCGAGACCCGCAAGGAGGTGCGGCGCGAGATCCGCACCACCTACGCCCAGACCGTTGCCACCGCGTACGCGGTCCTGGGCGTCGGCACGCTGTCGCTGTTCCTGCTCGAGGGCCTGCACTCCGGCACCGTCGACGCGATGCTGCGCAACCCCATCGGCACGGCGTCAATCGTCTTCGCCGGGGCCGTCTACGCCGGGAGCATCTGGGCCATCCGCCGCATGACGAGGATCGACATCTGATGTTCCCCCTCGTCTTCGGCCTCGCCCTCACCGGCTGCTTCGTGCTGTTCGTCGTCGGCTGGCGCATGGCCGGCGCCGACACCCTGGCCAACTGGGACGTCGCCGACATCATGCTGCTGCGCGACGAGAACCGGCGGAAGCGTCGCGCCGGACCCGTCGACCGCCTGGCCCGACGGCTCGCCCCGCAGCTCTCGATCCTGCTCGGCCCTCGCATCCTGGCCAACATCCGGCGCCGCATCGACCTCGCCGGCCGGCCCGAGGGCATGACGGTCGAGTCGTTCCTGCAGCTGATCGTCAAGTACGGCCTGTTCCTCGGCACGGCTGCGTTCGCGTTCATCCTGCTCGGCAACTTCCTGTCGGCGATCATCGCGATCCTCGCCATCCCGGTGCTGCCGTTCACCCGGCTGTCCGGGCAGCAGCGCAAGCGGCGCACCCAGATCGACGACGACCTCCCCGACTTCCTCGACGTCCTCGCGGTCACCGTCGGTGCGGGCATCGGCTTCCGGTCCGCGCTCGACCGCGTGTCGGCCCGGTTCACCGGCCCGCTGCGCGACGAGCTGAGCTTCACGCTGCACCAGCTCGACGTCGGCGTGCCGCGTCGTCAGGCCTTCACGAACCTGCGCGACCGCAGCGACTCCGAGGCGATGGGCTCGTTCGTCTCGGCGTTCCTGCAGGCCGAGGAGCTCGGTGCGCCACTGGCCGAGACGCTGTCCGGCATCGCCCAGGACAGCCGGCGCGAGGCGTCGCAGCGGGCCAGGCAGCGTGCGGCCCGCATGGTGCCGCGCGTGACGCTGCTCGTGTCCACGGTCATGGTGCCGCCGAGCATCATCATGATCGTCGTCGGCCTCTACCTCGGCTCGGACGTCGACTTCGGGAGCCTCTTCAATGGATGAGCAGCCTCTCGTCGAGCGGATCGTCCGCTTCGCGTTCCTGATCCGGCTCGCCGCGCTGCTGCTCGTGGTCTTCGTCCCGAGCGAGATCAGCCGATCGCCCGTCGGCCTCACCGCGGTCGGATTCATCACGCTGACCAGCGCGTTCGGCCTCTACGTCACCTCGTCGTTCACGAGCAGCGTGTCCGCGCACCCGATCCTGCTGGTGCTCGACGTGCTGGTGGCGTCGGTGATCGGCGCCGTCGTCGGCCCGGACAGCCCGCTCATGCTCTACACGCTGAGCACGGCCGTGCTGATCGGCATCCTGCTCAGGCCGCGCACGGGGGTCATGGTGCTGGCCATCCTGCTGTCGTCGTTCGCGCTCGTCGGCATCGCGCAGTCCGACCCGGCCCCGATCGCCACCCAGGTCCTGCTCCCGGTCTGCTGCGTGACCGTGTGCGCGCTCGGCACCATCACGCGGGTGCTGCACACGACGGCGATGCGCGAGGCCGCGGAGGTCCGGCGGCTGAGCGAGGACGCCGCCCGCGAGCGCGAGCGCGCCCGGCTGGCCCGCGACATGCACGACTCCGTCGCCAAGTCCCTGCACGGCATCGGCCTGGCCGCCGCGGCACTCCCCACCTGGGCCGAGACCGCGCCCGAGCTGCTGCCGGAACGGGCCCGTGAGCTCCAGCAGGCCGCCGAGGTGGCCTCGCAGGACGCCCGCGAGATCCTCGTCGACCTGCGCACCACCACCGACGACCGCACCCTCGCCCAGCAGCTGCGCGCCATGACCGACGACCTCGCCCAGGGCGGCGTCAAGGCCGAGCTGACCGTCGAGGGCATCGGCGACTGCGACCACGCCATCAAGCGCGAGCTGGTCAGCATCGCCGGCGAGGCCGTCGAGAACGTCCGCCGGCACAGCGGCGCCCGCACCGTCGAGCTGAGCTGCGTCGGCACCGACGGCGAGATCGTCGTCCGCATCACCGACGACGGCCGCGGCTTCGAGCCCGGCCACACCCCCGACGGCCACTACGGCCTGGTGGGGATGCGCGAACGCGCGGAGGCGGTCGGCGGCCGCCTCGAGGTGACCTCGGCGCCAGGCCGCGGCACCACGGTCGAGGTGCACGCACCTCGCCAGTCAGCATCACTTCCGGGGGGAACACGATGAGCACCCCACGGCGTTCTTCGCCTCCCCCGCTTCGCTCCGCCGTCGAACAACACCGAGGGGACCCCGCATGACCGATCCGATCCGCGTGCTGGTGGTCGACGACAACGCCGTCGTCCGCATGGGCCTGCGCAACCTCCTCGACGCCCGCGAGGAGATCGAGGTGGTCGGCGAGGCCGACAACGGCGAGGACGCCGTGAAGGAGAACCTCCGGCTCGAGCCCGACGTCGTGCTGTGCGACGTGCGGATGCCCGGTCTCGACGGCGTCGGCGCTGCCACCCAGATGTCGCCCACCACCAACGTCCTGATGCTCACCTACTCCGACGACCTCGACGTCATCCGCGGCGCGATGGCCGCCGGCGCCAAGGGCTACCTCGTGCACGGGGCGCACCAGCCTGACGAGATCGTCGCCGCCGTCGTCAGCGCGTCGCGGGGCTCGTCGGTGCTCGGCCCGGCGGCGGCGAAGGCGTTGCTGACCGATCCCGCGCCGGCCCCGTCGGTCGACCGCTCCCGCTGGGGACTGACGGCCCGCGAGGGCGAGGTGATGGAGAAGGTGGCCCTCGGCCTCACGAACCGCGAGATCGCGAAGGCCTGCTTCCTGGCCGAGAAGACGGTCAAGAACCACCTCAACAACATCTTCCCGAAGCTCGGCGTCACCACCCGGGCCGAGGCGGTCAGCGTGTGGCTCGGCGCCGCCAGACCCACTGAGAACGCCTGAGAAGTTGGGCCCGGCTTGGGCCTTCGGGCCCATGAAAGCGGGCTTCCGGGCCACCTAACGTCGTGGTCATCAAGGACCTCCCGAAACACCAGAAGCTCACCAACAAAGGGGAAACCATGTACGACCAGGCTCTGAAGCTCTACAGCACGATGATCGCCCTCACCGTCGCACCGAAGGACGAGAAGGGCCAGGGCACGCTCGAGTACCTCGGCATCGTCATCATCGCCGCGCTGCTCGTCACCGCCATCGTCGGTGCGGTCAAGGGCGTCGACATCGCCAAGGTGGTCACCGACCAGATCAAGAAGATCACGGACCTCGGCGGCTGATGAAGCTCCGTCCCACTCAGCAGGGAGATCGCGGCGCCGCCGCGGTCTCCCTGCTGACGGTCGGGATCATCATCTCCCTCGCGATCATCGCGGTGATGGCGATCCCGCTCACCCAGGCGTCGGACGCGAAGGCGAAGAGCCGGTCCGCCGCCGACGCCGCCGCCCTCGCCGGCGCCGACCACGTCCGCCTCGAGCTCAAGGAGCAGCTGTCCCTCAAGGGCTGGCTCGGCGGCTGGGGCAACCTGCCGATCTTCGACGGCGGTCTTGCCGCCGCGCGAACGTACGCCGAGCGGAACGACGCCACCCTCGTGGCCTACCAGCGGCCGTCGTTCGACAACGGCTTCACCGCCTACGCCCGCGTGGAGGGCCGCACCGTCAAGGGCGAGGTCACCCGCAGCGAGGCGTGGGCGAAGCTCTCGCTCCCGGACTGCCAGAAGAAGGACGACCCGGAACCCACCGAGCCGCCCCCGGACGACGACGAGGACGACGACGACGAGGACGAGCCGCCGCCCCCGCAGGGCTGGGAGTGTGCCGGCATCGAGTTCGACGTCCCGGTCGAGGGCCCGCCGCACCTGAGCGTCGACATCATCGACGCCCTGTTCAACGACTCCAACGCGAAGCTGGTCGACTAGTCGTGACCTGCCTCCACGACCGAGCCGGGCTTCAGGCCCCACGGCTCGAACGCCCCGGCCTCCGCCTCGATCACCGAGCGGCACCGCAGCTTCACGGCCGACAGCCGACCCGGGCGCATGGTCTGCGTGTGCAGCACGACGCCGTCCTTGTCCACGAGCGCGACGTCGATCGCGAATCGCATGCCGAACGTGTGCACGTGGCGGCACGGCCGCAGCCAGAACGCCCCGTCGACCCTGTCGCGCCTCAGGAGCCCGTGCCGTCGCCTGCCGAAGGTGTCCGCCAGCTCCAGCGGCGCCACCTCGCGTCCGTCGACCAGCAACGAGTCCCCCGTCGTGTTCACAGTGGAAAGGTAATCGCATGAGAGCCCGCATCGTTCTCGGGACCGCCCTGACCGGGGCCGTCCTGGCCATGGTCGCCGGGGTGATCGGCGGCCTCGTGGCCGCCGACCAGCTCTCCGTCGACGGCGGCGTGGGCGTCCGCGCGTTCCTCGTCGTCGCCGCCCTCGCCGTCACCGCCGTGTTCTGGTGGCTGCGGATGGAGCCGGGCGACAAGCCCGAAGCACTCTTCGCCGGCCTCATGGGCGCGTGGCTGCTCGCCATCAACACCTGGAACGGCCACGGGTTCGTCGCCCAGGTCTTCACCGACTCCTACGGCCTCGCCGCCGTGATCGACCTCGTGCTGTGGGCTGCCATCTCCTACGGCCTGGTCGCCGTCCTCGTCCGTACCTCCACACCCGCCAGGAGCTGACCCGATGCTGCGCATCCCCGTCACGATCGCCGTCCTCGCCCTCTTGCTCGCGTCCTGCGGCTCCGACGGCGGCGACGTCCCGTCCGACCAGCCGGTCAAGCCGCTGAGCGCGACGCCGAGCGGGTGGGACACCACCGACCTCGACGCCGTCACCGTCGCCACGCCGCCGGAGTGGACGAAGCTGGAGACCCAGCAGCTGTCCAAGACGCTGGAGTCCACCACCTGGCGCTCGGCCGCCCTGCCCGACGGGACGTCGGCGTCCGGGGCCGAGGTGCGCGTCATCAGCACGCCGCAGCAGTCGGCCAAGCGCGCCGCGCGAGCCCTGGCCATCGACGCGACGGCCCAGCTCCAGGGCGGCTCCATCGAGCCGGTCAAGGTCACCTGGCCGGACGCGAAGAGCGCCTACTTCCTCAGCTACACGGCGAAGACCGGCAAGCCCGGCGAGGAGAAGTCCTTCGCGACCCGCACGCTCGTGCTCGATCTGGAGGACGGCCGCCAGGTGCAGGTGACGGCGCTCTCCGGCGACCCGGCCACCACGAAGGTCCCGGCCCAGGTCCTGGGCACCGTCACGGTCACGACTGGGTCCTGATCGGGCCGTCAGGCCCATGCGTCCGGTCGACCGGGCGCCCTACCGTCACAGCACCACGCAAGACACAGACCAGGGGAAACGCATGTTCATCGGGGGAAAGCCGCGCAGTGAACGCGGTCAGGGCTCGCTGGAGTCCGTCGGGATCGTCGTGCTCGCGGCGATCCTGGCGACGTCGATCGTCGGCGTCGTCGTGCAGGCCAGTCCGAACCTGCGCGACAACGTCGCCTACCAGCTGTGCCGGATCGTCCACGTCGTCGACGGCGGCGGCTGCGACAAGCCGGGCGACCTCCGCACCGCCGACGAGCGTGTCCCCGACGAGCCGTGCGTGTCCGGCTCGCAGAGCATCTCCGCCGAGGCGTCCGCATCGGTCGTCGTCACGGTGAAGCGCGGCTACTCGTTCCTGATCGAGCGGATGTCCGACGGCACGTACAAGGTCACCCGCGTCGACACCCTCGGCGTCGGCACCGGCGTCGGGCCGGGCATCGACATCAGCCTCACCCTGGACGGCAAGAAGTACGGCGTCACGGCCATCGCCTCGGCCGACGCCATGCTCGCGGGGAAGATGGGCGAGACCTGGTACGCCGACAGCGAGGACGGCGCCAACGACATCATCAAGGACGTCATCGCGAACGACGTCGTCGACGAGGTGGTCCCCGATGCCGGCGTCGGACCGTTCAAGGCTCCGAACCCGGTGAAGTGGGCGATCAAGAAGCTCATCGGCGAGCCGGGCGACCCGGACGAGGAGTACGCCGAGGGCGGCATCGAGGGCAGCGCCGAGGCCACCGTCTCCGGCATCACCGCCGGCGCAGGTGCCAACGTGAAGGCCGAGAACTACCTGGGCGGCAAGAAGACGCCGGACGGCTACACCGCCTACTTCCGGGCGGGCATCTCCGGCAGCGCCTGGGCGAACGTCCTCAACGCCGAGGGCACCAACTACGACGGCGCGTCCGCGATGGCCGGCGGCGAGATGCTCGCCGAGCTGAACTTCGACAAGAGCGGCAAGCCGACGTCCATCAAGATGACCACCACGGTCACCCTGGACGCGGCCACCCAGGACGGCGTCGCCGAGACCGACGACCAGAAGGTCACCGAGTACTCCTTCGAGGTCCCGCTCACCGGCGACCCCGTCCACGACGCCCCGCTGTACGCCGCGCTCGCCAGCCCGGTCGCCCTGCCCGGGTTCATCGACGAGGCGCGCAAGAACGGCTACGCCACCCAGAACGTCTACTCGCAGGACCCGAACACCTACGGCCTGAACGTCGGCGGCGAGCTGCTCGGCGAGTACGGCGGGTCGATCTCCGGCGACGTCACCAACAAGGACCTCCAGGAGGCCCTGTACTGGGACGGCGAGAAGATGGCCCCCCGCCCGGACTGCTGATGCAGACCTGGCAGGCCATCCTCCTGATCACCGGCGTGCCGGTCGGCCTCGGCCTGGTGTTCTGGACGATCGCGACCCTGCGCACCCGCATGACCCGCGACTGGGTGCGCACCACCGGGCTCGTGGTCGACCGGCGCACCGGCCGGGCCGACGGCGGCATGCCGGCCATCTACCCGACGTTCCGGTGGCAGGACGGCCACGGCAACGTGCACCAGCGCACCTCGTCGGTCCGCGCGTCCCTCGGACCGGCCCCGGGCAAGCAGGTGCCGGTGCTCTACGACCCGATCGAGCCGTCCCGCGGGATCATCGACAGCTACGTCCAGAGCGGCCGGATCTTCTACCTGGTCGGCGGCATCCTGCTGGGGCTCGGCCTGGTCGCGGGGCTGCTCGCGACGTACCTCGCCTGGTCGATCTAGGGGTCTGAGCGCTTTCGTCGCCGATGTGCGCTCGGCGGTGAGCAGGCGTCCACCGTCCTGGCGTGTCGGCACATCAGCGTCCGCCACCCAGGTCGATCCGCGCATACCGCTGATCGCTCCTCACGGTTGTCGGTGGCGAGTGCTAGCGCGACCTGCAGAAAACCCTGAATTCACAGGGTTTTCCACTGGTATTCGAACGCTCGTTCGAGTAGAGTGGGAGCATGTTCGGGGGAACGACCACCACCATCGCGGCGATGCGCGACGCAGCGCGGGCGATGACGTCGGTGGCGGTCTCCACGGCCGACGAGCTCCGGGCCCTGGCCGCCGCGCGCGACGCGATCGAGGCCGCGATGTGCGAGCGGCTGGCCGAGATGGACCAGACCAAGGCTCACGAGGACGAGGGCGCGTCGTCGATCCGGACCTGGGGTCGCCGTGAGCTGCACCAAGACGCCGGTCGCACCGTTGCGATGGTGCGTGCCGCGTCCACGTTCCGGGACCTGCCGGCGGTAGCCGTCGCGGCTCGGGCGAGCCAGATCAGCTTCGAGCACGTCCAGGCGTTCACGTTCGCGCTCAAGCACGTCGGTCGCGCCGAGACCATCGCGTTGGCCGAGCCGTTGCTCGACGTCGCCAAGACCGTCACGCCCGGTGAGCTGTTCGCGAAGGTCCGTCAGGCCAAGGCCGTGATCCACGGCGAGGACCTGGACAAGGCCTGGCTGCGCGGCATGGCCAAGCGCGACATCAAGATCACCCGCTGCGGCGACGGCTGCTCCGCCGCGGCTATGCCCCTCGTGCGGCGGCTCCATTGTCACCGGATTCCTGGACGTGGAGACCGGCGCCAAGCTCAAGACGATCCTGACCAACCTGTCGGTTCCGCGCGACGCCGGCGATGAGCGCAGCCCGGCCGAACGCCGGATGGATGCCCTCGACGACGTCTGCACCAGCGTCCTGGAGAACGGTCTGCCGGCCGACAACGGCATCAAGCCGCACGTCTTCGTCACCGTCGAGGCCGACACCCTCCAAGCCATGGCCGACCAGGCCGCCGCCAACACCCTGGACCTGGACCTGAAGCCGGCGCACCTCGAAGGATTCGGCCCGATCGGACCCCAGCTCCTCGACCACCTCCTCTGCGGCGCCGAGATCACCCCCATCCTCATCAAGACCATCGGCGCCAACACCGAAGTCCTCGACGTCGGACGCACGGAGCGCTACGCCACCCTCAAGCAGGCCACAGCGATCCGCCTCAGACAAGGCGGCGTGTGCGCCTCACCCGGATGCCACCACCCCATCGCCCACCTCCACCACGAACGATGGTGGTCACGAGGCGGCCCCACCGACCTCGACAACCTCGTCGGCCTCTGCCGAAAGTGCCACACCCTCGTCCACACCGGACAGCTCCAGCTCACCGGATGACCGCGTGATTCGATGAGGCGGTGACCGATGACCGATCCGACGTCGAGGTGGCGATCGCAGCCGCCCAGGCCGGCGCAGGCGTGCTGATGGACATGTATGGCACGGCGCTCGAGCAGGACGCCAAGTCCGCCACCGACTTCGCCACCGCCGCCGACGTGGCGTCCGAGCGAGCGATCCTCGACATCATCCGCTGAGCTCGGACCGACGACGGATTCGTCGGCGAAGAGCTTGGCGAGGTCGGCCGCGGCAGCCGGGTCTGGCTGGTGGATCCCTTGTGCGGCACCCTCAACTTCGCCGCCAGGACGACCACGTTCTCCGTCAACGTCGCCCTGGTCCAGGACGACGCGACGACAGCAGCCGCGGTGAGCCACCCACCGAGCGGCGAGGTCCACTGGGCCGCGGACGGGTCGTTCGGCATGCTCGGGCGCGAGGGTGCGACGACTACGACACCGAACCGGCTCGTCGACATCAACGCGGACGGCCCTCTCGACCGACCCTTCGTCGGCGCTCAGCTCGCCGCCGACCCCGACCTCCGTGGACAGTTCAGCCCCCGGGTCGAGTCCACGACCCTCGCCCTCGCCTGGGTCGCGACCGGGCAGCGTCTGGCCTACCTCACCGACGGCATGCACCAGGGCAGCGTGCACTTCACCGCCGGGATCGCCCTGTGCGATGCTGCCGGGTGCGTCGTCACCGACTTCGACGGGAACGCCGTCCACACCGGACCTGGGATCGTGGCGGCCGCCGACGCCGAGACTCACACCACACTCCTGGCGTTGATCGCGAGGTACCGGGCCCGCTAGCCCCAGGCGGCCTCGAGCTCGGCCAGTGCCGTCTCGAAGATGCGTGAGCAGTCGCTGGAGCAAGCTCCAGCGATCAGCCCCACGCCGATTCCAGCTCCGACAGCGCCGTCTCAAGGTGAGTGAGCAGTCGCTGGAGATGAGGGACAGACTTCCGGCAGCCGATGAGGCCGAAGTCCAGGTACGCGTCGCGGCTGCAGAGGGTGATGTTGATGGCCTGGCCGTCGAGCACGATCGAGACCGGGTACATGCCGTCGAGCCGGGCGCCGTTGTAGTACATCGGCTCGTTCGGGCCGGGGACGTTGGACACGATGACGTTGAACGGCGGCCGCGCGTACTTGATGTAGCCGGGCACCGGCGCCAGCGCGAGCGGGAACACCTGCAGGGCGGAGTAGGCCAGGATCTGCGTCGGGGTCAGGCCGCCCAGGACCTTCTTGGCCGACCGGGACGACAGCGCGATCTCCTCCAGGCGCGTGGGGCCGCTGTCGACGTCGGTCGCGAGGTTCACGATCACCGCGCCCACCGCGTTGCCGTCCTTCGACGACGACTGGCCCGCCGACTCCGACCTCAGGGCCAGCGAGACCGGCACCATCGCGGTCATCGGCTCGTCCGGCAGGGCGTGCTGCTCGAGCAGGTACTCGCGCAGCGCACCGGACACCATCGCCAGCACGACGTCGTTCATCGTGGTGGCCGACGACTTCGCGACCCGCTTGATCCGGTCGATCTCCCACGACTGCGCGGCGAACCGTCGGGCTCCACCGACCCGGCCGTTGAGGATGGTCTTCGGAGCGCGCGGCATGGCGACGTCGCCGTCGCGGAACATCTGGCCGGCCGCCTTCAGCGCCACCGGCAGCAGCCCGGCGGCCTCACCACCCAACGCGCCGACACTGCGCAGTGCGCCCAGCACCGGCTCCAGCCCACGCTGCTCGACGTCCTTCGACGGCTTGCGGCTCGGCAGCGCCCACGGCGGCACGCAGTCGCGCCCGTCCGGGTCCTTGGACAGCGAGCGCTGCATCAGCCGCAGGGCCGAGACGCCGTCGACCATCGAGTGGTGGATCTTGTTGTAGACCGCGATGCGCCCGTCCTGCAGGCCCTCGACGACGTGCGTCTCCCACAGCGGGCGGTGGCGGTCGAGCAGCCCGCCGTGCCAGCGGGACGTCAGCTGCAGAAGCTCCCGGATGCGTCCTGGCTGAGGTAAGGCAGAGTGGCGCAGGTGGTAGTCGAAGTCGATCGTGTCGTCGTAGGTCCACCAGGCGTTGCCGAGGGAACTCACCGGCTCGGCCGGACGCTTGCGGAACAGCGGCGAGACGTTGTCCGTGGCCCGGAACGAGTCGAGCAGCTCGCGCACGAACTCGGGACCGGAGTCCTCGGGCGGCTCGAAGAGCTGCAGGCCACCGACGTGCATGGGGTGCTCTCGCGACTCCGCGAGGAGGAACATCGCGTCAGTCGGCGGCATGAACGACATCCGGGAAACCTCCCTCATCGGGGACCACGCTCGCACTACGCTAGCGATCGGACGTGCTGCACGTCACTCGACGTCGGTTCGTCCCCGGACGAAAGGGCCCCATGGGTAACCATCTGACGCTCGCCGCCGAACCGCGTTACTTCCGGGCCACGAGCCTCCAGTCCAAAATCCTCGGGCAGACGTTGCGCCACACGATCCGTCCGGTCCTCGGCGTCTGGGCCAAGCTCCCCTTCGACCTGTTCCCGCCGAACGTCATCGAGCAGATCGCCCGGCTCCTCCCCGTGCACGAGGGCACCAGCTGGCGCGGCGTCGACCTCGGCACCTGTGGCAGCGAGTGGCTGATGGCCAAGGACGTGAAGGACCTGGCCGCCGGCAACAAGAAGGCCATCGTCTACTTCCACGGCGGCGCGTTCCTCACCTGCGGCCTCAACACCCACCGTCGGCTCGTCTCGCGCATCTCGTACGCATCCGGACAGCCCGTCCTCAACGTCGGGTACCGCCAGATGCCGCGCGAGCCGATCGCCGAGTCCGTCGCCGACGGCGTCCGCGCGTTCGAGTGGCTGATGCAGCAGGGCTACCAGGCCGAGGACATCACCATCGCCGGCGACTCCGCCGGCGGCTACCTCGCCTTCAGCGTCGCCCGCGCCGTGCTCGACGAGGGCTGGGGCCGCCCGGCCGGCGTCGTGGCCATCTCACCGCTGCTCGACATCGACTCCGAGCGCAAGCGGTCGCACCCGAACGCCGACGCGTGCGAGGTGTTCCCGCTCAACGCCCTGATCCGGTTCACCGACGTCACCCTGCGCATGGACACCCGCCGCGGCATCAACGGCCGGCGCGTCTGTCCGGTCAACATGCCGTTGGCCGACATGCCGCCGTCGCTCATCCACATCGGCTCCAACGAGATCCTGATGGCCGACGCCGAGCTGATGGCCAACCGCCTCGTGGCCGCGGGCGTGCCCTGCGACCTGCATATCTGGGAGAACCAGGTCCACGTATTCCACGCTGCCGCGTCGTGGCTGCCGGAGGCGCGCCAGGCGATCGACGAGATCGCCCTGTTCCTCCAGCGGGTGGCCGACGGCTCGATCGAGGCCCCCGCGGCGGCGCCGCGTCGCACCGCCAAGCGTCGGACCGTGCAGCGCGCGGCGGCCCAATAGATTGAGCGCATGACCCAGCTGGACGTCGTCGCCGAGCTCGCGAAGAAGTCCGGGCTGCTCTGGATCCGCCATGACGACCGCACGTACCCGGTGTGGCACGAGTGGATCGCAGACGAGGACGGCGGTGGGGCGGTCTGCGTCGTGGGCGACGGCGGCGAGCAGCCCCTGCCTCCTGTGGCCGACGGCGGGGTCGTGACCCTGCTGCTCCGCGCGAAGTCCGACCGGCACCTCGTGGCGTCGGTCGACGCCACGGTCGAGCAGATCTCCCCTGACGACGACCGCTGGCCGGCGATCACCGACACCTTGAAGTCCGGCCGACTGAACCTCCCCGACTCCGACAACGCGGTCGAGCGCTGGGCCCGGGAGTCACGCGTCCTGCGCATGGTCCCGCGGGAGCCGGTCGCCCTCGCGAGCGAGATGGCGACCGACCGGGCGCGGACCTACCCTCGACTCGCATGACCGAGATCCATCGCCCGAAGACCGCCGCGGCCGGGGTCACGGGTGTCCGGGTGGCTCTCCAACGGTCGCTCTCGAGCATGGGGATCTCCCGTTCTGCCCGAACCCTGCTGCGCGTCAACCAGATCGACGGCTTCGACTGCATGAGCTGCGCGTGGCCCGACCCGGACCCGGAGCACCGGCACACCGCGGAGTTCTGCGAGAACGGCGCGAAGGCCGTCGCCGAGGAGGCCACCAAGCGGCGGGCGACTCCGGACTTCTTCGCCCGGCACTCGATCGCCGAGCTCGACGGGCACGACGAGCGCTGGCTCGGCGAGCAGGGCCGCATCACCCAGCCGATGGTGAAGCGACCGGGCGGCTCGCACTACGAGCCGATCGAGTGGGACGCCGCGTTCACGCTGATCGGCGAGCACCTGAACCGACTCGGGTCCCCGGACGAGGCGATCTTCTACACCTCCGGGCGCACCTCCAACGAGGCCGCGTTCGTCTACCAGCTGTTCGTCCGCGCCTTCGGCACCAACAACCTGCCCGACTGCTCGAACATGTGCCACGAGTCCACGAGCATCGCGCTCGCGGAGTCCATCGGCATCGGCAAGGGCAGCGTCAGCCTGCGCGACGTCTACGACGCGCAGTGCATCGTGATCGCCGGCCAGAACCCGGGCACCAACCACCCGCGGATGCTGCAGGCGCTGGAGACCGGAAAGCGCCGCGGCGCGAAGATCATCGCGATCAACCCCCTCCGCGAGGCCGGACTCGTCAACTTCCGCAACCCGCAGAAGCCGCGCGGTGTGGTGGGCAAGGGCACCGACCTCGCCGACCTGCACCTGCCGATCCGCGTGAACGGCGACCTCGCCCTGTTCCAAGCCATCGGCTCGCTCCTCGTCGAGTGGGACGCGCTCGACCACGACTTCATCGAGGCTCACACGCACGGGTTCGAGGCCTGGGCGGAGCACGTCCGGAACGTCGACCGGCTCGTCGTCGAGCAGGCCACCGGCCTCACCTGGGCGCAGATCACCGAGGCGGCCCGCATGATCGCCGCCTCCGACGCCACGATCTACTGCTGGGCCATGGGGCTCACGCAGCACCGCAACGCCGTGGCCACCATCAAGGAGGTCGCGAACGTCGCGCTCGTCCGCGGCGACATCGGCAAGCGAGGCGCGGGCCTGTGCCCGGTGCGCGGCCACTCGAACGTGCAGGGCGACCGGACGATGGGCATCTGGGAGCGCCCGCCTGACCACTTCCTTGACGCCCTCCAGGCCGAGTTCGGCTTCGACCCGCCCCGCGAGCACGGCTTCGACACCGTCGATGCGATCCGCGCCCTGCGCGACGGACGGGCGTCCGTGTTCGTCGGGCTCGGCGGCAACTTCATCCACGCCGCGCCGGACACCCCGGTCACGCGTCGTGCGCTGGAGTCGGCCGCCCTCACGGTGCAGATCTCGACGAAGCTCAACCGCTCGCACCTCTCCTGCGGCGACACCGCCCTGATCCTCCCGACGCTCGGTCGCACCGAGAAGGACGTGCAGGCGAGCGGCGAGCAGTTCGTCTCCGTCGAGGACTCGATGTCCGCGGTGCACGCGTCGCGGGGCCCGCTCGCCCCGGCCAGTCCGTACCTGCGCTCGGAGGTCGCGATCGTGACCGGCATCGCGCACGCCACCCTCGGCGACCGTCACGGGATCGACTGGCCCTCGTTCGCTGCCGACTACTCGCGCATCCGCGGGCACATCTCGCGCGTGGTGCGGGGCTGCGACGACTACGAGACCAAGGTCGACCGTCCGGGCGGGTTCGTCCTGCCGCACCCGCCCCGCGACAGGCGCGAGTTCCCCACCGACAGCGGCAAGGCGGAGATCGCGGTCTCTCCCATCGACGTCGTGCAGGTGCCCGACGGCCACCTCCTGCTGCAGACGCTGCGCAGCCACGACCAGTTCAACACCACGATCTACGGCGACAGCGACCGCTACCGGGGCATCGAGAACGCCCGCAACGTCGTGCTCGTCCACCCGGACGACATCGCCGCGCTCGGCCTCGTGGCCGACCAGCCCGTCGACCTCACCACCCGCTGGGAGGACGACGACGTCCAGCGGGTGGTCCGCGACTTCCGTGTCGTCCCGTACGAGACCCCGCGCGGAACCGCGGCCGCGTACTACCCCGAGGCCAACCCGCTCGTGCCGCTCGACTCCACGGCCGTCGGCAGCAACTGTCCGGCGTCGAAGTCCGTGGTCATCCGCGTGCTGCCGGCCGGCGAGGTCGACCGTCCGGGGGCATGAAGAAGGGGAGCCGGCCGAGTCCGACTCCCCTCCTTCAGATCCCTTTCCTTACGAGCGCTTGCCCGTCAGGATCCAGGCCCAGCCCTGGCGCCGGCTCTTGCCGCGGTGCGACTTCAGCTCACGCGTGGTCAGCACCTCCTGCGTCCAGGTCATCGGCGCCGGCGACGGAGCGCCGACCGGACCGGAGCCGGCAAGACCGAGCGAGGCGCGGGCGCTGAGGAGCAGCACACCGCCGACGGTCAGACCGGCGCCCATGAGGAGGATCCACGGCGAGCTGCCGCCCGTGTTCGGCAGGACGGCCTCGTCCTCCGGCTCGATGCAGTCGGCTGCCGACCCGGCGTCACCAACCACCTCGTGGACGGCGTCCGGACCGAACTCGAAACCGTCCTTCGGGGTGAACACCAGGTCCCACGGACCGTTCTGGCCGTCGCCCTCGACGAACTCCCACGTGTAGCCACCGTCACCGGCGAGCGGGACGATGCGCGTGGTGTCGTCGGCATTGACGTCGACGAGGTCGCCGGTGCAGCGGTCGGTCAGCACGAACGACGGGTTCGTCGGATCGCAGCGACCACCGTCGATGTCCGGATCCACCACGACCTCCCAGGTCCAGTCGCCAGGGGCCAGGACGAAGCCCGGCAGCGCGACGGCGGTGATGTCGTACGTGTCAGCTCCGTGGAACGGCGGATCGATGACGTAGTCCACACCGGGGACGTTCGGGATGTTGAGCGTGCCGTCCTCGGTGCACGTCGGCGGGTTGGCCGTCGGCTCGAGCGGCGTCACGGTGGTCACCTCGACGTCGGTCAGGTTGCAGCCGTTCTCCCAGATCGCGATGCCGGCGTCGTTCCAGTTCAGACCACCGAAGCCGAGGTCCGGGATCGGCGGGATGATGTCGCCCCAGTCGTCACCCTGCACCATGGAGTCGTCGAACACCGGGCCGGTGTGGCCGGCGTGACCATGAAGGTCGCCCTCAGCAGCCGGGCGGTTCTGGACGTACGGGTTCTTGACGGCCGAGGTCGCGTGACAGATCGTCACCTTCTCCTTCGGCGCGGCAGGCTTGGCGATCGCAGCCTTCGCCTCGGGGGCGGGTGCCTCCTCGGCCGGAGCAGCCTCCTCAGCCGGAGCAGCCTCCTCAGCCGGAGCAGCCTCCTCAGCCGGAGCGGCCTCCTCAGCCGGAGCGGCCTCCTCGGCCGGAGCAGCTTCCTCGGCAGGTGCCTCAGTCGTGGTCTCAGCCGACGTGGTGACGGTGTCACCGGCGGCGGCGTCCTCAGCGCTGGCGGGAGCGGCCATGAAGGCGCTGCCGGCAACGATGGCGAGGACTAGAAGAATCCTTTTCATCGCGATCTCTCTTTCTCGGGAAGTGATGCGGAACGGGACCACTGATCGGTCCCCCTGGTGATCAGTGGTCGGTCGCGCACCTCGATCCCGCCTGCGACGCGGCCGGTGTGCGGACAGCACGAAGCGGGTGACGAGCCTCGAGCTCGCCACCTGCGGCACCGCGGTTACGTCGGCGGTACGACGGGGACCTGAGTCGCACGGACCCTCTCCTGTCGGTCCCTCCCACGGAGAATCGTATTGATCCAGGTAGACCGCGCACCATAGACAGCAAGGACGAGCAGGAAATGGTCCTAAAGAACTAGTTTTGAGCCTCTGACCAGCGCAAACTCGATGCTTGACGCAACGACGTCGAGTGCGGAAGGCGGCCAGCGCACCCGTCCCACACGCCCCGCTGGTCCACCTCTGTGGGGCGCCGGGAACCAGGCTCGACATACTGGGGGAATGCGACCCCCTCGTACGTTCCTCCGTCCGCTGGCCGTCGGGGCTCCGGCGCCGGTCACCGAGATCCCGGTGAAGCCGTCCCGGATGATCCACTTCTTCGACCCGAGCAACGAGAAGATGGCGGCCAAGGTGCCGGACATCGCCGCGAAGGTGGACATCATCCTCGGCAACCTCGAGGACGCCATCAAGACGGAGATGAAGGAGGCCGCGCGACAGGGCCTCGTCGACATCGCGAAGAAGACCGACTTCGGCGAGACGCAGCTCTGGACCCGCGTCAACAGCCTCGACTCCCCCTGGGTGCTCGACGACCTCACCACCCTGGTCACCGAGATCGGCGACAAGCTCGACGTCATCATGGTGCCGAAGGTCGAGGGCGCCCAGGACATCCACTACGTCGACCGGCTGCTCGCCCAGCTCGAGGCGCGTGCCGGCCTCGACCGCCCGATTCTCGTCCACGCGATCCTGGAGACCGCGCAGGGCATGGTGAACGTGGAGGAGATCGCCGGCGCCAGCCCGCGCATGCAGGGCCTGTCGCTCGGCCCGGCCGACCTCGCTGCCAGCCGCCGCATGAAGACGACGCGCGTCGGCGGCGGCCATCCCGGCTACCTCGTGCGCACCGACCCGGTGTCCGACGACCTCACCGAGGGCCGCACCACCGCTCAGCAGGACCTGTGGCACTACACGATCGCGCGGATGGTCGACGCGTGCGCGGCGCACGACATCCTCCCCTTCTACGGGCCCTTCGGTGACATCAAGGACGTCGTCGCCTGCGAGGATCAGTTCCGCAACGCGTATCTCCTCGGCTGCGTGGGCGCCTGGAGCCTCCACCCCGTGCAGATCGACATCGCCAAGAAGGTCTTCTCCCCCGACCCCGCCGACGTCGCGCACGCCAAGCGCGTCGTCGAGGCCATGGGCGACGGCTCCGGCGCCGTGATGATCGACGGGAAGATGGAGGACGACGCCTCCTGCAAGCAGTGCCTGGTCATGCTCGACCTCGCCAAGGCGCTGGCCGAGCGCGACCCCGAGCTTGCGGAAGCGTACGACCTCTGATGGCTGAGCAGACGCTGCGACCGCGCCGCTCGGTCCTCTACATGCCGGGCGCCAACGAGCGCGCCCTCGAGAAGGCCAAGGGCATCGACGCCGACGCGCTCATCCTCGACCTCGAGGACGCCGTCGCTCCGGAGTCCAAGGCCGAGGCGCGCGACCGCGTGTGCGCCGCCGTCCAGTCCGGCGAGTACGGGCACCGCGAGCTCGCGATCCGCGTCAACAGCATCGGCACCGAGTGGCACGAGGCGGACATCGCCGCCGCGGCCGCCGCCGGACCGGACGCCGTGCTCGTCCCGAAGGTCGGTTCCGCCGAGGAGGTGCGCACCCTGGTCGGCGCGCTCGAGTCGGCCGGCGCCCCGGACCACACCCAGCTCTGGGCGATGGTCGAGACCCCAGCGGGCCTGCTGCACGTCGAGGAGATCGCCGCCGCGCACGAGCGGCTGACCGTGCTCGTCATGGGCACCAACGACGTCGTGAACGAGACGTACGGGCTGCACGTCCCGGGCCGCAACCCGCTCGTGCTGACGTCGCTCTCGCTATGCCTGCTCGCCGCTCGGGCCGCGGGCAAGGTCATCATCGACGGCGTCTACAACGACGTGAAGGACCTCGAGGGCTTCGAGGCCGAGGCCCGGCAGGGCCGCGAGATGGGCTTCGACGGCAAGACCCTCATCCACCCGAGCCAGGTCGAGCCGGCGAACGTCGCGTTCGCACCGTCGGCCGAGGACGTCGAGCACGCCCAGCAGATGATCGCCACCTTCGAGGAGGCGAAGGCCGCGGGCCAGGGCGTCGTGACGTTCAACGGCCGCATGGTGGAGGAGCTGCACGTGCGCGATGCACGCCGCATCCTCGCCTTCCACGAGGCCATCACGAGCCGCTGACCCGCGGCCCTTCTATCCATTGAGAGGTTCAGCGACTGAACCACATGCCGTTCCGCTCATTGATCACCGCGCGCTTGCGCGCCTGCGCCTTACGACGCTGACGGACACGCTCGAGGAGCACAGCGCGGTCGATCTCACTCGTGTCATCCCAGGCGCGCTTGCCGCGGACCCGGCGGGACTCGAAGATGGCCACTGCCTTCACCCCCTTCCCGTCGTCCGTAGCGGTGCTCGGGGTCGGTTTCGTGGGGTTCTGTGCGGGCATGAGTCGTAGATCGGTGTTCGTGGTCATGGCGCGCCTCCTTTCTGGTTGGGGGATGGATGGACAAACAAAAACGCTCCGGAATCGGGTTCCGGAGCGTTGGGTCGACGAGCGACGAGAGGTTACGTCGAGGTCGGAGCTCCGGAGGTGGAACCGGCGGTGAGCATGGCGTCGCCACGGTCCGTGATGACGGCCGGGACGAACAGCGTGATGTTCTGCATGGGTCCACCTCCTTCGATGTGTTCTCGCCCCGAGCGGGGCGAAGTGCTGACGTTAGCGCAGGTCGGCACCCCTTGTCGATGCGACGGGCCGACGAGCGCGACTCTCGGTGGTCGAGTGCCTCGCGAGCCCCAGCGAGTGAGGTGTATCGAGACCACGACTGAAGCGAGCCTCATGCCCCACCGGGTCTCGATACGCCGGGCGGCTTCGCCGCAACGCACTCGACCTGGCCGGACGCTCGCGCGCAGAGCGCGCTCGGTCCGTCTCAAAAGTCAAGGCGCTCGTCGATCTCGTCGCGGGTGTAGCCGCTGGCGTAGAGCAGGTCGGCGGCGAGCGAGCGGACCTGGGCGGCGATGGCGGCGCTGTTCATCGTGACGGCTTCGGGCAGCGCGAGCGACGCCATGCGGGCGGCCTGCACGAGCTCGTTGCGGGCCTCCTCGAAGTCGTCCTGCTCGGAGAGGTCGTCGGCGAAGACCTCCACCGCGGCGGCCAGGGCGTCGACCGCCAGCGCCATGTCGGGCGAGATGGCCTCGCGGTGCCGCAGCAGCGCCGACGTCTTGCGCGCCAGGACGCGCGCGTCGCGCACGGCGTTGTCGACGTCGAGCACCGCTGAGGCGTAAAGCTCCACGTGCTGACGTTGTCGCCAGCGGATCGGGGACATCCTCGCCACCTCGGCGGCGTTCTGCGTCGTCGAGCGCATCGAGTCGACCATGTGCTGCATGCCCCGGGCACTCGCCAGTGCGCGGTCGGCCTGGGTGCTGTCGTCCTCGCGCAGCCCCGACGCCACGAGGGTGAGCACTGCCGCCAGCCGGGTGAGGATGCCCTGGACCTCGCGGTCGATGTCGCGCACCGGGTGACGCGGGATGGCCAGCACGCACAGCAGTCCGACCAGCCCGCCGACGAGCGCGTCGCTGAACCGCGTGACGGCCGGGTTGCCCGATCCGGGCGGCGGCAGGACCGCGGTCAGCAGCACCGAGGATGTCGCCGCCTGGGTCAGGGCGATGCCGGTGAGTCCGAGGATCGTGCTGATCGCGACCGCGAGAACGACGACGAGCGCGATCTGCCAGGCGCCGCGACCGATGGCGAGGATGAGCAGCTCGCCCACGAGCACGCCGGTGGCGACGCCGATGACCAGCTCGATGACAGTACGGAGGCGTGCGCCGCCGCCGGCCATGAGCGTGATGATCGCGGCGATGGGCGCGAAGAAGGCCTGCCGGTGGTCGAGGGCGTCGGTGGCCACCAGATAGGCCACGGCCGGCCCGATCGCGAGGCGGAGCAGCAGGCGCCAGCGGCGTCGCAGGATCTGCCAGCGGTCCGCCAGCGAGACCTCGGGCGCACGCAGGCGGGCCAGGTCAGCGCACCAGACGACGGAGGATGACGATCGCGGTGACCACCGCGGCGGCGCCGGCCACCACGGGCACGACCGTTTCGAGCCGCACGGAGCCCTGCTCGTCGACGAACCGGCCCTTGACCGACGCCAGGCCACGGCGCGCGATGCTCTTGGGATGAGCGCGGTCGACCAGGGCGTCGACGGTGTCGGCGAGGTGGAGCCGGGTCTCCTCGATCTCACGGACGAGTCGGGTCGTGTCGGCCTTGGCCACGGGATGCCTCGCTCTTCTCGGGTGGACGTCTACGTCAGGATAGGGCCCATGACGACGCGACTGCAGCCCGGAGACCCCGCACCCGACTTCACCCTGCCCACCGACACCGGCGAGACCGTCACCCTCTCCGACCTGCGAGGGCGCCGCGTCATCGTCTACTTCTACCCGGCCGCCCTCACCCCGGGCTGCACGAAGCAGGCGTGCGACTTCAGCGACAACCTCGACGCGCTCAAGGCCGAGGGCTACACCGTCCTCGGCATCTCTCCGGACCAGCCGGAGAAGCTCGCGAAGTTCCGTGAGAAGGAGGGCCTGACCATCACGCTGCTCTCCGACGTCGACAAGGAGGCGCTCCTCGCCTACGGCGCGTTCGGCGAGAAGAAGCTGTACGGCAAGGTCGTCGAGGGCGTGCTCCGCTCGACGTTCGTCGTCGACCCGGACGGCAAGATCGAGGTCGCGCAGTACAACGTCAAGGCCACCGGCCACGTCGCCAAGCTGCGCCGGGACCTGGGGCTCGACGCGGCCTGAACTGTCACCGCACGCGGCTAGCGTCGGGACATGGACTACAAGCTCGAAGTCGTCTTCGTCCCGGTCAGTGACGTCGACCGCGCCAAGGAGTTCTACGTCGACAAGGTCGGCTTCAACGCCGATCACGACCAGAGCCCGGGCGGCGGGATCCGGTTCGTCCAGTGCACCCCGCCGGGCTCGGCCTGCTCCATCGCGTTCGGCACCGGCCTCGCCGACGCCGTCCCCGGCAGCATCCGCGGCCTGATGCTCGTCGTCGACGACGCCGACGCCGCCCGCGCCGACCTCGCCTCCCGTGGTGTCGAGGTCAGCGAGGTCGACGAGCAGGCGTGGGGCCGGTTCGTGTACTTCGCCGATCCCGACGGGAACACCTGGAACGTGCAGGAGCTGCCCAAGAGGTGACTTGCTCGTCTGCCGCTTCTGCGGCCGGCGACTCCCGCTTCGGCCGGGCTGGGTGACGGAGACACAACCTCGCGCTGGGTTCCCTTAGTCTTCGTGGAGTACGGGCCGAAGTGGTGGAACTGGCAGACACGCGGCGTTTAGGTCGCCGTGCCCTCGGGCGTGCGGGTTCGAGTCCCGCCTTCGGCACCACGAGTAGGCTTTTTCCGTGGTCAGTCTCGGAGCCGTCGTCGGGGTCGCGCTCATCGCGCTCGGCCTCGTGCTGACGCCCGGGCCCAACATGATCTACCTTGTCAGCCGGTCCCTGTCGCAGGGCCGGGCCGCCGGGCTCGTCTCGCTGGCCGGTGTCGCGTGCGGCTTCCTCGTGTACCTGGTCGCGACGTCCATCGGGCTGGCGGCGCTGTTCGCCGCGGTCCCGGCCCTGTTCGTGATCGTCAAGCTCGCCGGCGCCGCCTACCTGCTGTACCTCGCGTGGAGCATCGTCCGGCCTGGCGGCCGCAACGTCTTCGCCGGCGACCACGACCAGCCCGGGCACTCGACGCGCCGGCTGTTCTCCATGGGCCTGGCCACCTGCCTGCTGAACCCGAAGATCGCGCTGATGTACGCCGCGCTGCTGCCCCAGTTCGTCGACCCGTCGGCCGGGCCCACGGCGGTGCAGCTGCTCCAGCTCGGCCTCGTCCAGGTGGTTGTCGCGGTCACCGTGAACGCCGCCTGGGTCGTGGCCGCGGCGTGGGTGGCGGCTCTCCTCCACGAGCGGCCGGTGGCCCAGCGGATCCAGCGGTGGATCACCGCCTCGGTGCTCGGCGGGTTCGCGGTGCACCTCGGCACGACCTCCTGACCAGGCGCGAGCGCGTCTAGGCTGGCGGCATGGTCCAGGCCACGCCGGAGATCCTGCTGCGGGCGCCGAGCCCGGACCTGCTCTCGCTGCCGTGGGACCTGCCGCTGGCGGACTGGACGATCGTCGAGGCGCCGTTGCGCGACGTCTCCGTCGGTCCGAGCCGACACCTGGTCAAGTTCGTCGAGGCCGACGGGAAGCTGTGGGCCGTCAAGGAGCTGTCGCCACGGCTTGCCCGCAAGGAGTACGAGGTCTTGCGGAGGCTCGAGGACATGGACCTGCCCGCCGTCCGCCCGGCCGGGCTCGTGATCCAGGCCGACCGCGAGACGGCACTCCTCGTCACGCGCTTCCTGGAGTCGTCCTGGCAGTACCGCCGCCTGTTCATGCGGCTGCCGCCCGACCAGCCGAAGCACCGCGAGCGACTGCTCGATGCGATGGCGGGACTGCTCGTCGAGCTGCACCGCCACGGCGTCTTCTGGGGCGACTGCTCCCTGGCCAACACGCTGTTCTCCCGTGACGGGCAGATCCTGCAGGCCTGGCTCGTGGATGCGGAGACCAGCGAGATCCACCCGCGGCTGACCGACGGCCAGCGCCAGCACGACCTCGAGATCCTCACCGAGAACGTCGCGATGGGCATGATCGACCTCGCGGCCCGGCTCGAGCGGGACCCCGAGATGAACACCACCCTCGTCGCCGAGGCGCAGGGCATCGCCGACCGCTACACGCAGCTGTGGGAGCTGCTGAACTCCGAGCCCACCTTCGCCTACGACGACCGCTACCGGATCGAAGGCGCCGTGCGTCAGCTCAACGAGCTGGGCTTCATCGTCGACGAGGTGGCGTTGGAGCCCGTCGACGGCCAGGAGATCCGGCTGCACGTCGCCGTCGGCGGCCGCGGCTACCACTCCCGGCACCTGCGCGAGCTCACCGGACTCGCCGTCGGCGAGGGCCAGGCCCGACCGCTGCTCGCCGACCTGCACGCCTACCAGGGCCACATCAGCCGCGAGTCCGGCGAGGACGTCAGCGAGGAGGACGCCGCGGCCCGCTGGCTGGTCGAGGTCCTGCGGCCCAACATGCGCCGCGCCCACGCCGAGATCGGCGAGGTCGGGACGGCGGTCCAGGCCTACTGCGACCTGCTCGAGGTGCGCTGGCTGCTCAGCGAGGAGGCCGGCGAGGACGTCGGGTTCGACGCCGCGCTCTCCGCCCTCGGCCAGAAGGCGCCCACCCACTCCGCCGCGACGATGAGCGTCGCCGACGCACCCACCGGGACGTTCCCGGCCATCACCGACGACGAGGAGGACCCGGCATGATCCTGGTGATCGGCGAGGCGCTCGTCGACGTGGTGGACGGCGTGCCGCACCCCGGGGGCAGTCCGACGAACGTCGCGGTCGGACTCGGCCGGCTCGGGCTCGACGTCACGCTCGTCGCGACCCTCGGTGACGACGAGCACGGCTCCCTGCTGCGCCGCCACGTCGAGGCGGCCGGTGTGACCGTGCAGGCCACCGCGGCGGACCGCACGTCCAGCGCGATCGCCAGCATCGGGCCGGACGGCGCCGCCACCTACGAGTTCGACATCGCCTGGGATCCCGGGCGGATCGACGTCCCGCCGGGCGTGACCGCCGTGCACGTCGGGTCCATCGGGGCGGTGCTCGAGCCCGGGGCGGCGGCGGTCGAGAAGCTCGTGCTCGACCTGCCGTCCGCGACCCGGGTGTCGCTCGACCCGAACGTCCGGCCCGCGCTCGTGGCGGACCGGGCCGAGGCGGTGGCGCGGCTCGACCGGCTCGCCGCGCGCGCCGACGTCGTGAAGGTCAGCGACGAGGACCTCGCCTGGTGGCACCCGGACACGTCCGAGGACGAGCTGGTGGAGCGCTGGCTCGCCGGCACGACGTCGCTGGTGGCCGTCACGCGCGGCTCGGCCGGCGCCACGCTCGTCACGGCGGAGGAACGCCTGGACGTCCCGCCGGAGCCGGTCACGGTCGTCGACACCGTCGGCGCCGGCGACGCGTTCATGGCCGGGCTGCTCGGCGCGCTGGAGCGCGGCGAGCGGACCGTGGCTGAGATCGGCGTGGCGGCCGCACACTCGGCCGCGCTCGCCGTCGGGCGTGCCGGACCTTAAGGAACGAGCTTGCCGATGTTCTTGCCGAGCTGCATCGTCAGCACCTTGCCGACGATCGGGGCCAGGCCGGGCACCTTGGCGTCGAAGCCGATCCGGTAGTCGAGGACCGTGCCGCCGTCGGCGGTCGGCGTCAGGCGCTGCACGCCCCAGTGGCCGGTGAGCGGCGTGCCCTTGCTGACCTTGTACTCGATCAGCGTGTTCGGCTCGGCCGCCGTGACGGTCTCCTCGAACGCCGGCAGCGGGCCGATCTTGAGCCGCCGCGTGGTGCCGGGGCCGTTGCGCGACGTGTCGCCGTCGCAGACCCGGGTGATCTTGCAGCCGAGGACCGGGCCGAGGTTCTCGTGCTCGGCGAGGGCCTCGAAGACCGTGGCGGGGTCGGAACGGAACGTGTGGGTGACGTGGACGCGCTGGGGGGCTGCCATGGTCGGGGAGTCTAGGGGATGGGCTGGCTACGCTGACGAGCGATGTTCCGCATCCTCTTCCACGAGCCCAGCATCCCCGGCAACACGGGGAACGCGATCCGGCTCGCAGCCGCCACCGGTGCCGAGCTGCACCTCGTCGAGCCCCTCGGCTTCACCCTCGACGACGCCCGGCTGCGGCGCGCCGGCCTCGACTATCACGACCTCGCCGTCGTCACGGTCCACGCCGACCTCGACGCGGCCTTCGCGTCCTTCGGGGACGCCCGCGTCCTCGCCTTCACCACGAAGGCCGAGCGCCGCTACACCGACGTCGCCTACGAGCCGTCGGACGTGCTGCTGTTCGGGACGGAACCGACCGGGCTCCCGGACGACGTCCTCGCTGATCAACGCATCGACGAGCACCTGCGGCTGCCGATGCTGCCGGGGCGACGCTCGATGAACCTGGCGAACTGCGCCTCCATCGTCGTCTTCGAGGCGTGGCGCCAGCACGATTTTTCGGGTGCATAGGGAGACGATCTACGGGGTACTGCTGAGGCATGGCCACCACCACGTCTGCTGAACCGCACCTCAAGCGCCACGTGGGAGTCGTCGGACTCCTCTTCGCCAGCGTCGGCTCGATCATCGGCTCCGGATGGCTCTTCGGCGCCCTCGACGCCTCCAAGGCCGCCGGACCCGCCGCGATGATCTCCTGGGCCCTCGGCGGGTTCCTCATCCTGCTGCTCGCCCTGGTCTACGCCGAGCTCGGCACCATGTACCCGCTGTCCGGCGGCGTCGTCCGGTATCCGCACATGTCGTACGGCACCTTCGCCAGCTTCACCAGCGGCTGGATCACGTATGTCGCCGTCGTGACCACCGCGCCCATCGAGGTCGAGGCGGCCCTGCAGTACGGCACCAAGTACGCGGAGTTCACCAAGGAGCACTGCCTCTCGGCCTGCAAGAGCGACGCTCCCGAGGTCGTCCACACGCTGACGCCGCTCGGCTACGCGGTGGCGGTCCTGCTGATGGCGCTCTTCGTGGTCGTCAACTACTACGGCATCCGCTGGTTCGCCCGCATCAACAACGTGCTCGTCTGGTGGAAGCTCGGCGTCATCCTCCTCGTCATCGCGGCGTTCTTCGTCACCGCGTTCCACGGGAGCAACTTCACCGACCACGGCTTCAAGCCCGAGGGCTGGCACGGCGTGTTCACCGCGATCGCCACCAGCGGCATCGTGTTCTCCTATCTCGGCTTCCGGCAGGGCATCGAGCTCGCCGGTGAGACCGACAACCCGCGCCGCAACGTGCCGATCGCGGTCGTCGGCTCGGTGGTGCTGACCGGCCTCATCTACATCGCCCTGCAGGCCGCGTTCATCGGCTCGATCGACCCCGGCACCCTCGCCAAGTCCGACGGGTGGGCGAACCTGAGCTTCACCAACGACTTCGGGCCGCTGGCCGCTGTGGCGACAGCGCTCGGCCTCGGATGGCTGGCGACCGTGCTCTACGTCGACGCCGTCGTCTCCCCCGGCGACACCGGCCTCATCTACACGACGATCACGTCGCGCATCTCGTTCGCCATGGCCCGCAACGGCAACGCCCCTCAGGCCCTGGCCAGGACGACGGACCGTGGCGTCCCGCTGGTCGGCCTGATCGCGGCGTTCGTGATCGGGCTGTTCATGCTGCTGCCGTTCCCGAGCTGGCAGCAGCTCGTCGGCTTCATCACGTCCGCGACGGTGCTGTCGTTCTCGTCCGGCCCGCTCGTGCACGCCGCCCTGCGGCAGCAGGACCCGGAGAAGGAGCGCCCGTTCCGCCTCCCCGGCGGCCACCTCATCCCCCTGCTCGCGTTCTGGGGCTCCAACCTGATCGTCTACTGGTCCGGCTGGACCGTGGTCTGGAAGCTCATGGTCGCCGTGCTGATCGGCTTCGCGCTGCTCGCGATGATGGCGGTGTCCGGCCAGCTCGGCCAGCGCCACCTCGACCTGCGCTCCGGGCTCTGGGTCTTCCCGTGGCTCGGCGGGCTCACGATCGTGAGCTACTACGGCGACTACGGCGGCGGCCAGGGCACCATCGGCTTCGGCAGCGGCATCGTGATCCTGGGCCTGCTGTCGGTCGCCGTGTACGTCATGGCCTTCGTGTTCCGGCTCAGCCCGGAGCAGGCCCAGACGTACATCGAGGAGAGCCTGGAGGAGGCCAAGGTCGAGGACCAGGAACTGGTCTGACGACACCTTCTCCATTCGTCTGACGGGGCCCCGAGAGGGACATATCCTGCTGCCCTCTCGGGAAAGAAAGTCAGCAGATGTCCCTGTCCAGAACGGCGATCCGCGCCGCCCTCGTCATCGCCGTCACTGCGGGGCTCCTCGCCATCTGGCAGAGCGCGCGCGGCGGTGAGACACCCACGCTCGCGCCCGCCGTCAAGCACGGAACCTCGACCACGCTGACCCGCCTGTACCCGAACGGGATCGTCGTCGTCGGCGACTCCATCACGGCGCGGTACAACGACGAGCCGGGCGACGCGGAGCAGGGCTGGTGGAGCATCGTCGGCCGCCACTTCGGCGCCCACGTCACCACCTACGCGCAGTCGGGCTCGGGCTACCTCCGTCAGGGCAAGCAGTGCTCCGGCGACCGGTTCATCGACCGGCCCCAGGCCTTCCGGCACACCGCTCCGTCGCTGTTCATCGTCGAGGGCGGCCGCAACGACTGGTCGATCTGCCTGGAGGGTCAGCACGTGCCGGCGACGGACCAGCAGATCGCCGAGGCGGTCGACCACTACCTCGACGTCCTCCAGCGGCAGCTGCCGCGGTCGACGCGCATCGTGGTGCTCGGCCCGCCGTGGGGACCCGAGTCCCCGTGGGACGGCAAGCGGGTCACGTCGATCGTCCACACCGCCGCCCAGCGGCACGGCCTGAAGTACGTGAGCACCACCGGGACGCTCGACGACCCGGCGCGCGTCGTGGACGGTGTGCACCCGAACCGTGACGGCAGCACCGCGCTCGCCGAGCGCGTGATCTCCGCGCTCTCCTAGGTCAGGGCGGCGACGACGGCCGGCGCGATGGTGCGCAGCGCGCGACCGCGGTGGCTGATGGCGTCCTTCTCCTCGGCCGGCAGCTCGGCGGTGGAGACGTCGTAGCCGTCGGCGGCGAACAGCGGGTCGTACCCGAAGCCGCCGTCGCCCTGCTCACCGCGCAGGATCCGGCCCGGCATCTCGCCGTGCTCCACGACCTCGGCGCCGTCGGGCGTGCACAGTGCCACCGCGCAGCGGAACACCGCGCCTCGACGTTCGTCCGGGACGTCGGAGATCTGCGTGAGGAGGAGCCGGTTGTTCTCCGCGTCGCCCTGGCCGCTCCAACGCGCCGAGAGCACGCCGGGCATGCCGTTGAGGGCGTCGACGCAGAGACCGGAGTCGTCGGCCAGCGACGGCAGGCCGGTGGCGGCGAGGCAGGCCCGCGCCTTGATCAGGGCGTTGCCCTCGAAGGTGGGCTCGGTCTCGGCCGGCTCGTCGAACGGCTCGACGTCGTCGAGGCCCAGCACCTGCACGCCGGGCACGATCGGCTCGAGGATGCGGCGCAGCTCGGCCAGCTTCTTCGCGTTCCGCGACGCGAGCACAACACGCGTCACGAAGCGAGCGCCTGCTGCTGCAGGTTGGTGAGGTCGGCGCAACCCTTCTCGGCGAGACCCAGCAGGGTGTCGAGCTCCGCGCGGTCGAACGGCGCGCCCTCGGCGGTGCCCTGGATCTCGACGAACGACCCGCTGCCGGTCATGACGACGTTCATGTCGGTCTCGGCCCGGACGTCCTCGACGTACGGGAGGTCGAGCATCGCGGTGCCGTCGATGATGCCGACGCTCACGGCCGCGACGGACTCCACCAGCGGCTCTCCCGCCAGCAGACCGTTCTCGCGCAGGTGCGAGACGGCGTCGGCCAGGGCGACGTACGCACCGGTGATGGCCGCGGTGCGCGTGCCGCCGTCGGCCTGCAGGACGTCGCAGTCGATGGTGATGGTGTTCTCGCCGAGCGCCGTGTAGTCGATGGCGGCGCGCAGGGAGCGGCCGACCAGGCGCGAGATCTCGTGCGTGCGGCCACCGATGCGGCCCTTGACCGACTCACGGGCCGAGCGGTCGTGGGTGGCCTGCGGCAGCATCGCGTACTCGGCGGTGACCCAGCCGAGGCCCGACCCCTTGCGCCACCGCGGCACACCCTCGGTGGCGCTCGCGGCGCACAGCACCTTGGTGCGGCCGAACTCGATCAGGCAGGAACCCTGCGCGTGGTCGAGCCAGTGGCGGGTGATGGTGACGGGTCGGAGCTGGTCGACGGCGCGGCCGTCCTCGCGAGAGGTCATGACCGCGAGCGTACCCAGCGGGTCAGACCTCGTAGACGGCCCCGGTGTCGACCAGCTCGAGGGGACCGTTCCAGGTGGACTTGGCGTCCGCCTCGACCTCCGCGCGGTCGGTCCAGGCGGGGATGTGCGTGAGCAGCAGGCGCCCGACGCCGGCGGCCGTGGCCGACGCGCCGGCCTGCGCGCCGGTGAGGTGGAGGTGCGGCGGGTTCACCGACGACTCGACGAACGACGCCTCGCAGAGGTAGACGTCGGCGCCGGCGGCCATCCGGTCGAGCTGCTCGCACGGCCCGGTGTCGCCGGAGTACGCCAGCACCTTGCCGTCGCACTCGATGCGCATCGCGTACGCCTCGACCGGGTGGTCGACCTCCACCGCGGTGACGGTGAACGGGCCGATCTGCACGACGTCGCCGTCCTGCCAGTCGTGGCACGAGAAGTGCTCGAGGATGCCGGGGTCCGGCTCCGGTCCGTAGGTGCGGGCGAGGAAGCGGTCGGAGCCCGCCGGCGCGTAGAGCGGGACGCGGCCGTGGGTGCGGCCGCCGGGGTGGTACCGGCTGACCACGTAGAAGCACGCGAGGTCGAAGCAGTGGTCGGCGTGCAGGTGGGAGACGGCGACCGCGTCGACGTCGCGGACGTCGGTGAACCGCTGCAGCGGACCCAGGGCACCGTTTCCGAGATCGAGCAGCAGGCGGAACGTGCGGCCCTCGAACGGAGCCTCGACGAGATAGCAGCTGGCCGCCGAGTCCGGCCCGGGGAACGACCCCGCACACCCGATGATGGTGAGCTTCACAAGTGCCTCCCTCGCCAAATGACAACACGTGTCGGGGTCCCCGCGGAAGCGCGAGCTTGCGAGCGGTTTCGTGGGGTGACATTCATGCTGGCACTACCCAGGAGAACTGGTCGACCGAATTCAGTTCTGGACCCAGGAACCGACGGCCGAGGACGCCGAAGTCGTCCGGTTTTCCCGTGGTCAGGAAGCGGTGCTGCGGCGGAGAGTGATCCAGGTCACGTTCCAGACCGTGGCTCACGAGCAGCGCGTAGACGTCGTTGGCGGTCTCGTCGGCGCTCGACACGAGCGTCACGTCCGGGCCCATGACGTAGGCGATGGCGCCGGCGAGGAGCGGGTAGTGCGTGCACCCGAGCACCAGGGTGTCGACGTCCGCCTCGACAAGCGGCTCGAGGTACTCGTGGGCGACGGCGTCCAGCTCCGGCCCGCTGGTGACGCCGGCCTCGACGAGCTCGACGAACCGTGGGCACGCCTGCGTGTGCAGCTCGATCTGCGGGTTGGCGGCGAACGCGTCGTCGTACGCACGCGACGTCGCCGTGGCCTGCGTGCAGATGACGCCCACCCGGCCGTTGCGCGTGACGCTGACCGCCTTGCGGGTGGCCGGCACGATCACCTCGACGACCGGGACGTCGTACCGCTCGCGGGCGTCGCGGAGCACGGCGGCGCTTGCGGAGTTGCACGCGATCACCAGCACCTTGACCCCCTGCTCGACCAGGTGGTCGAGGCACTCCAGCGCGAACTCGCGCACCGCGGCGATGGGCTGCGACCCGTACGGCTGGCGCGCCGTGTCGCCGAGGTAAAGGACCGGCTCGTGCGGCAGCTGGTCGATCACCGCCCGGGCGACCGTGAGCCCTCCGAACCCGGAGTCGAAGATCCCGATCGGTGCGTCCGCCATTGTTCGAGCGTACCTACAAGGGAAGCTTCGGCTGAGGTGGTGCGTGGGCCGGGTCGACGCCGTCGAACAGGCTGGACACGGACTCGCCGGCGTGGATGCGGGCGATGGCCTCGGCGAAGAGGCGGGAGACGGTGCGGACCTGCAGCTCGGGCCAGTCGGCCGGCGGCGGGACGGTGTCGGTCGTGACGACCTCGGTGATCGACGGGTGGTTGCGGAGCCGCTCGACGGCCTTGCCGGTGAACAGTCCGTGGGTGCAGGCCACCGACGCGGACCGGCAGCCCTCCTCCTCCAGCTTGTCCATGAGCTCGACGATGGAGCCGCCGGTGGCGATCTCGTCGTCGAGCACGATCGCGGTCTTGCCGGCAACGTCGCCGACGATGGCGTCGATGACGACCTTGTCGTCGGCCTGGCGCTGCTTGCTGCCGGCTGCGACGGGGACGCCGAGGAGCCGGGCGAACAGCGACGCCGTCTTGGCGTTGCCGAGGTCGGGCGACACGACGACGACGTCGGTGAGGTCGCGGCCGCGGTAGTGGTCGGCGAGCTCGCCGATCGCGGTGAGGTGGTCGACGGCGGTGCTGAAGAACCCGTGCACCTGCGGCGCGTGCAGTGTCATGGTGACGACGCGGTCGGCGCCCGCGGTGCTGAGCATGTCGGCCACGAGCCGGCCGCCGATGGAGATGCGCGACGCGTCCTTCTTGTCCGAGCGCGCGTAGGCGTAGTGCGGGATGACTGCCGTGACGGACGCGGCGGACGCACCACGCGCGGCGTCGATCATCAGCAGCAGCTCCATCAGGTGGTCCTGCGTGGGCGGGACCAGCGGCTGGATGATGTAGACGTCCTTCTTGCGGCAGTTGGCCAGCAGCTGGATCTGCAGGCAGTCGTTGCTGAAGCGGACGGTGTCGGACTGGCTCAGCGGCTGTCCGAGCTCGGAGCAGATCTTCTCGGCGAGGGTCCGGTGCGCGCTGCCGGAGAACACCACGATCTCGCTCACGGGCACGAGGCTACCCCACGGCTCAGGCCCAGAGCTGGCCTTCCAGACGGTCCTCCGCCTCCTCGAGCGTGCCCTCGTAGGCACCGGTCGACAGGTACTTCCAGCCGCCGTCCGCGACGACGAACGCGATGTCCGCCGACTCGCCGTTCTTGACGCACTTGGTCGCCTGCGCGAGGGCCGCGTGGAGGATGGCGCCGGTGGAGATGCCGGCGAAGATCCCCTCGGACTCGACGAGCTCGCGGGTGCGGCGCACGGCGTCGCGCGGGCCGACCGAGAAGCGCGAGTCGATGAGCGACTCGTCGTACAGCTCGGGCACGAAGCCCTCGTCGAGGTTGCGCAGGCCGTAGACCAGCTCGCCGTACCGCGGCTCGGCGGCGACGATCCGGACGTCCGGCTTGTGCTCGCGGAAGTAGCGGCCGACGCCCATCAGGGTGCCGGTGGTGCCGAGGCCGCCGACGAAGTGCGTGATGTCGGGCAGGTCGGCGTGGATCTCCGGGGCGGTGCCCGCGTAGTGCGCGTCGGCGTTGGCCGGGTTGCCGTACTGGTAGAGCATCACCCAGTCGGGGTTCTCCTCCGCGAGACGCTTGGCCACGCGGACGGCCTCGTTGGAGCCGCCCACGGCCGGTGACGGGATGATCTCCGCGCCCCACATCCGGAGCAGCACGCGCCGTTCCTCGGAGGTGTTCTCCGGCATCACGCAGATCATCCGGTAGCCGCGCAGCGACGCGACCATGGCCATCGAGATGCCGGTGTTGCCGCTCGTGGGCTCGAGGATCGTGCTGCCGGGCTTCAGTCGGCCCTCGGCCTCGGCCCGCAGGATCATGTGCAGTGCCGGGCGGTCCTTGATCGAGCCGGTGGGGTTGCGGTCCTCGAGCTTGGCCCAGAGGCGCACGTCGTCGGACGGCGAGAGCGTCGGGAGGCCCACCAGGGGCGTGTTCCCGACCGAGTCGACGAGGTTGTCGAATCTCAAGGCAGGGGTGCCGGGCCCTGGGCGGCAAGATCGGCACCGCCGGCTACGGCCGGGAGGATGACGATGGTGTCGCCGTCGGAGACGGCGGTGTCGAGACCGCCGGTGAAGCGGATGTCCTCGTCGTTGACGTAGACGTTCACGAAGCGGCGGACCGCCCAACCATCTGCAGAGTCCTCGAGCAGGCGCTCCTTGATGCCGGTGTGGTCGGCCTCCAGCTGCTCGACGACCTCGCCGACGGTGGAGCCGGAGCTCTCGACGGCACGCTCGCCGCCGGTGTACGGGCGGAGGATGGTGGGGATGCGGACCTCGATGGCCATCAGGACACTGCCTTCTTCTGCTCGGGGGGCGCGGCGGGGGTGCCGGGCCGTGGGCGGCTGATCTGCTCGTCTTCGTAACGTTCGACAACGGTCACTTCTTCCTCGGTGACCTCGCCGTCGACGATCCGATAGGACCGGAAGTCGACCGGACCGGACTCGTGCGCGCCGTCGCGCGTGGAGACCAGGACGTAGTGGGCGTTCGGCTCCTGGGCCAGGTTGATGTCGGTGCGCGACGGGTAGGCCTCGGTGGCCGTGTGCGAGTGGTAGATGACCACCGGCTCCTCGTCGTTGTCGTCCATCTCGCGGTACAGCCTCAGCAGGTCGCCGGAGTCGAACTCGTAGAACGTCGGCGACATGGCGGCGTTCAGCATCGGCACGTGCCGGGCCGGCCGGTCCGACCCGATGGGGCCTGCGACGACGCCGCACGCCTCGTCGGGGTGGTCGCGACGGGCGTGCTCGATGATCGCGTCATGGGTCGCGCGGTCGATGATCAGCACGTCTCCCAGGCTATCGGCGCGGCCCGAGGCCTGGGCGCCCGCCCGAAGCGTGGACCATGATGTCTCCATGCCCACGATCTCAGCGACTTTTCGCACCATCGAGGGGACCCAGGCCGCCCGCGGTCGAACCGGCGACCACGAGATCGTCGTGGACCGACCGGACGGCGTCGCCGGCGGAGCGGGCCTCGGCCTGAACGGCGGCCAGCTGCTCGCCCTGGCGCTGGGCGGCTGTCTGGCGAACGACCTTCGGTACGCCGCCGAGGCGGCCGGGGCGTCGCTGGGCGATGTGAGGGTGGACGTGGATCTGGACGTCGAGGACGGTCGCGTCACCGGCGCCACGGTCTCGCTCGGAGCCACGGGCGCCGACCTGTCCGACGTGTCCTCCGTCGTCGCCCGGGCCGTCGAGATCTCGACAGTGCTGGACGCTGTGCGTCAGGGCTTCCCGGTCGAGGTCACGGCAACGACGTGACGAGCGTCTCCTGGACGTACCCGAGCCAGTCGTAGAGCTCGGTCATCGCGACGACGGCCTCGTCCTCGGAGCGGGCGAGCAGCATCGCGTCGTCGTCGTCCTCGATGCCCAGCCGCACGGCCAGCGAGAGCCGGATGTCGGTGAGCGATCGCAGCCACGACTGGGCGGCCTCGGCGTCGAGCTCGACCTCGAGGGTCTCCTCGTCGTCGACGTCGTCGAGCCCGGCGGCCACGAGTGCGGCGAGGATCGCCTCAGCATTCGCGACCTTGGCCGACGTCAGGGACCGCTCGGTGAAGCGGCGGAACTCCGCGCTGTCCTCGGCGTCGTCGCGGTAGGCGTCGGGCAGCAGCCGCTGCAGCACCGGGTCCTCCGGCGGCAGGGACGGCCCGCCGAGCCCGAGCTGGCCCGCGAGTGGGTCGGCCTCGGACTGCGACTCGCCGTTGCGGTCGCGCAGCAGCTCGACGACCTGACCGGCCAGGCTCGCGAGCACCTGCGCCTCCCCCGGCTCGAACGTCGCGACGAGGCCGCCGCGACGACGGCGCTTGAACGGCTTCACTCGTCCGCCCGTTGCAGCGTGGCCCACAAGCCGTACTCGTGCATGGCCTGCACGTGCCGCTCCATCTGCTCGCGACTGCCGCTGGACACGATCGCCTTCCCCTCGTGGTGCACCGCGAGCATCAGCTCGGTGGCCTTGGCCTCGGTGTAGCCGAAGTAGTTGCGGAACACGTACGCGACGTACGACATCAGGTTGACCGGGTCGTTCCAGACGATGGTGACCCACGGGTTCTCGAGCTCGACGACCTCGCTGACGTCGGGCTCCTCGATCTCCACGGGGGTCGGGGTGGTCACGCTTCCCATTGTGGCCCAGTCGAGTCATGAGCCCAACGGGCCTACGGTGAGTCCCGTGACCACCGCGCTGCTCACCGATCACTACGAGCTCACCATGCTCCAGGCCGCGCTCGCCGACGGCACCGCCGAGCGCCGGTGCGTGTTCGAGCTGTTCGCCCGGCGGCTGCCCACGGGGCGCCGCTACGGAGTCGTCGCGGGCACCGGACGGGTGCTCGACGCGCTGGAGTCGTTCCGCTTCGACGACGCCGCCCTCGCCTGGCTGCGCGAGAAGGACGTCGTCGACGCCGCGACGATCGACTGGCTGGCGTCCTACCGCTTCAGCGGCGACGTCTCCGGCTACGCCGAGGGAGAGGTGTACTTCCCGTCGTCTCCGGTGCTGGTGGTCGAGGCCTCGTTCGCCGAGGGCGTGCTGCTGGAGACGGTGATCCTGTCGATCCTCAACCACGACTCCGCGATCGCGTCGGCCGCGGCCCGGATGATCGGCGCCGCCGGCGACCGGCCGTGCATCGAGATGGGGTCGCGGCGCACGCAGGAGTGGTCGGCCGTGGCGGCGGCGCGGGCGGCGTACGTCGCCGGGTTCGCGTCGACCTCGAACCTCGAGGCGGGCCGCACCCACGGCATCCCCACCACCGGCACGAGTGCCCACGCGTTCACGCTCCTGCACGACACCGAGCGCGACGCGTTCACCGCTCAGGTCGAGTCGCTCGGCGCCGGCACCACGCTGCTGGTCGACACCTACGACGTCGCCGAGGCGGTAAAGGTCGCCGTGGACGTGGCCGGGCCGTCGCTGGGGGCGATCCGGCTCGACTCCGGCGACCTGCCCTCGCTCGCCAGGTCCGTGCGCAAACAGCTCGACGAGCTGGGCGCCACCGACACCCGCATCCTCGTCACCAGCGACCTCGACGAGCACGCCATCGCCACGCTCGCGGCCGCGCCGGTCGACGGCTACGGCGTCGGCACGGCCTTGGTCACCGGGTCCGGTGCCCCGACCTGCGGCTTCGTCTACAAGCTCGTCGCACGGGCCGACGACTCCGGCGAGCTGGTGCCCGTCGCGAAGAAGAGCACGGACAAGCTGTCCGTCGGCGGCCGCAAGTGGGCCATGCGCCGGCTGAGCGCGAAGGGAGTGGCCCAGGCGGAGGTCGTCGGCATCGGCGCGGAACCGGAGTCCGACGGGAACGACCGGCCGCTCATGGTGCCGATGGTGACGGCCGGTGAGCGGGTCCACCACGACACGCTCGACGACGCCCGCGCCCGGCACCGCAACGCCCTCGCCGAGCTGCCCGCGGCCGCCCGGCGCCTCTCGCCGGGCGAGCCGGTGATCGACACGTTCTTCGAGGAGGACACATGAGCAGAGCACTCGTCGTCGTCGACGTCCAGAACGACTTCTGCGAAGGGGGCTCCCTCGCCGTCACGGGCGGGGCGGCCGTCGCGCAGCGGATCGCCGACGTCGTCGCCGAGGGAGCCTACGAGACCGTGGTCGCCACGCGTGACCACCACATCGACCCGGGAGACCACTTCTCCGACACCCCCGACTTCGTCGACTCGTGGCCGCCGCACTGCGTCGTCGGGACCGAGGGCGAGCACTTCCACCCGCTGCTGGCAGACACCCGCTTCGACGCGGTGTTCCTCAAGGGCGAGTACGCGGCCGCCTACTCCGGCTTCGAGGGCGTCTCGGAGGACGGCACCGCGATGACGGCCTGGCTCCAGGCCCACGGCGTCACCGAGCTCGACGTCTGCGGCCTCGCCACCGACTACTGCGTCCGCGCCACCGCGCTCGACGGCGCCCGCGAGGGCTTCCGCGTGCGCATGCTCGAGGACCTCAGCGCCCCGGTCTCCGCCGACAACCTGCCGAAGGTCCACGAGGAGCTGGCCGCCGCCGGCGTCGAGCTGGCCTCCTAGACGAGCTCCTTCGCCAGCAGCTCGAGGGTGGTCTCGCGGGCTGGTGAGGCGGTGGGGTCGGTGCCGCGACGGGCGGAGGCGACGGGGTGGATCATCACCTCGTCGACGCCGAACTGGGCGGCGAGCTCGCGGACCTGACGGGCGGCGTCCTTGGGCGTGCCGACGACGGCGCGGGCCAGGCCGGAGTCGACGATGGCCTGCTCCTGCGGCGAGAGGTCGGCGTCGAGGGCGTCCTCGACGAGGTCGAGCGGGCGGAGTGGCTGGCCGGTGCGGAGCCGGGCCATCGACTGGAGGTTCGGCACCATCAGCGCCTGCGCCTCCTCATGGGTCTCGGCGACGGCGGCGTTCACGGTCAGGAACGTGACGGGCTCCGGCGCGGCGTCGCTCGGCACGAACTCCGTGCGGTAGGTCTCGAGGGCCTCGGCGGTGCCCTGCCCGGAGAAGTGGTGCGCGAACACGTACGGCAGGCCCTTCGCGGCCGCGAGGTGCGCCGAGTACATCGACGAGCCGAGCAGCCACAGGCGCGGGACGGTCTGTGCCGCGGGCGTCGCCTTGAGCACGTACTGCTGGTCGCGCGGCAGCACGACCCGAGCACCCGCCGTGCCCATCAGCGCGACGACGTCGTCGAGGTACTGCGGGAAGTTCTGGACGTCCCTGTCGTCGCGGCCGGCGGCACCACGCAGGGCGTACGACGTGACCGGGTCCGAGCCGGGCGCCCGGCCGATGCCGAGGTCGATGCGGCCCGAGTGCGCCGCCTCGAGCAGCGCGAACTGCTCGGCGACGGCGAGCGGGGCATGGTTCGGCAGCATCACGCCTCCGGACCCGATCCGGATCGACGACGTCTGCGCCGCCAGGTGCGCGATCAGCACCGGCGGCGACGTCGCCGCCACGGCCGGCATGTTGTGGTGCTCGGCCACCCAGTAGCGCTCGAAGCCCAGGCGGTCCGCGGTCTGCGCCAGCCGCACGGACGCGGCCAGCGCGTCGCCGGTGGTCTGGTCGGTGCGGACGGGGACGAGGTCGAGCACGGAGAGACGCATAGGAAGGTCAACGCACCGGGCCGTTGTGATCCTTCCCCGAGTCTCCGCGATATGTGACGCCCAGGGCGTCATGGGCCTCGTTTAGCGCCTTGAGCGTCACATTTCGCGAAGACGGGGGCGGGTCAGGACGTGCTGACGACCTTTCCGGCCGGCGAGAACCGGACGGTCACGTGGGCGGTGGCGCCGTCGGTGCCGGCGGCGCAGTAGGTGAACTCGTCGCCGAGGCGCGAGTGGGGCTGGCCGACGGACCGCAGCACCTGCTCGACGGTGGAGCCCACGGCCACGCCCTTGACCTGCGCCACCGGGCGAGCGGCCTGCGGGTCGCGGCAGGCGTCGTTCGTGACGCCCTCGGCCCGCTCCCACATCTGCAGGTAGGCCTCGACGCCGCGCGCCATGTCGTCGGCGATGTCGTCGCCGGCCTGCTTGCGGAGGTCCTCGATCCAGTCCGGGTAGAGGCCGTAGTGCGCGACGCCGTCGACGTTGATGTCGTAGACCCGCTGGCCGCTGACCTGCTGGTCGATCGTGACGCCGCCGAGCCCGGTGAACGGGTAGGTGACCTTGTTCGGTGCGTCCGCACCGCGCGGGTTGCCCTGCGCGCCGAGGCCGTTGATGTCGGCGCCGTAGCCGAACCCGAAGTAGTAGCGCGGGTCGGCCCAGGCCAGGTGTTGCTGCCACTTCTCGACGAAGCCCTTGCTGTCACCGGCGTACGGCGTGATCATTCCGCCGGCCTTGTAGATCCGCGGATACGCATCCGGCGTCGACCACGAGTGGCTGGAGATGACGCCCGGGTAGTCGAGCCGCTCGGTCACGTCGAGAGCAGACTTCCGTGCCTTCACGCTCATGTGGTCGGGGTCGAAGATCATGTGCTTCTGCGCCATGCGCTCGATCGTGTGGTCGCCGAGCGACGTCAGGCCGCGGTTGTTGCACGTCGGGCCGCCCGGGTAGACCGGGAGCACGCCGCCCAGCTTGAGCCCGGCGATGGCGCCGAACAGCTGGTCCTGCGCGGGGACGCCGGCCGGCAGCGCGGTGAGCTGGGTCAGGTCGTGCACGCCCTCGGGGTTGTCCTTGCAGGACTGCATGTCCCAGAACGACCCGGTCTCGAGGAAGTTCGCCAGGTTCACCAGCGGGGCGATCGCGCCGGAGTCGCCGGCGACGCCCGCCAGCGCGTTGTCGAACTTGTTGACGAGCTCCATCTGCCGCACGCCCATGTCGTACGCGTCGTCGAGGCGCTGGTCGATCTCGTCGGCGGTGCAGAGCGGCCGGTCGCGCTTCTCGATGCAGCCGAAGACGGCGCTCGTCTCGATGCCCATGACGACCGCCATCCGGCCGGAGTTGATGACCTGCCGAGCCTGGAACGGGTCGGTGACGATGCGGTACCAGCCGCGGCCGGGGCCGCCGTACTGCGCGTCGATGTAGCGCTCGAGCTTGCGCATGTCGTCGGCCTGCAGCTTGAGCGACTTGGTGTCGTCGCAGGAGTTGCGGCCCAGCGGGTAGATCTTGCAGAGCTGGTCGTTCTCGACGAGCAGGTTCACGAGCATGCGCTGCCCGCCGCGCCACGAGCGCTCCAGCCACTTCCAGTACGTGCCCTCGTGGGTGAGCGACTCCGGGGCCGGCCAGTCCTTGAACGTCGGCCAGCCGACCGGGTCGTGCGTGCCGACCGGGAGGCCGGTGCGAGTGAAGTTCTCGAGCACGGCGCCGGTCCCGTTGGCGAGCTGGTGGTCCGGGCAGTCCTTCAGGGCGAACGCGACGCCGTACGGGTGCCACGGGCGGCCGCAGTGGACGTTGCCGCCGAGGAACTCGAACGCCATGCCGTGCGTGTGGCCGTCGACGTAGCCGCGGACCTCCTGGTACGCCGTGGTGCCGCCGAACGGGGCGCCTGTGACGTTGACGTCGACCTCCGGCCAGTCCTGGCAGCCGGTGGTCAGACGCAGCGAGAACGGCGTCGGGGTCTTGTCCGTGGCCAGCGCTCCACCCAAGGCACGTACCGACAGCGCGCGGCTCACCGACGGCACCGTGAACGTGAACGTCGAGCCCGACTTGGTGGCGGTGAAGTCCGCGCTCTTGCTCGGCGCGGCCGACGACTGCACGGTCAGCGGCTTGACGTCGACGAACTCCTTCGCGGAGTCGAACAGCAGGTAGCTGCCGAGATCAGTGGCCTGGAAGTGGAACGGCTCGGCGCCCGAGACCGACGCGGCACTCGCGGCGTAACCGGTCTTCGTCCGCACCACCCACTTGCCGCTCGGTGCTTGCAGCGCGTAGCAGCCGTTCGCCATCGCGTAGACGTCCTCCGGCACCGTCGCGTGGTGCCGCAGCTCGGCGGCCTGCGTCGGCACCAGCTCGGGATCGGCCTCGGCGCGCTGCGCTGCGACCGCGTCCTCGTGCGCCGACGCCTGCGTCGCCGTGGTCGGGTCCTTCGTCGCGTCACCCTCCGACGGGGCGCGCGAGATGGCGTTCTTCAGCTCGACCGTCGTCGGCCCGTGGAACTGCTGGACCCATGCGGAGTACGCCGGGAAGGTGGCGATGGTGACGGTGGTCGTGACGACGGCCACCAGGATCGGCCAGCGGTGGCGGTGCTGCAGGATGCGCATGGGTCTCCTCGCTACTTGCCGGTCACAACGAGTTACGACCCGCTCAGGTCACGAGGAAGCGCGCAATGCCCACTGCCGCAGGAGGTCGATCCGCTCGGTCAGCTGGGCCGACGTGGCCTGAGCCGCCGGCGGACCCCCGCACTCGCGACGCAGCCGGTGGTGCGTGACGCCGTGCGGCTCGCCGGTGCGGTGGTGCCACGCCGTCACGAGAGCGTGCAGCTCGCGCCGCAGCTCGGCGCGCTTCTCGAACAGCGCGTCAGTGGTGGCGGCCTGGTCCTTGACCTTCGGGCGCTTGGTGCGCGACGCCCGCAGGAGGTCGGCCACCTGGTCCGGCTCGAGCAGCCCCGGGATGCCGAGGAAGTCGAGCTCGTCGTCGTCGACGCCGGCGTAGCCGCCGTACTCGCCGCCCTCGTAGACGACGCGGTCGAACGACGCCTCGCTGCCGAGCGCGCGGTACTCCTCCAGCGCGTCGGGCGTGGACTCCGTGCGCTCGGCCCGCGCGAGCAGGTCGGCCTCGTCCTCCACCTTCATGCCGATGACGTGGTCGCGCTCGGCCTCCAGGTCGCCGGCGAGCGCCAGGACGGCGGGGACGCTCGGCACGAAGATCGACGCGGTCTCGCCCTTGCGCCGGGCTCGCACGAACCGCCCGACCGCTTGGGCGAAGTACAGCGGTGTCGATGCCGTGGTGGCGTAGACGCCGACCGACAGCCGCGGGACGTCGACGCCCTCGCTCACCATGCGCACCGCCACCATCCACGGCGACGTGCCGGCCGCGAACTCGGCGATGCGGGCGCTTGACCCGGCGTCGTCGGAGAGCACGAGCGTCGGTTCCTGCCCGGTCACCGAGGCGAGCAGCGCTGCGTACTGGCGCGCGAGCTCCTGGTTGCCGGCGATGACCAGACCGCCGGCGTCGGGCACGCCGCGGCGGACCTCCTGGAGACGGCTGTTCGCCGCCGACAGCACCGTGGGCACCCAGGACCCGGCCGGGTCGAGCGCCGTGCGGAGAGCCTGGGCGGTGGCGTCCTTGGTCAGCGGCTCGCCGAGCCGGGCGGACATCTCGTCGCCGGCTCGCGTGCGCCACTGCATGGTCCCCGAGTACGCCATGAAGAGGACGGGACGGACGACGCCATCACGCAGCGCCGGTCCGTACCCGTAGACGTAGTCGGCGCGGCTCTCCAGCGACCCGTCCGGCATCGGCTCGTACGTGACGAACGGGATCTGGCTGCTGTCGGAGCGGAACGGCGTGCCGGTGAGCAGGAGGCGGCGGGTGGCCGGCTCGCAGGCCTCCCGCACCGACTCGCCCCAGGTGAGGGAGTCCCCGGCGTGGTGCACCTCGTCGAGCACGACGAGCGTGCGGCGGCTCTCGATGCGCACCCGATGCCCGGTGGGGTTGGCCGCCAGTCCGGCGTACGTGACGACGTAGCCGTCGAACTCGCTGCTGAGCTGTCCGGTGAGGTTCGGCTCCAGGCGGATGCCGGCGCCGCTGGCCGCGTGCGCCCACTGCGTCTTGAGGTGCTCGGTGGGCGCGACGACGACCAGACGGTCGACGGCGCCGTCCGACAGCAGGCCGGCGGCGAGGGTGAGGGCGAAGGTGGTCTTGCCAGCTCCAGGCGTCGCCACCGCGAGGAAGTCTCGTGGTCGCGATCGAGCGTAGAGCTCGAGCGCCTCGCGCTGCCAGACCCGGAGGGCCTGGCTACGCATCAGACGGTGAGTCCCCGTCCTTGTCGCCGGGGCCGTCGGACAGGCCCTCCCAGATCTCCTTGCACTCCGGGCAGACCGGGAACCGCTCGGGGTCGCGGCTGGGCACCCACACCTTGCCGCACAGCGCGATCACGGGCGTGCCCATGACCATCGCCTCGGTCAGCTTCTCGCGCGGGACATAGTGCGAGAACCGCTCGTGGTCACCGTCCTCGGGGCGCAGGTCGGTGCGCTCGTCGTGGACCGTCTGGGTGCCGCTGCCGAAGAATCCCACGCGCCGATCCTAGCCCGGCCGGAGTCGCCGTTCAGTTCGCGCCAGGATCGTCCGGGAACGTCGCCCAGAAGCGGACGTCGTCGTCCTGGCGTCGCAGGACTTCTCGCCAGAGCGTCTCCGGCGTGGGCGAGGTGAGGTCGTGGTCCAGGGCGTCGACGACGATCCAGGACCCCTCGGCGAGCTCGTCCTCGAGCTGCCCCGATCCCCACCCGGCGTACCCCGCGAACACCCGCAGTCCGGCCAGCTGACCGTCGCCGGGCAGCGGACCCTCGAGGTCGACGAGGCCGACGCGGCCCGCCATCTGCCGCCAGCCGTGCGGCGGCGTCGCGTCCGCCAGCACTCCGACGGCGAGGGCGGAGTCCATGGCCACCGGACCGCCGTCGAACAGGCACACCGGCGCGTTGACGAACGCGCCCCAGGCCGGCAGGACGTCGTCGACGTCGGAGTCGAGCGGACGATTCACGATGACACCCAGCGCGCCGTCGTCGTCGTGGTCGAGGACGAACACCACGCTGCGCAGGAACGGCCCTCCGGCGATGGCCGGGGTGGCCACCAGCAGCCGTCCTCGCAGGGTGTCCATGGTCCTATGATGCCCACATGGCCGACCCCTCGCCGGTACCTGAGGAATTCACCGTCGACGAGCTGGCAGCCCGAGCCGGGATGACCGTGCGCAACGTGCGCGCGTACGCCAGCCGGGGCCTCATCGACGCCCCGCGCCTCGAGGGCCGCACCGGCTACTACACCCGCGACCACCTGCAGCGGCTCCAGCTGATCCGCGAGTTCATCGACCGCGGCTACACGCTCGCCGCCGTCGAGCGGGCGGTGCAGCGGAGCCCGCGGACGTCGGCCGGCCACACGCTCGACCTGCTGAAGCTGCTCGACGAGCCGCACCGCGACGTCGAGCCCGAGGAGATGACGCGTGAGGCGCTCGCCGCGCTGGCCGGCGTGGCGCGCGACGACGGCCTGATCGACGCGCTGGCCGAGCACGGCCTGGTCGAGTGGGTGGACGACGACCCGGAGGTCGTCCGCCTCCTCCAGCCGAACGTGGTCCGGGCCGGGGCCGCTGCGGTGATGCTCGGGCTCACGCCCACGTCCGTGATCGCGCTGTTCCCGCTGCTGGAGCGGCACCTGCGCACCATCGCCGACGCCCTGGTGGCGCGGGCGGTCGAGGAGATCGTGCAGCCGTTCCTCGCCGAGGGTCTTCCCGACGAGCAGTGGCCCCGCATCCTGTCGAGCATCGAGAACCTGCTGCCGGTGGCCAGCCAGGTGACGCTCGGGATCTTCCGCAACCAGCTCAGCGAGGCGATCGACACCGAGCTCGGCGCCCAGATCAGCCAGCTCGGCGGACGGCCTCCGAAGGACGAATGACCCCGCGTCCGGCACCCGAGGGAGGGGGAAGGGTGCCGGCGCGGGGCAGCTGTGGTGGTGCCGTCAGGCCGCGAGGGCGCCGCGCAGGCGCCCGATGAAGCCGAGGGGTCGGTCGTCGGCCTCCGCCGGAGCGGCGAGGGCCGCGTCACGGGCGGCGTCGACGATCTGCTGACCGGGCACACCCGAGGCCTCCGCGAGGAAGGCGCGCTCGAGGCCGAAGGCCTTGGTGAGCTCGGGACGGTGCGCGTTCGCGTCCAGCAGGGCGCGGGCGCCGGGCATGGCCTCGGCAGCGCGGATCCAGGCCGTGATCGCGGTCATCTCGGAGGTGTCGTCGCCCTCGGTGAGCTGGAGCTCCATCTGGCCGTTCAGGCGCTGGAACCACATCAGCTGCACGTCGAGGAGCAGGTCGGTGGCGTCGTCGAAGACCTCGCGGGCCTCCGGGACGGCGGTGAAGACGTCGTCGACGGTCAGCTCGTCGCGGCGCCGGTCGGCGAGCGCGAGGACCTCCCGCAGGACGGGCTTGCGACGGTTGTAGGCATCCCAGGTCATGGTGTGCTCCTTGTTCGCGCTTGCCCAAGAGTCCATACTCTCGGTACGTACTCTCAGTATGTTGGGTGCCTCGGCCGGAGACAAACCGTCGGTATGTGATGCGCACCACCACGTGGTTACGATGACGATCTATGCCGAGCACACCCAAGGTCTCGCCGGGCACGGTCCTCCGGGCCGCCCGCAAGTCCACCCGACGCCAGGACTACTCCTCCGGCACCAAGCGCGCGCTCCTCGACAACGCGGCCACGCTGTTCGCCAGCCAGGGGTACGCGGGCACGTCGCTGGACGAGGTCGTCGCCGCCGCGCGGGTCACCAAGGGCGCTCTGTACCACCACTTCCCGAGCAAGCTGGCCCTGTTCGAGAGCGTCTTCGAGCGCCTGCAGGAGAAGACCACCCAGACCATCGAGAAGAAGATCAGCAGGGTCAAGGACCCCTGGGAGCGCGCCACCATCGGCCTCGAGGCGTTCATGGAGGCGTGCCGCGAGCCGCAGTTCCGGCGCATCTGCCTGCAGGAGGCCCCCGTCGCGCTCGGTCACGAGCGCTGGACTGAGGCCGAGCGGGCCGCGTCCCTGGGCATCGTCCAGCGCACGGTCGACCAGCTGCTGGCCGACCTCGGCGGTGCCGGCGACCTCGGCGAGGCGTTCGGGATCGTCTTCTACGGCGCCATCAGGTCCGCGTCGGAGTACGTGGCCGACGCCGACGACCCCGATCTCGCCGCTGCGCACGTCCAGGCCACGATCGGGGCGATCCTGGCCGGCATGCGGCTGCTGCCGTCGATCGGCGAGGCCTCCGTGCCCGAGGCGGGTTAGCCCAGGGCGAGCTTGCCGGCGCCCTTGGGCACCATCTCGAACCACACGTGGCCCGGGGTGATGGTCACGGGCTCGCCGTCCTTGCCGGTGAACCGGACCTGGCTGTCGAGCGACGACTTGTGCCAGGTGGTCTCCGTGGCCTCGTTCCCGTGCAGGATGACGGCGCGGCCGGTGCCCTTGATGATCGTCTCCGGCACGGGGTTGCCGGCGGGGTCGCGGTAGCCGGCGTCGCCGACCTTGCAGAACATCACGATCAGCGTGTCCGCGGCGAAGTCCTGCCCGCGGGCGGCGTGCCCGTTGGTGCGTTGCCAGGTCTTGCCGGCGAGCCTCCAGGTGGTGCGCGTGCCACCGGAGAACTTCACGGCCGCCTTCGTGGCCTTCTTCGGCGGCGCCGCGGAGGCAGAGGCGGAGGGTGACGGCTTCGCGCCGGGCGGCGTCCAGCTCAGGTACGGGCCCGGGATGTCGCGGACCTTGGCCTTCCGGTTGAGGCGCTGGAGGTTGATCATGCGGTTGTACGGGCGGCTCTTGGCCGGGTCGCTGCTGAAGCCGGGGGCGCCGTGGTCCTCGGAGAAGACCTTCACGCCGGCCTTCTTCACGATGCGGTAGGTCTTCGGGGCGCCGCCTGACGCGACGATCTGGCCCGCGACGGGAGAGGCGATGCCGATGTCCGTGGCACGCATCGAGCGGACGTGCCCGACGTTCTTGGGCAGCGTCGAGTAGTAGAAGGCGGCGAGGCGGGTGAGGCCGCCCTCGACGAGCTCCTCGACGACCATGTCGGCCCGGTTGAGCCCGTACTGTGGGGACCCGTTGGCGGTGTTCTCGATCTTCACCACGAAGACCGGGTTGTCCGGCCGGCCCTTGAGCGGCAGGCCCGTGACCGGCGAGATCTCGACCAGCTTCTCGCTGGACCCCTTCTTCGCGGGATCGGCCTTCGGCTCGTCGTCGGACGACGACGAGCACCCCCCGGCCAGGAGTGCGAGGGCGACCAGAGACACGAGTCCACGCAGCTTCATGCGGCCCAGCATGCCTCAGGCGTGGATCCGTTCCGGGTACCCCCCTCGGCGCGCCCGGCGGGGGTTCCGGGCCGTGGGCGGACGACAGCCCGGCGGGGGTTCCGGGCCGTGGGCGGACGACAGCCCGGCGGGGGTTCCGGGCCGTGGGCGGACGACAGCACAGCGGGTGTCTGACGTTGCTGGAACGATGGAGCGTATGTCCCCCCTCGACCGCTTCGCGCCGGCCACGCGCGAGTGGTTCTCCCAGACCTTCGCGGCCCCCACGGCCGCGCAGGCGGGGGCGTGGGAGGGGCTCGACGCGGGCGACCATGTGCTGGTCGTCGCGCCCACCGGGTCGGGCAAGACGCTGGCCGCGTTCCTGTCGAGCATCGACCGGCTGCTTCATGAGCCCAAGGGCGGCGGGGGTGCTGGGCCACGGGCGGCTGATGGGCAGAGCACCCGGGTCCTCTACATCTCGCCGCTGAAGGCGCTGGCGGTCGACGTCGAGCGGAACCTGCGGTCGCCGCTCGTCGGCATCACCCAGGCCGGGGTGCGTCGCGGCGAGCCGTTCCACGACGTCGCGGTCGGCGTCCGGTCCGGCGACACCACGCAGCAGGAGCGCCGACGCCTGGTCAGCCAGCCGCCCGACATCCTCATCACCACCCCGGAGTCGCTGTTCCTGATGCTCACCTCGGCGGCGCGGGAGTCGCTGCTGAGCGTCGACACGGTCATCGTCGACGAGGTGCACGCCGTGGCCGGCACCAAGCGCGGCGCGCACCTGGCCCTGTCGCTGGAGCGCCTCGACGCGCTGCTCGACAAGCCCGCGCGGCGCATCGGGTTGAGCGCCACCGTGCGTCCGCACGAGGAGGTCGCCCGGTTCCTCGGCGGCCGCGCGCCGGTCCGCATCGTCGCGCCGGAGAGCGAGACGCTGCTCGACCTCGCCGTCAACGTCGCCGTCGACGACATGACCGACCTCGGCGAGGCGGGCTCCATCTGGCCGCACGTCGAGAACGACCTCATCGACCGCGTGCTGGCGGTCCGCTCCACCATCGTCTTCTGCAACTCCCGCGGCCAGGCCGAGCGACTCACCGCCCACCTCAACGAGGCGTACGCGGAGCGGCTCGGCATCGAGAAGCCGGACGACTCCACCCGGCCACCCGCCCAGCTGATGGGTGGAAGCGCCACCTCCTCCGGCGCCGAGCCGGTGCTGGCGCGAGCGCACCACGGCTCCGTCAGCAAGGAGCAGCGGGCCGTCATCGAGGACGACCTCAAGTCCGGTCGGCTGCGGTGCGTGGTCGCCACCTCGAGCCTCGAGCTGGGCATCGACATGGGTGCCGTCGACCTCGTCGTGCAGGTCTCCACCCCTCCGTCGGTGGCCAGCGGCCTCCAGCGCGTCGGCCGCGCCGGTCACCAGGTCGGTGAGGTCAGCCGCGGCGTCGTCTATCCGACGTCGAGGCACGACCTCGTCGGGTCCGCCGTCACGGCCGAGCGCATGCGCGCCGGCCTCATCGAGCAGCTCGTCGTCCCGGCCAACCCGCTCGACGTCCTCGCCCAGCAGACCGTCGCCGCCACCGCGCTCGAGCCCGTCGACGTCGAGGAGTGGTTCGACGTCGTCCGCCGCGCCGCCCCGTACGCCTCGCTCCCCCGGTCGGCCTACGACGCCACGCTCGACCTGCTGTCCGGCCGCTACCCGTCCGACGGCTTCGCCGAGCTCCGGCCGCGGGTCGTGTGGGACCGCGACGCCGGCACCCTCACGGGGCGTCCCGGCGCGCAGCGCCTCGCCGTCACCAGCGGCGGCACCATCCCCGACCGCGGCATGTTCGCCGTGACCCTGGCGGAGGGGGTGGAGGACCCCGGCGGGGGTGCCGGGCCCCGGGCGGCGAACAGCAGAGCGCCGAGACGAGTCGGCGAGCTCGACGAGGAGATGGTCTACGAGTCCCGCGTCAACGACGTCTTCGCGCTCGGCGCCACCAGCTGGCGGATCCAGGAGATCACCCACGACCGGGTGGTCGTCACCCCGGCGTTCGGCGAGCCGGCTCGACTGCCGTTCTGGAAGGGCGACGCCATCGGCCGTCCGTACGAGCTGGGCGAGGCCATCGGCGCGTTCGTGCGCGAGCGGCTCTCGGGCGAGCGGCCCGACCACCTCGACGATCGCGCGCACGCCAACCTCGCCGGCTTCATCAAGGAGCAGCGCGAGGCGGCCGGGGTCGTGCCCACCGACCGCACCCTCGTCGTCGAGCGGTTCCACGACGAGCTCGGCGACTGGCGGGTCGTGCTGCTCTCGCCGTACGGCCGCCGGGTCCACGCCCCGTGGGCGCTCGCGGTCGGGGCCCGCATCCAGGAACGGTTCGGCATCGATGGCTCGGTCGTCGCGTCCGACGACGGCATCGTCGCCCGGCTGCCCGACGTCGGCGACGGCAATCCACCCGATCCCGGCGGGGGTGCCGGGCCGTGGGCGGCAGATGGATTCGCTGAGATCTTCGTCTTCGAGCCGGACGAGCTGGAGAAGATCGTCACCGCCGAGGTGGGTGGATCGGCGCTGTTCGCGTCCCGGTTCCGCGAGTGCGCGGCCCGCGCCCTGCTGCTGCCGCGGCGCAACCCCGGCGCCCGCGCGCCCCTCTGGCAGCAGCGGCAACGCGCGGCCCAGCTGCTCGACGTCGCGCGCGAGCACGCCGACTTCCCGATCCTGCTGGAGACGGCGCGGGAGTGCCTGCAGGACGTCTACGACCTCCCGGCGCTCGCCACGCTGGCCCGGCGCATCGCGTCGCGCGAGGTGCAGATCGCCGAGGTCACGACCGAGCGGGCGTCACCGTTCGCCCAGACCCTGTTGTTCGGGTACGTCGCGTCCTTCCTCTACGAGGGCGACACCCCGCTCGCCGAGCGCCGCGCAGCCGCCCTGACCCTCGACCCCACCCTGCTCGCGGAGCTGCTGGGCCGGGCGGAGCTGCGTGAGCTGCTGGACCCGGAGGTGCTGGAGCACACCGAGGCGGAGCTGCAGCGCCTGGCGGCCGATCGCCGGGCCAAGGGCGTCGAGGGCGCGGCCGACCTCCTGCGTCAGCTCGGACCACTCACCACGGCCGAGGTGCAGGCCCGGCTCGTCGAGGGCGACGCTGCCGCCTTCCTCGCCGAGCTGCGCGACGCCCGGCGCGCCATCGAGGTCGCCGTCGCCGGCGAGACCCGGTGGGCGGCGGTCGAGGACGCCGGCCGGCTCCGCGACGCCCTCGGTGCGGCGATCCCGCTCGGCGTCGCCGAGGCGCACCTGACCCCGGTCAACGACCCGCTCGCCGACCTGCTGTCCCGCCACGCGCGCACGCACGGCCCGTTCACGACCGCCGAGGCAGCCACTCGGTTCGGGCTCGGCACCGCGGTCGTCGGCGACGTCCTGAAGCGACTGGCCCGCGACGGCCGCCTCACCGAGGGCGAGTTCCGACCGCAGACCACCGGCGCGGAGTGGGTCGAGCCCGGCGTGCTCCGCCGGCTGCGGAGTCGTTCTCTCGCCGCCGCCCGGCAGCAGGTCGAGCCGGTCGAGCCGGTGGCCATGGCCCGCTTCCTGCCCGCGTGGCAAGGCGTCGGGTCGCAGACGCGAGGGGCCGAGGGGGTCCTCTCGGCCATCGACCAGCTGGCCGGCGTCGCACTGCCCGCCTCAGCCTGGGAGAGCCTCGTGCTCCCTGCACGCGTCGCCGACTACTCCCCCGCCATGCTCGACGAGCTGCTCGCCGCGGGCGACGTCGTCTGGACCGGCGCGGGCAGCCTGCCCGGCCGCGACGGGTGGATCCAGCTGCACCCGGCCGACCTCGTGCTCCCCGCCCAGCGCGACGTCGTCGAGCCCGACGAGCTCGGCGCCCAGCTGCTCGAGGCCCTCGACGGCGGTGGCGCGTTCCTGTTCCGCCAGATGATGGCATCAGTCTCTGAGACCGATACGTCGTTGCTCACCGAGGCGCTGTGGCAGCTCGTCTGGGACGGCCGTGTCGCGGGAGACTCGTTCGCCCCGGTGCGCGCCCGCCTCAGCCGGTCATCGCGTGCCCGGATCCGCGGCCGCGCCGTGCGCGCCACACCGCCCACCGTGTCCGGCCGGTGGTTCCGGCTCGAGCCCACGCACGCCGACCCCACCCGCCGCCAGCTGGCCCGCACCGAGGCGCTGCTCGCCCGCTACGGCGTCGTCACGCGCGGGTCGGTCGTCGCCGAGCAGACGCCGGGCGGGTTCTCGGCCAGCTACCGCGTGCTCCGCGAGCTCGAGCAGACCGGCGCGTGCCTACGCGGCTACTACGTCGACACGCTCGGCGCCGCGCAGTTCGCGGCGCCTGCCACCGTCGACCGCCTCCGCTCGTTCCAGAGAGACCCGGCCGACGAGGTCGACGCCGTCGTGCTGGCCGCGACGGACCCCGCCAACCCGTTCGGTGCGGCACTGCCGTGGCCGGAGGTACACGACGCCGAGGGCTCCAGCCGGCACCGGCCGGCGCGCAAGGCCGGGGCCGTCGTCGTGCTGCACGACGGCCACGCCGTGCTGTTCGTCGAGCGGGGCGGCCGCACCGTGCTGGTCCTGGACGAGGACCCTGAGCGACTCGGTCCCGCCGCCCGCGCGCTGGCCGCCGCGGTCCGCACGCGGCGCATCGACCGCCTCACCATCGAGTCCGCCGGCGGACGCCCTGTCTCGGACACCGACCTCGGTGCGGCCCTGCGCGAGGCCGGCTTCGACCTCCACCCCAAGGGCCTCAGGCTCGATGCCCGAAGGTGACACCGTCTGGCAGGCGGCCCGTCGCCTGCGGGAAGCCCTCGAGGGCCGTGAGCTGACCCGCTCGGACTTCCGGGTGCCGCAGTGGGCCACCCTCGACCTGAGCGGCCAGGTGGTCGACGAGGTGGTGAGCCGCGGCAAGCACCTGTTCACCCGCGTGGGCGAGGTCTCCATCCACACGCATCTGAAGATGGAGGGCGTCTGGCACGTCTACCGGCACGGAGACAGGTGGCGTCGACCCGCGCACATGGCCCGACTCGTGCTCGAGACCGCTGAGCACCAGGCCGTGGGGTTCTCGCTCGGCATCGTCGAGGTGCTGCAGCGCGACGCCGAGGACGACGCCATGAGCTGGCTCGGTCCCGACATGCTCGGGCCCGACTGGTCGCTCGAGGAGGCCGTCGCTCGCATCCAGGCTGACCCGGACCGGCCCGTCTTCCTGGCCCTGCACGACCAGCGGAACCTCGCCGGGTTCGGCAACGAGTACGTCAACGAGATCTGCTTCCTGCACGGGCTGCTGCCCACCCGGCCGGTCCGCGACGTGCCCGACATCGGCCACGTGGTCGACCGCGGCCGCAGGCTCCTGGTCGCCAACCGTGAACGCGTCGGGCGGGTCTTCACCGGCGACGCGCACCGCGGCGCGTCCACCTGGGTCTACGGGCGGTCCAAGCGTCCGTGCCGGCGCTGCGGCACCCGGATCCAGGAGGGCGAGCTCGGCGACGACCCGCTCAGGCGGCGCGTCGTGTACTGGTGTCCGCGCTGCCAGACCTGACCTGCCACACCATCGCGTCGTCGAGGTCGGTGCGGCGGTGGTCCCAGGCGTCGAGGAACCAGTTCTGCCGGATCGTCCACGGGCTCTCCGAGCCCTGCTGGGGCAGCAGGTGCTTCACCCGCTGCACGTAGCCGGACTTCAGGTCGAGGATGGGCGCGGGCTCACCGGAGGCCCCGGCCGGGTCGGGCATGCCGTAGGCGTAGCCCTTCTCGTCCATGTGGTTGAGCAGGCGGGCCACGTACTGCGACGTGAGGTCGGCGCGCAGGGTCCAGGAGGCGTTCGTGTAGCCGACGCACCACGCGAAGTTCGGGATGCCGCTGAACATCATCCCCTTGTAGGTGAACGTCTCGTGCGGGTCGATGACCCGGCCGTCGACGACCACGTCGATCTGCCCGAACGTCACCACCTGCAGGCCGGTGGCGGTGACCACGATGTCGGCGTCGAGGTGCTCGCCGGACTCCAGGTCGATGCCGGTCTCGGTGAACGTCTTGATGTGGTCCGTGACGATCGAGGCCTTGCCGCGCCGCAGCGTCCGGAACAGGTCGCCGTCGGGAACGATGCACAGGCGCTGGTCCCAGGGGTTGTAGTGGGGCGAGAGGTGCTTGCGGTCGAAGCCCTCCGGCAGCCGCCGGTCGGCCATCCGCATCAGCACCTTGCGCGCCAGCTTCGGGAACCGCTGGCAGAACACGTAGAACCCGATGGCCATCGCCGCGTTCTTGATCCGGGTCAGCCGGTGCGCCAGCCCGTTCGGGAGCACCCGGCGCATGGCCTTCGCGATCGGGTCCCGCTTCGGCAGCGCGGTGATGTACGTGGGCGACCGCTGCAGCATCGTCACGTGCTTGGTCCGGTCGGCCATCGACGGGATCAGCGTCACGGCGGTGGCGCCCGACCCGATGACGACGACCTCCTTGCCGTCGTAATCGAGGTCCTCCGGCCAGAACTGCGGGTGCACCACCTGGCCCTGGAAGTCGTCCAGACCCGGGAAGTCCGGCGTGAAGCCCTCGTCGTAGGAGTAGTAGCCGCTGCACAGGTAGAGGAACGACGCGGTCAGCTCGACCGAGCCGTCATCGGTGCTGGCCTCCACGGTCCAGCGCGCGTCGTCCGACGACCACGACGCCCGCGTGACCCGGTGGCCGAAGCGGATGTGCTGGTCGATGCCGTTCTCGCGGGCGGTCTCCTCGATGTACGCCCGGATGTCAGAGCCGTCGGCGATGGAGTTCTCGTGCGTCCACGGCTTGTACGGGAAGCTCAACGTGTACATGTCCGAGTCCGAGCGGATGCCGGGGTACCGGAACAGGTCCCACGTGCCGCCCATCGCCTGGCGCGACTCGAGGATCGCGTAGGTCTTGCCCTCGGTCATCGTCTGCAGCCGGTAGGCCGCCCCGATGCCGGACAGCCCGGCTCCCACGATCAGGACGTCGACGTGGTCCGTGCCCATGGCGCTCCTCGATTGAGATACCAACGGTATGTGAAATGAGGCTAGCCCGGCTCACCAGACGCGTCAAACGCCCAGGGAGGCCCGGTTACGATTCCCCGTGTGCGTCCCACCACATCCCGACCGCTCGCGGCACTGCTGACGATCGGCGGGGCCCTCGGCCTCGTCGCGGCCTTCCAGCTCACGGTCGACAAGTTCGTCCTGCAGCAGAACACCATCGACGGCAAGCAGACGTCGCTCGGCTGCGACTTCAGCGCGTTCATCAGCTGCGGCGACGTGATGCAGTCCGACCAGGGCGAGGCGTTCGGGTTCCCCAACTCGATCATCGGCCTGATCGGCTTCAGCGTCGTGGTCACGCTCGGGGTCCTGCTCTGGTCCCGCGTGGAGCTGCCGGCCTGGGTGCGTGGCGGCCTCCAGCTGGGCGTGATCTTCGGCATGACCTTCGTCACGTGGCTGCAGTTCCAGAGCATCTACCGGCTCGACCGGCTCTGCCCGTGGTGCCTCGTGGTCTGGACGGTGATGATCCCGATGTTCGTGGCCGTGACCTCGTGGAACCTGCGCGACTGGCGGCCGGAGAACCCGGTCAGCCGATTCCTGGAGAACTGGACGGTCCTCGTCGTCCTGCTCTGGTACGTCGCGGTCGCGAGCGCCGTCTGGTTCCACTTCGGCGACAGGTTGTGGGCCTGAGCAGCGCAGCGCTGCTACCTTCAGAGATCTTCCCGATCGGGGCCGGCCGAAGGACCCACGATGCGCCACTCCCGCCGCGCACTCGGCATCGCGTCACTCCTGGCGTTGCTCCTCCTCGCCTGCCTGACCGTCCCCGCGCAGGCCGCGACGACGCCGTACGACGGCTGCGGCGGCAAGGAGAAGATCTGGGCCGGCGGGTCCCGGTTCACCTGCGTCTTCACCGACGACTTCTCCGGCACGACCCTCGACCGGTCGAAGTGGGAGGTCACGCTGACGGAGACCGACGGGTTCCACTCCGGCTGGGAGTGCTTCATGGACGACCCGGCGACCGTGGGCGTCCGTGACGGCGCGCTGAACCTCACCACCACCACCGTCGATCCGTTCATGTGCGGCGTCTTCGGCAGCCGCTTCCCGTCGTCCTGGCCCAGCGGCCAGGTGACGACGCGCGACCGCCTCGAGATCGTGCGTGGTCGGGTCGAGGTCCGTGCAGCGTTCATCCAGGGGCCCGGCGTCGGCCTCCACAGCGCGATCTGGATGTGGCCGACCGACTCCAAGCGGTACGGGCCGTGGCCGGCCTCCGGCGAGATCGACATCGCCGAGTACTTCTCGTCGGTCCCGGACCGGGTCTTCCCCTTCATCCACTACATGTCGGCTCGCCCCGACCGGAACGCCACCAGTGCACGGTGCCGGGTCCGCGATCCTGGGGCGTTCCACACGTACACGCTCACCTGGACGACGCGGACGATGACGGTCGCGGTCGACAAGCGCACCTGCCTGCGGGACACCTGGCGCCCGGCGGCGCCGCTGAAGTCCCCCGCCCCGTTCGACCAGCCGTTCTACCTCGTCCTGACCCAGGCGCTCGGCCGCGTCGACGGCCAGAACCCGTTCCAGCCCGGGGTCACCCAGCTCCCGGCGACGATGCAGGTGGACAGCGTGTACGTCTGGAGCCAGCCGCCCGCCTGACCGCTGGCGGCCTGCTACCTTGACCGTCCCGTCGGGGGTCGACGACCAGGAGGATCACGTGGACCGCACCCGACGTGTGGGCGCAGCGATCGTCGCAGCGGCCCTGCTGCTCGCACCGGCTCCCGCCGACGCCGCGAAGAAGCCTCCGCCTTCCTCGACCACGTCCAAGGCCTGTGGCGGCAAGCAGTCCATCACCGTCGACAAGACCGGGTGGACGTGCAAGTTCTCCGACGACTTCGACGGCACCAGCCTCGACCGCAGCAAGTGGGAGGTCGTGCGGACCGACGCGGCCGGCTTCCACGCCAGCTGGGAGTGCTTCATGGACGAACCGGCGAACGTGGCGGTCCAGGACGGTGTGTTGAACCTGACCGCTCGGACCGTGCCCGGCTTCGCCTGCGGCGTGCCCGGCTACCGCTACTACACGCAGTGGACGAGCGGCATGGTCAGCACGCGTGGTCACCTCGAGCGCACCTACGGGCGGTTCCAGATCCGGGCCGCGTTCGCGCGGGACACCGGTCCCGGCGTGCACAGCGCGGTGTGGCTCTGGCCGACGGACCCGCAGCGGTACGGCGCCTGGCCGGCGTCCGGCGAGATCGACGTCGCGGAGTACTACTCGTCCGTGCCGGACCGCGTGTACCCGTACGTGCACTACCAGCCCACGACGTTCGACTACACCGCGACGAGCGCCAAGTGCTTCGTGACCAACCCGTGGGAGCTCCACACGTACACGCTGACGTGGACCAGGACGACGATGACGATCGACGTCGACGGCACCACCTGCTTGAAGAACTCGTGGAAGCCGGCACCGCCGCTCAAGGCGCCCGCGCCGTTCGACCAACCGTTCTACCTGAACCTCACGCAGGCGCTCGGGTCCGCGCAGAACCCGTTCGACCCGGCCGTGACGAAGCTGCCGGCGACCATGAAGGTCGACAGCGTCTACGTGTGGGGCTAGCTCAGGACTGCTGGGCGAGCTCGTCCAGGACGCCGGCCAGACGCAGGTCCCGGTCGGTGACCGCACCGGTGTCGTGGCTGGTCAGCCGCACGTCGACGCGGTTGTAGACGTTCGTCCACTCCGGATGGTGGTTCATCTCGTCGATCGGGCCGGCCGCCCGGTTCATGAAGGCGATCGCGGCGGCGAAGTCGGCGAACTCGAACCGCTTGGTGATCGCGTCGCCGTCCTCGGTCCAGCCCTCGGGAACGTCGGTCATCGCTACCTCCTCTGCGAGACGGAGTCGTAATACGCGCTGGACTCCTTGCGCCACAGGAACACAAGGATGGCGCCGGCCAGCACGAGGTTGATCAGGGAGAACGAGATGGTGAAGCCGTCGGCCTGGGGCGACGCGAGGGAGAACAGCGTCGAGAGCAGGTTCAGGCCGCCGAAGACCGTGGCGACGACTCGCGCCCACGAGCGACCCTGGCCGTTCTTCCAGGCCATCCAGAGCCAGAGGAGGACGGCGATGATGCCGCCGATGACGCCTGCCACGATGGCCACGCTGTAGGCGGCGTCGACGGTCGACTGGCTCACGTTCGGGTCCGAGTCGCGCAGGGAGTCCTCGATCGAGTCCTTGAGCGACCCGATGGTGGCGATCGACACGATCGTGCCGAGCGCCGACAGCCCGGCGCCGACCTGCATCAGCCGGACGGCCGTGCGGATGGACTGGGGACGCTCCGGCTCCGGCTGCGTGGCGGACGGATACTCCGCCGGCGGCTGACCGGCGGAGAACGTCTCGCCGCCCTCGCCCGGGTACTTCGGATACTGCGGCTGCGGGTCCTGGTCGCTCATCGTCCGACCCTAGTGCGGCCCCGCCCGCGTCACACCTCGGGGTCCTGCGTCGTTCTGGAGGTATGACGAACCGCATCCCCATGGCCGCCGCGGCCTTCCTGACCGTCACGGCACTGTACGTCGGAGGCTGGGCGGGCCTGTTCCCCCGCTCGTTCTACGACGACTTCCCCGGACTGAACCGGTACTGGGTCTCCGTCGACGGCCCGTACAACGAGCACCTGGTCCGCGACGTCGGCGGCCTCTACCTCGCGCTGGCTCTCGCCGGCATCCTCGCCCTCCTGTGGCGCGACCGCCGCTCGATGGTGATGCTCGGCGCCGCCTGGGCGATCTTCAGCGCCCTGCACCTCGGCTACCACCTCGACCACCTGGACCCCCTCTCCACGGCGGACAAGATCGGCGAGGTCGCTGCCCTGAGCATCTCGTTCGTGCTCGCACTGGTCCTCATCGCGACCCCGCGGCGGCTCCACGCATGACGAAGGGGACCCCGTGGGGGTCCCCTTCGGATGCGTGGAGCTGCCGGGAATCGAACCCGGGTCCTCTGGCGCAGATTCAGGACTTCTCCGGGTGCAGTTCGTCCAACGCCTTTCTCGGCCCCGGAGCTCGGACGAACACGTCTCCGACAGGCCCAGCCGTCACAAAGTCCCGATCACGCCTGACGGCGAGACGTGATCAGCAAGTCCCCTTGATGAGACAGACGATCCGGGACGGGGACGCTCCCGGGTCTGCCCTTCACCAGTCGCTGTCAGGCAGCGAGGGCGAAGTCAGTGCGATTGGAATCGGCACTTATGGGTTCCAAGGAACGTTTGAGAGATGACCTTGGGTTCTCTACCCGCTTCTCCTGAATCGATACGACCACAGTCGAAACCGATCAGCCCCTCTGTAGTTGTGGTTCCAGTCTACTCGGAGCTGGTGACCTCTTCGAACCGCTCGGGAGTACGGACCAGCCCCGCTGCGAGGACGCCGGCGACGGCGAGCATGCCCGCGCAGATCGCCAGGCCGGTCCGGAACCCCGGGCTGAAGACCTCCGGCGACGCGAAGTTCGCGCCCGCGATGCCGGCGATCGGCGGGATGGCCGCGACGGCCAGCAGGCTCGCGGTCCGCGCAACCGCGTTGTTGATCCCCGACGCGATGCCCGTCTGCTCGGCCGGAGCCGACGCGAGCACGGCCGTGGTCAGCGGCGCGACGAGCAGGGTCAGGCCGATGCCGAAGACGACGTTGCCGCCGACGACCTCGAGCAGGACGTTCGGGTGCTCGTCGACCCGCATCAGGATCAGCATCGCGCCGGCCATGATCAGCGGACCGATCGTCATCGGCAGCCGCGGGCCGACCCGCTCGCTCCACGCCCCGGCGCGGCCGGAGAACAGCAGCATCAGGATCACCGGAGGCAGCGTGGACAGTCCCGCCTGGAGCGGCGAGAACCCGCTGACGTACTGCAGCTGGAGCACGAGCAGGAACATCGAGCCGCTCAGGGCGCCGTAGATCGCGAACGTGCAGAGGTTGGCCGCGGTGAAGACCCGGTCGGCGAACAGCGCGAGCGGGACCAGGGCGTGCGGGGTGCGCCACTGGTGCACGACGAAGCCGACGAGCAGCAGCAGGCCGATGGTGGTCGGCACCCACTGCTCCCTGACCAGTCCGTACGTCAGGAACGCCAGCGTGCCGACGGTGAGCGCCGCGCCCTCGAGGTCGAGCCGCTCCTGGGCACCCTTGGTCTCCGGAACGTGGCGCAGCGAGATGACGACGATCGCGACGGCGAGCGGGACGTTCAGCCAGAACACCGACCGCCAGCCGAGGTGGTCGACCATCCACCCGCCGACGAGCGGGCCGGCTCCGGTGGTGACGCCGGAGAAGCCCGACCAGACGCCGATGGCGCGTCCGCGGTCCGCGGGATCGATCGACGCGGAGATGATCGCCAGGCTGCCGGGCGTCAGGAGGGCGCCGCCGATCCCCTGCAGCGCGCGTGCCGCGACGAGCACCTCGATGGTGGGGGCCGCGGCGCACAGCAGCGACGCGAGCGCGAACCAGGACACGCCGATCACGAAGATGCGGCGCCGTCCGAGCCGGTCGCCCAGGGAGCCGCCGACGAGGATGAGCGATGCGAGGGTCAGCGTGTACGCGTTGACCGTCCACTGCAGGCCGGCGACCCCGCTGTCGAGGTCGCGGTCGATGTCGGGCAGCGCGAGGTTGACGATCGACCCGTCCAGGAACGCCATGCCGGACGCGAGGATCATCGCGGCGACGAGCCAACGCCCCTGGGCGCTGGCGAGTCTCATCCGGCGACCCTGAAGAGGGCGGCGCCGTTGTTCCACAGCACGTCGCGCAGCCAGTCGTCGCCGAGGTCCAGCCGCGCGAGCGCCTCGACCTGGTGCGCGTACTCGTACGGGATGTTCGGGAAGTCGGTGCCGAACAGGATGCGGTCCTGCAGGTCAGGCAGCCGAGCGAGCACGTCGGCGTCGACCGGGTGGTCCATGAAGTCCGTGAACGCCATGGTGGTGTCGAGTCGCACATTCGGGAAACCGTCGGCGAGGTCGAGGAATTCCGCGGTCTCCGGCATGCCCATGTGCGCGATGACGAGGTGCAGGTCAGGGAACCTCTCGAGCACGGCCGCGACGCTCGCCGGACCGGTGTGCTCGCCGGGCACCGGGCCCGAGCCCGCGTGCAGCACGACGGGCACCCCGGCGTCGGCCACTGCGCCCCACACCGGGTCGAGCAGCGGGTCGTCGGCGGCGAACCGGCCGACCTGCTGGTGCGCCTTCAGCACCTGGACTCCGGACTCGATCAGCGCCGGCACGTACGTGGCCGCCTCCGGCTCGGGGTAGAACGTCGCCGACCAGAGCGTGTCCGGCATGCGCTCGGCGAACTCGCGGGTCCATTCGTTCATGAACGTCGCGACGCCCGGCTTGTGCGCGTACGACAGCGAGGAGAACCGCTTGACGCCCATCGCTCGCAGCTGCTCGACGCGCTCCTCGTCGGTGCCGCGGTACCGGACCGGCCACTCGCGGCCGATCAGCGGACCCTGCGCGTCGAAGTACGCCCACACCTTGCGCAGCACGTTCGGGTGCATGAAGTGCACGTGGACGTCGAACAGCCCGGGGATGCCGAGGCCGGCGGTGAACCCGGGGAGGTCGCCATCCTTCATGACGGAGCCTTCACTCCATCCCCTTGAGGCGTCGGCCGATCTCGCGCTGCGCCTCGGCCTTCGCCTCCCGCTCGGCGATGGCATGCCGCTTGTCGAACTGCTTCTTGCCGCGGGCCAGGGCGATCTCGACCTTGGCGCGGCCGTCCTTGAAGTACAACGACAGCGGCACGATGGTCAGGCCCTTGGCCTGCACGCGCTGCTCGATCTTGTCGATCTCGTGCCGGTTGAGCAGCATCTTGCGGCGGCGACGGGTCTCGTGGTTCGTCCACGTGCCCTGCGAGTACTCCGGGATGTGCACCTGGAGCAGCCAGGCCTCGCCGCCCTCGACCTCGCCGAACCCGTCGACGAGCGACGCGCGGCCGGCGCGCAGCGACTTCACCTCCGTGCCGGTGAGGACGAGCCCGGCCTCGAAGGTGTCCTCGATGTGGAAGTCGTGTCGCGCCTTCTTGTTCTGCGCGATCATCTTCCGACCGGTCTCCTTGGGCACCGAGTCAGTATCGCAGCCGCGACAAGGCTCGATGATTCACCGGTGATCGAGTGCCTGCGAGCTCTGCGAGCAGGTGTATCGAGATCACGCCGGGGCGAGCCTCAACGGCTTCCGAGGTCTCGATACGCCGGACGCGCTCCGCGCGTGCTCACTCGACCTGGCCCGACGCTCGCTCGCGGAGCGAGCTCGGCCGGTCTCAGAGCCAGCCCATCGGGTTCACGGTGTGGCCGTTGGTGATCACCATGAAGTGCAGGTGGCAGCCGGTCGAGTAACCCGTGGTGCCCGAGTACGCGATGACCTGACCACGCTTGACGTGCGTGCCCGTGCGGTACTTGAACCGGGACAGGTGGTTGTACGTGGTGACGACGTTGACGCCGCGCTTGATGCCGTTGTTGAGGATCACGCGGTTGCCGTAGCCGCCGTTGTAGTACTGCTCGATGATCTTGCCGCTCGCGGCCGCGCGCACCGGGGTGCCGCAGGGGACGCCGAAGTCGGTGCCGTCGTGCAGCTTGTAGACGTGCGTGATGGGGTGCCAGCGCATGCCGTACGACGAGGTGATCGGCCCGTTGACGGGGCGGGAGAGCGTGCCGCCGCTGTCGCCGCCGGCGCCCTTGCCGCCGCCCTTGGCGGCCAGCGCGGCCAACCGGGCGTTCAGGCTGGCTCGCTCGTTCTCCAGCTGCTTGAGCTTCTTGAGGTCGGCCTTGCGGATCCGGTTCGCCTTGTTGCGAGCGGTGGAGCGGTCGGAGACCAGCTCGTCGACGGCGAGCTTCTGCTTCTCCGCCGCCGCCTCCAGCCGCTGCCGGACGACGAGGTTCGCCGCCGCAGCAGCGCGAGCCGCGGCGACCTGGTCGCGGAGCTTCTGCACCCGGTCGCGATTGAGACGCAGGATGACCTTCGACGCGGCCAGGCGCTGCATCGTCGCGAGCTGGGCGTCGCTGACGGAGTCGTTGAGCGCCATGCGCTCGGAGAACTGGGTCGGGCTCTCGCCGCGCAGCAGGTCGCCGAAGGCCTGCAGGCCGCGGTCGCCCTCCTGGAGCGACTCGACCGTGAACCGCTGGACCTCGAGCTCGGACTTCTTGAGCTTCGCCTCGCCGACCTTCAGCTGGGCGATGGCGGTGTCGAGCTCGGCCTCGCTCTCGTCGAGCTTGGCCTGCATCTGCCGGTCGCGCGCCTCGGCCGTGGCGAGCTCGCCGCGGGTCTTGCCCAGGGTGTTCTTCGCGCGGTCGAGCTTGGCCTGGGCGGCTCGCAGGGCGGCGACGGCGTCGGCGTACGCCTTGCTCGACTCGTCGTACTGCTTCTTGGCCGAGTCGATCTTGCCGTTGACGCCCTTCTTCTGCTGCTCGAGGTCGTGCTTCTTGTCGGCGGCGACGGGGCTCGCGAACATCGCCGTGACGAGCGCGAGCACGACGAACGCAGCCATGCCGGCCTTGCGAACGCTGGAGACCATGACCTCGACCTTGGGGAAGACCTCCCGCGGACGGGAGGGTGTCGAACGAGTGTGACAGATGTTACTCGTGTGACTCTAGGTCATCTTCCCTGTGGATCAAAGCATGTGCAGCGTTCGCAAGGCCGGCGTCGCGGGTCAGGGCTTGACGGTCCCGAACCGCGAGAGGAAGCGGTTCGCGTCGTTGTAGCCCGGCTTGCTGCCGACCACGTACACCGACGTGTGCGTGCCGATCTGGGCCGCCGTGGGCGTGTAGAAGTACCCGAACGCGACCGGGATGCCGTCGGCGAACCAGACGATGTCGAACGTCACGTCGTTCGGCTTCCAGTGCCCCGGCGTCACGGCCTGGGTGTGGCCGACCTTGTTGATGCCCTCGATGTGCATCGTCGCGGTCTTGATGTTGCCCTTGGCGACCGGCTTCGTCGGGGCCGACGTGGCGGTGATCGGTGCCTGCGGAGCCTTCTTCGCCGTCACGGCGACGGTGATCTCCTCACCGAGCTCGTCGGCGGTCAGCGCGAGCGTGGTGCCCTTGGCCTCGGGGATCGCGACGCCGTCGGCGAACCACTGGTACGTGTACTGCGTCGAGACCGGCAGCTCGTACTGGCCGCGCCAGACACCGCGGGTGGCCTTCAGCGTGTTGCCGACCTTGGCCTGCCCGGTGATCCGCGGCGGCGACGAGTTGGACAGTGCCGCGTCGGCGGGCGACGTGGAGACGACGAAGGACGCTGCCGCGAGAGCCCCGGTGGCCAGGGCCAGCGATGCGCCACGCCGGAAGGAGAGTGTTCTACTCATCGGGTGGTGCTCCATTTCAGCTGGGAGTGACCCCCGAGGGCTCCAGCCTAAGTTGAAGGATCACCTTTCCGCGGGACGAACCACCGACCCACGCGCGAATTTCTGTCCCAGCCGTCACCGGCGTCCCGGCAGCCTCAGACGTCGAGGTACTTACGGGTCATGATGAACGTCGGGACCAGCGCCAGGAGCAGCGCGAGCACCGTGGTGATGCCCATGACGACGACCGACTCCTGCCATCGCACCCAGGTGGTGATCTGGCCGAGGTTGTCGCGCAGGTAGCCGTAGACGACGAAGTACATGAACAGGCCGAGCCCGAGCGCCGACAACGCGGCGGAGATCAGCGCCGCGAGCATCGACTCCAGCACGAACGGCAGCTGGATGTGCCAGCTCGACGCACCGACGAGGCGCATGATGCCGATCTCACGCCTGCGCGCGTAGGCCGTCATGCGGATGGTGTTGGAGACCTGCAGGATCGCGGCGACGATCAGCAGCAGGGCGGTGCCGATCGCGGCGTACTGCATCTTCTCCAGGATCTCGAAGAGCGGGCCGAGCAGCTTGCGCAGCGAGTTGACGTTGCCGACGCCGTCCATGCCGGAGACCTGGCTGACCACGCCGTCGAACTTCTGCGGGTCCTTCAGCGTGACGAAGTACGACTCCGGGAACGCGCTCGGGCCGAGGGTCTCGAGCTGCTTGCGCCCGGTCTCCGTCTGGCCGAGCAGCTCGCGTGCCTGCTCGTAGTTGTCGGCCGGGGTGCGCACGTCGAACGACTTCACCTCGGGGTTGGTGTCGAGCGCCTTCTTGACCGCGGCCTTCTGCGCGTCGGTGGCCTCGCCGCCGATGCAGGTGGAGCTCGGCGAGTTCTTGGTGCACAGGTTCACCTGGAGCTGCAGGCGGTCACCGAAGTACTGCTCGGTGCGGTCGGCCTGGCTCTGGATGAGCAGGCCGAGGGCGACGAGCAGCAGTGACACGGTCATCGTGACGACCAGGGAGATCGTCATCGACTTGTTGCGCGACAAGCTCGTGCCGAGCTCGCTCAGCATGGTCCTCATCAAGTCCTCAGCTCTGGTAGCCGTAGATGCCGCGGGCCTCGTCGCGGACGATGTGCCCGTCGTCGAGCTCGATGACGCGCTTGCGCATCTGGTCGACGATCGTGGAGTCGTGCGTGGCCATCACCACGGTGGTGTCCGTGCGGTTGATGCGGTCGAGCAGCTTCATGATGCCGACACTGGTGGCCGGGTCCAGGTTTCCGGTGGGCTCGTCGGCGATGAGGATCATCGGCCGGTTCACGAAGGCGCGGGCGATGGCCACGCGCTGCTGCTCGCCGCCGGACAGCTCGTCGGGCATGCGGTGGCCCTTGCCCTGGAGGTCGACCATCTCGAGCGTCTCGGGCACGAGCTTGTCGATCTCGTGGCGTGACTTCCCGATGACCTGCAGGGCGAACGCGACGTTCTCGGTGACCGTCTTGTTGGGCAGCAGGCGGAAGTCCTGGAACACCGTGCCGACCTGCCGGCGCAGCTTCGGGACCTTCCAGCTGGAGAGCTTGTTGATCTCCTTGCCTGCGACGTAGACGCGGCCGGTGGACGGGCGGGTCTCGCGGAGCACGAGGCGGAGGAACGTCGACTTGCCCGAGCCGGAGGCGCCGACCAGGAAGACGAACTCGCCCTTCTCGATCTCCAGGTCCAGGCCCTGCAGCGCCGGGCGTTTCTGACCGGGATAGGTCTTCGTCACCTTGTCGAAGCGGATCACCCGTCGACTATAGGCAGCCGCCCCGAGGCCGCCGCGCAGGCACGCCCGGGCCGGACCCCCGGTTCCGATCCTGTTAGGTATGCCTTACCTTATCGGCATGATCACCGCCGCAGGAGTTCACGCCGGCTACGGACGCACCGAGGTCGTCACCGACGCCGACCTGATGCTGACCCCGGGCACGGTGACCGCGCTCATCGGGCCGAACGGCAGTGGCAAGTCCACGCTGCTGCGCACCCTCGCCCGCCTGCACCCGGCGACGCGCGGCCGGATCGAGCTCGCGGACGGCCGCGGCGTCGACGAGCTGCCGTCCAAGGAGCTCGCCACCCGCCTGACCCTGCTGTCGCAGACGCGCGTCGCACCGGGCGGCGTGACCGTCCGCGAGGCGGTCGAGTACGGCCGCCACCCGCACCGGGGCCGCTGGGGCGGCGGCGACCCGGACGGACCTGAGGTCGTCGAGCGCGTGCTGGCGATGACCGGTGTGAGCGACCTCGCCGGCCGGCCGGTCGACAGCCTCTCCGGCGGTCAGATGCAGCGCGTCTGGCTGGCCAGCTGCCTCGCCCAGGACACGCCCGTGCTCCTGCTCGACGAGCCGACGACCTACCTCGACCTCCGGTACCAGGTGGAGATGCTCGACATCGTCCGCGACCTCGCCGACCTGCACGGCATCGCCGTCGGCGTCGTGCTCCACGACCTCGACCAGGCCGCCTCGGTGGCCGACCAGGTCGTCCTGCTCGTCGGCGGCCGCGTCATCGCGACCGGCCGGCCGGCCGACGTCCTCACCCCCGCCCTGCTCACCCATGCCTACGGCATCGACGTCGATGTCGACGTCGACCCACAGACCGGGCTGCTCCGCACCCGGGCCCTGGCTCGACACCACCACCAGAAGGAGAACTGACCGTGCGAACCCCCCGAACGTTGATCGCGGCAGCCGTCGCCGTCGCCGCCACCGGCCTCGCCGCCTGCGGCACCACCGAGGACTCCGGCGGCTCGTCGTCCGACGAGAAGGCGATCACGATCACCGATGCCCGCGGCAAGAAGGTCACCCTCGACGGACCGGCGGAGCGCGTCGCCGGCACCGAGTGGAACGTCATCGAGTACCTCGCGAGCCTCGGCGTCCAGCCGGTCGGCGTCTCCGACATCAAGGGCTTCAACCAGTGGGACAGCGCGGTGACCCTGGACAAGGACGCCAAGGACATCGGCACCCGTGGCGAGCCGAGCCTCGACACCCTCGCGACGCTCGACCTCGACGTCCTGTTCGTCACCGACCAGCTCGTGGGCGACTCCCTCAAGCAGATCGAGAAGTCGATCCCGGTCATCGTCGTCCCCGGAGGCGACGCGAAGGACCCGACGGGCCAGATGTTCGAGAACGTCGACCTGGTCGCCAAGGCCACCGGCACCGAGGACGAGGCCGCGCAGCTGAAGAAGAAGTTCGAGGCGAAGCTCACGGAGACGAAGCAGAACGTAGCCGCGTCCGACCTCGCCGGCGCGCCCGTCGCGCTGAACGACGCGTACGCGGAGGGCTCCACCGTCTCGGTCCGCCCGTACATGCCGGGTTCGCAGCTCGGTGACCTGCTGAAGCAGGTCGGGTTCGAGAACGCCTGGTCGTCGATCACGGGGCTGAAGGGTGACCCGGTCTACGGGCTCGCGGCCACCGACGTCGAGGGCCTCACGAAGCTGCCCGACGACACGCAGTTCTGGTACACGGGCAACGAGGAGTCGTCGCCGGACATCTACACCGAGACGCTGAAGGGCAACAAGGTGTGGACGTCGCTGCCGTTCGCGGACGGTGCCGTGGCGCTCCCGCCGAAGATCTGGATGTTCGGTGGCCCGCTGTCGATGATCCAGTTCCTGGAGCAGGTCGACGCGATCGTCGCGAAGGCCTGACCTGAGATGACCCTGGTCGAGGATCGCACCACCACCACCACCGCCGTCCGTCGTGACGTGCCGACGGAGACGCCGGCGGCCACCTGGCGACTCCTGTCGCTGGTGGTGGGGCTCCTCGGCCTCGTGGTCGTGGTGGCCGCCGCCCACGTCGTGCAAGGGACGGCCGACGTGGGCGTGCGCGACCTCGTCTCGTGGCTGCTCGGCCGGTCGGACTCCGGGACGGCCGCAGTCGTGATCGACTCGCGGCTTCCACGCCTGGCGGCCGGCGCGCTCGTCGGCGTCGCGCTCGGCGTCGCCGGCTGCGTGATGCAGTCGATGAGCCGCAACCTGCTCGCGTCGCCCGACACGCTCGCGGTGAACGCGGGCGCCTTCGTCGCCCTCGCCGCCGCCGGCGGGCTCGGCCTCGGCGCGACGCTCTTCGGCGACCTGGGTCTCGCCTTCGCCGGCGGGCTGCTGGGCGCCGCCCTCGTGCTCGGCCTGGCCGGCACGGAGTACGGCACCGTGCGGCTCGTGCTGGCCGGCACCGTCGTGGCTCTCGTCCTGAGGTCCGTCGCGACGACCTTCCTCATCCTCAACCCGCTCGAGACGCGCGGGCTGCACGCGTGGGAAGCAGGCTCGCTGAGCCAGAACAGCTTCGACACCGTGACGGCGATGCTGCCGGTGGTGCTCGTGGCGATCGCCGCGCTGACCCTCATGGTCCGCCGGCTCGACGTCCTGTCCCTCGGCGACGACGAGGCGCGGGCGCTCGGCGTCCCCGTCCGGCAGACGCAGCTGATCGTCCTGATGCTCGCCGTCCTGCTGTCCGCCGCGGCCGTGACCGTCGCCGGCCCGATCGCGTTCGTCGGGCTCGTCGCGCCGGGCCTCACCCGCCTGGTCGTCGGGCGCGTGCCGGGGCTGCACCGGCACCGCGTGCTGCTGCCCGTCACCGCCCTCGTCGGCATCACCATCACGCTCGCGGCCGACGTCGTCGTGCGCGCGATGATCGGCTCCCAACGAGCCGTGATGGTGCCCACCGGGATCATGACATCGCTGCTCGGCGGGTTGCTGATGATCGGCTTCGCGTTCCGGCTCCGGGCCCAGCGGCTGGGCACCCGCAGCGACGACCTCGACGTCCGGGGTCGCGGCACCACCCATCCGTACCTCCTGATCGCCGGCCTCACCCTCGTGCTGGCCGCCCTGATCGCCACCGCTCTGCTCGTCGGTGACGCCACCTTCCTGCTGGGCGACCTGGTGCAGTGGCTGACCGGCCGGTCCGACGGACTGGTCGCCGCCGTCCTCGACGCCCGGGCACCACGGGTCGTCGCGGCGGTGCTCGCCGGTGTCGCCCTGGCCGTCGCGGGCACGATGACGCAGGCCGTCACCCGCAACGCCCTGGCGGACCCGGCCATCATCGGGGTCTCCGGCGGCGCGGCGGTCGGCGCGGTGGTCGTCGTGACGGCCGTGCCGACCGCGTCCTTCTGGGTCCTCGCGGGAGCCGCCGGTGCCGGCGCGCTGCTCGCGGCGGCGCTGGTGTTCGGGCTCGCTGCCCGCGGCGGGTTCGCGACCGACCGGCTCGTGCTCGTCGGCGTCGGCGTCGCGTTCCTCGCCACCGCCCTCGTGACGCTGATGATCGTCACCACCGACCCGTACAACGCGTCGAAGGCGCTGACCTGGCTGTCCGGCTCCACCTACGGGCGCTCGTTCGAGCACCTCGTGCCGCTGGCCGTCGCCTGCGCCGCGCTGATCCCGGCGGCCGTGCTCGGGTACCGCCACCTCGACCTCGTCTCGATCGACGACGACACCCCACGCGTCCTGGGCGTCCGGCTGCCGCTCGCACGGCTCGGGCTGCTCGCGTGCGCCGTCCTGCTCACCGCGACGTCCGTCGCCGCGATCGGCCTGGTGACGTTCGTCGGACTCGTCACCCCGCACGCCGCGCGCACGCTGGTCGGCCGGCGGCACGCCCTGGTGATCCCGGTGGCCGCGCTGCTCGGCGCGTCCCTGATGGTGGTGGCCGACCTGGTCGGGCGCACCGTGATGGCGCCGGCGCAGCTCCCGGTCAGCCTGCTGACCGCCCTGATCGGCGGTCCGTACTTCTTCTACCTGCTCAGACGAGCGGCACGAAGCTGAACGCCCCGTGGGTGCTGACCTCGACGTCGCTCGCCGTGGGCCCGGTTCGCCGCACGCGCGTCATCGTCGCGCCGACGGGGACGAGGAGGATGCCGTCGTCGGTGAGCTGGTCGACGAGCTCCATTGGCAGGCTGCGCGGGGAGGCCGACACCAGGATCCGGTCGAACGACGCCTCGTCGGGCGCGCCGAGCCGGTCCGGGTCGGCGGCCCGGATCGACGCCCACGGCACGTCGTAGCGGGCCAGGTTCTCCGCGCCGAACGTGACGAGGTCCTCCACGCGCTCGAGCCCCAGCACCGATCCCTCCGGACCGACGAGATGGGCGAGCAGCGCGGTGGTCCAGCCCGAGCCGCTGCCGACGTCGAGCACGCGGTGACCGGGCCGGACGTCGAGCAGCACGAGCATCGCCCGCACGGTGCGCGGCTGGGAGTTGGTCTGGCCGTGGCCGATCGGGATCGGGCCGTCGTAGCCGGCGTTGCCGCGGTCGGCCGGGCGCAGGAAGTCACCCCGGTCGACGGTGCGGAACGCGGCGGCTACGTCCATCGATCCATGATGCGCCTCACACACAGTTGCCCGATCTAGTGAGGGCAGGCTAACCTTCACGGCGTGATCGTGTGCCACTGCGGAGTCGTCACCTCCGGCGACATCGCCGAGGCGATGATCGGTGGCGCGCGCACGGTCGGCGAGGTCTGCCGGCGCACCGGGGCCGCCCAGAGCTGCGGCACCTGCTACTTCTCGGTCCGACAGGTCGTGTGCCAGCATGAGCAGCACGCCCAGCCCGTCGCCGAGGAGGCCGTCCGTGCAGCCAGTTGATCCCCGTGTCGTCGCCCTGCTGAACGATGCGCTGACGTTCGAGCTGACCGTCACCAACACGTACTTCCTGCACGCCCGCATGCTCGACAACTGGGGCCTGTCCAAGCTCGGCTCGATCTTCTACGACCTGTCGATCGACGAGATGAAGGACGCCGACGACCTCATCAACCGCATCCTGATGTTCGACGGCCACCCGAACGTGCAGAAGCTCGGCGCCATCCAGATCGGCGAGGACGCCGAGGAGATGCTGAACCTGGCGTTCGCCAGCGAGAAGGCGGCCGTCGCGCAGTTCAACGCGTCGGCCCAGGAGTGCCACGACCTCGGCGACCACGGCACCGCAGCGGTGTTCGAGGAGATGGTGCGCGACGAGGAGAAGCACGCCGACTGGTTCGAGAGCCAGCTCGACGCCATTGCGCGCGTCGGTCTGCAGCAGTACCTGGCTCAGCACGTCGACACGTCCGGGCCCGGCGAGTAGCTGACTAGTTCTCCTGGCCGCGCCGCCAGCGGATGCCGGCCTCGATGAAGTCGTCGATCTCGCCGTCGAGCACGGCCTGGGTGTTGCCGGTCTCGTGATCGGTGCGCAAGTCCTTGACCATCTGGTACGGGTTCAGCACGTAGTTGCGCATCTGGTCGCCCCAGGACGCCTGGACGTCGCCGCGCAGCTCGTCGAGCTGGGCCCGCTCCTCCGCCTTCTTCAGGGCGAGCAGCTTGGCCTTGAGGATGACCATCGCGCTGGCCTTGTTCTGCAGCTGGCTCTTCTCGTTCTGGCAGCTGACCACGACACCGGTCGGGATGTGGGTCAGGCGGACGGCCGAGTCGGTGGTGTTGACGCTCTGCCCGCCGGGCCCGGACGAGCGGTAGACGTCGACGCGGATCTCCTCGTCCGGGATGTCGATCTCGTCGGTCTCCTCCAGCACCGGGACGACCTCGACCGCGGCGAACGACGTCTGCCGGCGGCCCTGGTTGTCGAACGGTGAGATGCGGACGAGTCGGTGCGTGCCGGCCTCGACGGAGAGCGTGCCGTACGCGTAGGGCGCCTTGACCGCGAAGGTCGTGGACTTGATGCCTGCTTCTTCCGCGTAGGAGGTGTCGTAGACCTCGACCGCGTAGTTGTGGCGCTCGGCCCAGCGGGTGTACATCCGCTGCAGCATCTCGGCGAAGTCGGCCGCGTCGACGCCGCCGGCGCCGGAGCGGATGGACACCAGGGCGTCGCGCTCGTCGTACTCGCCGGACAGCAGCGTGCGGACCTCGAGCGACTCGATGGCCGTGGCCAGCTTCGCGATCTCGGCCTCGGCCTCAGCCAGCGAGTCGGCGTCGCCCTCGTCCTGGCCGAGCTCGACGAGGACCTCGACGTCGTCCAGCCGCTGGCGCAGACCAGAGACGCGCTCGAGGTCGGCCTGCAGGGCGGAGAGCCGGCCGGTGACGCGCTGCGCGTTGGCCTGGTCGTCCCACAGGTCGGGGGCCCCGACCTGCTCCTGGAGCTCCGCGATCTCGGCGCGCATGGCGTCGAGGTCGAGGACCTTCTCGATGGAGGTCAGGGTGACTCCGAGCTCCTTGAGCCGCTCGGGAAAATCGGTCGTCGCCACCCGACGAGACTACCCAGCGTGTGGTGGGATGCCGACATGTGCCTGTTCTGCGACATCGTGGCCGGGACCGCCGACGCCGAGGTGGTGCTCGACGAGCCTGACGTCGTCGGGTTCCTCGACGTGCGGCCGGTGTTCAAGGGGCACACCCTGCTGGTGCCGCGCGAGCACGTCGACACGCTCCTCGACCTCCCGGAGCCGCTCGTCGTGCCCCTGTTCACCACCGCCCAGCGCGTCGCCGCGGCGATGACGTCGGCGCTCGGCGCCCAGGGGACGTTCGTGGCGATGAACAACGTGGTCTCGCAGAGCGTCCCGCACCTGCACGTCCACGTCGTCCCGCGCACCAAGGGCGACGGCCTCCGCGGGTTCTTCTGGCCGCGCACGAAGTACGACGACGGCGAGGCCGCCCAGTACGGCGAGAAGCTACGCGCCGCTCTGGCCTGAGCGACGCTCCTCGCGGAGCCGGTCCTGCGTGCGGCGGCGGCGGATCTCGGCTGTTGCGATGGCGATCGCGATGAGGAGCGGCCAGGCGTAGCTCAGGGCGTTGGCGGTGGACGTCAGCCAGTCCGGGGCGTGCCAGTCGGGCAGCGGGATCGACGGCAGGTCGAGGTCGGGCGTGGGGATCGAGACGTCCGGCCAGGGAAGCTTGACCGCGAAGCGCGCCACGACGGCGGCGATGAGCAGCGGCACGGCGATCCTGAGCACGCCACCGCCTCCTTGCTGGAGCGCGTACAGCCGCGGGTGCGCCCGGACGCGGTCCTCGAAACGGGCCGCCGGCGAGCCCGGCTCGGGGTCGAGGTCGATGCCGCCCACCCCGATCAGCTCCTTCGGCCCGGCGCCGTCGGGGTACCAGGTGGCTCGCCGTGGCTTCCCGAGACCGGAGAACCGGACGCCCAGGTCGCCGAGATCCGTGCCCGACGGGACGCGCAGCGAGTCTTCCGAGGACGTCTTCGTCGCCACGAGCTCGCCGTCCACGAACCACCTGACCGTGCGGCGGAACGCGCCGACGACCACCTCGACGTGGTGCGTCGTGCCGTCGACCTCGAGGTCGAACCGCTGCGGCGTCTTCTCGGCCATGCTCCGACGCTAGGCGCGGAGCACCCCGGAATCATCGGCCGATCGGCCACCGATCGGTGCGACTTCGGTCGGGTCGCGCGATCGACCTCAGACGCTCTTGCGCCGGAACTCCTTGACCTCGATCGGCTTGTCGGCGCCGTGCGACTTCTCGCTGCCGTCGTGGTCGGCGCCCTCGGCGCTGGCGTGGTGGCGCTGCTGCTTCTTCTCCAGCGCCTCGCGAAACTTGGCCTTCTGGTCGTCTGTGGTCATCAGCCCTCCTGAGCGCCACAGTAGTCAATCGCGGGACGGGTGAGATCCCGCTACGTCATCCTGAGCAGGTGAACTGCGCGGAGTGCGGTGCCGCGGGCCAGCCCGAGGGCGCCAAGTTCTGCTCCGAGTGCGGAGCGAGCCTGGCCGCTCCGGCGTGCGCGACGTGCGGCGCGACCCTCACGCCGAACGCGAAGTTCTGCTCCGAGTGTGGTGCTGCCCAGGGCGGGGTGCCGGCCCGGGGCGCGCCGCCACCCGCCGCCGCGTCGCGACGGATCACGAGCGTGCTGTTCGGCGATCTCGTCAGCTTCACCAGCCTGTCCGAGGCCCGCGACCAGGAGGACGTGCGTGAGCTCCTGACCCGCTACTTCGACGAGTGCCGCCAGATCATCGACCGCTACGGCGGCACCGTGGAGAAGTTCATCGGCGACGCCGTGATGGCGGTCTGGGGCGTCCCGACCGCGCACGAGGACGACGCCGAACGCTCGGTGCGCGCCGGGCTGGAGCTGGTCAACCGGATCGAGGCGATGGGCGTCGACCTCGGCATCCCGGACCTCGCGATGCGCGTGGGGATCGTCACGGGAGAGGTCGCGGTGACCGTCGGCGCCGAGGCGCAGGGCATGGTCGCCGGCGACGCCGTCAACACCGCGGCGCGGGTCCAGTCGGCCGCAGCGCCCGGCCAGATCTGGGTGGACGAGACCACGCGTCTGCTCACGTCGTCGGCGATCTCGTACGTCGACGTCGGCAGCCACCAGCTGAAGGGCAAGGCCGACCCGGTGCCGTTGTGGGCGGTCCGCGCCGTCGTCGCCGGCGTCGGCGGAGCCCAGCGCGCCGACGGACTCGAGGCGCCCCTGATCGGACGCGAGCGCGAGCTGCGGCTGGTCAAGGAGGTCTTCCACGGGGCCGAGGACAGCCGCCGTCCCGCGCTGCTCGTCGTCGACGGCGAGGCGGGCTCGGGCAAGACCCGCCTGGCGTGGGAGTTCGAGAAGTACGTCGACGGGCTCACCTACGTCGCCCGCTGGCACAACGGCCGCTGCCTGGCCTACGGCGAGGGCGTCGCCTACTACGCGCTGGCCGAGGCGATCCGCGCCCGGTTGCAGTCGCTGCGCCCGGACGACGACCCCGACGACGACCCGGGCACACTGCTCGACCTCGGTCTCGACCGCTACGTGCCGGACGCCGAGGAGCGGCAGTGGATCCGGCCACGGCTCGAGGCGCTGCTCGGCATCAGCGCTGTCGGCAGCTTCGCACGCGAGGACCTGTTCTCGGCGTGGACGACGTTCCTGCAGCGCGTCGGCGAGGACGAGCACACCGTCGTGCTGGTCATCGACGACGCTCAGCACGCCGACGACAGCCTGCTGCAGTTCTTGGAGTACCTGCTGGCCGTCGGGACGTTCCCGTGCCTCGTCCTGATGCTGACCCGCCCGGGCCTGCTCGAGCAGAGCCCTGCGCTCGCGACCAACCGCCGCGCCACGGTTCTGCACCTCGAGGCGCTGCCCGACGCCGACATGGAGCGGCTGCTCGACGGTCTCGTCGCCGGCCTGCCCGACGACGCCCGCTCGTCACTCGTGGCCCGCAGCGAGGGCGTTCCGCTGTTCGCGGTCGAGACGGTCCGGTCGTTGATCGACCGCGATGTCGTCGTGCCGCGCGCCGGCCAGTACGTGCTCGCCGATCCCGACAGCCTCGACCTGGAGTCCCTCGGCGCCCCCGCCTCGCTGCAGGCGCTCATCGCCGCGCGCCTCGACACCCTGGAGCCCGAGCAGCGCCGCGTGGTCGACCGTGCCAGCGTCTTCGGCGGCGCGTTCACCCGCGACGAGATCGCGGGTCTCTCCCCCGACGTCGGCGACGTCGACGCCGTGCTCGACGCGTTGATCCGGCTGGAGATCCTGCGGCAGGAGTCGAGCCGGTTCAGCACCGACCTCGGCCGGTACCAGTTCGTGCAGGGCGCGGTGCGGCAGGTCGCGTACGGCACCCTGTCGCGGCACGACCGCAAAGCCGGTCACCTGGCCCTCGTCGACGTGCTGCAGGCGGAGGAGAACGCCGCCGTCGAGCATGCCGCCGTCGTCGCCAGCCACTTGCTCGAGGCCATCGACGCAGTTCCTGACGCCCCGGACGTCCCGGCCTTGACGGGCCGAGCCATCGAGACCCTCCAGGAGGCGGCGGCCAGGGCCAGTGCGCTGGGCGCGCCGTCGGAAGCGGCCTCGCACCTCGACGCCGCTCTGTCCCGCTGCACGGACGAGGTCCTGGGTGCGGTGATCGAGAAGGAGCTCGCCCGCCAGCTCGACCGCTCGGGCGACGAGGAACGCGCACTCCACCACGCGGCGCACGCGACCGAGACGTTCGACCGGCTCGGCGACGTCGCCTCGGCCGGGTCCGCGGCCGCGGTCTGGGCGACCGCACTCGTGGCCAAGGGCGACTTCGACGAGGCGAGCACCCTGGCGACCGCGCGCTACGACGTCGTCCGTGCTCTCGACGACGCACCCGAGGCGGAGATGGAGCTGTTGCGGGCCCTGACCAACGGGTTCGTCCGCAACGGCGGCAGCGAGCTGCTCCACTACGCCATCGAGTACGCCCGGCTCGCGGAGTACCTCGACGACGGACCGGCCATGGTCGACAGCTACAACGCGTTGTCCGTGCACTTCGTGCGCATCGGGCTCCACGGGGTGAGCCACCAGCTGCTGGGCGCTGCCGTCGACGTCGCGCGCGAGATCCACGAGAACCGGGCACTGGGCCGCGCTCTGCTGAATCTCAACGCCGACCTCAACCCGTCCGACGTCGCGCGCGCCCAGGCCTATGGGCGCGAAGCCACGCGGGTGTCCGCAGCGGTGGGCGACCGCACGTGGGTCAGCAGCGCCACCATCAACGCCCTGCAGGCGGACGTGTTCCGGGGCGACTGGGACGCCGCGCTGGACATGATCGACGACGACCTCGTCCAGCCCCTGGAGGCGCCGTTCCAGGAGCTGGTGCGAGCGCTGATCCTCCGTGCCCGTGGACTGAGGTGGGACGCCGACACGACACCGCCGGAGACCATCGAGCAGGACCCGGCCGTCCGGGCGGTCCACACCCTCGTCACGGGTCTCGCCCAGGCCGAGTCCGACCCTGCAGCCGGTGCGGATCTCGCGGTCTCCGGTGCGGAGCAGATGTACGCGTTCAGCGGGGTGTTCGACGACTTCTGCCTGGTGTTCGCGGTGGCCACCGAGCTGCTCAAGGAGCTCGGCGACCACGACCGCCTCAGGGCGGTCCTCGACATGATCGACCCGACCCGCCGCGAGCGGCCGCCGCACGGCGTGCTGTCGCAACAACTGCGGATGCAGGCCTGGCTGGACGCCCACGACGGCAAGGGCGAGACCGTCGAGGCCACCTTGCGCGAGGCACTCAACCGCGCCGAGGCGTGGGGCTCGGAGCCCTGGGCCGCCCAAGCCCAGGCCGACCTGGCGACCTGGCTGACCCGCCAGGGCCGCGCCGACGACGCCGCTCCCTACGCCGAGAAGGCCCGCGCGACGTTCAGCCGGCTGGGCGCCGACGCCTGGTCACGATCGTTCGAGTCGACCCTCACGGGCTCGCAGGTCTGAGTCGCGCCGTCGCCTCGGAGACGATCGTGGCACTCTCCTCCCAGCCCGGCGGCGTGATGGCGAGATCGAGATCGCGCTCGAGACGGACGCTGACGGAGTCCGCGTCCGCTCGGACCGCGACGAGACGGACGGCCTCACCGGAGAGGTAGTCGCCCACGAGGCGGCGGGCGTCGGACGGGTCCAACCGGATCCGGTGATCGGCGTAGTAGCCGTCCTCGTCGAGCGCATCGGCAGCCGCGAGCGCCGCGCCGTCGGCGAGGTTGTGCAGCTTCTGTCGCTCGAGGAACGCGTCCGACGCGTCGACGACCACGACGGTGAGCAGCCCGACCAGCACCAGGAAGCCGACGGTCATCACCGTCACGGTGCCCCGCTCCCTCATCAACGCGCCGCCCGGTACGAGCCGAAGGGCTCGGTGTGGGTGCTGTCGACGGCGATGCCGCCGATCTGGTCGCCGAGGGCCGACGGCGTGAGCGGCAGTGGCTGCACCGTGTGCACCACCACCCGCACCGACGATCCCGGCTCGAGGCACGACGACGGACTGGGCAGGCACGTGATGTCGACGTCGGCCTCGACGTCCTGGTCGGCGAGCGCGACGCGCGCGGCCACCCGGGCGTGCGCTGCCGCGACAGCCGGGTCGGGTGCCTGCACGTATGCACGAGCGGCCGAACGGCTGGCCGCGGCGACGGCGTACGACGCCCGCTGGGTGTCGAACACGGCCAGCAGGACGTAGACGAACGGGACCAGAAGGAGCAGCGCCATCCAGACGAACTCCACGGTCGCCGTTCCTCGCTCTCTCACGGGGCGACCTCTCGCACGGCGTGCCCGGTGACCGTGAGCCCGACCGACGGGCCGAACAGTCCGAGCGCGGGCACCTTGGCGTGCACGACGACCTCGCTGGCCGGCACGCCGTCGACCGTCGTGAACACGCCGCGCACGTCCGCGGCGTACCGATCGGCGAGCGACTCGCGGATCTCCTGCCGGGTCCGTTCCGTTCCCGCAGCGGGGTCGGCGTCGATCGGCGCAGCGGCACGAGCGCCCTCGGTCGCGGCAGCGGTCAGCGTGTTGCGGACGTGCAGCACCAGTCCGAGCTGCACCATGCCGAGCACCAGCGGGACGAGCACGAGCATGACGAGGACGAAGTCGACGACCGCCGAGCCTCGCTCCTTCATGGGTCGCTCAGCCGCCGACGGCGGACAGCGCGTTCGTGAGCATCGTGCGCAGCTGCGGTGCTGCGGCGGCCGTGAGGATGGCGACCAGTCCGGCCGACATCACGGTGATCATCACCCAGCCGGGCACGTCGCCCCGCTCGTCACGCCGCTTGTGCAGATACGTCCTCATCCTTGTCTCCCTCTCTCATGACGCCAGGTGCAGTCCGATGTAGCCCGGAAAGAACGCGAAGACGACGGTGACCGGGAGGATCAGGAAGACGACGGGCACCATCATCGCGATCTCCTTCCGGCCACCGGTCTCGATCAGGTCGCGGCGGCCGGCCTCCCGGACGTCGGCCGCCTGTGCGTGCAGGACGTCGACGAGCGGGGTGCCGCGGTCGACCGCGACGGCGACGCCCTCGGCGAACCGGGCGATGCTCGGCACCCCGGTGCGCGCGGCGAGCGCGTCGAACGCCGTGGACACCTGCGTGCCGGTGCGGATGTCGGCGAGCAGCCGGGCGAGCTCCTCACTGAGGCTCCCGTGGATCACCCGCAGGATGCGCTCGATGCCGGCGACCGGGCCCTCCCCTGCCGCGACGGCGAGCGCGAGCAGGTCGGCGACGACCGGGAACTCCTCGCGCATCCGGTCCTCCCGGGCCCGGACGGCGGCGGACAAACGGTTGTCGCACCCGAGCACGCCGAGGAGGAAGCCCACCACGCACACGACGAGCAGGGCCGGGACGTTGCCGCCACGGAACGACCAGACGACCGTCGACAGGACGGCAGCGGCCGTGAACCCGGCGCAGCCCCAGACGAGCTGACGGACCCGGAACTCCTCGAGCGTCGTGGTGCCGCCGAGACGGACGAGGCGACGCTGCACGCTCGCGCTGCCACCGACGAGGTTGCCGACCGACCGCGCGGCCGTGGAGAACATCGGTCCGACGAGGGCACCGAGCGCGCCGCGCCGGCGGACGGGGTCGGCCGACGGATGGATGTCGCGCAGGTACGGCACCACGCGGAGGTCGAGCGCCGGGTGACGCGCGCGGTGCCACCCCGACGCGATCAGGACGAGTCCGCTGCCGAGGGCGAGACCGAGGACGGCTCCGATCATGCGAGCACTCTTCGCTCGGTGGGGAGGCGACCGATCCAGAGCATCAGGCGGTAGGCGACGACGCAGGTGACCGCGCCGACGGACAGGACCACGGCTCCGGTCGGCGTGGCGTACCGCTCCACGACGTCGCGCTGGAAGCTCATCGCGAGCAGCACGAGCCACGGTGCGCCGACAGCGAGGCGCGCCCCGTTGACCGTCCAGGACTGGCGCGACTCGAGCTCGTTGCGGGTGCGGAGGTCGTCACGCAGGAAGCCGGAGAGCGACCGGAGCATGCGGCCGAGGTCGCCACCGCCGACGTCGCGAGCGATGCGCAGTGCCTCGACGACCCGGTCACCGACCGGATCGGCGAGGCGGACCTTGAGCAGGTCGAGCGACTCCTCGAACCGCCCCGTGGCCTGGTAGTCGCGACCGAAGCGGATGAACGGCTCCCGCAGGCCGACCGGCCCACGCTCACCGAGCTGCGCCAGCGCCTCTGGCAGCGAGAGGCCGGCCCGGACGGCGGAGGCGAGGTTGTCGACGGCGTCCGGCCAAAGCTCGGCGTACTCGCGCAGCCGACGCGCCGCCCGGCCGCGGAGGATGGCGATCGGCAGCAGGGCCGCCAAGGCTCCGAACACCAGACCGATCGCGGCCACCCCGGAGATGCCGAGCATCACGAACGAGCCGACCACGAACGCGCCGAGGCACAGGCCGAGCAGGCTGCGCGGTGCGACCTCCGTGAGCCCGGCCCGCGCCAGCAGCGCGGCCGGACCGCCGACCCGGCGTCGCGGGGCCGGCTCCCACTCGGGGTCGCCGAACGCCCACACCACCAGCACGAGACCCACGCCCATGACCAGACCGATCAGGGCGCCCACAGGACCTCCTCCAGGTCGATGCCGACCGTCTCGAAGGGCTCGCGGCGGGCGGGGGTGCCGTGGCCGCGCTGCAGGCTGCCGTCGCGCCGGAGGAAGACCGGCTCGGTCTCGATGATCCCGTTCTCGACGCGCCCGGTGACGGCCATGATCTCGCGGACCCGGCGCTTTCCGCCGGGCTCGAGTGCGGTGTGCACCACGAGGTCGACGGACGACGCGACCGTGGGCACGACGAAGTCGGCGCCAATGTTCTGCCCGGCCAGCAGCGGCAGCGTGCACAGCTTCACCAGCGCCTGGCGGGCCGAGCTGGCGTGGATGCTGGCCATGCCCGGCAGCCCGGCGTTGAGGGCGAGCAGCAGGTCGAGTGCCTCGGCCGACCGCACCTCGCCGATGACGAGGCGGCTCGGCCGCATGCGGAGGGCTTCCTTGACCAGCGCGCGCAGGTCGATCTGCCCGGTGCCCTCCAGCCCGGGCTGCCGGGTCTGCAGGGCCACCCAGTCGGGGTGGTGGAAGGTCAGCTCGAAGACCTCCTCCACCGAGACGATGCGCTGCCCGCCCGGGATCGCGCCGGCGAGGCAGTTCAGCAACGTGGTCTTGCCGGCCTGCGTGCCGCCGGAGACGACGACGTTCAGCCCGGCCAGCACGCTCGCGGCGAGGAACGTGGCGGAGTGGTCGTCGAGCGTGCCCAGGTCGACGAGGTCCTCGATGCCGTTCGCCTTGGCGATGAACTTGCGGATGTTCACGGCGGCGAAGTCGCGGCTGATGCCCTCGAGCACGACGTGCAGGCGGTGGCCGCCGGGCAGCATCGCGTCGACGAACGGCTGGCTGATGTCGAGCCGCCGCCCGGAGCTGGAGAGCATCCGCTCGACGAGCTCGCGCACCTGCCCCGTGGTGAGCATCGTGGACGTGAGCTCGTGCTTGCCGTCGCGCGCGACGAACACGCGCTCGGGCTGGTTGATCCAGATCTCCTCGACCGTGGGGTCGTCGAGGTAGGTCTGCAGCGGCCCGAAGCCGGAGAGGTCGGCGACGATCTGGCCGACCACGAGGTCGGGCTCCTCGATGGAGCGGACCGCGCCGGTGAGGCTGCGGCGCTCGTGCTCGGCGACGACGTCGAGCGCGATGCTGCGCACGGCGTCGGCCTCGTGGCGTGGGTCGATGCGGCGTTCCCGCACCAGCGCGCGGACGCGCTCGGACAGGTCGAGCGCGTCAGCGCTCAGAGCAGCTGATTCCATCCCCCGATGGCCTTCCCCGATGTGGCTGTGCGTGATCCTGCCGTATTCGCGGGCTCTGGGGAAGAGTGAGGCCGCCCTTCTGTGGACGCGGCGATGCAGACTGACCCCATGACGACGTCCTTGGTCGGTGTGACGATCGACTGCCGCGACCCCGACGCACTGGCCGAGTTCTGGAGCCGGCTCCTGGACCGGCCGATCACCGACCAGATGGACGGTCCCGGCTGGGCCACGGTCGGGTCGCGTGACGATCTGCTCCCCCGGCTCACGTTCCAGCAGGTCCCGGAGCCGAAGGTCGGCAAGACGCGGCTGCACCTCGACGTCCGGGTCGACGACATCGACGACGGCATCGCCACCGTGGAGCGACTCGGCGGCCGCTGGACCGGCGCCCGGTACGACTACGACGAGGGCGTGGTGGTGACGATGACCGATCCCGAGGACCACGAGTTCTGTCTCGTCCAGTACTTCCAGGAGTAACGTTCGGCGCGGTCGCATCGTTGGACGATGCAACATCGGAGCAAGGAGTCGTCCGTGCGTCGTGCCGCAGCAGTCAGTCTGATCGGGGTCGTGGCACTGGGAGTCTCCGCACTCCCTGCTCAAGGGGCGGACACGGTGCCGGACCCGGCCACCGCCGACTCCTACGGCAGCGTCCGCAACGTCGTGCCCGCCGGCCAGGCCGGCTCCATCAACGCGCTCGAGCTCGTGCGCGTGCTGCTCGGCGACCCGCTCGGCCGCGTCGCCGTGGACGGCAAGAACGCGCCCAAGAACTTCGCCGACCAGCTCGAGATGTACGACGACCTCGCCAAGCACCGGCCGGCCGACATCACCGACGCGGTCATCGACAAGGACTACAAGAAGGCCGGCTTCGTGCCGGAGAAGGTCGTCAGCACGACGCGGCCCAAGGCCGGCGTCACGATCCAGCGCGACCAGTTCGGCGTCCCGTACATCACCGGCAAGACCTACGAGGACACGATGTTCGGTGCCGGGTTCGCCGGCACGCAGGACCGGATGTTCCTCATGGACGCCCTGCGCCACCTCGGCGCGGGCCGCGGCGCCGAGTTCGTCGGCGGCACCGAGGGCAACATCGCGATGGACCGCGAGCAGCTCCGCACGTCGTACTACACGCCGAAGGAGGCGGAGGACCAGCTGCAGGTCATCGCCGACGAGAACGGCGCCGAGGGCCAGCGCCTCCTGCGCGGTGCCGACGCCTACATCGCCGGCATCAACGCCGCCCAGAAGCGGATGTGCCCGCTGCTGCTCCCGGTCGGCGCGGACTGCCCGGCCGAGTACCTGGCGCTGCAGAAGAAGCCGACCCCGTGGACGCGCGCCGACCTCACCTACGTCGCGTCGCTCGTCGGCGGCATCTTCGGCAAGGGCGGCGGCCACGAGTTCGCGAACGGCATCTACTACGACAAGCTCGTCAAGAAGTTCGGCGCCACCAAGGCTCGCGAGATCTTCACCAGCCTCACGCAGAAGGACGACGCCGAGGCACCCACCACCGCGTCCACGTCGTTCCCGTACGACACCGACGCCTTCGACCCGACTAAGCCCGGCGTCGCGATCCCTGACCTCGACGGCCCCACGGCGAGCGGCACCGGCGACGACGCGGGCAGCACCACGTCGCTGGAGACGCTGCTCGACGCCCTGCGTCTCGGGCTCACCGGCATCCCGGCCCCGCCCAAGGAGACCAAGCCGCCGGGCAGCGCCATCGACCTGACGTCGCTCTTCCGGACGAACGGCATGAGCAACGCGCTGCTGGTCGGCGCGTCAAAGACGTCCACCGGCCACCCGCTCGCGGTGTTCGGCCCGCAGACCGGCTACTACAACCCGCAGCTGCTGAACGAGCAGGTGCTGATGGGCCCCGGTGTCATGGCGCGCGGCGTCTCGTTCGCCGGCACGAACCTCGTGGTCGAGCTCGGTCACGGCCTCGACTACGCGTGGTCGGCCACCAGCGCGGGCAGCGACAACGTCGACACCGTCGCCGAGCGGCTCTGCAACGCCGACGGCAGCAAGGCCACGGTGAAGTCGACGTCGTACCTGAAGGACGGCGAGTGCGTCCCGATGACGTACAACCTGCACAAGGAGACGGTGATCCCCAACATCACCGCCCCCACCGCCCCGAAGACCCTGAAGTTCCAGGTCTGGCGCACCCACCACGGCATCGTCCAGACCCGCACCACCGTGGGCGGCGTGCCCGTGGCGATCGTGCTGGAGCGCAGCACCTACGGGCGCGAGGCCGCGTCGATCCTCGGCTTCTCGCGGTTCAACGACCCCGGCTTCACGAAGGACGCGGCGTCGTTCCAGAAGGCCGCCGACGGCATCGACTACACGTTCAACTGGTTCTACGCCGACGACCAGGACATCGCGTACTACTCCTCCGGCCGCCTGCCGGTGCGGTCCGACGAGACCGACACCGACCTCCCCCGCTGGGGCGACGCGAAGTACGACCCGTCCGGCTGGCTGCCGTTCAGCGGGCACGTGAAGCAGATCAACCCGCCGAGCGGGTACCTCGCCAGCTGGAACAACAAGCCCGCCCACGGGTTCGCAGCCGCTGACGACAACTGGTCGGACGGACCGGTGCACCGCTCGCTGGCCCTGAGCCGGCGCGTGGAGACGGCCATCGCGAGCGGCGACGTCTCGCGGGCCGGGCTCGCCGGCATCGTCGAGGACGCGGCCACCGAGGACCTCCGGGCCAAGGAGCTCCTGCCGGAGCTGCTCGACGTCATCGGAGACGACCCGGCCACCGCGGAGGCCCGTGGGCTGCTGCAGGACTGGTACGACGACGGCGCCCACCGCGTCGACTACGACCGCACCGGCTCCTACGCCCACCAGGCGGCCATCCGGATCTTCGACACCTGGTGGCAGGACGGCGACAACGCGCTGGCGTACGACTTCGCGGCCGGCGGCCTCGGTGCCGACCTCGCGAAGGCGCTGCCGCAGTCCCTCGACGACCACCCGCGAGCAGGCCAGGGCTCGTCGTGGCTCGGCTCGCCCTGGTACAGCTACATCGACAAGGACCTGCGCACGCTGCTCGGGAAGCCGGTCGCGTCGCCGTACTCGTTCGGCCTCTGTGGCGACGGCTCCCTCGCGGCCTGCCGCGCGGACCTGCGGGCCTCGCTCGCGGCCGCGGTCGACCGGGCGGAGCAGGCGCAGGGCGTCACCAGCCCGTCGGCTCTGACCTACGACAAGTCGATCGACTACATCCGGCCCACCGTGGGCGGCGTCGTGGGTGTGCGGCCGATCGACTGGCAGAACCGGCCGACGTTCCAGCAGGTCGTCGACTACCGGACGCACCGTACGCGCTGATCCAGCGCGGCGGTTTGTCTGGGTTTGCCGCATCGGTCAGGATCAAGGCGTGAAGATCACGTCCCTGATCGCGATCCTCCTCCTGGTTCCGGGCCTGTCCCTGGCACCGGTCCAGGCCGACGACCCCGTCGACGTCTCCACGTCGCTCACCGACCAGGCCGGTGCCCTCGACAAGAGCGAGGCCGCCGAGGTGCGCCAGGCCGCGTCGGACTTCTACTCCGACACCGGCCAGCGGCTCTACGTCGTCTACGTCCCCACCTTCGGTGACCTGAGCCCGAAGAAGTGGGCGGCCGAGACGGCGCGGGTGTCCGGGCTCGGCAGCGCCGACCTCCTGCTGGCGATCGCCACCGACGACGGCACCGCGGCCAGCCACAGCAAGGCGTTCTCCGACGACGACCTCGACGCCATCGACCGCGACACGGTCGAGCCCGCGCTGGACGAGGGTGACCCCACGAAGGCTGCGGTGAACGCCGCTGCCGCATACACCGACCTGGCCGACGACCACGGCCTGCCGTGGGGCTGGATCGTCCTCGGCATCGTGGTCCTGCTCGCGGCCGGCGCCTTCGTCACCATGCGGCTGCGCCGGCGGTTCGAGCACACCCACCACGTGCTCGACGAGCACGGCAAGCCGGTCGACCCGGCGAAGATCCTGAGTCTCGACGAGCTGCACACGGTGGCCGCCCGCTCCCTCGTCGCCGTCGACGATGCCCTCCACACGTCACGCGCCGAGCTCGCCGACGCCGAGGCCCAGTACGGCCCGCAGGCCGTCACCCGGTTCCAGGCCACGCTCGACCGTGCCCAGGGCACGATGCGCGAGGCGTTCATGCTGCACCGCCGCCTCGGGACGCTCGCGCCCACCGCCGAGGCCGAGCGCCGGCGCACCGCTGCCCGCATCATCGCGATCTGCGAGGAGGTCGACCTCGCCCTCGACGCCCACGTGGAGGCGTTCGACCGGCTGCGCGACCTCGAGGACCGTGTCCCGTCCCTGCTCGACGCCCTCGCCGAGCGGGCCGACGCGCTGCCCACGAACGGCGACGACGACCAGGCCGACCGCCTGCTCACGACGGCGCGGTCGCAGATCGAGCGGTCCCGGTCCGCGTTCGACGACGAGGACGTCCGCGCGGCAGTCTCCCGGCTGCGCGCCGCCGAGGACTCCATCGCCCAGATCGAGATGCTGCTCGACCCGGCCCCGGTGTCCGACCTCGCCGCCACCGCGCGGTTCGTCGAGACGCGTCGCGGCGCGATCGGCGCCGCCGCCCGGACCTGCATCTGGGAGGCGGCCCGGCTGGACGAGCTCGGGTCGGCTCAGGAGGCCGCGGCGCTGGTCGAAGAGGCCCGCAAGCACGCCGAGGCCGACGTCGCCGCGTGGCGCGGTCGCCGCGAGCAGAAGGAGGACCGCGGCTCCTCCGGCTTCGAGGCCATGGTGCTCGGCGGCATCCTCGTCGACCGTCGCCGCCGCGGCGGCATCGGCAACGTCATCGCCCGCGTGCTCGGCGGCTCGTCGCACGGCGGCGGCTCCGGCGAGCGGTTCCCGGGCAGCGACGAGCCGGGCGACAACGACAAGCTGCGCGCTCCCGGCAGCTACGGCGGCACCCGCACCCGCGGGCGCCGTGGCGGCGCGGGCAGGTTCTAGCCACCCCTGCAAGGATGGCGCCATGAAGCTGAAGGAGACGTTCACCTACCCCGGCGCCGACGTCGAGGCCGTCTACGCGGTCACCACCGACCCGGAGTTCCGCCGCGAGGCCGCCGAGGCCGTGGGCAGCAAGGACATCGAGGTCACCATCGAGCCCGACGGCGACGGCCACCTCGTCACGATCGTCCGCTCCCAGCCGGCCGACCTGCCGGACTCGATCAAGAAGTTCACCGGCGACGCGGTCAAGGTGAAGCAGACCGAGCGCTGGAGCGCGCCGGACGCCTCCGGAAACCGGAAGGCCGACCTCAAGGTCACCATGATCGGTCAGCCTGCTGAGGTGGTCGGAACGCTCACCATCACCGGGCCCGAGGCGACGCTGACGATCTCCGGCGACGCCAAGGTGAACGTCCCGTTCTTCGGCAAGAAGATCGAGCCGGTCATCGTGAAGGCCGTCGTCGGCGCGCTCCGCAGCGAGGTCGAGCTCGGCCGCCAGAAGGTCAGCTGAGGATCCGCAGGACCTCGTCGAGCTCCTGCGTGGCGTACCAGGCGAGGTCGCCGCTGCCGTCGACGTCGAGGTGGATGGCGTCGACCTGCTCGAGCGTGACCTCCTGCTCGTCGCCCTCGGCCACGTCGTCGACCTCGACCGCGAGGGCGACCGGGCCGCTCTCCGCGGCCGCCGCGAGGGCGTCGGCCTCGTCCTGCTCGTCCTCGCCGGCAGCCTGGTAGGCGACGAGCGAGACGGCGGCACCGTCGCGCAGTGCCTCGAGCGCTGTGGCGTCCGCCGAGAGGTAGAGCCGGGTCATCCCCGCGTCACCTCTGCGGCCGCTGGCGGCCACGCGGGGCGCGGGAGCCCTTGGCACTGACGGACTCGACGAGCTCGGCGAGGGCGTCGCGGATGCACTGCGCCAGGACGGCGACGTCCGGCACGGCGTCCCGGTCGGCGACGAGACCGAAGAACACCTTGCCGCGGTACGAGGTGACGCCGATGGAGATGGCTCGGTTCCCGCTGAGCGGGATGCACGGGTAGACCTCGGCCACCGCCTCCCCGGCCATGTAGACCGGGTCCTGCGGGCCGGGCACGTTGGTGATGACGATCTGGTGCCCGCGGCCCGACTCCGCGGCGGCCACGCGAGCTCCGACGGCGTGGAACGTCGAGGTGGCGAAGCCCGGCAGGTTGGCGAGCTTGTTGGCCGCGACCGCCGAGCCGGTCTCGCGGTGGTCCTTGAGCGCGTAGGACACCTGGTGCAGCCGGACGACCGGGTTGGACTCCCCCACCGGCAGCGACAGAAGGTGGCCGCGCACCTTGGAGCCGAGCGACGTGGGCAGGCCGTCGTCGGAGACCACTGACATCGGCACCATGGCGCGGAAGCTGGTCTTGGCGCTCACCTGCTCGGCGCGGGTGAGCATCCAGCCGCGGATGCCGCCGGCGATCGTGGCGAGGATGACGTCGTTGACGGTGCCGCCGTGCTCCTCGCGGACGCGCCGGAACTCCTCGAGATCGGTGGCGATGGACGCGAACCGGCGGTGCCGGGACAGCTCGGCGGACAGGATGCCGCGCGGCGGGGCGGACGGGCCGCGGAGGAACGGCAGCGCCCGGGCGACGCGACCGAGGTTGTGCTCGGTGATGCGGAGCGCCTCGCCGGGATGCCGGAGGTTGCGGTCGAGCGTGGCGGCCACGAGGTTGACGCCGTGCAGCCCGGTGCGAGGGCTCCAGTCGGCGTGCGGGATGTCGCGCTCGTGCGCGGTCTCCTCCAGCAGCACCTGGGCCAGGTCGATGGTCTCCGAGCCGTCCACCAGCGCCTGGTGCGCCTTGAACAGCAGCGCGACGGCGCCGTTCTCCAGGCCCTCGATCAGGTACAGCTCCCACAACGGCCGGTCGAGGTCGAGCCGGCGTGCGATCAGCCGGCCGACGAGCTCGTGCAGGGCATCGCGGGTGCCGGGCTTGGGCAAGGCGGAGCGACGGACGTGGTGGGAGATGTCGAAGGCGTCGTCGTCGACCCAGACCGGCGTGCTCAGCCCGCCGGGCACCTTGCGCGGCACCTGGCGGTAGCGCGGGACGATGTCCAGCCGCTCGCTGATGACCTGGATGAGCCGGTCGTGGTCGAGCGGGCGGTCGTCGGGCTCGAGGATCGCCAACGACGCGATCTGACGCGGTGCGGACGCGCTGTCCTGGCTCAGGAACATCGCGTCCAGGGGACTCAACCGCTCCACCGGGCCTCCTCTAGTGCGACACCGCAGAACGTACCAGGGGAATGTCCGCGACCAGACGGTCGATGGCCTGGACGAACGGCGAGCCGGGGTCGACGTCGCGTGGCGCCTCCCCGCGCATCACGGCGAGGTCGAGCGTCGCCACGTCGCTCGGGACGAACTGCGCCGGTTCCCGGCCGGTGAGCCGGGCGATCGTGTCGGCGACGTCGCGCTCCTTCCAGCCGAGCGTCGGGCGCATCTGGTTGACGACCACGATGGGTTCGAGCGTGGTGGTATCTCGCAGGGCGTGCAGCGCGCGGACGAGGCGGGTGAGGCCGACCGGGTCGGCGCGTCCGACCACGACGAGGACGTCGGCCTGTCCCAGGACGAGCTCGGCGACCGGGTCGAGCGTGGCACCGAGGTCGACGACGACCAGGTCCGCGGCGGTCCGCAGGTGCCGCAGCACCAGGTCGAGGGCGCCGGCCCTGATCTGCGTGGCCATGTCGGCGCGCGGGATGCCGCTGAGCAGCCGGAGGCAAGGCTCGACGTCCAGCAGCTGTTCGGCCGTCTCGGCGACGCGGCCCTGGTTCGCCGCCCGGCAGGCGGCCACGAGACCGCTGACCTCGTCGAGCACGGACAGCATCTGGGCGATCGAACCGCCGGTGGTGTCCGCGTCGACGAGGACACAGTCCTGGCCCGCGTGGGCCTGGGCCGCGGCGAGCGAGACCGCGACCGTGCTGCGGCCGGGCGCCCCGGTCGGTCCCCAGACCGCGACGGTGCGGCCGCGCTGCTCCGGCTCCGGCTCGGCGCGCTCGACCGGCGTGCCCATACGGGCGATGGCGCCCGGGATGTCGGTGGGGTCCGCCCGCACGGCGATACCCAGCGCCTGGCAGCGGTCGCCGTCCCCGACGCCGACGACCCGGACGCCGGAGCGCTCGAGCCGGAACACGGCGTCGGCGTCCAGGCCGGGCAGGCCGGCGGCCACGACCGCGGCGTGGGCTCCCGACGACGGGGTGACGGCCAGCAGCTCGGCGACGTCGACGCAGCGCCGGACGAGGCGCAGGTCGGGCGCGGCCTCGATCTCCCGGATCCCGGCGGACTCCCAGGCGGCGCCGCCGGCGGCGACGAGGACCAGCGTGTCGGTCACGAGACGCGCACCATCGTGACGTGCGCGGACGCGATGGTGCTGACGACGTCGCCGTCGAGCTCCACCCCGGACACGTCGACGAGCACGGTGCGCGCCGCCGAGCCCTCGAGCGACGAGGTGCGGCCGCCCGTGGAGACGACTCGCACGTTCCGCAGGACCCGGGCGGACTCGATGCCTGTGTCGTCGCCCGGACCCGGGCCGACCCAGACGTCGACGCGGTCGCCGCGCTGCAGGTCGGCCGGCGCGGCACCGGCGGAGACGCTCAGCGGCAGCTCGGCGACGTGGGCCGTGGCCTCGGACGCCAGGGCGGCCTGGTCGACGAGCGCGCCGCCGCGGAGGTCACGCGCCCACACCAGCGAGCCGAGGCGCTCAGGCAGTGGCTCGTCGACCGCCATGAGCTGGTCGGCGGCCGCTCCGCTGACGTGGGCGTCGGCCCGCACCAGGTCGGCCCGCTCCACGGGATCGCCCTGCTTCACGTCGTCGCGCACCGCCCAGTACCCGGTGGTGGAGCCGCTGGCCGCGACGACGGTGGCGCCGAGCACCGTCGATCCGAGCACCAGCAGCACGCCGAGAATCAGGCGTGGATCACTCCACGTGGGTCGGGTGAGTCGTGTCGTCCGTCCTGACTTCGCAGGCCCCCGCCAGATCGTCATCCCTCGTTTCTACTGGTCATGAGCGGGCGCGTCGAGGGCAGGGTCCGCTTGTCCACAACGAGGCCCGACACGAATGGGCCATGACACTGATACATGGAAAACTGGGGGCCATGCCCGCTTCCCCACGCTTCCTGACGTTGACCGACGTCGCCGAGGTGCTGAACGTGAGCGACAGGCAGGCGTACGCCCTCGTGCGGTCCGGAGACCTCCGTGGCATCCAGGTCGGCGGTCGCGGCCAGTGGCGGGTCGAGGCGGTCGAGCTCGAGGACTACATCAAGCGCCAGTACGAGCGCACCGAGCAGATCGTCGCCGAGGAGCAGCTCAGCGACCGCTGAGCGTCACCGCCGCCACCGCGGCGAACGGCACCATCCGCGTGCGACCGCCGTCGCTGGCGACCCGGACGAAGTCGTGGCCGACCACGTCGACGCGCCCGTCGACGGCCGTCCCGTCCGCCCGGGTGATGCGCAGGGTGGAGTCCTCGGCGCGCGCCGCCCGGAAGACGTGACCCCACCCCAGGCGTGAGGTCACCACCGACTCGTCGAGAGCACGGTGCTCGGACGAGACGATGCTGAGCACGGCCGACGCGGCCACCACGTGCTCGACGGTGCCGGAGTCCAGGTGCACGACGTGGTCGTTGACCAGCTGCACATCGCCCTCGACGCGGCCGAGGCCGATCACCTCCAGCACGGTCCGACCACCGACGAGCTCACGCCAGGAGGTCTCGGCCCACGTGCCGTCGCGCAGCTCGTCGACGAGCACGTCGCGCTCGGCCAGCTCGAGGTCGTCGGCCTGCCCCTCGAGGTCCGCGAACAGTCGGTCCCACCGCACGTCGGCAGGCTAACCGACGCTGTGGAGGGCGCGTTGACATCCGTCCCCATTCGGTCTTGAGTGTCATCAAACGTTGTCAAACGTCATCAAATGATCTCGGGGGAGCTTGCCGATGAGGCCTGTCGTCGTCGTTGCGCTCGCAGCGGGCGCACTGATCGTCACCGCACCGGACGTCGGGACCGACGCCGCCGCACTCGTCGGGCCGGACTTCCCGGCCGCGATGCTCGCGCTGCTGTCGTTGCTGCTGCTCGGTGCGGCCGTGTGGGCGCTGCTGGTCAGCGCGCTCGCGAGCGTGCCGTCGCTGCGCGGCGTCGCGGTCGTCCTCACGCCGCGCCTGCTGCGCGGAGCGCTGTTCGCGGGGGTCACCGCCACGGTCGTCGTCACGCCGGCCCATGCCGACGGTGCCGACCACGTCCTCGACGGGCTGCGCCTCCCGGACCGGCCGGTCGTCTCCGCGGCTCCCGTCGCACGCCCGCTCACCTCGAGCGTCGTGGTCGTCCTCCCCGGCGACACGCTGTGGGGCATCGCCGCGGAGCACCTGGGCGCCCGTGCCGACGCCGCCACGATCGCCGGCGCCACGCGGCGTTGGTACGCCACCAACCGCCACGTCATCGGGCCCGACCCGGACCTCATCCGCCCCGGCCAGCACCTCGTCCCACCGCAGGAGGACCACTCATGAGAACCGCGACCGCCCTGAACGTCATGCCCGTGACGCCGTCGTTCGACGAGGTGATCGACCCGTCGCCAGGGCAGATCCCGCTGCCGTTCCCCGGGATGCGTCCGGTGCTGCCGGTTCCCGTCGAGCGCGACCCGAGCGGCGACCATCCGCTGCGCCGTCGCGCCTCGCACTTCATGCAGGCCCTGGTCGAGGTGCTGTCCGGCGAACGCGCCGCCCGGCAGATGGCGCCGTGGATGGCACCCGACGTCTACGAGCAGCTGCACGCCCGCCTGTCAGCACGGGCCCGAGCCCCGCGACGCTCAGGGACGGGCAGCGCTCCGCGGATCGTGTCGGTGCACGTGGCGATGGTGAACGACGAGACGGCCGAGATCGCCGGACGCATGGTCCACCGCGGGCGCTCCCGCGCCGTCGCCGTGCGCCTCGAGCTCCAGACCTCGCACCGTGGCGACCGCGCCTGGCGCTGCACCGCCCTGGTGTGGGCCTAGTCGACGACGACGGAGCCGATGACGTCGAGCCCGGACAGGATGCCGACCGCGGTCAGCCCCGCGCAGGCCACCGCGGCTGTGACGAGCCACGGCCGACGGCGGGACTCCCGAGTGCTGCCGAGTCCGAGCGCGATCCAAAGCAGGCCCTCGACGAGGAACCACGGCTCGTTCAGGAACAGGTCCTGCAGGTCGGCGGTCCGGCGGTCGAACGAGGCCCAGAAGCTGGCCGGCAGCTCGGTGGGGTGCACGCCGGCCAGGCTCAGGACCCGGAGCGTCGCGTCGACCAAGGCGTGCATCGTGCAGCCCACGCCCGCGACCCAGCCCAGGACGGACGCCACCGAACGCAGTCGCTCCACCGCCACGAGGACCAGCGGGACCAGGGCGCCGAGCAGCACGATGCCGGCGCCGATGGCGTTCACCCGCTGGAACTCGCTGTCCGATCTCGGGACGCCGATCATCCCGGCCTCGCCGCCGAGGGCGTAGTAGCCGCGGTACACCGCGTATCCGAGCGCCCAGACGAACAGGGCGCCGGCGAGGAGCGCTCGCCGTCCGGTCACCTAGTTCTTGAACAGGCTGGTGACGGAGCCGTCCTCGAACACCGCGGCCGTGGCCTGGGCGAGCAGCGGGGCGATCGACAGGACGGTGAGCTTGTCGAACCGCTTCTCGTCGCCGATCGGCAGCGTGTTGGTGACGATGACCTCGCAGGCCGTGGAGTTCTTCAGCCGGTCGATCGCCGGACCGGAGAAGACCGCGTGCGTGGCGACGATGACGACGTCCTCGGCACCGTCGGCCATCAGCGCCTCCGCGGCCTGGACGATCGTGCCGCCGGTGTCGATGAGGTCGTCGACGAGGATGCAGGTGCGGCCCTCGACCTCACCGACGACGCGGTTGGCCTTGGACTCGTTGGGCTTGCGGGGGTCGCGCGTCTTGTGGATGAACGCCAGCGGCGCGTTGGCCAGCGAGTTGGCCCACGACTCGGCCACCTTGATGCGGCCCGCGTCGGGCGAGACGACGGTGAGGTCGCGCTTGCCGTACTTCTTCTTCACGTGCCGCGTGAGGATCGGCATCGCCAGCAGGTGGTCGACCGGGCCGTCGAAGAAGCCCTGGATCTGCGCGGTGTGCAGGTCGACGGTCATCAGGCGGTCGGCGCCGGCGGTGAGGAACAGGTCGGCCATCAGGCGGGCCGAGATGGGCTCGCGGCCCAGGTGCTTCTTGTCCTGCCGGGCGTAGCCGTAGAACGGCAGGATCACGGTGATGCGCTTGGCCGACGCCCGCTTGAGCGCGTCGATCATGATCAGCTGCTCCATGATCGCGTCGTTGATCGGCTCGTTGTGGCTCTGGATGACGAAGGCGTCGCAGCCGCGCACGGACTCGTCGAAGCGGATGTAGATCTCGCCGTTGGCGAAGTCGTACGCCGTGGTGGGGACGATCTCCACCTCGAGGAGGTTCGCGACCTCCTCGGCGAGCGTCGGGTGGGCCCGGCCGGAGAAGAGCATGATCTTCTTCGTCGGGGTCTGCTTGAGCAGGCTACTCACCGTCGTTGCCGTCCTTTGCTGCGTCGCGCGCCGCCTCTGCCGCCGGGGTGTCCGGCCGCTTGGCCTCCACCCACCCCTCCATGGTCCTCTGCGGACCTGAGCTCGTGGCGAGCGCCCCCGGCGGGACGTCCTCGCGGACCACGGTGCCGCCACCCGTGTACGCGCCGTCGCCGATCTCGACCGGCGCGACGAAGACGTTGTTCGACCCGGTGCGGGCCTGCTTGCCGACCTTCGTGCGGTGCTTCTTGACGCCGTCGTAGTTGGCGACGATCGTGCCGGCGCCGATGTTGCTGCCCTCGCCGATCTCGGCGTCGCCGACGTACGACAGGTGCGGCACCTTGGCGCCCGGCCCGATCTGCGCGTTCTTGGTCTCGACGAAGGTGCCGATCTTGCCGTCGGCACCGAGCTCGGTGCCCGGCCGCAGGTAGGAGAACGGTCCGACCATGGCGCCGGCCCCGACGACCGCGTCGGAACCGTGGGTGCGGATGACCGTCGCGCCCTCCCCCACCTCGACGTTGCGGAGCGTGGTGTCGGGGCCGATGGTCGCGCCCGACGCGACGGCCGTGGCGCCGAGCAGCTGCGTGCCGGGCTGCAGGGTGACGTCGGGGGCCAGCGTCACGGCCGAGTCGATCCAGGTGGTGTCCGGATCGATGATCGTGACGCCCTCGCGCATCCAGTGCTCCGTGGTGCGGCGGTTCAGCTCGCGGCCGAGGCGGGCGAGCTGCGCGCGGTCGTTGACGCCCTCGGTCTGCCAGACGTCCTCGAGCACGTGCGCGCCGACCGGACGTCCGTCGGCGACGGCGTGGGCGACGATGTCGGTGAGGTACAGCTCGCCCTGGGCGTTGTCGGTGGTCAGGCGGCCGACGGCGTCGACGAGGAAGTCGGCGTCGACGGCGAGGATGCCGCTGTTGACCTCGCGGATCTCGCGCTCGGTCTCGCCGGCGTCCTTGTCCTCGCGGATGGCGACGACGGCGGACGTCGCGTCGCGGACGATGCGCCCGTAGCCGCTGGGGTCCTCGAGCTCGGCGGACAGGATCGTGACCGCACGGCCCGCGGAGCGGTGGTCGTCGAGGAGCGCGCTCAGGGTGGATGCGGTGAGCAGCGGGACGTCGCCGTACGTGACGAGCACGGTACCGGCGGGCTTGTCGTCCAGCGCCTCGAGCGCGACCTGGACGGCGTGCCCGGTGCCGCGCTGCTCCTCCTGCACGGCCTGGACGACGGAGTCGTCGAGCTCGGCGATGGCCGCGGACACCTGCTCGCGATCGTGGCCGACGACCGCGACGGTGGTGGCGGCGCCGACGTCGCGCACCGCGAGCAGCGCGTGGGCGATCATGCTCCGCCCGCCCAGCTCGTGCAGCACCTTGGCGCGTGCCGACTTCATCCGCGTGCCCGCCCCTGCGGCCAGCACGATGGCCGTGACCTGAGTGTCCACGGATCCAGCGTAGACGGCGCGGGTCAGGTCTAGAGTCCGGCGCATGAGCGACGAAGCGGCCAACCGCCGGATCTTGGAAGCCATGTTCGGGGTCGACGGGACGCTGCTGCTCTCGCCGGAGCAGGAGTACGAGGCGCGGTCGCCGGACTACGTGATGGAGATGCCGCAGTCGGGCGAGCGCATCGTCGGTCGCGACGCCATGCGCGCGATGCAGGAGGCCTTCCCGAACCCTCCCGCCGCGACCGTTCGCCGGATCGTCGGCAGCGGTGACGTGTTCGTCATGGAGGCCACGTCCGAGTACCCGGGCGCCGGCACCTTCCACGTCGCGGACATCGTGGAGTTCGCCGACGGGAAGATCGTCCGCGAGACCCGCTACTACGCCGAGCCGTTCGACCCGCCGGAGTGGCGAGCCGAGTGGGTCGAGTGAGTGCTTGACACTAGAACACGTTCTAAATGATGCTGCTCGGATGACGCAGGCGCCGTCGGCCGACTTCTCGATGCAGCGTTCCAGTCGCGACGCGGCGGACGTCCCCAGCGCGCTGGCCGATTGGCTGGCCACGCAGCTGCCGGACGGGGCCGACCCGTCCGTCACCATGCACTCCGGCATCGACGCCAACGGCATGTCGTCGGAGACGCTCGTGCTCGACGCCGCCTGGACCCAGGACGGTGAGTCGCGAACGGCCGAGCTCGTCGCCCGCGTGGCCCCCTCGCTCAAGGACATGCCGGTCTTCCCGTCGTACCGGCTCCAGGACCAGTTCGACGCCATGCGGCTGGCCGGCGAGCTCAGCGACGTCCCGGTGCCGACCGTGCGCTGGATGGAGCCCACCGGCTCGGTGCTCGGCACCCCGTTCTTCCTGATGGACCGCGTCGACGGCGTCGTGCCGCCGGACGTGCTCCCCTACAACTTCGGCGACAACTGGCTCTTCGACGCGACGCCGGAGCAGCAGCGCCGCCTGCAGGACGCGACCGTCGAGGCGATCGCCGGCCTGCACGGCATCCCCGACGCGGCGACGACGTTCGGCTTCCTCGAGGCCGACACCGACGGCGAGACGTCCCTGCAACGGAACCTCGCCCGCACCCAGGACTGGTACGACTTCGCGGTCATCGACAGCGGGTCGTCACCGCTGGTCGACCGCGGACTCGCCTGGCTGCGCGCCAACGTGCCGACCGGCACCGACACCGTGCTCTGCTGGGGCGACGCGCGCATCGGCAACGTCCTGTACCAGGACTTCGAGCCGGTCGCCGTCCTCGACTGGGAGATGGCGGCCGTCGGACCGCGCGAGATGGACCTCGCCTGGCTGGTGTTCGCCCACCGCGTGTTCGAGACCATCACCGGCGTGATGGAGCTGCCGGGCATGCCCGACTTCCTCCGCGAGGACGACGTCCGGCAGAAGTACGCCGAGCTGACGGGCGTCGAGGTCGGCGACTTCCGGTGGTACCACGTCTACGACGCCGTGCAGTGGGGCATCGTCTTCATGCGCACCGGCGCGCGGCAGGTGCACTTCGGCGAGATCGAGCAGCCCGACGACGTCGAGTCGCTGATGCACCACCGGCCGCTGTTCGAGCAGCTCCTCGACGAGGTCGGCGCCTGAGATGCACACCCCACGCCGTTCTTCGCCTCCCCCGCTTCGCTCCTCCGTCGAACAACGCCGCGGGGACCCCGAATGAGCGTCGGGCCGCTCGACGAGTACCCGATCCACCAGCTGCCGCTGCCGGTCACCTGGGCCGGGCTCAGCGACCGGAACTTCTACGACCGCTGCTACCTCAACGCGCACGACCGCACCGGCGACATCTTCGTCATCAGCGGCCTCGGCTACTACCCCAACCTCGGCGTGAAGGACGCGTTCTTCCTGGTCAGGCGCGGTGACGAGCAGACCGCCGTGCACCTCTCCGACGCCATCGACGACGACCGGCTCCAGCAGCACGTCGGCGGGTACCGGGTCGAGGTCGTCGAGCCGCTGCGGAAGCTCCGCCTCGTGCTCGAGGAGACCGAGGGCATCGCCTGCGACCTGACCTGGGAGGGCTCGTTCGACGTCCTGCAGGAGCAGCCGCACGTCATGCGGGCCGGCAGCCGGGTCACGCTCGACGCGCAGCGGTTCGCCCAGGTCGGCACCTGGAGCGGGTCCATCGCGATCGACGGCGAGGAGATCGCGGTCAGTCCGGACACCTGGGTCGGCACACGCGACCGCTCGTGGGGCATCCGCCCGTCCGGCGAGCCGGCGCCACCGGGCGCCCCAGCGGACCCCGAGTTCGAGGGCATGTGGTGGCTCTACGTGCCGATGCGGTTCGACGACTTCGCCGTCGTGCTGATCGTCCAGGAGGAACCGGACGGGTTCCGCACCCTGAACGACTGCACGCGGATCTGGGCCGACGGACGCGTGGAACAGCTCGGCTGGCCGCGCGTCGAGATCGCGTACACGTCGGGCACGCGCATCCCGACCGGCGCGACGATCCACTGCACCACGCCGGAGGGCAAAGCTCTCGTGCTCGAGGTGGAGTCCAGGCTGGCTGTGCCGCTGCACGTCGGCGGCGGCTACGGCGGCGACTCCGACTGGGGCCACGGGGTCTGGAAGGGCCCGGGCTTCACAGAGCGGGTCACCTACGACATGACCAGCCCCGACGTCGCCGGCCGCGTGATGTTCGGCGTCATCGACCACGTGGGCCGTGCGGTGTGCGACGGTGCGGAGGGATGGGGCCTGTTCGAGCACGGCGCCATCGGCCGGCACGACCCGAGCGGCTTCGCCGACTTCTTCGACCTCGCTCCCTGAGGAGGGAACCATGACTCTCGACCGCGACGCCTTCTTCATCGGCGGCGAGTGGGCCGCGCCCGCGTCGGACCAGCTGCTCCAGGTGGTGTCCCCCCACAGCGAGGAGGTGGTGGCGCGGGTCCCGGAGGGCACGGCCGCCGACATCGACGCCGCCGTCGCCGCCGCCCGGACCGCGTTCGACGAGGGGCCATGGCCGCGGATGACGCCGGCCGAGCGCATCGCCGTCGTCGAGGCGTTCTCCGGCCTGTACGCCGCGAACCTCGAGCAGATGGCCGGCCTGATCACGACCGAGATGGGCTCGCCGACGTCGTTCTCGAACCTCGCCCAGTCGCCCGCCCCGTGGATGCAGATCGAGGCGTTCCTCGCCGTGGCGCGCGAGTTCCCGTGGGAGGAGGCGCGGACCGGAGCGCTCGGCTCCGACGTGATCGTCCGGCACGAGCCGGTCGGCGTCGTGGCCGCGATCCCACCGTGGAACGTCCCGCAGTTCACGATCATGTCCAAGCTCGTGCCGGCGCTGCTGGCGGGCTGCACGGTCGTGGTGAAGCCGGCGCCGGAGTCGCCGCTCGACCCGTACCTGATGGCCGAGCTGCTGCAGGAGGCCGGCGTGCCGCCGGGCGTCGTGAACATCGTCGCGGCCGGGCGCGAGGCCGGTGCCCACCTCGTGGCGCACCCCGGCGTCGACAAGGTCGCGTTCACCGGCTCGACCGCCGCGGGGCGTGCGATCGGCGCGGTCTGCGGGGAGCAGCTGAAGCGGGTCAGCCTCGAGCTGGGCGGCAAGTCCGCCGCCATCGTGCTCGACGACGCGGACCTCGGCCCGACGATGGAGGGCCTGAAGTTCGTCGCGCTGATGAACTCCGGCCAGGCCTGCGTCGCGCAGACGCGGATCCTGGCCAGCCGGAGCAACTACGACGCCGTCGTCGACGCGCTCGCCGAGACGGTGTCCGCGATGACCGTGGGCGACCCGGCCGACCCGGCGACGGAGATCGGACCGATGGTCGCGCAGCGCCAGCAGGAGCGGGTGGAGAAGTACATCGCGCTCGGCCAGGAGGAGGGCGCCCGCGTCGTCACCGGCGGTCTCGGCATGCCGGACGGCCTGGACCGCGGCTGGTACGTGCGGCCCACGGTCTTCGCCGACGTCGACAACGGCATGCGCATCGCGCAGGAGGAGATCTTCGGGCCCGTGCTGTCGGTGATCCCCTACGACGACGTGGACGACGCCGTCCGCATCGCCAACGACTCCGACTACGGCCTGGCCGGCACGGTCTGGACGTCGGACGCCGAGGCCGGGCTCGACGTCGCCCGCCGCGTCCGCACCGGCACCTACGGCGTGAACACCTACACGATGGACTTCGCCGCCCCGTTCGGCGGCTTCAAGGCGTCGGGCGTCGGGCGCGAGTTCGGTCCCGAGGGGCTGGCGCAGTACACCGAGGTGAAGTCGATCTACACGCCGCTGCCGGAGGGCTGAGCGCGTGGAGAAGGTCATCGTCCTGCTGCGGCGGGCGGATGCCGACGACGCGTGGTGCGAGCGCCTGCGCGGACCGGTGGCGGACGAGCTGCTGGAGCTCGGGTTCCCGGGCGTCACCGTCAACGTGCGCGACGCGGAGGTGCGCGACCCCGTCATCACCCTGACGGTGCTGGACCCGCCGGTGATGGCGCTGGTGAACCTCTGGACGCAGCAGTCGTACGGCGAGGACGTGCAGGCGGCCCTCGCGCTGCTGGCCAAGGAGTGCGACGACGTCGCCGCGTACCTGGTGACCGAGTCCGCTCCCCTGCCGCCGCCCCGGACCGAGCCGGGCGAGCGGGCGGACGCGCTGGCCAACGTCGCCCTGCTGCGCCGGCCGGCCGAGCTGGACGAGCAGACCTGGCTGGACCGCTGGCACCTCGACCACACCCCCGTCGCGATCGAGACGCAGTCGACGTTCGGCTACGTGCAGAACGCCGTCGTGCGGGCACTCACGCCGGACGCGCCGGTGGTCGCGGCGGTCGTCGAGGAGCTGTTCCCGATGGCGGCGGTCGGTGACCTCGCGGCGTTCTTCGGCGCGGCCGACGACGCCGACCTGCAGTCCCGGATGGAGCGGATGATGGCGAGTATCGCCCGGTTCGGTGCGGACCGGGACGTCGACACCATCCCGACCAGCCGCTACGTGCTGCGCAGCCCGTTCACAGACGGTGCAGCGTGACGTCGACGAGCTCGCCGCCGGCGATCTCGGCCGTCATGTACGTGCAGTAGGGCTCCCGGCGCCGGTCGGTGGGCGACCCGGGGTTGAGCAGGCGCATGCCGTTCTCGGCCGTCGTGTCCCACGGGATGTGGCTGTGGCCGAAGACGAGGACGTCCAGGTCCGGGTAGGCGGCCGCCATCCGACGTTCTCGGTTCGCCTTCTGGCCGGTCTCGTGCACCACGCCGATTCGGACGCCGTCGAGCGTCACCGTGGCGACCTCGGGCAGCACGGCGCGCAGGTCGTCGCCGTCGTTGTTGCCCCAGCAGGCGACCAGCCGCTTCGACCGTGCGTCGAGCGCCTCGAACAGCGCGAGCGTCATCCAGTCGCCGGCGTGGATCACGACGTCCGCGGCGTCGACCTCGTCCCAGAGCCTCGCGGGCAGGTCACGGGCGCGGGTCGGCACGTGCGTGTCCGACATCAGGAGCAGCCTCACCGGACCACTGTCACAGAGCCGGCTCGTGCCGTCCGAGCTGGTCGGTGTTCTCGATGATCTCCGCCGCGATCTTCACGAGCTTGGTGTTGGTGTCCTGCGACAGCCGCTTCAGGTAGGCGAAGGCCTGGTCGGCGTCGATGCCGAACGAGCTCATCAGCAGGCCCTCGGCCTGCCCGATGACGGTGCGGTGGGACAGCGCCGTCCGCAGACCCTCGCGCTCCGTGACGTTCGCGATGGCGACGGACGCGTGCGTGGCGAGCCAGGAGATGACGGCGGCATCGTCGTCGTCGAAGGCGTCGACCCCGCGGGCGTAGACGTTGAGCGACCCGATGCGACGCGTGCTGGTCTCCAGGGTCGAGCTGATGACGCTGTGGAACCCGATGTCCGCCGCCGCCCGTCCCCACCGCGGCCATCGCTCGTCGGCCCGGGTGTCGCGCACGAGGTAGGTGGCGTCGCCGCCTTCCAGAGCGGCCAGGCACGGCCCCTCTCCGAGCTCGGCCTGGAGCTGGTGGGCCGCCTCGATGTCGTCGCTGGTGTCGGCGATGGTCTCGACCGCGCCGCCGCGGACCACCATCAGACCGGCTCCGTCGGCCGCCACCGACAGCCGCGCATAGCTCGCGATCGTGTCGGCCGTCTCGGCCGGCGTCTCGGCGTCGTGCAGCTCCATCGCCATCGAGGCGATCAGGTCGTTCAGCGTCATGCGGTCGTGCGCTTTCGTCCATGCCGTTCGCGGGGCGCGACGGGACACCAGAATCCCATCTGATCATTCTTCGGTGTCAGCGATTCTGTGGATTGCCGCCGGCGACGACGCCGAGACCGACCGCCCGTCGTCCTTCGAGCCGCCCGCGTAGTGCCGTTCTTCAGCACGCGCTGACCCGCGCGTGGACAACGTGCGGTCGTCGAATCGGGTTGTCGGTGGGGGTGCCTAGGTTGGAGGTATGACCAGGTCAGAGCACGTCTCGGCGGATCGGCTGACCGATCTTGCGCGTGCTCGCGCGGCCGCGGAGGCGACTGAGTGGTCAGGCATGCTGCAGTACGCCGATCAGGCCGAGGCCGCGATCCAGGCGTCGCAGTGGTCGCCGATGGTCAAGCAGATGAACGTCGCGGCGATCGCGTTGGAGATCGGCACCGCGATGGGGCTGTCGGAAGGTCAGGTGCATCGCCGTCTCTCGGTGGCTCGTCGGGTCCGTGACAGCGCGCCGTTGACCTGGCTGGCGTTCCGCGACGGGCGAGTGGACGCGGTCCGGCTGATGATCATCTCCGACGGGATCGACAAGCTGAAGCGCGACGCGTCGATCGTGCGGCTCGATCAGCGGGTCGTGACGTACGCCGAGACCCACACCACCGCCCAGCTGCGGCAGTGGGTGCGCCGCTTCATCGCCCGCGTCGAGCCCGACGAGCACGAGAAGCGCGCCGAGGACGAACGGAAGACGCGCCGGGTCGACGCCCTCCACGGCGAGGACGGCATGGGGTTCCTCGACGCCAAGCTGCCGTCCTACCTGCTGGCCGCGATCGACAAGCGGTTGATCAAGGAAGCCAAGGCCCTCGGCGCCGACGACCCCCGGACCCTCCAGCAACGCCGCGCCGACCTCCTCGCCGCCTGGCTCACCACCAACAAAGCCGGCGAGCCCGCGATCCACGCCGACATCGCCGTCACCATCCCCGCCGCGTCGTTGGCCGGCGTGAACGACGACCCGATCGTCTCCGCCGACGGAGACTGGGTCATCCCGGCCGCCTGGATCTCAGACCTAGTCGCCAACGGCAACACGCTCTGGCACCGGATCATCACCGATGGCGCCGGCCACACCCTCGACCACACCTACCTCGGACGCTTCGCCCCCGAGACCGTCAAGAAGGCCATCGCCTACCGCGACGCCACCTGCCAAGCCCCCGGCTGCACCAGACCCGCCGACCAGTGCGACACCGACCACCGCATCCCGCACCCCACCGGACCGACCTCCGGCACGAACCTCTGGGCGCTGTGCCGACGACATCACCAGCAGAAGGGCCACCAAGTCATCCGCTGGCTCCTGCCCTCCGGACGCGAAGCACCCGCCGAGACCGCAGCCCACTCACCACCCATCGAGGACCTCTCCTGGATGGAGCACCAGCTCGCCGACTTCCTCGTCGACCCGAGCTAGCGTTCAGTAGATTCCCCGTATGACCGAACCGACCAAGCCAGAAGGCAACGCCGCCGTGGTCACCGAGTTCCTGGACGCTCTGGCCGCCCCTGACACGGACCGCGCTCTCTCCTTGCTCGCGCCCGACATCGAGTGGCGCAACACCGGGTTGCCCACCTTCCGGGGTGGACGCGTCTTCGCGATGTTGCGGGACATGGAGAAGCGCGGCGTCGGCTTCGCCGTGGACGTGCACGCCATCGCCGAGCAGGGCGACGTCGTGCTGACCGACCGCACGGACTACCTCTGGAAGGGCCGACTCAAGACCGGGTTCTGGGTTCGGGGCACGTTCACCGTCCGCGACGGGCTCATCACCGTGTGGGACGACGCCTTCAGCCTCGGGAACCTTCTGAAGGGGTTCGTGAAGCACTGACCTGTGGCTCCCCGGGTAGGAGTCGAACCTACGTCGCTAGTCCTGATTCAAAGTCAGGCGGGCCCTGCCGGCAGACCAACCGGGGATCGATATGAAGTTTGGGCCCGCCAGGCGGGGCAGCACCCACATTGGCCGGCAGACCAACCGGGGAATGGTCGCTTCGACATGCTCAACGACCGTGTTCTCAGGCTACCGGTGACGCGACGGCGAACGTGCGAGCGAACGGCAGCACGGTGCCCCAGGGTCGTTGCGGGTAGGCGAGGCGCAGGGCGGCCTTGTAGTCGGCGACGAACTCCTCGCGGAGGCCGTCCGGGAGGGCCTGGAGGATCGGTCGGGCGCCGGTGCCGGAGATCCAGGAGAACACCGGGTCGTCGCCCTCGAGGACGTGCAGGTAGGTGGTCTCCCAGGCGTCGACGGACCAGCCCTTCTCGGTGAACAGCTCCAGGTAGTCGTGCGGGCCGCGGCCGCGGCGGTCGTGCAGGCCCTCGGTGTGCTCGGCGTACGGCGGGCGCGACGAGACCTCGTGCAGCAGCCGGTGGCTCGGGGCGTCGCCGTTGTTGGGCACCTGGACCGCGAAGGCACCGCCCCGCGAGACGTGGTCGGCGAGACGCGAGACGACGCGCAGGTCGTCCGGGACCCACTGGAACAGCGCGTTGGAGATGATCAGGTCCACCGGTCCGTCGGGCGACCACTCCGCGACGTCGGCCAGGACATACTCGGCGTCGCCACGTGCCTGGGCGTCGGCGATCATCTCCGGTGACGAGTCCACGCCGACGATCGAGGCGTCGGGCCAGCGGTCGCGCAGCACGGCGGTCAGGTGGCCGGGTCCGCACCCGAGGTCGACGATCGTGCGCGGCTCGAGCCGGATCCGGGCGAGCAGGTCGAAGTACGGGCGCGACCGGTCGTCCTCGTGGCGGAGGTAGAGAGTGGGATCCCAGGTCGCGGTCACGTGAGACTCCTCTCGAGCTGACCCGCCAGGGAGATCAGCCGGACGTCGTCGCCACGGCGGGCGATCAGCTGGACGGCGAGCGGGAGACCGTCGGGCGTGCGGCCGACCGGCATGGAGACCGCGGGCGTGCCGGCGTGGTTCCACTGGGCCGTGTACGGGTAGAAGGAGTTCATCGCGAGCACGAGGCGGAGGCCGCCCTTGCCGTCGAAGTGCCCGACGGGCAGCGCCGGGCCGCTCATCACCGGCGTGAGCAGCACGTCGACGCCGAGGTCGTCGTGCACGGTGGACCCCCAGCGCTCGCCGGCGCGGATCGCGCGGGTGACGGCGCGCGGACCGAAGACGCGGGCCAACCGCGCCACCTGGCGGGTCCGCCGCTCGAGCTTCTCGGGGTCGTCGACGGTCAGGGTGCTGTCGCGGATGCCGGCGAGGTAGCGGACGGTCAGCTGCTTGGCGTCCAGGCCGTACGGAATGGTCACGTCGGTGACGTCGTGCCCGGCGTCGGAGAGCTTGGCGGCCGCGTGGTCCATCGCCTGCTTGACCGCGGGGTCGAGGGGCAGCGCGCGGGTGGCGGCCGACGCGCTGGTGGAGACGCCGATCCGCAGCGGCTCCGGATCGCGCGCGGCCGCGTCGACGAGCGGCCCGTCGAAGTGCCCGAACGTGTCGAGGAACAGGGCCGAGTCGGCCACCCGCGCCGCGAGGCCGCCCTGGGTGGAGAGCCCGTGCCAGCCGCCGGAGCTCGGCATCGTGCCGTGCGTCGGCTTGAAGCCCACCAGCCCACAGCAGGCGGCAGGGATCCGGATCGAGCCCGCCCCGTCAGACGCCGTGGCGATGCTGACGGCGCCCGACGCGACCAGAGCCGCGGAACCGCCGGACGAGCCGCCGGGCGTGTGGTCGAGGTGGTGCGGGTTGCGGGTGATGCCGAACGCGTCGGACTCGGTGAACCCGTAGATCGCGAGCTCCGGCAGCGTCGTCGTCGCGACGGGCACCATGCCGGCCGCCCTGATCGCCGCGACGAGCTCGGTGTCCGCGCTCGCGACGGTGCTGATCGACCGACTCCCCCGCGCGGTGACGTGCCCCTCGACGTCGAGGTCGTTCTTGATCGCGATGGGCACGCCGAGCAGCGGCCCGTCCTCGCCCTCCGCGCGGCGCCGATCGGCCTCGGCGGCGGCGTCGAAGGCCTCGTCCGCGAGCAGCTCGACGACCGCGTTGAGGCGGGCGTTCTCGCGCTCGACGGCCGCGAGCGTCGCGACGGTCAGGTCGCGGGAGCTGAGCTCCTTCGCCCGGAGCAGCGCCGCCTGCTGGGTGGGGCCGGCGGCGAGGATCTCGCTCATCGAGTCGGCTTCCATGACCGGAACGCTACGCCGGTCGCCGCCGCCAAACAATCTCGACATCAAGATTCTTGACGAACTACCATGAACGGGTGAGCACGCCCGACGAGGTCGATGAGGTCGTCGCCGCCTGGCAGCGGGAACGGCCGGACGTCGACGTCTCCGCGATGCACGTGCTCAGCCGCATCTCCCGCCTCGCCCGACACCTCGACCGCGCCCGCAAGCAGGCGTTCGCCACGCACGGACTCGAGACCTGGGAGTTCGACGTGCTGTCGGCCCTGCGCCGCGCCGGCAAGCCGTACCAGCTCTCCCCGGGCCGACTCGTCGCCGAGACCATGGTGACCAGCGGCACGATGACCAACCGCGTGGACCGGCTCGTCGAGCGCGGGTTCGTGGAGCGCCGGGCCGACCCCGACGACCGTCGCGGCGTGCGCGTCTGCCTCACCGCCTCCGGTCGCCGCACGGTCGACGCCGCGCTCGTCGAGCTGCTCGAGCACGAGCGCGAGATCCTCTCCGCCCTCGACCCAACGCGCGCGGCTCAGGTCGCCGACGCGCTCCGCACGCTCACCCGCTCCGTCAGGTCGTGAGCGACAGCCACTCGTCCTCGGCCGCCTCCCGCTGCCGCGCCACCTTCTGGTGCTCCGCGTGCAGGGCGACCAGGGTGTCGGGCTCCGTCGCGGACTCGACCATCCGCTTCTCCAGCTCCGCCTCCTGCGCGGTCAGCTTCTCGATCTGACGCTCCAGGCGCGCGACAGCCTTCTTGGTCTCTCGCTCGGTCTTCGCGTCGGAGGTCGTTTCGACAAGCTCAACGACCGGTCCTTGAGCTTGTCGAAAGGACTCCCTTCTCAATCGCAGGTACTCGTCGACCCCGCCGGGGAGGTGGCGGAAGCGGCCGTCGAGGACGGCGTACTGATGGTCGGTGACGCGCTCGAGCAGGTAGCGGTCGTGGGAGACGACGAGGAGGGTGCCGGGCCAGGTGTCGAGGAGGTCCTCGATGGCGGCGAGCATGTCGGTGTCGAGGTCGTTGGTGGGCTCGTCGAGCACGAGCACGTTGGGCTCCTCGAGCAGGACGAGCAGCAGCTGCAGACGACGCTTCTGCCCGCCGGACAGGTCGCGGACGCGGGTGCCGAGGTGACTGCTGCCGAAGCCGAGGCGTTCCAGCAGGTCACCCGGGTCCTCGACGACGTCGGCCACGCGGTCGTCCATGACCTTCTCCAGCTCGGTCATCGACTGGGTCAGGACACCGACCTGCACGGTCTTGCCCCGCTTCACCCGGCCAGTCGTGGGACGGACGGTCCCGGTCACCAGGCCGAGCAGCGTGCTCTTGCCGGCGCCGTTGACGCCGAGGATGCCGGTGCGCTCCCCCGGCCCGATGCGCCAGGTGACGTCCTGCAGGACCGGCCGGTCGTAGGAGACCGAGACGTCGAGCAGGTCGACGACGTCCTTGCCGAGCCGGGCGGTGGCCAGCTGGACCAGCTCGACCTGGTCGCGGACCGGTGGCTCACGCTCGATCAGCGCGTTGGCCGCGTCGATGCGGAACTTCGGCTTGGACGTCCGCGCCGGCGCGCCGCGGCGCAGCCAGGCCAGCTCCTTGCGCATCAGGTTCCGGCGTCGCGACTCCGCCGCCGCGGCCTGCCGGTCGCGCTCCACCCGCTGCAGGACGTACGCGGCGTAGCCGCCCTCGAACGGGTCGACGACGCCGTCGTGCACCTCCCACGTGTGCGTGCAGACCTCGTCGAGGAACCAGCGGTCGTGGGTGACGACGGCGAGGCCACCGGTGCCGGCCGGCCAACGACTGCGCACGTGCTCGGCCAACCAGGTGACGCCCTCGAGGTCGAGGTGGTTGGTGGGCTCGTCGAGGAAGACGACGTCGTGCTCCCCCGCCAGCACCTGCGCGAGGGCGACGCGACGACGCTGCCCGCCGCTGAGCGTGCCGACGACCGCCTCGCCGTCGAGGTCGCCGAGCAGGCCGTCGATGACCGCGCGGATCCGCGGCTCCCGCGCCCAGAGGTGCTCGGGCCCGTCACCGACCACCGTGCGGCGCACCGTGAGCCCGGGGTCCAGCACGTCGGCCTGGTCCAGGAAGCCGACGCGCAGGTCGCGACGCCAGGTGACGCGTCCGTCGTCCGGCTCCTGCCGACGGGCCAGGACGCGCATCAGCGTGGACTTGCCGTCGCCGTTGCGGCCGACGACGCCGATGCGCTCGCCGTCGGCCAGGCCGAGGCTGACGCCGTCGAGGATCTGGCGGTCCGGATAGGAGACCTGCAGCGCCTCGCCGCCGAGCAGCGGCGGCATCAGACGAGCCGGGCGCCGGCCACCGGGCCGCGAGCCTGGATCACGTCGGCGCAGACGCCCGCGCCCGCCAGCGCCATCGCGATGTCGAGGCTGTGGTTCTCGTCGGCGGCCAGGAAGACGCAGGTAGGGCCGGAGCCGGAGATCACGGCGCCGAGCGCCTCCGCCTCCAGGCCGATGTCGAGCGTGCCGGCGAGCTCGGGCCGGAGCGAGAGCGCCGCGAGCGTGAGGTCGTTGGAGAGCGAGCGGCCGAGCGCCTCGGCGTCACCAGCGCGCAGGGCGGCCAGGAGGTCGTCGGGCACCTCGGGCTGTGCGACGTTCGAGCCCTCGTTCAGGCGGTCGAACTCGGCGTAGACGGCCTTCGTGGACAACCCGGTGGCCGCGACGGCCGCGACCCAGTAGTACGAGCCGCGCGCCAGCACGGGGCTGACGGTCTCGCCGCGACCGCCGCCCATGGCGTTGCCGCCGTGCAGGAGGAACGGGACGTCGCTGCCCAGCTGGGCGGCGAGCCGCTCGAGCTCGGGCCGGCCGAGCCCGGTGCCCCAGGCCTCGTTGCAGGCGACCAGGGCCGCAGCCGCGTCGGCCGAGCCGCCCGCCATGCCCCCGGCGACCGGGATGACCTTGCGGATGGCCAGCTGGACGCCCGCCTCCGTGCCGGTGGTGTCGCGCAGGAGGTGGGCCGCCTTGACCGCGATGTTGTCACCGTCGGTGGGGACCTCGGCGGACTCGTCGGCCTCCAGGTGGACGGTGACGCTGATCTCGTCGTCCTCAGTGGCGGTGGCCTTGACCTCGTCGTGCACGTCGACGGCCTGGTACACGGTGGCGAGCGGGTGATAGCCGTCGTCGCGGACCGGACCGACGCCGAGGCACAGGTTGATCTTGGCCGGCACCCGCACGGTCGCTGTCGTCACGCGTCAAACCTAGCGGCGACCCGGGCGAAGTCGTCCACGGTGAGCTGCTCACCGCGGGACTGCGGATCGACGCCGGCGGCGCGCAGCACCTCCTCGGCCCTGGCCGGAGATCCGGCGAGGTTCGCGAGGGCGGCGCGCAGGGTCTTCCGGCGCTGGGCGAACGCGGCGTCGACGACGGCGAACGTCGCCTGTCGGAGCGCCTCGTCGCCCGGTTCCTCGTGCCGCCGGAACGCGACGAGCGCCGAGTCGACGTTCGGCGCCGGCCAGAACACCGTGCGGCCGATCGTGCCAGCGAGCTCGAGGTCCGCGTACCAGGCCGCCTTGACGCTCGGCACGCCGTAGACCCGGGACCCGGGTCCGGCAGCGAGCCGGTGCGCCACTTCGGACTGCACCATCACGAGGCCCGACCGGATGGATGGGAACGTCTGCAGGAGGTGCAGGAGGACCGGCACCGAGACGTTGTACGGCAGGTTGGCGACGAGAGCTGTCGGCTCCAGTGGCAGCGACTCGACGCGCATCGCGTCGGCCTCGACGAGATGCAGCTCGCGGCCGGGAGCGAGCTCGGCGACCGTCGCGGGGAGCTGCGCGGCGAGCACGGGGTCGATCTCCACCGCCACGACGTCCTGGGCGATCTCGAGCAGGGCGAGGGTCAGGGAGCCCAGGCCCGGACCGACCTCGACGACGACGTCGCCGGCGCCCACACCGGACGTCCGCACGATGCGGCGCACGGTGTTGGCGTCGACGACGAAGTTCTGCCCACGCTGCTTGGTGGGACGCAGTCCGATCTGCTCGGCGATCCGGCGGACGTCGGTGGCGCCGAGCAGACGGACGTCACTCAATTGTGGCGCGCTCCTGCGCAGCCCCACTGGCCCCAGCCGGAGCGGGCCTGCAGGATCTTCGCGCGCTTGATCTGCTCCTCGCGGCTGGCGTCGGACGGGAGGCCGGTGCCACCCACGCTCTGCCACGTGGCCAGGGTGAACTGCAGGCCGCCGTAGTAGCCGTTGCCGGTGTTGATGGACCAGTTACCGCCGGACTCGCACTGGGCGATCTTGTCCCAGACGCTGTTGCCGGCGACGGCGGGCGCCTCCTGCGTGCCGCGGGCGACGACGCGGACCTTGGGCTTGGTGATGGTCTGCGAGGTGAGCACCTGGCGGTCCTTCACCTTGCCCTTGGCGACGCTGAGCACGACGTGCTCGCGCGCCTTGCCGGCCTTGCCCGGCTCGAGCACCTTGGTGGAGCCCTTCGACATCGAGTCGTCGTCGCGGTACTCGACCGGCGGGGCGAGGTCGACGATCTCGGTGGTGTCGACGGCCTTCGCGCGGATGACCTTGATGGTCTGACCGGGCTTGACGAAGGTGTCGCGGGCGGGCGAGACGACGTCGTCGGAGTCGAACTGCACGTGGCCGGCCTTGAGGACGTCGGCGACGCGAGGCGCGGCGGTCTCCACCTTCTTGGTGGTGCCGTTGTCCTTGACCGTGAGCTTCTTCGGGTGGCTGACGACGATCTCCATGCCGTCGCGCGGCACGCGGGCCGAGCGCTTGGCCGAGAGCTTCGCGTCGTCGCCCGGGCTGACCTTCATGCGGTCGAGCACCTGGCCGACCGTGTTGTCGTGCACGGTGGCGCGACGCACGGTGCCGTCGACGGCGACGGTGACCGGCTTCGCGTAGTCGACGGCGATCTTGTCGCCGTCGGAGATCGGGGCGGACGAGGGCCGGTTCACCTCGTCACCGGGGCGCAGCGAGACCTTCTTGTCGGCGAGGACGTCGCCGACCGAGGAGCTGAACGTCCGGATGGTGTCGGTCTTCCCGTCGATCGCGACGGTGACGGTCTTGCTGAGTGCTCCGTAGGCGACGGTGCCGCCGGCGAGAACGATGAGGACTGCGAGGTTGATGGCGATGAGGGCACGCTTCTTGGTGATGCGATGCGACTGATGCACAGGTAAAGCCTTGTGTTTCGGGGGCAGGGCAACCTGTCCACCATGAGAAACGCGTCGCATCAGAGTCAAATCCGCCGTTCCCAGGAACCGCCGAACGCACGATCCGTGTTTGCGTCGATGGCCTGACACAGTTCATCCACGGAAATGCCTGCAATTCCAGCCATGAAGCGCACCGTCAACGGCACCAGGAAGGACGCGTTGGGGCGTCCCCGGTGAGGCGTGGGTGTGAGAAAGGGCGCATCGGTCTCGACGAGGATACGGTCTCGAGGGGTCACACGGAGCGCTTCTCGGAGGTTTTCGGCGTTCTTGAACGTCACCGTGCCCGCGAAGGACAGGTAGGCGCCGCGGTCGAGACACTCCTGGGCAAACGTGGCGTCGCCGGAGAAGCAGTGCATCACGGTGCGTGGCGGGACGCCCTCGTCGTCGAGAACCCGGAGGACGTCGTCGTGCGCGTCGCGGTCGTGGATGACCAGCGTGCGGTCGTGCCGGTGCGCCATCCTGATGTGCTCGCGGAACGAGCGGTGCTGGGCGTCGCGGCCGTCCTCGCCGGTGCGGAAGTAGTCGAGCCCGGTCTCCCCGACGGCGCGGACCTGCGGGTCCTGGGCGAGCTCCTCGATCTCGGCGAGCGCGGCGGCGAGCGTGCCGTCGGTGTCGAGGCGCGCTGCCTCGTTGGGGTGGATGGCGACGGCGGCGACGATCGCCGGCTGGGTGCGCGCGGTCTCCACGGCCCACCGGGCGCCCTCGAGGTCGCAGCCGACCTGCACGATGCGTGAGACGCCGACCGCCGCGGCCCGGTCGAGGGCCTCGTCGACGTCGAGCCGGTGGCCGCCCTGGATCCGGTGGTCCAGGTGGCAGTGGTTGTCGACGACCGGGAACGGCAGCGGCTCCGGCGCCTCGGGCCAGAGCTCCGTCACGTCTCGATCCGCGGGAACAAGCTGGGCACCTTGGTGATGGTGGTGCCCTCGGGCAGCTGGCCCCAGCGGGCGACGTCGGCGATGCGCTGGTCGGCGAGGTTTCCGAGCGCGGGCTCCGCGCCGAGCGACTCCCACAACGACGCGCAGGCCTTGGGCATCACCGGGTTGAGGAGCACGGCGAGGGCGCGGAGGCCCTCGGCGGCGGTGACGAGGATGGTGGCCAACCGTTCGCGCTGTCCTTCTTCCTTGGCGACCTTCCACGGCGCCTGCTCGGTGAGGTAGCCGTTCAGCTCGTCGACGACGCGCCAGATCGCGGCGAGCGCGTCCTGCGGCGCGACGGCCTCGATGGCCGCGTCGGCGTCGGCGACGGCCGACTCGATGGTGCCGACCACCCTCTGCTCGGCGTCGGTGAGCTCGCCGGCCGCGGGCAGCGACCCGTCGAAGTACGAGCCGATCATCGACGCGACGCGCGACGCGAGGTTGCCGAAGCCGTTGGCGAGCTCGGCGTGGTAGCGCGCGTGGATGTCCTCCCACGAGATGGAGCCGTCGCTGCCGAACGTGATGGCGCGGGCGAAGTAGTAGCGGTAGGCGTCGGAGCCGAACGTGCCGACGATCTCGTCGGGCCGGATGCCGTTGGCCTTGCTCTTGGACATCTTCTGCCCGCCGACGAGCAGCCAGCCGTGCGCGAACACCTGGTGCGGCACCGGCTGGCCGGCGGCCATCAGCATGGCCGGCCAGATGACGGCGTGGAAGCGGGCGATGTCCTTGCCGACGAGGTGGATCGACGCGGGCCAACGCTTCTCGAAGGCGTCCTGGTCCGTGCCGTAGCCGATCGCCGTCACGTAGTTGAGCAGGGCCTCGATCCACACGTACATCACGTGCTTCTCGTCCCACGGCACCTGGATGCCCCAGTCGAAGGTGGACCTGCTCATGGAGAGGTCCTTCAGACCGCGCTGCACGAACGAGATGACCTCGTTGCGGGCCGACGCGGGCTGGATGAAGTCGGGGTTCTGCTCGTAGAGGTCGAGCAGGGCCTGCTGGTACTCGGACAGCTTGAAGAAGTAGTTCTCCTCGGTGACGTGCTCCAGACGGCTGCCGTCGAGTGCCGAGACCTTGAAGCCCTCGTCCTCGCCCTCGCCGTCGAGGACGTCGTCGTCGCCCACGAACTCCTCGGCGCCGACGCTGTACCAGCCGGAGAACTCGCCCTTGTAGACGGCGCCGCGGTCGTAGAGGTCCTGCCAGAACGCCTTGGACCCGACGAGGTGTCGCTCCTCGGTGGTGCGGATGAAGTCGTCGTTGGCGACGTCGATGGTCTCCAGGAGCGGCATCCACTCGGTCTCGATGAGCCGGTCGGCCCACTCCTGCGGGGTCATGCCGTTCTGCTCGGCCTTGCGGAGCACCTTGAGCCCGTGCTCGTCGGTGCCGGTGAGGTACCAGACGTCCTCGCCGCGCTGCCGGTGCCAGCGGGTGATGATGTCGCCCATCACCGTCGTGTAGCCGTGCCCGATGTGCGGGGCGTCGTTGACGTAGTAGATCGGCGTCGTGACGTAGAAGGTCTGGTCGGGCACGGGCTTCATCCTAGTGAGCGGCCGAATACACCTCGGACCGCCTGACCCCGGTGCGGCGCGCGACCTCGGCCACGGCGTCCTTGCGGCTGAGCCCGGTGGCCTCGGCGTCGGCGACGAGGGCGCGGAGGTCGTCGGTGGAGTACGACGCCTGCACCGCTGGGGCGCCCTCCACGACGAGCGTCACCTCGCCCCGCACCTCGTCCGCCGCCCAGGCGGCGAGCTCGGCGAGCGTGCCGCGGACCACCTCCTCATACGTCTTGGTGAGCTCGCGGCAGACGGCGGCGCGACGGTCGGCGCCGAACGCATCGGCCATGGCGGTGAGGGTCGCGTGCGTGCGATGCGGTGACTCGAAGAACACCATGGTGCGCGGCTCGTCGGCGAGGGCGGCGAGCACGCGCGTGCGCTCGCCGGCCTTCCGAGGCGGGAAGCCCTCGAAGCAGAACCGGTCGACCGGCAGGCCGGAGACCGCGAGTGCGGTGAGCACGGCGGACGGGCCGGGGACGGCGGTGACGTCGACACCGGCCTCGATGCACGCGGCGACGAGCCGGTACCCAGGGTCGGAGACGCTCGGCATCCCGGCGTCGGTGACGAGCACGACGGTGCCGTCCGTGGCCGCCTCGACCAGCTCGGGCGTCCGCTCGCGCTCGTTGCCCTCGAAGTAGGAGACGACGCGGCCGGTCTCGACGCCGAGGTCGGAGGCCAGCCGCCGGAACCGCCGGGTGTCCTCGGCCGCGACGACGTCTGCCGATGCCAGCGCTTCCCGCAGCCGCGGCGACGCGTCGTCAGGACGCCCGATCGGCGTGGCGGCGAGGATCAGCACACCTCCATGGTGCCCGCACCCCTCGGGGGCGGCGAGGCTGCTCTGCGCTGGTCGGCGAGGTTTACCAGGTTCAGTGGGCAAATCCGCACTGCTCATGGCAAATCTGCCTAGAGGAGTGTCCATTTGCCATGGAGAGTCGTAGAGCCGACGTCAGCCACCTCGCCGGCGCACGTGAGGCCGACTTCACCAGGCAAGCTGACACATCTCAGGGCAGATCTGCCATGAGATGTGTTGATCTCCCTACTGCACCTGGTAAACCTTCAGCCGGCGCGCGAGGTCAACGGCCTACGATCGGCGGGGTGAGGGTGAGCGAGCGCGCGTGGGGATGGCTCGCGCCGGTCGGGGTGACCCTGTTCGCCTTCGGACTGCGGCTGTACCACCTCGGGCGGCCGGACACGCTGGCGTTCGACGAGACGTACTACGCCAAGCACGCCTGGTCGATGCTGCAGAACGGCTACGTCCAGGACTACGTCGACAACGCGAACGAGCGGATCATCGACGGGCACACGACGCACCTGATGATCGCCGGGCAGCCGACGGAGATCGTGCACCCGGAGGCGGGCAAGTGGTTCATCGCGCTCGGCGAGTGGGCGTTCGGGCTCGACCCGGTCGGGTGGCGCATCGCGTCGGCCGTAGCGGGCGCCCTCATGGTGCTGGTGCTGGCACGGATGGTCCGCCGGCTGACCGGCTCCACCTGGATCGGCTGCCTCGCCGGCTTCCTGCTGGCGATGGACGGAGCGCAGTTCGTCCTCAGCCGCCTCGCGCTGCTCGACATCTTCGTGGCGTTCTGGCTGGTCTGCGCGGTCGCCTGCCTGGTGGCCGACCACGACTGGATCCTCGAGCGCCTCGACCGCTATCGCGTGATCCGGCCCTGGCAGGTCGGCGCCGGGATCTGCTTCGGTCTGGCCTGCGGCACCAAGTGGAGCGGCGTCTACACGCTCGCGGCGTTCGGCCTCCTCGTCGTGCTGTGGGAGGTCGTGGCGCGGCGCCGGGCCGGCCGGCCGGCACTCACCTGGCAGACGCTCGCCGTCGGTGTCCCGGCGTTCGTCACGCTGGTCGGCATCGCGTTCCTCGTCTACCTCGCCACCTGGACCGGTTGGCTGATGCACCACGGCCCGTACGACACCCGGTTCAGCCTCGGCCACGGCTCCGGCTTCTGGGACTCGCTGCGCTCGCTGTGGCGGTACCACGAGCGGATGTACGACTTCCACACCGGCGAGTACCTCAAGTCGCAGCACCACCCCTACGCGTCGCAGGCGTGGGGCTGGCTGGTGCTCGACCGCCCGGTGAGCGTCGACGTCACCAACAACGTCGCGGCCGCGAAGTGCGGCGCCCCCAAGGGCTCCGGCTGCATCCGCGAGGTGCTCATCCTCGGCAACCCGGCTGTGTGGTGGCCGGCCGCGGCGGCCTCCCTCGCCGCCGTCGTCGCCTGGGTCAAGACCCGCGACGGGCGCTGGGCCGTCCCCGTGCTCGGCGTCCTGACGGCCTGGGCCCCGTGGCTGCTGTTCGGCGACCGGCCGATCTTCTCCTACTACGCGATCGCCGCGCTGCCGTTCATGATCGTCGCGCTGTGCCTGGTCATCGACCTGATCCGGCGCCACGTCACGACGCCACGCGGCGTCTACGGCGTCTGGCTCGGCTGCGGCATGCTCGTCACCGCCGTCGTCGCGGCCTTCTGGTACTTCCACCCGATCCTGGTCGGCGACCTCATCACGTACGACGCCTGGCGCGACCGGATGTGGTTCGACCGCTGGATCTGACGGAGCTCTGATGCTGTCAGTCGCTTCGGTCGCAGAGCTCCCTCCCGCGGCTCCGCCGCTAGCGACCGAGGTGGTGGTCAGCTTCGCGCGCCGCGGAGGGCGAGCTCGAGGATCCAGGCGATGTCGTCGGCGGCCTGGGCCGGCGGCTTGGACGGGCGGGTGATGGCCGACAGGACGAGGCGGACGACGGCCTCGACGGCGACGGCGAGCTCGGCCTCGGTGAACGGCAGGTCCGGGTACAGCTCGACGAGGCTCTCGCGCAGGACGAGCGACGCGGTCTCGACGATCTCGCCGGACTCGGTGGTGAGGATGGTCAGGAGGTCGGCGTCCTGCTCCGACGGCACCGACGTGACGATCGTGCGCACCACCAGGCTGGACTCCCCCATCTCCAGCGCGCCGAGGCAGGCCGACCGGACGCTCTCGACGACGTCGGTCTCGGCGGCGAGCCGCTCACGGACGACGTCGAGGAAGCGGCCGAGCTCGCGCAGCGCGAGCGCCTGGGCCAGGCCATGACGGGTGCCGACCTCGGTGTGGATGGTCTGGCGGCTGACGCCGACGGCGGCGGCGAGCTTGGTCATGGTGACCGACGACCAGCCGGACTCCTCGATCAGCTGGGTGGCTGCGTCGAGCACGCGGTCGCGGAGCATCCCCTGCACCTCGGTGCGGAAGCTGACGGTCATGCCACCTCCTCGAAGCGGGCACGCTCGGCGACCCAGATGCGGGCGGCGCGGATCTCGCGCGGGCGCCCGATGCCGACGGCGCCGCGGACGACGCCGTCCTGCAGGAAGTAGGCGGTGAAGTCGTGGTCGTCGAGCGACCCGCGGATCTCCACGTCGTGCTCGGCCGACGGCCAGCCGGTGAGCTGGAGCATGTGGCCGTACTGGTCGGACCAGGCCCACGGCACCTCGTCGAACGGCTCCCCCGCGCCAGCCATCGCCTTGCCCACGGCGGTGCCGTGATTCTGCGCGTGCTGCCAGTGCTCGGGCCGGTGCCGGCCGCCGACCAGCGTGTTCGGCATCGACGCGACGTCGCCGGCGGCGAAGACACCCTCGCGCGACGTGCGGCCGAGCTCGTCGACGACGATCCCACCGGCCGGGTCGAGCTCGAGACCCGCGGCCTCGGCGAGCGTGGTGTCGGGCGCCATGCCGACGGCGAGCACCACCAGCGGCGCGGACCACGACTGGCCGTTGTCGCCGCGCACGACGGTCAGTCCGTCGGACTCCTCGATGCCGGTGACGGCGACGCCGGTGTGCAGCTCCACTCCCGCGGCCTTGTGCAGGTCGACGTACATCTGGCCGAGCTGCGGCGGCAGCACGCGCGCCAGCGGCAGCGGCGCCGTCTCGAGCAACGTGACGTCGCAGCCGAGCTCGCGAGCGCTCGCGGCGATCTCCGAGCCGATCAGCCCGGCCCCGACCACCACGAGGTCGGCACCTGAGGCGATGCCGGCCCGGACGTCGTCGACGTCGGCGAGGGCGCGCAGCGTTCGGACACCGGGCGGCAGCTCGCCGAACGTGCGGGCCCGGCCGCCGGTGGCCAGCAGGACCTGGTCGGCGTCGAGGTCGTCAATGGACTCGACGCGCTCCCCGATCCGGAGCGTCACGTCCTGCTTCTCGTACCAGTCGGCCGACTTGATGCGGACCTCGTCGGGCGTCTTGGCGCCGCGCACGATCTCCTTGGAGACGGTGGTGCGGCGGTAGGGCAGCTCGGGCTCGTCGCCGACCAGCTCGATGACGCCCTCGTAGCCGGCGGCCCGCATGGCCGCGGCGGCCGAGACCCCCGCGATGCCGGTGCCGACGATGACGGTCTTGTCAGTCATCGCGCTGGCGGGTCTCCGCCGAGATGACGTTCCCGTCCTGGTCGTTGTGCTCGAACTCCTCGATGGGGAGGAAGTCGACCTGCTCGCGCACGCCACAGTCCGGGCACGTCCAGTCGGGGTCGATGTCCGCGAACGCGGTGCCGGGCGGCCACCCCTCGTGGGGGTCGCCCTTCTCCTCGTCGTAGACGTACTCGCAGTTCGGGCAGATGAACTGGCTCATGCCGCGGCTCCCTCCAGGGACGCTCCGTACTTGTGCGCCGTCCGCGGGTGGACGTTGGCCAGTGAGACGTCGCCGTCGTAGTGGTCGAGCACCTTCTTGTCCATGACCTTGCGCCACACCTGCGGGATCCAGGTGAGCACCATCATCCCCGCGTACCCGGTGGGCAGCACCGGCGCCTCCTTGAAGTCGCGGAGGGCCTGGTAGCGACGCGTCGGGTTGGCGTGGTGGTCGCTGTGGCGCTGCAGGTGGTACAGCAGGACGTTGGTGCCGATGTTGTTGCTGTTCCAGCTGTGCGCGGGGCTGACCCGCTCGTACCGGCCGGACTCCAGGCGCTGGCGCTTCATGCCGTAGTGCTCGAGGTAGTTGACCGACTCCAGCAGGAAGATGCCGAGCACCGCCTGGATGACCAGGTACGGCAGGATCTCCCAGCCGAAGGCGATCATCAGGCCGCCCCAGAGGACGACGGAGAAGGACCAGGCGTTGAACAGGTCGTTCTTCAGCGTGACCGGGCCCTTGCCGAGCCGGTTGAGGCGCTTCTTCTCCAGGCCCCAGGCGCTCTTGAAGCTGCCGCTGACGGTGCGGGGCAGGAACTCCCAGAGCGTCTCGCCGAGGCGGGAGCTGGCCGGGTCCTCCGGCGTGGCGACGCGCACGTGGTGGCCGCGGTTGTGCTCGATGTAGAAGTGGCCGTAGAAGGTCTGGGCCAGGGCGACGCGGGCGAACCAGCGCTCCATGTGCTCCTTCTTGTGGCCGAGCTCGTGGGCGGTGTTGATGCCGATGCCGGCGACCATGCCCAGGCCGGTGGCGAGACCGATCTTCTGCACGACGGTGAGCGGGTCCTCGATGCCGGGCAGCGTGCCGCCGCCGAGCAGGTAGGCGCCCCAGATCAGGCCGACGAGCTGCAGCGGGAGGAACGCGTACGTGACCCAGCGGTAGTAGCGGTCCTCCTCGATGGCCTCGATGAGCTCCTCGGGCGGGTTGTTCGGGTCGAGCCCCGCCAGCAGGTCGAACGTCGGGATGAGGACGTAGACGAAGAACGGGCCGAAGTACCACGAGAGCGTGGACCCGGTGAGCGCGTACAACCCCCACATCGCCATGGGGATGAGCGGGATGATCGCGCCCATCAGCCACAGGTACCGCTTGCTGTCACGCCACTGGACGAGCTGTCCGTCGATCGTCGCTGAGATGGTCATGCCGTCTACCTCCTGAAGTCCTTGACACGAAGGTAGCAAGTGTCAAGTCGCTTGACAAGAGGTAGCGATGTGTCAAGTCGCCCTTTCAGAACATTCCGAAGGCATTGATGATGCCTGGGGCGAGCACGACGATGAACAGCACGGGAAAGATGCACGCCATTAACGGTCCGAGCAGCTGCACGGACACGCGACCGGCTTTCGCCTCCGCGCGGAGCTTGCGCTTCAGTCGCATCTCCTTGGACTGGATCCGCACCATCTGCGACATCGACGAGCCGTGCTCCTCGGCCTGGATCACGCCGCGGAGGAACTGCGTGATGTCCTCTGAGCTGGTCCGCCGCTGCAAGGCTTCGTACGCCTCGCGGCGCGACATGCCCAGGCGGATGTCCTGGACGGTGCGCACGAGCTCGTCGGCGAGCGGGCCCTCCCCCGCCTCGGCCGTACGGGCCAGCGCAGACTCAAAGCCGAGACCAGCCTCGATCGAGATGATGATCTTGTCGAGCACGTCTGGCAGTGACCGCTGCATCTCGTCCTGGCGCTCGGCGGCGCGACTGTGCACCAGCAGGTCGGGCACGAAATAGCTGACGATGATCGCGACGGCGCCCGCGATCATTAGCACGGGATTGCCGGCGAACAGGAAGAACTTCGACGCGAACATGACCATCGCGACCGGAAGCAGCGCCTTGGCGACCAGGATGTTGCGCATCGACCAACCGGCCGGGTGACCCGCCAGGACGAGGTTCTGTCGCAGGCGAGACAGCATGCCCGTGGATACCACGTAGCGCGCCGGTCCCTCGGGCGCGTCGATCTGCTTCATGCGGCGGCCGGTGGGCGCCTCCTCGACCGGCTCCGGCAGCATACGGGAGCGCGTGGCCGCGTCCGGAAGCGCCACCAAGCCGAGTGAGACGGTCAACGCGGCGAGCGCCGCACCAATGAGCAGAACTGCGAGCAGCACCATGACGATCTCCTAGACCTTGAAGTTGACGATGGCGCGCATCCACACGTACGCAACCCCGTAGAGGACGGCCGAGGCGGCAAGCAGGAGCTGCCCGACCCCGGTCTGCAGCAGGGGGTCCATGTAGCCCGGACGCATGATCGAGTACAGGACGCCGAGGCCCACCGGCAGGAGCATGAGGACCCAGGCCGAGGCCTTGCCCTCCGACGCATTGGCCCGGATCTTCTCCCGGATCTCCGCGCGGTCGCGGATGGTCTCGGCGACGGTGTCGATGACGTCATTGAGGTTGCCGCCGGTGTCGCGCTGCACCTCAACAGCCTCGGCGAACCAGCGGAAGTCCTCGCTCTTCATCCGCTGAGCGGACTCGAGCATGGCTTCGACCAGGTCGCGACCGACGCGGGCCTCGTTCGAGATGCGCTTGAGCTCGTCGGAGATCGGCGGCTCGGCGTCCTGTGCCACTGACGCGATGGCGATGGGCAGGCTCTGCCCGGCGCGCAGAGCCGACGCGACGATCCGCAGGGTGGGGTCGAGCTGCGAGGCGAACGCCTTGCGCCGCTTCGCGACCTTCGTGCGCAGCACCAGCTTGAACCCGATCCACGCTCCGACCGCCAGCACGAGACCCATGAAGGGGTTTCGGAACGCGATGGTGCCGAGGCCGAACGCGCCGGCCGCGCCGATGGCGAGCCAGGCCACCACGACGTTGAGCGGCGTGCGCACGTCAGCGAGCTCGAGCTCACTGGCCCGGACTGGCGCCCATGTGCGGCCGCGGAGACCAGCGTCGACGACCTTGACGACGCTCCCGAAGACCACGCGGTACAGCGGAACGGTGGGCGCGGAGGTCGCCTGACGACGTGAGCGGGCGATGCGCGGCACCGGGTCCGCGAGCAGTGCGTACGCGAGAGCACCGACAGCGCCCATGACGATCAGGACACCTGTCACCAGCATCGGGTTCATGATCATCGCCTCCAGGCCGCGTCGAAGGTGCCCATCTCGAACTGGATGCCCAGCTCTTCGAACCGGTCGGAGAAGCGTGGCCGCACGCCGGTGGGCTCCTGAACCCCTCGGAACCGGCCGTGCTCATCGATACCCGCGGCGAAGTTGAACACGAAGGCGTCCTGCAGGACGACGACCTCGCCCTCCATGCCGATCACCTCGGTCACGTGGGTAATGCGGCGGGTGCCGTCACGCAGGCGCTGGATCTGCACGATGAGGTCGATGGCCGACGCCACTTGCTCGCGGATGGCTCGGAGCGGCAGGTCCATGCCCGCCATGAGGACAAGCGTCTCCAGGCGGGCAATCGCGTCCCGCGGCGAGTTCGCGTGCAACGTGCTCAGTGATCCGTCGTGGCCCGTGTTCATCGCCTGGAGCATGTCGAGGGCCTCTCCGCTGCGGCACTCACCGACGACGATGCGGTCGGGCCGCATGCGGAGCGAGTTGCGGACCAGGTCGCGGATGGTGACCTCGCCCGAGCCCTCGATGTTGCGAGGGCGCGCCTCCATCGGCACGACGTGCTCCTGCTGGAGCTTCAGCTCCATCGCGTCCTCGATCGTGACAATGCGCTCGTCCGACGGGATGAAGCTGGACAGCACGTTGAGCATCGTTGTCTTGCCGGTGCCGGTGCCGCCGCTGACCAGGATGTTGAGTCGTGCTTCGACGGCAGCGCGGAGCAGCTCGGCGATCTGCGGCGTCATCGTGCCGAAGTCGATGAGGTTGTCGACGGTGAGCGGGGTGGCCGCGAACTTGCGAATCGTGAGCGACGACCCCTTGACCACCAACGGAGGCACGACGGCGTTGACGCGCGATCCGTCCGAGAGGCGGGCATCGACCATCGGCGACGACTCATCGATGCGGCGACCGACCCGGCTGACGATGCGCTCGATCGCACGACGCAGGTGGTGCTCCGAAGTGAACTTCAGACCGCTGAGCGTGATCTTGCCGTCGCGCTCGACGTAGATCTGGTCGTGGCAGTTCACCATGATCTCCGTGACGGTCGGGTCATCGAGCACCCGCTGCAGGGGGCCGAGGCCCAGGGCGTCGTCCTCGATGTCCTGAATCAGGCGGGCGCGCTCCTCAGTAGTCAGCAGGAGTTGCTCGTTCTCGATGATGTCGGCCAGCTCCTCGCGAACGAGGTCGTGCAGCTGCTCCTCGGTCACCGTCGAATCGTTGATGCGGGTGCCGATGCGGCTGAACAGCTCCTCGATCGCCCGCGCCTTCACGCCGGACAGCGCGTCGGTGACGGCCAACGACTCCGGCGGCGCCATCGCGCGGGCCGCGGACATCGCCGACGCGGCCTCCAGCTCCTGACGGCTCCGCACGGTCGCCAGTCGATCGCCGAGACTCATCACGCCACCTCCAGTCGCTTGTGCTTGGAGTCGGTCAGCTCGCCCTGCCGGTGCAGCCGGTCGACGAGTGCGCCGATGGCCCGGACGAACGGGCCGCCGCGCTTCTTGCGCAGCATGAGCGGCTGACCGTGGTTGGCGGCGAGCTGCACGTCGAGCGAGCGCGGGATGACGACGTCGACAGGCAGCCCGATGACCGCCTCGACATCCTTGACCTTCATGCCGGTCTGGCGGTCCGCCATGTTCAGCGCCAAGGTGCGCGACGCGGGCAGGAGGCCGATCTCGTTGAGCAGGTCCACCTCCTTGCGGACGCCGCGGACGCAGGACACATCCATCGTCGACACCACGACGACGTCGTCGGTGGCCTCGAGCGCGGCGAGCGTCGACTCGTCGAGTCCGGCAGCGGTGTCGACGATCACGACGGCGAACTGCATCGACAGCTGGTGCAGCAGCCGCTTGATCTGCGGCGCCGCCACCTTCTCGTTCGCGGCAGGCGAGTCCGCGCCGCACAGCACGAAGAACCCGGACGGGTGCACCGTGAGCATCGTCTTGAGGACCAGGTTGTCAGCCGCCGCGTCGGGCTGGAGAGCGTGCTCCATGGTGCTGGTCGGTGTGAGGTCGAGCGTCGACGCGACGTCGCCGAACTGCAGGTCGAGATCCACCAGCACGACACTCGACGGGTGCACCTCGGCCATGCCGATGGCGAGGTTGGTCGAGATGCTCGTCTTTCCGACCCCGCCCTTCGGCGAGATCACGGTGATGACGCGCGACTCCTCCGGGGGCACGGTGATCGGGGTCGGCGCTCCCGCCACTCCGAGGTCCACCGCACGGTTGCCCGCCCGACGCATGACATCCTCGAGGTGATTGTCGGTGGCGTCCGTGCTGATGATGTCGCGGAAGCCCGACCGCATCGCCACGAGCACCGTCTCGGCCGGCAGGTCGCCCACCAGGACGAGGTCCACCAGCGGATACGCCTCGTCGATGGCGGCGGCCAGCTCCAGTGAGAGCTCGATCGGCACCTCCTCGCAGAAGAACACGACGTCCGGCAGCGCCTGAGGGTCCAGACTGCGGAGCAGGTCGAACTGCGGCGACTGGATACGCTCCGCCGACAGTGAGATGACCTGGGTTCCCGGCATCACGTTGATACGCCCGACGAGGTGGCCGTCGTCGCCGAGCACGAGGACGCGGCTCATTCGACGACGTCCTTGGCGGTGATGACCTTCGCGCCGGACCGATCGGTCGCGGAGTTCTGGAGCGTCAGGTACGCCTTGCCCCACTGGACGGTGTGCACGATCCGCTCGGCGTCGAGCGTCTTCACCGCGAGCGTCACCATCGAGCTGGTGACGTTCTCCGAGTCACCGATCCCGGCCTGGACCTTGGTGACCAGCACGTACTGGAGGGCGTAGTCCGTGAACTGCGGCTTGTCGCCATCCTTCGGCTCGAAGGTGGCGATCACGCCGACACGGTCACCGGCCTTGATGGCACCGCCGACGCCGTGCTGGGTGTCCACCTGCACGGCGATCTCCTGGTACCCGGCCGGCACGTCCGAACCGCCGCCCTTGCCCTTGACGCCAGGGGCGGAGAAGCGCGCCTTCAGCAGGACCTCGCCCGGCTGCAGGCTCGTCGTGGTCGCGAGCCCGGCGAGCTTCGACAGATCCGTCACCGCCCCCTTCGGGATGGCGTCTACGGGCAGCTTGGTCTTCTCCACCGAGCCGGTGAGGTCGGCCGCGCTGGTGCCCGACCCGATGGTCTCGGTGACCCGCAGGACGGTCTTGCGCTCCGCGCCGGCGTAGGCGCGGTCCTGGGCTCCATTGGCCCAGACGACCAGGACGAGCACGCCCAGCAGGGCGAGCGCGCCGGCCGCCACTGCGGCGATGACTCTCTTGTTCATGTCGGTTCCCTTCGGGAGTGGTTAGTCGACGAGCGACGCGTAGGTCACGCCGAAGTCCTCGCCGCCGGATTCGTAGGTCGTTCTGGGGTCCTTGACGAGCTGCTTGGTGAAGTAGCCCTGGAGGCCGTTGCAGCTGATGGTCGCGGTGAGATTGCCCGGCACGACGGCGCCCAAGAGGGCGTTCACCAGCAGTTCCGCCACGTTGAGCACATTGGCGATCAGGCTCTTGAGGTTGAGCTTCAAGGGGATCTCGGCGCAGCCGACGGTCCCGTCGACGTTGCTGGGGTTGCCCGGGTACTTCCAGCCCGTCACGGTGAAGGCGGCGAAGCCGACGATCTCGACGCCGATCTTGGGCGGCACCTCGACACAGGTCTTGCTCGAGCTGAACAACCCGACGCAGGCGCGGAGCTTGAGGTCCAGGCGGTCCTGCAGCTGTGAGTGCGGCTTGAAGACAGGCAAGAGGATGGTCTTGCCCTTGTTGACCGGCTTGCCGTTCCCGAACTGCTGCGGGCAGCCCTGCGGCATGAAGGCGTTGTTCTCGAGACCACCGATGAACACCTCGAGGTCGCTGTCGACGTCGAGCTCGCACTTCGACGCGTCCCAGCCGAACAGACCCTTCACGATGCTGGTCACGACGGTCTCGCCCGTCAGCCACGTGGCACCGGTGAGGGTCAAGACCTCATGCCCGTCCTCGTCTGCGCAGTGCTCGACGGCGTCGGTGCCGAGGGCGTCGGTGAGACCACGGGTCTCGACCGTGTTGAGCAGACCCGAGCTGATCGGGTCGAGCAGCTTGATGACTCCCTGCAGGGCGTCAGTGCGCAAGTTGATGCGGTGGCTGGACTCCTCCGGCCCGCCGGCATGGGCACTGTTGTTCTTCCAGGTGCAGTAGTTCACGCCGAGCGGCAGGACGTCGTACACCTCGGTCGGGTGCATCACACCGACCTTCGCGGTGGCGGTGGCGCGCACCAGCTTGTTGGGGATGCCGATGAGGGCGAGAAGGTTCGTGTCGACCGCCTTGGACACCGTCGTCGTGACGGAGTCCCCGCTCCTGGACGCGGTGACCGTGCCGCCGTCGAAGGAGTCGGCGGCGATGGTCGCGGCCGACGACTGGAGCGACGCACATCCCGAGCCGCCGGGTCGTTTCGCGCACTCGTAGGCCAGCTTCCTGGCGGCGGAGTCGGCCGCGTGCTGGGCGCGGGTGCGCTCGTACGCGACGTTGCCGACGTCGACGCTGAGGCCGAGCGCGCCGACGAGGACCGTGAGGGCGAGGCCGAAGAACACGGCGCTCACGCCGCGCTCGTCACGGGGGTGGTTCAGGATGCGCGTCAGTTCTCGCATCGGGCCACGCCCTTGCCCTTGACGGTGTAGCTGCCGAACATGCCGGACGGCGACGTGTGCGATGCGCTGACCGTCACGGTGACGGCCGTCGTGCCGGCGGTCGTGCAGTTGCCTGTGGCGGTGACGGTGTAGCTGGTCGAGTCAGAGCCCTTGAGGGCGTTCACCAGCGTGGTGGCGTTCTTGGTGGGGTCGATGGAGAGGTCCCGCGCCACGAGGAACGCCCAGTGGTTGACCTCGCTCTGCTGCGTGTACCGCGTCCCCCCTTCGATGATCCCGAAGAGGAACAGGACGAGCAGCGGAACGACCAGGGCGAACTCGACGGCGACGGCACCCCGCTCGCGCGAGATCTTCATGCTGGGTCTCCGTCTCGGTCCGGACCTGCCACGGGGTGAGCAAGGGGGGTGCTCACCCCGTGGAGTCCGGGGTCCGATCAGCTGAAGCTGACGCCGTTGACGAAGGTCTCGATCTTCGGACCGAAGAGCGCGACGGCGGCGACGACGACCAGCGACACCAGGCCGATGACGAGCGCGTACTCGACAGCGGTGGCGCCTTCCTCGTCGCGCTTCGGCGCGGCGAGCACGGACATGACGTACGCAATGGCGTGGTTGAACATGGTTACTCCCTCTTGTTTCTACTTATCGCCACCGAGGCCGGTGGCGCTCCCGATGCAGAACATAGGTCACGACGGGGTCACCCTCAGTGGGTCAACGTCGCGTAGGTCGCGCCGAGGTCCGCACCACCGGTCCCGTACTCGGTGTTCGGGTCCTTCGTGAACGACTTGGTGAAGTAGCCCTGCAGCCCGTTGCACGCGATCGAGAACGTCAGCGGCCCGACACCCAGGAGCGCGTTGAGCAGACCGGTCACGACGTTCAACAGCTTCTCGAGGATCGTGAACGTCCCATTGACCAGCGTGTACAACCCGAACGAACCGTTGAGCGCCGAGCACCCAGCGGTCGAGTCTGTGTACCCGGACGGCGTGCTCGGGAACGTCCAGCCGGTGACCTTGAACGGCGCGAAGCCGACGATCTTCACGCCGATCTTCGGCGGTACCTCCAGGCACGTGGCCGGCTTGGCGCTCGCCACGGAGCCGAGCCCGACGCAGGCGCTCAGCAGCTTGAAGCCCATCTTGTTCTGCGCGGTGCTGTTTGGCTTGTACACCGGCAGCAGGATCGTCTTGCCCACGTCGACCTTCTTGCCCGGTCCGAAGCGTGAGGCGCATGCACTCGGGAAGAAGGCGGCCCCCTCGACGCCCCCGAGAAACGTCGAGAGGTCCTGAGCGACCTTGAGCTCGCAACTCGGGCCGTCCCAGCTGAAGAGGCTCGACAGCACGGTGCCGACGACGTTCTCGCCGGTGAGCCACGTGGCGCCCTTGAACGTCAACAGCTGCGTGCCGTCGACGTCGGTGCACGAGTCGGTGGCGGAGGTGCCGAGCGCGTTCAACAGCCAGTCGGTGCCGACGATCGTCGACAACGTCCCGGTGAGCGGCGACAGCAGGGTGCGGACGGACTGGAGCGTGTCCGTGCGCAGGTTGATGCGGTACGCCGCATTGGTCTCGCTCGAGGTGCCGGCGCCGCCACTGTAGTTCTTCCACGTGCAGTAGCCGACGCCCAGCGGCAGGACCGGATAGCTCTCGGTCGGGTGCAGCAGGCCGATGTTGGCCGTGGCCGTCGCGGCGACGTCCTTGCTGGGGACGCCGACGAGGGCGAGCAGGTTCGTGGCGATCGTCTTGGCGACGCTCACCGTGACGGCCGAACCGCTCTTGGTCGCGGTGACGGTGCCGCCGTCGAACGACTCCGAGGCGATGGAGGCTGCACTCGACTGCAGGGCGGCACACGTCGTGCCGGTCGGCCGCTTCGCGCACTCGAAGGCCAGCTGCCGGGCCGCGGTGTCCGCCGCGTGCTGCGCGCGGGTGCGCTCGTACGCGACGTTTCCCACGTCGACGCTCAGGCCGAGAGCACCGACGAGGACCGACAGGGCAAGGCCGAAGAAGACGGCGCTCACCCCGCGCTCGTCACGCGGGTGGTTCAGGATGCGGATCAGCTCGCGCATGGATGACGGGCTCCGTTCACGTCCGTGCCGGAACGAGAACGGGGTGGGACCGAGGAACCCCCGATCCCACCCCGCGCCGTGTCCGGCGTCTAGATCAGCTGAAGCTGACGCCGTTGACGAAGGTCTCGATCTTCGGCCCGAAGAGCGCGACGGCCGCCACGACGACCAGCGACACCAGGCCGACGACGAGCGCGTACTCGACGGCGGTGGCGCCCTCCTCGTCGCGCTTCGGCGCGGCGAGCACGGACAGGACGTACGCAAGTGCGTGACTGAACATGGTTACTCCCTCTGTGATGTGACTTTCGCCGCCACCGAAGCGGCGTCTCCCTGCGCGTGAACCTAGCGGGTGGAGAGGGTCACCCGTCAGGAGAGCAGGTCACCGATGAGGTCGACGAGGTCGTTCGCCCACGTGACGAACCCGCCCCCGAGGCTGACCGCCGCGGCGATGACGACCAGGCTGACAAACCCGATGACGAGCGAGTACTCGACGGCGGTGACGCCTCTTTCGTCCTTCATGATGGAGCTCCCTTCCCTTGCGCGAGCGTAGGTCTCCAGGGGTTCATCCCCCGTGGGTCGGGCAAGCGGATCTAGGCGAGGGATTCGGCGAGGCTCATAATCGCCGGGGTCAGGATCACGGCGAAGAGCACCGGCAGGATGCACACCAGCAGGGGGAAGACGATCTTCACGGGCACCTTGAGGGCCTCGGCCTCCGCTCGCTTCTTGCGAGAGAACCGGATCTCCTCAGCCTGCGTACGGACCACCTTGGCGATCGACACGCCATATTGCTCGGCTTGGACGATGCTGCGGACGAACTGGTTGAGGTCCGGGACGTCGGTCCGATCTGCCATGGCCTGATACGCGTCCTTGCGGCTCATTCCGAGACGCATGTCCTGCACCGCACGGACCACTTCCTCGGCAAGAGGGCCGGTACGCCGATCACCGATATGCGAAAAGGCCGCTTCGAACCCGAGGCCGGACTCGATCGCGATCGTGACCTGGTCGAGCACGTCCGGCAGCTCGCGTTGGATCACCTTCTGGCGTGCCTCTGCCCTATTGGCGACAATCGCGTCCGGAGCGAGATAGCCGAAGAGGATGGCTCCGAATCCAGTCAGGAAGTTGACGAGGGTGGGCTTCGACGACACGAGGCTGAGGAGCAGAAGTCCTCCGATCCCCACACCGACGACCTTGTACGTCACGAACTTCGCGACCGTCCACCCCTCGGGTCGGCCGGCGAGCATGATGTTGCGCTCGAGCTTGACCAGTGATCCGGGCGGCGTGATGTAGCGACCGATACCGGTGGCGCGCTCCTCAATATGGACGACCGGCTTCGCCGCAACCGCGGCGCTGGCCGAGGTGGTGCGGTTCTTGACCCGTCGCCGAACGTCACGGTCGTGCACCCCGATGATCCCAAGCCCGTAGCTCAACGCCAGCAGGGCCCCGATCAGGGCGAGACCGCCCAAGGCGAATGACGTCGATCCACTCATCTCAGTACTCCAGGTCCACGAGCTTCTTGATCCAGAACCCGCCGATGACGTACATGACGAGCGAGCAGGCGATGACGATCTTTCCCGTCGTTGTCGTCACCAGTGGGTCCATGTATCCGGGATTGAGGAGCACGAAGGCTCCGGCACCGATCGGCGGAAGCAGCATGAGGACGATCGCCGAGAATCGACCCTCGGCCGACAGTGCGTACACCTGCTCACGAACCTGGCGCCGTTCCCGCATAGTCGCACCGACGCGATCGATGATCTCGTTCAGGTTTCCGCCTGTCTCGCGGTGCACCGCCACTGCCTCGGCCACCCATCGGAAGTCCTCGCTGTTCATCCGGTCGGCTGTCTGGGTCAGGGCGACGATGAGGTCACGACCGATCCGGTGCTCGTTGATGACGCGGGTGAACTCCTCCGAGGTGGGCGGCTCTGCAGCCTGCGCGACAGCGTCGACCGCGGCCTGGAAGCTGTGTCCGGCCCGGAGCGACGAGGCGATGATCTGCAGCGTCTCGTCGAGCTGGTCGGTGAAGGCCTTCTGCCGACGGTCGATGGCGAGCACCAAGGCGATCTTGGCACCGGCAGGAACCAACAGCGCTAGCAGGACCGCCAGGAACACGGACGCGGTGAACACGTACGTGAGGATGAGCAAAGCCGCGCTGACGGCAACCACGCTGACGACGACTGCACCTGGAGTCATGGCGAGGCCAGCGAGCTCCAGGTCATGTGCACTGACGGGCGCCCAGGACGCCTCCCTGAGAAGACGGTCGGTACGAGCCACCAGGTAGTTGGAGGTCGACGTCAGGACGGTGGTGCCGTCGTCGTGGTTCTCCTTGCTCATCGGTCGACGGCGTTCGACCGCCACCTTCGGCGGGGCGAAGGTCATGAAGAGGAGCACCGCCGCGAGGACGGTGGCGCCGATCCCACCCAACAGGAGCGCCATCTCAGATGCTCGCCACGGCCGGACCGAGACCGTCCAGGTCGTAGGGGATGCCGAGCTCCTCGAACCGCTCGGTGAATCGAGGACGGATGCCGGTCGGGATCTGCGACCCACGGAACCGTCCATGCTGGTCGATACCGGCGGCGTAGTCGAAACTGAACGCGTCCTGCAGCACCACCGTGTCGTTCTCCATGCCCAGGACCTCGGTGATCGCCGTGATGCGCCGCGTTCCGTCTCGCAGGCGAGCGATCTGGATGATGACATCCAAGGCCGACGCAACCTGCTCGCGGATGGCGCGCATCGGGAGGTCCATCCCGGCCATGAGCGACATCGTCTCCAGGCGGGAGATCGCGTCGCGCGGCGAGTTGGCGTGGAGCGTGGACAGCGATCCCTCGTGGCCGGTGTTCATGGCCTGCAGCATGTCGAGCGCCTCGGCGCCTCGGACCTCACCCACGATGATCCGGTCGGGCCGCATGCGGAGCGCATTGCGCACAAGGTCGCGGATCGTCACCTGACCCTCGCCCTCGATGTTCGGCGGTCGGCTCTCGAGCGTCACGACGTGGCGCTGGCGCAACTTCAGCTCGATGGCGTCCTCGATCGTGACGATGCGCTGATTGCTCGGCACGAAGGACGAAAGGACGTTGAGCATCGTCGTCTTGCCGGTACCGGTACCGCCTGACACGAGCACGTTGAGCCGCGCCTCGACGCACGCCCGGAGCAGGTCGGCGACCGCCGGAGTCATGGTGCCGAAACCGATCAGGTCGTCGACCTCGAACGGCGTCTCAGAGAACTTGCGGATGTTCAACGACGACCCGTGCACGGCGAGCGGTGGGATCACGGCATTGACGCGGGAACCGTCGAGCAGGCGGGCGTCCACGAGTGGCGAGCGTTCGTCGATCCGGCGACCGACACGACCAACGATCCGCTCGATCACGCGGCGCAGGTGCTCCTCGTCGCGGAATGCGAGCGGGGTCAGAGAAATCTGGCCGTCCCGCTCGATGTAGATCGCGTCGTGGGTGTTCACCATGATCTCGGTGATGTCCGGGTTGTCGAGCAGACGTTGGAGCGGCCCGAGGCCGAGGGCGTCGTCGACGATGTCGTCGATCAGGCGCTTTCGCTCGGCACTGGTCAGGGTCAACTGTTCTTCGGCGACGATCCGCGTGAGCTCCTCACGGACGAAGCCGTTCAGCTGGTCTTCCGTGAGCCCGGAGTCGTTGATGCGACTTCCGATGCGGTCGAAGAGAGTCTCGACGGCTCGGGACTTGAAGGCTGCGAGCGGGTCGACGACGCGGAGCTCTGCGCCGAACGACTCAGGCGGCCCCTGCTCCGGAACCGGCGGGGCTACGGGTGCCGCGCGATGTGCCGGCGCCTCGGGCGGTGGCTGCGCGCCAGCCTCGGCGTTGCGACGTGCCCTTTCCATCCGGTCACTGAGATCACTCATGCGCGGCCTCCCCCACGAGTCTTCTTCAATCGGGCCTGCTTGCGCCGGCCGGAAGTCGGAGCGGCACCGACGGGGATGAGGCGCCCGGCAAGTGCGATCAATGCCTTGGCCATGGGCCCAGGCTTCTTGTGCAGGACGAGCGGCTGGCCCTGATTGGCGGCCAGCAGCGCCTCCTCGGTCTGGAGCAAAGTCGTCGACACCGACATCCCGACCGATGCCTCAACGTCGCGCGTGCTGAGGCCAGACTTTCGCCCGGTCAGGTTGAGCACCAGATGCCGCGACGACTTGGCCAGACCGAGCTGGTCGAGCACCTCGATCTCCTTGGCGACCGCGCGCAGGCTGGTCACCTCCATGGTGGTCACGAGGACGAGCTCATCGGCCGCTTCGAGAGCTCCGAGAGTCGCGCCAGCCATACCAGCGGCAGTGTCGACCACCACCACCGGGAACAGGGTCGAAAGGAGGCGGATGAGGTCACGGGCGTCGTCCGCTCTGATGCGATCTCCGTCGGCAGGGCTCGGAGCGCCGGCCAGGATGAGCAGGCCCGAAGAGTGCGGAGTCAGGAACGTCTTGAGGAGAACGGAGTCCGAAGCTGCGATCGAGTCGATCGCGTCGGAGACCGAGTTCGACGGCTCGAGGTCGAGCAAGGTGGCGACGTCCCCGAACTGCGCGTCCAGGTCCACGAGAACGACGTCCATGGGCCGTTGCTGCGCCAGGCTGACGGCGAGGTTCGTCGCGATGGTGCTCTTGCCGACCCCACCCTTCGGCGAGCCGACGACGATCACATGGCCGTCGTGCGCCATGGCCGCTGAGGCCTCGGCTGCCGCAGCAGGAGCAACGGTCTGGCTGGCACGGTAGAGCACCGCCGCGAGCTCGTCGTCGCCAACTGACGGCTCGATGATCTCGCGAACTCCTGCCCGCATCGCACGAAGCGCGACATCGGTGTCCGGATGGGCCACGAGAACGAGACCGGTTCCAGGCATGGTGCGGTCGATGGTCTGGGCGACGTTCAGCGCGAAGTCCAGCGCCAGCTCGTCGCCAAGTACGACGAGGTCGGCGCGACCGTCGTCATGACCTAGGACGCGATCGAGGACTTCGGCCGCCCCTTCGACCTCCACTGCATCCGCGGTGATTGACTTGACGTCATGGCCCGGCACAGCGGCCATGCGATCGGCGAGCTTGGCGTTGGCACCGAGCACCGAGAGCCGCGTCATTTCTGGCCCAGCTCGATCTTGGAGGTGAAGCCACCGTTGCCACGCTCGGTGTCGGCGTTCTGCTTCATCAGCCAGACTTTTCCGTACTCTGCCGTGTTGATGATCCGGCCGGCTTCGGAGACCTTGACAGCGAGGGTGACCAGTAGTGCCTTGCCCTGCCCGTCGCCGGCCGTCTGATCCACCCCGGCGGCGACGATTCTGGTCACGAGGACCTGGTTCTTGACCAGTCGTGTGATGGCATCACCGTTGGCAGTCTGCACGCTCGAGACGACACCGACGTGATCCCCAGGTCGAAGCACACCGCCGACCGCTCGAGCCGCGCTCAGGGGCAGCGTGAGCTCCTGATAGCCCTTGGGAATCGTTGCGTCGACGGACCCCGCCACCGCTCCGTTCTGGGCGAAGCGTGACGGGATCAGCTGCTCGCCGGGCTCAAGCTCCGTCGTGGTGCTGAGTCCAGAGAGGTCATCCAGGTCGGACACAGCGCTGGGGACCACGGCAGCCTTGGGCAGCTCGACCGTCTCCACGCTGTCGCCTATCTCTGAGACCTTCGTGCCGGCCTCGATCCGGTCCTTCACTTGCAGCACCTTGACGAGCTTCGCATTGTCGTACGCGCGGTCATTGGCGTCGTTGGCATAGTTCACCAACAGCACGACCGCGACGGCGCCGAGTGCGCCGGCGACCAGCACCGCGATGAGTCTCTTGCTCACGTTGTTCCCCTGGATCTCTAATCGATGAGCTCGACCTTGATGGCCCCGAACTCCGCCCCTTCATTGCCGTACTCGGCATCCGGGAATTCCTTGGCGCTGTCGATGAACGCTCCGAGCAGGCCGATGCGACCGCCCGTGGAGTCCCCACCGCACGCGGCAGGCTTTCCGAGGCACCATCCGGCCACCTTGAAGGGCGCGAAGCCCACGATCTGGGTGGCGAACTTGGTCGGGTTGTCGTCAGGCGTTCCGTTGCCGGTTCCTACTGCACCCTTCGTCTTCGCTCCGCCGTAGCGGTAATTCTGGGTAGGGGCATGGATCGCGAGCAGAAGAATTGTCCCCTTCGGCGCGACGTCGTCAGCCCACTTCTTCGTGCAGGTCTCGTTCGCGCCCTGCACGTCGTCGACCTTTTCGAACACTTCGGGGTCGGTCTTCCCGTTGCAGATGTTGTTGCCATGTACCGAGAACCAGAATCCACCCCGAACGGTGTGCACGGCCCCCGGCAAGCTACCTCCGACGCCCGAGGGCGCGGAACACGACTTCAGCATGTCGTTGTCGTCCAGCCACGACTCCTTGTCGCCGTTGCCGAAGTCCTTCAGGTTGTCGTTCTCGTCGCTGCTCACGAAGGTCGTGGTGTTCAAGCCGGCGGCCCGAGCCTCCACGTACTCACACAAGGAGACGGCGAACGGGATGACGGTCGCCTTCACGACGTGCTTGGACCAGCGAGCCGTGGCGTTGGCCGTCACCGTGCTGGTGGCCCACTCGGGGAAGACGCTGATGAAGCTGTTGTCGACCGTTCGCGCCACGCGGATGGTGACCTGGGTCGAGTCCAGCGAGACGCCACTCGGGACGGAAGTCGCGAGCCCGGAGACCGCGCCGCCGTCGATGCGGAGGTTCGGGATTGCGAGGCTGGTGGCGGTCGCCGTGCCGCCCGCGACAGAGCACTTCGCGGCGTCGCCGGCGATGCAGTCGTATGCCACGGCGAACGCTGCGGCATCAGCTCCGTGCTGCGCACGGGATCGCTGCATCGTGAGGTTCGCGGTGTCGACCCCGAGGCCGGTAGCACCGATGAGCACCACGCCGATGAGCGCAAAGAGGAGTGCGCTCACGCCTCGCTCGGAACGAGGGCGGCGGAACCAGTCAGTCACCCGTCGCATCGCGCCACGCCCTTCGCGTTGATGGTGAACGTGTTGCCGCCGAAGAGACCTGTGGGGGAGCTGAAGGTCCCGGCAATGGTGATGACGGCGTTGGTGCCGGGTGTCCCCGTCGACGGACAGCCTTGGACCACGACTGGTCCACCTGCCCCGGAAGGAAGCTGGCCAGAGACCGCTGCACTGGGACTCTTGTGCACCGCCTCTGCTCGCGCCGCGATGAAGGCGAGGTTGTTCAGCTCAGCACGCTTCGAGTATTGAACGCCGTACTCGATGATGCCCATCACCAGGAGCACGAGGACTGGCGCGATGAGAGCGAACTCCAGCATCGCGGCACCGTGCTCGGATCGACGGCGCATGCCACCTCCTTCGCTCACTGCAACCCTCATTGGAGCTGCAGCCCGCCGGGGCGGGCCGCAGCTCCAGGTCCGGTCTGAAGGATCAGGGAATGATCGAGCCGAACTTGGCCGAGATCCGGCCGCCGAGAGCAGCAGCAGCGACGCCGACGACAACGGCGATGCCGACCACGAGCAGGGCGTACTCGACCATGGCCGCGCCCTTCTCGTTCTTGGCGCGCTCGGGAAGCATGAACAGGTGCAGATAGATGCGCGTGAAGATGGCCATGACGATGGTCCTTCTGTGGGAGTCTCCGGTCCACCCAGCGCGGAACCGGTGGTCAGAAGGTAGAGCCGCGGCAGCGGGCCGCGTGAGGCAAATGCAGAAGAACGTCGTGGTCAGGGCGACAAGATGACCCGCACAGACCAGCCCGACTAGTCCGTCAGGACTATCGCCTACGGCATGAAGCCGTTGTACATGTCAACCAACCGCAATCCGAAGGCATTCGACGCCACGACGACGACCATTGCGATGCCCGTCGCGAGCAGGGCATACTCCGCGAACGCGGCGCCGGTCTCGGCCTTCGAGGCCATCCGGTTCCACCACTGCTTCAGGATCATGGCGCGAGGTTATAAAAAACTTCGGCGCGACGGACGCGAATTCAGAACTTCTCCAGCCCCACCAGCACGAGCTTGGTCTTCGTGACGCAGGTCTGGAGGACGACGTCGGTGCGGGGCATGTCCTTGACCATCGCCTTGCGCCGCAGACCGTAGCGGATCTCCGTAACCTCGTAGACGCCTGCGCGGACGCCGTCGCCGGACAGCTTGACGCCGTCGCCGTTCTTGAGCTTGGGGATCCAGCCCGATCCGCCGCAGTAGTCGTGCTCGGCCACGAGGACGGAGTTGCGCGGGCCCAGGCGGACCGAGATCGGGCCCTGGCACGCGTCGAGCATCACCGGGACGCCGTCGAGCGTGGTGTTCGCGTAGATGTGCCGGGTGAACTTCACGTCGGGCGGCGGGCCCTTCGGGATCGGCAGCAGTGCCAGGCGCACGGACTCGAAGCTCGTGACGTCCGTCTGCGCGGACTGCGCGGGGGCAGCACCGACCAGCACCGCTGCCACCAGCAGCGTCGCCAGTCCGATTCCCCGTCGCACGCCTTCCATCGTACGAGCGAAAAGGGGCCCATGGGCGTGAGACGGTTTCTCCGGAACGGACATGGAGGGGTATGAGCGACGTCGACCTGCTCGCCCGAGCCGCAGCCGGAGACCGCCTGGCCTTCGGTGAGCTCTACGACCGGCACGTGCGGCCGGTCTACTGGCAGGCGTACTCGGTCGTGCACGACGGCGCGGAGGCCGAGGACGTCACGCAGGACGTCTTCGTCATCGCGTGGCGCCGGATCCGGGCGATCACCGTCGTCGACGACTCGGTGCTGCCGTGGCTGCTCGTCACGGCCCGGTACACGGCGCTCAACGCGCAGCGCCGGGCTGCCCGACGTCGGGCCGACGAGCTGGTGGAGACACCCGGCGGCGTCGACGTCGAGCGCGAGGTGGAAGCCGCGCACGTGCGCGCTGAGATCGAGAAGGCCGTCGCGCTGCTGTCGCCCACCGACCGCCGGCTCTACGAGCTGTGCGTCGACGGCGACCGAACCTACGAGCAGGCCGCGGCCGACCTCGGTGTCACGCACGCCGTCGTCCGCAACCGCCTGCACCGGCTCCGCACCCGGCTGCGAGCCGACCTCCGTTCCATGAGGGAGACGTCATGACCACACCCCAGCTCGAGGAGCGCCGCATCGACGCGATGCGCGACTCCGTCATGGCCGCCGTCGACGCCGACGTCGCACGTCGTGGCCGCCGCACGCGTCGTGTGCTGGCCGGAACCGTGGCCGCCTGCGCGGTCGCGGTCATCGGCGGCCTCGGGGTCACGGCGCTGCAGTCGCCGGACACCCGCGCCGAGCACGCCACCGCTGCCGACTCCGCCGCCCGGGACACCGCGGCCCCGAGCGAGGCCGGCGGCGACACGTCGTCGTTCGACGCGCCGCAGAGCTCGAAGGCCGCCCCCGACGCGGACGCGGACCGCGAGGTCATCACCACCGGCACCGTGAACGTGACGGTGAAGGACCCCACCGGCTCCGCGCAGAAGTTCGCGACGTGGGTGGAGGGTCACCGCGGCCGGGTCGACCAGCGCACGCAGAACAGCGACGACGGCGGCACGTCCGCGTTCCTCACCGTCCGGGTGCCGAGCACGCAGGTGTCCCGTGCCGTCGAGCAGCTGCGCGGCTATGGGAAGGTCGGCTCCGTCGAGCTGCAGCACCAGGACGTCACGACCCAGGGCCGCGACCTCGACGCCCGCATCAAGGCGCTGAGGATCTCGATCGACCGACTCGAGCGGATCCTCGCCGACGCGAGGTCCACCGGCCAGGTGATCAGTGCCGAGAACGCGCTGACCCAGCGGCAGGAGCAGCTCGAGAGCCTCGTCGCGCAGCGCTCGGCACTGACCGGCCAGGTCGAGCTCGCCACGCTGTCCGTCGACTTCCTCCAGAAGGAGTCGACGTCCTCGGTCGACCCGGGCGGGTTCCGCGGCGGTCTCGAGGACGGCTGGAACGCCCTCGTCGACGTGGTCAACGGCGTCGTCGAGCTGGCCGGCGTGCTGCTCCCCTGGCTCGGTGTCCTGCTCGTCGCCGTCCTGGGGTGGCTCGGGCTCCGCCGGTTCAGGCGGACCTGAGCTCGGCGACCGCCTCGGCCGGTGACCCGCGGTAGACCGGCCCGTGACCAGGCACGATGACGTCCGCGTCCACCGCCGCGATCGCGTCGTGCGCGCGCTCGACGTTCGCCGGGTCGTGGTCGAAGAACCCGGGCAGGCGCTGCGGGCCGGTGCGCCGGAGCAGCGGGTGGCCGTTGACCAGCGCGTCGCCGGTGACCAGCACGCGCGCGTCCGGGAGCAGGTAGGCGGTGTGCCCCGTGGTGTGGCCGGCCGTGTCGACCGGCACCGGCCGGCCGGGCAGGTCGAGCGGCGGCTCGAAGGCGGTGGCGCTCGGCACCGACACGTCCTTCATCGCGCCGAGACGCATCAGCTTCATCGACCACCGCACCGCGCCGGGGCGCCACAGGTTCTTGGTGACGTCGAGCGGCGTGGCCTGCTCGAGGTGCTCGCGCCGCACGTGCGCCGCCTCGCGCTCCGACGTGAGCACGGGCACCGGGTGCTCGGCGAGCAGCTGCGGGAGCGAGCCGATGTGATCGACGTGGGCATGGGTGATCAGCACCGCCTGCAGGTCCGACGGCTGGTGCCCGATCTGCCGGATCGAGGCGATGACGTTGTCGTGGTCGCCCGGATATCCGGCGTCGATCAGTGTCAGCGCCTCCCCGTCCTCGACGAGCGTCCAGTTGACCGCGTCGCTCTCGACGGCGTGGACGCCCGGCGCGACCTCCGTGATCCTCACGTGTCCCCTTCTTCGCCAAATGTGACGCCCACAGCGTCATTCAGTCTCTATGACGCTCCGGGCGTCACATATTGCGTTCGAGGTCAGCCGTCGTACATGACGTGAGGGGTCCAGTCGTCGTCGGACCGGGTGACGGCGTCGAACATCGCCTCGGCGATCAGGTCCGGCGTGAAGGCGCCCTCGCGCGAGAGGACGCCGTTGACCTGCACCGCGACCGCGCGGATCCCGTCGGGTGCGAGCGTCTTGTCGATGCTGGTCACGAGGTTGCGAAGGGCCGCCTTCTGCATGCCGAGCGACGGCGCCTCGTTCCACGGCTTGTCGGCCGCGGCGCTGCCCGTGACCAGGAGCCGAGCGCCGGTGGGCATCTTCGGCCGGGCTCCCTGGAGTGCCGGGAGCACCGGCGCGACGCCGACGCGCAGGTCGGCGAACAGCTCGTCGACGGTGAGGTGGAGCGGGTCCTTCTGCCGGAACGCGCTCGGGTTGAAGTGCAGGACGTCGATGCGCTCGAGCTCGCCCATCGCGCGGCGGACGGCCTCCTCGTCGGTGAGGTCGAGCACCAGCGTGCTGACGTCGATGCCGTCGGCCCGCAGGCTGTCGGCGACCTCCTCGAGCTGCGGCGGCTCGTTGGAGACGAGGACGACACGATAGCCGTCGCGGGTGAACCGGCGGGCGACCGAGGCACCGAGACCGGGCCCGGCACCGAGCACCACGAGAACAGGGCTGTCAGCACTCACGGTCCGACCCTACGGTCTCCTAGCCGCGGAGGGCAGCGGCGATGGCCGACCACCGGGCACCGGCGGCCTGGGCGAGCTCGATGGCGCGGACGACCTGCTCGTCGACGAGGTCGTGCTGGGGATCGCGGGCGCTGACCAGCGCGCACAGCTGCGCGACGGGGCCGGCGTCGAGGAAGTCGATCTCGACCGTGCTGGGGATCATCGTCGCCACCTCTCCCCCGGGCTCGCGCGGCGCCGGTGAGGCGAACCTAGAGCCAAATCCCTACGAGCGCACCCCGGGGGTCGTGTGGCCATCACCACCCTGCGATCGCCGGGTTCTCGACATGCGGCCGTCCTGCACCCGCCCTACGGTCGGGGGTGCTTCCCGACGAAAGGAAAGTGTCATGCGAATCGGTTCCTCGCTCTTCCTGATGGCCCTGGGCGCGATCCTCGCGTTCGCCGTCACGGACCGCATCAACGACGTCGACCTCACGCAGGTCGGCTACATCCTGCTGGGCGTGGGCGCCCTCGGGCTGGTCGTCTCCCTGATCATGTCCTCGCAGGCCCGCGACGACCGTCCGGTGCGTGACGACCGGCCGGCACGCTACTAGCCCGACCAACGACGAGACCCCGCTTCCCGAGAGGGAGGCGGGGTCTTCTCGTTCAGGGCTCGATCAGCCCGGCCCGGATGGCGTAGCGGGTGAGCTCGGTGCGGTCACGCATGCCGAGCTTGGCCAGCACGTTGGCTCGGTGCCGCTCGACCGTCTTGTGGCTGATGACCAGGATCTTCGCGATCTCCCGCGACGAGTAACCCTCGGCGATGAGCTTGACCACCTCGTCCTCGCGCGGCGTGAGCACGGAGCTGGGGGTGCGCTCACCGCGCTTCATCCGGTCGAGGAAGTCGCGAACCAGCGTGCTGGCCACGCCGGCGTAGAGGAACGAGTCGCCCCGCACCGCGGCTCGGCACGCGGAGACGAGGTCCTCGTCGGCCACCGACTTCAGCACATAGCCGGCTGCACCGGCCTTCAGCGCGGTGAAGAAGTACTGCTCGTTGTCGTGCATCGAGAGCATCAGCGCCTGGGTGGACGGCGAGCGCCGCTTGATCTCCTGGACGGCCTGCAGCCCGGTCATGCGCGGCATCGAGATGTCGAGGACGGCGAGATCCGGCCGGTGCTCGCGGGCGAGCTCGATGGCCTCGGCGCCGTTCGACGCCTCGGCGACGACCTCCATGTCCGGCTCGGCGTCGAGGATCCTCCTGACCCCCGCACGCACCAGGGCGTGGTCGTCAGCCAGCAGGATCCGGATCACCGTTCTCCCCCTTCGGATCGATCGGGACCTCCAGGAGCACCTCGGTGCCGCCGCCCTCGCGGTCCCGCAGCTCGAGACGTCCGCCCACCATCTGGGCGCGCTCCTGCATGCCCTGGATCCCGGCGCCGGGAGTCGCTCCGCGGCGGCCGAGCCCGTCGTCGACGACGCGCAGCACGACCATCCCGCCGCGACGGGTCAGCCCGAGGTGCACCTCCCGCGCCTCGGCGTGGCGAGCGACGTTGGTCAGCGCTTCCTGTGCGACGCGGTAGACCACCAGCTCGCACTCGGCCGTCAGGTTCGGCAGGCCAGGCAGGAACCCGCGGACCACCCGCAGGTCGGTCCGCGCGGTGAGCTCGCTCGCCAGGCTGGACAACGAGTCGAGCAGCCCGAGCTCGGCCAGGACGCCGGGCCGGAGGCGCTGGGAGATCCGGCGCACCTCCTCGAGCGAGCCCCGAGCGGTCTCGCGGACCTCCTCGAGCCCCTCGAGCATCTCCGGCGGGGCCTGGCCGACGGCCTGCTTCAGTCCGAGCAGCACGGCGGTGAGACTCTGACCCACCTCGTCATGGAGCTCTTGGGCGATCCGCTGGCGCTCGGCCTCCTGCGCGTGCAGCGCCACCGCCGCGCTGGCGCTGCGCTCGGCCTCCAGGCGCTCGAGCATCGCGTTGAAGCCCTGCACCAGCGGCCGGGCCGGGCTCGAGCCCTCCTCGTCCAGCCGGAGCCCAGGGCTGCGCAGGTCGATCGACGCCATCAGCCCCGTCAGCCGGTCGAGCGGGCGCAGCACGGACCGCAGCAGGAGGCCGTTGAGCACGACGATCACGAGGAGTCCGATCGACACCGCGACGACCTCCGACCACAGCGGCTGGGCCGAGATCGTGGCCGGCGACAGCACCAGGACTAGCGTGCCCAGCACGAACACCGCGCCGTTGAGCAGGCACACCCGCCAGAACAGCGAGACGGAGACGTTGCGGGCCATGCCTCCAGCGTCGCAGATCCGGAGAGGGGCGAAATGGGGTCCGGACCCCATGGTCCGGCCTCTCCTGGCGGGAGACGGTGGAGACATGGAGTCCCCAGTGCTCGTCGTCGTCGTGGTCCTCGCGGTCATCGTCGCCTGCGGGTACGCGTCGGTGCGCATGGTGCCGGCGGGCTCCGTCGGGGTGGTGCTCCGAGCTGGTCGCGTGACACGCCGGCGACGACCTGGCCCGGTGGTCGTCGTCCCGGGGCTGGAGCGGATCGAGATGGTCTCCCTCCGCCCGGCGCCGATCGAGCCGCTCGGAGTCACCGCCTTGACCCGTGACGCCGTGGAGGTCGACCTCGCGATCAGCGTCCTGTGGCGCGTGACCGACCCCGTCCTGGCGATCACTGCTGAGCCGTGCGCACGGGCCGTCACGGCAGCGGCGGTCGAGCGAGGTGTCCGGCACCTCGTCGCGACCGTCGACCTGGCCGACCTCCTGCGTGACCGGGCCGACCTCCTGGCTCCGTTGCCGACCGTCACCTGGCCGCTCGTGGAGCCGTTCGGCGTCGACGTCGTCGACGTCGACCTCCTCGACACCGAGGTCCGCGTCGGACCGGAGCTCCTCCACCTGCTCGCCTGAAGAAACGGATGCCTTTGACCATGTTCGAGCTCGCGATCTCCGTCGGCATGCTGTCCGCAGCAGTGGGATTCACCGTGGGCCTGGTCGTCGGCCAGGGCCGCCCGCCCCGCTGGGTCGAGAAGGGCAGCTTCGTCCACAAGGTGTCCATCGGGTTCGCGACGCTCGACCGGCTGGACGCCGTGCTGCTCCGGTTCGAGGTGGAGCCCGGGTCCCGGCTGGCCGGGGTCGACGTGGGTGAGCTGCGCCTGCCCGACGGGTCGTCCGTCGCGATCGTCACGCGCGGGAAGAAGGTCATCGTCCCCGACGAGGACACCGTCCTGCGCGAGGGCGACCAGGTGCTGGTCGTCGCGGCCATGGGTGAGGTGAGCCAGGTCGAGGAGCGACTGCGCTCGGTGAGCCGCGACGGCCGCCTGGCCGGCTGGCTCGTGGAGGCGGGGAGCACCGCCGCGTGATCCTCACGTCGGCCGTCCTGTCCATCTTCATCGTCAGCTATGCGCTGATCGCCACGGAACGAGTGCACCGGGTCGCGGCCGCGCTCGGTGGTGTGGCCGCGATGGTCGTGGTGGGCGTGGTGGACGCGGAGACCGCGTTCTTCAACTACGAGTCCGGCATCGACTGGAACGTCATCTTCCTGCTGTTCGGGATGATGGTGATCGTCGGCGTCCTCAAGCAGACCGGGATCTTCGAGTTCCTCGCGCTCTGGGCGGCCCGCACCTCCAAAGGGCGTCCGTACCGGCTGCTGGTGCTCCTCGTGCTGGTCAGCGCGACCGTCGCGCCGATCCTCGACAACGTCACGTGCGTCCTGCTCGTCGCGCCAGTGACGCTGTCGGTCTGCCGCCAGCTCGGCCTCGACCCCGCCCCGTACCTCATCTCGATGATCCTGGCGTCGAACATCGGCGGCACCGCGACGCTCATCGGCGACCCGCCGAACATCATCGTCGGCAGCCGCGCCGGGCTGAGCTTCGTCGACTTCCTGGTGCACTCACTGCCGCTGACCGTCGTGCTGCTGGTCGGGTTCACCGTGATGGCCCGCTGGCTGTTCCGCAGCTACCTGTCGTCCACGGTCGACGTGAGCGACCGCATCGCCGACATCCACCCGCGCGACGCCATCACCAACATGCGGCTACTCGTCCGGTGCCTGGTCGTGCTGGGGCTCGTCATGGTCGCGTTCAGCCTGCACACCGTGCTGCACCTCGACGCGTCGATCGTCGCGATGATGGGCGCCGGCCTGACCGTCCTGGTCTCACGCACCGAGCCCGAGGAGTTCCTCGAGGAGGTGGAGTGGGGCACGCTCGCCTTCTTCATGGCGCTGTTCGTGCTCGTCGGCTCGCTGGTGAGTGTCGGCATCATCGGCGACCTCGGCGAGGCCGCCGTCCGGGCGATGGGCGACGACGAGCTGCTGGGCGCGACGGCGCTGCTGTTCGGGTCGGGCGTGTTCGGCGCGTTCGTCGACAACATCCCCTACACGACGGCGATGGTGCCGATCGTCGACGACATGGTCGCGTCCACCGCGACGTCGGGCGCCGACAGCCCGTTGTGGTGGGCGTTCGTGTTCGGCGCGGACCTCGGCGGAAGCGCCACGGCCGTCGCTGCCGGCGCCAACGTGGTGGTGCTCGGCATCGCCGCGAAGGCCGGCGAGCCGATCAGCTTCTGGAAGTTCACGCGCTACGGCCTCGTGGTGACCGTGGCGACGCTCGCCGTGGCGTGGTCGTACGTGTACCTGCGGTACTTCGTGTGGTGGAGCTAGGGGGATTCGAACCCCCGACCTTCTCATTGCGAAGGCATTTCGGGGGTCTGAACCCCTGTGATGGCAGCGTGCATGATGTGAACTTCCCTCCGGCCCTACGGTCCGGGGGTGCGTCGGGGGTGCGCGATTTCGAAACTGACCACGGGAGGGTCGCCGGGCCGACCATCAGCCCTCTTGTGCGTCGGTGCCCGGGGTCAGGGGTGGCCGGAGGCCATCGCGGAGCGACGCGCAGCGCCCTTGACGTCGGGCGGCGGCGTGCAAACCCTTTGGGATCGGGCCGGTGACTCGGTCGCAGGTGAATGCGGTGCGCGAGGACGGCGCGCCAGCGCCGCCCGCAGCGCGCCACGCGCCGGAGGCGCGTCTTGAGACAGAGAGGAAAGTCGTAACCGGTCCGTCGATGCGCGGGCGTCATTCGTCACGACGTGCGGCGAGCGCCTGGATCTGAATCGGCTGCTGAGCGATGCGTTTGGTCGTGCGTACATCACTCGCGCGGACGGAGACCTTCAAGGAGTAGGTCGCAGACAGCCTGGACCGTTTCCTGCGCGTAGGAAGCTGCGTGTTCGGGTTGCGCGACCGTACCTGTGAGACCAGCGATGGTGATGGTGCCGAAGACGCTCAGCGCGGCCTTTCCGGGGTCCTGGACGGCTCTCAGCGTTCCGTCTTCGACTCCTTCGCGGAGCAGCTGCTCCAACGGCTGGTGGAACGCCGACTCGAGAGCGGTAGCCAGCTCAGGGAGCCGAGTTGCTCGGCCCAAGTCACCGACGAGCGCACGGCATGCCGCGGGATTTTCCAGCATCACGCGCATCTGGGCTTCGACCGCCCACTTGAGGCGATCGATGGCGGTTCCAGGCTTGCTCATCGCCGCGCCGACCTCGCCGGCTATGGACTCGAGAAGGTCGCCCAAGAGGAACGCGAGGATCTCCTCTTTGCCGCGAAAGTAGTAGTAGAGAGTTGCAATGGGAACGCCAGAGGCGTCCGCAATCTCCTCGATCTTGGCGTCGGCGATTCCTTTGTCCGCGATGAGATCAGCCGCTCCGTAGAGCTTGGCCGCGAGCTTGGCAGGGACGTTCCTCATCGGAGGGGGATGTCCGGCGACTGATCTACGAGCTGTGAATTGACGCGAAACACCTTCATGGCGCAACCTTACTTTGTAATTTGATTACAAAGTAGAGATTCAGAACTGCGATACGAATCATGAAGGGTGTCAACGGTGCTGGACGGGATTCGAAGAGGCTTTTCGGCTGCCGGCCGTCGACTCGGCGGGCTGGTGGAGTCGATGGTCTCCGTCGGCCACCGGTACCCCCGGCGGATCATCGCGGGATGGTTGATTCTCGCTGCGGCCTTGACCGTGTTCGTGACGCCATTGAGCGCCGTCGTGGAGCGCAGTGCGACCGCGTTTCTTCCTGACGATGCGCCCACCCTGAAGGGCTTGCGTGCGATGGACTCGGCCTTCGGCACAGGTCGGACGTCGTCATACGTGATCGTGGTGGTTGTCGCCCGGGACAAGCTCGATGACGATGACCAGGCGCTCTATGAACGACTGGTGTCCACGTTGCGCTCTGAACCGGAGCGGGTCTCGGAGGTGCAGAGCTACGTCGGGGACGAGCAGGCTCGCAAGGCTCTGACGAGCAAGGACGGAAAGGCGACGTACATCTCGGTCGGGCTGCCCGCTGCTGTGGGCTCGCCACAGGCCGACGAGGATGTTGATTGGCTGCGACGGACGATCGCGGACCTGGATCCACCGGCCGGGACCAAGCTCTACGTCACGGGCGATCCGGCGATGATCAGCGACCTGACGACCGCGGTCAACGAAGCCTCCAACAAGGTGACCGGGGTGACGGTCGCGCTGCTGCTGGTGATCCTGTGGCTGGTCTATCGCAGGTGGGCGGCCGTGCTCGTTCCGTTGGCGACCATCGGCGTGGCACTTGTCTGTGCCAGAGGAATCCTCGCGTTGGCAGGCGAGCACGGTGTTTCCTTGTCGAGCTACACAGATGCCTTCGTCATCGCGATCACGCTTGGCGCTGGCACCGACTACTGCGTCTTCCTGATCAGCAGGTTCCGCGAAGAGTTTGCGGTCGGTCGGGCACCGAGCGATGCGGTGGCTGTCGCCTGTCGTCGCGTCGGACCGGCGCTGGTGGCCTCTGCGGCCACGGTGATTCTTGGCGCGATCTCACTGTCCTTCGCCGATCTTGCGATCTTCTCGACCACCGGGCCGGCCATGGCCATCAGCGTTGCCGTCACGGTCGCCATCAGCCTGACGTTGGCGCCTGCCCTGCTGTCGCTGTTCGGCCACTTCGTCGGTCCTGGCGCCGCAGAGCCTGGGCGTCGCTGGGCATGGGTCGGTGGTGTGATCGAGCGTCGACCTGCCCGCGTGTTGCTGGCATCGACATCGGGGCTCTTGCTCCTGGCCGCCTTCGCTCCGACCATGACTCTGACCTTCGACGAGCGCAGCGCTCAACCTGCAGACACGCCGAGCAACCTGGGCCTCGCTGCCTTGGCAGACCACTTTCCGCGCAACGAGGCGCTGCCGGACTATCTCCTCATCACGTCCGACCACGACATGCGCACGAGTCGAGACCTCGCGGTGCTCAACGCCGTGAGCGTAGCGGTCTCGAAGGTGCCATCAGTCGACCTCGTGCGAAGCATCACCCAGCCAGCCGGAACGCCCCTGAAGTCGGCAGTCATCGCAGATCAGCTGGGCGACATCGCCTCCGGATTGCAGAAGGCAGACGACAAGCTGAAGGCGGGGCGGCCCGACCTCGAACGCCTGGCATCAGGAACGAATGACCTCGATTCAGCCCTGGCGCAGATCACCGAAGGCGCAGAACGTGCCGCTGACGGCTCGGGAAAGCTCAGTTCTGGCACTGGAAAGCTGGCATCCGGCTTGTCGAAAGCGGCAGACGGCACCTCCAAGTCGGCGGACGGAGCGCAAGAACTCCGATCGGGCGCTGCTCGACTGGCCGGGGGGCTGGAGCAGAGTCATGCAAAGGTCACGGCTGTCGTCGACGGCATGGACGTGATGGTCCGAGCGCTCAACCGCGACCTGATCTGCACGGCCGACCCGGTGTGCGCTCGCGTCCGCAAGGGGTTGCGTCAGATTGCCGACGGACAGCGACGCGAGCTCCTGCCGGGGCTCGCTGAAGCCGCCCAGGGAGCCCGAAAGCTGGAGGGTGGCTCGAGCGATCTCGCCGGCGGCCTCTCACAGATCGCCGACGGACTCCAGCAGGCCGACGACGCGAGCCGCAAGATCGCCGCCGGCCAGGAAGAGCTCGCCGAGAAGCTGGGCCAGCTTGCGGCTGGCAGTGGGAAGATCTCGACCGGTACCGCCGACCTCGCGCGGGGCGTCAACAAGCTGGTGGACCAGACCGGGCAGCTCCAGCGCGGGGTGGGAAAGTCAGCGGACTATCTCGACAAGGTCAACAAGAACGCCAACACGCCTACGGCGGGAGGCTTCTACCTGCCGGCCGAAGCGCTCGACAATGCCGACTTCGCGCGCGCCCGAGGCATCTACCTCTCCGAGAGCGGTCGAGTCGCGCGCATACAGATCATCGGCACCAGCGATCCGCTCACACGACAGGGCCAAGAGCGTTACGAAGCTGTCCGCACCTCCGCCGACCAGGCGATTCGGCACACTGCACTCGAGACGTCCAGCGTCGAGGCGACGGGAGCAGGCGGCCTCGGCGCCGACCTCAAGCAATACCTGTTCACGGACGCGAAGATGGTGGTTGGTCTAGTCCTCCTCGTGGTGCTCCTCGTTCTCATCCTCTCGTTGCGGGCCCTGGTGGCGCCTCTGTATCTGCTCGTCTCGGTGGTGCTGTCGACCGCCGCCGCCCTCGGCCTGACCACTCTGGTGTTTCAACACCTCGGCGGCACCGAGATCGGCTTCACCGTTCCCGTCATGGTGTTCGTCCTCCTGGTTGCGGTTGGTGCCGACTACAACATCCTGCTGATGAGCCGCATGCGTGAGAACGGCCTCAGGCTGACTCGTGGGGATGTGGCACGGGCCGTGATCCACACCGGGCCGGTGATCACCGCCGCAGGCGTCATCTTCGCTGCGACATTCGTTGCGCTGCTGTTCTCGCCACTGACCAACCTCGCCCAGATCGGGTTCGCTGTCGCATCAGGGCTTCTGCTCGACACATTCGTCGTCCGCAGTCTCGTCGTGCCAGCGTGCGCGGCGCTCCTGGAGGATCGCAACTGGTGGCCGAGCGTCGGCACGGAAAAGCAAAGCGAGTGATCCCGCGTCGCGTGTCGTCGCGAAACTGTCGGCGCTCGGTGGCATGGTCGTGGGTGCGGAAAACTTCATATGACATGACCTGAAATTGATGGGGTAGTTATCCCCGGGGGTCGGCTCCCCTTTCGGCTTGAATGCCGCACACACGGATCGCCGCAGACACGAACAGACATCGCTCTCTTCCGCAATCTTCTTGTTTGTCGTCTCGGCGCTGCACGACCCGAACGCTGAGGCTTGATTGCTCGCTTTGGTGATCGTGGTTCTCCGAGTCCGGGTGTGCCGCGTGGTCGGGTCGTAGTAGCCGCGCGGCACACCCTGCGGGGCGGTGGAGCCGGTGAGCAGCAGGTCCCGTCGTGTCGTGCACGAGACCATCCCGGCCCTTTTCCCGGACACGTTCGGTCCTGAGCACGCGATCGAGGGTGTGCCGGTCCTGTCGGAGACGGCGGGCGAGCAGGTCAAGAGCTTCATGGCCTCACCAGGGTTCGACTCGTGGACCGAGGCGCTGGCTCGGGTTGGGAACTGTGCGCATCCGATCCGGCTACGTGGTCGTTCGGAGACCGTCGACACGGCGACGGGTGAGATCGTCTCGGCCTACTCCAGTGAGGACGAGCCTCTCGGTGTCACCCATGTGCGGTGTGGGAACCGACGAGCGTCGGTGTGCCCGTCCTGCTCCCGGCTCTACGCGGGCGACATGTTCCACCTGATCCGCGCCGGCATCAGTGGCGGCAAGACCGTGCCCGAGCAGGTGGCGGAGAACCCGCTGGTGTTCGCCACCGTCACCGCGCCGTCGTTCGGGACCGTGCACACCCGCCGGAATGGACGCCGCTGTCACCCCACCAGCAGAGGTCGATGTGAGCATGGTGAGCCCCGTTCCTGCCACGCCATGCATGCGGAGGACGATCCGCAGCTGGGTCAACCGCTGTGTGGTGACTGCTACGACTACGCCTCCCACGTGGTCTGGCAGTGGTGGGCACCGGACCTGTGGCGCAGATTCACCATCGCCCTGCGTCGTCTGTTCGCCCATGCCCTCGGGGTTCCGGCGACAAGGTTGGGTGAGGTGGCGACGGTGCAGTACGCGAAGGTCGCCGAGTACCAGCTACGAGGTGCGATCCACTTCCACGCCCTCGTCCGTCTCGACGGACCGAAGACCGCCGGCGGCTTCGAACCCGCACCCGACGGGCTCGACGCCGACCAGCTCGCACTGCTGATTCGCGAGGCCGCCGCATCAGTGCGGCTGACCGTGCCCGGCGTCGACGTTGATGACCCGGCCCGGGTGCTGGCGTTCGGCCGCCAGCTCGACGCCCGCGCTGTGCGCACCGATCGCCGCACCGACGACCCGGATCGGACCCTGTCGCCGGAGCAGGTCGCCGCTTACCTGGCGAAATACGCCACCAAGTCCGCCGACGACACCGGAGCCACCGACACCGCCCACCACGCCCGAATCCGCGCCACCGTCCGCGCCCTCGACGACCGCGCCAAGCGTGCCGGCCACGATGGCTATGAGCTGCTGAGCAAGTGGTCCCACATGCTCGGCTTCCGTGGCCACTTCGCCACGAAGTCCCGCCGCTACTCAATCACCCTCGGAACGATCCGTCGCTCACGCCGCCGAGCCCAAGCACTCCTCGCCCAGGCCAAGGAAGACGGCACGCCTGTGGATCTCGCAGCCCTCGAAGCCGACCTTCTGGCCGACGATGACGACGAGACCACCCTCGTCCTCGGCCGCTGGGAGTTCGTCGGTGCCGGCTGGCACACCGACGGCGAACGGACCCTCGCCCTCGCAGCCGCCGCCCGAGCCCGCGAGTACGCCCGAGAGAAGGCACAGCAGAACAAGGCGAAGACACAGCACAACTCGGGAGGAAGATCATGAAGCAACACGACGCGGAGCCCATGGAGCGGCTCCCAAAGATGCTCAGCACGACGCAGGTCGCAAAGGCCCTGAATGTCAACCCGTCGACCATCAGCCGATGGCGCTCCTTGGGCACTGGCCCACGCGTCTACTGGCTCGGACCGTCCTGCCCTCGCTACCGCGAGGAGGACGTCCTGGAGTGGCTCGAACGGAACGCAGCATGACTGTCCGCAAGACGCCCGGTGGCCGCTGGCGTGGCGTCGTCAAGTCCGGTCGTCAGCAGGTGGCCAGCAAGACGTTCGACACTCGCAAGCAGGCGATCGGCTGGGTGGCTCGGGAGCGAGCAGCGATGGCCGGGGGCGTCGATCCCCGAGCCGGCCGACGAACCGTTCGGACTCTGTTGCCCGAGTGGCTGGAAGAGCGGCAGCACGCCGTCTCTCGCAAGACCTTTGTCTCGGACTCGTCGCTTCCCCGCCTCGTGCCGCCGGCACTCGCTGCGCTGCAGATCGGCGTCGTCACGGACCGTGAGGTCACCCGGGCCTTGATCGCGCTGAATCAGTCCGGTCTGGCCGAGTCGTCGGTCAGGCGCTTCCGCGCTTCACTGTCCTCGTTCTTCGCCTGGGCCGTGCGCGAGCGCATGATCGCCTCGAACCCCGTCATGACGACGCGAGTGCCGAAGGGTCGAGGCACACGAACGGAGATCCGTCCGTTCGCTGAGGACGAGCTCGAGTCGTTCTACATGGCGGTCTCGGCTCGCGATCAGCGCTTGGCCGACATCCTGCTGATCGCGTCATGGACCGGCTTGCGGTGGTCGGAGCTTCGCGAGCTGCGGGTCCGTGATTTCGTCCAGATTCCGATGCCTGTGCTGCTCGTCAGCCGGGCGGCGCCGGAGGGCGTCAATGCCAAGCTCACCAAGTCGGGCAAGAGCCGGCGCGTACCGGTCGCCGATCGCGTCCTTCCGCTCGTGCTGTCATGCGCCGCCGACAAGGGCGCTGACGACCTCCTCCTGACGACGAGGTCGGGTCACCGGCTCCATGCGTCGTCGGTCAAGCGTGCAGTCGTGTGGTCGAACGTCGCTCCCGGCCGTCGGATCCACGATCTGCGACACACCGCGGCATGCCTGTGGTTGGCCCGAGGCGTCGATCCGGTGACCGTCCAGGCGTGGCTCGGGCACGCGTCGATCGCGACGACGAACATCTACCTGCACCACCTCGGATCATCGGCCGACCGCACCGGGTTGGACCGCTTGAACCGGTCGGGGGGCGCCGGGGGTGCGCATCAGGCCGGTCTCGGCGAATGACGCAGACGAAACCCCGCCTCCGCTGCGGTGAATCTGCAGGTGAGACGGGGTATCCGATCGGTGGAGCTAGGGGGATTCGAACCCCCGACCTTCTCATTGCGAACGAGACGCGCTACCAACTGCGCCATAGCCCCAGGGACGACGTCGAGGATATCAGCCCAGGATCACTCGCCGGCGGCGCGGCGGGGAGCTTGCTCGTCGTTCGCGGAGGCGCCCGGCAGCTCGACGTCCTCGCCCTCGACGTGGCCCGAGGTCCAGGCACCCGGCTGGGCGAAGTCGATGGTGCGGACGGTCCGGCCGGCGCGCGGCTTGGTGACGTAGGTGGGCAGCGTGACCGGGAGCGGGTCCCAGACGGCTTCGCCCGTGGTGGCCACCGACGGGACCGCGATGACGAGCTGCTCGTCGAGCGCGTCGGCCTCGAGCTCGACTTCCAGCATGACGTTCTTGCGGCCCGGGTCGACGTCCTCGATCTGGCCGGAGACGATGACCGTCTCCTCGTCGGCGAAGTCGACCTTGCGCTCCTTCTCGGCCTGCGTCGGACGCTCCGAGCGCACCTGGACGCGGCAGGCGACCAGCCACGCGACGACCAGTCCGACCGGGGCGGCGACGGAGTACACCGGCACCACCTTCGCGAAGGCCAGCGCGCCGACGACGGCGGTGAGGAACAGCAGGGTCAGCAGCGTCCGGCGACGGCGCTGCGCGGCGATCCGGGCGGATCGGGTCTGGGGGCGCTTCTCGACCGCAGGCTCAGTCGTTTCGACAGGCTCAACGACCGTGGACTTCGGCTCACCGATCTCGGCCTCGGGCTCCTCGGTCGTGCGGCGGTGGATGACGCGGCTGAGCGGGCTGAGGTGCTCCAGGGACGACGTCTTGGTGACCTCGTCGTAGCGGCGCAGCACGAGCGGGACGAAGTACGCCGCCCACACGGCGACGACGAACGCGACGATCAGCCCGGTACCCACGTGCAAAACCGTAGGCCCCCGCGCGGGCGATTCCCGGCACCCGACACCGTGTGTCGGATGAAACCTGTGGTGCTGGTGTGATTGATCGACGCTTCCACGGAGAAGTGGGCACGCGGTCGCTAGGGCGGAGCCCGGGAGCGAAGCGAAGCGACCTACGCACGTGTCTACCGTGACGTCGCTTCGGTCGCAGAGCTCCCTCCCGCGTCTCCGCCGCTAGCGACCGTGGCCTGTACTAGAGCCGGTTGACGACGCCGTGGCGGGCGTCCTCGGCGAGGAGCTGGAAGATGCGGTGGTCGCGCCAGTCGCCGGCGATGTGCAGGAACTTCGGGGCGAGGCCGATCTCGGTGAAGCCGAGCTTCTGCGGGACGCGGAGGCTGGCGACGTTCTCCGGGCGGATCGCGATCTCGATGCGGTGCAGCTGCACGACGCTGAACAGGTGGTCGCAGATCAGCGCCACCCCGGTGGGCGTGATGCCCTTGCCGGCGTGCTTCTCGGCCACCCAGTAGCCGAGGCTGGCCCACCGCGCGCTCCCCCAGGTGATGCCGTTGACGGTGAGCTGGCCGACCATCTCGTCGTCCCAGGTGAGCGCGAACGGCATCGACTGGCCGGCGCGGGCGCGGCGGCGCATCGACCCGATCATCGCCCGGTACGTCATCGTCGGCCGGCCCGCCTCGGGCGGCAGCGTGGCCTCCCACGGGCTCAGCCAGGCGGAGTTCTGGCGACGCAGCCGCTCCCACGTGCGCGCGTCCCGGCGACGCAGGGGCCGGACGCCCACGTCGCCGCGCTGCAACGTGACCGGCCACCCGCGGGTCAGGGCTCGGTCCTCTCGTGGTCGCCGCCGCGCAGCTGGTCGACGGCGTGCGGCACGACGTCGGCGAGCACCTCGATGGCGTCCTTCACCCCGCCGCGCGAGCCGGGCAGGTTCAGGACGATCGCGCGGCCGGAGACGCCCGCGAGCCCGCGCGACAGCATCGCCGTCGGGACGCCCTTGGCGACGCCGGCGGCCCGCAGCGCCTCGGCGACGCCGGGCAGCTCGCGGTCGAGCAGCGGCCGGGTGACCTCCGGCGTACGGTCGGTGGGGTTGATGCCGGTGCCCCCCGTGGTCAGGACGACGTCGGCACCGGCGTCGAGCGCCGCGCGGATCGCATCGCCGACGGGCTCACCGTCCGGCACGACGACGGGGTCGGCGGTCTCGAAGCCCCAGCGCGTGAGCGCCTCGACGAGCAACGGACCGGTGGTGTCCTCGTAGACGCCGGACGACGCGCGACCGGACGCGACGACGACGGCCCCCTTACCCATCCCGGCTCCAGTCGCCGCTTCGCCCCCCGGACTTGGCGACCACCTCGACGTCGGTGATCCGGGCGTGCTTGTCCACCGCCTTGACCATGTCGACGAGCGCGAGCGCGGCGACGGTGACCGAGGTCAGCGCCTCCATCTCGACGCCGGTGCGGTCGGTGGTGCGGACGGTCGCGGAGATCTCGACGGCGTCGTCCCCCAGCTCGAGGTCGACCTCGACGCCGCTGATCGCCAGCGGGTGGCACAGAGGAATGAGGTCGGGCGTGCGCTTGGCCGCCATGATCCCGGCGATGCGCGCGACCCCGAGGGCGTCGCCCTTCGGCACTCCCTCGCCGCGCAGCAGCTTCAGCACCCGGTCCGACACCTCGACCCGGCCCCTGGCCGTGGCCTCGCGGGCGGTGACGTCCTTGCCCGACACGTCGACCATGCGGGCCGCGCCGGTCTCGTCGACGTGGGTCAGGCGCTCGTCACCCATCAGAACGGCCTGTCGAGCACCAGGGTGCGGACGGTGTCGCCGAGGTTCAGCGCCGTCTCGTCCTCCCCCACCACGATCAGCGCGTTGGCCTTGGAGAGGGCACCGACGAGGTGCGAGCCGTCGCCGGAGATGGGCGTGACCTTGGCGCCTCGGTGCGTCACCTCGAACACCGCGCGGACGTACTGACGCACGCCCGAGCGGGACTCGAGGTCGGACGCGAGCACGGCGTGCACCATCGGACGGCGGTACGGCGTGCGGCCCATCATCCGGCGGATGGCCGGCAGCACGAACACCTCGAACGAGACGTACGCGGAGACCGGGTTGCCGGGCAACGTGATGATCGGCGTCTGCTCGTCGAGCACCTTGCCGAAGCCTTGCGGCTTGCCCGGCTGCATCGCGACCTTGTCGAAGCTGACGGTGCCCAGCGCGGAGAGCGTCTCCTTGACGACGTCGCGCTCGCCCATGCTGACGCCGCCGCTGGTGACCACGAGGTCGGCGCGCACCAGCTGCTCGGACAGCACCTGCCGGAACGCCCGCGGGGTGTCCTCGACCGCGCCGACGCGGTAGGCGATGGCACCGGCGGCTCGGACCGCGGCGGCCAGCATGTAGCTGTTGCCGTCGAAGATGGAGTCGTAGTCGAGCTGCGAACCGGGGTCGCGGAGCTCGCTGCCCGTGGAGATGATCACGACGCGGGGGCGCGGGCGCGCCTTGACCCGGCCGGCACCCAGCGACGCCAGCAGCCCGATCTCGCGGGCGCCCAGCACGGTGCCCGCCTCGAGCACCACCTCGCCCTCCCGCACGTCGGCGCCCTGCGGCCGGACGTGGGCGCCCTCGGCCGGACCGTGGTGGATGGCCACCCGAGAGTTGCCGTGGTCGGTGCGCTCGAACGGGACGACGGTGTCGGCACCCTTGGGGATCGGCGCACCGGTCATGATCTTGACCGCCGTGCCGGCGCTGATGGCGAACGGCTTGGCCGAGCCGGCGTGGATCTCGCCCACCACCGGCAGCACGACCGGGTCGCTCTCGCTGGCGCCCTTCACGTCCTCGGCGCGCAGCGCGTACCCGTCCATCGCCGAGTTGGCGAACCGCGGGAGGTCGATGGGCGCCGTGTAGTCCTCGTGCAGCGGCAGGCCCAGCGACTCGACGATCGGCTGGTCGTACGGCTCGAGGGGTCCGACGCCTCGGAGGATCCGTTCCAGGTGGTCCTCGACGGTGATCAGATCGTCGGGGATGCTCGCCGGACGGGGGCGGTCGGACATGCGCCTCACCCTAACCGGGTGTTCGCTGCAATGGCGCGCGCAGTGCCGTCATCCTCCAGCTCGACGTCGCCCCGCACCACGACGGCCCGGCCGAACCTCCAGTCGCCGCGCACGGTGAGCGACCTGGCGTCGACCAGCGACGGCGGGTCCGGGATGCGGGCGTCGAAGTCGCCGATGGTCGTGTAGAACCGCCGGTCGAGGTCGACGAGCGGCGGATCGACCTGTGCTCGGACCCGGAAGTCGGGGCCGACGCCGTACACGTCGGAGCGGAGCAGGAGCAGGTCGTTGGTGGTCTTGACCGGCAGGAACCGGGACCGGTCGACCTCGATGGCCGTGGCGCCGTCGAACACCTCGACGCCGGCGCCCATCGCCGACTCGATCTGCACGACCTTCGGCGATGACGGGTCCGTGGGGTCGACGGTCTTCTCGTTGCGGATGAGCGGCAGGCCGAGCACGCCCTCGCGCTCCGCCAGCGTGCGGGCCACCTGCTCGAGGTCGAACCACAGGTTGTTGGTGTGGAAGTAGCGGTGCCGCGTCATGTCCGCCGCCGCCTCGGCGTCCTCGTCGGCGGTCTGCGCGGTCTCGCGGAGGACGAGCCGACCATCGCTGCGACGGACCACCAGGTGGCCGCCCTTCACGTCGGCCGGCGTGCGGCGGCAGACCTCTGCGGCGTACGGGGCGCCGGACGCGGCGAACCAGCCCATCATCGCCGGGTCGGGGGCGGCGCCGAGGTTGTCGGCGTTGGAGACCGTGGCGTACCTGAACCCGGCGTCGAGCAGGGTGGCGAGCACGCCGGACGTCTCGAGCGCGGTGTAGAGGTCGCCGTGGCCCGGTGGGCACCACTCCAGCGACGGGTCGGCCGGCCACTCCACCGGGGTGAGGTCGTCGGCGCGCAGCTTGGGCTCCCGGTTCTGCAGGAAGTCCTGGGGCAGCTCGCCGTTCAGGTCGTCGGGGAGGGCGGCCAGCGTGTCGTCGCGGGTGCGGAAGCTGTTCATGAACAGCAGCGGCAGACGGACGCCGTTCTCCTCGCGCACGTGCTTCACCTGGCCGACGATGACGTCGAGGAACGTGAGGTCGGCGCGCACCGGGAGCAGCGTCTTGGCGCGATCCATGCCCATGGACGTGCCAAGGCCGCCGTTGAGCTTGATGACCGCGGTGACGGCCGCGGCCTCACGGGCCGTCGCGTCGTCGACGCGCAGGTCGGCTGCGTGCGCGACGTCGGTGAGCGGCTCGACGTCGTCCTCGCGGATCATCCCGCGGCTGCCCTGCTCCAGCTCGCGGTAGAACGCGCTGAAGACGTCGATGGCCCGGGAGGGCACTCCCGCGTCGGCCATCTTGCGTCGTGCCATCTCCAACCCGCTCATCGCCACCTAGGCTAGCGTCGGGCCGTGACCAAGGACGCACTGCGGGAACAGGTGCTCCGTGACCGTGCGGCGAGGTCGCCGCAGCTCCGGGCCGTGGTCGCCGACGCTCTCGCGTCGCACCTGCTCGCCAGCGCCGTCAGCCGCGCCGACCGCGTGGCCTGCTACCTCTCCATGGGCACCGAGCCGGGCACCGGACCCCTGATCACCGGGCTGCTCCAGCGCGGCGCCGAGATCATCGTCCCGGTCGGCGCGCCGGGGAACCTGCTCGACTGGGTGCGCTTCGAGCCGACGTCCGTCCTGCGTCGCTCCCCCATCGGCATCCCCGAGCCGGACGGCCCGCGGCTCGGCACCGACGCCCTCTCCACCGTCGGGCTCGTGATCATCCCGGCCCTGGCCGTCGACCACGCGGGCTACCGCATCGGCCGCGGCGCCGGGTACTACGACCGCGCGCTCGTCGGCGTCACGGCTCCGGTGTGCGCCGTCGTGCACGCGGCCGAGCTGATGGAGTCCGTCCCGCACGAGGACCACGACGTGCCGGTGCAGCTCGCCGTCACCGAGGCGGGTCTGTTCCGCGTCAGCCCGGACGCGACGCGAGGTCCGGCTGGATCCAGTAGCTGAGCGGCACGACCTCGACGTCCCGCCCGGTCCGCGGGGCCTGGATCATCTTGCCGCCGCCCAGGTAGATCGCCACGTGGTAGATCGAGCCGGGTCCGCCGTTGCTCCAGTAGATGAGGTCGCCACGACGGATCTTCGAGACGGACACGTGCTTGGTCTGCGCGTACTGCGCGCCGGCGTAGTGCGGCAGGTTGACCCCGGCCGCCTGCCAAGCCCGCATCACCAGGCCGGAGCAGTCCCACGAGCTCGGGCCGGCACCGCCGTACTTGTAGGGCTCGCCGAGCTGGGCCATCGCAAACGCGATCGCCGTCTCGATCTTGCTGCTCGACGCCGGCGGCGGGTCCGCGGGCGGCGGAGTGGTCGGCTTGGGCTTCGTCGGCGTCGGACTCGGCTTCGGGTCGGGCTTCGGGTCCGTGGCCGGCGGGGGCGGCTCGCCCGGCCCGGAGGCGTCGAGCCGCTCGTCGATCCGGTCCTGCTTCTCGGTGACCTGCTCGACCGGGACGTGCTGGACGCGGGCGAGCTGGCCGAGCAGCCGCTTCCGCTCCTTCTCCTGCGTGGCGACGGCGGACTCCGCGGCCTTGATGGCGCGGTCGATCTCCGCCGCGGCGGCCTGCCGACGACGCGTCGCCTCCCGCTGCGCCGCGAGCGCCTTCTCGGCGCGGTCGACGGCGGAGTCGTGCACGACGCGGCCGGCGTCCAGGGCGTCGACGCGGGCGTTCATCGCCTCGTTGGTGCTGGCGTAGGCGCCGGCGCGCTCGAGCAGCTGCTCGGGCCCGTCGCTGTCGAACAGCGCGGACAGCCGGGCGGGGCCGGAGTCGGTCTGCAGCTGCTGCACCGTGAGCGCCGCGACCGCCTTGCGCTGCTCGGCGAGCAGCTTCTTCGAGCGCTGCACCGCCAGCCGCTGGCGACGCACGTCGGCCTTCGCCTGCTCCAGCTCGTACGTGGCGCCGTTCAGGCGCTCCGACGCGGCCGCGGCCCGTGCGTAGAGGTCGTTCAGGTGCATGCGGGACTCGACGAGCTGCACCTGGATGGCCCCCGCGGACGGGTCGTCGGCCCGCGCGAACGGCGTGCTCGCGATCGTCACCGTTGCCGCCACGGCGGCAGCACGGATTGCGAGAGGGAAGACACGCACCGACCCATAGCATCACGCGCATGCACATCTGTGCACTGAAATCACTCAGAAATCATCCGTCACACGCGTGTCGCAGCTCAGCCGGACGCCGATCGTAGGGTAAGGACGTCCTCCGTGCCGCGGTCGACGGCCTTCGCGCCGAACGCCCAGGGCAGGGTCCGCCCGTCCGCCCACAACGGCAGCTGGTCGTCATAGTGCTCGTGGTACGCGTGCCCGGACGCGCCGGTCAGGTTGATCCAGCGCGACCGGTCGAACCGTCCGACGTCGACGACCATCCGCATCGACGGCACGGCCGTGACCGCGTACGGGTCGGTCGTGTCGGACGCGTCCCAGGCGGTGGCGTCGACGAGGCCACCGCCACCGCCCACCTCGACGGGGCCGCGGTTGAAGATCCGGTTCACCAGCCCGACGCCGGAGTCGCCGAGCGTCGGGTTCACGAGGGTGAGCCGGTGCAGGCGACCCCAGGACCAGGCGTCCGTGTCGCGCGACATCCGACGGGTCAGCTCGTCGCGAGCCTGCACCAGCGCCTCGGTGAGGATGTCGTCGCGGGTCTCGACGACGGCCGGCGTCGCCAGGTTGTCCCACCAGTGGCTGTTCGGCCGGTCGAGGATCGAGCGGACGACGTCGAACCAGCGCTCACCGCCACCCGGCCACTGGTCCTTCGGGAGCTCGTCGTGGAAGGTCAGCTCGAGCAGGTTGCGCCACACCGCGTTGAAGTACGCGGCCGCGGCCGAGCCCGGCCGCTGCTGGTAGTCCCAGCCGCGGAGGATGTCGCGGCCCTCCCGGGCGAACCGGTCCCCGAGCGGGATCCGCAGCAGCCGCGGCACGAGGAGGGCGGCGTTCGCGCTGTAGGCGTCCATCTGGATGCGGGTCATGTCCGCGACCGAGAGCTGCTTCTTCTCCTTCAGCAGCTGCCGGATGCGGGTGGAGCGGTAGCCGGGCGCGAAGTCGGCGCCGATCAGGTACGGGTACTCGTCGTCGACGACCTCGTTGTTCGCGGTGACGACGAAGCCCTCGTCGGGGTTGAGCTCGTGCGGCAGCTCGTCGAACGGGATGTACCCGGTCCACTCGTGCTTGCCGTCCCACCCCGCGACCGGCCACCGCCCGTCGCCCCGGCTGCGGATCGGGATCGCGCCCGGCGCCTGGTACCCGATGTTGCCGTCGACGTCGGCGTAGACGAGGTTCTGCGACGGGACCGTGAACAGCTTCGCCGCCGCGCGGAAGTCGTCCCAGTCGCGGGCGCGGTCGAGCGCGAAGACGGCCGAGATCGTCGGGCGTGGGGTCAGCGCGGTCCAGCGCAGGGACACCTCGTAGCGCTGTCCGACGTCCTCGATGTCGTCGTCGACGTCGGAGAGGATCGGACCGTGCCGGGTGGACCGCACCGTGATGGTGCGCGTCTCGCCCCCGGAGACCTTGATCTTCTCCTTGCGGGTGACCAGCGGCAGCCGCTTGCCCTTGTACCGGTACGTGCCGCCCTCGACGTCCTCGAGGTAGAGGTCGGCGGCGTCGGCGTACATCGTGGTGACGCCCCAGGCGACGCGGCCGTTGTGCCCCACCACGACGCCCGGCATCCCGGAGAACGAGAAGCCGCTGACGTCGTACGGGCAGCCCTTGCTCACGCGCCGGCAGTGCAGGCCCACCTGGTACCAGATGCCCGGCATCGACGGCGCGAGGTGCGGGTCGTTGGCCAGGATCGGGCGGCCGGTGGTGGAGTGCCGGCCGTCGACGACCCACGAGTTCGAGCCGATGCCGTCCTCGATGCCGAGCAGGGTCGGGATCTCCTCGGCGGCTTGGCTCGCCTTCTTCAGGGCGTCGGTGCCGACGATCGGCCGGTGCAGGCGGGGCGCGTCCGGGTAGAGCTGCTCGACCATCGCCCGCGGCATGTGCTGGGCCATCAGGCTGCGGTCGATCTCGTCGGACATGTTGCTGCGCAGGTCCCACGCCATCGCCTTGACCCAGGCCACGGAGTCGACGGGGCTCCACGGCTCCGGCCGGTACTCCGAGCCCTTGAGCGAGAGGATCGCGTACTCCAGCGACAGCTCCGAGCCGGACTTGCCCTCGATGTAGCTGTTCACACCACGCGAGTACGCCTGGAGCAGCGAGCGCGTGTTCGCGTCGAGCTGCTCGTACTCCTGCTGGGCGACGCGGCGCCACCCGAGGGTGCGGACGAACTCGTCGGTGTCGACCGCATCCTCCCCGACCAGCTCGGCGAGCCGGCCGGCGGTGACGTGCCGGCGGAAGTCCATCTCGTAGAACCGGTCCTGGGCGTGCACGTACCCCTGGGCGAAGAACAGGTCACGCTCGTCGGCGGCGTAGACCTGCGGGACGCCCCAGGCGTCGCGCTTGATGACGACGTCGCCGTGCAGGCCGGTGATCCGCACCTCGCCCGTCGTGTCCGGGAACGACTTGCGCACCGTGACGAACGAGAACACCGAGCCGCCCACCAGGACCGCTGCGACCACCAGGGCGATGGTCAGCAGGGTCCGGCGCACGCCGTCATCGTGTCATGTCAGAGCAGTCGCGCCGATCCGGTGGTCGAGGCCCAGACCGTGTTGCCGGCATAGGTGCCGACGACCAGTCCGCGCGCGATCGCCTTGAGCGTGTTGAACGCCGACATCTTGCAGTGGATCCGGCCCTGGCTGTCCGACCTGCCGATGCAGACGATCTGGGTGTTCGCCCTGAAGACGACCGTCGCGTTCGCGATCGGCTCACGCGGCGCGCCGCCCGTCAGCACGGCGTCGATCGTGCCGACCTTCAGCCCGAGGCTGAACAGGCCCGGCTGGGCCTTGACCGCCACGGCGATCGGCTCGACGTCCAGGTTCGTCGCACCCTTGGTCGTCGTGATCGACAGCTGCTTGACCTTCGAGTGCGACGGGTCCGCCGCGTCGGTGACCTTGACCGTGAACACCTTGGTGGTCGGGTTCGACGTCGGCGTGCCGGTGATCGTGCCGTCGGAGTGCAGCGTCAGACCGGCCGGCAGCGAGCCGCCCACCAGCGTGAACGTGTACGGCGGGAAGCCGCCGACCGCGTTGATCGTCGCGCTGTAGGCCGTGTGGTACGCGCCGTTGGGCAGCGACGTGCTCGAGATGCCGAGCTCAGGCGCGATCTCGAGATCCAGGTGGATGATCGAGTCCGGGTCCACACCGTTGCTCGCCTTGATCGTGATGGCGTAGTGGCCCTCGGCCGAGGCGCCCGGCGTGCCGCTCAGCTGCGCCGTCCCGTTGCCGTTGTCGTGGAACGTCACGCCGGACGGCAACGTGCCCGACGCGGACAAGCTGGCCTGCGGATAGCCGTCCGCCGAGTAGGCGACGGTCCCGTTCGTGCCCACGACCAGGCGTGCGATCGACGGACCGACGAGCTCGGGAGCCTCGTTGACCCTGATGTGCGTGCTCGTGGTGGCCGCCGAGCCGATGCCGTTGTCGGCCTTCACCGTGGCGTCGTACTCGCCGCCCGTGCCGTCCGCCGGCGTGCCCGTGATCTTGGCCGTTCCGGTGCCGCTCAGCGTCAGGCCGTCCGGCAGACCGGTGGCCGACAGGGTCGGCGGCGGGTAGCCGGAGCCGACGAAGCTCGCGGAGCTGCCGGCCGTGCCGACCTTGAACGTCGACGACGCGGGTCCGGAGATGCCGGCGGTCTCGTTGACCGTGAGCGTGAACGGCCAGGTCGCCACCGGCGGAGTGCCGTTGTCGCCCTTGATCGTGATCGCGTAGACGCCGCCGGTGCCGGCGTCCGGCGTGCCGGCGATCTCACCCTTGCCGTCCGGCTTCGGGGTGAAGTTCACGCCGCCGGGCAGCGTGCTCGTCGTCGACAGCAACGCGGCCGGGAAGCCACCCGTCTGCTCGAAGAGGTCGGGGCCGCCGGCCTGGCCCACCGTGTAGGTGGACGCGGACGGCCCGCTCAGCGTCGGCGCCTGGTGCAGCACCAGGTCGAAGCTCTTGGTGCCCGTGCCGGCCTCGTTCGTCGCCTTCACGGTGATCGTGTAGACACCGCCAGGGCCTGCCGTCGGAGTGCCCGACAGCGTCGCCGTGCCATCGCCGTTGTCGACGAACGTGACGCCGGCCGGGAGAGTGCCGGTGTAGTTCAGCGTCGGCTGCGGGGTGCCCGTCGTGGTGAACGTCACCGGGGCGCCGGCGCTGTTCAGCGTGTAGTCGGCGCTGGCCGGACCGTTGACGGTCGGGGTCTCCTGGGAGACCTCCACGGCGCCGATGTCGCACTTGGCGCCCTGCGGGCGAGCGACGGTGCGCTGGTCGGTGCCGTTGCACAGGGTGACCGCGCTGCCGGTGACGGCGTCGCTCAGACCCGTCGCGGTGGCGGCCGGGATCTTGTCCAGCGCGGGGCTGGCCGGGCCAGGCTTGCGCGTGAAGGTCGGGCCGCCGTTGTCGACGAGGTTGCCGAGCTGCGGTGCCGCGGCGATGTCGTTCTTCGCGCCGCTGAAGCCACAGCTGGCGTCGCCGGGGTCGCTGAGGTTGCGGCCGCCGTCGCTGACGGCGCCGCCCGTGCACTCCAGACCGGTGTTGCCGGACAGGATCGTGCCCGCGACGCCCACGTGCGACGCGTCGAACAAGTACAGACCGCCGCCCGCGCCGCTGCCGGCCGCGGTGTTGTTGGTGATCGTGCTGTTCGTGATCGTCATCGGGTGGAACTGCTGGATCGCGCCCACCGGGCTCGAGCTGGTGTTGTTCGTGATCGTGCTGTTGTCGATCGACGCCTTGTTGGTGGCGCCCGTGCCGGTCGAGGCCGTGAGGATCGCCGAGGCCGCGTACGCCTCGTTGCCGGAGATCGTGCTCTTCTTCACGGTCAGGACGGTGTTGGCGTTGTCGGTGTCGGAGCCGCTGTAGATCGCGGCGCCCAGACCGGTCGTGCCCGTGGTGTGGACGGCCTGGTTGTCGCGCATCGTGGCACGAGAGATCGACGTCGTGCCCGAGCTCAGGACCGCGCCGCCACCGAGGTTCGAGGCCACGTTGCCGATGAAGTCGGTGTCGTCGAACGTGGCCGGAGCCTTGTCGCCGACGAGCACGCCGCCGCCGCCGAGGCCGTCGTTTCCGTTGACGTGACCGCCGCTGCCGGTCAGCGTCGCGTGCTCGATCGTGACGATGCCGCCGCCGCCGAACGCCGCGCTGTTGTCGTCGATGGTGCTGTCGACGAGGTTCGCGCTCGGGGTGTCGGTGGACTCGGTGGAGCCGTTGAAGAGGCCGCCGCCCTGGTAGGAGGCGTCGTTGTCGGAGACGTCGGAGCCGCGCACCGTGAGGGCGCCGCTGTTGAAGATGCCGCCGCCGACGACCGCCTCGTTGCCACTGACCTCCGTGCCACCCTTGAGCTCGCTGGTGACGCCGAAACCGAGGCTGAGGCCGCCACCGAACGCGGCGGAGGTGTTGTCCTTGACCGTCGTGCCGTCCAGCGTGAGGGTGCCGGTGGTCGTGGCGCTCGGTCGCGCGGCCCAGATGCCGCCGCCGTAGCCGGCGCTGGCGTTGGTCGTGTCGTTCCCGGAGATGACGCCACCGGTCAGCGTGGACGACGGAGCGTTGGTGACGATGCCGCCACCGAAGTCCGCGACGTTGTCGGTGACGGACAGGTTCGTGGCCGTGAACGCGGACGCCGCGACCATGGCGCCGCCGACGACGGCGTTGCTCGTGGCGCCGCCACCCTTGATCGAGGAGTTCTTGATGTCGAGCGTCGGGACCGCAGGAGCCGGTCCGCCGTAGTAGATCGCGCCGCCGTACGCGGCGACGGTGCCCGTGCCGGTGGCGCGGTTGCCCGAGAAGGACGCGTTGTCGACCGTCAGCGTGCCGGTGCTGAACAGACCGCCGCCGAGTCCGGCGAACGCCTGCGCGCTGCCGGCGGCGACGTTGTCGTCGATGTCGACGTTCTTGAGCGAGGCGATCGCCGCAGGGGCCGTCGCGGTCTTGCCGCCGACGTAGACGCCGCCGCCCCAGCCGGTGGCGGTGGTGTTGGCGGTCGCGGTGTTGCGGCTGATCGAGCCGCCGTCGACCGTCAGGTTGGCCGCGGCCGCCGGGCTCGCGTTGCTGGCGACCGCGACGCCGGCGCCGGAGACGGCGGTGTTGTCCGTGACGTCAACGTCGGTGAGCTTGGTCGTGCCGGCGCTGAGGATGCCGCCGCCGCTCGTGGCGTTGGTGTTGTGGTCGACGGAGCCGCCGGTCATGGTGAGGCTACCGCCGGCGTAGACGACCGCGCCCGCGCCGAGCGTCGACTTGTTCGCGGTGATCCGCACGTCGGTCGTGGTGACCGAGGCGCCGGCCACGCCGACGCGGATGCCGCCGCCGAACGCGGAGTTGTTCAGGCCGTTGCGGATCGTCAGGCCGGTCAGCTTGACGGCGACGGCGCCGGTGACGGCGATCGTCGAGCCGGCCGCGTTGCCGTCAAGGATGACGCCAGTGCCCGTCGCCACGACGTTCGCGCCCTTGGCCGCGAACGTCGTGATGCCGGTGTAGGTGCCGGGAGCCACGTTGATCGTGTCCCCACTGACGAACCCGCCCTTGTTGACCGCGCCCTGGATCGTCGCGCAGGGAGTACCTGAGCTCAGGCAGTTGGCGGCGTTGCTGCCGTTGGTCGCGACGAACCACGGACCGGCGGCGTGCGCGGGAGCTGCGAACGCGAGGGTGCCGGCGATCGTGCCGAGAATGGCGGTGGCGGCGACGAGGGGTCGGCGCAGGGAGTGACGAGCGGACATGGCGTCTCCTGGTGCCCGAGAACTCAGAGGTCTCGGCTGTCGGGGACATTAGGGCCGCGCGAACAGGCCCCGGCGGAAAACGCTGGAAAACCGTCCGAAAGGACTAGAACGTGTTCTTGGTTGGCCCCGACAACCACCTGTCGCTTCGGTCGCAGAGCTCCCTCCCGGGCCTTCGGCCCGACCGACCGAATGGCGAGGTCACGGCCGATGCGCCTAGGAGGCTCCGGCCTCGCGGATCTCGCCGACGAGCTCCTCGAGGACGTCCTCGAGCATGATCACGCCGAGCACCTCGCCGTCCTCGGTGGCGACGCGCGCCATGTGCGACCCGCGCACCTGCATCGTGCGCAGCGCCTCGTACAGCCCCGACCCCGGCGCGACGGTCGCGAGCGGGCGCACCCACTTGTCGGCGATCGGCTGGGCCCGGCTGTCCTCGTCGGTCTCGAGCACGTCCTTGATGTGCAGGTAGCCGGTCAGGTCACCGACGGCGTCGACGACCGGGAACCGCGAGAAGCCCGTGGTGGCGCAGGCGCGCTCGACGTCGACGGGCGTGGCGCTCGGCCGGATCGTGACGAGGCCGTCGCGCGGCAGCAGCACCTGGTCGACCCGGCCCTCGTGGAAGTCGAGGGCGCCCGAGACGAGGCCGTACTCGTCCTCGTCGAGCAGCCCCTCGCGTCGGGACTCCTCGACGAGACTGGCCACCTCGTCGTGGGTGAACGTGGAGCCGACCTCGCCCTTCGGCTCGATGCGGAGCAGCCGGATGATCCCCGTGGCGGCGAGGTTGAGCACGAAGACCAGCGGCCGCAGCGCCGCGACGACGCCGAGCATGAACGGACCGAGGAAGAGGACTGCCCGGTCCGGGCCGGCCAACGTCAGGTTCTTGGGCACCATCTCGCCCAGCACGACGTGCGCCATGCCGACGATCGACAGGGCGATCACGAACGAGAACGGGTGCACCAGGCTCTCCGGCAGCGAGACTGCCTCGAACACCGGCTCCAGCAGGTGGGCGATGGCCGGCTCGCCGACGGCACCGAGGCCGAGGGAGCAGATGGTGATGCCGAGCTGGATCGCGGCGATGGCCGGGGTCAGGTCCTCGATGGCGCGCAGGGCCAGTCGCGCCATGGGCGACCCGGCCTGGGCGGCCGGCTCGAGCTGGGTCCGGCGCGCCGAGATGAGCGCGAACTCCGCCGCCACGAACAGCGCGTTGAACAGCAGCAGCGCCACCGTCAGGGCGAGGCCCCACCAGCCGCTCATGACTCCTCCGCCGGTGGCTCGTCGACGGTCATGACGACGCGGTCGATGCGCCGGCCCTCCATGCGCTCGACGCGCAGGTGGACGACCAGCGGCGGCGGCTCCTCGTCGTCATCGTCGTCGCGCGGCCGAGCGAGCTCGATCGTGGCGACGTCGCCGCGCTCCGCCAGCCGGCCGAGCTCGGCGTTGATGAGGCCGGCGATGGTCTCGTAGTCCTCGCTCTCGGGGAGCGCGATGCCGGTCTGCTCCTCGACCTCGTCGGGCCGGAGCAGCCCGGACAACGACCAGGTGCCGTCGCGGCGGTGACGGCTGCGGGAGGAGAGCCGGTCGTGCTCGTCGGCGATGTCGCCGACGATCTCCTCGACCAGGTCCTCGAGCGTGACCACGCCGTCGGTGCCGCCGTACTCGTCGACCACGACGGCCATCTGCATGCCCTGGTCCCGCAGGATCGTGAGGAGCGGGTCGAGCTCGAGGCTGTCGGGCACGGTGGTGGCGGCGTCGGCGATCTCGGTCAGCCGCACGGAGCGCCGGCGATCCGGCTCGACGCTGACCGCCTGCTTCACGTGGACGATGCCGAGGACGTCGTCGGGGGTCCGGCCGATGACCGGGAAGCGCGAGTGCCCGGTCTGCCGGGCCGCCTCGATGACGTCGGCGGCGGTGTCGCGGCCCTCGAGGAAGTGGACGTGGACGCGGGGCGTGCGGACGTCGGCGGCGGTCCGGTCGCCGAACGCGATGCTGCGCGCCACGAGCTCGGCGGTCTCGTCGTCGATGGCGCCCTTCTCGGCGGAGCGCAGCACGAGCGAGCGCAGCTCGACCGGCGAACGTGCCGAGCGCAGCTCCTCCTGCGGCTCGACGCCGAGCGAGCGGACGATGGCGTTGGCCGCCGCGTTGAGCCCCCGGATCGGCCACGCCATGGCTCGGGTGAACGCCCGCTGCGGGAGCTGGGTGGCCGAGGCGGTGGCCTGCGGCAGCGCGAGCGCGATGTTCTTGGGCACCAGCTCGCCGATGAGCATCGTGACCGTGGTGCTGATGGCCAGGGCTAGCGCGTACGACAGCGCCCTGGGGCCCGGGATGATCGTGCCCAGCGCCGGCTCGGCCAGGAACCCGATGATCAGGTTGGTGATGGTGATGCCGAGCTGCGCGCCGCTGAGCTGCGTCGACAGCGTCCGCAGCGCGATGCGCGTGCCGATCGCTCCGCGGTCACCCGCCTCCGCGTCGCGGTCGATGGTGGCGCGGTCGACGGTGACGAAGGCGTACTCGGCGGCGACGAACACCCCGCACGCCAGCATCAGGAGCACCGAGAGGACGAGCAGGAGCCATGGGGTGGGGTCCACGATGGTCGCAACTGTACCCTTGAGGCCGTGCCCACCTACCAGTACCAGTGCGCCGACTGCGGCGCCGCGCTCGAGGTCGTCCAGTCCTTCACTGACGACGCCTTGACCGTCTGCCCGGAGTGCGACGGTCGCCTCCGCAAGGTGTTCAACGCGGTGGGCGTCGTGTTCAAGGGCTCCGGGTTCTACCGCACCGACAGCCGCGCCTCGTCCTCGTCGAGCGACGCCGCGAAGTCGGAGACGGCGAAGCCCGAGAAGAAGTCCGAGAAGACGACCTCCGACGTCGCCTGACGCTTCAGGTGATCTCGATACGACCATCGAGAAGCGAGCTTCGGTGGTCGAGTGCCTCCGCGAGCGCCAGCGAGCTGGAGGTGTATCGAGACCACGTCGGCCGAGAGCGAGCCTGACTTCTCACCAGGTCTCGTCACCCTGACGCCTTCGGCGTGACGCGCTCGACCTCCTCCGGCGCCCGCTCGCCAGGGCTCGCGCCGCCTGCGGATGTGGACGACGTTCTGCGTCGTTCCGTCACCTCGGCTTAGCCTGCGCTGGTGCATCGGATCGCCCGCCTGACACTGCGTCACCGCCGACTCCTCGCCGCCCTCTGCGCGGGGCTCTCCGTGCTCCTCGCCGCCGGCGCCGTCACGCGCGATCCGGACCCGGGCCGACACGTGCTCGTCGCGGCACACGACCTCGCCAGCGGCACCGTGCTGACCGACGACGACGTCCGACTTGCCGCCCTGCCACCAGACGCCGTCCCCGCGCACAGCACCGCCTCGCGTGATGCCGTGGTGGGGCGCACGGTCGCCGGGCCGATGCGGCGTGGCGAGGTGCTCACCGACGCCCGGGTGCTGCACGCCGGCCGGATGACCGGCTACCCGCGCGGCACCGTGCTGGCCACCGTCCGGCTGGCCGACGCCGATGCCCTGACCACGGTCCGCGTGGGCGAGAGCGTCGACGTCGTGGCCGTCGACCCGGAGGGCAGCGAGGGCCCGCGGGTGATCGCCCGGGACGTCGAGATCGTCTCGATCCCGTCGGGATCGGACGACTCCCCCGGAGCCCCGATTCGGGTCGCGACCAGCGAGAAGACGGCCCTCACCCTGGCCCGCGCGGCGCTGGAGTCCCGCCTGTCCGTGCTGGTCTCGGGTGGCTAGTTCTCGCTACGGTGCGAAGGACATCACCTAGGCAAGGGGGCAGCATGATCAAGGGATTCAAGGACTTCCTGATGCGGGGGAACGTGGTCGACCTGGCCGTCGGCATCGCCATCGGCGTCGCGTTCACCACGCTGGTCGGGGCGTTCGGCACCTACTTCGTCAACCCGATCGTCGCGCTGGTCGGCGGCGGGAACTCGAACGGCTTCGCCTGGCAGATCCTCGACGACAACCCGAAGACCGTGATCGACTTCGGCGCGCTGATCAACGCCCTGATCGTGTTCGTGGTGACCATGGCGGTCATCTACTTCGCGATCGTCGTCCCGATGCAGAAGCTGCAGAGCCTGCGCAAGGGCGAGCCGGGCGAGCCCGAGGCCCCGCCGGAGGAGGTCGCGCTGCTGCGCGAGATCCGCGACGCGCTCAACCGTCAGGGTGGCTCCACGCCGGGCTCGACGCTCTAGGAGTGGTGCGGGGGCACGTTGCGCCGCAGCTCGTCGTCGCGCGACGGCTCCCGCTCACCCCAACCCTCGTCGGTGTCGTCCACCGTGGCGTCCGGGACGAGGTCGCCCAGCAGCCGCGCCGCGCGCAGGCGGCGGGCACGTTCTCGTTCAGCGTCAGAGGACACCGTCGAACCAGTCCGGTGTGAGCTTGGGGTACTGCGGTGCCCAGCCCGTGCGGTCGCCGAACCGCTGTGAGCTGACGCGCTGCGAGCGCGTGATCATCTCCAGGCGCTGGCCGCCCAGCCGGGTGGCAGCGCTGGAGTAGAAGCGCCCCTGCGGTCGCTCGGCGACGAGGGCGTAGGTGTCGACGACGTCCTGGCGCTTCACCGGCTCGGCGCCGACGTTGTAGATGCCGGGCTCGACGTTCAGCGCCGCCGCCGCCGCGGTGCCGACGTCGTCGATGTGGACCAGGTGCGTCCAGCTGTCCGGGGCCCCGAAGCCGATGGGCCGGTTGGCCCGGGCGCGACGCAGCAGCCAGACCGACGACGTGTGCGGGCCGGCGAGGAGGCCGAGGCGGAGCACGACCCCCTGGCCGCCGGCGCGGGTGAACGCGTCGACGTGGGTCTCGGCGACCACGACGTGCTCGAGGGCGCGGGTGAGGTCGACCGAGCTGTGCTCGTCGACCCAGTCGTCGCCGTGGTCGGCGTAGACGAAGCTCAGGCTCTGGTGCACCAACCGGGGGACGCCGGCGTCACGCGCGGCGGCCGCGACGACGGCCGTGCCGTGGGTGCGGATGCGGTCGTTGGCGCGCCAAGCCCCCGGGCGGAGGGCCGACGTGCCGACCGGGACCCGCGTGGCGAGGTTCAGCACTGCGTCGCAGCCCTGCATGCCGGCGGTCATGCTCTCGCGGTCGAACAAGTGTCCGTCGTGCGGCTGGGCCCCGCGGGCCGTGACCACCTCGGCGGCACGCGCGGAGCGGGCGAGGCCGACGACCTCGTGTCCGGCGGCGTGGAGAGCGGAGATCGCCGAGCGGCCCATCACGCCGCTGGCTCCGGTCACGAAGACCTTCACACGGCACTCCGGGGGGCGAGCATCCGGTCATCATGCCACGGCTGCGATTCCAGCGGTTACGTTCCCTCGGCCAGCTCGTCGACCAGCGGAACCACGTCCGCGATCGAGTCCAGCACCCGCGTCGGGCGGAACGGGAAGCGGTCGACCTGGGCCGCCGGCGTGGACCCGGTGAGCACCAGGATCGAGCGGAGTCCGGCCTCGAGCCCGGACAGGATGTCGGTGTCCATCCGGTCGCCGATCATGATCGTGGTCTCGGAGTGCGCCTCGATCTGGTTGAGCGCGCTGCGCATCATCAGCGGGTTGGGCTTGCCGACGAAGTAGGGCTCGACGCCGGTGGCCTTCGTGATGAGCGCGGCCACCGAGCCGGTGGCCGGCAGCGAGCCCTCGGGCGACGGACCGGTGGCGTCGGGGTTGGTGGCGATGAACCGGGCGCCGCCCTCGACCAGCTGGATCGCACGCGTGATGGCCTCGAACGAGTAGGTGCGGGTCTCCCCCAGCACCACGTACTCGGGGTCGCGGTTCGTGAGCACGTAGCCCACCTCGTGCAGCGCCGTCGTCATGCCGGCCTCGCCGATGACGTACGCCGTGCCCTCCGGCCGCTGCTCGCTGAGGAACTTCGCGGTGGCGAGGGCCGACGTCCAGATGGCGTCCTCGGGCACGTCGAGCCCGGCGGCGTGGAGGCGGGCGCGCAGGTCGCGGGGCGTGAAGATCGAGTTGTTGGTGAGCACCAGGAACCGGCGACCGGTGTCGCGGAGCCGGGTGATGAACTCGGCGGCGCCGGGGATCGCCCGCTCCTCGTGCACGAGCACGCCGTCCATGTCGGTGAGCCAGCTCTCCACGGGCTTGGTCGTCATGGTCCCAGTCTGCCGTCCCGGTGCATCCGCACGAAGTCCCAGATGAGCTTCGACGCGTCGATCTCCTGCGTCATGATCCCCTGGTTCGGGTTGCGCCGGTTCGACGACCCCGGCGTCGGCACGTCGACGCCGCCCGGCCAGCGGTGACCGCCGTTCGTGATGACGTACGACTCGACCGTGCTCCCCGCGGCACAGCCGAACCAGCGGTCGTGCCGGACGTGCTCCGCCGCGCGCGTCGTGACAGCCGGCCGGACGCAGCGGTCGTGATCGGCCCAGGACTCCAGCGTGTCGGTCACTCCCGGAAGCGGGCCGATGACGGTCTTCTTCGCCCCGTTGAACGGGACGACGACGTCGCGGAGGCCGTGGAAGTAGAGGATCGGCCGCGGCGGCGCCTCCGCGCACTTCGGCTCGTAGTACGGACCGGAGACGGCGGCGAACGCGGCGAAGTCGCGGGACTTCTCGCAGGCCAGCGCGAGCGTGAGCACGGAACCGTTGGAGAAGCCCGCGGCGTAGACGCGGTTCTTGTCGACGCAGGCCTCCTGCTCGACCTTGCGCAGCAGCTCATGCGTGAACGTGATGTCGGCGGACGGCTGGCCGTCGCGGTCCTCGAACTGCCAGGACGGGATCAGCCCGGCACCCTGCGGCGCGACGACGGCGAAGTCCTCGTCGTCGGCGACGTCGGTCATCTTCGTGGTGTCGAGCAGCGTCTTCGGGTCGCCGCCGAAGCCGTGGAACAGGAACATCACCGGGATGGGCTCGGCACCGTCGTAGTCCTCCGGCAGGTGCATCACGTAGGTGCGCGCGCGCCCGTCGACGTCGATGGTGTGCTCCGTGGTGCCGGTCTCGAGCGAGCGCACCGGGTCGCACACGTCGTCGGCCGTCTTGAGGACGGTGGTGCGGCCGCAGGAGACGAGGGTCGCCGAGATGAGAAGGAGGGCGACCGCCAGGACGCGGCGCATGACCACGACCCTATGTGCGATGGGATGATGGCTCGGTGCCGCCCCCGTAGCTCAGGGGATAGAGCGTCGGTTTCCTAAACCGTGCGTCGCAGGTTCGAATCCTGCCGGGGGCACTGTCCCGGACTGTCGACGTCGTTCACCTGCTGTACACGCGCAGACGCCATGATGTGCCCGTGACTCAACCACTGCCCCGCAGGCTCCTGTCGGAGTTCCTGGGGACCGCGCTCCTGCTGGCGGTGGTCGTGGGATCCGGAATCGCGGCCAGTGACCTGTCCCCGGACGACGTCGGGCTCCAGCTGCTCGAGAACAGCACCGCGACGGCGCTGGGGCTGGCTGTCCTGATCCTGGTCCTCGGGCCGGTGTCGGGCGCGCACTTCAACCCGATCGTCACCCTCGCGGACTGGTACCTGTCACGTCGGGATCCGGAGGGCTTCAGCGCGCGCCATGTCGCGCCGTACGTGGCCGTCCAGGTGGCCGGCGCGGTGGCCGGGACCCTGCTGGCGAACGCGATGTTCGACGTCGGGACGACGTTCTCTGAGCACGAGCGGGCGAGTGGCGGACACCTGGTGGGTGAGGTGGTCGCAACCGCCGGGCTGGTCCTGGTGATCTTCAGCCTGATGCGCTCGAACCGTGCACCGCTCGCGGCACCGGCAGTCGGGGCCTACATCGGGGCGGCGTACTGGTTCACCAGCTCCACGTCGTTCGCCAACCCGGCGGTTGCGGTCGGGCGGATGTTCTCCGACACCTTTGCGGGCATCGCCCCCAGCTCGGTGCCGGCATTCGTGTCCGCAGAGATCGCGGGGATGGTCATCGGCGCCGTCCTGGTCCTCGCGCTCTACCCCGCGATCCCTGTTCATCACCGACACCAAGGAGAAGGCCGTGCCTGACCGTCCCACTGTCCTGTTCGTCTGCGTCCACAACGCCGGCCGCTCCCAGATGGCCGCCGGCTTCCTCACGGCATTGGCCGGCGACGACATCGACGTCCGTTCCGCGGGCTCAATGCCCGGTGACCAGATCAACCCCGTCGCGGTCGAGGCCATGGCCGAGGTCGGCATCGACATCGCCGGCGAGCAGCCGAAGAGGCTCACCGAGGACTCCATCCGAACCGCTGACGTCGTCATCACGATGGGATGCGGCGACGAGTGCCCGTACTTCCCCGGCAAGCGCTACGAGGACTGGGTACTCGACGATCCCGCCGGGCAGGATCTCGAGACCGTCCGGCCGATCCGGGACGAGATCAAGCGCCGCGTCGAGACGCTGATCGCGTCGCTCGGGCGCTAGACCTGCAGCGTGTCCGCGAGCGCGGGCAGCGCACCCGGCACCAGGGCGTAGTAGGACCAGACGCCGCGCTTGCTGCGGGTCAGCAGGCCGGCGTCGACCAGGAGCTTGAGGTGGTGAGAGACCGTCGGCTGCGACAGGTCGAGCTGGTCGTTGAGATCGCAGACGCACGCCTCGCCGCCCTCGGACGCTGCCACGAGTGAGAGCAGGCGAAGCCGGGTCGGGTCGCCCATCGCCTTGAACTTCGCCGCCAGCGACGTCGCCTCGGAGTCGTTCATGACGCCGCCGGTGATCGGCGAGCAGCACCCCGCGACCGCGGTGTCGAGAACTGGGAGCTCGGTGGGCATGTACCCAGCCTAGCCCATTCATTGACATTCTTCGATGTCTGGGTAGAGTCATATCCATCGACAAACGTCTATGAAACGAAGAAGGGCCGAACATGCCTGCGTCAGAACCGACCACCATTCTCCCCGTCGTCGTCATCGGAGCCGGGCCCAGCGGTCTCGCCGCCGCCGCGCACCTGCGCAGCCGCGACGTCGACGTCCTCGTGCTGGAGAAGGGTCCGACCGCCGGCGCTGCCGTAGCCGAGTGGGGGCACGTTCGCTTGTTCTCGGCGTGGTCCGAGCTCGTCGACCCGGCCGCCGAGCAGCTCCTGTCCCAGACGGGTTGGAGCTCCCCCGACCCGAGCACCTACCCCACGGGCGCTGAGTGGGTGACCGGCTACCTCCAGCCACTGGCCGACGCCTTGGGCGAGTCGGTCCGCTACGACTCCGCGGTCACGTCGGTGGCGAAGCAGTCCCGTGACCGGTTGGTCAGCTCCGGTCGCGACGAGGCGCCGTTCACCGTCCACGTGAGCACCCCCGACGGCCCAGCTCACGTGATGGCGCGCGCGGTGATCGACGCGTCCGGGACCTGGAGCGGCCCGAACCCGCTCGGCGGCGACGGCGTTCCGGCGATCGGCGAGCGCGAGGCAGGGGCGCAGGTCAGCTACCGCGTGCCCGACCTGCGCGACGAGGCCACCCGCGCCCGCTACGCCGGCAAGCACGTCGTTGTGGCCGGGACCGGCGCCTCAGCCAAGACGGCACTCATCGCCCTGACCAACCTGGCCAGGGACGAGCCGTCGACGCGGATCAGCTGGCTGGTCCGGCGCGGCTCCGTCGGCGAGGCGTTCGCCGGCAGCGGCCAGGACGAGCTCCCCCAGCGCGGCGCCCTCGGCCAGCAGGCCCAGCAGGCCGTCACTCAGGGGCCAGTCACGACCCTGAACGGCTTTCGCACCGCCACGATCGACCGGAACGACAAGGGTCGGTTGACGATCGGGTCCTTCGACGGCCAGACGGTCACCGACGTCGATGAAGTCGTCGCCCTCACCGGGTTCCGCCCTGACCTGGATCTCCTGTCGGAGATCCGGCTCGACCTGGACCCGGTCCTGCAGTCGCCGCGCGAGCTGGCGCCGCTGATCGACCCGAACGTCCACTCGTGCGGCACCGTGTACCCCCACGGGGCCAAGGAGCTCGCCCAGCCGGAAGCCGGGTTCTACCTCGTCGGCATGAAGTCCTACGGCCGGGCCACGTCGTTCCTCGCGCTGACCGGCTTCGAGCAGACCCGCTCCGTGGCCGCGGCGATCGCCGGCGACCACGAGGCCGCCGCTCGGGTCGAGCTGACGCTGCCCGACACCGGCGTGTGCGGCGGCACCGGGTTGTTCGACGAGGAGTCCGCCACAGGCGGCGGTGGGTGCTGCGGTGGCGTGGACGTGGCGCCGGTGCTGCTCACCATCGGCCGCCCGTCCGACCGGTGACGACACCGACGCAGCCCGGGTCGCTCGACGGGCCCGGGCTGCGTCGTGCCGTCACGACGCTCTGCATCACCGAGATCGTCAGCTGGGGCATCCTCTACTACGCCTTCGCCGTGCTCTCCTCCGACATCGTCGACGACACCGGCTGGAGCCAGACGGCCGTGACCGCCGCCTTCTCGCTGAGCCTCGTGGTCTCGGGCCTGGTCGGCATCGTCGTCGGTCGGCGACTCGACCGGTTCGGCCCGCGACGGATCATGACCGCAGGCTCGGTCCTGGGCGTGGCTGCCGTGGTCGTCATCGGCACCGCTCCCACCTACCCGGTCTTCGTCCTGGGCTGGCTGGTCGCCGGTGTCGCGATGGCCGGCACCCTCTACCCACCGGCCTTCGCCGCGCTCACCCGGTGGGCAGGCGCCGAGCGTGTCGGAGCCCTCACCACCCTCACGCTCGTCGCCGGGCTCGCCAGCACCGTGTTCGCCCCGCTCGCGGCCGGCCTCCAGGCGATCACCGACTGGCGCACCGCCTACCTGTGGCTCGCCGTCTTGCTTGCCGGCGTCACTATCCCTCTGCACTGGTGGGGCCTCGACCACGCCTGGGAGCCGGCGACCGAGCCCACCCATGAAGACAAGGCGCTCGCTCGCGAAGTTCGGTCCGTTCCTTTCATCGCGCTGATGGCGACCGCGACGATCTCCGCGTTCGTCGTCTACGCCGCCGTCGTCAATCTCGTCCCGATGTTCGTCGAGCGCGGCCTGACCACGACCGAGGCCGCCATCGGCCTTGGCATCGGCGGCATCGGGCAGGTCGCGGGACGTCTCGGCTACGCGCGCTTCTCCCGAGCCACCACGTCGGTCTCACGACTCGCCATCACCATCGTCGCCGTCAGCCTCACCACGACGCTCGCGGCCGTTGCTCCGGCCGAGGTCGCCATCCTGTTCGCGGTGTCCGCCGCCATGGGCGTGGCGCGCGGCATCTTCACCCTCATCCAGGCCACCGCCGTCAGCGACCGGTGGGGCATCGCCCGCTTCGGACACCTCAACGGCGTCCTCACCGCACCCGTCCTCATTGCATCTGCCCTCGCACCCTTCGCCGGTGCCGCCCTCGCCGACGGCCTCGGCGGCCAGCAAGAGGCCTTCGTCGCATTGGCCGTGCTCGCGCTCGTGGCGGTCCTCCCGGCGCTCGCGACCGGCACGTCGCTCAGCAAGTCTGCTCCACCTCCCGCCGGCGCACCACGACTCAGAGGGTGAGGTCGGCTTGCCGGATCTTCTCGAGGTCGGCTCGCATCGCCTTGGTGCGCTGAGCACCGATGATGCTGGTCACGAGTCCCTCGACGTCGGGTACGAGCGACTGCGCGATGTCCAGCACCTCGCGTCCTCGGGACGTGACGACGACGAGCTTGGCGCGACGGTCACCCGGGTCCGGGACGCGCTCGACGTACTGATGGCTCTCCAGGTGCTCGACGAGCTGGGCCATCGCCTGCTTGGTCATCCGCGCGCGCTGCGCGAGCGTGCTGACGGTGGTGCCGTCGTCGTCGAGGAACTGGAAGACCGCGGCGTGGGCCGGCCGGACATCGGCGTGCCCGGCCTCCTCCAGCCGGGTGACGACCAGGTCGTTGAGCCGGAGGTACGCCTCGCGGAGCAGCAGGACGACGTTGCTCGGCCGCGTCTTTGACATTAGACAGGTTCCTTGTCTATCTTTCTCGCATGGACAAGATACCTGTCGATATTGCCACAGCCGAGCGGATCCGACTGGGCACCGAGGACATCGCCGTGCTCGCGTCGAGCGCGGACACCGGTGGCGCGCTCTTCGCCGTGCAGACCACGATGCGTCCCGGCGGCGGTCCCCCGGTCATGCACCGGCACGGACCGGGCGAGGTCTACTACGTGACCGAGGGCGAGTTCACCTTCTACCTCGGCGAGGGCGGGGAGGCCCGCAGGATCGTCGCACGGGCCGGCGAGGTGGTGCCGCTCGCCGGTGACACCCCGCACACGATCCGCAACGAGTCGCAAACCGACGCTGTCGCGTTCGTGGTGCACGCTCCCGGGGCGCCGATGGAGGGCTTCACCCGCGCCGTCGCCGCGCTGGCAGCACAGGACGCACCCGCGATCGAGGACGTGCTCGCGGTCGCCGAGGCGCACGGCATCGAGCTGCTCGGACCGATCCCCTCACACGCTGCGCGCGTCTGACGCCTCCGGTAGACAGGGAGTCATGAGCGACGCCGACCAGATCGACCTGCTGTCCCGTGCCCTCGACCAGACCGCGACGCTCGTGGCGTCGGTGCGGTCCGAGCACCTGGACGCGCCCACGCCGTGCCGCGACTGGACCGTCCGCCAGCTCCTGGAGCACGTGTGCTCGGACCCGCGGAACTTCATCACGATGACGCAGGGCGGCGACGTCGACTGGTCGGCCCAGGTGCCGCTCCCCGACGACCCGGGCCGGGCGTTCCGGGAGGACGCCGACGAGCTGCTCGACGCCGTCAGCGAGGCGCCGGGCACGATCTCCATCCAGCTCCCGGAGTTCACCGTGCACTCCTGGGACCTGGCTCAGGCGCTCGGAGGCACCGAAGAGCTCGACGACGAGCTCGCCGAGGCGTCGCTCCGCATCATGACGCCCATGCTCAAGCCGGAGATGCGCGGCGGCGCGTTCGACCCGGAGATCGACGTCGCGGACGACGCGTCCGCCTACGAGCGGCTGGCCGCCTTCACCGGGCGGCGGCCGCTGCTCTGAGGCCGCGGTCGACCCACTGGTGCAGGGCGTCGTCGTCGGCGCAGCCCGCCGGGTCGACGCGGATCCAGCCGTTCATGTCACGGCCTCGCATCTCCATCGGGCGGGTGTGCTCCAGTGCGAGGAGCGCCTCGGTCTCGTCCGGACGGACGCGCAGCATCAGGCCGCCCTGGCCGCTGACGACGACGGCCATGCGGCCGCCCGCCATGAACGCGAGACCGCCGAACATGGCCTTCTCGGTGATGTCCGCCTCGCCCGCGAGCTGAGCCCGGACGTCGGCGGCGAGGTCGTGGTCGTATGCCATGAGCCGATGCTGACAGGCGGCACCGACAGATCGCCCGTACCTTTCCTGCATGGTCCGACTGCGCAGGGTGTCCGCGAGCATGCCCGGCTGGAGCCGCGTCGCGCACGGCAAGGGGTTCCGGTACCTCGACGAGGACGGCGCGCCGCTGCCCCCGCTCGACCGCGAGCGCTGCATCAACCTCGTCATCCCGCCGGCGTGGCGGGACGTCTGGATCTGCCCGGCGGAGAACGGGCACCTGCAGGCCGTCGGCACCGACGACGCGGGGCGGCGTCAGTACCTCTACCACCCGGCCTGGCGGGAGCGGCGCGACGCGGAGAAGTTCGAGCACATGGAGCGGTTCGCGCGGTCGCTCATCCGGAACCGCCAGGTTGCCCGACGGGAGATCGGTGACGAGCCCGACCTCACCACCGTCTCGGCCGTCGCGTTCTCGCTGCTCGACCTCGGCATGTTCCGCGTCGGGTCCGACCGGTACGTCGACGAGAACGGCAGCCACGGCCTCACCACCGTCGAGCGCGACCACGTCACGCGCGAGGGGCGCGGCGTCACGTTCTGCTACCCGGCGAAGTCCGGGCAGGAGGTCGAGGTGACGGTGCGCGACGACCGGGTGAACGCCGTGCTCGACATGCTGCGCCGGCGCCGGAGCGGCGGGGACCGCCTGTTCTCCTACAAGCACGCGGGCCGCTGGCGCCACCTCACCGCCGACGACGTGAACCTCTACGCCAAGGACACCCTCGGCCCGGAGTTCACCGCGAAGGACTTCCGGACCTGGCGCGGCACGGTCATCGCGGCTCACGCGCTCGCCCTGTCCGACGCATCGTCGAAGACCGCACGCAAGCGGTCGATCACCGGTGCCATGCGCGAGGTGAGCGAGCACCTGGGCAACACGCCGGCCGTCGCGCGGAGCTCGTACGTCGACCCCCGCGTCGTCGACCTGTTCCAGGACGGCATCACGGTGGCGGCCGGGAACCGGCGGATCAGTCCGGGGTCGCCGGTCAGCCGGACGCTGGAGCGTCAGGTGCTGCGGCTGCTCAAGAAGGCTTAGGCAGCGTGGACTCGATCGCGCGCCAGAACGTCGGGTAGGCGTAGATCGAGTTGCGCAGGGTGCTCACCGGCACCTCCGCGCGGACGGCGACGGCGAGCCCGGACACGGTCTCGCCACCGGACGGGCCGACGACGGTGGCGCCGACGACGACGTCGCGGTCGGTGTCGACGACGAGCTTGACCAGGCCCTCGTGGCCGGGCCCGTGGACGAAGCCACGGCTGCTCGCCGCGATGTCCGAGGTGGTGACCTCGACGTTCATGCCGCGGTCGCGCGCCTGCTGCTCGGTGAGGCCGACGGCGCCGACCTCCGGGTCGGTGAACGTGACGCGCGGGAAGGTCGGGTCGTAGGGCGGCTGGTCCTCCCCCAGGATCGACCGGGCGGCCCGCTCGGCCTGGTACATCGAGACGTGGGTGAAGGCGCCCCGGCCGGCGATGTCGCCGATCGCCCAGAGGCCGTCGGCGACGCGCTGGTCGTCGTCGACCTCGAGCGACCGGCCCGACCCGTCGACGCCGATGGTGTCGAGACCGATGTCGGCGATGCGCGGCTTGCGGCCGGCGGCCACCAGCAGCTGCTCGGCCTCGAACGTCTGGTCGCCGCAGGTGACGTGGAAGCGGTCGCCGTCGTGGGCGACGCCGTCGATGGAGATGCCGGCGTGCACGGTGAGACCCTCGGACGTGAGGAGGTCGGTGAGCAGCACGGAGGCCTCCGGCTCCTCAGGGCCGAGGATGCGCGGCGCGACCTCGAGCACCACGACGTCGGACCCGAACCGGGCGAACGTCTGCGCGAGCTCCAGCCCGATGGCCCCGCCGCCGATGACGACGAGGGACGACGGCGCCTCGGTGGCCGAGACCGCCTCGCGGTTGGTCCAGAACGGGGTGTCGGCGAGGCCGTCGATCGGTGGGACGGCCGCCGTGGTGCCGGTGTTGAGCACGACGCCGCGCGAGGCGACGTACCGGTCGCCGTCCACCTCGACCGTGCGATCGGCCACGATCCGGCCGCGGCCGCGCACGAACGTGACGTTCGCCTTGAGCAGCCGCTCGACGGCGACGGTGTCGTCCCAGTCGTCGGTGGCCTCCTCGCGGATGCGCTTGGCCACCGGCGCGAAGTCGGCCTGCACGTCGGCATGGCCGGCGACCTGGTCGACCCGCCGCGCCTCGGCCAGGGCGTTGGCCGCGCGGATCATCATCTTGGACGGGATGCAGCCCCAGTACGGGCACTCGCCGCCGACCAGCTCGGCCTCCACGGCCACGACCGACAGACCGGCGCCGGCCAGCCGGGTGGCCAGTGCCTCACCTCCGGGCCCGAGGCCCACCACCACGACGTCGCACGAAGTCTCGCTCATGAGGACATCGTCGTCTTGCTCGGCTCGGCCGCCGGCTCCGGGTCCGGGTGGCGCCACCGGATGATGCTGTACAGCAGCAGGCCCCACGCCGCGGCCGCCGAGGCCAGCAGACCCAAGGCCGTGCCCCAGCCGGCGGCCGGGAGGTGCGGACCGAAGCCGACGCCGAGCACGTCGAACTCCGGGATCTCCGGCGACTGCCACCAGATGACGGCCAGGACGACGAGCCAGACGCCGCCGAGGAAGCTGACGGTGATGCGCGGCCAGGTGGCGACGCCGTACTTGGCCGCCTCGATGGCCTGCTTGCGGAGGGGGTCGAGGATGCGCTGGGCCCACGCGTGGTGCGGGGCCAGCAGGGCGACGCCGGCCACGAGGACGAGGGTGCCGGGGCCGGGCGCGGGCATCATCACGATGCCGACCGGGATCAGGATCCACCCGAGGATCTCGCTGCCCGTGCGCTTGAACCAACGCCTCAGTCGCTCGCCGACCGCCATGTGGAAATCATGCCAGGCTGCGCCCACATTCAGATGGCGTACCGAAGACAGCACCGGGACACTGGACCGGTGAATCTCGCCGCCCGCCTCCTCGCGCTGGCCGAGGACGCCCTGAACCTCAGGCTCCCGGTCCGGCTCCGGGCCTGGGACGGCAGCGTCGCCGGACCGGCCGGCGCCCCGACCCTGGTCATCGCCGACCGGCGCGCCATCCGGCACGTCCTGTGGTCGCCCGGCGAGCTCGGGGTGGCCCGTGCGTACGTGCAGGGCTACCTCGACGTCGAGGGCGACCTGTCCGACGGGTTGCGCGCGATGTGGGAGGCCGTCCGGGTCGCCCGCGCCGCCGATCCCGACGCCGCCCGGCCGCGGATCACCCCGCGCCTGGCCCTGCGTGCGGCCCGCCTGGCCGTCCGGACCCGTGCCCTCGGGCGTCGTCCTGCGATCCCGGCCGCCGAGGCCACGCTCACCGGCGGGCTGCACACCCGCGAACGCGACCGCGCCGCGATCTCGCACCACTACGACCTGTCGAACGACTTCTACGAGCTGATCCTGGACCCGCAGATGGCCTACTCCAGCGCCTTCTTCGCCCGGCCGGACATGACGCTCGAGGAGGCGCAGACCGCGAAGCTCGACCTCGTCTGCCGCAAGCTCGGCCTGCAGCCCGGGATGCGGATGCTCGACATCGGCTCCGGCTGGGGCTCGCTGACCCTGCACGCCGCCGAGCACTACGGCGTCCACGTCACCGGCGTGACGCTCTCGTCGGAGCAGCGCGACTTCGTGCTGAAGCGGGCCGCCGAGCGCGGTCTCCAAGGCCGGGTCGACGTCAGCCTCCGGCACTTCCGCGATCTCGCCGGTGCCGGCGTCGCCGACGGCACCGTCGACGCGGTCGCGTCCATCGAGATGGGCGAGCACGTGGGCGACGCCGAGTACGTCGACTTCACCCAGGCCATCGCGCGCTACCTGCGGCCCGGCGGTCGGGTCCTGATCCAGCAGATGTCCCGGAGCAACAGCGCCAAGGGCGACCGGCCGGGCGGCGGCCCGTTCATCGAGACGTACATCGCGCCGGACATGCACATGAAGCCGCTGGCCAAGACGATCGGCCTGATCGCCGACGCCGGCATCGAGATCCGCGACGTCCAGGCGATGCGCGAGCACTACCCGCTGACGGTCGCCGGCTGGGCCGCGAACCTCGAGGAGCACTGGTCGACGGCCGTCGCCCTCGTCGGCGAGGAGCAGGCGCGCGTGTGGCGGCTCTACCTCGCCGGTGGTTCGCTGGCGTTCGAGGAGAACCGCATGGGCGTTGACCAGATCCTCGGCGTGAAGCCCTCAGCGTCCGGTGTCGCCGGGATGCCCCTGACCCCGATGGATTGGTTGGCATGAACACGAACGACGTCTCGCACAGCTTCATCACGCTGGGCTTCGGCCTCGCCACGGTCGTGGTGGTGATGGCCGTCTGCATGTGGATCTCGGTGCGACAGCAGAAGCTCACCGTCGTCGACACCGCGTGGGGCCTCGGCTTCGCCGCGGTCGCGATCGTCTCGGTGTTCGTGACGCAGCGCGGCGACGGCATGCCGGGCACGCAGACCCTCCTGCTGGTCCTCGTGGTCCTCTGGGGCGTCCGGCTCGCGCTGCACCTGCACGCCCGCAACTCCAAGCTGCCCGAGGACCCTCGCTACAAGGCGATGGCCGAGGCCGACGGCCGCTCGTTCGCGCAGGTCGCGCTGAACCGGGTGTTCCTGCCGCAGGGCATCGCGATGTTCCTCGTCGCCACCCCGGTGATGGTCGGCATGAACAACGTCGGCACCAAGCCGGTCCTCGGCTGGATCGGCGCCCTCGTGTGGCTGGTCGGGATGTTCTTCGAGACCGTCGGCGACCTCCAGCTCGCCCGGTTCAAGGCCGACCCCCAGAACCAGGGCAAGCTGATGGACCAGGGCCTGTGGAAGTACACGCGCCACCCCAACTACTTCGGCGACGCCTGCGTGTGGATCGGCATCTGGATCGTCGCGGCGTCGTCGTGGTTCGGCCTGCTCACCGTCATCAGCCCGATCGCGATGACGATCTTCCTCACCAAGGTCACCGGCGCGGCCCTGAACGAGAAGGGGATGCGCGAGACCAAGCCGGGCTACGACGACTACGTTCGTCGCACGAGCGGGTTCATCCCGCTGCTGCCGAAGAAGGGCTGACCGTTGGCTGAGTACGAGGCCGTCCTGGAGCAGAGCATCGACGTCGCGGCCCCGCCGGCCGCCGTCTGGGAGCTCGTCCGGGACGTCACCCGGATGTCGGAGTGGAGCCCGCAGGTCGTCTCGACCCGGCTGCGCAGCGGCTTCGACGAGGTCGCCCAGGGCGCCGAGTTCACGAACAAGAACCAGCAGGGCGAGATGGAGTGGGTCACCCACGGCGAGGTCGTGCGGTTCGAGCCCGAGCGGGAGCTGGCGTTCCGCATCCAGGAGAACTGGGTCGTGTGGTCGTTCCGCCTCGACCCCACGGACGCCGGCACGCGGCTCACCCAACGTCGCGACACCCCGGACGGCATCTCCGACCTGTCGCTCGAGCTGACCGACGGGTTCCTCGGCGGGCAGGAGGCGTTCACGCAGTCCTTGCGCGACGGGATGCGGCAGACGCTGGAGCGGATCCGCGACGCGGCGGAAGGCGCCTAGACCGAGACGAAGATGTGCGCCGCGGCGTCGGAGTCGATCTCCGCGGTCTCGGCCTGACGCGCGACGACCACGCCTTCGGGGCCCCGCGAGACCAGCACGTCGTTGCCCGGGAGGGCGCCGACGCGACGGAGCACGGACATGACCTGCGTGTCCTTCTGCAGCTCCTCGGCGATGCGGCGGACGGTGCGGCGCACCGGGTCGCCGGTGCCGACGGACGCCGTCAGCGGCTCCAGGCCGGCGAGGAAGTCGGTGGCGTCGTCGGCCTCGCCGAGCTCGGCCAGGCCGGGGATCGGGTTGCCGTAGGGCGACTCGGTGGGGTGCTCGAGCAGCTCGACGAGCCGGCGCTCGACCTGCTCGGACATGACGTGCTCCCACCGGCACGCCTCCTCGTGGACGTACTCGATCTCGAGCCCGATGACATCGGTGAGCAGCCGCTCGGCGAGCCGGTGCTTGCGCATGACGCGGGTGGCGAGCTGCCGCCCCTTGGGCGAGAGCTCGAGGTGCCGGTCGCCCTCGACGGTGAGCAGGCCGTCGCGCTCCATGCGGGCCACTGTCTGGCTGACCGTGGGCCCGCTCTGGTGCAGGCGCTCGGCGATGCGCGCGCGCAGCGGGACGATGCCCTCTTCCTCGAGCTCGTACACGGTGCGCAGGTACATCTCGGTGGTGTCGATCAGGTCACTCACGGGTCAAGTGTCCCACGAGGTGCCGAGCCGACGCGCCGCCTCGACAATGGGTCGCGTGCCGACGTCCGTGATGTGGTTCCGCCGCGACCTCAGGCTCGCCGACCACCCGGCACTCCGGGCTGCCGTGGACGCCGGCCCGGACGGTGTCGTCCCGCTGTTCGTGCTCGACCCGCACCTGTTCGACGCGGCCGGGACTCCGCGCCAGGCCTACCTCGCCGGATCGCTCGCGGACCTGTCCGAACGGGTCGGCGGGATGCACGTGACGCACGGCGACCCTGTCGACGAGGTCGTGCGCGTCGCCCGGCAGGCGGAGGCGTCCACCGTGCACGTCTCCGGGGACCGCGGCCCGTACGGGTCGGCGCGGGACGAGCGCGTGACCCGTCGCCTGGCCGAGCACGACATCGAGCTCGTGCGGACCGGATCGCCCTACGCCGTGGCGCCCGGACGCGTCACCAAGGACGACGGCAGCGGGTTCAAGGTCTTCTCGCCGTTCTACCGGGCGTGGCTCGAGCACGGGTGGCGCGACCCGGCTCCCGCGGTACGTGACGTGCCGTGGTTCTCCCCCGGCGGCCGCACCCATCGGCTGCCCGAGGTCAGCTCCGACGCCGACTTGCCCACGCCCGGAGAGGCGTCGGCCCGCGCGCGGTGGCGCGACTTCCTCGACGAGGACGTCGCCGACTACGGCGAGGAACGCGATCGGCCCGACCACGACCGCACTTCCCGGATGTCCGTCCACCTGAAGTGGGGCGAGATCCACCCGCGGACGATGCTCGCCGACCTCGGCCGATCAGCCGGGGCGGAGGCGTACCGCCGGGAGCTGGGGTTTCGCGAGTTCTACGCCGACGTGCTCCACCAGCGGCCCGACTCCGCGTGGGACTACTACGACCACCGGTTCGCCGCGATGGACTACGACGAGCCCGGCGACGACCTCGAGGCCTGGAAGGCGGGCCGCACCGGCATCCCGATCGTCGACGCCGGGATGCGCCAGCTGCTCGGCGAGGGCTGGATGCACAACCGGGTGCGGATGATCGTCGCCAGCTTCCTGGTGAAGGACCTGCACGTCGAGTGGCAGCACGGCGCGCGGCACTTCGCCGAGCACCTCGTCGACTTCGACCTCGCGTCCAACCAGCACGGCTGGCAGTGGGTCGCCGGCTGCGGCACGGACGCCGCCCCGTACTTTCGGGTCTTCAACCCGATGACGCAGGGCAAGAAGTTCGACCCCGACGGCACGTACGTCCGGCGCTGGGTGCCCGAGCTCGCCGACGTGCCGGTCAAGCACGTGCACGAGCCCTGGGAGATGGACGACCCGCCGGCCGACTACCCGGCACCGATCGTCGACCACGCCGAGGAGCGCCGCGAGGCGCTGCGGCGCTACGAGGCTCTTCGTTAGGTTGCTCCCATGGTGACCGTCCCGCGGCAGTTCAACGGCCCCGAACACTCCGGCAACGGCGGGTACGTCAGCGGCATGCTCGCGGTCGAGGTCGGTGCCGGGTGCGTGACGGCGACGCTGCGGCAGCCGCCCCCGCTCGACACCCCGCTCACGTGGGAGCACGACGGAAACGAGGTCCGCCTGGTCACCGCTGGTGGCGGTGTGATCGGCGAGGCGACGCCCGGCACGTTCACCCGCGACCCCGTGCCGTGCCCGACCGTCGACGAGGCCGAGGCGGCCGCCGCGAGGTTCCAGGGTCACGAGGTGCACCCGTACCCGCGCTGCTTCACGTGCGGCACCGACCGCACGGAGGGCGACGGCTTCCGGCTGTTCGCGGGGCCGACGGGCGACGGTCGCACCGCGACGCCGTGGACCCCGGACCCGTCGTTCGGCGACCTCGACGTGCCGCTCACCTGGGCGGCGCTCGACTGCCCCGGAGCCTGGACGATCGACCTCTCCGAGCGCGTCCTGCTGCTCGGCCGCATGACCGGTGAGGTCCTGCGCCCGCCGGCCGCCCACGAGCCGCTGCTGTCCACCGGCCGGTTCGACGGCGAGGACGGCCGCAAGGTCTACGCGTCCACCGCGCTCTACACGCGCGAGGGCGAGCTGCTCGGCCGGGCCGAGCAGACCTGGATCGCCGTCACGGCGTAGGCGTCCGGGCGTCGTACGTGAGGAACCGGCGCTGGAGCACAGTGGCCGTCAGCACGCCGACGACGCAGAGCGTCCCGCCGATGACCATCGCCCACTCCTCGTTCGTCAGGGCGGAGAGCAGGCCGATGACGAAGTCGCCCAGGCGCGGGCCGCCGGCGACCACCACGATGAAGACGCCCTGGAGCCGACCGCGCAGCTCGTCGGGCGCGGCGGTCTGCAGCATCGTCGAGCGGTAGGCGGCGCTGATCATGTCGGCCGCGCCGGAGCCGGCCAGGAACGCGACGGCCAGCCAGAGCCCGCCGGAGAAGCTCAGCGCGCCTACGCCCACCATCAGCACCGAGGCCCCGTACGCGACCACCGCGATGACGATCGCGACACCGTGCCGATGGATGCGCGAGATCCAGCCGGACACCGCGAACGCGATGAGCGACCCGATCGCGGGGGCCGCCTGCAGCAGGCCGAGCGTCGAGGCCGAGCCGGCGAAGACCGTCAGGGCCAGCGCCGGGAACAGGGCGCGCGGCTGGGCGAGCACCATCGCGCAGAGGTCGATGATGAACGTCATGCGCAGGTTCGGCGCGTTCTTGAGGAAGTGCAGGCCCTCGACCACGGACCGCAGTCCCGGCGCGCGGCCGCTGCTCTGCGCGGGTGGCATCGAGGGCAGCCGGACGACGGCGTAGAGCGCGGCGGTGAAGGTGATGACGTCGAACGTGTAGGCCGCCTCCACCCCGTGCCAGCCGATGATGACGCCGCCGAGCAGCGGGCCGATGGTGAAGCCGAGGTTGAACGACGCCATGCTCAGCGCGTTGGCCGCGGGCAGCAGCGGCGCCGACACCAGGCGCGGCAGCATGGCCGACCGCGCCGGGTTGTTGACCGCGAACAGCGCCGCCTGGACGGCCACGACGCCGTAGAGCAGGCCGACCGACTCGACGTCCGCCCACGCCTGCAGGACGAGCACGCCGGAGCAGGCCCACAGCCCGAGCGCCGACCACAGCGAGACCAGCCGGCGGTCGAACGCGTCGACCAGGGCGCCGCCGTACAGCCCGCCGAGCACGAGCGGCAGCAGCCCGCACAGGCCCACCAGGCCGACGGAGAACGATGACTCGGTGAGCACGTAGACCTGGTACGCGACGGCGATGACCGACATCTGCTGGCCGAGCTGGGAGATGGTCTGCCCGAACCAGAGCCGGCGGAACGCGGGCGACTCCCGCAGCGGCCGGATGTCCGTGAGCACCGCTCCGAGGGCGCGCCGTCTGCTCACCCGAGGATCATGCCAGCCCTCCGACCAGGGTCGGAGACCCGTTCCGACCGCAGAACGAGGTCCGCCGCGCACCGGTTCACATACTCTCGGTAGGTGAATCTCTCCGGCCTGGCCCGCTTCGCCGTCACCCGTGTCCGCTGGGTGACCCTGGCGTGGGTCGTCGTCGTGCTGGCGCTGACGACGCTGGTGCCGACCCTCGAGGAGGTCGTCTCCCGCGACAGCACGCCGTTTGTGCCGTCGTCGGCCCCGTCCATCCGCAGCGAGCAGCAGATGGACGACACGTTCGGCAACGGGAAGAGCTCGAGCTACATCGTCGTCGTGGCCGAGCGCGACGGCGGGCTGAAGGCTTCCGACCGCGCCTACGTCGACGCCCTCCAGGACCGGCTGCGCCGCGACACCGAGCACGTGACCTACGTGCAGGACCTGGGCGACACGAAGGAGCTGCGCGACGCCCTCACCAGCCGGGACGGCGAGGCGCTCTACTTCCAGGTCGGCCTGCCCGGCGAGACGGGCGCGCCCACGTCCAACGCCCAGGTCGAGGCCGTCCGCGACGCCACCGATCACGACCGGCCGGCCGGTCTCGACGTCGCGGTCACCGGCGCCTCGGCCACGATCACCGACATGGTGAACGTGGTGGAGCACAACATCCTCCGCATCACGATCGTCACCGTCGTGCTGATCGCGATCATCCTGTTCGTCATCTACCGCTCGGTCTCGATCACCGCGTTCGTGCTGTCGATCATCGGGCTGTCGCTGCTCGCCGCCCGCGGCACGGTGGCGCTGCTCGGCCTGCACACGTTCTCGGTCTCGACGTTCACCGGCTCGTTCCTCACCGGCGTGGTGCTGGGCGCGACGACCGACTACGCGATCTTCCTGGTCAGCCGGTACCACGAGCACCGCCGCGCCGGCCTGGAGCCGCGGGAGGCGGCCACGGCGGCGTCGAGCAAGGTCTCGGCGGTCGTCATCGGCTCGGCGTTCACCGTCATGCTCGCCAACGCCTGCATGCTGCTGGCCGACGTCGGGCTGTTCCGCACGACCGGCCCGGCGATGGCGGTCGGCGTGGGCGCGGCGCTCGCCATCTCCATCACGCTGACCCCGGCCCTCCTCGGCCTGCTGGGCTCGCGCGGATACCTGGAGCAGAAGCGCTTCCCCCGCGACGAGCACGGCTGGCAGCGGACGGCCGAGCGCGTCGTCAACCGCCCCGTCCGAGCGCTCACGATCGGCCTGATCCCGCTGATCCTGCTGGCGGCGTTCGCCCCGGCCCTGCGGCCCAGCTTCGACGAGCGCAGCACCCAGCCGGACGACACCGAGAGCAACCACGGCTACCGGCTCATGGCCGCCCACTTCCCGACCAACGAGGCGACGCCCGACTACCTCCTCGTCCGCGCCGACCACGACCTGCGGACGCCGGAGGACCTCGCGGCGCTCGAGCAGGCGTCGGCCGCGATGGCCCGCACTCCCGGCGTCGTGTCGGTCCGCGGGGTCACCCGGCCGCTCGGGACCACGATCACCGAGGCGTCGCTCGGGAAGCAGGCCGGCATCGTCGGCGACCGGCTGGCCGAGGCCAACGACGAGCTGGCCGGCGGCACCGACGGGGCGGAGGCCCTCGCGGACGGCGCCGGACGGCTGGCGTCCGGCGCCGGGTCCGCCGCCACCGGCGCGACGCAGCTGCTCGACGGCATCGACACGCTCCATGCCGGCGTCGAGCGGCTCGCGGACGGCAGCGACGACGCGGTCGGCGGGAGCGCGAAGCTCCGGTCCGGCGCCCAAGCGCTCGCGTCCGGGCTCGACAGCGCGATCAGCCAGACCCAGGTCGCCGTCGACGGCCTCGGCCTCGCGTACACGGCGCTCAAGCGGAGCCTGACCTGCGGGATCGACCCGTACTGCAAGCAGGCCCGTGACGGCATCCGGCAGATCTACGAGGGCGAGCGCGACGAGCTGATCCCCGGCCTCCGCAAGGCTGCGGCCGGGGCGCACCAGCTGGCCGACGGCAGTGCCGACCTCGACGCCGGTCTGCGCCGCATCCGCGACGGCCTGCGCGACGCCGACGGCGGCGCCGCGCGCCTGGCGGCCGGCCAGCGCGACCTCAGCGACGGGCTGCAGGACCTGGCCGACGGCTCCGACCAGGTGAAGGGCGGCACCGACAAGGTCGCGTCGTCGCTCGGCGAGCTGGAGTCCGGCCTGGACGAGGCCGCCACGTACCTCCAGCAGACCGGCGAGGCGACGAAAGGCACGTCGATGGGCGGCTTCTACCTGCCGCCGTCGGCGCTGAAGGACTCCCGGTTCCTGCTGTCGAGCGGGGCGTTCATCTCCGAGGACGGACGGACCGCCCGCCTGATCGTCCTCGGCGGCAGCGACGCGTTCGGCCGCGCCGCCGCGCACCGGGTCGGCGACGTCGTCGACGCGATGCACACCGGCCTGCGCGGCACGAGCCTGGAGGACGCCGACGTCTCGGCGACCGGCATGGCGCCGACCAACGCCGACATCGAGACGCTGTCCGCGCAGGACCTCCGCCTCGTCGCGGCCGTCGCGCTCCTGGCCGTCTTCCTCGTCCTGCTGCTCCTGCTCCGCAGCCTCGTCGCGGCCACGTTCCTGCTGGCCAGCGTCGCCCTCTCGTACGCAGCGGCGATCGGGCTGTCGGTGCTCACCTGGCAGCTGCTCTTCGACAAGCCGATCGAGTGGACCGTGCCCTGCATCGCGTTCGTGCTGCTCGTCGCCGTCGGCGCCGACTACAACCTGCTGCTGATGAAGCGGGTGCAGGAGGAGGCGCCCGACGGGTCCCGTGAGGGCATCGCGCGAGCGGTCGCGCTCACCGGCGGCGTGATCACCTCGGCGGGAGTCATCTTCGCGGCGAGCATGTTCGCGTTCATGTCCGCGAGCGTCATCACGATCGTGCAGCTGGGCTTCGCGGTCGGCACCGGGTTGCTGCTCGACACGTTCGTCGTGCGGACGTTCGTGGTGCCCGCCGTGGCCGCCCTGCTCGGACCTCGGCTCTGGTGGCCGCGCCACCCGAGCGGCGCATACTAGGGAGCATGGTCTCCCTGAGCCGTCGGCTGACCGATCTCTCGATCGAGCAGGTGCAGCGGTGGGTGATGTCCCTGCTGGTGCTGGCGGTCGCCTCGTTCCCCATCGGGGCGCTCGCCGCGACGTCGATCGTGCTCGACCAGGACGGCCGTCAGGACAAGGCCGTGCTGATCGTGATCATGATGGCCGCGCTCGGCTGCGTCGCCGTCGGCATCGTGCGGAAGATCCACGAGCGGTCGCCGCTGTCCGCCTGGCTGATCGTCGGGATCGCGCCCGCGGTCACCACGGCGTTCTTCGTCCTCGGCTAGGGCTGGAGGCGCTCGCAGGTCCAGCCGGCGTCGGACCGGGAGTAGCGCAGCCGGTCGTGCAGGCGGTTCGGGCGGCCCTGCCAGAACTCCATGACGTCGAGCGCGATGCGGTAGCCGCCCCAGTCGTCCGGCCGCACCAACGCCTCCGCCGACGCCTCGGCGAAGCGCTGCTCCAGCGCGGTGCGGCTCTCGACCGGGCGGGACTGGTCCGACGCGATGGCCGCCGCCCGCGCCCCCTCGGGCCGCGAGTCGAAGTAGCGGTCCGACTCCGCGGGGCCGACGCGCGAGACGCGACCCTCGATCCGCACCTGCCGCTGGAGCGGGTGCCACAGCAGCACGGCCGCCGCGCGCGGGTTGGTCTCGAGCTCGTCGCCCTTGCGCGAGGCGTAGTTGGTGTAGAACACGGCACCGTCGGCGTCCAGGGCCTTCAGCAGCACCAGCCGGACCGACGGGGCGCCGTCGGGCGTGGCCGTGGCCAGCGCCATCGCGTTCGGCTCGTGCAGCCCGGCCTCGATGGCCTGCGTCGTCCAGCGGCCGAGCAGAGCGACGGGGTCGTCGCCGGCGTCGCCCTCGTCGAGACCGGCGTCGGCGTACTCGGCGCGGATGGCGGCCAGGTCGGGGGACTCCATGCTTGAAGACTAGGTGTGCAGGGCAGAATGGCGAACATGACTGATGGCGTAGAGGTGCACCACGGGCTCGAGGGAGTCGTCGCGTTCGCGAGCGAGATCGCCGAGCCCGACAAGGAAGGATCCGCGCTCCGGTACCGCGGCGTCGACATCGACGACCTCGTGGGTCGCGTGCCGTTCGAGAAGATCTGGGGCCTGCTCGTCGACGGCGAGTACGAGCCGGGTCTCCCGCCCGCCGAGCCGTACCCGATCCCGGTGCACTCCGGCGACATCCGCGCCGACGTGCAGAGCGCCATCGCACTGATGGCGCCGGTCTGGGGCCTGCGCCAGCTGTACGACATCTCCGACCCCGAAGAGGTCCGGCACGACCTTGCCCGCACGGCCGTCATGGTGCTGTCGTACGTCGCCCAGGCGGCCCGTGGTCTCGGCAAGCCGATGGTCCCGCAGGCCGATATCGACACCTGCGACACGATCATCGACCGCATGCTCATGCGCTGGCGCGGTGAGGTGAACCCCGACCACGCCAAGGCCATCGACGCCTATCTGGTCTCCGCCGCCGAGCACGGCATGAACGCCTCCACGTTCACCGCCCGCGTCATCGCCTCCACCGGCGCGGACGTCGCCGCCGCCCTCTCCGGTGCGGTCGGCGCCATGTCCGGACCGCTGCACGGCGGCGCGCCGTCCCGCGTGCTGCACATGATCGAGCAGGTCGAGAAGACCGGCGACGCCGAGGCGTACGTCAAGCAGGTGCTCGACTCCGGCGAGCGGCTGATGGGCTTCGGTCACCGCGTCTACCGCGCCGAGGACCCGCGCGCCCGCACGCTGCGTCGTACGGCCCGTGAGCTCAAGGCGCCGCGTGCCGAGGTCGCCGAGGCGCTCGAGCAGGCCGCGCTGAAGGAGCTGCGCGAGCGTCGCCCGGACCGCGTCCTGGAGACGAACGTCGAGTTCTGGGCCGCCATCGTCCTCGACTTCGCCGAGGTCCCGTCCAACATGTTCACTGCGATGTTCACCTCCGCCCGCACCGCCGGCTGGAGCGCCCACATCCTCGAGCAGTACAAGACCGGCCGCCTGATCCGCCCGTCGGCGGTCTACACCGGCCCGTCCGAGCGCGCGGCCGACGAGGTCGCCGGCTGGAACCCCGCCTGGGCCACCTCCTGAGACGCAGCCGTTGACCGGCGGTCCTAGGTTGGGGACATGACTGTTCCCGCGCTCGAGCTGCACGACGGCACCTCCATCCCCCAGCTGGGCTTCGGGGTGTTCCAGGTGCCCCCGGAGGACACCGAGAAGGTCACCGCCCAGGCGCTCGAGGCCGGCTACCGGCACATCGACACCGCCCGGGCCTACCGCAACGAGCGCGGCGTCGGCGCCGCCATCGCCGCGTCCGGCCTCCCCCGCGACGACGTCTTCGTCACCACCAAGCTCTGGAACGACGACCAGGGCGCCGACTCGGCCGAGCGCGCGTTCGACGCCAGCCTGGAGCGGCTCGGCCTCGACGTCGTCGACCTCTACCTCATCCACTGGCCCGCCCCTCAGCGCGACCTCTACGTCGACACCTGGAAGGTCTTCGAGAAGCTGCGCGCCGACGGCCGCGTCCGCTCGATCGGCGTGTCCAACTTCCGGCTCGAGGACCTCCAGCGTCTTCTCGACCTGGGCCTCTCCGTGCCCTCGGTCAACCAGATCGAGCTGCACCCGTACCTCACGCAGCACGACCTGCGCGAGTTCCACGCCGCCCACGAGATCGCCACCGAGGCCTGGAGCCCGCTGGCGCAGGGCGCCGTGCTGGACGACCCCGTGATCGTCGACGTGGCCAAGAGCCACGACGCCACGGCCGCTCAGGTCGTGCTCGCGTGGCACCTCGCCCTGGGCAACGTCGTGATCCCGAAGTCCGTCACCCCCGAGCGCATCGCCGAGAACTTCGGTGCGACGTCGCTCACACTCGACGACAGCGAGGTGGAGGCGATCACCGCCCTCGACCGCGGCGAACGCACCGGCCCGGATCCCGCCGTCTTCCCTGGTTAGCAGGGGAAGGGCCCGGCCGTGACGGCCGGGCCCTTCTGACTCCCTTTGACATGAATCTCGACCACCCCCCCGAGATGGTCGAGCCCCACGTCTTGTCTGACCCTATCCCATGAGATAGTCATTTAGTACTAGATGGACCTAGTTATTGCGAGTTACTCCCTCACTGTGGCAAGGCCCATTGGGCGCGGGGGCACTCCCAGCCCCCGCGCCACCTACTTCTTCTGCATCGAGGAGTAGAGCGACTGCGCCACGGAGCCGAAGTACGGCCCGTAGAGCCATCGCTTCGCGCCGGCCCCGGTCACGTACCGGAAGCTGGAGACCGACGTGATCACGCCGGCTCCGGTGGACGGGTTGAAGTCGGCGAGCCACGGCCCGCCCGACGTGCCGCCCGACAGGTTGCAGTCGATGCCCTGATCGCCGCTGCCGCGTCGGTCCTGGATCACCGCGCCGCGACAGATGGCCAGCCGATTCCCGTCGTACAGCGACTCGGCCGGGTAGCCGAACACGTCGACGGAGCCGCCCCGCGGACGGTTGAACGCGATGCCCTGCGCGCCGACGGTGTCGGACAGGGACTTCTTCTTGGCCTTGACCCGGATGTAGCCCACGTCGTAGGTGAGGTCGCCACGCGTGCGCCACTCCGTGGTGGTGGCGAGCTTCGTCGCGGCCCAGCGCCCGTACGGGGCCTTGCCGTCCTTGTACCCGGGGACGAAGACGACGTTCTTCGCGTAGCCGCCTGGACCCTTGTTGACGCAGTGCCCGGCGGTCTGGACGAGGTTCTCGTTCTTGGCGCGCACCGAGCTGCCGGAGCAGGCGAAGCCCGTGCCGCCGATCGTGAAGAACACGCGGCCGGTGGTGCGCACGACCGTGCCGCTGCCGTCGTAGAGGGCGCCCCGGTCGGCGCGCCCGCCGGAACCACCGAGGAGACCGCCCAGGAGTCCGCCGAGCAGCCCGCTGGACGCCGTGCGGGAGGTCAGGACCTGGACCGCACGCCGGAGCAGGTCGTCCGCGGGGCGGGCGGCGCGCATGCGGTCGGCCGTCCAGTACCGGGCCGCCGCGTCCTGCGCGGCCGCGCTCACCACGACGACATCGGGCCGGTCGGCCGCCGACGCCGGAGCGCCCAGGCCCAGGCTGGCGGCGGTGACGACGCCGAGGCCGACGGCGAGGAGGGACTTCATGGGAGATCTCCTGCGGGAGGGTTCGCGATGACCCATCGTAGGCCCTCCTCGCCGCCTAGGCGTCAGCCCTGTGCTGCGTTGTAGACCCCCTGGATGACGGAACCGAAGTACGGGCCGAACATCCGGTTCGCCTGCGGTCCGCCGTTGTACTTGAAGGAGTTCAGCGAGTTCAACGTCCCGACGCCGCTGGACGTCGAGTAGTTGATGAACCAGGGACCGCCCGACGAGCCGCCGGTCATGTTGCAGACCATGCCCTGGTCGGAGCTGCCGCCCCAGGTGTCGGCGGCGACGACGCCGTTGCACCAGGCGAGCCGCTGGCCGCTGTACGGCGAGGCAGCCGGGTAGCCGAACGAGTACATCGTGGCGCCGCGGGCGAGGTTGAACCCGACGCCCTGCGCGCCGACGGCAGCGGTGAGCGTGCGCCCACCGGAGGTGCCGACCTTGGCGTAGCCGATGTCGTAGTTCAGGTCACCGCTGTTGGCCCACTGCGACGACGTGTACAGGTTCGTCGCGGCGAACTGGCCGTACGGCGCGGAGCCGTCGCGGTAGGCGGGGACGAACGTGAACTTCGTGGCGAAGGAGCCGGGGCCCTCGTTCAGGCAGTGCCCGGCGGTCTGCACCAGGCTCTGGTTGGCCGCGGTGGTCGAGCTGCCGGAGCAGACGTAGTCCGTGCCGCCGAGCGTGAAGAACACCTTGCCCGTCGTGGCGACGACCTTGCCGCCGCCGGTGTAGTAGCCGCCGCCGTACGCCTTGTTCGGCTTGCTGGCGGGCGCCTTGGCGGCCGTGCCCTGGTGGATCACCGGCGACCCCTGGGCGACGGTGCGGCCGGCGTGGACCTTGCTGCGGTCGCGGACCAGCAGGCTGCCGTCCTTGGCCGCCTTCATCCGGCTGCTGGTCCAGTAGTCCTTGGCCTTCTCCTGCGCGGCCTTGCTCACCGTCGTGCTGACGGCCGACCCTGACTTCTCTGCTGCGGCATCGGACGACGCGGTGGCGCTGCCCACGGACAGGGCGAGCGCGATGGTGGCACCCACTCCTGTCGCCGAGACGAGAGCTCGTCTGAACATGCATTTCCCCCTTGATAGGCCGACGGGTCGTCGGCGTTGAGAGGAACGTAGTTCGATGGAACTACCTCGGTCTAGTCCTTTCGGACTACTTCTTGTCGTAGGCGGCCAGGATGAGGTCGGCCGCGGTGGCCGCAGGCATCTCCCCGTTCAGCACCGCCTCGCGCACCTCGGCTCGAACGGCGGCGACGTCCTCGTCGTGCCGCAGGCGCTGGTCGAGCTCGTCACGGACGAGCGCCCAGGTGAAGTCGAGCTGCTGCTGGGCGCGCTTCTCGTGGAGCCCGCGCTTCCCGAGGAACTCGCGGTGCCGGATGACGCGCGACCACACGGTGTCGATGCCGCGGCCCTCCAGCGCCGAGCACGTGAGCACCGGCGGCACCCACTCCTGCGTCCCGGCGTAGACGAGCCGCAGGGCGCCGGCGAGGTCCTTGGCCGTGGCCTCGGCCTCGCGCTCGCGGTCGCCGTCGGCCTTGTTGACGGCGATGACGTCGGCGATCTCGACGATGCCCTTCTTGATGCCCTGGAGCTGGTCACCGGTGCGCGACAGCGTGAGGTACAGGAACGTGTCGACCATGCCGGCCACGGTGATCTCGGACTGGCCGACGCCGACCGTCTCGACGAGCACGACGTCGTAGCCGGCCGCCTCGAGCACCGTCATGGCCTGGGTGGTGGCGCGCGCGACGCCGCCGAGCGTGCCGGCGCTGGGCGACGGGCGGATGTAGGCGTCGGGGCTGATGGCGAGCTCGGCCATGCGCGTCTTGTCGCCGAGCACGGAGCCGCCGGTGCGGACGCTCGACGGGTCGACCGCGAGCACGCCGACCTTGTGCCCCTCGCCCACGAGCCAGGTGCCGAGCGCCTCGATGAACGTGGACTTCCCGACGCCGGGGACGCCCGAGATGCCGATGCGCACGGCGTTGCCGGCCTCGGGCGTGAGCGTGGACAGCAGCTCGCGGGCGGCCGCCCGGTGGTCCTGCCGGCTCGACTCCACCAGCGTGATCGCACGTGAGACCGCCGCGCGCTTCCGCGCGAGCACGTCCTGGGCGAGGGCGTCGACGTCGGTCACGCGCCGAGTCTAGTGACGATCGTTTGGATACCTAGCACCATGAGGTATGGTTACCTTGCACCTCTAGGTATGGGAGAACGATCGTGCGCATCGACAAGGACCTCGTGGCGGCGTCGGCCACGCCGCTCGTCCTCGGCATCCTCGCCGAGGGCGAGTCCTACGGCTACGCCATCCTCAAGCAGGTCAACGAGCTGTCCGGCGGCCGGATGGAGTGGACCGACGGCATGCTCTACCCCCTGCTCCACCGGCTGGAGCGGCTCGGCCACATCACGGCGTCGTGGTCGACGTCGGAGCAGGGCCGGCGGCGCAAGCACTACGCCATCACGCAGGACGGCCTCGCCGCGCTCGCCGAGCGACGCAGCCAGTGGGCCGTCGTGAGCGAGGCGCTGGAGAAGGCGTGGTCGCGCCAGCCGATGCCGCGGGCGGCGTTCTGATGACGACCGACGTGGAGACCCAGATCAGCGAGTGGCGCCAGTACGTGCAGGCGCACCCCGCCATCGTCGAGGCCGACGTCGACGAGATGGAGGAGCACCTCCGCGAGCAGATCGCCGACCTCACCGAGACCGGCCTGGGTGAGGACGAGGCGTTCCTCATCGCCGTGAAGCGGATGGGCAACCTCGACGCCATCTCGCACGAGTTCGCGCGCGAGCACTCCGAGCGACTCTGGAAGCAGCTGGTCCTGCTGCCCGACGAGAGCACCACCGGCGGCGGACGGCGGACCGAGCTGTGGGTCGCCCTGGGGCTCGGCGTCGGTGCGGCGATCTCGGCCCGGCTCGGCATCGCCCTGCTCGACGAGGAGCGGGCGGCCGCGAACGCCGGGCTGCTGGTGCTGCCGTTCCTCGCCGCGTTCTTCGTCTGGAAGCGCCAGGTCCCGGCCCGGGTTGCTGGTGGCATCGCGCTCGGCCTCGCCGTGCTCGCCGTGGTCGTCAACGTCTTCCCGTTCGACGAGGGCGGCTCGACGCAGGTGCTCACCGTCATCCACGCGCCGATCGTCGCCTGGTTCCTGGTCGGCGTGGCGTACGTCGGCGGCGACTGGACGTCGCACCGCCGCCGCATGGACTTCGTCCGGTTCACCGGCGAGTGGTTCGTCTACTACGTGCTGCTCGCGCTGGGCGGCGGCGTGCTCGTCGGCCTCACCGTCGGCGCGTTCTCGACCCTCGGCCACGACCCGGAGACGGTCATCGGCGAGTGGGTGATCCCGTTCGGCGCGGCCGGCGCGGTCCTGGTGGCGGCCTGGCTGGTCGAGGCCAAGCAGGCCGTCGTCGAGAACATCGCGCCGGTGCTCACGCGCATCTTCACGCCGCTCTCCGTCCTCATGCTGCTCGCCGTGCTCGGCGCGTTCGTGTCCGACGGCAGCGTCCTGCACGTCGACCGCGACCTGCTGATCCTGATGGCGCTGATCCTCGTGCTCGTGCTGGGGCTGCTGCTCTACGCGATCTCGGCGCGCGACCCCCGCTCCCCCGTCGACGCCTTCGACTGGCTGCAGCTCGCGCTCGTCGTCAGCGCGATCCTGGTCGACGCGGTCGTGCTCGTGGCGATGCTGAGCCGGATCGCCGAGTTCGGCGCCTCCGCCAACAAGGTGGCCGCACTCGGGCTCAACCTGCTGCTGCTCGGCAACCTGCTGCGGGCGACGGTCCTGGGCTTCGGGTTCACCGGTGGCCGCGAGCCGTTCGGCGCGGTCGAGCGCTGGCAGACCACCTACCTGCCGCTGTACGCGGCGTGGGCCGCGGCCGTGGTCGTCGTGCTCCCGCCCGCCTTCGGATGGGAGTGACGTTCAGGAGCGCAGCGACGCGAGCAGGCTGAGCGCCGAGTCGGCGATGACCGTGCCCGGGAGGAAGACCTCCGCGGCACCCATCTCCTTCAGGGTCGGGACGTCGTCCGGCGGGATGACGCCGCCCACGACGACCACGATGTCCTCGCGGCCGAGGTCCTTCAGCGCCTGCTTCAGCTCGGGCACCAGCGTGAGGTGGCCGGCCGCGAGGCTGGAGATGCCGACGATGTGCACGTCCGCGTCGACCGCCTGCTGGGCGACCTCCTCGGGCGTGGAGAACAGCGGGCCGACGTCGACGTCGAAGCCCATGTCTGCGAAGGCCGTGACGATGACCTTCTGGCCGCGGTCGTGACCGTCCTGGCCCATCTTGGCCACGAGGATGCGCGGCCGACGTCCCTCGGCCTTCTCGAACTCCTCGGTGGCCTCGATGACCTTGGCGACGTTGCCGCCCTGGCCGGCCTCGCTCCGGTACACACCGGAGATCGTACGGATGACGGCCTGGTGGCGCCCGTAGACCTTCTCGAGGGCGTCGGAGATCTCGCCGACCGTGGCCTTGGCGCGGGCCGCGTCGATGGCGAGGGCGAGCAGGTTCCCGTCGAGCGAGCCGTCCTTGGCGGATCCACGCTCGGCGCTCTTCGTGAGCGCGTCGAGGGTGCGGTCGACCTCGTCCTGGTCGCGCTCCGCGCGCAGTCGCTCGAGCTTGGCCACCTGCTGCTGGTAGACGGACGCGTTGTCGACCTTGAGGACCTCGAACGGCTCCTCCTGGTCGACGCGGTAGGTGTTCACGCCGATGACCGCCTGCTGGCCGGAGTCGATGCGCGCCTGGGTGCGGGCGGCGGCCTCCTCGATGCGCATCTTCGGGATGCCGGCCTCGATGGCCTTGGCCATGCCGCCGGCCTCCTCGACCTCCTGGATGTGCGCCCAGGCGCGGTTCGCGAGGTCGTGGGTGAGGCGCTCGATGTAGTACGAGCCGGCCCACGGGTCGATGACGCCCGTGGTGCCGGACTCCTGCTGGAGCAGCAGCTGCGTGTTGCGCGCGATGCGGGCGCTGAAGTCCGTCGGCAGCGCGATGGCCTCGTCGAGCGCGTTGGTGTGCAGACTCTGCGTGTGGCCCTGCGTCGCGGCCATCGCCTCGATGCACGTGCGCGCCACGTTGTTGTAGACGTCCTGCGCGGTGAGCGACCAGCCCGACGTCTGGCTGTGCGTGCGCAGGCTCTGCGACTTCGGGTTCTTGGGGTCGAAGTCGGCCACGAGCCGCGACCAGAGCGCGCGGGCGGCGCGGAGCTTGGCGACCTCCATCGCGAAGTTCATGCCGATGGCCCAGAAGAAGCTCAGGCGTGGCGCGAACGCGTCGATGTCGAGCCCGACGTCCAGGCCGGCGCGGATGTACTCGACGCCGTCGGCCAGCGTGTACGCGAGCTCGAGGTCGTTCGTCGCCCCGGCCTCCTGGATGTGGTACCCGGAGATCGAGATGGAGTTGAACCGCGGCATCCGCTCGGCGGTGAACGCGAAGATGTCGGAGATGATCCGCATCGACGGGGCCGGCGGGTAGATGTAGGTGTTCCGGACCATGAACTCCTTGAGGATGTCGTTCTGGATGGTCCCTGAGAGCTGCTCCGGCTTCACCCCCTGCTCCTCGGCCGCGACGATGTAGAGCGCGAGCACCGGCAGCACCGCGCCGTTCATCGTCATCGAGACGCTCATCTCGTCGAGCGGGATGCCGTCGAAGAGCTGACGGGCGTCGTAGATGGAGTCGATCGCGACGCCGGCCATGCCGACGTCGCCCTTCACGCGCGGGTGGTCGGAGTCGTACCCGCGGTGGGTGGCGAGGTCGAACGCGACGGACAGGCCCTTCTGGCCGGCCGCGAGGTTGCGGCGGTAGAAGGCGTTGGACTCCTCCGCGGTGGAGAAGCCGGCGTACTGGCGGATCGTCCACGGCTGCGTCGTGTACATCGCCGGGTACGGGCCCCGCAGGAACGGTGCGAGGCCCGGATACGTGTCCAGCGCGTCGAGGCCCTTGAGGTCGTCGGCGGTGTAGAGCCGCTTGATCTCGATGCCCTCGGGAGCCTCCCAAGGCTCGCCGGCGAACGACTCGGGGATGCTCATGAGGCCAGCTCCTGACGGGTGCGGCGCAGGAAGTCCAGCGCGTCGACGCCCATCGCGGCGGAGTCGTCCGCGCCGACGTCGTTCTTCCCGGCGACGATCACGTGCTTGGCCCCGGCCTCGCGCAGGGCCCCGACGACGTCCTCGCCCCACTCGGCATAGAGGGCGTCGGGCCCGGCGAGACAGGCGACGGCGGGCGTGCCGGCGTCGCGGTAGGCGCTGACGACGTCGTCGACGCCCTCGGTGGCGCCGGCGACGACGGTCTCGATGCCGCCGGCGGCGAACAGGTTGGCGGCGAACGTGGCGCGCGCCGTGTGCTGCGCGACGCGACCGAGCGTGGCCAGGAAGACCGGGGCCTTCGCGGGGTCGTCGCGGAGGGCCTCGAACGAGGCTCCGTACCGGTGCACCACCGGGGCGCGCCCGTAGGGGCGGCGCTCGGGACGCGTCTCCTGCAGGTTCGGGAACTCGGTGAGGCCGGTGATCGGGCGCTGGCGGACGGCGATCTGCTGCTCGCGGGCGGCCACCCTCTCCTCGATGCGTGCCTGCAGGGAGTCGGGATCTTCCTCGAGATCGCCGAACAGGGTCCACGCGGCCTGGGCGAGCTCGGCGGTGAGCTTCTCGACCGCGTACGACCCTCCGGCGATGTCGACGACCTTGCCGAGGTGGGACTCGTGGATCAGCAGGCTCGACTGGTTGCGGGCGATGCGTCGGCTGAACGCCTCGGGCAGGCCGAGCGGCTCGTCGAACGGCAGGACGGTGACGGCCTCGGCACCGCCGACGCCGGCGGAGAACGCGGCGATCGTCGTGCGGAGCATGTTCACGTACGGGTCGTAGGCCGACATCATCGGGCGCGACGTGACCGCGTGCTGGCGCTGGCCGCGCTGCTCGGCCGGGACGTCGCTGAGCTCGAGCATCCGGCTCCACAGCAGCCGGGCGGCGCGCAGCTTGGCAATGGTGGTGAGCTGCTCGTCGGTGGCGGCGTAGCGGACGTCGATCTGGGCGGCGGCGTCCTCGACGCTCAGCCCGGCCTCGACGAGGGCGCGCAGGTAGCGGGCGCCGGTGGCCAGCGAGTAGGCCAGCTCCTGCACCTCGGACGCCCCGGCGTCGTGCACGGTGGTGGCGTCGACGACGACGCCGCGCACGCCGCGGGCCCGGGCGAGCTCGACGACCGCGAGTCCGTCCGGCGTGGTGGGGTCGGCGCCGTAGCTGGTGTCTGGGTGCGGCTGGACGGCCTTGTCCTCGATGACGGCGTCGAGGGCGCGAGCGGCGGCCAACGGGTCGTCGAGGGCGTCGAGCACGACGGGCGCGAGATCGAGGAAGACCGGCTCGAGGATGCGCGCCAGGGCGTCGGCCGGGACGGCGCCGTCGCCGACGGTGATCCAGAGCGAGTTGACGCCGTTCTCCAGGTCGGTGACGACGTGCTGCGCGGTGACGTCGACGTCGGGGTCGGTGAACCAGCCGCGGACGTCCCAGCCCTCGAGCTCGCGGGTGGCGGTGGTGCCGCGCGTGAACGGCGCCTCGCCGGGGAGTCCCGGGTCGTCGAGGTCGGCCACCAGCGACGGCGTGCCGAGCGGGGTGATGCTGAGGCCGTCGAGGGTCTCCTGCGTGAGCAGGCCCCAGACGTCGTGGTCGGGCGCGTCGTCAGCCAGCTTCCTGGACTTCCGGAGCACGGCCGCGGTGGCCTTCTCCCAGTCGGCGACGTCGACGTCGATGCCCTCCGCTAGTGGGACCCGGACAGCGCCGACGTCCTCAGGGACCTGCGCAGAAGCCATACGGGGCATCGTATGAGCGCTTGCTTACCTCCCGCCACCCGGTGTGACCAAACCGACCGCTGACGAGAGACTCCCGGCCCGCTGACGAGAGAGTTCCGGCCCGCTGACGAGAGAGTTCCGGCCCGTCGACGAGAGAGTTCCGGCCCGTCGACGAGAGAGTTCCGGCCCGTCGACGAGAGAGTTCCGGCCCGTCGACGAGAGAGTTCCGGCCCGTCGACGAGAGAGTTCCGGCCCGTCGACGAGAAGATGGGACCGGCTACTTTGGACACCATGGAGATCTCCCTCGACGGCCACAGCCCGACCATCGCCGACGACGCCTGGGTGTCGCCCACCGCCGTCCTCGCCGGTCGCGTGACGCTGGAGGCCGGGGCGAGCGTCTGGTTCGGCGCCGTCCTCCGGGCCGACAACGAGCCCATCACCATCGGCGCCCGGTCGAACGTCCAGGACAACGCGGCGTTCCACGTCGACACCGGCCGGCCCGTGACCCTCGGCGAGGGCGTCTCCGTCGGCCACGGCGCGATCGTCCACGGCGCCACCGTCGGCGACCACGTGCTCATCGGCATGGGCGCCATCGTCATGAACGGCGCCGTCATCGGCGACGAGACCCTGATCGCCGCAGGTGCGCTGGTGCCGGAGGGCATGCAGGTCCCGCCTCGGTCGCTCGTCGCGGGCGTACCTGGGAAGGTGCGACGAGAGCTCAGCGAGGACGAGGTCGAGAAGCTGCACGACAACGCAAGGATCTACGAGGAGCACCGCGAGCTCTACCGTCGCTCGACGGACTGAACTCTCTCCTCACCGGGCCGGAACTCTCTCCTCAGCGGGCCGGAACCCTCTCCTCAGCGGGCCGGAACCCTCTCCTCAGCGGGCCGGAACTCTCTCCTCAGCGGGCCGGAACCCTCTCGTCAGCGTCAGGTGAGCCAGCGGGTCACCGGGTCGATGGCGAAGTAGAGGACGAACAGCGCCGAGATCAGCCACAGCAGGGCGTGCACCTCGGCCGCCTTGCCGCGCACCGCCTTGAGCACCGTGTAGGCGATGAAGCCCGCGCCGATGCCCGCCGTGATCGAGTACGTGAACGGCATCAGCACGATCGTCAGGAACGCCGGGATGGCGATGTCGTTGTCGTCCCAGGTGATGTTCTTGATCTGGCTCATCATGAGGAAGCCGACGACCACGAGCGCGGGCACCGCGGCCTCGCTCGGGATGTGCTCGACGAGCGGGGCGGCGAACGTCGACAGCAGGAACAGCACGCCGGTCACGACCGAGGCGAGACCAGTGCGGGCACCGTCGCCCACGCCGGCCGCCGACTCGATGTACGACGTGTTGCTCGAGATGCCCGCGGCGCCACCAGCGGCCGCGGCGAGCGAGTCGACGACCAGGATCTTCTGCGCGCCCTCCGGCGTGCCGTCCTCGTCGTTGAGCCCTGCCTCCGCGCCGATGGCGGTCATCGTGCCCATCGTGTCGAAGAAGTCGGCGAGCAGGAGCGTGAAGACCAGCAGCACGGCCGTCACGAAGCCGGCCCGGTCGAAGCCGCCGAGCAGGTTGAAGTCGCCCAGCAGGCCGAAGTCGGGCTTGGCGAAGATCTTGTCCGGCCACTCCGGGACGTTGAGGTTCCAGCCCTTCGACGTCGGGTCCCCGCCGCCGGCGCCCGTGTCGGTGATCGCCTGGACGATGCCGGCCAGGATGGTGGTGGCCACGATGCCGATGAGGATCGCGCCGGGGATGCCGCGCGAGTAGAGCGTGATCATCAGCAGCAGGCCGATGCAGAACACCAGGACCGGCCAGCCGGCCAGGTTGCCGCCGATGCCCAGGCCGACGGGCGGGGCAGCGATGCCGGACGTGCGCACGAAGCCGGCGTCCACGAGACCGATGAACGTGATGAACAGGCCGATGCCCACGGCGATCGCGGTCTTCAGCTGGCGCGGGATCGCGTCGAAGACGAGCTTCCGGAAGCCGGTGAGCACCAGCACCAGGATGATCAGGCCCTCGAGCACGACGAGGCCCATGGCGTCGGCCCACGTCATCTCGCTCGCGACGGAGTACGCGACGAACGCGTTCAGGCCGAGGCCGGTGGCCAGCGCGAGCGGGAAGTTCGCGACGACCCCCATGAGGATCGTGATCACGCCGGCGACCAGCGCCGTGACGACGGCGATGGTGGCGAAGCCGGAGCCCGGCTCGCTGCCGCCACCCAGGAACTTGCCGTCCGCGTCGGCGACGCCGGCGAGGATGATCGGGTTCAGGACGATGATGTAGGCCATCGTCAGGAACGTGACGACACCGCCACGTACCTCCTGAGCGACGGACGATCCGCGGCTGCTGATCTTGAAGTAGCTGTCGAGCCCCGAGGTGATGGTCGTGGTCATGCTCGGCAGCATGCCAGAGGTCTCAGCGGCGTCGGGTGATCCACGCCGCAGCGCCGGCGAGGACGATCACGCCACCGAGAGCGCTCCCCCACACCGCCCACGGCGGCGTTCCGCCCGTGGTGTCCCGATCGGCCTTCGGCTCGGCCACGGACGGCGTGCTCGTGGGCGCGGGCGTGGGGTCCGCGGCGGCGGTGAGGCCGAGCCGCAGCAGTGCCGAGTCGGCGCCCTCGCTGCCGATCAGGTACGACTTCCCGGACGGCTCCGGCGCGATGGTCTCGCCCTGGGCCTGCTCCGGCAGCTCGTCGGTGTGCAGGAGCTTCCACGTCCGGGCGTCGCGCACCTGCGCGACGGTGTAGTTCCGCACCAGCACGTAGCGGCCGTCCGGCGTGGTGGCCGAGTCGGTGGTGAGCACCGGGGTGGTCCAGTCCAGCTCCTCCGCCCGGTTCGGCCGGTCCTCGCGCAGCGTCTTCGGGAGCCGGTAGACGCGCCCGCCGGTCAGGCCCTTGCCCATCAGCAGGAAGCGTCCGGTGCTCGGCTGCAGTGCGATGCCCTCGACGTCCTCCGGGCCGGTGGGCAGCGAGTAGCCGTACCGCTTCGGCCGGACGACGTGGTCGCCGGTGCCGGGCTCCGGCATCGAGTACAGGGCGACGTCCTGGCGCACGCCGAAGTTGTCGCCGGTGTCGCCGACCCAGAGCGTGCCGTCCGGCGTCAGGGCCATGGACTCGGTGTCGCGCCAGCGCACGCCCTCGGCCCGGGTGGTGCCGACGACGGCGCCGGTGGAGATCCGGACGGCGAAGACGATCGGCCCGTGCCCGGAGTCGTTCACGGTGTAGGCGAGGTCCGGGTGGCGGCGGCTCACGGCGAGCCCGCTCGACTCGGTGATCCGCGGGTCGCTCATGCGGCTGACCACGGTCGAGTCGGCCGTGGCGCCGTCGGCGCGGCGCGCGATCGAGGCCACGACCACGACCACCAGGAGGGCCACCAGGAGTCCCGGGATCAGGAGCCGGCGGAAGCGCGGATTCATCGTCGCCCAGCATGCCAGGACACCGAAGGTCACCCGCCCCCGACGGGTAGGCTGACGCCGTGAGTGACGAGGACTGGACGCCGCGCGACGGTGACGGCCCGGAGACCATCGAGCGCAAGCTCGGTCACCGGGAGCTTGCCCGTCTGGAGCGCGTCGCCCGTCGCCACGAGTTCGGCCGTCCGGAGGTCACCGAGCTCGAGATCGGCAGCACCACGCACCGCGTCGCGGAGGTCGAGCCGATGGACGTCGACGGCGTCCGCACCATGACCGTCGGCACCATCATCTGGGGCGTCGTCGCGGTCGCGCTCCTGCCGTTCCTCGGCACGCTCGAGGACGACGGCCGCATGTGGTGGATGTGGACCGCCCTCGCCGGCCTCGGCCTCGGCCTGATCGGCATCGAGTACTGCCGCCGTCGCCGCAACGCGCTGCGGATGCAGCCGGGCCGGCGCCGCAAGACCGACTAGTCAGTCCTTCTTGCGCACCGTGGTGCGCAGCGGCACCTCGCGGATCAGCAGGGCCGCGACGAGACTGATGACGGCCACGCCGGCAGCGACCGCGAAGATCGTGCCGGTCGCGTCGCCGTAGGCCGACCGCACGATCTCGGCAACGGGCGTCGGAAGGTGGTTCACGTCGAGCAACGAGCCCCCGGCCTTGCCGCCGGTGTCGATCCCGAGGTCCTGCAGCTTGGGCGTGACGTCGTCGCGCACCTGGACGGCGAGGATCGCGCCGAGCACGGAGACGCCGATGGTGCCGCCGAGCGACCGGAAGAACGAGACCGTCGCACTGGCCGCGCCGACCTGCGTGACGTCGACGGTGTTCTGCACCGCCAGAACGTAGTTCTGCAGGAGCATGCCCATGCCGAGGCCGAGCAGACCCATGAAGACCATCGCGTGCCACTCCGGCGTCGTGTGGTCGATCGTCGCGAGCAGCGCGAGGCCGATGACGAGGAGGGTCGAGCCGAGGACGAGGTAGCGCTTCCAGAAGCCGGTGCGGGTGATGAGCTGGCCGGAGGCCGTGGTGCCGACGAGCGAGCCGAGCATCAGCGGCATGCTGAGCAGACCGGCCTCGGTCGGCGTCCGTCCGCCGGCGACCTGGAAGTACTGGCCGAGGAACACCGAGCCGCCGAACATCGCGGTGCCGACCGCGATGCTGCCGATGATCGCCAGCGACGTCGTGCGCTCGCGGACGACCGAGATCGGCACGAGCGGCTCGGGGTGGCGCAGCTCGACCCGGACCGCGAGCAGCCAGGCCAGCGACGCACCGCCGAGGAACGCGGCCGACGTCCAGGAGATCCAGTCGTAGTGCTCACCGGCGAACGTCACCCAGAGCAGCGGGAGCGAGGCGCCGATCGCGATGAGGACCGCACCGACGTAGTCGATCTTCACTGGTCGGCGGATCGTCGCGATGCGGAGGTAGCGCTGCAGCACGATCAGGCTGATGACCGCGAGCGGCACGCAGACGTAGAAGCACCAGCGCCAGCCCAGACCGGGGGTGTCGACGATGACGCCGCCGACGAGCGGGCCGGTGACGGTGCCGACGGCCATCGTCGCGCCCATGTAGCCGCTGTACCGGCCGCGGTCGCGCGGCGGGATGATCGAGCCGATGATCGCCTGGGCGTTGGCGACGAGGCCGCCCATCGCGAGGCCCTGCACGGCGCGCATCGCGATCAGCTCGGGGACGTTCCGCGAGAGCCCGGCGAGCACCGATCCGAGGACGAAGATCACGAGGGAGAGCTGCACCAGCAGCTTCTTGCTGAACAGGTCGGCGAGCTTGCCCCAGACCGGCGTGGAGACCGTCATCGCCAGCAGCGACGCCGTGACGACCCAGGTGTACTGGGTCTGGCTGCCGTCGAGGTCGGCGATGATCGTCGGCAGCGCGTTCGACACGATCGTCGAGCTGATGATCGCCGTGAACATGCCGGAGAGCAGGCCGAACAGCACCTCGAGGATCTCGCGGTGCGTCAGCGGGGCCGGATCGTCCACCACGGTGGTCGGCATGGCGGGAGAACCGGGAGAAGATTGCATAAGACAACGATATGTTGTTCGACGCGGCTGCGCCACGTGACGCCACTCACGGTCGGGACGGTTCGGCTAGATCGCGTCGATCTCGTCCACCGCGACGGTGTCGAGGACCGGCGGCGGGAGCTCCTGCGGGGCCGCGGAGCGGCTCAGGCGGGCGTCGGAGTGGGCGCCGCAGCCGTGGGTGAACGCGACGACCTTGCCGTCGTCGTTGGCCATGCCGTTGGCGCAGACGCCGAACGTGTCGGACAGCGGGCCGGCGAGGCTCACGAGGAAGCCGCACCCGGCACAGGTGCCGGGAGCCTGCTGGGCCAGCGGGGTGTCCGGGCCCTGGTCGCCGTCGTGCCAGCGCTGGGCGGCGAGGTCGCGGCCTGCGAACGAGAGGACCCACTCGCGTCCGAGGCCGACCTCGCGGGCGTACGCGCGGTCGACGGTGTCCTGGTCGTCGCCGGCCGACCAGGCCGGGACGAGGCGGATGTCGTCCTCGTCGGGCGGGAGGACGTCGCCGGGGGCGAGGTCGCCGGGCTGGATGCGCTCGCGGTACGGGGTCCAGGCAGGAGCGACGATCGCGCCCTCGCCCGGGAGCAGCACGACGTCGTTGACGGTGACCTTCTCGTCGTCCGGCGCTCGCGTGATGCTGACCGCCCAGTACCAGCCGGTGTAGCCGGGCTGCGTGCTGGCGAAGTGGTGGGCGACCGAACCGTCGCCCTCGTCGACGGCGCCGAGGTGATCGCCGACGGCGTCGGCGTCCGCGGCGTCCAGCAGGACGGCTCGCGCGGCGTCGACGGCCGAGAGGAGCAAGGCGTCGGAGGTCATGCATCGATTGTCGCCCATGTCCGGTCGGCGTGGTCCGACGGGTGAGGCAGGATGAACCCATGGAGGATTTCGACCGGCCCACGCCTCCAGCTCCTTCTGATCCGGCACAGCCCGCTCCGGCCGGGCCACCGCCCCTTCGACGCGCCGGCCGCCTGATCGCGCGGGGCAGCACGTCGGCGTTTCTCGGCGCCCGGCGGTTCACCCACGCCGGCGGTGCCGGCGAGAGCGGGCTGTCCCGCCTGCTCGAGATGCACGCGTTCAACACGGCCGGCGACGCCGCGTTCGCCGTCTCGCTGGCCGGCACGCTCTTCTTCACCGTCCCCACCGAGCAGGCCAGCGGCCAGGTCGCCCTGTTCCTGGTGCTCACGATGCTGCCGTTCGCCGTGGTGGCGCCGCTGATCGGCCCGTTCCTCGACCGGTTCCGGCGCGGCCGGCGGTGGGCCATCGGCGCCACGCTCGCGATCCGCGCGTTCTGCTGCTGGGTGCTGGCCGGCGCGGTGGAGGACGAGTCGTCGGCGTTCTACCTCGCCGCCCTCGGGTGCCTCGTGGCGTCCAAGGCGTACGGCGTCACCAAGGCGGCCGCCGTCCCGCGCCTGCTGCCGGTCGAGTTCACCCTGGTGAAGGCCAATTCCCGCATCTCGCTCACCGGCACGGCCGCGGCCGCCATCTCGGCGCCGCTGGCGATCGGTGCGGCGGCCATCGGCGCCCCGTGGGCCCTGCGCTACGCCGCGCTGCTGTTCGCCGTCGGCACCATCCTCGCGATCCTGCTCCCCGAGCGCGTCGACTCCAGCGTCGGCGAGGAGAAGGCCAGCGTCACCCAGCGCGGCCGCGGCATCGTGGTCCCCCGCGACGTCGTCAACGGACTGCGCAGCAACGCGGGCCTCCGCATGATCACCGGGTTCCTCACCATCTTCATGGCGTTCACGCTGCGCGAGCCCCCGGACTCCATGGGGTGGAGCGGCAACAACACCATCCTCATGGGCCTGGTGATCGGTGCGGCCGGCGCGGGCAACACCCTGGGCATCGTCATCGGCTCCTGGACCAAGTCACGGGCTCCCCAGCGCGTGGTGCTCGCCGTCCTGGTGCTCGACGTCGCCGTCCTCATCGTGGCCGCGGCGTTCTTCAAGTGGCCGGTCGCGGCGCTGCTGGGCCTCAACGTCGGCATGTGCCAGTCGCTCGGCAAGCTGAGCCTCGACGCCCTGATCCAGCGCGACGTCGCCGAGGAGGTGCGCACGAGCATGTTCGCCCGGTCGGAGACGCTGCTCCAGCTCGGCTGGGTGCTCGGCGGGCTGCTCGGCATCGGGCTGTTCACCCTCGACGTCTCCGCGCCGCTCGGCATGGTGATCACGGCGGCGATCCTGCTGGGCTGGGTGACGTTCGTGTTCGCGCGGGTGCTCAACCCGCGGGAGTCCGAGGCGACTGCCTAGGCGCTGATGAAGGAGCGCATGCCCACCGAGCCGAGGTCGATCGACTCGTTGAAGAAGCGGATGTCCTCGTCGTCGTGGAGCAGGCTCAGGGCGGCGACCATCGGGCGGTAGTGGTCGTCGGTGGGCACGGCGATCCGCGCCTCGGCCCAGGTGCCGTAGGGGTCGAGGAGCTGGTCGACGCGGCGCTCGCTGAGGGCCGAGGCGGTGTCGGTGTCGAACTGCTCGGCCCAGTCCCAGGCGTCGCCGCCCTCCCACTTCACGCGGTTCAGGGCGTGGACGATGTTGCCGCTCCCGATGAACAGGACGCCGCGGTCGCGCAGTGCGCGCAGCCGGCCGTAGAGCTCGAAGAGCTGGGGCAGCGGCATCGCGTAGTCGATGCTGACCTGCAGGACGGGAACGGTCGGCTCCGGCGCGAGGTGCTTGAGCACCGACCAGGTGCCGTGATCCAGGCCCCACTGGGAGTCGAGCGCCGCCTCGTACTCGACGAGCTGCTGCGCGAGCACGCGGGCGACCTCCGGGTCGCCGACCGTGTCGTACGGGACGTGGTACAGCTCGTCGGGGAAGCCGCCGAAGTCGTAGATGACGCGGTTGCGCGGGGCGTCGGTGATGCGGGTCTCCCCCGGCGTCAGCCAGTGCGCGCTGACCACGACGATGGCCTGCGGTGCCGCGTCGCCGGAGTCCAGCACGTCGTGCCCGAGCCGGCTCCACGTGCGCGTGTACTCGTTGTCGCTGATCGCGTTCATCGGAGTGCCGTGGCCCACGAAGAGCACCGGCATCCGCGGGCTCGGCACCAGCCGGGCCTCGAGGTCAGCGAGAGAGTAGTTCACGCTTCAACTATATCCCTAGCCATCAAGCTCAGCGGCGAGCGCGCGGAGCAGCTGCGCGACCGGCTTCGCGGCCTTGCGGTCGGGGTGGCGGCCGTGGCGGTAGCCCTCTCCGAGACCGTCGAGCAGGCGGATGAGGTCCTCGACGATCGTGACCATCTCCTCCGGCGGCTTGCGGCGGGCCTGGGCCTGGGACCGGGAGACGGACGGCGTGGGATCGAGCACGCGGACCTGGAGCGCTTGGTCGCCACGACGCCCCTGCGCGATGCCGAACTCCACGCGGGTGCCCGACTTCAGCGTCTCGGTGCCCTCGGGCAGCGCGTCGGAGCGCACGTAGACGTCACCGCCGTCGTCCTGGGTCAGGAACCCGAACCCCTTCTCGGCGTCGTACCACTTCACTTTGCCCGTGGGCATGGCGCTTCCTCACGTTCTCGTCGCTGGGAGGTCAAGCCTAGTGGGGACGGCCGTCCGCGGGTGGCTCGATGCCATCACCGTTCGGCGTGAACGTGGTCTCGATCGACTGGAAGCCCTTGTGCCGCTGCGACTTCGCGTAGCTCGTGTACGCCTTGATGTCGGCCGGCGTGGGCGAGACGTTGTCGGTGAACGGCGTGAGCAGCGCGCGCGGGTACAGCCGGCGCCGCAGCACGACGTTGATCTCCAGACCGAGCACCGCCACCACGCCGGCCAGGTACAGGAAGGCCATCAGCCCGAGCACCAGGGCGAACGTCTTGTTCATCTGGCTGGCCGACCGGATGACGTTGTCGACGTAGCTGCTGCCCACGAGCTGGAGGACCTGCCACAGCACCGACGCCGTCAAGGCTCCAGGAAGCACTGAGCGCGTTCCGGCCCGGTGGCGGCTGACGAGCCGGAACAGGCCGATGAAGATGACCGACGTCAGCACGAAACCGGCCACGCGGGCGACCCAGCCGTACGCCGGCTCGACGGTGTCGCCCAGGGCGTCCGGATTGGCCAGCAGCGACGTGGCGACGGCCAGCGCCAGGATCCCGAGACCCGCGATCGCCAGGAACACCAGGCTCTTGACCCGCTGGAGCACGGCGTTGGTGCGGCTGTTCCGCGGGACCGCCCAGGTGATGTTGGCCGCGTTCTGCGCCGCCTGACCCAGGCCGAGCGCGCCGTAGACGGCCGCGATCGCACCGACGACGATCGCCGTCGTGCTGCCGCGCAGCCCGCCCGGCCGGCCGAGCTGGTCGCCGACGATCGGGAACTGGCTCAGCGCGGAGTCGAGCAGCCGGTCGCGCAGGTCGGGGTCGTCCTGCAGGAAGAAGCCGAGGATCGACGTGGAGATGAGCAGCAGCGGGAAGATCGCGATGAATGCGTAGAACGTGATGATCGCCGCGAGGTACGGTCCCTGGTCGTCGAAGTACTTGTAGATCACGGCGAGCGGAAAACCGACCACCGGGTGCCGCCGTTGAAAGGCGTCGGCGCGCTCGACGACGTTCACGGACGGGTCAGGCCGGCTTCTCGAGGACGCAGAGGAAGAAGTCTCGCTCCAGGTCCGTGCGCGGGATGCGGCCCAGGATGTCGTGGAAGCGCTGGTAGAACTCCTCGTCCCACTCGCACGTCTGGAACTGGACCTTGCGGAGCCGGAACCCGACGTCGTGGATGTAGCGCTCGTAGTGGTTCCAGGTCAGCTTGTTGACCCACCACGACCCTTCCGGCTCCCGCCCGTTCTTGCGGTCCCACTCGTTGATCACGTCGTCGCTGAAGAGGTGGTGGGGCCACGGGAAGTAGATGTCGCGGTAGCGGTGAGAGGCGCGCGGCCCGGCCCACAGGTTGGCGCGCAGCCACTGCAGGCCACCCGGCTTGAGGATCTTGTAGGTCTCCTCCAGCAGCTTGTGCGGATGGACCACGTGCTCCCAGACGGTGTACGAGATGATCCGGTCGAACGTGTTCTCCTCGTAGATGTTCTTCTCCGTCAGGTCCGCCTCGGCGAAGTGGACCCGCTCCCCCTCCAGCTGGGACCAGGACTCCTGCGCGGTGATGTCGACGCCGTACGCGTCGGACCCCAGGTTGTGGGCGATGGACCAGGTCTCGTAGCCGCCACCACACCCCACCTCGAGCACGGTCTGGTTGCTCAGGTCGACCATGTTGTGGGCCCAGCGAACCCGCCGCTGCGCGTCGGCCGCCAGCGCCTCCTCGGAGAACTCTCGCGGCGCGGCCACCAGGGGCTTGTCGCGGTACTCCTCGTTGAGCTGCTCCAGCAGCTCCAGGTCGTAGCTGCGCGGCCGGACCCGGTCGGTCAGGTCGACGTGGCCCGGCGTGGGTGCCACGGGCGGGTGGATCCACGGGTCGTCGGGAGAGAGCGTGTTCTCCACCGGCGGGAGCGGCGGGCCAGGGACGGTGCCGTAGGGCTTGCGACGGGGAGCGGGACGCGGCGGCTCGGGCGCGAGTCGACGGCCTCGAACGAGCCGGCGAGCGATCCTCCTGATGAGCTGACCTCCTCTGTCCATCCGGCGATCCTAGCTAGTCGAAGTCGGGGAGCTCGCGCTTCATGACCTTTCCCGTGGGATTGCGGGGCAGCTCGTCGAGGAACTTCGTCTTGCGCGGCACGGCGAACCGGGCGACGTGCTCCTTGGCGTACGCGACGATGTCGTCGTGCTCGAGCGAGGCACCGTTCTTGACGACCACGTACGCCGCGAGCGCCTGGCCCCAGTCCTTGTCGTCGATGCCGGTGACGACGACGTCGGCGATGTCCTCGTGCTTGATGAGGGCGTCCTCGAGCTCGCGCGGGAAGACGTTCTCGCCGCCGGAGACGATCATGTCGTCGTCGCGGCCGGAGACGAACAGGCGGCCGTCCTCGTCGAAGTGCCCGAGGTCGCCGGTGCTCATCAGGTCCTCGGCGAACTCCTTGGTGTTGCCGTCGGTGTACCCGCCGAACGGCATGTCGTTGGCGACGTAGATGGTGCCGGTCTCGCCCTGCGGCACCTCCTTGCCGTCCTTGAGGATGCGCACGGTGGTGTGCCACGGCGGGCGGCCGGCGGTGCCGGGCGCCTCGCGCAGGTCCTTCGGCGACGCGACGGTGACCCAGCCGGTCTCCGTGGCCCCGTAGAAGTTGTAGACCGAGTCGGTGAACGTGTCCATGTACTGCGTGGCGAGCTCGCCGGCGAGGGCCGAGCCGCTGACCGCCGTGATGCGCAGGCTGGAGACGTCGGTCTTCTTCACCAGCTCGGGGTCGGCGTCGACGAGGCGCTGCATCATCAGCGGCACGACGACGAGGGCCTCGGCCTGGTGCTCCTCGATGTCCTGCAGCACCTGCTCGGGCTTGAAGCGCCGGCGCAGGACGTACGTGGGCGCCGTGGAGAGACCGAAGCCGAAGTTGATGAGGCCCCAGGAGTGGAACAGCGGCGCCGCGAGCACCATCGTGCGGTTGCCGCGGTACGGGATGGCGCCGAAGAACGCGACGAGTGGATCGAGGCCCTCGGGCTCCTCGCGCTTCGCGCCCTTGGGCAGGCCGGTGGTGCCGGAGGTGAAGATGACGACCGATCCGCGCCGCGACGGCTTGGGCGGCTGCTTCGTGGACTGGCCCTTCGAGATCTCGGCCAGGGTGGGGACGTCCTGGTCGCCGTCGGACCAGGCGAGCAGCAGCTGGTCGCGGTCGACCTTCTCGGCGACCTTGAGGAACTCCTCGTCGAGGATGATGAACTTCGCGCCCTCGCGGGTGGCGAGCTCGGTCAGCTGGGACCCGCTCGCCATCGTGTTGAGCAGCAGGACGCGGGCGCCGACCTGCATGATCGCGACCATCGCCGTCACGATGTAGCGGTGGTTGCGCGCGAGCAGCGCGATCGAGTCGCCCGGCTCGACGCCGCGCTCCTTGAGCGCGTGCGACAGCTGGTTGACCTCGTCGCGGAGCTCGGCCCAGGTGAGCTCACCGAGGTCGTCGACGATGGCCTTCTGCTTCGGGAAGCGCGCCGCAGCCGCGGCGACGGCCGCCGGGAACCCGGGGCCCCACTTGACCAGCTGGTAGCCGGCGTACGCGATCCGGTGCGGGAGCTGGGGAGCGATCAGGCCGATGCGGCGGAAGACCTTGAGGCGGTAGGCGGCGTCCAACACGCCCGTCACTGTAACAGCGGGTGACGGGACGTTCTCGTCGAGATTTCAGGCGTCCCGGCGCAGGAACAAATAGCTCCCGACAGCCAGCAGCAGGGCGACGAAGGTGCCCATCACGAGACCGCCGCCGACCGGGCCGAACGGCACGACGCCGAAGATCTCGAGCAGGTCCTCCAGTGACCGGCGCGTGTACATCTGGCCGCCGGAGTCGTACGGCAGGTACTTGATCAGCCAGACGCCGCCGCCCTTGCCGGTGGGGTCGTCGGAGGCGGCGTGGATGGCGAGGATGACGGACTTGATGATGCCCTCGAGGATCGTCGGCACCAGGAGCAGCAGCGCGACGGCGGCGGTCTGGTTGCGGGTGATCGTGGCGTAGGCGAGGCCGGACAGCGAGAACAGGACCGCGAAGATCGTCGTGCCGGAGGAGATGGCGAGGACCTCGCCCCAGCCCGGCAGCTCGATGGAGAAGATCGTGGCGCTGAGCAGCGCGATCAGCACGCAGGCCAGGGCACAGGCCGCCGAGACGGCCACGATGAGCAGCACCTTCGCCGCGAGGACGGCCCACCGCTGCGGCACGGCGGTCAACGTCGCGCGGATCATCCCGTGCCGGTACTCGTGGCCCATCGAGAAGACGCCCATCAGGCCGATCACGTAGGCGATGAACAGCGGCGCGAAACCGGTGGACGCACCGATGGTGACCAGGATGGCGAAGCTGTCGGTGCCGCCGGCGTCGTCGCCCGCGAGCGCGCCGATGAGGAAGGACATCGCCAGCTGGAAGCCGAGCGCGATGCCGATGATCCAGTACGTGGAGCGGATGGTGCGCAGGCGGACCCACTCGTAGCGCAGGGCGTCCATCATGACTGGTCACCCCCGCGGAACTCCTCGTCCAGCCCGGTGGCAGCGAGGAACGCCTCCTCCAGCGACGCCTGGCGGGTGGTGAGCTGGTGCAGGCGCGCGCCGGACTCGTGCGCCGCGTCGCCGATCGCCGCGGCGTCGAGCCCCGAGACCGTGGTGGCGTCACCGGGACCGGCGACGAGCGTCGCGCCACGGGACTCGAGCTCCGGCCCGAGCGTGGCCATGTCGGGCGACACGACCTCGACGGTGCCCAACCCGCTGGAGGTGACGAAGTCGGCGACGGCGCCGTTGGCGAGCAGCTTGCCGCGGCCGATGACGACGAGCTCGTCGGCCAGGACGGCCATCTCCTGCAGCAGGTGGCTGGAGACGAAGACCGAGCGGCCTTCACCGGCGAGGTGCTTGAGGAGCTGCCGCAGCCAGGTGATGCCCTGCGGGTCGAGACCGTTGCTGGGCTCGTCGAGCAGCAGGGTGTGCGGGTCACCCAGCAGCGCCGCGGCGATGCCGAGGCGCTGTCCCATCCCGAGGCTGAACTTGCGCGGTCTGCCGCGCGCGACGGACTCCAGGCCGACGAGGCGGATGACCTCGTCGACCCGCTGCGTCGAGACGTCGTTGGCGGCGGCCAGCATCCGGAGGTGGTCGCGTGCCCGGCGCGTGGGGTGGAACGGCTTGGCCTCCAGGAGCGCGCCCACGTGCCGCATCGGGTGACGCAGCTCGCCGAACGTCCTGCCGTCGAACGTCGTGGTGCCCTGGCCGGCGTCGAGGCTGAGCATCAGCCGCATGGTCGTGGACTTGCCCGACCCGTTGGGCCCCAGGAACCCCGTGACGCTGCCCGGCTTGACCGTGAAGGAGAGGTCGTCGACCGCGCGCTTGGAGCCATAGGACTTGCCGAGCCCCCGCGCCTCGATCAGTGCCATGCCGGCAAGCCTGCCATGCTCAGGCCAGCACCCCGACGGGGTCCGCGAGCAGGGCCTCGAACGCGAGCTCGGCCGCGCCGAGCAGGACCGAGTTCTGGCCCAGTCCGGGCGTGCAGATCTTCACCATCCGGCCGGGGGCCTGCATCGCCGCGTCGTGCATCTCGCGCACGATGTCGGCGCCCACCAGCCTGTGCAGCGAGGCCAGGAAGCCGCCGAGCACGACGACCTGGGGGTTCAGCATGTTGACGATCGTCGCGAGCCCGCGGCCGACGTCGGCCGCGATGGCGTCCAGGGCGCCCGCGTCGTCGACGTAGGCGTCGAGCACCGCCCCCAAGGTGGCCACGCTGTCGGCCGGCGCGCCGATCGCGCGCGCGATCGCGTCGGCGCCGATCTTCGTCTCCCAACACCCGCGGTTGCCGCAGTGGCAGGTCAGGCCCTCGGGGTCGACGGCCATGTGGCCGACCTCCCCGGCGAACCCGCCGGCGCCGCCCAAGGGTGCGCCGCCGCTGATCACGCCGGCGCCGATGCCGACGTCACCGGAGATGTAGACGAGGTGGTCGACCCCGAGCCCCGCGCCGCGGAAGTGCTCCGCCCGGGCACCGAGGTCGGCGTCGTTGCCGAGGGCGATCGGGACGTCGCGGCCGATCCGGTCGGCGACGACCTGGGCGAACCCGACGTCGTGCCATCCCAGGTTGGGCGCGAACTGCACGATGCCCTCGGTGCGCCGGACGACGCCCGGGACGCTGACGCCGATGCCGACCAGCGGACCCCCGGGCCGCTGGTGCGTCTCCTCGACCAGCTCGGCGATCACGTCGCCGACGTCGCGCGGGTCGGGCGAGACCGGCAGCTGGCGTTGCGCCCGCTCGAGCACGCGGCCGCCGAGACCCACCCGGCCGACGACGACGCGGTCGACGCCGACGTCGATCGCGATCACGTCGGGGCCGCCCTCCACGACCTCGATCCCCGCCGACGGCCGCCCGGCCCGGGGCGCGGTCGCGACCGGGTCGGCGTGCCGGAGGACTCCCAAGGCCTCCAGCTCCGACGCGAGGTCGGCGATCGTGCTCCGGTTGAGCGCCATCGTCGTGGTCAGGTGCGCCCGGGACGTGCGCCCGACCTGGTGCACGGAGCGCAGCATCGTGGCCAGGTTGTGCCGCCGCACGGCCTCCTGGTTCGTGCCGGTGCCCGCGCGGGTGGAGACCGGCATGATCAGCCCACGCCGGCCGCGGACCGACGACGCCGCGACACCGCGTCGACGCCGGCGGCGAGGAGCAGCACCCCTCCAGTCACCACGAAGTTGATCCAGCTGGCCTGGTTCAGCAGGCCGAGGCCGTTGGCGATGGTCGCGATGACGACGCCGCCGATGACGGCGTCGCTCGGCTTGCCCTTGCCGCCGAAGAGGCTGGTGCCGCCGATGACGGCCGCCCCGACGGCGTACAGCAGGGTGTTGCCGCCGCCGGAGGAGGCCGAGACCTTGCCGGCGTAGGACGACGCGATGATGCCGCTGACGGCCGCCATCGAGGTGCAGATCACGAACACCGACACCCGGATCCGGTCGACGTTGATGCCGGCGCGTCGGGCCGCCTCGCGGTTGCCACCGACGGCGTAGACGTGACGGCCGTAGCGGGTGCGGTTGAAGACGAAGGTCCAGAACACGAGCAGCACCGCCACGAGCGGCAGCACGTAGGGAATGCCCTCGATCGGGAAGTTGGGGTTGCGGCTGCGGTTCACGTTGAGCACTGCCGTGACGGTGATCGCGATCGCCGCGATGCCCGCGATCTTGATGAGCACGACGCTCAGCGGCGCGTGCTGGAGTCCGCGGCTGACCTGGATCCGGTGACGGCGCAGCGAGACCGCGGCGTACCCGATCGACAGCACGACGGCCAGGATCCAGCCGGCCGCGACCGACATGTTGTCGATCGTGATGCCGCGGATCACGTCGTCGGCCACGCGGACGGAGCCGCCCTCACCGATCATCTTGAGGATGACGCCCTGCAGCCCGAGGAAGAACGCGAGCGTCACGACGAACGAGGGGATGCCCAGCTTCGCCACGAACAGGCCGATGACGAAGCCCATGACGGCGCCGGCGAGCACACCGGCCGCGACCGCGACGGCCCAGTTGAGGTCGTGGTCCACGATCGCGAGGGCGGTGATCGCCGCCGACAGACCGCCCGCGACGCCCGCGGAGAGGTCGATGTCGCCCAGCAGCAGGACGGGCACGAGACCCATCGCGAGCACGCAGATGGCGCCCGCCTGCGTGATCAGGTTGGCGAGGTTCAGGGCGATGAGGAATCGGTCGCTGGCGATGCTGAACACCACGAACAGGACCGCGAGGCCGAGGACGGCGGGCAGCGAGCCCATGTCGCCGCCGCGGATGCGGTTGCGGTACGCCTGGACGGCCTCACCCAGGCCGGCGGCCTGGTGCGCGTCGATGGCGAAGTCGGAGTCCGCGAGCTCGGGCTCGGGAGCGGATGTCTGCGTCATGCGATGGCCCCTGAGGAGGTGATGCCGAGGTCCCCGGAGCGTCCGGCGGTGATGAGCTCGACGACCTGGCTGTGGGTGACGTCCTTCGCGGCGACGTCGGCCGCGACGCGTCCGAGGTACAGCGCGGTGATGCGGTCGGCGACCTCGAGGACGTCGTTCATGTTGTGCGAGATGAGGACGACGCCGAGACCTTGGTCGGCCAGGCGTCGGACCAGGTCGAGGACCTGGCGGGTCTGGGCGACGCCGAGCGCCGCCGTGGGCTCGTCCAGCAGGACGACCTTGGAGTTCCAGAGGACCGACTTGGCGATCGCGACCGTCTGGCGCTGACCGCCGGACAGGCTGGCGACGCTCTGCCGGACCGACTTCACGGTGCGCACGGACAGCGACGCGAGCGTCTCGCGGGCCCGCGCCTCCATCGACGCCTCGTCGAGGATGAAGCCGTTGCGCTTCTCGCGGCCCAGGAACATGTTCTGGACGATGTCGAGGTTGTCGCAGAGGGCGAGGTCCTGGTAGACGACCTCGATGCCCAGGTCGGACGCGTCCTTCGGGTTGGACACGTGGACCGGGCGGCCCTCGAAGAAGCTCTCGCCGGAGTCGGCGCCGTAGATGCCGGCGACGACCTTCACCAGCGTCGACTTGCCGGCACCGTTGTCGCCGACCAGTGCGGTGACCTGGCCCGGCCACACCGCGAAGTCGACGTCGTGCAGCACGTGCACCGCGCCGAAGCTCTTGTTGATGCCGCGCAGCTCGAGCAGCGGGGTCTCGCTCATGCTCGTCCCTTCATGTCGGACGACCAGGGCTCGGTGGCGGTCCCCCGAGGGACCGCCACCGAGCATCCGGTCAGGAGATGCCGGCGTCTGCGCAGAGCTTCTCGAACGAGCCCGTGCAGATGTCCGACGCCTTGGCGCCGCCGTCGTCGACCACGTCCTTGACGTTGTCCTTGGTGATCGACTTCGGGGTCAGGAGGATGGACGGAACCTGACGGTTGCCGGTCTTGTCCTCGGTGGTGCCGTTGGTGTCGGCCTTCTCACCCTTCGCGAGGGCGATCGCGGCGTCGGCGAGCGCGCCCGCCTCTTCCTTGGCGGACTTGTAGACCGACATGCACTGCGTGCCGGCGAGGATGTTCTGCAGACCCTCGACCGTCGCGTCCTGGCCCGTCACCGGGACCTTCCCGTCCTGCCCGTTCTTCTGCAGGATCGAGATGACCGAGCCGGCCAGTCCGTCGTTGGCGGCGTAGACGCCCTGCACGTCACCGTCGACCTTCGTGTACAGCTGCTCGAAGATCGTCACGGCCTTCTCGTTGTCCCAGTCCGGCACGGCCTGCTCGCCGACCTTCTTGTAGGCGCTGACCTTGTCGAGGACGGAGTGCGCACCCTGGCTGAACAGCGTCGCGTTGTTGTCCGTCGGCGAGCCGTTCAGGTAGATGATGTTGGCGTCCTTGCCGGCGAGGCACTTGTCGAGCCCCTGGCCCTGCAGCTCGCCGACCTTGGTGTTGTCGAACGAGACGTAGTAGTCGGCCGAGCCGCCGAGCGTGAGGCGGTCGTAGTCGATGGTCTTGACGCCCTGCTTGCCGGCCTTCTCCTCGATGGAGGCGCCGGAGTCGGAGTCGAGGTTGACGATGGCGAGGACGGTGACGCCGTCCGCGATCATGCTGTCCGCGATCGTCGCCATCTTGTCGGCGTCGCCCTCGGCGTTCTGGATGTCGTAGTCGACACCGGCGGCCTTGAAGGCTGCCTCGAGTGCCGGCCGGTCTGCGCTCTCCCAACGGACGGACGACTTGGTGTCCGGGAGGATGACGCCGATCTTGCCCTCGGCCTTCTTGCCGGAGTCCCCGCTGCCTCCGTCGGAGTCGCTGCCACAGCCTGCGAGCGTCAGAGAGAGCCCCAGGACTGCCGCCGTGATCATGCCTAGCGTTCGCTTCACGCGAATCGCCTCCTGTTCCGGTTTCTGCGACCAGGCCCCCTGACCGCCGCGTTTGTTGTTCGGGACAACATATGGGGGTGACAGGGGTCACGTCCAGTGTTTCGCGCAGATTTCCCAGAAGATCATTCAGAGCCAGGCGGACGGCTGCCGGATGACGTTCTCGAGAACGCGGTAGGCCGCGCCGTCGGCGGGCGAGGCCGGGGTGTCCCCGGCCGCCCGCAGCTGGACCGGGGCCCATCGCGCCCCCAGCACGCGGGCGCCGAGCTGCTCGCCGAGGGTGTGGCTGAGGGCCGGCTCGAGGCGTCCGAGGTGACCGCCGAGCACCACCGAGGAGATGCCCACGACGTTCACGACGCTTCCGAGCGCGACGCTCAGGGCCCGCGTCAGGTCCCGGACGGCGGCGGCGCACCGGTGGTCGCCGGCGAGTGCCCGGTCGCCGATCGTGTCGACGTCGGACGGCGCGACCCCGGCCGCGCGCGCCAGGGCCTCGCGGCCCGCGTAGCGCTCCAGGCAGCCCCGCGACCCGCATCGGCAGGCCGGCCCGTCCGGGTCGACGCAGACGTGGCCGATCTCGCCGGCGCCGCCGTGCTCCCCCACCACGACGCGGCCGCGCGACACGATGGCGCCGCCGACGCCGACCGTGCCGGAGACGAACAGGAAGTCGGGCCAGGTGCCCATCCGTCCGGGGGCGTCGTGGAGGACGGTCAGCGCGGAGAGGTCGGCCTCGTTGCCGGCCTCGGCCAGGTGCCCGGCGGACCCGAGCGGTCCGATGGCGTCGACGAGGTCGAGGTTCGACCAGCCGAGGTTCGGGGCGCGGACCAGCGTGCGTCCGTCCGCGACGACGCCGGGGATGGCGAGCGCGGCACCGACCACGCGGACCGACACCTGCTCGAGGGCCTGCTCGGCCGTCTCGCGGACCAGCGCGAGCCCGCCCTCCTGGTCGAGGGCTCCGAGGTCGACGTCCTGCCGCACCTCGGCGACGACCTCGCCGCGCAGGGTCAGGACGCGAGCGACGACGCGGTCGATGTCGGCCACCAGGCCGAGGGCGCACAGCCCGGCGCCCGGGAGGAGCAGCTTGGCGGGACGTCCGCGGCGCGGCTCGACCGGGTCGATCTCGTCGACGAGACCACCGTCGACGAGCTCGTCGACGAGGCGGGTGGCGGTCGCCCGCGTCACCATGAGCTGCGTGGCGAGGTCCGCCCGCGACGGCGGGGCGTCCGCGGCACAGACGGCCTGGAGCACGGTCGCGAGATTGGTCTCGCGCAGGGTGTGCTGCCCGACCGCAGAACCCGTGGTCACCGCCATGGCCGTTGACAGTACTGCAGGAAGGCTCTTATGTTCTACCATCAAACATAATTTTCTAGGAGCCCCGCATGACCGTCCGTCCGCCCCGTCCCGACGACAAGTTCTCCTTCGGCCTCTGGACGGTCGGCTGGATCGGCGTCGACCCGTTCGGCACCGCGACCCGGTCCCCGCTCACGCCGCGTGAGTACACCGAGAAGCTGGCCGAGCTCGGCGCCTGGGGCATCACGTTCCACGACGACGACGTCGTCCCGTTCGGCGCCGACGACGCCACCCGGGAGAAGGCGCTGCGCGACGTCAAGGACGCCGCCGACGGTGCCGGACTCGTCATCGAGATGGTCACCACCAACACGTTCACGCACCCGGTCTTCAAGGACGGCGGGCTGACCGCGAACGACCGTTCCGTCCGCCGGTTCGGCCTCCGCAAGATCCTGCGCAACGTCGACGTCGCCGCCGAGATGGGCGCGACCACGTTCGTCATGTGGGGCGGTCGCGAGGGCAGCGAGTACGACGGCTCGAAGGACGTCTACGCCGCGCACGAGCGCTACAAGGAGGGTCTCGACACGATCGCGGGCTACATCAAGGAGAAGGGCTACGACCTGCGCATCGGCCTGGAGCCCAAGCCGAACGAGCCCCGCGGCGACATCTTCCTGCCGACGGTCGGCCACGCCCTGGCCCTGATCTCCGAGCTCGAGCACGGCGACATCGTCGGCCTGAACCCCGAGACCGGCCACGAGCAGATGGCGAACCTCAACTACACGCACACGCTCGGCCAGGCGCTGTGGCACGGCAAGCTCTTCCACATCGACCTGAACGGCCAGCGCGGCCTGAAGTACGACCAGGACCTGGTGTTCGGCCACGGCGACCTGATGTCCGCGTTCTTCACCGTCGACCTGCTCGAGAACGGCTTCCCGGGCTACCCGGACGGCCCGCGCTACGAAGGACCGCGCCACTTCGACTACAAGCCGTCGCGCACCGAGGGCATGGAGGGCGTGTGGGCGTCCGCGGCCGCGAACATGGCCACCTACATCGCGCTCGCCGAGAAGGCCAAGGCGTTCCGTGCGGACCCGCGCGTCCAGGAGGCGATGACGGCGGCCGGCGTCCTCGAGCTCGCCCAGCCGACGCTCGCCGAGGGCGAGACCGCGGCCAGCATCCTGGCCGACGACGAGGGCTTCGACCCGGACGTCGCCGCGCAGCGGAACGGCGGCTTCGTGGCGCTGCAGCAGCTCGCCGTCGAGCACCTCATCGGCTGATGCTCGTCGCCGGCGTCGACTCCTCGACGCAGTCCTGCAAGGTGCTCGTCGTCGACGCGGACGACGGGACGGTCGTGCGGTCCGGGTCGGCGAAGCACCCCGCCGGCACCGAGGTCGATCCCGAGGCGTGGTGGACGGCCCTGCAAGAAGCCATCGAGGCCGCCGGCGGACTCGACGACGTCGAGGCCGTGTCGGTGGGCGGGCAGCAGCACGGGATGGTCGCCCTCGACGCCGACGGCCAGGTCGTCCGGCCGGCCCTGCTCTGGAACGACACCAGGTCGGCCCGGGCGGCGTCCGACCTCGTCGACGAGCTCGGTCCCGAGGAGTGGGCGCAGGCGACCGGCAGCGTCCTGGTGGCGTCGTTCACCGTCACGAAGCTGCGGTGGCTCGCCGACCACGAGCCGGACAACGCCGCGCGCGTCGCAGCCGTCGCCCTCCCCCACGACTGGCTGACCTGGCGGCTGCGCGGCACGGGCCGCCTCGCCGACCTGGTGACCGACCGGTCGGACGCGTCCGGCACGGGCTACTTCGACGCCGTCGCCGGTGAGTACCGTCGCGACCTGCTCGCCCGAGCGCTGCGACGCGACGCCGACGACGTCGTGCTGCCGACCGTCCTGGACCCGTCAGCCTCGGTCGACGGGCCGGGCCTCGCCCTCGGCCCTGGCTGCGGCGACAACGCGGGCGCGGCGCTCGGCCTCGGGCTGCGACCCGGCGAGACCTCGTTCTCGATCGGCACCTCGGGAGTCGTCGCCGCCGTGTCCACGACGCCCACCCACGACGCCTCCGGCCTCATCGCCGGTTTCGCGGACGCCACCGGCCACTACCTCCCGCTGGCCGCCACGCTGAACGGCGCGCGTGTGCTCGACATGATGGCCGCGCTGCTGCAGGTCGACCACGCCGGACTCGACGCGCTGGCCCTCGCCGCCGAGCCCGGCGCCGCCGGCATCGTCCACGTCCCGTACCTGGAGGGTGAGCGGACGCCCAACCGCCCGGACGCCACCGGCAGTCTCGCCGGTCTGACCCTGGCCGGCACGACGCGGGAGAACCTCGCGCGGGCCGCCGTCGAGGGGCTCTGGTGCCTGCTGGCCGACGCCCTCGACGCGATGCGGGACCAGGGCGTGGAGGTCACCAGCGCCCAGCTGGTCGGCGGCGGCGCCAGGTCGCGGGCCGTCCGCGAGATCGGCCCGACGGTGCTCGGCATCGACGTCGTCGTGCCGGAGCCGGCCGAGTACGTCGCGCTAGGGGCCGCCCGCCAGGCGGCGTGGGTCGCCGTCGGGACCGACGACGCACCGCAGTGGCCGGCCGCATCCGCGGTGACGATGACCGGCGAGCACCACCCCGAGGTGCTCGAGCGCTACCGCGCCGCGACCGCCGGCGTGCTCGACCAGCGCCAGACCACCCGCGAGGAATAGACCTCGCCCGGCCACAGCACCGCGGCCGCGCCCGGCCGGTTCGGCCCGTCCGGCTCGCGCTGCACCTCCAGCGCGACGCCGCCGAGCGCCCCGTCGGTGAACACCTGCAGCGCCGGCTGGTCGCCCTCGACGACGACGGTCCCGTCCGCGCCCTCGAGCCGAGCCATCGGCCGCAGTCCGTCGCCGTCGACCAGGTACGCGAGGTCCAGACCCGCACCCGGCGGGACCGGCAGGCCGTCGCGGGCGTCGACCCCTGAGCCGTCGACCGGCTCCGAGCCTGGCAACGCGACGGAGTCCTCGTCGGGCCGGATCCAGCGCTGGGCCGCGACGGTGAGCACGGGGCCGGCGCCGACGTCGAAGTACGGGTGGCTGCCGAGACCCACCACGGTCGGCGCGTCGGTCTCGGCGCTCAGCTCGACGGTGACGACCTCGGGCGCCAGCCGGTACGTGACCGAGGCACGCAGGGTGCCGGGAAATCCCTGGTCGCCGTCCGGGCTGACCAGGCTCAGCCGGACCCTGTCCTCGGCGACGTCGTCGACCTGCCAGGTCCGCGCGTCGAACCCGTCCGGCCCGCCGTGCAGGGTGTGCGGTCCGTCGTTGGTGACGAGTCGGTGCTCGGTCCCGTCGAGCTCGAACCGGCCGTCGCGGATCCGGCTCAGGTAGCGGCCACCGACGACGCCCGCGTAGACGCGCCGCTGTCGCCACCGCTCCGCGACGTCGCCGTCGAGCCCGACGACCACGCTGCGTCCGGAGCCGGACGGGACCCAGGCGTCGACCGTGGCCCCGAGGTCGAGGACGTCGAGACGCGCGTCGCCGCTGCGGAGGCGGACCCGGCGCACCGCCCGTCCGTCCGGCAGCCGGCCGGCGTCCTCGATGTCCACGCGCGCAGGCTACGCCAGATACGTTGACGAGCATGACGTCCTACCGACCGATCGAGGAGGGTGTCGCCACCGACCTGCGGGGCGAGCTCACCTACGCGAGCTACCTGCGGCTGGACGAGCTGCTGTCGGCGCAGCAACCGGTGTCGGACCACCACGACGAGATGTTGTTCATCGTCCAGCACCAGGTCACCGAGCTGTGGCTCAAGCAGCTGATCCACGAGCTCCGCTCGGCCATCGCGCTGCTCGGCGCGGACGACGGCGCACCCGCGCTCAAGCGGCTGGCACGGGTCAAGGCCATCCAGAAGCAGATGTTCGAGCAGTGGTCGGTGCTCGAGACCCTCACGCCGGTCGAGTACCTGCAGTTCCGCGACCAGCTCGGCCGGGCGTCCGGGTTCCAGTCGCCCCAGTACCGGACCGTGGAGTTCCTGCTCGGCAACAAGAACCCGGCGATGATCGAGGTCTTCGCCCACGACGACGCGCTGCACGACCAGCTGGCCGCCGACCTCGCCGGCCCGAGCCTCTACGACGCCTTCCTGGCGCACCTGGCGCGGCAGGGTCACGACGTCCCGGCCGACGTCCTCGAACGCGACTTCTCCCAGCCGTACGAGGCGCACCCCGGCGTGGTCGAGGTCTTCCGCCGCGTCTACGCCGCCCCCGACGAGTTCTGGGAGGCGTACGAGACGTGCGAGGAGCTCGTCGACGTCGAGGAGGGGTTCCAGCTCTGGCGGTTCCGCCACCTCAAGACCGTCGAACGGATCATCGGCCACAAGCGCGGCACCGGCGGGTCGAGCGGCGTCGGGTTCCTCCGACGCGCGCTCGACCTCACCTTCTTCCCCGAGCTCCTCGAGGTGCGGACCGAGCTCTGATCAGCAGGAGGACTGGTAGACGGCGTCCTTGGCGTCGCCGTCCACGTTGTCCTTCGTGATGATCGTCGACCCGGTCTGGATCGTCTTCTTCGTCGACTTCCCGTCCAGCGCCGCGATGGCCTGCTGGACGCCGTCGGAGCCGATCACGTCGGGCTGCTGGGCGATCAGCGCCTGCACGGTGCCGTCCCGCAGCTGCTTGACCTGGGCCGGGCCCGCGTCGAACCCGACCACGTTGACCTTGCCCTGCTTGCCGGCCTGACGGATGCCGGTCGCGCTCCCCTCCGCGGAGAACACGTTCGTGGCGAAGATGCCGACGATGTCCGGGTCCTTCTGCAGCGCGGCGGTGACGATCTTGGCCGCCTGCGTCGGCTCGTTGTGGCTGTACTGCACGCCGAGGAACTGGAACGACGAGTCCTTCGCGGCCGCGTCCTTGAAGCCCTTCGCGCGCGCGTCCACGGTCGAGACGCCCGGGTCGGTGGAGACCACGAGCACCTTGCCGCCGTCCGGCGCCAGCTCCTTGATCGCCTCGAAGGCCGCCGCGCCGCCGCCCTCGTTGTCCGACGAGATCTGCGAGACCGCGAACGACGGGTCGTTCACGGTGGTGTCGACGAGCACGACCTTGATGCCGGCGTCGGACGCCGCCTTCAGCGGGGCCTGCATGGCCGAGACGTCGGTCGGGGCGACCAGGATCGCGTCCGGCCGGCTCGCGACGACCGAGTCGACGATCGGCTTCTGCTGCGTCGGGTCGAACTTCTCCGGTCCCTGGGTGGTGACCTTGGCGCCGAGCTTCTTCGCCTCGGCCTCGATCCCGCACTGCATGGTGATGTAGAACTCGTCGCCCGAGACGCCCTGGATGAAGGCGATCTTCTTGGAGTCCGAGCCGCCGCCCCCACCGTCCGAGCTGCCGCACGCGGCGAGCGACCCGACGGCGAGCGCCACGGCCGCAGCGGCGGCGAGGCCTCGTGATGTGCGCTTCATGCGTCCTTCTCCTTCACTCCTCGTTCGAGGTGCTCTCCCTGCCCCGGAGCCGGGACAGGACGTTGGTGCGCCCACCGCGTTGGGCGGCGGCGCGACGCAGCTGGTCGACGTAGACGGCGACGATCAGGACGGCACCGACGGCGACCTGCTGCCAGAACGGCTGGATGCCGACGATGATGAATCCGTTCTGCAGGACCGCCGGGATGAACAGGCCGACGACCGTGCCGAAGATCGTGCCGACGCCGCCGAACAGCGACGTGCCGCCGATGACCACGGCGGCGATGACGTTCAGGTTGGTCTGCGACTGCCCGGCGATCGCGGTCGTCGCGAACTGGGCGAGCGACAGGATCCCGGCCACGCCGGCGAGGCCGCCGGAGATGGCGTAGACGGCGATGAGGTGGCGGTCGACCTTCAGGCCGACGCGACGGGCGGCCTCCTCGTTGGAGCCGATGGCGTACGTGTGGCGGCCGAACCGGGTGAGGTGCAGGACGACGCCGCCGACGACGAGGAAGACCAGGGCGATCCCTGCAAGCATCGGCACGTCGCCGAACGCGTTGCCGTAGCCGATCTTGCTCTGCATCACGAGCGGGACCTCGCGGATGTCGACGCCCTTGGTGATGATCTGCGCCAGCCCGAGAGCCATGCCGAGCGTGCCCAGGGTGACGATCAGCGGCGGGATCTTGGCCTTGGCGACCAGCACGCCGTTGACCAGGCCCCAGGCCAGACCGGCCGCGACGGACGCCGCGATGCCGAGCCACGCCGTGCCCCAGCCGTCGCCGCCCTGGGCGACCATGACCTTCGCGCCGATGACGCCGGAGAACACCATCACCGAGCCGATCGACAGGTCGATGCCCGCAGTGATGATCACGAACGTCATGCCGACGCCGAGGATCGCGAGGATGGCCGCGTTCTGCGCGACGAGCCGCATGTTGCCGACGGTGGCGAACCGGTCGCCCTCGAGGATCGCGAAGACGACCCAGATGGCGATCAGCACGAGCAGGATCTGGAACGCCTGCACGCGCACGATCCGCGTCGTGATGGACGTGGGCGGTGCCTGGACGCTCATGCTGCTTCCCCGTTCACGCCGGTCATGGCGCCGACCAGCTCCTCCATCGACGTCTGCGCGGTCTCGAACGTCGCGACCCGGCGTCCCATGCGGAGCACCTGCACGCGGTCGGAGACCTCGATGACGTGCGGCATCGAGTGGCTGATGAACACCACCGCGACGCCGTGGTCGCGGACGCGCCGGATGGTGTCCAGCACGTTGGCCGTCTGCCGCACCCCTAGGGCGGCCGTCGGCTCGTCGAGGAACACCACGCGGTTGGCCCAGTGCACGGCGCGCGCGATCGCGATCGCCTGCCGCTGCCCGCCGGACATCGAGCCGACGGGCACGTTCAGGTCCGTGACGGTGGCGCCGAGCAGGTCGAAGGCCTCCTGCGCGCCGACGCGCATCTGCTTGGCGTCCATGAAGCCGAGGGCGCCGAGGACGCCCGGCCGCATCACCTCGCGGCCGAGGAACATGTTCGCCACCGGGTCGAGATGCGGCGCCAGCGCGAGGTCCTGGTAGACGGTCTCGATGCCGAGGCCGCTGGCCACCGTCGGGGTCTCGATCGCGACCGGCTTCCCGTCGAAGCGGATCTCCCCGCTGTCCACGGCGAGGTTGCCGGACAGCGCCTTCACCAGCGTCGACTTGCCGGCGCCGTTGTCGCCGATCAGCGCGACGACCTCGCCCGGGCGCACGTCGAAGTCGGCGCCGTCCAGCGCCGTGACGTGCCCGAACCGGCGCGACAGGCCGCGCGCCTCGAGGATGGGCTGCTCAGACATGCATCTCCTTCCAGCTCGCCGCCGGCCGGGCGACGAGCGCGCGGACGTCTCCGCGCAACGACCAGTCGCCGGCCGCTGCGGGAACGACCAGCACTCCCCCGCGGCCCAGCGCGGTGGTGCCGTCGGCCGTGACGACCTCCCCGTCCCCGTCGAGCGCGACCACCGCGGCGAACCCGGCGTCGACCGAGCCCCGTTCCAGGAGGTCGAGGCGGAAGAAGTCGTCCGCCGCCTCGGGGAGGACCGACGAACCGCGCCGGTCGCCCTCGTGGAGCACCAGCCGGTCGAGCGCGTCCGGCGTCGTGCCGCGGGTGTCCAGCGCCTCGAGGGCGAGGTCCATGCCCAGGCCGAGGTGCGAGTCCTCGGGACCGGACGTCGTGATCGACCACTCCAGGACGATCGAGAAGTCGGTCGGCTCCTGGACCTCCACCACGAAGACGCCGGCGCCGATCGAGTGGGCCAACCCGGCGGGCACGAGCACGCCGTCGCCGGGGCGGACCTCGACCCGGTTGAGGTGGTCCAGCATCCAGTCGCCGTCCTGCGCGTCGCGACGGCGGGCGACCTCGACGGGGTCGACGTCCTCGCGCCACCCCAGGTGCACCGCGGCGCCCTCGTCGACGTCCAGGACGTACCAGGCCTCGGTCTTGCCGTAGGGGCAGTCCAGGTGGTCCGACGCGAACCGGCGGTCCGGGTGCAGGTGCACCGGGAGCCGCTGGCCGGCGTCGAGCAGCTTCACGAGGATGCCGGTGTCGCTGCCGCGATCGACACCGGTCCAGGCGACCGGGTCCGCCGCGATCACGTCGCGCAGGACGTCGCCGTCGACGGTGCGGGCGAGGCCCAGTCCGCTGCCGTCGGCACGGGTCACCGTCGCGGCGATCCACTCCTCCGGCTGATGGTCCGACGTCGCCTCGATGCCGCGCAGGTCGGCGATCCGCGCACCGCCGGCGTAGTAGTGCTCGACCAGGTTGGGAGCGAGGGTGACGGGCTTCATGCGGGCTCCAGCTCCCCCGAGCCGCGCGCGACGAGCTCGGTGTCGACGATGATCTCGAGCGGGTGCTCGTCCGGGCGGTCGTGCTCGCGGGCGTCGAGGTGGGCGATGACCCGCTCCGTGGCCGCGACCCCGATGCCGTGCGGGTCCTGGTTCACGCAGGTGATGGCCGGCGTGAGCGTCGTGGCCATCGGGAAGTCGCCGAAGCTGATCATCGCGACGTCGGTGCGGCCGGCGACGTGGAGCGCGTGGACCGCGCCCATCGCGGCGCGCGGGTTCGCCGCGAACACGGCCGTCGGCGGCTCCGGTGCGGCCAGCAGGCGGGTGACGACGTCGAACGCCTCGTCCTCGTCGCCGCTACCTTCGGGGAACCAGGACGGGTCGGGCTCGACGTCGACCGCGGCGAGCGCGTCGCGGTAGCCGAGCAGACGATGGGCCGTGGTCGGGAAGTGCACGTCGTTGCCGACGAACGCGATGCGCCGGTGGCCGCGCTCGGTGAGGTGGTCCACCGCCTGCCGGGTCAGCCCGCGGTCGTCGACGGCGACGATGTCGTAGCCGCCGATCTCGACCTGCCGGTCGACCATGACGATCGGCAACGTCGCGCGGAAGCGCTCGAGGTAGGAGTGGTCGCCGGTGACGGGCGCGAGGATCAGGGCGCGGACGCGCTGCATCGCCATCCGCTCGACCTGCTGGCGCTCACGCTCCGGGTCGGAGCCGGTGCTGCCGAAGATCACCGTCATGCCGGCGTCGAGCGCCCGAGCCTCGACAGCGCTCATCAGCTCGGCGAAGAACGGGTCGGCGATGGAGTCCATCACCACGCCGATCGTGTCGCCGCCGCCGGACTTCAGGGACCGCGCGAACGAGTTCGGCACGTAGTGCAGCTCGGCGATCGAGGCCGCGACCCGGGTGCGCACCTCCTCGCTCACGGACGCCTCATGGTTGACCACCCGGGAGACCGTCTTGATGCTCACGCCGGCGTGCGAGGCGACGTCGTGCAGCGTGGGTCGGCGAGCCATGCGGGCCATCGTGCGCAGCCGCTGACAACGTTGTCAAGGACTTTCTGACAACGTTGTCACCACCTGCGGTTTTGTGGTGGACGCACGAAGGCCCCGGCCGGAGCCGGGGCCTTCGCGATGTACCTGTGGGTCAGAAGCCCATGCCGCCCATGTCGCCCATGTCGGGAGCGCCACCGCCGGCCGGAGCGGGCTCCGGCTTGTCGGCGACGACGGCCTCCGTGGTGAGGAACAGGGCCGCGATGGACGCCGCGTTCTGCAGCGCCGAGCGGGTGACCTTGGCCGGGTCGATGATGCCCTCGGCGATCAGGTCGACGTACTCGCCCGTGGCGGCGTTCAGGCCGTGACCGGCGTCGAGGCCGGCGACCTTCTCCGCCACGACGCCGCCCTCGAGGCCGGCGTTCACGGCGATCTGCTTCAGCGGGGCCGAGGCAGCGGCCTTGACGATCGCGGCGCCGGTGGCCTCGTCGCCCTCGAGCTGCAGCTTCTCGAACGCCGCGGCGGTGGCCTGGACGAGCGCCACGCCGCCACCGGCGACGATGCCCTCCTCGACGGCAGCCTTCGCGTTGCGGACGGCGTCCTCGATGCGGTGCTTGCGCTCCTTGAGCTCGACCTCGGTGGCCGCGCCGACCTTGATGACGGCCACGCCGCCGGCCAGCTTCGCCAGGCGCTCCTGCAGCTTCTCGCGGTCGTAGTCGGAGTCGCTGTTCTCGATCTCGGCGCGGATCTGGTTGACCCGGCCGGTGATCTGCTCCTGCGAGCCGCCGCCCTCGACGATGGTGGTCTCGTCCTTGGTGGTGACGACCTTGCGGGCCGTGCCGAGCAGGGAGATGTCGGCGTTCTCGAGCTTGAGACCGACCTCCTCGCTGATGACCTCACCGCCGGTGAGGATCGCGATGTCGGCCAGCATGGCCTTGCGGCGGTCGCCGAAGCCCGGGGCCTTGATGGCGACGGACTTGAAGGTGCCGCGCATCTTGTTCACGATCAGCGTCGCGAGCGCCTCGCCCTCGACGTCCTCGGCGATGATGACCAGCGGCTTGCCCGACTGCATGACCTTCTCGAGCACCGGCACGAGGTCCTTCACCGAGCTGATCTTGGAGTTCACGATGAGGATGTACGGGTCCTCGAGCACGGTCTCCATGCGCTCGGGGTCGGTGACGAAGTAGCCCGACAGGTGGCCCTTGTCGAACCGCATGCCCTCGGTGAGCTCGAGGTCGAGGCCGAACGTGTTCGACTCCTCGACGGTGATGACGCCTTCCTTGCCGACCTTGTCCATGGCCTCGGCGATGATCTCGCCGACGGTCGGGTCAGCGGCCGAGATGGACGCGGTGGAGGCGATCTGCTCCTTCGTCTCGACGTCCTTGGCCAGGCCCAGCAGCTGGCTGCTGATGGCCTCGACGGCCGTCTCGATGCCCTTCTTCAGGCCCATCGGGTTGGCGCCGGCGGCGACGTTGCGCAGGCCCTCACGCACGAGCGCCTGGGCGAGCACGGTGGCGGTGGTGGTGCCGTCGCCCGCGACGTCGTCGGTCTTCTTGGCGACCTCCTTGACGAGCTCGGCACCGATCTTCTCGTAGGGGTCCTCGAGCTCGATCTCCTTGGCGATCGACACGCCGTCGTTGGTGATCGTGGGAGCTCCCCACTTCTTCTCGAGGACCACGTTGCGGCCCTTGGGGCCGAGGGTGACCTTCACGGCGTCGGCGAGCTGGTTCATGCCCCGCTCGAGCCCACGCCGGGCTTCCTCGTTGAACGCAATGGACTTTGCCATGGGTGGATGTCTCCGGTTCTGGGTGGGACCAATGGACTTAGCACTCTCACTATACGAGTGCTAACCAAGGTCGTTCAACGGGGTCTCCTACACCGAGAAGAGCAGGAAGAGCCCGGTGAAGGTGTAGCCGACCATCAGCACGAGCATCGCGAGCTGGCCGGTGAGCCGGTGCGCGCGCGGCAGCACGATCAGCGCCCGGTCGTGCGCGGCGACGACGGCCAGGACGTGGCCGGCGACGACGAAGCCGACCTTGAGCGCGGCGAGTGTCGAGGTGTGCGTGGACAGCACGTAGGTGACGTCGGGCTCGGAGCCAACGAGCGCGTGGGCGACGCCCTGACCCTTCTCGACCAGGTAGGTCAGGTAGTGCGCGAAGACGTAGCCGATGACGATCGGCACGAGCGAGTGCGCGAGCCGGCCCGGCAGGCGGGAACGCTCCTCGGCGGTCACGCCGCCGGTGGCTCGCGACGCCGCCTGGAACAGCAGGGCCACGACGGCGCAGAAGCCGATGAGGGTCAGCGTGTGCTGGACGCTGGACAGCGACTTCTGCTGCCAGAACGACGACGCCGAGAAGCTGTCGTACGCGGTGGAGCCCAGCAGCGTCCCGAGGAGTGCGACGAGCCCGGGGTGGACGGGAACACGTGGCAGGGTGCGGAGCGGGTTGTGCAGCGTCCAACGACCGTCGGCCACGAACGGCGACAGGTGCGCCACGATGCCGGAGTAGACGTCGAGCGGGTCGCCGCGGTCGTACCAGCGCGGGCCGAGCACGATGCCGGCGACGACCGTGACCACCGCGTAGACCGCCACCCAGGTGCGGACGGCGCCGACCGAGCCGGGGTCCGGCGAGGCCAGCTCCAGCCACACGAACGCGAAGACCCCCGCCACCGCCGGCCAGTAGCCGAGCCACGCCGGGTACTCGACGAATCCGTCCGGGCGACCGGTCAGCCGGCCCACGACGGCCTGGATGGTCCGCCACGGCGACAGGTCGCGCCACACGTGTCCGGCCAGGATGGCGAGCGGCACGAGGCCGACCCACACGTAGATGTAGAAGGCGCCGAGACCGCCGTTGGCCGCGTCGTCCGGGCCCAGGTAGAGCACCCCGAGCCACCAGGCGGCGACGACGAGGCCGATCGACGAGAGCCAAGCCCGCCGTCGCGGAAGGGGTTCCGGGCCCTGGGCGGAATCGGACACTGCCTCGAAGCGCGGCTCCTTCCACGCCAGCGCGAGGACCCCGAACGAGATCGTCAGGGCCCAGGAGGCACCGACCATGGCGTACAGGAACGGGATCGGCAGGTCGGTCGACCCGCCGAGCCCGTGGGTCTGGAGCCCGCTGATCAGGGCTTCACCACGAGCTGGACGATCGTGGCCTCGAGGTGGTGCGCCTCGACGGCGACCTGGCCGGGCGTCTCGATCGTGAACGACTCCTCGACGTCGTCACCCGGCTTCACCTCGTACTCGTGCTCAGGCTCGGAGTGGACGTGGATCTCCTCGTCGGTGTCCGACGTGATGTGCAGCGTGACCTTCTGACCGACCTTCACGTCGACGCGGTCGCCCTGCGGCGTGACCTTGCCGTCCTTGATCGCGATGTCGACGGTCACCGGTCCGTCCGACGAGCCCGACGACCCTCCGTCGGAGCTGCCACACCCGGTCAGCACCAGCGCTGCCGCGCAGGCGGCGATCAACGTCCTCATGCGTCGTCCTCTCCGTCGTCGTCCTTCTCGAAGGCTCGCTCGATCAGGTCGCGCTCCTCCGCCTCGTCGCGCCGGTCCTTGCGCGCGATGTACAGCACGACGCCCACGACCACCACGGCCGGCACCAGGGCGGGGATCGCCAGGAGGGCCGCGTGGTGAGCGAGCAGCTGCTCTCCGGCCGGGGTCATGAGGTCAGCGTAGGTGCGTCCCCGCTGCTCCTCTCGCGGGCATGATGCTCGCCGATGCTGCGCGAGACGCGTGCGACGGCTACCGAGATGCCGGCGAGGATCGCCAGGCTGCACAGCAGCACGATGATGTTGGCCAGGGTCCACAGCCACGCCGGGGCGTCGTCGGTGCGCTCGCGCTGGAGGATGTCGATCTCCGGCACGAAGTCGCGCGTCATCTCGGCCTGGACCGGGACCTCCTTGGCGCCGAGCTCCGGGTCCTTCGGCAGGAAGATCGGCGCGGCGGTGAGCATCCGGCCGTCCTGGACGCGCACGAGCGTCTTCCAGTTGTTCCCGACCGGGACCGGGCGCGTGGTCTCCCACGTGTTGTCACCGGTGCGCTTCAGCTCCTGGGTGACGACGCCGGAGACGTCCCGGCGACCGCCCTGCCACGCGGTCAGCTGCACCCACGTCGGGTGGTCGTCGACCAGGTCGGCGGGGCTGACGCTGATCTTCGCCATGATCTGCGGGTCGCGCTCGGTGCCGACCTGCGTGGTGGTGATCGTGGCCTTCGCGTCGTCGGGGACGGTGGCGTAAAGGCCGTTGCCGACGGCGGCGGCCGTCACCAGGATCGTGCCGGTGACGATGATCCGTCCCGCGGTGCGCGTCGGGGCGCGCCCCTCGAGGCCGAGGTAGAACAGTGCGCCGCAGAGGCCGGTGCCGACGGCGACCGGGATGGTCATCGCGAGCGACTCGAGCCAGACGTCCTGGTGCCACGGGAACGGGAAGACGAGGTCGGTCCAGAACAGCTCGATGACGCTGCCGACGGTGGCGATCAGCAGGCCGCCGACCGCACCGAACGCGAGCGGCTTGTCCTTCAGCCTCGTGAACGCCAGCAGCTCGATCAGGACCGCGCTGCCGATGTAGAGCGGGAACACGTGGTGCGACTGCCCGAAGACGTCGCTCACGACGAACGAGACGATGCCGCGCACGATGACGAAGAACCCGGCGGCGAAGACGGCCGCGCCCGGACCCGCGTACAGACGGGCCGCCACGAGGGCGAGGGCCGCGGCGCCGGCGATCATCATCGGCTCGAGCACCATGCGGAACTGGGCCACGCCGAAGTCGAACTCGGCCTGGAACACCGACAGACCGATCAGCAGGCCGCCGAACGCCATGGACAGCGACAGCTTGTGGAAGAAGTGCGACCCCATCGAGTGCTCCGCGGTGGTCCACTCCTTCGAGAACTCCGCCTCGCGGTGCAGCAGGATGATGCCAGCGGTGGAGAGGCCTGCACCGCCGATCAGCATCAGGTGCGTGGGACCCCACAGCGTGACGTCCTGGCCGAACAGCCGGTGCCAGACGTCGTCGAGCGGGAAGCCGATCAGGGCGTAGAGGCCGCAGGCGGCGATGAAGATGCCGCTGACCGGCGCGTACCACTGACGGGTGATGCGGACCGAGGCGATGCCCGGCTTCTCGCCGTCGCGCGGGTACACGATGGCGGACATGCCGGCGACGAACAGCGCGAAGAGTCCGTAGAGGATCAGGTAGTGCGCTGGGTTCGCCAGCGGGCCGGCGTCGCGGCCGCGGCCGGCGTGGTAGCTGACGTCCCACATGAAGCCGAGCAGCGCGACGATCAGCGAGCTCGCGACGAACAGCTCGGGGATGGACGCCCAGCCGGGCTCGTTGGTGCGCCCGCGGAGTCGCTCGCCGGCGCGCTGGAACCACTCGATGCGGTGGGTGCGGTGCGCCCAGGCGATGTACAGGAGGATCGCGGTCACGACGGCTGCGCCGACCGTCAGGCCGATGACCTGGTCGAGCGCCGCTCCGCCGGCGGGCGCTGAGCCCGTAGCCGTGATGAACATACTGACAGCATGTCGTCGGCTATGTGCCATCGCAAGTGATGGATGGCGTGTGCTGTAACACAGTGTTACAGCACGTCACGACGGGCGGACCTACTGGCCGAGAACCTCGTGCGCCTCGCGACCCTTGGGACCGTCGACGACCTCGAACTCCACGGCCTGGCCGTCCTCGAGGGTCTTGTAGCCCTCGGACTTGATCTTCGACCAGTGCACGAACACGTCGTCCTGGCCCTCGACCTCGATGAACCCGTAGCCCTTGTCGGCGTTGAACCACTTGACGGTGCCTTGCACCATGCCGTTACTCCACTCGTTGCTGCAGAAGACCCGCGCGGCCTCTTCCTGGGGTGAGACTACCCGCCCTCAGCCACCTGCCACTGCGGGGATGATGCTCACCTGGGTCCCCTCCGGGGTGGGGGTGTCCAGACCGGACGCGAAGCGCACGTCCTCCTCCGCGACGTAGATGTTCACGAAGCGGCGCAGCGCCCCCTGCTCGTCGACGACGCGGGCCTTGATGCCGGGGTGGTTCGACTCCAGGGAGTCGAGGACCTCCGACAGCGTGGAGCCCTCGGCGCTCACCTGGGACTGGTCTCCGGTGTAGGTGCGGAGGATGGTCGGGATGCGGACCGAGACGGCCATGAGTGTCCTTCTCTCCTAGATCAGGTTCGCAGCGACGAACGCGTCGTACGTGGGGGCGATGGTGGCGGCCGGGCCGACGCGGTCGCTGACCGCGTCGAGGGTCTTGAGGCCGTGGCCGGTGTTGATCACGACGGTCTCGAGGTCGGGGTCGAGCTGGCCGGTCTCGGTGAGCTTCTTCAGCACACCGACCGTGGTGCCGCCGGCGGTCTCGGTGAAGATGCCCTCGGTGCGGGCGAGCAGCACGATCGCGTCACGGACCTCGTCGTCGCTGATGTCCTCGACCGTGCCGCCGGTGGCCCGGCAGATGTCGAGCACGTAGATGCCGTCGGCGGGGTTGCCGATGGCCAGCGACTTGGCGATCGTGTCGGGCTTGACCGGGCGGATGGCGTCGACGCCGTCCTTGTAGGCGGTGGCGACCGGTGAGCAGCCGGTGGCCTGGGCGCCGAAGACCTTGTACGGCTTGGCCTCGACGAGGCCGAGCGCGACGAGCTCCTGGAACGCCTTGTGCACCTTGGTGAGCTGCGAGCCCGACGCCACCGGGATGACGATCTGGTCCGGCAGGCGCCAGCCGAGCTGCTCGGCGATCTCGTAGCCGAGCGTCTTGGAGCCCTCGGCGTAGAACGGGCGGACGTTGACGTTGACGAACGCCCAGCCCTCCTCCTCGCCGGCGATCTCGCTGGCCAGCTTGTTGACGTCGTCGTAGGTGCCGTCGACGGCCACGAGGTTCTCGGTGTAGATCGCGGAGTTGACCTGCTTCGGCGTCTCCAGGTCGCTCGGGATGAAGACGACGGTCTTGATGCCCGCGCGAGCACCGGCCGCGGCGACGGCGTTGGCGAGGTTGCCGGTGGACGGGCACGCGAACACCCGGGCGTTCAGCTCGCGGGCGGCGCTCAGGGCGCACGCGACGACGCGGTCCTTGAAGGAGTTCGTGGGGTTGGTGCTGTCGTCCTTGACCCACAGCTTGGCGATGCCCAGCTCGGCGCCGAGGTTCTTCGCCTCCAGCAGGCGGGTGAAGCCGGGCTCGAGGTTCGGGCTCTGCTCGATGTCGTCGGGCACGGGCAGCAGCGCCTTGTAACGCCAGATGTTGCGGGGGCCCGCCTCGATCTGCTCGCGGGTGACGGTGCCGAAGTCGTAGCCGATCTCGAGCGGGCCGAAGCACTCGTGGCAGACGTAGTGGGGGCCGAGCTCGCGCTCCGTGCCGCACTCGCGACAGACGAGCGAACGCGCGGGGCCGAAGGCGCCGTCGCGGAGGGTGCCGACCGAATCTGGGGCCGTGATGGTCACGGGACCTCCTGGGTCATCTTTCCCGGGTCGACTCTCGCCCGGGACGGAAGGAGCACCTGGCTCAGTCGAGCTGGTTGCTGGGGTTTCGTCGGGCCGTGTCCCTCTACCCCTCGTGATGAGTGGGTCCAGCCTACGGGGGCGTCTCACGATGCGTCCACTTTGTCCGCTCAGTGAGACGGTCGTGACCACCTCGTGGACGGCGGCCGGTAACCCCCGTCGGACAGGCTGGCCAGCCGCTCGAACGGGTTGTACGACGAGTGGTCGCCCGCGACGGCGTACGAGAACAGCACGGCGAGGAAGTACAGCGGGAGCATGGGCGTCCCGACGAGGAACGCGTACTGCGTGCAGTGCCGGTCCTCGTGCTGCAGGAGCAGGGGGCGCTCGCCCAGCCAGTCGACGTCGTGCCGGCTGAGGATGACCGAGCCGATGGTGAACGCGCCCGCCTTGGGGAATCGCCAGCGGTAGCCGCTCGCGAGGTAGGTGCCCCGCCCACGCCGCTGGACGGTGGCGCCGCCGATCCAGGCGATCAACAGCCCGAGCGGCGTGCTCAGGTTGAGCCAGTTGAGGACGGTCCGCACCCGCGTCCAGGGCGTGCTCGGCAGCATGGTCAGGCGCCGAGGTCGTCGGCGAGGCTGCCGAGCCACGCAGCCACGGCGTCGGGGCCGTCGAGCACGAGGTCGGCACGCGCGACGAGCGCGTCCTGCTCGGCCGAGGCCGACGCGATCAGCAGACCGCCCCGTCCGTCGGCACGCATGCGGTCGACGGCGTCGAAGGCCGGGAGGTCGCCGAGGTCGTCGCCGGCGAAGATCACGTAGCGCGCGGACATCGCGTCCGCCACCTCCTGCAGCACCTGGCCCTTGTCGTGACCGGGCGCGCGCAGCTCGAGCACCTGGCGGCCGGGCTCGACCGTCAGCCCGTGCTCGCCGGCCAATGCCGTCAGCGGCTCGGTGAGCTCGTCGATCAGCCCGGGCTCGAGCCCACGGGTGTGGAGGACGACCGCGAGGCCCTTGTCCTCGAGCCGCACCTCGCCGGCGCCGCGCTCGGCCAGCCAGCCGGGCAGCAGGGCGACCACCTCGCGCACCGCAGGCGGCGGGTCGGGCACCTCCACCTCACCGGTCTCGGCTTCCCAGCGCTCCGCGCCGTACTGCCCGCACACGAGCATCCGCTCGAGTCCGGGCCGGCCGGCGAACCCGCCGAGCTCGATCGCCTGCCGGACCGGTCGACCGGTGATGACGGCGATGCGGCCGAGCGTGCTGCCCAGCCGGGCCAGGGCGTCGACCGCGTGGGTGTGCGCGAACGCGAGCTCCGGGTCGTCCACGACGTGGGCCAGGGTGCCGTCGAAGTCGAGAGCGAGGAGCGTGCCGGACGGATCGGCGACCACGGCGGACCGGGCTGCCGCGGGGCTCCCTGACATGGTCAGATCATGGCAGGCGGTGCAGGACGACCGTCAGCCGCACCGTGCTCATGCCGTTGGTGCTCGGCAGCACCGCGTCGATGCCGAGGTCCTTCGCCAGGAGCCGCGCCTCGGCCTCGTGGCCCGCCGGGAAGTGGACGGTGTTGGCCGTGGACCCGGTGGTCCAGTTGCCGACGGCTCCGACGGTCCAGCCGGCCTGCTCGACGCGCTCGGCGACCTGCCGGGCCAGGCCGGTGGTGCCCGACGCGTTCAGCACCGACACCGCGATGCCCGAGCGGTCGGCCTCGGGGGTCGGCGTCGGCGTGGGTGTCTCCGACGGCGTGGGAGTGGGAGTGGGGGTCGGCGTCGGCGTGGGACTGGCGGACGGCGACGCCGTGCTGTCGGTGGGACCGCCGTAGCTGGCCGGCATCCCGTCGTCGTCGCCACCGCCAGAGAGCGCGACCCAGGCCAGACCGATCACGCCCAGCACGCAGGCCGCCGCCACGACGGAGAGGACCCATCCCGGCAGGACGTACGCCCTGCGGCTCGGCGTCCTGCGGTGATCGACCACCGGGTGCCTCGTCAGAGATCGATGCCCAGGCGCCGGGCGGACCGGTTGCGCTGCCGCTGCGCCCTCAGCCGACGCAGTCGCTTGACGAGCAGGGGATCGAAGGCCAGCGCGTCGTCACGGTCGATGAGGGCGTTGAGCACCTGGTAGTACCGCGTGGACGACATGTCGAACTTGTCGCGGATGGCCTGCTCCTTGGCGCCGGCGTACTGCCACCACAGGCGCTCGAGCGCGAGGATCTCGCGGTCGCGCTCGCTGAGGGACGAGGCGGCGGCCGACGGGCCGTGGCTCGGCTGCTCCGCTGCGCTCATGTCGTTGATCCTACGGTACGAATGACACCGATGTCATTTGGTTGGATGGGTCCATGTCGCCCGTGTCCTCCCCCACCATTCGCTGGGGAATCCTCGCCACCGGCCGGATCGCTCACTCCTTCGCGTCCGACCTCGCCCTCGTGGAGGGCAACGAGCTGGTGGCCGTCGGGTCGCGCAGCACGGACTCCGCGCGCCAGTTCTCGGAGCAGTATTTCACCCCTGAACGGGCGGTCCACGCGCACGGTGACTACGCGGACCTCGCCGCCGACCCGGACGTCGACGTCGTCTACGTCGCGTCGCCGCACGGACGCCACGAGGCCGACGCGATGCTGTGCCTCGAGGCCGGCAAGGCCGTGCTCTGCGAGAAGCCGCTGACGCTGGACACGTCGAGCAGCGGGCACCTGATCGAGGAGGCGCACCGGCGCGGCCTGTTCTTCGCCGAGGCCATGTGGATGCGCGCCAACCCGAACATCCGTGCGGCCGTCGCGATGGCGCACGACGGCGCCTGCGGCCGCATCGCCCAGGTGCGGGCCGAGCTCGGGATGGTCGCCGACCCCGACGTCGACCGGATGTGGGAGCCCGCCCTCGGCGCCAGCGCCCTGCTCGACGTCGGCATCTATCCGCTGACGTTCGCGCACCTCGTGCTCGGCGAGCCCGACGCGGTGGTCGCGGCGGGCACGATGCACGAGCGCGGCTTCGACGTGAGCGGCGGCGCCGTCCTGACGTATCCGGGCGGCGCGGTGGCCGACGTCGCGTGGACCCAGGTGGCGCACTCGGACAACCGCGCGTCCATCGCCGGCGACGTCGGGCGCATCGAGATCGCTCCGCGCTTCCACGAGGGACGGTCGTTCACCCTCGCGTCGGGCGGCAGCGTGCACGAGTTCGCCGACCCGGTGACCGGCCGGGGCTACGCGCACGAGATCGCGGAGGTCGCGGCGTGCCTGCGGGCCGGCAGCACGACGTCCGACGTGCTGCCTCCGGACGGGACGCTCGCGGTGATGCGGGTGATGGACGAGATCCGGTCCCAGCTCGGCGTCTCGTACACGTAGACAACCTGCTCGGTCACGGAGGCGCTACTACCCTGGGACCCATGGCGGGATCCCTGGCTGAGTTCGTGGTGATCGCGAACCGCCTGCCCGTGGACCGGTTCATCGAGCCCGGCGGTGGCACCACCTGGCGCACGTCCCCCGGCGGCCTGGTCACCGCGCTCGAGCCGGTCATGCGGCGCAAGGGCGGCGCGTGGATCGGCTGGCACGGCGCGCCCGACGAGAAGCTCAAGCCGTTCGACCACGACGGGGTCCGCCTCGTCCCGGTGCCGCTGTCCGGCCAGGAGGTGCGCGAGTACTACGAGGGCTTCTCCAACGGGACGCTCTGGCCGCTCTACCATGACGTCATCGCGCCGCCGGAGTTCCACCGCGAGTGGTGGGACTCGTACGTCACCGTGAACCGGCGCTTCGCCGAGAAGGCCGCTCGCGTCGCCCGGCGCAACGCCACCGTGTGGGTGCAGGACTACCAGCTCCAGCTGGTGCCGGCGATGCTCCGCGACCTGCGGCCCGACCTGCGCATCGGCTTCTTCCTGCACATCCCGTTCCCGCCGCGCGAGCTGTTCTCGCAGCTGCCGTGGCGACGGCAGATCCTCGAGGGCCTCATGGGAGCAGACCTCGTCGGGTTCCAGCTGCCGGGAGCTGCACAGAACTTCGTGCGCCTGGTCCGCGAGCGCGTGGGGCACAAGACGCACCGCGACACCGTCTACCTGCCCGACGGCCGCACCGTGCTGGCGCGCTCCTACCCCATCTCCATCGACGCCGCCGGGTTCGAGGAGCTGGCCCGCACCGACGCGGTCGAGGCGCGGGCCAAGGAGATCCGCCAGAGCCTCGGCGACCCGAAGCACGTCCTCCTCGGGATCGACCGGCTCGACTACACGAAGGGCCTGCGCCAGCGCCTCCGCGCGTTCGGCGAGCTCATCACCGAAGGTTCCGTCGACGTGGACGACGCCGTGTTCGTCCAGGTGGCCACGCCGTCACGCGAGCGCGTCGACCAGTACCGGCTGCTCCGCGACGACATCGACCGGCTCGTCGGCCGGATCAACGGCGACGTCGGCCGCATCGGGCAGCAGCCGATCACGTACCTGCACGCGTCGTACCCGCGCGAGGAGATGGCTGCGCTCTACCGCGCCGCGGACGTCATGGTCGTCACGCCCCTGCGCGACGGCATGAACCTGGTGGCCAAGGAGTACGTCGCCTGCCGCTACGACGACTGCGGATCGCTGGTGCTCAGCGAGTTCGCCGGCGCCGCGGCCGAGCTGCGGTCGGCGTACCGCGTCAACCCGTACGACATCAACGGGGTGAAGACCGCGCTGCTCGACGCCATGCGTGCCGACGACCGTGAGACCGCGCGGCGGATGAAGGCGATGCGCAAGCACGTCCTCGAGCACGACATCGACCACTGGGCGTCGGCGTTCATCGACGAGCTCACCGCGAGCCGCGAGAAGCACGGGAAGCGGACCCGACCGGTCGGCTGAAACGTGTACACGTGTCGGCGCGTCGGCGCAGGATGCAGGTATGACTGAGCACCGGACACTGAACACCGTCATCCACGCGGCGTTCCGGCGAGACCTGAAGCGGCTCGACGACGCCCTGGGATCGTTCGACGGCTCCCGCCCGCGCGCGGACGCCCTCGGCCGCGCCTGGGACAACTACGCCACGCAGCTGCACCAGCACCACCAGGACGAGGAGACGATCTTCTGGCCGGCCTTCGTGTCCCTCGGCGTCGACCGGGAGCTCATGGCGTCGCTCGAGGGTGAGCACGACGCCATGACCCGCGCGCTCGAGGAGGCCGAGTCGGCGATGGCCGCCTTCCACGCGGACCCCACGGAGGTGCAGGCCGCCACGGCGCGCGGGAGGATCCAGACACTGCACGACGTCCTCGACGCGCACCTCGAGCACGAGGAGCGCGACCTCGAGCCGTGGGCCGCCCAGCAGATGGAGACCTCGGAGGTCAAGGCGGCGGCCAAGGCGGTGCGCAAGGCGCACCAGGGCGGCGCCGGCACGTTCATGGCGTGGCTCCAGGACGGGGCCGACGCGGACGCCATCGCGTTCATGCGCAAGGAGATCCCGCCGCCCGTGCTGTTCATGATCACCAGGCTCGGCGGCCGCCAGTACCGGCGCGACGTCGCGTCGGTCTGGTCCTAGGCCGCGGGACGGGCGTCCCGCAGGAGCCGCTGGGAGGCGGCGCCCATCGCGACGGCGAGCCCGGCGGCGGTCACCGTGACGGCGAAGGCCGGCGTGTGCGAGTCGGCGACGTCCGCGAGCCGTCCGGCGATCGACGAGCCGAGCGCGTAGCCGACGCCCGTCGCGCCCGCGAGCATCGTCATGGCCGTGCCCACGCGGTCGGTCGGCACGAGGAACGCGGCCAGGGCGAAGTTGCTGATCATGTAGGGCGCGACCGCGAAGCCGAGCAGGGCGATGACGCCGATGAGCGGACCGATCGAGTCGACCAGGAGCAGCGGCGCCGACAGCACGAGCAGCCCGACGGCCGAGACGAGCATCCGTGTCGCGTACAGGACGCGCTCGGGCAGGGCGGTGACGGCGAGGCCGGCCATGACGCTGCCGACGCCGAGCGTCGCGTGGATGACGCCGGCGAGACCCGGCTGGCCCTCGGACGTCGCGAGGACGGTCGACCCCGTCTGCGTGCCGCCGAACACCATGCCGACCCACACCTGAGCGAGCACCAGCACGACGAACGCCCCGCTGAGCAGACGTCCGGGCACCTGGCCCGGGATGCGCTCACTGCCGGTGAGCGCGGCGGTCGGGTGGACCGCGAAGCCGGTGCCGGCCACGGCCAGCACCACGGCCGCACAGATCAGCGCCCCCGAGGGATTCGCGATCACGGCGAGCACCCCGACGAGGGCCGGGCCGAGCACGAACGACGCCTCGTCGGCCGCGCCCTCGTAGGAGAACGCGGCGTCGAGCAGGCGGGGGCGGTCGTCGGCGTCGCGGACGATCGGGCCCCAGCGCACCCGGGCCAGCGGGCCGATCTGCGGGATGGCGAGGCCGGCCAGCGCGGAGACGGCGATGATGACCGGCGCGGCGAGGTCGGCGTGCGTGACCTCGACGACCGCGAGGAGCCCGGCCGCACCGGCGATGGACTGCACGATCACGACCGGCCGCTGACCGATCCGGTCCGCCAGGCCGCCCGCGAAGGGCGCGCCCAGTGCGTTGGCCACCGCGAGCGCACCGGCCGCCGCGCCACCGAGGGCGTAGCGATCCGTCTGCGTGCTCACCAGGATCAGCGTGCCGAGCTGGCTCATCGCCAGCGGGATGCGCCCGAGGAAGGCCACCACGATGTAGGCGGGGCCGACGGTGCGCAACAGGGTGCGGTAGGAGGTGAGGGCGGACACGACTGAGGCAGTCTAGGGCCATGGTTGAGCTCTCGACGCTGATGGCGCCGGACTGGGCGGAGGCCCTCGAGCCGGTGCGGGACGACATCGAGAGGGCCGGGCAGTTCCTGCGTGCCGAGATCGCGGCCGGCCGGTCGTACCTGCCGGCGGGTGACCGCATCCTCCGGGCGTTCGCCGAGCCGATGGCGGACGTGCGCGTGCTCATCACCGGTCAGGACCCGTACCCCACGCCCGGGCACTCGGTGGGGCTGTCGTTCTCGGTGGCGCCCGACGTGCGCCCGCTGCCCCGCAGCCTGGTGAACATCTACACCGAGCTGACCGCCGACCTCGGCATCGAGCCGTGCCCGCACGGCGACCTCACCGCGTGGTCGCAGCAGGGCGTGCTGCTGCTCAACCGCGTCCTCACCGTGCGTGCCGGCGCCCCCGCGAGCCACCGCGGCCAGGGCTGGGAGGCGGTCACGGAGCAGGCCATCCGCGCGCTCGTCGCCCGGCAGCAGCCGCTGGTCGCGATCCTGTGGGGCCGCGACGCGCAGAGCCTCAAGCCGATGCTCGGCGACGCGCCGACCATCGAGAGCGCGCACCCGAGCCCGCTGTCCGCCTCACGCGGGTTCTTCGGGTCGCGGCCGTTCAGCCGGGCCAACGCTCTGCTGGAGCAGCAAGGGGCGGACCCGATCGACTGGTCCCTGCCGCGCTAGTCGGCGCAGGCCCGCTCGGCCAGCTTCCGGAACTCCGCGTCGGAGTGCCGGGTCAGCGACCCGTCCTCCTCGTAGCCGGCGTAGAAGCCGCCCGGCGTCATGGTGGAGAGCGCGTCGCCGCTGACGTAGACCGGGGCGGCCTCCTTGCCGTCCTTGCCGGAGCCCGACGCGGTGACGATGTAGCCGGTGCCGCGCTCCAGCCGGGTCGGGGTGCCCGGGCGCCAGCCGGGTCCGGGCTCGTCGAGGCTCAGCGTGACGCGACCGGTCTGCGGGTCCGCCGACCGGTAGCGGGCGACGAGCGGGTTGTCCTCGGTCTCGCTCAGTCCTTCGCGATCCCGGACGATCTCGATGGTGTCGACCTCGTCGCGGCAGACCTCCGTCACGACGGACAGGTGCCCGGCGTCATCCACCACGAGTGCGGTGGCCCCCGCGCCCGGGCCGACGTCGACGGCGTTGCCGCAGCCTGCGACCGCCGCGACGAGCAGCAGAGCTGCCACACCACGCCACGAGGTCACCCGGCTCAGCCTAGGGCGCCACTAGGCTGCCACCGTGAGTGAACCCCTCGACCGCGACCGCGCCACCGTCATCGACGACGGCCTGGCCGGGCTGCAGCGCTGGGCGTGGCGCCTGATCGTGATCGCCGCGGGCTGCGTCGTGCTGGGGTGGGTCGTCGGGAAGCTCTGGATGGTGCTTCTGCCGGTCACCCTGGCGCTGATCGTGTCCACGGTGCTCGGGCCGCCCGCCGCGTGGCTGCGCAGCAAGGGCTGGCCGGACGCCCTGGCCGCCGCCACGGTGCTGCTCGGGTTCATCGCCCTCGTCGTCGGACTCATCGCGGTCCTGACGCCCCAGGTCGCCGGTCAGGCGTCCGAGCTGGCCGACAGCGCGTCCGACGGCCTGCAGAAGGTGCGCGACTGGCTCACGGACGGGCCGCTCGACCTCTCGAACGGACAGATCGACCGCGGGATCGAGGCGGTGCAGGACCGGCTCAAGCACAGTGCGTCGACCATCAGCTCCGGCGTCGCCACGACGATCGGCGCGGCCATGTCGGCCGTCATCAACTTGGTGCTGGTGCTGATGCTGACGTTCTTCTTCGTCAAGGACGGGCACAAGTTCCTGCCGTGGGTCCAGACCCTCGGCGGCCGCCGCGCCGGTGAGCACACGGTCGAGGTCCTCAGCCGGGCCTGGAGCACGCTGGGCGGGTTCATCCGGACGCAGACGCTCGTCGCCCTCATCGATGCCGTCATCATCGGCGCCGGACTGGCGATCCTCGGCGTCCCGCTGGCCGTGCCGCTGGCCGTCCTGACGTTCTTCGGCGGCTACATCCCGATCATCGGTGCGTTCGTCAGCGGCGCCCTGGCGGTGCTCGTGACGCTGGTGACCAACAGCCCGCGCGACGCCCTGATCGCGATGCTCATCGTCATCGGCGTCCAGCAGCTCGAGGGCAACGTCCTGTCGCCGTACCTGCAGGGCAAGAACCTCAACCTGCACGCGGCCGTGGTGCTGCTGTCGGTGACCGCCGGCGGCACCCTGTTCGGCGTGACCGGCGCGTTCCTCGCGGTGCCCGTCGCCGCCACCACCGCGGAGGTCCTCCGCTACGTCAACGAGCGCATCGACGAGGCGGTCGGCCCGTTGGCCCCGCCCGAGGACGACGACGGGGCCGAGGCCACCGCCTAGGCGCTCCAGTTCGCGTCGCGCCCGAACGCGGCGAGCAGGTCGGCCTGTGGGTCGCCGCCGGAGTCCGGACGCGGGGCGATGGCTCCGCCCGCGCGCCACATCTCCTCCTGCGGGGCGAACCACGGCCCGACCGCGGCCACCAGGTCCGGGTCCATCGTGCGGTCGGCACCGATCGCCGCGGCGAGGTCCCAGCCGTGGACCAGCTGGTCCGCCGTCACCTGCATGGCGTACTCCTCCAACGGCGTCGGGCCGAAGGACAGGTGGACGGTCGGGGCCTCCGGCGCGCGCTCGTCGACGGCGTCGGCCGCCTCGGCGGCCGCGGACCGTGCCGCGCCCTTCGGGTCGTCGCCGAGCAGGTCGCCGTCGAGCGACGTGCCGACCTCCTCGATCGTCGCGCCGTCAGCGAGCGGGCGCACCCAGCGCTGCTCGTTCACGACGTGCTGGACCAGGGCTCGGACGTCCCAGTCCTCGCACGGCGTGGGCAGGCCCCACTGGTCGTCCCCGATCTGTTGCACGGTCGCCGCGAACTTCTCGGCGGCCCGTCGATGCAGCGCTTGGACGTCCATGGCGCCACCTTCCTCTCGGTTCAGCCGGTTCCGGCCGCGCTCAGGTCGAGGACGCGGGCGGGCTCCGGCTCCTGCTTGCCCTTCAGCTCGAAGACGGCCGGCGTGGCGCCGGCCGGTGGGTGAGCGAGCCGCCCGAACAGCCGCTCCGACATCACGACCTGGCCGCCCTCCGCCTTCGCCAGGAGCCGTGACGCGGTGTTGACGACGTCGCCGAGGGCGGTGAAGTCCTTCACGTCGCCGGACCCGACGTTGCCCACGTAGGCGCGGCCGACGTCGATCCCGACGGCGAGGTTGAGCCACTGGTCGGACGTGCCGTAGCCGACGGCCGTCAGGAGGGCCGCCGCGTCGCGCGTGAGGTGGTCGGCCCAGTGCTCACCGAGGGTGAACGGGACGTACAGCGCCATGACCTCGTCGCCGACCAGCTTGTCGATGATCGCCGACTGCATCAGCACGTCGGTGGCGGCCGCGTAGAAGCGGTTCATCAGCTGCGCGACGTCCTCGGGTGCCATCTTCTCGGTCATGGCCGTGTAGCCGCGGACGTCGGCGAAGAGCACCCCGATCTCGAGCTCGACGCCGCCCATCGGCGCCTTCTCGAAGCACGTGTTGCAGATCGTCGGGTTCTTGCGGGACGGCCCGAACCCGAACCGGCGCATGATGGCCCCGCCGCCCCCGCCGAACGGCGCCCTGCACATCCGGCAGCGCGGCTCCGACGGCAGCATGCGCATCGTCCGCGCGAAGATCTGGTTCCGGTGCGACGCCATCTGCTCGGTGAAGAACGCGACGTCGGCCGGGTCGCCGACGAGGTCCGGGAGCGGACGCCGCTTCATGGCCGAAGCGTACTGCCGTCACGACGGTGCGAAGACGGTCCGAAAGATGTCGGATCCGTGACGTCCAGCAAGTCGACACCTGAGCCGGAGGCGGGAATCGAACCCGCGACGGCAGATTACAAGGCTGCTGCGTTACCACTACGCCACTCCGGCCTGCTCCGCAGAGCAGCGACGCCATCGTACGCGGCAGGCTCGGCACGCCCTTGGCTGCGCCATACTGTCCGGATGCCAGAGCCGTTCGACCGTCTTCTCGACGCGACCGCGGAGTGCGAGGCGCCGCTGGCGATCGTCGACGAGACGGCGCTGTGGGCGAACGCCGACGACATCGTGCGACGGGCGGGCGGCAAGCCGGTGCGGGTGGCGTCGAAGTCGGTGCGGGTGCGCTCGATCATCGAGCGGACGCTGCAGCGGCCGGGGTTCGCCGGCGTGATGTCGTACTCGCTGCTGGAGTCCATCTGGCTCGCCGACCTCGGCGTCGACGACATCCTGCTGGCGTACCCGACGGCGTCGGCGCGCGGTCTCCGCAACCTGGTCAAGGACGACCGGCGCCTCGCCACCATCACCCTGATGATCGACTCGGTCGAGTCGCTCGACCTCGTCGACCGGCTGATCGGCAACGACCACCCGACGATCGGCGTCTGCCTCGACGTCGACGCGTCGCTGCGGATCGGCCCCGTGCACCTCGGCGTCCGCCGCTCCCCCGTGCACACGCCGGACGAGGCCGCCGCCATCGCCCGCGCGGTGGCCGACCGTCCCGGGTTCGAGCTGCGCGGCGTGATGTTCTACGACGCCCAGATCGCCGGGCTGCCCGACTCGTCCCCGGCGGTGCGGCTGGTGAAGCGCCGCTCCGCCGCCGAGCTCAACGGCCGTCGCTCCGCCGTGCTCGACGCCGTCCGCCAGCACGCCGACCTCCGCCTGGTGAACGGCGGCGGCACCGGCAGCCTCGAGGTCACCGGCGCCGACCCGGCCGTCACCGAGCTCACCGCCGGCTCCGGCCTGTTCACCCCGACCCTCTTCGACGGCTACGACGCCTTCGAGGCGCGCCCCGCCGCGTACTTCGCCCTCGACGTCGTGCGCCGCCCGGCCGACGACATCGCGACGTTGTTCAGCGGCGGCTACATCGCGTCCGGCCCCACCAACAAGAACCGCCAGCCCACGCCGACCTACCCGGACGGCCTCTCCCTGATCGGCACCGAGGGCGGCGGCGAGGTGCAGACCCCGGTCCAGGGCGCGGCGGCCCGCGACCTGCGGCTCGGCGACCGCGTCCTGCTGCGCTACGCGAAGGCCGGTGAGATGTGCGAGCGCTTCGACGACGTCACGCTCGTGCGCGACGACGGAAGCATCGAGACCGTCCCCACGTACCGAGGCGAAGGGAAGAACTTCGGATGACCGAACGGTGGAGCACCTGGTCGGGCAGCGCGACGTCCCATCCCGTGCGGCTGCTGCACCCGGCGTCGACGGCCGAGGTGGTCGAGGCGGTCCGTGCGGCGCGGGCCGAGGGCCTGCCGGTGAAGGCCTACGGCGCCGGGCACTCGTTCACGCCCATCGCGGCCACCGACGGCGTCATGCTGCGGCTCGACCGGATGAACCACCTCCTCGCCCACGACACGGCGTCCGGGCAGGTGCGGGTCCAGGCAGGCATGTCGCTGCACGAGCTCAACCCGCAGCTCGACGCCATCGGCCTGGCGCTGCCGAACCTGGGTGACGTCGACCCGCAGTCGGTGGCCGGCGCGGTCTCCACCGGCACCCACGGCACGGGCGCGACGCTGCACGGCATCGCCGCCACGGTGATCGGCGTGCAGCTCGTCACCGCTGAGGGCGACGTCGTGGAGATCGACGAGTCGCACCCGTGGTTCGGCGCCGCGCGGATCTCGCTCGGCGCGCTCGGCATCGTCACCGAGCTGACGCTGCAGTGCGTCCCGGCGTTCCTGCTGCACGCGCGCGAGGAGCCGATGCCGCTGCCGGAGGTGCTCGAGCGCCTGCCCGAGCTGCTCCAGAACCACGACCACATGGAGTTCTACTGGTTCCCGCACACCGAGAAGGCGCTGCTCAAGCGGAACGACCGCGTCCCGCCCGGCACCGAGCGCGAGCCGGTCGGCCGGATCCGCCACCTCGTCGACGACGAGCTGCTCAGCAACGGCGCGTTCGAGCTCGTCAACCGCGTCGCCGCCCGTCGCCCTTCGTGGATCCCTCGGATCAACCAGTGGTCCGGCTCGGCGCTGTCGGCCCGTGAGTACATCGACCGCTCCTACGAGGTGTTCGTCTCGCCGCGCCGCGTCCGCTTCCGGGAGTCCGAGTTCGCGATGCCCCGCGCGGCGCTGCCAGACGTGATCCGCGAGCTCCAGGCCTGGTTCGACGCCGGGCACGAGGCGATCTCGTTCCCGATCGAGGTCCGGTTCACCGCGGCCGACGACGTCTGGATGTCCACGGGTCACGAGCGCGACAACTGCTACGTCGCCGTGCACCAGTACCACCGCACCGACCCGACGGCGTACTTCGCCGCCGCGCAGGACGTCTTCACCGCGCACGAGGGCCGTCCGCACTGGGGCAAGATGCACACGCTCGGCGCCGACTACCTCTCCCAGCGGTACGCGCGGTTCGACGACTTCGTGGCCGTCCGCGACGAGGCCGACCCGCGCCGCACGTTCAGCAACGCCTACCTGGACCGCGTGCTGGGCTGAGGGCTCTAGGTTGGGTGCCATGCGCGTACTCGTGACCGGCGGGGCCGGCTACATCGGCTCGCACACCGTCATCCCCCTGCAGGCGGCCGGGCACGACGTCGTCGTCGCGGACAGCTTCGTCAACAGCAAGCCGCTCGTCGTCGACCGGATCGAGCGGATCACCGGCACGCGTCCGGAGCTCCACGAGCTCGACGTCCGCGACGAGCAGGCTCTGGACGCCCTGTTCGACGCCCAGCCGATCGACGCCGTCATCCACTTCGCCGCGCTGAAGGCCGTCGGCGAGAGCACCCAGAAGCCGCTGGAGTACTACGAGAACAACGTCAACGGCACGTTCGCGCTGCTCGCGTCGATGCGCCGGCACGACGTGACCACGCTGGTCTTCTCCTCCTCCGCCACGGTCTACGGGCGGAACGCGCCGGTGCCGTACCAGGAGGACTACGAGTTCCTGTCGGCCGCGAGCCCCTACGGGCAGACCAAGGTCATGACCGAGCGGGTGCTCAGCGACGTCGCCGCGGCCGACCCGCGCTGGCGCATCGCGATGCTCCGCTACTTCAACCCGGTCGGCGCCCACCCGTCCGGGACGATCGGCGAGGACCCGCAGGGCGTCCCGCACAACCTGATGCCGTTCCTCGCCCAGGTCGCCGTCGGCCGGCGCGAGAAGCTGTCGATCTACGGCGGCGACTACCCCACCGACGACGGCACCTGCGAGCGCGACTACCTGCACGTCGACGACCTCGCCGAGGGGCACGTCGCCGCGCTCGACGCCCTGGCCTCCCGCGAGCCCGGAGCCCGCGCCTGGAACCTCGGCACCGGCAGGGCGACGTCGGTGCTGGAGATGCTGCACGCGTTCGAGCGCGCCGTCGGCCACGACCTCCCGCACGAGATCGTCGACCGTCGTGCTGGCGACCTGCCCGCGTTCTGGGCCGACCCGAGCCGCGCCGAGGCCGAGCTCGGCTGGAAGGCCACCCGCACCGTCGACGACATGTGCGCCGACACCTGGCGCTGGCAGTCGCAGAACCCCGAGGGCTACGGCGCCTAGCGGGCCTGGCTCACGGCGTACAGGGCGATGCCGGCCGCGACGCCGGCGTTCAAGGACTCCAGGTCGGACGACATCGGGATGCTGACGAGCTGGTCGCAGGTCTCGGTCACCAGCCGCGAGATGCCCTTGCCCTCGCTGCCGATGACGACCACGAGCGGGCCGTCGACGAGCTCGCAGTCCGGCAGCGCGACGTCGCCGTCGGCGGCCAGGCCGATCACCATCAGCCCGGCCTCCTGGTACGCCTTCAGCTGACGGGTGAGGTTCGTGGCCCGGGCGACCTTGACCCGGGCGGCAGCCCCGGCCGACGTCTTCCACGCGGCCGCGGTCATCTGCGCCGACCGGCGCTCGGCGATGACGACGCCGTGGGCGCCGAAGCCCGACGCCGACCGCACCACCGCGCCGAGGTTCCGGGGGTCGGTGACGCCGTCGAGCATCACGACCAGAGGCGGCTCACCGCGCTCGGCGGCGACGGCGAGCAGGTCGTCCGGGTGCGCGTAGTCGTAGGCGTGCAGCTTGGCCGCGATGCCCTGGTGCACGGCACCGCCGGTCAGCTTGTCGAGCTCGGGCCGGCCGACCTCCATCAGCGAGACGTGCTGCTCGGCGGCCAGGCGGAAGATCTCCCGGATGCGGTCGTCGCGCTCGATGCCGTCGGCCACGTGCAGCGCGGCCACCGGGACGTTCGCGCGCAGCAGCTCGATCACCGAGTTGCGGCCGGCCACCCACTCCGGGCCACCGTCGGTGGACTTCCGGCGCGGGCGCGCGGCGTCGCGACGCTCGGCGGCCTGCGCCTTCTTGTAGGCCTTGTGGTTGGGGCGCTCCTCGGCGCGCGGCGTGGCGCCCTTGCCCTCCAGGCCCTTGCGGCGGCGGCCGCCAGACCCGGCGGTGGGGTTGCCCTTGCCGGTCTTCTTGATCGCGCCCTTGCGCTTGCTGTTGCCGGCCATCAGCCCTTCACCTGCCATCGGGCGCCCTGCGCCGTGTCCTCGACCTCGACGCCGGCGGCCGCGAGCTGGTCGCGCACCCGGTCGGCAGTCGCGAAGTCCTTGTCGGCACGAGCCTGCGCCCGCTGTTCGATGAGCGCCTCGACGAGCGACGCGAGCGCGGCGTCGCCACCGCTCCCGGACGACCCGGTCCAGGGCGCCGCGAGCGGGTCGAGCCCGAGCACGTCGAGCATCGCCCGCACGGAGGCGAGGTTGCCGCGCAGGGCCTCGCCGTCGGCGTCCGCGAGCAGCTTGTTGCCCTCGCCGATGACGGCCTGCAACTCCGCGAGCGCGGCCGGCGTCGACAGGTCGTCGTCCATGGCGGCTGCGAAGCCCGGAGTCACGTCGCCAGGTTCCACCCCTCCGGTCACCTCGGTGGCCCGGGTCACGTAGCCCTCGATCCGGTCGAACGCGGTGGCGGCCTCGGCGAGCGCCTCCTCGCTGAACTCGACGATCGAGCGGTAGTGCGACGCGGCGAGGTAGTAGCGCAGCGCGATCGGGCGCACCCGCTTCACGACCTCGCTGACCATCAGCGTGTTGCCGACGGACTTGGCCATCTTCGAGCCGCCGAGGTTGAGCATCGCGTTGTGCATCCAGATGCGCGCGAACTGCTGGCCGGCCGCGCGGGACTGGGCCAGCTCGTTCTCGTGGTGCGGGAAGCGGAGGTCGAGTCCGCCGCCGTGGATGTCGAACTCGTGGCCGAGGTACTTGGCCGCCATCGCCGAGCACTCCAGGTGCCAGCCGGGCCGGCCGCGCCCCCACGGCGTGGGCCAGGACGCCGACTCCGGCTCACCGGCCTTGTGGCCCTTCCAGAGGGCGAAGTCACGCGGGTCGCGCTTGCCCTCGGGCGGGGCGTCCTCGGCCGGCTGCATGTCGTCGATCCGCTGGTTGGACAGCTCGCCGTAGGCGGGCCAGGACCGGACGTCGAAGTAGACGTCGCCCGAGCCGTCGTCGGCCGGGTACGCGTGCCCGCGCTCGATCAGCTCGCCGATCATCTCGATCATCTCCGGCACGTGGCCGGTGGCGCGGGGCTCGTAGGTGGGCGGCAGGCAGCCGAGGACCTCGTACGCCGCGTGCAGCGCGCGCTCGTTCTCGTAGGCGACCGCGTACCAGGGGCGGCCCTGCTCCTCGCCCTTGGCGAGCACCTTGTCGTCGATGTCGGTGACGTTGGCGATGATCGTGACGTCGTAGCCGGACCGCAGCAGCCAGCGGCGCAGCACGTCGAAGACCACCTCCTTGCGGATGTGGCCGATGTGCGGCGGCCCCTGCACGGTCAGGCCGCAGTGGTAGATGCCGACGTGCCCGCGGACCACCGGGTCGAGGTCGCGCAGCTCACGCGTCGCGGAGTCGTGGAGGCGGATCGGCACGCGCCAACCCTATCGGCTGAAACTGCAGGTCCCGACCGCGGCGGCGGCCGGTCACATCAGCCCCGTCTGACTCATCCGTCACTTACCATGACCCGATGAGGTCCCGCCTGTTCCTGCTCTCCGCCGCCGCGGCGTGCGTCGCGTCGCTCCTGGCGTCGCCTGCCGACGCCGCCGGCAGCACGGCCCGCGTCATGCGCTGGAGCAGCACGGCCGAGCTCTCGACCGGATACGCGTCCCGACTGGTCGTCGCCGACGGGTCGATGCGCGTCGGGGCGAACCCGAAGACCACCACCTACGTCGACCCGTACGGCTCGAAGACCCGCCGCACGTTCGAGTACGGCTACTGGGACTCGCCGTGGGTCGACCCCGGCTTCGACCTGACCCGCCTCGTGCCGTCGTGGAACGTCGACGCCCCGAGCGGCACGTGGATCCGCGTGCAGATCCGGGCCAAGAAGGGCTCCACCACGGGCAGCTGGGACACCGTCGCCAACTGGGGCTACGGCACCGCGGGGGTGCACCGGACCTCCTCGTCGTCGCAGACCGACGACCTCACGTCCGTGGACGTCGACACCGTGAAGGCGCGGTCCGGCACGCTCGACGCGTGGCAGATGCGCGTCCTCCTGCTCCGGCCCGTCGGCTCCACCTCGACGCCGGTCGTGCACTCGCTCAGCGGCATCGCGTCGGCGTACGCGACCCGCACGCGCAGCACCAGTCCGACCACGATGACCGCGACGCGCGTGCTGGGCGTCCCGCGGTACTCCCAGATGACCCACCGCGGCGAGTACCCGCAGTGGGGCGGGGGCGGCGAGGCCTGGTGCTCCCCCACGTCGACGTCGATGGTGCTGCGGTACTTCGGCAGCGGGCCGAAGAGCGCCGACTACGCCTGGTCGCCCTACTCGGCCTCGTGGGTCGACCACGCGGCCCGCTACACGTTCGACCACCGCTACGACGGCACCGGCAACTGGCCGTTCAACACCGCGTACGCCGGGCGCTACGGGCTCGACGCCTTCGTCACCCGCTTCTACGACCTGCGCGACGCCGAGGCGTTCATCAAGGCCGGCATCCCGGTGGTCGCGTCGATCGCGTTCAGGAAGGGCGAGCTCGACGGGGCGCCGATCTCGTCGACGCCCGGGCACCTGCTGGTGATCGTCGGGTTCACGTCGAGCGGGCGGGTCGTGGTGAACGACCCCGCCGGGAAGAGCACGACGGCGGTGCGCCGCGAGTACTCCCGCGGCCAGTTCGAGCGGGCGTGGCTCGGCGGCAGCGGCGGCATCGTCTACGTGATGCGTCCGACGTCCAAGGCCCTGCCGCCGGACACGTCCCGCTGGTGACCGTCAGCTGACGGAGACCGCGACGCGGTCGTGGCCGGTGGCGCCGTCCGGCAGCACGTCTGAGCGCTCGGCGGTCTGGGTGTAGCCGGACTTGTCCGTGGCCCGCACCTCGATGACGTGGTCGCCGGGCAGGGCGTCCCACTCGAGCTTCCACTGCACCCAGGTGTCGTCGTTCGGCACGGCCGCCAGGTCGGCCTGCTCCCACTCCCCGTCGTCGACGCGGACCTCGACCTTCGCGATGCCGGTGTGCTGCGCCCAGGCCACGCCCGCGATCGGGACGGTGCCGGCGGCGACGTCGCGCAGCGGCAGGTCGATGCGCGACTGCGTCTTGACCGGCCCCTTCGCGCCCCAGCCGCGCTGGGTCCAGTACGCCTCGAAGTCGGCGAACCGGGTGACCTCCCACTCGCGGACCCACTTGGTGGCCGAGACGTAGCCGTACAGGCCCGGCACGACCTGGCGCACCGGGAAGCCGTGCTCGACCGGCAGCGCCTCGCCGTTCATCGCGACGGCGAGCAGAGCGTCCCGGCCGTCGGTGAGCGCCGAGAGCGGGGTGCCGCAGGTCCAGCCGTCGTCCGACGTCGACAGCAGGGCGTCAGCGCCGGGCTTCACGCCCACCTCGTCGAGGAGCGTCTTCATCGGGACGCCGCTGAACAGCGTCGTCGAGATCAGGTCTCCGCCCACCTGGTTGGAGACGCAGCACAGCGTGATCCAGGCGTCCTTCAGGCCGCGGTCGAGCAGGTCCTGGTAGGTGATGGTCAGCTCGCGCTCGACCATGCCGTGGATGCGCAGCGACCAGTCCTCCGGCTCGATCAGCGGCGGCGTGAGGGCGGTGTCGATGCGGTAGAAGTCGCGATTCGGCGTCAGCCACGGCGGCTGACCTTGGAGGCGGAGGTCGGTGCCGGCCGGTGCGGCGACACGTCGCGTCGGCAGCTTGAGCGCCGCCCGCACCTTCTCCAGCGCGCGACGCCGGCGGTGCCGTGCGGCAAGGACCTCCCCGCCGGTGCCGGCCAGGGCGGTGCCGACCGCGACGGCACCCGCCATCCGCAGCACCGTGCGACGCGAGACCCCTGCCGAGGCCTCGGCCTCCGGCTCCTCGCGGACCAGCAGGTGGAGCACGGCGACCAGCGTCGCGCCGCCGAGGAGCGACGCCACGACGCCGCCGGTGGAGCCGTACGGCCGCGACAGGACCGCCGCGACCACGAGCCCGGTCGCGACCACCGCTCCCGCGAGCGCGAGCGGGCGTCGCTGGAGCCACCAGCGCCCGAGCACTGCCCCGAGCAGCACCATGCCGGCGAGCACCGAGATCACGGCCAGCGGCTTGTCGTTCTTGCCCACGACCGAGATGACGGACTCCGCCGTCGAGCCCGGCGTCAGCTTGATGACCGTCTGCGCCAGGGCGAGCACCGGGCTCTCCCGCAGGTTCAGCAGCGCGGCCGCGAGCTGGCTCGCGGCGATCGCCGCCGCGGCAGCCAGGGCCCCGAACAGGGCGCGTGTCCTCACCGCTCCATTCTGGTCTCCGCACCCTGAGTCCACCGAGCAGTGCGGCATGATGAACCTGTGACATCTCGCGTGGGCATCGGCACGGACGTGCATCGGCTCGAACCTGGCCGGACCCTCTGGCTCGCCGGTCTCGAGTGGCCCGACGAGGACGTCGGTCTGGCCGGTCACTCCGACGGCGACTGCGTCGCGCACGCGATGGTCGACGCGCTGCTGAGCGCCGCCGGCCTCGGCGACATCGGCTCACGCTTCGGCACCGCCGACCCCGCGTGGGCGTCGGCGTCCGGCGTCGCGTTCCTGACCGAGACCGCCCGGCTCGTCCGCGAGGCCGGCTACGAGATCGGCAACGTCGCCGTGCAGGCGATCGGCAACCGCCCGCGCCTATCGTCCCGGCGCGACGAGGCCCAGCAGGTGCTGAGCGACGCCGTCGGGGCGCCCGTCAGCGTCTCGGCCACCACGACGGACGGCCTGGGCCTCACCGGGCGCGGCGAGGGGATCGCCGCCATCGCGACGGCGTCGATCAGCGCGAGCTGATCAGGAGGCGAGGACCTCGTCGAGGCGGATCTCGGCCTTGTCCTCGTTGGTCTTCTCGGCGAGCGCGAGCTCGGAGACGAGGATCTGGCGAGCCTTGGCGAGCATGCGCTTCTCACCGGCGGACAGACCACGCTCGTGATCGCGACGCCACAGGTCGCGCACGACCTCGGCGACCTTCAGGACGTCGCCGGAGTGCAGCTTCTCGAGGTTGGCCTTGTAGCGGCGCGACCAGTTGGTCGGCTCCTCGACGTGCTCGGCCCGCAGGACGGTGAACACCCGCTCCAGACCCTCTTCGTCGACGACGTCACGAACCCCTACGAGATCGACGTTGCACGCAGGCACACGGACGACCAGATCGTTCTGGGCGATGATGCGCAGGACGAGGTAGTCGCGGTCCTCACCTTTGATCTGCCTGGTCTCGATGTCCTCGATGACTGCTGCGCCGTGATTGGGGTAGACAACGGTTTCGCCGACCGTAAAAGTCATGTGGTGAGCACCTTTCCTAGGTGACCAGGATAACACGCGTCGCCGACTCGGATTTCGGCAGATCGGCCGCACCGATGGTGTAGGAGCGGGTCTCCGGGGCCTGTCACGAGAGGGCTCCGATAACATCGCGGCCGTGACTTCTCGCCTTGCTCGCCGCCTCGCAGCCCCCGCCGTCCTCGTCGTCGCGACCGTCGCCCTGTCGGGCTGCGGCGCCGGTAACGAGGTGCAGACCAACCAGCAGTACCAGGCCGCCGTCGGGGCCAATCTGCGCACCGGTCAGGTGCAGCTGTTCAACGCCCTGGCGGTCGACAACGGCGACGGCACGGCCACGGTCTCGACGGTCATCGTCAACAAGACCGACCAGGACCAGAAGCTCGGATCGGCCAAGGCCACCACGCTGAAGGGCACCACCGTCCCGGTGGAGTCGGCGACCGCCACCGTCCCGGCGAACGGCACCTTCAACACCGGCACCGAGGCCACCGTCGTGCTGCGGAGCAAGGACGTGAAGGCCGGCGGCTACGTCGAGCTGACCCTGTCCTTCGACGGCGCCGGCGACGTCCGGATCGAGGCTCCGGTCGTGGCCCGCACCGACATGTACGCGAACGTCGCCCAGAAGCCGCCGGCCACCGAGGACTCGGAAGACTCCGAGGACGCCGACTCCTGAGTCAGGCGAGCTCGCCGGTCACCAGGTAGACGACGCGGCGGGCCATCGACACGGCGTGGTCGCCGATGCGCTCGTAGTAGCGCCCGAGCAGGGCCAGGTCGATCGCCGGCTCGACGCCGTGCTCCCAGCGGTCGCTGAGGATCGTGCGGAACAGGTCCTTGCGGAGCCGGTCCATCTCGTCGTCCTCGTCCTCCAGGCGGGCCGCCGCCACGACGTCGCGGTTCGCGACGATGCGGGCGGCCGCGTCGATCATCGAGTCGGCGACCATGGCCATCGAGCGGATCGTCGGGTGCAGCGGCGACGGGACGGCGGGGTCGGGCACGCGCATGCGCGCGATCTTCGCCACGTGCGCCGAGAGGTCGCCCATGCGCTCCAGGTCGCCGACCATGCGCAGCGTGGCCACGAGCTGGCGCAGGTCGCCGGCCACCGGCTGCTGGGTGGCGAGGAGCAGGAGGGCCCGCTCCTCGATGCCGTCGGTGACCTCGTCGATCGCGGCGTCGCCGGCGATGACCGCCTCGGCCAGCCGGGCGTCGGCGTCGAGGAGGGCGGTGGTCGACTCCGCGACCGCCCCGCGCACGGTGCCGGCGAGGGCGACGAGGTCGTCGACGATCGTGTCGAGCTGGTCGTAGTACGAGTCACGCATGGGACCGACCGTAGGGACGCCCGGTGAACGCACGACGACCTCCGGTGAACGCCGCGTGAACGGTGGCGGAAAGGCGCACGTCAACCGCTCCTGGGATGCGTGGTCGGCGGGTTCCGCGCCCTACGATCGATGCTGTGGACACCAGCGCGGGGCTCCTGATCGCGGGCGTGATCGGCGCCGCCGTCGGCGCGCTGGTCACGTTCCTGTGGCGCTTCAGCGAGACGCGCCAGGGTGCCACCGTCGAGCCCGCGCCGGCTGTCCCGGCCGGCGCCGAGGCCGTGCTCTCCGTGCTGTCGTCGTCGGCCGTGATCGTCGACCCGTCCGACACCGTGCTGCAGGCGTCCGCCCCGGCCGTGGCGATGGGCATCGTGAGGGACGACCGGCTGGTGCCCGACGAGCTGATGGACCTCGTGCGCCAGGTGCGCCGCGACGGCCAGGTCCGCGAGGCGGAGGTGAGCCTGCAGCCGCGGCGCGGCAGCGTCGCCCACGTGCACGCGCGGGTCGCACCGCTGACGTCGCGGCTCGTGGTGGTGCTCGCCGAGGACCGCACGCAGGCACACCGCGTCGAGGCGATCCGGCGCGACTTCGTCGCGAACGTGAGCCACGAGCTGAAGACCCCGATCGGCGCGCTCAACCTGCTCGCCGAGGCGGTGGCCGAGGCCAAGGACGACCCGGAGGCCGTCGTGCGGTTCTCCGGGCGGATGCAGACCGAGAGCGAGCGGCTGACCCGGCTCGTGCAGCAGATCATCGACCTCTCGCGCCTGCAGAACGACACCGCCAGCGAGGAGGCCGGCGTGGTGAAGGTCGACGAGCTCGTCGCCGAGGCGTGCGAGCACTCGGCCACCGAGGCGGAGCGCAAGCACATCGAGGTGGCGACGTCGGTGCAGCCGGAGCTGCTCGTGCACGGCGACCGCGCCCAGCTGCACGCGGCGGTGAGCAACCTGGTCGAGAACGCGGTGACGTACAGCCCGGAGTCGTCGCGGGTCGCGGTGACCGCGTCGCTCGAGGGCGACGACGTGCACATCACCGTGGCCGACCACGGCATCGGCATCCCGGGCGAGGACCTCGACCGGATCTTCGAGCGCTTCTACCGCGTGGACCCGGCACGGGCCCGGAGCACCGGCGGCACCGGGCTCGGGCTCTCGATCGTGAAGCACGTGGCCGCGAGCAGCGGCGGCAGCGTCGAGGTGTGGAGCGAGCCCGGCGAGGGCTCGACGTTCACGCTGGTGCTGCCGTCGTGGACCCATGACCTGGACGAGGAGACGTCGTGACGAAGGTGCTGGTCGTCGAGGACGAGACGAGCTACAGCGAGGCGCTGTCGTACGTGCTGCGCAAGGAGGGCTTCGACGTCGCGATCGCCGAGACCGGCCCCGACGCGCTCACCGAGTTCGAGCGGGGCGGCGCCGACATCGTGCTGCTCGACCTGATGCTGCCCGGGCTGCCCGGCACGGAGGTCTGCCGGCAGATTCGGCAGACGTCGTCGGTCCCGATCATCATGGTCAGCGCGAAGGACTCCGAGGTCGACAAGGTGGTCGGGCTGGAGCTCGGCGCCGACGACTACGTCACCAAGCCGTACTCGCCGCGCGAGCTCGTGGCCCGCATCCGAGCCGTGCTCCGGCGCGGCGTCCCGGTCGACGCCGACGACGACGCGGCGCTCGAGGCGGGCCGCATCCGCATGGACGTCGACCGCCACCTGGTCAGCGTCGACGGCGAGACCGTCCGCCTGCCGCTGAAGGAGTTCGAGCTGCTCGAGCTCTTCCTCCGCAACCCCGGCCGCGTGCTCACCCGCGGCCAGCTCATCGACCGGGTGTGGGGTGCCGACTACGTCGGGGACACCAAGACGCTCGACGTCCACGTCAAGCGCCTGCGCGCCAAGATCGAGCCCGACCCCGCGAACCCGGTGGTCCTCACCACCGTCCGCGGCCTCGGCTACAAGCTTGACGCGTGACCCGGGTCTTCGCGGTTTGTGACGCCCAGGGCGTCATCCGGGTCGTATGACGCCTTGGGCGTCACATTTCGCGGTCGACGGACGCGAGGGCGAGGACCCAGTCGGCGAGGAGGTCGGCGACGCGCTCCCAGCCGGCGTCGAGCATGACGTCGTGGGCGGTGTCGACCATGACCGGCTCAGTGCCCCAGGCGCGGGCGGTGGCGGCGACCTCCTTCGGCGTGAAGATCTCGTCGCGCTCGGCGCCCACGATGAGCACGGGCTCGTCGATGGGACGAGGACGCGGACGGTCGAGCAGCAGCATGTCGAGGAACGCGAGGTACGACTCCGAGTGCACGCGGCTTGCGGTGGACTCGGCGAGGGCGTCGGGGGCGTCAGCGGACAGGAACAGCTCGCGAGCCCGGTCCGGCGTCGTGGCGAGGCGGCCGAGGTCCAGCGTGGCGTTGGCCGCGAGGAAGCGCAGCGGGTGCTGCCGGGCGATCTTCAGCGTGATCCGCCAGACACCGGCCGGAGGCATCGACGCGAGGAGCGCCGCGCCGCCCAGGGCCGGACGGTCCCGACGCGCCAGGACCTGCTGCACGACACCGCCGCCCATCGAGTGGCCGACGAGGACGGTCGGCCCGTCCGTCTCACGCAGCGCGGTCACGACGTCGTCGGCGTAGTGGCGCATCCGGTGGCGGTTCAGCCGGCGGCCGTCGTTCTGCTCACCGTGCCCGCGCAGGTCGATGGCCTTCGCGGGGATGCCGCGGTCCTCGAGGCGCTGGGCGAACCCGTCGTTCCAGCACCACGCGCCGTGCCAGGCCCCGTGCACCAGCAGCACACCGGGCGCCACGTCAACGCCCCTGGTTCGCCACCGCGGCGATCGCGTCCGCGGCCGCCTCGGGATCGAGGTAGCGGCCGCCCTTCTCGACGGGACGGAGGTCGTCGTCGAGCTCGTAGACCAGCGGGATGCCGGTCGGGATGTTCAGGCCGACGATCTCCTCCTCGCCGATGCCGTCGAGGTGCTTGACCAGGGCGCGCAGCGAGTTGCCGTGGGCCGTGACGAGCACCGTCCTGCCGGACAGCAGGTCCGGGACGATCGCGTCGTACCAGTACGGCAACATCCGGTCGAGGACGTCGGCGAGGCACTCGGTGCGCGGCATCAGCTCGTCGGGCAGCCCGGCGTAGCGCGGGTCGCCGGCCTGGCTGAACTCGCTGTCGTCCGGCAGCGGCGGCGGCGGGACGCTGTACGACCGACGCCACTCCATGAACTGCTCCTCGCCGAACTCCTCCAGCGTGGCCTTCTTGTCCTTGCCCTGGAGCGCGCCGTAGTGGCGCTCGTTGAGGCGCCACGACCGCTGCACCGGGATCCAGTGCCGGTCGATGCCGTCGAGCACGATCTGCGCGGTGCGGATGGCGCGGCGCAGCAGCGACGTGTGCAGCACGTCCGGCGCTATCCCGGCGTCGCGCAGCAGGTCGGCGCCGCGCTCGGCCTCGGTGACGCCCTGCTCGTTCAGGTCGACGTCGACCCAGCCGGTGAACAGGTTCTTGGCGTTCCACTCGCTGTGCCCGTGGCGCAGCAGGACGAGGGTGCTGGTCATGCGCAGGAGCCTAGCCAGCCTGCTCGGTGCGGATCTGCTGGAGGGCCTGGACGTAGTCGTTCTGCGACTGGACGCCGGCGAGCGTCCACTGCGTGTCGATCACGACGTAGGGCAGCAGCGTCACGCCGAGCGACGCCGCGGTCTCGTCCTGCTGACGCACGGCGTCGGCGTACTCGTCGCTGGCCAGCAGGGCGTCGGCGGTCTCCAGGTCGAGCCCGACGAGCGCGGCGCGCGAGGACAGCACCAGCGGGTCGGCGACGTCGGCCCCCTCCAGGAAGTGCGCCCGCCACAGCTGGTGCGCGAGGTCGCGCTGCACGCCAGGCCCGGCCTCGTCGGCCCAGGTGAGCACGCGCCAGGCGTCGAACGAGTCGGCCGGCACCCGCTCGGCGAAGTTGAGGTCGATGCCGGTGATGCGCGCGGCGGCGGACGCGAGGTCCTGCTCGCCCTCGGTCAGCTCAGCGGACGCGAGCCGGGCCCGCAGCACCATCTCGACCGGCTCGCCCGTGACGATCGTGAACGTCGCCGCAGCGCGCTCGAACCGGGTGACGCCGATGTACGCCCACGGATCCGTGACGTCGGCGAAGACCTGCGCTCTCACGGCTTCAGGTGCTTGAACGCCTCGAGGTTGCGCGTGGACTCACCACGCGACTCCCGCCACGCCCACTCCTTGCGGATGGACGTCGCGAAGCCCAGCTCGAGGATCGAGTTGAAGGAGTCGTCGGCGTAGCTGAGCACCGCACCGAGGAGGCGGTCGACCTCCTCCGGGGTGACCGCGTGCAGCGGCAGCCGGCCGTCGAGGTAGATGTCGCCGACCGCGTCGACGGCGAAGGCGACGCCGAACATCTTGAGGTTCCGCTCCAGCATCCAGCGGTAGACGGCCTCGTGGTTCTCGTCGGGCCGGCGAGCGACGAACGCGTGCACGCCCAGGGCGTGCTGGCCGACCTCGAGCCGGCAGGTGGTCTTGAGCTTGCGCTCCCCCGGCAGCTCGATCTCGAAGACACCCGGGCGGTGCTCGACGTACTCCAGCTCGGAGTCCTCCAGGACCGCCAGGATGGTGTCGCGGGCGTCGCTCACTGATGCGCCTCGAACGATCGGAAGGCCTGCTCGTAGACGGCGATCGTCCGGTCGGCGGTGACGTCCCAGCTGAACAGCTCCGCGTGCTTGACGGCCTTGACGCTCATCGCCTCGCGCAGCTCAGGGTCGACGAGCAGCGGGCGCAGCGCATGGGCGTAGTCGGCCGGGTCGTGGCCGTCGACGAGCACGCCGCTGACGCCGTCGGACACCGCGGTGGCCAGCCCGCCGACGCGCGCGGCGACGACCGGGGTGCCGCAGGCCTGCGCCTCGATGGCGACCAGGCCGAAGGACTCGTTGTACGAGGGCACGCACACGGCGGACGCCGCGGCGTACCAGTCGGACAGCTGCGACTGGGTGACGGTGGGGACGAACGTGACGACGTCGTCGAGCCCGAGCTCGGAGCTGAGGTCGCTGAGGGCCGTGGGGTGCTCCAGGCCGGTGCCGGACGCGCCGCCGACGATGCCCACACGGAGCCGGCCGCGCAGGTCCGGGTCGGTGTGCAGCAGGTGGGCGGCCGCGCGCAGCACGACGTCCGGGGCCTTGAGCGGCTGGATGCGACCCGCGAACAGCACGAGCGCCGCGTCGTCGGGCACGCCGAGGCTGGCGCGGGCCTCGGCCTGACGGCCGCTGCGGAAGACGGTCTGGTCGACGCCGGGATGGACGACCGCGACGCGCGACGGGTCGGCGCCGTACAGCTCGACCAGCTCGCGCCGTTCCTCGTCGGTGTTGGCGATGAGGCGGTCGGCGAGACGCACGATCTCCTCCTCGCCGGCGATCCGGCCGACGGGCTCGGCCACGTCGCCCTCGGCCAGCAGGGCGTTCTTCACCTTGGCCATCGTGTGCATGGTGTGCACCAGCGGGACGTTCCAGCGCTCGCGGGTGACGGTGCCGATCTGGCCGGACAACCAGTAGTGGCTGTGCACCAGGTCGAAGTGGCCGGGCGCGCTCTCCACCTCGACGCGGAGCACGTCGCGCACGAAGCCGCACAGCTGCGACGGCAGGTCGTTCTTCTGCAGTCCCTCGAACGGGCCGGCGGCGACGTGGTGCACGACGATGCCGGGCTCGACCTCGTGCTGGGGCGGCTGGTGCCGCGACGTCGCGCGGGTGAAGATCTCGACCTCGATGCCGCGGGCGGCGAGCTGCCGGGACAGCTCCAGGACGTAGACGTTCATGCCTCCCGCGTCGCCGGTGCCGGGCTGCTCCAGCGGCGACGTGTGCGCCGACAGCATGGCGACGCGGTTGAGAGGCCTCACGCCTCCATGGTCCCAGCCTTCGACAAGACCGCATGGGTAGGGTCAGCGGCATGGCCCGCAGCCACGAGGAGTCGCACGAGATCGCCCGGCGTGGCGCCAGCAAGCCGCTGTACTACCTGACGATGTTCCTGCTGGTCCCGATCTTCCGGCTGGTGTTCGCGATGCGGGTCAGCGGCACCGAGAACGTCCCGCGCAAGGGCGCGGCGGTGATCGTGCCCAACCACAAGAGCTTCTGGGACGCGTTCTTCGTCGCCGTGTGCCTGCGCCGCCGCGTGCACTTCATGGGGAAGGCCGAGCTCTTCCAGGGCCGCAAGGGCCGCCTGCTGCTCGCGCTCGGCGGGTTCCCGGTCAAGCGCGGCGAGTCCGACGCCGAGGCCATCGAGACCGCCCGGGCCGTCCTGCGGCGCGGCGACATCCTCGCCCTGTTCCCGGAGGGCACGCGGGTTCCCGACCCGAACGCGCTCGGCACGCCTCGGCGCGGTGCGGCCCGCTTGGCCATCGAGACCGGCGCCCCACTCATCCCGACCGTCATCACCGGCACCGAGAAGCGCCGCCTCCCGCTGCCGCGTCGCGTGCAGGTCGCGTTCGGCGAGCCCGTGCCGGTCGACGAGCTCACGGCGACGCCGGAGGACGCCTCGCGCGTCATCAACGAGCAGGTGTGGCCGGCGATCGACCAGGAGTACCAGCGCCTGCACGCCCGGCCGGGCCTCATCGCCGCCGGCATCGCCGCAGCCGGCATCGGGTACGCCATCCGCCGAAGGAGGAAGAAGTGACGCAGTCACGCACGGCCGTCGTGACCGGAGCCAGCAGTGGCATCGGGGCCGCCACCGCCCGAGCCCTCGCCGGCGCCGGGTTCCACGTGTTCTGCGCGGCCCGGCGCACGGACCGGATCGCAGCGCTCGCCGAGGAGATCAACGGCACCGCCGTCCCGTGTGACGTCACCGACGAGGCCCAGGTGGACGCCCTCGCCGAGACCGTCGGCGACCGGCTCGACGTGCTCGTGAACAACGCAGGCGGCGCGTACGGGATGGAGAAGGTCACCGAGGCCGACGCCGACGTCTGGCGCTCGATGTACGAGGTGAACGTCATCGGCACGCTCCTCGTCACGAAGGCCCTCACCCCGGCGCTCGTCGCGAGCGGCGGCGGCACCCTGGTGAACATCGCGTCCACGGCGGGCCACGCGGCGTACGAGGGCGGCGGCGGGTACGTGGCGGCGAAGCACGCGGTGGTCGCCGTCACCCAGACGCTCCGCCTCGAGCTCAACGGCCTGCCCGTCCGAGTCTCGGAGATCTCACCGGGCATGGTGCACACCGAGGAGTTCTCGCTCAACCGGTTCGGCGGCGACCAGGAGAAGGCGGACGCCGTCTACGCCGGCGTCGACCAACCGCTCGTGGCCGACGACATCGCCGACGCCGTCCTCTGGGTCGTCACCCGCCCGGCCCACGTCAACATCGACCAGATGATCGTCCGACCGATCGCCCAGGCCGCGAACCACAAAGTCCACCGAACGCGCTGAGAGTGACATTTTCGCCCGGAATTTTGTGAAAACTGGGCGAAAACGTCACTCTCAGCGGGTGAGTCAGTGCACGACGACCGGAGGAACGTCCTCGTCGTCGAGCAGGTGAGCAGCCTCCTGCTTGCGCGGCATCATCGCGACCGGGATCAGCGTCACGACGAGCACGGCGATGGCGACCCAGTAGGACGCCTGGAAGGCGTTCGCCAGGTTGTCGAAGCCCTCGTTGAGCAGGCTCGCCGGGACCTTGAGCTTCTCGACCAGCTCGGCGCCCTGCCCGCTGTGCGAGCTGGAGGCCAGCTGTGCGGCCGTGACGCCGCCGTCGAGACCCGGCACCTTGTCCGAGCCGGGCACGATCGCGCCGTCCTTGATGTGGTTCGTCAGGACGACGGAGATGACCGCGATGCCCGTGGCGCTGGCCACCTGCTGGAACACGTTGAGCAACGTGGACCCGCGGGCGACGTCGGCCTCCTTCAGCGTCTTCAGCGCTGACGTGAAGGTCGGCATCATCGTGGCGCCCATGCCGAGCCCCATGACGAACAGCCAGCCCATGATGTGCCAGTATGGCGTGCTCGGGTCGGTGCTCATGACGAGTCCGCCCATGCCGATCAGGATGCCGAGGAAGCCGAACGGGACGATCCGTCCGACCGGCATCCGGTCGACGAGCGTGCCGGCGATCGGCATCGTCAGCATCGCGCCGATGCCCTGCGGGGCCACCAGCAGGCCGGCCATCTTCACCGACTCGCCGCGCACCTGCTGGAAGTACGTGGGCACCAGCAGCAGCGCGCCGAAGAACGCACCGGCGAACAGGAACATCACGACGATCGACACCGCCAGGTTCCGGTTGGTCAGCAGCCGCAGGTCGAGCAGCGGGTGCTGGGGCCGGAACGAGTGGAACACGAAGCTCGCGATGAGCAGGACGCCGATGGCGGCCGGGATCAGGACCTTGGCGGCCGTGACCGTGCCCTCACCCGGGATGGACGAGATGCCGTAGAGCAGCAGCGCCAGGCCGGGCGACATGAGGAGCATGCCGCGGACGTCGAGACGCTCGCTCGGCTCCGGTGAGTCCGAGGGCAGCACGCGCAGCGCGTAGACGAACGCGAAGATGCCGATCGGCAGGTTGATCAGGAACACCCAGTGCCACGACGCGGCGTCGATCAGGACACCACCGAGGATCGGGCCCATGATCGGGCCGAGCAGCATCGGGATGCCGAGGATCGCCATGAGGCGGCCCATGCGGTGCGGGCCGGCGGCACGGGTCATGATCGTCATGCCCAGCGGCATCAGCATGCCGCCGCCGAGTCCCTGCAGGACGCGGAAGCCGATCAGGGCCTCGATGTTCCAGGCCGTGGCGCACAGCACGGATCCGGCGGTGAACAGCGCCACCGCGATCATGTACAGGCGCTTGGTGCCGAAGCGGTCGGCCGCCCATCCCGTCAACGGGATGACGGCGGCGAGCGCCAGCATGTAGGCCGTGGCCGTCCAGGCCACGGTGGAGTACGCGATCGGCTCGCCGTTGCTGGACAGCTCGGTCTGGAACGTCGGCAGAGCGACGTTGACGACCGTGACGTCGAGGATCGACATGATGGCACCCAGGACGACGACGCCGGCGACCTTGAGGATCTCCGGTGTGATGCGGTCGTCGTCGGGGGTGGTGTCAACTGTGGTCATGTGGTGCCTTCGTGCTCGTTCGCAGGGATTCGCCTGCGAGGATCGGGCGGAGCGCCTTGGTGAGGTTCTCCGCTTCTTCGGGGCTGAGCCGGTCGGCGAAGACGCGTAACGCCTTGCGCTTCTGCTCGAACTGCTGGTCGACGATCTCGAAGCCCCGCTTGCTCAGGGCGACGAGCTTGACCCGACGGTCGTCGGCGCTCTCGGTGCGCTCGACCACGCCGAGCCGCACGAGCTGATCGACGTTGCGGCCGGCGGCCGCGACCGACAGGCCCAGGCGGGACGCGATCTCGTTGATGGGCATCGGCTGCCCCATGTGCGAGAGCACGAACAGCGTGCGGGCCTGCGAGAACGACACGTCGAGGTCGACCAAGGCGTCCATGGCGTCGGTCTGGCAGAACGCGAAGATCCGTTGGATGAACTCTTCGAGGTCCGCGTAGAGCGACTGGGGGGTGGTTGCTGTGGTCACCGGAAAATGCTAACGCAAATGCAACCTTCGCACAAACGCAGTTGTTGTGCATATGCAAGAATGAGACGGAAGTCACACCCGGCCGCCGGATTGGGTCCCCGGGACGACGCCCTCGTAGAATGGCAAGGCTCCGACGTCTCGGAGCATTCCCTCTTCCTAGGACAGTTTTCGCATGCCCAGCCCCACCTCCACGCGTTCCGACCTGCGCAACGTCGCGATCGTCGCCCACGTCGACCACGGCAAGACCACGCTCGTCGACGCGATGCTCCAGCAGCAGGGCCGTTTCGACGAGCACCACCAGCTGGCCGAGCGCGCGATGGACAGCGGCGACCTCGAGCGCGAGAAGGGCATCACGATCCTGGCGAAGAACACGGCCGTGCGGTACGAGGGCCCGGGCTCGCCCGACGGCGGCGTCACCATCAACATCATCGACACCCCCGGCCACGCCGACTTCGGCGGCGAGGTCGAGCGCGGCCTGTCGATGGTCGACGCCGTGGTCCTGCTCGTCGACGCGTCCGAGGGCCCGCTCCCCCAGACCCGGTTCGTGCTGCGCAAGGCGCTCGCCGCCCACATGCCGGTGATCCTGGTGGTCAACAAGGTCGACCGGCCGGACGCCCGCATCAGCGAGGTCGTCGACGAGACGTACGAGCTGTTCCTCGACCTGCTGGACGAGTCGGCCGGCGAGGACGCCCTCGACTTCCCGGTGGTCTACGCGTCGGCGAAGGCGGGCCGCGCGTCGCTGGAGCAGCCGGCCGACGGCGGGCTGCCGGAGAACGGCGACCTCGTGCCGCTGTTCCGCACGATCCTCGACACGGTTCCCGCCCCGGAGTTCACCGAGGACGCCCCGCTGCAGGCGCACGTCACCAACCTCGACTCCTCGCCGTTCCTCGGCCGCCTCGCGCTGGTGCGCGTCAAGGAGGGCGAGCTGCGCAAGGGCCAGCAGGTCGCGTGGTGCAAGCGCGACGGCTCGATCGAGCGCGTGAAGATCACCGAGCTCCTCGTCACCGAGGCCCTGGAGCGCAAGCCCGGCGAGCAGGCCGGCCCGGGCGACATCGTCGCCATCGCCGGCATCCCGGACATCAACATCGGCGAGACGCTGGCCGACCCGGAGGACCCGCACCCGCTGCCGCTCATCACCGTCGACGAGCCGGCCATCTCGATGACCATCGGCATCAACACGTCGCCGCTGGCCGGCCGCGAGAAGGGCACGAAGGTCACCGCCCGCCTCGTCAAGGACCGCCTCGACGCCGAGCTGGTGGGCAACGTGTCCATCCGCGTGCTGCCCACCGACCGCCCGGACGCCTGGGAGGTCCAGGGTCGTGGCGAGCTGGCCCTGGCGATCCTCGTCGAGCAGATGCGCCGCGAGGGCTACGAGCTCACCGTCGGCAAGCCCCAGGTCGTCACGCGCGAGATCGACGGCAGGCTCCACGAGCCGGTCGAGCGCCTCACGATCGACGCCCCCGAGGAGTACCTCGGCACCATCACCCAGCTGCTGGCCGTCCGGAAGGGCCGCATGGAGCAGATGGTCAACCACGGCACCGGCTGGGTGCGCATGGAGTTCCTGGTGCCCGCGCGCGGCCTGATCGGCTTCCGCACCGAGTTCCTCACCGACACCCGTGGCACCGGCATCGCGCACCACGTGTTCGAGGGCTACGAGCCGTGGGCCGGCGAGATCTCCACGCGCCCGTCCGGCTCGCTCGTCGCCGACCGCGCCGGCGCCGTCACGTCCTACGCGATGACCAACCTGCAGGAGCGCGGCATCCTGTTCGTCGAGCCCGGCACCGAGGTCTACGAGGGCATGATCATCGGCGAGAACTCCCGCGACGACGACATGGACGTCAACATCACGAAGGAGAAGAAGCAGACCAACATCCGGTCCGCCACCTCCGACAACTTCGAGAAGGTCATCCCGCCGAAGAAGCTCTCGCTCGAGCAGTGCCTGGAGTTCTGCCGCGAGGACGAGTGCGTCGAGATCACCCCCACCAACGCGCGCATCCGCAAGGTCGTGCTCAACGCGTCCGACCGCGCGAAGGTGGCCCGGGCGCGCAAGTAGCTCAGGACACCGCCGCCAGGGCGTCGGCGACGACCGCGGCGACCTGCTGCGGGACCTCGTCGGGCAGCAGGAAGACCGAGCCGGGGACGGTCACGACGGTCACCTGGGGCGCGGCCTCGAGCGTGGCCCGCTCGGCGTCGGTCAGGTCGCCGTCACCCTTCTCGGCGTGCATCACCCATGCCGGGTTCCCGGCGGCGACGAGCTCGGCGGCGTAGTCGCGGTCCGCGGCGATGTAGTCGAGGTAGGCGGCACACGCCCGCACCGTGTCGGCGGTCCGGTTCCGCTTGAGGTCCTCGGTCAGCTCCTTCTTGTGCTGCGGGTCCGTCTTCGCGCTCCTGGCCATGAGCGGGAGGAGCGCGAGCATCGCCGCCATCGGCCAGCGGCCGACCTTCTGCGAGGCGCGGACCACGTACCGGAAGAACGCCGCCTCGTCCTCCGTCGTGAGGCTGATGCCCAGCAGCACGACCGGCCCGTCGAACGCACCGGACAGCGCCATCTCCAGCGCCACCGTCGCGCCGTGGGAGAAGCCCACGACCACGTCGCAGCCGTGCGCCTTCGCCAGCTCGCTCGCGCCGCGAGCCATGCCCTGGATCGACGGGTCGTCACCCAGCGGCGCTCCGGCCATGCCTGGCATCGTCGTGGCGACGAGGCGGACGCCGGCCAGCGCCGGGTCGGCCATCACCAGGTCGTAGGACCGCGCGGCGTTGGCGCCGCCCGGCAGGAGCAGGACCGTGCGGTCCGCATCCGGTGGCCCCGACGTCAGCACGTCCCACGCCTCGGTCATGAGGCTCACGGTAGGGCGCGCCGGATCGCTCGGGGAGACCTCGGGCGGTGACCGACCGGTGACGTCGTCCAGCCCGTTGCGGTTGCGGAGGCGCCCCGGCCGCGTTTCGGTGGAGGTGTCCCACAACCCGAGGAGTTCGGATGAGCCACCGAGACCACGAGCCGATCCAGGTCGACGTCGACAGCCGCGTCGACCAGGGCTTCTCCACCGACGACATGGACGTCACGGAGGAGGAGGCCGAGCAGCTCCGGAAGGAGCGCGAGGAGCGCCTCGACCCGGAGAACCGGCCCACGAACGCGATCGTGGACAACACCAACCGCGACTTCGACGCGACCACCGGGGAGTTCGGCGTGCCGGCGGACCAGGTCGAGAACGGCCCGGTCATCGGCGCCGACCGTCCGAAGGGCGTCGAGGTCGACGACTGATCAGCCCTGCGTCCGGCGGGCGTAGGACAACGAGTACACGTCGGGGCGGTAGCGCAGCACGAGGTCGTCGGTCGCCTCGATCCCGTCGGTGAGGCGCATCGGGTCGAAGATGATGCCGTCGTCGGCGTCGTCGTCGATCGCGGTGACCTCCAGGGTGCCCAGCTCGACGCGACGTTCGGGGTCGTGCGGCCACGCCGCCGACGGGTCGTCCGGGTCGTCGCCTTCTCCGGCGAGCTGGACCGCCAGCAGCATCCGCACCGGACCCTGCTCGAGGCGGTCGCGCAGGTCGTCGAACAGGTAGTCGCGGCCGAGCGCCTTGACGTGGGCCTTCGACGGCTCGGGCTCGTCGACGAGCGGGAGCCAGGCGTAGCGGACGAAGCGCGACCCGCCGTCGGCATCGAGGAACCGGAACGCGTGGAACGGGAAGTAGCGGCGGGCCGCGAACCCGACCCGGCTGTTCAGCGCCTTGTTGGTCTCGGGGAAGCGGCGGACGGCCGTCGGGTACTTCGCGACGAAGCTGGGCAGGCGCAGGGCGGCGCCCAGTCCGGGCTTGGAGATCGCGAGGGCGGCGAAGAACCCGTCGACGTCGCGCGACGGGAAGTACGGCAGGGTCTGGGCGAGCAGGTCGGTGCGCGAGCCGTCCGGCAGGACCCAGCTCACGGCCAGGCCGCGGACGTCGGGCGCGTAGTCGGGCACGGTCGGGTCGCCGCCGCCGTTGGAGAAGCGCACCTTGGCCTCGACGGTCTCGCCACTGAGGTGAGCGGCGCGGCAGATCGACGCCGCTTCCGGGGTCGCGGTGAACGTCGCGGTGCAGTGCACGCCCTTGGCGTGGAGGACACGGTGCCCGGCATGGGCACCGAAGCGGGCGTGGATCTTCTCCAGCGCCTCCTCGGGGGTGGTCATGCGCTGAGACTAGGGCTCAGCGCACGCCGGCGGGACGGAACTGCACGCTGATGCGCGGGCCCACCGGCTTGGCGGTCTTCAGCACCGCGTGCTCCCACGTGCGCTGGCAGGAGCCGCCCATGACGACGAGGTCGCCGTGCCCCAACGTGAAACCACGCTGGGGACCGCCTCCACTGGGGCGGAGCGACAGCCGGCGGTGCTCGCCGAGCGAGAGGATCGCGACCATGGTGTCCTCCAGCCGCCCCCGGCCGATGCGGTCGCCGTGCCACGCGACGCTGTCGCGGCCGTCGCGGTAGTAGCAGAGGCCGGCGGTGCGGAACGGCTCACCGAGCTCGGGACCGTAGTGTGCCGAGAGCGCCTCGCGCGCCTCGACGAGCACCGGGTCGGGCAGCTCGGTCTGCTCGTCGTAGAAGCACAGCAGGCGGGGCACGTCGACGACGTTGTCGTACATCTCGCGCCGCTCCGCCCGCCACGGCACCTCGGACTGCAGCCGGAGGAATAGCTCGTCCGCCCCGGTCATCCAGCCTGGCCGGACGTCGACCCACGCGCCGCGCGACAGCTCGTGCCGTTCGACCCTGGCGCCCAGGGCACCGAGCGACGGCGCGGTGTCGCCGTCGAGGAGCGAGCCCTGGAAGAACATGACCCGATCCTAGGTCTTTTCGAACGGATGTTCTAGGTCGTGATCACGTCGCGCCGCCGGAAGCCCAGCTGCCCGGCCACGCTCAGGGCCAGCGCGACGGCGGCGACGACGAGCACCGGCGTCCACGCCAGGGGCTCGGACGGGGTGAGTGCGAGCTCGTCGAACGGGGAGAGCCCGCGCAGCCAGCCGGGGAAGCGCAGGATCTCGGCGAAGAACATCACGACGGCGCAGAACGCCAGGGCGATCCAGGCCAGGAAGGTGCGGCCGGGCAGCAGCCCGTGCAGGGCCCGGGCCAGACCGCCGAGCAGCAGCGTCGGCGCGAGGTACGGGAGCGTCGCGAGGAGGTAGTCGTCGATGGCGCCCGCGTCGCCGGTCACCATCGCGAACCCGAGGCCCAGGCCGAGGCCGCCGGCGATGAGCACGGCCGCCGTGCCGAGCACCGTCACCGCGACGTGGCCGAGCAGCCAGGTCCGTCGCGGCAGCGCGGTGGCGAGCAGCGTCTCCAGCCGTCCACCGTCCTCCTCGCCGTGCGGGCGCAGCGCCGAGGAGATGGTGAAGCCGGACCCGATCACCGCGAGGGTGACGATGGTGAACGCGTAGAAGGCGTCGACGACGTCGGTGCCGCCCTGGAGCAGGTCCTGGGAGAACTCGGAGTCGCCGAGCAGGTCCTTCACGTCGCGGCCGATCGAGCCGTAGCTGAGGCCGAGCAGGAAGATGCCCGCGGTCCAGCCGACGACCGACCCGCGCTGCAGTCGCCAGGCGAACCCGAACGCGCTGTGCAGGTCGCGCCCGGCCCGGGCCGGACCGGGACGCGACGGCCACAGCCCCGAGCCGACGTCACGACGGCCGAACAGGTGCAGGGCTGCCGCGACGGTGACGGCGAAGGCGAGCACCGGGATGACCGCCGGCCACCACCGGTCCCCGGAGAACGGGTGCATCGCCTGTCCCCAGCCGATCGGCGACAGCCAGGACAGGCCGTTCTCCGTGACGTCGCCGACGGCGCGCAGCACGTACGCGACGGCGATGACGGCGCCGGTGATGCCGTACATCGCCCGGGTGCCGTCGGTGAGCTGCGCGGCGACCAGGGCGGCGCCGGTGAAGACGAGGCCGGTGAGCGTCAGGGCGACGCCGATCGACACGCAGCCCTCGGCGTCGAGTCCGTAGGCCAGCAGGCTGATCGTGGTCAGCGCGCCCATGGCCACGTTCGCCGTGGCGGCCACCACGAGGGCGGCGACGACCGGGGCGTGCCGGCCGACCGCCGCGGATCGCACCAGCTCGTCGCGGCCGGACTCCTCCTCGGCACGGGTGTGACGGCCGACGACGAACATGCTCATCAGCCCGGCCACGATCGCCCCGAACGCCATCGCCTGCCAGGCGACCTGGCCGCCGACCGTGTTGAGCGCACGCGCGGGACCGGCCATCGCGATGAACGCCGCGTTGTCCGCCATGCTCGCGGCCGCCTTGTCGAACTCGGCCTGGGTGGAGTAGAGCCCGTCGGCGCTCGGCGCCTGCGAGTAGTAGAGCAGAGCGCCGCCCGCCACCCACCACAGCAGCATCCAGCGATCGCGCCGCAGGAACGTCCGGACGAAGAGCCCGACGCCGGTCACGAGGCGTCCTGCAGGTCGTCGCCGTAGTGGCGCAGGAACAGCTCCTCGAGCGTCGGCGGCTGGCTGGTGAGGGTTCGGATCCCGCCGCGGCCGAGCGCCGCGATCGCCGGGCCGAGCTCATCGGTGTCGACCTCGAAGCGGACCCGGCTGCCCTCGACGACGAGGTCGTGCACGCCGCTGAGACCGTCGAGCGACGGGACGTCGTCGAGCTCGGCGGCCACCGACGTGCGGGTCAGGTGGCGCAGCTCGGCGAGCGAGCCCGACTCCACGGTCCGGCCGGCGCGGATGATGCTGACCCGGTCGCAGAGGCGCTCCACCTCGGCGAGGATGTGGCTGCTCAGCAGCACCGAGCGGCCCTCGTCGCGGAACTCGTCGATGCAGTCGGTGAACACCGCCTCCATCAGCGGGTCGAGCCCGGAGGTCGGCTCGTCCAGCACGAGCAGCTCGACGTCGGACGCGAGCGCCGCGACGAGCGCGACCTTCTGCCGGTTGCCCTTGGAGTAGGTGCGGCCCTTCTTGGTGGGGTCCAGCTCGAACCGCTCGATCAGGCGGGCGCGCCGCTTCTCGTCGAGCCCGCCGCGGAGCCGGCCGAGCAGGTCGATGACCTCGCCGCCGCTGAGCCCGGGCCACAGGTTCACGTCACCCGGCACGTAGGCCAGGCGACGGTGCAGGGCCGCGGCGTCGCGCCACGGGTCGCCGCCGAACAGACGGACCGTCCCGGCGTCCGCCCGCAGCAGTCCGAGCAGCACGCGGATGGTGGTGGACTTGCCGGCCCCGTTCGGCCCGAGGAAGCCGTGCACCTCGCCGGTGCGGACCGCCAGGTCGAGCCCGTCCAGGGCGACGGTGGAGCCGAACGTCTTGCGGAGCCCCTCGATCTCGATGACATCCATGACTCCGACCGTACGCCTGTTTCACAGATTCGTGAAATATCTGAACTCTGTGACATGTGCCCTACGATGGGGCCATGACGACCAAGGCGGAGCGGCACGCCGCGTGGGTCGAGGACGTCGGGATCCTGCTCGCCGACATGGGCATCCCGCGCATGGGGGCCAAGGCGTTCGCCGCCTTGCTGACCGCGCCGGAGGAGGGCCTGACGGCCCGTGAGCTCGGCGAGCGGATCAGTGCCAGCCCGGCCGCCATCAGCGGTGCGATGAAGCTGCTGACCCAGTTCCGGATGGTGCGCCGCACCCGCCGCCCAGGTGAGCGTGCCGACCGCTTCACGATCGGCGAGAACTTCTGGGAGCAGGCGATCGAGGCCGAGATGCAGGCGTACGGCCCGATGATCGACACCGTCCAGCGCGGCCTCGACGAGCTGGACCTCAGCCCGGCCGCCCGCGACCGGATGACCGAGACCCGCGACTTCCTCGCGTTCTTCACCGAGGAGATGCCGCGGCTCATCGAGCGATGGGAGAAGCGACGTGGCTGACGCCACCACCTCATGGGACGAGCTGCTCGACGCGCTGGACCACGCGGTCGCGGCGCCCGACCGGCCGGTCGACCCGGCGGAGATCGCACGACTGGTCCGCCAGGGGATGGACGAGGGATCGGTCGACCGCGAGCTCGACCCCGAGGCGTGCGGCCGCTGGATCGCCGCCCTCACCCGGACGCACGCGGCCGTCGTGGCCGAGCACCCGGACCTCGACTCCGACACCGAGCTGGCGCTGCTCCGGGTCGTCGTGACGCGCTGGCTGCACCCACGCCGGCTGGATCGGGACTAGGGCGTGCCTGGCAGACCCGCGCAGTCGATCCGGGCGTCATCCGCGCCCGGCTGACGAGGCCGAGGTCCGAAGCCATACCGGGTGTTGTCTCGCGAGGGCCGAGAACGACGTCAGCCGGGATGCGGGGGCGTCCGGGCGGCGCGGGGGTCTGCCAGGCACGCCCTAGCTGCTCCCGCGCAGCTGCGCGAGGTAGACCAGCGCGGCGACGGTGCCGACGAGGTTCAGCAGGCCGAGGGGGTTCCAGTCGATGGCGTGCACCGCGACGGTGAGGCCGAGGACCACCAGCCAGGTGGTGCGCGGCCACGTGCCGACGGCGACGAACTTCGCGTCGCCGCGGGCCACGCAGTCGACCAGCGCCACGAGCTTCACGACGAACAGGACGATCGTGAGCACGAGCGCCAGGGAGCTCTGCACCTCGAACACGCGAGCAGGCTACCAACGCGACGACGGGCCCCTCCCCGTCCCGGAGGACGGTGAGGGGCCCGTGCTGACGGTGCCGGAGGTCAGGCCTTCTTGGCCGGGGCCTTCTTGGCGGTCGTCTTCTTGGCGGTCGTCTTCTTGGCCGGGGCCTTCTTGGCCGCGGTCTTCTTGGCCGGAGCCTTCTTCGCGGTCGTCTTCTTGGCCGTCGACGAGGACGAGGTGGACTTCGCGGCGGTGGACTTCGCCGGGGTCTTCTTCGCCGTCTTCTTGGCCGGACGCTTCGTCACCTTGGACACGGTGGCGCGGGCCTCGTCGAGGAGCTCCTCGGCGCGCTTCTGCACGTCGCCACGGGCGTCCTCGGCGCGCTTGCGCAGGTCCTTGACGTTCTTCTTGGCGTCCTTGCGGAGGCTCTCGACGAGCTTCTCGGCACGCTTCTGGACGTTCTCGAGGTTCAGCTCACGAGCCTGCGCGACGAGCTCCTCGGCCTTCTTGACGAGCTCGTCGTAGCTGGCGGTGGCGCGGCTGCGCGAGGTCGCGGCGATATCGCCGGCGCTCTTGCGGGCCGAGTCCACGTCGAGGTTCTTGAGCGTGTCGGTGAGCTTCTTGAGGTCGTCGCGCAGCGAGTTGAGCTGCGTGTTGATCTGATCGGTGATGGTCATGTCTTCTCCTGGTTGGCTTCGGTGACCACTTCGGCAAGTTCTTCGTCCTGTGCGACATCGCTGCCGACGAACGAGCGGTAGATGTCGAGCAGCGCCGTCTTCTGTCGCTCTGTCAGTCGAGTGTCGAGCGCGATGGCGTCCTCCACCATCCGAGCCCCACTCTCGTCGAGATCGAGGATCCCGGCCCTGACGTACAGCGACTCGGCGGAGATCCGCAGCGCCTTGGCGATCTGCTGCAGCACCTCTGCCGACGGACGACGCAGCCCCCGCTCGATCTGGCTGAGGTACGGATTGGAAACCTCCGACTGCTCAGCCAGCTGTCGCAACGACATCTGCGCCTGGCGTCGCTGCTCGCGCAAGTAGTCGCCGAGGGTCTCGACGGTCTTCGCACCGGGCAGCTTGGCCATGTCTTCATCCTGCTTGCAAAAGCAAGCAAATGCAAGCAGTGCAGCATGCGAGGTGGGTCACACGTGCGGACGTTCCAGGTCAGAACGCGGGTCGGACCTCGCCGACCTGCTTGCCGCCGCCCAGCACGGCGGGCCGCTCGGTGAGCACGTCCCCCTCGACGCCGGCGAGCTCGAGCACGCGGTGCGCGGCGACGAAGAGCGCCCGCTCCCCGCCGTCCTCGATCTTGAGCGCCACCGCGGACCCGTCGGCCAGGCCCATCACCAGGACGCTCTCGGCGCCGGACTTCACCAGCAGGCCGGGCACCGCCTGGGCGAGGCGGAGGTCGTCGCGCCGCGTGCCGCTGACCTGCTCGGGGTGGGCGAGCATGGCGTCGACGAGCCGACGCTCGGGTGTGCCGTCGGCCGCGCCGCGCACCCGGGCGGTGGCGCGCGCCAGCTGGAGCAGCGACGTGGCGAGCAGCGGCGCCCCGCAGCCGTCCACGCCGACGACCGCGGGCGGCCCGTCGGTCAGGTCCGTGAACGCCCCCGTGATGACCTGCTGGAGCGGATGGGCCGGATCGAGGTAGGTCTCGGTGGGCCAGTCGTTCACGACGCAGGTGAGCAGCATCGCCGCGTGCTTGCCCGAGCAGTCCATCCGGATCGGCAGGCGCTCCTCCCCCGCGCGGATCACGGCGGCGTGCTCGGCCGGGTCGAGCGGGTACGACGGCGGCGTCTGCAGGGCGGACTCGTCGAGCCCTGCCCGCGCGAGGATCGCCCGCACTCCGTCGAGGTGGAACGGCTCGGCCGAGTGGCTGGAGGCGGCCAGGGCCAGCTCGGGTCCCTCGAGCGGGAGCCCGGCGCGCAGCATGCCTACCGCCTGGAACGGCTTGTTCGACGACCGTGGGAACACGACCGTGCCGGGCTCCCCGATCGACCACACGACGTCACCGGCGGCGTCGACTCGCACAGCGACCCCTCGGTGACGGCTCTCCACGAGCCCGGATCGCTCCACCTCCACCAACACGTCCATGCGGCCACCCTACGGTCCGCCACACACGTCCCAGGAGTCCAATTTCTTCCCAACTGCCACAGATTCCGGGTAGCCTCGGGGGACTGGTCGTGCGCACTCGGGCGCATCTTCCCCCACCAGTGAGGATCCTCATGCCCGTCACGCTCCGACGCCTCGTCGTCGCCGGCGCACTCCTGGCCGCCGTCCTGACGGCCCCCGCCGCCGACGCGGCGACCCTGGCCCCGGCCACCGGGCTGGCCGCCACGTCGTCCGGCACCACCGCGACGTTCACCTGGACCGCCGTGCCCGGCGCGTCGAGCTACAAGGTGTGCGTCCGGAAGACCAGCACGTCCACGTCCTGCTACCTGAAGTCGGCGTCGACGAAGACCCCGACCGTGAAGATCTCCGGCATCCCGAAGCGCACGGCGTTCTACTACTTCGCCGTGTATGCGTTCGCCGGCTCGGGCCACTCGCTCTCGGCGAACAAGGCGTTCACGGTCGGCTACCTGCCCTCGGCGCCGACCGGTGTCACCGCGCTGGTGCGCTCCAACAACATCATCGCCGAGTGGAACGCCGCTTCCGGCGCGATCTCCTACTCGCTGTGCGTCGCCCGCCCGGCCGACCCGGCCACCTGCGTGAGCCGCTCGCCCTACTCGAGCAAGCGCATGGCCCGGATCGACGGCCTGACCCCGGTCGCGGGCCACGACTACGTGTACAAGGTCATCGCGCGCAACAGCGCCGGCACGAAGGCCAGCCCGGACGTCGTCGCGGACCTGACGGTCCTGAAGATCACCGGCGTGACCTTGAACGACGTCACCCCGAACGGCTTCCGGGTCGCGTGGGACCCGCAGCGCAACGCGGGCACCTACACGCTGCAGGTCAGCACGTCGTCGACGTTCGACAGCCCGGTCTCCACCACGGTCGCCGACGTCAGCCACGTCGTCGACGACCTCAAGGCAGGTACCCGGTACTACGCGCGCGTCCGCGGCATGAACGACACGAAGGCCGGCCCCTGGAGCACCAGCGTGACCCAGGTGCTGCCGACCAAGCCGTTCGAGGTGCGGGTCATGACCTACAACCTGTGCGGCCAGGACAAGTGCCTCGGCGACAAGCCGGCGTCGATCCTGCCGACGTGGTCGAAGCGCAAGCCGCTCGCCGGCGCCATCGTCCGCGCCGAGGACCCCGACGTCGTCGCCACGCAGGAGTCGCACTCCAAGGACACGAACTTCGGCACCCAGCTGCCGGGGTTCGGGCTCTACGCCTACAAGAGCTCGAAGTCGCTGTTCGTCCGCAAGGACCGCTTCACGCGCATGCGCTACGGCAGCATCACGCTGGACAAGGCCCGCAACCGGTACGCGGTCTGGGCCGAGGTGCGTGACCAGGCCAGCGGCTCCCGGGTGATGCTGGTCGACGCCCACCTCGAGCCGTACAAGGGCGTCACGCACGACCGGCAGCGCGAGGCGCAGACCAAGGCGCTGCTCGCGGGCGTGAAGACGGCGAACACGCGCAAGCTCCCGGTCATCTACGCCGGCGACTTCAACTCCAACAAGAGCAACGCCAACCAGTCCAAGTACCCCGGCGGCTACGACGCGCCCCTGAAGGTCTTCACGGCCGCGGGCATCCCCGACTCCGTCACGAAGGCCACGGCGCCCGAGAACGTGGTCTGGAACAGCGCCAACCAGGCCAAGAACCCGCCGACGAAGCACTCGGACCACATCGACCACGTGTACATCACGCCCGACCTCGTGGTGAAGGCGTGGAAGGTCGTCATCACGATCACGTCGAGCGGGAACTACCGGACGCCGTTCGCCACGGACCACAACCCGGTCATGACGGTCGTCGAGGTGCCGGCAGCACCGTCCGCTCCCTGACGACCGACGCCGTGGCTGCCAAGCGGCGACTCGTATACTTCTCCGGCACACCTCTTGCCCTGGAGCGCCGTGGTCAATCATCGCCGCCTGCCCGCGCGCCGACGCACGTCGTCCGCGCGAGGTGCTGGGCGCCCCCGAGGCGGGCGCCGTCGTGCGGTGCGGAACCGCGGCCTCGGGCTGTCGCTCGTCGTCACCGCCGTGGTGGGCACGCTCGTCGTCGGGCTGCTGGTCACCCGGGCGCTGACGGCCTCGGCCGACCCGCCGACCCATCTTGCGGCCACCGCCCTGTCGCCCACCAGCGTCGAGCTCGAGTGGCAGCCCACCGACGACGCCGACGCGTACGTCGTGCTCATCGGCTCGGACCGCGCCCTGACCAAGGACACCCGGAAGATCCGGGTGAAGAAGCCCACGGTGACGCTGTCGGACCTGAAGCCGAGCACGCCCGGCTCCGACCGCTACTACCGCGTGGACGCCGTGCACGGCGACGACGTCGTGCCGTCACGCACCCGGCGGTTCACGCTCAAGCCCGCCGCGATGCCCGCCGTGAAGGTCGACAAGGTCGCCGCCGACGGCGTCCGCCTGGTCTGGAAGCCCGTCGCCAACGCCCGACAGTACGACGTCGACATCGCCCGCTCCAAGGACTTCACCGGCGACGTCACGTCCGTGCGCACCCTCGGCAGCGAGGCCCGGTTCGTCACCACGTCGATGGCGGCCGGCACGCGGTACTGGCTGCGCGTGCGCCCGGTCAACGGCGACAGCGTCGGCGCGTTCGGCAAGCCGGTCGACGTGAAGACCCGCATGCGCGAGGCCGCGTTCAACGTCGGCACCTGGAACGTCTGCTCGGAGAAGTGCTCCGGCTACTCGTCGCGGGCGCGCATCATGGCGGACTTCCTCGACGACAACGCGATCGACATCTTCGCGCTGCAGGAGGCGGGCGGGAAGCGGGTCGGTGCCACCACGAACGCGATCTTCACGGGGCACTCGCAGGGCTACGTGCGGGCGAGCGGCGGCGCCAAGGCGCGGTACATCTTCTACCGGCCGGCCCTGTTCACCCAGAAGAGCGGCGGCTACTTCGCGGTCGGGCACGGCCGGCACGCCACGTGGGCGCGCTTCGTGCTGAAGGCCACCGGCCGCCAGTTCATCCTCGTCGACGTGCACCTGGAGAACGGTCACGGTAACGACGCCAAACGTGCGAGCGAGATGCGGGTCCTGCTCAGTCGCATGCGGAGCATCAACGACCGCGGCCTGCCGATCATCTACGCCGGCGACTTCAACTCCGGCCGTCACCGCGGCAAGGACTCCCCCGGCGCGATGATGCGGTCGGCGGGCCTGGAGGACTCCGTCGAGCTCGCGAAGGACCCGGTCAACCGGCAGTTCAACAGCGGCCACACGATGGGCACCGGCGTGCCGAGCTCCGGCGCCTACGTCGACCACATCTTCGTGTCGAACGAGTTCTCCGTCGTCGGCTGGAAGCAGCTGGTGCGGATGGCCGGCGGCCGGTACGTCCGCCCGGTCGTCTCCGACCACAACGCGCTGCGCGCGACCGTCGCCCTCGACGCGGCGAGCGTCACCATCGGCGCCCCCACCCCGACCACGACCGTGGGTGGCCTGACCGGCGAGTAACCGACGGCTACGATGTCCGCACACCACTTGGCGGGCAATCTCGGGGCCGATTGAGGGAGGTCGGGTGAACCTGGAGTCCGTGCATGCCGTCATACCGGCGGGAGGCGCAGGCACGCGGCTGTGGCCGCTGTCGCGGCAGTCGCGACCGAAGTTCCTCCTGGACCTCACCGGGGCCGGGCGGACGCTGCTCCAGCAGACGTACGACCGGCTGGCCGAGATCGTGCCGCCCGACCAGATCCACGTCGTCACCGGCCCTGCCCACGCCCCGCTCGTGCAGGAGCAGCTGCCGGACCTGGGTGGACTGTTCGTCGAGCCGTCCCCGCGCGACAGCATGCCGGCCATCGGTCTCGCCGCCGCCGTCCTCGCCCGTCGTCAGCCCGGCGCGATCATCGGCTCCTTCGCCGCCGACCAGGTCATCACCGACACCGCCGGATTCGCGCGATCGTTCCGGCAGGCCGTCGCGGTCGCCGAGGCGGGCATGATCGCCACCATCGGCATCGAGCCGCGCAGCCCCTCCACGGCGTTCGGCTACATCGAGTCCGGCGACCTGCTCGACGTCGCCGACGCCCCGTCCGCGCGGGCCGTCAGCCGCTTCGTCGAGAAGCCGGACGCCGCCACCGCCGCCGAGTACGTACGGAGCGGGTCGTTCAGCTGGAACGCCGGCATGTTCGTCGGGCGCACCGACATGCTGCTCGGGCACCTCGCCCGGCTGCAGCCGCACCTGCACGCCGGCCTGGAGCGGATCGCCCTGGCCTGGGACACCCCGGACCGCCAGCGCGAGCTGGAGGACACCTGGCCGACGCTCACGCCCATCGCCATCGACCACGCGATCGCCGAACCCGTCTCGCTCGAGGGCGGCATCGCGGTCGTGCCCGGCGCCTTCGACTGGGACGACCTCGGCGACTTCGCCGCGCTCCACGCCCTGGGGAACGCAGGCTCCTCCGACACCGTCTGGGTGGACGGCAGCGGGTACGCGCACGCGGAGGACGGCACGACGATCGCCGTCGTCGGCATCCACGACGCGATCGTGGTGCGGACGGACGACGCCCTGCTCGTGACCACGATGGAGCACGCCCAGCAGGTCAAGGAGGTCCCGGCCGCGCTCAAGCGCGACGGCCGCACGGACCTCGTCTAGAGCCAGCGGCGGACGCGGCGCCGGTAGTCGGCGTAGTCGTCGCCGAACTTCGCCGCCAGGTACTTCTCCTCGGGGCGCACGGCGCCCCACCACAGGAACGCGAAGCCGACCGGCACCGACAGCAGGGCCCAGGCCGACGGGACCAGCAGGGCGAGGCCGGCGGTCAGGGCCGTGAGGCCGACGTACAGCGGGTTGCGGCTGAGGCCGAACGGCCCGGAGTCGAGGATCACCCGCGTGCTGCCGCCGGGCAGCAGCGCCGTCTCGTGCTTCGACATCAGGGCCAGGCACCAGCCGTTCCAGACGCCGAAGAGCGCCACGAGGATCCACCCCGTGGCCCGCGCCCAGCCGTCGTCGAGCGACCACGGGTCACCGGCGACCTCGGTGACGACGACCCCGGCCAGCCACGGCACCCCGAGCGCGACCGGGGGCCAGATGCGGAAGGCGGGGGCGTCCGTCATCCACCCATTGTCGCGGCATCGGTGGCCGCCCTGCCACGAGATTTGCTCCCAGAACCACCACTGACCACGTCGGCGGTGGTGGCTTGCGGAGCAAATCTCGAGGACGGAGGGGTCAGCGAGCGATGTGATGCGCAGAACATCCGGACGTTTGGGTTCCGCGCGCGCGGGTACAGGATCCGCGCCGGGAACGCCGGGACTCACGCAGCCACGGGCCCGGCCCAAGTCCTCAGACCAGGTCGGTGAGCTCGGCGGCGGGGGTGTCCGCCGTCGGGCTGTAGGCCTGGGCCAGCTCGCCGGTGCCGACGCCGACCAGAGCACCGTCGTTCTCGTCGGCGTAGACCGCGTCGCCGCGCTTGAGCAGCTCGCGATCGCCCGTTGCGTTCACCAGCTCGACCTCACCGCCCGTGCACACGACGATGCGGCGCGGGGCGTCCGGCAGCGGCGCGCCGTCCGGCTCGGCGCGTGAGCACTGCGTGACGGACAGCGCGAACTCCTCGACGTCGGGGCTGAACACGTCCGTGGAGAAGCCGAACAGCTCCGGCGTGACGCGGGCCAGGCGGGACATGCCCTTGTCGAGGCAGCGCACCAGGCCGACCGGGTCCAGGTGCTTGGTGGTGAGACCGGCGCGCAGGACGTTGTCCGACGACGCCATGACCTCCAGGCACATGCCCTGCAGGTGCGCGTGGATGATGCCGGCGCCGAGGAACGCCGCCTCCCCCGGCTGCAGCGTGAGCCGGTTGAGCAGCAGCGAGATGAGGATGCCGACGTCGCCCGGATGGTGCTCGGCGATCTCCACCGCCGTGGCGTACGCGCGCTTGATGTCGATCCCCTGGCCGTGCAGCCGGCGGCAGGACTCGACGACGCGGTCGACCTCCTCGACGTCCGGCTTGTCGTCGAGCAGCCGCTCGACGACGCGGACGATGCCCGTGAAGCCCGGACGCTCGTGCAGGTTCTCCACGATCGACTGCACGAGCGGCGACTCGATCGCGGTGAGGACGCGCAGGATCTCCGCCGTGGGGCGGAAGCCGACGAGCGTGTCGAACGTCGTGAGGGCGTAGACCATCTCCGGCTTGTGGTGCGGGTCGCGGTAGACGCGGTGCGGGGCGTCGACGGGCACACCCGCCGCCTCCTCCTGATCGAAGCCGGCCCGCGCCAGCTGCGCGCTCGGGTGCACCTGGATGGACAGCGGACGGCTGGCGGCCAACAGCTTCACCATGAACGGCAGGTCGCCGGAGACCGTCGCCAGCGGCTCACGTCCGCCGTCGGTGTCCACCGACGACGCGCCGAGCGGGTGCGTGCCCATCCACACCTCGGCCACCGGACGGCCGGCGGGATCGTCCCGCAGGAAGCGCGGGATGTCGACCGTCGAGCCCCAGTCGTAGTCGCGGGACGTGTTGTGCAGGCGGCGCATCAGACCAGGATAGGCAACGGTCGAGCCGACTACCGGCGCTTCTGGCGAGGCTTGCGGTCCGGCTTCGCGTTCGTCCGCCGCGGCGGCCCGGTGTCGGGCCGGATGTCGATGCGTTTGCCGGAGATCCGGGTGTTGGCGAGCGCGTCGAACACCTCGTCGGGCACGTCCGTGGACAGCTCGACGATGGAGTGCTCGACGCCGATCGTGATCCTCCCGAAGTCGGCGCGACGCAGGCCGCCCTCGTTCGCCAGGGCGCCCACGATGGCCGACGGCCCGATCTTGTGCCGCTTGCCGACGGCGATCCGATAGGGAGCGAAACCGGTGCTGTTCGCCGCCCGCGGCCCGGCACCCCCGCCGGACGACGTGGGCCGCGGCGCACGCTCGGGTCGCTCCCCGCGGTCGCGCTGCGGCCGCTCCGCGCGCGGTGCCTTGGGCGGATCGGGCCGCAGGAAGAACTCCTTGTCGTCCGCGCCCATCACGGCGAGGCCGGCGGCGACGTCGGTCATGTCGACCGCGTGGTCGCGCGCGTACTCCTCGACGAGGGCACGGAACGTGTGGAACTGCGGCGAGCCCATGCTCTCGGTGATCGCCTGCGCGAAGCGGGCCGTGCGCCGCTCGTTGACCTCGTCGACCGACGGGACGCGCATCTCCTCGACCGGACGCCCGGACACCTTCTCGATGGCGGCCAGCAGGCGCCGCTCGCGCGGCGTGACGAACAGGATCGCCTCGCCGGAGCGTCCCGCCCGGCCGGTGCGGCCGACGCGGTGCACGTAGGCCTCGGGGTCGTGCGGGATGTCGTAGTTGACGACGTGCGTGATCCGCTCGACGTCGAGGCCGCGCGCGGCGACGTCGGTGGCGACAAGAAGGTCGAGGGCGCCGGAGCGGAGGGCGCCGATCGTGCGCTCGCGCTGCGCCTGCACGAGGTCGCCGTTGATGGCCGCCGCCGCGAACCCGCGTGACCGCAGCCGCTCGGCGAGGTCCTCGGTGGCCTGCTTGGTGCGAACGAAGACGATCATCCCGTCGCCCGCCTCGACCTCGAGGATGCGCGTCAGGGTGTCGAGCTTGGCGTGGTGGGCGACCTGGATCCAGCGCTGCCGCACGGTGGTGGTGGACGTGGTGGCGGCGGCCGTGGCGATGTCGACGGGGTCGTGCAGGTAGCGCTTCGCGAGCCGCCGGATCTGCGCCGGCATCGTGGCCGAGAACAGCGCCACCTGCTTGTACTCGGGGGTGTCGGCGAGGATCCGCTCGACGTCGTCGGCGAAGCCCATCGCCAGCATCTCGTCCGCCTCGTCGAGGACCAGGTGGTCGAGGTTGGACAGGTCGAGGCTGCCGCGGTCGAGGTGGTCCATGACGCGGCCCGGCGTGCCGACGACCACGTGTGCGCCGCGCTCCAACCCGGACAGCTGCGCGCCGTAGCCCTGCCCGCCGTACACCGGCAGCACCCGGACGCCCTTGATGCGCGCGGCGTACGACGTGATGGCCTCACACACCTGCAGCGCGAGCTCGCGGGTGGGCGCGAGCACGAGCGCCTGCGTCTGCTTGCGGGTCGGATCGATCCGCTCGAGGATCGGCAGCGCGAACGCGGCCGTCTTGCCCGTGCCGGTCTGCGCCAGCCCGACGACGTCGCGACCCTCCAGCAGCGCCGGGACGGCCTGCTCCTGGATGGGCGTGGGCGTCTCGTAGCCGAGCGAGGTGAGGACCTCGACGATCGCCGGGCCGAGGCCGAGATCGGCGAAGCTGACGGAGTCCACCGGTCCAGTGTCCTGTACCGGCGGTTTCCCAGGTTCAGTGGGTATTTGCCCACATCTCATGGCAAACCGCGGGCACCGCCGCGACGTCGCACGGCAACCTTGCACTCCTCACGGCAGATCTGCCATGAGGAGTGCCAGTTTGCCTACTGAACCTGGTAAACCACACCGGCCGGTCAGTAGGCACCCTTCGAGGCGAGGACGGCGCGCGCGGTGCGGATGATGATCTGGATGTCGCGCAGCATCGTCCAGTTCTCGACGTAGTCGAGGTCGAGCCGCACCGAGTCCTCCCACGAGAGGTCCGACCGGCCGCTGACCTGCCACAGGCCGGTGACGCCCTGCTTCACCAGCAGGCGGCGATGAGTGTGCTCGTCGTAGAGGTCGACCTCGGCGCGCAGGGGCGGCCGCGGTCCCACGACGCTCATGTCGCCGCGGAGCACGTTGAAGAACTGCGGGATCTCGTCGATGCTGTAGCGCCGCAGGATCCGGCCGACCTTCGTGACGCGCGGGTCGTCGCGCAGCTTGAACAGCGGGCCGGCGCCCTCGTTGTGGTGCTCCAGCTCCTCGCGCTGCTGATCGGCCCCGTGGACCATCGTGCGCAGCTTGAGCATCTGGAACGGCACGCCGTGGGTGCCGATGCGCTCGGACCGGTAGAACACCGGGCCGCGGCTGGTGAGCTTGATGGCCAGCATGGCGGCCAGCCACACCGGTGAGCTGGCGAGCAGCACGAGCGCCGCGAACGTGCGGTCGAACAGGGCCCGGCGGACGGTGCGGGCGCGCGAGTAGCTCGGGCCGGACAGGTAGATCAGCGGCATGTTGCCGTGCGCCTCGAGGTGGATGCGCGGACCGGCGACGTCGACCACGTTCGGGGCCACGAGCAGGTTCACGTCGCGGTCCTCCAGCGCCCATGCGAGCTCGCGCATGCCGTCGTGACCGAGGTGCTCGGTGTCCGTGACGACGACGGTGTCGACCGAGTCGCAGCCGAGGGCCTGGCCGAGGTCGCTCTCGGTGCCCATGACCGGCACGGCCGTGTCGGCGACGTGGAACCGCTCGTCCGGGGCGGCGACGCGGTCGGGCACCCAGACGCCGGCCACGCGGAAGCCGGAACCGGCATCCTCGGAGAACCGGAGCGTCATGGTCTTGGCGCTGCGGACGCCGCCGATGACGAGCACCTTGGACAGGTAGCGGCCCTGACGACGGCTGCGGTTGACCCAGGTGCGCCAGAGGCGGCGCTCGATGAACAGGATCGAGATGCCGAAGGCGAACGCCATGATGATGAACCCGCGGGACGGGTTCCACTTGAACATCAAGGTGGCGATCGCGAGCCAGCCGAAGACGGCGAAGGACGCCCGGGCGACCGCCTGGTACTGGCGGCTGCCGGCGTCGAGGACCTTGGGCTCGTGGGTGCGGAACGTCACGAGCGCGACCATCCACGCACCGAAGAGGACCACGCTGAAGACGCGGTACCCGAAGTCGTCGACGTCGGGAGCGGACAGCGTGCGGTATCGGAGGACGTGTGCGAGGCCGATCGCCAGGGCCAGCACGATGAAGTCAGTCAGCAGGATGCTACGCGTCAGCCGGCGCTCCCACACGGAGCGCCCGACGGTCATCTCGGTCCGATCAGCAGGGGACTCGACGAGTCGCAGCGAGGACGCTGTGGCGACGTCGAATCGGAGGCCCTGCAGGTCCTGTACCACTCTGACATCCCCTTACGCCGTCTCGCCGGCGCTTCCGCCCCAGCGACCCGAGTTGTGACGTCCCCCGCAGTTAACAACCGTTCAGTAATCGAAAAGTTACGGACGGTTTCCGTGTGACGAGCGGGGCGCACCGTGCCGGTCATCTCATTGTGGACGCGGGACGCGGGGCTTGGAGGTCAAAATCGACAATTTGGCTGCCACGACGTCGACAGCGGCGGCAATCTGGTCGGCCACACGCCGGTGCACGTCCGGTTCGCGACGGTACGGGTCCTGCACGTCGATGTCCACCGGAGCGGTGCTGCGGCGACGGGAGGCGTCGACCACGAGGTCCTCCAGCGTGGTGGCCTCGGAGTCGGCGACGAGGGCCGCGAACTCGCGCAGGGTGAAGGTCTTGCGGAGCGCCTGCGGCGAGAGCGCCAGGACCTCGGCCCGGTGCTCGCGCGCGGCCGTGAGGACGAGGGCCGCCTCCTCCACGTGGTGCAGCTGGAGCGCGCGGGAGCGGAACTCGCTGACCGAGTGACCGAGCCGGGCGAGCTCGAGCACCACCATGCTGTCGACGGGCGCCGCGTCCCAGCCGCGCACGCCGGCGCTGGCGATCTCGAAGCGGTCCGGGTCGAGCTGGTCGCGGAGGAGCACCTCCATCATCGGCGACCGGCAGATGTTGGCGGTGCAGACGGCGAGGAGCGGGAAGCGCTTCATGGGCCGGTCACTCGCCGCCCAGGGCCCGGCACCCCTGCCGGGGTCCCGCCCAGGACCGGCCGCACGTGCAGACCGGCCTCCGGATCGACCAGGGCCTCCTGCGCGGCGGCCACGCCGTCGGCGAGGAGCGTGACGTCGACGTCGACGTTCCGCTTGACGAGGGCGAGGGCGACCGGCCCGAGCTCGTGGTGCCGGGCCGCTGACCCGACGAACCCGACGCGGGTGTCGTCGAGCATCACGTCCGCGCCGTGCGGCGGGAGGTGGTCGACCGACCCGTCGAGGTGCAGCAGGACGAGGCGGCGGGGCGGGCGGCCGAGCGTGTGCACGCGGGCGACCGTCTCCTGCCCGCGGTAGCAGCCCTTCTCCAGGTGCACGGCGCGGCCGAGCAGGCCCACCTCGTTGGGGATGGTGCGGTCGTCGGTGTCGAGGCCGAAGCGCGGGATGCCGGCGGCGATGCGGAGCGCCTCGTGGGCCCACACGCCGACGGGAGCGCCCAGCCGGTCGGGCAGGGCCGCGAGCTCGTCGCGACGGACCAGCTCCCACGCGTCCGGGCCGGTGGCTACCACCGCGCGGTCGGGGACGAGCGCCACCACGACGCGCATCATGAAGCGCATCGAGTCCAGGAACGCCACGAGCGCCTCGCCGGCGCCCGGCTCGGTGTGGGCCCAGAACGTCTCGCCGTCGTCGATCCCTGCGAACGCGTGCTCGATGCGGCCCTGCGGCGAGAGCAGCAGGACCTCGGTGCGCACGCCGGGCTCGAGCTGCTCGAGGTGCTGCGTGGTGAGCGAGTGCAGCCAGGTGAGGCGGTCGGGGCCGGTGATCGAGAGGACGTCGCGGTGCGAGAGGTCGACGAACCCGTCGCCGGCCACGAGGCGGCGCTGCTCGGGGACGATGGAGCCGTAGTGGGCGGCCACGCCGGCGTCGGGCGGATCGGCCTCGACGGCGCCCGCGAGGTCGAGGAGGGGGCTGCGCTCAGACACGGGCCAACCTGCCCCACAGGTGCGACTGCAGCGACTGCCCCTCGGCCGCCATGTCGTAGGCGTACATGAGGTCGCCCTCGACCAGTCCGTACATGCGCTGACCGGCGGTGTACTCCTTGGCCGTGACGGTGCGCGCGACGACGTCGGTGGTGAGGGTGATGCGCGGACCCTCGACCGTGCCGTACCAGATCTCGGCGTAGCCGGTGGGGTGCGCGAGGACCAGCTCCACCTGCACACCGTCGCCGTCCGGGGCGTCACCCGCCAGCCGGAGAAAACCGGTCTCGAGCGCGCCAGGGCGCAGGCGCTGGCCGGCCTCGTCGGTGATCCAGGCGCGGCTGAAGTAGTGCAGGAACGGGCGGGTGTCGTGCGCGAACACGACCTCCTGCTCGTACGAGAAGGCGTCGATCGTCGGGTAGTCGCCACGGCCGTTGCCGTGCCACGTGCCGAGCAGCCACGCGACCTTCGCCAGGTCCGGGTGGAGATCGGCGGGAATCTCGAACGCCATGGGATCCAGCGTATCGACCTGCGGTTTAGGCTGATCGGCGTGAGGGCGGTGGTGCAGCGGGTCAGCCGGGCCGAGGTCCGGGTCGAGGGCGCCACCACCGGCGAGATCGGCGTCGGGCTCGTCGTGCTGCTCGGCGTCACGCACGACGACACCGTCGAGCAGGCGGAGCGGCTCGCGGCCAAGATCCACACGCTGCGGATCCTCCGCGAGGAGCAGTCCGTGGCCGACACCGGCGCCGGCGTGCTCGTCGTCAGCCAGTTCACGCTCTACGGCGACGCCCGCAAGGGGCGTCGGCCCACCTGGAACGCGGCGGCTCCCGGACCCGTGGCCGAGCCGCTGTACGACGCGTTCTGCGCCGCTCTGCGGGCTCTCGGCGTCGAGGTGGCGGAGGGCGTGTTCGGGGCGGACATGGAGATCTCGCTCACGAACGACGGCCCCACGACCCTCGTCCTCGACCTCTGACCGGAATTTCAGGTTCTGTCCCTAAGATGGGCGGGTTGTCCGAGAGGAGGGAGCAGGATGGCTGACCGCAGACACGGCCGGCGATACCGCGGCGCCGGCAAGCGTCGCGCCGGTGGCACGCCCTTCCACCGACGGCACCGCAAGCTGCTGATCGGCCTGCTCAGCTTCGTCCTCGTGGTCGTGGGCGCCGGCGCGGCCTACGCCTACATGCTCAACTCCAAGTTCAACAACATCGACAAGGTCAAGACCGCCGACCTGAAGGACCGCCCGGACCCGGACAAGGGCCGCGCCCTCAACGTCATGCTCCTCGGCTCCGACAAGGGCAAGGACATCCCGGGCGAGCCGAAGAACACCACCATCGCCGACGACGCGAAGCGCAAGGTCTGGCCGAGTGGCAAGTACCGCAGCGACACGCTGATGATCGTGCACATCTCCGCCGACCGGAAGCACGTGTACCTGGTGTCCCTCCCGCGCGACACGTTCACGATGCTCTACAACGCGAAGGGCGAGCCGGAGCACCAGGAGAAGATCAACGGCGCGTTCTCCTACTACGGGCCGAACGGCACCATCTCCACCGTCGAGCACCTCACGGACGTGCGCATGCGGCACATGGCCATCATCGACTGGGCCGGCTTCAAGGACCTCTCCCGTGCCGTCGGTGGCGTCCCGGTCTACATCCCCCGCGCGTTCTACGACCCCAAGCAGAAGATCCAGTGGAACGCCGGCGAGCAGAACCTCGAGGGCGCCAAGGCGCTCGCCTACGTGCGCACCCGCTACGGCCTGCTCCGCGGCGACTTCGACCGCATCGCCCGCCAGCAGAACTTCCTCCGCTCGCTCATGAAGAAGATGCTGGCGCGCGGCACCATGACCAACCCGATCAAGCTCACCAAGACGCTGTCGGCCCTCACCGAGAACCTCACCGTCGACGCCGAGTGGGATCCGCGCGACATGCGCGCGCTCGCGCTGTCGCTGCGCGGCACCCGCGCCGACGACGTCACGTTCCTCACCGCGCCCGTAGCCGGCACCGAGACCGTGCCCACCTACGGCAGCATCGTGCGGCTCGACGAGCTCAAGTCCAAGGAGCTCTTCACGGCCATGAAGAACGACGACATGGACGCCTACGTGAAGAAGTACCCGGACGACGTCCTGAAGTCCGACAAGGAGATCGGCTAGCCGATCCCGGCTGTCAGGAGCACGCGGACTTGCTGGCCTCGTCGCCGTTCGGGCGGATGCCCGGCGTGGTCTGGAGCACCGGGTCGCCGTCGACGCCCGGAGCCGACCGCATGGTCGTGACGATCACGACGCTCTCGCCCGGCGCGATGACGACCGTGCCGCGCACGACACGGCGGTCGTACAGCTCTCCGCCGGACAGGGGCACCTGGCGCCCGTCGACCCGCTGCTCGACCATGAAGCCCTTGGTGGGGCCCATCGTGCTGACGACCAGCCGCATGGAGCCCGGCTTCACGTAGAGGCCCGGACCGACGATCGACCGCGTGAAGCGGGTGGCGTTGGGCGGGGCGAGCGACGACAGCTGCGTCGTGACCCGGAACTCCTGGCCCCGGTCGTCGAAGCACCGCGTGGCCTGCACGGTGGTCTTCATCTGCAGGAAGTACTCCATCTTCGTGGAGCCGCCGTCGTCGACGTAGACGCCGATGTACGGCGTCTTGCCGGGGTGCCGGTTCAGGGCGCCGGAGATGCCGCCGTCGAGGATGAGCTTCTGCTCGGCCGGGACCTTGGACCACACCTTGATGTGACCGGCCCGCACCGACCGCACGAGCGCCTTCACCACGGCCTGCGAGTTGCCCCGGCCCGACGTGACGGCCGTGAAGATCGCGCGGGCGGCCTGCTCGAAGACGTCGTCCTGCTTCTGGGCCTGCAGCGGGTACTTCGCGTACACGCCGTTGAGCAGCACCTGGGCCGCGTTGGAGCTGGTGAGCCGGGTGCCGTCGGCGAGGTCGACCGGGCCGATGCCGCCCAGGAGCAGTGCGAGGGCGACGGGGTCGACCGCGATGGCTCCGGAGAACTTCCGGTCCAGCCGCTTGCCGACGATCTGCGACGTCAGCTCGGCGGCCCGCGGGAAGTCGGGGTGGGCGCCGGTGTCGCGCATGTCCTTCGTGAGCGAGCTGCCCAGGAGGTTCCGCTCCTCCTTGGTGAGCTTGGCCCCGTTCTTGACGAAGCCGACCTTGCGGGTGCCGGCCTGCTCCCCCATGGTCACCTTGCCGTTCTTGGCGGTGAGCACGGCCACCGAGCCGGGCATGCCGCCGATGGCACGGACCTCGGCGTTGTTGAGGACCATGAGCAGGTACGTGCGCTTCTTGCCGTCGGTGGCGAGCATCGTCGGCAGGAGCCGCGCGGCGTCGTCCGCGGCGCCGGCCGCGGAGGCGCTGACGGTGACGAGGTTCTGGGTGCTCCGCATGGGCGACTGCAGCGGGCCGATCAGCGAACCGGGGTCGAACGAGCCGATCTCGCGCTCCGCCTCCTCGAACACCCGGTTGGAACGCTCGAGCACGGGCCGGATGGCGGCCAGCGCGGCGACGTCGACCCGGCCGTTCTTGGGCCGGAACGTCTCGAGCTGGACCTGGTCGGCGACGTCGACGATCGACGGCAGCGCGTCGTCGGTGATGCGGTCGATCTCGCGCGCGACCGTGCGGACCGCGTCGACGTTCTTGCCGACGATCGGGACGTGGGCCCCGATGGACCACAGCGGGCCGTCCGACGCGTCGTGCGCGCGTGTGGTCTCGCGGTCGAGCCGCTCGAGCGTGGCACGGGCGCCGTTGACGTCGCCGGACACGATCTGCTCCTTGAGGACCGCAGCCTCGTCGCGGGCGTCCTTCAACGCACCGGTGGCCTTCAGCGCCTCGGAGACGAAGATGCCCCCGGCGATGACGAGCAGGACCAGCACACCCAGGCCGACCTGGACGCGGCGGCTCCGGAGAGTCTCCGTCACGCGTCGCCAGCCGTGGGGCCGGCGCCGGGACCGAGAGCGCGCCATCACCCCTCCTTGAACGGCTCGGGACAAAGAACCGTTCCCGCACCGAGACCGGCGCGGGAACGGGTCATGTGGTCAATCAGGAAGTGCGGCGCCGGGACGCGACGATCGCGCCGCCACCCACGGTGACCAGCAGGCCGCCGATCAGCAGCCAGGCCAGGCGCTCGCCACCGGTGTTCGGCAGGAGGCCGCCGTCGTCGCCACCGCTCGGGGGCAGCAGCGTGATCGTGTTCGACGCGTGCGCGAGGGCCGGGGCCTGGACCAGGCTGGTGCCGAGCTTGCCGGCGCCGCCGCCGCCCAGGGCGTCGGGCTCGTCGGACTGGTCGTCGTACGTGCAGTCCGCGGTGACGGGGTCGGTCTCGACCTTGGTGACCTTGCGCGTGTCGAACGTGTGGGTCAGCGTGTCGGTGTCCGAGGCGGAGACGGTCTCACCGAGGTAGGTGATGGACAGCTCCATGCAGGTGCTGTCGGCCACGGCCGTGACCTCGATCGGCTTGCCGCCGACGAGCGTGCCGCCGCTGACGCTGAGGTTGACGGTGATCGGGTACGCGAACGCGGGCCCGAGGGTGGCGAACAATGCAACGACAACAGCAACCGCTCCGGCCAGTGCCAAGCGAAGTGTCTTCATGCGTCTCTCCATGCTTCATTGCGTCGCGAATACCCATGCGAGTCGCGCCCGTGCGCAACATGGTATCCCCTGGGCGTGCCATCCGTGCACCCAACACAACGAACGAGTTGGATGTGCGTTACGCCACGTCAGGGAGGTTGACGCTGGTCAACTGATCCAGAGGTGCAGGTGACGGGCCCTCCAGGCCCTCCACGCGAGCGTCCCGGCGACGATGCCCACCACCCCCGCGGCGGCCACCCAGAGGGGCGGGACGCCGAGCAGGCCGAGCCCGGTGAGGGCCAGCACGATGACGATGCCCCGGCGGATGATCGACTGCGGGACCCGATTCGCGATGCGGGCGCCCAGGTAGGTCCCCGGGGTGCCACCGAGGATCAGGGGGATCAGCACGGACCAGTCGACGCCGGTGACGATCACGTGGCTGGCGGCCGCTGCGACGACCAGGGGCACCGCCTGCACGAGGTCGGTGCCGACGAGGCGGACGCCGCCGAGCGTCGGGTACAGGACGAGCAGGGCGACCATCATGACCGTGCCGGAGCCCACCGAGGTGAGGCCGACGCACAGGCCGCCGACGACGCCGACGAGGAAGGTCAGGAGCGGTCGGACGGTGGGCTCGGCCGAGCCCTTCGTCAGGTCGGGTCCGCGGCGCAGCTCGAGCAGGAGGCGGAACGCATAGGTGCTCGCGGCGACGAGCAGCGTGACGCCGATGGCGGTCTTGACGAAGTCGTCCTGCGCGTCCTCCCCGCCGACGGCGCGGACGATGAACGCCCCGGCGAACGCCGTGGGCACCGATCCGAGCATCAGCCAGCCGGCGACCGCCCGGTGCGGCGACCCCTCGCTCCAGTGCACGGCGGCGCCGACGGACTTGTTGACCGCGGCCGCCACGAGGTCGTTCGCGACGGCGGACGTCGGCGGCACGCCGAGGACGATCAGGGCGGGCGTCATCAGGGCGCCACCGCCCATGCCGGTGAGACCGACGACGATGCCGATGCCGAACGCCGCGATCAGGAGCGCGACGACGTCGGAGCTCACGGGACGGCCAGGACGACCGGGTCACGCACCTCGCGCGGGAGCCAGCCGCGGTCGGTGAGGAGCTCGAGGATCTCGTTCAGCACGTCGTCGACCGTGCGACCGGTGGTGTCGAACGCCAGGTCGGCGTCCGTGGGGACCTCGTACGGCGAGGAGATGCCGGTGAAGTCCGTGACCTCGCCGCGGCGTGCCTTGGCGTAGAGGTGCTTGCGGTCGCGCCGCTCGCACTCCTCCAGCGGCGTGGCGACGTGGAACAGCACGAAGGCGGCGCCCACCTCCTCGGCCATCGCGCGGGCGGCCTTGCGGGTGCGGTCGAACGGCGCGATCGGGCTGCAGATGGCGAGGCCGCCGTGGCGCGCGACCTCCGCCGCGACCCACCCGATGCGCTCGATGTTGGTCTCGCGGTCCTCGCGGGAGAACGTGAGGCCCTTCGAGAGGTTGCGTCGCACCCGGTCGCCGTCGAGCAGCGTCACGGACCGGCCGCCGGACTCCAGGAGCCGGTCGCAGAGCGCGTGGGCGAGCGTGGACTTGCCGCTGCCCGACAGCCCGGTGAAGAAGACGACGAGACCCTGGTCGGTGCCCGTGGGACGGTCGGCCTCGACGACCGCGGCGATCTCCTCGGTCAGCGGGCCCTCGCCCTTCGGCCAGTGGATGTCGTGGCCGGGAGCGTAGGCGGCGGCGACGTGACGGCGGAACGCGAGGTCGCCGGTCTCGTCCGCACGGGCGGCGGCCGGGACGGCGATGACGTGCGCGTCGCCGAAGCCGGCGGCCGCGGTGACGGTGGCGCGGATCAGGCCGTGCGGTGACAGTCCGCGCGGCGAGCCGTCGCCGGTCAGCACGAGGAAGAGGACCGGTCGGTCGTCGACGAGCTCGGCGAGCGTGGCGAGGTCGGACGCGGTGAGCGGGGCGTCGACCGGCACCGTCAGGGTGCGCGGCGACATCTTGGTGCGGGACGTGGACGGGGCGCGGTAGCGGTCGCCGAACGCCCGGCGGATGATGCCCGGCAGCGCGCGGACTTCGCCGACCACCCCGGTCATGCCCTCGCCGGCCGGATAGGTGTCCTCCACGGACACGACGGCGAGCGGGACCTGCTCGGGATCGGTGATCTCCAGGCCGCCCAGCTCCTGCGCGGCCTCGACCAGCTCGGTGGGCGCGACGAGCGTGATGTCGCTGTCCGCGCCCTCGAAGCCGTCGAGGGGCGCGAGCACGCCCATGCGCAGCAGCTCCACGTCGTCGAGCTCCCGAGGAGAAGGCGTGTACTGCGGCAGGGACGTTGCGGCATCCGGCACGCGCGCCATTGTGCCATTGTCACTTCCTGGACAGGCCCGATCATGCCCATTACATGCGGCTAGTCTTGGCCCGGTCCACGAAAGGCACCCCCAGAGTCATGCAGACCCACACCGACTACCGGATGAGCCAGCTCGACGAGCTGGAGTCCGAGTCGATCCACATCTTCCGCGAGGTCGCGGCGGAGTTCGAGAAGCCGGTCCTGATGTTCTCCGGCGGCAAGGACTCCATCACGATGATGCGTCTCGCCGAGAAGGCCTTCTACCCGGCGAAGCTGCCGTTCCCGGTGCTGCAGGTCGACACCGGCTACGACTTCCCCGAGGTCCTCGAGACCCGCGACCGCTGGGTCGACCGCCTCGGCGTCCGCCTCGTGGTGGCCTCGGTCGAGCAGGCCATCGCCGACGGCATCGTCGTCGACGACGGCCGCACGTCGCGCAACCGGCTGCAGATCGGCACCCTCCTGCACGCGATCGAGGAGGAGGGCTTCACCGCCGCGTTCGGAGGCGGTCGCCGCGACGAGGAGAAGGCCCGCGCCAAGGAGCGCATCTACTCCCACCGCGACGAGTTCGGCCAGTGGGACCCCAAGAACCAGCGTCCGGAGCTGTGGAGCCTGTACAACGGGCGCATCCACGCCGGCGAGCACATGCGTATCTTCCCGCTCTCCAACTGGACCGAGCTCGACATCTGGCACTACCTGCGCCGCGAGGACGTCGAGATCCCGTCCATCTACTTCGCCCACCAGCGCCGCGTATTCGAGCGCGACGGGATGCTGCTCACCGAGAGCGAGTACAACCCGTGCCGCGAGGGCGAGACCGTCAGCGAGCGGACCGTCCGGTTCCGCACCGTCGGCGACCTCACGCTCACCGGCTGCATCGAGAGCACCGCGGACTCCTACGACGCGATCATCGAGGAGATCTCGGTGGCCCGCGTCACCGAGCGCGGCGCCACCCGCGGCGACGACCGCTTCTCCGAGGCGGCCATGGAGGATCGCAAGAAGGAAGGCTATTTCTGATGGACCTCCTGCGATTCGCGACCGCCGGCTCCGTCGACGACGGCAAGTCCACGCTCATCGGCCGGCTGCTGCTCGACGCCAAGGCGATCTTCGAGGACCAGCTCGAGGCGGTCGAGGCCACCAGCCACGCCAAGGGCTACGACTACACCGACCTCGCGCTGCTCACCGACGGCCTCCGCTCCGAGCGCGAGCAGGGCATCACGATCGACGTCGCCTACCGCTACTTCGCCACGCCGAAGCGGAAGTTCATCATCGCCGACACCCCCGGCCACGTGCAGTACACGCGCAACATGGTCACCGGGGCGTCGACGGCGAACCTCGGCCTGGTGCTCGTCGACGCCCGGAACGGCCTGACCGAGCAGTCGCGCCGCCACGCGGTGATCCTGTCGCTGCTGCGGGTGCCGCACATCGTGCTCGCGGTCAACAAGATGGACCTCGTCGACTACGACCAGGAGGTCTTCGACCGCATCGAGCGCGACTTCACCTCGTTCGCCACGAAGCTGTCGGTGCCGGACCTGGAGGTCATCCCGATCTCGGCGCTGCAGGGCGACAACGTCGTCACGCGCTCCACGAACATGCCGTGGTACGAGGGGTCGTCGCTGATGCACCACCTCGAGCACGTGCACGTCGCGTCCGACCGCGACCTCATCGACACCCGCTTCCCGGTGCAGTACGTGGTGCGACCGAAGTCCGACGACTTCCACGACTACCGCGGCTACGCCGGCCGTGTCGCCGGCGGCGTGCTCAAGCCGGGCGACGACGTCGTCGTGCTGCCCAGCGGCATGCCCAGCCGCATCGCGGGCATCGACTCGTTCGACCAGGAGGTCACCGAGGCGTTCCCGCCGATGTCGGTCACGGTGCGGCTCGAGGACGACGTCGACGTCTCGCGCGGCGACATGATCTGTCGTCCGTCGAACGCCCCCACCCCGACGCAGGACATCGACGCGATGGTCTGCTGGATGACGAACGAGCCGCTGCGGCCACGTCAGAAGCTGGCGATCAAGCACACCACCCGCACGGCGCGGGCGATGATCTCGGACGTGAAGTACCGGCTCGACGTCAACACGCTGCACCGCGACCAGGACACGCGCGAGCTCGGCCTCAACGAGATCGGCCGCGTCACGATGCGCACCACGTCGCCGCTGCTGGTCGACCCCTACGCGAAGAACCGCACCACCGGGTCGTTCATCCTCGTCGACGAGGCCACCGGCGTCACCGTCGGCGCCGGCATGATCAACGGCTGAGGCGCCTCTACTTCTTCTTGGACGGCGCCCAGGTCTGACCCTGGTCCTCGCTCATCAGGGCTCCGGCAGTGCCGCCGGCGACGACGCGGTCGCCCACGACCGCGAGCGCGGGGATCGCGAACTCCTTGATCACGCAGCCGGCGGGGCGCCAGGTGGCGCCGCCGTCGGTGGTGACCTGGACGCGGGACGAGCAGGACTTCTCCCGGGTGGTGGCGTAGCCGGTGGTGGGGCTGCCGAAGGCGACGGACGTGACGTCGCCGAGCTGACCGACCGCCGCCCAGCTGCGGCCGCCGTCGACGGTGCGGCGCACAGCGCCGTTCTCGCAGACCACGACCGCGGTGCTGTTGTCGACCGGGGCGAGCAGCGCCGACTTCTTGCACCCGTTGTCGGTGGGGCCCTTCGGCGAGACCGAGACGCCGGTCTTCGGGTCCATGTACCAGGCGTTCGGCCGGCCGGACTTCTTCTTCCAGGTGGACCCGCCGTCGGTGGACGTGTAGGCGCGCACGACGCACTTGCGGTCGGCTGCGAACACCGTGAGCTTGCGCGGCGACGCCGCCGAGGCGCGCACGATCGAGGGGACCGTGGGCGACGTGGCGTCGATGCCGCGGCCGGTGTCGATCTGCGGGATGCGGACGGTCTGGAACGAGCGCCCGAAGTTGGTGGAGATCTCCAGCTTGGGGCCGCCCGGCTGGGTGCAGCTGCCGTACCGGAGCCGCAGGAGCATGCCCTTCCGGCCGGACTCGAAGGCCAGCAGGCCCGTGGGCGGGCTCTCGGCCGAGTCGAGGACGTTGCCGTCCTTGGTGGCGGGGTTGGCCGCCGGCTCCTCGTCCCGCTGCAGCAGCAGCACCGCCACGGCTCCCGCCACGATCAGCAGGAACGCCGCGACGACGGCGGCTTGCAGACGTTCGTTCACCGGGACCTTCCGCTCAGGGGCGCGGCCATCGTATCGACCGCTCCCCCGAGCGTCAGATCATCAGTCAGGCTGCCGCGCCGACGGGGGCGAGGTCGATGACGACCTCGGCCACCGAGCCGATCGCCGCGACGACGCCACGGTCGACCGACTCCGAGCGCGGCGCGAGGGTGCGCAGCGTCCAGTCGCCAGGGCCGGCGAAGAACCGAAACTGCCCGGTGGCCGACGTCGGCACCTCGGCGGTGAACTCGCCGTTGCGGTCGAGCAGGCGCACGTAGGCGTTGCCGACGGGCTCGTCACCGCGGGTGACGACACCCTGGATGACGGCCTGGTTCTTGACGTCGACACCTTCGAGCGACGGACCGCCCTTGATGGCTCCGCACATGGCTCAGGCCTCTCCCGGCTCGTCGCCGAGCGCGACCGGCACGCCACGCAGGCTGCCGTACTCGCTCCACGAGCCGTCATAGTTCTTCACGTTGGGATGTCCGAGAATCTCGTGCAGCACGAACCAGGTGTGCGAGCTGCGCTCACCGATCCGGCAGTAGGCGATGGAGTCCTTCGCGTCGTCGTAGCCGACCTCCGCGTACAGGTCGCGGAGCTCGTCGTCGCTCTTGAAGGTTCCGTCGTCGTTGGCGGCCTTGCTCCACGGCACGTTGCCGGCCGTGGGGATGTGACCGCCGATCTGGGCAGCCTCCTGCGGGAGGTGCGCCGGGGCCAGGAGGCGGCCGGCGTACTCGTCAGGGCTGCGGACGTCGATCAGGTTCTTCACGCCGATGGCCTCGATGACCTCGTCGCGGAAGGCGCGGATGTCGTTGTTCGGCTCCTTGGCCGTGTACGACGTGGACTCGCGCTGCGTGACCTCGTCGGTGAGCTCACGGCTGTCGAGCTCCCACTTCTTGCGGCCGCCGTCGAGCAGGCGGACGTCGTCGTGGCCGTAGTAGGTCAGGAACCAGTAGGCGTAGGCGGCGAACCAGTTGTTGTTGCCGCCGTACAGGACGATCGTGTCGTCGTTGGCGACGCCGTGGGACCCGAGCAGGGACTCGAGGCCCTCCTTGCTGACGAAGTCGTGGCGGACGCCGTCCTTGAGGTCCTGGTTCCAGCTGAGCTTGATGGCACCGCGGATGTGGCCCTTGTCGTAGGCCTCGGTGTCCTCGTCGACCTCGATCAGGACGACCTTCGGGTCATCGAGGTGCTCCTCGACCCAGTCTGCAGTGACGAGCGCGGACTCGCGGCTCATACGTTCTCCTCTATGTCTCGGGTTGGGTGATGGTGGTCGGTCACGCCCGGACCGGCTGAAGCCGGCGCCAGGCGAGGTACATCTCGCAGCCGAGGCACAGGCCCACGGCGGCGTTGAGCAGGGCGGCGACGAACGCGAACGCCGCGGCGGTGTAGCCCACCGCCGGGGTGCCGAGCGCGAAGCCGATCAGGGCGGTCGCCGCGAACGCCAGCCCCACCACTTGCGCGAAGCGGGGCGGGCGGGCGTCCTCGAGCTCGGCCGGCGCGCCGAGGCGCGGACGGACGAGCGTGGCGAACGTGATGGCGTACGGCGAGCGCTGCAGGCTCACGAACGCGGCGATCGCGAAGACGGCGGTCTGGAAGGTCAGCAGCGCGAGCGACACCGGGCGGGGCGTGACGAGCACGAGGGCCAGAACCACCGCGGTGATGCCTGCGGCGAACCGCAGACCACGGGGATCCACCTGAGTGGGACGTGACATGGAGATGCTCCTGCGCTGGACCGTCGGGACCGACGGGTTCGGACGAGTGCGGACGTGGGTCAGCGCATGCGACACAGCGCAGAACGCGTGCGGCAGTTGTCCACTGCCAGGCGTCGCGTCAGGTGCGTCGTCTCGAACATGGATCCAGAGTAGAGGGACGAACCGCGGCATCACGCGATCTGTCTCGTTTCGTGAGACAGTCGCTCATATCGTGAGATGCGTCTAGGGTGATCCCGTGCCGAACACGCCTGCCGACGCTCCCCTCGACGACCACTCCTTCGCCGCTTGGGCGGCCGCCCGTGCCGGCGAACGGCTCCTCGAAGTCCGGGCGGAGGGACTCCAGGGCCGCGAGCTCAAGGACGCCGGCGACCGGGCCGCGCAGGACCTGCTGGCCGCGCTGCTGGCCGAGCACCGGTCCGGCGACGCGGTCCTGAGCGAGGAGGCCGAGGACGACACCGCGCGGCTCGACGCGCGCCGGGTGTGGATCATCGACCCGCTCGACGGCACCCGCGAGTTCTCCGAGCCCCCGCGCGAGGACTGGGCCGTGCACGTCGCGCTGTGGGAGGGCGGTGAGCTGACCGCCGGCGCCGTCGCGCAGCCCGCGCTCGGCGAGGTGGCCGGCACAGCCGACGTCGCCCCGGCGCCGGAGCGCGCTCCCGGGCCGCCGCGGCTGGCCGTGAGCCGGTCGCGCCCGCCCGCGATCACCGACGACCTCGTCGCCGCCCTCGGCGCCGAGCTGGTGCCGATGGGGTCGGCCGGCATCAAGGTGCTGGCGGTCGTGCGCGGGGTCGTCGACGCCTACGTGCACGCGGGCGGTCAGTACGAGTGGGACTCGGCCGCGCCGGTGGCCGTGGCGCGTGCGGCCGGTCTGCACACCAGCCGCATCGACGGCTCGCCGCTGATCTACAACCAGCCGAACCCGCTGCTCCCGGACCTGATCGTCTGCCGGCCGGAGCTCACTGAGCAGATCCTGGCGGTCACGACAAGGCCGTGAGCACTTGGTCGCGCGTGGGCAGGCCCGAGGCGCGCCGGACGACGGCGCCGCGCGCGTCGAGGATCATCACCGTGGGCGTCCGGACGACGTCGAGCCGCCGGACCAGGTCGAGGTGCGACTCCGCGTCGACCTCCACGTGGGCCACGCCGTCGAGGCCGCCGGCGACGTCCGCGAGCAGGACGCGGGTGGCGCGGCAGGGTGCGCAGAAGGCGCTGGAGAACTGCAGCAGGGTGGCCCGCTCCCCCAGGGACTGACCGATGTCGTCGGGGGTGAGGAGCTCGTCCGACGGCCTGTCGCGGAACCGGCCGTTCACGCGTCGCAGCACGAGCGCGACGACACCCGCCACCACCAGGGCGGCGACGAGGAAGACGGGACCGGTCATGCGTCCAGGATATGTCGGGCGGGGGTGCCGGGCCGTGGGCGGCAGACAGGCGCCGCTCTAGAAGCTGGCGGTGACCAGCTGCCCGCCGAGATACGCGATCGGTCCGGCGAGCGCGATGGCCATCGCCGCCGGGAAGCCCCAGCCGGCGGACGTGACGTGCGAGCGGCCCTGCGCCCAGGCCCGGCCGAGCACCTGGCCGAGGACGCCGAACAGGGCGATGCCTGCACCGACCGCGACCCCGAAGAACCAGGTGGGCAGGCCGTCCACCACGAGGGCCGCGACGGCTCCCGCACCGGACCCGACGGTGACGGCCAGGGCCGCGCTCACGTAGCGGTCGATCGGCAGCGGCCACACGAGCAGGGCGGCCCCGAGCGCCACGCAGGAGATGGTCACGACGTCCTGGCCCGCCGCCGCGCGAGCCGCGCCCACCCAGGACGAGACGAGGGCGGCGAACATCGCCAGCGACGTCGCGTAGCCCGTGGAGACGACGAGCTCGCGTCGCCCGTCCTTGCGCAGCATCTGCGAGAGGAGCGCGACGAACAGGCCGGCGGCGACGCCCGGGAGGACTCCGGCGAGCACGCCGTTGGTGACGAGTCCTTCGTTGCCGGCCCGGCTGCCGTCGGCGCCGAGGAGCACCGAGGGCCGCACCGCGACGACCGTCGAGACGACGCCGGCCGTGAGTGCGACGGCGAACCGCGGCGTCGGCACGGCCCGGCCTCGGGAGTCCGCCGGCGCCGGCGCGGAGGCGAGCATCACCTGCACGACCACGACGACCGCGGCCACCAGGAGCATCACTCCGGTGTGCGCCGCGAGGGCCAGGATGCCCGCGAGGACGACGGAGAGCGCCGAGGCACCGATGCGGGACACCCCCGCATCCTGCCATCAGCACGGGTGCGGCTTGCCCACGTCAGCCGCCCGCGAACGGCGGCAGCAGCTCGACGACGTCGCCGTCGGCGAGCGTGACGTCGGCCGGCTCCCGGGCACCGACGGGGACCTCGGAGACGAGGATCGAGCAGATGTCGAGGACGTCGGAGAAGCGGTCGCTGTCGGCATGCCGGGACCGGATCTCCGTGAGCAGGTCGGCCAGCGTCGCCGCCTCGACCTGCTCGTCGGCGACTCCGGCGGCTGCCCGAATGGCGGCCCAGTAGCGCACGGTCACCGTCATGTCCCGTATTCTGGGTCACGCCCCGCGGCCCAGGACACCCGGAGGTTCCCTGTGTCCCATCTCTTGCTCCTCACCCGGAGCACGCAGTCGTCGGTCGAAGTGCTGCCCGCGCTCGCGTTGCTGCCGCACCACGTGAAGATCCTTCCGGCGGAGGCCAGCGCGCTGATCGACGCCCCGCAGGCGGACGCCGTGCTCGTCGACGGACGGCACGACCTCGCGCAGGTCCGCAGCCTCACGCGGGTCATCCGGACCACCGGCATCGAGTGCCCGCTCATCCTGATCCTCACCGAGGGCGGCCTGGCCGTCGCCGCGTCCGACTGGGGCATGGACGACGTCATCCTGACCACCGCCGGCCCGGCCGAGCTCGAGGCCCGGCTGCGACTCGGCATCGGCCGCGTGGCCGCCGCGCTCGAGGGTGATGACGAGAGCCACGTGATCTCCTCCAGCGGCCTGGTCGTGGACGAGTCCACCTACACCGCGAAGCTGGAGAACCGCACGCTCGACCTCACGTTCAAGGAGTTCGAGCTGGTCAAGTTCCTCGCGCAGCACCCGGGCCGGGTCTTCACCCGCCAGCAGCTGCTGCAGGAGGTCTGGGGCTACGACTACTTCGGCGGCACGCGCACCGTCGACGTCCACGTGCGTCGGCTGCGGGCCAAGCTCGGCGCCGAGCACGAGACGCTCATCGGCACGGTGCGCAACGTCGGCTACCGGTTCGTCGCCGCCACCGAGTCGCACGACGAGGCCGACGCCGAGCGCGCTGACGCGTGAGCCGCCCCTCCGTCCACGAGCTGCTCGACGCGGTCCTCGACCCCGACTCGTTCACGTCGTGGGACGAGCCCATCGACGTCAGCCACCACCCCGACGAGTACCGCGCGGCGCTGGAGGCGGCGGCCGAGCGGGCCGGCACTGACGAGTCGATCATCACCGGCCGCGGCGCGGTGCGCGGGCGGCCGGTCGCGGTGGTGGCGAACGAGTTCGGGTTCCTCGCCGGGTCCATCGGCACTGCGGCCGCCGACCGGATCGTCGCCGCCGTCCGGCGCGCGACGGCCGAGGGCATCCCGGTGCTGGCGACGACGGCGTCGGGCGGCACCCGCATGCAGGAGGGCACGGCGGCTTTCGTGCGGATGGTCGACATCTCCCGCGCGCTGATGGACCACCGCGCCGCTGGCCTGCCGTACCTCGTGCACCTGCGGCACCCCACCACCGGCGGAGTGTTCGCGTCGTGGGGGTCGCTCGGGCACATCACCGTCGCGGAGCCGGGAGCGCTGATAGGGTTCCTCGGGCCCAAGGTGTACGAGCTGTTGGAGAACCGGCCGTTCCCCGAGGGCGTGCAGACCAGCGAGAACCTCGAGCGCCGCGGCATCATCGACGCCGTCGTGCTGACCGACGAGCTGCCGTCGATGGTGGACCGGGCGCTCGGCCTGCTGGTCGACCCGCCGACCCCGTCCACCCGGGAGCGGCGCAACGGCGACATCGCGCGTCGGCACACGGCCTGGGAGTCGATCGAGATCACCCGGTCCGCCGAGCGCGCGGGTGTCCGCGAGCTGCTCCGGCACGGCAGCGACTCCACCGTCCGGCTGCAGGGCACCGACGAGGGCGAGCGCGACTCCGCCATGCTCGTCGCCCTCGCCCGGCTCGACGGCGTGCCGTGCGTCGTCGTCGGCCAGGACCGCACCACCCAGACCCCGGCCACCCCGATGGGCCCGGCCGCGCTGCGCGAGGCCCGCCGCGGGATGCGGCTGGCCAACGAGCTCGGACTGCCGCTCGTCTCGGTCGTCGACACCCCTGGTGCGGAGCTCTCCCCCGCGGCCGAGGAGGGCGCCGTCGCGGGCGAGATCGCCCGGTGCATCGGCTCGATGGCCACCATGTCCGTGCCCACGGTGTCCGTGCTGCTCGGGCAGGGCTGCGGCGGCGGGGCTCTGGCGCTGCTCCCGGCCGACGTCGTGGTGGCCGCCGAGAACGCCTGGCTGTCGCCGCTGCCCCCGGAGGGTGCGAGCGCGATCGTCCACGGCGATGTCGAGCACGCGGCAGAGATGGCCGAGCAGCAGCGCGTCGGCGCGATCGACCTGCACGAGAACGGCACCGTGCACCACCTGGTGCCCGAGCCGGAGGGCGACACGTCGGAGGCCTTCGCCGCGGCGGTCGCGGCCGAGATCGGGGCGCGACTGAGGGCGTTGTCATGACGCTCCTCTCGATCGCCGACCGGGCTCGAGCCGTCGACGGCGTCGACCCGCTGAACGAGGCGAGCCGGCTCGCGATCGACGCCGGCAGCGCCGGGCGCGTGCACGTCGCGGTCAAGGACGCGGGCCATGTGGTGGCCGCGGCCTACGCCGACGGCACGGCCCCGGTCGAGGTGGTGGTCGACCCGGACCATCGCCGGCAGGGACACGGCGGGGCGCTGGTGCGGCGGCTCGTCGAGTCCGGTGAGACGCAGTTCTGGGCGCACGGCGACCTGCCGGCGGCCCAGGCGCTCGCTGCGTCGGCGGGTCTGAGCGCGGTGCGCACGCTGCTGGTGTTGCGACTGGAGCTCGACGACTCACCGACTCCCGAGGTGGTGCCAGACGGCATCACCCTGCGGACGTTCGAGCCGGACGACGTCGACGCTGTCGTTCGCGTCAACGGCCGCGCCTTCGCGTCGCACCCCGAGCAGGGAGCGATGGACCGCGCCGACTTCGAGCGCCGGGCCGCGTCCGACTGGTTCGACCCGGCCGGTCTCTTCATCGCCGTGCGAGACGGTGAGGTCGTCGGGTTCCACTGGACCAAGGTGGAGGACGGGATCGGCGAGGTCTACGTCGTCGGCGTCGACCCGAGCGAGCAGGGCAGCGGCCTCGGCACCGCCCTCACCGCCCGCGGCGTCCGGCACCTGTACGACCAGGGCCTCCGCGTCGTCGACCTCTACGTGGAGGGCGACAACGACCCGGCCCTCGCCGTCTACCGCCGCCTCGGCTTCACCGAGCACGCCCGCGACGTCCTCTACGCCGACGAGAGAGTTCCGGCCCCCTGACGAGAGAGTTCCGGCCCCCTGACGAGAGAGTTCCGGCCCCCTGACGAGAGAGTTCCGGCGGTGGGATCCTCTCGTCACCGGGCCTGAATCCTCTCCTCAGCGGGCCGGGATCCTCTCCTCACCGGGCCGGGATCCTCTCGTCAGCGGGCCGGAATTCTCTCGTCAGCGGGGGGACCTCAGCAGGAGGCGAAGAGGACGGGACCGACGCCGGTCATGAAGACGTCCGTGTCGGGGTCGTGGTCGAAGGCCATCCGCACCGTGCTGTCCTCGACGCGCACGTCCGCGTCCCGGAGGGTCTCCGAGATCCGCCCCTGGCGTCCGATGAAGGGGCCGGACGCCAGCTCCTCGCGCACCGACGCCTGGTCCGACGCCGTGGCCGGCGACCCGAACGTCATCACGAACACCACGCGCTGGGCACCGAAGCCCGACCCACCCTCGTCGCGCAGGGCCCGGCCGCTGAAGACGTACGGACGCAGCGAACCCGCCCGCTGCACGGCCGTCCGCGCCTGCTGCTCGGCGTCCGGGTCGTTCGCCACGGCGGAGTCCTTGCAGCCGTCGCGGCCGGACTGCAGGAGCACGGTGTCGTGGCCGGCGAGCGCCTGGGCCGTGTCCCTCGCGGCGCGGACGCCGGCGAGCGAGCCGGTGTCGCCGTCGATCACCTTCAGCACCTTGTGCGCCGGGGCCGGCGCGCTGGTCAGCACCACCAGACGTTTCCGGGGCACCAGTGCGACGACCGCCTCGAGATCGGTCAGCCCCTTGCCCACGAGCTCGTCCTCGGGGACCGTCCACAGCCGGCCGTCCTGCGTGTAGCCGCTCGACCTGAGCTTCGTGCGGACGTCGGCGAAGGACACGGACCGGCTCAGCCGGACGGTCGCGTGGTCGGCCTGGTTCGTCTGGGCGTAGACCTCCCAGTCGACGTCGGACAGGGACCAGCCCAGCACGTCGTCGAGCACGTCGGCCTGCTCCGCGATGACCGACCGGGTAGCGAGGTCGCGCGGCGTGGCCTCGTCGACGCCCACGCCCGTGCGGATCGACGCCCAGTCGGTGAACCCGACGGTCCGGACGTCGACGGGCAGGGTGTCGAGCGCGGCGGTGAGGTCCGGGCGCGCGTCCGCGTCGACCACGCGCGCGGAGGACCAGCCGAGGCCGAGTGCCGCGGCGATGACGACGACGGCGGCCACACCGGAGACTCTCGGTCGCGGGAGGTGCACCAGGGAACAATACGACCCATGGCACGGGAACGGCTGACGACAGCCGCCGGCGGCGTGGTCTGGCGGCCGCGCCCCGACCACGAGTCGCGCGTCGAGGTCCTGCTCGTGCACCGCTCCGGCTACGAGGATTGGACGTTCCCGAAGGGCAAGCCGGACGAGGACGAGGACCTCGCCGTCACGGCCGTTCGCGAGATCGCCGAGGAGACCGGGCTGCGCGTCCGGCTCGGCCACCCGCTCCCCGACGTCACGTACGCGATCTCGTCCGGCCCGAAGCGGGTCAGCTACTGGTGCGCACGCACGGTCGGGACCCCGGCCGCGTTCGAGGCGAACGACGAGGTCGACGAGGTGCGCTGGGTCGAGCCCAGCGACGCCCGCGGCCTGCTCACGTACCAGCACGACGTCGAGCTGCTCGAGGCCTTCCGCACCCTCCGCGACGCGAAGGGGCACACGACCCGCACGCTCGTGGTGCTGCGGCACGCGCAGGCGGAGGCGCCCGGGCCGCGCGCCGACCTGGAACGACCCCTGACGGTGCACGGCGCGGCCCGGGCCGACGAGCTCGTCGCCCTGCTCGGCGCCTATGGCGTCGGCCGTGTCGTCAGCAGTCCGGCGGCGCGCTGCGTCCAGACCGTGGATCCCTACACCACAGCGATGGGAGAGGTCCTCGAGATCGACGACCGGTTGGCGGAGGGGACACGGCCGTCGGAGGTCCAGCGGTGCGTCGCTTCCCTGCTCGAGCAGGAGGAGCCCGCCGTGCTGTGCACCCACCTGCCGACCATGCCGTGGGTGTTCGAGGCGCTGGGTCTGGAGACCCCCGCGCTGTCGCCCGGGGAAGGCGTCGTGGTGCACCACCGGAACGGCGCCGTGATGGCGGCCGAGCCCCTCGGGCGCGCCTGACGTCCAGCCCCTGACCTGCACGTTCCGCCATCGTTCACCCGGCGTTCACCGTGGGCCCGGCCGCGGTACACCCACGCTCCCTAGCGTCCGAGCCATGAAGACAACGAAGCTGCGCATGACCGCCCCTGCGGTCGCCGCGCTCACCCTGGTCCTCGGCCTCAGCGCCTGCGGCGCCGCCAACGAGGACCCCTCCGACGGATCCGCCTCCGGTGGCCTCTCCGGCACCCTGAACGCCGGCGGGTCCAGCGCCCAGGAGTCGGCGGTCGCCGCCTGGAAGAAGGCGTTCCAGACCACCAACCCCGAGACCACCGTGAACTACGACCCCGTGGGGTCCGGCGGTGGCCGCGAGCAGTTCCTCTCCGGCGGGCTCGACCTGGCCGGCTCCGACGCGTACCTCGACGACGAGGAGCTCGCGAAGGCCAAGGACCGCTGCTCCGGTGACGTCGTCGAGGTGCCGACCTACGTCAGCCCGATCGCCGTCGTGTTCAACCTGCCCGGCGTCGACGAGCTGAACCTGTCGCCCAAGACGATCGGCGGCATCTTCCAGGGCACCATCACGACCTGGGACGACGACGCCATCAAGGCCGACAACCCGGACGCGACGCTGCCGAGCTCGAAGATCACGCCGGTGCACCGCTCCGACGACTCGGGCACGACGAAGAATTTCACCGACTACCTCGACCAGGCGTCCGACGGCGCGTGGAAGGGCGGCGTCGTGGAGACGTGGCCGATCAAGGGCGGCGAGGGCGCCGAGGGCACCTCGGGCGTCATCTCCGCGGTCAAGGGCGGCAAGGGCACGATCGGCTACGCCGACGAGAGCCAGGCCGGCGACCTCGGGACCGCGGCCGTGAAGGTGGGCGACTCGTTCACCAAGGTCAGCCCGGAGGCGGCGTCGAAGGTGCTCGACGCGTCGACGCCGGTCGCCGGTCGCGCCGCGACGGACATCGCCATCGAGGTCGACCGCAAGGTCACCGAGGCAGGCGTGTACCCGATCGTCCTGGTCTCGTACCAGATCGCCTGCCAGACCTACGACGACCAGGCCAAGGCCGAGCTCGTCAAGTCCTGGCTGACGTACGTGACCAGCACCGACGGCCAGGCTGCCGCCGCCAAGGACGCCGGCTCCGCGCCGCTGTCCAGCGCGGTCGGCGAGAAGGTCGCCGCGGTCGTCGAGACGATCAAGGCCTCCTGACCCAGTGACAGTCGTCGAAGTCTCGCGACACCCGGTCCGCCGCCTCGGCGACCGGGTGTTCGCGGGGGCGTCCACCGGAGCGGCCATCACCATCCTGGCGACGCTCGCGGGCGTCGCGATCTTCCTCACCGTGGAGGGTGTGCCCGGCATCCTCGCCTCGCCCGACGAGGTGAAGAGCGGCGAGTCGTTCCTTCCCTACGTCGGACCCCTGGTCTTCGGCACTCTGCTGGCCGCGGCCATCGCCCTGGTGATCGCGGTGCCCGTGTCGATCGGCGTCGCCCTCTTCATCTCGCACTACGCGCCGCGCCGGCTGGCCGCGGTCATGGGCTACCTGATCGACCTGCTCGCCGCGGTGCCCAGCGTCGTCTACGGCCTGTGGGGCATCGGCTTCCTGGCCGGAAAGCTCGTGGCGCCCTACGGCTGGCTCGAGGAACACCTCGGCTTCCTGCCGTTCTTCGCCGGCCCCGCGTCCGCGACCGGCCGCACCATCCTGACCGTCGGCATCGTGCTCGCGGTGATGATCCTGCCGATCATGACGGCGATCTGCCGCGAGGTCTTCCTGCAGACGCCGCGCCTGCACGAGGAGGCCGCCCTGGCCCTCGGCGCGACGCGCTGGGAGATGGCGCGCCTCGCCGTGTTCCCGCACGCCCGCTCCGGCATCATCTCCGGCGCGATGCTCGGCCTCGGCCGCGCGCTCGGCGAGACCATGGCCGTCGCGATGGTGCTGTCGGCCTCCGGCGTCGTCTCCTGGAACCTCATCTCCAGCACGAACCCGAGCACCATCGCGGCCAACATCGCCCTGTCCTTCAAGGAAGCGAGCGGGCTGACCGTCAACGCGCTGGTCGCCAGCGGCCTGGTGCTGTTCGTGATCACGTTCGTCGTGAACGTCGCCGCCCGGCTGGTCGTGGACCGCCGCAAGGACTTCTCCGGAGCCGACGCATGAGCATCCTGCACACCCCGATGTGGCGGCGCCGTGCCGTCGACCGGCTGGCGACGGTCCTGGTGACCGGCGCGTTCGTCCTCGCGCTCTTCCCGTTGTTCAGCATCCTCTGGACGGTCGTCTCCAAGGGCGCCCCGGCGCTGAGCCCGGAGTTCTTCACGTACTCGATGCGCAACGTCGTCGGCGAGGGCGGGGGCATCTACCACGCGCTCGTCGGCACGCTGCTCGTCACGGCCGCGGCCACGGTCATCTCCGTGCCGATCGGCCTGCTGACCGCGATCTTCCTCGTCGAGTACGGCGAGGGTCGCCGGCTCGCCCGCTGGATCCGCTTCCTGGTCGACGTGATGACGGGCATCCCGTCGATCGTCGCGGGCCTGTTCGCCTACGCGCTGTTCGTCGTGTTCTTCGGCGAGGGCGTCCGGATGGGCTTCGGCGGTGCCGTCGCATTGTCGGTGCTGATGATCCCGGTGGTGGTCCGGTCCTGCGAGGAGATGCTCAAGCTCGTGCCGAACGAGCTGCGCGAGGCCGCCTACGCGCTCGGCGTCCCGAAGTGGCGCACGGTGCTCAAGGTGGTGCTGCCGACGTCGATCGCCGGCATCGTCACCGGCATCACCCTCGCCATCGCCCGCGTCATCGGCGAGACGGCGCCGCTGCTCGTCATCGCCGGGCTGTCCGACTCGGTGAACTTCGACCTGTTCCACGACCGCATGGCGACGCTCCCGGTGTTCGCCTACTCCGCGGTGAGCTCCCCGGGCGTCCCGCCCGGCCCGAGCATCGACCGCGCCTGGGGCGCGGCGCTGGTGCTGCTGCTGATCGTCATGCTGCTCAACCTCGTCGCCCGCCTCGTCTCACATCTGTTCTCGCCGAAGAGCGAGAGGTAAGGAGCCCACCATGGCCACCAGCATCGACGTCAGCGACCTGAACATCTACTACGGCGACTTCCTCGCGGTGGAGGGCGTGACGATCCCGATCGCCGCGCGCTCGGTGACCGCGTTCATCGGCCCGTCCGGCTGCGGCAAGTCGACGTTCCTGCGTTCGCTCAACCGCATGCACGAGGTCGTCCGCGGCGCCCGCGTCGAGGGCAAGGTGCTCGTCGACGGCGAGGACCTCTACGGCGACGACGTCGACCCGGTGGACGTCCGCCGGATGGTCGGCATGGTCTTCCAGCGCCCGAACCCGTTCCCGACGATGTCGATCTACGACAACGTCCTCGCCGGCCAGCGGCTCAACAGCAAGCGGATGAAGAAGACCGACGCCGACGACGCCGTGGAGCGCGCCCTGCGCAGCGCCGGTCTGTGGGCCGAGGTGAAGGACCGCCTCGACCGTCCCGGCTCCGGGCTGTCCGGCGGTCAGCAGCAGCGGCTGTGCATCGCCCGCGCCATCTCGGTGGAGCCGGAGGTGCTGCTGATGGACGAGCCGTGCTCGGCCCTCGACCCGATCTCCACCATCGTCATCGAGGACCTGATCCACGAGCTGAAGGCGCAGTACACGATCGTCATCGTCACCCACAACATGCAGCAGGCCGCCCGCGTCTCGGACACGACGGCGTTCTTCAACCTCGCCGGTGTCGGCATGCCCGGCCGTCTCGTGGAGCACGGCGCGACGGAGAAGATCTTCTCCAACCCGGACGAGTCCGCCACTGAGGCCTACATCCAAGGGCGTTTTGGTTAGTTCCCGGGGATGAGCAGTCGCAGGATCCCGTAGGCGATCGCGGCGACGGTGGCCGCGGCCGGGATGGTGATGACCCACGCTGTGATGATGTTCCGCGCGACGCCCCACCGCACGGCGCTGAAGCGCTTGGTGGCGCCGGCGCCCATGACCGACGACGTCATGGTGTGCGTGGTGGACACCGGGGCGTGCTGGCCGATGGCCATGAAGTAGAGCACGAATGACGCCGTGAACTCCGCGGCGAACCCGCGGGGCGGGTCGAGGGCGATGATGCGGCGGCCGAGCGTGCGCATGATCCGCATGCCGCCGGAGAAGGTGCCCAGCGAGATGGCGGTGGCCGCGGCCACGATGACCCAGAGTGGGATCTCGTCGTTGCTCGCGTGCTCGCCGCCGGCGATCAGGGCGAGCACGATGACGCCCATCGTCTTCTGCGCGTCCTGCAGGCCGTGACCGAGCGAGAGCATCGCGGCCGACACGGTCTGGGCGAGTCGGAAGCCGCGGTTGACCGCGTGCGGACGGGCGCGACGGAACGCCCACATGATCACCGTCATCACGATGAACGCTCCGGTGAAGCCGAGCAGCGGGCTGACGACCATCGGGACGGCCACCTTGTCGACGACCTTGTCCCAGTCGACGGTGATGCCGGCCGAGAGGCCCACGCCGATGAGCCCGCCGATCAGCGCGTGCGACGACGACGACGGGATGCCGAAGTACCAGGTGATGAGGTTCCAGGTGATGGCGCCGACGAGCGCGGCCAGCACGACAGTCAGGGCGTGGTGCGGGTCGGCGATGTTGTCGAACCCGGACAGGATGTCCTTGATCGTCTTGGCCACCTCGACGCCGAGCAGGGCGCCGACGAAGTTCAGGATGGCGGCCATCGTGAGCGCCAGACGAGGCGTGAGCGCCCGGGTGGACACCGAGGTGGCGATCGCGTTGGCCGCGTCGTGGAAGCCGTTGGTGTAGTCGAAGAACAGCGCGATGGCGATGGTCGCCACCATCAGCCCCGTGGTGAGGTCCACGGCTCAGGATTCCTTGACGGCGATCTGCTCCACCGTGTTGGCGACCGACTCGAGGGCGTCGATGGCGTGCTCCAGGGAGTCGGCGACGTCCTTCAGCTTGAGCACCTCCAGCGACTTGTAGCTGCCGCTGAACAGGTCGGCGACGATGCGCCGGTAGGAGCGGTCGCCCTGGTTCTCGAGCCGGTTGATCTCGATCCAGTACTCCTCGAGGTCCTTCATCGTGCGCAGCCGCGGCATGGCCTCGGCGGTGAGCTGGGTGGCGCGCTGCAGCACCTCGACCTGGGGCGCGAACTCCGGCGGCAGGGCCTCGAGCTCGTAGAGGCCGAGCAGGTCGACGCACTCCTCCATGAAGTCCATGACGTCGTCGAGGCTCCCGGCGAGGCGGTAGATGTCCTCACGATCGAACGGCGTGATGAACGTGCTGTTCACGCGGCGGACGATCTTGTGCGTGGTCTCGTCGGCCTCGTGCTCGGCCTCGCGCATCTTCTCGGCGATGGCCTTCTTGTCGCTGCTGTCGTCGAGCATCTGGGCCAGCAGCGCGGCACCGTCGACGAGGTGTGCGGCGGCCTCGGAGAACATGTCGTAGAACGAGGACTCCACCGGTCGGATGCGAAGACGCATCGCCACACTCCCGTCGGGATCTGTACAGGCCAAGGCAATGCTAGGGGGTGGCCGCGACGCGGTGTCAATCGCGGTACGGACCGCCCAGGAGTCAGCCGGCGACGACGCCGAGGATCTCGTCGACCTCGCGCTGCGTCAGAGGTCCCTCGTGCTCGGAGGCAGCGATCATCAGCCGACTGGTGAGCTCGATCTCGTCGAGCACCGCGTCGTCGCGCAGACGGTGGTCGAGTGGCTCAGGCATCAGGGGGTGGCTCCGGAGTCGTGGTTCTGGCGCCGGTATCTCGGCGTGAATCCAACAGTATCGCCGCGGGGTTCACCCGTGGGCCGGTTTGCACGAACCCGGTCAGATGCCCAGGTTTCGGATCGACGACGGCGTTCAGTGCCTCGGCCGCGCTTGCGTCTGATCACTCCACCACTTGGCCCTCGCGATCCCCTCGACGAACACGCCGAGCACGCCGAGCACCGCGATCGCCAGCCCGAGCGGGGCCCAGGGCAGCCGATCGAGGGTGTCGGCACGGACCAGCGAGATCATCACCAGGCCGACGATGATCATCGACACCGTCACGGCGCTCACCGAGAACCACTCGAGCTTCGTCTTGTTCACGCTCATGTGATCACCTACCTCTGCTTCGAATGTCCGCCTCCGGGCGGCAAATCGCAAGCCTGCGGCTGGCAGACTGTCCGCCTGGGGCCTCTAGCTCAATCGGCAGAGCAGCGGACTTTTAATCCGCGGGTTCAGGGTTCGATCCCCTGGGGGCCCACCAGCATGAGATCGGCCCTGCGGGGTACGTCCTCAGCATGGAACAGCCAGAGCAGCAACCGGACGACGAGTGGACCGGGAGCGCGAAGCGGCCGTGGGTGAACCCGCCGATGCGCTACTCGCTGGGCTCCGGCGGACGGGCCTGGCGGATCGCCCTCGGCGTCGTCGTGCTGACGTTCGTCGCGGTGATCGTCCTGCTCGTCCTCGCGCGGCAGGACGTGGTCAGCGAGAGCTGGGCCTACGTCGCGCTCGCGGTCGGCCTGGTCAGCGCGTTCGCCGCGCGAGTCCTCGGCGTGCTCAAGGCGAGCAGCGAGGACAAGCGCGGCTGAACGGGCTGCGTCAGGGCAGGTAGTACATCGGGTTCGGGAGCTTCACCGTGCGGTCGGCGAAGCCGCCCTCGAGGTCGCTGTACTGGTCGCCGAACGAGGCGACGATGTTGAACCCCAGGGACTCGATGTGCTGCCGCGTGAGCGACTTGTACTGGATCGTCGCGCAGGACGGCGCACAGGAGGACAGCCACGGAGCGGTGAGGTCCTTCGTGTACACGTTCTCGGCCTTGGGCGCGTAGCCCGCGGCGTCCAGGTCCTGGATCGTGCCGTCGAGCTGGGCCACCCCGCGACCGGTCAGGTAGAACACCTCGTACCCGTGGTCCTTGGCGAAGTTCACCAGGTCGACCATGTGCGGCACCGCTGGCAGGTCGAAGTCCGGGTTGTCGACGAACGCGGCGTTGATCGACGGGTTGTAGACGAAGTTGCTGTAGATCTCGTAGCTGTACGTGTTGATCGTGGTGTCGTCGACGTCGAAGAGGACGGCCTTCTTGCCGTCACCCTTGCGGTCGCGGTGCCACTTCAACGTGCGCTCGGCGGCCGTGACGATCTTCCCGACCTCCTTGGCGTAGGCGCCGTTCGGATCGAACGTGTGCAGCGCCTTGTCGCCGCCGTCGACGCTGTTGTCGACCGGGTCGACCTGGGTCGTGGTGGTGTCGCCGTAGTAGCCCTTGATGGCCGTGCGGACCTGGTCGATGTTCTGGATCTGGGTCGACTTGGTCGGATGCTCCGGCGGCGGCGGGACGTTCGGAGCGTTGCGGGCGCCGGCCGAGCCGGCCGCCAGCAGGAGGACCGAGGCGCCGGCGGCGACCCAGCCGGAGATGGACAGGAGACGCGAGCCGCGGGCTCGCGAAGACGTGATGGACATGCGTTGGAAGACCTTCCCCCGATAGTGGACTGGACCAACTATCAACCCATTCCGGCCGTCTGCCAAGAGCAGGATCTGACGGCTACGCTCACGCCATGAGAGCCGTCTCCTGCCGCGACGCCACGCTCAGCGTCGTCGACCTCCCGAAGCCGACGCTCGAGCGCGGTCAGCTGCTGCTCGACGTCCTCGCCTGCGGGATCTGCGGGTCGGACCTGCACGCCCGCCACCACTGCGACGACATGGCGGACGCCACCGCGGAGACCGGCTTCACCGAGTTCATGCGGTCCGACCAGGACGTCGTGATGGGGCATGAGTTCTGCGGCCGGGTCGTCGAGCACGGACCCGGCACCCGGAAGCACGATGCCGAGGGCACCACCGTCGTCGCCTTCCCGCTGATGCGGCGCGGCGGCAAGGTCCTCCCCACCGGTCTCACCGCGAGGTCGCCCGGCGGCTACGCCGAGCAGGTGGTGGTCGAGGAGTCGCTCGCCATGGCCGTGCCGAACGGGCTGCACCACGACCTCGCGGCGATGACCGAGCCGATGGCCGTCGGCCTGCACGCGGTGCGCCGCGGCGAGGTCGGCAAGAAGCAGGGCGCGCTGGTCGTCGGCTGCGGGCCGATCGGGCTGGCCGTCATCTCGATGCTCAAGGCCACCGGGGTGCGCTCGGTGGTGGCGTGCGACTACTCGCCCGCCCGGCGCGCGCTCGCCACCGCCTGCGGCGCCGACGCGGTGGTCGACCCGGCCGAGCATTCGCCCTACGCCTCGTTCGAGGAGCGGTACTACACGTCGGCCGACGCGATGCTCGACCTCGCCGTCGACTCCATGGACAAGCTGCGGCGGCTCCCGCTGGTGCCGTGGCAGCACGTGATGCGGGCCGCCGAGGTGGCCGGCGCCATGCCGTCGGGCCCGGTGGTCTTCGAGTGCGTCGGTGTGCCGGGCGTCATCGACGACATCATCGCCAAGGCGCCGCTCTCCAGCCGCGTCGTCGTCGTGGGCGTCTGCGCCGAGCCGGACCGGATCCGCCCGACCGTCGCCATCAACAAGGAGATCGACCTGCGGTTCGTCCTTGGCTACACACCGCGCGAGTTCCACGAGGCCTTGCGCCTGCTGGCCGACGGCAAGGTCGATCCGTCACCGCTCCTGACCGGCAAGGTCGGCCTCGCCGGCGTCGAGGCGGCGTTCGACGCGCTGGGCAACCCGGAGCAGCACGCCAAGATCATGGTGGACCCGACGAGCGACGCGGAGCAGCCTCAGCCGGTGTGAGCGAGGACGAGGTCGGCGACCTGGTCGCCGGCCTCCCAGGCCACGTGGTGGCCGCGGCCGAGCATCGGCTCGAAGCGCGCGCCCGGGATGCCCTCGGCCAGGCGCTGTCCCGCGGCGAACCGGATGATGCCGTCGTTCTCGCCGTGCACCACGAGCGTGGGGACGTCGATCTCGCCGAGCCGGTCGCGGACGTCGTGGCCGCCGACGGCGCCCATCTGGTGGAGCACCACCGGCGTCGGCACCTTCACGCTGGCGGCGGCCTCGGCGAACTCGTCGAAGCGCCCCGGCTCGTGCGCGAACCCCGCGGAGACGTTGCCCTCGAACATCATCCGCAGCGCGGTCTCGCGATCGGGTGCCTGGCCGGCCTCGGCGAGCGAGCCGATCTGGTCGCCCCAGACGTCGTCGGTGTCGCCCCAGGTGCCGATCAGGGTCAGCGTGCGGGCACGCTCGGGCTGACGGAGGACGAGCGTCTGCGCGATCGCTCCGCCCATCGAGAAGCCGACGAGGTGGGCGTCGTCCCACCCGGCGGCGTCCATGACGGCGAGGGCGTCGTCCACGAGGTCGTCCTCGGTGAACGGCTCGTCGACGCGCGAGCTCTCGCCGATGCCGCGGTGGTCGTAGACCACGACGTCGTGCTGCTCCATGAGCCGCTCGACGAACCGCGGACCCCACGCGGCGTGGTGCCCGGCCACGCCCATGAGGAGGAGCAGCGGGCTGCCCTCGCCGCCGCGGAACGCGGAGATCGTGGCGGACGGGGCGTGCACGGAGAACGGCGTCATGCCTCGCAACCTAGCGACGCCTAAATGACGCGGAACCGCTGCGTCCCACCCGGAGCGGCGACCTCGACGACGGCGCCGCGGTCGAGCTGGCGGCCGCGCCGCGTCTCCACCTCGCCGTCCACCTGCACGTCGCCTGCAGCGATGATCGCCGCCGCGTCGGCACCGGAGTCCGCGACGCCGACGAACTTGAGCAGCTGGCCGAGCCGGATCCCGCCCTCGCGGATCGGGACGTCCTCGGTGTCGCTCATCCCTGCTGCACGAACAGGACGGCCGTGGCGACCACGAGGACCATGGTGAGCGCGTCGGCGCCGATGTTGACGGCCTCCGACCGGGAGTGGCGGCGCTGGGCGCCCACGCGGGTGACGACGGCGCCGACCAGGAGAGCGGCGAGACCCACACAGGCGGCGACGCCGACCGGCCACCAGGCGAGGCCCACGAGCACCCCCGCGACCCCGAGCCACTCGCACACGCCGATCAGCTTCCACGTCCGCGGATCGACGTCGAGCGAGTCGCGGATCTTCAGCGAGGCGGGCGCGCTGAGCAGCTTCACGCCGCCCGTGCCGACGAACGTGACGGCCACGAGGATCGCCAGAACCGTGAGGACCATCCGGTCAAGGTAGCGGCCCGGTAGCGTGACCGCCATGACGGCCGTGAAGAGCCCGTGGATCATCGCCTTCGGCATCGTGGCGGTCGTCCACCTCGTGCTGAACGCGGCCGACGTGACGCCGTGGGACAGCATCACGAAGTGCCTCCTCGCGCCGCTGCTGGTGGCGTGGGTGCTGCAGCTCGACGGCCCGCGACTCCTGGTGCTGGCGCTGGTCTTCTGCTTCCTCGGCGACCTGTTCCTGGAGCTCGACGACCTCTTCGCGGCGGGCATGGCCGCGTTCGCCGCCGCGCACGTCAGCTTCATCGTGTTCTTCGTGCGGCGCGGCGCCCTCGACCGGCTGCGGACCGTCCTGGTGCCGCTGGTCGTCTACGTCGCGGCGGCCGTCGGCCTCCTCGCCTGGGCCTGGTCCGGGCTCGACGCCGAGATCCGTCCGCTCGTGCCGTTCTACGTGCTGCTGCTTCTCGGCACCGCCATCACGTCGCTCGCGCTGGACCGCCGCGCGGGCATCGGCGGGCTGCTGTTCCTGATCTCGGACGGGTTCATCGCGCTCGGTGAGGCCGACCGGATGGACAAGGACGCGGCCTGGCACGGGCTCGTCGTCATGGGCCTGTACATCCTGTCGATCTTCCTGTTGTCCGCCGGGATCCTGAACCGCGAGGCCGCTACCCGCCGGGCCGCCCAGGACGGGTTCGACCCGACCGTGCGCACCGACTGCTGGCCGCGGCTGCCCGAGTCGACGTCATTTCGACAGGCTCAATGACCGGCGGAGACCGCACCTATCGCGTCGCGGCGCGGTTGTTCGCCATCCTCTTCCGCCTGCTCGGCCTGCGGATCACCGTGCGCGGCGCCGAGCACCTGCCGACGTCCGGCCCGGCGGTGCTCGCGAGCAACCACACCGGATTCCTCGACTTCACGTTCGTCGGCTACGCGGCCCGCGAGCGCGGCCGGCTGGTGAGATTCATGAGCAAGGTGTCGGTGTTCGACTCGCGGATCACCGGGCCTCTGATGCGGGCGATGCGGCACATCCCGGTCGACCGCTGGACCGGCGCGAGCGCGTACCGACAGGCGCGCCGGGCCCTCGACGCGGGCGAGCTCGTCGGTGTCTTCCCCGAGGCGACCATCAGCCGGTCGTTCCTGGTGAAGCCGCTCAAGCCTGGCGCGGCGGGCCTGGCGATCAGCCGGTCCGTACCGCTGGTCCCGGTAGCCGTGTGGGGGTCGCACCGGATCGCCACGGTCGACGGCCGGCGTGGCCTGCGGCGCGGCAAGGCGCTCACGATCCTGGTCGGCGAGCCGCTGCACCCGGCGGACGGCGAGTCGATCGCCGAGCTCACCGAACGCCTGCACGCGGCGATGACCGCCCTGGTCGACGAGGCGATCGACACCTATCCGGACACCCCGAAGGACGACGCCGACCGCTGGTGGCTGCCGCACGACCGTGGCGGCACCGCGCCGCCGCCCGAGGTCGCCGCCGCGCTCGACCGGGCGGCCCTGGAACGCATCAACCAGCCCGTCGACTGACACGATGACGCCATGACCTTCGCGGAGCAGACCCCCGTCACCGTCGGCGACCTCACCTTCGACGTGCGGATTGACGGGCCCGACGACGGCGTCCCCGTCCTGCTCCTGCACGGCTTTCCGGAGACGTCGGCGTCGTGGACCGACGTCGTGCCCCGGCTGACCGACGCCGGCATGCGGGTCGTCGCGCCGGACCAGCGCGGCTACTCCCCCGGCGCTCGCCCGGAGGGCGTCGAGCACTACGCGGTCGACCGGCTCGCCGCGGACGTCGTCGGCATCGCCGACGCCCAGGGCTGGGACACGTTCCACCTGGTCGGCCATGACTGGGGCGCCGCCGTCGCCTGGTACGTCGCGGCGCACCACGGCGACCGGCTCCGCAGCCTCACCGCGTTGTCCGTGCCGCACCTCGCCGCCTACAACCGGGCGCTGCGCGAGGACGCGGACCAGCAGGAGCGCGCCGCGTACATCGGGTTCCTGCGGATCGAGGGCAAGGCCGAGGCGCTGCTGATGGAGGACGAGTTCCGGCGACTCCGAGCGATGTACGGCGGCGACGTGCCGGCCGAGCAGGTCGACGACTACCTCGCACGCCTGGGCGAGCCGGGCGCCCTGACCGCCGCGCTCAGCTGGTATCGCGCGATGACGGCCGAGCTCGGCGACCTGCCGGTCGTCCGCGTCCCGACCACGCTCGTCTGGGGCAACGGCGACCTGGCCATCGGACGCACGCCCGTGGAGGAGTCCGCGCAGCACGTGGACGCCGACTACCGGTTCGTCGAGCTGGACGCCAGCCACTGGCTGCCGGAGCAGGAGCCCGACGCGGTCGCCGAAGCCGTGCTGGTGCGGACCGGGTCGGTCTAGGCGGCGAGCGGCCAGCCGGTGGGATCGTCGACCGGTCGACCGGACGTGCGGGCGTAGGAGTTCCACTCGGCGACACGGTCGGCGAACCAGCGCCGCTGCTGCACCATCAGCTCGCCCAGCGCGAGCGACCCGACGTGCGGGTGGCGGGCGCCGAGCTCGACCGCCACGTCGCGCGCGGCCCGGGCGTCGCACATGGCGTCGTGGGCGGACTCGATGGGCACGCCGTAGTACGCGGCGACGTCGACGAGCCGGCGACGGCCCAGGCTGCCGCGAGCGATGCCCCAGTCGACGACGTACGGGTCGACGACCAGCAGCCGGGACCAGTCGGGCTCGCGCAGACCGTTGCGCCGGGCCTCGGCGCGCAGCATCGTCAGGTCGTAGGCGGCGTTGAAGACCACCAGGCCGACGCCGCGGTCGATGAGCGACTCGACCCACTCGAGGATCCCGGCGAGCACGCGGCTCGGCGTGGGCTCACCGGTGAGCATGGCAGCGGTGAGTCCGTGCACCTCGGCGGACGCCGGCGGGATGGGGACGCCCGCGTCGACCAGCCCGCTGACGGCGACCGGGCCGTCGATCAACGCGTAGCTGAGGATGCGGTCGGTGCGCGGGTCGACGCCCGTGGTCTCGAAGTCGAGCGACGCGAGCGGGAGCCGGTGCCACCCGTCGTGGGTGCCCCGCAGCGGTGGTGCTGCTGCATTCGTCTCCATCGCCGACCTCCTTGCGTGCAGGCTAGGCGTGACCACCGACACCCTCGCGTCGCGACACCCCTAACTGGTACATTTGTCCGACTTCGGAGGATCCATGACCAAGACCAGCTTCGACGGGGCCGTCACCGTCATCACCGGCGCCGGCAGCGGCATCGGCCGCGCCACGGCGCTGCTCGCCGCGAGCAAGGGCGCGCGGCTCGTGCTCACGGACGTCGGCGAGGAGACGCTCAAGGAGACCGTGGTCCTCGTCGAGGCCGCGGGCGGCACGGTGATCCACTCCGCCGCGCTCGACGTCCGCGACGCCGACGCCGTCACCGACTTCGCCGCGCGTGCCCACGAGCTCGCCGGCGGGTCCACCGACATCGTCATGAACGTCGCCGGCATCTCCACCTGGGGCCGCATCCAGGACCTCACCGTCGAGCACTGGCGGCGCACCGTGGACGTCGACCTGATGGGTCCGATCCACGTCATGTCCGCGTTCGTGCCCGCGATGATCGACGCCCGGCGCGGCGGCCACGTCGTCAACGTCTCCTCCGCCGCGGGCCTCATCGGCCTGCCGCTGCACGCGCCGTACAGCGCTGCGAAGTTCGGGCTGCGCGGCGTCAGCGAGGTGCTCCGCTTCGACCTCGAGCGGCACCGCATCAAGGTCTCCCTCGTCTGCCCGGGCGGCGTCGACACCCCCCTCGTCGGCACGGTCGACATCGTCGGCGTCGACCGGGAGGACCCCAAGGTGCAGAAGGCCATCGCCGCCTTCAGCAAGCACGCGGTGACGCCGGAGAGCGCGGCCGCCTCGATCGTCAAGGGCGTCGAGAAGGGCCGCTACATGGTCTACACGTCGCAGGACATCCGCTTCGCCTACTGGGCGCAGCGGTACGTGCCGTTCGGCTACAACGTCGCCATGCGAATCATGAACCGGCAGGCGCAGAAGGTGCTCGTACGTCGGTGACGACGAACGAGCGCGCCGACGTGGCGTGCGGCGCCCGGCAGGTCAGCAGGGCGGCCGCGGCGTGCTGCGCCTCGACGTCGGCAACGACGGTCAGCGGCAGCGGGCCCGTGCAGCTGAGCTCGACGCGCCACCGTTCGTGACCCGCGCTCTGCACCACGGCTGACCGCACGTCCCGCGGGCCACCCGGGCCGAACCGCTCGTGCGCGGCGATGGCTGCAGCCTGCGCCACCGGCGACAGCATGCTCGAGCCGCGCAGCTGCTCGGGGACGACCACGCCGCCGAGGTGCTGCTCGACGGTCGCCACGGAGTCGTCGCGCCCGAGGTTGCCGTAGTAGGTGCCGTCGGGCAGGACCACGACGTTGCCGGCGAACCGGTCACCACCGACGTGGCTGCACTCCCACACGGCGTCGGGCCAGCGCTCGGCGAGGGCGGCGGCCACCGGTCGGCCGCGCACGGCACAGCACGTGTCGTGGCGGCCGTGGGCGCAGACAAGGAGCACCGGGTCCGTCGAGCCGCCGGGCGGGTCGGCGATGACGTCGCAGGCGGCCAGCAGGTCCGCGTCCTGCTCCCACGTGCCCCAGCTGATGGTGCCGCCGACGACGTCGGCCACCGCCCAGGCGCGGCGGGGCTCGTGGTCCTGGCGGCCGGGGCGCCGTATGAGCAGGGTCCGCCCTCCGTGCCGTCGCGTCGCGGCGACCAGCTGGTCGATCACCTCCGGCTCGATGCCGGACGTGCCGACGGCATCGAACCCCCACGGTCCCGGGTGCTCGATCAGCAGGAAGCGCCGGACGTGCAGCGCGGTGCCGTTCATGACGTCACCGCGATGGCGGGCGGTGTCCGCGCACAGCGGACGAGGCTCGTTCACGCTCTCAGTCTGCGTCGGGAGCCTGCGACGCGCGCAGCTGCGCGACCGGCCCGACCGGCGCGGGCCGGGTGGCCGAGCGCCTCCGGTCGCCGAGCCGCCGGGCGATCTCGTCCGCCGGCACCGAGCGCACGGCGGCGGCGAGCCGCTCCCGGACGGTCTCGACGTCGCCGACGATCGCGAACGGGTCGTCGACCTCGACGCCGGCGCCGAAGGAGGTACGGATCCCCGGGTCGCCGGCGAGCTCGTCGAGCGCCGCGTCGAGCAGCTCGCGGGCGAGGTGGTGGCGGGTCCAGGGGTGGATGCCCATCGTGAGGTGCGTGCTGACGTCGCCGAGAGCGGTGGCCGCGTGGATGAACCCGCGCGGCAGGTAGAGGCAGTCGCCGGGCTCGAGCACGGCGTCGATCACCGGAGGCTCCGCGGCGGCCTGCTCGACCGCGGCGCGGTGGGCGGTCCACGGCTGGTCGCGCAGCGGGGCGTCGACGACCGGCGCGTGGATGCGCCAGTGCTTCCGGCCGGAGACCTGCAGGACGAAGACGTCGTGGACGTCGTAGTGGTCGTCGAACCCGCGCGACTGCGGCGGGGTGACGTACGCGTTGACCTGCAGAGGATGCGCGAGCTCGTGCGCCAGCTGCTGGGAGAAGTCGAGCACCGGGGACCAGGTGCGGTGCAGGGCCTGCAGCACGATCGTCGCGCCGCCGGCGAACAGCGCCGACAGCTTGGCGTCGTCCACCTGGTCGGCGATGCCGGCCCCGACGCCGCCGCCGGACGTGAACGCGTGGTTCGGCAGCGTGGTGCCGTCGCGGGCGACCCGGATGAACGGCGTGCGGAGGCCGCGGCGCGACACCAGCTCGTCGAGGGCCGACTCCGAGAACAGGTCGGTGAACCCCTCGGGCAGCTCGCCGGCGCGGGTCAGCAGGGCCTCGCGGCTCCAGACGTCACGCCGAAAAGCGTCAGGGTCGGCGACGAGCCGGCGCAGCGCGGAGTGCCCGGCCGTCTGGCCGGGCACCCGCGTCTGTGCAGCTGCGGTCACTGGAGGCGTTCGTCCTCGGCGCCCCCGCCTTCAGCGCCACCGTCCGCGCCGCCGTCCTGGACGCCCGGCGTGCCCTCGGCACCGCCGTCCGCCGGACCCTCGGCGCCACCGTCGGCGCCACCGTCCTGCACTCCGGGCGTGCCCTCGGCACCGCCGTCCGCAGGTCCTTCGGCCCCGGTGTCGGCACCACCGTCGGCGCCGCCGTCCTGGACGCCCGGCGTGCCCTCGGCACCGCCGTCAGCAGGTCCTTCAGGTGTGGTCTCGCTCATGAGTCCTCCTCCGATCTCAGGGAACGACACGAGCACGTGCCGCCTTCCACGTCTAGCACCTCCAGGTCCCGGTGCAACTCGGTAGAGTTCGTCGCCTCATGACCGATGACCTGTCGTCCGACTTCGCCGACGCTCCGGGCGTGGCCCTCGTGGTCGGCGGCAGCGGTGGCCTCGGGGCCGCCATCGCGGAGATGCTGGCCGCGCGCGGCAGCGACGTCGCCGTCACGTACCGCTCCAACGCGGCGGCCGCTCAGGCCGTCGCCACCGCGGCGGAGAAGCACGGCGCCCGGGCCACCGCGCACGCGCTCGACGTGAGCTCGGCCGAGGCCGGCGCGGCCGTGGTCGCCGAGGTGGCCGAGACCCACGGCGGTCTGCACACCCTCGTCTACGCCTCCGGCCCGCACGTGCCGATGGTCCACCTGTCCACGGTGTCGCCCGCCGACTTCGCCGACCAGCTCGCCCAGGACGCCGCCGGCTTCTTCAACGTCGCCCAGCCCGCGCTCCCCCACCTGCGGGAGACCGAGGGCTCGATCGTCGCCGTCACCACCGCCGCCACCGCGCGGTACCCGGTCCGCGACGGCCTGTCGTCGGCGCCCAAGGGAGCGGTGGAGGCCGTCGTGCGCGCCTTCGCCGCCGAGGAGGGCCGGTTCGGCGTGCGCGTCAACGCCGTCGGTCCGGGCATGCTCACCGACGGCATGGCCGCGCGGCTGATCGGGTCCGGCGAGCTCGACGACGACGCCCTCGCCATCACCCGCGGCAACATCCCGATGCGACGCTTCGGCAGCGCCGCCGACATCGCCGAGGCCGTCTGCTTCCTCGCCTCGAATCGGGCCGGGTTCATCAGCGGCCAGAAGCTGGACGTCGACGGCGGCTACTCCGTCTGATCGTCCCGGCGCTCTCGTGGTCTCGATACGACGGACGCCTTCAGCGTGACGCACTCGACCTGGCGAGACGCTCGCGCGCTAAGCGCGCTCGGTCTCACTCATCCCTCTCGCTGAGCTTGCCGCGGAGGTTCTTCACCTCGCGACGCTGGTGCGACAGCCGCATGCTCATGGCGACCACCACCACGGCGATCACGGCGGCGGAGACCGCGCCGATCGCCGTCGCGACCCGGAAGCCGGGGGCGTCGACGTCCATGATCCGCTCGCCGGCGTGGGCCGCCTTGCTGTTGCCCGCCACGACGGAGAGCGTCAGCCAGTTGGGCGTCGCGAGCAGGACCGCGACGATCGCGACGATGCCGCGCCACTCCCAATTGAAGAACCGCCGTCGCACCTGGGCGAGCACGATCAGCGGGACGAACGTGAAGACGAACCCGTAGAACAGGCCCCAGAGCGTGCCGGCCGTGAGGTGCCCGTTGACCTGGTCGGCCACGCGCTGCGACCACCAGCGCGGGAAGAACGCCGCCGCCACGAGGTACGCCACGTACGCGAGGGCCGCGACCACGAGGATCAGCACGCCGCGGCGCACCCACCGGCCGGCGTTGACGTCGTTCGGCGTGTAGCGGCGCTCGCCCGCCGTGGTCCCTGGTGAGGCGTCCCCGTCGTCGCTCATGCCGTCATCATGGCACCGAAGCGCGCTACTTGGCGGCCAGCAGCTTCCACTCCGTGCGCGTCACGATCCCGGTCTCCGCCAGGCCGTGCTTCCGCTGGAACGCCTTCACGGTGCGCTCGGTGAGGTCGGCGAAGTAGCCGGTGCGGGCCTTGGAGTTCATCAGCAGCGCGGTCTGCAGGAACAGCACCTTGGGACCGGTGGACAACGGGCCGATCGGCGAGTCGGCGTAGTGCTCCAGTCCGTACCGCGCGGCTGACCCGTCGCCACCCGCGTAGCCGGCGGCCCGGTTGTACGTGATGGACGACGGGACGAGCGACGACCACGTGGGCAGGTCGATCGAGCTCGTCACCGGGAGGTCGTACTTCTTCTGGTACGCGATCACGGCGGTGCGGGTCGCGCTGTCGAACACGCCCGACTTGGTGATCCCGAGGGCGCCCTGCGCGGTCTTCATCGACGACGCCTTCGAGCCGAGCTCGACGATGCCGTACGAGCTCTTCTTCACCGGGTACCACGGCGCATAGCAGGGCTTGGTGTTCGGCGACGTCCGCATGACGGCCGGCTGGTCGATGAACCGGGCACACGGGCCGTACTCGGTCGGCATGACCTTGCCCTGCCAGAACGACGTGTTGGCGTGCGCGCCGTTCCAGCTGAACGAGATGTGGATGTGGTCGGCGTGGCCGGAGCTCGCGCGCCAGCCGTCCTTCGCGCGGTAGGCGCCCCAGATCTTGCCGTTGTAGATGACGTACATGATCCCGAGGCGGCGGGCCCACTTCCCGCTGTCCTGCGTCAGCCAGGCGAGGAAGTCGGCGGCGGCGGCCTTCTGCTTGGTGTTGGAGACGGCCACCATCCAGTCCCAGGCGCGGCCGTCGGCGTGCTCCGACGTCCCTTCGCTGCACGAGCGGGCGGTGTTGCCCGAGCCGCCGATGCCGTAGGTGGCGAGCACCAGCTCTCGGAGCTTCGCGACGCCGGTCGGCGTGCCGGGCTGGCAGGCGATCTGCGGGATGTAGGCCGGCACCGGGTCGAGCGACGTCGGCAGCGTCACCGGCGGCGTCAGCCCTTTGGGCGACGACGGGAACGGGACGGGCGTGGTGGTGGCGGCGCCGGCCTGCACCGGCAGCACGGCGGCTGACAGCAGGACGGCGAGCGCGGCGGCGATCTTGCGCATGACGGAACTCCCTCGTCTGCCCGCTTCCCCGTCGGGCAGACGACCATCATGCGTCACATCCGTATCACGCGTCCCACGATTGCACCGATAATCTCAGGGCGTGCGCATCGCCACCTGGAACATCAACTCCGTCCGAAGCCGCATCGACCGGGTCCTCGCGTTCCTGGAGCGCACCGAGGTCGACGTGCTGACGCTGCAGGAGACCAAGTGCCGGGACGACCAGTTCCCCGCGCTCGAGCTGAGCGCGATGGGCTACGAGGTCGCGCACTTCGGGCTCGACCAGTGGAACGGCGTCGCCGTGCTGTCCCGCGTCGGGCTCGACGACATCACCACCTCGTTCGCCGCCGACCAGCCGCGCTTCGGCGAGCCGGAGGTGCTGGAGGCGCGCTCGATCGGCGCCACCTGCGACGGCGTCCGGGTCTGGAGCCTCTACGTGCCCAACGGCCGCGAGCTCGGGCACCCGCACTACGACTACAAGCTGCGGTGGCTCGAGAGCCTGCGCGACGCCGCCAGCGGCTGGCTCGCCGACGACGCGCAGGCCCAGGTCGTCCTCACCGGCGACTGGAACATCGCGCCCGAGGACGACGACGTCTGGGACATGGCGGTCTTCGCGAACAGCACCCACGTCTCCGAGCCTGAGCGGGCGGCGTTCCGGGCCATCGTCGACGCCGGCTACGCGGACGTCGTCCGCCCGCACACCCCGGGTCCCGGCGTCTACACGTACTGGGACTACAAGCAGCTCAGCTTCCCGAAGCGACGCGGCATGCGCATCGACTTCCTGCTCGCCTCCCCCGCCCTCGCGGCGCGGGTCACGTCCGGGTGGATCGAGCGCGAGGAGCGCAAGGGCAAGGGCCCCAGCGACCACGCGCCCGTCGTCATCGAGATCGTGTAGCCGTGCCCACCGTCATCGGCACCATCGGTGGTGTCCCGGCACGCGTGGTCGACAGGCTCCGCGCCACGCATTCGGGTCACAGGGTTCACGAGCTCCCAGGCATCACGGTGCTGACTCGCAATCGGACCCGAGCATGGTCCAGCACGGAGAGTCACGGGCTGCTGTGGGCGGCTCAGGACTTCCGTCGATCCGTCGCTTCATGGCATGACGCTGCCCAGCTCGCGGGCGCTTCTGGAGTTGCGGCCACTCCCCACGGCCCGGTCCTCCACGCCTCCGCATGGGGACTCGATCCGCTGTATCACGCGCGCTGTGGGGATGGCGTCGTCTTCGCTTCCAGCGTCGACCCCTTGGTCCACGTCCTCGACGGGCACCTCGAGCCGGACTGGGAGGCGTGGGCTGCGTCCCTGCTCGCACGCTTCGTGCCGCACGACAGGTCATTGTTCAGGGCCATACGCCGGCTGCCTGGATCATGGTCCGTGCGGATCGTCAACGGTCACCAACCCCAAGTGCGCCGCGCTGTACCCCGTTCAGTGAGAGACCCGGTCGACGAACCGACGCCCGCAGAGATCGTCACCTTGATCGACGATGCCCTGTTGGGCCACCCCGCCCTTGGCTCGACCGCACGCGAACATCGAGCGACGGTCCCGATCACCGGTGGTTGGGACTCCCGACTCTTGGCTGCCCGCGCGGTTTCGCTCTTCGGACCTCGCGACCTGCGAACCATCACCAGCGCGAAGCACACCCTCGGCGAGACGCCGGATGTGACGCTCGGCGGAAGGCTCGCCGCCCACCTGAATCTCCCGCACGTGGCTCTGTTCCCACCGCCTGATGAAGCCGTCGACAGCTTGGTCGAGGCGTACCGAGTGTCGAACTTCGAGACCTCTAGCCATGCCTGGCTCGTCCCAGTTGCACGGCGGTTGAGGTCGTGGCACCTTCCGGTCATCGATGGGCTCGCGGGAGACATCCTCCTGAAGAACAAGGCCGTCTCGGTCTCGAGCCTCGAGGCGCGGAGCGGCGAGCCGGTTCGGGAAGTCCACCGTGCACAGTTCTTCAAGGTTCCACCGAGCGGCGTGCCCGGCGCCAACGGCGTTGACCTGATGGTGGAGCTGGCACTTCCACTGGTCGACACCGCGTACCGCGCCTACGAGGGCCTCCGCGAAGAGGCAAGGGTGATGATGCTTGCCGCCCGGACTGCGCGGGTGATCTCCCTTGCTCCCTATGGACTGCTCGAACCTGACGCGGAGCTCGTCACACCGTTGGCGCATCCGGAGGTCATGGCCGCCCTCCTCGCGGTGCCGTGGCCCAAGAAGACTGGCGGCGTGTTTGCTCGCAGTCTTCTCGAAGCGGCCCGACCAGGGCTGTCAGACCTGCCATCGACGAACGACCTCGTCCCGCCTCCGACCACAGGTGTGAGCCGCTGGGACCTGCCGGACGTCTTGGCGTGGGAGGACGCCCGGCTGCTCGAGCTCCGTGAACGCACCGGAATTCCCTACGAGCGCGGGCAGGTCGGCGAGCTCCTGCACCCCCGCAAGGCTCAATGGCGACAAGGCCTTCTGCTCCTTGCGCTCTGGCTCGAGACCTACGGGCACCGCCTCACGTGCACGGCAGCACCGTGGTGGTGATCAGTGCGGTGCACTCCGGCGCAGCACGTGCATGCCCTTCTCGGTGGAGAACTCCTCGATGGACAGCTCCTGATGGCTCGCCGTCCATCGCTCGATGATCTCCTGCTCGTCCTGACGGTTGGTGTCGTCGAGGACGATGGATGAATCAGGCGCCAGGCGGTCCCACAGCTGGGGCAGGGCCGGGTAACGGGCGAGCGGCGCCGTGGCCTTGGGGGGGCCATCGATGAAGAGAAGCCCGATGTCGGTGAGATCCTCGATCGCCGAAAGGGCGTACCAGGGACGTTCGCCGTCGTCAGTCGACACCGGTTCGATGGCGGCGAACCGGGCCATGGCGATGTCATCGACACCGTGCAGCGCGAGCATCCTGTTCGTCTTGCCCGCGTACTCAGCGTCGTGATCCAGTGCCACGATCCTGACGTCGAGACCCACCTGCTTTGCCGTCAGGGCTAGGAACAGCGTCGATACGCCGCTCCCGCATTCCACGACGACCGACGGCCGTACGACCAACATCTCCTGCACGAGGATGTTCAACGCGTCCGGCGAGACGGCCCACCCACGCATCGGTGGCACGGGTGCCTTGACGTCGGCCAGGGTGAACAGGTTGATCGTGGCCTGGACCTGTTCGAACGTGGATTGGGACTCGCGCGTGATCTGCCGCAGAAGGCCGGGCTTCGTCGGGTCGACGAAACCGTCGCGCATCAGCTTGAGTCGATGGATGACCTCGTTGGTGGCCAGCTCGTTCGCCGACACAGCGCGGCGCAGCTGCTCCATCTGGGCTGGTCCCAACGACTTGCTCAGGGCCGTCATCTGAGCGGCACGCTCGCGGTCGCGGGCGAGCAGACGTCGACTCTGCTGCTCCGATCGCAGGATGCCCACTGCCACCAGCATGGCAAGCCCCGTGCTGAGGGTTGCCAGGTAGTACTCGTCGAGGAGTGCGACGAGTCCGATGCTCAGGGCGAAGGCCAGCAGAGCCACGACCACCGCAGCCGCGACAAGCTTGCGCCGCATGAACAGCGCAGCGCGAAGTCGCTGCGCACGTCCGGCTCGGGGAACGGACGCGACCGCGGGAGGCGGAGGAGCCGGGCTCGGCGCGGGCGAGACCGGTGCCTCCGGACTCGGCGCCTCGATTGCGGACAACCAACCATGCAGGAACGGGCCGGCCGACATCTGTGCGTCATCGGTCGGCTTGAGCACGGCGGAGCGGAACTCCTCCTCGGTCTCGACGACCTCGAAGCCGACGAATGCGGTGGCCCACGACTCGGCGTCGGCGTCGGCGACCGACACGGCAGTGACGTGGACATCGCCGGGACCGAGGCTCGCAGCCAGGTCGACAAGGGAGCGCAGCTCAGCGGGCGAATCACCTGAAGCCACGACGACGACTCGCGCGTAGGGAGCATGAGCCGCGTCGACGCCCCCGTCATCCGACACCAGCGTCACATCGGTCTCGGGGCCGTCGCCGAGATTACCGGCGAGGTCTTCGAGCGAGCGGAGGATGATGAGGGCTCGCTCATCGGGCATGCTGTGACCACTCCTCAGTCGGCCGGAACGGGTCGACGTGGCCATCCCCACGACGTCCAGCCCGATCGTAGCGTCTGACTACCATGGGGAGACCATGAGCCTCGAGTCGCCCGGCGTCAGCGTGCTGGTCAGGACCCACGAGGGCGCTGCCTCTATCCTCGAGACCCTCGAGTCGCTCACGGGACAGACTCTCGAACCGGACCGTTTCGAGATCCTGGTCGTACCCAACGGCCCCGACGACGGCACTGTCGAGCTGGTTCGTGACTTCCGGGACCGGCATCATGAGTCGAACATCCGCATCATCTGGTGCCCTGTCACAGGCGTCGGCCCCAGCACCAACGTGGGCATGGCTGCGGCACGCCGCGAGTACGTCACGATCGTCGACGACGACGACACTGTCTCGCCCAGCTTCCTGTCCTCGCTGTTGGCTGTGGCGCGGCCCGACACCATCGCGCATGCCTATCTCGCAGACGTCTCGCCAGACGAGGACTTTCCCGACTTCGACACCTATGTCAACCGATCCGTCACCCGTGCATCAGGCCGCACGGTTCATCCGGCAGAGGTCAGGTCCGCCCTCAGCTTCAACACGGCCAAGCTCGTCCTGACACGGCACGCCCGGGCCGTGAGAGCCCGCGAGAACCTGCGGTTCGGGACCGATGTGGTGTTCTGGAACACCCTCGCCAACCGGTTCAAGCTCTCCGTCACCGTCGTGCCGACCAGCGACCATGCCATCTACTATCGGCACCGCCGGATCGGCTCATACTCACGGCCGGCCGAGCTGTCGCGCGAGATGGGGATCAGCGCCCGGTTGGACACCATCGAGGCGTTGTGGCCCATCTACTCGGACCCGACCCAGTACGGACACCGCGCCGCCAGGCATGCGGTGCAGTCCGCGGCGCGCGGCATCGGAGAGTTCCTCCACGAGCACCCGGACGATCACGAGCTCGCCGTCGACGAGATCAAGGACCGCCGTCTCGAGCCCTTCCCCTGGCGCTCCATGAACCGCGATCGGGCGCGTGACCTCGCCACGTGCTACGCCTTCCTGCCCAGCAACAACACGAGCGCGATCGTGGGTGGACGCCGGGTGCGTGCTCATGGACTGGCCGTCGATCTCATCACGCAGGATTTGTCGTCCCGATTCGAGCACGACCGAGCTGCTCTCGACATCGTCAAGCCGTACGTGGGCAACCAACACACCGTGGGCGGCAGACCCGGGGAACGCACGTGGGCACCGATGGCCGCCTACGCGCTCGAGGGCATCGAGAAGATCGCCGAGTGGGAGCGAGCACAGGGTCCGTACCGATCCGTGTACAGCCGCGCCATGTGGCCCGCTTCCCACGTACTCGCTGCCTTGCACAAGGTCAGACGGCCATCGACCTTCTGGATCGCAGAGTTCTCTGACCCCTTGTCCCACGGCCTTCGATCGCAGCCTCGCCGATCCGGACGAGGCGAGGACGCCTTGACCGAGGAGCTGGACCTCGGCTTGCGTCAGGCAGGTTTCAAGCCGCCGAGTGGCGAGCTACTCATGCCCTGGATTGAGCACCTCGCCTACGTCCTCGCCGACGAGATCCTGTTCACCAACGAGCACCAGCGCTCGTACATGATCAGCCACATCGACGACGAGGCGCTTCGCCGGCGCGTGCTCGACCAGAGCGTCGTCACCCCGCACCCGACGCTGCCGCCGGAGTTCTACCAGCGCAGTGACGCCACACTCGCCCGCAAGCCCGACACGGTGCACGTCGCCTACTTCGGGGCGTTCTATGTCACCCGCGGACTGACCGAGGTGGTCGACGCGGTGCGCCGCCTCGACGCGTCGCAGCGGTCACGCCTGGAGATCCACGTGTACACGAAGGACCCGCGCGACCTCGGCGACCAGCTCAAGAAGCACAAGCTCACCGGCATCATCAAGCCGCACCCGTACGTGCACTACCTCGACTTCCTGCACCTCACCACGCAGTTCGACTGCCTGATCGTCAACGACGCCCGCACGCTCGACACGCACGAGGTGAACCCGTACCTGCCGTCGAAGCTGAGCGACTACCGCGGGTCCGGCCGGCCGATCTGGGCGGTCGTCGAGCCCGGCAGCATCCTCAGCCGGCAGGACGTCGAGCACATGTCGGAGCTCGGCGACGTCGAGGGCGCGCTGCGCGTGCTGACCGACCTGCTGGGCGAGGGTCAGGCGCCGACGACGTCGGCCACCACGGCAGCGATCCGCTGACCCGCGGCGCCGTCCCACAGGGGCGGCGTGACGGCCGGGGTGTCGGTGCGCGGCAGCGCGAGCGCCTCCTGCACCGCACCGGCGAGGCCGTCGGACGTGACGAGCCGGTTGGTGCCGTGCGTGATGGTGACCGGCCGCTCGGTGTTGGGCCGCAGCGTCAGGCACGGGACGCCGAGCATCGTGGTCTCCTCCTGCACGCCACCGGAGTCGGTGACCACCGCGCGGCTGCCGCGGACCAGACCGATGAACTCGACGTAGCCGAGCGGCTCGATGACCGTGACGTTCTCGTGGTCCATCAGCCCGGCGCGCGCGAAACTCTCGCGGCCGCGCGGGTGCAGCGGGATGACGACGCGGACGGTGTCGGCCACCTCGTGCACGGCGCGGACGATCTTGGCGGCCTGCTCGGGGTCGTCGACGTTGCCCGGCCGGTGCAGCGTCGCCACGACGTAGTCGCCCTCGAGCCCCAGGTCGGCCGTGACGGCGACCGGGTCGAACGTGTCGAGGTTGGCGAGCAGCGTGTCGATCATCGGGTTGCCGACGAAGTGGATCTTGTCGGCCGCGACGCCCTCGGTGCCGAGGTGGACGTTCGCGTCCGGGCTGGTGGTGAACAGCAGGTCGGCGAGCGCGTCGGTGACGACCCGGTTCACCTCCTCCGGCATCGTGCGGTCGAAGCTGCGCAGGCCGGCCTCCACGTGGGCGAGCGGGATCTGCAGCTTGGCGGCGACGAGCGCGGCGGCGACGGTGGAGTTCACGTCGCCGTAGACGATGACCAGGCTCGGCCGGTCGGCGACGAACATCTCCTCCAGCGCCACCATGACGGCGGCGGTCTGCGCCCCGTGCGACCCCGACCCGACACCGAGGTTCACGTCCGGCTCCGGCAGGCCGAGCTGCTGGAAGAACACCTCCGACATGACCGGGTCGTAGTGCTGGCCGGTGTGCACCAGGACCTGCCGAACCCCGAGGCCGTCGAGCGCTCGGATGACCGGTGCCGCCTTCGGGAAGTTGGGCCGGGCGCCGGTCACGTGGAGGACGTGCGGAGCGGCGGTGCTCGTCATGGGCGCCACCGTATCGGTGGGGCCGACGTGGCAGAATGAGTTGGTACTCCAACACCTCCTCGCGGTGGGGTGACCCGTGCGAACCGCCCCCGACCACGTGACTGTCACAGCTCCTTCACGACGCACGCCCGAGCCTGCTCGGGCCCCGTCGTCGACGGCGATCCGTGGTGACGTCCAGGGCCTTCGCGCCCTGGCGGTCTCCCTCGTCCTCCTGTTCCACCTGTGGCCGAACCGGCTCAGCGGCGGCTACATCGGCGTCGACGTCTTCTTCGTCATCTCCGGTTACCTGATCACGTCGCACCTGCTCGGGCGCCCGCCGCGCGACCTCCGCGGCCTAGGCACCTTCTGGTCGCGCCGCATCCGGCGCCTGCTGCCCGCGTCCTTCCTCGTGCTCGCCGTCACCCTGCTGGCGTCGCGACTGATCGCCCCCGAGACGCAATGGGCCAACACAGCGCGCGACGTCCGGGGCGCGACCCTGTACATCCTCAACTGGCGGCTGGCGGGCAACTCGGTCGACTACCTCGCCGCCGAGAACGCACCCTCGCCCGTGCAGCACTTCTGGTCGTTGTCGGTCGAGGAACAGTTCTACCTCGGCTGGCCGGTCCTGATGCTCGTGCTCGGGTTCCTCGCCGTCCGTCGTGGACGCGACGCCCTGACGACGATCCTCGGCGGTCTGGCCGTCGTCGTCGCCGCGTCCTTCACCTACTCGGTCTGGATGGGCCAGCACTCACCCGCCCCGGGCTACTTCGTCACGCCCACCCGCATCTGGGAGCTCGGCATCGGCGCCCTCCTGGCCGGGTACCTGCTCCGCCGCGAGCGGTCCGGGCAGGGGTACCTCGCACCGGCCGGCCCGGCGCGAGCAGTCGCCACAGTGCTCGGCCTGGCCGCCGTCGTGTGGGCGGCGTTCGACTTCTCCGGCGCGACACGGTTCCCGGGATGGCACGCCGCCATCCCGGTGCTCGGGTGCGCGCTGCTCATCGGCATCGGTCCGGCCGACCGGGGCGGCGCGCTCGACCGCGTGCTCGACAACCCGGCCGCACGCTGGCTCGGCGACATCTCGTACTCCGTGTACCTGTGGCACTGGCCGATGATCGTGCTGCTGCCGTCGGTGAGCGGCGGCGAGCTCGGGCGGCTCGACAAGGCCGCGATCATCGTCACGGCGCTCGTGCTGTCGGCCCTCACCAAGACGTTCGTCGAGGACCGGTACCGCCGCGTGCGCACCACGGGCCGCAGTCGTCCGCGACTCACATCCGTGTTCGTCACCGCTGCCACCGGCATGGTGCTGCTCGTCGGCCTCACCGTGGCGCAGACCCACGAGGTCGCCCAGCGGCAGGAGGATGCCCGGGCGTCGCTGCAGCGCGCGCTCAGCGGCGACCAGAAGTGCTTCGGCGCCAACGCCATGACTCCCGGTTCCGGGTGTGGGATCACGCGGTCCGGCGACGTCGTGCCCGCTCCCGCGCAGGCCGTGGACGACCACTCCACCGCCTACGACCACGACTGCCGCGCGGTCGAGCCGTTCAAGAGCACGCCCACCTGCACCTACGGCGACCCCGACGGCGACGTCAAGGTCGCCATCACCGGCAACTCGCACGCCGTCCACTTCCTGCCGGCGCTCGACCGGATCGGCAAGCAGTCGGGCTGGAAGATCACCACGTACCTGGCTTCGGCCTGCCGACCCACCGAGGCTCGTGACGTCTGGGACTCCAAGGAGTCTCAGACGGGTTGCTACGAGTGGGGTCAGCGAGTCCTGGAACAGATCCGCAAGGGCGGGTTCGATCTCGTCGTGATGTCCAACTCCACCACCGGTGAGGCCGAGGGGGCTTCGGATCACTCGGAGAGTCTCCGGATCTGGCAACGCGGCTACGAGAAGTACCTCGGGGAGCTGACCCGGGCCGGCGGCCCGTCCATCGTCGCGATCCGCGACGTCCCCACCCCGGCACGCACGCTTCGCACTGCCGTGCCCGACTGCGTGGCAGAACATCGTGACGATCTCACGAGATGTTCGGGCCCGCGGAAGGCATGGCTGGTCGAGGATCCGTTGATCGACGCTGCGAAGGCCATGCGTGACCGGAAGGTTCGAGTCACCGACCTCACCGACCGCTTCTGTGACGCCAGAACCTGCTTCGGCGTGATCGGAGGAGTGATCGTCTACTTCGACCACCAGCACATTTCTGCCACCTACTCCATCAGCCTCGCCCGATACCTGGCTGAGCCTCTCTCCGAGGCGCTCGGTGCAGCGACCGGGTGATCCGCATCGCTCAGGTAGCCTGACGCTCGGCATCCTCACGAATCACAAGGAGAACGCGTTGTCCCACGACATGGCCATCATCGGCCTCGGTTACGTTGGACTCCCCCTCGCCCAGCAGGCAGCACGCTCGGGCCTCTCCGTCGTCGGCTTCGACGTCAACCGGGGCCTGGTCGACTCGCTGAACGCGGGCACCAGTCACATCGACGACCTCTCCGACGCCGACGTCGCCGAGATGCTCAACCTCGGCTTCTCCGCCAGCACGGACGAGGCCGTCCTCGCCGACGCCGACACGATCGTGATCTGCGTGCCCACGCCGCTGTCCGATGAGGGCGAGCCCGACCTCGCGGCCGTCCGCGCCGCCACCACGACGATCGCGCGCCAGCTCCGCGCCGGCCAACTCGTCGTCCTGGAGTCCACCACGTACCCCGGCACCACCGACGAGGTCGTCCGCCCGATCCTCGAGGAGGGCGGGCTCGTCGCGGGCCAGGACTTCAACCTCGCGTTCTCGCCCGAGCGGGTCGACCCGGGCAACCCGACCTACGGCATCGAGAACACCCCGAAGGTCGTCGGCGGGCACACGCCGGCGTGCACCGAGCGGGCCGCCGCCTTCTACGGCCGCTTCATCACCACGGTCGTGCCGTCCAAGGGCACCCGCGAGGCCGAGATGACGAAGCTGCTGGAGAACACGTACCGGCACATCAACATCGCGCTGGTGAACGAGATGGCGCAGTTCTGCCACGAGATGGACATCGACCTCTGGGAGGTCATCCGCAACGCCGCCACCAAGCCGTTCGGCTTCCAGGCGTTCTATCCCGGCCCCGGCGTCGGTGGTCACTGCATCCCGATCGACCCCAACTACCTGTCCTACAAGGTGCGGGCGTCCCTCGGCCGGCCGTTCCAGTTCGTCGAGCTCGCGCAGTCGATCAACCTGCAGATGCCGGCGTACGTGGTGGAGCGCGTCGCCGATCTGCTCAACGACGAGGGCAAGGCGCTGCGCGGATCGTCGATCCTGCTGCTCGGCGTGACCTACAAGCCCAACATCGCCGACCAGCGCGAGTCGCCGGCCACCCCGCTGGCGCAGCTGCTGCTCGACAAGGGCGCCGACCTGAGCTTCCACGACCCGCACGTCCAGGAGTGGTCCCCCAACGGCGTCTCCGTGCCCCGGGCCGACGACCTGAACCAGGCGATCGCCCAGGCCGATCTGGCGGTCCTGCTGCAGAACCATGCCGAGTACGACCTCGAGGCGATCGCGAAGGGCGCCCACCTGCTGTTCGACACCCGTGGCGCCACCCAGCATCCTGGCGGCTTCCGCCTCTGACCAGCCGAATGGGCTGACGTTCGTCTCAGTCATCTCCGGACGCTCGAAGGATTCGCTGGAGCGCCTCGGACTCGGTGACCACGCGCGCCGAGACGTTCGCGACGTCGCGAGACACCCGCAGCTCCATGCGACGCAGCTGCTCAGCCTTCTGGAGGTGAGTCTGGAGAAGCAGCAGCCCGACGCTCACCAGTAGACCGATCACCCCCGTCGAGGCGAGGCGCCAGGAGTCGATGGCGACTCCGACCATCCCGACGACACTGGCAGCGCCGCCCATGACGACCAGGCTGAGCACACGACGACCAAGACGCTTCACCATGTCACCCATTGTGGTCGATCAGGTCGGACACCTGGTGCACGTACACGGCCGCCGTCAAGCTCTCGTCGACGTGCCGCCACCCACGCTGCTGCTGCTCAAGGTAGCGACGCGGGTCGTTCACGACGTCGCTGACGACCTGCGGCACCTCCGGAGCAGCGGCATAGAGGACCGCCTCACCCCACGTCGACCGGTACGTCTCGTCGGCAACCACGAGACAGCCGACGGACAGTGCGTCGTCGACGATCGTCGACCGGGCAGGCCCCCAAGATCGTGGCGGCAGGGAAACGAACGCGTCGAGGGACCAGAGCATGTCGTTGACGGTCCCGGCATGGACGAGCCAGTTCGGTGGAACCGCGCGGGTCCCCCTCACCCGCTCGATGACGCCCGCTGGGTCGTGGATCCGGACATCGAAGGCGTCGTCATCGGGCAGGCGGTCCACCAGGTCCGACCACGTCGGGCGATCCTTCGACGGGACCTCGAGACCGGCGGTCCCGATCACGGGCCGTCCACTCGTCGGACGACCCGAGTACGGCCGGCGCTGCGAGGCAGCGACGCCCCAAGGCCGCGGTTCCAGCATCGGTCCGATGGCGCCCTCGGCACGAAGCTCTCGCGCCACCTCATGGGTGGCGGGCCACCACGTCGCCTCGACATGAAACAGCGATCTCACGGCGGACTCGACGTACGCCGGGTCATACGTGAGCCACCCGCCCTCGGGCGCCCGGGGTGGCCACGCGGCCTTCACGACGACCCGCTCGGCGCTAAGACGGACGCGCGCGGCGGGCGGCGCATGTCCGAGGATCTCGGGATCGTCGACGAGCACGAGACGAGAGGTGACGTCAGAACCCCAGAAGTCCCAGTCCAGAAGCCCGGCCGCGACCGCGGCGTTCACCCGCCGATCATTCGGATGACGACCCCTTCGAGCGAAGCGCGGAGTCTCGGCATGAAGGAAGTGCGTACGCCATGGCGACCCGGCCAGCGCCAGGAGCTCTTCCACGGCGCCTCGGTACCGTCCGATGCCAGCCCGCCAGTCAGAGATCACGAGCACGTCGCACGTCGTTCTGGCGACGTCTTCTCCGAGGATCTGCGCAGGCGCCCGAAAGGGTCGGGGCGCCGAGGGGTCGAGCCACGGATCCGCGCGACCCGCCTGGATCTCCTCGTGCCAGAGACCGTAAGCCTGTCGGTAGGCCACCCGGTCGGGATCGTGGTGCCCGAGACGGAAGTCCGAACGCGACAAGGACCCATGGGTGAGCTGGATCAGCGCCAGCGGCTCGTTGATGCTGGTCACTGACGACGCGCCGAAGACAGCCACCAGTCGGGACGTGAACTCCGAGTCGGCGGCCTTGCGTGTCGTGTCGAAGCCGCCGAGACGCTCGAGGACCGGTGCCCGACGAAACACCAGCGAGGACGTGTTCACCCAGTACGGCGAGTAGCCGATCTTGACGGAGCTCAGCTCGGGATACACGCGCACCGCTCTGCTTGTCGTGGCGAGCACGGCAGCGTCCTCCAGCATCGGCGCCATCTGTCGTCTGATGCGATCGGGGTGCGACCAATCGTCCGAGTCCTGGAACGCGATGAACTCCCCTCGGGCCAGGGCGAGGGCCCGGTTCCGGATGCGGTAGGTGCCGCCGTTGATCTCCATTCGCACCAGAGTGAACCGATCGTCGGTGGCGACCGCCTGCTCGATCAACGATGTGTAGTCCGGGCCAGAGCAGTCGTCCACCACGAGAACCTCGAGCGACCGCCACGTCTGTGCGGACAGAGACCGAAGAGCCGTGAAGAGGCTGTCATCGGGGCGGAACACCGACATGACCACGGTGACGAGGGGGCCGTTCTCGACCACCAGCGAGGGATCGGTGACGCCGTGCAACCGGTTGAACGCCTCGGGTGCGTCACCGTGGAGCTCCACGGGGGTCAATCCGCGCTCGGCGAAGATCTCGTTGAACACCTTCAGCCAATGGTCTTGGCTGACCGCATCGTGACCGGCTCGACGGCGCAGGAGCTCCGTGCGAACCATCCACCTGACCCAGCGGTCATTGAGCCGGGACACCAGGCTGGCCGCGTACTCGTCCCGCCCGATCGCCACGTTCGTCTGGGCGTCCAGGAGCTCCGAGGTCCGATCGAGCGGCTCGGACCCCGACAACAGCCTCAGAACCTGGTAGAGGTCGGCCGCTTCCTCCGCGCGATGGGTCGCGCGACCCGCTGCCAGCCACGCCAAGGCGGCCAGACCCTGCAGGTCCGTGGACCGTCGCTCCGCGTCCAGGTCGTGGTCCGATGGCGAGGCCAGCAGGTCGCGCGCCCAGGCCAGCACCTGGGGGAAGTCGCGACGACCCTGTGAAGCGATGAGGGCCAGATGCGTCTCGCCTACCTCGGCGTCGAAGCGAAGAAATGCGGCGCTGAGGGCCAGCGGGTTTTTGGCAAGATGAAGAGCCTGGTCACGCAAATACCCCGGGACGTTGTCCAACGCGGCTCAGCTGACCCAGGTGGGGCGCAGGGGCATGTGCGCGTCGCCGTCGGGGCCGACCTTGACGCCGAGCACGTGGTGCAGGCCGATCTCGTTGCGCTCGAACGCGAGCCGCGAGCCGGCCATGTAGATGCCCCACACCTTGGCGGTGCCGAGGCTGACCTCCTGCAGCGCCTCGTCCCAGTGCGCCTCGAGGTTCTCGTTCCAGCCCTTCAGCGTCATGGCGTAGTGCTCGCGGATGTCCTCGACGTGGCGCACCTCGAGGCCGTTGTCGTGCACGGCGTTGACGATGCGGCCGACCGAGGCGAGCTCGCCGTCCGGGAACACGTACCGGTCGATGAACGCGCCCGGGCTGGTGTCCATGGTGTTGTCGCGGCGGGTGATGCAGTGGTTGAGCAGGCGCCCGCCGACCTTGAGCTTGCCGGCCAGGAACGAGAAGTACGACGGGTAGTTGCGCACGCCGATGTGCTCGGTGAGGCCGATGGAGCTGACCGCGTCGAAGCCGGTCTCGACGACGTCGCGGTAGTCGCCGAAGCGCACCTCGGCGAGGTGGTCGAGGCCCTGCTCCTTGATCTTGTCCTGCGCCCAGATGGCCTGCTGCTCGCTGAGCGTGACGCCGATGGCCTTGACGCCGTAGTGCTCGGCGGCGTGCCGGACCATGCCGCCCCAGCCGCAGCCGACGTCGAGCAGGCGGTCGCCCTCCTTGAGGTCGAGCTTGCGCGCGACGAGGTCGTACTTCGCGAACTGGGCCTCCTCGAGCGTGGCGTCCTCACTCGGGAACACGGCGCAGGTGTACGTCATCGACGGGCCGAGGACCATCTCGTAGAACCGGTTGGAGACGTCGTAGTGGTGGTGGATGACCTCGGCGTCGCGGGCCTTGCTGTGCCGCCAGCCCTCCATGACGCGCCGCCACTTGGGGAGGTGCTCCTCCGGCGGGGGCGGCGGCGGCTTGAGGTTGGAGATGCCGAGGCTGCGGACGATCTGCAGCAGCTCGGTCGGCGTCGGCACCTTGAGGGTGAGCTTGCTCTGGATGAGCTTCATCGCCTCGTACGGGTTGCCGAGGCTGATGCCGTCGGCCTCGAGGTCGCCGGCGACGAACGCGCGGCCGAAGCCGAGGTCGCCCGGTGCCGTCATCAGGTAAGCCAGTCCCCGCTCGTTGAGCAGGCGGAGCGTGAACGGGGCGTCGTCGGCCGACGGGCCGGCGGTGCTGCCGTCGTACGCCTCGAACCGGAACGGCATGCCGTCCTTCATCAGGCGCGACAGCGCGTCGGCGATGGTCAGGCGGGTGCCGACATCGATCGTCATGAGTTCCTCACCGCTTTCTCGTAGAGGGTGCTGAGCCGACCGTCCGGGTCGTAGCGATGACGTGCAGCGGCCAGCACCTCGCCGCCGTACATCTGGGCGAACGTCTCCTCGTCGTAGAACGCCTCGGAGTACAGGGACTTGTGGCCGCCGAGGGCATGCACCTGCTCCTCGATGCGGCGGTTCATCAGGCCGGGCTCGGAGCCCGCGGGCACCTCGACCGTGCCCCAGAACCCGACGTTGACGTAGATCTCGCCGGGCGTCAGCGGGTACACCGGCCAGGTGCGGGTGGCGCGCAGCGGGCACAGCCATACCGGGCGCATGCCGACCTCGGCGTCGAACCAGGAGAGGAAGTCCGGGAGCTGCTCGACCGGCACCTCGATGTCCTGGATGACCTTCTCGCGCCCGGGCACGCGCTTGATCCGGTCGAGCACCTTGCTGACGCCGATCTTCGCGTCGAGGCCCAGGAGGCGGTGGTAGACGTCGCTCCGGCGGTACCGGCGCGGCCAGACGCGGCGCACCCAACGGTTCTGCGCGCCGAACGCGGCCGAGCACCAGAACCAGTCGGTGTCCCAGCGCCAGAGGTAGTCGTACATCGTCAGCAGGTCGGTCTCGCGCCGCTGGATCGACTTGTAGTAGACCCTTTGGCCCGCGTAGTCGCTGGTGGGGCCGGCCTTGTCGGTAAACGTGGCGAGCGTCAGGTAGATCTCGTCGGGGCTGAACGCCGTGCCGTCCAAGCCGTCGATCTTCTCGCCGTGCCACGAGCCGGCCTCGACGATCTCGGCGATCGCCTTGGCCGCCGACGGGGCGTCGACGAACCGCAGGTGCCGCAGCACGACGTGGCTCGGCACCTTCTCCAGCTTGATCCGGAGGCGCGTGGCGTAGCCGAGGCTGCCGTAGGAGTTGGGGAACGCGTCGAACAGGTCGGCGTGGTCGGTGCCCGGCGCCGCGGTGACGACCTCGCCGCTGCCGGTGAGGATGTCCATCTCCAGCACCGACTCGTGCGGCAGGCCGTTGCGGTACGACGTGGACTCGATGCCGAGGCCGGTGACGGCGCCGCCGAGCGTGATCGAGCGCAGCTGCGGCACGACGTAGGGGATTAACCCGTGCGGCAGCAGCTCGTCGACGAGCGTCTCGTACGTGCACATCCCCTGGACGTCGGCGGTGCCGGCGTCCGCGTCGATCGCAATGACGCCGTCGAGCCCGCTGACGTCGAGGCCCGGCGCGTCCGTGGCGCTGCGCGGACGGAACAGGTTCGACGTGGGCTTCGCGAGGCGGACCGGGTCACCCGGGGCGATGGCTGCGTACGACGCGACGAGCGCCTCGACGGCGCGAGTGTGAGACTCCCATCCCTTCACTCGCTCAGACTATGCCCGGCCGTCCAACGCAAGGAAGCGCAGGGCAGCCGCGTACCCCTCGGTGCCCATGCCCATGACCACGGCGGCGGCGATGTCGCTGAGGTACGAGGTGTGCCGGAACGGCTCGCGCGCATGGATGTTGCTGAGGTGGACCTCGACGAGCGGCGCGGTGAGCTGGCTGGCGGCGTCACGAACGGCGACGGACGTGTGCGTCCACGCGCCGGCGTTCAGCACGACGGCCGACCCGGCGTCGGCGGCGGCGTGCAGCCAGCCGATCATCTCGGCCTCGTCGTCGGTCTGCCGGACCTCGACGCCGAGCCCCAGCTCGGCGCCGGTCTTGGTGCAGAGCTCGACGAGGTCGTCGTACGTGGCGGTCCCGTAGACGTCGGGCTCGCGCACGCCGAGGCGGCCCAGGTTGGGGCCGTTCAGGATGAGGACCGTCATCGCGTCACCTGCCAGATCAGCGCGTCCGCGGGGCCGGACGCACTCAGATCGTACGCGGCTCCGTCGGTGAGCCGGGCCTCGTCGCCGGCCTCGAGCGTCTCGCCGTCGAGCGAGATCGACCCGGTGGTGACGTGCACCAGGCTGCGCGGAGCACCGGGAACCGTGACGCTCTGACCGGCGTCGAGGTGCAGCACGAACAGCTCCGCGGGCGCGCTCACCGACACCGCCGGCGTCAGCACCCCGGGCTCCGGGGAGACGTCGACGCTGTCGTAGTCGGGCTCGTCGAGGTGCTCGGACGCAAGCATCATCTGCACGAAGCGGAGCGGCTCGGTGGCCGACGCATTGCGCTCGGCATGCTCCACGCCGGTGCCGGCGCTGAGCCGCTGCGCGGTACCCGGACGGATCGTGCCGCGGTGGCCGGTCGTGTCCTCGTGGTCGAGCGCCCCCTCGAGCACCCAGGTGACGATCTCGACGTCGGCGTGCCGGTGCGCGTCGTACCCGGCTCCCGGCGCGACGTTCTCCTCGTTGATCGCGATCAGCGGGCCGAACCCGACGTTCTGCGGGTCGTAGTGAGCGCCGTAGCTGAACGAGTGGAACGTGGTGACGTCGGGCGACTCGGTGACGTACCGGTCGGCGGACCTGCGGATCTCAGGCATAGCCGAGCTCGTGCAGCCGGTCGTCGTCGATGCCGAAGTGGTGCGCGATCTCGTGCACCACGGTGATGCGGACCTCGTGGACCACGTCCGCCTCGGTGTCGCAGATCTCCAGCGTCGGGTTGCGGAACACGACGATGCGGTCGGGCAGCACGCCGCCGTACATGCTGTCGCGCTCGGTCAGGGCCACGCCGTCGTAGACGCCGAGCAGGTCGGGGTCGTCCGGCGGCGGGTCGTCCTCGATGAACAGGGCGACGTTGTCGAGCAGCGACGCCAGCTCCGGGGGAACGGACCGGAACGCCTCCTCGACCAGCTCGGCGAACCGGTCGTCACTCAGCTCGACCATTTCCCCATCCTGCCCGACCGCCGAGTACTACCGTTCGAGCAGAGGTACCAGATGGCCAAGTTCGCCCCCCACACCGCGTCATCAGCAGCCGCCCGGGCCAAGGCCAAGGTGGGCGAGAAGAACGCCGTCGGCATGTGCGCCCGCGAGGTGATCGTCGGGATCTTCGAGATCCCGCCGCCGTGGAAGTGGGGAGGCAACGGCAAGGCCTGGGCGGTCAACTACTTCAAGGGCGCCCAGCAGGTGGTGCGCACGAGCGACCCCAAGGAGATCCCGAAGGGCGCGATGGTCTTCTGGGACGCCCGCCCGAACGCGAAGACCAACGGCCAGCGGGCGGGTCACGTCGCCGTCGGCGCGGGCAACGGGAAGTGCTACTCGACCGACCTGCCGACGAGCGGCCGCTGGGGCCTGATCAACATCTCCCTCGTCGAGAAGCAGTGGGGCAAGAAGCTGCTCGGCTACGTCGTCATCGACGGCATGGGGTTCACGCTGACGGACGAACCGGTCGAGCTGAAGCCGCTCGACCAGTACACGTCGGCGGACTTCGGCACGGGCGCCGTCGGCCCGCAGGTGACACTGCTCGGCGAGCGCCTCGTGGTGCACCTCGCCGCGCTCGGCATCGCGTCGCCGTACGCGAAAGGTCCCGGCCCGAAGTGGGGTGACGCCGACGAGCGTGCCGTCCAGCTGTTCCAGCTCGCGCAGGGCTGGCAAGGCGCTGCGGCCGACGGGCTGCCCGGGCCCGAGACGCTCAAGCGGCTGGTGGCCGAGCCCACCGCGGTCGGGCCGATCGTCCCGCTCGTCGACATCCCGGCGACCGCCACGGTCACCGTCCGCACGCTGCAGATGAACGTCGCCGGCTACAACGCGGAGAAGGGCATGCGGACCGCGGTCAGCCGGTCGAAGCGCATCGTGAAGCGCGTGCGGGCGCTCGAGCCGCAGGTCGCGTGCTTCCAGGAGCTGTCCAACCTGAAGAAGTCGAAGATGCTGCCGCTCTTCGACTCCGGGCTCAAGGGTGTGCTGACCCGGGCGAAGGGCGGCTCGGACGGCCGGCACGTCTACTTCGGCGGGCCCGCAGGGCACCGGGTGCAGCGGGTCGCCTCGGGCGTCATCCAGGTGACGGCCGGCCACCGTTTCCGAGGGGACGACAAGCAGGCTGCCTGGCTGGCCTACACCGTCGACGGCGTCCTCGCGATGGATGTTTCGTTCCACCTGGAGAGCGACGACGGGATCGACGCCAAGACCGGCCTGACCGCCGACGAGCTCCGGCCGCTGCAGATGCTCGACTTCCTCGACCAGACGATCGCGCTGGCCAAGAAGCACCAGGTCGACCAGCGCAACGTCATGCTCTGCGGCGACACCAACAGCAAGCGCGCCGTCCGGGACGCGATGGCCGCCCGCGACTGGGTCTCGGTGGCCGAGGTGGCGAGGACCGCCGAGAAGGCCGACCTCCAGACGCACAACCGCTGGAGGAAGACCGTCAAGGGCCCGCCGATCGACTACGCGTTCGTCCCGAAGGGCGTCGAGTGCGTGAAGTGGCGGCAGGAACCGGACGAGACCCTGGCCGACCACAACCTCATCGTCTTCACCCGGGAGCTCACCCGTCCCTGACGGCACTATGCTGGTCCGGCATCAGGCCCCCATCGTCTAGCGGCCTAGGACGCCGCCCTTTCACGGCGGTAGCACGGGTTCGAATCCCGTTGGGGGTGCTTCGCCCACAGGACGGACGTGATGACGATGGCCAAGAAGACGGTGGAGACCTACTTCTCCGACCTCAGCGGCGCGCAGATCGACGGGTCGGCGCCCACCACGCACTTCGCGGTCGACGGCCGCTCCTACGAGATCGACCTCACGCCGCAGGAGAAGGCCGCGCTCGACCAGGCCCTCGCCCCGTACGTGGCTGCCGCCCGGCCGGCGTCCGGCACGCGGCGCGCCCGGTCGTCCACGCCGTCCGGCGTCGACCCGAAGACGGTCCGCGCCTGGGCCGTGGAGCAGGGCCTCGACGTGCCCGCCCGTGGACGGGTCCCGGCCTCAGTGGTCGAGGCCTACACGGCCGCGCACTAGCGTCGCGCGCTCGGCCCGGCGCTCACGCGCCTTGAGGAAGAGGTCCTCCGCCCGGAAGACCAGGACGTAGCCCAACGCTCCCACGACGAACAGTGCTGCGAGCGTGGCGATCAGGAACGTCAACATGCGTTGCTTCTCCTCGAACGTGCAGGTCAGGGGGTTGTTCCTGACAGTACCCAGAGCGTTCAAGGGCAAACCGAGATGCAGCCGCGGCCCGGGTGGCGTACGTCTGGAGACGAGAGCATTCCCCGACGAGAGGAGCCGTCATGGCTGCCGTGATCATCGTCCTGCTGCTCGTGGTGCTGGCGGGAGCGGGCGCCGCGATCTTCTTCGGGGGCGCGGTCGGCGTCAGTCGTGCGGGCGGCGCGGCGCACACCACCGAGCCGGACCTCCGGTACCCCGTGCCCTACGGCGTCGACCCGGCCACGGTGATCAACGTGCTCCGACGCGAGGGCTACGAGGCGACGGAGGCCGAGGACGTGCAGCACCAGCCCGTCGTGCACATCCGCGGCAAGGGCGCGACGGCGGACCGCGAGGCGGTGCGCTCCGCGCTGACCCGGGTGCCCTTCAACGAGGGGCACGACCCGGCCGGCGTGGCCGTCCGGTTCAGCGACGAGTAGGTCAGTCCGTCGCGACGGCGACGACGACGCAGACCACGGCCGCGAAGACCACCGTCGCCACGACGTCGAGGTTCACCCGGCGGTGGCTGACCACCTCGGCGCCCCTCGTCGTCGTCCGCTCGATCAGGCTGAACATCACGCCGAGCGAGCCGGCCGCCAGGAGCACCCAGAACGCCGGCATGAGCGACGCCCCGGCGAGCATCCGGAGCACGAGCGCCACCAGGGCCGTGGCCAGCGTCTTCGCGCCGTAGACGAACGAACGCGTGCCGATGGGGCGCTTCGCCACCTCGTCGACGTCCTCGACGTCCTCCTCCGGCGGCGGAACACGACTGAGGTCCTCAGGCTTCACCCTTCCGTTCTACCGACTCACGGCCGCGGCGCATCCCGAGCGCTCGACATACTGACCTCATGAGTGCCGGACGGTTCGCCCCGTCGCCGTCGGGCGACCTGCACGTCGGCAACCTGCGGACCGCGCTGCTCGCGTGGCTCTTCGCCCGGTCGACGGACCGGTCGTTCCTGATGCGTGTCGAGGACCTCGACCGCGTCCGGCCCGGCGCGGAGGAGCGCCAGCTCGACGACCTGCGAGCCATCGGTCTCGACTGGGACGGCGAGGTCGTCCGGCAGAGCGAGCGGCTCGCGCTGTACGAGGACGCCATCGACCGGCTCACGGAGGCGGGCCGGATCTACCCGTGCTTCTGCACCCGGCGGGAGATCCTCGACGCGCCGTCCGCCCCGCACGTGCCGCCGGGCTCCTACCCGGGTACGTGTCGCGACCTGACCGAGGAGGAACGCGCCCGCCGTGCCGTGGAACGGCCGGCGGCGCTCCGGCTGCGCGCGGACGTCGCCGAGTGGACGGTCACCGACGCGCTGCACGGAGAGTTCACCGGCGTCGTCGACGACCTCGTGCTCCGTCGCAACGACGGCGTACCCGCCTACAACCTGGCGGTCGTCGTGGACGACGGAGAGCAGGGCATCGACCAGGTGGTCCGGGGCGACGACCTGCTCACGTCCGCCCCGCGCCAGGCGTACCTCGCGTCGCTGCTCGGCCACGCCCAGCCGGAGTACGCCCACGTGCCGCTGGCCATCAACACCGCCAACCGGCGGCTCGCCAAGCGCGACGGCGCGGTGACACGTGGCGAGCTCGAGGAGCGCGGCGTCGACGTCCTGCGTCTGATCGCCGCCTCCCTCGGTCTCGAGGGCACCACCGCGCTCGACCTCCTCGACGGCTTCGACCCTCAGGCCCTCCCCCGCAACCCCTGGACCTTCGTCCCCCCTGCCTGACCAGCAATCGTGGCCCCCGGGTCCTCGAGATTTGGCCGCTTGCGCACGGTTTTCGCGTCGGATCGTCGAGATTTCGGTGCGCAAGCGGCCGAATCTCGCGGACCGGGGGGTGCGTGCAAGGCTGGAGGCATGACTGACTCGACGATCGTGGTGACCGGGGCGAACGGGTTCGTGGGGGCGCGGCTGTGCGAGGAGCTCGCGCGACGCGGGGCGACGGTCCGCGCGGTCGTCCGCCGCGAGGGCGCGGCGCCCCAGGCCGACGGGATCGAGGAGTGGGTCGGCGACTTCGGCGACGCCGATCTGGCCGCCCGCGTCACCGACGGTGCCGACGCCGTCGTCACCACGGTCCACCCGATGGGCTCGGACCGGGCGACGCAGCACCGCGTGGCCGTCGAGGGCACGCCGGTCCTGGCCCGTGCGGCGAGCGTGGCCGGCGTCGCTCGCTTCGTCCACCTCTCCACCGCCGCGGTCTACGACCGCTCCCCCAGCGCGGGCGACGTGGACGAGTCGTCCGCCCTCGTCGGCGACGACGCCAACGACTACGGCGCCACCAAGCGCGACACCGACCTGGCCCTCGCCGAGGTGGACGGCCTGACGACGGTGCTGGTGCGCCCGCCCGCGATCCTCGGCTCCGGGCCGACGTCGGTGTGGAACACCCTTCGCCCGCAGGGCATCCGCGACGACGAGAAGGCGCGCCACGCGATCCCGGACCAGACGTTCGCCTGGGTGCACGTCGACGACCTCGTCACGCTGCTCGCGGACCTCGCCACGGCGCGGATCGCCCCCGCGGACGACGTCACGGCCGGCCCCGTGACCGGCGCGTGCACGCCCCTGAACGTCGCGGCACCGCCGGCCACCGTGCGCGACTACTACGAGACGGTCACCAAGGCCCTCGGCGTCGATCCGGTCTGGGACGACCGCCCGGCCTGGACCGGCCGCATGGTCGCCGACCGGGCCCTCGGATGGGGCTGGGCGCCGACCGTCACCTTCGAGCAGGCCCTCGCGGAGCTCGACCGGGACGCTCGCGACGCCTAGTGCGCGTCGACGTGCGCGCGGATCAGCGCCGTGATCACGTCGGGCTGCTCCATGGTGCTCGAGTGGCCGGCACCCTCGACCACCTCGAGGCGCGAGCCGGCGATGCCCGACGCGATGACCTCGGACTTCGCCACCGGGGTCGCGACGTCCTCCGCACCCACGATCACCAGGGTCGGCGTGGTGATCGACGACAGCAGGTCCTCGCAGGGCTCGCGGTCCGTGACGCCGGCGATGGCGCCACGCATGCCCTTGCGCTGCGCTCCGCCGACGATCTCCACGAGCTCGGCGACGACGGCGTCGCCACGGGGCCCGTCGAGCGTCGACCGGCCGAACATGATCTGCGAGACCTTGCCGATGAGCGGCCGCATCCCGATCCAGCGGTAGATGTTCCCCAGCAGCCGGTACTGCGAGACCTTCTCCGGGTCCTCCGGACCGGCGCTGGTGTCGAGCAACGTCAGGGAGCGGAGCCGCTCCGGGTGCCGCGCGGCCAGCCGCATGCCGACGAACCCACCCATCGACAGCCCGACGTAGTGCAGCGTCTCGAGCCCGAGCTGGTCGATCAGCGCGACGACGTCGGTGGTGAGGGTGTCCATGTCGTAGCGGCCGTCGGCGGCGGGCTTCGACAAACCCTGGCCGCGGAAGTCGATGGTGATGCAGCGGTAGTCGCCGCGCAGCGCCTCGACCTGCGCGGCGTACATCCGGCCGCTGAACAGCAGGCCGTGGCCGAACAGGATCGCCGGGGCATCCGGCTTGCCGTCCGGCGCACCGGTGTCCTCGACGTTGACGTCGGTGCCGTTGAGCGCGAACAGGGCCATGTCAGCCTCCCTGGAGGTAGGCGACCACCGCGAGGACGCGACGGTTGTCGTCGTCGTCCGGCGGGAGGTCGAGCTTGGCGAAGATGTTGCTCGTGTGCTTGGCGATGGCCTTCTCGGTGACGAACAGCTGCGCGGCGATGGCGGTGTTCGACCGGCCCTCGGCCATCAGCGCGAGCACCTCGCGCTCGCGCTCGGTCAGCCGCTGCAGCGGGGTGTCGCCCTGGCGCCGCGAGAGCAGTGTCGAGACGACCTCCGGGTCGAGCGCCGTGCCGCCGGACGCCACCGTCCGCACGGCGTCGACGAATGCCGAGACGTCGGACACCCGGTCCTTGAGCAGGTAACCGACGCCACCGTCGCCGCTGCTCAGCAGCTCCCGGGCGTACAGCTGCTCGACGTACTGCGAGAGCACGAGCACCGGGAACCCGGGGCGCTCCGCGCGAGCCGCGATCGCGACCCGCAGCCCCTCGTCGGTGAACGTCGGCGGCATCCGGACGTCGACGACGGCCACGTCGGCCTCCGTCTCGCGGAGGGCGTCGGCGAGACCGTCGGCGTGCTCGGCGGCCGCGACGACCTCGAAGTCGTTGGCCTCCAGGATCCGGGTCAGTCCGTCGCGGAGGAGGGCGTTGTCCTCGCCGATGACAACGCGCACTCGACCTCCAGCGTGACGACCGTCGGCCCCCCGTCGGGACTGACCACGCTCATCCTGCCGTCCAAGGCATCAAGGCGTCGAGCGAGGCCCGCCAGTCCGCTGCCCTTGTCGAGCGAGGCGCCACCGACACCGTCGTCCGTGACGACCGCGCGGAGCGTCCCGTCGTCCCACGTCAGCTCGACGCTCGCGCGGGTGGCCTCGGCGTGCTTGGCGACGTTGGCCAGGCACTCCGCCACCGCGAAGTAGACGGCCGACTCGACCGGGGCCGGTGGCCGGCCGGGCAGCGAGACGACCGCGGTGACCGGCACCGCCATGTCGAGCGCGAGCGCCTGCACCGCTCCGGCGAGACCGCGGTCGGCCAGCACCGGCGGGTGGATCCCGCGGACGACCGAGCGCAGGTCACCGAGCGCGGTGGTGGAGGAGTCGCGGGCCTCGGCGAGCAGCCGGGCCGCGCCCTCGGGATCGGTCGTCAGCATCTGCTCGGCCAGGCCCAGCGTCATGCCGAGCGAGACGAGCCGGGCCTGGGCGCCATCGTGCAGGTCGCGCTCGATGCGCCGGAGCTCGGCGGCGGAGTGGTCGATGGCCTCGGCGCGGGTCTGCGCGACGTGGGCGACGCGACGCTCGAGCTGGTCGCGGGAGGGGGCGAGCATCGCTCGGTCGAGCCGCGCGACCCAACGGACGAGCACCGGCTCGAACCGCCACCACAGGGCGAACGAGACGAACATCCAGGTCCACTCGAAGAAGGACTCGATCTGGGTGTCGACCCTGAAGATGCCGTAGTTGACGTCGAACACGCCGTCGGGCGTGACCCAGAACAGGAACGGGTAGATCGCGTAGAAGATCGGCGCGAGCGTGAGCCCGAAGGCCAGCCACGAGATGGTCCAGCCGACCGTGACGCGCATCCACAACCAGGCGTAGTCGCGCCACCGGGCCGCGTCGCCGGCCCAGACGCGCAGGAGCCCCATCGACGAGGTGGCGCCGTTCATCGAGTAGGGACGCTCGATCTTCACGCGGAGGAGCCGGCCGGAGATCGCGCGGTGGGCGTCGGCGAACTTCGCCGTGAGGGGCACGAGGACGAGGAGGAGCGCGAGCCCGACGCCGACGGCCGCGACGCCGAGGGACACGGTCACCAGCACCAGCAGGACCAGCGCCGGGACGGCGAGCAGCACGTAGACGAACGCCATCGCGCTCATCCGCAGCCGGTGCGCGAGGCCGCCGCCGAACGACAGGAGTCGCTCGTCGCCCTTGCCGATGGTGGTGGTGCTCATGGTGATGCTCCTTCTCGGGATCAGGGTCTCATCCTGCGGAAACCCGCGGCCCGAGTCAGTGGGGCTGGGCCTACCTCTGAGTGGGGGTCCACGACCATCGATTCGCCGCCCGTCGCTCACGAGGCTGGAGTCCTCCCTTTGATCCGAGAGGAACGACTCATGAAACGCACCAACGCGACGGTTCGCGTCGCACGGTGGAGCGCCACCCATCCGTGGCGCGCCATCGCCCTGTGGGGCGCCGTCGTCATGGCCGCCCTGGCCCTCACGGCCACCGTCCCCACCCAGACCGCCTCGTTCTCCGACTCCCGTGTCGGCGAGTCCGGGCGGGCCGCCGACCTGATCGAGAAGGCCGGCCTCGCCGCCGACCCGGAGGAGTCCGTGGTCGTCACTGCACGGAAGGGCGCGCTCGACGAGGGCGCGGCCACGGCCGTCGCCGACGACGTCCGCACGCGGATGAGCCGGCTCCACGCGGTGAAGGCCGTCGCCGACCCGGTGTGGTCGTCCGACCGGTCGGCGCTCCTGGTGCCGATCTCGCTGCGCGGCACGCCGGACGACGCCGACGACAACGTCGGGAAGCTGCTCGACGTCACCGACGCCGTCCAGCGCGACCACCGCGACGTCGTCGTGCGCCAGGCCGGCTCGGCGTCGCTGGACTCCGGCATCAACGACCACGTCAACGAGGACCTGGCGTCCGGCGAGGCGCTCAGCCTGCCGATCACGTTCGCGATCCTGCTGGTGGCGTTCGGCGCGCTCATCGCGGCCGGCATCCCGGTGCTGCTCGCGTTCAGCTCGGTGCTGACGGCGCTCGCGATCTACGGACCGCTGTCCCACCTGGTGCCCGACGAGGGCACGGTGTCCAGCGTCGTGCTGCTGATGGGCATGGCCGTGGGTGTCGACTACTCGCTGTTCTACCTGCGCCGCGAGCGCGAGGAGCGGCGGCGTGGACGCTCGACCCTGGACGCGATCGAGATCGCCGCCCAGACGTCCGGTCACGCGGTGCTCGTCTCCGGTGCGGCCGTCGTCCTCGCGATGTCCGGCCTGTTCCTGATGCGCGAGGCGACGTTCGCCGGTCTCGCCGTCGGGTCGATCCTCGTCGTCGCCGTCGCGGTGCTCGGCTCCCTGACCGTGCTGCCGGCACTGCTGGCGAAGCTCGGCCGCTGGGTCGACCGCCCGCGCGTGCCGCTGCTGTGGCGCCTGAACCGGCGCATCGGCGAGGGCGGCATCAGCTCGCGGATCCTGCGTCCGGTGCTGGCCAACCCGCGGACGTCGACGCTGGTCACGGGCCTCGTGCTCGTCGGCGTGACGCTGCCGGTGCTCGGCCTGAAGACCGGCGAGGGCACTCTCGACACGCTGCCGCAGGACATCCCCGCGGTGCAGGCGTACGAGGCCGTCCAGGACGCGTTCCCGCAGGAGCACCCGACGATCGACGTGGTCCTGCACGGTCCGGCCGACTCGGCCGGCGCGGCACGTGCCGCGCTCGAGCAGGTCGGGTCCACGCTCGGCGGCGGTGACGTCCGGACGAGCGCGGACGGACGCACCAGCGTCCTGACCGTCGCGGCTCCGTACGTCGAGGGTGACGACCGCAACGCTGACGTCGTCGAGCGGCTGCGCGACACCGTCGTGCCGCGGGCGACCACCGGCCTCGACCACACCACGCACGCCGTCGGCGGCGACGTCGCCGAGCTCATCGATGCCGACGCCCAGCCGTCGCGCCTGCCCTGGGTGATCGCCTTCGTGCTCGTCCTGACGCTGGTGATCATGGGCTGGACGTTCCGCAGCGTCGTCATCGCGGCTGTCACCTCGGTGCTGAACCTGCTGTCGGTCGGCACGGCGTTCGGCGTGATGGTCCTGGTGTTCCAGCACAGCTGGGCGGACGGACTGCTCGACTACACGTCGCAGGGGTTCATCGTGGACTGGGTGCCGGTGTTCTGCTTCGTGGTGCTCATCGGCCTGTCGATGGACTACCACGTGTTCGTGCTCAGCCGGGTGCGCGAGTCCGTCGCCGCGGGCATGCCGTACGCGGACGCCGTCCGCACGGGCATCCGTGACACGGCCGGCGTCGTGACGAGCGCGGCCGCCGTGATGGTGTCGGTGTTCGCCGTGTTCGCCACGCTGAGCATGGTCGAGATGAAGCAGATGGGCGTCGGCCTCTCGGTCGCGATCCTCGTCGACGCGACGCTGATCCGCCTGGTGCTGCTGCCGTCGCTGCTGCTGCTCCTCGAGCGTCCGCTGTCGCGGGCGTGGGCGCCGCGGCCGCGGGCCGCCGAGCTGCGGGAGCCGCAGTACGTGTGAAGGAAATCCTTTCGACAGGCTTAAGGACCATTCCTTGAGCCAGGGGGCACCGCCCGCGGGCATTCCCGTGGGCGGTGTCCCCGTGGGGGAGCGAAAGGCTCTTGACAAAGTTTGTGAGTGATCACTAACTTGTCGACCCATGGCTCCTGACAAGCGCATGAAGGCCGACGAACGACGTCGGCTCATCCTCGACGCCGCGATCGAGGAGTACGGCCGGTCCGGCATGCACGAGGTCTCCACCGAGGCCATCGCCGAACGCGCCGGTGTCTCCCAGCCGTACCTGTTCCGCCTCTTCGGCACGAAGGCCGGGCTCATCACCGCGGCGATCAAGCAGCACACCGACCAGCTGCGCGAGCGCTTCCGGGAGGCCGCGGAGAACCGCGCCCCGGACCAGTCGCCACTCGAGGCCATGGGCACCGCCTACATCCTCCTGATGGAGGAGGACCCGAACTCGATGCGCTGCCAGCTCCACACCTGGGGCGCCGCGTCGGACCCGGAGATCGGGCCCGTGGCCCGCGAGACCTACCGCGACATCTGGCGAGACATCGCCGAGCTCAGCGGTGCCACTGCGGACGAGGTCCGCGACTTCATGGCCCAAGGGATGCTGCTCACCGTCGTGGCCGCCCTCGACCTGACCGAGATGTACGGCGACCCGCTCGCCGTCGTGAAGGAGTTCTGATGTTCGACGCCCTCTCCCGGCTGGCCACGTCGCGTCCCGGACGCGTCCTTGCCGTCACCGGATTCTTCTTCGTCGTCGCGGCGGCCCTCGGCGGCCCCGTCGCCGGCCTGCTCAACTCCGACAACGACTCGTTCAGCGACACCGGCGCCCCCAGCGCGACGGCCATGCGCCAGATCGAGGACGCGTCCGGAGCCGCGGCCACGCCCGCGATCCTGGTGGTCGTCGACCGCTCGGACGAGCAGGCCATGCGCGAGGTGCCGCAGATCCTCGGCGACGACCCCACCGTCGCCCGAGTGATCGGCGGACCGGACGCCGCGACCGGCGGCGGCCCGGCCTTCGTCTCCACGAACGGCGAGAAGACCTACTTCGGCGCGCTCTACAAGGCCGACGCCGACTCCGACACCACCACCGAGCACCTGCGCGACGAGCTCGACGACGTCGACGGCGTGGTCGTCGGCGGCTTCGGCCCGGCGTTCCAGCAGGTCAACCACCAGGTGGAGAGCGACCTCGTGACGGCGGAGATCATCGCGTTCCCGCTGCTGTTCGTGTTCTCGCTGCTGGTGTTCCGCTCCGCGGTCTCGGCCCTGCTGCCGCTGCTCGTGGGCGGTCTGACGATCGTCTCCTCGCTGCTCGTGGTGCGCGGGATCAACGAGGTGCTCGACGTCTCGATCTTCGCGCTCAACCTGATCACCGGCCTGGGACTCGGTCTGTCGATCGACTACTCGCTGTTCCTGGTCTCCCGGTTCAGGGAGGAGCTCGACCGGGTCGGGCCGGGCGCCGATGCGGTGCGCCGCACGATCATGACCGCCGGCCGGACGGTCCTGTACTCCGCGATCACGGTCGCGGGTGCCGGCCTGGCGCTGCTCGTCTTCCCGCTGCGGTTCCTCTACTCGATGGGCATCGGCGTGACCGTCGTGTCGCTCGTCGCCGCGGCCGTCTCGCTGATCGTGCTGCCCGCGCTGTTCTCCGTGCTCGGCACGAGGGTCAACGCCCTCAGCCTCAAGCGCTGGCAGCGCGCGCTCCACGCCGAGGCGCGCGCCGAGAAGTCCGGGTTCTGGTACCGGATGTCGACGTTCGTCATGCGCTTCCCGGTCGGCATCGCCCTCGTCGGCACGACGCTGCTGCTGGTGCTGGGTGCCCCGTTCCTCGGCATCAAGTTCACCGGCGTCGACGCCAGCGTGCTGCCCGACGGCGCGGAGGCCAAGACGGCCGACACGATCCTGCGCACCGAGTTCAAGGACGCCGACGTCTCACCGTTCATCATCTCGGTCAAGGCTCCGGCGTCCGACAGCGCCGAGATGGCGACGTACGCCGACGAGCTGAGCAAGCTCGACGGCGTCGCCACCGTGCGCGAGCCCCGCTCGCTCGACGCGAACACCTGGCAGGTCGACGTCCTGCCGGCCAAGCCGCCGCTGGACGAGAAGACGCTCGACCTCGTCGACACCGTGCGCGACGTCAAGGCTCCCGGCCCCGCCTCGGTGGGCGGCCAGAGCGCCGAGCAGGTCGACCAGGTGGCGTCCATCATGGACGGCATCCCGGCCGGCATCGCGATCCTGGCCGTGCTGACGTTCATCACGCTGTTCCTGATGACCGGATCGATCGTCCTGCCGCTGAAGGCGCTGGTGATGAACGTCCTGACCATCAGCGCGACGTTCGGCATCCTCGTCCTGATCTTCCAGGACGGCCGGTTCCAGGGCTTCCTCGACTACACCAGCCAGGGCGCGCTGGAGTCGACCCAGCCGGTGTTCCTGTTCGCCGTGGTCTTCGGGCTCTCCACCGACTACGCGGTGTTCCTGCTGACCCGCATCAAGGAGGCCCGCGACGCGGGGGCCGGCGAACGCGAGTCGGTGGCCCTGGGCATCCAGCGCACCGGCCGGATCGTCACGGCCGCGGCCCTGCTGTTCGCGATCGCGCTGGGCGCCTTCGCGACGTCGCAGATCATCTTCATCAAGGAGCTGGGCATCGGGACGGCCGTGGCCGTGCTGATCGACGCCACGATCGTGCGCGCCCTGCTGGTGCCGTCACTGATGGCCCTGCTGGGGCGGGCCAACTGGTGGGCCCCCGCTCCCCTGCGCCGGCTGCACCAGCGCATCGGCCTCAGCGAGGGCGAGCCCGAGCCCGCCCTGACCCGCTGAGCGTGACGTTTTCGCCCGGTTTTCCACGAAATCCGGGCGAAAACGTCACTGCCAGGGCTAGAGCAGGCCCTTGTCGGTCAGCCACTGCTTGGCCAGCTCGGCCGGGGCGACCTTGTCCGAACCCTGGTTCTTGGCGTTCAGGTCGAGCAGGTCAGCGGTGGTGAGCTGGGCCGAGATCTTGTCGAGGACGTCCTCGACGGTGTCGGTGGCCTTGTCCTCGTTGATCAGCGGCACGACGTTCTGGGCCGCGATGAGGTTCTCCGGGTCCTCCAGCGTCACCAGCTTGTTGGCCAGGATCGACGGGGTCGTGGAGTAGATGTCCGCGACGTCGACCTTGCCGTCGAGCAGCGCCTTGAGGGTGGCCGGGCCACCGCCGTCGCTGATCGGGGTGAACTTCACGCCGGTGATGCCGTAGACCTTCTCCAGGCCCGGGATGCCGTACGAGCGCTCCTTGAACTCCGGGTTGGCAGCCAGCTTCAGACCGTCGATCTTCTTGAGGTCGGCGATCGTCTTCAGGCCCTCCTTCTCGGCGAGCTCGGGCGTGACGTTGAGCGAGTCCTTGTCCTCGGCCTTGGACACGTCGAGGATCTCGAGCGGATCCGGCAGCGCGTCGTCCAGCGCCTCCTCGACGTCGGCGGGCGCCGTGGCGGTGGCCTTCTTGTCGACGTACGTCAGCAGGTTGCCGGTGTACTCCGGGATGAGGTCGATCGAGCCGTCCTTGAGGGCCGGGATGTAGGCCTCGCGGGCGCCGATGTTGAGCTTCTTCTTCACCTTCACCCCCTTGGCCTCGAGGGCCTGGGCGTAGATCTCGGCGATGATCTCGTTCTCGGGGAACGCCGCGGAGCCCACCGTGATGGTGTCGGACGCGGACTTGCCGCCGGCCTTGGACGTCGGGTCGTCGCTGCCGCACGCGCTCAGCGTGAGGCCGAGCGCGGCCGCGGCGAGCACGGCGATGGGTCGTCGGATGGTCATGACATTTTCTCCTAGGGGTGAGGGATCGAAGTGTTTCAGGAGCTTCGGACAGGAAGAGCGGCTCGAGAGCCGATCGCGAGACGTTGCAGGAGGACGAAGACGCCGTCGAGGATCAGCGCGACGGCGATGACGAGCACCGAGCCGGCGACCATCCGGGGATAGTCACCCAGCTGCAGCCCGTCGATCAGGTAGCGGCCAAGGCCGCCCAGACCGACGTAGGCGGCGATCGTCGCGGTGGCGACGACCTGCAGCGTGGCCGAGCGGATGCCGCCGACGATGAGCGGCAGGGCCAACGGGACCTCGACCTTGCGCAGCACCTGCCACTCGGTCATGCCGATGGCCCGTGCGGCGTCGATGGTGGCGCGGTCGACGGACTCGAGCCCGGAGTACGCGCCGGCCAGCAGCGGCGGGATGGCCAGGAGGGTGAGCGCGAGGATCGGCGCCTTCAGGCCGATGCCGCTGAGCAGCACGAAGTAGGTGAGGACGCCGAGCGTCGGCAGCGCGCGCAACGCACCGGTGACTGCGACGGCTACACCGCGCAGCCGTCCGGTGTGACCGATCGCCAGTCCGATGGGCAGCGCGACGGCCGACGCGACGGCGACCGTGAGCAGCGAGTACTCGACGTGCTGGGTCACGCGGAGAGGAATGCTGTCGTCTCCGACCCAGTGCGCGTGGTCGGTCAGCCAGTCGATGGTGTCGCTCGCGACGCTCATGAGCCCGGCCCGCTTCCGAACGCGTATCGGAACGACCTGATCCGCTCGAAGCGCGGGCGCGCGGTAGCCCTGGTCCACGGCATGAGGAGCCGACCGGTCAGCACGAGGACGGCGTCGAACAGCAGCGCGATCACGACGATGCCGACGACGCCGACCATGATCTCGGTGGTGAAGTCGCGCTGGAACCCGTCGGTGAAGAACGAGCCGAGGCTGCTGACGCCGATCAGTGCGCCGACGCTGACCAGGCTCACGGTGCTCACGCTCACCACACGGAGCCCGGCGAGCAGCACCGGGCCGGCCAGCGGGAGCTCGACGCCGAACCCGCGCTGCGGCCCGGAGTACCCGGTGGCCTCGGCGGCGTCGAGCACGGACCCCGACACCGACTCGAACGCGTCGCAGGCCGAGCGCACCATGATCGCGGTGGCGTAGACGGTCAGGGCCACCACGACATTGGTGGGGTCGAGGATCCGCGTGCCGATGATGGACGGCAGGATCACGAACAGCGGCAGCGACGGGATCGAGTAGAGGACGCTGCCGAGGCTGAGGATCGGCCCGCGGAACCACCGGCGCTTGTTGGCGTACCAGCCGATCGGCAGCGCGATCACGAACCCGAGCACGATCGGGATCGCGCTCAGCCACATGTGCGTGAGCGCCAGGTCGAGGATCCTGTCCCGGTTGTCCCAGCCCCAGGTCATGGCAGCACCGTCATCGAGCCAGGACTCCCGTGGCCTTGCCGGACGCGTCGACGACGATGGACCGGCCGTCACGCTCCTCCACGTGCAGCGTGCGGCCGCCGCGGTCGAGGCCGACGAAGCTGCTCACGAACTCGTCGGCCGGCGAGGCGAGGATGTCGGCGGGCGCGCCGACCTGCGCGATCTCGCCGCCCTGCTTGAGGATGACGACCTGGTCGCCCAGCAGGAACGCCTCGTCGACGTCATGGGTGACGAACACGATGGTCTTGTCCAGGTCGTGCTGGAGGCGCAGCAGCTCGCGCTGCAGCTCGTCACGCACGATCGGGTCCACCGCGCCGAACGGCTCGTCCATCAACAGGATGTTGGGGTCGGCGGCGAGCCCGCGGGCCACGCCGACGCGCTGCTGCTGGCCACCGGACAGCTGGCTCGGGTACTTCGACGCGTGCGAGGAGTCCAGCCCGACGGTCTCGAGCACCTCCTGCGACCGGCGGTCGGCCTCCTTGCGGCTCATCCCGTTCAGCCGCAGCACGGAGCCGACGTTGTCGAGCACCGTGCGGTGCGGCAGCAGGCCCGAGTGCTGCATGACGTATCCGATGCTCCGGCGCAGCTTGACCTTGTTGCGCGTGGCGATGTCGACGTCGTCGATCAGGACCTGGCCGTGCGTCGGGTCGATCATCCGGTTGACCATCCGAAGCAGCGTCGTCTTGCCGCAGCCGGACGAGCCGACGAACACCGTGGTGGTGCGGGAGGGGAGCACGAGGCTGAAGTCGTTCACTGCCTCCGTCCCGTCGGCGAAGGTCTTGGCGACGGAGCGGTACTCGATCATGCGGTCCTCAGCTCCAAAATGTTGAGCGTCAACGGTAGGCAATGAAACTCGTGACAGTCTTCCCTGATCACTGTCGGTGGGCAACCACGACGGGAAGCCCCGCATTCCGCCACGCCACGATTCCTCCGGCCAGGTCGGTCGCGTCGAGGCCCAGGGAGCGGAGGCTCGCCGCGGCCAGCGAGGACGCATAGCCCTCGGTGCAGTAGACGATCCACTCCTGGTCGGCGCGGGCTTCCGGCAGGCTCGCCCCGGACCCCGGGTGCAGGCGCCACTCCAGGTGGTTGCGCTCGATGATCAGGGAATCCGGGATGACCCCGTCCTCGACGCGCTGCCACTCCGGACGGATGTCGACGAGCACCGCGCCGGCCTCGACGCGAGCCTGCGCCTCGCTCGGCGTCAGCCTCCGCAGCCCGGTGCGGGCGTCCTCGACCAGGGCGTCAACGGACGCGAACGTCGCGGTCATGACGCCGCCTTGAGCGTCGGTGCCGGCTCTTCCGGGTCGTCGGTCCAGACCTGCGCGAGCGTCTCCAGTCGTCCGTGCGCGACGTCGTAGAACCGCATGCTCGTCAGCGGCGGCGAGTACGCGTGCACGCTCACGGCCGTCCGCTCCCCCGTGTTGCGGACGTCGTGCACGTAGTGCTCGCCGAAGACGACGGAGTCGCCGGCCGTCCGCACGTGCTCGTCGAGCCCCCCGGCGCCGTCGCGCCACACCGACTCGTCGAGCACGCCCTCGACGACCGTGAAGGCACCGGACGAGCCGCCGTGGTCGTGCAGCTGGGTGCCCTGCTCCGTCGTCCAGCTGATCAGCCAGATGTCGACGGCGTCGTCACAGAGCAGCCGCACGTGCCATCGCTGGTCGGCGTCGGCCCGTACGTCGTACAGGCCGGCGCGCACGTCGTCGGCCACCGCGCTCGTCCACTCGACGAGCTCGGCGAGCGACAGGGTCGTGTCGTCTCGGCTGCTCATGCGTCCATGGAAGCGGTCGGCCGACGCCCGTGGAGACCTTCTCACCGCGCGGACGCCACCCCCATGAGCAGCGCGTCTGTGCCAACGGGCGGCCGGGCCCGAGCGTCGATACGCTGAAGCCGTCGCCTATGGGGGAGGCACCATGAAGATCCTGATCGTCGTCGTCATCGTCGTCCTCGCGCTCCTGCTCCTCAGCCGGATGTCACGACCGAGGCAGGGCTCCGGGCCGTCCGTCCCGACCGTGCGGGAGCCGTCCGCGAACGAGTCGCCCACGGTGGGTCCGCCGCCGGACGTCGCGGCCACGCAGACCGACGCCAGTCCCCTGCCGCCCGAGCCGCCGCCCGAGGATGCGCCGGTCACGGAGGCCGAGGAGGAGGCTCAGGCGCGCCGTCTCGACGCCTCCGCCGGGTGGGACGAGACGCCCCCGCTGATCCGCGCCGACCCCGAGTCCGGGACGTACCACACGCCGGAGTCGCCGGACTACGACGACGCCTCCGACGGCCAGACGTTCGACACCGAGGAGGACGCGCAGGCGGCCGGATTCACCCGGTGGGACGAGTCGCGTTGAGGCTCGGGGCCGTTTTGGTCGGGCCTCCGGCCGTACGGTAGAGTCGCCGTCGCGCAAGGCCCCGTGGCGCAGTTGGTTAGCGCGCCGCCCTGTCACGGCGGAGGTCGCGGGTTCGAGTCCCGTCGGGGTCGCCATGTGTTGAGCTTCGTACCGCTGGTGCGGAGCTCAGCGCATACCCCGGCCAGGTAGCTCAGTTGGTACGAGCGTCCGCCTGAAAAGCGGAAGGTCGCCGGTTCGACCCCGGCCCTGGCCACCAGCATCAGCGCAGGTCAGCGAGACTCTTTGGACAGACGCCTCGGCGCCTCGCTTCGATTGACAGCGATTTCTGACAGCAACGCGACGCCATCCTTCACGCGAGTCTGTTGCCGAGCAGGCGCAGGGCTTTCCGCTTCTCGTCCAGAGACGTGTGCGCATAGATCGTCATCGTGACGTCGATGGCGCTGTGACCGACGATCTGTTGGACGATGTGCGGCGCCACGCCCTCGGTCAGGAGCAACGTGACACACGTGTGCCGGAGGTCGTGGAATCGAGGCTGCGGTTCATCCAGGACCGCTCGGACCTTGTACCAACTGCGTGACAGATTGTCCGGCTCGATCGGCGTGCCGACCGTGGTGGCGAAGACCATGCCGGAGTCGACCCACCGTTCCCCTGCCGCCAATCGCTCCTTGTTCTGGGCGACCTTGTGCGCGCGGAGCGCTTCGACGACGGGATCCGGCAACGGGATGGTGCGCCTGGAGGTCCGCGTCTTCGGCGGCAGCAGCTGTAGCTCGCCGTCGACCCGCTGGAGGGTCTGCACAACCTGGAGCGTCTCCTCTTCGAGGTCGACCTGTTCCCACTGCAGGCCGAGCAGCTCACCGCGACGCAGCCCGAGGTACACCGCCACGACGTACAGCGCAGAGAGGCGGTCGTCCTTCGCGGCCTCGAGCAGTGTTCGCGCTTGCTCGGGAGTCAGCCCACGACCGACTTCGTACCGCGGCGTGGGCACCTGGACCAGCTTCGCGACGTTCCGCGTGACGAGGTCGTCCCGCATCGCGTTCTGCAGTCCGGCGCGCAGAGTCGAGTGAACGAACTGAACGCCTCGCGGCCGCAATCCTGAATCCTGCAGCTCCTGCACCATCCGACGCACGTCCTGAACCGACAGCGCCCGCAGCTTCTTGCGACCGATGCGCGGAGCGATGTGCCGACGAACGACCAGCTCGTACCCCTGATGTGTCTTGGGCGCCCGGTTCGGCTTCACCACGTCTCGCAGCCAGTGTTCCAAGTACTCCTGCACCGTCCAGTTCTCGACCGGCACCCGCACACCACGGTCCAGCTCCCGCTGCAGCGCCGTCAGCTTCTCCCGTGCCTCCACCCGGGTCTTGCCGTAGACGTACACGCGCTTTCGTCCGCCCGTGTTCGTCGCGGCGTAGGTGGCGCCGACCCAGCGACCGTCCTTCCGCTTCCAGATGCTCCCCTCGCCGTTCGCATGACGGCTCATGCAGAGTCCGCCTCCAGCCTCATCCGATCGACGAGCTCCTGGCACGCCGCGGCCGGCACGAGTCGACGACGCCCGATCTTCAGCGAAGCCAACGTCCGCATTCGGATCAGGTCGTAGATCGTCGACCGCGCCACTCCCAGGACCTCCGCAGCCTCCTCGGGACTGAGCAACAACTTCTCCATCGTGATCACCTTCCAGTTCCAGGTTTCCTTCGAGCACAGACAGCAACCCGCAGCTATCGAGCCCGCGCCAGAGCGGCGGATCGTACCGCTGCGGCGGCCTGGTCGAGCCCGAGATATCCACGGCCGACATAGACGAACGAGGAGACGACTTCGAAGCCTTCTGGTGGGTCGTCGTCGAGCAACTCCCGGATGTCTGCGTCGGGGTCGAGCCCCGCCGGCTTGCTCCGGAAGACGCGGCGCGACCGGCGCAGTTGTTCGAATGTCACCGAGTAGCGGCGCGACTTGGTGATCGGATGCCCGCGATAGCCAAGTGTCCCTAGACAGGAGGCGAGCCGGCCGTACGACTCGTGCTCCCGCGAGAGGCGAATCGCGGTCTCGATGATCCTCAATGCGTGGGGTGATGCGCCGGCACGACGGGCATGCAGGACTGAGCGGACGCGGTTCGGGAGCCCGAAGTCCTCGGTCGACTTGGTCAGATACTTCGCCAGGTAGGCCGCGACTTGCTCCGGGTGCACCACCCGACCCACGCGACCCGATTCGCGGTCTGCAGTGTCGACGATCGTTCGAGTGTCGATCTGACTCCCCCACCGCAGCCGCACCACGGTTCCGTCACGAAGCGGCTCGGCGTCAACGCGGACGTTGGCCGCGGCTGTCTGGATCGCATCCTCGAGGTCAGCTGTCGACAGATCGAGAGCGCATGGCAGCCCATCAGGTCCGTCTGCACCATCGAGGCGGATCGGTGCATGGACGTGGATCGCTGCCCGAGCTTGGAACTCGACGACCTTGGAGTACGAGATCCGGCACGCTTTCCGGAACGCCGGCATCGTCAATCCGACCTGCTTGGCCAGCTCCCGCTGCAGCCCGATAGAGAATCGACGCCACAATTCAGGTGCGTACCACTGCCAAAGCACCTGGCCGACGTAGTCGTAACACTCCCAGCAGAGCGGCTGACCCACCTGCGAGTCGTCGTCACGATGCCGCTTGCCGCACCACAACGGCCGACCATGAGTACACGCCGGCTTGTCCCGTCGCATCCGACAGGGACCCTTGCCACGGATGCCATGAACCGGACCGAACGAAGGAGCCGTCAACGTCGCGAACGTGCACGGCCACGCGGCCACATTGGCGGGAATGCCCTTCCCACCGGCGAGTCCGCACATCAGCAGATGCCACGCGTCGCCCTTGTACTCATGGCTGCACGACGGGCACACCGACGCCCTCCGATCGCCGCACCGCACGTAGGTCTGACCATCGACCTCATCACCCGAGTCGTAGACCGTCGCAGATTCCCCGGTCGCTTTGTGGACGACCTCCTTGCGCCCGCGTAGTCGCACCGGACGCGCACAGCCCATCCCACGTTTCACCGCCGAGTCCATCGCGACTTCTGCGATGAGTGAGTTCGATGGTCTTAGGGTCACAACATCCAGCGAACCCACGACTGGGGGACGTTTGAACCACGTTATCGGGACGTTTCCGGACGTCTGTCCACGTCCTGGGACGTCCCCCAGACGTCCCGCCCCCACGATGAATCTGCCACCTGCAACGTTCGCCCAAGGGTCTGCGACCACATCGCCAAGGTTCGATGAAGACGTCGCGGATCAACAACTTGCCGCTCACCGTCCTGCCGGGCGACACTCACGAGGCTCGCGGCGATCTCAACACCAGGTGGCCGTCATCCTTTCGCTGCTGCGGCAAGCAACGTGTGAATCGCGGCTCGAGAAGCGCGCGGATAGTCGTGGATACGGATAAGTAGTTGCTCCTGACCATCCGCGACATCCTCTTCAATGACAGTCAAGAAGCCGCGAGCCTGCGCTTTCGCCTCCGTGTCGTCCCAGGAATTGAACGCTGTTCTGGCCCGAAGCACCATGCTCCTTGCGTTCTCAATCAGCGTGTACTCATCTCCTGCAGGAAGTTTTTGCCGCGACAAGTCGATTCCTGTTCGAAAGCTGACGTCTCGCATCTTCATTCGCGCGAAGTCGTTACCTTCGAATTGGTTCATGGTGCGGCGGGTGTCCGTTCGCTCCTGAGCCGGGACTGTCCCGTTGAACACAGCCTTCGTCAGGCGCCCTGAGAACGTGCAATTCACAATTTCGACTGCGAAGCAAAACCAATTGCTGATGTCCGCGTCCTCGAAGGTGCAGTCGACAAAACGCGCGTAACCCCCTGGACCCATCGTCACTTTCACATGGTCGAAGCTGCACCCGATGTACTCCGATGTCGCGCGGCCTGCACCAAACGAAGCCGACTTCACGACAAGCCTGTCGAACTTGCACTCCTCGAACCGACAGCCCTCCGAGGAGAATTGCATCAAACTTCGATTGCTGAAGTCTGCGGCGACGAGGCGTTGACCCGAGAGAATCACGCGGTCACCCGTCATCGGATTTGAGGCTGACGCCCGGACTTGGTAATCCATGTCAGCAACTCGACAGTTCGTATGTGCACATTGTCACGCCCCCGTATCCGGGCCGCTTCTCATGAGCTGCCACTTGTTTCGGCGTAGTCAACTCCAACATCTTTCCCGTCGTCGTGTCCAGGAAGTCTGGACCACGTGTGCTGTAGACGAAACGGCCAGGGTAGTTACGCTCCAACTCTCGTGCAGTTGCGCGATGCACAGCTTGACCCAACATGGGCCTCCTAAGCCATGGCAGCCGCTCCATTGCATCTCGCTCAGAACTCGATAGCGATTTCATCAGTTCACGGGACCCAAGTGCTGCTTGAGCGCGCGCGGTGGATTGAACTATCGCTTGTGCAGAGTCGGCGGTCCCAACGCTTCGCGCGAGTTGGCTGGCAGCGGCACTCGCCGCAGCCTCGCGCTCGAGCATCATGACAATGGGTTTCGAACCGAACCTCCCCATAGGACCGCCCACGAAGAAAGAGCCGATCGTCAGTCCGACGGCACCCGACGCTTGCTTGCAGGCCATAAAGGAGCCGTTGCCGCTGGCGCACGATTCGACCCAGGTGTCTCCGAGATCTTCTGCGTCGTCCGCCACGGACTCGAGGATGTCTTGGCCAAGCTGCCCGCGAGGATCTGGCGAGTTCGCGAGCTTCCTCCCGTAGTCGACGGCATTGCGCGTTCCGGCCTTGGCCTTGCCCCAGCCCCAATTGGCAGCAGAACCCACTGCGCCTAGGAAGCCGCTCCCACCGCTTGACATCTTCGGGCTGGCGGATCGGTCGCGGTCGCAATACCCACCTTCTCCGCACGTCTGCATGAGTCCGTCCGGATCCGAAGCTGTGACCGGCGAATTGTTGGCGTACGCGTAGCCGTTCATCTGCTGCGGATCCATCGCATCCAGGATTGGATCGACGGAGATGAATCGGCCAGCAGCGGAGTCAAACTCGCGGGCGTCAAGATGCGTCGTACCCGCAGAGGCGTCGGAAGTCTTGTTCAGATAGCCCTTGTCGGACGGCCACGCAGACGCCGGTGCCTGAATCTGCTCGCCGAACGGCGTGTAACGGCGCTTGATGAATGCTTGAGTGGTCGAATTGACGCTGACCAGCGGGGTGCCGTGATGGTCGGCTTCGGTGACGTGCAGGCCGCTGGCGTCTCGCGTCGCGATCGGTTCACCGTTGAGTGTGTACGTGCGGACGGTGGACCGGACTCCGTCCTTGACCTTCATCTGGGCGGTGCCGACATTAAGCGTGGTCGACCCGTCGATCCCATCGCGTTCGATCAGACGGTTGCCGTCGGCGTCGTAGAGGTAGTCGATGCTCTTGCCGGTGGCCAGATCGGTGACGGACTTGACGTGCCCTTCGTGGTCCCACACGTAGGACTTTCCAGCGGTGGCTGACGTGGAGCGTTTCGTGAGGTTGCCGGCCTCGTCGTACGAGAAGGTCTCCGTGCCGGTCGAACTGCCGGTCTTGACGGTCTTGCTCGCGGCATGCGGACGCGTCGCCGTGGCAGCTGGGAACGTCGACGTGCGTGTTGTTGAGGTCACCGAGGTCGACGGCTTCCGCAGTGAGACCGCAGTGTTCCGGTTGCCGTTCTTCGCGTACGTGTAGGTATCTGCGTATGGTGCGAGGCTGCCGAGGTTGGTCGTGGTCGGCGCCGCGCAGGTCGTGCCGGACGAGGTCCACGCCTTGGTCATCCTGCGCAGGTAGTCGTAGCTGAAGCACTGACGCCAGGTTGCTGTCGACGTCTGGGCGGTGTCACCAGCGGCCACGTCATTCAGTCGCGTCACGTTGCCGGCCTGGTCGTACGTGTAGCGCAGGTCCATCCGCGGCGTGGTCGCGGTGCCCTGCAGGCTCACGCTGCGCTGAGTGATTCGGCGTGTGGCCTGGTCGTAGTTGCGGGTGTCGTAGACCGACTTGCCTGAGGTGCTTCCGGAGTCGCGCTGCAGGAGCTCACCGGTTGCGGCATAGATGTTGCCGTAGACGATGGGGGTCGCGCCGAGCAGCGACTTGACGTTCCCGAGATCGTCGTAGGTGTAGTTGAGGTTCTCGTTCGTGATTCCGTAAACCAGCGGCTGGGTGATCCGCTTGACGGATCCGTCTGGGTTGTAGCTGGTGCTCGTGACGTGTCCGCCGGCGCGGTATAGCAGCCCTTCGCTCTCGGGGATGAGCACTCGGCTGGACGTGGGTCGGCCGGCCGTGTCGTAGGCGGTGACCTCATTGGTGTACTCCCCACCATCGGCGTACCGCGTCGACGACGTCAGCGCACCCGGCCGCACGGTGTCGTAGACCCACTTGGAGCGCAACGTGCCGTCAGAATCATCGTCCCGCAACTCGGTCTTGCGGCCGAGCTTGTCGTAGCCGGTCCACAGGGTGACGTCGCGAGCGTCGGTCGAGGTGACCTGACGATCGAGTGCGTCGTACGTGAAGGTCGACGTGCCCTTGTCGGGATCGACGTCGCTGCTCAGCCGGCCGCGGATGTCGTAAGACTTCGTCCATTTCGTGCCCGACGCGTCCGTCACGGTCGCGAGCTGACCGGCCGGCGTGTAGGTGTACGTCGTGACGTCGCCTGTTCCCGTGGGCGTAGCCGCGGTGTGCTGCGTGAGGCTTGTGGTCTGGCCGCGTGCGTCGGTGACGGTCGTGGTCGCGGTGCCACCCGTCGGAGGCGTGACCAGGACGCGGTCTCCTCCGTAGGAGGTGCTAGTGGACCACTTGATGCCGCCCAGAGATGCGAGCGACTCCTTGGTCACCCGGCCAGCCAGGTCGTAGGTGTAGTTCGTGTAGCTGGGGATTGCGTTCTCGGCCGCGGAGACGAGCGTCGTGTCGACCGAGTCGGAGTTGAAGTACGGGCCGCGCGAGGAGAGCACCCAACCGCGGTCGTCGTAGATCTTGTCGGTGATCAGCCGGCCGCCGTCGACACCAGCCGACGGCGTCTGGGTGGAGCGTTCGCGCATCAGTCCGTCATAGAACGCCACGGACTTGACGTAGTTCTCCTTGGCGTTGAGGCGCTCAGTGCTGACCGCGTTCGCCTCCGTTGCACTGACTCGATAGGAGTACTTGACCGTCGGGGTCTGAGTCGCCTGATCACGATCCGGTCCCCAGATGCTGACCACGCGGCCGAGGCCGTCGTAGGCGTAGTCCGTGTTTCCGCCGGCGACATCGGTCTCCCGTGATGGCGATCCCCAGGCACGACTCGGGTGGACGACGGAGTCCTGCCCGAGGGCGTTGGTCGTGGTGATGCTGTCGACCGGACCCGTGGACGGGTTGTAGCTGGTCGTGGTCGTCTCGTCCCTGGCGTTCGTGACGGAAGTGGCGCGACCGTACGCGTCGTAAGCCGACGTGGCGTCGATCTGGTACAGAATCCCGGTCGTCCAGCCCGCCGCGGTCTCAACCTTGGTCGGATCGCCCTTCGTCGGCGCGTCCCCTGGAGCACCGCCGTCGTATGACGTGCGGGTGGCGCTGATGATGTCGGCCGCCTTGGTCGGGACCGATCCACACGCCAGTGCCGTGGTGATCTGCGTCGACGGGTAGTCGAACATGCCGTTAGTCGAGTTGGTCGCGTATGCGGTGGTTGTGCAGCGGTTGTCCGCTGCGGTGGATGTGTCGCCGGCATCGTCGACGGCCGTCGGCTGTCCCCGATCGTTGTAGGTCGTGCTCGTCTTCGTGGTTCGGTACAGCCCCGTGGACAGACGCGTACGGGTCTCCGTGCCCCCGACGTTCAAGATGTAGGCGCTCTTGCCCCCAGAAGTCGCCGTGGCGTCGGACGTCCACGGAGTGTTGACCGTGATGTCAACGACGTTGCCGCTCGCGCCGAGGCGGGTCCGGGTTCGCCGCTCGAACCCGGCGCGTTGCTCGGAATCCGTGATGTTGGGGCTGTCGCCGAGCGGATCGGTGACGGTGACGGACTTCGTACCGCCACCCTGCGCCTTGTCGCCGTGCATGCCGCGGAGGAACAGCGTGTCGGAGTAGGTCTTGCCGGACTCGGCGCCGACCTCGGTTCGAACAGTCGAGTATCCGCGCCAGTCGTTCCACGTCCGGTGCTCAGGCTCCTCGATCGTCGAGGACGTGAAGTGCCATCCGTCGCCGCCGCTGTACGTGTAGCTGGTGGTGACATTCGCACCGCCGCCGGTGTTGTCGGCTTCGACCACGCTGTCGACGCGGTACTTGTGGAAGAACTCCAGCTGCGGATCCTCCGACCACCACGGCTGATACCAAACGGGGAAGCATCGCCGAGAATTCGTGTCGAGCGAGGATGACGACGGCTTGCTTGAGGCCGTGCAGTCCCGGCCAGAGTAGTTGACCGCGATCGATCCTCCGGTGCCGTTGTCGATGGCATTGACTCGATAGCGCGCGAAGGAGTCGACACCGTTCGTGTCGTACACCCGGTTGTCCATGATCTGCTTGTTGAACTTGACCGGCGGGAGGCTCACGTCGGTGCCCGCCTTGCCGGTCTGCTGGATCTGAGCCAGCCACAGGGTGCGGACGGCTCGCTGCTCGAGGTCAGGGTCGGTGCTGACGTCGCCCGTGGCAGGCAGCTCGTGCGAGAGCGTCCACTCGTTGACGGCGTTGTAGCCGCTTTCGCCCTTGACGTACGTGGTGATCTTGGCGAGCCGCTTCCGGGAGAAGAAGGTCGGCGCGGTTCGATCGGCACACGACGTGTCGCTGGAGCAGATCTGGTCATACGGGACGTCGGGCCAGTGCGAAGCCGTGTCGGACGTCAGGCTGCCGCAGTCGAAGTCGGCATCGGGCAGGCAGCGCTCCGCGGTGGAAAACACGACCTTCGCAGGTGCGTCGTCCTGTCCGACGCGGGTGCCGTACTCGATCGACGTCAGGAGGGGCGAGCGATCGTAGCTGCGGACCGTGTCGTTCCTGTTCGCACCGTACTTGTTCTTCTCCTGGTCGTAGAAGAACGACATCGTGTTGTCGTGAGGGTCGATCACATAGTCCAGTCCCCAACGCCAGGCCTGGTCACAAGCACTCGAGGCATACGTGGAGTCGTGGCAAGGGTCACCTGACTTCGCCCCGTAGACCGGCACGGTCGAGACCGAGTCGGTCTTCCGGTTGTCTCCAGAAAATCGTTCGTTGCGTCCGTAGTAGTAGCGCGTCCCGTCGGATGTGGTGACACGCCAGTACTCACCATTGTTGTCGCGGTTGATGCCGTCGTTGGTGAGCAGCTCGACGCGGGTGCCGTCGTCGCTCTTCATCCGCCACTGGTTCGACGATCCGTCCTGGATCAGCTCCGAGCTCTGGCCGTTCAGCGAGATAGTCAAGTTGTCGTCGCGCCAACAGAGATCCCCCACGTGATCGGGTGTGCCGTCGACCTGGTCGCACGGCTCGTAGGAGCGCTCGATGAACCCGGGGTCGAGCGAAAACCCCTCCCCCACCCACGAGGTCTGGTTGTTCGTGGCTGACGTGCGGCCGTCGACGGAGCCGGACGAGTAGTTGACGGCGAGGTCCGGCTGCGGGCCGTTGATCCCGGGCGGGACCGCGAGCGGGTAGGACCAGGTGAAGTCACCCGACTGATTGCCAGCCGCCCACGACGAGGAAGGCGCCAGAGACGACGCCTTGTAGTCACCCTGCGAGCCGCTCGCAGCCGCTGCGGCCGCGACCATCATGGTCGTCGCGCCCGCGGTGGAAGAGGGCGCAACGGCGGTCAAGGTGTCTGTCTTGGTGTCGTTCGTGGTCTTCAGCGGTGTGGCCTTCTTGCAGGTCACCTTCGCGCTGCGCGTGTCGCAGTCGTCGAGGAGGACCAGGCGCAAGCGACCGGCCCAGTCCCCGCCGTACGAGTTGGCAAACGACGAGTAGTCCAGGCGGAGCTCAAGCGGCTCGTCACCCACTGAGATCGCCTTGGTGACCTGGCCGAGCTCGCCTTCTGAGGCGTCAGGAGTCGATTGGTCGCTCGGCGCAGTGATCTTTGGAGCCGGTGGTGGCGTGGGGCCATCACTCGGTTCAGGATTGGCCGGTGGCTTTGGTGACGACTCCGGCGACGGGGTGAGATCGGGAGCAGGTCCAATGCGGTACACCGGTCCGGTGCCGGCGCCCCCACTGGCGCTCGTGACGCCGACAGACTCGATCGTGAGGCCGCCGGCATCGGGCGCAGCGTGAGACTTCGCGCGCACTGAGAACCCGGCTACGGCTTCGGACCAGTCGCCCCGCAGCTGCACGAGCTTCTCGGTCCCGGGCTTGGGCAGATTGTCAGCTGGCACGCTCTTCGGGCCGCGCTTGACCTTCGATGCCTTGGTCTTGACCGAACCCACCGGCACCGACTTCGTCGACTGCACGGCGGGCTTCCCGCCAGCTCCGGCCGCCGTGGCGACCTGCGGAACAGACATCAGCGAAGCCATCACGGCGCATGCGATCAGCGCACCACCGGCGCTGCGGGTGATCGAAACCATGGTCAGCACACTCCGTCCAGCTCGACGCACTCCGTCGCACGAGTCTTGATCGTCATCTGATCGGCGATGTCGTTCGCCGAGAAGGATCCAGCCGCGACGACGAGCTGGTCGAGCCAGCCGTTCCATCGGCGGGTGCCATCAGCAGCTGCACCGACTACGAGGTGCTGATTTGTGAGTTCCAAGGGCGGAACCACGCCGCCCGCGGACATTCCGTCAGGCGCCGTGCCCTCTGGCACCGAGAGGGTCAAGGTTCCGCTGATCGCGTCGAAGGATGCGACGACCAAGCGGGTCCCGGGTTGACCGTCATCTCCAGGCACGGTGGCCGTGGCCCAACCGTTGGTCGCGGTGTCCCATACTCGGAAGACGTAGTCGAAACCGGTGCCATTGGGCTCGACACCCAGCTCGACGCCATTGGTGTTCGAACCCGCGATACTGAGGGCTGTCATCGAGGTCGGTGTGCCGGAAGCCGCGGGGTCGATGAACGCCGAGATCGCGAACGACCGTGTCGTGTCGATGAGCGATCCGGTGACCGAGGGAAGGGTCGTCGTCGCGTCGGTCACGCCGATCATGCCGTCCCGTTCCGGGTTGTCCGGGTCGTCCCCGACCACCAAGGCGCGGGTGGCCCGAGTGGCGGTGCCAAGGTTGAGGGTGAAGGCGCCGGTGGAGTCGATCGCATCGTTGCCAGACTCCTCGTCGAAGGAGTACGTCGACCGTGCGACCGCGTTCGGGTCGACGACCTCGAACGGGAACGACAGCGGATACTCGCTGCGGTTACCTGCCAGGTCATAGGCCCAGAGCCAAAGCGTGTGGGTGCCAAGATCAGGGATAGTCAGGACCTGCTGGTACGTGTGATCCGTGGCGCTCGCCGGAAGCATCGCTGTGGTCGGCGGAGTGTTGGAGTCGATCGCGAACCGGTAGCCGACGGTGTCGGCAGCAGGCTGTCCATCGCCGGGCGCGAACGTGACCGCGTACGACTCGCCAGCCTTCCAGCGCTCCGTCGGATCAATCTGACCCGGCGCATTTAGCAGAACCGGTGTCGCAGCTGCCGTGGCGTCGACAGTGAACGTGCACTCGTCCGACCATCCGCTGGTGATACCAGTCGATCCCGATGGGAGACGGTCTTGCGCGCGAATGCGGAAGGACCAGGTGCCCGATGGGATAGTGCCATCCGTGCCCGGACTGACCGGGAAGTTCTGTGAAGCCGTGGACCCGCTGGCCACGTAGCTGCCGATGACCTCAGGACTCGTGGAGATGACGCTCGACCCGGCGTTCCACTGGTACCGCGCTCGGACGTTGTCCTTGTCCGGATCGGACAAGCCAGCGCGCATCACCGGCGGAATCGTCATGCGGCCGAGGCGGACGACGGTAGACGCGGGGCAAGAGATGCCGTTGATCGAGCGGGGCGACGGCGTGTTCGGCTTGCGGTTGTACTCCACCGTGATCGACGTCGTGTGCCGGAAACGGCGCCACGTGAGCGGATCGGTCTCGTCGGAGACGCGGAGGCCGAACGCCACTGTCGGGCGTCCCTCAGCAGCGGCATCGGTGACCGCGTTCTTCACGTTCCAGACCACGTCGCGCCCGCTCGGATTACAACCGGACCAACCGGCCGAGTAGGACTTGCTGTCCTGGTACTCGCCCCACGTCGGCTGGTCGTTCCACGTTCGATCCGACGTCACGGCGCCCGCTCGGTAGATCTTGACCGCACGCGTCGTGCACGAGGCGGACCAGTTCATTCGAGCCTTGAAGGTCGCAGAGAGAATCTGAGTGCCAGTGACCGAGCTGATGCTGTGCTGGAAGAAGAGCCGCTTCGTCGAGACCCCGTTGTAATTCTGGTAGCCGACACCCTGCCCTTCAGAGTCGGTCCACTTGTAGAACGACGACGTCGGGTGCTGCTTGAACACCATCGCCCACGCGAATGCCGACGACGACGCCTTCGGATCGATGAAGACGGGGTAGGAGACGTCATCGCCTGTCAGAGCATCAGTGTCCGGCTCAAGCGTCAGGTTTTCGTCGTTCACACTCAGATCGACCGGGGTCACGTCATCGCCCACAGCCGGTCCCTCGACTCGCTGGTCGATTGCTTCGGCACTCGTGTCCGAAACGGGCTTGGCGTCCTTGTTCAGGACCGTGCCGCTGGAGTCCCACATCGTCGGCTCCGCGGACTCACCCACCTCACGGCCGGTCTTGTCGACAATGGCAAAGCCGTCGCCCTTGGCCTTCAGCGAGCCGTTCTTTACGTCCGATTCGAGCTTCAGCTTTTCGAGCTTCGGGTTCTGAGCAGCGGCCTCGTTGTGAACGACCAGAATCTGCGAAACACCGCCGTCAGTAACGGTCAGTTGAAGATCTACATCCTCGAGGACGTCGCGATAGATCGCGGTCGGACCATCGATCTCAGGCTTCGGCAGTGCCGATGGCCACGACACCGCAGTCTCGACGCCTCCCACCGACATCGACATCATCGGGTCAGTGCCACCGGCCGACAGCTCAACTGCACCCGGCGCGGCCTTCGGACGGACAACACCATTGACCTGCTCGAGGTTCAGATCAACCGGCACCCAGCCCGACCCACGACGAACCCGAACCGGCGCTGACGAGATCTCACGCGAGTACGACCCGGACGGGTTCGCCCACAAAGTCTCGGTCGCCGTGCGGGCCTCAGCGATCTCGACCGGCGAGTCGGTCTCAGCGGCCTTCGCGAACTCCGATGAGTAGGGCCCAGTGTGGGTCGTCTCCTCGCCCGAAGCCGGCACTACAAGAGCACCCAGAACGGAAGCAAAAACTGCGGCAGCGAACCAGCGCATGAAATCCCTCGCAACTCAAACGCCACCCCCGATGAGTTGCGCAGAGCAATGAATATCAAAGCGTCAGCCGCCTCGTACGCGATTCGCAAAAACTTCTTCGGGTTCCTCCTTCGCTGCCACGTCTGGCAATGAACTTCCGTGTGGACCCGCCCCGAGTCTCCTTACCCTGAGGACAAACGAAAGATCCCATCTACGCTCATGTTCACGACGGGTCCAACCCGGGCGGTGGCTGGATGTCGTTGTCTGGAACTAACCCTTCTTGCGCGACTTAGCCTGCGAGAGGGCGCTGCCGGCGATGCTGCGGGTACGCGCGGATGAACGCCCGTCACGAAGTGCGGACGACGCCTTGCGAGCTACACCAGCGCTCGTGACACGGCGGGACGAAGACTTAGCCATACGAATCACCTCCGTTCTCGCCCGATCCCGGCACGACGAAGTCGTCGCGTGAGCCAAGACCTCGGCATCACGCCGCCCCGAAATGCTGTGTACCGGTGTCTGAGCCGACGAGCTCACGGGCGCGAAGCCGTCAACCACTCGCGCTTCTGACGCGCAAGAAGATCCGAGGCTGACGAACATCAAAACCTCGGCAAATAGAGAAGATTGTCGGTGTACGTGTTGTTGGCGGCCGTGCGGAGGTACCGGGGCCGGGCGTCGACGACATGCACACGGACGTCGGGAGGCCCTTGTACCCGGGCGTCGCCGCCACGCTCGATCCAGGTGACGAGCTGCTCTCGGCTACTCTGCCCGGTTTCCCCGCTCGACGGATCTCGCCACGCCAGCTTCACGATGTGCTGATGATTCCTCGAGTCTGGCGGGCTCAGACGAACATGGGTGACGTAGATCATCGGTATCCCTTGCTAGCGGCGTCGGTTGGGGTGGAACTAGCGGAGGTTGAACGCCTTGCCGCACGACCCGCACCGGATCAGGCCGGGGCTGTATCCCCCGATCAGGAACTTGGTGCGGCAGTACGGGCAGGTGACGGTGTAACCGTTGGCACGGCGCTTCATGCTGGCTCCTTGAGTCAAACGACTGAGATTCCTTGAACTTCCAACCCTCGTAGATGACGAACCGGCCAAGGCTGTCCAGCACACGTGGGAGAATTCGATAGTCGTCACGGCTGTTGTCGTCAGGGCGGATCGGGTGGGCCTACCCGTGCGGGCTGTGCCCGTTGGCGCCACCGACGAAGCGCGGCATCGATGCAGTCGGACTTGCCTACACGAAGGTACGAACAGGAGGCGCAGCGTCGTGCTCATCCGCCCACCGGAGCATCCAAGGGCCCAAGGGGTGTATCGGATGCCGCACGAGCTGTACGACGAGCAGGATCACGCGGACCATCCTGTCCTGGTCGTCGCGAACGACGGCCTCCGGCGACGCGCTATCGTCATCACCCGCACCTCGACGTTCCGACCAGAGCGCAAGAACGAGATGGTCGCTCATCCCCCGAGCGCGGACCTGGCCCTCGAGCGCCCGGGATGGTGGGATCCTTTCCGCCGCTATCCCGTGCCCTGGTCGCATTTCGAGGATTCTGCGGTCGACTTTGCGGGACTGCTCGAAGAGCGGGTCTGGCTGCGGGTTCAAGAGATGCTGAGGGCACGAAAGGAGTCGAGTTGAACGCCTTAGAAGAGTTGCGATCAGGCCGACTCGGCGAAGACTTCGTGAAGTTGCTTTACCGGCAACTCGCCGTGGCGGCCGTACGCGGACAGTTTCCTCCACCGGATGGTCACGGAAGTTGGTCAATGGAAGCCGTGCTCGAAACGGCACACGATTACCTCGTCGACTCCACCAACTACGCGGGCCTCACGGAGATCGCTGCCCGCGTCGAGGACGAACCAGGCCTCCGCAACTATCTGACCGCGGCGCTGACCAACTACTTGCGGGCCGCTGGCCGCCGAACGACGATGGGCAGGCTGGTTCGCCGCTTGCGTGATCGCCTTTCGGAAGATGATCGATTTGCTTGGGTTCCCGCCGGCTCACCAGGTGCCGGTAACGTCATGCTTAGTGGTCAGAGTTCAGTTCCCTATGGAGGACCTCTAGCCGAACTTGCTGAGGCGGCCGCTGCCGTCGAAGTGAATGTCGTCCGATGGCGGTCGAGTTCCAAACGCGAAGGCCCCCTCGCGGATACGCCGGCTTTAATGGCAATGTCTCAAGCGATGCTGAGAAAGGCTCAAGGTTCGCTGTCCGTACCGCAACTCGCCGAAGTGATGTCCCGACGGCTCGGGGTTGACCCCCGGTCCATCCCTGCGACCATTCCTGTTGAGGACCTCGGTGAGAACCTCGCCGTCGACATGGAACGACACTCATCCGGTCGTTTCGACGCTCACAATTTGGAAGTGGCGGATGCGCTAGAGGTGATCTTCGACGAGCTCACTGAACGGGAGATTCTGGTGCTTTCGGCACTCCACGAACCGATTCGAATCATCGCCGACCAGACAGGTATGCCGGTTTCGACTGTCGGTGCCGTGAAGCAGCGCGTTCAACTGAAACTTTCGACCATCCTGCGTGAGTACCACGAAGCTGACGCCGAAACGATCGCCTTCGCTGCGCGCGACACAGCTCGACAACATCTCGGCCTCGACCCGGTGTGAGATGGCGAGCTGCGTAACGACCCAACTTTCGATCCGCGTCAAGAGCCGCCTTTGTGGACAAGAGAGGGTGATTCGGCACTTGAATGTGTTGCACACGAAATGGAAGCCATTTCAGACGGGCAGCCAACCATCTGCTCCTCTGAATCGGCGCTTCGATAGTCAAAGCGCCTCATGAAGGGAAATGGATTGTCCAAAGGAGGCGCGTCCAGCTGAACTGGGACGCGAAGACACATGAATGACGACCAGGCCAGACTCGTACCACCCCCGTATGCACCTACAGCGCACCTAAGCGATGTTGACATCGTTGAGGTTGAGCTTTCTTCCCACGCCCAAAAGCACGTCTCTGACTGTGCGTGGTGCCGAGCTAGGCGAGCGTCAATGTCTCAAGATGAGCGCGGAGAGTTGCACGAACTCTTGGGTGAACTCGACCAGATCTCTCCAAGCGCCGATGTCTTGAATCTTGCCGCCGAATGGGCTCTGCCGTCGGAGTTGGCCTCCTTCGTTGGCGCTTCAAGCAATGATTTCCCCTCTGTGGCCCCAGGGCAACTTTGGCGATTGTCCTGGCTGGGCAACCAGATGTTGGCAGTCGTCCTGTCGCAGTCGAGTTGGTGGACCCGCGTTGCTCCGCTCACTACGGATGTAGATCTTGCAGACGAATACACCCTCTTGATTGATCCTCGTTGTACTTCCTTGGCTCTTCAGACGGCGACCTTCCTACGGGCAAGTGCCTCGGTCCCGACCTTCACTCTTGCTCAGTACCTCGGCGATGTCGGCCAGGTGGAGGGTCGCGACGCGGTCGAGGCACTCCTTAGCCTCGAAGTTGCGATGATCGACGGCACGCTGCGCTCGGATTTGAGTACCGGCCCGATGCTCGCGCAAAGCGATTGGGATCGCCAGGAGTTCCTTGATTCACTTCAAGAGTCGATGAATTGGTTCGAAGGTGCAGCATTATCAGTCCTCGATGACGACGGTTCGATCGCCGGGGGATCTTCGAGCCTTGACGATTCCGAGGCTGACGTTTCGGACCTTCTGCGTACAAGTCAGGATCTACCTTCGCTGGTAGAGGCGACAGGAATTGCACCTGGAAGGCTCCTAAGCCTCAAGACTGGACGCGCAAAGCCACAGGGTCCGGAGATCGAAGTTCTGAGTTCATACTTTGGCTCGAAGGTCCGTGTGGGCCATCCCGAGAACATGAGAATTGCAGCTCTAGAACTGATCGCGGAGCCTGCAAATCGTCAGCTCTGGCTCGAGGCTGCCCAGTCGAGCGAGGCCGGAGCACCACTGAGTCCGCGCAAGTTTCTCGTCGACCTAATTGAGACACCTATTGCCGCACGCACGGTGTACGGACCCACGAGTGCACCAGGGAACAACGCGACAGTAGAGGAGTGGAAACGCGCCCTACGGGATCGAATCGCTGTGCGGTTCCGAAGTGAGTCGTGATTCCGGTGTCTCCAAGCCACGCGAACCTCGTCATTTGACCAATAGAACCTCGCCATGCACGCAACCGCCGGACAGCTTGCCAGTCGTCTTCTAGACCACGTCATGCAAGTCGAGGTGGTTGACGTCGAGTTGATGTCATCAGACCCACAGGTGGCACTGGAGAGGGACTCGAGCGTCACAGTTCGTTGGGTCGAACCATCCGTACTCCCGGGGGGCTGCTCCATAGCTGCCACGTACGTTGGCGCCACTGTGCCAGCCGAGATCTCGGTGGCGCTGGATGCATCGCCAGGGCGCCGACGGTTCAGCCTCGTTCATGAATACGGTCACCATCTCCGAGATCAAGTCTTCGAGGTACTGACAGACCTCTTCGCTTCTACCGACCCTGGTTGGCTCGAGGAAAAGATGTGCGACGCTTTCGCGTCCCTGGTACTAGTGCCGTTGGCAACGCGCGAACAGGCCTTTACCAATGGGGTGACAGCTCGAGCTGTCTTAGATCTGATGAGCCGGGTTTCCGCCTCCGAAGAAGCGGTCGCCGTAGCATCGGCAGAGTCGATGTCGCATCCGGGTTATGTGATGCTGCTCAACGAGCTTGGAGAAGCCGAATTCACGGCGAGGTCTGGCGACGTGTTTCCGATACCACGCAGCACACCTCAATCTGGACTGGCTCTTCGGGCCGCTTCCGGAGCACTCGTCCGCGGCATTGACCGACTGAATCAGGGGATCAGCAGGACCGGCGAGATGCATATTGATGCCGCGACGGATACGGGCCGCACCGTCCTCGTTGCAGTGGATGGCCAAGCTCCGTGGACCCGTTTTGGTGGTGGCCGTGCGTATTCGGCGGAGTTTGAGGAACGGCACTGTGAGTACTGCAGCGCCAGTTTCGCAGTACTCACAACCCCATGCCCACGCTGTGGAGAACCGCCATGCTCCGAGTGCAGCCGCTGCGCATGCCACGAGGAGCAACTTGTCGGCGCGCGCACATGTGATACCTGCTGGACCATCCAGCCGCCCGCTGCCTTTGAATCCACGGATGCGACTACGTGCCTGGGTTGCTCGTAAGCAAAACTCAACTTCTCAGGCGCCACATCGTTCTACCTTCGAGAACGCACAACAGATCAGGCGTCAACTGGTGACGCAGATTCATGGCTGACCGAGGTTGTGAGAACTTTCTTTACTCCGTCAAGGCGCCGGCTCCGCCGGCGCATCCCGACTGCGCGCGGCGCTGGCGCGCCGTGCTCGTCGGCTCGAATCCTCGACCCACCTGACAGCAGTGGTGACAGCAACGGGGCTCGACCGAGCTGAACGCGCGCGGACTCGACCGCTGTCATTCCAGGCCGAATCAGCCGAGCAAGAGACCAGGCGAACGTCCTTCAGCGCCTGAAAAGCGGAAGGTCGCCGGTTCGACCCCGGCCCTGGCCACCGAAAGTACAGGCGCGTCCGCTCTGGCGGGCGCGCCTGTGGTTTCGGTGGCCGCGGCGGGTGGGAGACCTGCACAGTGGAGCCTGGGGGTGCCCCCTGCTCGGAGCGCTAGCTGTAGTTCCCCACGAGGTTGTGAACAGATGACGTGAGACGAGGACCTCCGGTATTGGAGGGGTTACCACAACCAACTCCGCCGGAGGTCCTCGTGACTCACGTTAATGCTCCGATGATGCCTGAGGGACGTCGTCGACTTGCCGTTCTGATCGTT
>NZ_VDUX01000003.1 GCF_008039565.1 Aeromicrobium terrae
GCCCTGACGGGCGGCGGGACGACCGGCCAGGCCGGACTGCTTGGGCATCATCGCCGGGTTGGGCCGCGGCATGCCCGGGCGTCCGGGTGCCGGGGCGCCGCCCTCACGGGCAGCCGGCGGACGCGGCGGGCGGTCCTGCTGCATGCCCTGCCGCGACGAGAACGGGTTGTTGCCCGGACGGGCGCCGCCCGGACGGGGGCCGGGACGCGGGCCCGGCGCAGGCTTGGGTGCCGGGGCCTCCTCGGCCGCGGGGGCCTCGGGCTCGGCGGGAGCCTCCGCCTCGGCCGCGGGGGCCGGTGCCTCGACGACGGGCTCGGGGGCCTCGGCGACGGGCTCGGGCTGCGGGGCCTCCTCGACGGGCTCCGCCGGTGCGGCGGCGGCCTTCTTGGCCGGCGCCTTCTTGGCGGTCTTCTTCTCGCCCTGCTTGCGCAGCGCGTCGCCGTGCTCCTCGTTGAGGCGTCGGACGACGGGCGCCTCGACGGTGGACGAGGCCGACTTCACGTACTCACCCATGTCTTGCAGGGTGGCGAGGATGACCTTGCTCTGAACTCCGAACTCTTTGGCGAGCTCGTGGACTCTGACTGCCACTCTTCTCCTTCAGGGGGGTCCGACCCTGAAGAAGGATCAGACCACTAGTTGACGAACGGGCTCATGGGGACGTACTCATCGAGTGCTCATGAGCGGGTGCTCCGATTCCGGTCGTGGGACTGTCGTCCCGGGTGTGGTCCTGCTGGTCTGTCTGTGCTGATCACTCCGGACTGTTCCAGGTCTCGGCGAGGGCGTCGAGCGGCCCTGTGTCGAGCGGCCCCTCCACACGGAGGGCCCGGCCGAAGGCCCGGCGACGTCGCGCCTGCTCCAGGCACCGGGGATCGGGATGCAGGTGAGCACCTCGTCCCGGCAGCGATCCGCGTTCATCGGGGGTGACGACCCAGGCACTGGGTCCCCCGGTGGCCACGAGCCGCACCAGAGTGGTCTTGTCCGCACGTGATCGGCAGCCGATGCACGTGCGAAGCACCGCCATCGAGTCTACCCCGTCGGCGAAGCCGGATCGTCCACCGGTTCGGTGTCCGGCCGGATGTCGATCCGCCATCCGGTGAGCTTCGCGGCGAGCCGGGCGTTCTGCCCCTCCTTGCCGATGGCGAGCGACAGCTGGAAGTCCGGGACGATCACACGGGCGGCCCGAGCGTTGGGGTCGACGAGCGTGACGCCCTTGACCTGTGAGGGCGACAGCGCGTGCGCGATGAACTCGGCCGGGTCCTCGCTGAAGTCGACGATGTCGATCTTCTCGCCGTGCAGCTCGTGCATGACGTTGCGGACCCGCTGGCCCATCGGGCCGATGCACGCGCCCTTGGCGTTGACGCCCGGCACGGTGGCGCGCACCGCGATCTTGCTGCGATGACCGGCCTCGCGGGCGATGGCGGCGATCTCGACGGACCCGTCGGCGATCTCCGGAGCCTCGAGCGCGAACAGCAGCTTCACCAGGTTGGGGTGCGTGCGCGAGACCTTGACCCGCGGGCCGCGCATCCCCTTCTCCACCTCGTACACGTAGGCCTTGAGGCGCTCGCCGTGCGCGTACTTCTCCTCGGCGACGCGCTCGGCCGCCGGCAGCAGGGCCTCGACCTTCCCGAGGTCGAGCATGACGTCGCCGGGCCGACTCCCCTGCTGGATGACGCCGGAGACGATGTCACCCACCTTCCCGGAGAACTCGCCGTACTTCTGCTCGTCCTCGGCGTCGCGCAGGCGCTGCATGATGAGCTGGCGCGCGATGGCGGCGGCGAAGCGGCCGAAGTCGGCCGGCGTGTGGTCGAACTCCTCACCGTAGCGCGGTGCGGGCGGCTCGTCGTCCTCCTCCGCGCCGGGCTCGGACTCCTCGTCCGCGAGACGCTCCCGCGCCCACACCGTGACGTGGCCGGTCTTCTTGTCCAGCTCGACCCTCGCCTGGGCCAGGGCGCCCGGCGTCTTGTGGTACGCGGACAGCAGGGCCGTCTCGATGGCCTCCACCACGACGTCGAAGGAGATGTCCTTCTCGTGCTCCAGCTCGCGGAGGGCCTTGATGTCGATGTCCATGTCAGGCGTCCTTGGTCGTGGGCGGTTTGAGCTCGGCCTCGATGCGCGCGGTGGCGACGTCGGCGAGCGGGATCTGACGGCTCGTGCCGTCGACGGTGACCTCGACGGAGTCGTCGTGGGCCGCGGCGATGCGGCCGGTCAGCCTCGAGTCGTCGTTCAGCGTGATCTTCGCCAGCCGGCCGACGTTGCGCCGCCAGTGCCGCGGCAGCGTGAGGGGCCGGTCGAGGCCCCGCGACGTGACCTCGAGCGTGTACGGCTGCGAGCCCATGACGTCGGTGGCGTCGAGGGCACGGGAGAGCTCGCGGGACGTCTCGGCGATGGTGTCGATCGACACGCCGTCGTCGGCGTCGACGGCCACGCGGAGCACGCGACGAGCACCGGCCTTCGAGAGGTCCAGCGCCTCGAGGTCGAGCCCGAGCTCGGAGACACACTGCTCGACGAGCTGCTCGAGCGGGCCGTCCACCGGGTTCGTCATGGTCGGCCCTCCTCTTCTGTTGTCGGCACTGTGTCGCGGTCGGGGTGCAGTGTCCGGACCAGCGTAGCGAACGGCTGTCGTAGCCTTCCCGGTGTGATGAGCCGCCGGACGCTGCTGACCGCCGGGATCGTCGTGGCGGCCGCGGGAGGCGCGGCGGCGATCGGCCGGGCCACCAGCACGCTCGACGACGTCCTCCGCGCTCTCGGCGCCCAGCCGCACCCCGAGCCGGACCCGGGTGACATGGAGCGGGTCTCCCGCGCCGCGCGCGACCAGGCGGTGATCGTCGCGACCCTCAGCGCGGTGGCTGAACAACACCGTGACGCATCGGCCCAGGTCAAGCCGCTGATCACGCTGGCGAACGACCAGCTCGACGCTGTCGGCGGCAGCACCGCGAACACCGACGTCGCCGCGCCGGAAGGCGATCGGGGCACGGCTCTCACCGCAGTCGCGCGGCTCGCGGCGCGATCGGCCCGCGCCCGCGAGCAGGACGCCGTCACCGCGGAGTCGCCGGAGGTCGCACGGCTGCTGGCCTCGATGGCCGGCGGGTTGGCCCAGCTCGCCCGGACGCTCAGGCTCGCCGCGTGAAGCCCGAGGAGCAGCAGGCCCTTCAGACCTGGCTGGCGCTGGAGCACGAGGCGGTGTGGCTCTACGGACAGGTCGGCGCCCGTGTCCGCGACCTGGCCGGAGCGGCCCGGGCCTCGTACGACGCGCACCGCACCGAGCGCGACCACCTGCTCACCACGCTGCACGCCGCCGGAGCCACGCCGGTCGGGCCCCAGCTCACCTACGGCGACGAGCTCGTCAGCAACGTCAGGCAGGCTCGGGCGGCGGCTGCCGACCTGGAGCACCGGATCTGCGCGGCGTGCGTGACGGTCGTCGGCCTCGCGGGACGCGCTGGGCGCACGCGGGCCGTCGCCGGTCTGCGCGCCGCCGCTCTGGCCGCGATCGACTGGGACGCGGACCCCCAAGCCTTCCCCGGCTTGCGCTGAATCTCCCGCCCAACGGCCCGGCACCCCCTCCGGGCGCCGGCTAGCGGCAGATGCCGCGCACGTGCTCGGCCACCTGGGCGACCGGGACGTCGGAGCGCTCCCCCGTGGCCCGGTCCTTGACCTCGACCACGCCGTCCGCGAGCCCCTTGCCCACCACGACGATCGTGGGCATGCCCAGCAGCTCGGCGTCCTTGAACTTCACACCCGGGGACACCTTGGGCCGGTCGTCGTAGAGCACCTCGACGCCGGACGCGACGAGCTCGTCGTACAGCTGGTCGGCCGCGGTGAAGACGGCCTCGTCCTTGCCGGTGGCGACGAGGTGGACGTCGTACGGCGCGAGCTCGCGCGGCCAGACGATGCCCAGCTCGTCGTACGTGTTCTCCACGACGGCCGCGACGGCGCGGGAGACGCCGACGCCGTACGAGCCCATCGTGACCGTGACGAGCTTGCCGTTCTCGTCGAGCACCTGGAGGCCGAGCGCCTCGGCGTACTTGCGGCCGAGCTGGAAGATGTGGCCCATCTCGATGCCGCGGGCGAGCTCCAGCGGTCCCGAGCCGTCCGGCGCAGGATCACCGGCGCGCACCTCGGCGGCCTCGATCGTGCCGTCGGCGGTGAAGTCGCGGCCGGCGACGAGGTCGATCACGTGCGAGCCCTCGACGTTCGCCCCGGTGACCCAGCGCGTGCCCTCGACGACCCTGGGGTCCAGCAGGTAACGGATGCCGGAGTCGGACTCCGTGCCCAGGACCGCCGGCCCGATGTAGCCCTTCACCAGGGCCGGGTGGGCGGCGAAGTCCTTCTCCTCGAACGCGTGCACCTCGGCGGGCGAGACCTGCGCCTCGAGCCGCTTGGCGTCGACCTCGCGGTCGCCCGGGACGCCGATGGCGAGTGGCTCCCGCGTGCCGTCCGGGTGCTCCAGGATCACGAGGACGTTCTTGAGCGTGTCGGCGGCCGTCCACGGGCGGTCGTCCCGGGGGAACTGCTCGTTCAGGTGGTCGACGAGCGTGTCGATCGTGGGGGTGTCCGGTGTCTTCTCGGCGTGCGCGGCGGGCGCGTCGTCGAAGGGCACCGGATCGGGCGCGACGGTGCTGACGGCCTCGACGTTCGCGGCGTAGCCACCGGGCGAGCGGACGAACGTGTCCTCACCGGTCTCCGCGACGGCGAGGAACTCCTCGCTCGCCGATCCGCCCATGGCGCCCGACGTGGCCTGGACGATGACGTACTCGAAGCCCAGCCGGTCGAAGATGCGGATGTAGGCCTCGCGGTACGCCTGGTAGGACTTCTCGAGCCCGGCGTCGTCGACGTCGAAGGAGTACGAGTCCTTCATCACGAACTCGCGGCCGCGCAGGATGCCGGCGCGGGGCCGCGCCTCGTCCCGGTACTTCGTCTGGATCTGGTACAGGTGCAGCGGCAGGTCCTTGTACGACGAGCACAGGTCCTTCACGAGCAGCGTGAACATCTCCTCGTGCGTGGGGCCGAGGAGGTAGTCGTTCTCCTTGCGGTCCTTGAGCCGGAAGATGTTGGGTCCGTAGTCGGTCCAGCGGCCGCTGGCGTCGTAGGGCTCGCGCGGCAGCAGGGCGGGGAACCGCACCTCCTGCGAGCCGATCGCGTCCATCTCCTCGCGGACGATCTGCTCGACCTTGCCCAGGACCTTCAGCCCGAGCGGCAGCCACGAGTAGATGCCGGGGGCGACGCGGCGCACGTAGCCGGCGCGCACGAGCAGCCGGTGGCTCGGCACCTCGGCGTCCGCGGGATCGTCTCGCAGGGTTCGCAGGAAGAGCCGGGACATGCGCATGCCCGAAACCCTATCCGTCACAACAGGAACGACGAGAACGTGCCGGCCTCCTCGAAACCGACCGTCGCGTACGTCCGCCGGGCCGCGACGTTGTGGTCGTTGACGTACAGCGTGGTCACCGGCGCGATGCTGGCGCGGACCTCGCGCACCACGGCGGCGAGCGCCGGGACGGCCAGGCCCTGCCCCCGCAGGTCCGGGCGCACCCACACGCCCTGCAGCTGGGTGGCGTGCGCGGTGGCTGCGCCGACCTCGGTCTTGAACAGCACCTCGCCGTCCTCGATGATCGCGAACGCCCAGCCGAGCGTGATGAGCTGCGCGACCCGCGCGCGGTACCCCGCGGCGCCCGACGTCTCCGGATGGACGCCCACCTCCTCGGTGAACATGTCCACGCAGGCCGGGTAGAGCACGTCGAACTCGCCGATGGTGACTCGGCGGACCCTCGGGTCGGTGGGCACGGTCGGGTCGCGGTCCATCGTGAGGAACGGCTGGCAGGCGCGGGCCGAGCGGGCCGGACCCCAGCGCCCCTCGAGGCGCTTCCAGAGGGCGGTGGCCGTCTCGCGGGGGCCGACGACGGACGTGGGCCGCACGCCGGTGCGGAGCAGCTGCTCGGCGAACGCGTCGATGGCCGCCCGGGTCGCCTGCACCGGCACGACGTTCGCGCCCGCGTGGCAGGCGGACACCAGCTCGTCGTGCTCGAAGTAGCCCCAGACGCAGCCGCCCATCACGCGCTCCTCGAGGCCGGTGACGTCGACCCGGTGCCGCACGAAGACGTTGACCAGAGGGTCGCGGTCGAGCAGCTCCCGGAGGGCGGGCAGGTCGGCGGACCCGAGAGCGCGGACGTGCGTGGTGCCGAGCACGGTCACCTCCTGCCGGTATTGAGGACAGAGTAGGGCGTGTCTCCCCATCCGCGTGAAAGCGAGCACGACATCCGCGCCCGATCCGGCAAGGCAGAGGAGGGAGGCGCACCGGGGTTGTGCGTCGACCGACGAGAACGCCGCCGGTCGGGATGCGGGGGCGGGCTCGCGCCGCGGGGATGGGGAGGCGCGCCCTGCGGCCAGGCGCTCAGCTGACGCTCACTTCTGCGGATGCTCCCTCGGTGGTCTCCATGCCCTCGGCGATGCGCATGGCCTCCGCGATCAGGGTCTCGACGATCTTGCTCTCCGGCACGGTCTTGATGACCTCCCCCTTCACGAAGATCTGGCCCTTGCCGTTGCCCGACGCCACGCCGAGGTCGGCCTCGCGCGCCTCGCCCGGACCGTTCACGACGCAGCCCATGACGGCGACGCGCAGCGGCACCTCGAGTCCGTCGAGCCCGGCGGTGACCTCCTCGGCCAGCGTGTAGACGTCGACCTGGGCGCGGCCGCACGACGGGCAGGAGACGATCTCGAGCTTGCGCTCACGCAGGTTCAGCGACTGCAGGATCTGCAGGCCGACCTTGACCTCCTCGACCGGCGGAGCGGACAGGGACACGCGGATGGTGTCGCCGATGCCCTTGGCGAGCAGGTGGCCGAATGCCACCGAGCTCTTGATCGTGCCCTGGAACGCCGGGCCGGCCTCGGTGACGCCGAGGTGCAGCGGCCAGTCGCCGCGCTCGGCGAGCATCTCGTACGCCTGCACCATCACGACCGGGTCGTTGTGCTTCACCGAGATCTTGAAGTCGTGGAAGTCGTGCTCCTCGAACAGCGACGCCTCCCAGACGGCCGACTCGACGAGCGCCTCCGGCGTGGCCTTGCCGTACTTCTCCAGCAGTCGCTTGTCGAGCGAGCCGGCGTTCACGCCGATGCGCAGCGAGACGCCCGCGTCGGCCGCCGCCTTGGCGATGGCGCCGACCTGGTCGTCGAACTTGCGGATGTTGCCCGGATTGACGCGCACGGCGGCGCAGCCGGCGTCGATGGCCGCGAAGACGTACTTGGGCTGGAAGTGGATGTCGGCGATGACCGGGATCTGCGAGTGCTGGGCGATCTCCGGCAGGGCGTCGGCGTCGTCCTGGCTCGGGCAGGCGACGCGGACGATGTCGCAGCCCGCCGCGGTGAGCTCGGCGATCTGCTGCAGCGTGCTGTTCACGTCGCTGGTGAGCGTGGTGGTCATCGACTGCACCGAGACGGGGGCGTCGCCGCCGACGTCGACGGTGCCGACCTTGATCTTGCGGCTCTTGCGGCGCGGTGCGAGCACCGGCGGCGGCATGGCGGGAAGTCCGAGATCCGTCATTTCGGGGCCCCCGCGAAAGCGCGAGCGCGAGCCTCGACCGGCATCTTTGCTGAGACCAGGCAAGCGGTTTTGTGGGGTGAAATCATGAAAGCCTCACTGGGTTGACGATGTCGGCGTAGATCAGGACGACGCTCATGACGATGAGCACCGCCCCCACGCCGTAGGCGACGGGCAGCATGCGGGCGACGTCGACGTAGCCGGGGTCGGGCGCTCCACGCACCTTGGCCCAGCCGCGACGCAGCGCCTCCCACAGGGCGCCGGCGATGTGGCCGCCGTCGAGCGGCAGCAGCGGGATGAAGTTGAACAGCGCCAGGAACAGGTTCAGCGACGCGAGCAGGGTGAGCAGCCGGGAGGCCCGCTCCCCCCACGTGGGCTCGTCGACGGTGACGAGCTCGCCGGCCACGCGGCTGGCGCCGACGACGCTGATCGGGCCGTCGGCCGGGCGGTCGGCACCGAACGCGGCCTTCGTGACCTCGACCATCCGGTTGGGCAGGTGCCAGATTGCGGACGCCGTGGCGGAGATCTGGTCTCCCATGACGTCCACGACCGTGCCCGGACCCTCACGCTGGTACCGCTGCTCCGGCTCGACGCCGAGGAAGCCGACCTTCTCGGTCCGCTGCGGGTCGTCGAGCGACGCGCGGGCGATGACCGACGTCGCGACCCGGGACTCGACCCTGCGGCCGTCGCGGTCGACGACGATGTCGGCCTCGCGGTCGCCGTTCGCGCGGATCAGCCGGGTGAGCTGGTCCCAGGAGGTGATCTCGGTGCCGTTGAACGAGACGAACTCGTCACCGCGCTGGAGGCCGATCTTGCTGGCCGGGGTCTGCGGGTCGTCCGCGGTGCACGCCCGACCAGCCTCGGCGTCGCTGATGGCGCAGTCGGAGACGCCCTGGACGGTGGTGGTGGGCTTGAGCACCCCGAAGCCGACGATCACGATCGTGAACAGCACGACTGCGATGGCCACGTTCACCATGGGGCCGCCGGCCATGACGATGAGCTTCTGCCACCACGGCTTGCGGTAGAACAGCCGGTCCATGTCCTCGTCGCCGACGTGCTCGTACTCGGCGTGGCGGGCGTCCGCGACGAGCTGCGTGAACAGGCCGGTGTTGGTGGCGCGGACCTCGTGCGGGTCTCCGGCCTTCTCCGGCGGGAGCATGCCGACGAGCTTCACGTAGCCGCCGAGCGGGATGGACTTGATCCCGTACTCGGTCTCGCCCCGCTTGACGGACCAGATGGTGTTGCCGAACCCGACGAAGTACTGGGTGACCTTCACGCCGAACTTCTTGGCCGGGTACATGTGCCCGACCTCGTGCAGCGCGATGGAGACGGCGACCCCGATGACGAACAGGACCACGCCCAGGGCGTAGATCGCAGCGTTCATCTCGGTCCTCTCCCGCCCAGGGCCCGGGACCCCTGCCGGGATTCCACCAGGTCTCGGGCCCGCTCACGCGCTCGGGCATCGGCCCCGAGCACGCCGGCGAGCGTCAGCTCGGCGTGGGCGACGTCGGGATCCGACGTGTGCTCCTCCAGCACGGCTCCCACCGTGTCCACGATGCCAAGGAAGTCCAAATCCCCGGCCACGAACGCGTCGACGCACACTTCGTTGGCGGCGTTGAACACCGCGGGGGCCGTGCGGCCGAACTCCCCGGCCTGCCGGGCCAGCCGAACGGCCGGGAACGCGGAGTCGTCGAGCGGGAAGAACTCCCAGGTGGCGGGCTGGGTCCAGTCGCACGCCTGGGCGGCGCCGGGGACGCGCTCCGGCCAGGCCAGGCCGAGCGCGATCGGCAGCCGCATGTCCGGCGGGGACGCCTGCACCATGGTGGAGCCGTCGACGAACTCGACCATCGAGTGGACGACCGACGACGGGTGCACGACGACGTCGATGCGGTCGAAGGGGATGTCGAACAGCAGGTGCGCCTCGATGACCTCGAGTCCCTTGTTCACCAGCGTGGCCGAGTTGATGGTGATCACCGGCCCCATGTCCCACGTGGGGTGCGCCATCGCCTGCTCCGGCGTGACGTCGGCGAGCTCCTCGCGGGTGCGGCCGCGGAACGGTCCACCGCTGGCCGTGACCAGCAGGCGGCGGACGTCGTCGATGCTCTCGCCGCGCAGCGCCTGGGCAAGGGCGGAGTGCTCGGAGTCCACCGGGACGAGCTGACCGGGCTTCGCGGCACCGGTGACGAGCTCACCGCCGATGATCAGCGACTCCTTGTTGGCCAGCGCGAGGGTGGCGCCGGTGTCCAGGGCGGCGAGCGTGGGCTCGAGCCCCACTGCGCCGGTCATGCCGTTGAGGACGACGTCGCACGGCGCCCGTGCGGCCTCGACCGCGGCGTCCGGACCCGCCACCAGGCGAGGCAGCCGGTGGTCGCCCTCGGACCAGCCGCGCTTCTGCGCCTCCGCGTACAGGGCCAGCTGGACGTCCTGGGCCGCGCTCGCCTTGGCCACCGCGACGACCTCGACGTCGTGCTCGAGTGCCTGTCGTGCGAGCAGGGCGGGATCGCTCCCGCCGGTGGCGAGAGCGACGACCTCGAAGCGGTCGGGATTGGCCGCCACCACGTCCAGCGCCTGGGTCCCGATGGACCCGGTGGAGCCGAGAATGGCGGCACGCTTGCGCATGCCGCCATTCTCTCCTACCCGGTGTCGGGCGTCCCCCCAAGGCACCCTGCGCACCGGCAGGTCTTTACTTCACCTCCGACCTCAGCACGGCCCAGATGCCGATGGCCATCGGGATGATCAACCAGATGACCCCTGACACGCCGATCTGGGCCCACTGCTCGCCGGACGGTCCCGCGTCCTCGAACAGCGGGGTCTGGGCGAAGTTGAAGTCGATCCAGGGCTGGATCTTCTCGAACCAGTCCTGGGTGGCCGCCAGGAAGCCGAAGATGCCCGGCAGCACGAGCGAGTAGACGAAGTAGCCGACGATCGCTCCGGCGGAGTTCCGGATCAGGACGCCGAGCATGAAGCCCACGAGCAGGCCCAGGACGTTGGCGAGGATGATCTTCAGCAGGTCGCCCAGCGACGTGTCCCAGCGGATGTCGACGCCGGCGATCGACGATCCGACGACGTTGCCGACGGCGCCGATCGCGAACGCCACGAGCATGCCGGCGATGCCGACCGAGACGGCGGCGATCACCTTGGCCGTGATCACCTGCGTGCGGTGCGGCAGCAGCGTGAACGTGACCAGGCCCGTGCGCTGGCTCCACTCCCCGGTGACCGCGAGGATCGCGATGATCGGCAGCAGGACGGCCATGGGGACGCCGATGGCGGTGCCGAAGGCGCCGAAGCCGAAGTTGTCGTCAGGCAGGAACAGGATGACGCCGATCGTGGCCAGGAGGGCGGCGATCGCGATGCTCGTCATCAGCCAGAACCCGGAACGGGTGTCGAACATCTTGCGCAGCTCGACCTTGACGATCCGCGAGAGCGGGACGGTGGGTGCGGACAGGTCGAGGGTCGCGGTGGTGGCGCTCATGCCTGGGCTCCTTCGGTGCCGGTGTTCTCGCGCTGGGTGTCGGCCGTGAGCTCGAGGAACATCTCCTCGAGGCCGGCGCCGTCGGCGGGGCGCAGCTCGACGAGGGCGACCCCCGCGACTGCGGCGGCCTTGCCGACCTCCTCGGCGGGTGCGTCGGTGGAGAATCCCTCGCCGGACGGCGAGGCGGTGATGCCCGCGGTGGCGAGGGCGTTCGCGAGGGCGGACACGTCGCCGGCCTTCACGAACGTGCCGGCGGACTGCAACAGCTCGGCCTTGGTGCCCTGGGCCACGATCCTGCCCTGCCCGATGACGATGATCTCGTCGGCGATGACCTCGATCTCGTGCAGCAGGTGCGACGAGAGCAGGACGGTGCCGCCGCGGTTGGCGTACTCGCGGAGCAGGCTGCGCATCCAGTGGATGCCCGCCGGGTCGAGGCCGTTGGCCGGCTCGTCCAGGATCAGGATCTTCGGGTCGCCGATGAGCGCGGCGGCGATGCCGAGGCGCTGGCGCATGCCGAGCGAGTAGTTGCGCACCCGGCGCTTGGCCTCTGACTGGCTCAGGCTGACGAGGTCGAGCATCTCGTCGACGCGCGACGACGGGAGGCCCATCGTCATCGCGGTGAGCGTGAGCACCTCGCGGCCGGTGCGGCCGGCGTGCTGCGCCGACGCGTCGAGCAGGACGCCCACCTGGGTGCCCGGGTTCGGGATGTCGCGGAACTGCACGCCGCCAACGAGGGCCGTGCCGCTCGTGGCCGGGGTGAGACCCGCCATCACGCGCATCGTGGTGGTCTTGCCGGCGCCGTTCGGTCCAAGGAAGCCGGTGACGGCCCCGGGGCGGCACGTGAACGAGACGTCGTCCACGGCGCGGAAGCCGCCGTAGGTCTTCGTGAGGTGTTCGACCGTGATCATGGCCCCAGCCTGCCCGAACGAGGGGCACTGGCCCATCGGCCGACTGTCCAGAACCGGTAGCCGAAAGTCGCATCCCGCGATCGACCGGCGGCGGTGGCCCGCCACGGTGGCGCGACCCTAGCCTTGGTGCGTGTCGTCGACCCCCGACTACCAGCCCCCGCTGACGCGGTGGAGCCACGCCTGGCGCACGCTGCTGATGCTCGTCATCTCGGGGTTCGGCTGGGGCGAGCTCGCCGGCTGGCAGTGGAACCACGACCGCGGCTGGTTCGCGCTCGACCTCGGGCTTGGGGTGGTCGCGTTCGTGCTGGTCACCCGGCGACGCGAGCACCCGATGACCGTGGCGGTGCTGACGAACCTGATGGGTGCGGTGTCCGGGGCGTCGTCGGGGCCGGCCGTGCTCGCGATCGTCTCCGTCGCGACCCGGCGACGGTGGCGCGAGATCATCCCGATCTCGATCGTCTCGTTCGCCACCGGTCTCGTGCTCGAGGGCATCAACCCGGCGACAGAGACCATCTGGGCGCTGACCATCCCGATCATCGTCGCGATCACGGCCGTGGCCGTCGGCTGGGGCATGTACATCGGCTCACGGCGAGAGCTGCTCTCCACCCTGCGCTGGCGGGCCGAGGCGGCCGAGAGCGAGCAGGCCGCGCGCGTCATGCAGGCGCGCACCGCCGAGCGCGGCCGGATCGCCCGCGAGATGCACGACGTGCTGGCCCACCGCATCTCCCTGGTGACCATGCACGCCGGGGCCCTCACCTACCGCGATGACCTGACGCCGGAGCAGATGCGCGAGACCGCGCGGATCATCCAGGACGGATCGCACCAGGCGCTCGTCGAGCTGCGGGAAGTTCTCGGTGTCCTCCGGGAGGACCCGGGCGACGCCGACCCCGAGCGCCCCCAGCCGTCGGCGGCCGACATCCCCGCGCTCGTCGAGGAGGCCCGCGAGTCGGGCATGAACATCAACAGCGTCGTCGCGCTCGCGGACGGTGTGCCCGAGCTGATCGGCCGCGCCACGTACCGCATCGTCCAGGAGGCCCTCACCAACGCCCGCAAGCACGCACCGGACACCCTCGTGGAGGTCCGCGTGACCGGCGAGCCGCAGTCCGGCATCTCGCTGTCCGTCAGCAACCCCCTGCGGGTCGGTGCGAAGTCCACGACGCCGGACTCCGGGCTCGGCCTGCTCGGTCTTACCGAGCGGGCGGCACTCGCGGGGGGACGACTGCGGCACCAGGTCACGTCCGACCACCGGTTCGTGCTGTCCGCGTGGCTACCGTGGCAGGCATGACCCGAGTCCTGATCACCGACGACGACGCGTTGGTGCGGGCGGGCCTGGCCCTGATGCTCGGCGGCTCCCCCGACGTCGAGGTCGTCGGCGAGGCGTCGAACGGCGCCGAGGCGGTGGAGGCCGCGAAGGCCGGTGGCGTCGACATCGTGCTCATGGACCTGCGCATGCCCGTGATGGACGGCATCGCGGCCACCACGGCCATCACCGCGCTCGAGGACGCGCCTCGCGTCATCGTGCTGACGACGTTCGACGCCGACGAGTACGTCGTCCGTGCGCTGGCCGCCGGCGCGAACGGCTTCCTCCTCAAGGACACCCCGCCGGCCGAGATCGTCGACGCCATCGCGCGGGTGCAGGCCGGCGAGCCGATGCTGTCGCCCACCATCACCGAGCAGCTCATCCGTCAGGTCACGGACTCCACGCCGCACGACCGTCAAGCGTCGGCGGCGCTGATCAACGAGCTGCTCACCGAGCGCGAGCAGGAGGTCGCCCGCGCCGTGGGTGCCGGCTCGTCGAACGCGGAGATCGCGGCGGAGCTGCACATGAGCGTCGCGACCGTGAAGGCCCACATCTCGCACATCTTCACCAAGCTGGACGCGACCAACCGCGTCCAGGTGGCCATCCGGATGCACGACGCCGGGCTGCTCTGAGCCGGCTCAGGTGACGGGGCGGCCCTCCAGCAGCGCGCCGACGACGTCCGGGTGGGCGGCGCGCATCTCCTCGGCGTAGCCGGGCGGGTCGGCGGCGAGGGACGGAGCCGGGTCGCCGCCACCGGCCTTGATCATGACGGCGATCGACAGCTCGCCGTCCGGCTCGATCACCACGGCGCCCTCGGAGGCGGGCCGGGCCCCGAGCCGGGCGCACGCGCACACGGCGGTGACGCGGTCCACGCCCTCGACCCGCACCGCGACGTCGTGACCGGGCTCCACGCCGAGCGCCTTCAGCGCTCCGCCCAGGGCGGCGCTGCGCTCCAGCAGCTGCGCGAACGACAGGGCTCCGTCGTCGATGGAGCAGGCGAGCTCGTCGCCGCGGCCGTCGACGACGTGCCGGTCGAGCATCTCGAAGCCCAGCGACGCCATCAGCGGCCCTCGAAGACCGGCGGACGCTTCTCCGCGCGAGCCTCGGCCGCCTCGCGGACGTCGCGGCTCGCCCAGACGGCGCCGAAGGACTCCTGGATCTGCGCGTCGTCGGCGAAGCCGTTGAGGACGAGCTTGTTGTAGCCGACGGTCAGCGGCGCGAGGGCGGCGATCTCGTGCGCCCACGCGATGGCGTCGTCGAGCGTGCCGGCGCGGTCGGCGAGTCCGCACTGCAGGGCCTCGTCGCGGCGGACGGCCTCGGCGGCGAGCATCACGCGACGCGCCCGACCCGTGCCGGCCAGGGCCGCCAGCGTGCGGATCGTCCACGCGTCGACCGCCATGCCGTTCTTGGCGGTGGGCACCGCGAACTGGGCGGTCTCGTCGGCGACGCGCAGGTCGCAGGCGATGGCCAGCTGCGTGCCGGCGCCGATGGCCGGGCCGTTCACCGCCGCGATGATCGGCAGCGGCGCCTGTGCGAGGCGGTGCAGCATCCCGTAGAGCGCCTCGAGGAACTCCGGGCCGTACACGCCGCCGAGGTCGGCACCGGAGCAGAACACCGATCCCTGCCCAGTGATCACGACGGCACGCGCTCCCGCGTCCACCGCCTCGTCGACAGCTGCGTGGATCCGCTCGCAGAGCTCCAGGTTGAGGGCGTTGCGACGCTCCTCCCGCTGCAGCTCCAGCACCACGACGTCGCCGTCCCGCGTCACCTTCAGCACGCCGCAAAGGCTACCGGGGACCGCGTCGGCCAAATCGCCCCCGGCCGCCGATCGTCGGGAGTAGCCTCGGGCCACGCCATCCAGGTTGGAGACTCCCATGCCCTTGTCCCGTCGTGACCTCATCCGCTCCTCTGCCGTCATCGGCGGAGCAGTCGCCCTCACCGGAGCGCCGGCCTTCACGTGGCCGTCGACCGCTGACGTCGTGGCGCCGCAGTTCACGACCCTCGAGGCGACCCTGGTTCGTGGCCCGGCGGGTCCGCTCGGATACACCCCGGTGGTGACCGGTCCGGGCCAGGAGCACGTGGTCCGTGAGCAGATCTTCGCGAGCGCGGGCGCCAACCGTGCGATCGGCCGCACCACCATGCTGGCGTTCGCCCAGCTCACCGACGTGCACATCGTCGACCCGGAGTCGCCGCTGCGCCTGGAGTACGTCGACCGGCTCGACGACACGTACGGCGGCGGCCCGACCACCGGTGGCCTGCTCACCTCCAGCTACCGCGCCCAGGAGCTCACCACCACGCACGTCGCCGACTCGATGGTGCAGGCGATCAACCGGGTGGGTGTCGGCCCGGTCACCGGCGCCAACCTGTCGTTCGCCATCCAGACCGGCGACAACTCCGACAACTGCCAGTTCAACGAGGTGCGCTGGAACATCGACGTCCTCGACGGCAAGAAGATCACCCCGGCGTCGGGCAACAAGAGCACGTACGAGGGCGTCATGGACGCCAAGAACAAGGACCGCCACTACTGGAAGCCGGTGACGCCGGCCGGGCAGCAGCCCGACTTCTACAAGAGCAAGTACGGCTTCCCGGACGCCGCCGGCCTGATCGAGGCGTCGCAGCAGACGTACACGCCCGAGGGACTGAACATCCCGTGGTACGCGGCGTTCGGCAACCACGACGGGCTCGTGCAGGGCAACTTCCCGCTCGGCATCGCGCTGCGCGCCGTGTCCACCGGCCGGCTCAAGGTCGACGCCCTGCCGCCCGGCCTCTCCGAGGCCGACGTGTTCTCCGCGCTCAACCAGGGCAAGATCGACCCGCTCCTCGGCGCGATCTCGCCGGCGTCGGCCCGCATCGTCACCCGCGACCACAACCGGCGGCAGCTCACCCGCCGCCAGGTGGTCAACGAGCACTTCAACACCACCGGCACGCCGAAGGGCCACGGCTTCACGGCGAAGAACCGGCTGCACGGCACGGCGTACTACACGTTCGACGCCGGGCCGATCCGCTGCATCGTCATGGACACGGTGAACCCGAACGGCTACTACGAGGGGTCGCTCGACCAGGCGCAGTTCGGCTGGCTGAAGGGCGTGCTGGCGCTGTCGAAGACCAAGTACGTCATGGTCTTCAGCCACCACACCGCCGAGAGCATGGTGAACCCGATCATCGGCACCGGCCTCAACGCCCAGCCGCGCGTCCTCGGCGGCGCGGTCGTCGACCTGTTCCTCGCGAACCCGAACGTCATCGCCTGGGTCAACGGCCACACGCACCGCAACCAGGTGACGCCGCACAAGGCGCCGAACGGGCACAGCGGCTTCTGGGAGATCAACACCGCGTCGCACATCGACTTCCCGCAGCAGTCGCGTCTCATCGAGGTGTGCAAGAACGGCGACGACACGCTGTCGCTGTTCGGCACCATGCTCGACCACGCGGCGCCGTTGTCGCACGGCGGCAGCTTCGCGACCTCGCTGCACATGGCGGCGCTGTCCCGCGAGCTGTCGGCGAACGACCCTCAGCTCGACGTGGCCACCGCGCGCGGCGCGGACGGCGACCGCAACGTCGAGCTGCTGCTCAACGACCCGTTCGCGTAGGTCGGTCCACCGGCCTCACGCGTCGAGGGCGGCCAGCTGGCCGCAGGCACCGTCGATGTCGCTGCCGCGGGTGTCGCGCACCGTGGTGGGCACGCCCTTGGCGACGAGGCGGCGGACGAACTCCTGCTCGTCCTCGCGACGGGACGCCGTCCACGGCGAGCCCGGTGTGGGGTTGAGCGGGATGAGGTTGACGTGCACCCAGCCCCAGTCGCCGTACGACAGCAGGACGTCGGCGAGGAGGTCGGCGCGCCAGGCCTGGTCGTTGATGTCGCGCATCATGGCGTACTCGATCGAGACGCGGCGCTTGGTGGTCCGGGCGTACTCCCAGGCCGCCTCGACGGCCTGGTGCACCGACCAGCGGGTGTTGATCGGCACGAGCTCGTTGCGCAGCTCGTCGTCGGGCGCGTGCAGCGAGAGCGCGAGCGTGACCGGGATGCCCTCGGTGGCGAGCTGGTTGATCCGCGGCACGAGACCGACGGTGCTCACCGTGATGTTGCGCGCGGACATGCCGAGGCCGTCGGGCGCCGGGGCGACCATCTGCCGCACCGCCCCGATGACGGCCTTGTAGTTGGCCATCGGCTCGCCCATGCCCATGAACACGACGTTCGAGAGGCGTCCGGGACCGCCGGGCACCTCGCCGCGTGCCATGACGCCGGCGGCGTCGACGACCTGCTCGACGATCTCGGCCGTGCTCATGTTGCGCTGCAGGCCGCCCTGGCCGGTGGCGCAGAACGGGCACGCCATGCCGCAGCCGGCCTGGCTGGACACGCAGATGGTGGCGCGGTCCGGGTACCGCATCAGCACCGACTCGACGAGCGCGCCGTCGAACAGCCGCCACAGCGTCTTGCGCGTGGTGCCGCGGTCGGCCTCCAGCGTGCGGACCGGGTCGAGGAGCGTCGGCAGCAGGTCGGCGACGATCTTGTCGCGGGTGGCCGCCGGCAGGTCCGTCATCAGGGCCGGGTCGCGGACGAGCCGGCCGAAGTAGTGGGTGGCCACCTGCTTGACCCGGTACGCCGGCTCCCCCAGCGCCTCCGCAGCCGCGGCGCGCTCGTCGCGCGTCAGGTCGGCCAGGTGGCGAGGCGGCTTGGCCCGGCCGCGCGGCTGCTCCATGACGAGCGGCAACGGCTTGCGGGAAGGGCCGGTGGTCATCCGTCCATGGTCGCAGACGCGCCCTGACGGATCACCCGGGCGACGAGGTCGAGCTTGTCGAGCACCGTCGGAGCCAGGACGAACGGGTAGAGGTCGCCGGCGCCCATGCTGCGGTTGATCTGGTTCAGCGCCGTGCTCATCGGCACCCAGACCCCGGTGACGAGGTCGCGGAACGACGAGAAGGCCGACCGGTCGACGGTGGACAGGCCGTACGCCCGGGCGGTGTCGACGGTGTCGCTGATGTGCATGACGTGCGCGAACGTCTCGGCGAAGTCCTCGAACGGGTGCATCGTGGCGTAGGCGGAGATGTACGACTCCTCCCACCCCTCCGGCGGCCCCTCGGCGTAGTGCCGGTCGATCGCGGCCTGGTAGTCGACGGAGTCGTCGCCGAACAGGGCGCGGACGTCGTCGAGCAGCTCGCCCTCGACGAGAACGGACTCGTAGTAATGGCCGATCTCGTGCCGGAAGTGGCCGAGCATCGTGCGGTACGGCTCGGCCATCTCGGCGCGGACCCGCTCACGGTGCGCGTCGTCGCCCTCGGCGAGGTCGATCGTGATGATGCCGTCGGCGTGACCGATGACGACGTTCTCCCCCACGCTGGACAGCAGGTCGAACGCGAGGCCGCCCTCCGGGTCGTCCTGGCGCGTGACGATCGGCAGGCCCAGCACGTCCAGCTCCACCACGAGCCGTCGCTTGGCCGCCTCGGCGACCGGGAACTGCGCGATGCCCTGGAGGTCCTCGTCGGACGGCCGTGTGCGGGTCAGCGAGCAGCTGAAGCACTCACCGCCCGGCTCGCTCGCGAGCCACGTGCAGCCGGACAGCAGGCGGTTGCTGCACGGCTCCCAGACCGTGCCCGACGCGTCGCGGTACCGGCCGTCGTCGAGCGGGACGATCTCCTTCTCCGTGCGGGAGAACGCCAGCGGGGTCTGGCACGACACGCAGACCGAGTTCTCGAAGTACAGCGGGTGCGAGCACACCCGGCATGTGAAAGCACGCACGGTCCAACCTCAGGAGACGTCGACGAGGTAGTGCAGGATCAGCCAGGCCACGGGCGCGACCGCGATCAGCGAGTCGAGCCGGTCCATGAGGCCGCCGTGACCGGGGAGCAGGTCACCCATGTCCTTGATGCCGAGGTCGCGCTTGATGAGCGATTCCGACAGGTCGCCGAGGGTCGCGAAGACCACGCCGGCGACGCCGAGGATCGCCCCGGCCCACCAGTCGCCGTCGAGCGCGAGGGTGACGGTGAGGATGCCGGCGGCGATGCCGACGACGAGCGACCCGGCGAAGCCCTCCCAGGACTTCTTCGGGCTGATGGTGGGCGCCATCGGGTGCTTGCCGAACAGCACGCCCGCGATGTACCCGCCGATGTCCGAGGCGATGGTGGCGACGATGAACGCCACGACGCGCCACGCCCCGTCGTCCTCGACCAGCATGAGCATGACGAAGACGCCCATCAGGTACAGGTACGACAGCGCAAAGATGCCGGCACTGGTGTCGCGGACGAACCCGTCGGCGCCCTCGGAGAGCCGCCACACCAGGGTGGCGACCACCGTGAGGGCCATGGCGACGGCCGCGTCCTCCATGCCCCCGTAGAACGCCGTGGCCAGCATGACTGTGCCGCCGGTGAGGACGGGCAGCACCGGGATGGCGATGCCGGCCGTGGTGAACGCACGACCGAGCTCCCACAGGCCGACGCCGAGGGCGACGACCACCACGACGACGAACAGGTCCTTGACGAAGAACAGCGTCAGCACGACCAGCAGGCCGAGACCGACGCCGACGCCGATCGCCGCGGGCAGGTTGCGGCCGGCGCGGCTGGTCTTCTCCAGCTCCTGCGGCGGATCAGCCGGCTCGGACGGCGCCGCGTCGGCGTCGTCAGACCTCAAGGAGCTCGGCTTCCTTGTTCTTCAGCAGCTCGTCGATCGTGTCGACGTGCTTCTTGGTGAGCCCGTCGAGGCGCTTCTCGGCGCCGACGTTCTCGTCCTTGCTGATCTCGGAGTCCTTCTCGGCCTTGTCGAGCGCCTGCTTGGCGGCACGACGCAGGTTGCGCACGGAGACGCGGCCCTCCTCGGCCTTCGACTTCGCGAGCTTGATGTACTCCTTGCGCCGCTCCTCGGTGAGCTCGGGCAGCGTCACGCGCAGCACCTTGCCGTCGTCGCTGGGGTTGACGCCCAGGTCGGACTCGCGGATGGCCTTCTCGATGGCCCCCTTGGCATTGGCGTCGTAGGGGCTGATGATCACGGTGCGCGGCTCCGGGACCTGGAAGCCGGCCAGCTGCTGCAGGGGCGTCTGCTGCCCGTAGTACTCGGCGGTGATCTGGCTGAACATCGCCGGGTGCGCGCGACCGGTGCGGATCGCGGCGAACTCCTCGCGGGCGTGCTCCACGGCCTTGGCCATCTTGCCGTCGGCCTCGCGCAGCGTCTCGTCGATCACGACTGGTCTCCTCCTACTGGGTCGGTCCGGCGTGGACCAGGGTTCCGATCTTCTCACCACGGAGGACGCGGGCGATGTTGCCCTCGCCCTCCATGCCGAAGACGACCATGGGCAGCCGGTTCTCCATGCAGAGCGCGAACGCGGCGGCGTCGACGACCTTCAGGCCGAGGCGCAGGGCCTCCGAGAACGTGATCTCGTCGAACCGGATGGCGTCGGGATCGACGCGCGGGTCCGCGGAGTAGACCGCGTCGACGCCGCTCTTGCTCATCAGCACCGCGTCGGCCTTGATCTCCAGGGCACGCTGCGCGGAGACGGTGTCGGTGGAGAAGTACGGCATGCCGGCGCCGGCGCCGAAGATCACGACGCGGCCCTTCTCGAGGTGCCGGATGGCCCGCCGCGGGATGTACGGCTCGGCGACCTGGCCCATCGTGATGGCCGACTGCACGCGCGTCTCGACACCCTGCTTCTCGCAGAAGTCCTGCAGCGCGAGGGCGTTCATGACGGTGCCCAGCATGCCGATGTAGTCGGCGCGCGACCGCTCCATGCCGCGCTGGCTCAGCTCGGCCCCGCGGAAGAAGTTGCCGCCGCCCACGACGATCGCCACCTGGACGCCCTCACGGACGGCCTCGGCCACCTGCTTCGCGATGCCGTTGACGACGTCGGGGTCGATGCCCGTGCGGCCACCGCCGAAGACCTCGCCGGACAGCTTCAGCAGGACGCGCTTGACGTCCGGACCATCGTTCGCCGACTCGGTCTCCACGATGATCCGGTCCCTCCTGCTGGGCTCGTACGGGCTGGTCAGGCGCCGATCTCGATGTGGGCGAAGCGGGTGATGGCCACGCCGGCGTCGTCGAGGATCGCCTTGACCGTCTTCTTATTGTCCTGAACCGACGGCTGGTCGAGCAAGACGACGTCCTTGAAGAAGCCGTTGACGCGACCCTCCACGATCTTGGGCAGCGCCTGCTCGGGCTTGCCCTCCTCGCGGGCCGTGGCCTCGGCGATCTCGCGCTCCTTGGCGACGATGTCGGCCGGCACGTCCTCACGGGTGAGGTAGCGCGGACGCATCGCGGCGATCTGCATGGCGGCGCCGCGGGCGGCGTCCAGGTCGTCGCCGGTGTACTCGACGAGCACGCCGACGGCCGGCGGGAGGTCGCTGGCACGACGGTGCAGGTACGTGGCGACCTGGCCGTCGAAGCTGGCGACGCGGCCGAGCTCGAGCTTCTCGCCGATGACCGCGGCGAGGGCCGAGATGGCCTCGCTGACCGTCTGGCCGCTGGGCAGCGTCGTGGACGCGAACTCCTCGGCGTCGGCCGGCTTGGACTCGTCGGCGGCCTTGGCCAGCTCCTCGGCGAGCGCGATGAACTGCTCGTTCTTGGCGACGAAGTCGGTCTCGCTGTTGAGCTCGACGATCGCGGTGCCGGAGCTCGCGACGAGCCCGGACGACGCCTCACGCTCGGCACCCCGCTTGGCCGCCTTGGCGGCACCGGAGATGCGCAGCAGCTCGACGGCCTTGTCGAAGTCGCCGTCGGCCTCGGTGAGCGCCTTCTTGGCGTCCATCATCCCGGCGCCGGTGGCGTCGCGGAGCTTCTTGACGTCTGCGGCAGTGATTGCCATCTGTGTTCTCTCGCTTCTCAGGTAGTGGTGTGGCGCGTCACTCGGCGGAGTCGGCGTCAGCCTTCTCGTCAGCCGGGGCGTCGGCCTTGTCCTCAGCCTTCTCGGCGGCCTTCTTCGCGGGCGCCTTCTTGGCGGTGGCCTTCTTGGCCGGCGCCTTCTTCGCGGCCGCCTTCTTGGCCGGGGCCTCGTCGGTGGTCTCGGCGGCCGGCGCCTCGGTCTCGGCGGCGGCGTCCTCGACGGTCACCGCGGCCTCGGCAGCATCGGTGGCAGCGTTGGCGTCGGCCTGGGCCGGCGTCTCGGTGCCGCCCTGGGCCGCAGCGGTGCCAGGTGAAGGCGCCGCCGCGCCGGGCTGCTCGAGCAGCTCACGCTCCCACTCGGCCATCGGCTCGTCGGAGCCGAGCTCGGAGCCGGCCTCCTCCTCGCCGGTCTTGCTGCCGCCGCGCGACAGCAGGCCCTCGGCCACGGCGTCGGCGACGACGCGGGTCAGCAGGCTGACGGAGCGGATGGCGTCGTCGTTGCCCGGGATCGGGTAGTCGACGTCGTCGGGGTCGCAGTTGGTGTCGAGGATCGCGACGATCGGGATGTTGAGCTTCTTCGCCTCGTCGACCGCAAGGTGCTCCTTCTTGGTGTCGACGATCCAGACGGCGGACGGCGTGCGCGACATGTCACGGACACCACCGAGGGTGCGCGAGAGCTTGTCGTACTCGCGACGCATCTGCAGGAGCTCCTTCTTCGTGCGACCGGAGCCGGCCACGTCGTCGAAGTCGATCTCCTCGAGCTCCTTCATGCGCTGCAGGCGCTGGTGCATGGTCTGGAAGTTCGTGAGCATGCCGCCCAGCCAGCGCTGGTTCACGTAGGGCATGCCGACGCGCTTGGCCTGCTCCTCGATCGGCTCCTGCGCCTGGCGCTTGGTGCCGACGAACAGGATCGTGCCGCCGCGGGCGACGGTGTTCTTGACGAACTCGTAGCCGGCGTCGATGTAGGCGAGCGACTGCTGCAGGTCGATGATGTAGATGCCGTTGCGCTCGGTGAAGATGAAACGCTTCATCTTGGGGTTCCAGCGACGGGTCTGGTGCCCGAAGTGGACGCCGCTCTCGAGCAGCTGGCGCATGGTGACGACGGCCATGGTCGTGTTCTCCTGGTTTCCTGGTTTGACGCACCACCGGTCGGCGATGCCCTGGTGCTCGTTGCACACGGGCCACCTCCGCAGAGGACCAGGACCGTGCCTGTGTTCGGTGACGACACGTCACACAGGAGACGAGCACGCGAATTTCACGTCCGAGGACGTGATGGTGACAGTCTACGGCACCCTCCCGTGCTGAACGAAATCCACAGGCGTGCCGGGGCCGACGCTCGTGCACAGACCTCCGCGAGGACCCTCCCGAGGCTGCATTCGGCCGGATTCGCTGGACGCATGACTCCCCGCGTCCTGGTCCTGGCTCTGCTGATCGTCCTCGTCGCGCCCGCTGCCTCTGCCGACGAGACGGTCTGGCAGTGGCCGCTCGGCGACCGCCGGGTGAGCGGGGCGTTCGACCTGCCGGACGAGCCCTACGCCGCAGGACACCGCGGGATCGACCTCCCCGGGGCGGTCGGCGGCGCCGTGCGGGCCGTCGCGCCGGGCCGGGTGACCTTCGCCGGGACGATCGCCGGCGTCGGAGTCGTCACCGTGGACCACGGCGGCGAGCGGTCCACCTACCAGCCCGTCCGGGCGAGTGTTCGTCGCGGCGACGCCCTCGAGGCGGGTGACCTTCTGGGCCGACTGGTCGGTCACGGGTCGCACTGCGCGTCCGCGTGCCTGCACCTCGGCCGCCTGCGCGGGAAGGACTACCTGGACCCGCTCGAGCGGCTGGACCACACCGCGCGGTTCCGGCTGGTCGACCCTGACGGGCCGCCACCCCACCCGCCGACGGGCGGCGACGGGTCGTTGCGCCGTCCGGTCGGCGGCCCGGTCACCTCGCCGCTCGGCACGCGGGTGCACCCGGTCACCGGCGTGCGGAAGCTGCACGACGGCACCGACTTCGGCGCGGCCTGCGGCACGCCGGTCCGTGCCGCGGCGGACGGCGTGGTGGTGGGCGTGCCGTCGGACCGCGCCTACGGCAACCGCGTCGTGATCCGGCACGGCGGTGGCCTGGAGACCAGCTACAACCACCTGTCGCGGCAGAGCGTCCGGGTCGGTCAGCACGTCACCCCGAGCATCACGGTCGGCCGGGTCGGGCGGACCGGCCTGGCCACCGGCTGCCACCTGCACTTCATGGTCACGAGGGGCGGACGGCCCACCGATCCGATGAGTCTCCTCTAAGCCAGGTCTAGGCGCGCGGGTGCGCGAGACGATAGGCGGCGCGCAGCCGCTCGTTGCTCACGTGCGTGTAGATCTGCGTCGTGCCGAGCGACGCATGGCCGAGGATCTCCTGCACGCTGCGCAGGTCGGCACCGCCCTCGAGCAGGTGGGTGGCGGCCGTGTGCCGCAGGCCGTGCGGACCGACGTCGGGCGCGCCGTCCACGGCGGCGAGGCGCTGGTGCACGACCCGGCGCACCGCGCGCTGATCCATCCGGCCGCCACGTGCGCCGAGGAAGACGGCGGAACCGCTGCCGTCCGCGGCCAGAGCGGGCCGGCCACGCCACAGCCACTGCTCGACGGCCTCGGCCGCCGGCTGCCCGTACGGGACGGCGCGCTCCTTGCTGCCCTTGCCGAGCACCCGGACGACCCGTCGCTCACGGTCGAGGTCGTCGATGTCGAGGCCGCAGAGCTCACCGACCCGGATGCCGGTGGCGTAGAGGAGCTCCAGCACGGCGAGGTCGCGCAGGCCGATCGGGCCGTCGTCGGCCACCGACGCGGCTGTCGCGTCGAGAAGACCGCGGATGTCGTCATGACCGAGCGCCACAGGAAGCTCGCGGCGTGACTTCGGGCTGGCGAGCAGCGCCCCCGCGTCGGACGACGCCCGACCGCTGGTGGCGAGCCACGCGGTGAAGGACCGGGTGGACGTCGCGCGCCGGGCCAGCGTGGTGCGGGCGCGACCGAGCGTCTGCTGGGTGGCGAGGTGGCTGCGCAGCGCGCGGAGCGTGAGGTCGGCCGGGTCGTCGATGCCCAGCCGGATGGCGTGCTCGGCCAACCGGGTCAGGTCGGTGACGTAGGCCCGGACCGAGTGCTCGCTGAGGTTCCGCTCCGCGGCGAGGTGGTGCTCGAAGTCGGCCAGCGCCGACGCCCACGCCTCACTCATCGTGTCCACCACCGTCCCACTGTCCGCCCTCGCGGCGAGCGCTCCAACGAGGCGCGCCGTCACCCCATCCGCTTCATGCCGGTCCACAGCAGGTTCATCGCGGCGTCGACGACCTCGCTGCGAGGGACGTCCGGGAACTCGCGGCGCCACTCCCCTGCGCCGGCGGACAGCGCGCCGACCAGCATCTCCACGATCAGGTCGGCGCGGGGCGTGCCGGCGTCCGCGCCGATGTCGTCGGCGAGCATCTCGGCCACGGCCGCCGACCGGCTGCGACGGGATTCCCGCCAGGCAGCGTCGACGTCAGGGTCACCGTGCACGTCGTTCTTGTAGAGCAGGGCCCAGGCGGCAGGATGCCGCTCGGCGAAGCTGAGGACGGCGTCGACCGTGCCCCGCATGCGCTCCCGCGGCGACCCGTCGCCGGCGATGTGCGCCCCGACGTGGCCGAGGAAGATCGCGCTCTGCTCGTTGAGCGCGGAGATGAACAGGTCGCGCTTCGACGAGAAGTGGTCGTAGAGCACTGCGCGGGTGACGCCGGCCTCGGCCGCGATCTCGGCCATCCCCGGCGATCCGTAGCCGCGCGCCCCGAAGACGTCCACGGCCGCGCGCAGGATCCCGGCACGTCGCGCCGGCGCTGCGAGGCGGCGGCGCGGCGGCGTGACATCCATCGTCTCAACCGACACACCTGCAGGATAGCCCGCCGGAAGGCGCCAGCACGAGCGCGAATCGCGGTCGTTGACTACCGACAGACGTGTCGGTAACTTGCGGTTACCGGTCTCGAGACAAGGACACGCGCATGGAGAACGAGCGACCCACCGCGAACCACGACACGTCGGGCGTCTCCCGCCGGACCCTGCTCGGCGCCACCGGGCTGGCGGTCGCCGCCACCGGCCTCTCCCTCGGACCGAGCGGCCCGGCCCTCGGCGCATCGGCCAAGCGACGCGTGGCGGTCCTCGGCGGCGGCATGGCCGGCCTCGCCGCCGCGCACGAGCTCGCGGAGCGCGGCTTCAGCGTCACGGTGTACGAGCGCAAGGAGCTCGGCGGCAAGGCGCGCAGCATCCCGGTCGACGGAACCGCCGGACCCGGCCACCGTGACCTGCCGGGCGAGCACGGCTTCCGGTTCTTCCCGGGCTTCTACCACCACGTGCCCGACTCCATGAGCCGCATCCCGTTCGCCGGCAACGCCAACGGCGTCAAGGACAACCTGGTCAACACGATCCTGTCCGACAGCTGGTTCTACCGCGCCAACGGCCGAGCCGACGGCACCCTGTTCGGCGCCATCCCGCACCCGGCCGGAGCTTTCACGCCCGGCGGGCTGCAGCGGATCCTCGTGCAGGAGATCCTCAAGCACAAGATGGTGCGCCCACTCGAGGCAGCCTTCTTCGTCACCAAGCTGGTCGCGTTCTTCACCAGCTCCGACGAGCGCCGACTGGGTCAGTGGGAGAAGGTCCCGTGGTGGGACTTCGTCCAGGCCGACCGGTTCTCGACCGAGTACCAGACGGTGTTGGCCCGCGGTCTCACCAAGTCGCTCGTGGCGGCGAAGGCCGAGACCGCCAGCACGCGCACGATCGGCAACATGGCCGAGGCGTTCATCTACAACATCATGGGCCGCGGCAACGACGGCGCGCTCGACCGCGTGCTCAACGGCCCCACCACCGAGGTCTGGATCGACCCGTGGGTCACCTACCTCCGGTCGATCGGCGTGCAGTTCCGCGTCGGCCAGAGCGTGGAGGCCCTCGAGACGTCGGGCGGCTCCATCTCCTCGGCGCGGGTCCGTGACACGGCCGGCAACGTCACGAACGTCGAGGCTGACTGGTTCGTGTGCGCGATGCCGGCCGAGAAGGCACGTGAGCTCTGGAGCAACGACGTCCTGTCGCTCGATCCGAGCCTCGAGGGGATGAACGAGCTGGTCGTGGACTGGATGAACGGCATCCAGTTCTTCCTGCGCGACTCGGCGGACATCGGGAGCGGCCACGCGACCTTCATCGACTCGCCCTGGGCGCTCACCGGTCTCACGCAGGCGCAGTTCTGGCGCGAGGACTTCGCGAAGACCTACGGCGACGGCACGGCTGTCGACTGCCTCTCCGTGGACGTCTCCAACTGGGACACCCCGGGCATCCTCTACGGCAAGCCGGCGAACCGGTGCACGGCCGAGGAGGTCAAGAACGAGGTCTGGGCGCAGATCAAGGCCCACGTGGAGGACAACGGCGAGAACGTGCTGCCGGACGGCATCCTGCACTCCTGGTTCCTGGACCCGGCGATCAAGTGGAACCCGGCCACGGGCACGAACTCCAACGACGAGCCGCTGCTCATCAACACGGTCGGCTCGTGGGACCTGCGCCCGGAGGCCAGGACCGCGATCCCGAACCTGTTCCTCGCCGGCGACTACGTGAAGACGGACATCGACCTGGCCACCATGGAGGGCGCGAACGAGTCCGGCCGCGCCGCGACGAACGCCATCCTGGACGCCGCGGACTCCAACGCCGAGCGGGCCACGATGTACAAGCTCTACGACCCGCCGGAGTTCAAGGCGCTGAAGAAGATCGACGCCCAGCGGTACAAGCGCGGCCTGCGCAACCTGTTCCAGGGCGGCGCCTGACCTACACGTCGGCCCGGCGCTCGAGCAGCCACCGCTCCCCCACGCGCGTCGCGAGACCACGGCGCTCGAGGAGGGCGAGCGCCGGCGCCGTCTGGTGCGGTCCGATGCCGGCGAGGTCGGCCACCTCCCGGGACGAGCGCGGCTGGTGCCACTCCAGGGCGTCGAGCGCACGCTGCGCGGGCGTGGGCAGCCGGTCGAACTCCGAGCTGTCGCCGCCCGTGGACGCGTCCTCGACGACGCCCGGGCCGGCCAGCTCGGCCAGCACCTCGGCGCCGTTGGTGACCAGCACCGCCTTGCCGTCGCGCACGGCCTGGTGCGTGCCGCCGGACTGCTGCGAGAGCACCGGTCCGGGGACCGCCATGGTGGGTCGGCCGAGCCGGTCGGCCCAGTGGAGGGTGTTGAGCGACCCGCTCCGCCGGCGCGCCTCGACGACCACCGTGCCACTCGCCAGCCCGGCGATGATCCGGTTGCGCGAGAGGAACCGCGCCTTCGTGGGCGTCTGGCCCGGCGCCTGCTCGCTGACGACCAGGCCCACCTCGGCCACTCGGCTGAGCAGCGCAGCGTGCGCCTTCGGATAGTCGACGTCGGCACCGCAGGCCAGCACGGCAACGGTGGACCGGTCGAGAGCCAGGGCGCCGCGGTGCCCGGCGGCGTCGATGCCGAACGCCGCCCCGCTGACGACCGTGACGCCGGCATCTGCCGCGTCAGCGGCGATCTCGGAGGCGACCTCGGCCCCGTACGGCGTGCAGTCGCGTGCGCCGACCACGGCGAGGCTCGTGCGGCGCAGGCTGCCCGTGCCGCCACGTCCGCGCAGCCACAGTCCGAGCGGTGCGCCAGTGACGCCGTGGAGCGGCTCCACGTGGTCGAGGTCGTCGAGCTGGTGCGGCCATCCCGGATGGCCGGGGTGGATCCACCGCAGCCCGGCGGCGTCGGCCGACTCCATGGCCCGCTCGACCCGAGCGTCAACGGTGCGGGCGCGCTCGAGCCACGCGTCCGGCCAGGACGGTGCCCCCGGGAGGCGCCGGCCGCGCTGCACGGCGGTCAGCACCGCCACCGGGTCGTGGTCGGCCAGCAGCCCGGGTACACGGGCGTCACCGGGTTCGCAGACGAGGCTCAGGCCGAGCCGGGCGCGAGCCGTGGACCTCACGAGGTGGTCACCAGCTCGCGCAGCTCGTGCCCGATGGGCGAGCCGCAGCGCAGAGCGAGGGCGAGCGCGACGTCCTCGGCGTCCGGCTCGTCGTGCGACCGCAGGTCGGCGACGCTCCAGGCCAGCCGCAGGGTCCGGTCCGCTGAGCGTGCCGAGAGCTTCTGCGTGCGCAGCTGAGCGTCGAGCACGCCGCGCGCGTCCGCGGTGACCGGCCACCGCTTGCGGAGCTCGACCCCGGGGACGTCGGTGTTGAGACGCCACGGCGTGCCGTCATACCGCGCGGCCTGGCGCTCGCGTGCCTGCGCGACGAGCTCGGCGAGCTCGGTGCTCGATCGTGCCCGCGTGATGGCACGCGCGAGCTCGGGACGGCTCGGCGCGGTAAGCACGCGGTGGATGTCGATGCGGTCGCGGACCGGGCCGGAGATGCGGTCGCGGTAGCGACGCCGCATCAGCGGCGTGCACTCGCACTGGTCGGAGACCGAGCCGCCCTGGCCGCACGGGCACGGGTTGGCGGCCAGGACCAGCTGGAATCTCGCCGGGAACACAGCGGTCTGCGTGGCTCGGGACACCACCACGTGCCCGCTCTCCAGCGGTTGGCGCAGGGCGTCGAGGACGTTCGATGCGAACTCCGGCGCCTCGTCCATGAACAGGACCCCGCGGTGCGCGAGCGACAGCGCACCCGGCCGGATGGACCGGCTGCCGCCACCGACGACGGCCACGGCGCTCGCGGTGTGGTGCGGGTCGACGAAGGGAGGCCGGCGGATCAGCGGCGCGTCGGAGGGCAACGTGCCGGCGAGCGAGTGGACGGCACTCACCTCGAGCGCCGCGGTGTGGTCGAGCTCCGGCAGCAGGCTCGGCAGGCGTTGGGCGAGCATCGTCTTGCCGATGCCCGGCGGCCCGGTCATGAACAGGTGGTGCCCGCCGGCGGCCGCCACGAGCAGGGCGGTGCGCGACTCCTCCTGACCTGCGACGTCGGCGACGTCGAGGTGCGTGAGCTGCTCGCTCCCGCCCCAGGAGGTGCCGCCACCCTCGTCGAGCGGGGGCACGGGCGGCTCGTCCGGCAGCTCGGCGCCGGTGAGCATCGCGACCGTCTGGCGGACCGACCGCGTGCCCACCACCTGGACGCCGGGCACCAGGGCGGCCTCGGCGACGTTCGACTCTGGGACGACGACGCGCTCGAAGCCGGCCTCCGCTGCCGCGAGCGTGGCCGGCAGCACGCCACGGACCGCCCGCAGCCGGCCGTCCAGCGCGACCTCGCCGAGAAACACCGTGTCCTGGAGCCGCTCGACGGGGACCAGCTTCTTGGCCGCGAACACCGCGAGGGCGATGGCGAGGTCGTAGTGCGAGCCGGACTTCGGCAGCGAGCTCGGCGCCAAGTTGATGGTGACCCGCTGGTCGGGCCACGACGTGCCCGAGTTCACCACGGCCGCCCGTACCCGGTCGCGGGCCTCGTTCACGATCGTGTCCGCGAGGCCGACAACAACGGTTGCGGGCATCCCGTTGCTGATGTCGACCTCGACCTCCACGGGCCGTCCGGTCAGCCCGTCGAGCGTCACCGAGTGCGTCGCCGCCATCAGGCGACCCCCGCCACGCGCTCGACGACCGGCGCGCCCTTGCTCGGCACGACGACCGAGATGACGTCGATGCGCACCGCCGGCGGCTCGACGCCGTGCACCTCCAGCCAGTACGCGGCGAGCCGACGCAGCCGGGTGGCCTTGTGCCCCGTCACCGCCTCGAGCGGAGACCCGTGCCGTGTGTCGAGCCGGGTCTTGACCTCGCAGATCACCAGCGTGGAGCCGTCGCGCGCCACCAGGTCGATCTCGCCGTACCGGCAGCGCCAGTTCCGGGCCAGCACGACCATGCCGAGCTCGCGCAGGTGCCGCTCCGCCACCCGCTCGCCGTACTCACCGATGGACTGGTTGCGCGCGTACGTCATGCATCCACCCTCGCGACGTCAGCCCGCCGGGACCCCCGGGAGCGACTCGGGTGTGGACATCGCGACCGGGCTTTCCTGCTGTGGATGGTCTAGCCTCGCGCCATGTTCCGACGCACCGATGCGGCCGTCAGCCCGACGGCGCTCTACACCGGCACGGTGTGGCGGCGGAACGGTCTGTCGCACCCGGCGTTCGCCACCACCGCGGGCCAGGCGCTGTGGGCGAGCCTGGCAGGACCGCGGCACCTGGCGAGCGCGATCGGAGCCCCCGACCTCGACGCCCTGCTGCTCGCGCGGCACCACGCGATCGACACGCTGCTCGAGCGGGCCATCGAGGCCGGCGAGGTCTCGCAGGTCGTGGAGATCGCGTCGGGACTGTCGCCACGCGGCTGGCGGTTCGCCACGCGTCATCCCGACCTCACCTACGTCGAGACCGACCTCCCGGACATGGCGCGCCGCAAGGAGCGGATCCTCCGCGACGCCGACCTGCTGCGTCCCGGCCACCGCGTCCGCGTCCTCGACGCCTTCGCCACGGACGGGCCGGACTCCCTCCCCGCACTCGCCGAGGAGCTCGACCCCACCCGCGGCACGGCGGTCATCACCGAGGGGCTGATCAACTACTTCCCGATGGACCACGTTCGCACGCTGTGGGACAACGTCGGCACCGCCCTTCGGGGGTTCCCGCGCGGGCTCTACCTGTCCGACATCCACCTGGACCACTCGCCGGGCCTGACGACGGCGGTCAGCAAGGCGCTGATCACGGTGTTCGTGCGCGGCGAGGTCTACCTGCACTTCGCCGACGAGGCCGAGGCCGTGGAGGCGCTGAAGGCGTCCGGCTTCGACCACGCCCAGCTGCTGCGGCCGAGCTCGTTCGAGTCGCCCACCAGCGACCGACGGGGCGTCGACCGCAACCTGATCATCAGGGCGTCGTCGGGGGCAGCTTGACGTCGGAGTCCTGAAGCTCCTCGACGTTGACGTCCTTGAACGTGAGCACCTTGACGTTCTTGGCAAACCGCGCTGGGCGGTAGATGTCCCACACCCACGCGTCAGTGAGCGTGACCTCGAAGTAGGCGTCGCCGGTCTCCGAGCGCACCTTCACGTCGACGGCGTTGCACAGGTAGAACCGGCGGTCCGTCTCGACGACGTACTTGAAGATCTTCACGACGTCGCGGTACTCGCGGTAGAGCGCGAGCTCCATGTCCGACTCGTAGCGCTCGAGGTCTTCAGTGCTCATGTCGGCCCTCCATGGCGGCTCGGACGTTGACGAAGGAGAGCCGGTGCTCGGCGCACGGCCCGTGGTCGCGGAGCAGCTCGTCGTGCCGCTCCGTGACGTAGCCCTTGTGGGTGGCGAAGTCGTAGATCGGGTAGCGGTCGTGCAGCTCGGTCATGATGCGGTCGCGCGTCACCTTGGCCACCACGGACGCGGCGGCGATGGACGCGGACACCTGGTCACCCTTCCAGACCGCCAGGCCCGGGACGCCGAGGCCGTCGACCGGGAAGCCGTCGGTGAGCACGTAGCCGGGCCGCACCTCCAGGCGCGCGAGGGCGCGGCGGAGGGCGGCGATGTTGGCGCGGTGCAGGCCGATGCGGTCGCAGTCGGGTGCCTCCACCACGACGACGGCCATGTCGACCGCGCGCTTGCAGATCAGCTCGTAGCAGGCCTCGCGACGCTTCTCGGTGAGCAGCTTGGAGTCGGCCAGCCCGGCGATGGGGCGGTCGAGCACCACGGCCGCCGCGACCAGCGGTCCGGCACACGCCCCGCGACCGGCCTCGTCGACGCCGGCGACCGGCACGAGGCCACGGCGTTCCAGGGCGCGCTCATAGCCGTACAGCCCGGCGTCGCGCCGGACGGTGGTGCCGGAGGCGAACGACGTCATGGCTGCTCAGCGGTCCTTGATGTGGTCGAACGTGTCGGGATGGTCCATGAAGCCCATGCGCTTGAGCGGCCAGACGCGCAACCAGGCCTTGCCGACGACGGCGTCCTCGTCGATGAATCCGCCACCGGGATCGCCCTGGTGCATGCGGGAGTCGGCGGAGTTGCCGCGGTTGTCGCCCATCACCCACAGGTGGCCCTTGGGCACGACGACGTCGAACCGCTGGTCGTCGTTGGCCTGCGGGTCGAGCAGGTAGGGCTCGTCGAGCGCGGTGCCGTTGACCGTGATGTGGCCGGTGTCGTCGCAGCAGGCGACCTCGTCGCCCCCGACGCCGATCACCCGCTTGATCAGGTGCCCGCCCGTGGGGAACAGGCCGACCGTCTCGAGCGCCTTCTGGACCGGGTTCGAGGCGCGCCGGGACTCGGCCTCGCTGAGCCAGCCGCCGGGATCGTCGAAGACGACGATGTCACCGCGCTCCGGAGAGCCCGTCCAGTACGAGATCTTCTGCACGAGGATCTTGTCGTTGACGAGCATCGTCGGTTCCATCGACTCCGACGGGATGTAGAACGCCTGGATGAAGAACGCCTTGACGATGACGGCCATCACCATGGCGATCACCACGAGGAGGATCGTCTCCTGCCAGACGGGCAGCTGACGCTTCGCGGTGTCGCTCACCCGACGAGCCTACCCAGCCAGGGTCGACGCCGAACGCCGGACACTTCGCGACGAGATGAGAAGTCGCGAAGAAGGTTCCGGGGAACCTCAGTCCTCGCGCTTCTCGCGAATCTTGGCGGCCTTGCCGCGCAGGTTGCGGAGGTAGTAGAGCTTGGCCCGGCGGACGTCACCGCGCGTCGCGACCTCGATCGTCTCGATGATCGGGGTGTGCAGCGGGAAGGTGCGCTCGACACCGACGCCGAAGCTGACCTTGCGGACCGTGAAGGTGCGGCCGATGCCGGACCCCTGGACCTTGATGCAGACGCCCTGGAACACCTGGACGCGAGAGCGGTTGCCCTCGACGACCTTGACATGCACCTTGAGCGTGTCGCCCGCACGGAACTCGGGAAGGTCGGTGCGCAGGGACTCGCTCGCCACCTGGTCGACGACGTTGGTCATGATCTACTCCTCGCCGGTGCCACAGGTCACCCACGGATGGTCACGTGAAGTTTGGATGTCGGCGCTTCTCGGCGGCTCCCCTGTGGCAGGGCCGTCCCGCGCCAAGGATCTAGTCTGCCACAGGTGTCAGTGCGTCCCGAAATCGCCGTCCCGGACGCAAGAATCGACGTGATGCCCGTAGGTCCGCCGTCACGTCGATTCGTTCGTCAATGACAGCCGCGGTGGAGCTGCGCCGGTGTCCACAGCGACGGAAACGCCGCTCCCCGGTCGCGCCGTGGACCGCTGGCATGGATGCATGCAGACGGTCCTCACCTACGCCGACGCCGTATCGGCATTCGGCCGCGCTCGGGTGCGTCGCGCCGTGGCCGCCGGACTCTGGCAGCACCCGACGGCCAACGTGTACGTCTCGCACAACGGGCCACTCACGAGTCTGGAACGCCTCGAGGTCGCGAGGCTGGCAGGCGGCACGCGCGCCGTCCTCGGCGGGCTGTCCGCCCTCGGCCTCGACGGTTTCGACGGGCCCGAGCCGTCTCGTCCTGTGGTGGTCATGCCGATCGGGGCCCGACGACCCACGTACACCGACGCGACACCGCACTGGTCGAGCGAGCTGACGTCGGCGGACGTGCACCCCCTGCGCATGCCGCCACGGACGCGTCCCGCGCGCAGTCTCGTCGACGCCGCTTCCTGGGCCGCCAGCGACGTCGCGGCCCGGCGGATCGTCATCGCCGGGGTGCAGCAGGGACTGGCATCGACGCGATCACTGCGCGAGGCACTCACGCGACGCGGGACGTGTCGTCGGCGGGCCCTCGTCGTGGAGTCGATCCTCGACGCGGCCGGCGGTGTGCAGTCACTGCCCGAACGCGACTTCGGCCGGATCATCGCGCGCCACGGGCTGCCGGCCCCGACGCGACAGGCCAGAGTGCGCGGGCCCGACGGCCGCTACTACCTCGACGCGGACTGGACCGGACTCGGAGTCGCGGTCGAGATTCATGGCATTCCTCATCTCGAGGTGAGGAGCTGGGACGACGACCTACGCCGGGGCAACGAGCTGGTGATCGAGGGCCGACGTGTGGCGCAGTTCAGCTCGTTCGGCATACGCCACCGCCAGGACGACGTCGCAGACCAGCTTCGACGGCTGCTACGGAGCGCCGGGTGGACGGACGAATCGGCCTGACGGTCCATATGAGGGCACGGCGTCGATTCTCTCGTCTACCCGTGTCCGCGAGTGACGCATGAATCGACGTCAGGGCGCGGATACGGGCCTCAGGTCGATTCTTCCGTGGTCCCCGGCGGCAGGAGGTCAGGGCGGCGCTCCGCGGTGCGGGCCTCCGCCTGCGCGCGGCGCCAGGCCGCGACGTTTCCGTGGTGACCGGAGAGCAGGACGTCGGGGACGCCGAGGCCGCGCCACGAGGCGGGCTTGGTGTACACGGGGTACTCGAGCAGGCCGTCGGCGCCGTGGGACTCCTCGGTGAGCGACTCGGGGTTGCCCATGAAGCCCGGCAGCAGGCGGACGACGGCCTCGATGATCGCCAGCGCGGCGACCTCGCCGCCGTTCAGGACGAAGTCGCCGAGCGAGACCTCCTCGACCCGCCACCGGGTGACGGCGTGGTCGACGACGCGCTGGTCGATGCCCTCGTACCGGCCGCAGGCGAAGACCAGGTGCTGCTCGCCGGCGAGCCGCTCGGCGTCGGCCTGGGTGAACGGCACGCCGGACGGCGTGGGCACGACGATGACGCACTCGTCGGTGGCGACGGCGTCGAGCGCCTCGCCCCACGGCTCGGGCTTCATCACCATGCCGGCACCCCCGCCGTACGGGGTGTCGTCGACGGTGCGGTGGACGTCGTGGGTGAAGTCGCGCAGGTCGTGCGTGGCGACCTGCAGCAGGCCGGTCTCCTGCGCCTTGCCCGGCAGGGACAGGCGGAGCGGCGCCAGGTAGTCGGGGAAGATCGTCACGACGTCGATGCGCATCATGCGGCTCCCTCCGGGTCGAGCAGGCCGGGAACGTCGCTCAGGCGGACGTGGCCCGCGGTGAGGTCGACCTCCGGGACCAGCGCCTCGACGAACGGCACGATCACCTCGCGACCGTCGACGTCGACGACGAGCGAGTCCTGCTCGGGCAGGTGCAGGACCGACGTGACGGTGCCGACGACGGTGCCGTCGGCCGCCTGGACCTGCAGGTCGACGAGCTGGTGGTCGTAGAACTCCTCGGGGTCGTCAGGGAGCTCCGACGGGTCGATCTCCGCCTCCAGGAGGTTGCCGGTCAGCTGCTCGGCCGCCGTGCGGTCGGGGACCTCCTCGAACGCCACCAGCAACCGGCCGGAGTGGTGGCGGCTCGACCGGACCGTCAGTGTGCGACCGCCGCAGACGAGCGACGAGCCCGGCGCAAACCTGCGCTCGGGCTCGTCGGTACGTACGGTGACCGCGATCTCGCCACGAATCCCGTGGGCTCGGGACAATCGCCCGACCACGACCAACATCAGCTAGCGCTGACGGTCGACGTCCACGAAGTCGATCCGGGCGCCACCGGAACCGGCGATGGCTCCGGCGACCTTGCGGATCGCGGTGGCGGTACGGCCCTGACGGCCGATCACCTTGCCGAGGTCGCTCGGGTTGACCCGGACCTCGAACAGGTCGCCACGGCGCGTCTGCTTGGCACGCACCTCGACGTCGTCCGGGTGCTCGACGATGCCGGACACCAGGTGCTCGACGACCTCCACCAGCGGCGCGGCCATGCTCAGGCCTCGGACTTCTCGTCCGCGTCGTCAGCCGTGGGCTCCTCGGCGGGAGTCTCCTCGGCCTTGGCCTCCTCGGCGGGCGCCTCGTCAGCCTTGGGCTCCTCAGCCGGGGTCTCCTCGGCCTTGGGCTCCTCAGCCGGGGTCTCCTCGGCCTTGGGCTCCTCGGCGGGCGCCTCGTCAGCCTGGGGCTCCTCGGCCTTCTTCTCCGCCTTCTTGGCCGGCATCTTCTTGACCTTGGGCTCGGCGTGGAGCTCCTTGAGAGCGGCGTCGAAGAGCGCGGCCTTGTCGGCCTTGGGCTCCGGCTCCTTGAGCGACGCCTTGCCACCGATGTCGCCGGTGAGCTTCAGGATCGCGGCGACGGCCTCGGTGGGCTGGGCGCCGACGCCGAGCCAGTACTGGGCCCGCTCCGACTTCACGGAGATGGTCGACGGCTCGGTCTTGGGGTTGTAGGTACCGATCTCCTCGATCACACGACCGTCGCGCTTGGTGCGCGAGTCGGCGACGACGATGCGGTAGTAGGGCGTGCGGATCTTGCCCATGCGCTTCAGGCGAATCTTGACGGCCACGAGTGTGGTGTCTCCTCAGATGTTCGTGATGGTGACGTGCCGGGCCGTGTGGGGACGCGGCCGGCGAAGCCGGTTGGGCCGGTCGGTGCGGGAGAGAGGGCCCTCACACGTCCGGACGCAAGTGACCATTCTGCCAGAACGGTTCCGGAGCGACCAAACCGGTCAGAACGCGCCGTGACGGCCCGCGCCCTCGACGAATCGCTGCGCGCCGTCGGCACCTTCCGCCATGACGACAGGCACGCCGGCCGCACCCTCCTGGCGCAGGGCGGCGTCGAGCGGGAGGTCCCACTGGCTGAACACGGACGCGCGGTCCGTGCGCATGCAGAGCTGCGGGAACTCGGCCAGCTGCTCGGCGAGCGCGTGCGCGGCGGTCAGCGACTGGCCCACCGGGACGACCCGGTTGGCCAGCCCCATCGCCAGCGCCTCGTGCGCGTCGACCGGCCGGCCGGTGAGGATCATGTCGAGCGCGCGACCTTGGCCGACGATGCGCGGCAGGCGGACCGTGCCGCCGTCGATGAGCGGCACGCCCCAGCGTCGGCAGAAGACGCCGAAGATCGCGTCCTCCTCGACGACCCGGAGGTCGGCGAGCAGGGCCAGCTCGAGGCCGCCGGCGACCGCGTAACCGGCGACCGCGGCGATCACGGGCTTGGACAGCGCGATGCGGCTCGGGCCCATCGGCCCGTCGCCGCCCCCAGTCGCGTCGAGCTCGTGGCGGCGCTCCGGGTCGGTGACGGCGCTCAGGTCGGCGCCCGCGCAGAACGTGCCACCGGCGCCGTGCAGCACGGCGACGGCCAACGAGTCGTCGGCCTCGAACGCGTGGAACGCCTCCTTCAGCTCGGCGGCCATCGGGCCGTCGACGGCGTTGCGCCGCTCGGGGCGGTCGAGCGTGATGGTGCAGACGGCGTCGTCGACGTCGTAACGAACCGAGTCCATGCGGCTCAGTCAACCACCGTCAGGTGGTGGCCCCGGCGAACTGTGCGGCATACAGGCGCTCGTACGCTCCCCCGCCGTGGACCAGCGACTCGTGGTTCCCCTGCTCGACGATGCGGCCGTCCTCCATCACGACGATGTGGTCGGCGTCGCGGATCGTGGAGAGCCGGTGGGCGATCACGAAGCTGGTGCGTCCGGACCGCAGCTGCTCCATGGCCTGCTGGACCAGCGCCTCCGTGCGGGTGTCGACGGAGCTGGTGGCCTCGTCGAGCACGAGGATCGCCGGATCGGCCAGGAAGGCGCGCGCGATCGTCAGGAGCTGGCGTTGACCCGCGCTGACGCCTTGCCCCTCCTCGTCGATGACGGTGTCGTAGCCGTCGGGCAGCGTGCGCACGAAGTGGTCGACGTGCGCGGCCTCGGCCGCCCGCTGCACCTCCTCGTCGCTCGCGCGGTGCGCCCCGTACGCGATGTTGTCGCGGATGGTGCCCTTGAACAGCCAGGTGTCCTGCAGCACGACGCCGAAGTTCTCGCGCAGCTCGCCGCGCGACATGTCCGCGACGTCGACGCCGTCGAGCGTGATCCGGCCGCCCTGCAGGTCGTAGAAGCGCAGCACGAGGTTGGTGAGCGTGGTCTTGCCGGCGCCGGTGGGGCCGACGATCGCGATCGTCTCCCCCGGCTCGGCCACCAGGTCCAGGTGCTCGATGAGCGGGCTGTCGGAGTAGGAGAACGTGACGTCGGAGAACTCGACGCGGCCGCGCAGCGGGTCCGGGAAGGGGGCGTCGGCGCGATCGGGCCGCTCCTCCTCCTCGTCGAGCAGCTGGAAGACGCGCTCGGCCGAGGCCATGCCGGACTGCAGCAGGTTGATCATGCCCGCGAGCTGCGCGAGCGGCTGCGTGAACTGGCGCGAGTACTGGATGAACGCCTGCACCTCGCCGATGCTCAGCGAGCCCGACGCCACGCGCAGCGCGCCGACGACGGCGACCGCGACGTAGTTGAGGTTGGACATGAACATCATCACCGGCTGGATGACGCCGGAGATGAACTGCGCCTTGAACGCCGCGCCGAACAGGGCGTCGTTGCGGCGGTCGAACTCCTCGCGCGCCGTGGCCTGCTGACCGAACACCTTGACGACCTGGTGGCCGGTGAAGACCTCTTCGATGTGGCCGTTGACCTTGCCGGTGGCGGCCCACTGCCCGACGAACTGCGGCTGCGAGCGCTGCGTGATCTGCCGGGTCAGGACGATCGCCAGCGGCAGCGTGACCAGCGCGATCAGCGCCAGGAGCGGCGAGATCCACAGCATCATCGAGAGCGTCCCGACGACCATCAGCAGCGACGAGATCATCTGGCTGATGGTCTGCTGCAGCGACTGGGCGATGTTGTCGATGTCGTTGGTGGTGCGCGACATCAGCTCGCCGCGCTCGTGGGTGTCGAGGTACTTCAGCGGGAGCCGGTTGACCTTCTCCTCGACCTCGTCGCGCAGGCCCGCGACCATGCGCTGCACCACGACGGTGGTGAGCCGGCCCTGCGTCCACATCAGCAGCGACGCCACGACGTACAGCGCGATGGCGCCGGTGAGCACCCAGCCGAGAGCGGTGAAGTCGATGCCGGCGCCGGGGTGGAGATCGGTGCTGCGGATCAGGTCGGCGACCCGGTCGTCGCCGCTGCGCTCGAGCGAGTCGATGACCTGCTGCTTCGTCATGCCCTCCGGGAACTGGTCCGAGAGATAGCCGGTGAAGACGATGTCGGTGGCGTGGCCCAGGATCCGCGGTCCGATGACGGACATGGCCGTGGCGAGCACCGCGAAGCCGGCCACGGTGTAGCAGAGCAGCCGGTCGACGAGGAGGCGGTCGAGCATGCGGCGGAACGTGCCCTTGAAGTTGCTCGCCTTCTCGTGGTTCATCGCGCCGCCCCACGCGCCGGGTCCGCGGCCGCTCATGACGAGGCCTCCTCGAGGGTGAGCTGGGACAGGACGATCTCCCGGTACACCTCGCATGACTCCATCAGCTCGTCGTGCGTGCCGGTGCCGACGACGCGGCCGACGTCGAGGACGACGATGCGGTCGGCGCGGCGGATGGTGCTGATGCGCTGGGCGACGATGACGACGGCCGCGTCCTGCGTGACCGGACGCAGGGCGGCGCGCAGCGCGGCGTCCGTGGCGTAGTCGAGCGCGGAGAACGAGTCGTCGAACAGGTAGATGCGCGGCCGCTTGACGACGGCGCGGGCGATGGCGAGACGCTGGCGCTGGCCGCCGGACACGTTGGTACCGCCCTGCGTGATGGGCGCCTCCAGGCCGCCGGGCATCGCCTCGACGAAGTCGCGAGCCTGGGCGATCTCCAGGGCCGCCCAGAGCTCCTCGTCGGTGGCGTCGGTGCGGCCGTACCGGAGGTTCGTGGCGACGGTGCCCGCGAACAGGAACGCCTTCTGCGGCACCAGGCCGATGGACTCCCAGAGCCGGTCGGGGACGAGCGAGCGGACGTCCGTGCCGTCGACGCGCACCGAACCCTCCGTCACGTCGAAGAGTCGCGGCACGAGGTTGAGCAGCGTCGACTTGCCGCTGCCGGTGGAGCCGACGATGGCGGTGGTCTCCCCCGGTCGCGCCACGAGGTCGATGCCGTGGAGCACGGGCTCCTCCGCCCCGGGATAGGCGTACGAGGCGCCGACGACGTCGACGTCGCCGCGCCGGATCGGGACGTCCACCGCGTCCGCGGAAGCCACGACGCTGAGCTCGGTCTCGAGCACCTCGGTGATGCGCTCGGCGGACACCTCGGCGCGCGGCCACAGCATGAGCATGAAGGTGGCCATCATGACCGCCATCAGGATCTGCACCAGGTAGTTCTGGAACGCCGTCAGGGTGCCGACCTGCAGGTCGCCGGACGCGATGCGGAAGCCGCCGAACCACGTGGCGAGCACGACGCTGATGTTCATGATCCCCATGACGGTGGGGAACATCATCGACATCACCCGGCCGGCGGCGATCGAGACGTCCATGTTGGCGCGGTTGGCCTCGCCGAACCGCTCGGCCTCGTGCCGCTCCTTCACGAAGGCGCGGATGACGCGGACGCCCTGGATCTGCTCGCGGCTGACGTCGTTGAGGCCGTCGATGCGCTCCTGCATCTCGCGGAACAGCGGACGCATCTGCCGGATGATCAGGCTGATCGAGATGACCAGGGCCGGGATGACGAGCAGGAGCACGGCGGAGAGCTCGACGTCCTGGCGAAGCGCCATGATGACGCCACCGACGCCCATGATCGGCGCGACGACGAGCATCGTCAGGGTCATGAAGACGAACAGCTGCACCTGCTGGACGTCGTTGGTACAGCGGGTGATGAGCGTGGGCGCGCCGTACTGGGCCATCTCGCGGGCGGCGAAGCCCTCGACCGACGAGAAGACGCCGGCGCGCAGGTCGCGGCCGACCGCCATCGCCGTGCGGGCGCCGACATAGACCGCCACGACCGTGCACGCCATCTGCAGCACGGTGACCGCGAGCATCATCCCGCCGGTGCTCCAGATGTAGCCGATGTCACCGGTGACGATGCCCCGGTCGATGATGTCGGCGTTCAGGCCTGGCAGGTAGAGACTCGCGATGGTCTGGACGAGCTGGAACGCGACGACCACGAGGAGTGGACCGCGGTAGGGAGCCAGGTACCTGCGAAGCAGGGGTATCAGCACCGTTGCAGGTTACAAGCGCTTTCCAACGGTTTCGTCAGTCGAAGGTCTACTCCGGGAGGTCGACCTTCGGCTGTCACATCAGGTCGCGCAGCTCCTTGGGGAGCTCGAACTCCTGGTCGCCCTGATCGAAGCCGAACGCGCTCGCGCCACCGGCACCCCCGGACTTGCCCGCTGCGGCGGCCTTCTCCTCGGCGGCACGCTTGGCCGGGTTGCCCGAGCCGCGCTTGCCCTTCTTCTTCTGCTGCGGCTTCTGCTTGGCACCGGCACGCTTGCCCGGACCCATGCCCGGCATCCCGCCCAGGTTCGGCATGCCCGGCATGCCTCCGCCCTTGGCCATCTGCTGCATCATCTTCTGCGCGGCGAAGAACCGCTCGACGAGCTGGTTGACGTCGCTGACCTGCGTGCCGGAGCCGGCGGCGATACGAGCCCGACGGGAGCCGTCGATCATCTTGGGCTGGTTGCGCTCGGCCGGGGTCATCGACAGGATGATCGCCTTGATCTTGTCGACCTCGCGGTCGTCGAAGTCGGCCAGCTGGTCCTTGATCTGGCCCATCCCCGGCAGCATGCCGAGGATCTTCGTCATCGAGCCCATCTTCGACATGGCCTCGATCTGCTTCAGGAAGTCCTGGAGCGTGAACGAGCCGCCCATGATCTTCTCGGCGTCTGCGGCGGCCTGCTCGGCGTCGAACGCCTTCTCGGCCTGCTCGATGAGCGTCATGACGTCGCCCATGTCGAGGATGCGCGAGGCCATGCGGTCGGGGTGGAAGACGTCGAAGTCGGTGAGCTTCTCGCCCGTGGAGGCGAACATGATCGGCCGGCCGGTGACCGAGCGGACCGACAGCGCGGCACCGCCGCGGGCGTCGCCGTCGAGCTTCGACAGCACGACGCCGGTGAAGTCGACGCCCTCGAGGAACGCCTCGGCGGTCTGCACGGCGTCCTGGCCGATCATCGCGTCGATGACGAACAGCACCTCGTCGGGCTGGACGGCGTCGCGGATGTCGGAGGCCTGCTTCATCAGCTCGGCGTCGATGCCGAGGCGGCCGGCGGTGTCGACGACGACGACGTCGTGCAGCGTGCGGGTGGCCTCGCTGATCGCGTCGCGCGCGACCTTCACGGGGTCGCCCACACCGTTACCGGCCTCGGGGGCGAAGACGGTGACGCCTGCCTGCTCGCCGACGACCTGCAGCTGCGTGACGGCGTTGGGGCGCTGGAGGTCCGCGGCGACGAGCATCGGGCTCTTGCCCTGCTCCTTCAGCCAGCGGCCGAGCTTGCCGGCGAGCGTCGTCTTACCAGCGCCCTGGAGTCCGGCCAGCATGATGACGGTGGGCGGGTTCTTGGCGAACCGGATGCGCCGGGTCTCGCCGCCGAGGATGCCGACGAGCTCCTCGTTGACGATCTTGATGACCTGCTGAGCCGGGTTGAGGGCGCCGCTGACCTCGGATCCTGTGGCCCGCTCCTTGATCCGCGCGATGAAGTCGCGGACGACGGGCACCGCAACGTCGGCGTCGAGCAGGGCGACGCGGATCTCGCGCGCGGTGGCGTCGATGTCGGCCTCGGAGAGCCGGCCCTTGCCGCGCAGGTTCTTGAACGCGGACTGCAGGCGGTCTTGCAGGGTGTCGAACATGGGCTGGCGGGATCCTCAGATGGCTGGAAGGGCGACCTCCCAAGCCTAACGTCCCACTAGGTGAGCGCAGCGGCGACGGCGGCCCGGAGCTGCTCCGCCGCGGTCTCGTCCAGCGGGCGGGCGTCGGCGTCGACGACGTAGAACACGTCGCGGGCCTCGGCGCCGTACGTGGACAGGTGGGCCGAGCGGATCGAGTGGCCGAGCTCCCGGATGGCGCGGCAGACCGTCCAGACCAGGCCGCGCCGGTCCTGGGCGCGCACCTCGACGAGCGTCGCGGTCTCCGAGCGCTGGTGCAGCAGGGTCACCCGCGGGGGCACGGCGTCGGGCGACGGGCTGAGGGCGAGACGGGCGGCCAGGTCGACCTCCCCGGCCAGGATCGGCTTCAGCCGCTCGCGCACCTTGGTCACGTCGACGTCGGCCCGGGTGACCTCCCACATCGACGCCGCCGCGTCGCCGATCGTGACGGTGCGGGCGGACCGGATCTCCAGCCCGAGCACGGCGAGGCCGCCGGCGATCGACTCCATCAGGCCGGGGCGGTCGAGCGTCACGAAGGTCAGCAGCGAGCCCCCGCGGTGGTTCTCCACCTCCAGCGACAGGTCGGTGAGGCTCTGCGAGCCCCAGTCCGGGATCGGCACGTGGGCCGGCCAGCCCTCGTAGGCCTCGGCGTCCGCGGAGGTGGTGCCGTCGAGGCTCGCGCGCACCTTGGCCACCAGGCCGTGCACCAGGCCGCGTCGCCACGACGACCACGCCGACGCACTGGTGGCTCGGGCGTCGGCCTGCGTGAGCGCGGCGAGCAGGTCCAGGAACGACTCGCTCTCGACGTACTCCGCGACGTTGACGGCGGTGGACGGGTCCTCGATGTCGCGCCGTGTTGCGATGTTCGGGAGCAGCAGGTGCCACCGCACCAGGCGGGCGACCACGCGCGCGTCGGCCGCGGAGAAGCCCCAGCGCAGCGCGATCTCCTCGGCCATCGACTCCCCCACCTCGCTGTGGTCGCCGTCGCGGCCCTTGCCGATGTCGTGCAGGAGGGCCGCCACGGCGAGGAGGTCCGGACGGTCGACGTCGCGCGCCACCTCGGCGGCCAGGACGCAGGTCTCGACGCTGTGCCGGTCGACCGTGTAGCGGTGCACGGGCGACGACGAGCCACGCAGCCGGATGTCCGCCCACTCGGGCACCCACCGGTCGGTGACGCCGGCGTAGTCGAGCTCGTCCCACACCGCGACGAGGCCCGGGCCGGCGGTGAGCAGGTCGACCAGGGCGCGCTGGGCGCTCGCCGGCCAGGGCTCCGGGATGTCGCCGAGCGTGCGCGCCAGGTGCTGCGCCGTGCTCGATCCGATCGGCAGCCCGTGCCGGGCGGCCGCGGCCGCGGCACGCAGCGCGATCTCCGGATCCTCGGCCGGGTCGACGCCCTGCAGCACGATGACCTCGTCGTCGAGGCGGCCGACGCCGTCGTCGAGCGGGGCGACGACCGGGCCGGTGGACGTGATCGCGGTCGGCCGCGTCTCCAGGACGTCGTCGACCCGCCGCCACGCCAGCGACGACAGGTGCGCGACCCGCCGGCCGATGTTCCGGGTGTGGTGCTCCAGCTCGTGGGTGTCCCGGTCCAGCAGCCGCGCGACGTCGACGAGGTGCTCGCCGTCGAGCTTCTCCATCCGACGGCCGGACGTCTCGTGCAGGGCGTCGCGGACGTCGAGGAGCGCGGATCGCAGCGCCTCAGCCTCGCCCCGCGGCACGTCGACGAGCCAGGTGGCGACCATCGCCCGCAGCACGACACCGTCGCGGAGCCCGCCGCCGGACTCCTTGAGGTCGGGCACGGCGGCGTGCGCGAGCCAGCCCGATCGCTCGATCCGCGCCTCCCGGGCCTCCCGCACCTCGACCAGCCGCTTCCGGGCGTCCCGCCGCCAGTCGGTCAGCACCTCGGACCGCAAGGCGAGCACCAGCCCGGAGTCGCCGGCCACCGGACGGGCGTCGAGCATGCCCATCGCGGCGCGGTGGTCCTCCAGGGCCGCCTCACGCATCTGCACCGTGTTGCGCACCGAGTGGTCGAGCGCGACCCCCTGGTCCCACAGCGGGTACCAGATGGCCTCGGCGATCTCGCGGATCCGCTCCTCGCCCACCGACGGGTCGTGCAGCAGGACCACGTCGAGGTCGCTCGCCGGCGACAGCTCGGACCGCCCGTACCCGCCGACGGCGACCAGGGCGACGCCCTGTCCCTGCCGCGGGTCGTCGGCCGACCCGACGGCGCCGGCGAACAGCCCACGCAGCAGCCGGTCCGCCTCGAGCGCTCGCGCGCGGCGCCGGTCGCCGAACGCGTCGCCGGAGGGGTCCACTTCGTCCTAGAGGGCAGCTTCGTCGGTCTCGCCGGTGCGGACGCGCACGACCGACTCGACGGGGACGACCCAGACCTTGCCGTCGCCGATCTTGCCGGTGCGCGCGGCGGACGCGATGGCCGAGACCACCGTGTCGGCGTCGGCGTCGTCGACCACGACCTCGCAGCGGATCTTGGGCACCAGCGTCACCTCGTACTCGGCGCCGCGGTAGACCTCGGTGTGGCCCTTCTGCTGGCCGTGGCCGCTGGCCTCGGTGACGGTCATGCCGGCGATGCCGGCCCCGGCGAGCGCCTCGCGGACGTCCTCCCACTTGTGCGGCTTGATGACCGCGGTCACGAGCTTCATGTCATGCCTCCCGTGAAAGGGCGGACCCGCCGCCGATGTTGTCGTACGCCGTCTCGAGGTGCTCGGCCTGGTCGATGCCGGCGACCTCGATCTCTTCGTCGATGCGGAACCCGATCGCCTTGTCGATCACGGTACCGATGATCCACGTGACCACGAACGCGTACGCGCCGACCGCGACCACCGCCACGACCTGCCGTCCGAGCTGGTCGAGCCCACCGCCGTAGAAGAGGCCCGACGACCCGAAGCCGAGGTTCTTCACCGCGGCGTCGCTGGCCAGCAGGCCGATCAGGATCGTGCCCACGACGCCGCCGACGAAGTGGACGCCCACGACGTCGAGCGAGTCGTCGTAGTCGAAGCGGTACTTCAGGCCGACCGCGCAGGCGCACACGGCGCCCGCGGCGAGGCCGATGACCAGGGAGCCGAGCGGCGAGACGCTGCCGCACGACGGGGTGGCCGCCACGAGACCCGCGACCGCACCGGACGCCGCACCGAAGCTGGTGGCGCGGCGGTCGCGCACGACCTCCACCGCGAGCCAGCCGAGCACCGCGGCCGTGGCGGTGCCGGTCGTGTTGATCAGGGCGAGGGCAGCGGTGCCGTTCGCCCCGAGCGCCGACCCGGCGTTGAACCCGTACCAGCCGAACCACAGCAGCCCGGCGCCGAGGAGGACCGCCGGCAGGCTGTGCGGCCGGAACGGGTCGCGCTTCCAGCCGACGCGCCGGCCCACCACGATCGCCAGCGCCAGTGCGGACATGCCGGAGTTGACCTCGACCGCCGTGCCGCCGGCGAAGTCGAACGCCTTGAGGTCGTTGGCGATCCAGCCGCCGCGGATGCCGTCGCCGTCGAACGCGAAGACCCAGTGCGCGACCGGCACGTAGACGATCGTCAGCCAGACCGGCACGAAGACCGCCCAGGCGACGAACTTGGCCCGGTCGGCCACCGCGCCGCTGATCAGCGCGACCGTGATGACGCCGAACAGCATCTGGAAGATCACGAAGATGTACGTCGGGAACGTGCCGGTGAGCGTGTCGGTGCCGATGTTCTTGAGACCGAGGAAGTCGCCGCCGCCGAAGAGGCCGCCGACGGAGTCGCCGAACGCGCCGCTGTAGCCCCAGAGGAACCACACGATGGGCGCGACCGCCAGCGCGTAGAACGTCATCATCATCATGTTGAGGACGCTCTTCGCGCGGACCATGCCGCCGTAGAAGAACGCCAGCCCGGGGGCCATGAGCAGGACGAGGGCCGTCGAGGCCAGCATCCAGGCGGTGTCGCCGGTGTCCATGTGGGTCTCCGATCGTGCGTGCGCACAGCGCTGCGCCCGGACACTACCGTCGCCGAATGCGAGGTGGTGCCCGGACGCAGGCTTTTCTTACAGTGCGGCTTCGTCGGTCTCCCCGGTACGGACCCGCACCACGGACTCCACCGGCACGACCCACACCTTGCCGTCGCCGATCTTCCCGGTCTGCGCGGCGCCGGTGATCGTGGAGACCACGCTGTCCACGTCGGCGTCGTCGACGACGACCTCCAGGCGGATCTTCGGCACCAGCGACACGTCGTACTCGGCGCCGCGGTAGACCTCGGTGTGGCCCTTCTGCTGGCCGTACCCGCTGGCCTCGGTGACCGTCATGCCGGCCACGCCGGCCGCGGCGAGGGCCTCGCGGACCTCTTCCCACTTGTGCGGCTTGATGACCGCTGTGACGAGCTTCATCTGTACTCCGTTCCTCAGAGGTGGGAGCCGGACGAGCCGGCCAGGTCGTAGGCGGACTCACCGTGCTCGGCGAAGTCGATGCTCTCGACCTCGTCTTCCTCGCTGACCCGCCAGCCGATCGTGTACTTGATGGCGAGGGCGATGATCGTCGTCAGCACGCCGGTCCAGAGGATCGCGAAGCCCGCGGCCGCCGCCTGGTCACCCAGCGAGGACCAGCCGCCGCCGTAGAAGAGGCCGTCGATGCCGCCCGGCGCCTTCGCGGTGGAGAACAGGCCGATCAGGACGGTGCCGAGGATGCCGCCGACGAGGTGGACACCCACGACGTCGAGCGAGTCGTCGAGGCCGAGCTTGTACTTCAGGCCGACCGCGTAGGCGCAGCCCGCACCGGCGATGGCGCCGATCGCGATGGCGCCGACGGTGTTGACCGCTCCACAGGACGGCGTGATCGCGACGAGGCCGGACACGATGCCCGACGCCGCGCCGAGGGCGCTCGCCTTGCCGTGCAGCAGCCGCTCCACGAGCAGCCAGGCCAGCATCGCGGCCATGGTGGCGACCGTGGTGTTCAGGAACGTCACGCCCGTCTCCGTCATGAACTGGGCGATGTCCTTCTTGCCGCCGTCACCCTCGACGAAGACGATCGAGCCGACGTTGAAGCCGTACCAGCCGAACCACAGCAGGCCGGCGCCCATCATCGTGAGCGTCAGGTTGTGCGGGCGCATCGGGTCCTTGCCGAAGCCGAGGCGCGAGCCGATGATCAGCGCGAGCACGCCGCCGGCCACACCGGCGTTGATGTGCACGACCGTGCCGCCCGCGTAGTCCTGCGGAGCCCAGTGCTCGGAGATGAAGCCGCCACCCCAGACCATGTGCGCGAGCGGGAAGTAGCAGAGCGTCACCCAGATCGGCAGGAAGACGACCCAGGACGACAGCTTGACGCGGTCGGCGATGGCGCCGGAGATGAGTGCCGCCGTGATCACGGCGAACGTCATCTGGAAGCACACGGCGATGTAGGAGTCCCACCCCACACCGTCCAGTCCGAACAGGTCGAAGGGGTTGGCGAACAGTCCACCGGCCAGCTCCTTGGAGCTGAACGACTCCGACCATCCCCAGAGCACGTAGACGATGCCGACGACGCCCATGGCGACGTACGACATCATCATCATGTTGAGCACGGACTTCGAGCGAGACATGCCGCCGTAGAACAGGGCGAGTGCCGGCGTGGTCATCATCAGGACCAGGGCTGTCGCCACGAGCATCCAGGCGTAATAGCCGTCCATCGGGCCTCCAGATCATTGCGGTTCACGAGCGACCGGGGGGTCCCGTCTCGGGCTGGTCGCCGTCTTGGCGTTCCGCACAGTAGGAGGCGCAGATTTCGACGGCACGCGTCGCGTGTTACGGCCGGTTGTCGAGTTCCGGCTGCGTGTTACGTCTGTGTGACGTGCCGATCAGGCCAGCAGGGCGTCGACGAACTCGGCGGCGTCGAACGGCGCGAGGTCGTCCGCTCCCTCGCCGAGGCCGACGAACTTCACCGGGACGCCGAGCTCGCGCTGCACGGCGACGACGATGCCGCCCTTGGCCGTGCCGTCGAGCTTGGTGAGCACGATGCCGGTGACGTCGACGACCTCACCGAACACGCGCGCCTGGGTGAGGCCGTTCTGGCCCGTGGTGGCGTCGATGACGAGCAGCACCTCGGTGACCTCGGCCTGCTTCTCCACGACACGCTTCACCTTGCCGAGCTCGTCCATCAGGCCGGCCTTGGTGTGCAGGCGGCCGGCGGTGTCGACGAGCACGACGTCGGCGCCGTCGGCGATGCCGCGCTGGACGGCCTCGAACCCGACGCTCGCCGGGTCGCCGCCCTCGGGACCGCGGACCGTGTCGACGCCCACCCGCTCCCCCCAGGTCTGCAGCTGGTCGGCGGCCGCGGCACGGAACGTGTCGGCGGCGCCCAGGACGACGCGCTTGTCCTCGGCCACGAGCACGCGCGCGAGCCGTCCGACGGTGGTGGTCTTGCCGGTGCCGTTCACGCCCACGACCAGGACGACGCCCGGCTTGCCGTCGGCGCCGTCAGCCGAGAGCGATCGGTCCAGCTCGGGGTCGACGAGACGGATGAGCTCCTCGCGGAGCGCGGCCCTGGCTCGCTCGGGCTCGTTGATGCCTTCCACGCGGACCCGCGTGCGCAGCGCCTCGACGAGCTCCGCGGTGGGGCCGACGCCGACGTCGGCGGCGAGCAGCGTGTCCTCGAGCTCCTCCCACGCGGCGTCGTCCAGGTCGGCCCGGCCGAGCACGGCCAGCAGGCCCTTGCCGAGCGACCCCTGCGAGCGGGCGAGCCTGGCGCGCAGGCGGACCAGCCGGCCCTGCGGCGCCTCGGGACGCTCGAGCGTGGCGGTGGACGCGCCGGGTGACGCCGGTTCGTCCTCGTCCTCGAGGTGCGGCTCCGGGTGCTCCGGGTGGTCGATGACCTCCTCGGTGATGCGGTCGAGGTCGGCGGGCGACGGCATCGTGCCGCCCCCACGACGGCCGACGACGAGCGCGATGCCCGCCCCCAGGATGACGACGGCGACGACGATGGCGATGAGCAGCAGAGTCACGCGTCAACCCTAGGTGAGCGGGGTCAGGACCTCACGGATGACGTCCGGCACGGGTGTCACCGTGCGGTCGGCGCCGCTGACGTAGACGTGCACGAAGCGGCCGGTGGCCGCGGGCTCGTCCTCGTCGCCCTGGAACAGGCCGATCTCGTAGACCACGCTCGACGTGCCCAGCTTCTCCACGCGCAGGCCGGCGTGCACCTCCCCCGGGAACCGGAGCTCGCGGTGGAACACGCAGCCCGTCTCGGCGACGATCCCGTACGCGTCGAGCTTCCGGATGTCGGTGCCGGTGGCCTCGATCAGGTAGCCGTTCACCGCGGTGTCGAAGAACGAGTAGTAGACGACGTTGTTGACGTGGCCGTAGACGTCCTCGTCCTCCCAGCGCGTGGTGATCGTGTACCGCGCGGGGTAGGAGAAGAGAGCAGTCACGCGCTCTCTTCCTCGCGCAGTCGCTGGCTGATGACGGCCGAGACGCCGTCGCCGCGCATGGAGACGCCGTACAGCGCGTCGGCGACCTCCATCGTGCGCTTCTGGTGCGTGATGACGACGAGCTGGGAGTTGTCGCGGAGCTCCTCGTAGATCTCCAGGAGGCGGCCCAGGTTGGTGTCGTCGAGGGCGGCCTCGACCTCGTCGAGGATGTAGAACGGGCTCGGCCGGGCCTTGAACAGCGCCACCAGGAACGCGACGGCCACCAGAGAGCGCTCGCCGCCGGAGAGCAGCGAGAGCCGCTTGACCTTCTTGCCGGGTGGGCGGGCCTCGACGTCGATGCCCGTGGTGAGCATGTCCTGCGGGTCGGTGAGCACGAGACGGCCCTCGCCACCGGGGAACAGCCGCGAGAAGACGTCCGCGAACTCGGCCTCGACGTCGTTCCAGGCCTCGGTGAAGACCTGCTCGACCTTGGCGTCGACGTCCTCGACGATGTCGAGGAGGTCCTGGCGGGTCTTGCGGAGGTCGTCGAGCTGCTCGGAGAGGAACTGGTGCCGCTCCTCGAGCGCGCTGAACTCCTCCAGCGCGAGCGGGTTGACCTTGCCGAGCATGGCCAGCGACCGCTCGGCGGTGCGGAGACGCTTGACCTGCTCCTCGCGCACGTAGGGCACCGGATCGCTCGGGGCATCCACGGGCTGGCCGTCGTCGTCGAGCAGCTCGACGGGCGGCACGAGCTGGTCCGGGCCGAACTCGGCGACGAGGGTCTCGACCTCGAGCCCGAGCTCCTCCAGGGCCTTCGCCTCGAGCGACTCCAGGCGGAGCCGCAGCTCAGCGCGCGCCATCTCGTCCTTGTGCACCGAGTCGGTGAGTCCGTCGAGCTCGGTGCCGAGGTCACGAAGGCGGGCGCGCGTCTCGCGCAGCGCCTCCTCACGACCGGACCGGGACTCCTCGATCTCGGTGCGGCGACGGGAGGCGAGCTCGATGGACGTCTCGAGCCGCGCCATCACGGCGTCACCGACGGCGATGACCGCGCGGGCCGCCTCGGCCTCGCGGAGCTGGCGCTCGCGACGCTCGCGGGCGCGGATCCGCTCCTCGCGCTCGGTGGCGGCCGCCTCGAGCAGGGCAGTCACCTGGCCGTCGAGCGCGCGGGCGCGCTCCTCGTTGGTGCGCAGGGCGAGCCGGGCGTCGGTCTCCTGGCGGCGAGCGGCCGACGCCTCCTCGGCGAGCCGTTCGAGCTCGGTGGTGTCGGGCTCCTCCTCGGGGGCGTTCTCGGCCTGGGCGAGCCGCTCCTCGAGCTCGGCGAGGCCGGCGAGGTCGCGCTCGTGGGCGGTCTCGGCCTCGGTGATGGCGGCGGCGAGACGCTCCGCCTCACCGCGGGCGGCGCGTGCCGTGGACCCGAGGTGTCCGAGCTGCTCGGCGACCGCAGCCATCTCGGCGTCGGACTCGTGCAGACGGGCGAGCGCGGCGTCGACTCGCTCCTGCAGCTCGGCGCGCTCGGCCTCGGCGGCCTGCTGCTCGAACCGCACGGTCTCGATGACGTGGGAGGCGGACGCGAGGTCGGACTCGGCCTCCTCGATGGCGGCCTTGACCTCGATGAGGCTCGGGGCGCTCGACGAGCCGCCGGACGCGAAGTACGCGCCCAGCAGGTCGCCCTCGAGGGTCACGGCCGTGACGTCGGGCGCCTGGGCGACGAGCGCCCGGGCCTGTGAGAGGTCGTCGACGACGGCGACCTTGAACAGCAGACGACGCAGCGCTCCGGTGAGGGACTCGGGACCGTCGATCACGTCGACGGCGTAGGTGGCGCCGTCAGGGAGTCCGGGCCAGGCGGTGTCGTCGACGGCGTCGCCCGCGGAGCCGAGCAGCATGCCGGCGCGACCGAGGTCCTCGGACTTCAGCTTCTCGAGCGCGGCGACGGCGGTGTCGAGACGGTCGACGGCCACGGCGTCGGCCGCCGAGCCGAGCGCGGACGCGACCGCGGACTCGAAGCCAGACCGAACGGTGAGCAGGGCGGCGACGGAGCCGAGCAGTCCGCTGACCTGGTCGGTGGCGGCGAGCAGCGCGCCGGCGCCGTCCTTGCGGGACAGCCCGAGCTCGAGCGCCTCCTTGCGGGCCGTGAGGGCGGCGTGCCGGCGTTCGGCGTCCTGCGCCCGTGCAGCGAGGGCGCTCAGCCGCTCGACGACTCCGGCGAGGGCGGCTTCCGCCGACTCGAGGTCGGCGTCCAGGCCGGACTCCCCCGCGTTCAGGCCGGCGATCTCGGTCTCCTGCGCGGTGAACGCGCGTTGGGCTTCCGTGGCGCGGCGCTCGGCCTCGTCGCGGGCCGCGGTGAGTCGGCCGATCTCGTCGTCGGCGGCGGACGCGCGCGACTTCAGCGCGTTGACCTGCCCGTGCAGACGGGCGAGCCCCTCACGCTGGTCGGCGGCGGCACGGAGGAGGCCGGCGACCCGGCGCTCCTCGGTGGCGTGGGCGGCCTCGGCCTCGTCGCGGCGGACGACGGCCTGCTCGAGCGCCGTGGTGGCCTCGGTGACGGCGGCGGCCATGCGCTCGTGCTGCTCCCGGACGCGTCCGGCCTCGGCCTCGAGCTCCTCGGGGTCGCGGCCGTGCCGGCGGTCCTCGGCCTCGACGGCGGCGAGGCGGACGCGCTCGGTGGCGAGTCCGGCCGTGCCGCGCAGGCGCTCGCGCAGGCCGGACAACGAGTACCAGGTCTCCTGAGCGGCGGAGAGCCGCGGGGAGTCGCTGCGGAGGTGGTCCTCCAGCTCGGTCTCGGTCGCGCGCGCCTCGGCGATGGCGGCCTCGACGGCGGCGCGACGCTCCTTCAGCGCCGTCTCGTCGGCGAGCTCCTCCTCGATGACCTTCGTGGCGGCGACGACGTCGTCGGCCAGGAGGCGGGCACGGGCGTCGCGGGCGTCGGCCTGGATCACGGCGGCGCGACGAGCGACCTCGGCCTGGCGGCCCAGCGGCTTGAGCTGGCGACGCAGCTCGTTGAGGACGTCCTGCAGGCGCGTGAGGTTGCCCTGCGTGGCATCGAGCTTGCGGAGCGCCTTCTCCTTGCGCTTGCGGTGCTTGAGGACGCCCGCGGCCTCCTCGATGAAGCCGCGGCGCTCCTCGGGCGTGGCCCGGAGCACCGAGTCGAGCTGGCCCTGGCCGACGATCACGTGCATCTCGCGGCCGATGCCGGAGTCGCTCAGGAGCTCCTGGACGTCGAGCAAGCGGCAGGTGCTGCCGTTGATGGCGTACTCGGAGCCGCCGTTGCGGAACATGGTCCGCGAGATGGTGACCTCGGAGTACTCGATCGGCAGGGCGCCGTCGGTGTTGTCGATCGTGAGCACGACCTCGGCACGTCCGAGCGGCGGACGGCCGGCGGTGCCGGCGAAGATGACGTCCTCCATCTTGCCGCCGCGCAGCGTCTTGGCACCCTGCTCGCCCATGACCCAGGACAGCGCGTCGACGACGTTCGACTTGCCGGAGCCGTTGGGGCCGACGACGCACGTGATGCCCGGCTCCAGCTGGAGCGTGGTGGAGGAGGCGAAGGACTTGAACCCACGGAGCGTGAGGCTCTTCAGGTACACCGGATGCTCTCCTCGTGACGGGCGGCGGGGAAGCCTGAAACCACCCTAGAGGACAGGGTCGGCGAATCGACGGACCGACCTCGTCGGTCCGGGGGGCGCGTCAGGTCAGTGCGCGAGGGGCTCGAGGAGGTCGCCGGCCGTGACGTGGTCGACGCGCTCGCTGAGGGTCTTCAGCAGACCCTCGTTCTCGATCTTCAGGCGCAGCACCTCCGACTCGAGGTCGGTGATGCGCTGACGTAGACGGGCCGTCTCACGGAGCTGGTCGGTGGTGGGACCGCCGACATAACCGAGGAGAGCCTTGGCCATGGAGTTCCTCCCAGAACTGGCACTGGCGATGAGGGGTGTGCAGTCGACGACTGCGTCTCTTAGTGTCCCACCGTGAGCCGAGCCGGGTCAACCTGCCCTGGGTAGGGTCGGCAGCGTGAGCGACGCCCTGTTCGACCCACCGGGAACCACCTGGACGAGGGTGTCGCCGGCGCTCACAACGGTGCGCCGCATCCTCCTCGTGCCGCCCCTCGTCGTCGTCGCGATCGCGCTGGTCGGGGCCGCCTTGCTGTGGGCCGACGGACCCTGGCCGGTCGTCCTGCTCGCGCTCGCGGTCGTCGCGCTCGGGGCCGCGGCGTGGACGTGGCGCTGGGCCGCTCGGAACACGGCCAGCTGGGGCTACGCCGAGCAGGAGGACGACCTCCTGGTCACCGGCGGCGTGCTGTTCCGCCGCCTCGTGGCCGTGCCGTACGGCCGGATGCAGTTCGTCGACGTGCAGGCCGGACCGGTCGACCGCCGGTTCGGCATCGCCACCGTCACCCTGCACACCGCGAGCACGGAGACCGCCGCCGACATCCCCGGGCTCCCGGCCGAGGAGGCCCGCCGCCTGCGCAACCGCCTCACCGAGCTCGGCGAGAGCCATGGCGCCGGACTCTGACGCGGGGCAGGAGTCCCAGGGCTCACGCACCCATCCGCTGACCGGTCTGGTCCAGGGCACGCTGTGGGCCGGCGCGGCCGTGGCCGGTCTGGTGGGTCAGCTGGTCAGTGGCGACGGCTGGGGCGAGCTGCCGATCTGGCTGAGCCTCGTGGCCGCGGTGGGTGGAGGCCTGCTCATCGGCGTCGGGTTCGGCTTTCTCACCTGGTACTTCACGCGCTACGTCATCGACGGAACCGAGCTGCGGATCAGCAGTGGCGTGCTGCAGAAGTCGTCGCGCCGCATCCCGTACGAGCGGATCCAGAGCGTCGACGTGGCGGAGCCGTTCCTGGCCCGGGTGCTCGGCCTGGCCGAGCTGCGCATCGAGATGGCGGGCGGCAAGAACGCCCGGACGTCGCTGCGCTTCGTGTCGCTCGACGACGCCCGCCGGCTGCGCGGCATCCTGCTCGCCCGAGCGCAGGGCCGGGAGGTGACCGACGACCACCACGAGCAGGAGGAGCTCGACGTCATCGCGCACGTCTCGCCCGAACGTGTCGTCATCGGCACCCTGCTCTCCCTCGACTTCCTCGCCGCCGTGCTCGGCACGATCGCGGCCGCGGTGGCTGCCGTGTGGTTCGGGCAGGTGCTCGCGTTCCTCGGCGGTCTCGTGCCGCTGGGCACCTGGGTGGTGCAGATCGTCGGGCGACGGGTCCTGCAGCAGTGGGACTTCACGCTGTACCGCAGCGCCACCGGCTTCCGGATCGAGCGCGGTCTGCTCTCCCGGACGTCGCAGAGCATCCCGTTCGCCCGCGTCCAGGGCGTCGCGATCGAGGAGCCGTACGTCTGGCGCCGGCTGGGATGGCAGCGGCTCGAGGTCGACGTCGCCGGCCAGGCCGCTCACGACGGCGACGACTCCTCCGACATCAGCTCCACGCTGCTGCCCATCGCGGACCCTGCGCTCGCCGCGGCGGTGCTCGAGGAGATGGTGCCCGGGGCACGGGCGGACGCCGACGACCCGGTGCGGGTGCCGCGCCGCTCCTGGCCGTTCGCGCCGATCGGCTGGCGCTACCGCTGGGTGACCGCCGACGGCGTCGCGTTCGTGGCCCGGTCCGGCTGGCTGACCCGGACCACCGACGTCGTCCCGCACGCCCGCACGCAGTCGGTGGAGCTGCGGCAAGGTCCCCTGCAGCGCCGGCTCGGGGTGGCGACGATCGAGGTGCACACGCCCAAGGGGCCGGTCGATGCCGACGGCCCGCACCTGGACGCGCCCCGGGCCCGGGAGCTGGCCTTCGCCCAGCTCGAGCACGCCCGCCGGGCCCGCCTGCCACACTGACGCGCATGGTCCGCAGGCTCCGCAAGGGCGACACCGCGACGAGCAGCATCGAGGTCGACCGTCCGCCGGAGGACGTGTGGGCGCTGGTGGGCGATCCGCTGCGATATCCCGAGCTGAGTCCCGAGACGTTCCGCGTGAGCTGGCTCCGCGGCGCGACGGCCCCCGTAGTCGGGGCCCGGTTCCGGGGGTGGAACCGGAAGCGCGCCGCCGTCTGGGCGACCACCTGTCACGTCGACGCCTACGAGCCGGGGCGGATGCTGTCGTTCACCCCGGTGACCGCCGGTAGCCTCACCCGGTGGACCTGGCAGGTCGAGCCTGGTGCCGCCCCGGGCGCGACGCGGCTCACCGAGACGGTCGAGCTCGCGAAGGACATGCCGGTGCTCCTCGTCGGGTACGAGCTGCTCGTGATGGGCGACAGCGACCGCCTTGCCGCGCTGCAGGACAACGTGGCCACGAGCGTCGCCCGGGTGAAGGAGCACCTGGAGGCGGGCTAACCGCCGCTGGTGGCGTCCTCGGCGTCGGCGGAGAGCGGCGCGGCCAGCTCGCGGGACCCGAGCCACCCGTCGGGCAGCACGACCTTGCGCGGTGAGCCCTGCCGTCCGCGCGGGGTGCCGAGCTGGTCGACCGGGTACGGCTCGCTCGGGTCGAGCTCGTCGAGCAACGCGTCGAGGGCGGCGTAGGACGAGACCGTGCCCAGGCGCGAGCGCACGGACGGGCCGGCGCGGAACCCCTTGAGGTACCAGGCGACGTGCTTGCGGAACTCGACGCAACCGCGCTCCTCGCCCAGCCAGTCGCCGAGGAGGACAGCGTGCCGTCGCATGATCGTCGAGACCTCACCCAGCGTGGGAAGAGTCCTTTCGACAGGCTCAAGGACCGATCCTTGAGCCTGTCGAAAGGACTCCGCGAGGTCGCGGAAGAGCCAGGGGCGCCCGAGGCAGCCGCGGCCGACGACGACGCCGTCGCAGCCGGTCTCCTCGACCATGCGGATCGCGTCGGCGGCCTCCCAGATGTCGCCGTTGCCGAGCACGGGGATACCGACGGCGGCCTTGAGCTCGCCGATCGCGGACCAGTCGGCGGAGCCGGAGTAGTGCTGGGCCGCGGTCCGGCCGTGCAGCGCGATCGCCGCGCAGCCGGCGTCCTCCGCGATGTGGCCGGCGTCGAGGTAGGTGAGGTGGTCGTCGTCGATGCCTTTCCGGGTCTTCATCGTCACCGGCACGCCGTAGGGCTCGGCCGCCTCCACCGCGGCGGTGAGGATCTCGCCGAGCAGGGTGGCCTTCCACGGCAGCGCCGCTCCTCCGCCCTTGCGCGTGACCTTGGGGACCGGGCAGCCGAAGTTCAGGTCGACGTGCGCGACGCCGTGGTCGGCACAGAGGATCTCGACCGCCTTGCCGATGTAGACGGGGTCGATGCCGTACAGCTGCACCGAGCGCACGGACTCGTCGTCGGCGAACGTCAGCATCGACAGGCTCGTGCGGTCGCCCTCCACGATGCCGCGCGACGTGATCATCTCGCAGACGTAGAGTCCAGCCGGTCCTGAATCAGCCGCCCGGGGCCCGGCACCCCCGCCGTGCTCCGCGCACAGCTGGCGGAACGCGACGTTCGTGACGCCCGCCATCGGCGCGAGCACGACCGGCACGGGGACCTGGAGGTCACCGAGGCGCAGCGGCTGGGTCACGGGCATCTCCCCAGTGTCCCAGCCGCCCCGTCACCGACAAAAACGATCACCCTCCGTAGGGCACCGTGATGATCTCCAGGTTGTGGCCGTCCGGGTCGTCCCAGTAGAGGCCGCGACCCCCGTCGTTCGTGTTGACCTCGTTCGGGATCCGGTGGAACGGGTCAGCCCAGTAGGGCAGGCCGCGCGCGACGATCCGCGCGTGGATGGCGTCGAACTCGTCGTCGGAGACCATGAACGCGTAGTGCTGCGGGTGCACGCGGCCGTGGTCGTCGGCGTAGTCGAGCGAGACGCCGTTGGCGACCTCGACGACCACGAACGGGCCGTAGGTGGCCGGCTCGGGCAGGCCCAGGATGTCGACCAGGAACTGCGCCGAGGCGTGCTTGTCCGTGGACCGGACGATCGTGTGGTTCAGGGTGACGCTCATGGTGCTCATTCTCCCTTGGTGATCAGGGCGGCGGCGGCGGTCGCCGCAGCCACCAGCAGGACGGCGGCGCAGGTGGTGGCGGTCGCGAAACCCTCGACGACGGCCGCGGCACCCACCCCGGCCGACGCGGTGACCGAGACCGCGACGCTGTTCAGCACCGCCGTGCCGACCGAGCCGCCGACCTGCATGAAGGTGTTCGCGGTGGCCGCCGCGACGCCCGCGTACCGCATGTCGATGGCGCTGGTCGCGACGCTGATGGCGGGCGTGAAGACGCAGCCCATGCCGATGCCGAGCAGCACCTCTGCCGGCAGGATCCTGGCGAGGTAGCTGCTCTCCGGGCTGAGACCGGACAGCAGGAACAGGCCGGTCGCGGCGACGAGCAGGCCGGGCACGACCAGCGTGCGCGGCGCGACCTTCGGCAGCAACCGGCTGCCCAACCCGAAGGATCCGACCGACACCGCCACGGACAGGGGCAGGAACGCCAGACCGGTCCGCACCGGGCTCCAGCCGAGGACCGCCTGGAAGTGGTAGGTCAGCATCAGGAACATCCCGAACGACCCGACGACCGCGCAGGCGACCGACAGGTAGGCGCCGATCCGGGCGCGGTCGGTGAGGATGAACAGCGGCAGCAGCGGCTGGGCCATCCGGGCCTGGCGCGCCAGGAAGGCCGCCACGCCGGCAAGACCTCCGACGATCGGCAGGACGACCGAGATCGACGCCCAGCCGTCCGCGGCCTGGGCGCAGCCGAACACGATCGCCGCGAGGCCGCCGGTGACCAGCGCACCGGACAGCACGTCGATCCCGCCGCCCTGCTGGCCGTCGCCCTTCGGCAGCACCCGGCTGCCGACGGCGAACGCGGCGAACGCGATCGCGACGTTGATGTACAGGCACCAGCGCCAGCCGGCGTACTCGGTCATCGCTCCCCCGACCAGGAGACCGACCGCCGCGCCGGACGACGCGACCGCGCCGTAGACGCCGAAGGCCTTGGCGCGCTCCTTGCCGTCCGTGAAGGTAACGGCGATCAGCGAGAGCGCCGTGGGCGCGAGGACCGCTGCGAACGCACCCTGGAGGGCCCGGCCGGCGATCAGCAGCCCGAGGCTCGGGGCGGCGCCGGCGAGCGCCGACGCTCCGGCGAACCCGGCGAGGCCGACGAGGAAGCTGCGACGCCGGCCGAACCGATCGGCCACGCGTCCGCCGAGCAGCAGCAGGCCGGCGACCGAGCAGGTGTAGGCGGTGACGACCCAGGCGCGCTCGGCGTCGGAGAAGTCGAGCGCCGACTGCGCCGACGGCAGGGCGATGTTCACGACGGTCGCGTCCAGCGCGACCATCAGCTGGGCCACGGCGATGACGACCAGCGCGGTCCAGCGGCTGTCGCGTGCCGGTGGAGCGTCCTGGGTCTCGAGCTGGGTGTTCATGATGACTCCCGATGATCTGATGTGGAGGATTTCTCTCCGTTTCACCGTAGGCACGCCGCGGACGTGCCGTCAAGGGATACGGAGGAATTTTCTCCGGTTGTTTGCTAGCCTCGAGTCATGAGCTCTCCGGACGGCCTCCGTTCCGACGCCCGCCGCAACCGCCACCAGGTGCTCGACGCCGCACGCCGGGTCGTACTGCAGCACGGCCCGACCGTCGCGCTGGACGAGATCGCGAAGGAGGCCGGCGTCGGCATCGGCACCCTCTACCGCCGCTTCGGCGACCGCGACGGCCTGTTCAAGGCGCTCGTCCTCGACGCGCTCGCGCAGGCGCAGGAGGCCGCCGAGAAGGCCGACGCCGACCACGAGGTCGGCTTCGACGCCATCGAGGCATACGCGCTCGCCGCCCTCGACCTCCGGACGTCGGCCCTGATCCCGATGCTCATGGACCGCCTCGACCTGCACGACGCCGAGCTCGGGCCGCAGCGAGAGACGGGCGCCGCCGTGCTCCAGGGTCTGATCGACCGGGCCCACGAGGACGGGTCGCTCCCCCGCACCGTGACGTTCGCCGACCTCGGCACGCTGCTCGTCCGCCTGTCCCGGCCGCTCCCCGGCGCCGTGCCCGCCGAGGCCGACGCCGACCTGGCCCGCCGTCAGCTCCGCCTGGCGCTGCTGGGGATGCGCCATGCCGACGAGAGCACGCTCGACCGCGTCGGCATGAGCCGCGAGGAGCTCAGCAGCGACTGACGCTCAGCGCGGGACGAGCCAGCCGTTGTCGACGGCCACCCGCACCGCCTCGGCGCGCGTCCGGGCGCCGGTCTTCCCGATCGCATTCGACAGGTGGTTGCGCACGGTCCCCTCGGACAGGACCAGCTCGCGGGCGATGTCGGCCACCGTCCCGCCGTCGCTGGCGGCGCGCAGCACGTCCGTCTCACGCTCGGTCAGCGGCGACGCCCCCTGGGTCAGCGACTCTGCCGCCAGTGCGGGGTCGACGACGCGGAGCCCGCTGTGCACCCGCCGCACGGCGTCGGCCAGCTGGCGCGCGGGCGTGTCCTTGACGACGAAGCCGCTCGCCCCGGCCTCCATCGCTTGCTTGAGGTAGCCGGGGCGCCCGAACGTGGTGACCATCAGGACGCGGCAGGCCGGCACCCGGGCGACCACCTCGCGGGCGGCGCTGAGACCGTCGAGGCCCGGCATCTCCACGTCCAGCAGGGCGACGTCGGGCCGGTGCTCGAGGACTGCGGGCAGCACCTCGTCGCCGCGGGCGACCTCGGCCACGACCTCCAGGTCGTCCTCGAGCTGCAGCAGCGCCGCGAGGGCTCCGCGGACGAGGGCCTGGTCGTCGGCCAGCAGCAACCGGATCACAGCGGCACCTCGACGGTGAGCTCGAAGCCGCGCCCGTCTCGACCCGGGCCGGTGATGACCGTGGCCCCGACCAGTCGGGCACGCTGCCGCAGGCCCTCGAGTCCGCTGCCGTCACCCTCGGTGACCGGTCCGACCCCGTCGTCGCGCACGATCACGCTGATCGCGTCGACCTCGACCTCGCACCACGAGGCGCCGCTGTGCCGGATGACGTTCGTGACGCCCTCGCGCACCGTCCAGGCGTAGAGCTCGCGCCACCGCGACGGCACCTCGTCCGCGACGGTCGGCAGATGTGGCTCGATCCCGGCGGACTCCAGGGCGGAGCGGGCCGATGCGATCTCGCCGGGCAACGAGATGCCGCGGATCCCCTGCGCCGTCGCGCGGACGTCGGCGAGGGCATCACGCGACAGGCGTTGCAGGTCGTCGATCTCGGCCCGGGCGCGCTCGGGGTCGACGTCCATCATCCGGCCGGCGAGCTCGGCCTTCACCGAGATGACGGTGAGCGAGTGGCCGAGGATGTCGTGCAGGTCGCGGGCGATGCGGGAGCGCTCGTCCTCGACCGCCATCTCCGACAGCTCTCGCTCGGCGGCGATCAGCCGGGCGTTGCGCTGCCAGGCGAGGCGGAAGGAGAACGTCGCCGCGGTGGCGAGCACGACGGCGAAGTTGTTGCCGTGGGTCTCCCACCCGTCGACCGTCAGTCCGGTCACGGTCGTGACCACGAACATCGCGAAGGCCACGGCGAGCCCGTGCCACTGCGGCAGGATCGACGTCGCGAGGGCGGCCACGAAGACCAGGCAGGTCAGCGACTGGTCCTGTGCTCCAGGAACGACGGCGACCCAGGCGACCAGCGTCGTCAGCACCAGCGTCCAGGCGAGGACGTAGTGGTGCTCGATGTGGATCGTCCGGATCAGGCTCAACCCGTACAGGTAGGTCAGGAGCAGCAGGACGAGGCCCGCGATGCCGAGGTCCTGGCGCCAGCCGCCGGCGTCGAGGACGGCACCGAGCGGGCTGCCCAGGAACACCAGCCAGATCCCGGCCCCGAGGAGCCGTCCCCAGCGGAACGGCTCCTCGGCGGTCGGCAGCATGACCAGGCTTGCGGGGCTCCTCACCGGCCCGAGCGTAGTCATCAGACCCGCTGGGTGTCCTTGCTCATCCGCCAGGCGGCCCCGGCGGCGAACAGGGCCAGCCAGACGACCACGTTCACCACAGCGATCGCGAGGTTCCCCTGGTCGGTGTCGATGGGCCAGCGCGCGATGACCCCGACGCCATACGCCGGGCTGAGCTTGGCGATCGACGCGAACACGTCGCTCATCTCGCTGAGGGGCAGGAACAGGCCGCCGGCGAAGGACAGCAGCGCGAGCACCGGACCCAGCACCTGCATGACGTTCTCGCTCGGCAGCAGGTACCCGACGAACAGGCCCAGCGCGGCGAACACCGCGCTGCACAGCCAGCCGAGCAGCGCGCACAGGACGAGCCGCCAGGTCGGGGCGTCGGCACCGAAGAACTGGCCGATGACCATGACCACGATGATCGCGACGGCAGCCATCGACATCGCGACCGCCGTCTTGATCGCGACGTAGGCGACGGGGTGCAGCGGGGTGAGCCGCAGCTGACGGCTCCAGCCCAGCGCCCGCTCCGTGGCGACCATCGCACCGCCCGACGTGGTCGCGATCATGGCGCCGTAGACCGCCATGCTCACCATGATGTACGCGGTCACGTTGCCGTGGCTGGTGGCCTGCGTCTTGTAGTCGCCGTCCGTGCCGAACAGCAGGAAGAACGCGCTCGGCATGATCAGGGTGAAGATCACGGCGCGGCGGTTGCGCAGCAGTCGCTGCAGCTCCAGCCGCAGGAACGGCCAGGAGAAGCCGCCCAGGGGCGGGGTCCGGCGAGCGAGGCCGGCGGTGGTGGTCGTGCTCATGCGTGGGCTCCTTCGGGCTCGGGATCCCCGGTGAGCGCCATGAAGGCGTCCTCGAGGTTGCGCGACGTGACCTCGAGGTCGCGGGCGTCGGTGTGGTTCAGCAGGTAGCGGGCGACGGCGTCGCTGTCGGACCCGTGGACGATGACGGAGTCGCCGCGGACGTCGACCGAGTCGACGCCGGGGACGGTGGTGATGGCCTCGACGTCCGGGGCACGGAGCGTCGCGCGGACGGTGCGGCCGGCGGCCAGCGACTTGATCTCGGCGGCCGTGCCGTCGGCGACGACGCGGCCGCGGCGTACCAGGACGATCCGGTCAGCGTAGGCGTCGGCCTCCTCGAGGTAGTGCGTGGCGAACACGGTGGTCCGGCCCCGCGCAGCGTCGGTCCGGATGGCGTCCCAGAAGTCGCGGCGGCCCTGCACGTCCATGCCCGTGGTGGGCTCGTCGAGGATCAGCAGGTCCGGGTCCGGCACGAGGGCGAGCGCGAACCGCAGCCGCTGCTGCTGCCCACCGGACGCCTTGCCGACCAGCCGGTCCGCGACGTCGGCGATGCCCGCGCGCTCCAGGACTTCGTCGACCGACCGGGCCGGCCGGAACAGCGAGGCGGTCAGCTCGACCGTCTCGCGGACGGTGAAGTCCTTCAGCAGGCCGCCGGTCTGCATGACCGCCGAGACGCGGCCGAGCGCCACGGCGCGTCGCGCGTCGCCGCCGAACACCTTCACGGTCCCCGACGTCGGATGCGAGAGGCCGAGCAGCATGTCGATCGTGGTGGTCTTGCCGGCCCCGTTCGGGCCCAGGAACGCGACGACCTCACCGGGGTTGATCCGCAGGTCGAGACCGTCGACGGCCCGGACCGGGCCGAACGTCTTCGTGATGCCGTCGAGCTCGACGGCCGCAGTGGATTCGATCATGACGCCAGCCTGTCCGCGACGGACGGCCGAGACCTCGGCCCTGCGTCACGACCTGGCCATGACACCTGTCACGGCCGGGCCGGCGGTCAGGGGCGCCAGTGGATGGCGTCGGCCTCCGAGCCGGTCTGCAGGTCCACCGTGCTGAGGGTCTCGCCCTTCGGCAGCAGGAAGATCATGCAGAGCTGCGCCGTCGCACCCTTGAGGAAGCTCTTGGGCAGCGCCGACGACGGGCACGGCTTGAACGTGCCGACCAGCTCGTTCGGCGGGTAGACCGTGTTCGACGCCGTGTGGGCGAGCACCGGGAGCGTGACGCCGCCGAGGCCCGCCGGTCCCTCGTTCCGCACCGCGACGTCGACGTAGTACGGGGTGGACGCCCGGCCGGCCGCGTCGAGGGAGAAGAACCGGAAGTCCTTCATCGTGCCCTTCCGCACCGCCTTGACGCGGACGGTGATCGCGCTGGCCGCGTCGTCGACCTCGTACACGACGCTGGCGGACTCGCCGGCCTTGACCGTGCTGCCCGCCGCCGTCAGCGTGACGCCCGCGGGCACGTCGAAGCCCTTGGGCACGTCCGCCTTCGGCTCGTCGTCGCCGCCGCTCCCCGACGAGCACCCGGCCACGAGCAGGGCCGCGGCCAGGGCGGCTGCGACGAGCGGACGACGGGAGCTCGGTACGGGCTTCACGCGCCGATTGTCACCCACGGGCGTGTCAGCACCCGGGGAGACGCGCCGCGAGCCACTCACGGACCTGGGCGAGCGAGACGCGCTCCTGGGCCATCGAGTCGCGGTCGCGGATCGTGACGGCCTGGTCGTCGAGGGTGTCGAAGTCGACCGTGATGCAGAACGGCGTGCCGATCTCGTCCTGGCGGCGGTAGCGCTTGCCGATGGCCCCGGCGTCGTCGAAGTCGACGTTCCAGAACCCGCGCAGCTCGGCGGCCAGGTCGCGCGCGGCGGGCGAGAGCTTCTCGTTGCGCGACAGTGGCAGCACGGCCGCCTTGCACGGCGCGAGCCGCGGGTCGAGCCGCAGCACGACGCGCGTGTCGACGCCGCCCTTGGTGTTGGGGGCCTCGTCCTCGGCGTACGCGTCGACGAGGAACGCCATCATCGACCGGTTCACGCCGGCTGCCGGCTCGATCACGTACGGCGTGTAGCGCTCGCCGCTGGCCTGGTCGAAGTACGACAGGTCCTGCCCGGAGTGCTTGCTGTGCGTGGTCAGGTCGAAGTCGGTGCGGTTGGCGATGCCCTCGAGCTCGCCCCACTCCGAACCGGCGAACTGGAAGCGGTACTCGATGTCGACCGTGCGCTTGGAGTAGTGCGAGAGCTTCTCCTGCGGGTGCTCGTACAGTCGCAGGTTCTCCGCGTCGATGCCCAGGCCGGTGTACCAGGCCATCCGGGTGTCGATCCAGGTCTGGTGCCACTCCTCGTCGGTGCCGGGCTCGACGAAGAACTCCATCTCCATCTGCTCGAACTCGCGGGTGCGGAAGATGAAGTTGCCCGGCGTGATCTCGTTGCGGAAGCTCTTGCCGATCTGGCCGATGCCGAACGGCGGCTTCTTGCGCGACGTGGTGAGCACCTGGGCGAAGTTGATGAAGATGCCCTGCGCGGTCTCGGGGCGCAGGTAGTGCAGCCCCTCCTCGGACTCGACCGGGCCGAGGTACGTCTTCAGCAGGCCGTTGAACATGCGCGGCTCGGTCCACTGCCCCTTGGTGCCGCAGTGCGGGCACGCGATCAGCGTCATCTCGACGGCGTCGGGGTCGTCCAGGCCCTTCTTCTCGGCGAACTCCTCCTGCAGGTGGTCCTGCCGGAAGCGGCGGTGACAGCTCTGGCACTCCACCAGCGGGTCGACGAACGCGGCCAGGTGGCCGGACGCCTCCCACACCGGGGTGGGCAGGATGACCGAGGAGTCGAGGCCGACGACGTCGTCACGGCCCTGCACCATCGAGCGCCACCACTGCCGCTTGATGTTGTCCTTGAGCTCCACGCCGAGCGGCCCGTAGTCCCACGCGGACTTGGTACCGCCGTAGATCTCCCCGCACTGGTAGACGAACCCTCGCCGCTTGGCGAGGGAGATGACGGTGTCGGTGCGTGAAGCCATTCCTCAACTCTATCGACGGACGCAGGCGCTCCTCGCGCCGGAACCGAGTTGACAACGGTTCCCATCTTTGATGAGAATCATTCCCATGAAGGTCTTGGCCCTGCTGCTCCTCGCCCCGCTCCTGGTCGCCTGCGGCGGGAGCGACTCGGGCACCATCCGCGTGGAGACGGCCTTCTACCCCTTCGCCTACGTCGCCGAGCAGGTCGGCGGCGCGGACGTGGAGGTCGACAGCCTCACCTCCCCCGGCGTCGAGCCGCACGACCTCGAGCTGCGGCCCAAGCAGGTCGGGGCCGTGCAGACCGCCGACCTCGTCGTCTACCAGCGCCACTTCCAGGCCGCCGTCGACGACGCGGTAGACCAGGCGGGTCGCAAGCCGGGAACGACGATCGACGTCGCGAAGCTCGTCGACGCCCGCGACCCGCACACCTGGCTCGACCCGGCCACGATGGTGGCCCTCACGGCGGCGGTGCGCGACCGGCTCGTCGAGCTCGACCCCGACCACGCGGCGACGTACCGCGCGAACGCGGACAAGCTGACCGCCGCCCTGATGACGCTCGACCACGACCTGCGTGCCGGCCTCGCACACTGCGAGCGGGACACGATCGTCACCAGCCACGAGGCGTTCGGACACCTGGCGAAGCGGTACGGGCTGACGCAGGTGCCGATCGCCGGAGTCGACCCGTCGGCGGAGCCCTCACCGGCTCAGCTGGCGTCCATCAGCCGCCTCGTCGAGAAGCAGCACGTGACCACGATCTTCACCGAGGAGCTGGTGAGCCCGGCGATCGCGGATGCCATCGCCCGGGAGACCGGCGCGCACACGGCTACGCTCGACCCGATCGAGGGCCTGTCCGACGACACCAGCGACCAGACGTACCTGACGCTGATGCGCCAGAACCTCGAGGCGATCCGGAAGGCGAACGCCTGCTCATGACCCAGCCCACCTCGTCCGACCAGCCGGTGCTGCGCGTCACCGGCGCCACGGTCACGCTCGACGGTCGCCGGGTGCTCACCGGCGTCGACCTCGACGTGGCTCCGGGCGAGTTCGTGACGCTGCTCGGCGCGAACGGCTCGGGGAAGTCCACCCTCGTGCGCGCCGCGGTGGGCCTGGTGCCGCTCGACTCCGGCTCGGTCGAGCTGTTCGGCACCCCGCTCGCCCGGTTCCGGGACCGTCGCCGGATCGGGTACGTGCCGCAGCGCTCCCGCGCCGTCGCCGGCGTGCCGGCCACCGTCCACGAGGTCGTCATGAGCGGACGGCTCCCCCGCCGTCCCTACCTGGGGTTCGGCGGCCGGGCCGACCGCGAGGCCGTCGAGGCGGCCGTCGACCGCGTCGGTCTCGGCGACCGGCTCCGGTCGTCGCTCGCCGACCTCTCCGGCGGCCAGCAGCAGCGCGTCCTCATCGCACGGGCGCTCGTCACCGGCGCCGACCTGCTCGTCATGGACGAGCCGACCGCCGGCGTCGACCACCGTCACCAGGAGTCGCTGGCCGAGCTCCTCGGCGACCTGTCCCGCGACGGCGTCTCGGTGCTCCTCGTGGCGCACGAGCTCGGCCCCATGCGCGTCCTGATCGACCGCGCCGTCGTCCTGCACGACGGCGTGGTCCGGTACGACGGGCCGGTCTCCGGCGTCACCGGCGAGGAGCACGAGCACGTGCACCACCACGCCACCCGGGAGACGCGCATCGACGTGCCCGGCGCCGAGGGGGTGTGGTGATGCTCGAGCTGCTCGACTTCGACTTCATGCGGCGCGCGCTCGTGGCCGCCACGTTCACCGGTCTGGCCGCGCCGGCGATCGGCACGTTCCTCGTGCAGCGCCGGCTGGCCCTGCTCGGCGACGGCATCGGGCACGTCGCCCTGACCGGCGTCGCCCTCGGCCTGCTCACCGGCGTCACGCCGCTGATCACCGCCGTCCTCGTGGCGGGGCTTGGCGCGATCGTCATCGAGCTGCTCCGGATGTACGGCCGCACCAGTGGCGACGTCGCGCTCGCGATGCTCTTCTACGGCGGGATCGCCGGCGGCGTGTTGCTCACCAACCTCGCCGGCGACAGTGCCGCCACGCTCAACCGCTACCTCTTCGGCTCCATCACCACCGTCTCGACCGCCGACCTGTGGCTCATCGGCGGGCTCGGGATCGTCGTGATCGCGATCGCCACCGTTCTGTCGCCCCAGCTCTTCGCGGTCTGCCAGGACGAGGACCACGCCCGCGTGAGCGGCGTGCCGGTTCGCGCCTACAGCATCCTGATCGCCGTGATGGCCGCCGTGACCATCACGGTGGCCATGCGCACCGTGGGTCTCCTCCTGGTGTCCGCGCTGATGGTGGTCCCGGTCGCCGCGGCGCAGCAGCTGACCCGCAGCTTCCGCACCACGCACGTCGCCGCGATGCTCATCGGCCTGCTGGCGGCGCTCGGCGGCGTCGTCACCAGCTACGAGATCGACGCCCAGCCGGGGCCCACCATCGTCCTGCTGGCCCTCGCCGGATTCGGGGTGGCCGCCCTGGTCGGCGCCCTGGTCCGCCGCCGCCCGGCCCTGATCACCCCGGAATCGACGTAGGAGGAGCCATGGTCGAGACCGCCCGCAACACCCGCCAACGCCGAGCCGTCGGAGCCATCCTCGACGACCTCGACGGGTTCGCCAGCGCGCAGGAGATCCACGACATCCTGGTCCGGCGCGGCGACAAGGTCGGCCTGTCCACCGTCTACCGCAACTTGCAGTACCTGGTCGACGCGGCCGAGGTCGACTCGCTGCGCGGCGACGACGGCGAGGTCCTCTACCGCCGCTGCAGCGCCGGTCATCACCATCACCTGGTGTGCCGCGACTGCGGCCGCACCGTCGAGGTCGAGGGGCCGGCCGTGGAGAAGTGGGCCGATCGCGTGGCCGCCGAGCACGGCTTCTCCGACGTCGCCCACACGCTCGAGGTCTTCGGGACGTGCAGCGAGTGCGGCGCATGAGCGACGTCCGCCGCGTCGACGGCGACCGGCTCACCGCCCAGGACGTCTACGACATCTGGAAGATCCGGGACGCCGTGTTCAGCGTCGAGCAGCGGTGCGAGGTCGAGGACGTCGACGGCAAGGACCTGCTGCCCGAGACGACGCACTTCTGGACCGAGGACGAGGACGGGCCCACGAGCTACCTCCGTGTCTACGTCGCCGACGACGGTGAGCGACGCATCGGCCGGGTCTGCACGCGCCGCGACCAGCGCGGCCGCGGTCTGTCCACCGCTCTGATGGAGGAGGTCCATCGGCTCTGGGGCGACGGCCGCCTCGGCCTGAACGCCCAGGCGTATCTCGAGCGCTGGTACGAGGGCTTCGGCTACGAGCGGTGCGGCGAGAACTTCATGGAGGCCGGGATCCCCCACGTCCCCATGCGCCGCCGACTTCCCGAAATGTGACGCTCACGGCGTCATTCGGCTCGGATGACGCCTTGAGCGTCACATTTCGCGGAGACTAGGTCGTGCGCTCCCCCGCGACGCGGTCGACGGCCTCCGCGAGGTCCGCGTCGACCTTGATCGCGTAGTTCTTGACCGCCTGGAGGGCGGCGTCGTACTCGTCGCCGTAGTCGAACTCGTAGGACTTCCCGTCCTCGGCGCGGTCGGCCATCACCCCGACCTGGCCGATCGCGAACGTGATCGCTCCGTCGACCTTGACCGCGACGTCCTCCGCGCCCTTGGGCACCTTCGTGCTCCGGAACGCGTCCCGGGCGCGGACGAGCTCGGGGATCACCTCGGTGCGCAGCGGCGCGCTCTCGAACACGAGGAATCCCGCCAGCGCGGCCGGGTCCTTGTGGAGTGCCGCGTCCGCCGCCTTCACGAACGGTTCCGCCGCGATGGACCGGCCCAACGCCTTGCTGAGCCGCCGGTACGGGTCCAGCACGGTCTTGCTCGCCTTCAGCGCCTCGCGGTAGGTGCGCGACCGGCTGGCGCCCTCTGGGGGCGGGCCGAGCCGTGGCGGGTCCTTCAGGGCGGCGTCGACGAACCGCTTGAGGTCAGCGGGCTTCCGCTTCTTCCCGTCGGTCATGACACGCCGGATCTTCAGCTGGAAGTCGGCGACGTCGCTGAAGTAGGTGGCGCCGACCCGCTCGGCCTCCTTGAGCTGGTCGGACCGGTCCTGACGCTCGGTGAGCAGCACGGTCCCGGCCGCCGCGACCACTGCCAGGAGGATGAGCGACGGCAGCACCACCATCGTCCTGCGGAACGGTCCGCTCACCCGAGCATCGTAGGGCGGTCAGACGGTCTGCGGCGTCACCGCGTGCAGCCGGAGACCGTACGTGACGGCGTCGACCAGCGCCTGCCACGACGCCTCGATGATGTTCGGGCCGACGCCGACGGTGACCCAGGAGTCCTTGCCGTCCGTGGTCTCGATCAGCACGCGCGTGATGGCGTCGGTGCCGTGCCCCTGGTCGAGGATCCGCACGCGGAAGTCGATCAGGTGGAACCGGGCGACGTCCGGGTAGAGCTGCTCGATGGCCTGTCGCAGTGCGTGGTCGAGCGCGTTCACCGGGCCGTTGCCCTCGCCGATGACGGCGAGCCGCTGTCCGCCGGCCCGCAGCTTCACGGTGGCCTCGGAGATCGCGTCGAGCGAGCCCGGAAGAGATTCCGCCAGGACCCGCCAGGACTCGATGTCGAAGTACTGCGGGCGGGTGCCCATCTCCTCGGCGAGCAGCAGCTCGAACGACGCGTCGGCCGCCTCGAACGTGTAGCCCTGCTGCTCCATCGACTTCACCCGGTCGGTGAGGCGGGCGAGCCGCTCCGGGTCGCCGGTCAGGTCGTAGCCCAGCTCCTTGCCCTTGAGCTCGATCGTGGCGCGGCCCGCCATCTCCGAGACCAGCAGGCGCATGTCGTTGCCCACGAGCGCGGGATCGATGTGCTGGTACAGGTTCGGGTCGACCCGGATCGCACTCGCGTGCAGGCCGGCCTTGTGCGCGAACGACGAGACGCCGGTGTACGGCTGGCGGGCCGACGGCGGGTAGTTGGTGATCTCCGAGATGGCGTGCGAGATGCGCGTGGCCTCGGCCAGGCGGCCCTCGGGCAGCACGGACATGCCGAGCTTGAGCTCGAGGTTGGCGACGGACGTCACGAGGTCGGCGTTGCCGGTCCGCTCGCCGTAGCCGTTGATGCAGCCCTGGAGGTGCGTCGCGCCGGCCAGCACGGCGGCCATCGAGTTGGCGACGGCGCAGCCGGTGTCGTTGTGCGCGTGGATGCCCAGCCGCGCGCCGGTGGCCATCACGTTGGCGACGATCTCGCCGACCTGGTGCGGGAGCATGCCGCCGTTGGTGTCGCAGAGCACGACGACCTCGGCCCCCGCCTCCGCGGCGGTGCGGACGACCTCGAGCGCGTAGTCGCGGTTGTCGAGGTAGCCGTTGAAGAAGTGCTCGCAGTCGACGAAGACCCGTTGGCCCTCCTCGCGCAGGTGCTGCACGGTGTCGCGCACCATCGCGAGGTTCTCCTCCAGCGTGGTGCGCAGGGCCAGCTCGACGTGCTTGTCGTGGCTCTTGGCCACCAGGGTCACGACCGACGCGCCGGACTCGCGCAGCGCGGCGACCAGGCCGTCGTCGGCCGCGGAGGCGTCCGGGCGCCGGGTGGCGCCGAACGCCGCGAGGGTCGCGTGCTCGAGGTCGAGCTCCTTGGCCGCGAGCGCGAAGAACTCGGTGTCCTTGGGGTTGGAGCCGGGCCAGCCGCCCTCGATGTAGCCGACGCCGAGGTCGTCGAGGTGGCGCGCGATGTGCAGCTTGTCCTGCACGGAGAGGTTGAGCCCCTCCTGCTGCGCGCCGTCGCGCATCGTCGTGTCGTACACGTGGAAGTCGCTCACGTCGTGGCGTCCTGCGTTCACTGGTCCGGTTCCTTCGCGTCTCGTGCAACAGCTGTGCCAATAAAAAATGCCCCCCAAGCATGGGAGGCGCGCGGCGGGTGGTGGTGCTTACCCGTCGCGCCTGTCAATGATGATGACGATGTGCTGCATGGCCGAGAGTCTAGACTGGCCGCTCTATGAGCACCAGACCCGTCCCGGTGCCTGAGCGGCTGACCATCGCGTTCGTGGTGCTCACCGCCGATCCGCTGGACCGCGACGACCTCGTTCCCCTGCCCGAACGGACGCTGCTGCGCCTGCGCGGGAGCAGCGTGGCCGACCTCGATCGGATGACGGAGCTGCCGCACCAGCGGCTGGTCTCGGCGACGCTCGAGCCGGACCAGGTCCGCGACGTCTGGCACGAGCTGCGCCGCGAGGCCCTGGCTCTCGCGGCCGAGCACGACGGTCTGGCCCTCGACCTGCAGATCCCGCGCGTCGTGACCGGCAGCCCCGGCGACCCGGCCCCGAACGCGGTCGACTGGTTCTCCTTCGAGTACGACCCCGAGCGACCCGAGGACATCCGCACCCACGGCCTGACCGTGCTCGGCCTGCCGGAGATCGTCGTGCACGGCGTGCCGGAGGACCGGCGCCCGATGTACGACATGGTCGTCGTCGGCCTGGTGCAGCGGCTGCTCGAGGAGTGGCCGGAGAACGACCCGGTGGGCCCGGCTCACGTGACGCTCGCCGACATCGCCGCCGGCTACGAGGGCGACCTCTCCCCCGCGCCGGGCGCCCAGCCGGGCGTGGGCGTGCTCATCGACTACGACGCCGACGAGCACGTCCTCGTGGCCGAGGTCGTGGACGACCCCCGCTCGGCCCTCTTCGGCGGCGGCCCTCAGGCCTGAGGCGGCGCCAAGTTGGCGAGCGTCTCCGGCCGCAGGATCGCCGCGAGCTCCTCCGGCGGCAGCAGGCCCTTCTCCAGCACCAGCTCGGCGACGCCGCGCCCCGTGGCGAGCGCCTCCTTGGCCACTTCGGTGGCGGCCGCGTAGCCGATGAACGGGTTCAGCGCGGTGACGAGACCGATGGAGTTCTCCACCTCGCTGCGCAGCAGCTCGCGGTTGGCGGTGATGCCGTCGACGCACCGCGTGGCCAGCACCAGGATCGCCTCGCGCAGCCGGTAGATGCCGGCCGACAGCGAGTAGCAGATGACCGGCTCGAACGCGTTGAGCTGCAGCTGGCCGCCCTCCGCCGCCATCGAGACGGTCACGTCGTTGCCGATGACCTGGAAGGCCACCTGGTTGACGACCTCCGGGATGACCGGGTTCACCTTGCCCGGCATGATGCTTGACCCGGCCTGGACCGCCGGCAGGTTGATCTCGTTGAGCCCGGCGCGTGGCCCGGACGACAGGAGCCGCAGGTCGTTGCAGATCTTGGAGAGCTTCACGGCGACGCGCTTGAGCACACCGGACAGCTGGACGAAGGCACCGCAGTCCTGCGTGGCCTCGATCAGGTCGACGGCGCTGACCAGCGGCAGGCCGGTGAGCTTGGCCAGGTGCTCGCACGCGATGGGCACGTAGCCGACCGGGGCGTTGAGCTGGGTGCCGATGGCCGTGGCGCCGAGGTTGATCTCGTGCAGCATCATCACGGCCTCGGACAGCCGGCTGTGGTCCTCGCCGAGCATGACGCCGTACGTGGCGAACTCCTGGCCCAGCGTCATGGGCACGGCGTCCTGCAGCTGCGTGCGGCCCATCTTGAGGACGTCGCGGAACTCCTCGGCCTTACGCATGAACGACGCCTGCAGGATCTCCATCGCCGACAGCAGCGAGTGCGTGGCGAGGATGATCGCGATCTTGATGGCCGTCGGGTAGACGTCGTTCGTGGACTGGCTGAGGTTCACGTGCTCATTCGGGTGCACGTGGTGGTAGTCGCCCTTCTTGTGCCCGAGCAGCTCGAGCGCGCGGTTGGCGATCACCTCGTTGGCGTTCATGTTCGTGCTCGTGCCGGCCCCGCCCTGCATGACGTCGACGACGAACTCGTCGTGGAGCTCGCCGGAGCGGATCTCCTCGCACGCCTGGCGGATGGCCGCGAACCGCTCGTCGTCGAGCAGGCCGAGCTGGTGGTTGGTGGTGGCAGCGGCCTCCTTGACCGCCGCCAACGCCTCCACCAGGAACGGGCTCACCCCGATCGGGATGCCCGTGATGGGAAAGTTCTCCAGCGCCCGCAGGGTGTGGATGCCCCAGTAGGCGTCGAGCGGAACCTCGCGCTCACCGATCAGATCGTGCTCGGTGCGGGTCGCGACGGTCATGCAGCCTCCTTCGTGGTGTGAAAGTGACTCACGTCACCTCATCCAACCACGCCGGAGTGCCGCCTACGGACCGAGGACCCGTGTCATCCAGTTGTGCCGGTCGGCGGCGCGCCCGTACTGGATGTCCACCAGTGCGGACCGCAGGTCCATCGTGACCTTGCCGGCCTCGCCGTCGGCCGCGACGGCCTCTCCGCCGTCCCACTTCAGCGACTTGACCGGAGTGACCACGGCGGCCGTGCCGCACGCGAAGACCTCGGTGATGGAGCCGTCGGCCGTGCCCTCGCGCCACTCGTCGATGCTCACGCGGCGCTCGACGACGTCGTGGCCGAGGTCGCGGGCCAGCGCGATGATCGAGTCGCGCGTGATGCCCTCGAGGATCGAGCCGGACAGCGACGGCGTGACGATGGAGCCGTCGGCGTGGACGAAGTACAGGTTCATCCCTCCGAGCTCCTCGACCCACTTGTGCTCCGCGGCGTCGAGGAACGCCACCTGGGCGCAGCCGTGCTCGGTGGCCTCCTGCTGCGGGAGCAGGCTGGAGGCGTAGTTGCCGCCGCACTTGGCGGCACCGGTGCCGCCCGGGCCCGCCCGGTTGAACTCGGTGGAGAGCCAGATGGAGACCGGCTTCACGCCGCTCGGGAAGTAGGCGCCGGCCGGCGACGCGATCAGCCCGTAGGTAACGTGCTGGGCCGGGCGCACGCCGAGGAACCGCTCGGACGCGAACATGAACGGACGGAGGTAGAGGCTGCGCTCCTCGCCGCGCGGGACCCAGCGGCCGTCGACCTCGAGCAGGGACCGGATGGAGCCGATGAACCACTCGGTCGGGAGCTCGGGGAGCGCCAGCCGGTGCGACGAGCGCTGCATGCGCTCGGCGTTGGCCTCGGGCCGGAACAGCCAGGTGGAGCCGTCGTCGTGGGCGTACGCCTTGAGGCCCTCGAAGACCTCCTGCGCGTAGTGCAGGACGGCGGTGGCCGGGTCGAGCGACAGCGGGCCGTACGGGACGATCCGCGGGTACGCCCAGCCCTCGTCCGGCGTCCACTTGGCCAGGAACATGTGGTCGGTGAAGTGGTTGCCGAACCCCGGGTCGGCGAGGATCGCGTCGAGCTCACCGGCGGTCCGCGGGTGCGGGTTGCGTTCGACGGTGGGCTCGAACGGTGGGGCAGAAGTCATAGCAGTCACGGTAGTACTTTCTGGGTCGAAGGGTAAACGGTTGTTAACCAACCGCTACGCCTCCGGCCACGCGCGCTGCGATGGCCTCGCCCACCTCCTCGGTGCGCCGTGCGGTGGTGCCACGGTCGGCGATGTCGGCCTCGACGGCCGTGGTGATCCGGGCCGCCGCCTCGGGCAGGCCGAGGTGCTCCAGCAGCAGGGCGCCGGAGAGGATCGCGGCCGTCGGGTCGGCCTTGCTCTGGCCGGCGATGTCGGGGGCCGAGCCGTGGACCGGCTCGAACATGCTCGGCGCGGTGCGGTCGGGGTTGACGTTGCCGCTGGCGGCGAGGCCGATGCCGCCGGTGACCGCCGCGGCGAGGTCGGTGAGGATGTCGCCGAACAGGTTGTCGGTGACGATCACGTCGAAGCGCGCCGGGTCCGTGGCCAGGAAGATCGTGGCCGCGTCGACGTGCAGGTAGTCGGTGGTGACGTCCGGGAACTCGGTCGCGACGGCGTCAACCGTGCGCTTCCAGAGGTGGCCGGCGTGCACGAGGACGTTGTTCTTGTGCACCAGCGTGAGCTTCTTGCGCGGGCGCGCCTGGGCCCGGGCGAAGGCGTCGCGGACGACGCGCTCGACGCCGAAGGCGGTGTTCACGCTGACCTCGGTGGCCATCTCGTGCGGCGTGCCGACGCGGATCGCGCCGCCGTTGCCGACGTACGGGCCCTCGGTGCCCTCGCGGACGACCACGAAGTCGATGTCTCCCCGATCCGTGACGCTGCCGGCCAGCGGCGTCGGGACGCCGGGGTACAGCTTCGACGGCCGCAGGTTGACGTAGTGGTCCAGCTCGAACCGCAGCCGGAGGAGCAGACCACGCTCGAGCACGCCGGACGGCACACTCGGGTCGCCGATGGCGCCGAGCAGGATCGCGTCGTGGCCGCGGATCTCCTCGAGGACCGTCTCGGGCAGCGTCTCGCCGGTCGCGTGCCAGCGCCGCGCGCCGAGGTCGTACTCGGTGCGCTCGAAGGCGACGTCGTGGTCGGCGGCGACAGCGTCGAGCACCGTGAGGGCCTGCGAGGTCACCTCGGGGCCGATGCCGTCTCCGGGCACGACGGCGAGCGAGAAGCGGGTGGTCATGGCGTCATCCTAGGCAGCGAGTCTCAGGATCTGAAACTCGCGTCCGAATTCTGGACGATCAGTTGTCGTCAGGTCGGTCGAGGGGCTCGACGTCGAGGACCGGTGCCTCGTCGCGCAGATGAGCGGGGCCCCATTCGATCAGCTGGGGGTCCATGGTGAGTCTCCTTGGTCTCGGGATACGGGTGATGTGGGGTCCGGACGGACCGACGATTCCGTCGGGGCCACTTGCCCGGTGATCAACCGAGAGTTCAGGAGAGTGAGATCAGGTCGTGATCATCGATCCCTGCGGCGGAAACGTCGGGCCAACGCCGGAACTCCGCGGCAGGGAGCGGCCCTATGAGGCCCTGCCGCGGCAAGCGATGACTACGAGCTGCTTCCGCACGAGCCCAGCATAACCGCTGAAAGGCCCGCTGTCGGGCACTTCGGGTCGGCGCGTCTCATCGAGCGAGACGTGATCGGGCTGCGCCGCGGCGCCAGCGTGCGAGACTGACGCCGTGAGCGCACCAGCCGACGTCCCAGCCCTCGTGGCGAGCACGCTCGACCTCTCCCGGCAGCGAGGTTTCATCACCTCGACCCGGCACGAGACCGGTCGCCTGCTCGCGGCGCTCGCCGCGTCCCGTGAGGGCACGCTGGCCGAGCTGGGCACCGGCTGCGGCGTCGGGTCGGCGTGGCTGTCGAGCGGTGCGCGCAAGGGCGCCCGCATCGTGACGGCCGAGGTCGACCCCGCGTTGGCCGAGGAGGTGCAGAAGCTGTTTGCCGACGTCGAGAACGTCGACGTCGTCGCCGGCGACTGGACCACGCTGGAGCAGTACGCCCCGTTCTCGCTGCTGTTCGTCGACGTGCGCGAGGTCATGGAGAGCATCGACGTGCTGGCCGACCTGCTCGAGACCGGCGGTATCGCGGTGCTAGACGACTTCGAGCCGTCCACGTCCTGGCCGCCGATCGTCGACGGTCAGGTCGACGGCGTGCGCGAGCAGTGGCTGACCGACGACCGTTTCACCGCCGTCGAGATGCTCATCGATCCCGACGCCTCGCTGCTCATCGCGACGCGTCGCTGACCGGGTCCCTCAGCCTCACCTGCACCAGCGGCAGGAACAGCTGCACGGTCGGGCCGATCGCGATCGCGTAGAGCACGGTGCCGAGGCCGACGGTGCCGCCGAGGAGGAAGCCCACGGCGAGCACGGTCAGCTCGATGAGCGTGCGCCACAGCCGGATGCTGCGGCCGGTGCGGCGGACGAGGCCGAGCCACAGGCCGTCGCGGGGACCGGTGCCGAGGTGCGCCCCGATGTAGAGCGCGCCGGCCAGGCCGTTGCCGGCGATGCCGACGACCATCAGGGCGATGCGCGCCCAGAGCTCGTCCGGACGGTCCACCAGGGCCAGACCCGCGTCCGCGGCGAGGCCGATGAAGATGACGTTCAGGATCGTGCCCAGGCCGGGCACCTGGCGCAGCGGGATCCAGAGCAGGAGCACGAGCGCGCCGACCACGTTGACCACCTGGCCGAACGTCAGCGGCACGTGCTCGGCGACGCCCTGGTGGAACACGTCCCACGGGTCGAGGCCGAGGTCGCCGCGCACCATCAGGGCCATCGTGAAGCCGTAGAGCACCAGGCCGACGACGAGCTGGACGAGGCGCCGTGGCATCCGGCCGGCCCGGAGCTGGCCGATCGGGCTCAGCACGTTCGGCTCGTAGGACGCGGCCATCAGTGGCCGACCGTCCAGGGGTCGTCCTCGGTCTCGTGCCGGTGGCTGCGCGGCGGCGGCCGGTGCCCGTACCCGTCCAGACGCACCGTCTCGACCAGTGCGGCGAGGATGCCGACCAGTCCGACGACGAGGAGCACGAGCAGGAGCATGAGGCCAGTCTGGTGACAATTGGCCCTTTTCTACAGGTCCAATCGTGAGAGAGTGGCCTCATGGCCATGACCCTGTCCGCGGCCCGGCTCGCCGGCATGCTGACCGCCCCCACGGCGCCCGCCTACCGCGACCTTGCCGAGCAGATCCGCATGCTGATCGTCGACGGCCGGATCCTCGACGGCGCCCGGCTGCCGAGCGAGCGCGAGCTCGCCGCCGCCACGGGCCTGAGCCGCACCACCACCACCCGCGTGTACGCCGAGCTCCGCGACGCCGGCCTGATCCAGTCGCGTCGTGGCTCCGGCAGCGTGGTCCATGTGCCGTTCGCGACCTCGAGCGCCAGCAGCCTCATCGTCGAGGCGGACGACGACTCCACGATCGCGCTCACCTATTCGGCGCCGGTGGCGCCCGCCGGTCTCGGGCGGGCCTACGAGACCGCGATCGACCGCCTGCCGGGCCTCCTCTCCACCACCGGCTACCTGCCCGACGGGCTGCCCGTGCTGCGCGAGCTGATCGCCGAGCGGTACACCGCGCGTGGACTGCCGACCACCCCCGACCAGATCGTCGTGACGAACGGCGCGCTGGGCGCGATCTCGCTCGTCGCGCGGGCGTTCGTCGGCGCCGGGGACCGCGTGCTGGTCGAGCCGGTCAGCTACCCGCACGCCCACGAGGCCCTCGTGTCTGCGGGCGCGCGACTGACCACGATGCCCGTGGGCGAGACGCCCTGGGACCTCGAGTCGGCCACCGCGACCCTGCGTGGCGCGCGGCACCGGGCGGCCTACCTGATCCCGGACTTCCACAACCCGACGGCCGCGGTGATGGACGGCGGTACGCGCGAGCGGCTCGCCCACGAGCTCCGTCGCGGCGAGACCCTGGCCGTCGTCGACGAGTCGCTGCGCGACGTCAATCTCGACGGCGTCGACCTGCCGCCGTCCTTCGCAGGGAACGGGCGCACCACGCTCTTGGTGGACTCGGCGTCGAAGACCTTCTGGGGCGGGCTGCGGATCGGCTGGATCCGGGCGCCGCACGACCTGGTGATGCCGCTGATCCAGGCGCGCATGACGCACGACCTCGGCACGGCGCCGTTCGAACAGCTCGTGCTGGCCGAGCTGCTGCAGGACCCCGAGCCGGTGATCGCCAGCGCGATGGCGTCATTGCGGACGCAGCGGGACCACCTGCTCGCCGCCCTGGCGACGCACCTGCCGGACGTCGGCGTCCGCTCCCCTGCCGGCGGGCTGTCGCTGTGGGTGACGCTGCCCGAGCGGACGTCGACGCACCTGGTCGCTGCTGCGCGGGACCACGGGCTGCTGCTGACGCCCGGTCCGCGGTTCTTCACCTCGTCCCCGGCGGCGGGCGAGGGCTACCTGCGCCTGCCGTTCACCCAGGAGCCGGACGTGATGGACGAGGCCGTCCGCCGGCTCGCCCTGGCAGCCGCGGGCCGCCCGGCCGACGACTCCCCCGTCGGCCCCCGCCTCGACCTCATCGCCTGACGCCCACCACGGCGGTGGCGTCGCGGTCGTCGTCGGTGACGACCTCAGCCGTCAGGCCGGCCTGCTCCATCGCCGCGACGGTGAGGGCCGACTGCTCGCGTCCGGTCTCGATGACGAGGTGGCCGGCCGGTCGAAGCCAGGCGTGGACGCCGTCGATCACGCGGCGGTGGACGTCGACGCCGTCCGCCCCACCGTCCAGGGCGACCCGCGGCTCGTGGTCGCGGGCCTCGGGCGGCATCGCGGCGATGGCGTAGGTGGGCACGTACGGCGCGTTCACGACGACCACGTCGACCCGGCCGCGCAGGTCGTCGGGCAGCGCGTCGAACAGGTCGCCCTCGTGGACGGTGCCGAGTCCGTCGAGGTTCGCCCGGGCGCAGCGCACGGCCGCGGCGTCGACGTCCGCGGCGTGCAGCTCCACGCCGGCACGACGGGCGACCGCCCGGCCGATGGCGCCGCACCCGCAGCAGAGGTCGACGAGGACCACCCGCTCCCCCTCGAGCAGCCCCACCGTGACGTCCACGAGCAGCTCCGAGCGGCGCCGTGGCACGAAGACGCCCGGCTCCACAGCGACGCGCTCGCCGCAGAACTCCGCCCAGCCCAGGATCTGCTCGAGCGGCTCACCGGCAACGCGCCGGGACACCAGTGCCTCGACCTCGTCCGGGGACGACGAAGCGCCTGCCAGCAACCGGGCCTCGTCCTCGGCGAAGACGCACCCGGCCGCCCGCAGGCGCTCCGTGATGTCGCTGACGTCAGCGGGCAGCAGAGCCCTCGACGTAGTCGGAGTCGTCGCTCTTGACCCAGGCCATCAGGCCGCGCAGCTCCTTGCCGACGGACTCGATCGGGTGCTGCGCACCCTTCTCGCGCAGCTGCTTGAACTCCGGCGCGCCGGCGTCCTGGTCGTCGATGAAGCGCTGGGCGAACGTGCCGTCCTGGATGTCGGCGAGCACGGCGCGCATGTTCTCCTTGACGCGCTCGTCGATGACCCGCGGGCCGGACACGTAGTCGCCGTACTCGGCGGTGTCGGACACGGACCAGCGCTGCTTGGCGATGCCGCCCTCGTACATGAGGTCGACGATCAGCTTGAGCTCGTGCAGGCACTCGAAGTACGCGACCTCGGGCTGGTAGCCGGCCTCGGTCAGCGTCTCGAAGCCGTACATGACCAGCTGGGAGACGCCGCCGCACAGCACGGCCTGCTCGCCGAAGAGGTCGGTCTCGGTCTCCTCGGTGAACGTGGTCTTGATGACGCCGGCGCGCGTGCCGCCGATCGCCTTCGCGTACGACAGCGCGAGGTCCCAGGCCTTGCCGGTGGCGTCCTGCTCGACGGCCACGATGTCCGGGACGCCGCGACCCTCGACGAACTCACGGCGCACGAGGTGGCCGGGGCCCTTGGGGGCGACCATGCAGACGTCGACGCCGGCCGGCGGCTTGATGTAGCCGAAGCGGATGTTGAAGCCGTGCCCGAAGAAGAGCGCGTCGCCGTCGACGAGGTGCGGCTCGATGGACTCGGTGTAGAGCTGGCGCTGCTTGTGGTCGGGGGCGAGCACGACGATCAGGTCGGCCTCCTCCACGGCCTCGGCGGGCGTCAGGACGCGCAGGCCCTCGGCCTCGGCCTTGGCGCGGCTGCGCGAGCCCTCCGGCAGGCCGACGCGGACGTCGACACCGGAGTCGCGCAGCGACAACGCGTGGGCGTGGCCCTGGCTGCCGTACCCGATGACGGCGACGTGCCGGCCCTGGATGATGCTCAGATCTGCGTCGTCGTCGTAGAACAACTCGGCCACGGGGGTTCTCTCCTCAGATTGCAGTGGACTGCTGGCCCGGAACGGCCCGCAGCGTGCGGTCGGTGATGGACCTGGCGCCGCGGCCGATGGCCACGCGCCCGGACTGGGCGATCTCGCGGATGCCGAACGGTTCCAGCACGTTCAGCATGGCAGTGAGCTTGCCGGAGTCGCCGGTCGCCTCGATGGTGACGGCGTCGGTGGCGACGTCGACCACCTTCGCGCGGAACAGCTGGACGGTCTCGAGCACCTGCCCGCGGGTCTGCGGGTCGGTCTTGACCTTGATGAGCATCAGCTCGCGCTCCACGGCGGCCGTGGAGTCGAGCTCGACGATCTTCAGGACGTTGACCAGCTTGTTGAGCTGCTTGGTGACCTGCTCCAGCGGGAGCTCGTCGACGTTCACGACGATGGTCATGCGGGAGATCTCGGGGATCTCGGTGGGACCGACGGCCAGCGACTCGATGTTGAAGCCCCGCCGCATGAACAGGCCGGCGACGCGCGCGAGCGCGCCGGGGGTGTTCTCCACCAGGACGCTCAGGGTGTGTTGGGTGGTCACAATTCGTCGTCCTCCCAGGATGGCGCGAGGTCGCGCGCGATCTTGATGTCGTCGTTGCTCGTGCCGGCGGCCACCATCGGCCACACCATGGCGTCGCGCTCGACCACGAAGTCGATGACGACGGGGGCGTCGTTGATGCTGAGCGCCTTCTGGATGGTCTCGTCGAGGTCGGCCTCGTCGTCGCAGCGCAGGCCGATGCAGCCGTACGCCTCGGCGAGCTTGACGAAGTCCGGGATGCGGCGCGCGCCGATGTCCTCGCCGCCCGTGTTCAGGTCGGTGTTGGAGTAGCGGCCCTCGTAGAAGAGCGTCTGCCACTGGCGCACCATGCCGAGCGAGGAGTTGTTGATGACGGCCACCTTGACCGGGATCCCCTCGATCGCGCAGGTGGCGAGCTCCTGGTTGGTCATCTGGAAGCAGCCGTCGCCGTCGATGGCCCAGATGACGTTGTCGGGCTCCCCCACCTGGGCGCCCATGGCCGCGGGCACGCAGTAGCCCATCGTGCCGGCGCCGCCGGAGTTCAGCCACTGCCGCGGACGCTCGAAGTCGATGAAGTGCGCCGCCCACATCTGGTGCTGGCCGACGCCGGCCACGTAGGTGGCCTCCGGGCCGGTGAGCTCGCTGATCCGCTCGATCACGCGCTGCGGCGACAGGCCCTTCTCCGGGCGGTCGTAGCCGACCGGGAACTTCGCCTTCACGCCGAGCATCTGCTGCTTCCACGCGGTGTAGTCGCCGACGAGGCCGTCCTCCTCGGCGATCTTGCGAAGCATCACGACGAGGTCGGAGATGACCTCCTTGCAGTCGCCGACGATCGGGACGTCGGCGGTGCGGTTCTTGGAGATCTCGGCCGGGTCGATGTCGGCGTGGATGATCTTGGCCTCGGGCGCGAACGTCGACAGCAGGCCGGTGACGCGGTCGTCGAAGCGGGCGCCGAGCGAGATCAGCAGGTCGGACTTCTGCAGCGCCGTCACCGCGGCGACGGACCCGTGCATGCCCGGCATGCCGAGGTGCAGCTCGTGCGAGTCGGGGAACGCACCGCGCGCCATCAGCGTGGTGACCACGGGGATCTGCGTGAGGTCGGCGAGGACGGCGAGCTCCGCCGCCGCCTCGGCCTTGATGACGCCGCCGCCGACGTACAGCACGGGGCGCTTCGCCGCGACCATCAGGCGCGCGGCTTCGCGGACCTGCTTGCCGTGCGGGCGTGTGGTGGGCCGGTAGCCCGGGAGGGCCAGCTCGTTGGGCCAGCTGAACGTGGTGGCGTTCTGGAGGGCGTCCTTGGAGATGTCGACGAGCACCGGGCCCGGGCGGCCGGTCAGGGCGATGTGGAACGCCTCAGCGATCGTGCGCGGGATCTCGTCCGGGTCGGTCACCAGGTAGCTGTGCTTGGTGATCGGCATCGTGATGCCGCGGATGTCGGCCTCCTGGAACGCGTCCGTGCCGATGGCGCCGCTGGGCACCTGGCCGGTGATCGCGACGATCGGGACGGAGTCCATGTGCGCGTCGGCCAGCGCGGTGACCAAGTTGGTGGCGCCGGGTCCGGACGTGGCCATGCAGACGCCGACCTTGCCGGTGACCATCGCGTAGCCCTGGGCGGCGTGACCGGCGCCCTGCTCATGGCGCACGAGGATGTGGCGGATCGCCTCGGAGTCGAACAGCGGGTCGTAGGCGGGGAGGATCGCACCGCCCGGGATGCCGAAGATGACGTCGACGCCGGCGTGCTCGAGGGACCGCACGAGGCTCTGTGCGCCCGTCATCGTCTCGAGTGCGGTGGCCTGCTCCGGGGCCGTTCCGGTCATGTCCATCTCCTGGTGTCGTCCTGCAGGTCCATGGTGGACCCTCGCTTCTGCATGAAAAAACCCCCCGGCCCTGAGGCATGCGGAGGGTGACGCGACAAGGTCGCGTCAGTCGGTTACGAGAAGCTGGTCGTGCACAGCGCCAGTCTCGTCTGTAGAGACAGCGTGGTCAAGTCGTGAGACGCGTCGTTCCAGCATGTGGATGACCGTCGGGCGACGTCCCGACGAGCGTCCAGGCCACCGGACGGTCCGGGTCCGGGTCGTACCGGCACGCCGAACCCGTCCGGACGCGTTCACGCAGGTGACGGGCAAGCACCGGGTCCACGGCCTCGAGCTTGTCGATCGCCGAGACGATCGCCTTCCGCACGGTGACCCGGGCGCGCTCCTGGCTCGACCCGACGACGCGGCGACGGCCGGCGAGCCCGGTCGCGGCGACGAGCTCGGTGAGGAGGGCGTCCCGCTCGTCCCGCAGCAGTGCCAGCCGCCCGGCGTCGGACCAGTCCTCCGCCTCCGCGATCTCGGCCTCGAGCTCGTCGAGACGACGTTTGTAGGCGGTCCGCGCCTGGTCGTCGAGCACCGGGCCGAGGTCGCCGGCATCGACCGAGCCGCTCGTCCCACCCGCGAGGTCCAGGGCTGCCACGTCGATTCCCGGTCGGCGCAGCAGCTCGTGGAGGTGCGCCAGTCCGCGCGTTGCCGGCACGGCCGCGGTCCGCCCCTCGGCGCCGACCAGCCAGGTGCCGCCGGCCTGCGGTGCCAGCGTCCAGGCGGTGCCGGCCGACGACGCCGGCCCGCTCGTGGCGGCGAGCCGGTCGTGCCACCACGACGCTCCGATCCGCTGGTAGGTCCGCAACGCGCGCTCGCGGCACGTGCGAGCGTCGTCGGCTTCCCCGAGCACGTCGTAGGCCCGGGACAAGGTGTCGTCGGTGACGCCGTGGAACATCACCGCGCCGGCATTCAGCACGGCGCGGCCGGCGTACGGCCCGAGCAGCTCCGCCACCTGGGCGACGGTGTCGGTGTCCCCCACGGCGAGCGCCACCTCGAGGGCCAGCTGCATCGTCTGCAGCCAGTTGACGTCGCGGGCCAGGTCGGCCAGGGCGGGTCCAGTGACGGCCGCCAGCAGCGGGGCTGCACGGTCGGGACGGCCTGCGCCGAGCCAGATGAGTGCCGCCTCGGTGTGGACGCCGGGAAGGCCCTCGTCGATCGCGAACTCCTCGACCACCGTCGCCACGGCCGTGCACGTGTCGGCGTCGCCACGCATCCAGGCGGAGAAGCCGTCCATCCCCGCGATGACCATCCAGCCGTCGGCCAGTCCCGCCTCGGCGACGGCGTCCTCGGCGATCGCCCGGAGCGTGGGCAGCGTGTCGAGCCGTCCGCGGAGGGCGTCGAGCATCGCCCGGCGGGTGGCCCCGAAGAACCGGGCGCGGGCGGAGTCCGCGCCGAGCCGCTCCACGGCGCGGAGGTGGCGGTGCATGGCGGGAAGGTCGAGCACCTCGCAGGCCACCTGGAACGCCCAGAGGTGAGCCCGGAGGCGCTGGTCCGGGTCCTCGACGTGGGCCGCGACGTCCCCGAGTCGCAGCGCCAGCTCACGCCGATCGTCGAGCTCGTCGGGTCCCCAGCGCGTCACGAGGGCCGCGTCGAGGCAGTCGACGAGCAGCAGGGGGTCGCCGGAGTCCTCCGCCAGCCGGGCGGCCTCCTCACCGAACGGCCTCGCCCGGGCCGGCTCCCCGGCGTACGACCAGCTCCGCGCCAGGGCGGCGGCCAACCGGGCACGGAGCGTCGGATCGGTGGTCCGGTCGTAGACCTGGTGGAGGTGGACGGGGACGGTCCCCGGCTCGGAGCCGAAGACCTGGGACTCGGCCGCCCGGAGCGCGGCGCGCGCCCACAGCTCGAGGTCGTCCTCAGCGCGCGCCAGGGCGATCGCCTCGTCGTACAACGCGCTCGCGTCGTCTCCCCGGCCGGCGGCGCGGGCCGCGTCGGCCCGATCGAGGAGATCGTCGACAGCCGGTGCGGGTGCCACGGCCACATCGTAGGACCGCGGCACCCGCCAGGGCTGAGATCACGGGCGGATCAGGGTGACCTGCTCGGCGTGCCTCCGGACGGCCTCCTCGTCCCAGTCGCCGGTGCAGTAGATCTTCAGCTCCTGGATCCGGCCGTCGACGAGGTCGGCCCGGAACGCCTCGTGGGCGCACCAGCTCTGGCCCTCGTGCTGCCAGCGCTCCTCGACCTCGAGCGCGAAGCCGCGGCTGGTCGGCTCCAGGCGCTCGACTCGCACCTCCCCCGGGTACGGGTGCTCGGTGCTGCGGATGGCGAGGGCATCGGTCACGTTGCCCGCCTGCAGCCGCCAGTGCGGGAACAGGACGTCGGCGAAGACGTCGTCGGCGAAGAGCCCGTCCGGAGCCGTCCCGGACTCCAGCCAGCGGATGAGCTTCTGCGCGACGGCCGGAGCTTCCACGAGATCGGCCGTGGTGCTCATGACGACACCGCCTCGAGGTTCTTCTCGACGACCGCCATGGTGGCCTCGAGCTCGTCGGTCGGGCTGAACTCGACCAGCGTCGTGCCGGCCGTCATCAGGGGCAGGTGACCCGGAGGGGCGTAGTAGGCGTCACCCTCGACGTACGTCTCCTCGTGGTCGGCCCAGCGGAACGTGATCTGGCCGCTGGTCACGACGCCCCAGTGACGGGACTGGCAGCGGTCGTCAGGCAGCCCGGCGAACAGCGGCGCGGGATCGACGTCCTGCTTGTGGGACTCGAACCCGACGGTGTAGCCGTCGAGCTCGGCGTAGCGGCCCTCGATGACGTCCTCGTCGACGGAGACCGGGGTGGTGGCGGGGTTGGCGCTCGGCATGATTCCTCCTGGTGGATGGGTGCTGACACCCAGGAGGCGTGAGGTCCGGCGTCACATCGTGACGCGACGCGTCACGACCGTGTGACCTCGAACGACGGCTGTGCGCCCAGCGACTGGGCGACCACGCAGTAGCGCTCGGTCAGCTCGCCGAGCTTGGCGAGCGTCGCGTCGTCGGCGTCGGTGTCGAGCTCGGCCCTGAGTCGCACGTCCTGCACGCCGACCGGCACCTCGCGGGAGACGCCCAGGGTGCCGCGGGCGTCGAAGCTGCCCTCGACGGTGAGCCGCGCTCCCCTGATCTCCACGTTCATCGCCGTGGCGACGCTGCGCATCGTGACGCCGGCACAGGCCAGCAGGGCCTGCAGCAGCATGTCGGCCGAGCACGCCTCGCTCCCGTCGCCGCCGGTGGCCGGGTGCAGCCCGGCGCGGACGGGACCGGCCCAGGTGTCGACGACACAGCTGACGCCCGGCGACTCGAAGGACCCGAGCGCCCGCAGCGGCGTCGCCGCGGTCGACGGGTCGTCCCGGTACTTCTGCTTCAGCGGCGCCTGGATCGCGCGCAGCGTGGATGCGTCCATGGCGTCAGCGTGGCACCGATGGACCCGGCCGACCAGGACTTGCCCTAGCCGCAGACGGCGCCGTCGGCCGCGGAGCTGACCAGCTTGCGGTACTTCGCGAGCACGCCGGACGTGTAGCGCGTGGGCAGCGGCTTCCAGCCCTCCTTGCGGCGAGCCAGCTCGTCGTCGTCGATCTCCACCTCGAGCGTCCGGTTGGCCATGTCGAGCGTGATCGGATCGCCGTCCGCCACGAACGCGATCGGGCCGCCGTCGACCGCCTCGGGCGCGACGTGCCCGACGCACAGACCGGTGGTGCCGCCGGAGAAGCGTCCGTCGGTGAGGAGCAGGACGTCCTTGCCGAGCCCCGCGCCCTTGATGGCGCCGGTGATCGCGAGCATCTCGCGCATGCCCGGGCCGCCCTTGGGGCCCTCGTACCGGATGACCACGACGTCGTTGGCGACGATCGTGCCGTCCTCCAACGCGTCCATGGCCGCCCGCTCGCCGTCGAAGACGCGGGCGGTGCCGCGGAAGACGTCGGAGTCGAACCCGGCGCTCTTGACGACCGCGCCGTCGGGCGCGAGCGAGCCGCGCAGGATGGTCAGGCCGCCGGTGCGGTGGATGGGGGCGTCGAGCGGACGAATGATGTCGCCGTCGAGGCCGAGGTCGATCTCGGCGAGGTTCTCGGCCATCGTGCGGCCGGTGACGGTGAGGCAGTCGCCGTGCATCAGGCCCGCGTCGAGCAGGGCCTTCATCACCACCGGGATGCCGCCGACGCGGTCGACGTCGTTCATCACGTAGCGGCCGAACGGCTTGAGGTCGCCGAGGTGCGGCACCTTGTCGCCGACCCGGTTGAAGTCGTCGAGGGTCAGGTCGACCTCGGCCTCGCGGGCGATGGCCAGCAGGTGCAGCACCGCGTTGGTGGATCCCCCGAGCGCCATGACGACGGTGATGGCGTTCTCGAACGCCTCCTTCGTCATGATGTCGCGCGCGGTGATGCCCTGGCGCAGCAGGCCTACGACGGCCTCGCCGGACTTCCGGGCGTACTCGTCGCGACGACGGTCGGGGGCGGGCGGTGCGGCCGAGCCGGGCAGGCTCATCCCGAGCGCCTCGGCGGCCGAGGCCATCGTGTTGGCGGTGTACATGCCGCCGCACGCGCCCTCGCCCGGGCAGATCGCTCGCTCGATCTTGTCGACCTCCTCACGCGTGATGAGGCCCTTGATGCAGGCGCCGACGGCCTCGAAGGCGTCGATGATCGTGACGTCCTTGCCGTCGACGTTGCCGGGCATGATCGAGCCGGCGTAGAGGAACACGCTGGCGAGGTCGAGACGGGCGGCGGCCATCAGCATGCCGGGCAGGCTCTTGTCGCAGCCCGCGAGCAGCACGGAGCCGTCGAGCCGCTCGGCCATCATCACGGTCTCGACGGAGTCGGCGATGATCTCGCGGCTGACCAGCGAGAAGTGCATGCCCTCGTGGCCCATCGAGATGCCGTCGGAGACGGAGATGGTGCCGAACTCCAGCGGGTAGCCGCCGGCGCCGTGGACGCCCTCCTTGGACGCCTTGGCGAGCCGGTCGAGCGAGAGGTTGCACGGCGTGATCTCGTTCCAGCTCGACGCCACGCCGATCTGCGGCTTCTCCCAGTCGTCGTCGCCCATGCCGACGGCGCGGAGCATGCCGCGAGCGGCGGCGCGCTCGAGGCCGTCGGTGACGTCGCGACTGCGCGGCTTGATGTCGACGGGCTGATCAGGGGTCTCACTCGCCATGCGCCAAGAGTACGACCGGCCCGGCGGAGCCCTCTCAGAGGAGCGGTACGAACACCAGCGCGGTGGCCCAGCTGACGAAGCTGCCGACCAGCACGTACTCGGCCCGGCTGCCGCCCGGGGTGTCGCGGGAGATCTCCGGGAACCGGAGGATGCCCTTGGCGGCGACGACGGCGCTCAGGGCTCCGTAGTGGCCGCCGAGGGCCATGGCCAGGATGAAGATCCGCTCGATCGGACCGAGGATGCGGCCGCCCTGCAGCGTCTTCTCGGTGGCGATGACGCTGGGCCCGGTGCCGATGAGCATCAGCCGCACGATGATGTTCGCGGACTCGACGAGGAAGACGAAGCAGGCCGCCGCGAGGACGAAGTGCTCGACGTCGACGCCCTGCAGCGCGGCGAGCTCGAGGTCGTCGTACCAGCGCACCAGCCAGCCGTCGTCGCCGATCCCGGGCTGGGGCACGGCCAGGGCGGCGAGGGCGACGGCGATGAGGCCGGCGACGGGCCACGGCCGGTCGGTGCGCACGATGCCGACGGGCGTGAGCGCCATCCACGCGGCGAGCACGACGAGCCCGATCGGCACGAGGGCCCAGGAGGCCGCGCCGAGGTCGAGGCCCCAGACCAGCAGCACGAGGGTGAGGACGCCGGCCACGGCCCCGCGGGCCGCCTCGGCGCGCGTGGACGCGCGGTCCTCCGGCCGCACGAGGTCGGCGGTGCCGAGGGTGGCCAGCAGCAGGGTCAGGAGGATCACGACGTGCTCCCGGCGAGAAGCTCGTCCGCGGCCAGGACGGAGAACGCGCCCGCGCGACGCAGGCTCTGCGAGACGGCCGACGCCGAGATCCGCTCCTCGGCAGCGAGGTCCTTCTGCGTGCGACCGCGCAGGAGCCCGAGCACGAGGCGGCGCTGGCGCGCGTCGAAGCGGGTCACGAGATCGTCCCGGCAGAGCAGGAACGCGTTGACCAGCGGGACGTCGATCTCAGGTGTGTCATCGCGGTCCCCCGGTTCGTGCACCTCGAGCCACGTGCGCAGGCGCTTGGTCTGACCGCCCTCGCGGCGCTTGGCCTCGACGATGGCGTCACGGGCCGCCCACCAGGCCGGCCCGTCCTGGGTCAGACCGTAGTCGCTGCTGCCGACGATCTCGAGGCTCCCGACGCCGATCCCGCAGCGCGTGTCGAGGTCGCCCGCGAGCGCCAGCCGGACCACCAGGGCGGCCCGGGCGGCCGTCGCGACGTCGGGGTACACGCCCTGGAACTCGTCGCCGACCGTGGGCGCCAGGGGCTGGACCGCGGGGACGACCTCGTTGGCGACGCCGAGCGCCGCGATCAGCTGCTCCTGGGCGACCGCCCGCGACGGGTGACGTCGGGAGCCCACCAGGTCGCCGATCAGCGCCACCTGGAGTGAAGTCTCTGCCTTCATCGCCACGTAGTGAAGAATATAGCTTTATTTAAGTCTGATCAAGCCCTGGGCTTCATGTGGCGCGGCCCGCGGCGCCTCCTACAGTGACCGTGTGACCATCGCACTCGCCACCGGACGCCCCTACGCCGCGGTCGACACCGACCTCCCCCTGCTGCTCGACGCGGCCCGACGCCACGACGTTCCCGCCGAGGTCGCCGTCTGGGACGATCCCGCTGTCGACTGGGACGGCTACGACCTGGTGCTGGTGCGGTCGTGCTGGGACTACGTGCTGCGCCGCGACGACTTCCTGACCTGGGCCGCCGGCCTGGGACCCAAGATCGCGAACCCGCCCGAGGTGCTGCGCTGGAACACCGACAAGACCTACCTGCGCCAGCTGGCCGAGTCCGGCGTCCCGGTGATCGACACCCGGTGGGACGTCCGCACCGGCGACCCCCTGCCGGACGCCGCCGAGTGGGTGGTCAAGCCGTCCATCTCGGCCGGCTCGCGCGACACCGCCCGGTGGAGCGACCCCGCCGACGTCTACGCCCACAGCGAGGAGCTCCAGGCGGCCGGGCGCACGGTCATGGTGCAGCCGTACATCGAGTCGGTCGACACCGAGGGTGAGACCGCGATGCTGTTCCTCGGCGGCCGGTTCTCGCACGCGATCCGCAAGGGGCCGCTGCTCGAGCGCGGCGAGGGCGTGCGTCAGGACCGCGACAGCCGGGAGGTCATCACGCCGCGCGCCCCGACGGCCGTCCAGCACGAGGTCGCGGACCAGGTGCTGGCCGCGCTGCCGCCCGAGCTCGGGTCGGCCGCCGACCTCGCCTACGCCCGCGTCGACCTGGTGACCGGGCCCGACGGGCCCGTGCTGATCGAGCTGGAGCTCACCGAGCCGAGCCTGTTCCTCGACCACGCCGAGAACGGCGCGGACCTGCTGATCACGGCAGTGGCCGGCGCCGCCTGACCCGGCAGGGGCGCATTGCGGCGCTCTCCCGGCACCGTGGACAATCTGCGCTTGTGACCAGCGACCGCACCCCGCTCATCCGGTACCACGACGTGGAGAGCGCCGACGGCACCCGCATCCGCGCGTGGACGAACGACGCGGAGGGCCCCACGGTGCTGCTGAGCAACGGCCTCGGCACCAACCCGCACGCCTGGCCGTCGCTGCTGCGTCCCGACTGCGGTGTCCGGGTCGTCGGCTGGAACCATCGCGGCGTCAGCGGATCGGAACGACCGCGCAGCCGTCGCGTCGACCTCGACTCCTACGTCGAGGACGCGCTCGCCGTGATGGACGACGCCGGCATCACCTCGGCCGTGGTCCCTGCGTGGTCAGCCGGAGTGACCGTGGCGTTCGAGCTGGCCAACCGTCACCCGGAGCGCGTCGACGGGATCCTGGCCGTGGCCGGCGTCCCCGGCAACACGTTCGGCACGATGCTGGCCCCGCTGCACGTCCCCGGGCCGATCGCCAAGCGGATCATGGTCGGGCTCTCGTACACGGGCCTGGTCGGCGGCCGGGCCATCGGCCTCGTCTCACGGAACATCCCGTGGACGAACGCCGTCACGAACATGCTGCGCCGCACCCGGCTGATCAATCCGAACGCCGACACCGAGGAGCTCCGCGCGCTCATGCAGGAGTTCTGCACCACGGACCCGCGCTGGTACGCCCACCTCGCGATGGACGTCTCGCGCCACTCCCGCGTCTCGCTGTCGAAGATCGACGTGCCGGTGACGTTCGTGGCCGGCCGCTGGGACGTGCTCACCGGATCCGGGGCCATGCGCACGGCGTCGGAGCGGATCGAGGGGTCGCGGTTCGTCGAGCTCGACGCCACGCACTTCATCCCCGTGGAGTTCCCCGACACCGTGCTCGAGGAGCTCCACCTGCTGCTCGAGCGGGTCGGCGCCTCGTAACCAGGCCGCGCACGGTCTCGTTACACGTTCCATGCGTCGTCTCGTCGCCGTCCTGTCCGTCACTACCGCGCTGACCCTGGCCGGGCTGGCACCCGCCGCGGCCGACAACATCCTGGCTCCGCTGGAGGACCCGGTCATCGGGCTGCTGCCACCGCGGCCGGCGCCCTACACGCCGTACTCGGGCGACGTCTGCGTCGACGGCTCGCCGACGTGCATCGACGACACCATCGACGAGATGCAGCAGCGGCTGGACGTCTTCGCCGCCCAGTGCGACCACGACGCGATCTTCTCGCTGGCGTACCTGCGGGTGACCGAGAACGTGAAGGACGCGATCGCCACCGGCGTCTTCACCGACCGGGTGTGGCTGCGCCAGCTCGACGCCGACTTCGCCGAGTACTACTTCGACACCATGGACGCCTGGAACTCCGGCGACCCGGCCCGCCAGGCCACCGTGCCCGAGGCGTGGCGGATCGCGCTGAAGGCGTCGGACGACCAGTCCATGACGGCCCTCGGCGACTTCCTGCTGAACATGAACGCGCACATCAACCGCGACTTCTCCTTCGCCCTGGCCGACGCCGGCCTGACCGGCCAGGACGGCGTCTCGCACAAGCGGGACCACAACGCGTACAACCGCCGGCTCGACGGCATCTACGAAGGGTTCTTCGCCGAGGTGGCCGCCCGGTTCGACCCGCACTTCGACGACATCGACGTCGGTCCGGTCGACGAGACCGCCGCCGGAGCGATCATGCGCGGCTGGCGCGAGATGGTCTGGCGCAACGCCGAGAAGCTGGTGCTCGCCAGGACGCCGGCCCAGCGCGCCCGCGCCGCGAAGACGATCGAGAACTACGCGACGGCGCAGGCACGCGTCATCCGGCGCATCTTCATCGCCGGGCCGGTGATGAAGCAGACGCGCGCCGACTGGTGCGCGACGCACCACGGCTGACGATCAGGCCAGCTTCTCCAGGATCAGCTCGCGGACGCGGGCGGCGTCGGCCTGGCCGCGCATGTCCTTCATGACGGCGCCGATGAGCGCGCCGGCCGCCTGCACCTTGCCGTCGCGGATCTTCTGGGCGACGTCGGGGTTGGCCTCGATCGCGCGGTCGACGGCCTCGCCGAGCGCGCCCTCGTCGGACACGACCTCCAGTCCGCGGGCGGAGACGACCTCCTCCGGCGTGCCCTCGCCGGCGAGGACACCCTCGAAGACGTCGCGGGCCAGCTTGTCGTTGATCCGGCCGGCGTCGATCAGAGCCTGGATGCCGGCGACCTGCTCGGGCGAGATGGCGAGCGCGTCGAGGTCGACGCCCTGCTCGTTGGCGCGCCGGGCGAGCTCGCCGAGCCACCACTTGCGGGCCACCTGCGGCGACGCGCCGGCATCGATCGTGGCGGCGACGAGCTCGAGCGCGCCGGCGCCGACGGTGTCGCGCATGTCGAGGTCGCTGAACTCCCACTCCTGCTGGAGCCGCTTGCGGCGGGCGGACGGCTGCTCGGGCAGCGTGCCCCGCAGCTCCTCCACCCAGTCGCGCGGCGGCGCGACAGGCGCGAGGTCCGGCTCCGGGAAGTAGCGGTAGTCCTCGGCGTCGGACTTCTCCCGACCAGGCGACGTGGTGCCGTCGCTCTCGTGGAAGTGCCGGGTCTCCTGCACGACCTTCTTGCCGGCGTCGAGGATGCCGGCGTGCCGGCTGATCTCGTAGCGCACGGCGCGCTCGACCGACCGGAACGAGTTGACGTTCTTGGTCTCCGAGCGGGTGCCGAGCTCGTGGCTGCCCAGCGGCTTGAGGGACAGGTTCACGTCGCAGCGCAGCGAGCCCTGGTCCATGCGGACGTCGGAGACGCCGAGACCACCGATCAGGTCGCGCAGGTGAGCGACGTAGGCGCGGGCGACGGACGCGGCCTTCTCCCCCGGTACCTCGATGGTCTTGGTGACGATCTCGATGAGCGGGATGCCGGCGCGGTTGAAGTCGACCAGCGAGTGGTCGGCGCCGTGGATGCGGCCGGTGGCGCCGCCGACGTGCAGCGACTTGCCGGTGTCCTCCTCCATGTGCGCGCGCTCGATCTCGATGCGGTACGTCTCGCCGTCTTGCCCCTCGTCGGACAGAGTGACCTCGGTCCAGCCGTCGTACGCGATGGGCTCGTCGTACTGCGACGTCTGGAAGTTCTTCGGCATGTCCGGGTAGAAGTAGTTCTTCCGCGCGAAGCGGCACCACGCGGCGATCTGGCAGTTCAGCGCCAGGCCGATGCGGATCGCGGACTCGACGGCCTTGCCGTTGACGACCGGCAGGGCGCCGGGAAGGCCGAGGCACACCGGGCAGACCTGCGTGTTGGGCTCGGCACCGAACGTGGTGGCGCAGCCGCAGAACATCTTGGAGACGGTGTTCAGCTCGACGTGCACCTCCAGGCCCATCACGGGCTGGTAGCGAGTCAAGGCCTCGTCGACGTCGACCAGTGTGCTCATCGGGCCACCTCCAGCTCGGGTGCGCGGTCGAGGATGGGGCCACCCCACTGCTCGTGCAGCAGCCGCTCCAGCGCGGCACCGACGTTGTAGAGCCGCTCGTCAGCCATCGCGGGGGCCAGGAACTGGATGCCGGTGGGCAGCCCGTCCGAGGCCAGGCCCGACGGCAGCGAGAGTCCCGGCACACCGGCGAGGTTGGCCGGGATGGTGGCGACGTCCTGCAGGTACATCGCGAGCGGGTCGTCGAGCTTGTCGCCCAACGGGAACGCCGTGGTGGGCGACGTGGGCGACACCAGGACGTCGACCTGCTGGAACGCGGTCTCGAAGTCGCGCGCGATCAGCGTCCGCACCTTCTGCGCGGAGCCGTAGTACGCGTCGTAGTAGCCGCTGGACAGCGCGTACGTGCCCAGGATGATGCGGCGCTTGACCTCGTCGCCGAAGCCGGCGTCGCGGGTGGCGGCCATGACCTGCTCGGCGCTCGGGTCGTCGACGCCGTCGGGCCGGACCCGGATGCCATAGCGCATCGCGTCGAAGCGGGCGAGGTTGCTGCTCGCCTCGCTCGGCAGGATCAGGTAGTACGCCGCGAGGGCGTGCTCGAAGCTCGGGCAGGAGACCTCGACGACCTCGGCACCGGCGCCCTCGAGCAGGGCGAGCGCCTCGGTGAACCGGGCGCTGACGTCGGCCTGGAAACCTTCGCCGCCGAGCTCACGGACCACGCCGATGCGCAGTCCCTGCACGTCGGCGCGACGCGCCGCGTCGACCACCGCGGGGACCGGGCCCTCGATGCTGGTGGAGTCGCACGGGTCGTGACCGGCGATGACCTCGTGCAGGAGGGCCGCGTCGAGCACGGAGCGGGTGACCGGGCCGGCCTGGTCGAGACTGCTGGCCAGGGCGATGAGGCCGTAGCGGGAGACGCCGCCGTACGTGGGCTTCACGCCGACGGAGCCGGTCATGGCGGCGGGCTGACGGATGGAGCCGCCGGTGTCGGTGCCGACGGCCAGCGGCGCCTGGAACGCGGCGACCGCCGCCGCCGAGCCGCCGCCGGAGCCGCCGGGGATGCGCGCGGTGTCCCACGGGTTGCGGGTGGGGCCGTAGCCGGAGTGCTCGGTGGACGAGCCCATGGCGAACTCGTCCATGTTGGTCTTGCCGAGGATCGGCAGGCCGGCCGCCTTCAGCCTCTTGGTGACGGTGGCGTCGTACGGCGGGACCCAGCCCTCGAGGATGCGGGAGCCGGCCGTGGTGGGCAGGCCCTTGGTGGTGATGACGTCCTTGACCGCGACGGGGACGCCGGCGAGCGGGTGCACCTCGTCGCCGGCCGCACGCCGGGTGTCGGCCTCGCGGGCGGTGGCCAGGGCCCCGTCCGCGTCGACGTGCAGGAACGCGTGGATGGCGTCGTCCGTCGCACCGATCCGGTCGAGGTGCGCCTGGGTGACCTCGACGGAGGAGATCTCGCCGGCGGCCAGACGGTCGGCCAGCTCGGCGGCGGTGCTGCGCAGCACGTCGGTCATGACTCCTCCCCCAGGATCTTCGGGACGAGGAACCGCTGCTCCTCGCGCTCCGGGGCTCCCGCGAGCGCCTCCTCGGGAGCCAGGCTCGGCACGACCTCGTCGGCACGGAACACGTTGCTCACCGGGATGGGGTGACTCATGGGCGTGACGTCGTCACCGGCGGCCTGCTGCACGACGGCGACGTGCTCGAGGATCGCCGGGAGCTCGGTGGCCAGGTGGTCGAGCTCGTCGTCGCTCAGGGAGATGCGCGCGAGGTCGGCCAGGTGGGCGACGTCGGCGCGCGTGATACCCGATACGGGTTCAGTCATGCAGGTTCCTTGCCAGGTGGACGGCGGACCGCACAAGTCTAGTAACCAGGGATGATGGGCCGGTGCCCTCCTCCCTCCGGTCCCTCGCGGCCCTCCTGCTCACCGCGGGACTGCTCGCGGGGTGCGACCGCGCGACCTCCTCGCCGGAGCAGAAGGCCGCCCACCTCACCTCCGAGCGCTGTGCCGACCTCGTGGTGATCGGCGCCCGCGGTCAGGCGCAGACCGCGAAGAACGTCGGCGGCGAGATCATCGCGACCACCACGGCGCTCGTCGACGCACTGCCCGACGGGACCTCGGTCCGGCTCGAGGGCCTCCGGTACGACGCCTCGATCACCGAGTCCGACGCCGAGTACGAGCGCCACGAGGTCGACGGCGCGCGCCGGCTGGTGGACCGGATCGACGAGCTGGCCGACGCCTGCCCGCGCTCACGGCTCGTGCTGATCGGCTTCAGCGCCGGCGCCGAGGTGGTGCACCGCGCCGTTGCCGACCTCACCGAGGCCGGACCGGTCGCCGTCGCCGCGATGATCGGCGACCCGCTCCGCAACCCGGACGACCGGATCACGGACGAGTCCTACGGCACCGGCCGCCCCGAGTACCCGGGCTACGTCGGCCGCGGCGAGCCGGTCTCCCCCGCTCTGCGCGACCGGACGATCACGTTCTGTGTCATGGGCGACGAGGTGTGCTCCTCCCCCGAGCCGGCGCGGTCGGTCGAGCAGTCCCGCCGTCACAAGGAGTTCTACGAGCAGCCCGAGCACGCGAGGGAGACCGCGCGGGTCATGGTCGATGTGCTGGATCACACCCTGAAGCCCTAGGGATCTTCTGCCAGAGTGCTGGCATGACCCGACTGACCGAGTACAGCCGTGGACCGCACACGTTCGACGTCATCGACGCCGGGCCCGAGGACGGGACGCCCGTCGTGCTGCTGCACGGCTTCCCGCAGCGCGCCACCTGCTGGGACGCCGTGGCGCCGTTGCTGCACCAGGCCGGTGCCCGGACCTACGCACCGGACCAGCGCGGGTACTCGCCCCGGGCCCGGCCGAGGAGCCGGTTCTCCTACCGCGTCGGCGAAGTCATCGACGACGCGAAGGCGCTGATCGACCAGGTCGGGCAGCCCGTGCACGTCGTCGCCCACGACTGGGGGGCCATGGTCGGGTGGGGACTCGCCGCGCGCTACCCGGAGGTGGTCCGCTCGCTGACGGCCGTGTCCGTCGGACACCCCGCCGCCTTCATGCGCTCGATGCTGCGCAGCACCCAGGGTCTGAAGTCGTACTACATGGCGCTGTTCCAGCTCCCGTTCGTCACCGAGTGGCTGCTCAGCCGTCGTGGTGGTCTCGGCGAGCGGCTGCTCCGCAACGCGGGGATGTCCCGCGAGATGCTCGACACCTACTTCACGGAGATCGTCGAGGACGGCGCGCTGCGCGGCGGACTGGGCTGGTACCGGTCCCTGCCGATCTCCCTGCGAGGCGACTACTTCCGCCGCGTCTCCGTGCCGACGACGCTGCTGTGGAGCACGAACGACGTCGCGCTCGGCCGCAAGCAGGCCGAGCTGACCCGCGACTTCGTCACCGGGCCGTACGAGCTCGTCGAGATGGACGGCGCGAGCCACTGGATCCCGGACCAGGAGCCGAAGCAGCTCGCCGAGGTGATCATCGCCCGGGCGGCCCTGTGAGCACGGTCGGCACGTACTCGACCATCTGGGTGCCGCCGTCGAACGTGCGGTGGTCCACCATCTCGAGCGCGACATCGGGATAGCCGTCATAGATCCGCTCGCTCCCGGTGGCGCCGGTGATCACCGGGAAGATCACGACGCGGAACCGGTCGGCGAGGCCGGCGCTCAGGAACGACCGGGACAGCGCCACGCTGCCGATCGTGGAGTAGGACTCGGAGCCCTCGGCCTTCAGCGCGCGCATCGCCTCGACGGCGTCGCCGCGGACCAGTCGGGTGTTCGGCCAGGTCAGCGGCTCTTTCAGGCTGTTCGAGAAGGCGATCTTCTGCATGTCGGCGAGGACGTCCGTGCCGGGCTCGCCGTCCGCGGCGAACCCGGACATCACCCGATAGGTCGTCGCGCCCATCACCAGCGTGCGCTCGGGCTGCTCCTCGAGCCACGCGAAGTACTCCGGGCCTTCCAGTCCCCACCAGCCGGGCCAGCCCTCGGCGGCTCCGTACCCGTCGAGCGACGTGATGAAGTCGATGATCAGCTCGGACATGTTCGGTCCCCCTCCGACTGGTCCCGACCTTACGGCCCGTTCTCCAGGAGGTCCACGAAGCCGGCCTCGTCGAGGATCGGCACGCCGAGCTGCTCGGCCTTGTCGGCCTTCGAGCCGGGCGAGTCGCCGACGACGACGTAGTCGGTCTTCTTCGACACCGACCCGGACGCCTTGCCGCCACGGGTGATGATCGCCTCCTTGACCGAGTCGCGGGTGAAGTCCTGCAGCGAGCCGGTGACGACGAGAGTCAGCCCCTCGAGCGTCCGTGGCGTGGACTCGTCGCGCTCGTCCTCCATCCGGACGCCCGCGGCCGCCCAGGCGTCGACGATGTCGCGGTGCCAGTCGACGGTGAACCACTCGACGACGGCCTCGGCGATGGTGGGCCCGACGCCGTCGACGTCGGCCAGCTGCTCGACCGTGGCGTTGCGGATCAGCTCCATGGAGGCGAAGTGCGTGGCCAGGGCTCGGGCCGCGGTGGGGCCGACGTGCCGGATCGAGAGGCCGACGAGCACGCGCCACAATGGCTGCGCCTTGGCCTTCTGGAGGTTGTCGAGCAGCGCCCGGCCGTTGGTGCTGAGCACCCGGTCGCCCGCTGCGCTGATCTGCCGCCCACGGCCCGGCGCCCCCGCCGCTGCCTCCTTCTCGGCCTTCTTCGCGGCGCGCGTGTAGAGCGGGACGGTGAGCAGCTGCTCCTCGGTGAGCGCGAACAGTCCGCCCTCGTCGGTGAGCACGCCCGCGTCGAGCAGCGCCGTGGCGCCCTCCCAGCCGAAGACCTCGATGTCGAACGCGCCGCGCCCGCCGACGTGGGTGAGCCGCTCGCGCAGCTGCGACGGGCACGAACGGGTGTTGGGGCAGCGGATGTCCGCGTCGCCCTCGCGGGACGGGGCGAGCGTGGTGCCGCACGACGGGCACTCGGTGGGCATGACGAACTCGCGCTCGCTGCCGTCGCGCAGGGCGACCACCGGCCCGACGATCTCCGGGATGACGTCGCCGGCCTTGCGCAGCACGACCATGTCGCCGATCAGGACGCCCTTGCGCTTGACCTCGTGCTGGTTGTGCAGCGTGGCCATCTCGACCGTGGACCCGGCGACGCGGATGGGCTCCATGACGCCGTACGGCGTGACGCGACCGGTGCGGCCGACGTTGACCCGGATGTCGAGCAGCCGGGTGTTGACCTCCTCCGGCGGGTACTTCCAGGCGATGGCCCAGCGTGGGGCCCGGGACGTGGAGCCCAGACGACGTTGGAGATCGACCTCGTCGACCTTGACGACGACGCCGTCGATCTCGTGGATGACGTCGTGCCGGTGCTCGCCGTAGTACTCGATGAACTCCTCGACGGCCTTGAGGTCGGGCACGACCTTGGCGCGGTCGCTGGTGGGCAGGCCCCAGGCCTTGAGCGCGTCGTACGCCTCCGACTGCCGGGTCGGGCTGAAGCCCTCGCGGTAGCCGATGCCGTGACAGACCATCGACAACGGCCGGCTCGCAGTGACCGACGCGTCCTTCATGCGCAGCGACCCGGCGGCGGCGTTGCGCGGGTTGGAGAACGGCGTCTTGCCGGACTCCGCCCAGGCCGTGTTGAACTCCTCGAACGCCTCGGTGGGGAAGAACACCTCGCCGCGGATCTCGACGTACGCGGGGACCGGGTACTTCTTCGAGGCCTTGAGGCGCTCGGGGATCGCGTCGATGGTGCGGACGTTGTTGGTGACGTCCTCGCCGACGCGTCCGTCGCCGCGCGTGACCCCGCGCGTGAGCCGGCCGTCCTCGTAGGTGAGGGAGATGGCGAGACCGTCGACCTTCAGCTCGCACAGGAAGTCGGCCTTCTCGGCGCCGTCGCGGACGAGGCGGGCGTGCCAGGACTCGAGCTCCTCGGTGCTGAACGCGTTGTCCAGGCTCATCATCCGCTCGCGGTGCTCGTACGGCTCGAACGTGGACGAGAGGGCGCCACCGACCTGCTGGGAGGGCGAGTCGGGCGTGCGCAGCTCGGGGAGCTGCTCCTCCAGGTCCTGCAGCTCGCGCATGAGCGCGTCGTACTCACCGTCGGAGATCGTGGGCGCGTCGTCGCGGTGGTAGCGCTGCCGGTGCTCGTCGATCTCCTCCGCCAGCTCCTTGTGCCGCTGCCGGATCTCGTCCTCTCCCGCCATGCGTCGACCTTATCGGCGTGCTACGACGTTGGTGCGAGTCGACGAAGGGAGATGTCCGTGCGTGACTTCTGGGCCGAGGCCGTCGGGGTGGTCCTGATCGCCGTCGGGGTGGCGATCGGCGCTGTCACGTACGGCGATGCGTGGAAGACGCTGGTCGCGGCCGTCGTGATCGTGGTCGGGGTCGGCTGCTTCCGCTACGGGATCACGCGGCGGAGGCGCGCTCGGCGAGCGTGAGCGCGGTCCGGGCCCAGGCCGGCGAGGCGCCGGCCAGCCCGCAGGACGGAGTGACGACGAGGCGGTCGGCCAGGCCCTCGGCGTCGAAGCCGAGCCGTGCGAAGAACGCCTCGACGCGCTGACGCACGTCGCGCTCCGACGCCTGACCGTCGACGGACGGCACCGCTCCAGGCCACAGGTCGACCCCGGCCTCCAGCGCCTCGGCCCAGACGTCGGCCGGGGCGGCGAGGGTGAGGTCGAACGAGAGCGCCGTGAAGCCTGCGCCGGCGAGCAGCGCGACCGGGACGTCGGGGGCGCAGCAGTGGGTGACGGGCCGGGCGCCGCCATCGGTGATCGCGGTGGTGAGGAGCCGCAGCAAGGCGTCGGCCTCGGGGGCGTCGACGCTGCGGTGCCGCCCGAACCCGCTCGCGGTGGGGACGGCGGCGGCGAGCACCGACGGGAGCATCGGCTCGTCGACCTGGACGACCAGCTCGGCGTGGGGCACGCGTCGGTGCAGGTCAGCGACGTGCGCGCGAAGACCTTCGGCCAGGGACTCCGCGAGCTCGCGGCGGGCGCCGTGGTCGCCGAGGACCTTGTCGCCGCGCGGGCGCTCGACCAGCGCGGCGAGCGTCCAGGGTCCGGCGACCTGCTGCTTCACGACGCCGTCGTGCTCCTGCAGCTGCTCCTCGACGACGTCGAGGTCCTGCGCGAGCAGCGACCGGGCGCGGCGCTGGTCGCGGCCCTCATGATCGACGAGCCGCCACCCCGCGGGCTGCAGGTCGGCGCCGAGCGAGTCCAGCAGGCCGAGGGACCGGCCGACCATGGCGGCGTGCGCTCCCCGCGCCGGCAGCTCGGGGATCGCGACCAGGCCACCGGTCTCCCCGACGACCACGCGCAACGACTCGGCGTAGTCCTCGCCGGGCATCGACCCGACGCCGGCGCCGGTCACGCGGTCGTCAGCCGGCGGGTGCGGGCGATGGTGGCGGAGCCGACGACCCGGGTGCCGTCGTAGATCACGCAGGCCTGGCCGGGGGCGATGCCGAACGCCGGGTCGCGCAGCTCGACCTGGACCGTTCCGGTGGCTTCGACAAGCTCAACCACCGCCACGTGCTCGTCGCCGTGGGCACGGAGCTGGACCGTGCCCTCCAGGCGGCCGTCCGGTGCGGCTCCGGCCCACAGCGGGCGGATGCACTCCAGCGCGTCGACGCGGAGCTGCTCGCGCGGGCCGACGGTCACCGTTCCGCTCACCGGCTCGATGTCGAGGACGAAGCGGGGCTTGCCGTCGTCGGCCGGGACGCCGAGCCGCAGGCCGCGACGCTGGCCGATGGTGAACGCGTACGCGCCGTCGTGCTCCCGCAGCACCTCGCCGTCCTCGTCGACGACGGTGCCCGGACGCGGGCCGAGCTTGTCGCGCAGCCAGCCGGCGTTGTCACCGTCGGCGACGAAGCAGATGTCGTGGCTGTCCGGCTTGTGCGCGACGGTCAGGCCGCGGCGCTCCGCCTCGGCGCGCACGGCCGGCTTGTCGGTGTCACCGAGCGGGAAGTGCGAGTGCGCCAGCTGCTCCTGGGTGAGCACGCCGAGCACGTACGACTGGTCCTTGCCTGCGTCGATCGCTCGATGCATCTCGACCTCGCCGGACGCACCCTCGCGCAGCTGGGCGTAGTGCCCGGTGACGACGCCGTCGAACCCGAGCGCGAGTGCCCGGTCGAGCACCGCGGCGAACTTGATCTTCTCGTTGCAGCGCAGGCACGGGTTCGGCGTGCGGCCGGCCTCGTACTCGGCGACGAAGTCGTCCACGACGGCGTCGGCGAACTCGTCGCTCATGTCCCAGACGTAGAACGGGATGCCGAGCACGTCGGCGGCGCGCCGGGCGTCGCCGGCGTCCTCGATCGAGCAGCAGCCGCGGGCCCCGGACCGGTACGAGCGGGGGTTGCGGCTCAGGGCCAGGTGGACGCCGGTGACGTCGTGGCCGGCGTCGACGGCACGCGCCGCGGCCACGGCGGAGTCGACCCCGCCGGACATCGCCGCGATCAAGCGACTCATGAGGCGTCCCGGACGAGCGAGGCCGCCCGAGCGCGGGCGTGCACGCCGGGCAGCGCGGCGATCAGGGCGTCCACGTCGGCCTCGGTGGACGAGTGGCCCAGGCTGAACCGGAGCGACCCGCGCGCCGCCACGTCGTCGTAGCCCATGGCCAGCAGCACGTGGCTGGGCTGGGGCACGCCGGCGGCGCACGCGGAGCCGGTGGAGCACTCGATGCCCTGCGCGTCGAGGAGCATCAGCATCGCGTCACCCTCGCAGCCGGGGAAGGTGATGTGCGCGATGTTCGGCAGGCGGTGGTCCGGACCGGGCTCGGGGTCGCCGTTGACGATCGCGTCCGGGACGACGCGACGCACGCCGTCGACCAGGCGCTGGCGGAGCCGCTCGATCCGCTCGACGTCCTGGGCCTGCCGCCGGACGGTGATCTGCAACGCCGTGGCGAACGCGGCGATGAGCGGGACGCCGATGGTGCCGGAGCGGAGGTCGCGCTCCTGGCCGCCACCGTGCATGAGCGGCGTGGGCTCGATCTCGCGCTTGATGACGAGGGCGCCGATGCCGACGGGCCCGCCGAGCTTGTGCGCGGTGACGGTCATGGCGTCGAGGCCGGACGCGGCGAAGTCGAGCGGGACGTAGCCCGCGGCCTGCACGGCGTCGCTGTGCACCGGGATGCCGTGGGCCTGCGCGATGGCGACGACCTCGTCGATCGGCTGGATCGTGCCGAGCTCGTTGTTGGCCCACATGGTCGTGACGGCGGCGACGGACGCGGGGTCGCGGTCGACCGCCTCGCGCAGCGCGTCGATGACGATGCGGCCCTCCCGGCAGACCGGCGTGGTGTCGATGCGCGCGCCCTCGTGGGTGGCGAGCCAGGTGACCGGGTCGAGCAGCGCGTGGTGCTCGATCGCGCTGAACACGATGCGGTCGCGTGCCGGGTCGGCGGCGCGACGCGACCAGAACAGGCCCTTGATGGCCAGGTTGTTGGCCTCCGTGCCGCCGGAGCAGAACACGACCTCGCTCGGCCGGGCACCCAGGCACTCGGCGATGACCTCGCGCGACTCCTCGACGGTGCGCCGCGCGGCGCGTCCGGAGGTGTGCAGGCTGGAGGCGTTGCCGATGCGGCCGAGCTCCTCGGTCATCACGGCGATCGCCTCGGGCCACATCGGCGTCGTGGCCGCGTGGTCGAGGTAGACGGTGGTGCCCGAGTCGTTCATCGCTCAACCAGCGTACTCACGCCCGGCTGAGCAGCCTCACGATCTCCCGGTGACTCCGCCGCTTCGCGTGCTCGAGCGCCGTCACGCCGTCCTTGTCGGCGATCGACGGGTCCACGCCGGCCTCCAGCAGCGTCGTCACGATGCGCTGCCAGCGCGCGGTGCCCTCGCCGAGGACCACCGCCTCCAGCAGGGCCGTCCAGCCGAGGTCGTTGACGTGGTCGAGGTCGATCGAGGTGTGCTCGACGACCCAGGCGACGTACTCGTCGTGGCCGCGCTCGCTCGCCGGGATCGCCGACGTGCCACCGAACCGGTTGAGGATCGCGTAGTCCGGCTTCGCGGCAGCGACGATCCGCGCCATCGGCACGCTGCCGTTCACGCCGGTGACCAGCCACGGGGTGTCGTGACGGTCGTCGAGCGCGTCCGGGTCGGCGCCGAGGTCGACGAGCAGTCGCGCCGCGGCGCGGTGGTCCGCCGCGGCCGCGAGCAGCAGTGGCGTCCGCTTCCGGCCGTCGCGGGTCTCCAGGTCGGCCCCCTGCCGGATCGCGACGGCCGCGGCGTCGGCGTCCCCGCTGCCCGCGGCGCGCAGCAGGGCGGCGTTCGCCTGGCTCTTGGTCATCCGGTCCGCCTCCAGGGCACGGTCGAGGGTGGTGGCGATGCGGCCGAAGCCGAGCCGCCGAGCATGGTTCCGCGGGCTGATGCCGTCCCGCTTCGGCGCGACCCTGACGTCGGCACCGCCGGCCACGAGCGCACGCACGGTGTCGACGTACCGGCTGCTGCCGTCGCCCAGCACGATCGCCTCGTGCAGCGCGACCCAGCCGAGGTTGTTGACGTGGTCGACGTCGATGTCGGTCTGCAGCAGCCGCCCCACGACGTCGTGGTGGCCGCGCTCCGCGGCACGAATGAGGCCCGTGCCGTTCCACTTGTCCAGGCTGTCGACGTCGGCGCCGTGGTCGAGGGTCAGCTCGAGCAGGCCGAGATACCCCTCGCTGGTGGAGATCAGGTACGCGCTCTGCCGCGTCTCGTCCTTGGCGTTCACGTCGGCCCCGGCCGCGACGAGCCGGCGCGCCGTGCGCACGTCGTTCTTCCAGGACGCCGCGATCAGCCGGCGGTCCAGCTCGTCCTGCGAGAGGTTCGCGAACGGTTCGTCCGACGCCGCCGGCGACGGTGATGCCGACGGCCGAGGCCTCGGCTCCTCCTCCGCGGACCCGCCGCACCCGGCAAGCACCAGCGTGGCCGCCGTCGCGGCGACGACGGCCCTCATCCGGGCTGCTCCGCGTCGAAGGCCTGCCGGCTGGTCGCGAGGTGCCGACGGTTGACCGCGTGCACCCGCCTGGCGTCGCCGGACTCCATCGCCTCGACGAGCTCGCGGTGCTCGGCATGGATGGCGGCCGGGTCGGAGTGCTGGCTCAAGAGCCACCGCATGCGGGCGTCGAGGTCGACGAGCAGCCCGCGCACCATCGGACCGTGGCCGATGCGCGCCATGATCGCGTGGAACTCGGCGTTGGCGGCCACGGCGGCGTCGACGTCGCCGGCGTCGAGGTGCCGTTTGACGTCCTCCAGGTTGTCGCGCAGCGGCGTCAGCTCGTCGGTCGCCTGGGTCAGGTGGTCGACGATCACGCCCTCCAGTGCGGCGCGGACCTCGAAGAGCTCGTCGATCTCGTGCGGCTCGTAGGTGCGGACGGCGGTGCCGCCGGTGTCGCGCTCGACGGCGAACCCGTCGCGCACGAGCGTGTGCAGCGCCTCCCGCACCGGCACGCGCGAGACGCCCAGCTCGGCGGCGATGGTCCGCTCGACGAGCCGGGAACCCGCGGGATATGTGCCGTCGACGATCCGCTCACGGATGCGCGCGGAGACGTCACCGCGCAGCGGCTGGTACTCGGTGGACTTCACCCAGAAATGGTATACCAACGAGTCAAAGCTCAACCGACCACGTCGGCGAGGGCCTGCGCGGCCTGCTCGAGATCCTCCTCCGAGGTGGAGCGCCCGAACGTGAAGCGCACCGCCGTCTGGGCCACCTCGCGGTCGTAGCCCATGGCGGTGAGGACGTGCGAGGGCTCGTCGCTGCCGGCGGCGCACGCCGAGCCGCTCGAGCAGACGATCCCGCGACGCTCGAGGTCGAGCAGGATCGACTCGCCACTGCGGCCAGGGAAGACGAACGACGCACTGCCCGGCAGCCGACGGGTCGGGTGGCCGGTGAGCTGGGCGCTGGGGACGTCGGCGAGGACGCGCTCGATGAACGCGTCCCGGCGCTTCGCGACGTCGTCGGACGGCCCGGACGCCAGTGACAGGGCCGCGGCCATGCCCACGGCGCCGGCGACGTTCTCGGTGCCCGAGCGGCGGCCGGACTCCTGTCCCCCGCCGTGGATCAGCGGCTCGAACGGCGTTCGCCGGTCGACGTGGAGGACGCCGACACCCTTCGGTGCGCCCAGCTTGTGCCCGGAGATGCTCATGGCCTGGACGCCGAGGCGTCCGACGTCGAGGTCGAGCCAGCCGGCGGCCTGGACGGCATCGGTGTGGAACGGCACGCCGCGCTCCGCTGCCAGGGCGGCGAGGTCGGCGACAGGCTGGATCGTGCCGACCTCGTTGTTGGCGAGCTGGACGCTGACCAGCGTGGTGTCGTCGCGCAGGACGCCGGCGAGGTCGTCGGCCGACACGAGGCCGTCGTGGTCCACGCCCAGCACCGTGACCTCGAAGCCGGTGCGGCTGAGGAACTCGGCGGACTCCAGCACGGCCGGGTGCTCGATCGCGCTGACGACCACGTGCCGCCCGCGCGGCTGTGCGAGGGCGATGCCCTTGACCGCCGCGTTGTCCGACTCCGTGCCCCCGGACGTGAACGTGACCTCCGACGACCGGCAGCCCAGCACGGCGGCGACGTCGGCGCGGGCCTGCTCGAGGGCGTGTCGTGCCGCCTCCCCCACCTCGTGATGGCTCGACGGGTTGCCGAACGCCGGGCCGAGGTACGGGCCCATGGCGGCGAGGACGTCGCGCTTCAGCGGCGTCGTGGCGGCCTCGTCGAGATAGATCATGTGAGGGAGACGTCGAGTCCGAGGTCGAGCGACCGCACGCTGTGCGTGAGCGCGCCGACACTGATGACGTCGACGCCGGTGCGCGCGACCTCGCCGACGGTCTCGAGGGTGATGCCCCCGCTGGCCTCGACGATCGCGCGGCCGGCGACGAGCTCGACGCCCTTCACGAGGTCGGGGACGTCGAAGTTGTCGAGCATGATCGTGCCGACGACCCCTGACTCGAGGACGGGCACGATCTGGTCGAGCCGGTCGACCTCCACCTCGATGTGCGTGGTGTGCGGCAGCTGGTCCGCAGCGCGTCGGAGTGCCTCGGTGACGTCCTCGACGACGGCGAGGTGGTTGTCCTTGGCCATCACGGCGTCGGACAACGAGTACCGGTGGTTGTGTCCGCCGCCGCACCGCACGGCGTAGCGCTCGAGGGAGCGCAGGCCGGGCGTCGTCTTGCGGGTGTCGACGATGCGCGCGGAGGTGTCGGAGACGGCCGAGACGTACCGCGCCGTCAGGGTGGCGATGCCGCTCATCCGCTGGACGAGGTTCAGCGCGACGCGCTCGGCCTGCAGCACGGACCGCGCCGGACCCTCGACCGTGGCCAGCACGCTGGTGCTCGGGAACGCCTCGCCGTCGGCGACGAGCGGCTTGACCAGCACCTCGTCGTCCAGGGCGGTCATCGCGACCACGAGGACCTCGGCACCGGAGAACACCCCGTGCTCGCGCGCGACGAGCTCGGCCCGCGCCACCGCGTCGGCCGGCACCAGCGTCTGCGACGTGAGGTCGCCGAACGGGGCGTCCTCGGCCAGCGCGAGGTCGACGACGCGCTGGATCTCCCGGCGGTCCAGTCCGATCATCGTGCGACTACTCCCGAGTGGCGTGCCTGCGCCGGATCCGTCTCCGGGAAGTCGGTCCGGAAATGACCACCGCGCGACTCGCGACGGGCGAGGGCGCTGGCCACCACGGCCCGCGCGACGACGAGCAGGTTGGCGTCCTCCGCGGACTTGGCGTCGGTGACGTCGGGGGTGCTCCACGCGGCAAGAACAGCCGCCGCCTTGGCGAGCGTCTCGCCGTCGCGTGAGAGCCCCGCCGCGTCCCACATCAGCTGCTGGAGCTCGTCGCGGGTGAACGACCGGCCGTCGTCCGTGGCGTCGCCGAGGTCGACGGACTCCGGTGCGGACCAGTCCGCGTCGGACGGGAACGCCTCCCACGGCTGGTCGAGCACCTCGACCACGCGGGTGCCGTAGACCGCTCCTTCGAGGAGCGAGTTCGACGCGAGCCGGTTGGCTCCGTGCAGCCCGTTGCAGGCGGCCTCGCCGACGGCGAACAGCCCCGGCAACGAGGTGCGGCCCCACGCGTCGGTGCGGATGCCGCCCATGTAGTAGTGCGCGGCCGGGGTGACCGGGATCGGCGTCGTGCCCCAGTCGAAGCCCTGGGCGCGGCAGGCCGCGTCGATGTTGGGGAACCGCTTGGCCAGGAACTCGCTCCCCAGCGCCGTGGCGTCGAGCCGGACCGGGGCTCCGTGCTGACGAGCCATCTGTGCGGCGATGCCGCGGGCGACGACGTCGCGCGGCGCCAGCTCGGCGTCCGGGTGGACGTCGGTCATGAACCGCCGGCCGTCGATGTCGATGAGCACCGCGCCCTCGCCGCGGACGGCCTCCGAGATCAGGAAGTTGCCCGGAGCCGCGAGCGACGTGGGATGGAACTGGTAGAACTCCAGGTCGGCCGCGACGACGCCGGCCCGCAGCGCCATGGCGAGGCCGTCGGCCGTGGCCACCTCGGGGTTCGTCGTGTACGGGAACAGCTGGCCGGCACCGCCGGTGGCCAGCACGATCGCGTCGGCCGTCAGCTCGGTGCCGTCGAGCAGACGCACGCCCACGACCCTTGAGCGCGTCGAAAGGTTTGCTTCGACGGGCTCGACCACCAGGTCGACGACCGTGGTGTTCTCCAGCACGGTGGCCGCACTCTCGCGCAGCCGGTCGATCAGCGCGTACGCGATGCCGGCACCGGTGGCGTCCCCGCCCGCGTGCAGGATCCGCGCGTGCGAGTGCGCGGCCTCCAGCCCGTGCGCCAGGACCCCGTCGTGCTGGTCGAAGGCCACGCCGCGGTCGATCAGCTCGCGCACGGCGTCAGGGCCCTCGGAGACGAGCACCTCGACGGTGTCCTCGTCGCTCAGGCCCGCGCCGGCGACCAGCGTGTCCTGCACGTGCGACGCCACCGAGTCCTCGGACGTCATGACCACGGCCACGCCGCCCTGCGCGTACCGGGTGTTGCTCTCGGCCAGGCCGGACTTCGTCACCAGCGTGACGTCGTGACCGGCGTCCAGGGACTCCAGCGCGGCAGTCATCCCCGCCACGCCGCTCCCCACCACGAGGACGTGCATCATGCCCCCTTCGGCCGCGCGGCCAGCATGCGGTCGAGCGCGATCTTCGCGTCCGTGGCGATCTCGTCGGGCACGACGATCTCGTTGCGCACCTCGCCCTCGACGAGTCCGTCGAGCGTCCAGGCCAGATAGCCCGGGTGGATGCGGTACATCGTGGAGCACGGGCAGACGACCGGGTCGAGGCAGAAGATCGTGCGATCCGGGTACTCGGCGGCCAGCCGGTTGACCATGTTGACCTCGGTGCCGATCGCGATGACGTCGCCCGGCGACGAGGCCGCGACGAACCTCCGGATGGCGTCGGTGGAGCCGGACGCGTCGGCGGCGTCGACCACCGGCATCGGGCACTCCGGGTGCACGATGACCTTCACGCCCGGGTGGTCCGCGCGGGCCTGCTCCACCTGCGCGACCGTGAAGCGCTTGTGCACCGAGCAGAAGCCCGGCCACAGCAGGACCTTGGCGTCGAGCAGCGTCTGTGGGTCCTGGCCCAGGCCCGGCTTGCGGGCGTTGACCATCGGCATGAGCTCCTCCGGCACGCCCATGGCCTTGCCGGTGTTGCGACCGAGATGCTGATCCGGGAAGAACAGGACGCGGCGGCCGCGCTCGAACGCCCACTCCAGCACTGTCGACGCGTTGGACGACGTGCAGACGATGCCGCCGTGCCGTCCGCAGAACGCCTTCAGCGCCGCCGAGGAGTTCATGTACGTCACCGGGATGACCGACGCGAGCTCGCTCTGGTCCTCGTCCGCATAGAGCTCCATCAGCTCCTCCCACGCCGCCTCGACGGAGTCCTCGTCGGCCATGTCGGCCATCGAGCACCCGGCGGCCAGGTTCGGCAGGATCACGTGCTGCTCGGGGCGGGCGAGGATGTCGGCCGTCTCGGCCATGAAGTGCACGCCGCAGAACACGATGGTCTCGGCGTCCGGCTTGGTGAGCGCGGCGTTGGCGAGCTGGAACGAGTCACCCACGAAGTCGGCGTACTGGACGACCTCGTCCCGCTGGTAGAAGTGGCCGAGGATCACGAGACGGTCGCCCAGGGTCTCCTTGGCGGCGCGGATGCGGGCGTGCAGCTCGTCGTCGCTCATCTGTTGGTATGCGACCGGCAGCTGGCCGGGCCGCACGACCGGCGTGGGGATGACGTCGTCCTCGGACGCGCCCGGACCGTAGCCCGGCACGAGGTCGAAGACCCATGGGCCCTCGGCGAGCTCCGCGTCGCAGGACGCCGCCGGCGCGGCGGTGATGGTCTCGTGGACGGACGTGCTCATCGAGCGATCTCCTCTGGGCGGGCGGCGGCTCGGTAGAGCGCCGGCGGTCGGTGGCTGGTGCCGGTCAGACACGTGCCGGTGGGCTCGATCGTGCGGCCGGCCAGCACCTGGCGACGGAAGTTGGCGGGGTCGAGCGACTTGCGCAGGACGGCCTCGTGCACCTCGCGCAGCTCGGCGAGCGTGAACTCGTCGGCGAGGAACGCGTGGGCGATCGGCGAGTACGTGATCTTGGCGCGGAGCCGGTCGAGGGCGTACCGGACGATGTCGTCGTGGTCGAACGCGAGGTCGGGCACGTCGTCGGCCACGAACCACTCGACGTTCTCGCCGTCGATCGCGCGGGCGTCCTCGTCGGGCCGGACGAGCGCCCAATAGACGATCGAGACCACCCGGTCGGGCGAGCGGTCGACGGCGCCGAACGAGTACAGCTGCTCCAGGTAGGAGTCGCCGAGGCCGGTGGTGCGCTCCAGCGTGTGCCGGGCCGACGCCGCGAGGTCCTCGTGCGCCTCCAACGGTCCGCCGGGCAGCGCCCACTTGCCCTCGTAGGGCTCGCGGATGCGCCGTACCAGCGGCAGCCACAGCGTCTGCCGGCCGGTGGACGGGTCGGGGCGGAGCGCGAAGATCACCGTCGAGACCGCGAGCGAGACTCGCTGGTCGACCTGGGTGGTGGTCACGGGGCCTCCTCGTCCACTTAGAGTGAAGATGACTCTAAGTCCTGAGCCCGACTGTACCGGCCCCTTAGAGTCAGGTCAACCCTAAGTCCGCGTCGGGCAGGATGGTCGCATGACGACGGTGCGCCCGCTCGGGCCGGACGATCTCGAGGTCGTGCAACGCCTGTCCGGCGAGGCCTTCGGCCGCGGTCCGCGCGACGACCCGTGGCCCGACTCGCTCGACCTCCCCGCCCGGCGGTTCTGGGGCGTCGAGGACGGCGGCGAGCTCGTGGCCGTCGCGGTCCACCGCGCGTACGAGTCCTGGTTCGGGGGCGCCGCGGTGCCGACCGCCGGCATCGCGTCGGTGACCGTGGCCGCCGAGCACCGCGGCCGGGGCCTGCTCGCCCCGCTCTTCGCCGAGATGACCCGGGAGGCGCGCGAGGGCGGCGCGGTGATCTCGACGCTGTACCCGACGGCCCCCGGCATCTACCGGCGACTCGGGTACGAGGTGATCACGTCGCTCGACTTCGTCACGGTGCCCACCGCAGCCCTCACCCAGCCGGGCGCGACCACGCCCGTCCGGCGCGCCGGGCGCGCGGACTTCCCGGCGATCCAGGCCGTCTACGAGCGCTGGGCCTCGGCCCAGAACGGCCCACTGACCCGCTGGGGCCCGGCGTTCACCGAGGACATGATGGACACCGTCACCGGGGTCACCGTGGTCGACGCGCCCGGCGGGGAGGGCATTCGGGGGTACGCGGCGTGGGATCGCGGCGCGGGCTACGGCGAGAAGGCCGAGCTGATGATCTGGGACCTGATCGCCGACGACGCCGACGCCCTGGCCGCGTTGCTCAGCACGCTGGGGTCGTTCGCGCCGGTGGCCCCGACGACGGTGCTGCGCACCTCAGGGCTCGACCCGGTCGACCACCTGCTCCGGTCCTCGCGCACCGGACTGCGCAGCTCGAACCCGTACATGCTGCGCGTCCTCGACGTCGGCGCGTTCGAGCACCTGCGCTACCCCGACGACCTCGACTGCACGCTGTCGTTCGGCATCGAGACGTCGCAGCACGTGCTGACCGTCCAGGACGGCCGCGGCACGGTGAGCGACGTCGGCGCCGGCGACCGCGTGCTGAGCCCGGCCGGTCTGGCGCTCACGTTCTCCGGCGCGCAGTCGGCATCGACGCTGCGCCGCCTCGGGTACCTGCGCGGCGGCGACCCGGCCGACGACGCGCGCTGGGACCACCTGCTGCGCGGCCGCTCCGTCCACGTCCGCGACTACTTCTAGCGGAAGTCGCGAGAGCGGTGGCTGCCGGGGACGCGCCCGGCGGCCGCCGGGTAGAGCGTCTCGATCCGGTCGAGCCGCTCGGCGACGAGGTTGACCACGTTGTCCTGACGTTCCAGCTGCCCGCGGATCACCAAGCCGGCCGCGTTGCGTGCCACGCGGCGGTTGCGCTGCCACACCGCGTCGAAGACGACGACGTTGAGCATGCCGGTCTCGTCCTCCAGGTTCAGGAACGTCACTCCCCCGGCGGTGTACGGGCGCTGGCGGTGCGTGACGAGGCCCGCCACCCGGACCCGGCGGTCCGCCTCGTGCGTGGCGGTGTCGGCCACGGACAGCACGCCCTGCTCCCGCAGGAGCTCGCGCAGGTGCTCCATCGGGTGCTCGTCGGGCGAGATCCGCGTGGCCCACAGGTCGGCCAGCGTCGTCTCGATGTCGGACATCCCCGGGAGCGTGGGCGGCGGCGCCTGCACGGCCGTGCCGGACAGCCGGTCGGGGGCGTCGGTGTAACCGGCGTTCCACAGCGCCTGCCGACGGCTGATGCCGAACGCGTCGAACGCCCCCGCCGTGGCCAGGGCCTCCATCTGCCCCACCGACAGCCCGGTGCGCCGGACGACGTCGGCCATGTCGGCGAACGGCGCCTCGGCGCGGGCCGCGACCACCCGCTCGGCGTCCGCCGCGCCGATGCCCTGCACCTCGGTGAGCCCCAGCCGGACCCCGAACGCGGCGTCGCGCCGGTGCGTGAGCGTGGGGTCGGGCGTGGTCTCCAGGTCGAACGGCGGCACCGGCGGCTGCTCCGGCTCGAGGCACGAGTCCAGTCCCCCGGGCTCCTCGTCGTCGAGGGGCTCGAGATCGGCGTGGACGCCGGAGCGGGTGATGTCGGGGCGCAACGTGCGGACGCCGTGCAGGCGGGCGTCGGCGGTGAGTGACTGCGGCGAGTAGAAGCCCATGGGCTGCGAGCGCAGCAGGGCGGCCAGGAACGCGCCGGGATAGTGCAGCTTCAGCCAGGAGCTGGCGTAGACGATGAGCCCGAAGCTGATGGCGTGGCTCTCGGCGAAGCCGAAGTTGGCGAACGCCTGGATGCGGTCGTAGATGTCGTCGGCGAGGTCGCCGGTGATGCCGTGGTCGGCCATGCCGGCGTAGAGCGTCTCGCGGAGCCGCTCGATCCGCTCGACGCCGCGCTTGGAGCCCATCGCGCGGCGCAGGAGGTCGGCCTCGTCGCCCGTGCACCCGCCGACCGCCATCGCGATCTGCATCAGCTGCTCCTGGAACAGCGGGACGCCGAGCGTCTTCTCCAGCACCGGCTTCAGGGCCGGGTGCTGGTACGTGACCGGGTCCTGGCCCATGGCCCGGCGGATGTACGGGTGCACGGCGCCGCCCTGGATCGGACCGGGCCGGATGAGCGCGATCTCGATGACCAGGTCGTAGAACCGCCGGGGCTGGAGCCGCGGCAGCGTCCCGATCTGCGCGCGGCTCTCCACCTGGAAGACGCCGATGGAGTCGGCCCGGCAGAGCATGTCGTAGACGCCGGCCTCCTCCTTGGGGATGGTGGCCAGCGTCCACGGCTCGTCGAGGTGCTCGGCGACGAGGTCGAAGGTGTGCTGGATGGCGCCGAGCATGCCCAGTCCGAGCAGGTCGAACTTGACCAGGCCCATCCAGGCGCAGTCGTCCTTGTCCCACTGCACGACGGTGCGGCCCTCCATGCGGCCGCGCTCGATGGGCACGACCTCGCCGACCGGCCGCTCGGTGAGCACCATCCCGCCGGAGTGGATGCCGAGGTGACGGGGTGCCTTGAGCAGGCCGTTGGCGAGGTCGACGACCGCGGCCGGCACCGGGCGTTCCGCATCAGGACTGATCGTGTGCCAGCTCTCGATGCTCTTGCTCCAGGCGTCCTGCTGCCCGACGGAGTAGCCGAGCGCCTTCGCCATGTCACGGACCGCCGACTTGGGCTGGTAGCTGATGACGTTCGCGACCTGGGCGGCGTTGTGGCGTCCGTACGTCCGGTAGACCCACTGGATGACCTCCTCGCGGCGGTCGGAGTCGAAGTCGACGTCGATGTCGGGCTCCTCGTCGCGGGTGGCGGACAGGAACCGCTCGAACGGGAGGTCGTACTTGATGGAGTCGACGGCAGTGATCCTCAGCGCGTAGCAGACCGCGGAGTTGGCGGCAGATCCCCGGCCCTGGCACAGGATCCCCTGGCTGCGGGCGAACGCGACGATGTCGTGGACGATGAGGAAGTAGCCCGGGAAGTCCTTCTCCTCGATCACGGCGAGCTCCTTCTGCAGCCGGCGCTCGGCCTCCTCGCGGTTGCTCGCGTAGAGCTCGTCGGCGCCGCGGCGCACCAGCTCGCGCAGCCAGGACATGGGTGTGTGGCCGGGGGGCACCTGCTGCTTGGGCAGGCGTGGCGACGCCTTCCGGAGGTTGAAGGCGATCTCGGAGGCGATCTCCACGGACCGCTCCACCGCGCCCGGGTACCGCGCGAACCGCTCGCTCATCTCGGCGCCGGAGCGCAGGAACGCGCTGCCGGAGGCGGGAAGCCAGCCGTCCAGCTCGGCGAGGCTGCGCCGTGCCCGGACGGCCGCGACCGCCTGCGCGAGCTTCCGGTCGGCCGGCCGCGCGAAGTGGACGTTGTTGGTGGCCACCGTGGGCAGGCCGTGCTCGGCGGCGAGCTCGGCCAGGACGTCGTTGACGACGCCGTCGCCGGGATGGCCGTGGTCGGTCAGTTCGACCACGACGGCGTCGCGGCCGAACAGCTCGACGAGGCGATCGAGCGCGCGGGCGGCGTCGGAGCGCCCGCCCGCCGCCAGCGCCTGCCGCACGAGCCCCTTGCGGCAGCCGGTCAGCACCGTCCAATGGTCACGTCCCTGCTCGGCCACCTCCTCGAGCACGTACTCCGGCTTGCCCTTCTCGTCGCCGCGCAGCTGTGCCTCGGTGATGGCCGCGGCCAGCCGGTGGTAGCCCTCGACCCCACGCGCCAGCACCAGCAGGTGGCTGCCCTCCGGGTCGGCGACGCCCTGCTGCGGCGCGGTGAGCCCCAGCGACAGCTCCGCACCGTGCACCGTGCTCAGCGACGGGTACTCCTGTGCCGCCTCGGCGAACCGCACCGAGCCGTAGAAGCCGTCGTGGTCGGTGACCGCGAGGGCCGTCAGACCGAGCCGCACGGCCTCCTCGACGAGCGACTCCGGGCTGCTGGCGCCGTCGAGGAAGCTGTACGAGGTGTGGCAGTGCAGCTCCGCGTACGGGACGACCGGGCCGCTGGGCGGCTCCGGACGCTCCGGCGGCTCGTACCGCCCGCGCTTGCGGCTGAACGCCGGCCCGTCGCCCCCATCAGGCCACGCCGTGCGGCTGCGGCCCGACAGCCGGCGCTCCAGCTCCCGCCACGGCACGTCCGGGTTGTTCCAGCCCATCAGCGCCCCCCGTCCACGCTGGGAGTGACGTTTTCGCCCGGAAAATCCGGAAAACCGGGCGAAAACGTCACTCCCAGCGGGTGGGTGGTGCGGTCAGTCATAGCGGGCCTCGGTGAGCCAGCGGCCGTTCTCGACGGCCATCAGCCAGGCGCTGCCGTCCGCGCCGACGACCTGGAACCGGGCGATGCGCCGCGGCTCGGACTCGTCCCACCACAGCTCGTCGACGGGCCAGGGGCCGGCCCACGAGGCGACTCGCTGCCAGTCGGCATCGGCGGCCGCGCGGAACCGCTCGGGCGGGCAGCTGATGGCCCCTCGTCCGCTGACCGCGACGGGCTGGCCCTCGGCCCCGACGACGAGCGCCGCGAGCGGCTCGGCGAAGACCGTGGCCGGGGCCGGCGGCGGGATGCGGCCCGGCCAGGGCGCGTGCGCGGACCGCACCGCGACCGCGCGCTCGCCCCACGGCGTGGCCAGCGCCCGGTCGGCCGGGCCGCGGCCGCCCTGCACCTCCACGGCCAGCACCGACTCGTGACCGACCATGCTCTGCACCCGCGCGACGCCCCGGGCCACGCGGTCGTCGGGACCGCTGCCGAACAGCGTGTCCGCGTGGTCGGCCAACGGCTCGGCCACCGCCGGGACCAGTCGCACGGTGGTGACCGGGGCGAGGACACCCCCTGCAGCCAGCTGCCACCGCACACGGTCGACGACGTCGACCGCGCCGAACCACCGCGGATGCCGCCACTCCCGCGACGACGCCAGCACGCCGTCCGCGTCGACCTCGATGCGCACCGTGGTGCACACCAGCCCGTACGCGGCGAGGTCGGCCACGAACCGCTCGGCGGTGGTGCGGATGCTGAAGGCGACGGACTCCGCGTTCGCGAGCGGCGGCTCGAACGAGGCCTCGGCCTCGAGCTCCGGCGGGACGGTACGACGCGAGATCGGGTGCGGGTCGAGCCCGCGGGCCAGCCGGTGCAGCAGCTCGCCGTGGCCGCCGAACCGGGTGTGGACGTCGGCGGGCGAGAGCCGGGCGAACGCGCCCACGGTGGTCAGGCCCATGCGCCGGAGCAGCCCGGCCAGCGACGGGTCGTCGAGCGTCTCGACCGGAAGGTCGGCGAGGAACGCGGCCGACTCCCCCGGCCCCACCACCAGGCAGTCCTGCGCCAGCGCGCGACGCGACGCCTGCTCGGCGGCGAACAGGCCGTCGGCCACGCCGAGGCGGACGTCCCACACACCCAGACCCACCAGCCGCTCGGCGATGACCGCGCCCGCCTCGGCCTCGCCGCCGTAGAAGCGGGCCGGCACACGGAGGGCACACAGGCCGGGCCGCAGCGGCGCGACGCCGGGGCTGAGCTCCTCGATCGCCGCCAGCACCACCTCGAAGGCCCGCGCGTCGGCCTCGGGACGGTGCTCGTCGAGCACCAGCTCGGGGCAGCGGGACTGGGCGTCGCGACGGCGCATCCCGCGCCGCACGCCCTCCCTCCGGGCCCCGGGCGAGCAGGCGAGCACCTGACCCTTGGCGAGCACCGCTGCCGGCGTGCCGGCCGGCAGCCCCTCCAGCATCGGCATCACCGGCCAGTCGGGGCACCAGACGACCATCGTCCGGGCCATCACCCCACGCTGCGCAATACGACAGGGGGCAAGACGGCGGGCGGCTGCTCGACCTGCCGGACGGCGCCGTCGGCGTCCCACGCGAGCCGCGCGGACACCGTGCGGCCGACGCCGCGTGCGACCTCCACCGTGGCCTCCCGGGCGCGCAGGTGACCGTGCCCGGCCCCCAGCCCGGTCCACTCGACGTCGTGCATCGACAGCCGGGCGTCGCAGCGCGGCCAGTCGCCCCACACCACCAGCACCGACCCGCGCTGCCGCAGCCGAGCCGCCAGCCTGCTCACATCAGCCGCCCACGGCCCGGCACCCCCGCCGCCCGTGGCGGCAGGTGGCCTGACCAGGACGACGCCGAGGACGTCGACCAGGGCGGCCGTGGCCTCCAGCCAGGCCTCGCCCGGGGCGGGCACCCAGATGGTGCGCGACAGCTCGACGCCGGTGGCCGCCGCGGCCTCCGGTCCGAGCTCGGGAGCGCCCACCACGCCGCACCACGCGCCGTCGGACGACGGTCCGGCCAGCAGCAGCGTGGCCAGGCTCGCCGACCCTGCGACGTAGCTGCCACCGGTCTGCAGCTGGAGCAGCCCGGAGAGGGCAGGATGCGTGCGGACCGGCTGCGCCGACGGTCTACCCTGCATCTGGGTGACCCGGGCGCGCAGCGCCTCGATGGTGGGCGCATCCTTCTCGGCAAGTCCGGCGGTCACTCTTCATTTTCGAATGCCTGTTCGAACAAGTCAAGATCGTCTCAGCACATGAGCAAGGGCCCCGCACCTCTCGGTGCGGGGCCCTCGCTCCCCCGGGATTCGTGGGCCGGATCAGGCGGTGCGGCGTCGCGCGCGGACCGCCAGAGCGGCACCGGACGCGGTCACCAGCGCACCGCCGGCGATCAGCCAGCCGAGCTCGAGGTCGTCGCCCTGCTCGGTGGCCGAGGCCTCGCCGGCGTCGATCCGCTTCGGCAGCGAGACGGTGCCGACGTCGTCGCGGTCCTCGCCGGTCGGCTCGTCGCCGTCCTCCGGGTCGTCCTTGCCGTCGCAGTCGACGCCGTGGGTCGGGCACGGCTGCGGGTTCGTGATGACACCGCCGGGGCCGTCGGGATCGACCGGGTCGGTCTTGGGGCCGTCCTTGTCGTCCGGACCGTCCTGCGGGCCGGGCTGGGGCACGGGGGCCTTGTCCTTCGGGCCGTCCTGCGGACCGGGCTGCGGCACGGGGGCCTTGTCCTTCGGGCCGTCCTGCGGGCCGGGGGCCGGCTGGCCGATGACGACCGGGCCGGGAACCTCCGCCATGGCGGCGGCGGGGACCAGCGCGAGGCCGATCGTGGCGAGCGGGGCGGCGATGGCCAGCTTGGTGATGGTGCTGTTCATGATGTTCTCCTGGTGTGTGGTGGTGGTGCTGTCGGTGTGTGGTCTCGGAGGTAGGAGGATCCGGGCGACGCGACCTTGCGGATTTCTGCGAACTTTTTTCCGGACCCGCATCGCCGCAGGTCAGCGCGCCAGGCGGAGGTAGACGATCGTGTTGTCCGGGTACACCCGGGTGACCGGGTCCGGCGTGCCGGCGCACGTGATGAGGCGCAGCACGGGCTGCCGGTCGTCGCTCCAGATCCGGCGGTAGGGCAGCTTCCCCTTCGGCGCCTGCTCCACGGTCTCGACGACGAACGTGGAGGCACCATCCGTCCGCCGGACGGTCACCCGGTGCCCGGCACGGAGCTCGTGCACGTGGGCGAAGACGTCGTCACCGGCGGGACCGTGCACGTGCGCGACGACGACGGCCGGGCCGGACGCCCCGGGTCGCGGACCGCGGTCGTACCAGCCGACCTCGGTGAACCGCGGCGTCTCCATGTCGCCGTTCGGGAGGAGGCCGACGGCGTGCAGCGGCTCGTCGAGGTCGAGGGCCGGGATGACGATGCGTGTCGGCTTGCCGACCTTCCGGGCGGTCGCGACCACCGTGGTGCTCGGCGGCGGTGAGATCGCCTTGACGGTCCGTGGCGCCGGAGCCTCGTCGTGGTGGGTGAGGGCGAGGCCGATCAGGACGGCGCCGCAGACGGCGGCGACGACGAGAGCGATCGTGACGAGGCGCTTCATGGGTCCTCCTGCTGGTGTCGGTGACACCGGTAGGAGGACCCTGAGGCCCGGTTCTTACAGGTTTGTCCGCGTCACAGCGGGCACGGGTTGACGGTCACCGTGACGGACGGCCCGCGGGCGGTGTTGCCGCGTCGATCCGTGGCCTGGACGTGGACGCTCACCGTGGCCTGCTGGTCGAACGTGCCCATCACACCGGCCCACGAGGATCCTTGCCGCGACATCGCGTCCCGCCCGGACCGGCCGCCCGTCCACACGAGCGTGACCGAGCGCAGGCCGCTCTCGTCGGACACCTTGGCCGTGACGGGGACCGTGCACGACGGCGCACTGGGGATGACCGGGCGGCCGACCTGCGGGGCACGCTCCTCGACCAGGGAGACGGTCGCACTCGTGCTGCCGGCGTCCCAGGTGAGCTGGATGGTGCCGGTGGACCGGCCCTCGTCGACAGCACCGCGGTTCGCGGTGACGGTCAGGAAGGCCGACTCCCCCGCGTCGATGGTGGCGCTGGGCGGCGAGGTGGCGAGCCACCCGACGCTGGACGTGGCGCGGTACGTGACCGGCTCTCCGCCGGTGTTCGTGAGGCGGAAAGTCGCCCTCGAGCCCCGACGACCGAGGTCGGCCGACCGCGTGGACAGGACGAGGAAGCCCGGTCCGGCGCTGGTGGACGGCGACGGGCTCGGCTCGGCCGTGTCGGACGGGGTCGGGGTGGGCTCGGGCGTGGCGGTCGGCGTCCCGGTGACGGGCTGCGCCGTCGGCTCCTCGTCGCCGCCCGGCCACAGCAGCAGTGCGACGACGACCGCGATCACCGCGGCGGCCGTGCCCACGGCCGCGAGCACGCGGCCCTTGCCGAGCGCGCCCAGCGGCGAGGCGCCGGTGGACCCGGCGGGCACCGTGTAGGCGACGAGCTGGGTGTCGTTGACGACCCGGTCGCGGAGCCCGATCGGGGCGGCGAAGATCGGCACGGACGCCAGCAGCATCCAGGGGCTGACGATCTTGCGACGACGCTCGCCGCACACGTCGCAGCCGTCGACGTGACGGGCGACGCGCTTGCGGATCAACGGCGAGAAGCCGCCGTCCCAGTCGGCGAGGAGGGCGTCGAGCTCGTCGCAGTCGTCGCGGCCGAGCCGGGCGATCAGCAGGGCACCGAGCGAGCGGTCGACCTGGCCGCGGAGGCGGTTCAACATGACGTATGCGTTGGAGGCGCTGACGCCCATCGCCTCGCCGAGCTCAGCGCCCTCGAGGCCCTGACGCAGGTGGAGGTCGAGCAGGGCGCGGTCGCGCTCGGCGAGCCCCGCGGAGGCGTCCCAGACCAGCTGCCGCAGCGCCTGCTGCTCCGCGACCTGGTCCGGGGTGGAGGAGTCGTCAGCCATCTCGATCAGCTGCTCCTCGCCGCCGAAGGCGACACGCTTGCGCGCCTTCAGCCGGCGCAGGCACTCGCTGCGCACGATCGCGTACAGCCACGGACGCAGCCGATCCGGCTCCCGCAGCTGCGGGAGCCGCTCGGCGAACAGGACGAACGAGTCCGCCACCGCGTCCGACGCGTCCTCCCGGTGCCGCAACATCGAGTAGGCGAAGTCGAAGAGCCGTGGCCCGTACCGGTCGTAGACGACCGCGAACGCCTCGCGATCGGCCGCCAGCACTCGCTCGACGAGCTCGGCGTCGGTCGGATCGGCCCCCGTCGCGGTCACGAAGGCATCCTAGGGCGACAACGAGCGCGTTCGCGTGCATCGGTCATGCCTCCTCCTGCTGGTGGGTTCACCAGTAGGAGCATCCGACGCCCCAGATCTTGCAGTTTTTTCAGACGGCCATCTCGATGCCGGCGCCCGGGATCGCGTCCAGCAGCTTGCGCGTGTACGCCTCCTGCGGGTCGTCGAACACCTTGCTGACCGACGCGGCCTCGACGACCTTGCCGTTCTGCATCACGAGCACGTCGTCGGCGATCTGCCGGACCACCGCGAGGTCGTGCGTGATGAACAGGTACGACAGACCGAGCTCGGCCTGCAGGTCGTTGAGCAGCTCGAGGATCTGCGCCTGCACGAGCACGTCGAGCGCGGAGACGGCCTCGTCACAGATGACGACCTCCGGTTCCAGCGCCAAGGCACGCGCAATCGCGACGCGCTGGCGCTGTCCGCCGGAGAGCTCGGCCGGGAACCGCTTCATGACCGACGTGGGCAGTGACACCTTCTCGAGCAGCTCGCGGATGCGGGCCTCGCGCTGCTTTCCGTCACCGATGTCGTGCGTGCGCAGCGGCTCGGCGATCGACTCGTAGATCGTGTACAGCGGGTCGAGCGACGCGTACGGGTTCTGGAACACCGGCTGCATCTGGCGACGCAGCTGGAGCTGCTCCTTGCCCTTGAGGCTGCGGATGTCGACGCCGTCGAACTTGACCGTGCCGCTGGTGGGCGGCAGGAGGTCGAGGACCATGCGGGCGAGGGTGGACTTGCCCGAGCCGGACTCCCCCACGACCGCCGTGGTGGTGCCGCGCCGGAGCCGGAAGGAGACGTCGTCGACGGCCACGAAGTCGACCGACTGCCACGGCTTGGCGCCGCGCAGCTTGAAGATCTTCGTGAGGTTCTCCGCGACGATGACGTCGTTCGGCACCTCGCCGAAGTGCTCGTCGGCGTCCTGCAGCTCCGAGACGATCTCGCCGGCGGTCTGCATGGCCTGCTCGCGCACCTCGGCGCGAGCCTTGGCCGAGGACAGCCGCTGCGACGCCAGCGAGGGCGCCTTGGACACGAGTCGCTTGGTGTACGGGTGCGCCGGGTCACGCAGGATCTCCCGCGCCGGACCGGACTCGACGATCTGGCCGTGGTACATCACGACCAGGTGGTCGGCGCGCTCGGCGGCGAGGCCGAGGTCGTGCGTGATGAGCAGCACCGCGAACCCGAGCTGGTCGGTGAGCTTGTCCAGGTGGTCGAGGATCTGCTTCTGCACCGTGACGTCGAGCGCCGAGGTGGGCTCGTCGGCGATGAGCAGCTTCGGCCGCGCGGCCAGGCCCATGGCGATGAGCGCGCGCTGGCGCATGCCGCCGGAGAACTCGTGCGGGTACTGGCGGGCGCGACGCTCGGCGTCGGGCAGACCGGCCTCCTCGAGCAGCTCGACGACGCGCTGGTCGGCGGCCTTGCCCTTGGCGACGCCGTTGGCGACCAGGGCCTCCTTGATCTGCGAGCCGACCCGCCACAGCGGGTTCAGGTTCGACATCGGGTCCTGCGGGACCAGGCCGATGGACGAGCCGCGCAGTGCCAGGATGGACTTGCGGTCGCCCGACTTGATCGGCTTGCCCTCGAACAGGATCTCTCCGCCAGTGACCTTGCCGGTGCCCGGCAGGAGGTCGATGATCGCGTGCGCCGTGGTGGACTTGCCGGAGCCGGACTCGCCCACGATGGCGACGGTCTGGCCCGGGTACACCGTGAGGCTCGCGCCGGCGACCGCCGGGATCATCTTCTTCTTCTCGTTGCGGAACCCGACGTGCAGGTCCCGGAGCTCCAGGAGCGGCGTCTCGCTCATGCCTTCCGTCCCTTCGGGTCGAGGGCCTCGCGCACGGCCTCGCCGAGCAGGATGAAGCCGAGGACGGTGATCGCCAGCGCCGTGGCCGGCACCCACATGACGACGAGGTGCTGGCCGGAACGGACCTGGTTCTGGGCGTCGGAGAGGTCGTTGCCCCAGGACACGACGTTGCTCGGCAGGCCCAGTCCCAGGAAGGACAGCGCCGCCTCCGCGACGATGAACACGCCCAGCGAGATCGTCGCGGTGACGATGACCGGCGCCAGGGCGTTCGGCACGATGTGCCGGGTCAGGTTCTTGAACCGGGTGGCACCGATCGCCGTGGCGGCGTCGACGAACTCCAGGTTCTTGACCTCGAGCACCGCGCCGCGCATCTGCCGGGTGATCTGCGGCCAGGCGAACAGCGCCAGGGCGAGGACGATCACGATGACCGACAACCAGAACCCGCGATCGGGCTTCACGTTGTTGATGACCGAGATGACGACGATCGAGGCCAGCAGCAGCGGGATCGAGAAGAAGATGTCGCTCAGACGGCTGAGGATCGTGTCGACCCAGCCGCCGTAGAAGCCGGCCACGGCACCGGTGATGATGCCGATCACCGCGACCAGGACCGTGGTCAGCACGCCGACGGCCACCGAGGCGCGCGCCCCGTAGAGGGTGCGGGCCCACACGTCGCCACCCTGCTGGGTGAAGCCGAACGGGTGTCCGTCGCGCGCCGGGGCGAAGCTGTCGCTGAGCTGCTTGAACTGCGGGTCGGCGTTCGTGAAGAGGCCGGGGAAGGCGATCACGACGGCCAGCACGAAGATGATGACGGCCGAGATCCAGAACAGCGGCTGGCGGCGCAGACGCTTCCATGCCTCCCGCCACTGGTTCTCCGGCACTTCGCCGACGTCGACGGCGTCGATCGCCTGCAGCGGGGTCTCCTCGATCGCGGCGACGAAGCGCTCCTGACCCGGACGCGGCCGGGTGGGGCTCGTGGTGGTCTCAGGCATAACGGATCCTCGGGTCAAGGACGGCGTACAGGAGGTCGACGAGCAGGCTCATCAGCACGTAGACGAGGACCATGACGGTGACCACGGAGACGACCGTGGTGCTCTGGCCCTGCTGGATGGAGCGGAACGCCAGGTTGCCGACGCCGGGGACGTTGAAGATGCCCTCGGTGATGACGGCGCCGGCCATCAGGCCGCCGACGTTGACGCCGAGGTGCGTCGTGACCGGGATGAGCGAGTTGCGCAGCACGTGGTTGCGGACGACGAGACCGGGACTGAGCCCCTTGGCTCTCGCCGTGCGCACGTGGTCGGCGGAGAGGTTCTCCGCGACGGACGTGCGCGTGAGTCTGAGGGTGTAGGCGAGGTCGACGATGCCCAGCACGACGGCGGGCAGGATCAGCTTGCTGACCGTCCAGTCGCCGCCGACCGTCACGGCTGCCCAGCCGAGCTTCACCCCGAAGAACAGCTGGAAGACGAAGCCGATGACGAAGATCGGGATGGCGAGCATGATCAGCGTGGCGACCAGCATCGTGGAGTCGAACCAGCCGTTGCGGCGCAGGCCGGCGATGGTGCCGAGGACCACGCCGAAGATCGCCTCGAAGACGAGCGCCATGAGCGCCAGCGTGACGGTGACCGGGAAGGCGTTCTGCAGCTGGGTGGAGATGGCCTGGCCACGGAAGTCGTCGCCGAGGTCGAAGGTGAAGATGCCCTTCAGGAAGTACAGCCACTGGACGAAGAAGTTCTCGTCGAGGTGGTACTGGTGCTCGATCGCCGCCTTGACGGCGGGAGAGGCCGGCTTGTCTCCGAAGAGGCCGAGGATGGGATCGCCGGGACGGAGGAACACCAGCGCCCAGATGATGAAGGTGGCTCCGAGGATGACCGGAATGGTCTGGAGCAGTCGTTTACCGATGTACCACCACACTGTGGCCTCCTGGCTCGAACGTACGTCGTCGCGGGATCACCGCGACATATCGTCTCACTCGCAGAACGCTGGGGGCAGCGGATGTGCTGCCCCCAGCGTCCTTTCTTGCGACGGTGCAGCTACGACCTACTTGGTGAGGGCGTAGTACTGCGGCTTCTGCTGCCAGGTGAACACGAAGCCCTTCACGTCCTGACCGGTGACGGCCGTGGCGTTCTGGTACCACAGCGGCAGCGCGGGCAGATCCTTGAGGAGCAGCGTCTGCGCCTCGGTGATCAGCTTGTAACGAGCGTCGCCCTGGGCCGCGGAGGCCTCGCTGACGAGTTTGTCGAACTGCTTGTTGCTGTAGTCGCCGTCGTTGGAGCCGGCGCCGGTGGCGTAGATCGGTCCGAGGTAGTTGAGCATCGACGGGTAGTCGGCCTGCCAACCGGTACGGAACGCGGTCTTGATGGTGCGATCGGTGACGTCCTTGCGGAGCTCGTCGAACGTGGCGTAGACCTTCGCCGAGGCATCGATGCCCAGCGTGTTCTTGATCTGGTTGGCCACGGCCTCCGAGAACTCCTTGTTACCGGCACCGTCGTTGTTGTACGCCAGCTGGAACTTGCCGTCCCACTTGGCGATCTTGTCGGCCTGGGCCCAGAGGTCCTTGGCCTTGGCGGCGTCGAAGTTCAGCACTTCGTTGCCGGGCACGCTGTCGGTCCAGCCGTCGAGCACCGGGGAGGTGAAGTCCTTCGCCGGCGTCCGAGCGCCGTTGAAGATCTTCTCGGTGATCTCCTTGCGGTTGATCGCCTGCGAGATCGCGGCGCGACGGAGGTTGCCCTCTTCGCCCTTGAAGTGCGGGAGACGCTCCGGGATGGTGATCGAGGAGAAGCTCGAGCCGGGCTCGTTGTACGCCTTGACGTCGCCGTCGGTCTCGAAGGTGGTCAGCGCGCTCGGCGGGACCTGGTCGAGGACGTCGAGCTCACCGGACTGCACGGCGCTGTAGGCCGAGTCGGTCGAGTTGAAGAACTTGAACGTCAGGCCGCCGTTCTTCGGCTTGTGCGCACCCTTGTAGTCCGGGTTCGGGACCATGGCGATCTGCTTGGCCTTCTCCCAGCCCTTCTTGGTGAGCATGTACGGGCCGTTGCCGATCGGGTGGTCGCCGTACTCCTTGGTGATCTTGCCGCTGGAGTCGAACGCCGAGTCCGGCACCGGGAAGTAGGCGGAGTAGCCGAGACGCAGCGGGAAGTCGGACTCAGCGGACTTCAGCTTGATGGTGAAGGTCTTGTCGTCGACGACCTTCAGACCGCTCATCTCCTTGGCGCCGTCGGTGGTGTTGCCGACATCGTCCGTGCCCTCGATCGGGTAGAAGAAGTAGTTGTTGAGCTGCTTGTTGGCCGGGTTCGCGCCGTAGTTCCAGGCGCGGACGAACGACTGAGCCGTGACCGGCGAGCCGTCGGTGAACTTCCAGCCGTCCTTCAGCTTGACGGTCCAGTTGATCGAGTCCTTGGAGTCGATGGAATCTGCGACCTCGTTCACGACCGAGCCGTCGGCGTTGTATGCGACGAGTCCGGCGTACAGGTTCTGGATCGGGTCACCGCCGCCGACCTCGTTGGTCGCGGTGGGGATCATCGGGTTCTGGGGGTTGGTGCCGTACACGGTGATGACGGCGTCAGAACCGCCGGCCGATCCCCCGTCACTGTCGCTGCCACAGGCGGCCAGGGTCAGGCCTCCCACGACAACCATTGCCACACCCGCAAGGCGCTGTCGCCGAGTGAGTCGCATGGATTCCTCCTGAGATCAAAAAGGTGCACGCAGACACGTGCGCCACCATTGCTACCACTTGGCGCGGGCCAGCGGACACACCATCCGGGGTACTTCATCAAATCGTCACCTGGCTCCGATGGGCCACCTCGCGCTGGTTCCAACGGGCCATGACGCAGCGAGGCGCCCCGAGCGTCGGCTCGGGGCGCCTCGATGGTGCGGGACGGGCTCAGCCCTTGCGCTTGACGATCTCCTCGGTGGCCTGCGGCAGCACCGTCTTGAGGTCGCCGACGACGCCGAAGTCGACGAGCTCGAAGATCGGCGCCTCCTCGTCCTTGTTGACGGCGACGATCGTCTTGGACGTCTGCATGCCGGCGCGGTGCTGGATGGCGCCGGAGATGCCGTTGGCGACGTACAGCTGCGGCGACACCGTCTTGCCGGTCTGACCGATCTGGAAGTTGTGCGGGTACCAGCCGGAGTCGACCGCGGCACGCGAGGCGCCCACGGCGGCACCGAGGCTGTCGGCGAACGCCTCGACCTCGGAGAAGTCGCCGCCGGTGCCACGGCCGCCGGAGACGACGATCGCGGCCTCGGTGAGCTCGGGACGGCCCGAGGCCTCCTTGGGCTTGCTCGACGTGATCTTGGCGCCCTTGGCGGCGTCGGAGACGTCCACCGAGACGGCCTCGACCGTGCCGGCCGCGTCGGCCTTCTCCGGGGTGGCGGAGTTCGGCTTGACGGCGATCACCGGGATGCCCTTGGTGACGGCGGCCTGCACGGTGAAGTTGCCGGCGAAGACGGACTGGGTCGTGGTGACGGAGTCACCGTCGACCGCGACGTCAACCGCGTCGGTGATGTAGCCGGACTCGGCCTTCAGCGCCACGCGGGCGCCGATCTCCTTGCCCTCCGAGGTGGCCGGCACCAGGACGGCGGCCGGGCTCTTCTCGGCGACGAGCTGCGCCAGCGCCTCGGCCTTGGGGCCGACGAGGTACTCCTCGTAGACGGCGTCGTCGAGCTGGTAGACCTTCGCAGCGCCGTACTCGGCGAGGCTGCTCGGGACGTCGGAGCCGAAGAAGACGGCCGAGGGCTCGCCGATGCGGGCCGCGATGGTCAGGAGCTCCAGGGAGGGCTTGGTGACCTTGCCCTCCGGGGCGTCGATGAGGACGAGAACTTCGCTCATGGTCTGGACTCCTTCTCAGACGAACTTCTTGGAGGCGAGGAACTCGACGAGCTTGACGCCGCCGTCTCCCTCGTCGGTGACGATCTCGCCGGCGGTGCGCGGCGGGCGGGGCTCGAACGACTCGACCTTGGTCCAGGCGTTCTCGAGGCCGACCTCGCCGGCGTCGACGCCCAGGTCGCTCAGCGACCAGGTGTCGACCGGCTTCTTCTTGGCGGCCATGATGCCCTTGAACGACGGGTAGCGAGCCTCGCCGGTCTGGTCGGTGACGCTGACGACGACCTTGCCGCTCGCGCTGATCTCCTGCGTGGCGGCGTCGCCGTCGCGGCGGATGGTCACGGAGTCGCCGTCGACGGTGACCTCGGAGCCGAAGGTGACAGCGGGGAGGCCGAGGCGCTCGGCGACGAGCGTCGGGACGATGCCCATGCTGCCGTCCGTGGAGCCCATGCCGAAGAACACGAAGTCGTACTCGAGCTTCTCGATGGCCTTGGCGAGCACGAGGGACGTGGCGAACGCGTCGGAGCCGTGGATGGCGTCGTCGACGACGTGGACGCCCTTGTCGGCACCCATCTGCAGCGCCTTGCGCACGGCGTCGGCCGCGTCCTCGGGTCCGACGGTGAGGACCGTGACCTCACCCTCTCCGGCCTCGACGACCTGGAGCGCCTGCTCGACCGCGTACTCGTCGAGCTCGGACAGCAGTCCGTCGACGTTGTCTCGGTCAACGGTGTTGTCCGAGCTGAAGGTGCGGTCGGCCGTGGCATCGGGCACGTACTTCACCGCGACGACGATGTTGGTCACGAGGGACCCTCCTGTGATCTGAGCCGTGGCGTGGGTCGCCACGGCAATCGGGAGACTGGTGTCGGAATCACTCTGCCACTGCCCGGAAGGCGGCCGGCAGGCGAGTCGTCCACGGTGGATGTTACCGACCAGTCACCAACGGGGCGACTTCGCTCCGCATGGGTTTGGTCACACCCCCGAGGGGCTCACTCCTGGGCGCTGGAGCGCTGCAGAGCCTGGCCCACCAGGCTGATGACCAGGTAGATCAGGGCCCCGACGCCCCAGGCGAGGAACGCCTCCTTGGTGGCCGCGTTGGCCCCGGAGAAGTCGAACACGTCCTTCAGCGGACCGACCAGAGCGTCGCACATGGACGACACCGGGTCGTAGATCGCGTTGCCCGCCTCCGCGCCGAGCGCGACGAGCAGGGCGCCGACGGCCAGCACGACCGAGCAGATGAGCCCGACGATGCCGACGAGCCCGGCGATCGCGGAGACCACCGTCCGGCCGTTGACCTTCCGCTTCTCCTTCGGCAGCGACGGCGGCTCCGGGACGTCGTCGACGGCGGTTGACGTCGACCGAGTGGTCTCGGCGGGCGACGTCCAGGTGTAGCGCGCCGGCATGTCCTCGACTGCGGGGACCAGCGCGGTGTCGTCGTCCCGGTCCGGGTCGGCGACGGGCTCGGGCTCGACCTGCTCGGTCGCTGCTGCCGCAGCCTCGGCGGCCGCGGCGTCGCGGGCGGCCTGTTCCTCCGCCTCGCGAGCTGCCTTGTCCTCGGCCTCCCGAGCTGCCTGCTCCTCGGCCTCGCGAGCAGCCTTCTCCTCGGCTTCACGGGCTGCCTTCTCCTCGTCGGCCTTGGCCTGCTCGGCCTCCCGGGCAGCCTGCTCCTCGGCCTCGCGAGCCGCCCTCTCCTCGTCGACCTTCGCCTGCTCGGCGTCGCGCGCTGCCTTCTCCTCAGCAGCCCTGGCCTTCTCGGCCTCCCGAGCGGCCTTCTCCTCGGCCTGGCGGGCTGCCTTCTCCTCGGCGGCCTTCGCCTTCTCCGCGTCGCGGGCCGCCTTCTCCTCGGCCCGCTGGGCAGCCGCCGCCTCGGACGCGGCGGCCCGCTCGGCAGCGGTCCGGGCCTTGCGGCCCTTGGCCTCTGCACGCGCCTGCCGCTTGGCCTCCGCCTTGGCGGCCTTGGCCTCGTCACGCTCGGCACGACGCCTGGCCTTCTCGTCCTGACGGTTGGCCTTGGCGCGCTCCTTGGCGGCGTCGCGCTCGGCGCGGGCCGCTGCGCGCTCCTCCGCCGAGGGTGCTGCCACGGCGGCAGCGGCGGTGGCGACGTCGGCGACGTCGTCCGTGACCCCGTCGTCCTGGTGGTCCTCGTCGTGTGACGCGCGGCGCTCGGCCTTCTCCACGGCGCGCCGGCGGCGCGCCTCCTCCTTGGCCTCGGCGCGCGCGGCACCCGCAGCCGCACGGGCCTCCTCGCGCTCGCGTCGCCCGGCCTGGCGGGCGGCGGCGCGCTGGCGGCGCAGGTCGGCCGCCGACGGCGACTCGTCCGTGGCCTCGTCCGGGACGTCGTCGACCACGTCCGCAGGGATGACGGCAGTGGAGCCGGTGTCCTCGAGCACGTCGACGTCCTCGACCTCCTCGACACCGGCCTCGTCGACGACCTCGTCGTCCGTGCTGACGTCGTCGTCGACGCGGGAGCTCGCGCTCAGCAGCGCCGTGGCCGCGGCCATGACCGACTCGATCGGCGGAGCGTCCGTGACCTCGGGCTCGTCGACCTCGTCGATCTCGTCGCGGTCACGACGGTGCGACCTCGTGGTCTCCGTGAGGTCTTCCACCGGCGCGGCGGCCTCACCCTGCCGGCGACGTTCGCGGGCCTCTTCCTTGGCGATCAGCTTCTGCTCGCGCGCCGCGGCCTTGGCGACCCGGGCCTCCTCGCGAGCGGCCGCCTTCGCCGCGCGCGCCTCGGCGCGCTCGGCGCGCGCCGCAGCCTTCGCCTGGGCCTGTTCGGCCTTCTGCTGGGCCTTGGCCTCGCGGCGGGCGGCCTTCTCAGCCTCCTTCGCGGCACGAGCCTCGTCGCGCGCTGCCGCCTGGGCAGCGGCCTGCGCCACCTTCTCGGCGTCGCGAGCCTCGCGCTGGGCGGCCTTCTCCGCCTCGTGGGCCTCACGCTCGGCAGCCCGCTCGGCCTCCCACGCCTCACGTTCGGCTGCCTGCTCGGCGTCACGCGCCGCCCGCTCGACCTTGGCGTCGGAGTCGTTCGCGGACGGCTCCGGCTCCTCGTCGGTCGACGAGTCCTCGGACCGGTCGGACGACGGTTCCGGCTCGTTCTCGGTCGCTGCTGCGATCGCCCCCGCGGTCAGATAGCTACTTGCGTCTGACCATGCGCCTTTTGGTCGGGGGGGCGAGTGCCCCGGACTCGTCACTCACCTCCTGGGGCGTTTCGCCCGGCGCGCCCTCGCTGGGCTGCTCGTCGCGGTCCTGCGTGTCCTCGGGTTCGTCGTCCGCGGGCCTCTCGTCGACGTACTCGTCGACCTCGGGCTCGGCGTGGGTGCTGAGCGGGGTGTCCTTGCCGGTCTGGTTCGCGACGACGATGTGCGCCTGCGCGACCCGCTCGGCCTCCGCCTCGGCGGCGGCCACCCACTGCATGGCCGTGGCCTCCGCCTCGCGCAGCTTCTCCTCGACGGCGTCGCGCGCCTGCGCGACGGCCTCGGTGAGGCGCTCCTGCGCCTGGCGCTTGGACTCCGCGGTGACCCGCTCGGCCTCGGCCTGGGCGTCGGCGATCCGGCGCTGGGCGTCCGCCTCGGCCTTCTCGACCAGGGCCTTCGCGTCGGCCTCGGCCTTCGCGATGGCCGCGGCGGCGTCCTTCTCGGCCTGCTCGTGACGCTGCTCGGCGGCGATACGGGCGGCCTCGGCCTCCTCGGCCTGCTTCTTGGCCGCCTCCTCGCGCGCTGCGGCAGCCGCACGGGCGGCTTCAGCCGCCTCCGCGGCGACCCGCTCGGCCTCGGCCTGCGCCATGCGCACGCGCTCCTCGGAGACGCGCTCGGCCTCGGCGAGCTTCTCCGCCGCCTGGGCCCGCTCGATCTCGGCCTCACGGGCGATCTTCTCGGCCTCGGCGGTGGCCCGCTCGACGTGCGCCTTGGCGTCGTCGCGCTCGCGGGCGAGCTCTGCAGCCGCCGCCTCGTGGCGTTCGGCAGCCTCGGCGGCGAGGCGCTCGGCCTCGGCGCGGGCCGCGGCCAGCTTCTCCTCGGCGTCGCGCTCGGCGTCGCTCAGACGCACCGCGATCTCGAGGCGCTCGCGACGGGTCTCCTGCGACATCTTCTCGGCCTCGGCGAGCGCGGCCTCGATGTGACCCTTGGAGGTCTCCTCGGCCTCGCGGACGATGCGCTCGGCCTCGGCCTTCACCTCGGCGAGGCGGGCGTCGCCCTCCTCACGCTCCTTGGCGAGCTGGGCCAGGGCGGCCTCGCGCTCTGCCTTGGCCTGCGCGGCGATCTTGTCGGCCTCGGCGCGAGCCTCGGCGATGCTCCGGCGGGCGTCCTCCTCGGCGGCCTCGGCACGCCGGGCGGCGGCTGCCTCAGCAGCGGCCTCGGCCTCGGCGAGACGCTGCTCGGCCCGCGCCTTGGCCTGGGCCTCGGCGTCGGCGAGCCGGCGCTCGGCCTCGGTCTGCGCCTCGTCGATGCGCTGCTGTGCCTGACGCTCGGCCTCCGCCTTGGCGGCGGCGACGCGCTCGTCAGCCTCGCGCTGGAGCTGGGCGATCTTGGCGGCCGCGGCGGCGCGCTCGCGCTCGATCTCCTGCGTGACGCGCTCGGCCTCCTGACGTGCGGCGTTGACGCGCTCCTCGGCGGCCTGCTCGGCGGCCTTCAGCTTGGCGGCCGCAGCGGCACGCTGGGTGGCCTCGTCGGCCTCGATGCGGGCGGCGGCCTCCGCCCGCTCGCGGGCTGCCTCCTCCATGAGGCGCGTGGCCTCGGCACGAGCGGCGGCGACGCGCTGCTGGGCGGCGGCGCTGGCTGCGGCGAGCTTCTCCTGAAAGCTCGACGCGTTGGCGTTGGCGTCGTCGGGAGCGGACGGGGCCGCCTCCGACGCGGTGCTCACGGGCTCCGGCTCGGGCTCAGGCTCACGGGTCGGCTCGGGTCGCGACACCGCCACGGGCTCCGGCTCCGGCTCGGGCTCAGGGCTGGGCTCGGGCTCCGAGACCGCCACCGGCTCGGGCTGCGGCTCGGGCTCGGGGGCGCGGGGGGCCTCCTCGGGCCGGGTCTCGGCGACGGGTTGCTCCTGGGGCTCCTCGGCCGCGACGTCGCCGGCGGTCATGCTGGAGCCGCGGAGCGCGGACCGCTGCTCCGGCGTGGGCTCGTCCTTGGCGACGGGGCTCTTGAGGTCGGAGAGGCTGAAGGAGCGGGTCTCCTCGGCCGGCGCCTCGGCGGCCGGCTGCTCCGCGGGAGTCTCGGCGGTCTGCTCGCTCGGCTGCTCAGCAGGCTCGTCCTCGTCGTGCCGGTCGCGGGCGTGCCGCTTGGACGCGGCGAAGGCCTTGGCGGCAGCGCGCTCGCTGCGGCGCTTGTCGGCGGCCGCCTGACGGGCGGCGCGGGCCTCGGCGCGTCGGGACCGGGCGGACGCCCGGTCGGCATGACCGTGGTCGGAGTCGTCGTGCTGCGCGGCCTCCGCGTCGTCGAGGGCCGCGTCGCGCTGCGGGCGCGGCTCCGACGGCGTCTCGGCGGCGGAGTCAGCAGTGCCCGTGCTGTCGGCGTCGGAGTGGGACGCCGCCTCGGCGGCCTCCTCCGCGGCGAGCATCTCCGCTGCTTCCTGCAACGGGTCATGCGGTCGCCGGCCGGATGGCTGGTTCGAACCTGAGTCGGTCATGACTCCCTTTCTCACGACACCGCTGGCGTCACGTCGACCCTCAGTATGCCCCATGCGTACCGTCTGTCACACGAGTTCTGTGGGCCGTTCGCCGCCCTCTCGGACGACGTTTTCGTCGAGCTTTCTTCGTTCCCGGCCACCGTAGACGCGAACGCCCGTGGTGCGCACCTGCCCCTGGCATCCGTCCAACGATCCACGGGTCCCGAAGTCACCCGGGACGACGGCCCAGGCGCTCGTCAGCGCCCTTGGAACGTCGCCTTGCCGGGGCCGTTCTCCACGAACGACGTCATCCCCGCGCTGCGGTCCTCGGTGGCGAACAACGCCGAGAACTCGGCGCGCTCGATGTCCAGGCCGGTCTGCAGGTCGACCTCCAGGCCGCGATCGACGGCGTTCTTCGCCGCCCGCAGAGCCAGCGCCGGGCCACCGACGAACTGGCGGGCCCACTCCACCGCGCGGTCGTAGACCTCGGCGGCCGGGTGCACCTCGTCGACGAGGCCGATCGCCAGCGCCTCGGCGGCATCGACGAACCTGCCGGTGTAGATGAGCTCCTTCGCGCGGGCCGGGCCCACGAGGCGCGCGAGGCGCTGCGTGCCGCCGGCGCCCGGGATGATGCCGAGCAGGATCTCCGGCTGGCCGAGCTTGGCGTCGTCGGCGCAGAAGCGGAGGTCGGTGGACAGGGCCACCTCGCAGCCGCCGCCGAGCGCGAAACCGGTGATGGCCGAGACCGTCGGCTTGCCAATAGCGGCAACGGCCTTCGTGAAGTCTTGGAGCAGGTGCGAGTGGAGCGCCATCTCCTGGTACGACATCTCCGCCATCTGCTTGACGTCCGCGCCGGCCGCGAAGACCCGCTCGCCGCCGTAGACCACGACGGCTGCGACGTCCTCGCGTCGATCGGCCTCCCGGGCCGCCTCGATGATCTCGCCCTGCATCTGGGCGTCGAGGGCGTTCATCTTCGGGCGATCGAGGCGGAGCGTCGCGACGCCCCCGTCGACCTCGAGTCGGGCCAGCTCTCCCACGGGTGTTCCTCCGGTCGTCGCGGCGGTCAGCGGTGCGCGTCGAGCATAGGCCAGCGCCTCCGGCTCACCGTGCGGCCGTGGCCGGCCGGGCCTACGGTCGAAGGACCTCCAAGGAAAGGCGACTCCCATGCAGATCGGATCATCGCTCGTCCTCATCGCCCTCGGTGCCATCCTCGCGTTCGCCGTCACCGATCGGATCAACGACGTCGACCTGACCACGGTCGGCTACATCCTGCTCGCCGTCGGCGCGGTCGGCCTGGTCGTGTCGCTGGTCATCTCCGGACAGCATCGCGACCGGCGTCCACCGGTCTGACGGCCTTGGGCCGCACCAGGAAGAGCGGTGCGGCCAGCGCCAGCACCACGCCACCGACCATCAGTGCCGCGCTCGGCGAGACGCCGGTCGCGATCAGCCCCAGCACCACCGACCCGAACGACGCCGCCGGGTGCATCGCCATGGACGCGAGCGACAGCACCGTGGCGCGGTGCTCGTTGGTGACCTGCTCGTGCAGGAGCGTCTCGTAGATCGCTCCCGCGGCGGAGTGCACGACGTAGTTGGCGACGTAGCCGGCCACGAGGCCCACCGCTCCCCACGCGAGGCCCATGGCGACGACGGTCCCGCCCTGCACGACGCGCAACGTGACGGACGCCGCGACCGGTGACCACCGGCGCAGCAGCCAGGGCACCGCGGCGGCTCCCAGGGCCGAGGCGCACCACCCGACCGCGACCACCGGACCCATCAGCGACGCCGCCGCGGCACGGCCGTCGACCAGCTCGGCGAGGCGCACCGGCGTCATGTTCTCGAAGGCGACCATCCCGAAGCCCCAGAACAGCTCCACAGCCACGAGCGCCCTGAGGACGCGGGACGACACCAGCAGGCCGATCCCCTCGCGGATGGCGCGGGGAGTTCCACGGAGCGAGCCCTGCAGGGTCGGCCGGACGGCCGGCTGGTGCTCGTGCATCAGCAGGACGACCGCGACGATCTGCACCACCGCGAGGGCCACGGCCACCACGTAGGGGAACGTGAGCGCGGCGTGGCGTCCGAACGGGCCCCAGGCGACCAGGGCACCGGAGACCGCCGCGCCGCCGCCGAGGGCGAGGCCGACGATGCTCGCGGACCCCGACAGGCCGGCCGCCACCAGCGCGCGACGCTCCTCGGGTGCCGCAGTGTCGTGGACGGCATCGACGTACCAGGCGTTCAGCGGTCCGCTGTCGAGCGCGCGGAACACCCCGGACAGCGACGCGGCCAGCGCGAACGCCAGTGGCACCTGGGCCAGCGCCGCCGTCGAGTAGGCGGCGACGGCGAAGACGGCCGACGCCAGCAGGACCGGTTTGCGCCCGATCGAGTCCGCCAGGCCTCCGGTCGGCAGCTCGAGCAGGAGCACCACCACGCCCTGCATCGCCGCCGCGGCCCCCATCTCGGCGATGGTCAGGCCGCGCTGGAGCGGCAGCAGCGCGACGACGGGGACGACGAGGCCGGTCGGCAGCCAGCGGAGGGCGGTGAGCAGCCAGAAGCGGGTGCGCAGGCTCATGACGCCGGGAGCCGGAGCACGTGCACCCCCACCTTCCGCGCCCCCTGCTTGCCGGCGTAGCTCTGCACCACGGCCTCGATCTCGGTGGCCAGCTGCACGAGATCGTCCGGGTCGAGGTAGACGACGTAGTCGTCGTGCCCGATCCCGGGCTGGGGCTCCGTCCAGGCCTCGAGTCGCTCGAGCATGACCTCGACCTGACGCCGCCTGAGCACGTCGAGGTGCTCGCGTCCTCCAGGAAGCCTCCACAGCGCGTCGGGGAGTGTCGTCATGTCGTGACTCGCGCGCCATCGTCGTTCGCGCCCGGACGGCTGCTCCGCGTCGTCCTCGACGAACCCGAACCGCTCGAGCTGCCGGAGGTGGTACGACGTCGATCCGCTGGACTCGCCGACCCAACGAGCGAGCTGGGACGCGGTGGCCGGCCCGTCGCTCCGCAGCAGGCCCAGCAGCTTCAGGCGCAGCGGGTGGGAGACGGCCTTGAGGCTGTCGAGGTCGGTGACCACGCGTGAGGAGTACGGCATGCGGCCACCGTACGACTGCAAAGACTCTTTTGCAAAATGTTCTTTGCGGTTCAGCTCACCTTGCCGGCCACCACGCAGTACGTGAAGAAGGCGACGCCGAGCACCATCCCGACGTGTCCGAGGATCGACAAGGACGGGCCCTGCGACCAGCTGTCGTCCTTGGCGTCGGCGGCATGCTTCCCCGCCCCGGGCAGCCAGCGCGCCAGGACGAGGACACCGATGAGCGCCTCCACCCACCACAGGCCGAGGGCGATGTAGCCGACCACGTCGCGCGGCGACGACAGGTACCAGCACCAGATGCCGAGGGCGGCGATGCCGGCGACCGTGTGCGAGTCGAGGATCCCCTGGGGGATCTGGGCGTGACCGGCCTGGGCGGCGTTCGCCGACAGCCGCATCCTCGTCAGGAGGACGACCACGGCGGCGAGCGCGGTGAGCATCCAGAGGACGTTGTCGATCGTCACGCTCGAATCGTGGCACATCCCGGTGGCCGTCGCACCGACCGCGAAGCCGTGACCTGGGCGGCCGTCGGGTCGTTGCATCATGCATGCGCATCCGGAGCCGGGCCGCCGCCGTACTGACCGCAGCACTGATCGCGACGGGGGCACCGAGCGCCGCCTCGGCGTCGACGACGAACCCTGTCGGCGACCTCGGCTCGGACCTCACGAACATGCTGGGCGCCTACGGCCGCATCACCGCGCCCGGCGGCCAGCTGCGCAACCCCGCCTACCTCCCCGCCCTGATCCGTGAGTCCAGCCTCGTCAGCACCACCCAGCTGCTGACCCAGGTGGCGAACCCGACCCGCCTCGCGATCACCGCGGGCAACCTCGTCCCCGGCTGGAACGTCGGCAACCCGCTGCGCGCCGGCTGGGACGGCACGCGCGGCCGCATCACCGAGGTCGCGTTCACGAACCGCTACGGCGCGCTGCTGCGCGGCCACGTCTTCTCCCCGCTGCCCGGACGCCCCGACCCGTACACCGGCGAGCCGATCCCGGGGCCGTTCCCGGGCGTCGTGCTGACGCCGGGGTCCGTGCAGGGCTCCGAGCGCATGTACTGGTGGCTCGCGGAGGACCTGGCCGAGCGCGGGTACGTCGTCCTGGTCTACGACGTGCAAGGCCAGGGCACCTCCGAGACGCTGCCGCACCAGAACGGCCGGGTCTTCCCGTTCTGCAACCCGCTGGCGAAGCCCGAGGCCACCGAGCTGACCCCGTGCCCGGGCGTGCCGTTCCAGCAGCCCGCGAACTTCGTGAAGGGCACCGAGGACGCCACCGACTTCTTCTTCTCCACCCCGAGCGACCCGTACCCGAACCCCGGCGCGGCGGGCGCCGACGTCGACGCGTTCAACCCGCTGTGGCAGCAGTTCGACCGCTCCCCCGACCCGAGCCCTGCGACCCCGGGACGGACGAGCCGGTTCGCGATCATCGGTCACTCCCTCGGCGCTGCCGCGGTCTCGAAGGTCCAAGGCACGGACGACCGGGTGTCCGCAGTCGTCGCCCTCGACAAGCTCCAGAGCGGTGGCGACGGGAACGCCGCGCTCGACGTCGGCGAGGTGACGCCGGTCGTCCCGGCCCTGGGCGTCCAGTCGGAGTACGGGTTCACGGTGACCCCGGCCGCGCTGTCCGCCGGCTCGTCGCTGATCCCGGCCCCCGGGCTCCCGAAGCCGATGCGTGAGCGCGACAGCGGGTTCGAGGGCTGGCGGGCCGCCGGCGTCGACTCGATGGTCGTGGTGCCGCGGTCGTCGACGCACCTGGAGTACACCGACATCCCGCTCGTGCTGCCGGCCAGCCGCTACGGCCAGGACCTGGCCAGCGTCTACACGCAGGCATGGCTGGACCGCTATCTCAAGCACCGCTCGGCGGCGCCGCTGCTCGCGTCCGCGTTCCAGTACCTCGAGCCCGTGGGTCGGGGCCGGTGGTCGCCGGTGACGCTGCAACGGGCGGACCTGCTCAGCCGCCGCTACTGCAGCGCCTACGACGTCACCTCCGGCTCCGGCCGGGCGTCCGACGGCGACATCGGCGCCGTCGGCGGCTGCACGCCCTAGGCTGCCGACTCCCGGACCTCCGCGCGCTCCGGGAGGAACAGTGCCGAGTCGCCGAACTCGTGCCAGCGGTAGCCGCCGGACACGGCCTCGTCGTACGCCGTCTGCGTGAGGACCGGCCCGGCGATCGCCTCGACGAGGAGCAGGTGCGACGCCTGCGGGTCGTGCCACCCGGTGACGAGACCGTCGACGACCCGCGGCGGGTGCTCGCGGGTGACGATCCGCTCCGTCCAGCCGCTGACGGCCAGGACGCTCCCGCTGCGGTCGACGGCCGACTCCAGCGCACGCGTCACGGTGGTGCCGACCGCCACGACCCGACCGCCGCCGGCGCGGGTGGCGTTCACCAGGCGAGCGGTCGACTCCCCCACCTCGAACCACTCCGGCTGCGGCGCCTCGCCGGCCTCCTGCGAGGAGATCCCGGTGTGCAGCAGCACCGGCGCGATGCCGATCCCGCGGGAGACCAGGCGGGTGACGACCTCGGGCGTGAACGGCCGCGCCGCGCTCGGCATCTCCGCGCTTCCGGGCGTCGTGCCGAAGATCGTCTGATAGTCCGAGAGGTCGTACTGGCGGTCCAGGTAGCCGTAGGAGATCGGCCGGCCGATCCGGTCGAGCACGTCCCGCAACGGCTCGTCACCGTCATGGACGGCGCGCCACAGCCGGTTGCCGGTGCCCGTCGGCGACGATCCCTCGCGCGGGTACGGCTCGACGAGGGTCAGGGTCGCGGCGGCGTCCCGGAGCCGGAGGGTCCGGCCGGGCGAGGCGTCGAGGACGGCGCGGGTGGCGTCGGGGGACGTCCGCAGCTCGACGACCCAGGTGCCGTCGCGCAGGTCCATGGCCACGTGCACGACCACGTCCTCCCCGTCGGAGGACCGCGCGTCCACCTGCCCCGCCACGGTCTGCGACGCGTTGACGACGACGAGGTCGCCGGGTTCCAGGTGGTCGGCCAGATCGGCGAAGTGCGCATGCTCGATGCCGCTTGCACCAGCCACCAACAGCCGGACGTCGTCGCGGGCGATGCCACGGGCCTCGGCCGGCGACGGCGCGGTGCGCTCCCCTGGCGGCGTGAACTGGGTCAGCGGTGCGATGCCGATCATGCCGCCGCTCCCGCGGACGCGAGCTCGGTGGCGCGGTAGCGGCCGCTCGGCGGACGGACCTCGAGCAGGCGGAGGAACGCCGGCACGACCGTCTCCGGCAGCGGCCGGTCGCTGATGTCCTCCCCCGGGAAGGCATCCTGGTGCATCTGGGTCTGCAGGTCGCCGGGGTCGACGGCCCACCAGCGGATGTCGGGGTCCTCGGCGGCGAGGGTGAGCGTGAGGTGCTCCAGCGCCGCCTTCGACGCGGCGTACCCGCCCCACGTCTCGTAGTGCTCGGTCGCGGCGTCGGAGGTGATGTTGACGACGGCTGCCGTGGGCGTCAGCTGGGCGCGCAGGCGCTGGATCAGCTCGACGGGTGCCACGACGTTCGTCTCCCAGAGGCGGTGCAGGACGTCGGCCGACAGGTCCAGCACCGGCGGGAGCGGGCTCGCGCCGAGGGTGCTCGCGTTGTTGACGAGCAGGTCGAGGCTCCCGACGACATGGGCGAGGTGGTCGCGGTGGCCGGCGTCCATGACGTCGCCGACGACCGGCGTGACGCGCGGCCCGAGCTCGAGCGCCGTCGCCTCCAGCGGTTCGCGGTGCCGGGCCGTGATGACGACGTCCCAGCCGCGTCGGGACAGTCCTGAGGCGAGGGCTCGGCCGAGGCCGGCCGAGCCGCCGGTGATGAGTGCGCGGGGCATGGTGCTCCTTCGTGGATGAGGTTCTGCACCCAGCGAACAACCTCAACCTTTGTTGAGGTCAAGGGCCGACGCGAAAGTCGTTCATCGGCTGGCAGGATGGCGAGCGTGAGCGACCTCGCCGACGACGACCTCGTGCTGGAGCCGACGACCGGCTCCGACGAGTTCCTCGGCTGGGCGGTCACGGTCGCCGGCGAGCGCGTGGGCACGATCGCGCTCCGCACGGAGGACAAGCAGACCGCGTCCGTCCGGTGGAACACCGGCAGCGGCGGCAGCGCGTTGGGCAACGCCAGCCGCGCCCTGCGCCTGGTGCTCGACCACGCGTTCGCCGAGCTTGGGTACAGCCGGGTGGAGGCGCGCGTCCCGGTCGACCGCGTCGACGACGTCCGTGCCGCGTCGATCGGCGGGATGCGCCGCGAAGGCATCGTCCGGAGTGCCGGCGACGACCCGGATCGCGCACTCCTCGCGCGCCTGGCCGACGATCCGCCGGCCACCAGTCGTCAGGGCTTCATCGCCCTGCTCAACGCCGGGCTGCCCACCAAGCGCGTCATCTCCCAGGGGCTGCTCCGCGACGAGCAGGGCCGGGTCCTGCTGTGCCGGCTCACCTACAAGAGCGAGTGGGACCTCCCCGGGGGCGTGGTCGAGGTCGGCGAGGCGCCGGCGCGCGGACTGGAGCGCGAGATCCGCGAGGAGCTCGGTGTCGACGTCCACGCCCGCTCGCTCCTCACGGTGAACTGGCTGCCCGCGTGGCGCGGCTGGGACGACGCCTGCGTCTTCCTCTTCGACCTCGGCACGGTGGACGCGTCGTTCACCGACACGTTCCGGCTGCAGCCCACCGAGATCATGGGCACCGAGTGGTGCGACGTCGAGACCGTCCGCGCCAAGGCGACCGCCGCCGCCGTCGAGATGCTGGACGCCGTGGAGTCCGGCGACCTCCCGGTCTACCGCGAGGCTCCCCCGGGACCCGAATAGATCACGCTGACAGCCTCACCAGGCTTCGCAGCAGGCGGCTCCGCCGCAGAACGCTCAAGCCCGCCTGAACGCTCGCTCGCTGGCGTTCGCTCGGTTCAGACGCCGTCAGCGCCGACGACGCCGCCGTACTGGCCGAGGGCGCGCGGCTTCTTGTCGCCGCCGGGCACGTAGAGCAGCACCTGGTGGTAGTAGCGCAGCTTGCCGGACGTGGAGATGCCGGATGCGAGGAACGCCTGCTGCGGCGAGCCCGCCGGCCACGTCACCGTGACGCCGTCGTCGACGTCGTAGGTGTCCTGGCGCAGCAGCGTCACGAAGACCAGGGCGCCGCCGTCGTCGGTGCGCAGCACGTGCCTGACGTCCTCGGCGGCCCAGGTCTGGGTGAACGTGACGCCCTTGAGCGACCCGTTCGTCTCCGCGGCCTTGCGCATCTGGCGGATGAAGTCGTCCTGCTCGATGCCGCCCGACGCCGCGGACGTCGGGTCGGCGAGCACCTCGGCGTATGCGTTCGCCGCGTCCTGCGGCGACATCGACATGCCGGCACCGTCGTCGGGCTTCACGACGAGCGCGGCGCCGTGCGCTCCGTGCCGGATCTCCGGCAGCGTCGCCTCGGGGAGGGTCTGCGGTGCGTCGACCAGGAGCCACGGGTCGACAGCCGACTCCCGCTCGAAGATCTGCACGCGGTTGACCTTGGCGCTCGGGTCGTACGCCGTGGCGAGGAACCACAGCGGGTACTTGCTGAACGCGGGCGTCTCGACGTGCGTGACGACGAGGCCGCGGGACAGGCCGCGCTGGGTGGTGGAGAGCCGCTGTGACACCTCGAAGGAGCCGCTGTCGATGGCGAGCACCGCGCCGGTCTCCACCGTGGAGAGCGGCTTCGGGTCGAGCAGGTCGATCGCCGCGTCGCGCACCTCGCGGTACCGGTCGAAGATCGCGTCGACCTCGCCGGCGTCCGCGGCCTTCTTCCGGAGCGTGAGGTCGTCGCGCTCGCCCGGCACGGCGCAGGCGGAGAGCAGCAGCGCGACGACGGCCAGCGACACGACGAGCAGCCGGCGCCTCATGACTGGTCCTCCTCGTCGTCGTCGGCGGGCTCGAAGTGCTCCAGCTCCTCCGGGGAGATCTCGTGCTCGACGCCGTCCTCGTCGACGTACACGTAGGTGACGGCCTCCTCGGGCACGGCGCCGGCGACGATGTCCGCCGCCGTCAGCACGCCGGTGGTGGCGATGGGGCGTTCGGGGGCGGGCTCGGGCTCGGGTTCTGGCTCGGGGTCGGCCTCGGCCTCGTCGTGCTGCTCCGCCGCCTCGAGGGCGGCGGCCTCCTCCTCGGAGATCTCGTGCTCGACGCCGTCCTCGTCGACGTAGACGTAGACGATCTCCTCGACCTCGACGACCTCGCCGTCATCGACGGATTCGTCGCCGGTGTCCTCGGCGTCGTCCTCGTCCGCGTCGTAGGTGCGCATCAGGCGACCGCCCCAGATGCCGCCGGCGCCGACCAGGACCAGCGCGATGCCCTTGGCGAACCCGCCCTCGATGCCGTACGCGAACGACACCTTGAGGCCGGTGAGGTTGGTGGCGCCGACGGCGACGATCGCGGCCGAGACGGTCTGGTCGGGCAGCCGGGTGCTCACCGACGCGCCGCCGAGGCCGGCGGAGTCGGCGATCCACCAGTCGAGGGCCGTGGGGGCGCCGGGCAGGCCCTCCTTGCCGGAGACCTCACGGGTCTTGACCTTCCAGGGCGTCGAGAACGACGTGACCTCGAGACGCTCGACGTCGCCGACGTAGTTCTGCACGTCCACGGAGTTGCCGATCCCGACGAAGACCGGCTTGTTGACCGGCAGCTCGGCGAGCACCTCGACCTGCAGGCCCTTCCAGGAGATGACCTTCGGGGCCGTCACCACGACCGTGCCGTCGGTGTCGACCTCGTGGGGGCCGGTCCTGAAGCGGCTGTCGGGCCCGAGGACCACGGCGAGGGCCAGTCCGAGGACACAGCAGAGCGCGCCCAGGACCGTCACGGCCCACCCGAGCTTCGTCCGCATCCTCACACTCCCTGCGCGCCTGAACGACGCCCTGACCCTATCGGCAGGGGGTCAGAACAGCGCGGACGCCAAGGCGCGCCGCGCGGACGCGACACGGGGGTCGGCGATGCCCACGACGGTGAACAGCTCGAGCAGCCGCTCGCGCACCGTCTCGCGCTCGTCTCCGTCGAGCCGGCGCACCAGCTCGATCAGCCGGTCGAACGCGTCCTGCACGTGGCCGCCGCTCACGTCGAGGTCCGCCACCAGCAGCTGGGCCGCGACGTCGTCGGGGTTCTCGGCCGCGGCCGCACGGGCGGCCGAGAGGTCGGCGTCGCGGGTGCGACCGAACAGCTTCACGCCGGCGAGCCGCTCCGCCACCTCGGTGTCGCCGGGCGTCTGGTTCAGCAGCGCCTCGTACTCGGCGACGGCCTTGTCGATGTCGCCGGCCGCGAACGCCTCGTCCGCCGCGGCGAACCGCGGGTCGTCGAGCTGCTCCTCGACGTCCGAGGGGCCGGGCTGCGGGGCACCGCTCGGCTCGGCGCGGCCGGTGAGCCCGTTCTGCTCGGCGACGGCGAGCAGCTGGTCGAAGTAGCGACGGACGTCGGCCTCGTCGGCCGTGCCCTGGAACAGCGGCACCGGCTGGCCCTTCACCAGGCCCACCAGCAGCGGGACGCCCTGGGCGCCCAGTGCCTGGGCGATCGCCGGGTTGGCGTCGACGTCGACCTGCGCAAGCGTCAGCCGCCCGTCGTAGCTGTCGGTGACCGTGGCCAGCACCTCGTTGAACGCCGTGCTCTGAGGTGAACGCGGCGACCACAGGCTCAGCACCACGACGTGCTGCATCGACGCCTCGAGAGCGGCCGACTGGAACGTCTGCTCGGTGACGTCGACGACGTACGTGCCGCCGGCCGCGGGCGTGGCGCTCGACGGAGCGTTGCCGAGCGACGAGAGGTCGACGGCTCCGGGACGCGAAAAGCTCATGCCCGCCAGTGTATGGAGGCCGCGTCAACCGCCCATCATCTGGCGGTCGATGGGTGAGCGGGTGCGCAGACCGGACCGCTGCACCACGCGCTGGATGGTGAGGTCGCGCTCGTCCGGGTCGCCGATGTACCGGATGTCGCGCAGGCCCTGCGACTGGGCCGCGGACTCGAACACGAAGTGTCCGTAGCCGAGGATCCGGCCCAGCAGGGGCTTGGCCACCGTGATGTCGAGGATGCGCGTGATGGGCATGGTGGCGACCCGCACCGAGAACACCCCGGACGCGCGGAACACCCGCATGTTGGTGACCACGAAGACGTCGCGCCGCTCGCGCAGCGTGAGGTAGATGGCGTGCAGGCCCGCCGCGACGCCGGCGAGCAGGAAGAACCAGCCGAGCTGGATGGGACCGACCACCGCGATCGTCCACAGCACCGCGGTGACGAGGAGCTCCAGCGCCGGGCGCAGGTACACGATCTTGTGGTGCCGGACGAGGTCGATGACCTCCTCGCCCTCCTCGACGAGCAGGTGGCGGTCGATCTCCTGGTCGGGAAGGCGGTCGAGCAGGGCGTCGAGCACGGCTCCTGCTAGGCGACCAGCTCGTCGACGAACACGCCGACCTGACCGAACGCGTCCATGACGGCCCCGGCGGCACCACTGACCGCGTCGGCAGCCGCATCGGGCGCCGTCAGCAGGTAGTAGACGGCGAATCCGATGACAAGAAGCCCCAAGACCTTCTTCAACACGCTTCTTTTGTAGCGGAGTTGCCTGCGGAGGGGGTCGAGGCGCGCCGAGGGTCCGAGGGCGCCCTAGAGGCTGTCGATCAGCGTGTCGGCGGCGGTGAAGGGGTCGGAGCGGCCGGACAGCACGTCGTCGGCCAACGTCTCGAGCCGGGCGTCGCCGCGGACGTCGCCCATCCGCCGCTGCAGCGCGTCGAGCGCCAGGGCCTCGATCTCGCGGCTCGCGCGGGCCAGTCGGCGCCGCCGCAGTTCTCCGGACGTCTCCAGGTGCTCCCGGTGCTGCTGGACGGCGGCGACCACGTCCTCGACGCCCTCGCCGCTCGACGCCACGGTCATCACGATCGGTGGCGTCCAGGCGGCCTCGCTCCGCTCCCCCATGGAGATCATCGTCCGGAGCTCGCGGCGCGTGGACTGGGCGCCGTCGCGGTCGGCCTTGTTGACGACGAACACGTCGCCGATCTCGAGGATCCCGGCCTTGGCCGCCTGGATCCCGTCGCCCATGCCGGGCGCCACGAGCACGAGCGTCGTGTCGGCGAGCCCGGCCACCTCGACCTCGGACTGGCCCACCCCTACCGTCTCCACGAGGATCACGTCGCAGCCGGCGGCGTCGAGCACCCGCAGCGCCTGGGGCGCCGCGCCGGCCAGCCCGCCGAGGTGGCCGCGGCTGGCCATCGAGCGGATGTAGACACCGCTGTCGGTGGTGTGGTCCTGCATCCGGATGCGGTCGCCCAGCAGCGCGCCGCCGGAGAACGGTGACGACGGGTCGACCGCGAGCACGCCGACGCGCTGGTCCTGGGCGCGAAGCGCCGTGACCAGGGCCGACGTCGACGTCGACTTGCCGACGCCGGGCGACCCGGTGATGCCCACGACGTGGGCGTGACCGGTGTGCGGCGCCAGCGCTGCGCTGACCTCGCGCAGCGCGGTGTCGTTCTTCCGGGAATCGTCCTCGACGAGAGAGATCAGACGTGCGACCGCTCGTGCCTCACCCTTGCGGGCACCGGCCACCAAGGAGTCGACGTCTATGGCCACCGACTAGCTCTTCGGCACGCGCACGATCAGGGCGTCGCCCTGGCCGCCGCCACCGCACAGCGCGGCAGCGCCCACGCCGCCACCACGGCGCTTGAGCTCCAGCGCCAGGTGCAGCGCGAGGCGCGCACCGCTCATGCCGATCGGGTGACCGAGGGCGATGGCGCCGCCGTTGACGTTGACGATGTCGGCGTCGATGCCGAGGTCCTGCGTGGACGCGAGGCCGACGGCGGCGAACGCCTCGTTGATCTCGACGAGGTCGAGGTCGGACGGCGCGATGCCCTCCTTCTCGCACGCCTTGGCGATCGCGTTGGCCGGCTGCGACTGCAGCGAGCTGTCCGGGCCGGCGACCTGGCCGCTGGCGCCGATCTCGGCGAGCCACTCCAGGCCGAGCGACTCGGCCTTCTCCTTGCTCATCACGACGACCGCGCAGGCGCCGTCGGAGATCTGGCTGGCGGAGCCGGCCGTGATGGTGCCGTCCTTGGAGAACGCCGGGCGCAGCTTGCCGAGCGACTCGACCGTGGTGTCGCCGCGGACGCCCTCGTCGGCGGAGACCACGACGGCGTCGCCGCGACGCTGCGGGATCTCGACCGGGACGATCTCGTCGTCGAAGACGCCGTTCTTCTGCGCCTCGGCGGCGAGCTGGTGCGAGCGGGCGCTAAACGCGTCCTGCTCCTCGCGGCTGAACTTCTGCTTCTCGGCGTTGATCGACTCGGTGAGGCCGCCCATGGCCTGGTCGGTCAGCGCGTCCCAGAGACCGTCGGCCTGCATGTGGTCGACGAGCGTGGTGTCGCCGTACTTGGTGCCCTCGCGCGACCCGAGCAGCATGTGCGGGGCCTGCGTCATGGACTCCTGGCCGCCGGCGACGACGATCTCGTGCTCACCGGCGCGGATCAGCTGGTCGGCCAGCGCGATGGCGTTGATGCCGGACAGGCAGACCTTGTTGACGGTCAGCGCCGGGACGTTCAGCGGGATGCCGGCCTTGTTGGCGGCCTGGCGGGCGGGGATCTGGCCGGCGCCGGCCTGCAGCACCTGGCCCATGATCACGTAGTCGACCTGGTCGGCGCTGACGCCGGCCTTCTCGAGCGCGCCCTTGATGGCGTGCCCGCCGAGGTCGGAACCGGAGAGCGACTTCAGGCCGCCGAGCAGGCGGCCGATCGGGGTGCGTGCGCCGGCGACGATCACGGGCTGGGTCATGAGGGGACTCCTTCGAAGACAGTGCGGCAATGCTACTCACCAGCCGCCCGCGGCCCGGCACCCCCGCCCGGGGCTACTCATCGGTCACTGGGCGCGAGGCGGGGATACTCTGCCTCCCATGATGACCCCTGTGCCCGACCACCTGCTCGTCGCCATCGACCACGTCGGCATCGCCGTGCCCGACCTGGACGACGCGCTCGAGCTCTACGCCAGCACGTTCGGCCTGCACTCGGTGCACGAGGAGGTCAACGAGGAGCAGGGCGTCCGCGAGGCGATGCTGGCCGTCGGCGACTCCGACGCCCGCATCCAGCTGCTCGCGCCGCTGAACGAGGACTCCACGATCGCCAAGTTCATCGACCGCAACGGCCCGGGCATCCAGCAGCTCGCCTACCGCGTCACGGACATCGACGCGGTCTCGGAGACGCTGCGCGAGCGCGGCGTCCGCCTGCTCTACGACGCGCCCAAGCGCGGCACGTCCGACAGCCGGGTCAACTTCGTGCACCCGAAGGACGCCGGCGGCGTCCTCGTCGAGCTCGTCCAGCCTGCCGACTGAGGCCGGGATCACAAGCCGTCCGAGTGGGCACTCATAGTGACCCGCCGGTAGCATCGCCGCGATCCCACACCCCGGAGGACCCCCGTGCAGCACATCCTTGACGCGATCATGGCCGGCGACACCAGCGGCGACGACTTCGCAGCCATCGAGATCCCCGAGACGTATCGAGGCGTCACCGTCCACAAGGACGAGGTCGACATGTTCGAGGGGGTGCCCTCCAAGGAGAAGGACCCGCGCAAGAGCCTGCACCTCGACGACGTTCCCGTCCCCGAGCTGGCGCCGGGCGAGGCCCTCGTCGCCGTGATGGCGAGCGCCATCAACTACAACACCGTCTGGACGTCGATCTTCGAGCCGGTCTCGACCTTCGGCTTCCTCGAGCGCTACGGACGCCTGTCCGAGTACTCCAAGCGCCACGACCTCCCCTACCACGTCGTCGGCTCCGACCTCGCCGGCGTCGTGCTGCGCACCGGTCCGGGCGTCAACGCCTGGAAGCCGGGCATGGAGGTCGTCGCGCACTGCCTGTCGGTCGAGCTGGAGAGCCCCGACGGCCACGACGACACGATGATGGACCCGCAGCAGCGCATCTGGGGCTTCGAGACGAACTTCGGCGGCCTGGCGGAGCTGGCCATCGTCAAGGCCAACCAGCTCATGCCCAAGCCCGACCACCTCTCCTGGGAGGAGGCAGCGAGCCCGGGCCTGGTGAACTCCACCGCCTACCGCCAGCTCGTGTCCAAGAACGGCGCCAACATGAAGCAGGGCGACGTCGTGCTGATCTGGGGCGCGTCCGGCGGCCTCGGCTCCTACGCCACGCAGATGGCGCTCAACGGCGGCGCCATCCCGGTGTGCGTCGTCTCCTCCCCCGACAAGGCGGACATCGTCCGCTCGCTCGGCGCCGAGCACGTCATCGACCGCTCGGCCGAGGGCTACCAGTTCTGGAAGGACGAGAACACCCAGGACCCCAAGGAGTGGCAGCGGTTCGGCAAGAAGATCCGCGAGCTCACCGGCGGCGAGGACCCGGACATCGTCTTCGAGCACCCGGGCCGCGAGACGTTCGGTGCGTCGGTCTACGTCGCGCGCAAGGGCGGCATCATCATCACCTGCGCCTCGACGTCCGGCTACATGCACCAGTACGACAACCGGTACCTCTGGATGAACCTCAAGCAGATCAAGAGCTCGCACTTCGCGAACTACCGCGAGGCGTGGGAGGCGAACCGCCTGATCGACAAGGGCCTCATCCACCCGACGGTCTCCAAGGTGTACCCGCTGGCCGAGACCGGTCAAGCCGCGCTCGACGTCCACAAGAACGCGCACCAGGGCAAGGTCGGCGTGCTGGCGCTCGCTCCGGAGGAGGGTCTCGGCGTCCGCGACGAGGAGAAGCGCGCCAAGCACCTCGACGCGATCAACCGGTTCCGCGGCATCTGAGACAGGTTCGGGGGTCTCGACCCACCGAGTAAGGTGTTCCTCAGTCCACGAGGGAAAGAGTTGGGGAGCGCATGTCCGAGCAGTCCGGATTGTCCATCTTCGATGCCGCCAAGAACTCCGCCGAGGCCACGTTTCCGCTGGCCAGGCGCGGTGGCTACGACTCCGACGCGGTCGACGCGTGGGTCCGCAACCAGGCGTCCGAGCTGACCGCCGCCGCCGAGACCGTCTCGTCGCTGCAGAAGGAGAACGCGCAGCTCCGCGAGTCGCTCAACCAGCTCCGCGAGCGCGTCGACTCCGTGGACAAGCCGTCGTACGCCGGGCTCGGCGGGCACGCCGCCCAGCTCCTCCAGCTCGCCGAGCAGGAGGCCGAGGACGTCCGCAACCGCGCCGAGCGCGAGGCCGTCGAGGCGATCATGAAGGCCGAGGAGGAGGCCAACCTCCTCAAGACCTCCGCCGCCAAGGAGGCCGAGGAGCTCCGCAGCCAGGCGGTCGCCGATCTGGAGGAGAAGCGCCGGTCGCTGCTCGAGGAGGCCGAGGCCACGCACGCCGACGCCGTCGCCAAGGCCGAGGACCTGCGCACCCAGGCCGAGCGCGAGGCCGCCCAGCTGAAGCTGGCCGCCGAGCAGGACATCAAGAACCTGCGCCTCGGCGCCACCCGCGAGGTCGAGCAGGCCCGCGCGGCCGCCGACCGCGAGGTCACCGAGGCCCGCCGCGTGCTGGCCGTCGAGAAGGAGCGCCTGGCCCGCGAGGCCAAGGAGAACCACGACGCCGCCACCGAGGCCACGAGCAAGCTGGTCGCCGACGCCGAGACGCGCGCCGCCGCGGCCGACGACCGGGCCCGCGAGGCGATGGCCCAGGCCGCCAAGGCCCGCGACGCCGCGAGCGCCGAGGCCGCCCGCATCATCGACAGCGCCAAGACCGAGGCCAAGTCGATCGTGTCCAACGCGCACGCCGAGGCCGAGCACCTCCGCGCCACCGCCACCACCGAGATCGAGCGCCAGACCCGCAGTCTGCGGGCCGAGGTCGACGACCTGCAGCGCAAGCGCGAGAGCGCCATCGCCCAGATGGCTCAGCTCCGCGACTTCGCCGCCTCGTTCGCCGGCGTTCCCGTCGAGGAGAAGGGCACGGGCGATGCGCCGGAGGCCAAGCAGGCCGACGCGCCGAAGGACGAGCCTGCCGACGCGAAGGCCGACGAGGCTCCGGCCGAGGCCGCCGACGACGACGCGACCCAGGTCCAGGAAGCCGTCAGCGACTGACCTGGCCTACCTCTGCTTGGTCCAGCAGGCGGTGTGCCAGTGCCGTCGCTCGTCGATGGCCGCGGCGCTGAGCAGCGACTTCTCCACCGGCCACACCACGACATGCGGCGTCGCCGGTGGGATCGGGCGGAGACAGCCCGGACAGGTGTAGGGCTTGGTGGACGTGGCGCCGGTGATGGGCCGGACGTTCCAGTCGCCGTCGCGCTTGGTGTCGACGCGCTCGGTGCTGATCCCGCGGTGCGCGGGGCGAGCGACACGACGACGGGGCATGTGCCGATCCTACGGAGCCGCCGAAGGCGTCAGCGCGGGTTGGCGCAGTAGCGGAGCGCCTGGCCCGCAGCGCTCGCGGTGGCCGTGAGCGAGGTGCCGAAGTCGACCGTCTCGACCCGGCCGTCGGCCCACGAGAACACGATGGTGTCCGTCATGGTCGGCGCCTGGCGGCAGGTCAGGCCCTCGTGCTCCAGCTGACCCACCAGCTGGCGCGCCGCCGGGGTCAGGGAGCACGCGGTGCCGCCACAGGACTCCCCCGTGACGTGGTCACGGGTGGAGGCGCCGAGGGTGCCGAACAGGACCTGCAGGCCGAGGACGACGGGCAGCAGGCCGACGGCGAGCGTCGCCACGACAGTCTTCACCACACGGCTGTACGCCAGCACGGTGTCGGACGGCATCATGCAGGACTCCTGTGTACGTCTCCCACCGAGACCAACGACAGGGAGGCCCCGGGGTTATCCCCAGAAATCAGGCGGAAAGCGTCAGTACGTGTAGAAGCCCTCGCCGGTCTTGCGGCCGAGCTTGCCCTCCTGGACGAGCCTGACCAGCGTCGGAGCGGGCTCCCAGCCCGCGTGACCGAACGCACCGACCAGGGTCTCCTCGATCGCCAGCGAGACGTCGTTGCCGACCACGTCGAGCAGCTCGAACGGGCCCATGGGGAGGCTGGTCTCCTTCATGGCCGTGTCGATCTCCTCGAGCGAGCCACCGTCGGCCTCGTGCAGCTTGACGGCGTCGTTGAGGTAGGGGAACAGCAGCGCGTTCACGATGAAGCCGGCGCGGTCGGTGCAGCTCACCGGGTGCTTGCCGACCTTCGTGCTGAGCGCCTTCGCGGTCTCGGCGACCTCCGGGTCGGTGGACTCGGCGGAGACGACCTCCACGAGCTTCATCACCGGCGCGGGGTTGAAGAAGTGGATGCCGACGACGTCGCCCGGACGGCTGGTGCTGGCCGCGATCTCGCTGATCGAGAGCGACGACGTGGTGGTGGCCAGGATCGCGCCCTGCTTGACGATGCGGTCGAGGTCGCGGAACAGCTCGATCTTCAGGTCCATGTCCTCGGCGAGCGCCTCGACGACGACGTCGACGTCCGCGAGGGCCTCGCGGCTCGTGGCGCCGGTGAGGCGGGCGAGCACGGCGCCGCGGCCGGCCTCGTCGAGCTTGCCGCGCGAGACGGCCTTGTCGAGGCTCTTGGTAATCTGGGCGAGCACGCCGTCGACCTTCTCCTGGCTGCGGCCCACGTACACGACGTCGTGGCCGGCCTTCGCGAAGACCTCGGCGATGCCGGAGGCCATCGTGCCGGTGCCGACGACGCCGATGGTGTCGACCGCGCGGCGGAGCTGCGGCTCCTCGGACGACGCGGACGCGCCGGCGGACGCGAGGTCGCTCAGCGCGGGCGCGGGGGCGTGCAGCGGGTCGCCGGTCTCGGCGTGCAGCTTCTCCAGGCCCGCGATGACGGTGTCCGGGCCGACGGCGTCGATGAGCGCCAGCGGGCCGATCGGGTAGCCGCAGCCGAACCGCATCGCGGCGTCGATGTCGTCGCGGGTGGCGTACCCGCTGGCGAGCATGGTGGCGGCGTGGTTCAGGTACGGAAGGAGCAAGGTCCGAGCGATCTCCGCACCTCGATCGGTGGCGGCAAGACGGTCGACGATCTCCTGCATGGCTACTCCTGAGTAGGTAAACGGTCGTGACACACTATCGTCACTGCGCCACTGCGACATCGGGAGAATCGTGAAACTGCGTATGAGGATCGCCACAGCGGTGCTGGTGGGGTCGTCGCTCGCGCTGAGCGGCTGCGGAAGCAGCTCCGACGAGCCCTCGGAGGGGCCCACGTCGGCGAGCCCCAGCGCCTCGGAGTCCGCGTCCACCACCCCCGAGGTGCCCGCCACGGCGGAGGACCTGGTCGGCGACTGGACCGCCGCGTCCGCCGAGTGGACCGTGCACTTCAAGGCCGACGGCACGTTCGTCGAGGACTACCAGGGCGTCACCGACTTCCGCGTGGGCACGTACGAGATCGCCGACGGCACGGTCTCCCTGATCGGCGACGACGGCAACACCGACAAGGGCGCAGTCGAGGGCAGCACCCTCGTCTTCAAGCTCGGCACCCTCGAGAGGAAGTAGTGCGTCTCGTCGTCGCGAAGTGCCAGGTGGACTACGCCGGGCGCCTCACCGCCCACCTGCCCCTGGCCACCCGCGTGATCATGGTGAAGGCCGACGGCTCGGTGCTCGTGCACGCCGACGGTGGCTCGTACAAGCCGCTCAACTGGATGAGCCCGCCGTGCACGCTGCGCGAGTCCGTCGGTGACGACGGGGTGGTCGAGTGGACCGTCGCCGCGACGAAGTCCGACGACACCCTGCGCATCCGCCTCGAGGAGGTCATCCACGACTCCGACCACGAGCTGGGCATCGACCCCGGCCTGCAGAAGGACGGCGTCGAGAAGCACCTGCAGGAGCTGCTGGCCGAGCACACCACGACGCTCGGCCCCGGCATGAGCCTGGTGCGTCGCGAGTACATGACCGCGATCGGCCCGGTCGACCTGCTCTGCAAGGACGCCGGTGGCTCCGTCGCGGTGGAGATCAAGCGGCGCGGCGAGATCGACGGCGTCGAGCAGCTCACCCGCTACCTGGAGCTGATGAACCGCGACCCGAAGCTACGTCCTGTTCGCGGTGTCTTCGCCGCTCAGGAGATCAAGCCGCAGGCCCGCGTGCTCGCTCAGGACCGCGGCATCGAGTGCGTCGTCGTGAACTACGACGAGCTCCGCGGCATCGAGGACCCGAGCCTCCGCCTGTTCTGAGACGCACCGAGTGCGCGCGGCGCGCGAGCGTGCGGCCAGGTCGAGCGACTGCGCCGGAGGCGCCCGTTTGACGAGACCCGGTGAGGAATCAGGCTCGGCCGGGCGTGGTCTCGATACACCCCCAGCTCGCTGGCGCTCGCGGGGGCACTCGACCACCGGGACTCAAGCAAGCTTGAGCAATGACAAGACTGGCTCGATCTGCTTCCAGCGGACGATCTCGCAGCCGTTGGCGCGGTTGAACGAGGCGTCGACCTCGTCCTCGGCGAACGTTCCGGTGACGGTGGCCGTCTCCGGACCGCCGAAGATCATCGTGCAGGCCTGGTCGACCGGGACGGGCTCGAACACCTTGGGCGCCACCACCTCGAGCGCGGCGCAGGCGTCGCGGTCGCGCGGCGTCTTGCCCGGGCACCCCAGCGTGGCGGAGTGGGTGGTGTCGGAGTCCTGGTCCTGGCGGACGTTGAACGTCAGCGAGACCACGGGGCCCGTCTCGGGGTCGTCGGAGCCGCAGGCGGTCAGCGTGCCCAGCAGCGCGAGCACGACGACGAGCACGGCACGAGGCATGGGTCCGAGCCTAGTGGGAGGTCAGGACAGCCCGTTGGCCGCGCGGATCTCGTCGACGATGCGGGCCATGATGTCGGTCATGCCGAAGTCCTTCGGCGTGAAGACCGCCGCGATGCCCTGCGCCTCGAGCGCCTTCGCGTCGGCATCGGGGATGATGCCGCCGACGATGATCGGCACGTCGCCCAGGCCCGCCTCGGCGAGGCCCTTCTGCACCTCGGGCACGAGCTCCATGTGCGAGCCGGACAGGATCGACAGGCCGACGCAGTGCACGTCCTCGGCCACCGCGGCCGCGACGATCTGCTCCGGCGTGAGCCGGATGCCCTGGTAGATGACCTCGAACCCGGCGTCACGGGCGCGCACGGCGATCTGCTCGGCGCCGTTGGAGTGGCCGTCGAGACCGGGCTTGCCCACGAGCAGGCGAAGTCGCGTGCCCATCTCCTCGCCGGTGGCCGCGACGCGCTCGCGCACGGCCGTCAGCTCGGCACCGGCCTCGGCGACGCCGACCCCGCCGGTGACGCCCGTGGGGGCGCGGTACTCGCCGAAGACCTCGCGCAGCGCACCGGCCCACTCCCCCACGGTGGCGCCGGCGCGCACGGCGTCGAGCGTCGCGGCCATGAGGTTCGTGTCGGTCTTCGCCTCGGCGCGGAGGCGGTCCAGCGCCTCGTCGACGGCGGCCTGGTCGCGCTCGGCGCGCCACGTCTTGATGTCGGCGATCGCGTTGGCCTCGGCCTGCGGGTCGGCCACCATGATGGCGGCGTCGAGGTCCTCGGTGAGCGGCGACGGCTCGGTCTCGGTGTACGAGTTCACGCCGATGACCTTGAGCTCGCCGGACTCGATGGCGGCGCGGCGGGCGGAGTGGGACGAGACCAGCTCGCCCTTCATGTAGCCGGACTCGACGGCCGCGACGGCGCCGCCCATGGCCTGGACGCGGTCGATCTCGGCCTTCGCGCCCTCGACGAGCTCGGCCACCTTGGCCTCGATGACGTGCGAGCCCTCGAAGATGTCGTCGTACTCGAGCAGGTCGGACTCGTAGGCGAGCACCTGCTGCAGGCGCAGCGACCACTGCTGGTCCCACGGCCGCGGCAGGCCGAGCGCCTCGTTCCACGCCGGCAGCTGGATGGCGCGGGCGCGGGCGTTCTTGCTGAGCGTGACGCCGAGCATCTCCAGCACGATGCGCTGGACGTTGTTCTCCGGCTGGGCCTCGGTGAGGCCGAGCGAGTTCACCTGGACGCCGTAGCGCAGGCGGCGCATCTTCGGGTCCTGGACGCCGTAGCGGTCACGGGTGATCTCGTCCCAGAGCTGGCCGAAGGCCCGCATCTTGCAGGTCTCCTCGATGAACCGGACGCCGGCGTTGACGAAGAACGAGATGCGGCCGACGACCTTCTCGAACTCCTCCTGCGGGACCTGGCCGGAGTCGCGCACGGCGTCGAGCACGGCGATGGCCGTGCAGAGCGCGTAGGCGAGCTCCTGCGTGGGCGTCGCGCCGGCCTCCTGCAGGTGGTAGCTGCAGATGTTGAGCGGGTTCCACTTCGGGATCTCGCGCACCGTGTACGCGATCATGTCGGTGGTCAGGCGGAGGGAGGCCTCGGGCGGGAACACGTAGGTGCCGCGCGACAGGTACTCCTTGATGATGTCGTTCTGGGTGGTGCCGGTGAGGGTCTCCGGGCCGAAGCCCTCCTCCTCCGCGACGACCTGGTACATCGCCAGCAGCCACATGGCGGTGGCGTTGATCGTCATCGACGTGTTCATCTCGCCGAGCGGGATGTCCTGGAAGAGCTGACGCATGGCCCCGAGGTGCGGGATGGGCACGCCGACCTTGCCGACCTCGCCGCGCGAGAGCACGTGGTCGGGGTCGTAGCCGGTCTGCGTGGGCAGGTCGAACGCCACGGACAGGCCGGTCTGCCCCTTCGCGAGGTTCCGGCGGTACAGCGCGTTGGACTCCGCGGCGGAGCTGTGCCCGGCATAGGTCCGCATGACCCAGGGTTTGTCTGGCATACCTGCAGGTTACCGCCCAGTCACCGGCGGCGCGTCCCGCTGTGACCGACCTGACGTGCGACCCGGCGCACGGTTCTCACAGCGTCCACCGGCCCGCTGCGAGCGAGATGTTACGTGCGTTCACGCCCGACGACACGTGGGGGAAACCCGCGCTGCCTAGCGTCTGGGTGGTCCGCCACCGACCGGTGGCCGTCTGAGGGGAACGACCGTGACCTACGTCAAGCCACCCGAGCTCGTCACCGCGATGATCGACGCGGGCGAGTCGAAGATCTTCATGTCCGCCCGCGACACCGTGATCCGCGCCTACATGGCCGGCGCGATCCTGACCCTCGGCGCCGCGTTCGCCATCAAGGTCACGGTCGACACCGGGCAGCCGCTGATCGGGGCGCTGCTGTTCCCCGCCGGGTTCTGCATCCTGTACCTGCTCGGCTACGACCTGCTCACCGGCGTCTTCGTGCTGGCGCCACTGGCGTGGCTCGACAAACGGCCGGGCGTCACGTTCGGCGGCGTCCTGCGGAACTGGGGGCTCGTCTTCGTCGGCAACTTCGCCGGCGCGTTCACCACCGCCGTGCTGATCACGATCTACATCACCTACGGCTTCGACACGTCGATCGACGACGCCACCAACCAGTTCGCCGCCTACGGGCAGAAGCTCGCCGCAATCGGCCACGACCGCACCGTCGGGTACGCCGACCACGGCATGGCGGGGATGCTCACGTTGTTCGTGCGCGGGATGCTCTGCAACTGGATGGTCTCCACCGGCGTCGTCGGTGCCATGCTCGCCAAGGACGTGACCGGCAAGGTCATCGCGATGTGGATGCCGATCATGCTGTTCTTCGCGATGGCGTTCGAGCACTCCATCGTCAACATGTTCCTGTTTCCGGTGGGCCTGCTGCTCGGCGCGGACTTCACCTGGGGCGACTACCTGCTCTGGAACGAGATCCCGACGGTGCTCGGCAACCTGGTCGGCGGGCTCGCCTTCACCGGACTGGTCCTCTACGCGACGCACGGCCGTACCGCGCCGCGCCGGGCCCTGCCCAGCGAGCCGGTGCCCGTGACCGCCGCGACCGGCAGCTGAGGGGCGGCGGATGAGCAAGCGCACCCTGGCCGTCGTCGGCGCCGGCATGGTCGCCCACCGTCTCGTCGAGGCGCTGGTCGAGCGCGGGGCGACGACGGAGTGGGACATCGAGGTCTTCGGCGAGGAGAGCCGCCCGCCGTACGACCGAGTGGCCCTGACCTCGTTCTTCACGCTCCGCGACCCCGACGAGCTCCTGCTCGGCGACCGCGGTCTGTGGCGGACGACCGGGGTGCGCCTGCACCGCTCCTCCCCCGTCGACGCGATCGACCCGGCGGCCGGCACGCTGACGACCCACGGCCGGAGGGTCCGGTACGACGCCGCCGTCCTCGCCACCGGGTCGTCCGCGACGGTCCCGCCGGTCCGCGGAGCCGACGCCGAGGGCTGCTTCGTCTACCGCACCGTCGACGACGTCGCGGAGCTGCGGGCCTGGGTCAACGAGCGGTCCGGACGCGCGGGGGGACGTCCGGCCCGCGGCGTGGTCGTCGGTGGCGGGCTGCTCGGCCTGGAGGCGGCGGGCGCGCTCACCCAGCTCGGTGCGGAGACGACCGTCGTCGAGCTCTCCGACCGGCTGATGCCCCTGCAGGTGGACGCCGGGGGCGGCGAGGCGCTGCGCCGGCTGGTCGAGGAGCTGGAGGTCCGCGTGCTCACGGGCACTGCGAGCACGGAGGTGGTCACGGGCCGGAACGGGCGGGTCAAGGCCCTGCGCACCGACGGGCCCACCCTGGACACGGACGTCGTGGTGTTCGCGACCGGCGTGCGGCCGCGGGACGAGCTCGCCCGCGCCGCCGGCCTCGAGGTGCACGAGCGGGGCGGCGTCCTCGCGGACGAGGCGTGCCGCACGAGCGCGGAGGGCGTCTACGTCATCGGCGAGGCGGCGCACGTCGCCGGGCGGACCTGGGGGCTCGTGGGCCCCGGGTACGCGATGGCCGAGGTCGTCGCGGACCGCCTGCTCGGGGGCGACGCCCGGTTCGAGGGCGCCGACCCGTCGACGAAGCTCAAGCTGCTCGGGGTCGACGTGGCCAGCTTCGGCGACGCGTTCGGCCGGACCGACGGCAGCCTCGAGGTGGTCTACTCCGACCCGGTCGCCGGCCTCTACAAGAAGCTCGTGATGAGCGACGACGCCTCCGAGCTCTTGGGCGGCGTGCTGATCGGCGACGCGAGCGCGTACACGTCACTCCGGCCGATGGTGGGCCGGCCGCTCGGCGTCGACCCCACGGCGTGGCTGCTCCCAGACGGCGTCGAGCCGCCCGGCTCGGGCGACCTGCCCGACGACGCCGTCGTGTGCTCGTGCAACAACGTGGCCGCGGGGCAGATCCGGTCCGCCGTGTGCGACGCAGGCTGCACCGACCTCGCCGGCGTGAAGGCGTGCTCCAGGGCCGGCACGTCGTGCGGCTCCTGCGTCCCGCTGGTCAAGCGGCTCATGGACGCCGAGCTCGAGGCGGCCGGCGTCACGATCGACCGCGGGCTGTGCGAGCACTTCTCCGTCACCCGCGCCGAGCTGTACGAGATCGTCCGGATCACCGGGCTCACCCGGTTCAGCGAGATCATCGGCCGGCACGGCACCGGTCACGGCTGCGACATCTGCCGCCCCGTCGTGGCGTCGATCCTGGCCAGTCTGGGCCGCGGACACGTGCTCGACGACGAGAACGCCGCCCTGCAGGACACGAACGACCACGTCATGGCCAACCTGCAGAAGGACGGCACGTACTCGGTCGTCCCGCGCATCCCCGGCGGCGAGATCACGCCCGACGGGTTGATCGCCATCGGCGAGGTCGCTCGCGCGTTCGGGCTGTACACGAAGATCACCGGCGGCCAGCGGATCGACCTGTTCGGGGCCCGGATCGAGCAGCTGCCGCAGATCTGGGAGCGGCTCGTCGACGCGGGCTTCGAGTCCGGCCACGCCTACGGCAAGGCGCTCCGCACCGTGAAGTCGTGCGTCGGGTCCACCTGGTGCCGGTACGGGGTGCAGGACTCCGTCGGCCTGGCCATCGCCCTGGAGCTGCGGTACCGAGGCCTGCGCTCGCCGCACAAGATCAAGCTCGGCGTCTCCGGGTGCGCCCGCGAGTGCGCGGAGGCGCGGAGCAAGGACATCGGCGTCATCGCCAGCGAGAAGGGCTGGAACCTGTACGTGGGCGGGAACGGCGGGTTCACGCCGCGGCACGCCCAACTCTTCGCCGAGGACCTGACCACCGAGGAGCTCGTCCGGACGATCGACCGGATCCTGCAGTACTACGTCCGCACGGCCGACCGGCTCCAGCGCACCGCTCCGTGGCTCGAGGAGGTCGGCATCGAGCACGTGCGAGAGGTCGTGCTCGAGGACTCCCTCGGCATCGGCGCCGAGCTCGACGCGATGATGGCCCGCCACGTCGAGGGCTACGAGGACGAGTGGGCGGCGACGCTGCGTGACCCGGCCAAGCTGGCGGTGTTCGCGTCGTACGTCAACGCGCCGGGCACCGCGGACCCCGACCTCGCCTACCTCGAGGAACGGGGGCAACGACGGCCCGCGGGGCCGGTCCTGGTGGCCGGGCCCTCCATCCCCGTGGGGAAGCCGTGAGCACGACGTGGCAGCCGGTCTGCCCGCTCGACGCCCTGGTGCCGGACCGCGGTGCCGCGGCGCTCGTGACCGGGCCGGGCGGCGAACCGGCGCAGGTGGCGTTGTTCCGGCTGTCCTCCGGCGACCTCCACGCGGTGGGGCACCGCGACCCGTTCTCCGGGGCGAACGTGATCGCCCGCGGCCTCGTGGGCAGCGCCGGTGAGGTGCCCGTCGTCATCTCGCCGCTGCACAAGCAGGCGTTCGACCTCCGGTCCGGGGCCGCGCTCGACGATCCCGAGGTCAGCCTCGGCACGTGGGACGTGCGCGTCGTCGACGGTCAGGTGGAGGTGCGCGCGCGATGACGACCACCGCCCAGGTCCTCACCGGCACCCACGTCCTGGTCACCGCCCAGCGACGCTCCGGCGATCTCGCCCTCGCCCTCGCCCGCCGCGGCGCCGAGGTCGACGTCGCCGCCACGCTCGGCGTCCAGGCACACATCGACGAGGACGCCCTCCTCGCCCGCACGCGCGAGCTGGTCGAGGACCCGGCGGACATCGTCATCATCACCACCGGCATCGGGTTCCGCGGGTGGTGGGAGACCGCCGAGGCCGCCGGCATGGCCGACGACCTGCTGGCCGCGCTGGCGCGCTCGCGCCTGGTGGCGCGCGGCCCGAAGGCGAACGGTGCCCTGCGCGCCGTCGGACTGCGTCCCGACTGGGTCGCGGAGTCGGAGACGTCGTCGGAGATCTCGGCGTTCCTGCGGGCCGACGGGGTCGCCGGCGCCCGGATCGCCGTCCAGCACCACGGATCGGGCGACGACGGGCTCGAGGCCGACCTGCGTGGCGCCGGTGCAGCAGACGTGGCCGACCTCGTCGTCTACCGCTGGGGACCCCCGCCCGACCCGGCCGCCGTGGTCCGCTCGGTCGCCGACACCGCCGCCGGCCTGTACGACGCCGTCGTGTTCACGTCGGCGCCCGGGGCGGAGGCGTGGCTCGCGGCCGTCCGCGAGCAGGACGCCCAGGACCGCGTCGTCGACCAGGTGCGTGAGGGCCGGCTCACGATGGCCGCGGTCGGTCCGGTGACCGCGGAGCCGCTCCACGTCGCCGGTCTGCGTCCGCTCGTGCCCGACCGTGGCCGGCTGGGCGCCCTCGTGCGCTCGCTCGTCGTCCACCTCGGTGCGGAGCACGGCGGGATCCCGACCGTCGCGGGCCGACTACGCCTCCGAGCTCGGACGGCGACCCTCGACCACCGCCTCCTCCCCGTCTCCCCCGGCGGGCTGTCGATCCTCCGGCGCCTCGCCAGCGACCCGGGCGCCGTCGTGTCACGCGAGGACCTGCTCGCCGCGCTGCCCGGAGGATCCACCGACCCGCACACCGCGGAGGTGTCGGTCGCGCGGCTACGCGAGGCCATCGGACCGCACGCCCCGATCAGCACGGTCGTCAAGCGCGGCTACCGGCTCGTCCTCGCCGACGCGGGGGTGCGGCCGTGAACCCGGCGCTCGTCCTCACGTCTCACGGCACCCACGACCCGGCCGGTCGCGAGGTCGTGCGGCGTCTCGCCGCCGCCGTGCGGCACGTCGTCGCCCCGTTCGACGTGCTCGAGGCGGTGGTCGACGTCGAGGCGCACCGGCTGCCCACGGTCCTCGCGGGTCAGCGGCGTCCACTCGTCGTCCTGCCGCTGCTGCTGTCGTCCGGTCATCACGTGCAGCACGACATCGCGACCGCGGTGGCGGACCACCCGCACGCCGTCGCCACCGCACCGCTCGGTCCGTCGTGGACGCTCGCCGAGGTCGGCGCCCAGCGGCTCGCCGAGGCCGGAGCCCGACCCGACGACGTCGTCGTTCTCGGGGCGTCGGGCTCCAGCCGCCCCGAGGCGCTCCAGGACGTCGAGCACGCGGCGACGTTGCTGCGGGCGGTCTGGGGCGGAGACGTCCGCGTGGGGCATCTCGGCCGCCACGGGACGCCGGTCACGGACGTCGTCGCGCACGCCCGCGCCGGCGGTCGTCGGGTCGTCATCGCGTCCTACGTGCTGGCGCCCGGGCACTTCCAGGGCGAGCTGGAGACCGCAGGCGCCGACCTCGTGACGGCACCCCTGCTCTCCCCGTCGCCGCAGCACGCGATCGTCGACCTGCTGATCCGCCGGTTCGAGCGCGCGGCCCGGACCGTGAGCGTCTGGGCTACGGATACGCTCGGCCCATGGTCAACCTGACACGGATCTACACGCGCACCGGCGACGACGGCACCACCCGTCTCGGGGACATGAGCCTCACGTCGAAGCAGGACCTGCGGCTCGGCGCGTACGCCGACGTGGACGAGGCGAACAGCCACATCGGCGTCGCTCTCGCGCTCGGCACCCTGCCCGACGACATCGTCGCGGTGCTCACCCACGTGCAGAACGACCTGTTCGACGTGGGGGCAGACCTCTCGTGCCCGATCGTCGAGAACCCCAAGTACCCGCCGCTGCGGGTCGAGCCGGACTACATCGAGCGGCTCGAGGGCTGGTGCGACACCTACAACGAGTCGCTGGAGGCGCTGCGGTCGTTCATCCTGCCCGCCGGCACCCAGGCGGCGGCCGAGCTGCACGTCGCCCGCACCATCACACGGCGCGCGGAGCGCTCGGCGTGGGCGGCGATCGCCGAGCACGGCGACACCATGAACGTGCTCACGGCCAGGTACCTGAACCGGCTCAGCGACCTGCTGTTCATCCTGGCGCGCCACGCCAACCGCGAGCGCGGCGACGTGCTCTGGGTCCCCGGCGGGGACCGCTAGACCTCGGTTCGACCTACTCCCAGTCGATCGCGTAGGTGATGACACCACCGGGCTTGCCGTGGTGGTGCGGCGCGGCGGACGCCGGAGCGGCCAGGGGCAGCGCGACGACGACGGACGCGACAGCGGCAACGACAATGCGCTTGATCATGACGACCTTCTCCCTCATGGGCCCACGATGGCCCCGCTAGCGACGATTCTGGTCGGCCTTCCCGACCGCGTCAACCGGAACGGCGGAGTCAGAGGACGTTGTTGACGCTCTGCCCGGGCGGCGACGACTCCATCCAGGCGAGCAGCCCGGTGAGGGCGCTCGGGCTCATCGCCATCTGGCGCACGCCGCTGGAGTGCTGGACGCCCACCACGACGTGGCCGGCGTGCAGGGCGAACGTCTCGGCCCCGACCGGCTCCCGCCGCTCGTGGACGACCAGCTCGCCGCGTTCAAACCGGTACCGGGGCCACCAGGCGAACGAGAACGTCCGGTACCACTCGAGCGCGTTGTCGCGGTAGACGGCGACGCCGAGGGTCCACCCCTTCGGGGCGGCCTCGGCGTGCCGGTTGATGCTGAGGTCGAACGTGCTGCCGCCGCGCGCGACCAGGCGGCGCCGGGCGACCAGGCCGACCACCACGAGCGCGGCCAGCACCACGACGAGCGCGAGGGAGTCGACGAGCCACAACCAGATGGGCACCGCTGACCTCCCTCAGCGCTCGACGGTCAGGACTTCTCGGCGGCGCGCACCTTGGCCTCGGCTCGGCGGAGCTCGATCGAGTCGCCCTCCGGCGACAGGCGCTCCACCTCGGCGCGGGCAGCCTCGGCGTCGATCTCGTCGGCCATGAAGGCGTCCTCGGACAGGATCGAGACGCGGTCGTCGGCCACGGAGAGGAAGCCCTCCTCGGTGGCGGCGACGATCCGCTCCTCCTCGGTGACGATCTCGACGACACCCGGGACGAGGCTCGACATCACCGGCGCGTGGCCGATGAGGATGCCGATCTCGCCCTCGGACGTCTTGGCGAGCACCTCGCGCGCCTCGCCGGACCACACGACGCGGTCGGCGGCGACCAGGGAGACCTCGAGCGTGCCGTCCGCCATCAGAGGCCCTTCTGGATCTCGTCCCACTTCTTGTCGACGTCGTCCAGACCGCCGCACATGAAGAAGGCCTGCTCGGCCACGTGGTCGTACTCGCCGTCGCAGATCTTGGTGAAGGCGTCGATCGTCTCGTCGAGCGGGACGGTCGAGCCCTCGATGCCGGTGAACTGCTTGGCCACGTAGGTGTTCTGCGACAGGAAGCGCTGCAGACGACGTGCGCGGGACACGATCGTCTTGTCCTCTTCGCTGAGCTCGTCGACACCGAGGATCGCGATGATGTCCTGGAGCTCCTTGTTGCGCTGCAGGATGCCCTTCACGCGGTTGGCCGTCGTGTAGTGGGCCTCGCTGATGTAACGCGGGTCGAGGATGCGCGACGTCGACGTCAGCGGGTCCACCGCCGGGTAGATGCCGAGCGACGCGATCTCGCGGCTGAGCTCCGTGGTGGCGTCCAGGTGCGCGAACGTCGTGGCCGGGGCCGGGTCGGTGTAGTCGTCCGCCGGCACGTAGATCGCCTGCATCGAGGTGATCGAGTGGCCGCGGGTCGACGTGATCCGCTCCTGCAGCACGCCCATCTCGTCGGCCAGGGTCGGCTGGTAGCCCACCGCGGACGGCATGCGGCCGAGCAGCGTGGAGACCTCCGAGCCGGCCTGCGTGAACCGGAAGATGTTGTCGATGAACAGCAGCACGTCCTGCTTCTGCACGTCGCGGAAGTACTCGGCCATCGTCAGGGCCGACAGAGCCACGCGCAGGCGGGCTCCCGGCGGCTCGTCCATCTGGCCGAACACGAGGGCGGTCTGTCCGAGGACGCCCGCCTCCTCCATCTCGGCGATGAGGTCATTGCCCTCACGGGTGCGCTCGCCGACACCGGCGAACACCGACACACCACCGTGGTCGCGGGCCACGCGGGCGATCATCTCCTGGATGAGCACCGTCTTGCCGACGCCGGCGCCGCCGAACAGGCCGATCTTGCCGCCGAGCACGTACGGGGTGAGGAGGTCAATGACCTTGATGCCGGTCTCGAACATCTCGGTCTTGGACTCGAGCTGGTCGAACGCGGGCGCCTTGCGGTGGATGCCCCAGCGCTCCTCGACCTCGAAGGTCTCGCCCTCCTCGAGGTTGAGCACGGCGCCGGTGGTGTTGAACACCTTGCCGAGCGTCTGGTCGCCGACCGGGACGGTGATGGGCTCACCGAGGTCGGTGACCACGCTGCCGCGGACCACGCCGTCGGTGGGGCGCAGGCTGATGGCGCGCACCATGCCGTCGCCGATGTGCTGGGCGACCTCCAGGGTGAGCGTCTCCTTGGTGCCGGCGACCTCGGTCTCGACGGTGAGCGCGTTGTAGATCTCGGGCATCTGGTCGCTCGGGAACTCGACGTCGAGCACCGGGCCGATCACGCGGGCGACACGGCCGGTGGTGGTGGTCTTCTCTTCGGTGGTGGCAGTCATGTCTCTCACTCACTCCCAGCGGTGGCGTCGGCGAGCGCGTTCGCGCCGCCCACGATCTCGCTGATCTCCTGGGTAATCCCGGCCTGGCGGGCCTGGTTGGCAATGCGGGTGTACTTCTCGATGAGGTCCTGCGCGTTGTCGGTGGCGGACTTCATCGCCTTCTGACGGGCGGCGAGCTCGGAGGCGGCCGCCTGCAGGAGGCAGTAGTAGATGCGGGCGTTGACGTACTTGGGAAGCAGCGCGTCGAGCACCTCGCTCTCGGACGGCTCGAACTCGTAGAGCGGCAGCACCTCGTCGGACGGCGGCGCCTCCGTGCCCTCGACGACCTCCAGCGGCAGCAGCCGGATGACGTCCGGCTCCTGCGTGAGCATCGACCTGAAGCGGGTGAACACGATGTGCAGCTCGTCGACGGCGCGCTCGGGGGCGGCCTGGCCACCCTCGGCGGGGTCCTCGAGGCCGGCGTTGAACGCGGCTACGAGCTCGTCGCCGATCTCACGGGCGTTGGCGTACTCCGGCTTGTCGGAGAAGCCCGTCCAGCTCTTCACGAACTCACGGCCCCGGAAGTTGAAGTAGCTCTCGGACTTGCGGCCGGTGAGGTAGTACTCGACCTCCTTGCCCTCCGAGTGCAGCTTCTCGGTGAGCCGCTCGGCCTCCTTGAGCACGCTCGAGGAGTACGCGCCCGCGAGGCCGCGGTCGCTGCAGATCACCAGGACGGCCGCCTTCTTGGGGTCGTCCTTCTCGGTGGTCAGCGGGTGGTCGACGTTCGAGAACGTCGCCACCGCCGACACCGCCCGGGTGAGCTCGCGCGCGTACGGCTCGGCGGCCGCCGCGTGCTGCTGCGCCTTGATGATGCGGGACGCAGCGATGAGCTCCATGGCGCGCGTGATCTTCTTCATCGACTGCGTCGACTTGATCTTGGCGCGGTACTCGCGGAGTGAAACTGCCATGGCGTTCCGTCAGCCTCGCTTCTGCTTGACGATCTGCTCCTGCTCCACGTCCTCGTCCTCCAGCGCCTCGAACTCCTCGTGACCGACGGAGATGCGCTCGCCGTCGCTCGTCTCGAAGCGCTTGACGAACTCGTCGTACGCCTCGACGAGGGCCGCCTCGTTGTCGTCCTCGAACTTCCCGGACTCACGGATGGCGTCGAAGATGCCCTCGTGCTGGAACTTGACGTGCTCGAGGAACTCCTGCTCGAAGCGGCTGACGTCCTGCACCGGGACCGGGTCGAGCTTGCCGGTGGTGGCCGCCCAGATGGAGACGACCTGCTGCTCGACCGGGAACGGCTTGTACTGACCCTGCTTGAACAGCTCCATCAGGCGCTGACCGCGGGCGAGCTGGGCCTTCGACGCGGCGTCGAGGTCGGACGCGAACATCGCGAACGCCTCCATGGCGCGGTACTGGGCCAGCTCGACCTTCAGCGAGCCGGTGACGGACTTCATCGACTTCGTCATGGCCGCACCGCCCACGCGGGAGACCGAGATGCCGACGTCGACCGCCGGGCGCTGGTTCGCGTTGAACAGGTCGGACTGCAGGAAGATCTGGCCGTCGGTGATGGAGATGACGTTGGTCGGGATGTAGGCCGACACGTCGTTCGCCTTGGTCTCGACGATCGGCAGGCCGGTCATCGAGCCGGCACCGAGGTCGTCGCTGAGCTTCGCGCAACGCTCGAGGAGGCGGCTGTGCAGGTAGAAGACGTCGCCCGGGTACGCCTCACGGCCCGGCGGGCGGCGCAGCAGCAGCGACACGGCGCGGTACGCCTCGGCCTGCTTCGACAGGTCGTCGAAGATGATCAGGACGTGCTTGCCCTGGTACATCCAGTGCTGGCCGATGGCCGAGCCGGTGTACGGCGCGAGGTACTTGAAGCCCGCGGAGTCGGACGCCGGGGCGGCCACGATCGTGGTGTACTCCAACGCGCCGGCCTCCTCCAGGGAGCCGCGGACGGCCGCGATGGTGGAGCCCTTCTGGCCGATGCCGACGTAGATGCAACGGACCTGCTTCTCCGGATCGCCGCTCGCCCAGAACTCCTTCTGGTTGATGATCGTGTCGATCGCGATGGCGGTCTTGCCGGTCTGGCGGTCGCCGATGATCAGCTGGCGCTGGCCGCGGCCGATCGGCGTCAGCGAGTCGATCGCCTTGATGCCGGTGAGCAGCGGCTCGTGCACGCTCTTGCGCTGGACCACCGAGGGGGCCTGCAGCTCGAGGGCACGACGCTCGTCGGTGTCGATGTCGCCGAGGCCGTCGATCGGGTTGCCGAGCGGGTCGACGACGCGACCGAGGTAGCCGTCGCCGACCGGGACCGAGAGGACCTCGCCCGTGCGGCGGACCGTCTGGCCCTCCTCGATGCCGGAGAACTCACCGAGGATGACGACACCGATCTCGCGGGTGTCGAGGTTCAGGGCGAGGCCGAGCGTGCCGTCCTCGAACTCGAGGAGCTCGTTGGCCATCGCCGACGGGAGTCCCTCGACGTGCGCGATGCCGTCGGACGCGTCCGAGACGATGCCGACCTCTTCGGTCGAGGCCGCGCTCGGCGTGTAGTCCGAGACGAACTGCTGCAACGCGTCGCGGATCTCGTCCGGGCGAATCGTGAGTTCCGCCATGTGTCGTTCCTGCCTTCTCTGTCTGTCTTCGATGTGGTCTGTGGTCAGCCGACGAGACGTCGGCGGACGTCCTCGAGGCGCGTGGCGACGGAGCCGTCGATGACCTCGTCGCCGACGACGACCCGGAGGCCGCCGACGATGGACGGGTCCACGACGACGTTGAGCTGGACGTCGCGTCCGTAGCGTGCGGCGAGCGCCTGGGCGAGACGCCTGCGCTCGTCGTCGCCGAGCTCGTAGGCGCTGCGAACCTCCGCGAGCACCCGGTCGCGGCGGGCCGCGACCTCGTCGGCGAAGCGGTGGAGCACCGACTCGAACGCGCCCGTGCGGGCCGCTGCGGCCTGCTTCAGCAGAGCCAGCGTGGCGTCGGTGACCTTGCCGCCGAAGATCGACTCGATCAGCGGCGCCTTGCGGTCGGCCGAGATCGTGCGGTCACCGAGGACGCCGCGCAGGTCCGCCTCGTGGCGGATCAGCCGGCCGGCCTCGAACAGCTCGTCCTCCAGGGAGTCGAGCGTGCCCGCTGCCGACGCCGCCGCGACGTGGGCCGCCACGCCCGCGGCCTCGATCGTGTCGGTGAGGTCGCGCGAGGACGCCCAGCGTCCGCGGGCGGCCACGTCCAGCACGGCGAGGGTGGCCGGCGCGATCTTGTCGCCGAACACGGCCGCGGCCATGCCCGAGCGTGCGTCGGGCTCCGTGGCCGGGTCCGTGAGCATGCGGCGTACCGACGGCGTCGCGTCGAGCGCCGACGCGACGGAGAACAGCTCGTCACCGAGCTGGCCCGGCTCGCCGGTGGATCGCTCGACGACGTCGAGGACCGCCTCGCGTGACGTTGCCGATACTCCGCGCATCAGGCCTCCGACTTCGGTGCTGATTCCAGGCCGGCGATGAACTCGTCGACCGAACGCTTGGACCGCTCGTCGTCGTCGAACGACTCCCCGACGATGCGGCCGGCGAGCGTGGTGGCGATGGTGCCCACCTCGTTCTTCAGCTGCGCCAGCGCCTGGGCCCGCTCGACCTCGATCTGCGCCTGAGCGGCGGACGTGATGCGCTCCGCCTCCACGACGGCCTGCTCACGGTGCTGGGCGACGATCTGGGCGCCCTGCTCACGAGCCTCCTCGCGGATGCGCGACGCCTCGGCGCGCGCCTCGGCCAGCTGCGACTGGTTCTCGGCCTCGGCAGCCTGGGCCTCGGCCTTCAGCTTCTCGGCCTCTTCGAACTGGGCCTTGATCTTGTTCTGGCGCTCCGTCATCGCGTTGTTGATCGGAGGCAGGATCCACTTCCACAGGACGAACAGGATGATCGCGAACGAGACGAGCTCGAACAGGAACGTCGCGTTCGGCACGAGGAAGTTGTTCTTCTCCTCGGACCCGCCCTCCTCCGCGGCGGCCAGAATGATCGACGGGATCACGGATCAGGCCAGCGCGAAGACGAACAGCGCCATGAACGCGAGGTTGATGAAGTACATCGCCTCGCACAGGCCGACCGTCAGGAAGAAGATCGTCATCAGGCGGCCCTGGGCCTCCGGCTGACGGGCGACGCCCTGGATGGTCGAGCTGCCGGCCAGACCGTCACCGATGGCCGCGCCGACGGCGCCGCCTCCGAGGGCCAGGCCGCCGCCGACGAACGCGCCGGCGGTCTGAACTGCGGTATCGCTTACTGCCATGTCACTCCTTGGCTTTCACCGTCGGTCCGTCCAACGGTGGTCTGGGTGCTGCTTCTGGTGGATGTGAAGTTGTGGGGTGTTCTCAGGCGGGCTGGAGCTCGGGCTCGTGCTCCTTGGCCGGTGCCTCGTCGTGGCCACCTCCGTGGCCCTGCGCCGCCATGCCGAAGTACAGGATCGTCAGCAGGGCGAAGATGAACGCCTGGATGACGCCGATCGCCATGCCGAAGAGCTTCCACGGCACGGTGGGCAGGGGCGTCAGGTAGGCGGGCAGCAGTCCGATGATCAGCAGCATGATGCCGCCGGCGAAGATGTTGCCGAAGAGTCGCAGCGCCAGCGTGAAGGGCTTGATCAGCTCCTCCAGGATCGTCAGCGGCGCCATCACGGGGTACGGCTCGAGGAAGCCCTTGGCGTAGTCGCCGAGGCCGCGCTCGCGGACCGCGTAGACCTGCACCGCGATGATCACGACCAGGCCGAGGGCGTAGGTGAGGTTGGTGTCGGCGGTGGCCGGCGGCACCTTGTGCTCGGTGGGCACGACCTCGACCCAGTTCGAGATGAGGATGAAGACGAACAGCGTCACCGCGAGCGGGATGACGAACGGGTTGAGCTTGCCGAGGTTGGCCTCGACCTCCGTGGTGACCCAGTCGACGAGCGCCTCCCAGGCGAGCTGCATCTTGCCGGGGGTCTCGGCGCTGGCCGAGCGGCGCAGCATCAGTCCGAGCGCGATCACGATGATGCCGGCGATGACCGTCGAGGTGACGGTGTCGGAGTTGAACGTGAACGAGCCGATCGAGAACGTCGGGTGGTGGCCGATCTCGATGTCGGAGCTGACGAGGACACTCTGGGTCATGCCTTGCGGACCTCTCTGAGCAAGGGGATGGCGGTCAGGGTCAGCGCGATCATGTGGAAGATCGCGAGCCCGAAGATCACGGCGGCGCCGTCGGACCAGTAGATGAACGCGATGCCGAACGCGAGCACCGAGATGAACGCGAGCCGCAGGAGCGAGCTGGAGGCCCACGCCTGCTTGGTGACCATGTCACCGGAGGCGATGGCCTTCTGCATGGCGTACTCGGTCATCAGGTGGTTGAGCAGGCCGAGCACGAAGCCGGCGGCCAGGAAGAGGCCGATGCGCCACTCGCCCAGCGGGACGCTGATCCAGATCGCGGCGATGACCAGCGCGATGCCGAGCCAGATGGCCGGCTTCTGGTTGCGCAGGGTGCGCGCGACGCTGGCGGGCTCGGGGGGCAGCTGCGGCTCGACGGCCTCAGGCATCTCGCTCATCGGCCCCCCTCACGATCGAAGGAACGTGCGGACGCGGAGCCAGAACCCGACACCCGCGACGACGATGCCGACGGCGACGCCGACGAGCACGAAGACGGGCGAGGTGCCGGCACTGCTGTCGACCACGGCGCCGACGACGAGACCGAGGACGATGGACGCGACCAGGAAGCCACCGAGGGTGACGAGGTCGCGGGCGCCGAGCGACGTGGAGTCGTCGGCGAAACGGGCTGGATCGACGTACGCGTCATCGTCGTCGTCATCGTCCATCACCCTGACCACCTGCTGGAATTCCCGAAAAGTTCACGCTACCAAGGCACACGTCGCCCGTCATCGGGGCGTGGGTGCGCTCATGTGCGTCGGTCGTCATGTTCGGCGGCCGTCCTCGGCGAATTTCGGGGGTCGAACTCCAGGACCTGGAGTACGTGAAAACTATCACGAGCGTTCCGGACCCCCCGCGCGGGGTCAGCGTGGGGGGACCGGTCTCCAGCGGGGCAGGAGGAAGACGAATCCGGCGGTCAGGAGGGCCAGCACGACGAACCCGAGGATGGACGGCCAGCCGCTGAAGAGGGACACCACGACGGTGCCGAACGCGACGAGCCCGGCGACCGCGTACATGACCAGCACGGCGTTGCGGTGCGAGTGACCGATCTCGAGCAGGCGGTGGTGGATGTGCATCTTGTCGGGGCTGAACGGCGAGCGGCCGGCGCGCGTGCGGCGCACCACCGCGAGGGCGAGGTCGGCGAACGGCACGAGGAGCATCGCGACCGGCAGGACGATCGGCAGCAGCGACGGCAGGAAGCTCGCCTGCGCTCCCCCGATGCCCTCGGACAAGTTGGTGGCCGGGAACTGACCGGTGAGGCTGATCGAGGAGCACGCCAGCGTGAAGCCGATGAGCATCGAGCCGGAGTCGCCGATGAACATCCGGGCCGGGAAGAAGTTGTGCGGCAGTATGCCGATGCACGCCCCGGCCAGGGCCGCCGTGAGCAGGGCGGCAGCGATGGCGCGGGTCTCGCCGTTCTCGACCGCCAGCACGAAGGCGTAGACGAAGAACGCGACGGCGCCGATCGCGACCATGCCCGCGGCCAGCCCGTCGAGACCGTCGACGAAGTTGACGGCGTTGGCCGTGCCGACGATGAGGATCACCGTGAAGATCGACGCCTGCACCTGGTCGAGACCGAGCACGTTGCCGTACAGCGGCAGGTAGACGAACTGCAGGCCGAGCGCGACCACGACCACGCCGGCCAGCACCTGGCCGGCGAACTTGCTGAGCGCGTCGAGCTCGAAGAGGTCGTCGACGACACCCACCAGACAGATCACCGCCCCACCGACGATGACGGCACGGGCGTCGCCGAAGACGGCGTCCTCGGCGCGCGAGAGGAACGGCAGGTGCGTGGCCGTGAGGTACGCGGCGACGAGCCCGCCGAGCATCGCCGGGCCGCCAAAGTACGGAGTGGGGACGGCGTGGACGTCGCGGTCGCGGACCTTGGCCACCGCGCCGAAGTGCTGGGCGAGCATGCGGGCGATCGACGCCAGCAGGTACGTGACGCCCAGCGAGACGCCGAAGACGACGAGGTACTCGCGCACTAGCTCGTCTTCTCCTCCGGCGCGGCCGGCTCGATCGTGTTGTTGAAGGCGTGCAGGGTCTCGATGTCGATCGGCCCGGCACGGAGCACGCGCGGCGTGGAGCTGGTGGCGTCGAGGATCGTGGACGGGACGCCGGACGGGCTCGGCCCGCCGTCGAGGTAGACGGCGACGGACTCCCCCAGCATCGCCTCGGCCTCGTCGACCGTGGTGGCCGCGGGTTCGCCGGTGAGGTTGGCGCTGCTGACCGCGAGCGGTCCGGTGACCTTGAGGAGCGCGAGGGCACGGGCGTCGTCGGGCATCCGGACGGCGACGGTCTGGTGGGTCTCGCCGAGGTCCCAGGTGAGCGACGGCTGCTGCTTGCAGATGACGGTGAGCGGACCGGGCCACAGCGCCGTGGTCATGGCGCGCAGCCAGGACGGGACGTCGGAGCCGAGCGCCTCGAGCGTGGTGGGGGCGCCGACGAGGACCGGCGGCGGCATCTGGCGGGTGCGGCCCTTCGCCTCGAGCAGCCGCTGGACGGCCGCCGGCGAGAACGCGTCCGCGGCGAGGCCGTAGACCGTGTCGGTGGGCAGCACCACGAGCTCCCCGCGCTGCAGCGCCTCCTGCGCCGCCTCGATGCCACGGTCGAGCTCGTCGTCGTCGGCGCAGTCGAACCTCACCCCCGCAGACTACCGATCCGCTGACGAGAGACTTCCGGCACGCTGACGAGAGACTTTCGGCACGCTGACGAGAGGATTCCGGCACGTCGACGAGAGGGTTCCGGCCGGCATCCTGTGGACTCGTCACTCGCCACGTCGGGGCGATCTCACTTCGATGGCCCGATGGATTCACTGATCAACGACGGCCATCCGTTCCTGACCGTCGACGAACGAACAGCCGGAATGGCCCCACGCCAGGTTCGCGCCGCGGTGGCACGGGGCGAGCTCCGTCGGATGTATCGCGGATGCGTCGTCGACAACCGAGTCCCTGACTCTCGTCGTCTGCGCGTCGAAGCTCTCGACCTCATCAAGCCCAAGCACGGCGTCGCGTGCAACGAGACCGCCGCGTTCCTCTACGGGATCGACGCTTACAAGCCCTCGGAGCGCTTCGAGCTTCGGCCGTTCTTCGTCGTCCCACACGCCACGCCACGCATCGAACGGCCGAACGTTCGGTGTCGACAAGCGCTGATCGATCACGAGGACCTCGTCGAAGTGGAGGGAATCGTGGCCACGACTCCGGTTCGGACGACGTCGGATCTTCTCCGAGGTCTTTACCGCCCGTACGCGCTTGCCGCTGCCGACGCCTTCGCACGGGCCGGACTGATCCAGCGTGACGAGCTGATCGACTACATCGGACGGTTGAAGGGATATCGGTGGATCGTCCAGGCCCGTGGGTTGGCGGTGCTCGTCGACGGCAGGGCCGAGTCGCCGGGCGAGTCGTGGCAGCGGCTCCGCATCCATGACGCCGGCCTGCCACCGCCTGACCTGCAGGTCGAGGTCGCGCTGCCCGACGGTTCGCTGCGTCGGCTCGACCTGGCCTACCCCGAGCTCCTCATCGGTTCCGAGTACGACGGCACGATCTTCCACAGCCACGTCGACGACGTCGCTCACGACGTCGAGCGTCGACGCGAGCTGACCGAGATCTATGGATGGCGATGGGTCAACGGGACGCGAGCGCGGATCTTCGGCCCCGATCCGTCGTTCGAGATCGAGCTCGGTGAGCTGCTGGGGATTCCTCCCCTGCTTCCGCGCCGATGGGGTGGCCGCTGATCTCTCTCGTCGCGTCGCGTGCCGGAACTCTCTCGTCAGCGCGCCGGAACTCTCTCCGCAGCGCGCCGGAACTCTCTCGTCAGCGCGCCGGAACTCTCTCGTCAGCGCGCCGGAACTCTCTCCTCAGCGCGCCGGAAGTCTCTCCTCAGCGAGCCGGAACTCTCTCGTCAGCGGTTACGTGACGCCGTGGACGACGAACGCGATGGCGAGGAACTGGGCGGTGCGGCCGACGAAGACCATCGTCAGGAAGAGCCAGCGGGGCTGGCGGGAGGCGCCGGCCAGGATCGTGACCACGGCGAGGGGCGGGATGCCGAACAGTGACGACGCCATCACCGTGGCCGCTCCGAGGTAGGGGCGGTCGAGCAGGGCGAGCATCTGGTCGCCGAGCCGGCGGACGCGGGCCGAGAACGTCGAGCGGGGCGGCTTGCGCTCCACCGAGCTGCGGACCTTGGAGGAGCCGCGGCGCACCAGCTCGAACACGATCGCCTTGCCGACCACGGTGCCGACGCCGAGCGACAGGATCGTGACGACCAGCAGCGACCGGGGCACGAACGCACCCATGCCGATGACGTAGACCTCGGCGTTGAGGAAGACCGGCAGGATCCCCGAGCCGATGCCGAAGGCGAACGCGGCGCCGAGAAGTGCCAGGTCGCCGCCCATGGACGTCACCCTATAGAGCCGGAACGGCTCAGCGGACAGGACCGGGCACGTGGGCAGAACCGCGTTGCTGGCCGCTGAACGACGCGGGGCACGAACGGTCGGCGTCGAGTGGCTGCCGCACGGTGGACTGCGGGTTGGAGTCCTCCACGCCGTAGGAGCAGAGCGTGCCGAGGGCGATCAGCATGTTGGTCTGCATCCGGCCGCCTGCGAACGCGCCGACCAGGCTGTCCAGGCCCTTCGGGAACTGGACCAGCATCTCGCGGACGTGCGGGTCGTACGCCGCGAAGATCCCGGTGAAGGCGGAGAAGTCGCGCAGCAGCGGCGGAAGCGCTTCGACCATCGCGTCGGCGAAGTGCTGCAGCTCGGTCAGCTGCGCCGGGGTGGCGGCGAGGTGCTGGCGGAGCCGCGGGTCGTAGGAGTCGAGCCAGGCGGCCAGGCTGCGTGTCGATGACGCGAAGCTGCGGAAGTCGTCCGCGGTGTCGATGCCCGTGCGCAGCACGGTGCGGCCGTTCTGGAGGGTCCGCAGGGTCTCCGGCCAGACGGCGTCGAGCGTGTCGAGCAGCTCGCTGCCGGAGTCGATGACGCGGCCGAGGTCGTCGGGGTCGGCGAACGCCGCGCTCAGCTCGTCGGTGACGGTGCGCAGGTCCTTGACGTCGATCTGCGCCATCAGGCTGTCGACGGCCGCCAAGGTCTCGGCCACCGACGTCGGGGTGGACGTGTGGCTCGCCGAGATCCGGTCGCCGTCGGCCAGGTACGGCGCGCCGTCGCGCACCGGCTGCAGGTCGAGGAACTGCTCCCCCGCCGGCGAGAGCGTGCGGACGACGGCCTTGGTGTCGGCCGGGACCTTCGAGCCGGGGTTGAGCGACACGTCGGCCTCCACGTGGTCGCCGTCGAGGTCGATCGACGCGACGGACCCGACTCGCACGCCGCGGTAGGTGACGCCGGAGCCCTCGTAGAGCCCGCCGGTCTCGCTCAGCGACACGGTCACGTGGGCGGGGCGGGCGGCGATCGAGCCGCCGAGCACGGCCGAGTAGATGTACGCGACGATCAGCACCATCACCATGGCCAGCGCGAGCGCGCCGACCTTGTGCTTCAGCGGCATGTGGCGACGCATCAGCGATCACCCCCGAACAGGCCGAGCAGGCCACCGAGCAGCCCCGGACGGTCGCCCGACGAGGTGCGCGGCGCGAGGAGCTGCGGCAGGACCGGCGTGGTCAGCTTGTCGCGGAACGCCTTCGGGTCCAGCGGGTCGGGCAGCTCGAGGTTGGGCGCGTCCGGACCGGTGCCGGGCAGGCCGATCGTGAGGTTCCCGTGGAAGTGCAGGAACGTGTTCAGGTAGTCGGTCGGCACGCCCCGGTCGATGAGCTTGCCGAAGCTCACCAGCGTGTCGATGCCCGGGCCGAGGTCGTCCTTCAGCGAGTTCAGCTCGTCGAAGACCGGGGCCATCTCGCGCAGGGTCTGCAGGAGGTCGTCGCGCGTCGTCCTCACGACGTCGATGGCGACGTCGCCGAACGTGTCGACGCGCTTCAGCAAGGTGGTGAGCTCGTCGGTGTTCTCGCGGAGGACCTTCGCCGCCGGCGCGATGTCGCGGAGCGCGGCGTCGATCGTGTCGCTGCGCTCCTGCAGCGTGGCGGAGAGGTCGGCGAGCGCGTCGAGGGTCCGCCCGATGTCCTCGTGCGAGGCGTCGAACGCCTTGGCGGTGGTGACCAGACGGGCCATCAGGTCGCGCGCCGTGCCCTCGTGACCGCCGAGCGTGAGGTTGGCCTCGCGCACGATGGTCTCGAGCTGGCCCAGTCCCCCGCCGTTGATCAGCAGGGACGCCGACGTCATCGTGTCCTCGATCGTGGGCGCGGCGCTGGTGTCCTTCGGCCCGAGCCGTGCGCCGTCGCGCAGGGGCGCCGCCGACGGCTTCGCGTCGTCGATCTGCACGAACAGCTCGCCCAGCGGCGTGGTGGACCGAAGTCGCGCCGTGGCGCCCTCGTGCAGCCGGGTCGACGCGCGGACGTCGAGGCTCACCTGGGCGGTGAAGTCGACCGGCTTCACGTCGTGGACGCGGCCGATCGTGACGCCGTCGAGCTTGACCGGCGCGCCCTCGGCGAGGTTCAACGCGTCGTCGAACACCGCCTCCACGGTGTACGTGTCGCCGCCGACCCGGCTGCCGGGGAGCGGCAGGTCCTGGGCCGACGTGGAGCAGCCCGCCAGCACCAGGCCGGCGACGCTCAGGGCGACGATCCTCCTCATGGCGTCTGCACCCCCGCCAGCGCGTGGATCAGGTCGAAGATCGTGGAGACGCCCGCCTTGATCGGGTCGCAGACGCTCGGGTCGGGGGCGTTCGAGCAGATCACGTCGAGCGCCGCCTCGGTCGGGACCAGGTCGACGGGGCGCGTCATGAAGTTGAGCCGGTCGTTCTTGTCGATCGCCTGCGCGACGTTCTGCATCATCAGCGGCAGGCTCGCGACGAGCCGCTCGAGGCCCTCGCGACGCTCGACCATCCGGTGCACGATCGCCTGCATGTCGTCGACCTGGTCGACGACCGCCGCCCGGTGCTCGCGGGAGAACTCGGTGACCCGACGGACCATCGCGGCGAGCGCCTCGAACGTGGCCTCGAGCGACTCGTGCTCGTCGTCGAGCATCCCGGTGGCCCTCGAGACCTCGCTGCTGAACTCGCGGACCAGCGTGTCGTTGTCGGCGAGGGCGGCGGTGAGCGTGTCCAGGTTCTTGATCGTGGTGGCCGTGTCGCCCGAGCCCTCGTTCACGTCGTCGAGGGCGTCGGCGAGGTCGCCGAGCCCCTTGCCGATGGTCCTGCCCTTGCCGTCGAGCGTGCGGGCGGCGATCTCGAGCAGGTCGTTGACGGGCTGCGCCTTCTTGTCCGGGCCGGAGAGGTCTGCCGAGATCCGCCGCAGCGAGGCGAGCAGGTCGTCGAACTCGACCGGGGACCGGGTGCGCTGCCGCGACAGGACGGTGCCGCTCGCCAGCACGGGGCCGGAGTCGTAGACCGGCGTCAGCTCGACGTAGCGGTCCGTGGCGACCGAGCGCGAGACCACGACGGCACCGGCGTCGGCGGGGATCTTGACGCCGTCGTCGATGTGCAGGCTGACGTCGACGTGGTCGCCGCGCGGCGTGATCTTGGTGACCTCGCCGACCCGGACGCCGAGCACGCCCACGTCGTTGCCCTCGAACAGGCCGGCGGCGTCGTCGAACTGGGCGGTGACGTTGGTGCCCGACGACCCGCCGCACGACGTCAGCAGCCCCAGCGCGAGCAGCATCGCGACGGCAGCAGGGAGAAGTCGGCGGATCATTTCTGGCACACCGTCCCGCAGGCCAGGCTGTCCCAGAGGGCGACCGGCACGTGGAGGTCGATCCACGGACCGTTGCCCGCGGCGTTGGCGAAGTAGCGCGCCATCGTGCCGAGGCCGTCGATCGACGCGGTGACCTTCTTCTCCTGCTTTTTCAGGTTGGCCAGGGCCGCGTTGAAGTCCTTCATCAGCGGCTTCAGGTCGGCCTCGTTGTCGTCGAGGATCCCGGTGATCTGCTCGGCCAGCTGCCGTGAGTCGACGAGCATCGCGTGGATGACGTCGCGCCGCTTGGTGAGCTCGGTCAGCACGAGGTTCGACTGCCGCAGCAGGTCGATGATCTGCTGCGAGTTCTTGGCGAGGTCGGTGGTGAGGTTGCCGGACGCCTCGAGCAGCTGGCGCATCTGGTCGGACCGCTGGGCCGCTGCCGCGGAGAGCCGCGCGACGCCGTCGATCGCCGCCTGCGCGTCCGCGGGGGTGTCGCGCAGCGTGTCGGCGAGCGCCGACAGCGACTTCGCGACCGTGACGCCGTCGAGCTTGTCCAGCTCGCCGGTGGAGCCCTCGATGACGTCCTGCAGGTTGAACGGGACGCTGGTGTGCGCGAGCGGGATGGTGTCGTCCTTCAGCGAGCCCGGCCCGGCCGGCTCGACCTGCAGGAAGTGCGAGCCGAGCAGCGTCGCCACCTTGACCGACGCGCGGGTGTCACGGCCGAGCTTGATGTCGGAGTCGAGCGTGAAGTCGACCTTCACCGTGTGCCCGTCCAGGCTGATGCCGCGCACCTCGCCGGACCCGACGCCGGCGACCTGCACCTCCTCGCCCGTGCGCAGGCCGGCGCTGTGCTCGAGCACCGCCGTGTAGTGGGACTGGCCGAACGGGACGAAGCTGATCAGCGCGACGATCAGTCCCATCAGGCCCACGGCGACGACCCCGGCGATGCCGAGGGTGCGCTCGCTGTACCGCGTCAGGACGCTCATGACGAGCACGCCGCCGAGTAGTGGCCGCTCTTCGGGCCGAGGTTCAGGGGCTTGCCGTTCACGTCGACGGCCGCGTTGCAGATGTACATGTTGAGCCACGTGCCGTGCGACATCGGCCGCGCGAACGCCGCGGTGGCGCCCGGCAGGTTCGCGAACAGGTCGTTGATGCGCTTCATCTCCGCCACGGAGATGCGGCCGAACTCGCGGAACGCCTGGACGTCCTCGTGCAGCGGCTTGCGTGCCTCCGCCACGAGCGACGCGGTCGCCTCGGACAGCTCGCCGATGCCGTCGATCGAGTCGCCGATGCTCGTGCGCTCCTTCGCCAGCGCCGTCATGAGCGAGCGCAGGTTCGTGATGGTGTCGTCGATCTGCTCGCCGCGGCCGGCGAGGTCGACGAGGACGGGCGTCAGGTTGTCGAGCACCTTGCCGAGCACCTCGTCCTTGTCGGCCAGGTGCTCGGTGAGGGATGCCGTCTGCTCGAGGAGAGCCTCGACGGTCCCGCCCTGGCCCTGCATCACCGCGACGATCGACGAGGACAGCTGGTTGATCTGCTTCGGCTCCAGGCTGGTGAACAGCGGCTCGAAGCCGTTGAGCAGGGCAGTGAGGTCGAAGCCGGGGTCCGTGCGCTTGACCGGGATCACCGATCCCGGCGCGAGCCGCTTGGAGCTGGCCGCCCCCGGCAGCATCGCGAGGTACCGCTGGCCGAGCAGGTTCTGGTACCGCACCGACAGCCGGGTGTCCGTGTACACCGGCTGGTGCTCGCTGACGTTGAACGAGACGCGAGCCTTCGTGCCGTGCAGCTCGACCTTCTGCACCCGGCCGACGCGCACGCCGGCGGCCCGGACGTCGTCGCCCGGCCGCAGGTTGCTGACGTTCGTGAAGTCGGCCTGGAACGTGCGGGTGTCGCCGGAGACGCGGTTGAGCATCGTGTTGGCCAGCACGGCGAGCAGCATCAGGATGACGGCCGCGAAGGCGCCGAGCTTCAGGGCGTTGATGCGCACGGCCTTCATCGCGCACCACCTGCTTGGGAGAGAAGTCCGGCGATGCGGTCGATCAGGCCCGCGTCGGGATCGACCGACGGTGCACTGACCGTGCCGGCCTTGGGGGACGAGCCGCCGCCCGGGCAGTTGTCGCCGGCCGCGTCCCCGAACCGCGGGCAGTCCGCCGCCGTGTACGGCTTGTCGCCGCCGGTCTTGATGTAGACGTCGGTCTGCAGGAACGGACCGTCGGAGAAGCCGGCCGACCCGAGCTTCGCGAACTCGACGAACGACCGGAACCCGCCGGCGAGACCGCTGCGCTCGTCGTAAAGGGCGTCGAAGGCGACGGCCGAGTTGGCGAGCACGTCGACGATGTGCTGGCGCTCGGCCCGGACGAACGTGTCGGCGGTGGCCACGAGCCGGTGCGACCGCTTGAGCGTGTCGGCGAGCTCGCGCTGCCGGTCGACGACGGTGCGGGTCGTGGTCAGCCCGTCCTGGGTGGCGTCGAGGAGGTCGGGCGAGACGTCCGCGAGCGTCCGCAGGTCGATCGCGGCGAGCCGCAGGTCCTCCTGGACGAGCGGCAGGTGCGGCTCCAGCCGGGCGAGGTAGGTGTCGAGCGTCTCCAGGCTCCCGCCGAGCCGCTTGCCCTTGCCGCGGACCGCGTTGGCGATGCTGGTCAGCGTGGTGGCGAGCTTCGCCGGCTCGACGGCCTTGAGGACCCGGTCGGTGCTGTCCAGGGAGTCCTGGAGCTCGAGCGTCTTGGAGCTGCGGTCCTGCTGGATGACCTGGCCGGCCTTCAGCTGACCGGTGCGCGGCGTGCCGTCGGGCAGGACGAGGTCGACCGACGTGGTGCCGAAGACCGTGGCCGCGAGGACGCGCGCCTTCACCGTCGCCGGCACCCGGCGCGCCTGCTTCCCGTCGAGCGACATCCCGATGCGGACGCCGCCGTCCGTGGCGGTGATGGAGGTGACCTCGCCGAGGATCACGCCGCGCGACTTCACGTCGGACCCCACCGTCAGGGCGCCGCCCGCGTCGTCGACGACGGCCGACACCTTGACCCGGTCGGCGAACATCCCGCGGCCCCAGGCCAGCACGAGGGTGCCGAGCAGCGCGACGACGATCAGGCCGACGACGGCCCGCCGCACGAGCAGGGCCCGGTCGGTGGCGTCGCGGTCGATCATCTGCGGCTGGACCATGCGCTACCCCGAGATCCGCACGCCCGAGCTGCCGCCCCAGAACAGGAGGGTCATCAGCATGTCAATGAGCACGACGGCCACGATCGTCGCGCGGATGGCACGACCGGTGGCCTCGCCCACGCCCTCCGGCCCGCCGGTGGCGGTGAAGCCGTACCAGCAGTGGATCATCGCGACGGTGAACGCGAAGACGACGATCTTCACGACGGACAGCGCGATGTCGGGCCCCTGGATGAACGTCTGGAAGTAGTGGTCGAACGTGCCGCTCGGCTGGCCGAACACCACGGTGACCGCCACCCGGGTGGCGATGTACGAGCCGACCAGCCCGACCAGGTACAGCGGGACGATCGCCACCATCGTGGCCACGACGCGGGTGGCGACGAGGAACTCGATCGGCGACATCGCCATCGACTCGAGCGCGTCGATCTCCTCGTGGGCGCGCATCGAGCCCAGCTGCGCCGTGAACCGACAGCCCACCTGCGACGCGAGGGCCAGCGCCGCGATCAGCGGCGCGAGCTCGCGGGTGTTCACGACGGCGGACACGAAGCCCGTGAGCGGTGAGAGCCCGATCGCCTCCAGGCCGTTGAAGCCCTCGATGCCGAGCGAGGTTCCGGCGGACAGCGACAGCAGCACCATGACGCCGACCGTGCCGCCGCCGACCAGGATGGCTCCGGTGCCCCACGCGATGTCGGCCAGGATGCGGAACGTCTCGTTGCGATACGTGAACATCGCGGACGGCACCGCGCGGAGCACGCGGCGGACGAACGTGACCTGGGTGCCGAAGAAGGCGAGGACGTCGAGGGTGCGGTCGACCGGCCGGATGATCGCCATGGCTACGCCACCCGCTGCGGGACGAGGACGACGTATGCCTGCGTGATGGCCACGTTCACGACGGCCAGCACGATCACGCTGAGCACGACGCACTGGTTGACGGCGTCGGCGACGCCCTTCGGTCCGCCGCTGGCCTTCAGCCCCTTGTGGCAGGCGATGATCGTCGCCAGGAAGCCGAAGATCATCGCCTTGCCCTCGGCGAGCAGCAGGTCCGTGGGCTGGGAGAAGCTTGTGAACGAGCCGAGGTAGGCGCCGGAGCTGACCTTGCCGGTGCCGACGTTGAGCAGGTAGCCGGTGATCATGGCCGACACGGCCACCACGACGTTGAGCAGCGCGCCGACCGTGACGGCCGCGGCGAGACGAGGGGCGACCAGACGCTGGATCGGGTTGAGGCCCATGACGCGCATCGCGTCGACCTCCTCGCGCACCGTCTGCGCGCCGAGACCCGCACACATGGCGGACCCGACGGCGCCGGCCATCAGGAGCGACGTCACCAGCGGCGCGCCCTGGCGCAGCACGCCGATGCCGTTGACCGCACCGGTGAACGAGATCGCGCCGATCTGCTCGGCCACCGCGCCGACCTGGATCGCGACGATGACGCCGAACGGGATCGCCACCAGGATCGTCGGCAGCAGCGCGACGCGGATCATGAACAGCGACTGCTCGAGGAACTCGCGCCAGGAGAACCGCCCGCGGACGATGTCCGTCACGACGAAGACCGTCGCCTCCACGCCCATCACGATCATCGCGCCGAACGTCTTGAGTCCGGCGTCGGCCTTGTCGCGCGCGACGTCGGCGAGGTGAACCCGTGTCGTGGTCGACATGACTCCCTCTTTCACGGCTTCCTACCGTTCGGTAGGATTGGGCAACGATAGGTAGCAGTCCCCGACCTGTCAAACGAAGGAAGGCCCTGGATGTCACGCGAGAGGAGCGGTTCCACCCTGAGCACCAGGGCGGCGCACCTCGGCCCGGCCGTCCGCCGGCCACTGGTGCTCGATGCGGCCCTCGCGGTCTGGGCCGAGCACGGGTACCGGGGCACCACCATGGCAGCCATCGCAGCACAGGCGAAGGTCAGCAAGCCCGTCCTCTACGAGTGCTTCGACACCAAGGACGCCGTCCTGCGAGCCCTCCTCGACCGCGAGGAGGACCGGCTCATGCGGGCCACTCAGCAGGCGCTCACCGTCGACGCGTCGAGCGACCTGCGCACCACCGTCGCCCAGTCGTACGAGGCGTTCTTCGCCGCCGTCCTGGCCCACCCGGTCTCGTGGCGCGTGGTCTTCGACGCCCAGGGCGTGCTGCCGCAGGAGATCGACAACCGCTACCGGAAGGCGCGAGCCGTGTTCGTGCGCCAGATCGCCGAGCTGGTCCGCTCCCTCACCACCAGCGGCAAGGAGCTCACCGACGCGGAGGCCGCCGTGCTCGCGTCGAACCTGGCGAGGCTCGCCGAGGACAACGCGACGGTGCTGCTGTCCGACGAGGGGCACGACTGGACGCCGGCGACGCTCGCGGCGTTCGTCACCCGCGTCGCGCTCGACGCCTGGAGCTAGCCCGGACGGTGACGTCGCTTCGGTCGTTGACGCTTGGTCCCTAGCGCCGAAGGCGCGGGAGGGAGCTCTGCGACCGAAGGGCCTCCCGCGGCTCCGCCGCTAGCGACCGAAGATCGGCGTCAGGGCCTGCGGGCGGTCACGAAGCGCGGGCGGCCGGCGAGGTCGTCGTGGTCGCGGACGTCGGACCAGCGGGCGGCGAACACCGCCGGGGCCGACTCGCCCTGCACGTCGGCGTGCTCGGCGCCCACCGCTCCCCCGGGCTTGAGCAGCCGCCACGCGGTGGCCTCGATCATCCGCATCGTGTCGAGGCCGTCGTCGCCGGACCACAGGGCCAGCGACGGGTCGTGGTCGCGGGCCTCCGGCGCGACGCTCTCCCACGCGTCGAGCGGGATGTACGGCGGGTTGGCCACCACGACGTCGACGGTGCCGTCGAGGTCGGCGAACGCGTCGGCGGCGTCACCCTGGCGGAGGTCGATGCCGGTGCCGGCGAGGTTGCGCACCGCCCAGCCGTAGGCGGCCTCGTCCAGCTCGACGGCATGCACCCGGGCCGACGGCACCTCGTCGAGCACGGACAGCGCGATCGCGCCGGAGCCCGTGCAGAGGTCGACGACCACGGGGGCCTCGAGAGCTGCACAGCTCTCGATCGCCCAGCCCGCGAGCACCTCGGTCTCGGGGCGTGGGACGAACACGCCGGGCCCGACCTCGAGGTCGACGTAGCGGAACGCGGTGGAGCCGGTGATGTGCTGCAGCGGCACGCGGCGGGCCCGCGCGTCGATCATCTCGAGGTAGGTCTTCCGTTGGAGGTCGTTCGGCCGGGCAGCCACGGCAAGGAGAGCACGCGGCACGCCGGTGACGTGGCTGAGGAGCAGCTCGGCGTCGACGCGCGGCGACGGGACGCCGGCCGCCTCGAGCGCCGCCGTCGCGTCCTCGAGCAACCGCTTGGCGGTCACGAACCACCCTCGATGCCGGCGAGGCGCTCGGCGAGGTCGGCCTCCACGAGCGAGGCGATGACGTCGTCGAGCGCGCCGTCCATCACGGCGTCCAGGTTGTAGGCCTTGAAGCCGGTGCGGTGGTCGGAGATGCGGTTCTCCGGGAAGTTGTAGGTGCGGACGCGCTCGGAGCGGTCGACGGTGCGGACCTGCGACTTGCGCGCGTCGGAGGCTTCCGCGTCGGCCGCCGCCTGGGCGGCCTCCAGGAGTCGCGACCGCAGGATGCGCAGCGCCTGCTCCTTGTTCTGCAGCTGGCTCTTCTCGTTCTGGCAGCTGACCACGATGCCGGTGGGCAGGTGCGTGATGCGCACGGCGGAGTCGGTGGTGTTCACGCTCTGGCCACCGGGCCCCGACGAGCGGAAGACGTCGATGCGCAGCTCGTTGTCGTGGATCTCGACGTCGACGTCCTCGGCCTCCGGCATGACGAAGACGCCGGCCGCCGACGTGTGGATGCGGCCCTGCGACTCGGTGACCGGCACGCGCTGGACGCGGTGCACCCCGCCCTCGAACTTCAGCAGCGCGTACGGCGCCTCACCCGGCTCGGGCGTGCCCTTGGCCTGCACGGAGACGGTGACCGACTTGTAGCCGCCGAGGGCGGACTCGGTGGCGTCGAGCACCTCGGTGCGCCAGCCGCGGTGCTCGGCGTAGCGGCTGTACATGCGCAGGAGGTCGCCGGCGAACAGCGCCGACTCCTCGCCGCCCTCCCCGCCCTTGATCTCGACGATGACGTCCTTGCCGTCGGACGGGTCGCGCGGCACCAGCAGGCGCTGGAGCCGCTCGGCCAGCTCGGGGACACGGTGCTCCAGGTCGGCGACCTCGTCGTCGAGCTCGAGCTCACGCGCGGCCTCGAGGTCGTCCTGAGCCTGCTGCCACTCACGGTAGGTGCGGATGACGGCGGTCAGCTCGGCGTAGCGCCGGCCGACCTTCTTGGCCTGCGCGGCGTCGGCGTGCAGGGCCGGATCAGCCATGCGCTGCTCAAGGGCGGCATGCTCCTCGATCAGCGTCTCGACGGCTTCAAACACCTGCGCACCTCCTCACGAACCACGGGACAGAGAACGACGCCGACCCCTCCGGACGGAGGAGGTCGGCGTCGTGGGCGCAGCTACTTCTTGCCGTAGCGCTTCTCGAACCGGGCCACGCGGCCGCCGGTGTCGAGGATCTTCTGCTTGCCCGTGTAGAAGGGGTGGCAGGCCGAGCACACCTCGGAACGGATCGTCCCGTCGGTGGCCGTGGATCGGGTGGTGAACGTGTTGCCACAGGTACAGGTGACCTGGGTCAAGACGTAGTCCGGGTGGATGTCCTTCTTCATGATGTCCTCTCGTGGTCGCTGGGTCGGGACGCGTCGCGTTCCGTGAACCAGAACCGGGGATCAATGGTGCCAGACGGCACCAGGTACAGCGAAATCGTGGCGGTGCGTATTCCCCGGTCAGGCGGGGAGCAGAGCCTCGATGTCGTCGGCGATGTCCTCGGGCTTGGTCGCCGAGCCGTAGCGCTGGACGACGTTGCCCTCGGGGTCGACGAGGAACTTGGTGAAGTTCCACTTGATCGCGCCGCCGAGCACGCCCTTCTTCTCGGTCTTGAGCCACTGGTAGAGCGGGTGGGCGTTCTTCCCGTTGACCTCGACCTTGCTGAACATCGGGAACGTGACGCCGAAGCTGGTCTCGCAGAACGTCGCGATCTCGTCCTCGCTGCCGGGCTCCTGGTGACCGAACTGGTCGCACGGGAACCCGAGCACGACGAGGCCGCGCTCGGCGTACTGCTCGTACAGCTTCTCCAGCCCGCCGTACTGCGGGGTGAAGCCGCACTGCGACGCCGTGTTGACGACGAGGACGACCTTGCCCTTGTAGTCGGCGAGCTGCTGCTCCACTCCGTCGATCGTGGTCGCGGAGAAGTCGTGGATCGTGGTCATGTCAGCCTTCACCGTCCGTCGCGTCCTGGGGCATCGTCTTGTTGATCGACATCAGGAACTCGGCGTTGGTGGGGTTCTTCTTGAGGCGCTCGAGCATGAGCTCCAGGCCCTGCTGGCCCTCCAGGCCGGACAGGACCCGGCGCAGCTTCCAGACGACCGCGAGCTCGTCCTTGCCCATCAGCAGCTCCTCGCGGCGGGTGCTGGACGCCTCGACGTCGATGGCCGGGAAGATCCGCTTGTCGGCGAAGTCGCGACGCAGCCGCAGCTCCATGTTGCCGGTGCCCTTGAACTCCTCGAAGATCACCTCGTCCATGCGCGAGCCGGTCTCGACGAGCGCCGTGGCGAGGATGGTCAGCGAGCCGCCGTCCTCGATGTTGCGCGCGGCGCCGAAGAACTTCTTCGGCGGGTACAGCGCGGAGGAGTCGACGCCGCCGGACATGATCCGGCCGCTGGCGGGGGCCGACAGGTTGTAGGCGCGGCCCAGGCGGGTGATGCCGTCGAGCAGCACGACGACGTCGTGGCCCAGCTCGACAAGGCGCTTGGCGCGCTCGATGGCGAGCTCGGCGACCGTGGTGTGGTCGGAGGCCGGACGGTCGAACGTGGACGAGATGACCTCGCCCTTCACGGTGCGCTGGAAGTCGGTGACCTCCTCCGGACGCTCGTCGACGAGGACGATCATCAGGTGGCACTCGGGGTTGTTGGCCGTGATGGCGTTCGCGATGGACTGCATGATCATCGTCTTGCCGGCCTTGGGCGGCGACACGATGAGGCCGCGCTGACCCTTGCCGATCGGCGACATCAGGTCGATGATCCGGCCGGCCATGTTGCTCGCGTCCGTCTCGAGGCGCAGGCGCTCGGACGGGTAGAGCGGCGTGAGCTTGGAGAACTCGATGCGCTTCTTGGCCTCGTCGATCGACATGCCGTTGACCGAGTCGACCCGCACCATCGGGTTGAACTTCTCCTTGCGCTCGCCCTCGCGCGGCTGGCGGACCTGGCCGACGACGGCGTCGCCCTTGCGGAGGCCCCACTTGCGGACCATCGACAGGGAGACGTACACGTCGTTCTCGCTCGGCAGGTAGCCGGTGGTGCGCACGAACGCGTAGTTGTCGAGGATGTCGAGGATGCCGGCGGCCGGCACCAGGACGTCGTCCTCGGTGTACGTGGGCTCGCCGTCCGGGCCGCGGTTGCCGCGGTTGCGGCCACGACGGTTGCGACGGCGACCGCCGCCATCCTCGTCGTCCTGGGAGTTCTGGCCGCCCTGACGGTTGCCCTGCTGGCCCTGGTTGCGGTTCTGGTTGCCGCCCTGGCGGTTGCCCTGCTGGCGGTTGTCGTGGTTCTTCTGCTGGCCGTTCTTCGGCTCGTCCTGCGGCTGCTCGGCGGAGGGAGCGTCGTCGGTCTTCTCGACGCGCTCGGTCTTCTCGACGCGCTCAGCCCGCTCGGTCTTCTCGACCGGCTCGGTCTTCTCGATCGGCTCGGTCTTCTCGATCGGCTCGGCCTTCGCCTCCGGGGCCGGGGCGCTGCCACCGGCCTGGGCCGCCTTGATGGCGTCGATCAGCTCGCCCTTGCGCATCTTGGACGCGCCGGCGATGCCGAGACCGCCGGCGATCTCCTGCAGCTCGGCCAGCACCTTGCCACCGAGTCCGCCGCCACTCCTGCGGGCGGGGGCGGCCGGAGCGGCCGCTGCTGCCTCGTCAGGGACGGTGGGCTCGGTCGTGGTGGTATCAGTCACGTGGTTTCCTTCGTGCGAGATCACCGTCGTCCGGGACTCCGGACCTCAGGGGACGTGACCTCGTCAACAGACATCGCCCGTTGCTACGGGCTGAGTGAATGGATGGTGTCGGGGAGATGGATCTCGACTCCGACCTCGTCACTGTAACACTCCGCAACCGTCCGTCATTCCCTGACCGGCCAAACGGAGGAACGCGCGTCAGGCCTCCACGACGTGGGCGCCGCGTGCCGCGACGGCGAGCTCCTTCAGCTCCCATCCGTCCGGCGCGACGTGCTCGAGCCCGCGAGCGAACGCGAGCACCGTGGGCCCGGCGCCGGAGATGACGGCGGGCACGTTGCGCGCCCGCAGGGCCCGCACCAGTGAATAGGAGTCCGGCATCGCCGACGCGCGGTACGACTGGTGCAGCCGGTCGTCGGTGGCGGCGAGCAGGTGCTCCGGCGCCCCGGTGAGCGCGGCGACCAGCAGGGCCGCGCGACCGGCGTTCGCGGCGGCGTCGGCGTGCGGGACGTCGGCCGGCAGCAGGTCACGGGCGACCTCGGTCGAGACCGGCTCCGGCGGCACGAGCACGGTGACCGGGACGGACGTGTCGAGGCGCTGCGCGACGGCACGGTCGCCGTCGAGCCACGCGATGGTCAGCCCGCCGAGGAGGGCGGCCGCGACGTTGTCGGGGTGCCCCTCGAGCTCGTGGGCGAGCTGCAGCGCGGCGGCGTCGTCGAGCCGCTCCGAGCCACCGTCGACCAGGGCACGCGCCAGCACGATGCCGCCGACGATGGCGGCGGACGACGACCCGAGGCCGCGGGCGTGCGGGATGGCGTTCCGGCACGTCAGGCGCAGGCCGGCAGGCTGCTCCCCCAGGACGTCGAAGGTCGACCGCATGGCCCGGACGACCAGGTGGCTCTCGTCGCGCGGCACGTCGTCGGCGCCTTCACCCTCGACGACGACCTCGAGCCCACCGTCGGTGATCTCGCCGGTGAGCTGGTCGTGCAGGTCGAGCGCGAGGCCCAGCGCGTCGAACCCGGGCCCGAGGTTCGCGCTGGACGCCGGGACGGCAACCTTCATGCCAGACCGGCGGCCGATGCCGCCGCGTCGACATCGGCGTCGATGACCGAGTCGACCACCGAGTCGACGCCGGACAGAGCGGTCTCGGTGTCCTTGAGGCCGTGGCCGGTGACCGTGATGGTGATCGTCAGGCCCGGCTCGACCTCGCCGTTCTCGGCGGCCGCGAGCAGTCCGGCCACACCCGCGGCGGACGCCGGCTCGACGAAGACGCCCTCGCGGGAGCCGAGGTCGCGCTGGGCGGCGAGGATCTGCTCGTCCTCGACGGCGCCGATGCGGCCGCCGGACTCGTCACGGGCGGCCTCGGCGAGCTTCCACGACGCCGGGTTGCCGATGCGGATGGCGGAGGCGACCGTCTCCGGGTGCGGCACGGGCGCGCCCTGGACGATGGGCGCCGCGCCGGCGGCCTGGAAGCCCCACAGCTGCGGGGTGCCGTCGGCGAGACCGGTCTCGGCGTACTCGCGGAAGCCGATCCAGTAGGCGGAGATGTTGCCCGCGTTGCCGACCGGGAGGACGTGCAGGTCGGGCGCCTTGCCGAGCACGTCGATGATCTCGAACGACGCCGTCTTCTGGCCCTGGAGCCGGACCGGGTTGACCGAGTTGACCAGCGCCACCGGGTACTCGTCGGCGAGTCCGCGGGAGAGCTGCAGGCACTCGTCGAAGCCGCCGCGCACCTGGATGACCTCGGCGCCGTGCATCACGGCCTGCGCCATCTTGCCGGCGGCGATGCGGCCGTGCGGCACGAGGACGATCGGCGTGAGGCCGGCGCGGGCCGCGTACGCGGTCATGGACGCGGACGTGTTGCCGGTGGACGCGCACACGACGGCCTTGGCGCCCTCGCCGGCAGCGACCGAGATCGCGGCGGTCATGCCGCGGTCCTTGAACGAGCCGGTGGGGTTGTCGCCCTCGACCTTCAGGAAGACGTCACCGCGCACCACGCCGGAGAGCCACGCGGAGTGCACGAGCGGCGTGCCGCCCTCGCCGAGCGTGATCACCGGGGTGTGCTCGTCGACCGGGAGCCACTCGCGGTACTCCTCGATGACACCTCTCCACAGCTGAGCCACGACTAGGACATCCCTTCGACTCGCATCGCGGACGAGACGTCGCGGACCATGTCGAGCTCGCGCAGCGCGGCGACGGTGGCGGACAGCGCGGCGTCCTCGGCCTCGTGGGTGACGATGACGAGCTGGGCGTCGTCGCCGTGCCCCTCCTGGCGCACCGTCTTGATGGAGACGCCGAACTCGGCGAACGCCTGCGCGACCGTGGCGAGCACGCCCGCGCGGTCGTCGACGTCGATGGCGACGTGGTACCGGGTGCGGGCCCGGCCGATGTCGAGCACCTCGAGCTGGGCGTGGGTGGACTCCCCTGGCCCGACGACGCCGCGGACGCGGTTGCGGGCGACGGACACGACGTCGCCCAGGACGGCGCTGGCGGTGGGTGCACCGCCGGCCCCGGGGCCGTAGAACATCAGCTGCCCGGCGGACTCGCTCTCGACGAACACTGCGTTGTAGGCCTCGCGGACGCTGGCGAGCGGGTGCGTGTCCGGGATCATCGCGGGGTGCACGCGTGCCGAGACGGCCGGGCCGTCGGGCGTGTCGATGCGCTCGCAGATGGCGAGCAGCTTCACGACGCAGCCCATCTCGCTCGCCGAGCGGACGTCGGCGGCGCTGACCTCGGTGATGCCCTCACGGTGCACGTCGCCGATCGAGACGCGGGTGTGGAACGCCAGGCCGGCGATGATCGCGGCCTTGGAGGCGGCGTCGAAGCCCTCGATGTCGGCCGTCGGATCGGCCTCGGCGTATCCGAGCCGCTGCGCCTCGTCGAGCGCCTCGGTGAAGCCCGAGCCCGTGGTGGTCATGGCGTCGAGCACGAAGTTGGTGGTGCCGTTGACGATCCCGAGCACCCGCTCGACGGCGTCTCCGGCGAGCGACTCGCGGAGCGGACGGACGATCGGGATGGCGCCGGCGACGGCAGCCTCGAACGCGAGGTCGCGGTCGACCTTCTCGGCCGCCTCGTACAGCGTGGCGGCGTCCTCGGCGAGCAGCGCCTTGTTGGCCGTGACGACGGACGCGCCGTTCTCGAGCGCGGTGAGGATCAGCTCGCGGGCCGGCTCGATGCCGCCGATCACCTCGATGACGACGTCGATGTCGCCGCGGCTCACCAGGCCCTTGGCGTCGGTGGTGAACAGGTCGGCCGGCAGCTCGGCGTCGCGCTCGCGGTCGATGCGCCGCACGGCGATGCCGGCGAGCTCGAGCGGCGCGCCCACCCGGTGGGCGAGCTCGGCGGCGTCGCGGACGAGGAGTCGCGCGACCTCCGTGCCCACGACGCCACAGCCCAGCAGGGCGACCTTCAGCGGTCGGCCCGCTCCGGACGCGTCGGACGAGGGCGATGCACTCACCGGTCAAGGGTATCGGCGGGGAGCGTCGGAGGACGACGTACCCGTAGGCTTGGACACCGGCCATAGCCCCGACGCGCTGCAGTCGTTGGACGAGCCAGCGGGCGGGCACCCGACCCGCCGTCCACCCCGAGAGGTCTTGCATGCGGATCCCCGACTGGTCACGTCGCACCTGGATCGCGGTCATCGCGGTCGCCGTAGGAGCCGTCGTGATCGTGCTCGCCCTCATCGGTGGGTCAGGCGGCGACGACTCCACGAACGGGTCGAACGGCTCGTCCACGGACGACCTCCCCCAGGGCGCGCAGACGAACCTCACGCCGAGCCCGCTCCCGTCCGGCGACTTCGGCTCGAAGTCGGGCGGCACCCCACTGCTCGACACGCTGAAGAACCCGTTCTCCGCGGGGTACGGCAGCAACATCCCGCACAAGGTGACCGTCACCCTGCGCGCCGACGGCGCCTTCCGGTTCGGCATCCGGTTCCGCGACGGCAAGGGCACGATCGAGAAGCTCGCGACCGGCCAGTACACCATCACCCGCACCGTGAAGGGACAGTTCCCGGTCGCTCAGGTGGGCATGCAGAACGGGTTCGACGTCACCGGCGGCAGCTGCTCGATCACGATCGACGGCGTGGAGTTCGCCCACAACCCGTCGAGGGGACGCTTCGGCGTCGCGGTCTGTCTCGGCTGACCAGACCTCAACTATGCTTGAGGTATGTCCAACGCCGAGGTGCGCCGCCGCGAGCTGACGCCCAAGGAGGTCGCCGACCGCGCTGACGTCGCCGTGTCCGCTCTCCACTTCTACGAGCGCGAGGGCCTGATCGAGAGCCGCCGGACGTCGGGCAACCAGCGTCGCTACCACCGCGACGTGCTGCGCCGCGTGGCGTTCATCCGGTTCTCCCAGCGGCTCGGCATCGCGCTCGGCGAGATCCGCGAGGCCCTGGAGTCCCTGCCGGCCGGGCGGACGCCGACGAAGGCCGACTGGGCGGCGCTGTCCGCGCACTGGAAGGACGACCTCGACCTGCGCATCGCGCGCCTGCAGAGCCTGCGCGACGACCTCGACGGCTGCATCGGCTGCGGCTGCCTGTCCCTGCAGAGCTGCGCGATCTACAACAACGAGGACAACCTGGCCCGCTGGGGCAACGGCCCGGTCCGACTCCCCTAGCCCTGGTCGAGAGCGAGCAGGTCGTCGTCGGTCTCGCGACGCAGGAGGAGCCGGGCCTCGCCGTCGCGGACGGCGACGACAGCCGCGCGGGGCACGTGGTTGTAGTTGCTGGCCAGCGAGCGGCAGTAGGCGCCGGTGCCCGGGACGGCCAGCAGGTCGCCGGCCTGCACGTCGCCGGGCAGGTATTCGTCCTTGACGACGATGTCGCCGCTCTCGCAGTGCTTGCCTACAACGCGGCTCAGCACCGGCGGGGCGGACGACGCGCGCGAGGCGAGCGTGCACGAGTAGTCGGCGCTGTACAGGGCGGGGCGGATGTTGTCGCTCATCCCGCCGTCGACCGAGACGTAGCGTCGCGACGCCCCACCGTCGAGCGCGACCGACTTGGTGGTGCCCACCTCGTAGAGCGTGAACGTGGACGGGCCGGCGATCGCGCGACCGGGCTCGACCGAGAGACGCGGGACGTCGACGCCCATGGCCGCGCACTCGTCGTCGACGATCTTGCGGATGCCGCGGGCGAGGTCCTCGGGGGCGGACGGGTCGTCCTGCGTGGTGTACGCGATGCCGAAGCCACCGCCGAGGTCGAGCTCGGGCAGGTCGGCGCCGAGCGTCTGGACGATCTCGGCGTGCAACCGCAGCACACGACGGGCGGCGACCTCGAACCCGTCGGTGACGAAGATCTGCGAGCCGATGTGCGAGTGCAGGCCGAGCAGGCGGAGGCCGGGCGCGGCCAGCACCTGGCGGACGGCCGCGAGCGCATCGCCGCCGGAGATGGAGAAGCCGAACTTCTGGTCCTCGTGCGACGTGGAGATGTACTCGTGCGTGTGCGCCTCGACGCCGGCGGTGACGCGCACCATCACGTTAGCGGTGACGCCGAGCTCGGCCGTCAGCGCGGTGAGCCGCTCGATCTCCTCGGTGGAGTCGACGATGATCCGTCCGACGCCGGCCTCGAGGGCGCGTCGCAGCTCGGCCACCGACTTGTTGTTGCCGTGCAGGCCGATCCGCTCCGGCGGGAACTCCGCCCGCAGCGCGACGGCCAGCTCGCCGCCGGTGCACACGTCGAGGTTCAGCCCCTCCTCCGCCACCCATCGAGCGGTGGCGACGCAGAGGAACGCCTTGCCCGCGTAGTAGACGTCGGCGTCGGCGAAGGCCTCGCGGAACGACCGGGCCCGCGCCCGGAAGTCGTCCTCGTCGACGACGTAGAGCGGCGTGCCGAACTCCTCGGCCAGGTCCGCGACGGACTCCCCCGCGACCGTCAGGACGCCGTCGACCTTCGAGACGCCGGACGCCCACAGGTGCGGGACCAGCGCGTTCGAGTCCTCCGGGACGCGCAGCCACGCGGGTCCGCGGTCGCCGGCCTGGCCGTGCAGCGCACCGGCCTCGTGCGCGCGCATCACCTGCGCTCCTCTGTCATCTGGTCACATCCGTTCCGGTGCCGAGACGCCGAGCAGGCCGAGCCCGTTGGCGAGGACCTGGCGCGTGGCGGCGACGAGCACGAGCCGCGCGCGGTGCAGGTCGGTGACGTCCTCGTCGCCCTGCGGCAGCACGCGGCAGGTGTCGTAGAACTTGTGGAACGTCGAGGCGGTGTCCTCGAGGTACCGCGCGACGCGGTGCGGCTCGCGCAGCTCGGCGGCGCGCGCGACCACTCGCGGGAGCTCGGCGAGCGCCCGCAGCAGGTCGCCCTCGCGCTCGGTGGACAGCTGGCTCGCGTCGTACGACCCGTCCACCGTGATGCCGAGATCCGCGGCGTTCCGCAGGATGCTCGCAAGACGCGCGTGGGCGTACTGCACGTAGTAGACGGGGTTGTCGTTGCTCTTGCTCGTCATGTCGGCGACGTCGAGCGTGAGCGGTGAGTCGACCGGGTAGCGGATCAACGTGTAGCGGAGCGGGTCGACGCCGATCAGGTCGATCAGCTCGCGGAGCGACACGATCGTGCCGGCCCGCTTCGAGAGCTTGAGCTCCTCACCGTCCTGCAGGATCTTCACGAGCTGCCCGATGAGGACCTCGAGCTGCTCCCCCGGCGTGTCGCCGACGCAGGCCGCCATGGCGGACAGCCGGCCGACGTAGCCGTGGTGGTCGGCGCCGAGCAGGTAGATGCAGGGGTCGAAGCCGCGCTCGCGCTTGTTGACGTAGTACGCGGTGTCGGACGCGAAGTACGTGAGCTCGCCGTTGGAGCGGACCAGGACCCGGTCCTTGTCGTCGCCGAAGTCGGTGGTGCGCATCCAGGTGGCGCCGTCGGCCTCGAACAGCCGGCCCTGCTCGCGCAGCCGGTCGAAGCCGTGCTCCACGGAGTCGGAGTCGTGCAGCGAGCGCTCGGAGAACCAGACGTCGAAGTGGGTGCGGAGCTCGTCGAGCTCGGCCTGCTGCTCGGCGAGCTGGAGCCGGTACCCGGTCTCGCGGAACGTGACGAGCTGCTCGTCGGCCGGCTGGTCGAGCACGCCGGGCACCTCGGCGACGACCTTCGCGGCGAGGTCGGCGACGTACGCGCCGTGGTAGCCGTCGTCCGGCGGCTCCTCGCCGTGCGCGCGCGCCATCAGGGACGCGCCGAACACGTCCATCTGGTTGCCGCGGTCGTTGACGTAGAACTCGCGCGTGACCTCGGCGCCGGTGGCCTCGATGACCCGCGCCATCGCGTCGCCGACGGCGGCCCAGCGGGTGTGGCCGAGGTGCAGCGGGCCGGTGGGGTTGGCGGAGATGAACTCGAGGTTGACCTTCTGGCCGGCGTTGACGTCGCTGCGGCCGTAGGAGTCGCCTGCGGTGACGACCTGGCCGGCCAGTGCGCCCTGCGCACCGGCGCTGACCCGCAGGTTGAGGAAGCCGGGCCCGGCGACCTCGGCCGAGGCGACGCCGTCGTCCGTGACAATCTCCTCGGCGAGCTGCTGGGCGAGGTCGCGCGGGTTGACGCCCGCGCGCTTCGCGAGCTGCAGGGCGATGTTGGTGGCGTAGTCACCGTGCTCCCGGACCTTGGGCCGCTCGACGAGCACCGTCGAGGGGACGCCGTCGGGCAGCGTCAGGCGGCCGTCGTCGACCAGGCGGGTGAGCGCGGCGACGAGGGCGGACGAAAGCTGCTCAGGAGTCACCGACCCAGGGTATCGGCGGCCTTGCGGACGGTTTCCACGAGCACGTCCGGATCGAACGGCTTGGTGACGTAGGCGTCGACGCCGGCGTCCATCCCGCGCTGGATGTCGTGCGGGTGGTTCTGCGTGCTGACCATGACGATCGCGATGCCCGCCGTCCGCGGGTTCTTGCGGATGGACGCGACCGTGGCGATCCCGTCCTGGCGCGGCATCATCACGTCGACGGTGATGACGTCCGGCAGCACCTCGGCGCTCTCGAGCTGCTCGATCGCGTCGATGCCGTCCACGGCCTCCTCGACCTCGAATCCCGCGAGCTCGAGGTTCGTCCGGATCAGCAGGCGGATGGACGCCGCGTCGTCCACCACGAGGACCCTGGCGGGGGTGCCGGGCTCCCGGCGGCTGGTGGACTCAGGCATTGCGCCAGCGTAGTGGGCGCTGGGGTACGCTCGGTCCGGTTGCGGCCCCCGTAGCTCAGGGGATAGAGCACCGCCCTCCGGAGGCGGGAGCGCAGGTTCGAATCCTGCCGGGGGCGCCCCAATCTCTAGGACTCGGCCAGCTCGGCGTCCGAGCGCAGGACGCAGAACTGGTTGCCCTCCGGGTCCGCGAGCGTCACCCAGCCGGTGCCCGGGCCGTACTTCCCGCGGTGGTCCGCGACGAGCTGGGCACCGCGCTCCAGCAGCCACTCGACCTCCTCGTCCCGGCGACGCTCGCGCGGCCGCACGTCGAGGTGGATCCGTTTGGCCGGCAGCTCGGTGTCCGGAACCTCGATGAAGAGCAGGTGGTGCCCGGTGTCCGGGTCGTGGATCATGCACTCCTCGTGCCCCGGTTCGTTCGGGTCGTCGGGGTCCATCTCGTAGGCGAGGACCTCGCGCCACCACTCACTGAGGGCGAAGGCGTCGTGACAGTCGATGGTCGTGTGCGAGACGCGGACGGACATGGTCCGGACGGTAACGGTCGCTAGGCTCGAACGCACACCACCACGACGGGAGACCTCATGCCTACTCGCACCGCTCGCACCGCCTGGGACGGCGGCTTCCAGGACGGCACCGGCCAGGTCGAGCTCACCAGCTCGGGGGCGGCGACGTTCGACGTGTCGTGGCCCAAGCGTGTCGCCGACGACAACCACGACACCACGACGCCGGAAGAGCTCGTCGGTGCGGCGCACTCGGCCTGCTTCTCGATGGCCTTCAGCAAGGTCCTCGAGGACAGCGGCGCCACGCCGCGGTCGCTCGACGTCACGGCCGACGTCTCCTTCGGCCCGGACCCGAACGGCGGGATGAAGATCACCGGGATCAAGCTGACCGTGCGTGGCGAGGCCGAGGGGATCGACGCGGCCGGATTCGAGGAGGCCGCCCAGGCCGCCAAGGCCGGGTGCCCGGTCAGCAAGGCCCTCACCGGCGTCGACATCACCCTCGACGCCACCCTCGAGACGGCCTGACGTGACGCTGGCGCTGGTCCCGTACCGCCTGCGGGCCCAGCGCCTCGTCGGGCCTCCGCTCGACTCCCCCGCCGACGTGGTCGGCCACCTCGGTGCCGTCCAGTCGCAGGACCACGGCACGTCGCTGTGGTCCATCGGCCGTCGCTGCGACGCGACGATCACCGAGGTCGAGGCCGCGTTCGCCGCCGGCGACTTCGTCCGCACCCACGTGCTGCGCCCCACGTGGCACCACGTCCGGGTCGACGACCTGCCCGACCTGCTCGCGGTCACGTCGCCCCGCGTCCAGCAGCAGCTCGTGGGATCGGTACGGCGGATGGGGATCGACGAGAAGCGGCTCGAGACCGGGACCTCCGTCGTGGCGGAGGCGGTCCGTGCCCACGGTCCGACCACCCGGGCCGAGGTCGCCGAGCACCTCGCCGACGCCGGCCTCGAGCACACCGGCAGCCCGCTGGCGCACTACGTCATGAACGCGGAGCTCGCCGGGCTGGTCGCGAGCGGCCCCATGCGCGGCAAGCAGCACACGTACGTGCCGCTCGACCTGCCCGCGCCGCGCGGCACCGACGACGAGCGACTCGCGTGGATCGCCCGGGTCTACGCGCGAGGTCACGGGCCGTTCGACCCCCGCGACCTCGCCTGGTGGACCACGCTCACGCTCACCGACGCCCGCCGCGCCGTCGAGCTGGCCGACCTGGCGACCGTCGAGATCGACGGACAGACGCTGCACACCGACGCCGACGTCGAGCCCGTCGAGGTCCCCGCCGCGATGCTGCTGTCGAACTTCGACGAGCTGATCTCCTACACGCGCGACCCCGCTGACCTGGACCGACTGGGGCCCGGCCGCGAGCAGATCTTCCGGGCGAGCGGGCTGCTGCTCCTGGACGGGGCGCTCGCCGGCAGCTGGACCCGCACCGTGCGCCCGGAGACCGTCGAGATCGACGTCCGAGCAGTCGTCCCGGTGCCTCGGAGAGCGCGCTCGGCGATCGAGCTCGAGGCGGCCCGATTCGGCCGGTTCCTGCAGCGCGAACCGGTGCTCTCCGTCGCCTCCTGAATGGTCCGAACCTGCCCGCGCGTGACTGGCGTGCCGCGCTAGGCTGTGGACAGCGTTTCACCTGCGCACCGGCGACCTGAACGGAAGAGGCGATCGAGGCCGTGGCCGAGCCCTCACACGACACATCCACCCCTGACTTCGGCACCAACCAGTGGCTCGTCGAAGAGATGTACGACCGGTACCAGGAGGACCCCGGCTCGGTCGACGCGTCGTGGAAGTCCTTCTTCGAGAACGGCGGCTCGCCGGGCTCGAACGGCAGCGGTCCCGCCACCGAGGTGACGGCCGATCCCGCCCCGGCCCCGGCGGCCACGAAGGCCCCCGAGCCCCCGAAGCAGGAGGCGCCGAAGCAGGAGGCGCCGAAGGCCGAGCCGAAGCAGGAGGCGAAGGCCGAGCCGAAGCCCGAGGCCAAGCAGCCCGAGCCCGCCAAGCCGGCACCGGCCAAGGAGCCGGCCCCGCAGGAGACGCCGGCCGAGCCCGTGGGCCCCGGCGAGGTCGAGCGCGTCACGCTGCGCGGCGCGGCGGCCCGCACCGTCGCCAACATGGACACCAGCCTCACCGTGCCCACGGCCACCAGCGTCCGCTCGGTGCCGGTCAAGCTGCTCTTCGACAACCGCACCGTCATCAACAACCACCTCGCCCGCGCCCGCGGCGGCAAGGTCTCCTTCACGCACCTGATCGGCTACGCCGTCGTCAAGGCGCTCGCCGCGATGCCCGAGATGAACACCGGGTACGACACGGACGAGAAGGGCAAGCCGGTCCAGCTGAAGCCGGAGCACGTCAACTTCGGCCTGGCCATCGACCTGCAGAAGCCCGACGGCTCCCGCCAGCTGCTCGTGCCGTCGATCAAGGCCGCCGAGACGATGGGCTTCGCCGAGTTCTGGCAGGCCTACGAGACGATGGTCCGCAAGGCCCGCGACGGCAAGCTCGAGGTCTCCGACTTCCAGGGCACCACCGCGAGCCTCACCAACCCGGGCGGCATCGGCACCAACCACTCCGTGCCGCGCCTGATGAAGGGCCAGGGCGTCATCGTCGGCGTCGGCTCCATGGACTACCCGCCGGAGTTCCAGGGCGCGTCCGACCACACCATCGCGCAGATGGCCGTGTCGAAGATGATGACGCTGACCTCCACCTACGACCACCGCGTCATCCAGGGCGCCCAGTCCGGTGAGTTCCTGCGCCGCATCCACCAGCTCCTGCTCGGCGAGGACGGCTTCTACGACGAGATCTTCCGGGCCCTCCGCATCCCGTACGAGCCCATCCGCTGGGCCCGCGACATCGCCGTCAGCCACGACGACGAGGTGCACCGCCAGGCGCGCGTGCTGGAGCTGATCCACGCGTTCCGCGTCCGCGGCCACCTGATGGCCGACACCAACCCGCTGGAGTACCGCCAGCGCAGCCACCCGGACCTCGACACCGCGTCGCACGGCCTCACGCTGTGGGACCTGGACCGCGAGTTCGCCACCGGATCGTTCGCCAGCCAGTCGGGCAAGCGGTTCATGAAGCTGCGCGAGATCCTCGGCGTCCTGCGCGACTCCTACTGCCGCACGATCGGCCTGGAGTACATGCACATCCAGGACCCGTCCGAGCGCCAGTGGCTCCAGGAGCGCATCGAGATCGGGCACACCAAGCCGCCCCGCGAGGAGCAGCTGCGCATCCTGCTGAAGCTGAACCAGGCCGAGGCGTTCGAGACGTTCCTGCAGACCAAGTTCGTCGGCCAGAAGCGCTTCAGCCTCGAGGGCGGCGAGACCACCATCCCGCTGCTCGACGAGATCTGCGAGGCCGCCGCCGCCGACGAGCTCGACGAGGTCTGCATCGGCATGGCGCACCGCGGACGCCTCAACGTCCTGGTGAACATCGCCGGCAAGAGCCCGAGCCAGGTGTTCCGCGAGTTCGAGGGCAACATCGATCCCCGAACCGTCCAGGGCTCCGGCGACGTCAAGTACCACCTGGGCGTCGAGGGCGAGTTCACCTCGCTCGACGGCGACAAGATCAAGGTCTCCGTGGCCGCCAACCCGTCGCACCTCGAGGTCGTCGACCCGGTGCTCGAGGGCATCACCCGCGCCAAGCAGGACCGCCTCAACCGTGGCGCCGCGTACCCGGTGCTGCCCGTTCTCGTGCACGGTGACGCGGCCTTCGCCGGCCAGGGCGTCGTGGCGGAGACGCTGAACCTCAGCCAGCTGCGCGGCTACCGCACCGGCGGCACCATCCACGTCATCGTCAACAACCAGGTCGGCTTCACCACCGCCCCGTCGTCGTCGCGCTCGTCGGTCTACTGCACCGACGTCGCCAAGATGATCCAGGCGCCGATCTTCCACGTGAACGGCGACGATCCCGAGGCGTGCATCCGGGTGGCCCAGCTGGCCTACGAGTACCGGAAGACGTTCAACAAGGACATCGTCATCGACCTCATCTGCTACCGCCGCCGCGGTCACAACGAGGGCGACGACCCCAGCTTCACCCAGCCGCTGATGTACGACACGATCAACAACAAGAAGTCGGTGCGCAAGCTCTACACCGAGGCCCTGGTCGGACGTGGCGACATCACGATCGAGGAGGCCGAGGAGGCGCTGGCCGACTACCAGTCGCAGCTCGAGCGCAACTTCACCGAGGTCAAGAAGGCCGACGACACCCCGTCCGGCTACACCCGCACCCCGGACTACCCGTCCAAGCCGGAGCCGGAGGGCGAGCTGGAGACGGCCATCACGCCCGAGACGCTCAAGGCCATCGCCGACGCGTACACCGCCGTCCCCGAGGGCTTCACGGTGCACCCGAAGGTGCTCCCCCAGCTGCAGCGCCGCGCGGCGTCCATCACCGCCGGCCCGATCGACTGGGGCACCGGCGAGATCCTCGCGATGGGCTCGCTGCTGCTCGACGGGCGACCGGTCCGCATGGCCGGCCAGGACTCGCGTCGCGGCACGTTCTCGTCGCGGTTCGCCACGATCATCGACCGCAACAACGGCAGCGAGTGGACGCCTCTGGCCCACATCGACGAGGACCAGGAGACGTTCTACATCTACGACTCGCTGCTGAGCGAGTACGCCGCCCTCGGCTTCGAGTACGGCTACTCCGTCGCGCGACCGGAGGCGCTCACCCTGTGGGAGGCGCAGTTCGGCGACTTCGTCAACGGCGCCCAGTCCGTCATCGACGAGTACATCTCCGCCGGTGAGACGAAGTGGGGCCAGAAGTCCGGCGTCGTCCTGCTCCTGCCGCACGGCTACGAGGGCCAGGGCCCGGACCACTCCTCCGCCCGGATCGAGCGGTTCCTGCTGCTCGGCGCCGACGACGCGATGCGCATCGCGCAGCCGTCCACCCCGGCGTCCTACTTCCACCTGCTGCGACGCCAGTCGCTCGGCAAGGAGCACCGCCCGCTCGTCGTCTTCACGCCGAAGTCGATGCTGCGCAGCAAGGCGGCGGCGTCACAGCCCGACGAGTTCACGTCCGGCACGTGGCGCCCGGTGATCGGCGACGACACCGTCCAGGCCGACCAGGTCCAGCGTGTGCTGGTGTGCTCCGGCAAGATCACCTGGGAGCTCATGGCCGAGCGCGCCAAGCGCGAGGAGGGCCAGAACCGCACCGCCATCGTGCGGATGGAGCAGCTCTACCCGCGGCCGCTCGAGGAGCTCAACGCCGAGCTGGCGAAGTTCACCTCGGCCACCGAGGTGCGCTGGGTGCAGGACGAGCCGGCCAACCAGGGCCCGTGGCCGCACGTCGCGCTGCACTACACCGGTGCGCTCGACCGCGACCTCCCGCTGTCCCTGGTCTCGCGCCCGGAGTCGTCGGCGCCGTCGGTGGGCTCGCACAACCGGCACGTCGAGGAGCACGCGACGCTGATGGACCAGGCCTTCGCCTAGAACGCGATGTACTTCACCGATCGCGGCATCGAGGAGCTGCAGTCCCGCCGCGGCGACGAGGAGATCTCGTTCGCCTGGCTGGCCGAGCGGCTCGTCGAGTTCGTCGACCTGAACCCGGAGTTCGAGGTCCCCGTCGAGCGCCTGGCCACCTGGTTGGCTCGGTTGGATGATGAGGATTGAGTCGCTTCGGTCGCAGAGCTCCCTCCCGCGGCTCCGCCGCTAGCGACCGAGACTTCTATCGCGTCAGGACGATCTTCCCGAACACGTCGCCCTCGGCGACGGCGCGGAGGCCCTCGGCGGCCTGGTCCATGGGGATCTCGCGGTCGATGAGCGGCCGCACGCCGGTGACGTCGAGGAACTGGGCGAGGCGGTGCAGCTCGTCGCGGGTGCCCATCGTCGAGCCGACGACGCGCTTCTGCTGGAAGAAGATGTACGACAGCTCGGTCGGTGAGGCGTCGCCCGACGTCGCGCCGGAGACCACCACGGTCCCGCCAGGGCGCAGGGACTTCACCGAGTGCGACCAGGTGGCCTTGCCGACGGTCTCCATCACCGCGTCCATGCGGACCGGGAGGCGTTCGCCGGTCTCGACGACCTCGTGGGCACCGATGTCGAGCGCGCGCTTGCGCTTGTCCTCGTCGCGGCTGGTGGCGTAGACGCGGTAGCCCGCGGCACGCGCCAGCATGATGAGCGCCGTGGCCACGCCGCCGCCGGCGCCCTGCACGAGCACCGAGTCGCCCGGGTTGAGGCCGGACTGCGTGAAGAGCATGCGGTAGGCCGTGAGCCACGCCGTGGGCAGGCAGGCGGCCTCCGCCAGCGACAGGCCCTCCGGCTTCGGGATCACGTTGTGCCTCGGGACGGCCACCTTCTCGGCGAACGTGCCCTGGAACTTCTCCGACAGCAGCGACCGCCTGGGGTCGAGCGTCTCGTCGCCGCGCCACGACGGGTCGCTGATCACGGCGTGCACGAGCACCTCGTTGCCGTCCTCGTCGAGACCGGCGGCGTCGCAGCCGAGGATCATCGGCAGCGCCTCCTCGCGCAGGCCGACGCCGCGCAGGCTCCACACGTCGTGATGGTTGATGGAGGCCGCCTTGACCTCCACCGTGGTCCAGCCGTCGGGGACGTCAGGGTCGGGCCGCTCGCCCACCTCCAGTCCCGCGATCGGGTCGTCCGTGCTGAAACCGGTGGCGTAGACGGCGAACATCGAGCTCCTGTCAGTACGGCCGGCGAGCGAGTCCCTCGCGGCGGGCGGTGTCGGTGACGGCGCGCGCCACGGCGGTGGCCACGCGGGGGTCGAACGGAGACGGGATCACGTACGACTCGCTCAGCTCGTCGCCCACGAGGTCGGCGATCGCCGCGGCGGCCGACAGCTTCATTCCCTCAGAGATGCCGGTGGCGCGCACGTCGAGCGCGCCGCGGAAGATGCCCGGGAAGACGAGCACGTTGTTGATCTGGTTCGGGAAGTCCGAGCGACCGGTGGCCACGACGCGGGCGTGCCGCGTGGCGACGTCCGGGTGCACCTCCGGGTGCGGATTGGCGAGCGCGAACACGATCGCGTCGGGCGCCATCGCCGCCACCGCCTCCTCGGCGATGGTGCCGCCGGAGACGCCGATGAAGACGTCGGCACCGCTCATGGCGTCGTTGATGCTGCCGGCCTTGGCCCAGGTGGCGGTCTCGTCGGCGAGCCACTGCTTGGCGGCGTTGAGGTCGTCGCGGCCGGTGTGGATGACGCCCTGCCGGTCGACGACCGCGATCTTCCGGACGCCGGCCGTGCGCAGGATCTTCGTGATGGCCACGCCCGCGGCGCCGGCACCGGAGATGACGACCTTGAGGTCCTCGAGGTCGCGGTCGGTGAGGCGCACGGCGTTGATCAGGGCAGCGAGCACCACGACCGCCGTGCCGTGCTGGTCGTCGTGGAACACCGGGATGTCGAGCCGCTCGATGAGCCGGCGCTCGATCTCGAAGCAGCGCGGGCTGGAGATGTCCTCGAGGTTGATGCCGCCGAACGTCGGGGCCATCCGCGCGACCGTCTCGACGATCTCGTCGACGTCGGTGGTGTCGAGCGCGACCGGGATGGCGTCGACGCCGCCGAACTGCTTGAACAGCACCGCCTTGCCCTCCATGACGGGCATGGCAGCGGCCGGGCCGATGTCGCCCAGGCCGAGCACGGCGGTGCCGTCGGTGACGACCGCGACGGTGTTGGAGACCCAGGTGTACTCGTGCGCGACCTCGGGATCGGCCGCGATGGCCTCGCAGACCCGGGCGACGCCCGGCGTGTACGACAGCGACAGGTCGTGGGCATCGCGCAGCGGCACCGTGGCCGACACCTCCATCTTGCCGCCGCGGTGCAGGGCGAAGACGGGGTCGTCGGGGTCGGGCGCGTCGATTCGTGCGTCGATGTCGGAGGCAACCATGAGGTCGGGATTCTGTGAGGTTCCAGTCGGTCCACGAACCGGTGGGTCCGGGTGCGGCTCTCGGGGGCCGCGGGCCCGCCGCAGCGGAGCCGGAGAGGGATGTGAAGCCCGACGTTCAGTCTGTCACAGGGCGGCCGCGCCCTGACCGCTCGGGGCAGAAAGTGTGGTTCGTCTCCGCAGGTCGGGTGCGGGGCGTGTGACCGATTCGACAGGTGGCCGACAAGGCGAACCCTTGTTTATCACCGCAATTGTTGAAACCATGATCATGCGGCCGTGCGCCACCTGCGCAGCGTGCCGTAAATCCACCATCGGGAAGGAGAAGATCGTCATGGACTGGCGCCATCACAGCGCATGCCTCGACGAGGACCCTGAGCTCTTCTTCCCCATCGGCAACACCGGCCCTGCCATCCTTCAGATCGAAGAGGCCAAGGTCGTCTGCCGTCGTTGTGACGTCCGCGACCAGTGCCTGCAGTGGGCCCTCGAGTCCGGTCAGGATCATGGCGTCTGGGGAGGCATGAGCGAGGACGAACGTCGCGCGCTCAAGCGTCGCAACGCACGGGCACGTATTCGTACGGCCTGAGCACTCGCAGCCACGACCCCGCACCGTCCGGTGCGGGGTTCGTCATGTCACGGGGGTGTCGGTTTACCCGGTTAAGTGGGTAAACCGACGGCGCGCGTCGACGTCCCACGGCAAACCTGCACACCTCATGGCAAATTTGCCGGGTGATGTGTCGGTTTACCCACTTAACCGGGTAAACCGACCATGCCGATCACACCGTCAGGGAGATGGCGACGGTGGTGCCGCCGCGGGGGCGCTGCTCGAACGCGAGCGTGCCGCCCAGCTCGGTCTCCACGAGCGTGCTGACGATCGACAGGCCGAGGCTCTCACTGACGTCGAAGTCCTTCGGCAGACCCACGCCGTCGTCGGTGACGCGCAGCCGCAGCCGGTCGCGGATCCGGTTCACCGCCACCGTGAGCCGCCCGCCGCGCTCGGGGAACGCGTGCTGCGCGGCGTTCTGGATGAGCTCGGTGAGCACCATGGCCAGCGGCGTCGCGATCTCCCCGCGGACCAGCCCGAACGTGCCGATCCGCTCGGCCACGACGCCCTCGCCGGCGACGTCGAGCACCGTGCGCAGGAGCCGGTCGGCGATCTCGTCGAACGACACCTGCTCGTCGAACGACTGGCTGAGGGTCTCGTGCACGACGGCGATCGACCCGACCCGCCGGACGGCCTCCTCCAGGGCGGCCCGCGCCTCGGGCACGTCCATGCGGCGGCCCTGCAGCCGGAGCAGCGCCGCGACGGTCTGCAGGTTGTTCTTGACCCGGTGGTGGATCTCCCGGATCGTCGCCTCCTTCGAGACGAGCTCCCGCTCGCGGAGCCGCAGCTCGGTGACGTCGCGCAGCAGGACCACGGCGCCGTCGGACCGGCTCTCGGTGGTGAGCGGGATGACGCGCAGGAGCACGAACGCGCGCGCGTTCTCGATCTCCGCCTCGCCGGGCGACGTCCCGGTGAGGAGCCCGCGGGCGCCGCGGTCGGTGGGCCGGCGGTCGACGAGACCGGACGTGACGTCGGCGAGGTTCGAGTCGACCAGGTCGCCGCTGAGCCCCAGCCGACGGTAGGCGGACAGCGCGTTGGGGCTCGCGTAGGTGACCGAGCCGGTGGCGTCGGTGCGGATGAACCCGTCGCCGACCCGGAGGGAGTCGGCGAGGTCGGACCGCGGCCCGGGCAGGGGGAACTCGCCACGGTGGATCATCTGCACGAGGTCGTCGGCCGCCTGCCGGTACGTGACCTCGAGCGCTCCCCCGCCGCGTCCGGAGCCCGCTGCCGCCCGGATGGCCAGGACGGCCATGGCGTCGCTCTCACCCGGGACCGGCACCAGCCGCTCGTCGTCGTGCTCCGCGATGCGCCCGGACACCATGACCTCGTCCAGGGCATGGGAGCCGCTCGTCGGCACGAACGTGCCCACGACGTCCTCCAGCAGCGTCGTCGGACCCGTGGTGGGGCGGATCTGCGCGGCCGCCCACATGCCCTTGGACTCCGCGTCCGGGAGCCACAGCACGAGGTCGGCGAAGGCCAGGTCGGCGATGATCTGCCAGTCGGTCACCAGCGCGTGCAGCCGGGCGACGTCGCCGGCGGACAACGTCGTCTGGAAACGCGCGATGTCGTCCAGCGTGGGCACGTCATCAGGGTAGTGCGGACTTTGGGCCGTCCCCGGCGTCTGGCACCATGGCCACGATGTCCGAGGCGTACTGGCTGGCAGTGATGCAATCCGGTCGCGAGGTGCCGGCCGACCGGTCCCTCGACGAGCTCACCGTGGACCTGGTCGAGATGCTCGGCCACCCGAACCCGCGCCTTCGCGAGGACCTGGCCTACCCGCTGCTGACCACCTGGATCGGCAACGGCGTCTACGACGACCTGCTCACCGGCCTGGGCGACGGCATCGTCCCGGGGCTCCGCTACGGGTTGGGGCACGACGGCGACGTCTCGGTGATCCGGCGCAGCTACAGCGCACTGATGCTGGCCGAGATCATCGGCCGCGACAACGACCAGCACCTGCTGCCGGAGTCGTCGGTGCTCGACTGGGGAGACCGCGCCACCAGCTGGTACATCCGCGAGCAGGACCACCGCGGCTGGATCCCCGAGCAGGGCTGGGCGCACGCGATCGCGCACGGCGCCGACCTGCTCGCGGCGCTCGCCCGCTCCCGGCACTTCGGCCGGCTGGAGCTCACCGTGCTCCTCGACGTCATCGCCGACCGCGTGCTGACGCCGACGTCCTACATCTGGCGGCACGGTGAGGACGACCGCCTCGCCTATGCCGTCATGACGCTCCTGCACCGCAACGCCCTCGACCCGGGCATCGTCGAGCCGTGGCTCAACCGGCTGGGCCAGGGCATCAAGCCGCCGCGCACCCGCGGGCACCTGGAGGCGGAGTGGCCGTCGCCGTCGGCGGGCAACACGTCCGGGTTCCTGCGCGCGCTGCACCTGCAGCTGGCGCTCGGCGTGCAGGGCCGCGCCGACCTGCGCAGCGACGAGGAGCTGTTCGCCGAGCAGCCGGCCCACCGCGCCGACCTGCTGCTCGCCGTGCTCGACCAGATCCGCGCCGAGAGCCCATGGCTGTACCGCCCCACGACGCGCGCCAAGCCGGTCGAGTGAGGTCGAGGTTGACCGGGCAGTAACCTGCGAACATGACGCAGGCTGACGATCAGACCACCGAGAGCGCCACGACCGACGTCCACGGCGGGATCCTCGCCCTCGACGTCGCGCGGGCGCACGGGGTCGATGCCATGTTCACCCTCTCGGGTGCGCACGTGTTCCCCATGTACGACGCGGCGGTGAAGACCGAGCCGAACGTGCCGATCATCGACGTCCGGCACGAGCCGACCGCCGTGTTCGCCGCCGAGGCGATCGGCAAGCTGACCCGCACGCCCGGCCTCGCCGTGCTGACGGCGGGCCCCGGCGTCACGAACGGCGTGAGCCCGGTGGCGCAGGCGAGCTTCGCCGGGTCGCCGCTCGTGGTGATCGGCGGTCGCGCCCCGGCCGGCCGCTGGGGCAGCGGCAGCCTGCAGGAGATCGACCAGCCGCCGATCTTCACCACCATCACCAAGTCGGCCGCCACGGCACACGCCGTCGAGGACATCGCGCCCACCATCGACGAGGCGTTCACGCTGGCCGGCTCGTCGCACCGCGGCCCGACGTTCGTCGACATCCCGATGGACCAGTTCTTCGCGAGCGCGCCCGCCGCATCGTCGGCCGGCAACACCACCGCGGCGATCGAGCCCGACGGCGACGACCTCCGCCGCGTCGCCGAGCTGATCCGCGGCGCCGAACGACCCGTCCTGGTGCTCGGCACCGACGTGTGGGCCGACCACGCCGAGGAGGCCGCGCTGCGCTTCGTCGAGGAGACCGGCATGCCGGTCCTCGCCAACGGCATGGGCCGCGGCATCGTGCCCGGCGGCCACCCGCAGCTGGTGACCAAGGCACGCTCGGCGTCGTTCAACCAGGCCGACCTGGTGATCGTCGTCGGCACGCCGCTCGACTTCCGCCTCGGCTACGGCGTCTTCGGCGGGAAGGACGGCGGCACCCCGGCCCGGACCGTCCACATCGCCGACTCCCCCGGGCAGGTCTCGCAGCACGCCGAGCTCGCCGCGTCGGCGTCCGGCGACCTCACCGCGGTCTTCACGGGCATCTACGACGCGTTGACCGCCCCCGCCGAGCACGGGCGCCGTCCCGACTGGACGCCGTGGCTCCAGTCACTGCAGACCGAGGTCGCCGCGGCCAACGCGCGCGACGACGAGCTGCTGAAGGCCGAGGCCGACCCGATCCACCCGGCCCGCATCTACGGCGAGCTGCTCCCCCGCCTCGCGGACGACGCGATCGTCATCGGCGACGGCGGCGACTTCGTGTCGTTCGCGGGCAAGTTCGTCGAGCCGCAGCGCCCCGGCGGCTGGCTCGACCCCGGCCCGTACGGCTGCCTCGGCGCCGGCATGGGAGCGGCGATGGCCGCGCGCCTCACCCGGCCCTCCGCGCAGGTCGTCCTGCTCTACGGCGACGGCGCCGCCGGCATGTCGCTGGTCGACGTCGACACCCTCGTCCGCCACAACCTGCCGGTCGTGATGGTCGTCGGCAACAACTCGGCCTGGGGCCTGGAGAAGGGCCCGATGCAGCTCCTCTACGGCTACGACGTCGCCGCCGACCTCGCCCCGAGCACCCGCTACGACCAGGTCGTCACGGCGCTCGGCGGTGGCGGCGAGATGGTCACCGACCCGCGCGAGATCGGTCCGGCCCTGGACCGCGCGTTCGCGTCCGGCGTCCCGTACCTGGTCAACGTCATCACCGACGTGAACGCCGCGTACCCCCGCAACACGCTCGGTGTCTGACCTGCTCCTGCGTCGGGCCCGACCCGACGAGGCAGCGGCGGTCGGAGCGCTGACGGTGGCCGGCTACGACGCGAACGGGTACCTGGTGCGACCCGACGGGAGCCGCGACCACGACTACGCCGCCGTGCTCGGCGACGGCGCGACGCGGGCGGACGATGCCGTCGTCATGGTCGCCGTGGACGCCGACGCTCCGGACACGCTGCTCGGCACCGTCACCTGGTGCCCGGAGGGCTCGTCGTTGCGCGAGCTCGCCGTCCGCGACGACCAGGGCGAGTTCCGCATGCTCACCGTCGCCCCCGAGGCCCGGCGCCGGGGTGTCGGTGCGGCGCTGCTCGACTGGTGCGTCACGGAGGCGCGGTCCACCGGCCTGCGGGAGATCGTGCTGAGCACCTTGCCCGAGATGACGGACGCCCATCGCCTGTACGAGTCGCGCGGATTCCGCCACCGTCCGGAGCTCGACTGGGAGCCGCTCGACGGCGTCGTGCTCTGGGGCTTCTCGCTCTCGCTCTGAGCGGATCAGCAGCGCGTGCCAGAGTGTGGCCATGGCTGAACCACGCAGCGCCACCGTCACGCACACCGTCTCCGACGCCGACACCGCCGCAGCGCTGGGCAGCGGCGACCTCGCCGTGCTCGGCACGCCGCGCCTCGTCGCGTGGTGCGAGGAGGCGACCTGCGCCGCGCTGGACCTCGACCCGGCGAGCACCAGCGTCGGCACCCGGGTCGACGTCGAGCACCTGGCGGCCTCGCCGGTGGGCGCGGAGGTCACCGCCACCGCCACGCTCGTGCACGAGGACGGCCGGCTCCTGCGGTTCCAGGTCGTCGCGCACGACGCGGGCGGCACCCTGCTGGGCACCGGGGAGATCCGCCGGGTCGTCGTGGACCGTGAGCGGTTCCTGGCGCGGGTGCCCGGTGTGGGAGACTAGGACGTCCCGACAGCGTCATCAGGTGGGGAGGATCCCATGGGCAAGACCGGCCGCAAGCGCCGCGCGCGTCGCAAGAAGAGCGCGAACCACGGCAAGCGCCCCAACGCTTGACACACGAAGACCCCCGTCACCGCGACGGGGGTCCTTCTCTGTCTACTGCTGCCGGCGGCTCTGGGTGATCTGCACCTCGACGGTGCGGATCGAGTAGAGCACCTTCTCGCGCAGCGGCTGCGGGGCGACCTCGGAGCACGAGCGCGAGACGAGCGCCTTGACCACGCGCTCGAGGTCGTACTCGGTCAGGCAGTGCGAGCAGCTGTCGATGTGCGCCTGGATCTCGGAGACCGTGGCGGAGTCGATCTCCTCGTCGATGAAGGCGTACAGGTTCTGCAGGGCCTTCTCGCAGTCGGGTCCGTCGCAGGGGCTCATGCGTTCTCACCTGCTCCCGTGGTGACGGCCATGCCGCGCTCGCGCGCGTAGTCGGCGAGCCGCTCGCGCAGCTGCCGGCGACCGCGGTGCAGCCGCGACATCACCGTGCCGATGGGCGTGTCCATGATCTCGGCGATCTCCTTGTACGGGAATCCCTCGACGTCGGCGAGGTAGACCGCGTAGCGGAAGTCTTCCGGCAGCGCCTGCAGGGCGTCCTTGACGTCGCTGTCGGGCAGGTGCTCGAGCGCCTCCATCTCGGCGGACTTGAGCCCGGACGAGCTGTGGGACTCGGCGGCGGCGACCTGCCAGTCCTCGATCTCGTCGGTGACCTGCTGCGGCTGGCGCTGCTTCTTGCGGTACGAGTTGATGTACGTGTTGGTCAGGATGCGGTACAGCCACGCCTTGAGGTTGGTGCCGGGCGTGAACTGGTGGAAGGCGCTGAACGCCTTCGCGTACGTCTCCTGGACGAGGTCCTCGGCGTCCTGGGGGCTGCGGGTCATGCGCAGGCCGGCGGAGTAGAGCTGGTCCAGGAAGGGCAGGGCGTCGGCCTCGAACCGGGCCTGGCGTTGTTCAGGCGTCTCGGTCTCGAGGTCGATCTCAGGAAGCTGTGCCCCTTCTGAGGGCGAGGTGTCGGTCATCGTGCCCCAGCCTACTCCGGGGCGCAGACGGACGTCGGGGCGCTGAGCAGCGGTTGGACGTTCGGGACACGCGAGCATGTCTAGTGGAACGAGGCGCCGGTGCCGCCTATTCCGAGGCGCCGTCCTCGAGGGGGATCGGCTGGACGAGCTCGGGGCCGTTGTTGCGCACGTTGTTGACCGCCTTGGAGACCGGCCAGGCGTCCAGCAGACCGGGCGCCGCGGGGACCAGGAGGCCGAGCAGCTCGTCGGTGGGGTGTGGGGCCGGGTCGAGCCAGGCGTCCAGGTCGTCGGGCTGCACGAGCAGGGGCATCCGGTCGTGCAGGTGGCCGAGGTCGTCGGTGGCCGACGTGGTGAGGATCGTGAAGGTGATCAGCCAGTCGGCGTCGTCCGACTCCTTCCAGAACTCGTACAGGCCGGCCATCGCGAGCACGGAGCGGTCCTTGGGCGTGATGAAGAACGGCTGCTTGGGCTGCTTGCTGCCCTTCAGCGCGGGCTCGCCGCCGGCGTACCACTCGTAGTAGCCGTCGGCCGGGACGATCGCGCGGCGCCGGGCGAACGCCTTCTTGAACGCCGGCTTCTCGGCCACCGTCTCGCTGCGGGCGTTGATCATGCGGTTGCCGATCTTGCGGTCCTTGGCCCAGCTGGGAACCAGCCCCCACGTGGCGGTGAGCGCCTCCCGATGCTCTCCGTCGTCGGTGGAGCGCGTGATGACGAGTGGCGCCTCCTTGGTGGGCGCCATGTTGTAGTCCGGCTCCAGCTCGACGAACGAGTTGGCCAGCTCGACCCCGAACGCGTCGTTCAGCGACGCCGAGGTCTGCGTCGTGGCATAGCGACCGCACATGCGGCCAGACTCCCACAGCGTTCCGACTCCCATGGTCGTTGATCCTGTCGAAGCGACTCCTTTCGACAAGCTCAAGGAACGGGAGCTGCCGACCCGGTCTCGCGTCCACCCCTGGAGGCGCGGGACCGGGCCGGTCAGCGGGTCAGGCCGGCCATCGTCCAGACGACGTCGTCCTCCTCGGGCGGCAGCTCCTCGACCCACGTGCGCGGTGGAGGACTCCCCGCCGTCGTGTGTCTCAGGAGCACGCCGAGCAGGCCGAGCGTGGTGGCGTCCGCACGATCACGACGCGCCAGGACGGCGAACCGACCGGTGGCGACCTGCGCCACGGTCTCGTCGCCGGTGAACACCGTGCGCAGCGCGCCCGCGACCTCGAGCGCCCACAGGGACGACTCGAGGGCGTTGGTGGCGTCGGGCCGCGTGAGCTCGACGACCACCAACGCGTGACGGTCCGGCACGAGGTGACCCGCTCCCTCTCGGGACGCCTCGCGGTACACGTCACCCAGACGGGCGCGCAGGTGCGGCACGGTGCTCAACGACGTCAACGGGTCCTCGCACGACACGTCGTGCAGGGACCTGGACGTCTCCTCGGCCCAGGCGACGCAGGCCGCCCGGACCGTGCTGTGGTCGGGCACGCCGGCGTACGCCCGCTCCACGAGGTCGATCACCTCATGGAGCGGGACGCCCCTGGCTGCTGCACTCGCTCCCACCTCGTGTGCAACAGCGCCGACGTCGGGTCCGCCGTCGCGGACGGCGTCCACCAGCTGCTGTGCGCCGGTGATCGAACCGTCCATGACGACCTCCCCTCTCAATGGCCTGACAGTGAGGAGACGTGGGAGGACACTGGTCATGACGCGGGTCCGGCGAACTTTTTCGTGACCCGGAGCCGTGCCGCTCGTTCGAGCAGGTGACAGGAGGGGTGCACGTGTCGGACGTGGTGGAAGGCCAGGACGCGTCCGCGGCGTCGGTCGAGCTGGACGACGCCGCGCTGATCAGTGCTGTCCGGTCCGGCGACACCGCCGCGTACGGGACCCTGTTCGATCGGCACCGCGACGCGGCCACGCGGCTCGCGCGTCAGCTGTCGCCCTCCGACGCCGACGACCTGGTGGCCGAGTCGTTCACCCGGGTGCTCGCGCTGCTCCAGGACGGCAAGGGTCCGGAGCTGGCGTTCCGCGCCTACCTGCTCACGGCCGTCCGCCGCCTGCACGTCGACCGCGTGCGGTCCACGGCCAAGGTCCGGCCCACGGACGACGACGTCGAGCTCGACCGGCCGACCCCGTCCGCCGACCGCTCGGAGATCGCCTTCGAGAGCGCGGCCGCGGCCGCCGCGTACGCCGCGCTGCCCGAGCGCTGGCAGATGGTGCTCTGGCACCTCGACGTGGAGGGCGAGAAGCCGGCCGCCGTCGCGCCGCTGCTCGGGATGTCGCCCAACGGCGTCTCCGCACTCGCCTACCGGGCCCGTGAGGGGCTCCGTCAGTCGTACCTCCAGCACCACCTCTCGATCACCCAGGACGCGGACTGCCGCAGCTGCACGAGCCGGCTCGCCGCCTACGTGCGCCGTGGGCTCTCCGCGCGCGCCGGTGCCGAGGTCGAGGCGCACCTCGACCACTGCCGACGGTGCACGGGCCTCTACCTGGAGCTGATCGAGGTCAACCGTGACCTCGGCGGCATGCTCGTCCCGGCCGTGCTCGGCGTCTCCGCCACCGGCTACCTCACCGCCGCCGCTGCGGCCGGGGCCGCGGGGGTCGCCGGCACCGCGGCCGGCGCGGTCGGGATCAAGGTCGTGCTGTCCACGGCCGCCAAGGCGATGGTGGAGCCGGTCAAGGCCGCCGGGACGGCGCTCGGCCCGAGCGGGGTCGCGGCCAGTGCCGTCGTCGCCACCGTCGCGACCGCCGGCATCGTCACCGTGGCCACCCAGAGCAAGGACGTGGACCCTCCTCCGGCCGCCGTGGCGTCGTCCCCCGCGCCGACCGCGACGCCGGAGGCCTCCCCGAGCCCGACGCCGGAGCCGTCGCCCAGCGAGGAGGCGCTCGTGGTGCCGCTCCCCACTCCCTCGCCGACGCTCACACCTGAGCCCGTCGTCGAGGAGCCGGCCGCCACCGAGACCCCTGAGCCCGAGCCCACCGTGGAGCCGCCGCCCGTCGGGGTGACCGACTTCGGCATCGGCACGGCGACGGTGAGCCGCGACACCGCCTTCTGGCAGCGTCGCGTGACGGTCCCGGTCACCGCGCACGCCGAGCCGCACCCGGTGGCGCGCACCGTCTCGCTCCGCGTCGACTTCGACCGTCGTGAGCGGTTCCGCGGCACGATCAGCCCCGGGTGGGCGTGCAACGCGGCCGTGGGCCAGCGGCTCCGCAGCGTCACCTGCACCGCCACGCTCGCACCGGGCGAGGGCGGGACGCTCGTGTTCCGCGTCCTCGGCCTGTCCGCGCCCGGCACGGCCCGGGTCACCGCGCCCGACGACCCCGATCCGGCCAACGACGCCCGCCGGCTCGTCGCCAGGCTCGGCCTGCTCGCGTTGTGAACCTCTGAAGGCGTGCCAAGAATGGAGGCATGACCCTTCTGCGCTCCGTGGCCCGTCCGATGCTCGCGTCGATGTTCGTCTACGGGGGTGTGAACGCCCTGCGCAACGCCTCGGCGATGGCGCCCAAGGCGCAACCGGTCGCCGATCTCATCACCAAGGCGGCCCCCGACGCGCCGACGATCTCCGCGGCCAACCTGGTGCGGGCCAACGGCGCCATCCACGTCGTCGCCGGCACCGCGCTCGCCACCGGCCGCCTGCCGCGCCTGTCGGCACTCGTCCTGGCCGGCACGCTCGTGCCCACCACGGCGATGGGTCACCAGTTCTGGGACCAGGACGACCCCGCGGCCGCGCAGAACCAGCGCATCCACTTCACCAAGAACCTGTCGATGATCGGCGGCCTGCTGATGGCCACGCTCGACCCCGACCCGCACAAGAAGATCCTTCCCCGCCGGGCGAAGGACAAGGTCGCCGAAGGCATCGAGCACCTGAAGGGCTGACTGACGTCGGGTCTGCGGTTTACCAGGTTCAGTGGGCAAACGAGCACCCCTCCGGGCAAATTTGCCTTGAGATGTGTCAGCTTGCCCACTGAACCTGGTAAACCGCAGACGAGCGCGAGACGGGATCGGCCCTAGAGTTGGGCGCGATGAACTCACCCGCGCCCTGGCTCGCGCCGCGCTGCACGACGCCCTTGGACGCACGGGTGAGGCTGCCCGGGTCGAAGTCGCTGACCAACCGGCTGCTCGTGCTGGCGGCGATCGCCGACGGGCCGTCGGTGATCGCGCGGCCGCTCGACTCCCGCGACACGACGCTGATGGCGGACGCGCTGGAGGCGCTCGGCGCGACGATCGAGCGCGGCGACGACGCCTGGACCGTCACGCCGATCCCGGCGGACGCACCGCCACGGAACGCGTCCGTCGACTGCGGCCTGGCCGGCACCGTCATGCGGTTCGTGCCCGCGCTCGCGGCCCTCACGGCGGCGACGGTGACGTTCGACGGCGACGAGCGGGCCCGCGTGCGGCCGATGGCGACGACGATCGACACCCTGCGCGCCCTCGGCGTGACGGTCGAGGACGACGGCCGCGGCTCGCTCCCGTTCACCGTGCACGGCACGGGCCGGGTGAAGGGCGGGCCGCTCGAGGTCGACGCCTCCGCGTCCAGCCAGTTCGTCTCCGCGCTGCTGCTCGCGGCACCGCACCTCACCGAGGGCCTCGACCTGCGTCACGTCGGGCCGCCGCTGCCGTCGCTCCCCCACGTCCTGATGACCGTCACCGAGCTGCGCCGTCGCGGGGTGGTCGTCGACGACTCCACCCCCGACCGGTGGACCGTCGCCCCCGGCCCGGTCGCCGCGCTGGACGCGGAGGTCGAGGCCGACCTCTCGAATGCCGGGGCCTTCGTCGCGGCCGCCCTGGTCACCGGCGGCTCCGTGCGGGTCGAGGCCTGGCCGGAACGCACCGAGCAGGCGGGCGACGCCTGGCGGAGCATCGCGGCGGCGTTCGGCGGCACGGTGGAGCGGGACGGCACCGACCTCGTCGTCTCGGCGCAGGGACCGCTGACCGGCGTGGAGCTGGACCTGCACGACGTCGGCGAGCTGACCCCGGTCGTGGCGGCGGTGGCGGCGCTCGCCGAGGGACCGTCCCGGCTCACCGGCATCGCCCACCTCCGCGGGCACGAGACCGACCGACTGGCCGCCCTGGCCACCGAGATCACCAAGCTCGGCGGCGACGTCACGGAGCTCGACGACGGCCTGGAGATCCGGCCGCGGCCGCTGCACGGCGGGACGTTCGCCACGTACGACGACCACCGGATGGCTCATGCCGGCGCCGTGCTCGGTCTCCGCGTCCCGGACCTGTACCTCGACGACGTCGGCACCACGGCCAAGACCTGGCCGGGCTTCGCCGACGCGTGGAAGGAGCTCGTGTCGTGAGGAACGACGACGAGCACGCCGCGTTCGAGCGTCCCAAGCGACGCTCGCGACCGCGCACCAAGGACCGCCCGGACTACCGCGATGCCCCGGAGGGCCGCGTCATCACGATCGACCGGGGCCGGTACACCGTCGCCCTCGCCGAAGACGACCGCGTCATCACGGCGATGAAGTCGCGCCCGCTCGGCAAGCAAGGTGTCGTGGTGGGCGACGAGGTGAAGCTCGATGGCGACGTCAGCGGCGCGGAGGGCACCCTCGCGCGGATCGTCGAGGTCCTTCCCCGCCGCACCGTCCTGCGGCGCACGGCGGACGACGACGACCCGATCGAGCGCGTCGTGGTGGCGAACGCCGACCAGCTGGTCGTGGTCGCGGCGCTCGCCGACCCGCCGCTGCGGCTCGCCCTCGTCGACCGGTGCCTGGTGGCCGCGTTCGACGCCGGCATGGAGCCGCTGGTCTGCCTCACCAAGGCCGACCTCGCGCCCGCGGACGAGGTCGTCGCCCTGCTCGAGCCGCTCGACGTCCGCACCGTCGTCACGTCCCGCGACGGCGATCTCAGCGAGCTGCGCGACCTCCTCACCGGCCGCACGAGCGTGCTCGTCGGGCACAGCGGGGTGGGCAAGTCCACGCTGGTCAACGCCCTGATCCCCGACGCCGAACGCCGCACCAGCCACGTCAACGAGGTCACCGGCCGCGGGCGGCACACCTCCACGTCGGCGATCGCGCTCGAGCTGGACGGCGACGGCTGGATCATCGACACCCCGGGATTCCGTTCGTTCGGGCTCGCGCACGTCGACGTCGACCACGTCATCCGCGCGTTCCCGGACCTGGACGAGGCCAGCGCCGGCTGCCCCCGAGGCTGCACCCACGCGGCCACCGAGCCGGAGTGCGCGCTCGACGCCGGCGTCGCGGACGGCACCCTGCGGGCCGACCGGGTCGCCTCGTTCCGGCGGATCCTCAGCAGCCGGGACAGCGACTAAGCGTTCTCGGGCACCTCGTAGAGGGCGCTCATCGGGCAGACCGAGATGCCCTCGCGGGCGTCGTCCTCGCGTCCCTCGGGGACGTCCTTCGCCGGACCGATGTTGCTGTACCCGTCGTCGTCGAGCGTGAAGAAGTCGGCCCACACCTCCTCGCACTGCGCCTGACCCGCGCACTGGTCGTTGTCCACGCCCACCTTCATGCTCGTTCCTCTCGTCGACGGTCGTTGTCAGCAACGTACTCGTGATCAGCCTCGATGGGGCGTCACGGCTCGCGCCGGATTTCACCCGCGCGGATCGAGCCGCTACGGTGGACGACGGTCCGCCTCACGAGGGCGGGCGCCCACGAGGAGCTCTCTGTGCGTACCAGCAAGACCTACCGCATCACCGCGGCCGCCGTCATGGCGACGGTCGCCGCCGCCACCGTCGTGACGTTCGCCCGGGCCGACGACAGCCCGAAGCCGACCGCCGCTCCGGCGCTCCCGGCCGTCTCGGACACCTTCCCGGCGCCGAACGTGAGCAGCCCGGAGCCGACGCAGGACGCGGACCCCACCACGGCCCCGCAGGTCGTCGTGCCGGTCTCGCCGAGCCCGAGCGCCACCACGGCCACCAGTCGCTCGTCCACGCGCAAGACCACCAAGCCGAAGCCGACGCACTCGCCGTCGCCGTCGCCCTCGCCGAGCCCCGAGGGTCATCACCCGCTCCGCGACCTCATCGAAGCGCTCTTCGACTGACCTGTCCGGCGCCGAACTCCGGACGCCGCTTCTCCAGGAACGCCGCGACACCCTCGACCCCGTCCGGCTCCGCCGCCCGCTCACGGATCGACAGCGTCTCCGCGCGCATCGCCCGCTCCGGTGCCGGGTCAGCCGTGCTGCGGAGCAGCCGCTTCGTCGCGGCGAACGCCGCCGCCGGTCCTGCGGCCAGCTTCTGCGCGAGCGCGTCCGCAGCGCCGGCCAGCTCCGCGTCGTCGTGCACCTGGGCGACGAGCCCGGCGGCCTGAGCCTGCTCGGCGTCCAGGACGTCGTTCAGCAGGGCCAGCCGCAGCATGCGGTGCAGCCCGAGGGTGTGGACCAGCAGACTCGTCCCGCCGTCGACGCTGAAGCCGATCTTCGTGTAGCCGAGGGTGAACGACGCCGACCGCGAGGCCAGCACGATGTCCGCGGCGGCGGCCAGCGGGAAGCCGGCCCCGGCGGCGGCGCCCTGCACCACGCTGACGACCACGGCGTCATTGCGGACGAGGTCGCTCACCGCGCGGTGCAGCGCCTCGGCGAGGTCGTCGATGTACGCGCCGACGTCGTCGACGGACCCGAACGAGCCGAGGTCGCCGCCGACGCAGAAGAACCGCCCGGTCGACGACAGCAGGATCACGCGGGCGGCGTCGGAGCGCGAGCGACGCACCGCGTCCTGCAGCTCGGCCACCATCGCGGTGTTGATCGGGTTGCCGTGGTCGCCGTCGCACAGCGTGATCCGGGCGATGCCGTCGGCGAAGGCGTAGTCGACGTGAGAAGCCATGTCGGGAGCCTAGTGCGGCTCCTGATGGGTTCGGACGGTGGAGACCGGCGAAGAACTTCGGTTGGATGTGTCGTATCGGCGGCACCTCGTTCGTGGACCAGGTGAGAGGCAGTCAGCCTGCTGCCGCCGACGAGAGGAACGACCATGACGCAGTACCTGTTGTCCGTGCACCCGGACCAGTCTGTGTACGACCTGCCCGACGAGGAGAAGCAGGAGTCCTGGGACGCCACCGGCGTCTTCAACGAGGAGATCCAGGCCGAGGGCATCTGGGTCTTCGCGAACGGGCTCACCCGTGCCTCCGACGCCACGACCGTCGACGCCACCGGCAGCGAGGTCGTCGTCACCGACGGCCCGTTCGCCGAGGCCAAGGAGCACCTCGGCGGGTTCTGGATCATCGACGTCCCCGACCTCGATGCGGCCCTGGCCGTCGCCGAGCGCGCCTCGAAGGCGTGCGGCGAGGCCGTCGAGGTCCGCCCCTTCGAGGGCGAGTGAGCGCTCCCGCCGACGTCCACGCGGAGATCTCCCGGATCGTCCGCGAGGAGCACGGCATCGTGGTGGCCTCGCTCGCCCGGCGCTTCGGTGATCTCGACATCGCCGAGGACGCCGTGGCGGAGGCCCTCCTGATCGCCGTGGAGCGGTGGCCGGTCGACGGCTTCCCCCCGAACCCGGCGGCGTGGCTCACCACCACCGCCGGCAACAAGGCCATCGACCGCATCCGCCGCGAGTCCAAGCGGGACGAGAAGCACCAGGCCGCTCTCATGATCACCGACGACACCCCACCCGAGCCGACCGGGCCGGTCGAGGACGACCGGCTCCGGCTGGTCTTCACCTGCTGCCACCCCGCCCTCTCCCCCGAGGCTCGCGTGGCCCTGACGCTGCGCCTGCTCGGCGGCCTCACAGTGGCCGAGATCGCCCGCGCGTTCTTCGTCCCCGAGACCACGATGGCGCAGCGCATCACCCGAGCGAAGGCCAAGATCAAGGCCGCGAAGATCCCGTACCGGGTGCCGGACACGTCCGACCTCGCCGGGCGGCTCGGCGCCGTGCTCGCAGTGGTCTACCTCGTGTTCAACGAGGGCTACCTCGCCGGCTCCGGCGACGAAGCCCTGCGTGTCGACCTCTCCGACGAGGCGATCCGGCTCGGCCGGGTGCTGCGCCAGCTGCTGCCCGACGAGGGCGAGGTGGCCGGGCTCCTGGCGCTGATGCTGCTCACCGACGCCCGGCGCGAGGCCCGCGTCGCGGGCGGGGAGCTGGTCACGCTCGACGAGCAGGACCGCGGCAGCTGGGATCGCGCGCTCATCGCCGAGGGCCACACGCTGGTGCGCGAGTGCCTCGAGCGCGTGGCGTCCGGCGGCACCGGACCCGGTCAGTACCAGCTGATGGCGGCCATCAACGCGGTGCACACGGACGCCCCGGACGCGCGCGACACCGACTGGAGCCAGGTCGTGGCGCTCTACGACCAGCTCATGGCGGTCGCGCCCACCCCGGTCGTCGAGCTGAACCGCGCGATCGCGATGGCCGAGCTCGACGGCCCGGACGTCGGCCTCGCCCTGGTCGACCGGCTCGACCTCGACGGGTACCACGCGTGGCACGTCGCCCGCGCCGACCTGCTGCGACGCCTCGGCCGCGGGTCCGAGGCCCGGGCGGAGTACGACGCCGCGATCGCCGCGACGGAGAACCCCGCGGAGCGGGCCCATCTCACGCGGCGCCGCGACCAGATCTCGAACGCCTGAGAATTTTTTTCCGCCGACCTGTCGTATCCGGTCCCCGGCGTTCGTGGACAGGGTGAGAGGCAGCACCGGGCTGCCGCACCGTCCAGGAGCTCGACATGACCAGCATCACCGCCACCCCCTTCGGCACCACCACCCGCACCACCCGTCCCGCCGTCTGGCGCCCGACCGTCGTCGCCGGCCTCGCCGCCGCCGTCGTGACCAGCGCCCTCGCCGCGGCCCTGCACGCCGCCGGCGTCTCGTTCGAGATCGACGGGGAGGCCATCCCGACCGCGGGCTTCGCCAACATGGTCCTCATGTGCGTCGCCGCCGGCGACGCGCTCGCCCTCGGCGTCCGTCGCTTCGCGAGCGACCCGCGCCGCACGTTCGTCCGCACCACCGTCGGCCTGACCGTCCTGTCGTTCGTGCCGGACCTGACGTTCCCGATGGACGTCGAGACGCGCTGCTCGCTGATCGCGCTGCACGTCGTCGCCGCGGCCATCGTCATCCCCGCCATGGCGCGCGCCCTCGGCGAGCGACGCTGAGATCAACCCTCCTCGCTCCTCGCGGACCCGGATACCATCGGCATCCGGGGACCCGCGAGGAGGCGTCATGTCACGGACACCGGACCACGAGATCGTCGTCATCGGCGCCGGCTTCTCCGGCATCGGGGCGGCGATCGGCCTCGACAAGGCCGGCTTCACGGACTTCCTGATCATCGAGGAGGGCGACGGCGTCGGCGGCGCGTGGCACTGGAACACCTACCCCGGCGTCGCGGTCGACATCCCGTCCTTCAGCTACCAGTTCTCGTTCGACCAGCGGGACACCTGGTCCCGGGTCTACGCGCCCGGCCAGGAGCTCAAGGCCTACGCGGAGGACTGCACCGACGAGTACGGCCTGCGCGGCCGCCTCCGCCTCGGCACCCGCGTCGTCGGCGCGACGTTCGACGACACCGACCACCTCTGGACGCTGACCACCAGCGCCGGCGACGAGGTCGTCACCCGATTCATCGTCGGCGCCACCGGCGTCCTCACCCAGCCGAAGCCACCGAGCATCCCCGGCCTCGACGACTTCACCGGCACCGTCATGCACACCGCGCGCTGGGACCACGACGTCGACCTGCGCGGCAAGCGGGTCGCGATCATCGGCACCGGCGCCTCGGCGGTGCAGGTCATCCCGTCCATCGCACCGGAGGTCGAGCACCTCACCGTCTTCCAGCGCACGCCGATCTGGTGCCTGCCCAAGCCGGACGCCCCGATGTCCAGGGCCGCCCGCGGGGCGCTCCGGATCCCAGGAGCCAAGCGCGTGTCGCGGCTGATCAGCCAGGCCTACGTCGAGCTGAACTTCGCAATCCCGGCCCACTTCGAGGGCGTCGTGCCGATCGCCCGCGCCGGCGAGCGCATCGGCCGCAAGCACCTGGCGAAGTCCGTGCACGACCCGGTCGTGCGCGAGAAGCTCACCCCGCGCTACAGCCTCGGCTGCAAGCGCCCGAGCTTCTCCAACGAGTACCTGCCCACGTTCAACCGCGAGAACGTCACCCTCGAGACCGACGACATCCAGGGCATCACCGCGGCCGGCGTCCTGACGGCGAGCGGCACCGAGCACGCGGCGGACGTGCTGATCCTGGCCACCGGCTTCAAGGTCTTCGAGGTCGGCAACATGCCGCCGTTCCCGATCAAGGGGGCCGGGGGCCGCGACCTCGAGACGTTCTGGCTGGAGAACCGCTTCCAGGCCTACCAGGGCGTCAGCGTGCCGGGGTTCCCGAACTTCTTCTCGATCCTCGGTCCGTACGGGTTCAACGGGTCGTCGTACTTCAACCTGATCGAGACCCAGACGCGGCACATCGTGCGCTGTCTACGCGAGGCACGGCGCCGGAGCGCCACGCGCGTCGAGATCACCGAGCAGGCGAACGCCGAGTACTTCGCGAAGATGCTCGGCCGCCGCCACAACCAGGTGTTCTTCACCGGCAGCTGCGCGGACGCGAACAGCTACTACTTCGACGTGCACGGCGACGTGCCGTTCCGCGCGTCGGCCACCCTCGAGACGATGTGGACCAGCCGGCGCTTCGACCTCTCGGCCTACGACTTCACCGCCGCGGACGTGTACGCACCGGCCTGAGCGGGTACGCCTGCAGGAGACCGATCTCCCCCGTACAGGAAGGTCCCCGCATGCCCGAGTCCAAGAAGATCGCCTTCGTCATCGCCCCGGAGGGCACCGAGCGCGTCGAGCTCACCGACCCGTGGAAGGCCGTCGAGGACGCCGGCCACGAGCCCGTCCTGCTGAGCACCACCGACGGCAAGGCCGAGCTGTTCGACCATCTCGACCGCGCCGAGACCCAGGCCATCGACGGCCAGGTCGGCTCCGCGAGCGTCGACGAGTTCGACGCCCTCGTGCTGCCCGGTGGCGTCGCCAACCCGGACGCGCTGCGCCTCGACCAGGGCGCCGTCTCGTTCATCGCCGACTTCGTCGCCTCCGGCAAGCCGGTCGCGGCCATCTGCCACGCACCGTGGACGCTCGTCGAGGCCGACGTGCTGAAGGGCCGGCAGCTCACCTCGTGGCCGAGCCTGCAGACCGACATCCGCAACGCCGGCGGCGAGTGGGTCGACGAGCGCGTCGTCGTCGACGGCAACCTCGTGACCAGCCGCAAGCCCGACGACCTCCCGGCGTTCATCGACGCCCTGCTGGAGGCCGTCAACCACGGCGTCGCGGCGAACCCGGACGAGAACTAGTCGTTTCGACAAGCTCAACGACCGTGACACGGTCCTTGAGCTTGTCGAAAGGACGTTTGGCTACGGGATCGCGTAGTCGATCCACGCCCCACTCGCTCCGGCGGCCGCGTGCAGTCGCGCGTTCTGGTCGCCGGCGCGGGGAAGCGAGAACTCCGATCCCAGGCCGGCGCAGGCTGCTGAGGCGTCCGCGAACGCCACCGGCTCGGTCAGCGTCCACGTGCTGCCGTTGTCGGAGCAGGCGGCGGGGTGCGGGTCCGCGCACGGGGCGGCGACCCACCTGCCGTCGGCATTCTGCAGCGTGCACTCACCTGCTCCGGCCTTCGGCTCGTCCGGCGCCCAGCTCCAGAGCGTGGCCTGGATGCGGCCGTCCTCGGGCAGGATCTGGTCGAGTCCGAACAGGTTCACCCCGCACTGGGTCATCGAGTGGACCTTCTTCGGCGTGAGCGCCTCCGGGTCGACCGGCGGCCGCGTCGGATTCAGCAGCGCCGAGACCAGCGTCGTGTCCTCGAAGTAGCGGACCAGCTGCGAGGCGTAGACGTCGTCGCCGTAGGTGGCGTCGCACTGCGGGAACGGCTGGTAGCCGGACGTCGAGCCGCTCTCGACGTGGGTGGTGTCCCAGTCGAAGACGTCGGCCGACCACCCGGGCACGCAGTTGCCCACCAGCATGACCTGGGCGCCGGCGGCACGGATGTCGTCGCGGCTGACGCCGAGCGGCATGGGAGCGCAGCCGTTGGCGGCCTTGTCGGCAGGCTTCGGCCGGTAGATCAGGCTGCTGCCGTTGGGGCGCTTGAGCACCGAGTCGAGCGTGGAGATCACCGACGGGTACGCCTTGGCGTTCTTCATCTCGTCCTCGAGGTACAGCAGCACGACCTCGTCCGGGTGCGCGTTCAGCCAGCCCGCGATCTTCGGGAGGACCTTGGTGAACAGCGGCTCGAAGGTGCAGCCGAGGTCGCCGAGCTCCGGCCCCTGGCCGTGGCAGACCGTGACCCCGCGGGCCCCGAGCAGCTCGAGCCGCGGGATGAAGTGCAGGTCGAGCTCGATCGACCGGACGTCGATGTCCAGCTGCTGGGTCAGCGACAGCTGCTGGTTGGAGTCCGCGTGCGACACCGTGAAGGAGTCCGCGAGGCTGTTGAACGAGTTGTGCGTCCCGATCCACTGGGCGTCGCGCAGGGGCAGCGGGTCGCCGAGCCGGTACTGAAACTGTGCGACCTGGTGCGCCCACGACTGCAGGTACGCGTCACGCGCCGCCTGGGTGACCCGGTGCGCGAGCGGCAGGGTGCAGAGCGCGTCGGGGATGTTCACGCGGCGGCACTCGGCGCCGACGGCGTCGACCACCTTGTTCAGCAGGATGCACGGGATCGCTATCGGGCTGAGCGCGTCGCACGGGGCGGTGGGAGACGGCGGTGCCGGGACGTCGTCCGTGTCGGCCTGGGCGGCGGGAGCGGACATGACGACCAGGAGGACGGCGGCCACCGTGACCAGGGCGTGCCGCGTCCATCGGAGGGAGCGCATGAGGCACTGTTGCACAGCTCACCGACATTCCGTGAGGGTTCGCGCGAAGCGAGGAGTCAGCCGAGGCCGGCCTCGTGGGCGAGGATCGCGGCCTGCACGCGGTCGCGGAGGTCGAGCTTCATCAGCACGCGCGCGACGTGCGTCTTCACCGTCGTCTCGCCGATGAACAGCTCCGCGGCGATCTCCGCGTTGGAGAGTCCGCGGCCGAGCAGGCGCAGCACGTCGACCTCGCGCTCGGTGAGCCGGTCGAGCCCGGCGGCGGTGGGGCGCGGCGGGCCGGCAGCGTAGCGGTCGACGAGTCGCCGGGTGAGGGCCGGTGCGAGCAGGGCGTCGGCGCCGCGGGCCACCTGGCGGATGGCCGTGACGATGTCCTCCCCCGCCATGTCCTTGAGCAGGAACCCCGACGCCCCCGCCCGCATCGCGCGGTAGACGTACTCGTCCAGGTCGAACGTCGTCAGCATGAGTACCCGGGTGGCGGACTCCGACGCGGCGATCTGCTCCATCGCGGCGAGCCCGTCGACGCCGGGCATCTGGACGTCGAGCAGCAGGACGTCCGGGTGCTCGGCGGTCACGAGCTCGACGGCCGCGGTGCCGTCCGCCGCCTCGCCGACCACCTCGAGGTCGCTCTCGCCCTCGACGATCATCCGTAGCCCGCTGCGGACCAGCGGCTGGTCGTCGGCCAGCGCCACGCGGATGCTCATGCCGAGACCACGCTCGCCACCGGCACCAGCGCGCGGACCTGAAAGCCGCCGTCGCCGGTCGGGCCCCAGGTGACTGCGCCGCCACCTGCGGCGACGCGCTCCTCCAGCCCGGCCAGGCCGCGACGGGTGCCTGGTCCGGACCCGGCCGCGGTCGGCGCCGTGTTCGCGACGACCACCTCGACCGAGCCCTCCACCCGCCGCACCAGCACGTGAGCCCGGGAGCCCGGCGCGTGCCGCAGCACGTTGGTCAACGCCTCCTGCACGACACTGAAGGCCGCCGCCCGCTGGTCGGGGCTGAGGCCGTCGTCGACCTGCGCCTCGACGCCGAGCCCGGTGGCGCGCACCCGGTCGAGCAGACCGCCCAGGTCGCCGTCAGTGCCGTCCAGCGCCAGGGACGCCACCCCGCTGCGCGCGGCCGCGGCGACGGTCCGCATCACCTCACGCGCCCGCCCCGGGTCGGCATCGGCGAGCCGGCGGGCCGCACCGGCCTGCAGCGCGACGACGGTGAGGCTGTGACCGATCGCGTCGTGCAGCTCGCGCGCGAGCCGGAGCCGCTCCTCGACCACGGCACGCAGAGCCGCCGCGGCCTCCTGCTGCGCCATTAGCTCGTTGTTGGCCCGGGTCTGCTCGACCAGCCGGCTCGCCTCGTTCACCGCAAGACCGCCCAGCCAGGCCAGGAGCAGGAAGACGCCGTCGCCGAGCGGGTCGTCGGTGCCGACGCCGCCGAGCTGGCCGGCCCAGCAGACGACGAGACCGACGACGGCCACCGTGCGTGTCGACAGGGCTGACACCGCGAACGCCGCGGCGAACGCGAAGCCGGTCTCGCTCAGGCTCCCGTCGAGCGGGGCCACGCCGCGGGAGAAGATCGCGGCTCCCACCCACGCGAGCGTCACCGCGAGAACGGGGCGCCACCACGCCAGCACGAGCGGCGCGCCGACGGCGAGCGCCGCGGGCACCACCGCCCAGTCGGCGCCCACGTCGAGGACCCGTGACTCGGCCACGAGCCCCGCCACGAGCGCGCCGGCACCGATCACCGTCCACGGCTGCGCGGCGGACCGCACGACGGCGAGGTGGTCGACGTCGGCGACGTCCGGCCCCGCCGGTTCGTCGACCGGCGCCGTGAGCGTCACGACCTCCTCACGGGTGCGGGTGAGCAGCTCGCGCGCCGACGTCTCGATGGCCCCGGCGTCGCCACCGGACTCCGCCGCCGCGGCGAGGCTCTGCAGACCGTCCACGAGGGTGGGTTGCAGGCGCTCGACGGTCTGCAGCCGCTCGGTGAGGACCGCCGACTCCCGCTCCCCCTGCCGGGCTCGCAGGATCCGTTCGCGCTGGTCATGGAGGATCCGCAGGCGATCAGCGCGGATCCGCACCATCCGGCCGATCACCGTGGGGAGGACTCCGACGAAGAGCGTCACGAACAGGATGCCGCTGACGCGTGCCCAACCGGTCCGGGTGGTCACGTCGGCGAACATCACGACGACGAGCGGCAGCAGAGCCCCGAGGATGACCGACCGTCCGCTGCCGTGCGCACCGAGCGAGTACGCGGCCAGCATGAGCGCGAAGATCCAGACGCCCGCTCCGTCGGGCGACCCCGGCCAGACCAGCCCGACGACGACGGTCCCGAACACGCCGGCCACGGTGATCACGCAGATCGGGACGACCGGGCGGCGACGTCGCAGGGCGAGCGAGAACAGCCAGGACGCGCCGGCGACGTTGAAGGCGAGCAGCCCGGGCGTCGCGTGGAACCGGACGACGGACTCGATGACGGCCGCCAGCACGAAGCCGGCCGCCAGCACCAGGTCCGCGTTGATTGCGCGCCGCATCCAATCAGGTTAGGTCGCGGAGGGCCTCCTGGGGTCCTCCTTGCGGAGGACGCCCGACGGACGACGAGGACGGTCTCCGAGGCGGACGACCCGGCGTCCGGCCGTTCCTAGCGTCGATCAGGACAGCTCCACCCAGAAGGGAACTCCCATGACCGACTCGATCAGCACCCTCCCCGACCGGGCTCGCACCGACGCGTCGTCGCTGCGCCTGCTCAACGGCTCGCTCCTGCTCGCCGCCGCCTGCTCCGTCGTCATGTTCATCACCTTGAACTTCACGACGACCAGCGACCGCGACTTTCACCACACGGCCGACTACTGGCTCACGGGCAACGGCCTGCCGTTCGCGCTCGCCGGCATCGGCATGGTCCTCGCGGTCCATCGGCTGCACCACGGCGCCGACGGGCGCCTCGGGACCGTCGGCACCTGGATCAACACCATCGCGCTGGTCGAGCTGTTCGTCCAGTGCACGGCCTCGTTGTTCGAGTCGTCCGAGGTCCGCTGGGGTCCGTCCTACCCGGTCTTCACCGCGCTGACGTTCCTCGGCGTCGCCCTGGTCGCCGCGGGTGCCTGGCGGGCCGGCCTGGTGCCACGCTGGCTGCTCGGCGTCTGGCCGCTCGCCTGGGTCCTCGGCAGCTTCGCCGCCTTCGGCCCGATGCCGCTGGTGCTCATCGCGTTCGTCGGCGTGCTCGGCGTCGCGCTGAACCAGCGGACCGGCCGCCGCTGACGGTCAGGGGCGGGCCCGCGGCACCGCGACGTACTGGGTCTCCAGGTACTCGTCGATGCCCGTGGGTCCGCCCTCGCGTCCCAGCCCGGAGGCCTTCATGCCCCCGAACGGAGCCGCCGGGTCGGACACGACGCCCTGGTTGACGCCGACCATGCCGGTCTCGAGCCGTTCGGCGAACCGCAGCGCACGGTCGAGGTCGGCGGAGTACACGTAGGCCGCGAGGCCGAACTCGGTGCCGTCAGCCCGCTGGAACGCCTCCTCCTCCGTGGCGAAGGTGCTGACCGCGGCGACCGGGCCGAAGATCTCCTCGGCCGCGATCCGGGCAGTCTCGGGCACGTCGGCCACGACGGTCGGCGCGTAGTAGAAGCCGCCGCCGTCGAGCCGCCGGCCGCCGGTCACCACCCGGGCGCCGTGCGCCACGGCGTCGTCCACCAGTCCGGCGATCTTCTCCAGCGCTGGTGCGCTGATCACCGGGCCCACGTCCGTCGCTGGGTCCGTGGCCGCGCCGACCACCGACACCGCCATCCGATCGGCGAGGCCGTCGACGAACGCGTCGGCGACCGACTCGTGGACGAGGAAGCGGTTGGCCGCCGTGCACGCCTGACCGACGTTCCGGAGCTTCGCGATCATCGCGCCGTCGATCGCCCGCTCCACGTCGGCGTCCTCGAGCACGACGAACGGGGCGTTGCCGCCCAGCTCCATCGACGTGCGCAGCACGCGCGGCGCGGCGTCGGCCAGCAGCTGCCGGCCCACCGCGGTGGACCCGGTGAAGGTGAGCTTCCGCAGGCGCGGGTCACCGAGCAGCGGACCGGTCACCTCGGCCGGGCGCGTGGTGGTGACGACGTTCAGCACGCCGTCCGGCAGCCCGGCCTCGGCCAGCAGCCCGGCCAGCTCCAGCGACGTCAGCGGCGCGAGCTCCGCCGGCTTGAGCACGACGGTGCACCCGGCCGCCAGCGCGGGGGCGACCTTGCGGGCCGCCATCGCGAGCGGAAAGTTCCACGGCGTGATCGCGAGCACCGGTCCCACCGGGCGGCGGGACGTGACGATCCGTGACGCCCCGCTCGGCGACGGGCCGAACGACCCGTGCAGCCGCACCGCCTCCTCGGCGAACCAGAGGAAGAACTCCGCGCCGTAGGCGACCTCGCCCCGCGCCTCGGCCAGGGGCTTGCCCATCTCCAGCGACATCAGCGTCGCGAGCGACTCGGTCCGCTCGAGCAGCCGGTCGTGGACGGCCCGCAGCACCGCAGCCCGTTCGCGCGGCGACGTCGCCGCCCACCCGGCCTGGGCCCGGGCCGCGGCGTCCATCGCGGCACGGGCGACCTCGGGGCCGACGTCGGCGACCTCGGCGAGGACGCCGCCCGTGGACGGGTCGAGCACCGCGAAGTGCTCGCCGGCCTCGACCCACTCGCCGTCGACGAACGAGCCCGTGGGCCCGACCGCCAGGTCAGTGCTGATTGGCCTGCACCTTCAGGAAGTGCTCGACGGCGGCCTCGGCCACCTCGAGGTCCTGGATCGCGGTACCCGAGCTGATGCCGATGCCGCCGACGACCTCGCCGTCGACCTCGACCGGCAGACCGCCGCCGATGATCGAGAACCGGCCGCTGTTGGTGTTGTGGATGCCGAACGTCGGCTCCCCCGGCACGCAGAGCTGGTTGTAGACGTGGGTGCCCTTGCGCGCCGTCGCACCCGTCCACGCCTTGTCGATCGCGGTCTGGATGCTGCTGACCTTGGCGCCGTCCATCTGCTCGAACAGGATCAGGTGGCCGGCCGGGTCGGTCACGGCGATGCTCATCGGGATGCCCATCTCGACGGACTTCTCGCGCGCGCCGTCGACGAGGACGGCCGCGTCGTCGCGGTCCAGGCGGGTGGTGGTCAGCATCAGCTCTCCTTGGTGGGTCGGTCGGTCATCAGGTCGGTGGTCATCAGGTAGGACTTGAGCGCGTCGAGGTCGTCGCCCTCGATCGGCCGGTACGGCGGGTACGGGTCGCCCGCCGGGATGCCGAGCAGGTTCATCGACGCCTTCATCGTCGGCAGGAGCCCGTGCTTCATCCAGCGCGCCGGGTACAGCGAGAACTGCTGCTGCAGCCGCGCCGCCTCGGCGTATTCGCCGGCCTGGAACGCCTCCAGGAGGAAGCGGGCGATCCGCGCGACCGGCGGCGGCAGCGTGACGCCGGAGCCGCCCAGCTGCAGGGTGGCCAGCATCATCTGCACCGTCGTGAAGTAGTGCGCGAGTCCCTCGCGGTCGATCTCCTCGATCAGCCGGCCGACGCGCGACAGGTCGCGCGAGCTCTCCTTCACGTACTGCACGGCCTCGTGCGACGCGAGCGCGATCGTCGCGTCGACGGACACGTTAGCCCCGGAGCCGGGGTTCAGGTAGAGCATCACCGGCAGCGAGGTCTCCTGCGACACGAGGTCGACGTACCGCTCGAGGTCCTGGGCCGTCGGCTCGCCGCCGAACGGCCGCAGCGGCATGAGCAGCTGGATCGCGTCCGCGCCCGACTCCTCCGCGAGCTGCGCCAGCCCGGCGCTGACCTTGAACGACGGGTGCGAGACGCCGACGACCACGGGCCGGCGACCGCCGACCAGCTCGATCGTCCGCGTGATCAGCTCGCGCCGCTGCGGCAGGTCGAGGTACTGGTACTCCTGCGCCTCGACGCCGGCCGCGATCACCATCGCGGCGTCGCAGTCCTCGACCACGTAGTCGACGCCCTGGGCCAGCGCGTCGTAGTCGACCGTCTGGTCGGCCGCGTACGGCGTCAGCGGCGGGACGACGAGCCCGGGGATCCTCAGGTCGCCGCTCATACGAGGGACGCCCGCTTCTTGAGCTCGTCGACCTGGAAACCGGCCACCGAGCGGTAGCGCTCGCCGATCGCCTTCAGCTCCTCGTCGGAGATGAGGTCGCTGAGCTGGTCGAACGGCTTGTCGCCGCTGCGCTCGTGAACCTCGCGCAGGATCGCGTCCGGCGGGTTGGCCCGGTTCATCCGGACGACCTTCGCCGTGGCCTCGACGCGCACGCCGTCGTACTCGCGCAGCGCCTCCTCGGTGACGCCGTGGCGCTTGATCGCGCCGGCGAGGAAGCGGGCGTCGAGGATGGCCTGGCCGGCGCCGTTCGAGCCGCGCGGGTACATCGGGTGCGCGGCGTCGCCCAGCAGGGTGGCCCGGCCGAGCGTCCACGTCGGCAGCGGGTCCCGGTCGACCATCGGGTAGATCATGATCTTCTCGGTCTTCTTGAGCATGCCCGGGATGTCGAGGAAGTCGAAGTCCCAGTCGGCGTAGTAGGAGTAGAAGTCCTCCAGCCGGCCCTCGGCGTTCCAGTCGTAGGAGTCCGGTCGCGGGCGCTCGAGCGTGGCGACGAAGTTCATCAGCTGATTTCCCTGGCCGTCGATGTCGTCACGGATCGGGTAGACCATCAGCTTGCCCACGCTCATCCAGCCGATGCGGATCGTGTTCGCACCGCTCAGGAACGGCGGCATGGGGGTGGCACCGCGCCAGATCGTCAGGCCGGAGTAGATCGGGTCGCCCTCGTCGGGGTAGAACGTCGAGCGCAGCACGGACTTGATGCCGTCGGCGCCGATCAGCATCGAGGCGCGGACGGACGGCAGCTCGTTGCCCTGCGGATCGACGAAGTGCGCCGTCACCGCGTCGTCGTGCAGGTCGACGTCGACGAGACGGTGGCCGGTGACCACGCTGTCCTGACCGAGCCGCTCGCGGACGGCGTCCAGGAAGACCATCTGCATGTCGCCGCGGTGCAGCGAGAACTGCGGCCACGGGTAGCCGGCCGCCTCCCCCGCCGGCTCGGTGAAGATGTGCTGGCCGAAGCGGTTGTAGTACGACGCGTCCTTGGTGCGGATGCCGACCTGGTCGAGGGCCGGCACCAGGTCGAGCTCGTCGAGCTCGCGGACGGCGTGCGGCAGCAGGTTGATGCCGACGCCGACGGCCTTGAGCTCCGGCACGGCGTCGTAGACGCGGCAGCTCACCCCGATCTCGTGAAGGCTGAGAGCGAGGATCAGGCCTCCGGCGCCCGCTCCGACGATGAGGACCTCGGTCTCCTGAGGTGGTTGCACGATGGGCTCCTTGTGGGATGGATCACTAAGATATGTGACTTAAGTTAAATAATTAGCGGCAGCACGTCAACCCCATGCGGGGGATTGATGGGTGCGCTAGCCCCGGTCGGCGTCGACGGCGGAGCGGACCAGGCTGATGACGGCGTCCACGTCGGACTCCACGAGCGGCACGCCGACGTAGAAGGCCATGACGGTGAGGGCCGCGGCGCGGTCCTCCTCGGTCAGCTGGGAGTGGAAGTACCCGACGTGGCGGCGCAGTCCCTCCGACACCCGGAGCAGGACCCCACGGCCCTCGTCCGTGGCGTCCACGAGGATCACGCGGCGGTCCTTCTCCGACGCCCGCCGCTGGACGAGCCCCTTGTGCTCGAGCTCCTGGACCAGGCGCGACGCGAAGGCCGACGTGACGTCCAGCCGGTCGGCGATGCGACTCACCGCCAGCGGCCCCTCGGTCACTCCCCCGCCGACGATCTGGATCAGCGCCTGGTGCTGCAGCGGCTCGAGGTCGGCCTGGCGGGCGACCTCGTCGAAGATCCGGAACGTGCGGCGGATGATGTAGCGCGCGCGGGCGACGCCCTCGAAGTAGGCGTCCTGCTCGTCGCGGGTGCGTCCGGCACCGCCGTGGAGCGCGGCGATCGTGGCGGAGACGCCGGGACCGACGTCCTCACCCTGGTGCCGGGACAGTGTTCCCACTGGCCTACCTACTCTCCGAGCCCTGCGGACGGTGTGTGCAGTGGACATCTTCCTCCGCTCGGCGGGCGACACGCCGGTTTCCAGCGAGTTCGGCGCGCCCCGCTCGGTGTTCGGGTCGCGCTCAGCCATGGAGCGCCTCCCGTGCGTCGTCGAACCGGGGGACGCCGCCGGCGACGAACCGGGTGCTCTCGTTGAACCAGGCCTTCTCCGCGAGCCGCTCGCGGCCCGGGGTGTCCACGGCGGCCTTCCGCTCCGGCGACGACAGCGCCGACTCGTCGGCCAGCCGGTGCAACGCGACGCGCGTCCACCCCGTGTTGGAGTCCGACACGTCGATGAGCCGCACGCCGAGCCACGCGTCGGCCTTGAGCAGGCCGGGGACGTGCTCGCTCTCGTACCAGGCGTCCAGCTCGGCCATGTCCTCCGCGGGCGTCGTGAACGCGACGACGAACAGCAGGGGCGCCGGGCCGGCGGCCTCGCCGTGCTCCTGCACGACCTCGCCGGTGACCCGGACGAACTGCCGGAGCCCGCCCATCCGCGTCTGGGTGGCCTCGGCGGTGGCCGCCTGCAGCTCCTTGTACTTGGGCGTGGTGAGGACGTCCAGGTCGTCGAGCTCGTAGACGAGGATGCCGCGGTCGGGGTCGTCCTCGGTCCGGTACCGGTGCGCGTCGGTGAAGCCGGGCACGCCCAGGCGGCCGGTCACGTGCTCGGCCTCGTACCAGGAGTAGAAGTCCGGCACGTCGGACGGCTCCGGACGCAGGACGGCGAGCAGCACGGCACTCATGAGGACGTTCCCTTCGAGGTCAGGGCCGCGTCCGGGTGCGCGGCCTCGGTGGTGCGCCGGCGCTGGACGGACCAGCAGCCGGTGATGACGACGAGCAGCGCTGTGAGCGCGCCCGCGTAGGACCAGGCGCCGGCATAGCCCGACGCGGAGTCGACGACCACGCCGAACGTGATCGGGCCGACCATGAAGCCCAGGTAGAGCCCGAGTGCGGCGCGGCCCGTGGCACGGCCGACGGAGCCCGCGTCCGCGGACCGGACCACCGACGACATGATCACGGCGTTCGCCGCGAGGGCGCTGAAGCCGAATGCGACGGCGCCGAGCCACATCAGGACGTCGGGGCCGGGTGCTGCGACACCGCAGCAGGCGATGCCGAGCCCGGCGAGCAGTGCCAGGCCCATGAGCAGGAGCGGCACGTCCTCGACACGGTCGATGACGCGACCCCAGCCGAGCCGGGCGGCGACGCCGGTGCCGCCGAGGACCGCGGCCACCAGGCCGGCCTGACCGACGGGCAGGCCGATCGAGTCGTGCGCGAACAGCGGCAGGTAGACGTTGACGGCCTGGATGACGGCGCCGACGACGAACGCGTAGGCGGTGAGCCACCAGACGGCGGCGTCGATCCGGGCGGGGCCGCGCTCCGACGTGGCGGACGGAGGAGCCTCCGGCCCGACCACCCACGCGGTGGCCATCAGACCCAGGACGGCGAGGACGACGCAGACCAGAACGGCGGGCCGCCAGCCCAACGCGACGGCGAGGCCGGGCAGCGCGAGTCCGGCGAGCACCTGGCTCCCCTGCACCCCGGACTGCTTGGCCCCGATGACGACGCCCTGGTTCCCGCGGTCGACGCCGCGCGCGACCGCGAGGTTCGTGGACGGGTTGGAGATGGCCACGGCGAGACCGGCGAGCGTGACGCCGACCAGCAGCGTGAACAGCGAGCCGCTCAGCCCCACGGTCACGATGGCCGCGCCGGCCGTGATGAACGTCCACTGCAGCATCCGGCGCGGGCCGAGCCGGTCGGTGAGCCGTCCGGCGACGGGCGTGCCCACCGCGGCGGCGCCGAACGCGACCAGCCAGAGCTCACCGAACTGCGTCGCCGAGAGGTCGAGGTCGTCGACGACCAGCGGCCCCAGCGCGCTCAACGAGTAGTGCGCGAGCGGCCCGACGCCCATGGCAAGGGCAAGGTAGCCGGCGAGGGCGGGGACGCCGACCGGCCGCGTGGTGGTGCTCGTCATCCGGTGACGTGCGGCTCCCGCACGCTCTCCAGGAGCGACGTCCGGCGCAGGAACCTGCGCTGGGACTCCTCGTCCGCGGCGATCTCGCGGAGCTCGTCCAGGCGCTGCGCCCGCAGCTCCGGGTCGGTCTCCTCGAGGCGTCGCTTGTTGCCGACGGTCTGCTCCTGCACGTAGCGGATGTTCAGGTCGCGGCGGCGCGTCTCGTAGGCGTCGAGGACGTCGGTGGACGCGCCGCCCTCGTGCGCCCGGAGCGCCTCCATGAGCTCGACGGCGTCGTGGATGCCGCAGTTCAGGCCGAGGCCGCCGATCGGGTTGTTGACGTGGGCGGCGTCGCCGGAGAGCAGCACGCGGCCGACGCGGAACTTCTGCGCCACCCGCTGGTGCACCCGGTAGAGCTTCCCGTGCACGACCTCGCCGGCCGACGCACCGGGCCAGACGGCCTCCATGCGGCGGCGCACGGACTCGTCGCTGAGCGCCTCCTCGTCGGACTCCCCTGGACGGGCAGGAAACACGACGCGCCAGCGACCCTTGAGGTCGTCGCCCGCCACCTTGAACAGGTTCGACCACTCCACCGGGTCGGCGAAGTACGCGCGGTAGCTGCAGTCCATCGCCTCGGCGAAGTCGAAGAGCGTGGTCAGGACGACGAACCGCTCGTCCCACGTGTAGCCCTCGAACTCGATGTCCATCGACTTGCGCACCGTGCTTCGCGCGCCGTCGCAGCCGATGACCCAGTCGCCGGCGAGGTCGACCGGTCCGCCCGGGCCCTCGGCGTGCACCGTGGCGGTGCCGGCCGACTGCTCCACGCCGGTGACGCGGGTGCCGAGCCGGACGTCGACGTTCGGCAGCGCTTCCAGGCGGTCGAGGCCGAGCCGGGCGATCTTGTGCTGCTCGGTCTGCACCACGAACGGGAAGCGGGTCTCGTCGCGCAGGACCTCGTGGTCCAGCCGGGCGACGAGGCTGCGGTTCGGCTTGTCCCAGAAGTCGAAGTACCGGGCGGTCAGGCCGAGCCGCAGGACCTCGTCGAGCAGCCCGAGGTCGTCGAGCATCTCCAGCGTCGGCGGGTGCAGGGTCGAGGCGCGGGGGTCGTCCTGCACCTCGGTCGCGGCCTCGACGATGGTGACGTCGAATCCGCTGCGCGCGGCGTCCAGCGCCGCGACGGTCCCCACGGGACCGCCACCGACGACGATCACGTGGGTCATCGCAGCTCCTCCAGGTACGCGAGCGACTCCTGCAGGCTCACGACGTCGGCGTACTTCTGGTCCATGTCGAGCAGGTTGACGCGGTGCGACAGCTGGATCCGGTCGAACGTGCACTCGGCGATGACGCCCATGCGGTAGTTCAGCGAGAACCCGTCGAGCACGGTCGCGCGCACGCAGCCGCTCGTCGTGGATCCGCAGACCAGAACGGTGTCCGCGCCCAGCTCGACGAGCAGGCTCGCCAGCTGCGTCGCGAAGAACGCGCTCGGCTTGGGCTTGGCGATCACGATGTCGGCCTCGGTGGGCGCAATCTGCGGCATGATCCGGTTCCCCACGCCACGGTGGGCGCCGGTGTCCTCGCCGCGCCGGCGGTTCTTGTCGGCCCACCGGCCGGAGTCGAGCCCGTCGGGCCGCGGGTCCTGACCGGTCGTGTAGATCACCGGGATGCCGGACCGCCGCGCGGCGTCGATGACCCGCCGCAGGTGCGGCAGCGCCTCCCACGCGTGCTCGCCACAGCTGTTGCGCCAGGTCTGCACCGACTCGAGGATCGGCGCGGGCTGGTCGCCGCAGAAGTTGTGGTTCACGTCGACGACGAGGAGCACCGGGGACGCGCCGAAGCCCGCCCGCTGTCCGTAGCCGGCCGCCGCCAGGACCTCCCGCTCGTGCTCGGAGAGCAGATCGGTCGGCGTGGCGACGTCGGCGTTCTGGACCACCGTCACTCCGGGTCCCTCCCGCCGCTCACGCCGGCGTACCAGGGCGCCACGCGGGACTCGAGCCAGCCGACGCCGCGCGTCAGGCCGACGCCGAGCGCCATGAGCACGACCACCGGGACGAACAGGGCCGACGTGTCGAACTGCTGGCCGGCGTTGATGATCAGGCCGCCGAGACCGCCGATGGACGTGAAGAACTCGGCGATGACGATGCCGATGACGGCTCGGCCGATGCCCAGGCGCAGGCCCGTCATGATGTGCGGGACCGTCGACGGCAGGATGATCTTGCGCATCACCGCGGCCTCGCTGGCCATGAAGGACTTGCCCACCTCCACCAGCGACTTCGGGACGGAGTTCACCCCCGCCCACGTGCTGATGACGATCGGGAACACGGTCATCACGACCACGACGGCGACCTTCACCGAGAAGCCCAGGCCGAACCACAGGATGAGCAGCGGGATGAACGCCACCATCGGCATCGCGTATCCGGCGGTGATGTAGACGCCGAACGCGGCCTCGACGATGCGGTAGCGGCCGAGCACCAGTCCGAGCGGGATGCCGCCCAGCGCGGCGATCAGGTAGCCGAGCGCCAGCGGCTTGAGGCTGTCGAACAGCGCTGTCTGCAGCGTCCCGTCCTGCACCTCCGCCTTGAACGTCTTGGCGATGTCGGTCGGGTAGGACGCGAAGATCGGGTCCATCCGCCGGCCGAAGAACTCCCACGCGAGCATGAGGACGACCAGCGACGCGATCGTCACGAACGTGTAGCGCCGGTTCCACAGGAAGCGGCGCCAGAAGCCCCGTCCGGCCTCGGCGGTCTCCGCGGTCGTCGCGGTGCTGCTGGCGATGCTCATCGCTCCTCCTCACGGGGCGCGTCCCCGTGGACGCCGGCCATCAGCCGGCTCCAGATCGCGTAGCGGGTGTGGGCGAACTCGTCGAGGCCGCGGATGGCGAAGAAGTCCTCGCGCGGGCCCTTGATCGGGATGTCGAAGATCGTGTCGACACGGCCCGGGTTGGGGGCCATCAGCACGACCCGGTCGGCCAGCAGGACGGCCTCGTCGAGGTCGTGCGTGACGAAGACGATCGTCTTGCCGGTCTCGCGGTGGATGCGGAGGACCTCCATCTGGAGGCCCTCCCGCGTCTGCGCGTCGAGGGCGCCGAACGGCTCGTCCATCAGCAGGACCTCGGGCTCGATGCTGAGCGCGCGGGCCAGGCCGACGCGCTGCTTCATGCCTCCGGACAGCTGGTCGGGACGACGGTCCATCGCGTTGCCCAGGCCGACGAGCTCGAGCTTCTCCGTGGCGATCCGGCGGCGCTCGTCCGCCGGGACCCCCTTCACCTCGAGGCCGAACTCGACGTTCTGCAGCGCCGTGCGCCACGGGAACAGCTCGGCGTGCTGGAAGACCAGCCCCCGGTCGTACCCGCAGCCGGTGACGACCTTGTCGCCCACCGTGACGGTGCCGCTGGACGCCTTCTCCAGGCCCATGATGATGCGCAGGAGCGTCGTCTTGCCGCAGCCGCTCAGGCCGGTGAGGGCGACGATCTCGCCGTCCTCGACCTCCAGGGACACCCGGTCGAGTGCCTGGACCGTCGACGTCGACTTCCGCTCGGTGATGGTGAACCGCTTCGACACCTCGTCGATGACGACGCGGGGCCGGCGGCCACCGTCTGCTGGTGTGGTCATGGGTTCACTGTCGAGCGTGCTGGTGGTCATGTCACTTCTCCAGACGCTTCAGAGCCGCCTGCTGGTACTGGTCGTCCACGAGCGACTTCACGTCGACCGGCTTCTTGAGCTGGCCGGACTCGCGGAGGATCTTCTCCAGGTACTCGAGCTTCGGCATGTCCACGCCGCCGTCCGGGTCGACGAGCTTCTTCTGGATGATCAGGTCCTGCGTGTAGGTGACCATCGGGTCGTCCGGCGAGACCTTGGCGGCCTTGGCCGAGATCGCAGCGGCCTCGTCCGGGTGGTCGTAGGCGTAGCGCAGGCCCTCGATCAGACCGGCCATGTATCGGGTGGCCAGGTCGCCCTTGTTCTTCAGGCTGTCGTTGCGGGCGATGATCATGTACCGCGGGTAGTCCGGGATGACGTCCGCCGAGAGGGCCAGCACGTTGAGGCCGTCCTTCTCCGCCTTCGGCACGAAGTCCGTCGCGTCGGCCGTGGCGGCCACGGTGCCGGCCTTCACCGCGCGGTACCGGTCGGGGTTGCCGCCCGCGTTCACCGGCTTGATGTCCTTCCAGTCGACGCCCGCGTCGGACAGCATCAGCTGCGCGACGAGCGCCGGGAGCCCGGCCGGCGACGAGATGCCGATCGGCTTGCCCTTGAGGTCCTTGATGCTCTTGTACTTGCCCTGGGCGAAGATCGCGAACGGCATGCCCGCCATGGACGAGCCGATCACCTTGGCGCCGAGACCGCCCCGCGCCTCGGCGAGGTACAGGCCGCCCGGGCTCTGCTCGATGGCGTCGACCTCACCGGCGGCCAGGGCGGGGTACACCTGCTCCGCACTCTTCAGCTCGACGAACTTGACCTTGACGCCCTGCTTCTCGTAGAAGTCCTTCTCCTCCGACATGCGCAGGAAGCCGCAGTCGCTCGTGCACGGCATGCGGCCGACGACCCAGGTCTTGTCGTCGCCGCCACTGCCGGATCCCGAGCCGCACGCGCTGAGCGCGAGTGCCGCCATCACGGCGACCGCGGTGGCGAGGCTGGAGAGTGCTCTCGTCTTCATGGGGGGCTCCTGGTAATTAGTTAACTGAAGTTGATGATTTGAGTGAATGATCGGTACCGTAACGGGTTCGCCTGTGATGGACAACACATCAGCCGAACTTTCTTCAAAACCCCTGATCAGAGAGGGGAGATCAGGCCTTGTAGCGGACCTCGAACGTGAGACAGCCGTCCTCCGAGGTCCACGGGCCGTGCTCCATGCCGGGCGGCCGGCAGGCGAAGCTGCCGGCCACGAAGGTCTCGTCCAACCGGGTGTCGTGGAGCGACCCCTCGAGGACGTAGACCTCCTCCCAGAAGTCGTGGACCTGGACGCCGTTGGGCGTCGTGTCGGTCCCGGGCTCGAACCGCAGGATGCGGGTCGCCACTCCCCCGTCGCCGTCGCGAGCCAGGATGCGCTCGGTCAGCTCGGGCACCACGCCTTCGCACGGGGTGAACTCGACGGTGTCGACGGGACGGAACTCCAGCTCGGGCTTGGCCATGGTGCTGCTCCTCAGGTGCGTGGGGTCAGGGCTGTGCGTTCAGGGTTGGGTGGCCGGGGTGGCCACGGCGGTGTCGAGGTCGGTGCCGGCCCCCGGCAGGCCGGCCCACTCCGCGAAGTCGCGGAGGCCGGCGAGAGCGGCGGGTGAGATGGCGGGCTCGTAGAACGGCAGGTCGCGCTCGATGATCCCCGCGATGAGTCCGGTCTCCATGTCCGGGAACAGCCCGGTGGCCACCTTCGTCGCGAGCGACGGGTCCTCGCGCAGGGCGTCCTGTGCGCGCACGAGGGCTCGTACCGCCGCCGCGGCGACGTCGGGCTGCTCCTCGGCCAGCTTCCGCGTGGTCATCAGGGCCGGGAACGTGGTCAGCGCCGGTTCCTGCTCGCCACGACGCGCGTCGAGGATCACCTTGCCGACGCCACGCTGGACGGCCACCTCCGCGCCCATGCCGTTGGCCCAGAACGCGTCGATGCGCCCGTGCGCGAGGGCGTCGGCGGCCGTGACGCCGAACGAGACGGAGTCGGAGTCGGTGCCGGGCACCGGGGCGATGTCGATGCCCCGCTCCTCCACGTCGATGCCGGAGAGGGCGAACAGGCGGCGCAGCCCGTCGTCGGGCCCGGGGGCCGCCCCGATGCGGAGGTCGCGCAGCGACGACCAGGTCCCCGGCTCGAGCTCGGAGTCCGCCGGGACGACGAGGAACCAGTACATGTGCTGCGCGAGCGCGGCGAGGAGCACGGTGTCCGTCCAGCCGCGGGCGTCGTAGAGCGGAGCGTGCGCGGCACCCGCGAGGAGGTCGATCTCGCCGTCGCGCAGCGCGCCGGCGGCGTCGGTGACGGGGAACCGCAGCTCGAGGGTGACGTCCAGTCCCTCGTCGCGCAGCGTCCCGAGCTCCACCGCCGCGACGGCGGGGAAGTACGAGTTGGAGATCAGGTCTGGAACGGCGAGACGCACGTGGAACTCCTCGGTCGAATGTGATTTAGTTAACGCAAGTACCATACTTAAGATCAAGGATTTGTCGAATGTCCCTGGCAGACCAAGGTGCGGCCGCCGTGATGCGGTCCCTGGCTGATCGCGAGCCGGCGCTGCTCGTCGGGGACGACTGGTCCCCCGCCCGGTCCGGGGAGGTCCGCGAGACCGTGGACCCGTCCACCGGGTCACCCTTCGCACGCTACGCCGTAGCCGGACCCGCGGACGTCGACGCCGTGGTCGCGGCAGCGCGCGAGGCTCAGCCGGCGTGGGCCGCACTGCCCGTGCAGGCGCGCGCGACCTGCCTCGAGCGGCTGGCCGACGTCATCGAGGAGCACGCCGAGGAGATCGCCCTCGTGGACGCGATCGACGCCGGGCTGCCGGTGGAGCGGATGCTCGGCGACGTCGCCGGTGCGGTCCGCGCGCTGCGCGGCTGGCGCGGCGTGGCCGAGACCCTGCGCGGCGAGGTGCTCCCGGACCCGGACGTCCTCCACTACACGCGGTACCGCCCGTTCGGGGTCGTCGCCAAGATCGTCGCCTACAACCACCCGTTCCTGTTCGCGGTCAAGGGCAGCCTCGCCGCGCTGGTCGCGGGCAACACCGTCGTCGTGAAGGCCGCGGACCAGACGCCGATGTCGGCGCTGCTGCTCGCCGACCTCGTGCGCGGCGTCTTCCCGCCCGGCGTCTTCTCCGTCCTCACCGGTGACGGCCGGACCGGCGACGCCCTGGTCACCCATTCCAACGTGCGGCGCATCGGCTTCACCGGCAGCGCCGCGACCGGACGCCTCATCCAGCGCCGCGCGGCCGAGGACGCCGTCCGCTCGGTGTCGCTCGAGCTCGGCGGCAAGAACGCGATGATCGTCTTCCCCGACGTCGACGTCCCGCGCGTCGCCCACGAGGTCGTCAAGGCGATGAACCTGCGGGCCAACGCCGGCCAGTCCTGCGGCTCCACGTCGCGACTCTTCCTCCACGACGAGGTCCACGACGTCTTCGTCGACGCACTCCGCCAGGAGCTCGAGGCGTTGACCCTCGGTGCTGCGTACGACCGCGCCGCCGACATGGGCCCGGTGATCTCCGCCCAGCACGCCGAGCGCGTCCGCGGGTTCATCGACGAGGCGTCCACGTCCGCGAAGCTCGTCACGGGCGGCCTCGACGACCGGCGCGTGCCCGACCGCGGCTTCTTCGTCGCCCCGACCGTGTTCACCGACGTCGACGACCAGGCCCCGCTCGCCACGGACGAGGTGTTCGGTCCGGTCATCGCCGGCTTCCGCTGGAACGACCGCGACGACATGCTCCGTCGCGTCAACGCCGTCGACCACGGCCTCACCGCGAGCATCTGGACGCGCGACGTGTCCGAGGCGATTCGCACGGCCGACGCCGTCGAGTCCGGCTACGTCTGGGTGAACGACAGCACCACCCACTACTGGGGCACCCCGTTCGGCGGCTGGAAGGACAGCGGCCTCGGCCGGGAGGAGTCCCGCGAGGAGCTGCTCGGCTACCTGCAGCTGAAGAGCGTGCACGTCCGGGTCGACGACCCCACCACGAAGGAGAACCGATGAGGACAGCGCTGGTGCAGGTGGAGAGCCCGCTCGACGAGCCCTGGCAGGAGCGGGTCGAGCGCGTCGGCTCGCTCGTGTCCGGGCTCGACGCGCCCGACCTGGTCGTGCTGCCCGAGCTCTGGGCCACCGGCTACTTCGCGTTCGACGGCTACGACGAGCTGGCACAGCCGATGACCGGCCCGCTCGTCGAGACGCTGCGCGGCTGGGCCAGTGACCTCGGCATCCACCTGGCTGCCGGCAGCGTGCTCGAGCGCGACGAGACCGGCCGGCTGCACAACACCGCCCTGCTCATCGGGCCGGACGGCGAGCTCACGCTGACGTACCGGAAGGTGCACGTCTTCGGCTACCAGTCGTTGGAGTCGAAGCTGCTCAGCCCCGGCGACGACGCGACCGTCGCGGAGACGGACCTCGGCACCGTCGGCATGACCACCTGCTACGACCTCCGGTTCCCCGAGCTCTACCGCCACCTCGTCGACCAGGGCGCGCGGATCGTCATCGTGCCCGCCGCCTGGCCGGCCCCGCGCCTGGAGCACTGGCAGCTGTTCACGCGCGCCCGAGCCGTCGAGGACCAGGTCGTGCTGATCGCGTGCAACGCGGCGGGTCGTCAGGGCGACGTCGAGCTCGCCGGCCACAGCGCGGTCATCGACCCGTGGGGCCGCGTGCTCGCCGAGGCCGGGTCCGACGAAGAGGTGGTCGTCGTCGACGTCGACCTGGACGTCGTGGACGCCACCCGCATCGAGTTCCCGGTGCTCGACGACCGTCGGCTCCGGACCACCAGCACCTTCGCCCGAGAGGACCTCGCATGACCACGCTCACCGTCGCCGGCAGCCAGGAGACCCTGACGCTGACCGACCCCCGGCTCGTCGTGGCCGGCTACACGGCCCGCGACCAGGCTGCCGTCCGCGCCCACATCGACGAGCTCGCCGCGATCGGCGTCGCTCCCCCGCCGGCCGTGCCGATGTTCTACCCCCTCGACGCGTCGCTCATCACGACCGACAGCGCCATCACGGTGGCCGGCGCGCAGACGTCCGGCGAGGTCGAACCGATCGTGGTCTGGTGCGGCGGGCAGCGCTACCTCGGCATCGGCAGCGACCACACCGACCGCGAGCTCGAGACCGAGAGCGTCGCCGACTCGAAGGCCGCCGCACCGAAGCCCATCGGCAGCAGCGTGCTGCCGCTCGACGACGCCGTGGCCCGGTGGGACGACATCGCCGTCCGCTCGTGGGTCGACGGCGAGCTGTACCAGGAGGGTCAGCTGTCCGCGATGCTCCGGCCCGACGACCTCATCGGCATGCTGACCGAGCGCGGCGAGCAGCCCACCGGGGACGCCGTGATGTTCTGCGGCACGGTTCCGCTGCTCGGTGGCACGTTCGTGCACGGCACGAAGTGGCGCATGGAGCTCGGCGTGCCCGGCGGCGACGCGATCACCCTCGAGTACGAGGTGTCCGTCTCCGGCTGATCAGCTCGCGGTCGCCGTCGTGCGGATGACGTCGGCGACCACGTCCGGGCAGTCGTGGTACGGCAGGTGACCTGCGTCGAGCGTGACGTGCCGGGCCTGCTTCAGCGCGGCGCGGGCCCGCGGCGCCTGCCGCTTGAACGGGAGGATGCGGTCCGCGTCGCCCCAGGCGACGGTGACTCGCGCGTCGTCCAGCTCGTGGCCGTCGACGAAGGTGTAGCCGTCGAAGGCCTTGAGCGCCGCGGCGAACGCCGGCGCGGCGAACGCGTCGCGGAACATGGCCCGGACGTCGTCCGCAGGGATCGAGGCAGGTCGCTTCACCATCACCCGGAGCGCGAACAGGCCGGGACGGGTGAGGGCCGCCGTGATCACGCTCGACTGGATCCGACGCGGCGTGTGGGCGAGCGCGCCGAGGACGGTCTGGGTGTAGCGGCGCTCAGCCGGCGTCCAGAACCCGGCCGGCGAGATCGCCGTCGCGGAGCGGACCGCCCCACGACGGGCCAGCTCCAGCACGATCGCGCCGCCCATCGAGTTCCCGGCCACGTGCGGACGGTCGAGCCCCTGCTCGGCGAAGAAGGCCTCGAACGCGTCGGCGTAGGCACCGATCGTCGGCTCGACGCTCTCGGGCAAGCGCTCAGACCTCCCGAAGCCGGGCGAGTCGCAGGAGTAGATGTCGAAGTCGTCGAGCCGCTCCATCACCGGCAGCCAGGCCTGCGCGTGGTGCCCGACGCCGTGCAGCAGCACGAGCGGCGGGCCGTCGGCCGGCTGTCGGAGGTGATGCATCACCCGTGCTGCGCCGTCCAGCCCTCGGCCTGCTGGTGCACGATGCTGACCAGCTTCTCCAGGCCGAGATTGACGTCGAACAGGTGCGTGCCCCACGTCGGCGGGAACTCCAGCGGGCGGCGCGACTGCGGACCCACCGGGTCGTAGCGGAAGACGTGCGTACCGCGGATGGTCTTGCACGCGCCCTGGTAGCGGTCCGGCGGGCTCACCCACGTCGTGTCGGCCTTCGGCACCTTGAGCTTCACGCTGTAGGCGATGCCGATGCTGATCGGCCCGGGCGCGAACGGCTCGCTCGGGACGGTGACGCCGAACTCGCGGTGGTCGCCGCTGATGACGGCAGGGTCGGTGCAGGCGACCTCGCGCGGCGCCGGGCCGCGCTTGATCTTCACCAGGGGCGTCAGGAGGTCGATCTGCGCGTTGCCGAAGAACGGGATCACCGGGTCGGACGCGTAGGTCGAGTAGGCCACGACGCAGCCGACCTGACCCTGCTCCGTGCAGATCGGGATGTTCGCGAAGTCGCCACCGGTGGTGCTGCCCTTGGCGGTCAGCACGTTGCCGCCGAGCAGCAGGGCACCGACGAGCTGGTCGCGCACCGCCGGGTTCGGGTCGATCTCCTGCTGGATCAGCTTGCGTAGCATGATCGATCCCTGCGAGTGACCGATGAGCACGACGCCACGGCCGTGGTTGTCGTGGGCCAGGTAGTCGTTCCAGGCGTTGAGCACGTCGCGGTAGGCGAGCCGGTCGGTGCCGATCACGCCGCCGGGAAGACCAGCGAGGGTCATCTGCCGGTAGACCGGCGCGAACATCCGGCACTGGCTGGAGAACCGGGCCGCTTGGTACTTCGCGATCGACCGCACCTCCGGCGTCGCCCGACGGCGGGCGTTGAGGAACGGGTCGTTGGAGACCGTCGGATAGACGAAGAAGCAGTCGACCGGGCGCTCGTCCTCGGCGGGCCGCGGCAGCGTGCTCACCTCCGACGTCCCGTCGGCGTGCTGGTACGTGGTGTCGAGGCCGATCTCGCACGGGTTGTCGGCCAGGCCGGGCCGGCAGAGCCAGAGGATCGGGTCGGGAGCGGCGGAGGCCGGGACGGTCACCAGGAGCGGGGCGACGAGTGCCACGGCGAGCAGGACGATGCGTCGGGTCACGGCGAGAGTTTCCCACGACAACCGCCTCGGACGCGCTGACTAGTCTCAGCACATGGCCACCGTCATCCTCGTCCGGCACGGACGCTCGACCGCGAACACCAGCGGGGTGCTGGCCGGCCGGGCCACGGGCATCACGCTCGACGAGACCGGGGAGCAGCAGGCCGCGCGCGTGGCCGAGCGGCTCGCCGCGATCCCGCTCGTCGGCGTCGTGTCGAGTCCGCTGGAGCGCTGCCGTCTCACCGCGCGCGCGATCCTCGAGCGCCAGGAGGGCGGGCTCGAGCTGATGACCGAGCCCGACGTCATCGAGTGCGACTACGGCGAGTGGGAGGGCCAGGAGATCAAGGACCTCGCCAAGCAGGACCTCTGGACCCTGGTGCAGACGCAGCCGTCGTCCGCGCGGTTCCCCGGGGGCGAGTCGCTCGCCGAGATGCAGCACCGGACGGTGGCCGCGGTCCGCCGGCTCGACGCGGCGTTCGAGGCCGAGCACGGCACGAGCGCGGTCTGGGCCCTGGTCAGCCATGGCGACCCGATCAAGTCCGTCCTGGCCGACGCGCTCGGCATGCATCTCGACCTGTTCCAGCGTCTCGACGTCCATCCCGGATCGGCGTCGGTCGTCCGACACGGGACGCAACGGCCCGCCGTGATCGCCGTCAACACGGCCGAGGGCGACCTCGGCTGGCTGGCGTCGAAGCCGGAGGAGTCCGACGCCCGTGTCGGTGGTGGAGACGCCTCCTAGGATTGACGACATGAGCACCGTCGTCCACGGATTCGACTGGCCGGACCGGTTCGTCGTCGGCACGGTCGGCGAGCCCGGGGAGCGCACGTTCTACCTCCAGGCCCGCATGGGTTCGGAGCTGGTGAGCGTCGCGCTGGAGAAGCAGCAGTCCGCCCTCCTCGCCGATCGGATCGAGGAGATCCTCGACGACCTGATGACCGAGGACGGCAACCCGTTCAGCATCCCCGCCACGGCGCCCGACGGCCTGATCGACAACGACCCGCTCGAGCAGCCAGTCGAGGAGCAGTTCCGCGCCGGCGCGATGGGGCTGGGCTGGGACCCGTCCACCGCGCAGATCGTCATCGAGGCGTTCCCGCTCGTCGACCTCCCCGACGACGCGGACGAGTCCGAGCTCGTCGAGATCGAGCCGGAGGAGGTCCTCGTCGTGCGGATCCCCGTCGGCAGCGCTCGGGCGTTCACCCGGCGCACGCGCGACGTCGTGCTGGCCGGCCGTCCCATCTGCCCGTTGTGCGAGCAGCCCATGGACGCCGACGGCCACGTCTGCACGTTGCCCGAAGGGTTCCAGTGACGGTCGAGGTCGACCTGGCCGGGGAGCTCGAGCTGACCGGCCGGATCGTCCCGGCGTCCAACGCCACCTTCGTCGGCACCATCGGCGACGTCCGCGTCGTCTACAAGCCGGTCGCCGGGGAGCGCCCGCTGTGGGACTTCCCCGACGGCACGCTCGCGCTGCGGGAGGTGGCGTCGTACCTGGTGTCGGAGGCGTTCGGCTGGGACGTCGCGCCGCGCACCTGGCTGCGCGACGGCCCACACGGCGTCGGCATGGTACAGCTCTGGAAGGAGCCCGACCCGGCGCAGGAGGCTGTCACGGTGGTGGCGGCCGGTGAGGTGCCCGAGGGCCTGCTGCACGTCTTCGACGGTCTCGACGGCGAGCAGCGCCCGGTGTCGCTCGTCCACGAGGACTCCCCGGCCCTGCGCCGCATGGCCGTGTTCGACGTCGTGGTCAACAACGCCGACCGCAAGGGCGGCCACGTGCTCGAGATGCCCGGCGGTCACCGGCACGGCGTCGACCACGGGCTGACGTTCCACGACGAGCCCAAGCTGCGCACCGTCCTGTGGGGCTGGCTCGGCCAGGAGCTCAGCGACGACGAGCTCGCCGGTGTCGAGCGCGTCCGGGCGGCCCTGGACAACGAGCTCACCGCGGCGGTGGCCGACCTGCTCAGCCCGCCCGAGCTCGACGCCCTCGTCGCGCGCTGCGACCGCCTGCTCACCGAGCGCCGCTTCCCGGGACCCGAGGGCGACATGCCCGCCGTCCCGTGGCCCCCGTTCTGAACGACTACCCCTCCGGCCCGACCAGCCGAGGCGTCCAGGTGATGGTGAACCTCACCCTGCGATCCCCGCGATGAGCGAAGACGACGTACGAACCCGTCGCGCTCATGCCGAAGTGCACGAGGCGAGCGACTTCGACGAGGCTCGGGGCGACTCCGAGCGCGCCCACGGCCGAGAGGACAGGAGCCAGGGCTTCCTCTGCCGGGCGCAGCGACCTCGACCGCATGGGCAGACCGCGGATGGCGAACCGCGCGGCGAGCCAATCGCTCGACGAGACCGCCGGAGCCGAACCCAGGTCCGGCCAGTCCGGGAACGTCGCCACCGAGCTCCGAAGCTCGTCGATTCGCTCAGGCTCGAGTCCGAGCTCGGCCTGCGACGACAGCTGGCCGTCGTCGAACCGGGGTCGTCGAAACATGCAGACACCGTAGGGCTGCGAGCGAGGTGTGCACCGACGTTTGCCGCCTCGACGCCGGAGACGGGTCGGCATGAGGAGGCCCGAGCGGGCGGTGCGTAACCGGCAGACCTCGGGCCTCAGGTTCGAGGTCATTATCACTCCGTCAGACGCGCTCGTCGAGTTCTCGGGGGACGGCGACGACGTCGACGAGGGCGCCGTTGCGCAGCACCGTGATCTCGACGCGCTGGCCGATGGCCTCCTCGACCATGAAGCGCTGCAGCTCGGTCGCGGACCGGACCGGCTCGCCGGCGGCCGCGACGATGAGGTCGCCCCGACGCAGGCCGGACGACGCCGCCGGGCTGCCCTTCACGAGCTCGGCGACGTAGAGACCGGTGCGTTGGCGGAACCGCTCCGCGACGTCGGCGGGCAGCGGTCGCTGCGACCCGGCGACGCCCAGCCATGCGCGCCGCACCCTGCCGTTCCGGGTCAGGGCGTCGATGATCGTCCGCGTCGTGGGGTTGATCGGCACGGCCAGCCCGAGGCCGACACCCGCGACGGCGGTGTTGACGCCGACGAGGTGGCCGCGGCTGTCGGCGAGCGCTCCTCCGCTGTTGCCGGGGTTGAGCGCGGCGTCGGTCTGGATGACCTCGTCGACGACGCGACCGTTGCTCGTCGGCAGCGACCGACCGAGCGCGGACACGATGCCGGCGGTGACGCTGCCGGCCAGTCCGTGCGGGTTGCCGAGCGCGACGACGATCTGACCGACCTGCAGGGTCCCGGCGTCGCCGTACGGGACGGGCGGGGGGACGTCGCCGCGGGCGCGCAGCACCGCGAGGTCGGACAGGGGGTCGGCCCCGATCACGTCGGCCACCGTCTCGCGACCGTCGGCGAACTCGGCCAGCACCTCGGACGCGTGCCTGACCACGTGGGCACTGGTGAGCATCAGCCCGTCCTCGCCCACGACGCTCGCGCTCCCCGCACCCCGGGACCGCGCGGTGCGCACCGACAGGCTCGCGACGCTCGGCGCGACCGCCGCCGCGACGCGGGTGATCACCTGCGAGTACGCGTCCAGCGCCTCGTCGTCAGCCGGGACGTCGGGCTCCATGCGTCATGGAACCACGCGGCGCCGCCGGTGAATCCCACCGTTCACTCTCGGCGGAACGGTTGACGAGCGACTCCGTAAGTCGTAACTTACGGTTCGTGGCAACTAACGAAAGCGTATCACCGTGGGACCTGCTGGGTGACCCCACCCGCCGGGCCATCGTCGAGCGCCTGGCCACGCAAGCACTCGCGGTCGGGGAGCTCGCCGACCATCTCCCGGTCAGCCGCCCCGCCGTCTCCCAGCACCTCAAGGTGCTCAAGGACGCCGGCCTGGTGTCCGACCGGGCCGACGGGACCCGCCGCGTGTATCGCCTCAATCCCGCCGGCGTGAGCGCGCTGCGCGACCAGCTCGACACCTTCTGGCAACGGGCTCTGTCCGGCTACCAGGACGTCGTCGAGGACGACACGACTACTCAGGAGGACTCATGACCGAGACCACGTCCGCCCCTGTGGTGCGCCGACAGATCGTCGTCGACGCACCACCGGAGAGGGCCTTCGACGTCTTCACCGAGCGCTTCGGCGACTTCAAGCCGAAGGAGCACAACATCATGGCGTCGCCGATCGCCGAGACGGTCTTCGAGCCGCGGGTCGGCGGCCACATCCTCGACCGCGCCGAGGACGGCACCGAGTGCCGCTGGGCCCGGATCCTCGCGTTCGACCCGCCGCACCGTGTGGTGTTCAGCTGGGACATCGGCCCGCAGTGGACCGTCGAGCCGAATGTCGAGAACTCCAGTGAGGTCGAGGTGACCTTCGTCGCGGACGGCCCCGACCGCACCCGCGTCGAGCTGGAGCACCGGAACCTCGACCGGCACGGCCCCGGCTGGCAGAGCGTCGCCGACGGCGTCGCGGGCGACGGTGGTTGGCCGCTCTACCTGGACCGCTACTCCGCGCTGCTGTCCGGCTGACCTGGAAGCGTGTGCTTGGCTGGACCGATGACCATCGACGACTGGCTCGGGCAGGCGATCGATCTGGCGGTGAAGAACGTCAGCGACCAGGGCGGTCCGTTCGGCGCGGTAGTGGTCCGCGACGGCGAGGTGATCGGCGAGGGCACCAACCGGGTCACCGCGACGCTCGACCCCACCGCCCACGCGGAGGTCGTGGCCATCCGCGACGCGTGCCGCCGGACCGGCGAGTTCGCGCTCACCGGCGCCGTCCTCTACGCGTCGTGCGAGCCGTGCCCGCTCTGCCTGGCCGCCTCGCTGTGGGCGCGGGTCGACCACGTGGTCTTCGCGGCCACGCGTGAGGACGCCGCGGCGGCGGGCTTCGACGACGCGCGCTTCCACCGAGCCCTGACGGCAAAGCCGGAGGCGTGGGCCGACACGCTCGAGCACCGCGACCACCCCCGGAGCGGCGACCCGTTCGCCGCCTGGCACGCCGACGCCAGCCGCGTGCCCTACTGACCGCAGATTTTCTCCAAGCCTCACTCGTATAAACTGGTGTCATGCCGGACACCACCGAGGCGATCGTGCTCGCCGTGTTCATCCTGGCGACCAGCATCTGGATCGGCGGCTACGTCGCCATCGCGGTCGTGGGTCGCGCCGCCACCTCGACCCTCGACACAGCGTCCCGCGTCGCGTTCTTCCGTTCCCTCGGCCGGCTCTACGTCTGGGTGGGCGTCCCGGCCCTCGCCGTCGCCCTGGCCACCGGTGCGGTGCTCACCCGCGAAGTCGACGCGGACGGAACCTACGCGGCGCTGGTCGCCGTGCTCGTCGCCCTGGTGGGCGGCCTCATGATGGCCGTCGCACAGGCGCGCCGGATGACCCGGCTGCGCCAGCGCCTGCTGGACTCCCCGGCCGACGCCTCGCTGCAGGCGCGAGTGGCCCACGGCGGCCGGACCGCCGGGCTCCTGCGCGCCGCCCTCGGCCTGCTCAGCATCGCCGCCGTGGTGCTCGGCTCCTTTCTCGCAACCTGACACGGAGGTGTCCGCATGAAGACCATCGACCTGGCTGAAGTTCTGACCCAGGAGCATCGCGAGATCGATGCCGGGATCGAGGCGTTCGTCCGCAGCCTCGCCGCCGGCTCGGTCGAGCCCGACCCGCTGGTGGGCGCCATGGCCGCGCTCCGGCGCCACATCTACCTCGAGGAGACGCTCCTCTTCCCGCCGATCCGTCACGCAGGGATGTCGATGCCCCTGCTCGTGATGGCCAAGGAGCACGGTCTCCTGTGGCGGCTCATGGACCACCTCGACTCCCTGCTTGCGGCGCAGGACGTGGACGCACTGCAGGTCCGGTGCGAGGAGCTCCAGCTGATCCTCGATCAGCACAACCGCAAGGAGGAGCCGATCGTCTACCCGCGCAGCGCCGGCGATCTCACGTCGGAAGAGGCCCAGGTGCTCGCGCAGTTCGTCGAGTCCGGGTCGACGCCCGACGGCTGGGTGTGCGAGGCCGTCGGCTGATCAGCCCGGGACCGTCGCGACGGTCAGGAGCACGGCGGAGTCCTCCAGTGCCTCGAGGTCGTGCCGCATCCGAGGGATCGCGACGTGGCCTCCGGCGCTGACCTCCCACTGGTCGGAGCCCGCGGTCAGGAGCACCCGTCCGCGCAGCACCTGCAACGTCGCCTCGCCGGGACTGCCGTGCTCGCCGAGCGCGTGCCCGGCAGCCAGGGCCAGCACGGTCTGGCGCAGCGCGACGTCGGCGCCGCCGTGGATCGTCCGGGCCGCCCGGCCCGACGTCGCAGCGCGAGCCGCGTCGACCTGCGTCTCGGCGAGCTCCGTCAACAACACGACCTCGGGCGTCATGACCCGACCGCCGCGAGGTGCGCCGTGCACAGGTCCGGCTGGGCGAACGGCACGAGCCGCTCGACCGTGACGTCGGCGTCCAGCGCCTCCAGCACGCCGCGCATCAGCCCGAGGTGGACGGGGCAGACGACGTCCGCGCGATCGTCCACGAGCTCCAGGAACGGGCAGTGCCGCAGCCCGATCACGGGCAGGCCCTCGCCCTCGAGCAGCTGGGGCGCGAAGTCGAGGTCCTCAAGGACGTCGACGAGCTGCGCGACGGGCTGGCCCTTCCCTGGCACCACGCCACGTCCCCAGGCCCGTCCGGCCTCCACCGCCCGGCGTCGCGGGCTCTTCTCCGAGGCGAGTCCGGCGGCCAGCACCTCGGCCAGCATCCGGTAGTGCCGCGGCCCGGTCGGGTCCATCGCCCTCACTGCGGCGAACAGCTGCGGTGGCCGTCCCGGGCCGCGACGCTCCGGTGCCACCTGCGCCACGCGGCCGTCCTCGACCAGCGTGTCCAGGTGGAAGCGCACCGTGTTCACGTGCGTGCCGAGCGCGTCGGCGATCTCCGCGATGCTCATCGGCGCCTCGTGGTCGCGCAGCAGGACCAGGATCTCGTCGCGTCGGCTCATGGCCTACAGTTTACACAAATTGGACTTGTATAAATAGGAGGCGCGCGATGACGCAGACGACGAACGAACCCGGGACCCAGGAGGTCGACGTCCGCGGCATGCGCAAGCCGGACAAGCACCCGACGATCTTCGCCGCCTACGCCGCTCTCACGGTCGGCGACTCGTTCGTGCTGGTCAACGACCACGACCCGCAGCATCTTCACGACGAGCTCGAGGCCGACCACGCCGGCAGCTACGACTGGGCCTACCTCAACCGGGAGCCCCGCGACTGGCGGATCCGGATCACCAAGCTCGCCAGCACTCCCCTGCCGCGCGTGCTCGTCGACACCACCGCGATCGCCGCCGACCCGACGGTCGCCGACGCCGCCGGAGCCGCGTGGCGACTCGAGGCGAAGGACCGCGACCTCGACTCCAACCTGATCGTCGTCCCGCCGAACCAGGTGATCGACGCCCACGCGGGGCCTGATCTGGACGTCCTCGTCCACGTCCTCGCCGGCCGCGGCACGCTCGCCACCGAGCTCGGCACCGTCGAGCTCAGGCCCGGCCAGCTGCTGTGGCTGCCTCGCCGGTCGCTGCGCGCGTTCACCGCCGGCCCGGACGGCCTCCGCTACCTCACGGTGCACCAGCGCCGGCAAGCACTCGTCCTCGCGCCGACCCGCTCGGCCGACTGACTCAGCGCAGCGGGTCGAAGCTGTCGAGCAGCCGCTCCGACGAGCCGCGGGCTACCCGCTCCGCGAGCAGCCGGCCGGTGAGCGGGCCGAGCGCGATGCCCCACATGCCGTGACCACCGGCGACGTAGACACCGGGCGTCTTGGTCGCGCCGACGAGTGGCAGGCCGTCGGCCGTGCACGGGCGGGAGCCGACCCACTCGTTCGTGCGGGCGTCCCAGTCGACGCCACGCAGCAGCGGGGCTGCGGCGTCGACGATCGCGCGGATGCGGCGCGGGTCGGGCGGCGCCTTCGGCCGGCGGAACTCCATCATCCCGGCGACGCGGAGACCAGGGTTTCCGTCGGCGTCATGGATGGGCGTGCAGGCCACACGCTGGCTCGGGAAGTACACCGGGTTGGATGGCGGCGACTCCGGCCGCACGAAGAAGCTGTAGCCGCGGCCGGCCTGCACGATCGTCTTCACGCCGTGCGGGCGGGCCAGCCGGCCGAGCCAGGTGCCGGTCGCGACGACGACGGCGTCGGCCTCGATCACGTCGCCGTGCAGCGGTGTGACGCGCACGCCGGACCCGGCCTGCTCGACGGAGACGACCTCCGTCGCGGTCTGCATTGTCCCGCCGCGCGCCTGGACCGCCTCGGCGAGCGCGTTGACGAACCGGCCCGGGTTGATGAACCGCTGGCCGCGCAGCAGCACGCCGTGCGTCACCTGCTCCGACAGTGCGGGCTCGATCTCGCGCAACGCCGCCCCGTCGACGAGCTCGTACTCGGTGCGGCCGCCCACCTCGGCGACGTGCTCGAACTCCTGCACCAGGCCGTCGCGGTCGCTCTCGGACAGGAAGGCCGCGACGAACGGGTCGGCCGGGAGCGTCGACGCGTCGACACCGCCCAGGGTGAGCTCGTCGAACGCGTCGAGCGCGCTGCGATTGGCCTCGGCGAAGACCGCCATCGCGGCCCGCCACTTCTTCGGCGTGCAGTGCCGCGCGAAGTCGGCGAGGAACGTCAGCAGCTGGCGGTTCGTGGTGACCGGGACGTAGACCGGCGACGACGGGTTGATCACGGCCTTCACGCCCATGCCCAGGATCGCGGGGTCCGGCAGCGGCAGCGTGAGAGCCGGCGCGAGCCAGCCCGCGTTGCCCCACGACGACCCCGCCGCGACGCCCTCACGGTCGACCACCGTGACGCGCACGCCCTGCTCCTGCAGGAACCAGGCCGTGGCGAGCCCGACCATGCCGGCGCCCACCACGACGACGTGCTCGGGTGCGCGTGCGTCGGTCATGGGGCCACTCAACCACTGTCGGGGCCCGCAGCCGCACCGGGTCGACCTACACTCCCGGCATGCACCGCATCTACACCGTGAGCGTCGCGTCCGTGTACCCGCACTACGTGACGAAGGTGGAGAAGAAGGGGCGCACGAAGGCCGAGCTCGACGAGGTCATCGAGTGGCTGACCGGCTTCGACGGGCCCGCACTCCAGCGACACCTCGACGACGGCACCACGTTCGAGGAGTTCTTCGACCAGGCGCAGCTCAACCCGAACGTCTCCCTGATCACCGGGACGGTGTGCGGCGTGCGCGTCGAGGAGATCGAGGATCCCCTGATGCAGAGGATCCGCTACCTCGACAAGCTCGTCGACGAGCTCGCCAAGGGCCGCCCGATGGAGAAGGTGCTCCGGGCCTAGCCGCGCTGAGCAGCCCAGGTCCGCGCGAGCTGCATCTCCAGCGCCGGATAGACCACGAGGTACCGGAACGGCTTGATGAACGCCATGTACGCCTCCTCGAACAGTCCCCGCGGCTTGACGTAGACGGCCATCTGCCCCTGGTACGTCCCGTCCTCCCGGCGCGCCCAGCCGAGGTGCATGACGCCGTGCACGGTCTTGTTCGACACCTCGGCGGCCAGCTCGTCCTCGATCTTGTACAGCGGGACGAACGGGACGCTCGCGAACCGCACGTCGTCGGCCGTGCCGCGCAGGTCCGCCGGCAGTCGGCCGACCAGGCTGGTCTCCGACGTTCCCGGGATCGGATCGCCGCTCAGCCCGACGTCGTCGGAGATCTCCCCCAGGTTGAACCACCGGCCGAGCAGGTCGCGCGCCTGCCAGAGGAAGCGCGCAGCGCGGTTGTTCGCGTGCGCCGGGTCGCCCGAGGTTGCCAGCGCAACGGCCCGGTCGAAGTCGTCGATGGTCCCGGTGATCTCCGGCAGCACCCAGACGTCCTCGAGCGTGAAGTCGCGGACGATCTCGTGGATGCGCCACGGCCGGTCGAGGTGGACCCGGTTCGGTACTCGCATCGTCCTGCTCCATCCATACGCTGTCGTATGTTCATGTTGCCGCCGCATCGAGCGCGCGTCAATACGGTGGCGTATAGATTAGGTCACATGGCGACAGTGAAAACTCCCGCCGAGGCGTGGATCAGTGCCGGCCTGCGCGCGCTCGCCCGCGGTGGTCCCGACGCCGTGCGGATCGAGCCGATCGCCGCCGACCTCGGCGTCTCCAAGGGCGGCTTCTACTGGCACTTCGCCAACCGCGCGGCGTTCATCGAGCGCATGCTCGACACCTGGGAGAAGACGGTCGTCGAGGATGTCATCGCCGAAATCGACAGCCACGGCGGTGCGCCGCGAGACCGCCTGCGAGAGCTGTTCCGGATGGCGCAGGCGTCAACACGGTCGACCGACGGCCTTGGCGTCGAGCTCGCGATCCGCGACTGGTCGCGTCGCGACAAGGCCGTGGCCAAGCGGCTGCGCGGCATCGACGACCGCCGCATGGCGTACATGCGTTCCCAGTTCTTGGAGTTCAGCGCCGACGACGAGGACGCCGAGGCCCGCGCCCTCCAGGTCTACGCGCTGATGGTCGGCGGCTACTTCATCGCCTCGTCGAACCCCGACCTGCCGCGAGCTCAGGTGGTGCGCCGGGCGCTCGAGCTCCTGCTCGCCTGATCCCGCCCGGCCGCCTCCAAGACCCACGGGTTCTCTGCGAGACGCTCAGTGGACCCGTCGATCAGCGAGCTGGCCTCATGCTCGTCGGTCAGGTTCCGGCTGCACGATCGACCGCGCAACGGCGAGATACCGCGCCAGGAAGACATCCTCGGGCAGCTCGCCGTCCGAGTGATACCAGCTGGCCACGCCCAGACAGAGCGAGGTGATGGCCCGGCTCGCATCGATCGGGTAGGGAGTCTGGAACAGGCCGGCGGCCACGCCGTCGGAGATGACGACATCCAGCATCCGGTTCAGCTCCTCCTTGCGCGCCACGTAGCGAGCACGATGATCGGCGGAGAGGTTACGCAGCTCGTTCGCCGACAGCATGGCGCCCTTCTGCCGGTACATGTGGAACCGGAGCAGCGACTCCACGAGCAGGTCGAACTGCCCGGCCACGTCGTCGCCCGCCTCGGCTACTGCGAACCGGCTCCGCTCGATGAGCTCGTCGACCACGACCATCATGAGGTCGAAGAGGATGTCCTCCTTCGACTTGTAGTGGTGATACAAGCCGGGCACCGAAAGGCCACAGCGCTCAGCGAGCTGCCTGATCGAGGTGCCGTGGAACCCCTTCTCCGCGAACGTGTCGAGTGCAGCGGAGAGGATGCGGGAGATGCGCTGCTCCGAGTAGACCCGCCACGTCCGGTAGTCGTCGGTCGGTTCGACGTCGTCCTGACCGGCCGAGGCCGCACGCTCGCTCGCGAAGTTCACGATCCAGTCCAGCGCCGCAGGATCATCGACGGCGGCCGCGCTGATCACCTCGCCGGTTCGTTGGCCTGCCAGGAGACGCTTGACCGGGACCTCGAGCTTCTTCCCGGTCTTGGTGTGCGGCAGGATCGGCGCCACGATGACCTCGTCCGGAACGTGTCGCGGAGAGGTGTGTTCGCGCAACCGATCCCTGACCCGCCGATCGATCTCGGCCTCGTCGACGGCGTCTCGATCACCAGTCACGACGACGAACAGCGGCATCCAGTAGCCGCCGTCGGCACCCTCGACCCCGACCACCAGCGAGTCGAGGACCTCAGGCAAGGACTCGACGGCCTCGTAGATCTCGGCACTGCCGAGGCGGATCCCGTTGCGGTTCAGCGTCGCGTCTGACCTACCGTGGATGATGATCGTGCCCCGGTCGGTCAGCGTGATCGAGTCGCCGTGTCGCCACACTCCCGGGAACTCGGCGAAGTAGGTGTCTCGGTAGGTAGAGCCGTCGGGGTCGTTCCAGAACCCGATCGGCATCGACGGCATCGGCTGCGTGATCACCATCTCGCCACTCACGCCCGGCGGAACCGGGCGTCCGTCATCACCCCACACCTCCAGCGCGACCCCGAGGGCCGGACCACTGATCTCCCCGTCGTAGACCGGCAGGATCGGGTTGCTCGAGACGAAGATGCCGACGATGTCGGTGCCACCGCTGGTCGAGCCGACCTGGACACTCTCACTGACGTGGTCGCGGATCCAGCGGTTGGCCGCCGAGGGCAGGATCGAACCCGTGACGCCGATCATCCGCATCTGCGAGAGATCGAGGTCACGGCCGGGCTCGCAACCCGCCTGTTCCGACGCCCGGAGGTAGCCGGGACTCGTCCCGAACACCGTGACGCCCAGGTCGGCAGCGATCTGCCACAGCCGAGCGGCTGAGGGCTCGATCGGGTTCCCGTCGTAGAGCACGATCGTGGCCCCGTGCAACAGGCCACACACCTGCGCGTTCCACATCATCCAGTTCGGGCTGGTGTACCAGAAGAAGATGTCGTCGGACCGAAGATCGAGGTGGAACCCCGGGGACGCGAACTGTTCCAGCAGGGCACCCCCATGACCGTGGACGATGCCCTTCGGCTTCCCCGTGGTGCCTGACGTGAACAACACCCACAAGGGGTGGTCGAAAGCCACCGGCACCACGTCGACATTCCCGACGCCGTCGACAGCCTCGTCCCACGTCATGGAGAAGTCGCCGTCGACCGGGAGGGACAGACCGGCGGTCGACACCGTGATGGTGTGTCGCACCGTCGGCAGCAGCTCACGGAGAAGACGCACTTCATGGCGTTGGTCGTGAACGACGCCCTTGAAGAAGTAGCCGCCACCACAGATCAGCACCTTCGGCTCCAGCTGGGACAACCGGTCCGCGGCCGCCCGAGCGGTCAGGTCCAAGCCGGCCTGCGACCAGGTGGCGCCGATCCACGCGGTCGCCATGAACGCGATGACGCCTTCAATCGAGTTCGGGAGGTAGGCCACCACTCGGTCGCCGGTCTCGACGCCTAGGGCACGGAGCCGGGACGCCAGGGCCAGGACCCGGCGGCGAAGCTCCCCGTGCGAGATGGAGGTGGTGGCGCCGTCCTCAAGCACCATGACGACGGCGTCACGATCAGGATCAGGGCCACGCAGCAGGTGCTCGGCGAAGTTCAGCGTGCCGCCCGGGAACCATCCGGTGTCCGGCATCGGCGCGCCGTCCCACACGGCGTCGGGCTCACGATGGAAGCGGACCTCGAAGTATCGCGCGACTGCCTCCCAGAATGCGTCCGGGTGCGACGCAGCCCAGTCCTGAATCTCGTGGAAGTCCGTGACGTCCTGGAACGACGCGACACCGTGGTCGATCAACCACCGTGCGAACGCGACGATCCGAGCGTTCTCGATCTGCTGTGGCGTCGGCACCCAGGACGGCTCGACCGGTTCCTCCATCACGCTCCGACTCAGGTCCGTGATCACGTTCTCGACCATGGCCGCCCCCTGCTCGTCACGCTCGCCGGGGCCACAGCGAGCCCCGGGTGATCACGACATCCATGGCGACGGCCACCACGAGCACCCCACCTGTGGCGAAGTTCTGAACCTCAGGCGAGTATCCGAGGAGCTGCACACCATTGCTGATCGATCCGATCACCAGCGCGCCGAGGAGAGCGGACCAGACCGATCCTCGCCCGCCGAACAGGCTGGTGCCACCCACGACCGCTGCCGCGATCGCATTCAGCATCAGGGGTCCTCCGCCTGACGAGTTCGACACACTCAGAAGCCTCGCCGCGTCGACCACGCCCGCGATCGCTGCGCAGAACCCCAGGATCGCGAACGAGTAGATGATCATGCGACTCACCGGGATTCCCGCCCGCCTGGCCGCGTCCCGGTCACCGCCGACCGCATAGAGATGGATGCCATACCGGGTGCGCGTCGTGACGTACGCGGCGACGATCAGCATGGCACCGAGGATGACGACTGGCAGCGGGAGACCGTCGGCCCTGGACAGGACCGTCACACCGCCGAACACGGCCACACCGATGACCAGCGACAGGACACCGGCCCAGATCCGGTCGTTCGACGAGCCTCGGGCATGGATCCACCGGCTGATCGTGTAGCCGACCCAGACGACTCCGGCCACGAGGTAGGCGACTGTCGTCGGAACGTCCGCGCTCGCGATCTCGGCATAGTCCGTTCCGCCGACGCTGACGGTGAACTCCGGCGGCAGGACGACGAGCAGCAAGCCCTGGAACACCACCATGCCGCCCAGCGTGACGATCAGGGACGGCACTCCGAAGACCACGATCACGGCTTGGATCACCATGGCGATCATGCCGAGTGCGATGCCCGCCGCCAAGGCCAGATAGATGTTCCATCCCGACGTGACGGCATAGTTCGCCACGACCGTCGCGCAGACGCCCGACAGGATCGCCGACGACAGGTCGATCTCGCCGACGAGAAGGACGAACACGATGCCCAGGGCGAGCATCGCGGTGGTGGCGATCTGAAGGATCAAGTTGGTGATGTTCTGCGAGCTGAGAAATGCCTCGTTGCGCGTGTAGAAGAAAAGCCAGATCGCCCCGAGAACCATCAGGACCGGAATGTTGCTGAGACGGTCCTCGAAGATCCCCGCGAGCCGCGACCAGGCTGGCGCGCCGTCAGTGCGGCCGATCTGGGTGCTCATGCGACACCCTCGTGTGCGCCGGTGATCGCAGCGACGAGGTCGCTGGACGTGTAGTCGCCGCGGGAGAACTCCGCAACCTTCGACCCGAGCCGAAGGACCACCACGCGATCGGCCACGTGCTGGACGTCCTTGAGGTCGTGAGAGATCACCAGGACGCCTCGGTTGTCCTCCTTCAGTCGCAGGATCAGATCGAGCACCTCAGCGCGTTGCGAGACCCCCAACGCTGCCGTGGGCTCGTCGAGCAACACGAGGCTCGGATCGGAGACCAGCGCCCGGCAGATGGCGATTCCTTGCCGCTGCCCACCGGACATGCCCCCGACGGGCGCCGTGAAGGACCGCAGTCGCACGGACATGCTGTCCAGGACCTCGCGCGCTCGGCGCTCCATGGCACGCCGACGCAATGTCCGCCCCCTCCACCAGGGATCCGTCTCTTCCAGGCCGAGGAAGAGGTTCTTGACGGCGTCCAGGTTGTCGCACAGCGAAAGGTCCTGGTAGACGGTGTGGATTCCGACCGCCGCGGCGGCGCGGGGCGAATCCAGTCGCACCTCGACACCGTTGACGTGCAGGACGCCACTGTCGGGGCGCTGGACGCCTGAGACGACGTTCACGAGCGTCGACTTGCCAGCACCGTTGTCACCCACGAGAGCGATCACCTCTCCCCGTCGCAGGTCGAGATCGACCTCGTGGAGGGCCCGGACGCCGCCGAAATGCTTGGACACACCGGAGATCTGGAGGAATGGGGTCGTCGTCGCGCTGTCGGCCGATGGTGGCACGGCGGGAGGCATGTGAGGTCCTTTGGTCGGGGTGATGGCGGGGCGGCCGTGGAGGTACGACCGCCCCGCCGATCGAGGCAGATCGGCCGGACTACCCGACCTTCTCCTTGCAGGTCGGCGTGTCCTTCGCCGGGCCGGTGCAGATCTGCTTCCAGGTGAAGATGCCGAGATCGACGGCGGTCTGGACGGCGTCACCGGGATCCTTGCCCTTCTCCAGGTGGATCAACGTCGACGGAAGCTTGGCGGTCGGCACCTGGGCGCCGCCGTTGTCGACCACGTCCTTCACCAGGTCGGCCGGCGGCTTGTCGCCCGCGATGGCAGCCAGGGTGATCTTCGCGGCCGCCTCGGCCTCGACGGAGAACGCCTTGAGCACGTTGTCCTGCTGGTCGCCGGTGAGCATGTACTGCAGGCCGGTCAGCTCCGGATTCTGGCCGCCGTAGACAGGGATCTTCGCGTCCTTGCTCTTGAGAGCGGCGATGACACCTGCCGTGATGCCGTCGTAGAAGCCGAGGAACGCATCGACCTTGCCCTGCGTCTTCGTCAGGCACTGGTCAGCCGCCTTCTGAGCGTTGTCGGGCGCCCAGTCCTTCACGTAGTCCTCGCAGACGACCTCGATGGAGCCGTCGTCGATGAGGGGCTTGAGCGCACTGTCCTGACCCTTGAGCATCTGAGTGGTGTAGACGTCGCCCTTGTTGCCGTAGAGACGAGCGATCTTGACCGGGGTGTCACCGAGTGCCCCGCTCTTGACCTGCGAGGCGAAGTAGTCACCCTGCAGCACGCCGACGGCGTCCGGATCGAAGATGACCTGCGCGTACATCTCACCCTTCAGCGGTGGGTTCTCGTAGCCGATGACGGGGACCTTCGCGGCCTTGGCCGCGTTCAGCAGGCCCTCGCTGGTGTTCGGATCTGCGGCGACCACGACCAGCGCATCCGCACCGGCAGCGATCGCGGCGTTCGCCTGCGACAGCTGCGTGGCAGAGTCGCCCGCGGCGTTGACGAACTTCACCTCGACGTCGCCATCGAGCTTCTGGATGGCCGCCTTGAAGTCGGGACCGTCCTGCTCGATGTATCGCGTCGGCGTGGTGTTCGGCGCCATGAAGTACACCAGCTTCTTGTCGCCGCCCCCGCTCTTGTCATCCCCCGAGCTTCCCCCACAGGCCGACAGCACCAGGCTTGCGCCGGCACCGATCGCGAGGATCTTCAGCGCCACGCGCCACCTCTTGGTCTGGGACATCGCTTGCTCCTTCACCTATTTCCTACGAGCTGAGTGTTGACGACGGATGACGCCAGAGCGCCGCGCCGCCGCTGCCCGCGAACGGGCCGGTGTTCAACGGGGCACGACTCCCTTCTGTCGGGCAGTGATCTGCAGGGCGAGATGCTTGGAGTAGATGCGCACCCACGCGAGCGGGCCGGCCATGAACCAGAAGCCGGGCGCCCCGGTGCGCCGGTACAGGCCACTGATCTCGCCGTCCTCGTCGATGCCCAGGACAGGCGGACAACGGTCGGCGACCTCGTCACCGAACAGCCGCCTCGCGGTCTCGCGCATGTTCTTGTACCCGGTCGCGAGCACGACGAGGTCCGCATCGATCTCGCGGCCGTCCGTCAGGCGCACTCCTGCGTCGGTGAACTCCGCCAGACCGGCACCCTGGACCAAGCTGACCTTGCGCTCGGCGATCAGCCGCGAGCAGCCGACATCGATGTAGTAGCCACCGCCACGAGCCAACGCGTACCCCATGAGGCCGGTGCCGTCCGGCCCGTCGTTGCGCCGGAACCCGACGGCATCCAGGGAGGCCAGCAGGTCGGCATCGAGCGCGGCGGTCGCCTTGGTTCCCTCGACGGCGTACTCCAGCACCAACGGCCACGGGGTGGCGCTCGCCATCAGATCGGCGTACTCGGTCGGCGGGCCGCCCTCGACGAAGTTGGCGCCGAAGAGCGCCGGGATCCCGAACTCCTGGCTCATGATGTACGTGGACGAGCGCTGCACCAGCGTGACGTCGGCGCCCGACTCGAAGAGGTCCTGGACGATGTCGTGCGCGCTGTTGCCGGCGCCGATGACGACCACCTTCTTGCCGCTCCAGTCTGCGCCCGACGTGTGGGCGCTGGAGTGGTAGGTGACGCCTGCGAATCGATCACGGCCCGGCACCTCGGGAAGGTTCACCTCAGCTGCCGCACCGGTTGCCAGGATCACGTCCTGGGGGCGCACCACCCGCTCGCCGTGCGGAGTGCGGATCCGAAGGGTCCAGCGGCCGTCCCCGGCGTCGTACGAGCTGTCGAACATGTCCGCCTCGGTCCAAACGTTGAGCTCCATCGCCTCGGCGTAGAACTCGAACCAGTCGGCGATCTTGTCCTTCGCGGAGTAGATCGGCCATGAGTCCGGGAACGGCAGGTAGGGGAGGTGGTCGGCCCAGACCGGGTCGTGCAGGACCAGAGAGTGGTACCGCTTGCGCCAGCCGTCACCCACCCGCTCGCTCTTCTCGAGCACCAAGGTGTCCAGACCCATGAGGGTGAGGTTGGCTGCGACGGCCAACCCACCCTGCCCGGCACCGATCACGACCACGTCCGGTTCGCGATCCGCGAAGCTCACGTCGACGAGACGCTGGTCCTTCCAGTTGTGCGTCGATCTCGCCCCCTCCACGTGCCGGGGCCCGATCGGACGCCGGCTGCCGAGCGCGCGCTCGTGACCCTTCACGTCCTCCATGCCGGTCATCACGGTGGACGCCCGCCAGCCACCGTCGACCTGGGTCAGCCGTGCCACTCCTCGGCACCATGCCGTGGTGGTCTCAAAGGTGAAGACACCTTCGACTCCGCCCTCGATCGGGTGCGGCTCGAATCCAGCATCGAGCTCAAAGCGGGTTGGCCGAGCTTGCCGCACGTGGACGTCGAGCAGCGACGTGATGCGCTCCGAGCCGTGATACGTCCCGAGGTCCCACGACAGGGCCAACAGGTCCCGCCACCAGCACTCCTTCGTCAGCGTTGCCGTGGCCTCCGTGACGGATCCCGACTCCATCGCCGCAGCGAAGTCCCGAAGCCAGTCAACGAATACGCGCGCAGCATCGTGGTCGACCGCAACGCGAGTGGTATCCACCGACATTTCGTTGCCCTTTCAGTCCGACCGAGCGCTCGCTCGGTCGGCTGAGTGTGACACGGCCCACACAGGCTTGGCAAGGGTTCTCGGGCGAAGGCCATGAGCACGTCGCGACGAGGCAGTGCAGCTGTCGACCGGCCGCGAGGGATCCTCGTCAGCCAGAGCCGCGTGCCGCACGAACCTCCTTCGGCGGCGCGTCGAACCAGCGACGGCACGCGCGGGTGAACGCGCTCTGCTCGCTGAACCCGAGGAGCCCGGACAGCTGACCGAACGACATGTCCGTCTCCTGGAGCCGCCGCAGCGCCTCCTCGCGACGCACCTCGTCGACGAGCGTGGCGAACGTCGTGCCCTGCTCGGCGAGCTGGCGCTGGAGCGTGCGTCGATGTTGCGCGAGATGGCCGGCGACGAGGTCGAGGTCGAGCGTCCCGGTCGGGAGCATCCGGCGAATCAGCTGCACCACGGCGTCCGTCGTCGCGGTCTCGACCGGGACGGCGATCGTGCTCAGGTAGTCCTGCACGACCGCGTGCACCGAGCCGTCGGCGCTCAGCCGCCGGGTCAGCACGGACGCGGGGAACCGGAAGCCGTAGACGTCGGCGGAGCAGTCCACACGGCAGCCGAAGTATTCCGCGTAGCTCTCCGGGTCGACGAGCGGCTCGTGCCGCAGCTGTACCGAGACCGGGTGGAAGTCGGATCCGGCAAGCAGCTGGAACACCCGGACCGAGACGCCCAGCCCGAGCTCGGCCGCCTGGCGGTGCGGCGGTGGCCGCTCGTCCACCAGGCGCCAGGTGAGCTGAGCCATCGACTCGCCCGGGACCGCCTGGACTCCCACGGCGAGCGCCGGGCTGTAGACGTTCATGTACCGCTCGATCGACTGCAGCGCGGCGCCCACGGTGGCCGCGGTCCGGGCCGCGACGCCGAGCGGTCCGAGGATCTCCAGGCCCTGACGCTCGGCGAGCCGCCGGCCGAGGTCGCCCGCACCGGTCGCCGTGGCCGCCGCCTCGAGCACCGCGACGACGCTGCGGTAGCTGATGAAGCTGTCGTGGTCGCCGATCGTGTCGGGGCTGAGGTGAGCCATCCGCAGCAGCGCGTCACTGTCGCCGCCGAGGTCGTCGACGAGCTCGCGAAAGCCCAGCAGCGACGTGCCACGGATCAACGCCATGTCGTCCAGAGTCAAGAACGTGTCGTGTGAAGTCAAGACTCAGACCCCATCCCGTCGTCACCGTGGAGTCATGACCCGTTTCGACATCACCCAGACGAACGCCGCCGTCGAGCGGCTCATCGAGACCACCGAGAACCCCCGGCACCGGTGGCTGCTGCACGCCTACAACCGGCACCGCTACCTGGAGATGGCCGGCCGTTGGCAGGAGATCTTCGCGCCGGAGATGACGGTCGAGCACCCCGTCTACCACTTCAACGTCTTCGGCATCAACACTGTGCTCGACGGTGCCGAGGCCGTGCAGGCGGTCTACGACGAGTGGGCCCGCACCGCGCAGTGCGTGTTCTACGCTGGCGACGAGAAGCTGGCCGTCGGCGACAACATGATCTGCTCGACCGCCACGATCTACCAGCAGACCCCCGGCGCCCTGCTCGCCGAGGCCGGCGCGCCCGTCGACCCCGGCGCGCACTACCTCGTCGGCAACGTCGAGCACATGATCTGGCCGTACGACGACGAGGGCCGGCTCGTCGGCGAGGACGTGTGGGAGATCGACGAGTCCACGCGACAGATCATCCCGCTCGACCCGACCGAGGTGCTCACCGTCGAGATGTCCGCGAAGCTGCTCGACCCGCTGATCAAGCCGCTGCCCGCTCGCACCTTCTGAGCACAGAGCAGTGGGGGCGACGCCGCCCGCGTCGCCACCCAGAGCGACAGCGGATCCGGCCGTGCCGGCTCTACACTGTCGCGATGGTGAGCGGCACCCCGCAGGCGGCACGTGAGGCGCGGTTCTGCCGCGCCGACGACGGCGTGCGGCTCGCCTGGGCCCGGCACGGATCGGGGCCGCCGCTGCTGATCGCGTCGTGCTGGCTCAGCCACCTGCAGCACGACTGGGAGAGCCCGGTCTGGCGGCACTTCCTCGACGCCCTCGGCGACGTGGCCACGGTCGTCCGCTTCGACGAGCGCGGGTTCGGGCTGTCGGAGTGGGAGGTTGACGACTTCTCCCTCGAGCGTCGGGTCGCCGACCTCGAGACCGTGGTGGAGGCCGCAGGCCTCGACCGGTTCGCGCTGATGGGCATGTCCGGCGGCGCGCCCGTCGCTCTTGCCTACGCGCACGCGCACCCCGAGCGGGTGTCGCAGATGATCCTCTACGGCGGGATGGCCGGCGCCGGCATGAACGACGACCCCGAGGCCGAGACCGCCTTCCTCGCGATGATCCGTGCGGGCTGGCAGCGACCCGACTCCACGTTCCGCCGCGTCTTCACCACGTCGTTCATCCCGGACGCCACGGAGGAGCAGATGACGTGGATGGACGAGCTGCAGCGCACGTCCACGAACACCGAGAACGCCGTCTGCAGCCGTGTCGCCCGGCACCAGACCGACGTGACGCCGCTGCTTCCCGAGATCGCGACGCCCACGCTGGTGCTGCACGCCGACGGTGACCGCGTCGCCTCCACCTGGGGGCCGAAGCTGGCGACGCAGCTGCCGAACGCACGACTCGTCATGCTCCAGTCGCGGAACCACATCCTGCTCGCCGACGAGCCGGCCTGGCCGGTGTTCCGCGACGAGGTCACCGCTTTCCTGGCCGACGGCCAGCCGAGGACGACGGTCGAGAACCTGTCGGCTCGTGAGCGGGAGATCCTGCTGCTCGCTGCCGAGGGCCTCGACAACACCGAGATCGCCGAGCGGCTCACGCTGAGCGTGCGCACGGTCGAGCGGCACTTCCAGAACGTCTACCTCAAGCTCGGTCTGCAGGGCCGCACCGCGCGGGCCGCCGCCGTCGCCCGCGTGCTCGCCTGACCGCGTACGCGTCAGCCGCCATCAGGCCATGAACGACAGCGAATAGCTACGCGTCCGCGCGGACGCGACCGAGGGTCCCCGATTCATAGCGTCTCCGTCATCACCGCCCCGGATGAAGGAGACAGAGATATCACGCAAGGCAGTGGTCAGCCTGACCACCGGCATGGAGGATCCCGAGAAGGTCATGGTGGCCATGCTGGTCGCGGTCGGTGCGGCGGAGCAGGGCCGACCGACGCTGATGTTCCTCACCAAGGACGCCGTGCGTCTCGTGCAGCGCGGCGTCGCGGTGGGCCAGGCGTGCGAGGGCTGCCCGCCGCTGCCCGACCTGTTCGCCCGCTACGCGGCGGCCGGCGGCACGTTCCTCGCCTGCCCGATCTGCGTCAACGCCCGTGCGCTCGACCCCGACCAGTTCCTCGAGAACGCGACGGTGGGCGGCACGGTGCCGATGTGGGAGTGGATCGGCGACGAGGGCGCGACGGCGTTCAGCTACTGACCGCGTCCATGCGCTCGATTAACGTCAGGGTCATGGCAATCGAGCGCATGGACAACGTCGGCATCGTCGTGGAGGACCTCGACGAGACCATCGCCTTCTTCACCGAGCTCGGGATGGAGCTGGAAGGGCGAATGGTCGTCGAGGGCGACTGGGCGGAGACCGCGGTCGGCGTCAGGGACATGACGTGCGAGATCGCGATGATGAAGCTGCCCGACGGCCCGGGGCGGCTCGAGCTCTGCACGTACCACTCCCCCGACATGGTGCGGCCCGGCCCGCCGGTGCCCAACACCGTCGGCTTCCACCGGGTGATGTTCGCCGTCCACGACCTCGACGACACGATCGAGCGTCTGCAGGCGCTCGGCGGCGAGCTGCTCGACGGGGTCGGCGACTACCAGGGCGCGATCCGGATCTGCTACCTCCGTGGACCGTCCGGGGTCGTCATCGGGCTGGCCGACGACGTCGGCTGAGGGTCCGGCAGCGCTCGACGGACTTCTCCAAAGCTCCGCGCGGGTTGGTTGCGTCGTGCGACCCTCCACATACGCGTCAATCGGGTGACGACTCATCCCCCTCCTAGGAGTAGTCATGAAGACACGACTGATCGGCGTGGCCGCCGCGACCTGCGCTGCCGCCTTCGCCCTGAGCACCAGCCCCGCTGCAGCCGAGGCTCCTCAGCCCACGGCCCAGGTCGCCGGGCACCTCGTCGCCGGACCCGGAGCCGCCAACGTGAAGGTCACCTACAGCTGCTCCAGCAGCCCAGGCTCGGTCTCCCACCTGTACGTCGGCGTCAAGCAGGGTCCGCAGGTCAACGCGACGAATCACACGTCCAGCCAGTGGGCGAACACCTTCTACAGCACGAACTGGAAGTCCGACGCCGGACCGAACGCGCTGGTCTGCGACGGCAAGACCCACACGCAGAACATCATCCTGAAGAAGCAGCCGGGCTTCCCGGCCGCAGTGCCGAACCTGCACAAGGGCACGGTACTCGTGCAGCTCTGCGTCTACGACAACGTGACCGCGTTCAGCGAGCAGGGTGAGCCTCTCGACGGCGGCTTCGCGTTCGACTACTCGATGCACGACGTCCAGGCCGGCAAGTAGCACGGCCCGCGGGTGGGGTCGTCTCCGGACGGCCCCACCCGTTCGACGTCGTGACGGCGTCTGCGGGCCGATCTAGAGTTGAGGCATGTGCCGGAACATCATCCCGCTGAACAACCTGGAGCCGGCGGCGACGGACGACGAGTGCCAGGACGCGGCGCTGCAGTTCGTGCGCAAGATCTCCGGCTCCAACAAGCCGTCCAAGGCCAACGAAGAGGTCTTCAACCAGGCCGTCGACGAGATCGCCCAGTCGGTGCGCCACCTCCTCGACCACCTGGTGACGCCTGCCAAGCCCAAGAACCGCGAGGCCGAGGCGAAGAAGCGGCAGGCCCGGTCCGCCGACCGCTACGAGGCGATCCGCGTCTACCAAGAGGCCAAGAAGAAGGCCAGGAGCGCCTGACTCAGAGCTCGAGGAACACCCGCAGCGCGGACACGAACGCCTCGGGCTGCTCGGAGTGCACCCAGTGGCCCGCGCCCTTGATGGTGACGAGGCGCGTGCGCGGGAAGTAGGAGCGCATCCGCTCGGCGTGCCGGTCCTGGATGTAGTCGGAGTGCTCGCCGGCCACCCACAGCACGGGGTGGTCGAACGTCGCGTCGACGAACGGGAAGTCGCCGATCGTCGGCAGGTCGCGCCGCAGGACGTCGAGGTTCGCCTGCCACTCGTAGCCGTCGGGTGCCGACCGCAGGTTCTGCAGGAGGAACCCGCGGACGGTGTCGTCGGGGATCTTCTCGCGGAGCTGCTCGTCGGCGTCGGAACGCCGCTTCAGGGTCTTCACGTCGATGGACGCGAGGCTGCTGAGCAGGTGCTCGAACTCGCCGGACCCGCCGTTCGGCTCCGGCGCGATGTCGGCGACGACGAGGCGGTCGACGAGCTCCGGACGTGTCAGCGCGAGCACCATCGCGACCTTGCCGCCCATCGAGTGCCCGATCACGTGCACCGGCCCGTCGGCGGCGAACCCGCGCTCGAGGTGCTCGGCGACGTCGGCGGCCATGTCGCGGTAGTCGGCGCGCTGGGTCCAGGCGGAACGGCCGTGGTTGGGCAGGTCCACGAGCAGCGACGTCGCCTCGGGCTGCAACGCCTTGGCCACGCGGGTGAAGTTCTTGCCCTGGCCGAACAGGCCGTGGAGGAAGACGACCCGGGCCCCCGACTCGCCGATCTGGGTGGAGTGGATCGCCGCGCTCACGCGCCTGAGCCTACGGGTCGCGCTGGTTGAGGGCCGGTCCGGCGGGTACTCCACCCGGGACCGCATCACTTCACTCACAGGGGAGCTCATGTCCAGCACTGCATCCGACAGCCAGGCCGAGAAGCTCGCGCGCAGCGCAGCGGCGGCGGTCGGGGTCGTCTTCCTGCTCGTCGGCGTCCTCGGGCTCATCCCGGGCATCACGACGGACTACGACACGATGACCTTCGCCAGCCATGACAGCGAGGCCCAGCTGCTCGGCATCTTCCAGGTGTCGATCCTGCACAACATCGTGCACATCCTGTTCGGCATCGCCGGCCTCGTCGCCGCCCGCAACGCCCGCGACGTCCCGACGTTCCTGTTCGGCGCCGCCGCGGTCTACGCCGTGCTCACCGTCTACGGCATCGTGATCGACAAGACCAGCGACGCGAACTTCGTGCCGCTCGACTCCGCCGACAACTGGCTGCACCTCGTGCTGACCGTCGCGCTCGCCGGCCTCGGCCTGGTCGTGCGTCGCCGCCTCGCGGCGCCCGCGTCGACGCGGTAGCTCTCAGGTCGACAGCCTCTGTCCGGTTTCCGTGTCGAACACATGGGCCTTGTCGAGGTCGACGGCCAGGCGCAGGACGTCGCCCTTGCGGACCGAGTAGCGATTCGCGACGCGCACGATGACGTGGTGGGGCGTGGCCTCGTTGCTGCTCGTGCCGTAGGCGAAACCGTCGGCACCCAGCTCCTCGACGACGTTCACCTCGATGGAGATGCCGTCCTCCTCGGCCGGGACGATCCGCCAAGCCTCGGGGCGCACGCCGATGGTCACGCGCCCGTTCCGCGGCCAGCTACCGGGCGTGCCGGACAGGGTGTATCCGCCGACGCGCACCGCACCGTCGTCGATCACGCCGTCGAGCAGATTCATCTGCGGCGAGCCGATGAACCCTGCGACGAACAGGTTGGCCGGACGGTCGTAGAGCGCGAGCGGTGTGTCGACCTGCTGCAGCACACCCTCGTTCATGACGGCCACGCGATCGCCCATCGTCATGGCCTCGACCTGGTCGTGCGTGACGTACACCGTGGTGACGCCGAGCTCACGCTGCAGGCTCGCGATGTCCGTTCTGGTGCGGACGCGCATCTTGGCGTCGAGATTCGACAGAGGTTCGTCCATGCAGAATACCGACGGCTCGCGCACGATCGCACGACCCATGGCGACCCGCTGACGCTGTCCGCCGGACAGCTGCTTGGGCTTGCGGTCGAGATACTCCTCGAGACCCAGCAGCTTCGCTGCCTCCTGGATCTTCCGATCCCGCTCCGACTTCGGGACCTTGGCCATCCGAAGGGCGAAGCCCATGTTGTCGCCCACCGTCATGTGCGGGTAGAGCGCGTAGTTCTGGAACACCATCGCGATGTCACGAGCCGCCGGCGGCAGCTGCGAGACCTCACGGTCGCCGATGTAGATCTCGCCGGTGTCGACCTCCTCGAGGCCGGCCAGCATCCGGAGAGTCGTCGACTTTCCGCAGCCGGACGGACCGACCAGCACCATGAACTCGCCGTCGTGGATCTCCAGGTTTAGGCCGGACACCGCCGCGGCGTTCGTGCCGGCGTAGCGGCGCGTGGCGTCTCGAAAGCTGATGCCTGCCATCTCAGTTCTCCCTATTCATTGGCGAGCGCTCCTCCGGTGAGCCCGGCAACCATGTACTTCTGCACCGCGAACGCGAAGATGCAGATCGGCACCACCGTGACGGTCGCGACGGCGGCGATCTGGCCCCAGAAGGTGCCGATCGGGGTAAGGAGGTTCGGGATGCCGACCGGCAGCGTGGCGGTGTCACGGCTGGTCAGGATCAGCGCGAAGAGGAATTCGTTCCAGGAGTTGATGAGCAGGAAGATCGCGGTGGCAGCGATGCCTCCCTTGGTCAGAGGCAGGACGACGCGGAAGAACGCCGCGGTCTCCGAGCAGCCGTCGAGTCGAGCCGCCTCGTCGAGCGATGTCGGCACCGCGAGGAAGAACCCGCGCATCATCCACACCGTGAACGGGATGGCGAACGTGAGGTGCGCGGCGACCACGGCAAGGTAAGTGCCGGACAGCCCCACCTTGTTGGCGAGCACGAACAGCGGCACCGAGAGCACCATCGCCGGCAGCAGGCGGGCGGACAGCAGTGCGAGCAGGAAGGCGCCCTGGAACCGCGACCCGTGCCGGCTCAGCCGGTAGGCCGCCGGGATCCCGACGAGCAGCGCGACGGCGCTGGAGATGACCGCGATGATCACCGAGTTCTGAAGGTTGGCGCCGAAGCCCTTGTCCTGGAACGCCACCGTGTAGTTGTCGAGTGTCGGCTTGAAGAACACCGTCGGCGACGTGGTGAAGATGTCGACCCGATTCTTGAACGAGCTCATGACCAGCCAGATGACCGGCGACAGGTACGCAAGGAACAGCGCGACCACGACGAGGGCGATCAGCATGCGTCCGGTGCGACCCATACGGCGGGCTTTCGGGTTGACGGTCGTGGCGGTCACCGTGCCGTCTCCTTCCTGCGCAACGAGCGGTACATGAGGAAGCTGAGGGCCAGCACCGCCGCGAACGTCACGAGGCCGAGCGCTGCGCCATAGCTGAGGTCCCAGTTCAGGAAGCTGACGCGGTACTGGTACAGGTCGTTGACCGCCGTGGCGGAGCCAGGCCCGCCGCCGGTGAGCACGAAGACCTTGTCGAACTCGCGGATCGCCTCGGTGGCTCGGAACAGGATCGCGATGCCCAGGATCGGGCGGAGCAGCGGCAGGGTGATGTGCCAGTACACCTGTCTCGTCGAAGCTCCGTCGATGCTGGCGGCTTCGAGCGGCTCCTTCGGGATCGTCTGCAAACCGGCCACCACCATCAGCGCGACGAACGGGAACCACTCCCACACGTCGATGAAGATCAGGGCGACGAGCGCGCCCACCGAACCATTGAGCACGCCGTCCCCTCCGGCGACGTGCAGGGTGTTGAACACCCAGGTCAGGTAACCGAACTGGGCGTTGAGCGCGAAGTTGAACATCAGGCCGACCACGAGCGGGGTCAGGATCATCGGGAGCAGCAGCGCCGACGTCGCGAACCGACGCATCCGACGCAACCGGTCGATCGCGATCCCGACCACGACACCCAGGACCGTCTCGAGGCTGACGGCGACGACGACGAAGATCGCCGTGACGATCAGCGAGTGGTGGAAGTCGCCGTCATGGAGGATCCGCTGGTAGTTGTCCATCCCGACCCACTGGCCCGTGTGGTTCGGGATGATCGGGCTGTACGACTGGAAGCTGAGCTTGATGCTGTAGGCCAGCGGGAACAGCACCACCAGACCCAGCACGAGCAGGCTCGGGCCCTGCGTGACGATCGGAGCCAGCCACCGGCGCCGCCGAGGGACACCGGGCCGGCCTCCCGGCCGCACCGGCGACGGCAGGCGCCGGTGCGGCCGTTCAGCCAGCTGGGCCTCGGTCACGGTTCGTCCTCACTGGTAGGTGACGGGCAGGGATCCAGACATCAGGTCTTCGATCTTGGACTGCGCGTCGTCCAGTGCGGACTGGGGGCTGGTCTGACCGCTGAGGGCCCGGGAGAGCGCCAGCGCCATTGCGTCAGAGATGCCGCTCCACTGCGGGATCCGCGGTCGCGACTTCGCCTCCTTCAGGCTCTGGAGCTCCTGCTTCCAGTACGGAAGCGAGCTCACCAGACTTGCGTCGGTGAACGTCGAGGTGAGCGCCGGGAGGCCACCCTGCTCGGCCAGCGCCTTCTGCGTGGTCGTCGACAGTGCCCACGCCATGAACAGCCGGCCCGCCTCCTCGTTCTTGGAGTCGGCGTTGATGGAGTACGTCCAGCTGCCGAGGTGCGCCTCGGGCTTGTCGCCCTCCTTCTCGACCGGGATGTCGGCGTAGCCCATCTTCCCGACGACCTTCGACGCCGACTTGTCCTCCATCGCGCCGGCCGTGTCACCCCAGGTGATGGCCTGCGCGGCGAGGCCTTGCTGCAGGTCGGCGGTGGTCTCGTCCCACGTGGCGGAGGTGAAGCCCTTGGGGGCGAACTTCGTCAGCTCCTTCTCGTAGGTCAGCGCGTCGACATTGGCCTGCGAGTTGATCGCCGGCTTGCCGTCGGTGAACAGGTCGCCGCCCTTGGTCCAGCTGTAGTTCATCCACTCCAGCACGGTGGCGACGTGCCGCTTGCCGGCGACCGTCACGCCGTGGAGCGCGTCCTTCAGCTTCGCGCCGCCGGCCTCCGCGCCCTTCGGGCGGTTGAAGAACTCGGCGATGTCGCGGTATTGGTCCCAGGTCTTGGCCGGCGCCAGGTCGTAGCCGTACTTCTTCTTGAACGCGACCTTCTCGTCGGCGTTGTCGAACAGGTCCTTGCGGTAGAACATCATCATCACGGCGCTGTTCGACGGCATGCCGTACCAGTTGTCCTTCCACTTCGACGACGCCTCCCACAACGCAGGGATGATGTCATCGGCGGAGAAGTCGTCTCCGGCACCCTTCGCGTCACCCTTCAGGAAGTCGTTCTCCGGGGCGATGTACTTCTTCTCCGCGAACGCGCCGAGGTACTCGTACGGGATCGAGAGAACGTCGTAGTTGCCCTTGTGTGTCGTGAAGTCGAGCACGGCCTTCTGCACGAGGCTGTCGTACGGCGCCTGCTCGAGGTTGACGGTGATGCCGGTCTTCTTCTCGAAGTCGGGCAGCTGCTTCTCGAGGATCTGGGTGTTGGCGGTGGCTTCGCCGATGACGTTCAGCTGCGTGCCCTCGTAGGCACGGCTCCAGCCGTCAGCGCCGGTCTCGGAGCTCCCGGAGTCGCCCGAGCCGCTGGAGCAGCCGGCCATCGTGACGGAGAGCGCGGCCGCGACGACGGCGGCGAGGATGGAGGTCTTGCGATTCCTGCGGGTCATGCCTGGCTCCTTCGAGTGGTCGGCCTGCGTGGGAATCTACGTGCGCCCGGAGTGGTGGTGAAGTTGCAAGATCGCATCGGCTGATAACCGCAGGCTATGGATGACCGCCGAGGCCGGTGGCGTCAGGCGAGGACGTCGTCGAGGGTGACGGCCTCGATGTCGTGCGCCTCGCCGACCGGTGCGTTCGTCAGCGACCCGGCGTGCGTGTTCAGACCAAGGGCGAGCGACCGGTCGTCGCGGCACGCCTGTTGCCAGCCCTTGTCGGCGAGGGCCGTCACGTACGGGAGCGTCGCGTTGGTGAGCGCGTAGGTCGACGTGTTGGGCACCGCGCCGGGCATGTTCGCGACGCAGTAGAACGTCGAGCCGTGCACTTGATAGACCGGGTCATCGTGCGTGGTGGCGTGGGTGTCCTCGAAGCAGCCGCCCTGGTCGACGGCGATGTCCACGAGCACCGATCCCGGCTTCATCTCCGCGACCAGGTCGTTGGTGACGAGCTTCGGCGCCTTCGCGCCCGGGATGAGCACCGCGCCGATCACGAGGTCGGCCTCGAGCACCTGCTGCCGGATCGCGAGCTTCGACGACGCGAGCCCGTGCACCCGGTTGTTGTAGCGCCAGAAGGACATGCGCAGCTTGTCGAGGTCGGTGTCGAGCAGCGTGACGTCGGCGCCCATGCCGAGCGCGATATTCGCCGCGTTCTGCCCCGCCACCCCCGCGCCGATGACGACGACCTTCGCATTCGCCACTCCCCCGACGCCGCCGAGCAGCACCCCGCGGCCGCCGTGCGCCCGCTGCAGGAAGTACGCGCCGACCTGCGGCGCCAGGCAGCCGGCCACCTCGGACATCGGGTAGAGCAGCGGCAGCCCGCCGGACGGCAGCTGCACGGTCTCGTAGGCGATGGCAGTGATCTTGCTGCTCATCAGCTCGTCGGTGAGCGGCCGGTCGGCCGCCAGGTGCAGGTAGGTGAAGAGGACGAGATCCTCACGCAAGCGGTGGTACTCCTCGGCGACCGGCTCCTTGACCTTGAGCACCATGTCCGCGGCGCCCCAGACCTCCTCGGCCGACGGCAGGATCGTCGCGCCCTCCCCGACGTACTCCTCGTCGTGGATGGAGGAGCCTTCTCCGGCGCCCCGCTCGACGAGCACCTCGTGCCCGTGGGCCACCAGCTCGTGGACCCCGACGGGCGTGATCGCCACCCGGTACTCGTGGTTCTTGACTTCCTTGGGCACGCCAACGCGCACGATCGACTCCTTCGGTTCAGGTCAAGCCATCCTCACCCCGCACGTGGGTCGATGAGTAGACGTGAAGAGGTATCAGTACTGGATGGCTTCGATCAGGTCCGACGGCTCGTCCATGAGCGCCCAGAACCGGTCGCGGATCTCAGTCGTCAGCGGACCCGGCTTGCCACCGGACTGCGGCTCACCGTCGAGCTCGATGATCGGCGTGACGCCGCCGGCCGTCGTGACGGCCATCAGCTCATCCGCCTCGTAGAGCTCGCGGCTGGTCACGTCGCGCAGGGTGGCGGGCACGCCCATGACGTCGGCGAGCTCGAACACGGTCTTGCGGGTGATCCCGGGCAGGGCGTTGCGCGACGGCGAGAACAGCTCGCCGTCCTTGACGAGGACGACGTTGAAGCCAGGACCCTCCGCGACGCAGTTGTCTGCGTCGAGCAGGATCGCCGACCGGGCCCCGCGCTCCTTGGCCTCGAAGCTCGCGGCGGTGAGGTCGCCCCACTGGTAGTTCTTGATCGTGGGGTCGATCGTGCTGCGGCTCGCACGGCGGACATGGCGGGGCACGATCACCGAGGTGCCGAAGATCTGCTCGTCCGGTGGGAACGCCCACAGGTACGGGATGGCGTAGATGTACACCTGGTGAGTCAGCTTGCTGAGGTCCTTCTCGCCGCGACGTTGGCCGAATCCGCGCGTGATCGTGATGTTGACGAAGGACTCACGGAGCTGCGAGAGGCTCACGCACTTCTTCACGACGTCCGCGAGCTCCTCCTTCGTGTAGCCGGGGTCGAGGTACAGCCGCCGTGCCCCGTCGAGGAGCCGGTCCAGATGGTCGCCGAGCCGGAAGATGTTGCCGTGCCAGACGTGCGGGACGGTGTACGTCAGGTCGGAGTGCCCGAAACCGGTGTCGAAGATCGAGATACGCGCTTCCGATGCGGGGACGTACTCGCCCTCGATCCAGGCGACGCCGCCGGCGAACTCGCTCGATGTATCGAGCTCGTAGTCGCTGTACTGGATCACCGACCCTTCCGGCGTCGCCTCACGGATCGCGCCGGGCTCGACACTCACGAGGTTGCTCATGGAGTGGTCGATGCTTGCGGTCATGGCGGAGCCTCCCTCGTCGGATTCTCACCGTCGGTGAGCTGAGCCCAGCCAACCGCCTGGCTCGTGAGCAGGGAAGTTCCGATAGTTGATCCGGTGATAACTCAGATCGATGAGTAGTTCAGGTCCGGCGGCTTTAGCTCGGAGCCACCGCGGCTGACCGCGTCACGGCACGCGAGGTCGACCAGGGCTTCACCCGCCCGCGTAAGGCGGTCGGGCGCCCAGGCCAGCGCGACGTAGCTGAGCGGACGATCCTCGATCGGGACGTACGCGATGCCCGGCCGGTCGTAGAGGCGCGCGCTCGACTCGGTGGTGAAGCTGATGCCGAGCCCGCGCGAGACCATCGTCATCTCGCTCTCGTACGTCGCCGCCACGCCGCCGATGATCGCCGGCTTCCCGCCGCGATGCTCCATGGCCATCCAGTAGTCGCGCCAGATGCCGGCGCTCTCGGGGGCGCAGATGATCGGCTCGTCGAGCAGGTCCTGCAGGAGAAGCTGCTCACGAGACGCCAGGCGATGATCCACCGGCAGGCATGCGACCCAGTGCTCGGACTCGAGCGTCACCATCTGGTGATTCCGGAGGTCGACGGGCGGCCGGATGAGCGCGATGTCCGTCGCGCCGTCGGCGAGCCCGGCCGTCGGGTCGGAGAAGTCGAACTCGGTCGCCTCGATGGACACGTCCGGGTGGCTGGACTCAAGCTCGCGGATCAGGCGGAACAACAGGTCGGCGCCGGTGCCGATCAAGTAGCCGAGCCGCAGCTCGCCCTGGCTGCGACCGGCCAACGCGAGCAGTTCCTCGACGGCGACGTCGACGCCCCCGAGCGCCTCTCGCACCCGCGGCAGCCACGACGCCCCGACCTCGGAGAGCACGACGCCTCGCGTGTTGCGGTTGAAGAGGGTGACGCGGAACTGCTGCTCGAGCTGCTTGATGGCCGTCGACAGCGCCGGCTGCGTGATGAAGAGCCGCTCCGCAGCGCGGCGGTAGTTCAGCTCCTCGCTCAGCACGACGAAGTACCGGAGCTGGCGGAGCGTGACGTCAGCGCTGGTCATGGTCTTCAGTATGACGCCGGTCTGCGCACGAGCCTGTGGACGACGAGAACCGCGTTGCAGGTCTTGGACGCAGACTGCCGCACATGAATCCACCAGACCGACCGATCCGAGACCTTGACGACCTGACTGAGGCGTGGCGCTTCGTCGACGGAGGTCACGGCTACAGCGCACCTCAGCTGTTCGCCCTGTTGATCGACGCCGACGGGCACGTCCTTCCGACGATCATCCAGATGTACGACGAGGAGCTCGACTCAGCACCCGACGATCCGTTGCTCGAGATGTTCGTGGATCGCCTGGGCCAGGCCCTCGACGTCCACGCGCCGGGAGGGGCCGTGGCGATCATGAAGGCTAGGCCCGGGTCGTCGGAGATGACCAGCCTCGACCGCCGCTGGTGTCGGGCATTGCATGGACACCTCTACGCGGCATCGTTCGCGTCCAAGCCGCTGTTCTTCGCCACCGACACCTCGTTGGGGGTCGTTCCACCCGACGTCCTGGTAGCCGCCTCATGAGCGATGCACACTGGAGGCGTGATTGATCTGCAGATCCTCACCACCGTGCTCAGTGTGCTGGCGGCGTTCATCGGCATCGCCGCCTACCTGCATGCCATCAAGCAGGACCTGACGGTGCAGATCACCGGAATCGAGTCCCGCATGACCGACAGGGTCGATGGAGTCGAGTCCCACATGACCGACAGGGTCGATCGACTTGAGTCGAGCCTGACCGCCAAGATCGACGACGTGAAGACTGACGTCGTCGACCTGCGGGCCGCCGTGCGCGTGCTGGAACAGCGGACGTTCGAGATGGTTCATCGAGGTACAGCGACGGACGCCGGCCAGCATCCGACCTAACCCGTGAGCTGGAGCTGTCCGGTGTGGACGAGGGTGTGGCATTTCCGGCAGAGGCCGATGAGGTTGTCGAGGTCGGTGGGGCCGCCTCGTGACCACCATCGTTCGTGGTGGAGGTGGGCGATGGGGTGGTGACAGCCCGGTGATGCGCATTGGCCGTGTTGTCGGTGTCTGATGGCTTTGGCTTGTCGCATGGTGGCGTAGCGCTCGGTGCGGCCGACGTCGAGAACCTCGGTGTTGCGGCCGATGGTCCTGATGAGGATCGGGGTGATCTCGGCCCCGCAGAGGAGGTGGTCGAGGAGCTGGGGTCCGATCGGGCCGAACCCTTCGAGGTGCGCCGGCTTCAGATCGAGATCCAAGGCGCGGGCCGCGGACTGGTCGGCCATGGCCTGCAACGTGTCGGCCTCGACGGTGACGAAGACGTGCGGCTTGATGCCGTTGTCGGCCGGCAGACCGTTCTCCAGGACGCTGGTGCAGACGTCGTCGAGGGCATCCATCCGGCGCTCGGCCGGGCTGCGCTCGTCGCCGGCGTCGCGCGGGACGGACAGGTTGGTCAGGATCGTCTTGAGCTTGGCGCCGGTCTCGATGTCCAGGAAACCCGTCACGTGCCAGCCGTCGCCGCAGCGGATGATCTTGAGGTCGCGCTTGGCCATGCCACGCAGCCAGGCCTTGTCCAGGTCCTCGCCGTGGATCACGGCCTTGGCCTGACGGACCTTCGCGAACAGCTCACCGGGCGTGACAGTCTTCGCGACCTCGAGCAACGGCTCGGCCAACGCGATGGTCTCGGCGCGACCGACGTGCTTGAGCGCGAACGTGAACGCCTGGACGTGCTCGAAGCTGATCTGGCTCGCCCGAGCCGCCACAGCCACCGCCGGCAGATCCCGGAACGTCGACGCGGCGCGCACCATCGCCGCCGTGCGACCGGCGTCCTGGTGCAGCTCACGGCGACCCCAGGTCCGGATCGACGACGCACCCTCGTCCTCGTGCGCCTTGGTCTGGTCCATCTCGGCCAGCCGCTCGCACATCGCCGCCTCGATCGCGTCGCGCGCGGCCGCCAGCGCCCGGACCTCGTCGGCCGTGGAGACCGCCACCGACGTCATCGCCCGCGCTGCGTCGCGCATCGCCGCGATGGTGGTGGTCGTTCCCCCGAACATGCTCTCAACCTATCAGAACAGATGTTCGATCACCACCGTTTTCCACTGATATTCCAGAGAATTTTCACGGCCCGGCCTAGCACGACCCTCCGACATCCGCCGCGAGCGATCCACACCTGTCATGATCCCGGCATGCCCGACAACCCGGACGTCCCCGACGCGTTCGACGTCTACACCGTGGTCGTGCTCCGCCGCCCCGACGACGCCCCGGACATGACCGACGACGAGCTCGACGCCCTCCAGCGCGAGCACCTCGTCTACCGCGCCGACCTCCGCCGCCGCGGGCTGACCGTCGCCAACGGCCCGTTCCTCGAGCAGAGCGACGACTCGTACCGCGGCATGTCGGTCTTCGCCTGCTCCCCCGCCGAGGCCGCCCGCCTCTCCGACGCCGACCCCTCCGTCGTCGCCGGCCGCCTCGCCTACGACGTCATGGAGTGGTGGGTCGCCGCCGACTCCCTCGCCTTCCCGAAGGCCGAAGGCCCCGTCGGTGACCGCCGCTCCCTGCCCGACGACTGAGGTGACTGAGACCATGACCAGCTCCCGTCGCATCGCCTTGTGGGGCGGCATCGCCTACCTCGTCACCTTCGCCGCCGCCATCCCGGCGCTCCCTCTGCTCGAGCCGGTCACCGACCACCCCGACTACGTGCTCGGCGCCGGCTCCGACAACCGGGTCGTCCTGGGCGGCCTCCTCGAGGTCGTCGCCGCGCTCGCCGGGGTCGCAACGGCGGTCATCCTCTACCCGGTGATCCGACGCGTGAGCCGGACCTGCGCCCTCGGCTTCCTCTCCTCGCGCGTCGTGGAGGCCGGCATCCTGATCGCCGGCGCCATCAGCGTCCTGACCGTGGTCACGCTGCGCCAGGACCTCGGCGACGACGCGCCGGCCGGCCTCGTCACCGTCGCCCAGGCCCTGATCGACGTCCGCGAGTGGACCTTCCTCCTCGGCCCCGGCCTCTTCCCCGCGATCAACGCCGGCTTCCTCGGCATCGCGCTCTACCGAGCCGGTCTCGTCCCGCGGATCCTCCCGCTCGTCGGCTTCGTCGGCGCTCCCTTCCTCGTCGGGAAGACCCTCGCCGTGGCCTTCGGCGCCTTCGACGAGCTCAGCACCGCGGCCGTCCTGCTCGCCCTCCCCATCGCGGCGTGGGAGCTCGGCCTCGGCCTCTGGCTGACCGTCAAGGGGTTCCGCCCTCCCCGGCTCTCAACGAATCCTGATCATTGACGGTAGACCAGTCGTTCTACTATGGTTTAAGTAGAACGACTGGTCTACTTTGGAGATGACGATCATGAACGCATCAGCAACCGACCCGCAGACCCTGGCGGACTTCACCGCCCGCTGGTTCGAGCTCTGGACGGAGTCCGACCCGGATGCCCGGACGGCACAGGTCGCCGACCTGTGGGCGACGACCGGTACCCAGGTCCTCGTCGACCCGCCTGAGGCGATGCGCGACGCCGTCGCCGAGCTGGCCTTCCCACTGCCCCGCCTCGAGGTCCGCGGTCACGCCGAGATGGACAGCCGCGTCACCCGCGCGTACGAGATGTTCATCGAGCCGGGCGAGCACACGTTCCAGGCGACCGACGGTGACGCCGTCCCGCTCGCTCCGGGCATGGTCGGTCTGGGTTGGGACATGGTGGCGCTCGCCGACGGGTCCGTCGTCGGTCGCGGCTACGACGTGTTCGTGCTCGACGAGGACGGCCGCATCCTCATGGACCACCAGCACATCCTGGGCTGACTGTCAGCCCGGACCGTCCGGATGCGTGAGGTCGTAGGCACGCTGGAGCTTCTGCGGAACGCACAGCCGCCACGCGTCGACGACGAACTCACGAGCCTCGACCGGATCAAGCGCCGCGAGGTTCGCGTGGACCCAGTGGAACCGCATGTCGGACTCCGACGGCATCGAGAACTTGTGCGGCTCTCCCCCGACCAGCGCCTCCCGCTCCTCCTTGGGGAACCCGAAGCCCATCGTCTGCTCGTCGAGCGAGAACGCGACGTAGACGATCTGCTTGACCCGGAACTTCAGCCGGCCCCGGACGTAGACCTCATACGAGCGCTCGAGCTCCGAGCCCAGGTACCGGACGTCGTCGAGGACCGCCATGTCAGGCCTGATCGAGCACGACGGCGGCCAATTCGCGCGCTTCCCGGCCGGGGTGCCGGGCGTCGCCGGTCGCTCCCCTGACCAAGGTGCCCTCGATGAGCAGGTGCAGCTGCTCGGCCGCGCGCGGCGGGTCGGGATGGCCGAGCCCCTCGAGCTCGCGGACGAGGATCTCTTGCAGCCGGCGGCGGAACGCCGTTGTCTCGGCGTGCGCCGGGTGGTCGGGCTCGGAGAAGGCGAGGTCGGTGGCGAAGTAGCGGCAACCGCGGAAGGTCTTGGTGGATACGAGGTCGTCGAGCTGGTCGAAGACGCCGAGCAGCCGGTCGCGCGGGTCCGTGGCCTTAGCCAGCGCCGCCTCGTACCACGCGATGTCCTCCTCCACGGCGCGCTGGAGCACGGCCGTCACCAGGCCGTCCTTGTCGCCGAAGTGCACGTACAGCGACCGACGGGCGACGTCCGCGTGCTTGAGGATCGCGTCGACGCCGACGCCGGGGCCCTGCGCGTAAAAGAGGTCCTGTGCGGCGTCGAGCAGCCGGTCGCGGGGTCCGGCAGCCTTCGTCACCATGCCCATTAGTGTAGACCAATTGTTCTACTTGGTGGTCCCGCTCAGTGCGGGTCCGGAGCCGCGGCCTCGCCCGCCGCCGCTCGCACGAGCATCCGCTCCCCTGGGCGGCCGAAGATGCTGAGCACCTCCGCCGGCTCGTCGCCGGTGCTGCCGAACCAGTGCGGGACCTGGGTGTCGAACTCGGCGGCCTCACCCGGGCCGAGCACCAGGTCCTGGTCGCCGAGGACGAGGCGCATCCGGCCGGACAGGACGTAGAGCCACTCGAACCCGTCGTGCGCGCGGCGGGCGGGCGTCGACTGCGTCCGCGGGATCAGGATCTTCCACGCCTGCACGCCGCCGGCGCCGGTCAGCGGCAGCACGGTGCGGCCCTTCACCCTGCGCGGCTTGGGCCGGATCCGCGGGTCGCCGACCTCGGGTGCACCGACGAGGTCGTCGAGCGGCACGCGGTAGACCTGCGCCAGCGGCAGCAGCAGCTCGAGGCTGGGCTTCCGCTGCCCGGTCTCCAGGCGCGACAAGGTGCTCTTCGAGATCCCAGTCGCGGCGGAGACGCCGGTGAGGGTCAGGCCCCGCTGCTTGCGCACGCGCTGCAGCCGCTGACCCACCTCGTCGAGGGCACGGGCGATGTCACTCATGCCTCCATCGTGACGCACGATTCCCAGTATCGGCAACATAGATTGAGCAGAGAGGAACGGCGCGGGACGCTGGGTCCATGAACCACTACGACGTCATCGTGATCGGCGGAGGAGCCGCCGGCCTCTCCGGCGCACTCGTCCTCGCCCGGGCTCGGCGCTCGGTGCTCGTCGTCGACGGCGGCGAGCCCCGCAACGCCCCCGCGGCGCACATGCAGGGCTTCCTCTCCCGCGACGGCATGCCGCCCAGCGAGCTGCTCGCCGCTGGCCGCACCGAGATCGAGGGCTACGGCGCCGAGATCGTCCGCGCCCACGTCACCAAGACCATCCAGCGCGACGACCACGTCGAGGTGCAGCTGGACGACGGCCGCTCCGTCACCGCCCGCCGCCTGCTGGTCGCCACCGGCCTGCGCGACGAGCTGCCCGACGTCCCGGGCCTGCGCGAGCGCTGGGGCCGCGACGTCCTGCACTGCCCCTACTGCCACGGTCACGAGGTCCGCGACCAGCGACTCGGCGTCCTCGGCTGGACGCCGGGTGCCGCGCACTACGCGCAGATCGTCCGCCAGTGGTCGCACGACGTCGTCCTCTTCGCCGCCCACGGCACCCTCACCGCCGACGACCGCGAGCGCCTGACCGCCCGCGCCATCGGGATCGTCGAGGGCGACGTCGCCTCGGTCGACGACGGCCTGCGGATCACGATGGCCGACGGCCGCGCCGTCGAGCGCGACGCCCTGTTCGTCCCGCCCCGCTTCGTCCCGAACAACCACGTCCTCGTCGACCTCGGCTGCGAGCTCGACGACGCCGGCTGGGTCGTCACCGACCCGACCGGCCGCACCAGCGTCCAGACCGTCTGGACCGCCGGCAACGTCCGCAACTCCCGCGCCCAGGTCATCACGGCCGCCGGCGAGGGGTCGGCGGCCGCCATCGCCCTCAACGCCGACCTCGTCGACGACGACGTGCGCATCGCCGTCCGCGAGTACCGCGCCTGACCCCACCTGAAAGAGAGAACCCATGTCCCCCACCCCGCCCAGCAAGCACGAGCTCGCCCTGATGATCTGGGTCGCCGTCTTCCCGACGCTCACCGTGCTCAACCTGACCCTCACCCCGCACCTCGCCGGCCAGGGCACCGTGCTCCGCACGTTCGTGCTCGCCACCGTCGCCGTGCCGATCGTCATCTACGGCCTGATGCCCCGCCTCCACCGGCTTCGGGCCCGCATCCGTCGGTAGGTGGTCTCGATACACGCCCAGCTCGCTGGCGCGCGCGGGCGCGCTCGACCACCGGGACACCTCGGTGATCGAGTGCCTGCGAGCTCTGCGAGCAGGCGTATCGAGATCACCTCGAAACCGCCACCCGGCCGCCCCGCGCGTCTCTATGCTCGATCAATGCCCGTGCTGGCCACCAAGCTGCACGTCCCGGAGCCGCGGGCGGACCTGGTCCCCCGGCCCCGGCTGCAGGAGCGCCTCGCGGACGCCGATCTCGGCTCGACGCGGCTGGTGCTCGTCTCCGCCCCGGCGGGCTTCGGCAAGACCACGGTCGTCACCCAGTGGCTCGCGGCGAACGACGCCCGACGCATCGCGTGGGTCTCGCTCGACACGACGGACGACGACGTCCGCCAGCTGCTCGACCACGTGATCGCGGCGCTCCGCACCACGAACCCCGACCTCGGCCAGGAGGCGCAGACCCTGGTGGACGGCGCGAGCAGCGTCCCCGTACCCGCCGTGATGACCAGCCTGGTCAACGACCTCGACACCCTCGCCGCGCCGACCGTCCTCGTGCTCGACGACTACCACGTCATCGACGCCGCTCCCGTCCACGAGGCGCTCGGCTTCCTGCTCGACCACCTCCCGCCGCACGTCTGCGTCGTCCTCACCACCCGCTCCGACCCGCCACTCCCCCTCGCCCGCCTGCGCAGCACTGGCGGACTCGTCGAACTCCGCGCCGCCGACCTCCGCTTCACCCCCGACGAGGCGGGCACCCTCCTCAACGACGTCATGGGCCTCGGCCTCGGGCCCGACGCGATCGGCACCCTCGACGAGCGCACCGAGGGCTGGGCCGCCGGCCTGCAGCTGGCCGCCCTGTCGATGCGCGGCCGCGACGACACCGCCGCGTTCGTCGACGCGTTCGCCGGCAGCCACCGCTTCGTCCTCGACTACCTCGTCGAGGAGGTGCTCGCCGGCCAGCCCGACGACGTCAGCGACTTCCTGCTCACCACGTCGGTGCTGCGCGAGATGGACGCGTCACTCGCCGACGCCATCACCGGCCGCTCCGACGCGCGCGACGTGCTTGCCGCGCTCGACCGCGGCAACGTCTTCGTCGTCCCGCTCGACGACGACCGCACCTGGTACCGCTACCACCACCTGTTCGCCGACGCCCTCCGCGCGCGGCTGCAGGCGCAGGACCCGGACCGCGTCGCGGCGATCCATCGCGCAGCCAGCCGGTGGTTCGCCGAGCACGGCTACCTCGACGACGCCGTCCGTCACGCCTTCGCCGGCGACGACCCCGAACGCACCGCCGACCTCGTCGCGCTCGCCTTCCCTGACCTGCGCAAACAACGCCGCGACGACACCATCCGGCAGTGGGTCCGCGACCTCCCCGAGGACACGGTCCGCCGGCGCCCGCTGCTGGCCACCGCGATGGGCTGGACGCGGCTCGCCGAGGGCGACCTGGACGGCGTCGAGGCGTGGCTCGACGTCGCCGAGCAGGCGCTCGACCCCGCGCCGGCGGTCGCCGACGACCTGCACGTCCCGGCGCTCGCCGCCGCCGTCGCCGCCCGTGACCAGGAGCTGCGCGAGCTGCCGGCGATGATCGAGGCCTACCGGGCGTCGGTCGCGCAGGGGCGCGGCGACGTCGACGGCACCACCGCGCACGCCCAGCGCGCGCTCGACCTGGCCGGCCCGGACGACCACTTCTCCCGCGGCGCCGCGGCCGGCTTCCTCGGCCTCGCCGCCTGGGCCGAGGGCGACCTCGCCCGCGCGGTCGACACGTTCAGCGGCGCCGTCGCCAGCCTCCGCGCCGCCGGCAACCACGCGGACGCCCTGGGCTCGAGCGTGGTGCTCGCGAACATGTGGCTCGGCCGCGGCCGCCCCGACGAGGCTCGCCGCCTCTACGAGCAGGCGCTCGCCGCCGCGGGCGGAGCCGTCCTGTCCACCTCCGGCGACCTGCACGTCGGGCTGGCCAAGATCCTCCGCGAGGCCGGCGACCTCGCCGGCGCCGACGAGCACCTCGACGCCGCATCCCGGCTCGGCGACGAGGCGTCGCTGCCGGAGAACCGGCACCGCTGGTTCACCGCGAAGTCCGGCGTCCTGCGCGCGCGGGGCGACCTCGAGGGCGCGCTCGCGTTGCTGGACGAGGCCGAGGCCTGCTTCCAGCCCGGCTTCTTCCCCGACGTGCACCCGCTCGCAGCCACCAAGGCGCGGATCGCCGTAGCGCTCGGCCGTCTCGACGACGCCGAGCACTGGGCGGCGTCGAGCGGGGTGAGCGCCACCGACGACGTCGCCTACTCGCTGGAGCACGCGCACCTCACCCTCGCCCTGCTCCTCGTCGCCCAGCACGACCCGGCCGCTCTGGGACTGCTCGACCGCATCGTCGACGCCGCCACCTCCGCCGGACGCGACGGCAGCGTCATCGAGGCCCGCACCATCCGCGCACTCGCCCACGCGTCGGCCGGCTCCACCAGCGCGGCCCTCGACGACCTGTCCGCCGCGATCGCGATGGGCGTCCCCGTCGGCTACGCGCGGATCTTCCTCGACCACGACGAGCCGGTGCTCGACCTCCTGCGCGCGATCGACAGCCCCGAGGCGGCCCAGCTCCTCGCCCTCGCCGACGGCCCGATCCCCTCGACGTCGAGCGAGGACCACGACCTCAGCGAGCGTGAGCTCGAGGTGCTTCGCCTGCTGGCCACCGACCTGACCGGCCCGGACATCTCCGACCGGCTGTTCATCTCGGTCAACACGCTCCGCACGCACACCAAGCACATCTTCACGAAGCTCGACGTGAACACCCGTCGCGCCGCCGTCTCCCGGGCCGCTGACCTGGGCCTTCTCTGAATCACCACCTGGAATCACATCGTCTGGTGATGTCAGGTCACCACGTCGATTCCTAGCGTCCTCGACGTGGCCGGACACCCCGCCCGGCCCGAGGACCAGGAGTCACGATGACCATCACCACCGACCGCCTCACCCGCGCCGCCGGCGTCAGCGCCGTGCTCGCCGGGCTGCTGTTCATCGGCGTCCAGCTCAACCACCCGCACCTGGACACGACGTCGATCACGACCACCGAGGTGCAGCTGCGCAACGGCCTGAAGATCCTGATGGCCGCCTTCGGGCTCGCCGGCATCACCGGCATGTACGTCAGCCAGGTGCGCCGCAACGGCGTGCTCGGCCTGGTCGGCTACCTGCTGCTCTCCGTCGGCTACCTCGTGATCGCCGGCACCTGCTACATGGCCGCGTTCGTCCTCCCGCACGTCGCCGGCGCCGACCCGTCGTTCGTCAGCGACGTCATCGCCGCCACCACCGGCAAGACCCCCGACGGCGACCTCGGCGCGCTCGGCGTCGTGCTCAAGGTGCAGGACGCCAGCTACCTGGCCGGCGGCCTCGTGTTCGGCATCGCGCTGTTCCGCGCCGGCGTCCTCGCTCGCTGGGCGACCGTGCTGCTGGCCGTCGGCGGCGTCGTGACCGTGGCGCTCGCCGTGATGCCCGACGCGTTCTACCGGCTGCTGGCCTTCCCGAACGGCATCGCGATGGTGGCGCTCGGCTGGTCGCTGTGGTACACCGCGCGTCGCGACGCCGCGGTCGAGACCGTGGCGGTGGCGGCATGACCCGCACCCGGCTGGCCTTCCTGCGCGGCGGCTACCTCTTCATGGGGCTCGGCCTCGCGCTGGTGAAGTGGCCCGACCTGGCCGACGCCGCCGACCTGCCCGTCTACGAGGGCGTCACGCTCAGCCTGCTCACCGCGATGTCGGTGCTGGCGCTGCTCGGCGCGCTCCGCCCGGTCGCGCTGCTCCCGGTGCTGGTGCTCGAGACGCTCTGGAAGCTGATCTGGCTCGCCCTGGTCGCGCTCCCCCTCGCGATCGACGGGGATCTCGACGGGCAGGCCGCCGAGATCGCGGTCAATTGCTCGCTCGTCGTCGTGATCATCGCCGTCGTCCCGTGGCGGTACGTCTGGCGGCAGATGAGCACGGCGGAGGTGTCGCGATGAGCTCCCGCTCCGGCTGGCGGACGGGCGTTGCGCTGCTCGTGCTGAGCGTGGTGCCGCTCACCGCCGGCGCGCTCCGGCTGCTCCAGGTGTTCGGCGGCCCGGACGTCCTGCCTCACGACGACCGGTTCACCGCCGGCTTCCCCGTCGCCCTCGTGCTGCACATCGTCGGCGCCGCGGTCTTCGCGCTGGTCGGCATCCTCCAGCTGGTCCCGGCGTTCCGCCGCCGGCACTGGACCTGGCACCGTCGGGCCGGCCGCGTCCTCGCGGTCACCGGGCTGCTCGTCGCCGGCTCGGCCATCTGGTTGACCCTGTTCTACGCGGCCCAGCCCGGCACCGGCCTGCTGCTGTTCGCGTTCCGCATCGTCGTCGCGCCCGCGACGATCGCGTTCATCGTGCTGGGGTTCACGGCGATCCGTCGTCGCGACGTCGCCGCCCACCGCGCCTGGATGATCCGCGCCTACGCGCTCGGCCTCGGCGCCGGCACACAGGTCTTCACCGAGGGCTTCGGGGAGGCGTTCTTCGGCACCGGCGAGGTCGCCGGCGACCTCGCGAAGGGCATCGCCTGGGTCATCAACCTGGCCGTCGCCGAGTGGGCCATCCGCCGCTCGCCCTCCCCCGCCCGGGAGCTGGTGCGCGCATGACCACCTACACGTTCGGCATCCGCGGACACCTCGACGACCACTGGGCCGCCTGGCTCGGCGACCTCCGCGTCACCCGCTCCGCCGACGGCACGTCGACACTCACCGGACCCGTCCGCGACCAGGCCCACCTGCACGGCATCCTCGGCGGCCTGCGCGACATCGGCGCCGAGCTCTGCTCGCTGAACGTCGTCGAGGACGTCGCGCCGACGCTCCCGCACCCGGTCCGCACCAAGCGCCTCACCCTCCGCGCCGCCCGCCCGGACGACGCCGACGCCATCTGGCAGTACCGCCGCCTGCCCGAGGTGGGCGCGTGGCTGACCGAGATCCCCACCGACCTCGACGCCTACCGCGCCACCTTCACCGACCCCGGCCGCCTGGCGACGACGGTGATCGTCGAGCTCGACGGCACGATCATCGGCGACTTCATGCTCCGCGTCGACGACGCCTGGGCCCAGGCCGAGGTGCGCGACCAGGCGCGCGGCACGCAGGCCGAGCTCGGGAGCGTCCTCGACCCGGCGTTCCACGGCCACGGCTACGCCACCGAGGCGATGCGCGCGCTGCTGCGCGTCTGCTTCGACGACCTCGGCGTCCGCCGCGTCACCGCCAACGCCTTCCTCGCGAACGAGGCGTCCTGCCGCCTGATGGAGCGCCTCGGGATGCGCCGCGAGCACCACGCCGTCGCCGAGTCCCTCCACCGCTCCGGCGCGTGGCTGGACACCGTCGACTACGCCCTGTTGTCCCACGAGTTCACCCACCACACCAAGGAGTAATCACATGAGCACCACACGACGCGTCGCCCTCCTGGGCGGCATCGCCTACCTCGTCACGTTCCTCGCGTCCATTCCAGCCCTCGCGCTGCTGGAGCCGGTGACCGACCACGCCGACTACGTGCTCGGCGCCGGCTCCGACAACCAGGTCGTCCTGGGCGGCCTGTTCGAGCTGGTCACCGCCCTGGCTGGCGTCGCCACCGCACTCGCGCTGTATCCCGTGACCCGACGGGTGAGCAGGACCGGCGCCCTCGGCTTCGTCGCCTCACGCCTGGTCGAGGCCGGGATCATCATCCTCGGCGTTGTGAGCATCCTGACGATCGTCACGCTCCGCCAGGACCTCGGCGGCAGCGCCGACGCCCCTGCCGGCCTGATGGCGGTCTCTGCCGCCCTCGTCGACGTCCGCGAGTGGACCTTCCAGTTCGGCCCCAACCTGATGGCCGCGATCAACGCCTCGTTCCTCGCGACGATGCTCTACCGCGCCCACCTCGTCCCGAAGATCCTCCCGATCCTCGGCTTCATCGGCATCCCGCTGCTCGTCGGCAAGATGCTGGCGGTCTCGTTCGACGTCATGGACGAGCTGACCGTGACGGCGTTCCTGCTCGCCCTCCCCATCGCCGCCTGGGAGCTCGGCCTCGGCCTCTGGCTCACCCTCAAGGGCTTCCGCCCCTCCCCGGTCCTCGACGAGGCCTGACCGCGACGGCCGCCGCTCGGGCGGCGGCCAGGCGCTACTTGACGGTGCGGAGGCTTGGGCGATGTACCGAGGGCGGCGCGAACTCGGACTAGCTCGAACCCAGACCTGAAACCCGATTACCTGTCAAACCTCGAGCAGATACTGCATCACTCAGCTCAAGCGAATTCGCAGCCGACGCGCTCGCTCTTCGAACGCATACTGGCCGCCCTCCAATATTTCGCAAACCTCCTGCCGGATTTCCGGGTTTTCCAAGCCACCGCTCGTGTAGGTCATCTCCGGCAACTGGCCCGGCCGATGGGGGCCGGCGTTCGCCACAATCACTTGGTCGGCATCGGTATTGACGACCAGGTTCGCGTTGTGCGTCACGATGATGATCTGCCGCCTGCGCCGGGTCTCGACGAATCGTCCGACCAGCTCGTCGAAGATCGACTTGGGGTCGAGGTTCTCCTCAGGCTGATCAATAATCAGAGGTCGGTCATCGGACTGGTCAACCGCCAAGTAGAGCAAGAGCAGGACGATGCCCCGCGTTCCCGGCGAGAGCTGTTCGATCTCTACGTCGTCGTACTGCACGCCGTACTTGACCGAGATATGGCTTGTGTCGTTCAGCCAGGCCGCAACCTCAGCTGCCCACCGCGCGTAGTCGTGCTTCTCAAGGCGCGAAACCTTCGCCTGCTCGACGAAGTGCGGGTCGTGCTCTTCGCGGAACGCTGCCATAGCCTCGGCGACCTCGGCGCTCGCGACCCTTTCCCAGGCGGGAAGCAGCTTGGTGCGCGCCTGACTGAGCAACTCGCCGTGACCACGGAACACACCCGTGCGAAGGTCGAGAAGAGCCTCGCCTTGCTTGGCCCAGCTTTCGACGTCTACAACACGCCGCACGCTGAAGGTCAGCTTCCCGAGCGTGCCCACCTCGGCGCCGAGTGCGTCCTTGAGCGGCGCATACATCGCCTCGAGCTGCTCCTGCTCAGAAGCAAAGCCGTCAAAGAGCGAGGCGTACGCCTGCTTTCGCTTGAGTCTCAGGGCCTTCATGCGATCAGACGCACCCTCTGCCCTCGCGATGTTGGCATTCACCGAAGCCAGTGCCGCCTCGGTCTTCGCAATCTTGTCGTTGAGGGCCTGCAATTGGCGCTGTCGATTCGCATCGAGCCCGATCAGCTCGCCCAGCCGCCACGCCTCCGCGCGGAGCGCCGCCAAAGTCACCTGCGTAAGGTCTGCGTCGTCTGGCACATAGGGCGGCAGCTCATGCGCTGGCTGTGTCGGCTTGGGAAGCGCCTGACCGACAAGGCGTCCGATGTCCGCGCGAACAGCTTCAAGCCGCCCTTCAACGAGTTCCCGCGGGTCTCCCGCGTACTTGAGCCGAAATGCCTGCCACTCGGTAGCGGTCAACGCTGCACTCGCGTACTCGCGCTCCAACTCCGACTGGATCGCGGGGAGCCGGCGATCCGAAATGTCCGTAACGGCGTCCAGGAGATCGCCAAGCGCCTTCTCGCGCCGCTTGAGGGCATCGACCTCGCCCTGCTTGAGAACGAGTGCACCGTTCAGCGTCTCGAGCCGCTTAGCTCTGTCCTCGCCCCCGCGGACTACCAAGCCACCACGTGCCTTCTTGTCCTCGGCAAGTAGACCCGTGAGCCTCGTCTGCTCATTCTTCAAGTCGGGAAGGCTCTCCCCAGTGACTCGCTCGGCCTCGATCTGGATGGCGAGATCGTCCATCTCACTTTGGGCGAACCGGCGGAGGTCGCGTCCATGACTGGCTCGCAAGTCGAGCAGCTCACGGAAATTGGAGGCTCCAAGCCGATCCTCGTATGGGTGAGCCTCGAAGATGACACGCTCGATCTCAGTCAACAGTTCGTCCGTGATTCCCTCGGACGAGCAAAGCCGTTCCACGAACTGCTGGGATAGGTACTGGACGCGTGGCGTGTCGTCCAACGCGAAGCTGGGCGGGAGATCCGCTTCAGAGGCCCCACCATCAGCCCATGCGAGCGCGACACTGCTTCCAGCGAGGTGATGCCTTGCCCGTTGCAGGAATGTCTGGTCCGACGCATCCGTGCTCGCCGCACCGCCGCCGGCGGCGATCAAATCGGCAAGGGCGGTCTTGCCTGAACCACGTGCGCCGATGATTGCGACAAGTCCCGGTGCAAGTGGAAGGTCGGGCGTTGCAACCCAGTCCGCGCCGCGTACGGTGACACGCTCAATGACGCGATAGTCGAGAGCTCCGCGGGGCGGCTGCTCGGCGACGAGCACCCGCTCCTTGGGCTCTAGACAGGCTTGCCGAAGCGACTCGAACGTGGCGTCACCCTTGATCCAGGTGTAGCGGTTCATATCCGGCCGGCCGACATCATCGAGCCTGTGCGCGTCACTGCCGTGAATGCAGGCCTTAAGCCCGTCGTAGCGTCTGACGAGTTCCGCCGGCTCAAGGACACCTTCGCCCGTCCAGAAACTGCGCTGGGCGGGTGAGCCCGCGAAGATCACACGCGCCAGACGTTCGATCTCCACCCTGACAGCTTCGAGCGAGCCGCCCGCGTCACGCACCCCGGAGGTGCCGTCTGTGCTCCCCGCAGCGACTCCGACGATGATGTTCGCCTGGGCCCACGCGCTCTCTTCAAGCGAATGCTTCAAGTTTTCGATGGTGACCTTGAACAAGTTCGTGCCAGTCGCGAGTGCGGCCGTCTCGTCCGTGATCGTCGGATCGTACGCCTTGCCCAAGCGAATCAGGTCGTTCCGATCGCACACGTAGGATTCGCGGCCCACCGAGAACTTCAGGGTCCGGAGAAACCGCCTGATCTCCTCGACGTGGTTGGGATCTTCGGGAGAAACCAACAGGTGAATGTTGACCGGATGGTCGCTCTTCGTCGCGGTCGGCAGCCGCAGCTCGATGTTCGGGAAGATCAGACCGACGTCGGGGAGCCTGCCTGCGATCTGGAAGTCGAGCACTTTCGCATACTCATCGACGCTGCAATAGTCGGTAATGCCGAGCGCCTCGATCGGCGGGTCGGCACTTTCGAGCTGGGTCAAGTACTCGTCCCACGCGTCCTCGCCGAACTGATTGTTCATGGCAGTGCCAGGCGTGTGGATATGCGGATCCCAACGCCGCCAGACAGACCCGCGAGGGTCAGCTTGGGCCTCCCCAGCTGTGCTAGTCATCCTTCGCTCTCCCGGACGTAGGTCACGCCGAAGGCCTTGACCTGGCGGTACTGCTGGAGCTTCACCGCGAGGTCGAACGCGTCGTTCGGGACGTACTGAAAGATGTCGAGCCCCCGCCCGAGATTGATGCGCCAGCCGGAGTCGGCCACGATCGAGCGGTCGTGGATCGTGCCATCGAACTTCACGTCGAGCGTGATCCCCGCTACCGCAGCTGCCTGCTTCACACGAAGCAGGAACTCCATCTGCTTCTGCAGCTTCTCCGGACCGTCAGTGTTCTCGCTCGTCACGAGGAAGACCTTCAGCTCATCCGCCGGGTCCTTCACGAGGGCCAGCGCCTCGATCAGCTCCATGAGGTTGCGAGCTTGGTGGAACTGCCGGATGTACGGATCGACGATCGTGATCTCAGAGGCCCCTGCGAGATACGGCAACAGGAGCGTTTCGTAGGAGACGCCGCGCTGGTTCTCCTGGAACTCGCGATGGCCCTCGAAGAGTGGCTCGGGGCTGGAGGCTTCCTCGCCGGGCGCCGAAACCGCTTCCTCTCCCCCTTCAGGTGCACTGGCGCCCGTCGTGTCACCCTCGCCATGGTCGGGACGGCTCTGGTGGTAGTAGGCGGGGTACTCGTCTTCCTCCAAGGTCGTGACTGCGTGCCACTCGCCGCCCTTGTCGAGGTAACCGAACCTCACGTCGGCCATCGTGGTGTCGATGCGCAGGATCTGGTCCTTAACCCGCTTGCGCCCCTCGACGGCAAACCGGAGGATCTCCTCGATCTCGTCCTTCGTGGCCCCACCGTGTGGGTAGATGATCTTCATCAGGCCCGAGAACGTCTTGTGGATGCCATCGCGGTCACGCGTGGAGATGTCGGAGCCGAGCGTGAAGTGCTCCTGGTAGCGGTCGGAGTAGTCGGCGTTCCGCATCGACTTGAGCACTTCGGCGATGTAGTCGACGACGAACCCATACCCGTCCGAGAACATCTCGCCGCGGATGGTGTCGACTTCCCAGCCCGGGATGTAGAAGTGCAGGCGGTCGAGGTACGCCGAGTCGTGGTAGCTCTCGGGCAGCTCATCGAACAGGTCCGAGTGCTTGAGCATGTGTGGCACGTTGTGAGAGGTGTTGCCCACGAAGACCATCGATGCCTCGGCGCCCAAGGTCTCCACACCGCGCGAGAACGACTTGTTCGCCATGTAGTTCTTCATGATGTCGACGAGCGCCTTGTCCGTGCGCTTCTTCTTGCCCGCGAACTCGTCGAAGGCCACGACATCCCAGTAGCCGACGAGGCCGATGCGGCCGTTGGAGTTGTTGACGAAGAGCTTGGGGACGGTGACCTCTCCGCCGGAGATCAGCATTCCGTGCGGAGAGAACTCCGAGAAGATGTGCGACTTGCCGGTTCCCTTGGGGCCGAGCTCGACCAGGTTGTAGTTGCGCTCGACGAAGGGGATCAGCCGCACGAGCTGGATGAGCTTGGCGCGCCGGCCGAACAGCTCGGGGTTGAATCCGATGGACTGAATCAGCAGGTCGATCCACTCATCGGTGGTGAACTCCCGCCTGGCAGAGGTGTAGCTGTCGAAGTCAAAGTTCGAGAGCTGGATCGGCTTGAGGGAACCGAGTTGCCACGGAACGACGCGAGCGTCGTCGAAGTGGAAGTAGTCGATGTCGCAGATGCACCAGACGCCGCCGACGAGCAGCTTGGGGTGGGCGTTGACGGTGGCCGCCTCGACGATGACGCCCTTGATCCCGAGGTTGGAGAACTCGGCCTCGTATCGGTCTTCCTTGTCGTTGAGGGTGACCGTGACCTTGTCGATGATCTTGTAGCGACCGCGTTCGCGGATGGTCGACTTCACGAGCTCGGACTGGTTCCGGTGGACGTAGTGGTCGGCCAGGATCTGGCGCACTGAGCCGATGCCGGCCTGGATCGTGGCCTCGTCGTCGGACGCGGCGTACTGACCGAGGAGGTACTCCAGGACGTACGACGGGACGATGGCGTTGCCCTTGACGGCCTTCACCAGATCCTTGCGAACCACGACGCCGGCGAAGTGCCGGTTGATCTTCTTGTCGAGGTCGGACTGTTCGGGCGTCTGGTCGTCGGCCTCCTTCGCCGCCAGGTCGTCGGGGAAGTCGTCGTCGATCACATGGAGATCGGTGTCTTCTGTCATGTCAGGTCGCCCTAGAAGTCGAAGTCCGAGGTGAAGGAGCGCTTGAGGGTGTAGATCGCCTTCTCGTAGACGCGCCACTGGTTCGTGTTGGGGATGCGCTCTTCGAGCCGGAACTCGACGGCGCGGTTGTTGTAGTCATTGGCATCCTTGTTCAGCAGAAGCTGGATGCTCTGGTACCGGTCGCGCTGCTCGCCCGAAGCGGAGTCAAAAGTCAGCTCCGGCTGAGGGTCGTTGGAGATCAGGGTCTCCCCGACGTAGAGGCCAGCTCGCAGCACGCGCGCCTGAACCTTGTCGCTCACCGGCTCGGACTGGAACAACTTCACAACAAGCTGACCGGTGGTGATCTTGTCGGTGTCGGGCAGCACCTTGACGTTGACCAACCGGGTGTCGCTCTTGCGCTTCTTGTTGATCGCGAGCACCGGCACGACGACCTCCTGCAAGGTCGCTCCCCCGTGCACGAAGCGTGTACCCCCGCCGGGCAGGCGGAGCCGGTGGATCGACTTGGGGATCTGCACTTCGATGTCGCTGTCGAGTTCGAGCTGGACTCCACTGAACGTGGTGAACGCGAAGTCGACCTTGAGTCCGTGACCAAGCACGTAGCGCTTGTTCTTGACCAGGATCTTGTCTCCGTGGGGCGCCTCAGAGAGGAAGAACTGTTGGGGCAGTTCTTCGTCTTGGAACAGGAAGCCGTGGTCGGCGGTGACGAAGATGTTGGTGGCGTTGGCGTTCGCCGCCTTCTTCACCAGGTCGACCAGCTCGCCGAGGGCCTGCTCAGCCGCCTCAAACACTCGACGCTCGGTGCCCTGCTTGTCACCGGTGGCGTCGATGACGTCGTGGTACACGTACAAGACGCGGTTGTTCCTGAAGAGCTCACGCCGTTCCTCCGGGCTCAGCGCCTTGAAGTCCTCGGCCTGGATCGCCGTCCCGCCGACCGTCTCCAGGATCTTCTTGCGGAATGCGGTCCCGTTGGTCGGCTGGTCGTCAGCAAGGACAGTCTTGCCGTCCGGTGAGTGCTTGAGCGTCCGGTGCGGCAAGAGGGCCGCCATCCCCAACTGGGTGTAGCTGGGCAGGACCCCCAGAACGGCCTCGAGTTCTGCGTCGAATCGGTCCTCCTGCCGGATCCGCGAGCCCAACTCCTCCGCGACCTCATAGCGGAGCGCGTCGGACACGATGACGACCGCCTTCTTGTCCTCGCGGACCAGCTGCTCGACGTAGTCGCCGTAGAACGATCTCTGCGACCTGACTGTGGCCGAGCGCCACGACTCGGCTTCATCGACCTGCTTCTGCCACGCATTGCCCAGCTCGTAGACGAACTTGTTGGTGTAGCGCTTCTCGACCTGCTCCCGCAGCGGGTCAAGTGGGTGGGGTCCCTCGAAGGTTCGGCGGGCGTAGGTGAACTGGCGGTAGAGCTGGTCGATTCGGAACCACTCGCTGCGGTATCGCTCCAACGCCTCGTCGAACGTCGAGAACGTGAAGTCGATCGTGCTCAGCTCCGACATCAGGTCTGCGGCTGCTGCGATGGCCGTGTAGAGCTGGCGATAGCCGTCGATCCACACGCTGCTCTGGCGGGCACGGACCACTTCGGCTACCTCACGGGCGGTGACCGTCTGTTCCGTTACTGCGCGCGCGAGGTCCGCGATGATCTTGCGATCGGTTTCCTCGAACAGGTCGACGGCTACCAGCTCGCGGAATCCGGCTTCCTCGATACTTGCCTTGTAGTCGAGGTCGGCGGACGCGCGCCTCGCCAGGGTCGCGAGTGCCTGCTGGCTGCGCCGGTCGTTGCGGAAGCTCGCAAAGTCCAGCTGGATGTTCTGGAGTCCGCCGGGGCGGTCGGACCTAAAGCCATCGATGGCCTTGCGGAAGATCCAGAGAATGAAGTCGTCAATGCTCGGCGAGGTCGCCTCGTAGCCATAGATCGAGGCGACGCCCCGCCAGTAAAAGTCGTCCAGGCCGTAGTCGAGAAGCGCGTCGTACTTGGTGCGCACACCCTTGGCGTTCTCGATCAGCAGCGTTCGAGTGATCTCAAGAAGACTGTGCTCCTTCTGGCCGATCACAACGGCAGACATCTTGGCTAGAAGCCGGGCTGCGTCATCGTCAGCCGTCAGCAGTGCCTTGAGGCTCTGGACGCGCTTGCTCGCGTTGAAGAACTTCTCGTGAGCCTGGACAACATCCTCGATGCCGTCCGCGCTCAGGCCGAGGTCCTGCGACACCAGCGAACTTCGGTCGGCGGTGAACACGCCGTAGGCAAGCTCGAGATCGAGTAGCCAGTTGCTTGTGCCCGCGCGTGGCTGACCGGTGCGGTAAACAAGGAACTTGTCGTCAGGCTGTTGGTGCAGCAACCGATGCTTGATGCCGTACTCGTCATTGGCGACACGCAGGATCGTGACCCCCGGCAAGTCGAGGCCGTCGAGGTCGGCGGCGTACTGACCAAGAGGGTCGTGCCAGAACACGACTCGTTGGTCCGCGAATCGACGCTCCAGGTGCGGACGGATAGCGGAGGCTTCGCTCATACAGTCGCCTCCAAGCCCACGATCTTCTTGAGGGCACTGCCGAACTTCGGGTAGTTGACCTTCACACCGTCGTCGAGGTCGATGGCGATGTTCTGCGACGCCAGGGGGTAGAGCACGTCGTGCTCGTACTCGTCCAGCTCCAGCAGGATCTTGCGGAGCCGATCGGCTTCCTTCGCATTGTTCGAACGCTCGGCGTGGTCGAGGCTCGCCTTGAGCTTGGCCTGGAACTCGCGAAGGTACTCGTTCAGCACCGTCGAGACGGTCGATGGCGTGTACCGGTGCATGTAGATGAGGGCGTTGAACGAGCCCCTCGGGCTGGAGAAGAGCCAGTAGATCGGGCGCTTCTTGTAGCGCTTCCAGTGGTCGTCGAAGAACGACCTCGTGAAGTAGTCTCGCAAGTTCCTGACACCAAGAGCGTCGTTGACGAAGCGAAGATTCTCCTCGAAGTGCTCGTCGCCGAACGCCACGCGGAGGAAGTGTCGGAAACGCTCGACAATGTCGTCCTCGAACCAGTCCCCGTCGACGATCGGGATGACGTTGTCCGCGTCCGGCGTGAAGCTCGGCGACGCAATCCTTTCGAGGTAATCCCGCAGCGTCGCACCCTGATCGGCCAGAATCAGGCCCGGCTGATCGAGCGCGAAACGACCGAACATGCAGCCAACCGCGTACGACACAAGGTCAATCACGGCGTCCCGACGTTCCAACGAATGGAGATCACCCTCCGCTCGCCTGCTGAATCGGAACGCCGGATCGGCGAGCAGCGAACTTGGAGCCTTGCCGGTAGCGGAGGTTGCGCCCACGAGGCCAACGGCACGACGCATCACATCGTTAACCGTCGCCTCGATTGACTTCATTTCACTCACGCAGTCTCGCCGAGCTCGAACCATCTGTTCGAAAGCAGCTTCCAACGACCTGCCTGCGGCCCGGTGGGCCACCAACTCTGAGCCAACGAAGTCTGGAGACGTTTCCTGTGTGTCCCAATCGGCCTTCGACAGCGCAACCGCCCGTGTCGAGAGTGCCCGAAGGTTGGAAGCCACGTCACTGTCGACCTCGACAATCGGCAACTCCGCGACCATCCCCGTTTGAACGTTCAGGGTCGAGCCCTTCACCTCGACGAGCTGTCGACCAACATCTGAGTTCAGCTGCGCAAGCAGGTCAAACGATCCCGAGCCGAAGATGGCCGGCGCCGCATCATTGAAGCCGTGCCCTGCCGGACGCCACCTGAAACTGGTGGCTCCAGTACCGACCTTTCCCCAGGTCACGCCCTCGCGGAACATGTACTGCACGTTTTGCGGACGTGACTTCAACGAACCATCAGGATTCCGATAGTTCTTAATGCGATAGCCGTCGTTCTCCCAATCCATCACGTAGATACACCCGGCGTACCACTTACGAAACTCGCCAGCCTTGTCGGTATGGACCCATCGCCTTTCCCGACCCACGCGATCACTCGAAACTTCCCAATGGAAACGCATAAACAGGTCGTCATTACGCGTCCCGACCCCTGCCTTGATCTCGAACTTGTCGCCGATCAGCGGCCCGCCATACAGCTCCACCAACTGGGGATCGGCCCAGTAGGCGATGGGGGCTCCTGGGATGGCCGTGAGGTCGACGTCGAGGCGGTAGGCCCACTCGCAATCTTCAGTGCGGATTGCCTCGAGAAGGCGGTTCCGTTTGGCGGCCTCACTCAACGGCTCCAAGCGTACGAAGATGCAGTCGTGGTGTCCCACCGACGGCATGTTCGTGAAAGCGAAGGCCGTGTTCGCGCCGAAGATGTCGGGGTGGTTAGAGACGTCGCGGAGGTGAACGAACGAGTGAAGCGTTCGCTGCCTAAGCAGGTCCTCACGGAAGCTTTCGAACGACTTGATCGTCATCCAGGTATCCCCGACGATCATTGCCACAACGCCTGAACCTTGAGCAAAACGGGCGGCGCGCGAGACGAAGCACGCGTACAGGTCCTGCTTCTCTCTTGGGTAGGCATTCTTCAGCAGATCAGACAGTTCGCCTGACATGTTGCCAGCTCCCATATAGGGCGGGTTGGCAACCACGACGGCGTACGTGCGAGCGAGAAAGCCCGCTTGATGTAGCACTCGCCTAGCCCGCTCGATTGTGTCCGCGTTGAGTATGTCGCCGGCGTCATCAACAGACTCGAGGCGGCGCGTGAGCTCAACGGTCAACTCTGGGGCCGGCTCGATCAGCGCGCCCATCAGGTCTGCGTGCTCGAACTGACTCCAGAACGCGATTTCCTCGTCGCGATCACCACCGCGAGAAACAAGGAAGTTCAGTTCGTCTGGGCCAAACCGAATCGGCTCGATCACGCATATCTTCGGCTCGATCTGCTTGTTGAAGAACGTGCGCTGTTTGGCGCGAGCCTTCATCGTCAGCGCGAAGGCCGCGAGCGCTCCTGCGCGGGGGTCGATCTCTGTGCCGTATAGGTTGTGCGCGAGGATCAATCCCGGGATGCCGGACGGGCCGTAGCCCTCCTCCTCGTAAATCGCGTAAAGCAGGTCGAAAGCATACGTGAGCATATGTCCGGAGCCGCATGCCGGGTCGATGACCTTGAGCTCCTCTGGCCCCGCGAGCTTAAGGAAGTCTGGCTCCCCGTCCGGGGGGATGTAGAAGGCCATCTGCTTCGCCAGCTGCGACGCGGGCCGGTTGAGCATCCAGAGACGCCCCAGTGAGTTCTCGACAAGGTAGCGGACGATCCAATCGGGGGTGAAAAGCTGAGTTGCCGCAGGGATTTCGCCTGCCCCAGCTCGACGCTTCTTCTTGAAGCCCCCAAAGATCTCCTCCTTCCTATCCTCGATATAGAACTGGTAGAGCCAGCCGATGACCTCGACGTCCGTGCACACGTCGTCGGTCAGCACCTTGACCGAACGGTTGAGGACCGAGTCGTCGGCGAGCAGATTGGCCGGAATAAGAAGTTCGGTGAAGTCGCCCTCACGCTCGAACATGAACGGCATGGCCTTGTGCCAGTAGTTGCAGTATGCCTCGAGCAGCAGCGCGTACGCCTCGCCTTGCGGATCACCACTCGCGCGGGTCCCGTCCAGCAATGCGGCGACGGTCTTGCGCGTCGCGATGCCGACGACCTCGTTGTCCATCACCCCACGCTTGGCCTCGGCGAGGATCTCCGGCTGGCCGACCTCCACGCCGGCCTGGGGCGAGACAACACCGATACCGGTGTAGCCGTTGGCATCCATGAAGCGCAGCGCGATGATCCGGTTGAACCAGGTGTAGGCGACTTTGTCGGCGACCGCAGCTCGGCCCTTGTCTCCGCCGCCCGCGACCGAAACTGCCTTCTCCAAGGCGGCAACCGCCTTCGCCAGCTCCACTCGCTCCGACGATCCGGGCGCCAGCACCGCAGCGATGCGCGCGGTGACCTCGCGGATGAGCTCCTTGCGAGCCCAGGTCGCGAAGTTCTTCAGTGGTGCGGTTTCCATCAGAGGGTGATTCGCTTTCCGTCGTTGAGGGTCTGGATGAGCGCGCTTCGCAGCGCGGCGATGTACCTGTCGACGTCCTCGTCAGACTCGAGAACGCCGGAAGCACCCGGAACCGCGATCGTCTTCACGGACACTGTCTGCTTCTTGGGCGCCGGCTCCGGGTCGGGCTGCGCGGGGGAAGCAGCGAGCAGGTCGAGCAACGACGGGTAGTCACTCGCCTCGAAGTTCGAGCCGATCTGGAGGAGGAGGGCCACCTGGCTCTCGTGGGCGACGCGGGAAAGCGTCTGGTCGATGCGTTGCGTCACCCTCTGCTGCGCCTCTGGCGTGGCCTTGGCGTAGTAGGTGCCGCCGAGCAACTCGGTCTTGCGGCCCTCGATGGCTGCCGTCACCGTCGCTCGGTTCGTGGCAACGATGCCGTCAATCTGGCTGCGAAGGTGATCGGTTGCCTGCTTGAGCTGGGCCATCTTGTTGCCGCGGAATGCATTGGGGTCGGCGAGAGCGGTCTTGATGGGCTCGTCACTGCCCTGCGGCAGGTAGCTGAGGTTGCTGCTGTGCGTCGAAAGGAGCGTCGCCGCCTCGTCGTAGATCGACCTCTGCGCTCCGTTCAGGAACGACTGGATGGGGTCGATCAGGTTCTCCTTGGCTTCCAGCAGGTCGTCACCGAGGTTGAAGCTACTGAGGTACCAATCGTCGGGCTTGCCCACGACCTCCTCGAGGAGGCTGATGGGGCCGCTGAGCTGCTCGACGAATGCGTACTTCGAACCACTGATCGTCGCCTTCAGCTCGTCGAGCTTGCCCGTCAGCTTGTCTGCCCCGTGGCGAGCAAGCTCTAGCGGATCCTTCGGCGCGTTGCCCTCGTCGAAGAAGTCGGTGCAGAACTTGCGGAAGCTAGCGACCTTGCGCTCATCGAAGCTCTTCTGCGGCGCGAGGATCTCGTGGCCGTGCTTCTGGGTGTTGCGCAGCGCGTTTGCGACCTCGCTGCGCTTCAGGACGTTGCCATCGACTGTCACGGTGATCTTCGAGGCACCGATCAGTGAAGCCACGATGACCTCGATCGACCCGAGATCCCAGCCGTAGGGCTTCGCCTGGAAGGTGTCGACGATGGTCTTCATCGTCACCTGCTCGCCCTGAGCGTCCTTGCGGAGGATCGTCGACAAGACCTCCTCGGCGGGCTGACTGATCTTGAGCAGCGCGTCGGCGTCGAACAGGCCGCTGTCCGGATTTGCGGCATCCGCGACCTGCTGCTCGCTGTAGGTGACGCCACCCAGCAGCTTGAGCTGCGTGTAGGTGCGACTGATGAGTTCCTGGAACCCTTCGGTCACGCGGCCGACTGCATCCTGTGAGGACGCGGGAACATCGGCGGCGTTGATGACGAGGGAGGCCTTGCCCACCGCGCTCCGGATCCGCTGCACAATTTCCTTCTCGCGCTCGCGGTTCAGAGTGGCCTTCGACTGAAGGATCTGCTCCTCGATCGCTGATAGCGATGTTGTCCGCTTGCGCTTGGTGTACTTGTCGGTCTTCAGCAGCAGTCGAAGGTCCGAGAGCAGGCGCTCGTCCGGGTCGAGGATGACCCGGAGTTCGTCCTTGCCCGCGCTATGCATCCGGATCTGCTCCGGCTCGTACGGGTATTCCGGGGTGATGAAGTGGACCGAGAGTTCCTTCTGCGGGCCGTGGACCTGGTCATCGAGCTTGAAGCCGAACGAGAAGTCCTGGCCGTTCTTGGCGTATCGGATCCTGTTCGTCTTGATCACGTCGCCGGACAGGATCTTGAAGAGCTGGGCGCTGACCTCAGAGGCGTCGATGTCGACGTTCTTGATCTCCTCCTCGATGACTTGCTCTTCGTTGGTCAGGTACTCGTAGGCGTTCCCGTTGCGCTGGATATAGGTCTGCCGCTCCAGCTCGGCAAGCGCCTCCTTGACGTCCTCGGCGAGCGCGGGCAAGTCGAGGCCGAACCGGTCGTAGACGAGCACAGTCAGGTTGCGCGGGGTGGCCTGGAAGCTGTCGACGTACTTCACGAGGAAGAGCGCCTTGAGGAGCCGGATGGCCAGCTGGTTGTCCAGGTTGCGCTCCGCAACGTCGATGGACCGTTGCGCAGCAGACTTCAGAGAGGCTCGGATGCCGGCGAACATGTGGTCGAAGGTGGCCAACGTGCCGACCTCGACATCACCGATGTCCTTGGCAACCTGCTGGACGACACCGAGCATCGACCGCTCGCCGACCGAGCTGTTGCGACCCTCGAACACGTTGTGGTCTGAGATGCCCTCGATAGCCGCCTGGAACAGCGGGAACTGGTAGCTGACGAACGGGTAGGTGCCGACGAAGTGTGCCTCGTCGGTGTAGTTGCGGTAGGTCTTCGCACCATCGACGAAGTCGAATAGCGTCTTGAAGTTGGCCGACTCGACGGCGTAGATCGCCTGGAGGGCAGTCTCGCCGGTGCCGTTCTTCTCCAGCAGGCGCTTGCGGATGACTTCCTCGACGTCTGCGCTGGTGAGCTTCACGCGGGTCTTGAAGCGTGCCTGGATCTTGGAGAAGTCGTTCCCTTGCTGCCGAGTGCGGTCGCCGACGACCTTGTCCATATCTTCCTGCGAGGTGACCATCACCCAGGCGCGCCCGCCGCACTTGGTGTTGAGGCTCTCGGCAATGGTCTGGAGGTTGAGCATCAGGTGCGTGTTGGAGCCGATGAACTGGCCGACCTCATCGACGTAGAAGTTGAGGCGGTAGCCGTCGGGCTGCTTGTCGAGCCATGCCTTGACCTCGTCCGCGAAGTCCTCGATCGAGACGGCGTATGACGCCTGGTACTGCTTGATGATGCCGGTGGTCGCCTCACCGTTGACCTCAGCGAACGCGGCGTCGATGTTCGCGCCCTCGAGGGCACTCTGCTCCCGACCCTGCGACCACGGGATACCGGCGATGCGCTCGAACGCCTCCTTGAACGCATCGTACTGACCCCTCGCATCGAGGTCCCGCTCAAAGCGCGCGACATGGCCCTGGTTGCCGTAGTAGCCCCGGCTCTCGTCGAAGACCTTCACGAAGACCTTGAGCAAGGCGTCGGTCTGATCCTTGGTGATGAGCGTTGCCTTCTGGTCGATGTTGAACAGAAGGCTCTTGGCTGGCATGCGCTCAGCCTTGGTCAGTAGGGCGGGCAGGAATGCACCCGTCGCCTTGGACCGGAAGCTCTCGGAGACCTGTGCACGGTCGAACTCCTGACCCTCGACGTCCCCGAGGAGATGCGCGAGCATCTTGAGCAGGTGCGACTTACCGGAGCCGAAGAAGCCCGAGATCCAGACACCGTTGGCGTTGGTGTAGTTCGTGTAGGCCTCGAGAAGAAGCTCGAGGCCCTTGGCGGCCTCGTTGGTGAGGACATACTCCTCAACCTCGGTGCCCAGGTGTGCGACGTCGTCCGCCTTGATGACGCCCTCGATTGGGCGCTGGACGTCCTTGGCGAAGATTTCGTTCAGCTGCATCGGGTCACGCTTCCTGTTCCAAGATGTTCTTGGCTCGGTAGTACTGGTCGTCCTTCAAGCGCCCGAAGAGCACAAGTGACGACCCGAGGGTGTCGGACTGCTCGTAGCGGCCGGGGAAGAACATGAGCATGGGCTTGCCGGTCACGATGCTCTGAAGGTTGTTGAGCACGTTGTGGGACCGGATGTACGGGAAGACCTCGCCGATACCGGTGAGGAAGAAGATGTCGAACTCGCCGTCCTCGATCTTGGCGCGAATCGCCGGCGCGATGTGGAGCTGAGGGTCCAGCATCCCTTGGAGCATCTCGCGAAAGTCGTCCTTGTCCTGGTCTGGTTCGGCCTGGAGGACCCGCTCCCAGACGCCGCGCTCCATGAGGATCTCGACGGCCAGGTCGTAGAGGTTGACCTCGCGCACGGTGATGCCGTGCTTCGTCGAGAGCTTGCTCTTGATGCGCTTCTTAGCCTGCGCGACCGCGAGGGACGCCTCGGGTGGGTAGGGGTAGATGAAGAACGGGACCTCGTTGCTCAGGCCCTCCATCTGAAGGAAGCGCTTCCCGCTGAGGACAGCGAACAGGTGCTCCTCCTGCTTGTGGGTATCGGCATTCGTCATGCGGTGCCGCCCGTCGGAAAGAAGCGGAGGTCGTCGAACAGGGCGTCCTTGAGCCGTGCGGACAGAACGGCCTGATTGATGCGGCCGTCGTCGGAGATCAGGCCCGCCTCGACGAGCATGCGGAAGACGGTGGAGCGGAGCTTGCGCAAGGTGGTGTCCTTGAGGTTGGCCACTTCTTCATGCCAGAGCGCCTTGCCCCGGATGAAGCTGTTGAAGTCGTCATGGCCGAGCGTTTGCGCCAGAACGAGGTACCGCTCGCGTACAACCTCCTCAGCGAACTCGCCGATCAAGTCATAACGGCGGCAGGCAGCGGCCCACATCAGGTAGCCACGCTCGGTCGGCGTGGCGTCGATGAGCAGCTCGAGCTCGGCATCAGTAAGCACGGAGAGTCGCTGAGCGATCTCACGGGCGAGCCGGAAGCCCGACGAGCGCGTGCGGGCCTGGAGGAGATTGTCTTCCTCGATCAGTTCACGGACCTTCGCCCAATCCTGCACCTGGAGGTAGAGCGGCGCGGCCACCAGCGCTTCGCGCACGAGAAGGGCGCCAGTCGTGAACGACAGCGCGTACCGCGGACTCGGTCTATTCGTCATGCGGTCCCTCCTCAAAATGCAAAGTCGATCAGGCTATCCCATTGATCAGACACTCTGCGCTGCCCATGACGTGAAAGTTCGAACGATCTAGCCTCGGCCTGTCACACCCGCGCGGGCGTCACATGGGTATACCGGTCGGTTTCGCCCATTCGAGCCTAATGAAGCGGTGGACCGGATTTCACGGAATCGTTGCACCGGCAAACATCGAGCCAAAGCAACTACGCGGCGAGCAGACAAGAGATTCCGTGAGGTCCTGAGCCAAACCTCCGCGCTACTCCCAGGCCGGCGGGAGCGACGCGACGTCGACGCCGAGGAGATCGGTGAGGCGGCGGAAGACCTCGGGCTCGTCGCGGATCATGAGGTGGCGGCCGGCGTCGCGGAGGCGGTCGGCGAAGCGCTGGACGGCGACGACGCCGTGGTGGTCGATGAAGGTCAGCTCGGCCAGGTCGAGGACGACGTCCTCGGTGGTGCCGTCGTCGATTGTCAGGAGCTGCTCGAACAAGTCAGCAGAAGCGGAGTCGACCTCGCCGGCGACGGCGATGCCGTCGGAGTTGGTGAACAGCTGGAACGGGACGAGCGGGCGGAGGCGGCGGTCGGCGACCGGGTGGGCGCTGGCGATCGACCCGAGGGCGTCGTCGTCAGTGAGGGACCGGTCGAAGCAGCAGAGGGCGGCGAGCTGGCGGCCGGCCATGCGGCGGTCGGCGTAGGCCTCCCAGGCGACGTGGTGCAGCCACGCCTCGGCCGGGCCGACGAGTGACGTGACCTCAGCCAGGACGCGCAGGCCGGTGAAGCCGTCGGCGATGGCCTGGTCGGTGGCGCCCGAGTACAACGCCCACTGGTCCTGGTTCGACATGCGTCGCCCGCCCGGGTAGATCGCGTCGAACGGCATGACCTGCAGCGTCCCGTCGTCGACGAGCGAGCGCATCGGCTCGAGCTCGCGCACGGCTTTCTCGGCCTCCGGGCCGCCGACGAACGCGAGGCGCTGCCCGAGATCGAGGCCCTCGTGGAGGAACGGCACGGCCGCGGCGGCGAAGTCGCCGTCCAGCGAGTTGTAGCCCCAGCACGCGTGGCCGTTCAGCCCGATGCCGCCTGGCCGATCGGCCAGTCCGTGGAGGCGCACGTTCGCAGCCTATGCCCGTTCCGTTACCTGTGTCACAGGACTGACACGTGTGCGACGGCCGGGATCGGGAACGTCCTAGGTATGAGTCACGACAACGGAGAATCCGCAGCCGAGGCCCGCCACGGCCTCATCGACGGCATTGCCGGCAAGGTCAAGGAAGTCGCTGGCGCCGTGACCGGCAAGGACGACCTCGTCGAAGAGGGACGTCTGCAGCAGGCCGAGGCGCAGCAGCGCAAGGAGGCCGCCACCGAGCAGGCCGTGGCCGACGCGAAGCGCGACCAGGCTGCCGAGAACCTGATGGAGACCAACCAGGAAGCGACCGCCGAGAAGGAGGCCGCGCACGACCAGGCCGACGCGGCGCAGCGCGCCGCCGAGCGGCAGCGGGCCGAGGAGCACTCGGCCGCCGAGCGTGTCGCCGCCGACCAGGAGGAGGCCGAGCGTCGTGCCGCGGAGCATCGCGCCGACGCCGTCGCCGACTCCAGCCTCCAGGAGGCCCAGGCCGAGACCCGCGACGCCGCTGCCACCGAGCAGCAGGCCGTCAGCGAGCAGGTCCGCCTCGAGCAGGAGGCCACGGCCGCCGAGCAGGAGGCCGCTCGGCTGCGGTCCGAGACCAACCACTAAGGAGCAGCATGAGCCTCAAGACCCTCCCCTACAAGCTGGCGCGACTGCCGCTCGCGACCCTCGACCGCGGCCTGAGCCGCCTGCCCGAGACGTCGCTCCCCCGCACGACGCTGGACAAGGCGATCGGGTCGGCCGACGTGTTCGCGGGCTCGCTGCTGGGCGACCAGGAGATCGCCGACCGCGGCGCCGAGCGCATCGAGCGTGCGGAGAAGCTCGCCGAGAGTGCGCACCTGAAGCACGAGGCCAAGGATCGACGCCGCAAGGCCGAGAAGGTCAACGAGGCCGCCCGTGAGGAGGCCGCGGAGAAGCGGCAGAAGGCTGCGGCGAACGTGAAGGACGGCCTAGACCAGGCCAAGGAGGTCGAGACCGAGGCCAAGAAGCAGGCCGCGGCCAACGCCACCAAGACCAAGGCCGCGAGGAAGGCTGCTGCCGACAAGAAGGCCGAGGAGCGCCAGAAGACCGTCGAGCAGCGCAAGAAGCGGGTCGCCAGCCAGGCCGAGGCGAAGAAGAAGGCGGCTCGCCAGCAGGCGTCGAGCGAGCTCAAGGACGCCAAGGAGTCCAGCCAGTCCGCCGCCGAGGCCAAGGCCGACGCCGAGGTCCTCAGCGAGCTGCAGGACGCCAAGAAGGACGAGCGTCAGCAGGACTGATCACGACGTCGACGGGCACCGATCCACGCAGGATCGGGGCCCGTCGTCGTGCTGCTAGTCGCGCTCGCCGGTGATGAGCGCGTGGGTGATGCCGGCGATGATCGCGCCGACCGCCGGGGCGAGGATGAACACCCACACCTGGCCGAGGGCGTCGCCGCCGCCGAACCACGCGACCCCGAGCGACCGCGCCGGGTTGACCGACGTGTTGCTGATCGGGATCGAGATCAGGTGGATGAGCGTCAGCGCGAGGCCGATGGTCATGCCCGCGAACGCCGGCGTAGCGCGCTTGGACGTCACGCCGATGATCACGTACAGGAACATCGCCGTGAGCAGGACCTCGGCGATGATCACCGACCACAGCTCGTAGCCGCCGGGTGAGTGGTCGCCGTAGCCGTTGAGGGCGAAGTTGTTCGTCGCGTCGAACCCGTCCTTGCCGTTGGCGATGGCGAGGAGGGCCGCACCGGCGACCGTCGCGCCTACGACCTGCGCGACCACGTAGGCCGGCACGTCCTTCCACGCGAAACGACCGGCCGCTGCGAGACCGACGGTGATGGCGGGGTTGAAGTGGGCGCCGGACACGTGGCCCAGCGCGTAGGCGCCGGTGAGCACCGTGAGGCCGAAGGCCAAGGCGACACCGAGGTTGCCGACCTGGTCGCCGGCGAAGATCGCCGTTCCGCAGCCGCCGAGGACGAGCCAGAAGGTGCCGAGTGCCTCGGCCCCGAGCCTGGAGCTCCCCGTGGGTGGAACGGTCTCAACAGGTGTTGCGGACTGATCGGTCATGAGAATTCCTCTCTCCGAGCAGGAGGTACCGCTTCTCGGAAGGTACTCCCGGGAAATCAGGTGCTCCAAGCACCGAGTCGGAGTGTCGGAGGGAGAGCCCATGATGAGGACCTGACAGAGCGGCGGCTACGAAGGAGGCCTCGATGGCATCGCTGATCCAGGAGACGACGATCGACGCGTCGCCCGACCACGTGTGGGACGCGCTCCGCGACTTCGGCGCCCTGCACCGGCGACTCGTGCCCGGTTTCGTCACGGACGCCGTGACCGATGGCGACGTCCGGACGGTGACGTTCTTCAACGGTGGGGTGGCCAAGGAGCAGCTCGTAGGTGTCGACGACCAGGCCCGCCGCTTGGCCTACTCGATCATCGATAGCGGTGTCGGGCTCACGTGCCACATGGCGTCCGCCCAGGTCCTCGACGCCGGCGACGGCACGAGCCGGTTCGTGTGGACTGCCGACTTCCTGCCCGACGCCGCGGCACCGACCGTCGACGCGCTCATGGCGAAGGGGCTGAGCGTCATCAAGCAGCACCTCGAGGAGCAGGCGGCACGCTGACTCAGCGCCGGCCCGGGCGGGGCTCAGACCGTCAGGCTGGTTGCTTGAAGCGCTTCATCGCTGCCTGATGACTGACACCGAGTGCCTCGCCGATCTGCGTCCACGTCGCCCCGGACTCGCGCGCTTCAGCGACGACATCTGACAGCTGCTGATCGATGTACTCACGAAACTGCGCAGCCCAGTGCAGCGCCCGCAGCGGATCACGACCCGAGCTGACAGCAGCGTCGACGTCGAAGTCCTCGAAACGCGAAGCGAGCTCGTCATCAGTCATCTTTTGCTTTGCCATGATCATCACCGCTTCTTGAGTCTGCGAAGGAACGTGGGACGGGCAGGCATCACGTGAACGACCGTCTCGATGGTGATGCCATCTGGGGCAAACACGACCCCGACTTCGAGGAGGTCGCCCGATTGAGTTGGTCCAACGAGGATCGCCAGTGAGTGATCATCTTGGTCGTGAAACTCGTCGATGTGGTGGATCACGGCGTGCTCGATCTGTTCCAGGGTGTAGCCGCGCTTCAGCGCGGCATCCGTGACCCTCACATTGCAACTTTAGTTGCATCCGCCCAGTCATGCAACCAGGGTTGCAATCTTGCTATCTCCAGCCGAGGCCAGGCGCGACGTGCAGGATGACCGACTCCAGGATGTGCGCGTTGTACTCAACGCCCAGCTGGTTGGGCACCGTGAGCAGCAGGGTGTCGGCCGCGGCGATGGCCTCGTCCCCGGCCAGCTGCTCGACGAGCTGGTCCGGCTCGGCGGCGTAGGTACGGCCGAAGATCGCACGGAGATCCGCCTCGATCTGGCCGACCTGGTCCTGGCTGTCGCCCTCGTGACCGAAGTACTGGCGGTCGACGTCGGTGGTGATCGGCATGATCGAGCGGCTGACGGAGACGCGCGGCTCGCGCTCGTGACCGGCCTCCTTCCACGCCTCGCGGAACGCCTCGATCTGCTTGCGCTGCTGGACGTGGAACGGCTCGCCGGTCTCGTCGGCCTTCAGCGTCGAGCTCATCAGGTGCATGCCCTTCTCGGCCGCCCAGCGCGCGGTGGCGTCGGACGCGGCGCCCCACCAGATGCGATCGCGCAGGCCCGGCGAGTGCGGCTCGACGCGCAGCAGCCCGGGCGGGTTCGGGAACATCGGCCGCGGGTTGGGCTGGGCGAAGCCCTCGCCCTTGAGCACCTCGAGCAGCACGTCGGTGTGCTGGCGGGCCATCGTGGCGTGGTCCTCGCCGTCGGCGGGCTGGTAGCCGAAGTAGCGCCAGCCGTCGATGACCTGTTCCGGTGACCCCCGGCTGATGCCGAGCTGCAGCCGGCCACCGGCGATGAGGTCGGCGGCCCCGGCGTCCTCGGCCATGTAGAGCGGGTTCTCGTAGCGCATATCGATCACGCCGGTGCCGAGCTCGATCCGCGACGTCTTGGCGCCCGCCGCCGCCAGCAGCGGGAACGGCGACGCGAGCTGGTTCGCGAAGTGGTGCACGCGGAAGTACGCACCGTCGGCGCCGACCTCCTCGGCCGCGACGGCCAGGTCGACCGACTGCAGCAGCGCGTCGGAGGCCGTCCGCACCTCGGAGTAGGGCGACGGCGACCAGTGGCCGAAGCTCAGGAACCCGATCTTCTTCATATGACGTTCAACCATCGCCACGCTGGGTTGTTCCGGTCACACGATGCTTCACCGGTGATCGAGTGCCTGCGAGCTCTGCGAGCAGGTGTATCGAGATCACGTCGGGTGGTCTCGATACACCTCACTCGCTGGCGCTCGCTCGGCACTCGACCAGCGAAACCTGCGTCGTCGACATCACGTCGCTCTGCTCGTCGACAAATCACGGTTCCCGGAAGCCGAGGCCGAGCCCGGCCAGGGACTCGGTGAGCCGCGCGACGGCGATCGGGCCGACGCCGTGCAGAGCACGCAGGTCGTCCTCGGTCCAGTCGGCGACCTGCTCGACGCTCGTGATGCCCTGCGCCCGCAGCGCGCGGGTGGCGGGGGCGCCGATGGAGCGCGGCAGCGGCGTGCCGGTGGGTCGCGGTGCGCGCTTCCGTGGCTTCCCGTTGTCCAGCACCGCCTCGCCGCGCGGCGAGAGCCGGTAACCGATCGCCAGCGACTCGGTCAGCCCGAGCTCCTTGAGCTTTCGCACGTCGGTCTTCCACTCCTGCGTCTCGCGGCCGAGCTGAGCGGCCAGGTCGGGCGCGCGGACCTCGGGATTGGCGTCGATGATCTCCAGCGACGCCCGCGTCCACGGGCCGTGCTTCGACGCAGCGTCGAGCCGGTCGAGGCGGCGGTGGATCTCGGCGATCTCGTCGGCGTCAGGAATGGTCTCGCGGAGCGCCTCGCGCGGGTCGGCGCCGGCATACCTCACTCCCACGCGCCAGACCGGGTCGTCGCGGTGGGCCAGCTCCTGCTTCAGTGCGGCCAGCGACGCGGCCCCGGCCCGCCGGGCGTCGTCAGCGCGGAGCGAGCCCAGCGGCACCCGCTCGACTGACGTCACCTCGATCACGCCGAAGCCCGTCCGCATCCGCGTGCCGACCTTCACCCGAGCCCGGTCCCAGCGCCGGAACGCGAGGTCGACGTCGCCGGCCTTGATCGCCGCGAGCACGGCGGGACGGATCATCACGGTCCCATCCCACCACGCGGCATGCTGGGACTGTGCGAGTCACCATCCGGGTCCGGCCCGGCGCGAGGAAGCCCGAGGTCGGCGGGACCCACGACGGCGCGCTCGTGGTGAAGGTCGCCGCCGTGCCCGAGGGTGGCCGCGCCACCCAGGCCGCGCTCGTCGCGCTCGCGGAGGCGCTGGGCGTGCCCCGGCGCGACGTCACGCTCGTGACCGGCATGACCAGCCGCACGAAGATCGTCGAGATCCCCGAGGAGTCCGCGCCGGTCTACGAGGCGCTCACCCACTTGCCCTGACCGGTGCAGGTTCGGCCTCCGCCTCCGCCTCCTCCACCACGCGTTGTCGCACCAGCAGGCCGACGACGGCGAGGATGACCAGCCCGCCGCCGAGCAGCTGCTGCGAGGACAGGCGCTCGTCCAGGATCAGGAAGCCCAGCACCACCGCGACGACCGGGTTGACGAAGGCGTAGGTCGAGATGGTGGTCGACGAGAGGCGGCCCAGGATGTACAGGTAGCAGCTCATCGCCAGGAGCGTGCCGGGGCCGATCAGGAACGCCAGCGCCCACCAGGACTCGGCGCTCACTGCGCCGGCGTCGAAGAACAGCTCGCCGCGAACGGCCGCCACGACCAGCAGGATCAGTCCGCCGCACAGCATCTCCATGCCGCCGATGACCATGGCGCGCGAGGGCGTCGGCAGCCACGGCTGCAGCACCGACCCGACGCCCCAGCTGATCGACGCGAGCAGCGCAGCCACGGTGGGCCACAACGGCGCACCGCCGTCGCCACCACCGCTGAGCAGGACGACGCCGCCCATCCCGACGATCAGCGCGACCCACCGCACGGTGCCCGGCATCTTCCGCGTGAGCAGCGCGTCGGCCACGACGATCCAGAGCGGGACGCTGGCCACCAGGAGGGCCGCGGTGCTGGACGGCAGCTCGAGCTCGGCCCACGAGATCACGCCGTTGCCGCCGGCGGGCAGCATCGCACCGAGCAGCAGCATCGCCGCCCACTGCTGCCAGCCAGGCCGGTCGGCCGCGCGGGCCGCAGCACCACCGGACATCAGGCCGATGGGCAGCAGGATCGCGCCCGCGATCGTGTACCGGATCGCTGCCATCGTGAACGGCGGGATGGTGCGGACGCCGATGCGGATGAACAGGTACGTGGACCCCCAGACGACCCACACCACGAGCAGCGCAGCCAGGGCTGCCCGGGTCGCCGACGGGGCAGCCGGCGCTGGACGGACGGCCTGCATGCGTCAAACCTAGGGACGCGCACCGACGCGACAAGGTGGCTGAAGGACAAAAGGTCGATGCTTTCCTGCCACCCATGCGGCAAGGTGTGGGCGTGGGATTCCTGACGCAGGACGGGCCGCAGGTCGACTACGCCACGTGGGTCCAGGGCACCCGTTCGGAGAAGATCCGGCCGATGGCCGAGCACTGGGCGCAGGTCGGGTTCGGCACGCCGGTGGTCCTACACCTGTTCTACGTCGTGAAGATCCTGCTCTACGTCCTCGCGGCGTGGCTGATCGTGCTGAGCACCCCCGGCGTCGACGGGTTCACCGACGTGAAGGGCTGGTACGACCAGCCGATCGTCTACGAGAAGGTCGTGCTGTTCACGATGCTGTTCGAGGTCGTCGGCCTCGGCTGCGGCTTCGGCCCGCTGAACAACCGGTTCTTCCCGCCGATGGGCTCGATCCTCTACTGGCTCCGACCCGGCACGATCCGGCTGCCACCGTGGCCGACGCGCGTCCCGCTCACCCGCGGCGACACCCGCACCCCGTTCGACGCCCTCCTCTACGCCGCGCTGCTCGTGCTTCTCCTCGTCGCGCTGTTCAGCGACGCGGGCGACCTCGGCGTGCTCCCGACCTGGGAGATCGTGGCCATCCTCGGTGTCCTCGCCGTCCTCAGCCTGCGCGACAAGGTGATCTTCCTGGCCGCCCGCGGCGAGGTGTACGCGTCGCTGACGGTGGCGTTCCTGTTCGTCGAGGCGTCCGGCGACGACATGATCCTGGCGCTCAAGCTCGTCTGCCTGACCATCTGGATGGGCGCCGCGACGTCGAAGCTCACCAAGCACTTCCCGTTCGTCATCTCCACGATGATGAGCAACAACCCGGTGCTGCGGCCGCGCTGGCTCAAGCGGTCGTTCTTCGAGCACTTCCCCGACGACCTGCGCCCCGGCCGCCCGTCCCGCTGGATCGCGCACGTCTCCACCGCCGTCGAGGGCCTCGTGCCGCTGGTGATGTTCTTCAGCCACGGCGGCACCGTCGGCGCGATCGCGGCGGTCGTGATGCTCTGCTTCCACTTCGGGATCCTGTCGGCCATCCCGATGGGCGTCCCGCTCGAGTGGAACGTCTTCATGATGTTCAGCGTGGTGGCGCTGTTCGTCGGCCACCCGGACGTCGGGTTCTCGGACCTGACGAGCCCGTGGCCGATCGTCCTGTGGGCCGTGCTGGTGGGCACCGTGATCATCGGCAACCTGTACCCGCGCAAGGTCTCGTTCCTGCCCGCGATGCGCTACTACGCCGGCAACTGGGACGTCGGCCTGTGGTGCGTGAAGCCGTCCGCGTCGGCGAAGATCGAGGCCCACGTCACCTCGATCGCGAGCATGCCGCAGTCGCAGATGGAGCGGTACTACGGCAGCCCCGAGAACGCCCAGATGATGCTCTACATGGGCTACGCGTTCCGCGGGTTCAACAGCCACGGCCGGGCGATGTTCACGCTCGCGCACCGCGCGATGGCCGGCCACGACGAGTCCGAGTACGTCCTGGTCGACGGCGAGCGCATCTGCAGCACCGCGCTCGGCTGGAACTTCGGCGACGGGCACCTGCACCACGAGCAGCTGATCGACGCACTGCAGAAGCGCTGCCAGTTCGAGCCCGGCGAGGTGCGCATCGTGCTCATCGACGCCCAGCCGATCCACCGGCAGCGCCAGGAGTACCGGCTCGTCGACGCCGCCACCGGTCAGCTCGAGACCGGCTACATCGACGTCGCCGACATGGTGACGCGCCAGCCGTGGGACGACACCGTCCCCGTGCACGTGGACGAGGAGACCCCATGAAGCCCCTGCAGATGCGCGTCGTGGTGAAGGTCGACGACTACGACGAGGCCGTGCGGTTCTACCGCGACGTGCTCGGCGCGGAGGAGGAGCTGCAGATCCACGGCGAGGGCGACGAGCGGGTGACGATCCTCGACGTCGGCCGCGCGACGCTCGAGCTGTCCACACCGGCGCAGGTGGACATGATCGACCGGGTCGAGGTGGGCCGAAGCGTCAGCCCGCGGATCCGGGTGGCGTTCGAGGTCACGGACGTCGACAGCGCCACGACCCGGCTCGTCGAGGCCGGCGCCGAGCTGGTCGCCCCGCCGACCCGTACGCCGTGGGACTCCCTCAACTCGCGCCTGGAAGCGCCTGCCGGGCTTCAGCTCACGCTGTTCGAGGAGCTCGACCAGCAGGGATAGGCGTCAGCGCACGGCGAGGATGTTGCCGACCAGGAGGTCGTGGTCGCCCGGCGCGAGGAGCCGGCTGTCGTAGACCGTCGTGACGCGGCTGATCAGGCCGGCGGCGTCGAGCTCCAGCGCGGTGATGCCGCAGGCGACGCCGCTGGAGTCCGGAGCGATCCACTCGAACCCACCACCCGTGGCGCCGCCGACGACATGGCGCAGCGACGACCCGGCGCCGTACGGAGCCGCCGCCAGCGAGGCGGTCAGGTAGCGCTCGGCCATCGACCGGCCCTGCAGCTGCATCCGCAGCGCCATGTCCTCGTAGACCACGTCGTAGCTGAACAGCGCCGCTGCGCCCGCGGCGTCGCCGGCGGCGAGCAGGGCCTGCAGGCGGGTGGCGGCCTCGACGATCTCGGGCGCGGCCGACACGGGGATCTCGTCCTCGTGGAAGGCCGTCGGGAAGTGCTCGGCCGGCGTCTTCAGCTGGGCGTAGAGCTCGTCGTCGAAGATCCGGCTGTCCCAGTAGTCGACCCAGCGGACGATCTTGCCGTCCTTGAAGTCGACCGCACCGAGCAGTCGCAGCTCGCCGCCGAACAGCTCGGGCATGTCGGTGAACGCGATCAGGACGCTTCCGGTGCCGCCCAGGATCCGGGTCGGGTAGGACAGGGCGGTCGCCGGCCACGTCGGCATGTGCTGCGCGAAGGTCTGCTCGATCGTCTCGTACCCGTCGAGGGGCCAGCCGAGGATCGACTCGGTGTACGTCACGACGTCGGGCGAGAAGTGCGCCATCGTGTCCGCGACGACGTGGCTGTTCTTCGCGGCGAAGAAGCTGTCGAGGAACGCGACGGTCTCCGGCGCGGCGTGCCGGGTGTCGGGTTGTGCGGGGTACTCCACGGCGAGATCGGTGCTGTCGGTCATCCGCCGAGCCAAGCAACGCGTCGATCCGGTGTCGTCCGTGCTGCCACGGACCACCGTCCGCTCTGCACCGGGTTTCGCTGCGGGACTGCTCCGGCGCACGACACAATCGACGGGTGGCGGCCTACCGGGTGATCTTGGTCGACGACGCGCCGCTCGTCCGCGAGGGGTTCGCCCGGCTCCTGGCCGAGGAAGGCGTCGACGTGGTCGCCCAGCATGCCGACGCGGTCGGCATCGTCGCCGCGGTCGAGGAGCTGCGCCCGGACGTCGTGGTCATGGACGTCCGCATGCCTCCCACCCACACGACTGAGGGCCTGCACGCCGCCGCGGAGCTCAAGGAGCACCATCCCGACGTCGGCGTCCTGGTGCTCTCCCAGTACGTCGAGACGCCGCACGCGATGGACCTGCTCAAGGGTGCACATGGCGGGGTCGGCTACCTGCTCAAGGAGCGCATCTCCGCGCACACCGAGCTGGTCGACGCGATCGCCCGCGTCGCCGACGGCGGAACCGTGATCGACCCCGAGGTGGTGCGGAAGGTCTTCGACTCGCCGCGACGCTCCGATCCCTTGGACCGCCTGACCACCCGGGAGCACGAGGTGCTCGCGTTGCTGGCCGAGGGGCACTCCAACGCGGCCATCGCGGACCTGCTGGCCACCAGCAACCGGACGATCGAGACCCACACGAGCCGGATCTTCACCAAGCTCGACCTGGAGGCGACCCCCAGCACCCACCGCCGGGTGCTGGCCGTCCTCGCGCACCTGCGGGCGAGCGCGAGCTGACGCGGCGTCCGTGGCAGCACGGACGACAGGGCCCGCACTCCGGCCTTGACTGGGTCGACGATCTTCCCACCCAGGAGCGCGCGATGGCCCTCTCGAGCGTCGGTGCGATGCCGCGCACGACCGACTGGTCCCTGCTCGCGTCGCTGCCCGAGACCGAGCGGGAGCAGCTGCTCGCTCACACCCGCGGGCGCACTTACACGCGCAACGAGGTGCTCGTGCGCGAGGGCGACCCGTCCGACAGCCTCCACCTGGTCGAGGCGGGCCGGCTCGCGGTCCGTGTCGGCACGGCGGCCGGCGACACCGCGACGCTGAACGTGATCGGGCCGGGCGACTGGTTCGGCGAGCTCTCGCTGCTCGGCGACGGAGCTCCGACCCGGACGGCGACCGTCGTGGCGCTCGAGACCGCGACGACGCGGGCCCTGACGGCCGGCGCGTTCGACGACCTCCGGCAGCGTCACCCCGCCAGCGGCGAGCTGCTCCTCACCCTGCTCTCGCGACGGGTCGAGGAGCTGAGCGATCGCCTGGTCGAGGTGATGTACGAGAGCCTCGACCGCCGCGTCTACCGCAGCCTGCAGCGCCTGGTCCGGATCTACGGCGACGACTCCACCCGCCCGGTGACCGTCCGCATCACCCAGGAGCAGCTGGCCGGGCTCGTCGGCAGCACCCGCTCGAGCGTCAACGAGGTCCTCCAGAAGCTGGCGCGTCGGGGCGTGGTCGAGCTCAGCCGGGGCCGCATCGTCGTCCACCAGCCGGGTGAGCTGGTGCGCAGAGCGTCATGAAGTCGACGGATCGTGCGTCGGGTTCCGGACAGAACGGTCCGCAGGATCCGAGGAAGGTAAGACCCAACCGGGAGCACCGTGTCTCCCACAACCTGAGGAGAACACCATGGTCGAGATCAACCGACCGGAAGACAGCTTCGACAAGAATGAGCTCGACGTCGAGGGCCATCGCGTCCTGCGCAACCTGCCCGGCGACGAGAGCGACGACACCGAGGGGCACCGCGTCCTGCGCAACCTGCCCGGCGACGAGAGCGACGACACCGAAGGTCACCGCGTGCTCCGCCAGACGCCGGCCGACGACGACGATGACGACACCGAGGGCCACCGCGTCCTTCGCTGACCACGCCGGGCCGGGCGGTGACGGGAGTCGTCGATCGTGACTGACGCCCTGATCCGCTCGGTCACCGCCGTGCGTGAGCTGTTCGACGCGGCCGCGTGCTCCTGCGCGCTCGCGAGTCCCGAGGGCGACTCACTGACCTTCATGGCCGCCGACGGCATCGGCGCCGAGGAGGTGATCGGCGTCGTGGTGCCCGTCGGGCGCGGACTCGTGGGCTGGACGGCGATGTCCGGGCAGCCCGTGGCGGTCCGCGACGTCGGCGACGACTCCCGGTTCGCCCGCGACATCGCGGAGAGCACCGGGTACGTCCCGACGGCCATCCTGGCCGCGCCGTTCTTCGACTCGGCCGGCGAGGTCGTCGGGGTCCTGGAGGTCCTGGACCCCGCCATCGACACGTCCGGCGACTGGCCGTTGGCGGTGCTGGGGACGCTCGCCTCCCAGCTCGGGGCGATCGTCGCGGGCGACGGCCCGTCCGACGCCGACCAGCGATACCTGGCGATCGGGCGGCAGGTCGTCGAGCTCGTCGAGCGACGATGAGCCGCCTCCCGGCCTGGTCCGAGGCGTTCGCCTCGGACCGACTGCCTGATCTCCCCGCCCTCCCGCTGGAGGACGCGCGCGACTGGGCCTTCGGCGGCTCCACCGGGGCCGGCGTCGACCTGGCCATCGTGGACAGCGGCATCGACGCCGACCACCCGGACGTCGGCGGCGTGACCTCCGCGGTCGCGATGGAGCCGGACGACACCCTGCACGAGGGCTACCGGGCGGTCGAAGGCCCGCACGAGGACCTCTTCGGCCACGGCACGGCATGCGCGGCGATCGTCCGGTCCTTGGCGCCCGACGTCGCCCTGCACAGCATCCGCGTGCTCGGGTCGAACCTGAAGGGCCGGGGGCGGATGTTCCACGCCGGGCTCCTGTGGGCGGTGGACCACGGCTTCGACGTCGCGAACCTGTCGCTGTCGAGCAAGAGCGACGCGATGTACGCGCCGCTGCACGAGGTCGCCGACCTCGCCTACTTCGAGCGCACCCTGCTGGTCTGCGCGGCGAACAACCAGCCCGGGCCGACCTATCCGTCCGAGTACGCGTCCGTCGTCTCGGTCGCCTGCCAGCCGGGCGACGACCCGTGGACGCTGTCGGCGAACCCCAAGCCGCCGGTCGAGTTCGGGGCCCGCGGCGTCGACGTCGAGGTGGCCTGGCTCGACGGTGGCAGCACCGTCGCGACCGGCAACAGCTTCGCCGCTCCGCACGTCGCCGCGATGGCGGCGCTCATCCTCGCCAAGCACCCCGGCTTGTCGCCGTACCAGGTGAAGGCGGTGCTGCAGGCGGTCAGCGACAACGCAGAGATCCGGACCGACGTCGTCCGTGACACCACGGACGACGCCGGGTCCGCTGCTTCATAGCGTCGCCATGACCTCACCTGGATGGAGCAGCCATGAGCACGAAGACCATCGCCGTCATCGGCGCGACCGGAGCACAGGGCGGTTCCCTCACCCGTGCGGCTCTGGCCGACACGTCGGGTGAGTGGGCCGTTCGCGCCATCACGCGGAACCCCGACGGCGACGTCGCTCGTGGCCTCGCGGCCGCCGGAGCCGAGGTCGTCCGAGCCGATCTCGACGACGTCGAGAGCCTCACCGAGGCGTTCGACGGTGCGTACGGCGCCTTCTGCGTGACCAACTTCTGGGAGCACTTCTCCGGCGCCAAGGAGATCGAGCAGGCACGGAACCTGGCTCAGGCGGCCGGGTCAGCCGGGGTGCAGCACGTCATCTGGAGCACGCTCGAGGACACCCGTGACTACCTGCCCGCCGGCGACACGCGCATGCCCCGACTGCAGGGTGAGTACGCCGTGCCGCACTTCGACGCCAAGGCCGAGGCCGACAAGCTCTTCGCCGACCTTCCCACCACGTACCTGCGAGCGTCGTTCTTCTGGGACAACCTCTATGCCTTCGGCCTCGGCCCCACGAAGGGCGACGACGGGTCGTACAGCGTGACCTTCCCGATGGGCGACAGCCCGATGGCCGGCATCGCTGCCGAGGACGTCGGCAAGGTGGCTTTCGGCGTGTTCAAGGCCGGGGACCGGTTCATCGGGAAGACCTTCGGCATCGCCTCGGAGTTCCTGACCATCCGCGAGATGGCCGACGGGCTCGAGGCCGTGCTGCCGACCGGCTCGATCGCCTACAACAACCCTGAGCCCGACCTCTACCGCACCTTCGGCTTCCCGGGCGCCGACGAGATGGGCAACATGTTCCAGATCTACCGCGACTTCCCCGAGGAGTTCGCGGCGAAGCGGGACACGAGCCTGGCGCGGGAGCTCAACCCGGAGCTGCAGACGTATGAGCAGTTCCTCGCCAAGCACAAGGACAAGATCCCGCTGTAGGCGGCACCGGCAGGACCCGTCGGTGGGTGGTCTCGATACACCTCCAGCTCGCTGGCGCTCGCGGAGGCACTCGACCACCGAAGCCACTTCTCGGGGTCTGGAGCCTATCGAGACCACGTCAGGCGGGCGTGGTGCCGTGCGGGAGCACCGGCGTCACGATGGTGGTGAACCGCCGTCGGCGCAGCGCCGCATCGGCCTCGACGATGGCCCGCAGCTCGTCGAGCTCGTCGCTCGTGACGCCCAGCACGGCGGCCGAGCGCTCCAGGTGGCTCAGCTCGCCCGGGGTGAACGGACCGTCGCTGAAGCACATCCGGATCGAGTCGTACAGCATGCCCCGCCTGGTCTCCGGGATCCCCGGCAGCTGGATCAGGTCCTCGAGGGTGTCGGAGTCGTCGTAGGTGGCGACCGCCTCGATCACCCAGTCCGCGTCGCGCGCGGCCGTGAGGTAGCCGATCAGCCACTCGCGCTCGCGGTCGGTGATGCTGGCGTTCCCCCCGGCGCACAGCAGCATCACCTTGCCGGCGATGAGGTTGTCCTCGTCCCTGATCTGGTCGACGACCTCGCCGGGCATGTCCCAGTTCTCGCGCACGAACCACCGCAGCGCGGTCATGCGTCGCTGCTCAGCGTCGGTCTGGACGGCCTGGTCCAGCGGCAGGGCGGCGGTCACCGTGGTGCCCGACGCGGGCGGGCTGACGAGCTCGAAGACGCCGCCGAGCGCACCGATCCGGTCGGCCAGGCCCTGCAGCCCTGACCCCGCGGAGGGTTCGGCGCCCCCGGCCCCGTCGTCGCGCACGCTGATGTGGAGGACGTCGTCGGCCACGTATGCCTGCACCGAGACGCGCGTCGCGGACGCGTGCTTGTTCACGTTGGTGAGGGCCTCGGCGACCAGGTAGTACGCAGCAACCTCGACGGCCTCGGGCAGCCGTTCGGGCAGGTCGACCTGCAGGTCGACGGGCAGGCCGGGTCGCTCCGCCAGTGACTCGAGCGCCCCGCGGAGCCCGGTGTCCTCGACGATCGCCGGGTGGATGCCGCGGGTCAGCTCACGGAGCTCGGCGATCGCGTCGCTGAGCTCGCGGGCGGCGTCGTCGAGCAGGGCGGTGAGCTCAGGGTCGTCGGCGGCTCGCCGGCTCGCCAGCCGGAACGTCAGCGAGAGCCCGACCAGTCGCTGCTGCGCGCCGTCGTGCAGGTTGCGCTCGACGCGCTGGAGCTCGCGGTCCCCGGCGTCGAGGATGCGGGCCCGCGACAGGCGCGCCTCGAGCAGCTCGGCCCGGAGCTGTGCCTTGAGCCGTTCGTTGTCGAGGGCCAGGGACGCCGCGTCCACCGCGGCCCGCAGCCGACGCGGGCGACGTAGCAGGCGACGGTCGTGCAGGAGTCCGGCCACGGGCTTGCCGCCGCGGTCGATGGGTGTGAACGCCCGTCCGGCCCGCGCGTCCGGGCGGGGCGTCGACTCCCCGAGCCCGGTGATCCAGCCGCTCCCGCTGCCGACCTGGGTGTAGACGATCTCGAGGTCCGGGTCGCCGAGCACGCGGCGCAAGGTGTCGCGGACCGTGGCGTCGGGACCGCCCGCGCCGAGCCCTGCGAACGACAACGCCAGTCGCCTGTCCCTCCGCCTGCGGATCATCGCGCCAGCAGCTCGGTGATGACGGCGAGCGAGAGCTCGTCCTTGGGGATGTAGCCCGCGGCGACCCCTTCGGCCAGCAGACGGCCGTGGTCCAAGCCGAGCGTCGACATCAGGATCACCACGGTCGTACCGACCTTCCCCTGGAGGCGCCGGGCGACCTCCACCCCGTCGATCCAGGGCATCCGGACGTCGACCAGGACGACGTCAGGGTAGCAACGCTGGACCGTCGCGAGGGCCTGCTTGCCGGAAGCCAGCTCGGCCACGACCTCGACGCCCTCGGCCTCCAGCGCCCGCCGAGCCGTCGCGCGGAACCGTCGATCGTCATCGATCAGAACGACCCGCAGTGGCATCCGTCCACCCTCCCACCAGCGACGTCGCCGGTGATCCGTGCTGGCACGGACGACTCCGCGTGACGCCGGACCTAGCGTCGGGGCACCCTCCCGAACGGACTCCCGCCATGAGCACTGCCCGACGGACCACGTCAACGCGTCGCCACATCGGACTCACCCTCGGACGAGTGCTCGTGCTCTCGAGCATGGTGTCCGTCGTGGTGCTCACGCAGGCCGGAGCCGCCGAGGCCGGCACCTCCAGCTTCGCGCGATGGATCCTGACGCACACGGGGAACGTCCCGACCAGCGTGGCCGTGGCCGACTTCAACGGCGACGGGGAGCCCGATGTCGTGACCGGTGGCAACGACGTCGTCGTGATGCTCGGCACCGGCGACGGCAGGTTCGACTCAGGGACCGACTACGAGACCTCGGGGTACTACACCGACTCGGTGGGGGCCGGCGACTTCGACGCCGACGGCAACACCGACCTGGTCGCGTCCTCCAGCGACGGGAACGAGGTCTGGGTCTGGCTCGGCAGCCCGGACGGGACGTTCGAGGACTCGACCACCTTCGGGGCCGGCGAGAACCCGAGCTCCGTCACGGTCGACGACCTCAACCACGACGGCGACCTCGACCTCGCGGTGGCGAACCGCCACGCCGGCACGGTGTCGGTCCTGCTCGGTGGGGCGGGCGGCACGTTCGGCTCGGCGGCCGCCTTCCCGGCCGGTGAGTTCCCCCTCTCCCTCGTGGCCAGCGACGTCGACGGGGACTCCGACCTGGACCTCGCGGTCAGCAACGGTGGCACCCTGGCGGTGCTGCTCGGGAACGGTGACGGCTCCTTCGGCCCTCCGACCAGCCAGGACGTGGGCGGCCTCGCCGACAGCTTCAGCGCCATCACGGCCGGCGACTTCAACGGCGACGCCGATCCCGATCTCGCCGTCCTCGGAGAGCAGGTGGGGATCGTGATCCTCCTCGGTGGCGGCGACGGGACCTTCGCCGCCACCCACACCGTCGCTCCCGTCGCCGGCTACGACACCAGCAGGGTGATGGACATCGCCGTGGGTGACTTCAACGACGACTCCCATCCCGACCTCGGCCTCGCGGCCCCCGGGTCCGGGTTCGCCGTGGTTCATGGCGACGGAGACGGCACCTTCAGTGACTTCAAGACGTTCAGCACCAACGGCAGCCCAGTGGCCGTGGCGGTCGCAGACTTCAATGCCGATCACCACCCGGATGTCGTCGTCGCGAACCAGTTCTCGGCCGACAGCTCCTTCGGCGACGTCTCAGTGCTGTTGAACACGCTCGACTCCACGCCGCCGGACACCACCATCACCAGCGGTCCAGGGGCACTGACCAACGACGCGACGCCGACGTTCACGTTCACCTCGTCCGAGCCGGGCTCGACGTTCGAGTGCCGCCTCGAGGACGCAGACTTCAGCCCCTGCACGTCGCCGCTGACGTTGCCGGCCCAGGATGATCGTGCGCACGGGTTCTACGTGCGCGCGATCGACGCGTCGGGCAACGTCGACGAGACGCCCGCCGTCCGCATCTTCCAGGTCGACACGATCCCGCCGGACACCTTCGTCCTCGACGGTCCGGAGGGGCTGACGACCGACGCGACGCCCACGTTCGCGTTCAGGGCGTCGGAGCTCGAGTTCACCTCCGAGTGCCGCCTCGACGACGCGCCCTTCAGCCCGTGCACGTCACCGCTCACGCTCCCGGCGCTCGACGACGGGACCCACACGTTCGAGATGCGCGTCAAGGACGACGCCGGGAACGTCGACCCGTCACCGGCCGTGCGCACGTTCACGGTCGACACCGTTGCGCCGCAGACCACCATCACCGGCGGTCCCGAGGGGCCGACCAACGACAACACCCCCACCTTCACGTTCGTCTCGTCCGAACCGGGATCCACGTTCGAGTGCGGCATCAACGGCGCCTTCGGCGACTGCACCTCCCCGTGGACCAGTGACGGGATCGGTGATGGTGAGTACACGTTCCAGGTGCGCGCGAAGGATGCCGCCGGGAACGAGGACGCGAGCCCGGCGAGCCGGGCGTTCACGCTCGACCGGAACCCGCCGACCACGTCGATCACCTCCGGTCCGAGCGGTTGGACCGGCGACAGCACGCCGACGTTCGGGTTCACGTCGCCCGAGCCGGGTGCGACGTTCGAGTGCCGCGTCGACGACGCCGCGTTCGAGGCCTGCACGACGCCGCACACGACCGCCGAGCTCGCCGACGGCGACCACGTCTTCCAGGCGCGGGCGGTGGACACCACCGGCAACGTCGACCCGATCCCCGCCGCCATCGCGTTCACCGTCGACACCGTCGCCCCGGACACCGTGATCTCCTCCGGACCGAGCGGCCTGATCTACGACCGGACCCCGAGCGTCAGCTTCTCCGACATCGACGGCGCGAAGTCGCACGAGTGCCGGGTCGACGACGAGCCGTTCGAACCCTGCACGTCGCCGACGACGACGGCCCCTCTGAGCGACGGTGCCCACACGTTCGACGTGCGGGCGATCGACTGGGGCGGGAACGTCGACCCGACGCCGGCACGGCTCACGTTCACGATCGACACCGAGATCTTCCGGACCGGGATCACCGGCGGGCCCAGCGGCCTGACCAATGACGCCACCCCGACGTTCACCTTCGGCACCCCGGACCCGAACAGCACCTTCGAGTGCCGGATCGCGCCGGCGCCGTTCGCGGACTGCACGTCGCCGTACACCGCCTCCGAGCTGTCCGACGGCGACCACACGTTCGAGGTCCGCGCGACGGACTCGTACGGCAACGTCGAGCCGACGCCGGCCAAGCGCGCCTTCACGGTCGACTCGGTCGCCCCGGACACCGCTGTGGACTCCGGGCCGACCGGCACGATCGACGACCAGACGCCGACGTTCGGCTTCAGCTCACCGGATGCCGGCGCGACGTTCGAGTGCCGCGTCGACGGTGCGGACTTCGGCCCGTGCGCGTCGCCGTTCACCACGGCGGTGCTCGCGAACGGCAGCCACACGTTCCAGGTGCGGGCCAAGGACGCGGCCGGCAACGCCGATGCGACCCCCGCCGGCCGGACGTTCACCGTCAAGGTCGACACCACCGCGCCGAAGACCCGGATCGACTCTGGCCCCGCGGACGTCACCAACCAGACGAGGGCGACGTTCACCTTCTCGGCCGACGAGCCGGCGACGTTCGAGTGCAAGCTCGACGCGGGCGCGTACGCCGCGTGCGAGTCCGGTGACAGCTTCGGTCCGCTCGGCAGCGGCACGCACACGTTCGCCGTGCGAGCCACGGACGAGGCCGGGAACGTCGATCCGGTGCCCGCCTCGAAGACCTGGATCGTCGACACCACGCCGCCGCAGACGACGATCACCAGTGGTCCCTCCGGGCTGAGCCTGCTGTCGAGCAAGGCGACCTTCGGACTCGCCTCGTCGGAGGGTGGTTCGAGCTTCCAGTGTCGGCTCGACAGCGGCGCCTGGCAGTCCTGCACCAGTCCGTGGAGCGTCACGCAGGTCCATCTGGGCAACCACACCGTCTCGGTGCGGGCGACCGACCCGGCAGGCAACGTGGACCCGACGCCGGCGACGAGGACCTGGTTGACGCTCGGCCTGCTCCCGCTCTGAGCGATCAGAGGTAGAGCCCGCGGGCCCTCGATGTCATGTTTCGACGCCGTGGTTCGTCATGTATGTGACGAACCACGAAGGAGACGACATGACCACCGCACCCACCCTCGTGCTGCCGCAGGGCTTCGGCGGCGACGTCATCGCGCCCGGCAGCCCCGAGTACGACGACGCCACCCGCACCCTGTTCGCCACCGGCTCGCCTCGCTACGTGCTGCGGCCTCGGAGCACCGGCGACGTCCAGGCCGCGGTCCGGCTCGCTGCCGCCTCAGGGCTCGCCCTGAGCGTCCGGGGCGGCGGCCACAGCTTCCCCGGGTTCGGCACCAACGACGACGGGATCGTCATCGACCTGCGGCACCTCGACGACGTCGAGGTCGTCGACGCCGAGCTACACGTCGTCCGCGTCGGCGGCGGAGCCACCTGGGGCCAGGTCGCGGACACCCTCGCCGAGCACGGGATCGGGTTCTCGTCCGGAGACACCCGCAGCGTCGGCGTCGGCGGCCTGACCCTGTCCGGCGGCATCGGCTGGAAGGTCCGCAAGCACGGGCTCGCCCTCGACAACCTGGTCGGTGCCGAGGTCGTCACGGCCGACGGCGCCGTGCTGCACACCAGTGAGGACGAGCACCCGAACCTCTTCTGGGCGCTGCGCGGTGGCGGCGGGAACGTCGGCGTCGTGACGGCGTTCGAGCTCGTCGCGCACCCGACCACCGACGTCTTCCACGGCCACATCACGTTCCCGGCCGCCGAGACCGAGCAGGTCCTGCAGGGCTGGGCCGCCTACCAGCACGACGCGTCCGAGGACCTCACCTCGATGGTCGTGCTCGCGAACCCGATGACCGGCGGGCCCGAGGCGCCGGTGGAGGTCCACGTCGTCGTCGACACCGACCACAACGCCCTCGCCGCGGAGATCCTTGAGCCGATCCACCGCCTCGGCACCGTGCTGGAGGACCACGTCGGGCTCACGCCGTACGCCGACGTCCTGGTCGACGGGCCCGTCCCGCCACCCGGCCTGCAGTTCGTCAGTCGCAACGCGTTCGTCGGCCACGAGTCAACGCCGGACGCGCTCAGGATCCTGGCCGAGTCGACGCGTCAGCCCGGCTCGCCCGTCGTCGCCGTCCGCACCCTCGGCGGTGCGGTCGCGCGCGTCGAGGCCGACGCCACGGCCTACGCCCACCGCCAGGCCGAGCTGATGGTGGCGAGCATGACCGTCGGACCGCCGCCCGTGGTGGCTGCGGCCCTCCCCGGCCTGGACGCGTTCTGGGCCCGCCTCGCCCCGCACACGGACGGCGCCTACGCGAACTTCCTCAGTGGGACGAGGGAGGAGGATGTCGCGGCGGTGTACCCGGAGGAGACGCGCCGGTGGCTGGCAGCCGTGAAGCGCCGCTACGACCCCGACAACCTGTTCGCCGCCAATCACAACGTCCGGCCCACGACGGGGGCGTGACGATCCGTCAGGCGTCAGCTCCGCGGGCGTCCTCCGCGGCATGCTCGATGCGGGCGGCGTGGACGCGGGCGTGCTCGATGGCTTCGGGGGTGGTGGCGAAGAAGTGCTTCTCGTGCGCGAGCCGATCATGGACGCCCAGCTCTCGGAGGACGCGCACATGCATCGGCCGTACCCCTGACAGCATCACGGTGATGCCACGGCGTTCGAGCCGACCGATGGTGTCGGCGAGAACGTGGGCTCCGGTCGCGTCGACCGTGGTGAGGTGCGACATCCGGAGCACGACGACCCTGACCCGACTGACCTCGGCCAGCTCGAGCAGGAAGTCGTGGGCTGCCGCGAAGAAGAGCGGTCCCTCCAGGCGGAAGCAGATGATGTGCTCGTCGAGCAGCTGGCGCTCCTCGGCGACGTGATCGGTCTCGTCGAGCGGAGTCTCCTCGAGACGCACCGTGCCGGCCGTCTGTTGGAGAGCGAAGAAGCCGGCCACGACGAAGCCGATGATGACGGCGACGACGAGGTCGAAGGCGATCGTGGCCCCGGCCGTGATCAGGAGGGTGACGGCGTCGCCACGCGTCGACCGGACGAGCGCCGTGAGGCTGGACACGCGCACCATCTGCACGGCGGTGGCTATCAGCACCCCCGCCAGCGACGCCAAGGGGACCTCGCTCACCCACCGCGCTGCCACCAGCACCACGAGGAGGAGCAGGACGGCGTGGGTCAGCGCGGCGAGACGCGACGTGGCGCCGGCGCGCACGTTCACCGCGGTGCGCGCGATGGCGGCCGTGGCGGGGATGCCGCCGAACAGCGGGCTGACGACGTTGGCCAGGCCCTGTCCGAAGAGCTCGCGATCGGGGTCGTGGCGCTCCCCCACGGTCATGGCGTCGGAGACCGTCGCTGACAGCAGGCTCTCGAGCGCGCCGAGTGCAGTGACGGCCGCCGCCGCGAGGACCAGACTGTCGATGTCCGCCCACGGGACGTCGGGCAGGTGAGGTGCCGGGAGGCCGGTCGGGATGTGCCCGATGGTCGTCAGTCCCCCGTCTGCCAGTGCGTTCACCAGGGTCGCCAGGGCGACGAGCAGGAGCGCGGTCGGCATCCCGGGCCGCACCCGCCCGACCACGAGGATGACGGCGACCGTGGCGATCGTCGTCGCTGGTGTGAGCCATTCTGGGCTGGACAGCCAGGCCGACACCGCGTCGGCGGCGAGCACGAGGATCTTCTCGCCGTGCGCCTCGACGCCGAGCGCGGCCGGGAGCTGCTGCAGGGCGATGATGACGGCGATGCCGACCGTGAACCCTTCGACGACGGGGATGGGGACGTAGCGAATCGCCCGCCCCGCTCCGGTGACGGAGAGCACGAGGAGCATGAGGCCGGCCATGAGGCCGACGACCAGGACGCCGTCGGCACCGTGGGCGGCGACGATCGGGATGAGGACCACGGTCATCGCGCCGGTCGGCCCGCTGACCTGGACGTGGCTGCCGCCGAACACGGCCGCCACGGCGCCGGCGACCACGGCGGTCGCGATGCCGGCGCCCGCACCGACGCCGGAGGCCACCCCGAACCCCAGCGCGAGCGGAAGCGCGACGAGGGCCACCATCACCCCGGCGGTGAGGTTCCCTCCGACACGGCCTCGAGTCCAGTCGTCCTTGCGTGGCAGCAGGTCATCGGCACGGGCCAGGAGCCCAGCGGCCCGGATGCCTCGCGATGCCCAGCCCATCAGTCTGATGTGACCATCAGCTCGTCCTCGAACTCGCTGTTCGCCGCGGCCAGACCGACGAGGATCTTCCGTGCGGCCATCAGGAGGTCGCGGACCTCCGGGGCACTGATCGAGTAGAGGACCTCACCGCCCTGGCGCCGGGACACCACGAGCGACGTCCGGCGCAGGACCGCGAGCTGCTGTGACAGGTTGCTCGGCTCGATCGCGATCCGTTCGAGCAGCTCGTGCACCGCGTGGTCGCGCTCGGCGAGCAGCTCGAGGATCCGGATGCGTGCGGGATGGCCGAGCGTGCGGAAGAACTCCGCCTTCGCCTGGTACAGCGGGACGCTCATTGACCCTCCTCCATCGACCGTCACGAACGGGCCCTACACTACAGGACTTGAACACATCTTCATGTCTTGAATCAGACGAGCACCTCACGAGTCAGGAGCGAGCAGTGACGAGCATCCAGCAGGTCATGGACGACGCAGGGCTGACCAACCTCCACGTGCAGCAGTACGTCGAGACCTGGGCCGCGACGACCGGCGCCGCCCGCGTCGAGGTCGTGTCGTCGGCCGACGACGCCCGCTTGGTCCAGGAGTCGCTCGAGGCCGGCGAGCTGCTCCCCGCTGGTACGGGCCTCTACTACGCGCGGTCCTACTACAAGGACACCGCGCGCGCCGAGGAGCGCACCATCGTCGCCACGAGCGACCCGGCTGACCGGGGTGTCTACAACAACTGGAGGCCTGCCGCCGAGATGGAGCCGAAGCTCGTCGAGCTGATGACCGGCGCCTCGGCCGGCAAGACCATGTACGTCATCCCCTACCTGATGGCGCCGAAGGGCTCGCCGCTGGAGACGTTCGCTGCAGGTGTCGAGCTCACGGACAACCGCAACGTCGTGCTCCAGATGATCCGCATGTCACGAGTCGGCGTCGAGTACGTCAACGACCTGGGCGACTCGTTCGTCAAGGCCGTGCACGTGACCGGCGACCTGGAGAACCTCGGCCAGGGCACGCCCGACGACCAGCGCTACTTCGTGACCGTCGCCGACGAGCGCACGATCCTGCACTACGGCTCCTCGTACGGCGGCAACGCCCTGCTCGGCAAGATCGCCCACGGCCTGCGCCAGGGCGCCTACGACGGCTGGAAGAACGGCTTCCTCGTCGAGCAGTTCATGCTGCTCGGCATCACCGACAAGGAGACCGGCGCGAAGTACAACATCTGCGGCGGCTTCCCGTCTGCCTCGGGCAAGACGAACCTCGCGATGACGTTGGCTCCTGACGCTCTCGGCGACCGCTACTACGTCGAGTTCTACGGCGACGACATCGCGTGGCTGTGGGTCGGCGACGACGGCAAGCTCTACGGGATGAACCCGGAGAACGGCGTCTTCGGCGTGGCCAAGGACACGAACGAGAAGACGAACCCGACCGCGATCGACTCGATCGTGCCCGGCACCGGCGCGATCTTCACCAACGTCGCCTACAACGAGAAGACCCACGAGGTCTGGTGGGAGGGTCGCAGCGACACGCCGACCGACCTCGACGGCTGGCTCGACTGGAAGGGAGAGCGGATCGCCGACCGCTCACCCGAGCAGGCGAACGACCCGTGGGCCCACCCGAACAGCCGCTTCACCACCACGCTGGCCAACGTCCCGAACGTCGCCCAGGACTTCGAGGACCCCGCCGGCGTCGAGATCCACGGCATCATCTTCGGCGGCCGCACCCGCGACCGTGAACCGCTGATCCGGGCGATCACGGACGTCGCCGAGGGCGTCTACGACGGTCTCACGCTCGGGGCCGAGGCGACCGCCGCGGCCGACGGACTCGAGGGTGTGCTCCGCTACGACCCGATGTCGATGCGTCCGTTCATGGCGTACTCGGAGGCCGACTACGCCGCACACTGGCTCGAGGTCATCGGCCGCACGACCACCAAGCCGATCTTCGCCCACGTCAACTGGTTCCAGCGCGGCGACGACGGACGGTTCCTGTGGCCGGGCTACCGCGAGAACCTCCGACCGCTGAACTGGCTGATGCAGTTCCTGAATGGCGAGGTCGAGGGCCGCCAGACTCCGGTCGGCGTGCTGCCCAGGCGCGAGGAGCTCAACCTCGACGGCCTCGACGAGCAGACGCTCACCGACCTCGACACCATCTTGACCATCGACACCGAGCGGTGGAAGCAGGAGATGGGCTTCCGCGAGAAGCACCTCGCCCAGTTCGACGGCCTGCCTGAGGAGATCTGGGCGGCGCACCGACGCGTCGCCGACGCACTCAACCAAGCCTGATCGGAGTCACCTCAGCGAGGCTTGCGCGCTCGGGAGCGCAGGGCGGTCACGTACTTCTCGTCCTTGAGCCGGACGGCGGCCTGGTCGAGCGGGACCTCGTGGCCCTTCTCGCACCTGACCTGCGCGGAGAGCGGGGCGTCGCAGTCGCGGTGCACGAGCTCGACGCCGGTGCGGTGGTCGTCCTTCAGGCCCTCGCCCCACTGGATCAGGGCGACGACGATCGGGAACAGACCACGCCCGCGATCGGTGAGGACGTACTCGTCGCGGGTGCGCTGGCCTTCCTCCTGGTAGGGGCGGCGCTCGACGATGCCGTCGGCGTGCAGCTGCTTCAGTCGTGAGGCGACGACGGCCTCGCTCAGGTTGGTGCGGCGGGCCAGCTCGTCGAACCGGGTGCCGCCGTAGAACAGCTCGCGGACCACCAGCATCGCCGAGCGCGTGCCGACCACGTCGAGCGCGCGCTCGATGCGGCAGAAGCCCTTGGCGGTCCAGAGCTCGCGCTCGGAGAACGCGCCCAGGCGTTCGATGACGTCGGTCTCGCTCATGTGAGACAGGCTACACCTGACTATGTTTTTGCCAAGTCAGGGTGTAGGTTTCTGACTATGGTCATCAATAGCCAGAGTCAGAGTGCCTACATCATCGACGCCGTCCGCACCCCGGTCGCCAAGGGGAAGCCGAACGGCGCCTACGCCGACATCCACCCCGTCGACCTGCATGCGCACACGCTCGCGGCGCTGGTCGAGCGCACCGGCATCGACCCGGCCGTCGTCGACGACGTCATCAGCGGCGCCGTCGGGCAGATCGGCGAGCAGTCCGGCAACACCGCCCGCTGGGCCCTGTTGGGAGCCGGCTTCCCGGAGTCCGTGCCGGGCGTGACGGTCGACCGCCAGTGCGGCTCGTCCCAGCAGGCCGTGCACTTCGCGGCCCAAGGCGTCATCGCCGGCGCGTACGACGTCGCCATCGCGTCGGGCGTGGAGTCGATGAGCCGCATCCCGATCGGCTCGCAGTTCCAGGGCAAGGACTTCGCCGGCAGCCGTGTTGGCCAGCGCTACGACCACGGCCTCGTCCCCCAGGGCGTCAGCGCCGAGCTGATCGCCAACAAGTGGGATCTCTCCCGCGCCCGGCTCGACGAGTTCTCCGCCGAGTCGCACCAACGCGCCGCGCGAGCCTGGAAGGACGGCCTGTTCGACTCCCAAGTCGCGCCGATCACCCACCTGCGCGTCGACGAGACCATCCGGCCCGAGACCACCGCCGAGACCCTCGCCGGCCTGCGGCTCGCCTTCAAGGACGACCACTGGGTCGAGCGCTACCCCGACGTCGACTGGCGCGTCACCGCCGGCAACAGCTCGCCGGTCAACGACGGATCGGCGGCCGTCCTCGTCGCGAGCGGTGAGGCCACCGAGCGCCTCGGCCTGACGCCGCGGGCGCGAGTGCACGCGTTCGCCGTCTCCGGCGACGATCCGATCTACATGCTCACCGGCATCATCCCGGCCACCCAGAAGGTGCTCGCGAAGGCCGGCCTGACGATCGACGACATCGACGTCTTCGAGGTCAACGAGGCGTTCGCGTCCGTCGTGCTGGCCTGGCAGAAGGAGACCGGCGCCGACCTCGGCAAGGTCAACATCAACGGTGGCGCGATCGCCATCGGCCACCCGCTCGGCGCCTCCGGTGCCCGCCTGATGACCACGCTCGTCAACAACCTCGAGCAGACCGGCGGCCGCTACGGCCTGCAGGTCATGTGCGAGGCCGGCGGCCTGGCCAACGCCACGATCATCGAGCGGGTCTGACGTGCCGACGCTCACCGGAGCCGTCGTGCTCGTCACCGGCGCCAACGGCGGACTCGGGACGCACTTCGTCCACCAGGCCCTCGAGCGCGGTGCCGCCAAGGTCTACGCCGCGGCCCGCCGTCCGAAGGACTGGGGCGACGACCGGGTCGTCCCGCTCGAGCTCGACGTGACGTCGGCCGAGTCCGTCACCGCCGCGGCAGCGATAGCCGACGACGTCACCGTCGTGATCAACAATGCAGGGGCATCGAACGGCTCGAGCGTGCTGGGCGACCTGCCCGCCGCGCGCGAGCTGTTCGAGACCAACTTCTGGGGCGCCCTCGCGGTGACCAACGCCTTCTCCCCCGCGCTGAGGGCGTCCGGCGGGACGCTGCTCAACGTGCTGTCGGTGCTCAGCTGGCTCGGCATCGGCGACGCGTACAGCGCGACGAAGGCCGCGCTGTGGCAGGCCACCAACACGCAGCGGATCAAGCTCGCGCCGGACGTCCACGTCGCGAGCCTGCACCTCGGCTACGCGGACACCCCTATGGCCGAGCGGGTCGACGCACCCAAGCTCGACCCGGCCGACGTCGTGCGGTCCGCGTACGACGGGATCGAGGCCGGCGAGTTCGAGATCCTCGCCGACGAGCTCAGCGGCCAGGTGAAGGCCGGGCTCGCCGCCCCGATCGAGACCCTCTACCCGCAGCTCAGGAGGACCGCATGACCAGGGAACGCACCTACACGTGGGAGGACCCGAAGGTCTTCGTCGACGCGGCGCGCGAGCTGCCCGGCCGGGAGTTCCTCGACCTGATCAGCGCGGGCGAGCTGCCTCCGGTCCCTGCCGGCCAGACGACCGGCATCACGCCAGTGGGCGTCGGCGACGGCTGGGCGGAGTTCGAGATGGAGCCCGCCGAGTGGCACTTCAACCCGATCGGCTCGGTGCACGGCGGCATGCTCGCCGGTCTCGCCGACTCCGCGCTGGGCTGCGCGGTGCACTCCAAGCTGCCCGCCGGCACGGGGTACACGTCGCTCGACCTGACGATCAAGTTCACCCGTGCGGCGAACCTGGACAGCGGCACGCTCCGCTGCCGGGCCGACGTGGTGACGTTCGGTCGGCGCACCGCCACCGCCGAGGCGCGGGTGACCGACAGCCACGGCCGCGTCGTCGCCACAGCCGTCGCCACGTGCCTGTTGTTGGCGAGCTGAACCGTCCTCGACGCTGCCGCCCGGCAGAGCTACGTTCTGGCCATGTGAAGGCCTCCCGAACATCGCCGCCGACGAGATCTCCAAGCACGAGAGACTCTTGGTGCCGCTGGCAGCGTCCGTCCGTGAGCTGATCGACGCCACCCTGCTGACGGAGGTCGACGAGTCCGACCTGCTGGCCGCCCAGCAGCAGGTCGACGCCGCAACGGCGTTGCTGCGCGGCCGCCAGCGCGACCGCCCTCTGGGCGTCGGCCTGGATCCCGACGGCGAGCCGCTGTCCTGGGGCAACGTCGCCATCGGCACGCGCAACCCGGTCGCGCCGCCCCTCGACGTCGTCGAGGACGCCCCCGGCCGCGCCCACCTGGACGTCGAGCTCGGCGCTGCGTACGAGGGCGCCCCCGACCACGTGCACGGTGGGTACAGCGCGCTGGTGCTCGACCACCTCCTCGGCGTCGTCGCCAGCTTCGGTCGCCTGGAGACGGCGGCCGCGACCGGCACCATCAGCCTGCGGTATCAGCGGCCGACCCGGCTCGGGCACCTGCACGCGGAGGCCGAAGTCGAGCGCACCGACGGCCGGAAGATCTTCGTCGTCGGTCACATCGCCGACGACGAGGGCGTGACCATCACCGCGGAAGGTGTGTACTTCGCCCGTCGCACCTGATCCACTTGATTTTCTCAAGTGACTCTGCCTACGGTGCAGGCGTGAAGAGCTACGACCAGTACTGCGCCGTCGCGCGCGCCCTCGACGCCGCCGGCGACCGGTGGACCCTGCTCATCGTCCGCGAGCTGTTGGCGTTCGGGCCCAGCCGCTACTCCGAGCTGCACCGCGGGCTGCCCGGCATGGCCAGCAACCTGCTCGCTGACCGGCTGCGCGCGATGGAGGCCGACGGCCTCGTGGTGCGCAGCGACGGCGACTACGCGCTGACCGACCGCGGCCGGGCGCTCGAGGACGTGCTCCGCACGCTCGCCCGCTGGGGCGCCGCCACCATGTCTGCCGGGCCGTCCGAGAACGAGGCCGTCCAGCCGCAGTGGAGCGCGCTGTTCGCCGGACTCACCCTCGCCGACGCCGCCGAGGACGAGCTCAGCATCGGGATCCGTACCGGGGAGCAGGCCGTCCAGGTCAGACTCAGCCCGGACGGCTACGCCATCAGCCGCGAGGCCGGCGACGCTGACGTCATGCTGTCCGGCTCTCCCCTGCTCGTCGGCGGCGTGCTGTCCGGCGCCCTCAGCCCGGCCGAGGCCGCTGACCTCGGCCTGGACGTCGCGGGCCACTCCGACCGACTCGCCACCCTCGTCGCGGGAGCCCACGCATGACCTACACCGAGACCGATCTCGTCGCCGCGATGGAGCAGCTGGCCGCCGAGCACGTCGGCGCCCTCTCCCAGCCGCAGCTGGACGGGATCGACCAGTTCCACGCCGGCGGCGCCGAGGCCGTCGAACGCCTCCTGCCGAGCCTCCGCCTCGACCCGACGACGACCGTGCTCGACGTCGGCTCGGGCCTGGGCGGGCCGGCCCGACAGGTCGCACGGTCCTCGGGCTGTGCCGTCGTCGGCGTGGACCTCACCGCTTCCTACGTCGACGCGGCCACGACGCTCACCGAGGCCGCCGGCCTGTCCGAGGCGGTCCGCTTCCTCGTCACGGACGTCGCCGACCTGCAGCGACGCGACTTCGACGCCGCGTTCACGATCCACGTCCAGATGAACGTCGCGGACAAGGCGCGCTTCTTCGCCGGCATCGCCGACCACCTGAGGCCGGGCGCCCGGCTCGCGATCTTCGACGTCTGCCGCACCGGCACCGGCGAGCCGAACCTGCCACTCCCCTGGTCCATCGAGGGCACCGACAGCTACCTGGCGACCCCCGACGAGCTCGTCGCGGCCGTCGAGAGCAGCGGCTTCGAGACGGTGGAGTGGGTCGACGAGTCCGCGTGGGTCGTCGACTGGTTCACCGAGCTCGGCGCCCGGCTGGTCGCGGCCGGGACGGGCGCCACCCTGCCCGCACTGCTCGACGACGGCCCGACCCGGATGATCAACTTCGCGGCAGCCGTGAGCGACGGCGTGCTGAGCGTCCACCGCGGCGCCTTCGAGCGCCGATAAGTCAGCGACGTCGCGTGAAGGTCAGGTGCGTGACGCCGCTTGAGGTCGACGTCGCCTCGATGTCGTAGCCGTCCTCGAGCGCCTCGAGTCCTTCCCAGACGTTGGAGCCTCGGCCGAGCACGATGGGCACCTGCACGAGGTGCACGTGGTCGACGAGCCCGGCGGCGATCGCGTCGCGGATCACCGTGGCCCCACCGCCGATGCGGACGTCGAGGTCGCCGGCCGCGGCCTTCGCCTGCTCGACCGCCTCGGCGGGTGAGGCGTCGAGGAAGTGGAACGTCGTGCCGCCCTCCATCTCGATCGGTTCGCGCGGACGGTGCGTGAGCACGAACGTCGGCGTGTGGAACGGCGGGTTGGGACCCCACCAGCCCTTCCAGTCGGGGTCGTCCTGCCAGCCGGGCGGGCCGAACTTGTTGGATCCCATGATCTCGGCCCCGATGCCTTGGCCGTGACGGATCGCGAGCGCGTTGTCCGCGCCTTCCGACCCGCCCGGATCGTCGTGCATCTCGTTCCAGAACCGGGTGGTGAACATCCACTCGTGCAGCCGCTCGCCGGCGTGGCCGAACGGCTCCTCACGCGACTGCGGCTCCCCGCTGCCGTACCCGTCGAGCGAGATCGCGAAGTTGTGGACTCTGACGTGTGACATGTGGTGGTCCTTTCGAGAACAGCGGCAGGCTCAGTGGGCGGCCGCCGGAGCGGCGCCCTCTCGAGCCCGCACCCAGGCGACGACGAACGCGATCGCCAGGGCGAGGTGGACGACCAGGAAGATCGCCGCGAGGTCGCGCGCGTTGCCGGTGGCCACGCCGACGACGTCGTTGCCGGCGACGAACCCGAACCCGACGACGTTGCCCAGCAGCACGGTGTTCACCATCGATGACGGATCGACGTTGCGGGCCATCCAGTCCATGACGGAGATCCCGAGCAACGGGCCGCCCAGGAGGCGGAGCAGGGCCAGCAGCTCCGACGAGGGATCGTCGGGCACGGCGTCGACGCCGAACTGCGCCGGCACGATGAGCAGGGCCAGGCCGATCACCGCGAGGTAGACCGACGCGATCGTGAGCAGTGTCTTGGTCATGGCCCCACTCTGGAGCCGACGACCGACGCGGTCGAGGGTCCGGCCCGGACGTGTCCGAAATTCTGGGGTACCTGTCTCACGAGCCGCCACCGTGAGCCGTTGGGACGGCCTAGCCTGGGCGTCATGGCTGGTCGACAGGTCGTCGTGGTCGGGTACGAGGGCGCGGAGCTCGTGGACATCGCCTGCGTGACCACCGCCTTCAGCCTCGCGAACCGGCTCGGCGCCGACCCGAAGTACGAGGTCTCGCTCGCGAGCCTGGGCGGCGTCGACATCCGCTGCGAGACCGGCCTGACCCTGCGCGCCGGCGTGCCGGTCGAGACGGTGCGCGAGATCGACACCCTCGTCGTCTCCGGCGGAGACGGACACCGCCGTGCGGCGAGCGGCCACGAGCTGATCCGTCAGATCGAGCGGCTCGCCGGGCAGGCGCGTCGCGTCGCGTCCGTGTGCACCGGCGCCTCGCTGCTCGCGGCCGCCGGGCTGCTCGACGGGCGACGGGCGACGACCCACTGGCTGTACGCCGCGGAGCTCGCCGCCGACTACCCGGACGTGCTCGTCGACGCCGCCCCGATCTTCATCCGCGACGGGAACGTCGCGACCTCCGGCGGAGTCACCGCCTCGCTCGACCTCACGCTGGCCTTCATCGAGGAGGACCACGGCGCGGAGCTGGCCAGGTACGTGGCCATCGGCATGGTCACCTACCTGCAGCGGCCGGGGAACCAGGCGCAGATGAGCATCTTCACGACCACGCCGAACCCGGACAACCTCGTCGTCCGCCGGGCGCTGAACGAGGTCCTCACGCACCCGGAGGCCGACCTGAGCACGGCCGCACTGGCCGCTCACGCGGGCGTCAGCACCCGTCAGCTCACCCGGCTGTTCCAGGAGCACCTCGGCGAGCCTCCCGGCACCACCGTGCGCCGTGTCCGCCTCGAGCTCGCGGCCCGGCTGATCGCGACGACCGAGCTCCCGGTCTCGAGGATCGCCCACCAGTGCGGCTTCGGGTCGGCCGAGAGCTTCCGCCAGGCGTTCGTCGCCCGGTACGGCGTCAGCCCTCGGGCCTTCCGGGCGACCCAAACACGTTCCGGCGCCCTCGCGCACTGAGGTCGGCCTCCGGACGCCTTGACCGCTCAGGGCGGACGGCGGTCACGCCGGACGCGAGAACCTCGTCCTGGTCGGCCGGCTGCATCACCTGCCGAACCCCTCCGACGGTGCGGTGCGGGGCCAGGTCCAGGCGCGGCGCAGGATGAGGCCGAGCAGGACCAGCTCGAGGGCGACGCCCAGTCCGTAGAACCACAACCAGTCCGCGCCCGCCAGGTTGAACACCGTGACGGGGACGTAGAGCGAGGCGACGACCAGGTTCGTGGTGCGGCTCGCCCGGGCGGGCAGCGTCACGGACAGCACGACCATGAAGGCCGGCACGGCCACCAGTGCCAGTGCCGCGGTCGAGAACGTCTGCGAGAGGTCGAACTCGAAGACCCTTCCGTCGAGAATGTCCTCGACGACGCCGGGCGTGAAGAAGTTGAGGATGTCCACGTAGGCGTACAGGAACATGAAGCTGGTCCACGCCGCGGCGAGCTTGAGTCTGACCGGGATCGGCTGGTCGTCGAGCGTGGTGGTGGGTTGACGAGTACTCATCAGGACTCCGTTGGTGTGTGGGGATCGGTACGTCAACGATCGATGTCCCCGACGGCGGGCGGATCAGCCCGGAGGCCCGGACTCACCCGGCCGAAGGCACGGTCTCCTTCTCGTCCTTTCGGCGGGTACGCCGGGGCGCGCCGATCCCTAGGCTGGGGCGGTGAACACGGTCCGACGCTCTTTCTGGCACGAGCCACGGCCTGCCGGCGCTCCGTCGGTCGGTCGCCTCGACCGGCTGCTGGTGAGCATCTACGCCGTCGCCACCGTGATCGAGGGCATCGTCCGGCCGGAGGTGGCCTGGCGACCCTTGGTGACCGTGCTCGCCCTGGCGGTGACGCCGGCCCTGCTCTGGCGCCGGGACCGCCCCCTGGTCGCCGCCCTGCTCGGGTGGGGCGTCGCCGGGCTGCTCTCGGTCCTCCAGCTGGCTGAGGACACCGAGGATCTGGGCCTCTACTCCATGATGGTCGTGCTGATCCTGCTCTTCTCCCTGGTGCGGTGGGGATCGGGCAGGGAGGTGGTCGTGGGGACCGCATATGTGACGGTCGTCGGCGCGCTGGGAATGTACGCCACCTCCGCCGACTGGGGCGAGAGCTTCGGTGGAAGCGTCCTCCTCCTGTCAGTGGTCGCGCTGGCGGCCGTGTCCCGCTACCGCGCTGACCTCTGGCAACGGCAACAGCTCGAGATCCGCAACCAGGAGCGGGTGGCTCTGGCTCGCGAGCTCCACGACACCGTGGCCCACCACGTCTCGGCCATCGCGGTGCAGGCGCAGGCCGGTGGCGTGGTCGCCGGCATCCAGCCGGAGAAGGCTGTCGAGGTCCTGGCCGCGATCGAGTCGGAAGCGTCGCGAACTCTCGCGGAGATGAGGTCCATGGTGCAGGTGCTGCGGGACGACGAAGCCGCCGCCTACGCACCACAGAAGGGCGTGGCGGACCTGCCGACCTTGGCGCGCACCGACGCGACGCCCATCGTCGCGGTCACGGTGGCCGGCTCGTGGGGCGAGCTGGCCGGACCTGTGGACGCAGCGCTGTACCGGCTCGCGCAGGAGTCACTGACCAATGCCGTGCGGCACGCCCGGGGTGCGACACACGTCGAGATCGACCTCAGACGGGAGGGCGACGCCGCCAGGCTGCGTGTCACCGACGACGGACAGGCCGAGCCAGGACCGGCACCGGAGCCGGGGTTCGGCCTGACGGGCATGGCTGAACGCGCCCAGCTGTTGGGCGGATCGCTCTCCGCGGGACCGGGACCCGACGGTGGCTGGGTCGTCGAGGCCGTGCTGCCGGTCGAGGCACCGGCATGACCATCCGCGTGGTCGTGGCCGACGACCAGGACCTGGTCCGGACCGGGCTGGTGATGATCCTGGACGCGCACCCCGACCTCGAGGTCGTCGGGGAGGCGTCGGACGGCCTCGAGGCGCTCGACGTCGCGACCCGGCTGCGTCCCGACGTCCTCCTCGTCGACATCCGGATGCCCGGACTCGACGGGGTCGAGGTGACGCGGCGCCTGGCCGGCCCGGACGTGGCGGACCCGATGGCGGTCGTCGTGATCACCACGTTCGACCTCGACGAGTACGTCGTCGGTGCGCTCCGCGCCGGCGCGCGCGGCTTCCTGCTCAAGGACGCCGGGCCGGAGCTCCTCGTGCAGGCCATCCACGCGGCGGCCGACGGCGACGCGCTCATCGCTCCCAACGTCACCCGACGGCTGCTGGCGACCTTCGCCGACCAGGCACCGGACGTACCGGTCCAGCCCATCGACCCGCTCACCGAGCGCGAGGAAGAGGTCCTCACACTGGTGGCGCGGGGCCGCACCAACGCCGAGATCGCCACCGAGCTGTTCGTCAGCCTGAGCACGGTCAAGTCCCACGTCGCGTCGCTGATGGTCAAGCTCGGCGCCCGCAACCGCGTCGAGATCGCGATGTGGGCCTACGACACCCGACGCGTGAGGGCCGACTAGCGGACCGGCCTGGTGAGCACGGCTCGCGTGTAGCCGAGCTCGAACCCGGCGCGGCGCATGTTCGCCTGCGACGTGGAGCCGGGCTGCGTGGTCACAACGGCGTACGAGCAGCCTGCCGCAGAAGCACCGGCCAAGCGGGCCTGCACCAGCGCGGTCTGCACCCCGCGCCGGCGGTGCTCGGGCAACGTCCCGGCACCGGTCAGCTGCGCGATCTCGCCGACCACGTGCAGCCCTCCAGAGCCGGCCGGCTGCCCGTCCAGGAGCGCCATGAAGGCCTGAGCGCCCGCGTCGACGCCCGCCTGCTCAGCGATCTCGAGAGCGCTGCGGGGAAAGGTGTCGTGCTGCGGGACGCCGGCGGTGTCGCCGCGCAGGGCCGACTCGACGGCAATCGCCATCCAGGTCTCGAGCTCGTCCTCGGCCCGTCGCACCTCGATGCCCGCCGCCGGTCGTGGTCGGCGATCACCGAGCTCGCAGACGAGCACGTCCTCGAAGCTCACGAGCAGGTAGCCCCGAGCGGTCAGCAGCTCGAAGATCTCCGGATCGGCCAGAGTCGAGATCTCGAAGCTGACGGCCGCGCCGACCGTGTCGTACCTCTCCTCGATCGAGCTCAGCTCGGTGGTGCTCGGCAGTCCGTCGAACCCGGTTCCGGCAACCTTGTTGAACGGTGACTCGGGGCCGGCGTACGACGCGATGCCGCCGGCCACTGGCTCTTGGAACGCGGCCACACCGTGCCGGGACTCGATCGCGCGGCTGCACGCGGCAATGAACGCACCCTCGGCGCGCTCGATCCGGGCAGCGAGCGCCTGGTCGACGATCATGGCCCCTCCAGCCGACCGCCGGCGCCCGCGACGTCCGTCGCACGCGCGAGCCCTCCGACGGCGATGAGCACGAGGACGCCACCGAGCAGCTGGATCGCACCGGGCCTCTCGTGGAGCAGCAGCACCGCGGCGATCAGGCCCGCCACCGGGGTCAGGTTCTGCAGCTGCGAGGCCCGGATCCCCGAGACCCGGCTGATGCCGACGTTGAACGCGATCGACGCTGCTGCGGTGCAGGCCAGCACGCCGACGCACAGGGCCCAGGTCGTGACCCCGGCGCCTGGGAGCCGGCTGCCGGCGTGCGCCCAGCCGAGCAGCACGAACGGCGAGCTGCTCACCGCACCGCCCATCGTCTGCCACGTCGAGGCGTTCAGGCCGTCGTCGGCGTTGTGCAGGCGGGTCACGACGAGGAACGAGGCGGCGGCGGTGACGGAGGCGACCACGAGCAGGTTGCCCACCAGGCTCGACGCCCCGTCGGACTGACCGGTGGCGCCGAGCGCGACCACGGCGCTGCCGGAGAGGCCGAGCCCGATCGCGACCGCGCTGCGCCGGTCCAGCACCTCGCGCAGGAAGAGGACGGACAGCATCACCGACAGCGGCAGCTCGACCGCCAGCAGCAGGCTGCCCGCGGTGGCGCTCGTCATGCTCAGTCCGAGGTCACCGAGGACGAACGCGAGCCCGGGCATCAGCATGCCCAGGGTGAAGTTCCGTCGTGCGCCGACGAGGGTCAGCTGCTGTCGCGCGTTGGCGAGGAGCACCAGTGCAACGGCTCCCCCGGTGAGCTCCACCGCGACCAGGTCGGCCGGCCGTACCCGGTCGAGCGCAGCGACCGAGATCGTCGTGGCCAGGCCGTACCCGACCGCCGCAGTCAGGATGGCGACGTCGCCCAGGCTCACCTTCGCCGTCATGTCGATCTGTCCTTGCTCCACGTTCGCGCGTCCTTCGCACGTAACCGTCTATCACGGTACACTGGTTATCATGACCGCACATCCCCTCGACGACCTCGACCTGCTGATCGCGGTGGCGAACACCGCCCACGACCTCTCGACTCCGGACGAGCTGCGAGACGGGACGAGCGCCGCAGCCTGGTGGCACGACCTCTCCGGCGAGCGAACGCCGAACCTCGGTTCCCAGGCGGACGTCGAGCTGCTCCGCGCGGCGCGCGCTGTGATCCGGCGCCTGGGCCTGCGCAACAACGGGGTCAGCACGGACGTCGAGCTGGGCCCGTTGGCCACCCTCCCCCTTAATCTCATTCTCGACGCTCGGCCCGGGCTCGCGCCCCCCGCGGGCTCGTCGACACCGGCGCGCGAGATCGCAGGCCGGGCGGTCGCCGCGCTGATCCGCTGGTCGGGGAACCCGCAGGCTGCGCGGCTCAAGGCGTGTCCCGGGCCCGACTGCGCCTGGGTCTTCCACGACACCACCCGCAACCGGTCTCGGCGGTGGTGTGACATGGCCGCGTGCGGCAACCGCGCCAAGGCAGCCGCGTTCCGAGCGCGGGCACACTGAGCCGAGGGAACGATCAAGGGCCCCGACCAGCTTTCGCTGATCAGGGCCCTTGCTTGGTAGCGGGGGCAGGATTTGAACCTGCGACCTCTGGGTTATGAGCCCAGCGAGCTACCGAACTGCTCCACCCCGCGCTGCGTCCGCCAGTCTACGGGAGCGCAGGTGGCGGACTCAAATCGGTCAGCTGATGAGCTCCTTCATCGTCGCGATGAGGGCGGGCGGGTCGTCGGTGGCCGGGGCGATCTGGATGTTCGTGACGCCGGACTCGCGGTAGGCCTCGATCCGCTCCTTCACGTACGACTCGGGGCCGACGAGGTTCGTCGCCTCCAGGAACTCCACGGGGATGAGCGCCTCGGCCTCCTTCTTCTTGCCGTCGAGGTAGAGGTCCTGGATCTCCTTGGCCTCCTTCTCGTAGCCGTACTGCTTGAAGAGGTCGTTGTAGAAGTTCTTGTCGCGGGCGCCCATGCCGCCGACGTAGAGCGCCGTGAACGGCCGCGCGAAGTCGAGCAGCGCCTTCGTCTCCGGGCCCTCGCCGATGGCACACATGCCGCCGGCGACGATCTCCAGGGGCGCGAGGCCGTCGTGCCGCTTCGCGTTGCCCTGGGCGAGCGCGTCGCCCCAGACCGACGCCGCCTTCTCCGGGTAATACAGGATCGGGATCCAGCCGTCGGCGTACTCCGCGGCACCCGAGACGGACTTCTGCGCCAGCGCGGCGATGTAGATCGGGACGGACTCCCGCTCCGGCTTGGTCAGCAGCTTGAGCGGCTTGCCGAGACCGGTGACGGCGCCGTGCTCCTTGTCGAGCGGGAGGTGGAACATCCCGTCGGCGCTGAGCGGCTCACGACGCATGCCGCTGCGGAGGATGCCGATGATCTCCTTGGTGCGCGCGATCGGCTTCGCGTACGGCACGCCGTGGAAGCCTTCGATCACCTGCGGACCGGACGCGCCCAGGCCGATGATCGCGCGGCCGCCGCTGACGTTGTCGAGGCCCGCGGCCGTCTGCAGCAGGGCGGCAGGCGTCCGCGAGTAGACGTTGAGGATGGCCGCACCGATCTCGATGGTCTCGGTCTTCGCGGCGAGGTAGCCCATCAGCGTCGGCGAGTCGAAGCCGTAGGCCTCGGCCACCCAGACGGTGTCGAGGCCGGCCTTCTCCCAGGCCGAGACCTGGTCGGCGGCCTCGCGCGGGTTGCCGTCGTACATCAGCAGCGTGGAGAGCTTCATTTGGGAGGCATCCTGATTCCGCCGTCCACCCGGACGACCTCGGCGTTCATGTAGGAGTTCGTGAGCACCTCGACGGCCATGCTCGCGAGCTCGTCGGGCTGCCCGAGACGGTGCGGGAAGAGGACGTTCTTGCCGAGGTTGGCCTTGAACTCCTCCGACGCCTCGCCCTCGCCGTAGATCGGGGTGTCGATCAGTCCGGGGGCGATGGTGTTCACGCGGATGCCGGCGGCCGACAGGTCGCGGGCGACCGGGAGGGTCATGCCGACGACGCCGCCCTTCGACGACGAGTACGCGGCCTGGCCGATCTGGCCGTCGAACGCGGCGACGCTGGCCATGTTGACGATCGCGCCGCGCTCGCCGGTCTCGGTGGGCTCGTGCCGGCTCATCACCGTGGCGGCCAGCCGGATCGCATCGAACGTGCCGAGCAGGTTGATCTCGATGACCTTGCGGTACGCGCCGAAGTCGTGGGCGGAGTCGAACGAGCCGTCGCGGCCGATCGTGCGCTGGGCCCAGCCGATGCCGGCGGAGTTGACCAGCGCGCGCAACGGCGCGAGGGCGTCGGCCTGCTCGACGGCGGCCTTGATCTCGTCGGTGCTGGTGACGTCGACGCGGGCGAACTCGCCGCCGATCTCCTCGGCGATCGCGCCGCCCTTCTCCGCGTCGAGGTCGGCGACGACGACCCGCGCTCCGAGGGCGGCCAGACGCCGTGCGCATGCCGCGCCGATGCCCGAGGCCCCACCCGTGACCAGTGCACTAGTTCCTGCGATGTCCATGCGCGGGAACCTAGCAGCACCGCTGTCACGGTCCGGAGACACCTGGCGGATCGGTGCGCTTGGTCGAGCCCGGGACGACCGGGACGGCCCAGGTCTGCCGCTGCTCCGGACGGACGTCGTCGGGGTCGGCGGTGGCGACCCAGCCCGTCCCGGCGGTGTAGCGCCGCAGCACGGTGGCCGGGACGCCGCCGATCACCGCGTGGTCCTCGATCTGACCGCGCACCACCGAGCCGGCCGCGACGACGACCTGCCGGCCGATCGTGGTGCCGCTCAGGATGATCGCGCCGTGACCGATCCACGAGCCGGACCCGATGCGGACCGGCTGGTGCGCCCCGAGCTGCACGCCGATGGGCAGGTCCGGGTCCTGGTAGCCGTGGCCGGAGTCGGAGACGAGGACGTCCTGGCCGAACCACACGTCGTCGCCGATCTCGATCGACGAGTGCGCCGTGATGCTGCTGCGGGCGCCGATCACGCACCGGTCGCCGATCACCAGCGCGTCGGGCGCGGAGTCAGGGTCGTCGGTGCCGTAGCCGACCGTCAGGGTGCAGTGCCGCCCGATCATGGTGTTCTCACCGATGCGCATGCGGTGCTCGCCGAACAGCGTCGCGACCGGGAACCCGATGGCGCTGCCCTGGCCGAAGGCGGCGAACGCGTCGGCCCGCGCCATGTCGGGCGTGATCGTCCCGAGCGAGTCGGCCCACCGCCACCCGGCGTGGACCAGACGGTTGAGGATCCGCCGGCCCGGCTTCATCAGATGCGGTCCCAGGCCCGCGCGAGCGCGACGTGCACGACGGCGACGGCCGCGAAGACCGTCGCGAGGACCGGGTGGTCGAGCACGTCGAGGGCCAGGACCGGCAGCGCGAACATGCCGAGCTTGCCCCACGTGATCGCCGACCGGTTGAGCCGGTGCTCCGACTTCGGGGCGAACCAGCGAGCCCAGACCAGGAGGAACAGGCCGACAGCGACGACGGCGTAGGCGACGCCGAAGATCCCGTCGCCCTGGGCCAGCCCCCACCAGCCGAGCACCACGAGAGCGGCCACCTCGAGGGCCAGGGCGACGATGTCGTTCAGTACGCGCATCAGAGGACTCCTGCGTCGTGCACCAGCAGCGCGAGCTGGGTGCGGTTGGTCATGCCGAGCTTCGCCAGGATGCTCGAGACGTGTGCCTTCACGGTGGCGACGCTCATGAACAGCTCGCCGGCGATCTCGGCGTTGGAGCGGCCGCGGGCGACGGCGAGCACCACCTCGGACTCGCGGTCGGTGAGCCCGGCGAGCGTGGCGCGAGCCTCCTGGCGGGAGGTGGCCGACGTGGCCGTCGCGTCCATCAGGCGACGGGTGATCTGCGGAGACAGGATCGGCTCGCCGTCGGACACCTGCCGCAGCGCGGCGACGAGCCGGTCGGGCGGGGTGTCCTTGAGGAGGTAGCCGGCCGCGCCGGCCTGGAGCGCGGAGATGACGTCGTCGTCGGCGTCGAACGTCGTGAGCACGACGACCTCCGGCGGGTTCGGCCGCTCGCGGATCCGGCGGGTGGCGGTGATGCCGTCGACCTGCGGCATGCGCAGGTCCATCAGCACGATGTCGGCGGTGTGGGCGTCGAGGGCCGCGGGCACGTCGGCGCCGTCGGCGGCCTCGGCCACGACGCGGATGTCGTCCGCGCCGTCGAGCATCATCGTCAGCGCGGCGCGCACCATCGCGTCGTCGTCGACGACCGCCACACGGATGCTCACAGGGGCCAAGGTAGCGACACCCGCAGGTGGAACTCCCCGTTCCCGCGGTCGACGTCCATCGTGCCGCCGGCGAGGTCGACGCGCTCGGCCAGGCCGATCAGCCCGGTTCCGCTGCCCGGCGATGCGCCGGCGACCGTGGTCAGTGGGTTGCGGACCTCGATCGCCAGCCGCTCCCCCGGCCGGCCCGTGACGCGCAGGTCGACGGCCGCGCCGGGTGCGTGCCGACGCACGTTGGTGAGAGCCTCCTGCACGACGCGGTAGGCGGCCCGGCCCAAGGAGTCGGGAAGGGCGGCCAGGTCGGCCTCGACGGTCGCCGTGACATCGGTGCCCGCCGCGCGACTCTCCTCGACGAGCCGCGGCAGGTCGGCGCCGGTCGGCTGCGGCGGCACGGCACCGGCGATGGCGTCCTCGGCGCGCAGGACGCCGATGACGTCACGCAGCTCGTCGAGGGCCTGGTGCACGCCGTCCCGGACCACGCCCGCCGCGGCCGCGATCCGCTCCGGCGAGGAGTCGGGCCGGTACTCGAGTGCTCCGGCCGCCGTGGCGACGAGGGACAGCCGGTGCGCGAGGACGTCGTGCATCTCCCGCGCGATCCGGGAGCGCTCGTCGGCGCGCGCGTCGGCAGCCACGGCGGACAGCAACCGCTCTCGTGCCTGGGCGTACCGACCCCAGCCGAGGATCAGTCCGTACGCGAGGACGACGAGCACGACCCACCAGCCGAACGGGAGGCCGTCGGACGTCGGCCGCCAGGCTCCGCGCACGACGTGCGCCGCGACGCCCGCCAGCCCCAGGGCGAGCGCCGGCCGGAGGGCGGCCGTCGACGCGAGCCAGACGTAGCCCGTGCACGCGGCCGGGGTGGCCGCCGGTGCGATGAGGGCCGCCGCCGCCAGGACCGTCAGCGCGAGGACCGGCCGGCGGTTGACCCGAGACAGCGCCGCGATGCCGGCGACAGCGCCGACGACGTCGAGAACGGTCTCGGTCGTCGTCGCATCGGTGGTCAGGTCGGCCGCGAGCTGCACGAGGACGAGGCCGGCGGCGCCGACGACGATCGGCACGAGGGAGAAGCGGTGGAACATGCGGTCAGCGTAGGAACGGCCGGCCGGGAGCAGTACCGACCAAAGTCGATGGTTGCTGGCCGCGCGCCCGATGTCCCGCGCCCCGATCGAGCGGACGCTCGTCGGCATGAACACGACACTCACGAAGACCGGACACGTCCACCGCAACCGCTGGCTCACCGTGCTGACCGCGATGGCCACCGCCACCGCCGGCTGGGGCATCGCTCATTCACTGCTCGGCGTCGAGCTCACCGTCGGAGACGGCGACTCGCTGCGGCACATCGACTCCCTCGCGGTGACGCTCACCGCGCTCGGCGTCGGCTTCGCCGCCTGGGGCCTGCTGTTCGAGCTCGAGCGGCACACCGTGAGGGCCCGGACCATCTGGACCCGGATCGCCGTCGGCGTCCTGGCGGTCTCGCTGCTCGGCCCGCTCGGCGCCACCACCGGCTCGGCCATGGCTGCTCTGGCGATCCTGCACCTGCTCGTCGGCGGGATCCTCATCTACGGGATGCGTCGGTGAGACACTTCCCGGCATGGATCTGCACGCGATCGAGGACGTCAAGCGCCTCAAGTACCGCTACTTCCGCACGCTCGACCTGAAGTCGTGGGAGGAGTTCGGCGACTGCCTCGCCACCGACATCCGCGCCCGCTACGGCACCCAGGCGATGGGTGAGCCGCTGCAGTTCGACGACCGCGAGGGCGTCGTCGCCTTCATGTCGGAGAACCTGCCGGGCAGCGTCATCACCGCGCACGTGGCCAACCACCCGGAGATCGAGGTCGACGGCGACCAGGCCCGCGGATCGTGGTGCTTCGAGGACACGGTGATCGTGCCCGAGATGCAGGTCATGATCCGCGGGGCCGGCTACTACACCGACGAGTACCGCAAGGACTCCGACGGCGCCTGGCGCATCTCCGCCACCGGGTACGAGCGGATCTACGAGGCGATGACGTCGCTGGCGGACACCCCGAGCTTCAGCCTTCTGGCGAACCGCTGGGCTCCTCCACCGAGTGAGAGTCGGTGAGCGTCAGCGCGCCGTAGCCCGCGATGAGGCCGACGACCACGGCGAGCACGCCGTAGGTGATCCGCTCGCCGTGGAAGAACGACGCCACCAGGCTGTCGCTCCACGCCCCGGCGGGCAGGCTGGTCGTGACCAGGGCGGCGATCATCGTGCCGATGACGGCGGTCCCGACGCTCGTGCCGACCTCCTGGGCGGTGTCGTTCAGGGCCGCGGCGATCGACGTGCGGTTGCTCGGCATCGCGTCGACGAGCGCGACGGCGCAGATCGTCATGACCGTCCGCAGGCCGACCGTCATCAGGACCATGCTCGCGGCGATGGCGCCGTAGCCGTGGTCGACGCCCCAGGACATCCCGCCCAGCGCCGCGGCCAGGAAGCCGGCCCCGACGAGGCAGGCGATCCGGTGGCCGTACGTCTTCGCCAGCCACTCGGCCACCGGCGTCGCGACGATCATCGTGCCGATCATCGGCAGGTTGGCCAGGCCGGCCTCCATCGGGCTCCAGCCGTAGGCGTACTGGAAGTGCAGGATCAGGCCGAACATCACGCTGGCCATCGCGATCGACATGCCGACCTGGGCGATGGCGGCGCCGCGGACGGTGCCGTTCGAGAAGACCGACAGGTCGAGCATCGGTGACGCGGCACGACGCTCGCGCTGCACAAACGCCACGCCGGCGGCGAGCGCGCCGAGGATCGACGAGATCGTCAGCGCGGACAGCCAGCCGTGCTCGACGCCGCTCGTCATCGCGTAGCAGGCGAGACCGATCGTGGCGATGCTCAGGGCGGCGCCGGGCAGGTCGGGCGCGTCGTCGGTCAGGTCGTCCGGGTGGTCGGCCGGCACGCCGAGACGGACGCCGATCCAGGCGATCAGCGCGATCGGGGCGTTGATCACGAGCAGCCACTCCCAGCGGACGTGCGCCAGCGCGCTGCCACCGAGCACCGGGCCGAGGATGAAGCCGGACATGCCGACGATGATCATCACGGTGATGGCGCGCATGCGGAGCTTCTGGTCGTCGAACAACCGGAAGACGAGGGAGTTGGTGATCGGCGCCATCGCAGCTGCCGCGACGCCGAGGGCGGCGCGCAGGCCGATGAGCTCGCCGGCGCTGCTGACGAAGACGACGCAGAGGCTCAGCGTGCCGAACACGGCGAGGCCGACGAGCAGCACCCGCCGCCGGCCGAGGCGGTCGGCCAACGAACCGGCGGTCAGCAGGAGGCCGCCGAACGTCAGGGCGTAGGCGCCGGTGACCCACTGGAGGGCGGTCGTGCCCGCGCCGAGATCGCGGCCGATGGTGGGCAGCGCGATGATCAGCAGGGTGTTGTCGACCATCTCGACGAAGAAGGCCATGCAGAGGGCGGCCAGGGGGATCCAGGCCGCGCGCAGCGAGGTGTAGCTGCGGGTCTGAGGTGGGATCACGGTGGTGGTCATGCTCACCACGATGCGGGGCGACGCTGGCAGGGCGCTGTCATCGCGCTGGCACGTCCGGCCCGCGCTGACAGCGCAATCGGCCGCGATGACAGTCGAACGTGGTCCACAATGCACGGATGACGACACCCGACGAGGTGGCGAGCCCCTCGTTCCTGAAGCGTCCGCTGGAGGTCCGTCGGCAGGCCGTGGTCAACCTGTACGACTTCCTCGTCCGCGGCGGTCTCGCCGACACGACGCGCACGCCGTCGGAGGTCATCGACACCGGTCGCACGCGCGAGCTGCACCGCTACGAGAAGGCCAAGGGCGTCCGGTCCAAGGGCCTGCCGGTCCTGCTCGTGCCACCGCTCGGATCGCAGGCCGCGTGCTTCGACCTGCGCCGCGGGCTCTCGCTCGCCGAGGACTTCGTCAACCGCGGCCGCCCGACCTACCTCGTCGACTACGGCCCGCTCGACGGCGAGGACCGCAAGCTCGGCATCGAGCACTTCATCAACGACGTCCTCCCGCCGGCGATCGCGAAGGTCTCGGCCGACGCGGGCGACCGGCCGGTGCACCTCGTCGGCTGGTGCATGGGCGGCCTGATCGCGACCGGCGCCACCGCCGTCCACGACGACCTCCCCGTGAAGACGCTCGGCATGGTCGCCAGCCCGTTCGACCTCTCGCAGAACCCCATGCTCAAGCCGATCCGGTCCATCTCCCGGTTCACCGGCGGGCAGATCCTCGGCACCGGCTTCAAGGCGATGGGCTCCGTGCCGCCCGTGCTCGTCAGCCTCGGGTTCAAGGCGACGGCGATCCCGACCTACCTGAAGAAACCGCGCACGCTCTGGAACCACCGCGACGACCGCGAGTTCCTCGCTCAGATCGAGGCCGTCGACAGGATCATGAACAACATGTTCGCCTACCCCGGGCGCGCGACTCTGCAGGCGTACCACCGGCTCGCGGTCCGCAACGAGCTCGCGTCGGGCAAGGTGCAGGGCCCGAACAAGCTCGTCGACCTCGCGAACATCCGGGTGCCCGTCATGAACGTCGCCGGCGAGACCGACGTGCTCGTCCCGCCGGCGGCTGCGCACCACGTCGGCAAGCTCGTGCCGAGCTCCCCCGACGTCCGCCTGCCGCTCGCGCCGGGCGGCCACCTCGGCGTTCTCACCGGCACCAAGGCGCCGGCCACCACCTGGACGCACCTCAACGAGATGCTCACGAAGTACGACCGGAGGTAGCGCCATGCCCGAGAGCGACAGCGTCTTCACCGGGTCGATCCCGCACGTCTACGAGCGCCTGATGGTGCCGATGATCTTCGCCGAGCCGGCGGACTCGCTCGCGGAGATCGTCGCGGCCCGGCGACCCGGGCGGATCCTCGAGACCGCCGCCGGCACCGGCGTCGTCACCCGCCGGCTGCTCGCCGCGTGCCCGGACGCCGAGATCGTCGCCACGGACCTCAACCAGCCGATGCTCGACCGGGCCGCCGAGCTCATCGGCGACGAGCCGCGGGTCACCTATCAGCAGGCGGACGCGCTCGACCTGCCGTTCGACGACGCGTCGTTCGACGTCGTCACCTGCCAGTTCGGTGTGATGTTCTTCCCGGACCGCCGAGGCGGGTTCCGCGAGGCGGGCCGCGTGCTGCGGCCCGGCGGCGCGTTCGTCTTCAACACCTGGGACAGCTTCGCCACCAACGACTTCGCCCGGATCATCGCCGCGGCCCTCAACCGCGTCGCTCCTGGACCACCGCTCGACTTCATGGAGCGCACCCCGCACGGCTACTTCGACCTCGCCCGCATCCGCGACGACGTCGAGGCGGCCGGGCTGCGGATCGAGTCGCTCGAGCCGGTGATGGGCACGAGCACCGCCGAGGTGGGCGACGCGGCTGCCGCGTACTGCCAGGGCACCCCGTGGCGCGCCGAGGTCGAGGCGCTGTCCGGCCTCAGCCTCGAGGACGCCACCGCCGTCGCCCGAGACGCCCTCGTCGCGGAGTACGGCGAGGGCGAGATCTCGGGCCGGACGGGGTGGTTCGAGGTCGTCGCGGTCCCGGAGACCTAGGGCATGTCTGGTAAACCCGCGCAGTCGATCCGGGCGTCATCCGCGCCCGGCTGACGAGGCCGAGGTCCGAAGCCATACCGGGGTTGTCTTGCGAGGGCCGAGAACGATGTCAGCCGGGATGCGGGGGCGTTCGGGCGGCGCGGGGGTTTGCCAGACATGCCCTAGGGGCGGGTGCCGGAGACGACGAGCATCTCGCAGGGTCCGACGAAGCCGTTCTCGTCCTCGAACTGCGCGAGCGTCTCCTCGATCTCCCGCCAGGCCGCGTCGCGCTGGTCCTGGCCGACGCCGGACAGCATCTGGTGCAGTGCGCCGAACGACTCGTACTCGAACCGGACGCACTCGGCGGCGCTCTCCATGCGCACCGGCGACGGGACGGCGGTCACGGTCACGTCCACGAGCCCAGCCTGGGTGAACGCCGCCTCCGCGACACCGTCGCCGCTCAGGCTGAACGGGCCGGGCATGCCGGGTCCGGGAGCCGGCAGCTCCGCGATCCGGCGGATGATGCCGACCGGCAGCGAGAAGAACGTGTTGAGGTCGGGCGTCGAGTAGACGATCGACGAGACCCGGCCGCCCGGGCGCACGACCCGGCAGATCTCCGACAGCGCCTGCTGCTGGTTCGGGAAGTAGATCAGGCCGACGCGGGAGATGGCCGCGTCGAAGCTCGCGTCGGGGATCCCGCTGAGGTCCTCGCCGTCCGCCTCGCGAGTGGTGACGTTCGTCAGGCCGGCCTCGGTCGCCACGCTGTGCGCGAACTCGAGGATGGCCGGCGAGATGTCGGTGGCCAGCACGTGGCCGGTCGGGCCGACACGTCGTGCGGCGACGAGGGTCTGGCCGCCGGCGCCGGCGGCGACGTCGATCACGCGGGTGCCGGGCTCCAGGTGACAGTCGTCGAGCATCGTCTCGGTGGCGGCGCCGAGCCAGCGCTCGATCGCGGGGTTCCAGCGGTGCCACGCCTCGGCGGCCTCCTCCCACTGGGCTCGGGTCGTGGACTTGAAGGCGACGGGGTCGAAGGTCGGTGTGGTGCTCATCATGTTCTCCTCGGTCAGGTGGTGGCTTCCAGCGTCGAAGCTGCCTGGAAAACCAGCCAGGACTAGTTCTGGACCGAGGCGGGACAAATACTGGACCGCGCCCCACACTGTGGTGATGAAGGACTACGCGCAGTACTGCCCGGTCGCGCTGGCGAGCTCTGTCATCGCCGAGCGCTGGACCCCGCTGATCATCCGCGAGCTGGTCATCGGCGGGCGTCGCTTCAACGAGATCGACCGCGGTCTGCCCGGCATCTCACGGTCCCTCCTCAAGCAGCGCCTCGACCACCTGGAGCGCAAGGGCGTCGTCGAGCGCGTGCAGCTGCCGACCGGCCACGAGTACCACCTCACCCCGGCCGGTCGCGACCTCGAGGGCGTCATCATGGCCGTCGGCGAGTGGGCGGTGCGCTGGATGTTCAGCGAGCCGGAGCCGCGCGAGGTGGACCCGGTGACCCTCACCTGGTGGATGTCACGGCGGCTCGTCACCGAGGCGCTGCCGGAACGTCGCGTCGTCCTGCAGTTCGACTACACCGGAGTCGACCCCACCCGCATCTGGCTGGTCATCGAGCGCCGCGAGCCGTCGGTCTGCACCGATCCCCCGGGCTTCGACTCCGACGTCGTCCTGACCACGGAGCCCGTCGCCCTCATGCGCGTCTTCTCCGGCATCACCACGTACGCCGACGCCCGCAAGACCGACGCCCTGACCGTCGCCGGTCCCCCGGGCCTGACCCGCGACCTGCCGCACTGGTTCGCCTGGAGCCCCTTCGCCCCCGCCGTCCGCGAGCGCCTCAAGACCGGCGCTCCGAGCTGACCCTTCTTCGCTTCGACTACTTCTTCAGGGCGTCCTGGGCCTTCTCGATCAGGTCGTTCATCTGGTTGATCTTGGACTGGTACGTCGCGAGGTCGCCCTTCTTGAGGGCGTCCTGGGCGTCGTTGTACGCCTTCGACGCGTCCGCGAGGTACTGGCTCGTGGTCTTGGCCTTCGAGTCGCCCGTGTCGTCACCCGACGACGGGGGCGGCGCCGCGCCGGAGTCGTCCGTCGGCGCGCTGCCCGGTTCGAGCCCGAGCGCGACGCGCAGGGCCTCGTCGAGCGTCTGGCCGAAGCCGACGTCCTCGCCGAACGTGGCCGCCACGAACTGCAGCACCGGGTAGGTGCCCTCCGCGGCCGAACGTCTGATGTACACGGGCTGGACGTACAGGAGGCCGTCGCCGACCGGCAGGGTCAGCAGGTTGCCGTTCAGCACCTGGGCGTCGGACTGCCGGAACTGCAGGAGGGCCTGGGTCACCCCCTTGTCGGAGCTGAACCGGTTCGCGATCTGGCTCGGGCCGTCGAGCTGGGTGTCGCTCGGCAGCTGCAGGATCTGCATCGTGCCGTAGTCCGACGACGTCGCCTCGGAGTTCACCGACACGAACGACGCCAGGTTCTGGCGGCTGTTCGGCAGGTAGACCGTCGTCAGGGAGAACTTCGGATCGGTCTCGCCGGGCCGCGCCACCGTCAGGTAGTACGGCGGCTGCAGCGAGCTCGACGAGCCCGCCGGGTCCTCCGGCACCTTCCAGCGCTCGCCGCCCTCGTAGAACGTCTGGGCGTCGGTGACGTGGTACTCGCGGAGGATGTACCGCTGCACCTTGAACAGGTCGACCGGGTAGCGCAGGTGCTCCATCAGCGACTGCTTGATCTCGCTCTTGGGCGTCACGACGTCCGGGAAGACCTTCATCCAGGTCTTGAGCACCGGGTCCTTCGTGTCCCACTGGTAGAGCTTCACGGTGCCGTCGTAGGCGTCGACGACGGCCTTGACGGAGTTGCGCATGTAGTTGACCTGGTCGGTCGGCAGGGCGGCCTGCGACTGGCCCTGCGTCAGCGTGTCGTCCGTGGCCTCGCGCAGCGAGCTGTGCTGGGAGTACGGGTAGGAGTTGCTGGTGGTGTACGCGTCGACGATCCACACGACGCGGCCGTCCACGACCGCCGGGTACGTGTCGCCGTCGACCGTGAGCCACGGCGCCACCTTCTTGACCCGGTCGCGCGGCTGGCGGTCGTAGAGGATCTTCGACGACGAGTTCACGCGGCTGGACAGGAAGATGTTCGGCTCGGCGAACTTGAACGTGTAGAGCAGCTTGTTGAAGACGTTGCCGATCGGCACGCCGCCCTTGCCGTCGTACGTGTTCTGCGTGGCGTTGGCCTTCGGGTCGTCGCCGGACTCACCGCCGCGCGGGATGTCGACCTCCACCGGCGCCTTGCCCTTGGGCTGTCCGACGATCGAGTACGACGGCGTCTTCTCGCCGAAGTAGATGCGCGGCGGGGTGGTGAGCTTGAGGTCGCCGACCGGCGGGATGTCCTTCTCGACCCAGACCGGCTCGCCCTGCGACCCGCGCTTGTTGCCGCGGGCGGCGATGACGCCGTAGCCGTGGGTGTACACGGTGTGGTCGTTGGCCCAGTTGCGCTGGGAGTCCTGCAGGCCGTCGAGGTTGATCTCGCGCGCGGCGATGATGATGTCCTGCGGCTGGTTGGTGCCGTCGAGCTTGTAGCGGTCGACGTCGAGCGTGTCCTGCACCGTGTAGTAGCCGCGCACCTGCTGCAGCTGCTCGAACGCCGGCGCGATGAGCGTGGGGTCGAGGAGGCGCGTGCTGACGCGGGACTCCGCCGACTTGGTGAGCTCGGACGGGGTCAGCGAGGTCTTGGCGGTGTACTGCTCCACCTTGGTGTCGGCCACCCCGTACGCGTCGCGTGTCGCCTCGATGTTGCGCGCGATGTACGGGCCCTCCTTGTCCGGCTCCGACGGCTTGACCTGGAAGGACTGCATCACGAACGGCCAGATGCCGCCGATCAGGATGGACGTCAGGAGGAGCAGGCCGAGGCTGATGGCCGGCAGGACCCAGGAGCGGATGACGGCCGCGGCGAACAGCAGCAGCGCGCACACGATCGCGATGCCGATGAGGATGTTGCGGGCCGGGATGCGCGCGTGGGCGTCGGTGTAGCCGATGCCGTCGAACAGCGACGACGAGCCGACCGCGAGGCCGAACCGGTCGAGCCAGTACGAGAGCGCCCGCAGCAGGACGCCGATGCCGATCAGGATCGACAGGTGCACCTGGGCGGCGCGGGTGAAGGACGGGCCGCGGCCGGCGAATCGGATGCCTCCGAACACGTAGTGCATGAACACCGTGGCCAGCACCGCGATCACGATCATCGCGAACGAGAACGACGTCAGGAACCGCAGCCACGGGTAGTCGAAGACGTAGAAGCCGATGTCCTTGTGGAACTGCGGGTCCTTCTGGCCGAACGACGTGCCGTGCGCCCACATCTGGTACGTGTCCCAGTGGCTGGCGGCGACCGAGCCGGCGAACGCGGTGAGCACCACGCCGAGCACGATGAGCACCGGCCGGATGATCGGGCCGAGCGTCTGGCGGTACCGGGCGGCGGGGTCGTCGTTGCGGGCCGGCAGGCCGGACGGCCGCAGTCGCCACGCGAGGTAGACGTTGCCGACGACGAACGCGCCGAACAGCACGCCCATCACGACGAAGAGCACGGTCCGGGTGACCAGGACCGTGGTGAAGACGCCGGAGTAGTCGACGGACTTGAACCAGAGGCGGTCGGTCCAGACGCTGGTAAAGATCGAGCCCAGGAACATCAGCACGGCGAGCGTGATCAAGGTGGGCACGAGCACCTTGCGCCGCCGGTCCACTCCGCCGGAGGGCTCGGGTCGGTTCCGCGGGGTGCCGAAGATGTCGCTCACGGGGCTCCTGGTGACGGGCTCGCTGTGGCCATCAGCCTAGGACAAGGTGCGAAACAGGTGGTCGAGCAGGCCGGGAACCAGGTCCGGCCCCTCGAGCAGCGGGGCGTCCTCAGGCTCGCGGGCGCGCACGGCGCTGTGCCGTGATCCGTCGCGCGTGACGGCGGCGACGAGCCGCACCTCGCGCCGGTCCGGGTGTGCCGCGACGGCCTCCACGAGGGCGTCGGGGTCGTCGGGAAGGTCGTCCTCGGCTTCCGGCGGCAGCATCAGGCGCTCCACGACGGCGGCGCACCCGGCGACGGTCTCCGGCCAGGTGATGCCGGCCAGGAGCTCCTCCAGGTGCCGGTCGGACGGCAGCTCCTGCTCGATGGAGGTGAACCCGTCCGGGTGGTTCTCCAGCTGGGTGGCGAGGCGCTCGGCCAGGCTCGGCTCGGCCTCGACGAGGTCGGCGGTGGGCACGAGCGCGTAGAGGCGCGCGGGCTGGTCCCAGCCATCCGCGCCGACGTGCGCCTCGACCTCGAGCGTCACCAGGCGCAGCGGCGTGCTCGGCAGCGGCTCCTTCGCCGACTCGGTGCCTATCGACATTGGGGCACCTTCGCGTCGTGATCTTGCGCCAGCTTCTCGAGAGCGCTGATGGCGCCCTTCAGCGTGCTGATCCGCACCAGCGTCAGACCGTGGTCGTCGCCCTTGAGCGCCTCGGCGCAGTTCTCGGCGGGCACGAGGAACACCTCGACGTCGTCCTTCGCAGCGCCGGCGATCTTCTGGCGGATGCCGCCGATCGGCCCGACGACGCCCTCGGGGCTGATCTCCCCCGTGCCGGCGACGCGCAGGCCGCCGGTGAGCGGACCCGGGGTCAGGCGGTCGTAGATGGCCAGCGCGAACATCGTGCCGGCGCTCGGGCCGCCGATGCTCGAGCCGACGTTGTTCGTGATCTTCACCGGGTAGTCGAAGCGCGACCCGAGGCCGACGCCCACCCGCGGCTTCTTCGGGTCCTTCGCGTCCGGCTTCGTGACGATGTCGAACGTCTTGGTCTCGCCCTTGCGGCGGATCTCGATCGACACCGTGTCACCGGGCTCGAGTCCGGAGACGCTGCGCACGACCTGCTCCGCGGTGGCCATCTTCTTGCCGTCGACGCTGAGGATCTCGTCGTCGGTGCGCAGCGTGCCGGCGGCCGCGCCCTTCGCGTCGACGGACTTGACCAGCGGGATCTCCGGGACGGTGTAGCCCGCGGCCCGGAGGGCGGCGACGCGCGAGTTGTCCTTGGAGCTGGAGAGCTGCGCCGCGCCCTCGGCGTCGGACTGCTTCTGCGACTCCCCGTCGCGATAGACGAACGACTTCGGGACGACGGCGGTGTCGTCGGAGAAGTACGTCTTCACGGCGTCGAAGATCGACAGCCTCGACTCCTCGCGGCTCACCGAGACGGTGGTGAAGTCGAGCGAGCCCTTGGTGTCGTCGTACGTCTTGACGTCGCTGCCGAACGTGAACATCGGCTTGCCCTCGAACTCGCCGAGCGTGTTGAACGCCGGGCCGGGCCGCATCGTCACGTAAGGAACCGGGACGAGGAACGCCACGCAGGACAGCACGATCACCGACAGCGCCGCCGTCAGCATGGTGGCGTAACGGGGGCTGGGTCCGGTGGGGTCGACCGCGTCTGGCACGGGTATCAGCCTAGAGACGCCCGGCAAGGGGCAGACGCAGGCGTCGCCGTGGTCCTACGGTGAGTTCATCGACCTCGGAGGCTTGCCATGAGCAACCTGGACATGACGATCATGCTCGCGATCCACGACGCCCTGCGCCGCGACCTCGAGGAGGTGGCCCGGCGGGCCGCCCGGCCGAACAGCGGGCTCGAGGCCGCGGTCGGGTGGCAGCTGTTCTCGTCGTACCTGGACATCCACCACCGCGCCGAGGACGACCTGCTCTGGCCGATGCTGCAGGAGGTGCTCGTCGAACGCCCCGACGACCTCGCCCTCGTCGACTCGCTCGAGGAGGAGCACGCGCAGATCGACCCGATGCTCGCCGAGATCGACGCCGTGCTCCGAGGGGAGTCGTCCGAGTCGCTCGGCGACGTCGTCGACGCGCTCTGCACCGGGCTGCGCGCGCACCTGCAGCACGAGGAGCAGGACGGGCTGCCGCTCATCGACGACGTGCTCTCCGGCGAGCAGTGGGCCACCTTCGGGATGAACTCCGGCGCCCGCGTCGCGCACGACGCCGCTCGGTTCGTGCCCTGGATGGTCAGCGCCGCCGATGATCCCGAGAGCTTCGTCGACCGCCTGCCTCCGCCGTTCCAGCAGGGCTACCGCGGCGGCTGGGCCGACGAGTACGCGAAGCTCAACGTTTGGGGCTAGCGAGTTCACGGTGGTCGAGTAGCGCCGAGGAACGAGGCGCGTATCGAGACCACATCGACTGGTGGTCTCGATACACGCCCAGCTCGCTGGCGCTCGCGGGCGCACTCGACCACCGAGTGGTTACTAGTCGGCGTGCACCCAGGTGGCGTCGCCGCTGGTGTACGTCTGGTGCTTCCAGATCGGCACCTCGGACTTCAGGTCGTCGATGAGCCGACGCCCGGCCTCGAACGCCTCCTGCCGGTGCTGCGCCGAGATCGCGACGACGACGGCGAGGTCGCCGATCGCGAGGTCGCCCACGCGATGCACGGCCGCCAGCGCGACCACGTTGATCTCCGCCGCGATCCGCTCGGCGACGTCGCGCAGCCGGTCGAGCACCGACGGATGCGCGCTGTAGCTCAGCTGCTGCACCTCGCGGTCCTCGTCGACCGTCCGGACCGTGCCTACGAACAGGGCGATGCCGCCGGCCGAAGGGTCACGCACAGCCTCGAAGACCTCGTCGAGGCTCAGCGGGGCGTCCCGGACGTCGAGCAGGCGGATGTCGGCCACCTGGCCATCGTATGGGGAGACCACGGTCGTTGAGCTTGTCGAAACGACGCTTCGACAAGCTCAACGTCCGTGTGCGCGCTAGAAGGTGGTGTGCACTCCCTGGGTACGCTGGCGACATGGCCGACGAGGAGCCTCAGGACCCCGACAACCCCTACAAGGGCACGCCCATGGAGGGGTTGTTCGCCGCGCTCGGCGGTGCCGGTGGCGGGCAGGCGCCCGACCTGAGCGCCATCTTCGGCCAGCTGCAGCGGATGTTCCGCCCGCACGACGGCCCCATCGACTTCGAGATGGCCAAGGACGTCGCCCGTCACACGGTCGCGGCGGCAGGGCCCGACCCGTCGGTGCCGTCCAACCAGGCCAACGCCGTCGACGATGCCGTGCGCCTCGCGGAGACCTGGCTCGACCGGGTCACCGAGATGCCCGCCGGCGCCGACCGGTCCGTCGCCTGGAGCCGCGCCGAGTGGGTCGAGGCCACCGCCCCGACCTGGAAGACCCTGGTCGAGCCCATCGCCCAGCACGTGGTCGACGCCATGGGCACCGCGCTGCCCGAGGAGGCGCGCGCGATGGCCGGGCCGCTGATCGGCATCCTCAACCAGGCCGGTGGCGCGATGTTCGGCCAGGAGATCGGCCGCGCGCTGGCCGGTCTCGCCGGCGAGGTCGTCTCCTCCACGGACATCGGCCTGCCCCTCGGCCCCGAGCGCACCGCTGCCGTGCTGCCGCACAACGTCGCGGCGTTCGGCGAGGGCCTGGAGCACTCCGCCGCCGACATCCTCCTCTACGTGGTGCTGCGCGAGTGCGCCCACCACCGGCTGTTCCAGCACGCCGCGTGGCTGCGCCCGGCGCTCGTCGGCGCCATCGAGGAGTACGGCCGCGGCACCCGCATCGACATGTCCGCCATCGAGGCGAAGATGACCGAGCTCGACCTCTCCCAGCCCGACGAGATCGCCCAGGCGCTCCAGGGCGGGCTGTTCGAGCCGGAGCAGACGCCGGAGCAGCAGCGCGCGATCGAGCGGCTCGAGACGCTGCTCGCGCTGGTGGAGGGCTGGGTCGACGAGGTCGTCCAGCAAGCCACCGCCGAGACCATGCCCGCCGCGGCCTCGCTGTCCGAGGCGATGCGCCGCCGCCGAGCCACCGGTGGACCGGCGGAGCAGACGTTCGCCCAGCTCGTCGGGCTGGAGCTGCGGCCGCGTCGGCTGCGCGAGGCCGCCACGCTGTGGGCCGCCCTGCGCGACCGCCAGGGCCCGGAGGCCCGCGACGCGGTGTGGAAGCACCCGGACCTCATGCCCACGACCGCCGACCTCGACGACCCGCTCGGGTTCGCGCAGGCCGAGCCCACGTCCGACGCCGACTTCGACGCCGCCCTCGGCGAGCTGCTCGACAGCGACGGCGACGCCCCCGAGGAGTGAGCCTCCACGCCGACGCCCGCGCCGTCCTCGAGGCGTGGGAAGCGCCGGACGACGAGCAGTCGCGCCTGCGTGCGCTCTACCTCCAGCATCTCGACGCCCAGCCCGACGGGCTCCTGCGCACCTGCCACCCGGACCACGTCACGGCGAGCACCTTGGTCATCTCGCACGACCACACCCGGGCGGTGCTGACCCTGCACGACATCGTGCGGCTGTGGCTGCAGACCGGCGGTCACTGCGAGGCCGACGACCTCACGCTCGCCGACGCCGCGCTGCGTGAGGCCCGGGAGGAGACCGGCATCGACGACCTGGTCCTCGACCCGGTGCCCGTGCTGCTGTCGCGGCACGAGGTGCCGTGCGGACCGGTCCGTCCGTCCCACCACCTCGACGTCCAGTTCGTCGCCGTGGCCCCCGAGGGAGCCGAGCCGGTGCGCAGCACCGAGTCGCTCGACCTCGCGTGGTTCCCGCTGGACGACCCGCCGGAGCCGACGGATCAGAGCGTGCGCGACCTCATCGCTGCTGCCAGCTCACGCCTTCGAGGAACCCCTTCGCCCTGACCGTGTGCGGATAGGCCTCGACCAGCGCCCAGAACCGGGCGCTGTGGTTGGGCTCGATCAGGTGCGCCAGCTCGTGCAGGAGCACGTAGTCGATGACCCACTCCGGCATGCCCTTGAGCCGGTCGGACAGCCGGATGGTGCGATCGCCCGAGGTGCAGGAGCCCCACCGGGTTTTCTGGTTGGAGACCCACCGCACGCTCGCCGGCACCGCGCGGCCGTCGAGCCAGCGCTCCGACAGCTCGGTGGCGCGCTCGAGCAGCTCGGTGTCGCTGGGCCGGGTGGCCTTCTCGCGGCGGTCGAGCCGCTCGACGAGGCTGCGGACGTGCCGCTGCTCCTCCTCGACGCTCAGGTGCGCCGGCACGAGCACGATCGTCTTGTCGCCCTCACGGTACGCGCGGACCGTGCGCTTGCGCCGGCTGCTGCGCCGGATCTCCACCTCGCCCATGCGTCTCAATCTAATCGGCGGCACCACCGGTCCCCTGACGCCACGAGACCTTTTCCACCGTCCACACCGACGGTCGGCGATCGGGCTGGTCACGGAGAGCCACCTGCCGCTGAGCCGGTCGTCGTCCACGTCCTGTCCACGCTCTGTCCACGGCTCGTCCACACCCGTTCTCGGCGATGCACACACGTTGTCCCCACAGTTATCCACAAGGGTGGACAACGATTTCGGAAAACCGTTGACGGGCTCGCCGCGACGCCTCTAGTCTGCCCCGCCGCGCCCGGAAAGGGGCCCCGAAACAGCCCCGCGTCGCACGGCCCCGCCTGCCCGGAATTCCGGCCTTTCTCCTCTAGCGTGTGAGCAGAACCACATCGGCGAGGAGGCCATGATGTCGGAAACGTGGAGCGGCGAGTTCTACTGCGTCAAGTGCAAGGACAAGCGCGAGGCCACCGGCGAGGTGCAGGTGAGCGACAAGGGCACGCGCATGGCCAAGGGCATCTGCCCTGTCTGCGGCACCAAGCTGAACCGGATCCTCGGCAAGGCCTGACCCTGGACGTCACGTGTGGACGGCCGGCTCGTCAGTCGGCCGTCCACACGTCAGCCTGGCGGCATGACGCACCTGCGGCCCGTCGTCCGGCCAGGCTCCCCGCTGCTGCGGCGTGACGCCGCGCACCTGCAGATCGGCACCACTCCTGGTGTGGTCGTGCCCGACCGGCCCGGTCTGCTCGCGTTCCTGCGCCTGCTCGACGGCGTCCGCGACCTCGACCGGCTGCGCAGCCTGGCCCGTTCCGAGGTCCCCGAGCTGGACGTCGACCCCACCGAGGTCCTGCGGCCGTTGATCGCCGCCGGCGCCGTCGTCGACGCCTCCCGGCTCCGTCCGCAGCCGGTGCGGCTCGCGGTGTCGGTGCACGTCGATCCCGCCGCCCACCGGTTCGGGAGCCTCGTGCGCGGCGCGCTCACCGACGTCGGCGTGCGCGACCTCGACGCCCCCGACCCGGACCTCCTCGTCGTGGTCAGCTGCGGCGAGCCCGGGCGCGCGGTGTTCTCCGCGGCCGCCCGCCAGTCCGTCTGCCACCTGCCCGTGGTGCTCGACGACGACCGCGTACGTCTCGGCCCGCTCGTCCGCCCCGGTCTGACGCCGTGCCTCGGCTGCCTCGACCTGACCCGCGCCGACTGGGACCCCGCCTGGCCGGTGCTCCTGCACCAGCTCGGCCGCCCCGGCCATCTGGCCGCACCCCCAGTCGTCGACCCGGTGCTGCTGCACGTCGCGGCGGCCGAGGTCGCGTCGGAGGTCCGGGCGCTGGCCACCGGACGGTCGCTGCCCACGTCCGGAGCCGTCCTGGCTCTCGGCCCCGCGCACGACGCTCGCGACTCCTGGCCGGTGGCGTTCCACCACGCCTGCGGGTGCGCCCTCCTGCCCGCGGCCTAGGTGAGGGCCAGCTCCTCGCTCTGCAGCATCACGTCGCGCCGGCTGGACACCCCGAGCTTGGTGAGCACGGCCGACACGTGGTGGTCCGTGGTCTTCGGCGAGATGAAGAGCTGGGCGGAGATCTCCGCGTTGGTGAGGCCGCGAGCCATCAGACGGGCCACCTCGAGCTGGCGGTTGGTGAGCCCGCCGGGGTTCGCCCGCGTGCTCTCGCGCGGCCGGGCGGGCACGCCGTCGATGCCGTCGGCCCGCATGTCGACGCGGCGGCGGTCCGCCGTCGCGGTGGCGCCCAGGCCGTCGAGCAGCTCGACGCCGCGGATCCGGAGCTCGGGATCGGTCGCGTCGCCGAGCGCCAACGCCTCGGCGAACGGGTCACCGGCGTCGTGCCACCACTGCGCCGCCTCGGCGTGCTTCCCGTCGAGTGACAGCCGGTACGGCTCGGCCAGCTCGGACGGACGCTGGAAGGCGAGCCCGAGCCGCTGCACCCACGCGGCGAGGTCGCCGAGGGCCCAGCCGGCGCCTGCGGTGTCGCCGAGGCGCGTCAGCTCGTCGACGGCCAGTCCGGAGACCCGCTCGTCGACCTCCCCGGTCATCCAGCCGTGCTCGGCGAGCGCCGCGAGCAGGGGCAGGCGGCGCACCGGCTCGTCCAGGCTCTCCGCGAGTCGCCAGGCCGCTTCGAGCGGCTCGTCGACCGTCGGCTCGACGCCGCGACGCAGCGGGACCAGGCTCGAGACCAGGAACGGCCACATCGTGCCGAGCGGCATGCCGCGCTGGTTCAGCACCACTTCGGCGTCCTCGAGGGCGGCGTCCCAGCGACCGCGCAGGAGGTGCAGACGCGAGCGCACGCCGGTCTGCCAGTGCGAGCAGATCGGGATGTCCCGCTCGGCCGCGAACGGCAGCGCGAGCTCGAGCACCTGGCTCGCGTCGCGGAGTCGTCGGTGCTCGACGTCGTGGTACACGAGGTTGGAGAAGCCGGTCGACGCGAGCTCGTCGAGGCCGCGCTCGCGGGCGGTGGCGATCGCCTTCGACACCGCCGTCCGCTGCTCCACGTCGCCCTGGGCGAGCTTCACGATGGCGTCGAACATCCCGGCCCGGACCGCTAGAGCGGCGTCCCCGGTCGCCTCGGCCACCTCGGCGGCATCGGCGCAGGCGGCCAGGGCGACGTCGAACTCGTTGCGCTGGGCCGCGAGGTAGGCGCGGGTGACGCGCGATCCGGCGTAGATCCGGCGGGCGCCGGCCTCGGTGGCGACGTCGGCCGCCCGGTCGGCGTGCGACTCGGCCTCCTGGCGGCGGCCGTTGTAGTACTCCAGGACGGCAACGGAGTCGTGCGCGGACGCGAGGCCGGTGAAGTCCCCGGCGGCGCTCCACAGCGGGAACGTCGCCTCGATGTTGCCGATCGCCTCCGGCAGCCGGCTGGACAGGTACTGCTCGAAGCCCAGCTTCTGCTGCAGCTCCGCCCGGACCAGGTCGTCCTCGGAGCCGTCGAGGTGGTGGAGCGCAGTCTCGAAGAACGCCGCCGCGTCGGTGTGCGAGCCGGCCTTCATCGCCTGCTCGCCGGCGGCGGTCGCGTACGTGACGGCGCGGCCCGCGTCGCCGGCGCCGACGGCGTGGTGGGTGAGGACGGCGGGGTCACGGATCCCCACCTCCTCGTGGGCGTCGAGCAGCCGCCGGTGCAGCGGCGCCGCGCCGCCGGGCGGGATCGTGCTCTCCACCGCGAGGCGGGCCAGCTCGTGCCGGAAGCCCACCCCGCCGCCCGCCGGGGCGAGGAGGCCGGTCGCGTCCAAGCGCTGCAGCGTGGGCAGGTCGACGCCAAGGGCCGGGAGCAGACGGTCGTCGATGCGCTCCGGCGCAGCGGCGACGAGGTGCAACGTCTCGACGTCGGCGGCGGAGATGTCGGCGATCCGGGCGAGGACGGCGTCGCGGACCGAGACGGGCAGCGGCCGGTCCGGCTGCTTGGCGATCTCGGTGACGAAGAACGGGTTGCCGCCGGTGAGCACGTGGACGCGTCCGGGGTCGAGCGAGGTCTCGCCGACCAGGGTGGTGACGGCCTCGCGTGACAGCGTCGGTAGCGGCAGGCGTTCGCACGACTCGAGGCGCGCGACGTCGCCGAGGAAGCCGCGGGCGGGATGGGCGGCGCCGACCTCGTGGTCGCGCGTGGTGACCAGGAGGGCCAGCGGGATGGTCTCGACGCGCCGGGCGAGGAAGCGCAGCACCTCGACGGACGCGGCGTCGGCCCAGTGCAGGTCCTCGACGACGAGGACGGTCGGCGTGTCGCGGAGCGCCGCGTAGATCTGCTCGCAGACCTCCGCGAGCTGGCCGACGTCCTGCGTCAGGTCGCCCAGGCCCAGGTCGGCGGCGACGTCGCGGAACGGGCCGAGTGGGCGGGGCGTCGAGAGCGGGTCGCAGCCCGACCAGAGGACGCGCACGGCAGCGTCGGCGACAGCCGCCGCGGTGAGGACCGACTTGCCGACCCCGGCGTCGCCGGTGACCGCCACGACGGATCCCGTGCCAGACGCGGCCGCCACGACGGCGGCCTGCAGCGCCCCCAGCTCGCGTCCGCGCTCGAGGAGCTCCACGCGCTCAGGATAGGACCGCGCGGCGGGTCGACTGGGCCGTTTTCGCCCAGTCTCCCCGCCACGGGTCAGGACGGTCACGCCGACTTCAGCTCGGCGGTGTGCGGCCCGAACTCGTTGGCGACCTCGGACACGACGTTGGCCGGGAAGCCGCCGCGGCGGGCGTGCTCGCGGATGGTCTCGGCGTCGTCGGTCTCGTGGACGCAGTAGATCTTGTCACCGGCCACGTAGCTGTTCACCCAGGTGTACGGGACTCCGAGCGAGTCGACGGCCTGGTTGGACGTGCGGGCGATGTCGGCCAGCTGCTCGGGGGTGAGGCTGCTGGCGCCCTCGATCTCGCGCTCGATGATGAAGCGGGTCATGGCGTTTCTCCTTCGGTGGTGTGGCGACGGGTGCCGCCGTCCCGTCCAGGCTCGTCCGTGGGCAAGGTCACTTCATCGGGAGAACCACCCCATGTTTGTCGCGCCACTATCCTGAGCAGGTGCCAGACGACGACCGCCGATCGACGCCGAAGTCGCTGCCGAGCAGCGCATTCGCGCGTGGCGTGCGCCTGGCGTCGCTGCCCGTCGGGTTCGCCGGACGCACCACGATCGGCGTCGGCAAGCGCCTCGGCGGCGCCCCCGCGGAGGCCGTCCTGCTGGAGGTCCAGCGCCGCACGGCCGACCAGGTGTTCACCGTGCTCGGCCAGCTCAAGGGCGGCGCGATGAAGTTCGGCCAGGCGATGAGCATCTTCGAGGCCGCGCTCCCCGACGAGATCGCCGGCCCCTACCGCGACACGCTCACCAAGCTGCAGGACGCCGCTCCGCCGATGCCGCCCGGCACCGTGCACCGCGTCCTCGCCACCGAGCTGGGCGACGACTGGCAGGACCTCCTGACCATCGACGACGAGCCGGCCGCCGCGGCGTCCATCGGCCAGGTCCACCGCGGCACCTGGCACGACGGCCGCGAGGTCGCCGTCAAGATCCAGTACCCCGGTGCGGCCAAGGCCCTGCGTTCGGACCTGCGCCAGGTGGCCCGGCTCGCCCGGATGATCGGCGTGATCATGCCGGCGGTCGACGTGAAGGGCATCGTCGAGGAGATGCAGGAGCGCGTCGTCGAGGAGCTCGACTACGAGCTCGAGGCGGGCGCCCAGTCGCTGTTCGCCCTGGAGTTCGCCGACGACCCCGAGATCGTCGTGCCGGAGGTCGTGCACAACACCGGCCAGGTGCTGGTCAGCACGTGGCTGGAGAGCAAGCACTCGCTCGCCGAGATCATCACCAACGGCACACCGGAGGAGCGCGACCGCTACGGCGAGGCGTACGTGAAGTTCCTGTTCGCCGGGCCGGCCCGCACGGGGATGCTGCACGCCGACCCGCACCCCGGCAACTTCCGGATCATGCCCGACGGCCGCCTCGGCGTCGTCGACTACGGCGCCGTCGCCCGCCTGCCCGGCGGTCTGCCGGTCGAGGTCGGGTCGGTGCTGCGCGACGCCGTCGACGGCGACTACGACGCCGTGCGCGACCAGCTCCGCGAGCTCGGCTTCCTGCGCGGCGGCGTCGACCTGACGGCGGAGGAGATCGAGCGGTACATCGGCCCGTTCGTCGAGCCGGCGAGCGCCGAGACGTTCACGTTCAGCCGCGACTGGATGCGTCGTCAGATGGTCCGCATCAGCGCCCCGAACGCGGAGGGCATGGGCACGGCGCTGAAGATCAACATCCCGCGGCAGTTCGTCCTGATGCACCGCACCTGGGCCGGCGGCATCGGCGTGCTGAGCCAGCTCGGCGCCACCGCCCACTTCCGGGCGATCCTCGAGGAGAACCTCCCGGGTTTCTCACGCTGACGAGAGACTTCCGGCCCCTCGACGAGCGGATTCCGGCTCTCCTCGCAGCGCCGTAAATCTCTCGTCAGCGGGCCGGAAGTCTCTCGTCAGCGGGCCGGCAGTCTCTCGTCAGCGGAGGCGGGAGGCCGCGGCGGCGATCCGCTCGTCAGTGGCGGTGAGGGCGATCCGGACGTGCTGGGCGCCGGCGGCGCCGTAGAAGTCGCCAGGAGCGGCGAGGATGCCGCGCTCGGACAGCCAGTCGATCGTGTCGCGGCAGGGCTCGCCGCGGGTGGCCCAGAGGTAGAGCGCGCCCTCGGAGTGGTCGACGGTGAAGCCGGCCGACTCCAGGGCGCCGCGGAGCTGTGCGCGCCGGGCCAGGTAGCGACGCTGCTGCTCGTCGACGTGCGCGTCGTCGGCGAGGGCGGCCACCATGGCGGCCTGCACGGGCGTGGGCACCATGAAGCCGAGGTGCTTGCGGACGGCGAGCAGCTCAACGACCACGGCCGGGTCGCCGACGACGAACGCGTCGCGGTACCCGGCGAGGTTGGAGCGCTTGGAGAGCGAGTGCACCGCCAGCAGGCCCTCCAGCGAGCCGCCGTTGACATCGGGGTGCAGCACCGACACCGGCTCGCCCTCCCAGGCGAACTCCAGGTAGCACTCGTCGGAGACGAGCAGGGCGCCGCGCTGGCGTGTCCACTCGAGCACCTTGCGCAGGTGGTCGGCGCCGAGGATGCGGCCGTGCGGGTTGGCCGGCGAGTTCACATAGACCAGCGCCGGCCGGGCCGGGCCGAGCGCGACGGTGGAGTCGGCGGCGACGACCTCGCAGCCGGCGTACCGCGCGCCGACCTCGTACGTGGGGTAGGCGAGCTCCGGCACGACGACCACGTCGCCGGCGCCGAGGCCGAGCTGGACCGGCAGGTTGGCGATCAGCTCCTTGGAGCCGATGGTGGCGAGCACGTGGTCGGCGGTGAGTCCGGTGATGCCGAAGCGACGCTCCAGCCAGTCGACGACGGCCTGCCGCATCGCCTCCGGACCGAGGACGGTCGGGTAGCCGGGCGCGTCGGCGGCGGCGATCAGCGCCTGCTGCACGACCTGGGGCGTCGGGTCGACCGGCGTGCCGATGGAGAGGTCGACGAGCCCGTCGGGGTGCTCAGCGGCGCGTTGCTTGGCGGCGGCCAGCGTGTCCCACGGGAACTCGGGGAAACGGCCCGAGACCGGCTTCCCCTGGGTGCTCATTCCTGGTTCTGGGGCGGGAGCGCGGCGATGATCGGATGGTCCTTGTCGATGACGCCCATCTTGGCGGCGCCGCCGGGAGAACCGATCTCGTCGAAGAAGTGCACGTTCGCGTCGTAGTACTCCTTCCACTCCCCCGGGGTGTCGTCCTCGTAGAAGATCGCCTCGACCGGGCACACCGGCTCGCAGGCGCCGCAGTCGACACACTCGTCGGGGTGGATGTAGAGCATCCGGTTGCCCTCGTAGATGCAGTCGACGGGGCACTCGTCCACACAGGCGCGGTCCTTGAGGTCCACACAGGGCTGGGCGATCACGTACGTCACGGCAACTCCTTCTCCATCGGGCTACCACCAGTATCCCGGCCGACCCCAGCCGACCGTGAGGCAGGTCCGACACGCGGACATGACAGGCTCTCGCCATGACGATGGACGACGCCCGCGGCCGGCGGATCGTGGTGCGTCATCGGCTGCCAGGACGGGGCCCGAGCGGGGGGCCGGCGCTGAACGACGTCGTCGGCCGCCTGGTCGAGCTGACCACCGACGAAGCGGTCGTCGAGCGTCGCGACGGCTCGACGGCCCGGGTGCCGCTCGCCGACGTCGTCACCTGGAAGCAGGTCCCGGAGCGACCGGTGCGGCGGCGCCCCGCCGCGTCCTTCTCGCCCGACGAGCTCGCCCGGATCACGTCGCGCGGCTGGCCCGCGATCGTCAGCGAGCCGCTCGGCGAGTGGGATCTGCGCGCCTCCGAGGGGTTCACCGGCCGTGCGTGCTCGGTCGCGGCGGTCGGCGACCCGGGCCTGCCGTTCGACGAGGCGCTGGCCGCCGTCGACGCGTTCTACGCCCGGCACGGGCTCCCGTCGATGGCTCAGGTCGTCATCGGGTCGCAGGAGGACCGCGCCTTCACCGGGGCCGGCTGGACCATCTCGAACGGCACGAGACCGGGCGCGATCGTGCAGGTGTCGGACCTCGACGGCTCCCACGTCGCCGACCCGGCCGTGCGCATCGAGCCGCACCTCGACGACCCCTGGCTGGCGATGTACGGACGCGTCGAGGGACTCGAGGACGCAGCGCGACGAGTGCTCGAAGGTCCGAGCGCCGTGGGCTTCGCCTCGCTCGGCCACCCCACCGTCGCGATCGGCCGGGTCGTCGTCACCGGAGAGTGGGCCGGCGTGGCCGCGGTCGAGGTGGCCCCGGAGCGCCGCCGCGAGGGCCTCGCCCGGCGGATCGTGACGTCGATGCTCGCCTGGGCGGTCGAGCACGGCGCCGACAAGGCGTACCTGCAGACGATGCGCGACAACGACGCCGCGCTCGCCCTCTACGCGCCGTTCGGCTTCGTCGATCATCACGAGTATCGCTACCTGACTCCGCCGGAGGCGAATACGCTCACGCCATGAGCGACGTCCCGCCGATCGATCGGCGTCGGGCGCTCGGGTTGCTCGGGGGTCTCGGACTCGCGGCACTCGGGGCGTGCCGGCCGATCGAGTCCCCCGACGACGAGGCGACGGACGCTGCGCCCGCGGGGCCGGTCGGCAACCTCGAGCAGGACGTGCCGGAGCAGCCGGTGAAGGTCGGTCCGGGCGAGATCCCCGAGGAGACGCGCGGCCCGTTCGCGGCTGACGGCAGCAACGGCCCGAACGTCCTCAACCGCAAGGGCGTCGTCCGTCGCGACATCACCCGAAGCTTCGCCGGCCCGAGCGACGTCGCCGTCGGCGTGCCCGCCACCCTCGCGCTCACCGTCATGAACCGACGCGGCTCGAAGCGCACCCCGTACGAGGGCGCCGCCGTCTACGTCTGGCACTGCGACGCGTACGGCCGTTTCTCGCTGTACGACCCGGTGATCTCCAACCAGAACTACCTGCGCGGCGTGCAGGAGGTCGACGCCAAGGGCCGCGTGTCGTTCCGCACGATCTACCCGGCCGCCCGCGCCGGCCGGTGGCCGCACATCTACCTGATGGTCTTCGAGTCCGTCGAGGCGGCGACGACCGGCGGCCGCCCGCTGCGCACCACCCAGATCGCGCTGCCCGGCGACGTCTCCGAGAGCGTCTACCGCCGCACCCCGTACCAGCAGAGCCTGCGCAACCTGGCGCTGTCGAAGATCACCGCCGACACGGTCTTCGCCGACGGGCACGAGCACCAGCTCGCCAAGGTCACCGGCAACGCCGACGACGGCCTGCGGATCGCCCTGACCTTCGACGTCTAGTCGGACTTCGGCTTCTTGCCGCAGATGACGTGGTCGGCGGCCTGGTAGACCGCGGTGTCGGTCTCCCGCTTCACGATCTTCCCGCCCCGCAGGAACGTGCGGTAGATGTCGATGTCGAAGCCCGGGATCGGGGACTGCGGCACGCAGCGCGGGGTGTCGTCGTACTGCGTGCCGGGCGATCGGGCGTTGCGTCGCTTCGACTGGCCGGCCTGGATGTCCCAGACCTTGGTGCTCCACAGCTCCACGTGCATCTCGCCGCGCGACGACGGCGTGCTGCGGTTGACGTAGGCGCGGATGAGCACGCCGTACTTGGTGGGGTTGCGGAAGCGCAGGTCGAGGTTGCCGAAGTACACCGTGGCCTCACGCCCGACCGGGTAGCGGTCGATGTAGAAGGCGTGCGGGTGGTGCTCGACGTCGTCCATGCCGCCGAAGAACCCGGCGTTGTACGTGGTGGTGGCCACCTGCGAGACACCGCCGCCGAGCTCCTCGCGGAACACCCCGCCGTTGATCACGGTGCCGGTGACGAACCCGTTGGCCGTGGTGCGTTCGCCGACGGTGTTGTTGAAGCTGAACGTCTCGCCGGGCTTGAGGATCGTGCCGTCGATGAGCTCGGCGGCCCGGCCCTGGTTGATGTTGCGGTACTCCGCGTAGGGGAAGTACGTGCTGAAGGAGCTGATCCGCTCGCGGATCTTGAGCGCCTTCACCTCCTCGGTGGTGGTCTCGGGCTCGACGACCTTGGCGGTGATGCTGACGCTGCGGGCGTCTCCGGTCTCGGTGAGGACGGGGACGAGCTTGCGGGCCATCTCCTCCGGCTGCAGGCCGATGCCGGGCTTGCCGGGCACGACGACCGCCTTGCCGCCCTTGATCTTCACGGTGGCGTCGACGGCCTTCTTGCCGATGCCGGTGGTGCGGTCGGTGAGCGGCTTCGCGAGCTTCTCCGGGTCGATCTTCGGCACCATGTCGCTGCCCTCGACGCCGATCGTGAGCGCCGGCGCGTACGCGGTGACCGGCAGCTCGACCTTCTTGTCACCGACCTTGATGATCACCGGCGCGCTGACCGCGGGCTTGGCGATGGTCTCCATCGCGTCGGCCAGGCCGTCGGCGTCGACGGACGGCTCCGCCACGTCGGTGGGCACGGGGACGGGATCGGACTCCACGAGGTACGCGGCCTTGATCGCCTCGGCCGTGTCGGAGCGCAGGGCGACGAGGCCGGCCTTCGGCTGCCGCGCCTTGGGCTTGGTCTTCACGAACGTGATCAGCGGCTCGACGACCTCGACGTCGACGCTCTCGCCGATGCTCGCGACGACGCTGTCGAGCTTCTGCTCCTCGACGTCCAGCGCCGGCGCGGTGTCGTGGTCGCCGAAGACCAGCCCGACCATGTCGCGCGGGTCGAAGCTGTGCTGACCGCCCGCCTCCTCGATGCTGCGATCCAGGTCGAACGTGAGACCGGCGTCAGTGGGCTTGATCGTGAACTGCTTGCCACCGTGCTCGAGCACGATGTCGTCGCCGACGTGCGGGGTGAGCGCCCGGTCGACGGTGTCTTTCGCGTCGGACGGCGACATGCCGCTCACGTCGACGCCGCCGATCGTGGCGTTGGCCGGCATCCGCAGGCCGGTCATCACGTAGCCGACGGCGTACAGGACCGCGAGCACCCCGACCACGCCGAGCAGCGCCCAGCGCCAGCGGCGACGATGCTTCGTGTCCTCGGCAGGCGGCGGTGGCGGCGGCTCCTCCGGCGGGGTGGCACCGAAGGCCGCCCACAGTGCGTCGGTGGGCTCGTCGTCCTGGGGTTCGGGCTCGGGTTCCGTCGTCTCGACCAGCTCGACGACCGGTTCGGGCTCTGGCTCGGGCTCCGGCTCAGGTTCGGGCTCCGCCGCCGGCTCCGGCCGGATGACGGGCTCGGCGACCGGGCTGGCCGGTGGCTCCTCGGCGTCCTCGTCGAGGTCGAGCTCGTCGCTCTCCTCGACCAGGCCCTGCTCGACCTCGGGGTCGTCGGGGCGCTCGTCGTCGCTCACGGCGCACCCCCAGACTCGTACACGGTCTTCTCGCTCTCCGGTGAGCGCACGATCGTGCCGTAGTGGGAGCGGTAGTACAAGAGCGGGTCGTCGGCGCCCTCGCGCACGGCCGCCCCGATCACCTCGCCGACGAGGATCGTGTGGTCGCCGCCGTCATGCGTGGAGACGGTGCGGCACTCCAGCCAGGCCAGCGACGCGTCCAGCAGCGCCGCGCCGGTCTGCTCCCCCCGGTGGTGCGGCACGTCCTCGAGCTGGCTGTCGAGCGGCCGGCCGCGGTGCGCGAACCACGCCGACGCGGCCTGGCCCTCCTCGGCGAGGATCGAGACGCCCCAGGTACCCGACCGCAGGACCGCGTCGTGGAACCGCGCCGTGCGGTCGGAGACGACGAGCACCAGCGGCGGCTCCAGCGAGACGGACGTGAACGCGCTCGCGGTCATCGCGTGGTCGACCCCGTCGGACACCGTGGTCACCACGGTGACGCCGCTGGCGAACCGGCCGAGGGCGTCGCGGAACGCCCGCTGGTCGACCGGTTGGCTCACCGGGACAGCCTAGGGAGGAGGAACAGCACACCCACGATGGCCCCGGTGCCCGCAAGGGAATACGTCCAGCCGAGCCAGTCGTCGGCCACGAGGTAGCTGCCGTTGGACAGCATCATCGGCACCATCAGCACGAGTCCCCAGCCGAGCGCGAACCACGCGGCGCCGACGCGGTGCAGGCGGGCCGCGGCGACGGCCACCAATGCTGTGACGGCCACGGACAGCACCAGTCCCCACGGCCACGCGACGCCCCCGGCGCGCCACTCGTGCCGGTGCACGAACGACCCCAGGACCCCCACGTAGGCGCCGGCGACGAGCATGCCGACCCGGATCACCGGTGACCGCTCACAGACCGGCGAACAGGTCGTCCTCGAACGCCGAGCCGTCGGCCGGTGCCGGCGTGCCCTTGACGAGGCGGTAGAACTCGGTGCCCCAGGCGCGCTGCGCGACGTCGTTGGACAGTGCGAAGAACGGGCCGTCGACGGCGATCTGCGTGGCGTGCGCCCGCATGGCGTCCATCTTGGCGTCGACCCACGGCGAGCCGTCGACCGCCGCGTCGAGGTCGTCGTCGTCGATCGCGAACGGTGGGAGGTTGTCGGGGTCCATGCCCTCCATGAACTGCAGGTCGCCGGCCTCGCGGATCTCCTTGATGCCCTGGCGCAACGCGCTCTTGGACATCGCGGTCCAGTAGATCTTCGGGACGTCCCAGGCCTCGCCGAGGTCGCGGCGGTACGAGGGCGCCGCGGCGAGGTCGGCGGCGTAGTGCGCGACGCGGTGCGCCTGGATGTGGTCGGGGTGGCCGTAGTTGCCGAACTCGTCGTAGGTGACGAGCACCTGCGGCCGCTCCTCGCGGATGATCGGCACCAGGTGGTTGGCGGCCTCCAGGAGGTCGGCGTGCCAGAAGGCGTTCTCGTGGATCTCGTCGGCCGCCGTGGCATTGCCGTCGTCATCCCACTTCATGCCCGAGTCGCGGTAGCGGCCCTCGCCGCCCAGGATGCGGTGGTCCGTGACGCCGAGGAGCGCCATCGCGGCGTCGAGCTCGGTCTTGCGGTGGGCGCCGAGGGCGTCGTCACGGTCGGCGGCCAGGTGCTCGAGCTCGGGCACCAGGATCTCGCCCATCTCGCCGAGCGTGCAGGTGATCAGCGTGACCTGGGCGCCCTCGGCGACGTACTTCGCCATCGTCGCGCCGGACATGATGGTCTCGTCGTCGGGATGGGCGTGGACGAGCAGGAGTCGCCGGTCGCTCAGGGTCATGGTCTCCAGCGTATCGACGCCCGCCACCGTGGTTGGATCGAAGCCATGACGGACTCCTATCCCCGGCTGGCCGCCCGCACCGCCCGCTTCACGCTCGGCATCCCGCGCAACCTCTCGGTCTCGCCCGACGGGCGCAAGGTCTGGTTCATCCGGACGCCGGACGGGGTGACCCGCACCGGCCAGCTGTGGGAGCACGACGTCGCCACCGGCACGGAGTCCCTGGTCGTCGACCCGGACGCGCTGCTCGGGGACTCCGGCGAGGAGCTCTCCGCCGAGGAGCGCTCGCGACGCGAGCGGGCCCGCGAGTCCGGCGCCGGACTGGTCGGCTTCGCCGTCGACGACACCGGCCGATGGGCGTCGTTCGCGCTCTCCGGCCGCGCGTGGGCCGTGCACCTCGCCGGCCGCGCCGTCACCGCGCTCCCCTCCGTCGGCTCGGTCGTCGACCCGAGGGTCGATCCCACCGGGCGCACCGTCGCCTACGCGTCGGGCGGTGCGCTGCGCGTCGTCGGAGTCACCGGCCAGGACGAACGCGCCCTCGTCGAGCCCGAGTCGCCCACCGAGGTGTGGGGCCAGGCGGAGTTCGCCGCCGCCGAGGAGATGGACCGGCACCGCGGCTTCTGGTGGGCACCGGACGGCCAGTCGCTGCTCGTGGAGCGATACGACGAGCGCGACGTCCCGGTCTGGCACGTCGCCGACCCCGAGCACCCCGAACGGAAGCCGGCCGAGCAGCGCTACCCGGCCGCCGGCACCACCAACGCCGACGTGACCCTGTGGCACGTCGGCCTCGACGGCTCCCGCACCGAGGTCCTCTGGGACCGCGCCGCGTTCGAGTACCTGGCGAGCGTCAGCTGGAACCAGCACGGCGACCCGGTCCTGCAGGTCCTGAGCCGCGACCAGCGACGCGTCCAGGTGCTCGCCGCCGACGTGAGCACCGGCGCCACCCGCATCCTGCGCGACGTCTCGGACGACGACTGGGTCGAGCTCTCCAGCCCGCCGCGGCTCGCCGAGGGCGGCCGGCTCGTGACGCTGGAGGACGTCGACGGGATGCGTCGCGTCGTCGTCGACGGGACGCCGGTCAGCGACGCGAGCTGGCAGGTCCGGAGCATCGTCAGCACGCATCCGGACTGCGTCGTCGCCACGGCGTCGCAGGAGCCGGTGGAGGTTCAGGTCGTCCGGTTCGGGCTGGACGGCACCGCGGAGCCGATCACATCGGGCGCGGCGGTGCACGGTGCGGTGGTGGGCGGGCCCACGACGGTCGTCGTCCGCTCGTCGCTGGAGCACACGTCCACGACCGTGACCGTGCACCCGGAGGACGGAGAGCCGCAGCAGATCACGGTGGCGAGCGAGCCGCCGCCGCTCGAGCCGGTCGTCACGCTGCTGCACGCCGGACCGCACGCACTCCGCACGGCCGTGCTGTTCCCGCGCGACCACCAGCCGGGTTCCCAGCGCCTGCCGGTGCTCATGCACCCGTACGGCGGGCCGCACGCCCAGCGGGTGCTGGCGTCCGCCCGGATGTTCCTCGAGCCGCAGTGGCTCGCTGACCAGGGCTTCTGCGTCGTCGTGTCCGACGGGCGCGGCACCCCGGGCCGTGGGCACGCGTGGGAGCGGGCGATCCGCGACGACTTCGCCGGCGTCACGCTCGACGACCAGGTGGCCGCGCTGCAGGCGGTCGCCGAGCAGTACCCGGACGACGTCGACCCGTCACGCGTCGGGATCTCCGGGTGGTCGTACGGCGGCTACCTCGCGGCCCTCGCCGTGCTCGACCGGCCCGACGCGTTCCATGCCGCCGTCGCCGGCGCGCCGGTCACCGACTGGCGGCTGTACGACACCACCTACACCGAGCGCTACCTCGGCGACCCGAACACGCAGCCGGACGTCTACGACCGGAACTCCTTGATCGGCCGAGCGGCGTCGCTGAAGCGGCCGCTGCTGCTGATCCACGGCCTGGCCGACGACAACGTGTTCGCCGCCCACACCCTGCAGCTGTCGTCGGCCCTCCTCGCCGCGGGCCGGCCGCACTCCGTGCTCCCGCTGTCCGGCGTCACCCACATGACGTCGCAGGAGGTCGTCGCGGAGAACCTCGCCCTGCTCCAGGTCGACTTCCTGAAGCAGTCGCTGGGCTAGGTGTCCTTTCGACAAGCTCAAGGACCGAGGGGCGACACGGTCGTTGAGCCTGACGAAACGACGTCAGCGGCGGGGCTCGTCGGGGAGGTCGGGCGGGTCCTCGACGGAGAGGTGCGGGTCGCCGGGCATCCAGCCGCCGTAGACGTCGACCATGGCCACAACGCCGTCGTCGAACGGCTCGACCTCGAGCACCCAGCCGTGGTCCTGCGCGTCGTCCTCGCCGGCGAACGGCTCCTGCCGGAGCGACGTCGTGTAGCCCTCGGCCTGCAGCGCGCCGATGAGCTCGGCCGCGTCCTCCTCGGAGTCGAAGAAGATCTCACCCATGGCCAGAATCTAGCCGGTGGGTCGCCCTCCCGAGATCGGTTATCCTGGCCGAGCACTGTTCCCGATCACGAGGTGCCTATCACCGTGAAGCTCTGAGGTCCGAGACCTGCGCGATTCCTCGCGCGCCTTCGTCGACCTCGTCACGTCCCGCACTGCGCAGCGTCTCCACGCGTCCCGACCCTTCGGACCCTTGGAGCCTCCATGCGATCACACCTTTCTGCCCACGACCTCACCTTCACCTGGCCGGACGGCGCTCCGGTCGTCGACGGCCTGGACCTCGACCTCGGACCCGGCCGGCACGGCCTCGTCGGGCTCAACGGCAGCGGCAAGTCGACGCTGCTGCGCCTGCTCGCCGGCGAGCTGCCGCCCGCCCGCGGGACGGTCCTCGTCGAAGGCACCCTCGCGTACCTGCCGCAGGACCCGTTGCGCGGTGACGAGAACGACGTCGCCGACGTGCTCGGCATCGGCCCGACGCTGCGGGCACTGCGCCGCATCGAGGCCGGCGAGACCGACGTGGCGCTGTTCGACGCGGTCGGCGACGACTGGGACGTCGAGGAACGGGCGACCGCCGAGCTCGGGCGCCTCGGCCTCGCGCGGCTCAGCCTGGACCGCCCGATCGGCACCCTGTCCGGCGGCGAGCTGGTGCTGCTCAGCCTCGGCGCCCGTCTGCTGCGACGTCCCGGAGTCCTCCTGCTGGACGAGCCGACGAACAACCTGGACCGGTCCGCCCGCGCTCGGCTGCGCGACGTCGTCGACGGCTGGAGCGGCACCCTTGTCGTCGCCGGGCACGACCGCGAGCTGCTGGCGTCGGTGGACGACATCGGCGAGCTGCGGAACGGCGAGCTGCGCTGGTTCGGCGGCGGGTTCGACGCCTACGAGGAGATCGTCGCCGCCGAGCAGGAGACCGCCCGGCGGGCGGTCCGCGACGCCGAGGCCGACGTCCGCAAGCAGCGTCGCGAGCTCGCCGACACCCAGGTGAAGCTGGCGCGGCGGGCCCGGTACGGCCAGAAGATGAACGACCAGAAGCGCGAGCCGAAGATCATCATGGGCGCGCGGAAGCGAGCCGCTCAGGTATCGGCCGGGCGGCTGCGCGGTGAGCACGAGGAGGACGTGGCCGCGGCCCAGGAACGCCTCGAGGCCGCCGAGCTCGAGGTCCGCGACGACCGGGAGATCCGCCTCCGGCTGCCGGCGACGGCTGTCCCGCCGTCACGCGTGGTGCTGACGACCGAGGAGCTCCGGCTCGCCCACACGGGTCGGGCGGTCGACCTCGACCTGCGCGGTCCCGAGCGGGTCGCGCTCATCGGGGCGAACGGGACGGGCAAGACGACGCTGCTCCGCACCGTCGTCGGCGACGTCGCGCCCGCCGGCGGCTCGGTGCACCTGCGCGTCCCGGCGCGCTACGTGCCGCAGCGTCTGGACCTGCTCGACGACGACCTCAGCGTCATCGACAACGTCCGTCGGCACGCTCCGGACGCCGACCAGCAGCACGTCCGTCACCAGCTCGCCCGGCTGCTGTTCCGCGGCCGCGCGGCGGAGCGGGAGGCGTCGACGTTGTCCGGCGGCGAGCGCGTCCGCGCCACGCTCGCGTGCGTCCTGCTGGCGGAGCCGGCGCCGCAGCTCCTCTTGCTCGACGAGCCGACGAACAACCTCGACCTGGCCAGCACACGGCACCTCGTCGAGGCGCTCGCGTCGTTCGAGGGCTGCCTGGTCGTCGTGAGCCACGACGAGCGGTTCCTCGACGAGCTCGAGCTGGATCGACGCGTCGAGCTCTAGCCCAACGCGGCCTCGATGTCAGGACGCCGGGACCGGAAGGCGGCCAGCCGGTCCCGGGTCCGCTGGGGCTCGCCGACCCGGGCGAGATTCTGGAAGCCGACGTCGCCACGCTCCTGACCTGCGGCGATGCGGTCGGTGGCGGCCTCCATCCGGCGCTCGACCGCGTCGAGCAGGGTCAGCGGACCCCACTCGCCGTAGGCGTCGGCGAGCAGGTCGAGCCGGTGCGCGGTCTGCTCGGCGCCGATGTCGCGGTAGAGCGGGATCGCGGTCCACGCCATGAAGGCGAGGTCGTCGATCGGCTTGCCGGGCCCGGCCATGTCCCAGTCGATCATCGCGACGAAGTGGCCGCTCTGGATGATCCAGTTGTAGGCGCCGGGGTCGTGGTGGCAGACGATCTCGTCGTCGGCGAGCTCCACCGGCTCGTCGTGGCCGCGCCACTGCCGCGGTCCGTCCGGGCGGAACGTCTCGACGACGTCGTGCAGCTCGCGCAGCCACTCCCCCGCCTCCACGAGCACGGACTCGAGCACCACCTCGTCGTCCACCGGCACCCCGCGGCCCTCGACGTAGGACAGCACCTCGCGGTCGTCCTCGACGCCGTGCACCTCGGGCACGCCGCGGAGCCCCGCGTCGGCCAGGTGGCCGAGCAGCTCGTGCACGGCCGGGGTCCACGGGCCGGTCGGGCGACGCACGGTGCGGCCCACGCGCGTGACCCCGCCGACCGCGCCGGGCAGGTGCTCCTCGGTGCTCATCCTTCGATCGTGGCACGACGCCCGTGGCGCGCCATGGCAGGCTGAGGCTCGTGGGCCACTCGCACGGGACGATGACCGACCTCGGCCCTCCGCGTCGCGGGCTCGCGACGGCGCTGGCGACCGTGGTCCTGGCCATCGCCGCGGCGGCGATCGTCGGCATGGTCGCGCTCTGGCCCGACCACGACGACGTCCCGCGCAACCTCAACCCCTACAGCGCGAAGGGCGTCACCACCGTCGACGCCACCGTCACCGCGGTCCATCCGTTCGACTGCGGCTCCGGCGGCGAGGGCCCGGACAACCTCCCGTCGGTGAAGGGCGACTGCGCCAAGGTCTCCGCAACGACGAAGGACGAGACGGCGACCTTCACCCTCGACGCCGGCCGGTACCGCGCCGGGATCGACAAGGGCGACGACATCCGGGTGATCCGGATCCAGCCTGACGGCCAGCCGGTCTCCTGGGAGTTCCTCGACTTCCGTCGTGGCCTGCCGCTGACCGCGCTCGCCGTCGTGTTCGCCCTGCTCGTCGTGCTGGTGGCCCGGTGGCGGGGCCTGTTCGCCCTGGTCGGCATCGGCGTGACGATGGTCGCGCTCACGACGTTCGTCCTGCCCGCCATGCTCGCCGGGGAGGACGCGCTCGCGGTCGCGGTCGTGGGCTCGACGGCCATCATGATCGTCGTCCTCTACCTCGCGCACGGCATCAGCATCCGCACCACGTCGGCGCTGTTCGGCACATTGGCCGGCATCGCGATGACGGCCGTGATGGGTCTGCTCGCCACCGGCTGGACGAGCCTCAACGGCATCGGCTCGGAGGACGACCAGACGCTCCTCGCCTCCGTCCCGTCCATCGACCTGCACGGCGTGGTCGCGGCGACCATGGTGATCGCCGGCCTGGGCGTGCTCAACGACGTCACGGTCACCCAGGCCAGCGCGGTGTGGGAGCTGCGATCGCTGCGGCCGAACGCCCTGCGGCCCGAGGTGTTCGCGTCGGCGATGCGCATCGGCCGCGATCACATCGCGTCGAGCGTCTACACCCTGGTGTTCGCCTACGCCGGCTCCGCGATGACGATCCTGCTGCTCATCACCGCCTACCAGCGCGGGCTCGCGGAGGTGGCCACCAGCGAGCAGATCGGGCAGGAGATCGTCCGCACCCTCGTCGGCGCGATCGGACTCGTGCTGGCCGTGCCCATCACGACGTTCGTGGCCGTGTGGCTCGCGCCCAAGCCGCAGGAGCCGGCCGAGGTCGACTGATCAGAGGTCCGGCGGCACGTGCGGCGGGACGTTCTCGTGGTCGCGCTCGCGCACCGCGCGCTTGATCTGCTGCAGGTTGTTGCGCAGCAGGTCCGAGACCAGCTCGTCCATCCGCGGGTCGCCGAGCATGTCGACGAGGACGCGCAGCGTCGTCTCGGTGACCTCCGAGACCACGGTCTCGTAGCCGGGGAGCCGCCCGACCAGTCGGACGTTCGGGTCCTGCCGGACCTTCTCGACGACCAGTCGCTTGAGCTCGTCGTGGTTCTCGACGACGGCCGCCGCGATGTTCTGCGTGTAGTGCCCGGTCTGGATCACGTCCGCCACCTCGTCGAGCACCATGATCGTGATCGGCCGCTTGACCAGCGAGATCACCCACTCGCGCAGCCGGTTGATGCGCCGTACCGCCCACGGCGTCCGCAGGCCGCGACGCACCAGCACCGCGGTCAGCAGGGCGGAGCCGATCGCCAGGAAGAACAGCACCACGACGATCAGCGCCACGAGCTGCCAGGCGCTCAGGCTCTCGAGTCGGTCGCCCAGGTTCATCGGTTCATCGTGCCGTACGGAGGTAGGGCGTGGTCGTGCTGACGGCTACCATGCCGGAGCGCTCGAGGATCGGCCGTGACATCGGCGTGGAGTCGCTGTGCATGTACCGCTTGCCGAGCCGGAGCGCCGAGCGGGCCCGGGCGGAGGTCAGTGCGCGGTAGATGCCGCGGCCGCGCCATTCCTTCAGGGTCGCGCCACCCCAGATGCCGGCGAACTCCGTGCCGGCGACCGGCTCGAGCCGCCCGGCGCTGACGATCTCACCGTCGTGCTCGGCCACCCAGAGCTCCATGCCGTCGTCGAGTGACAACCGGCGCATCAGGGCGTCGGCCGAGCGGTCCGAGACCGGGTCGCCGAACGCGACGTCCTCCATCGCGGCCATCGCGCGGACGTCCGGCTCCTCGTGGACGGTTCGTAGCGTGATGCCGTCGGGCAGCGGCACGTCGACCGCGAGCGCCGCGACCTCGCCGATCATGATCGACTCCGGCTCCTCCTCGACGAAGCCGTGTGCAAGGAGCGCCTCGTGCAGACCGGGTGCGACGTCGTGCCCGCGGGTCTTCCACTCGACGCGCTTGATGTCCGGGTCGGCGTCGTAGTGCGCGACGGCCTGGGCGACGAGGTCGGCGATCTCGTCGGCGTCGGCACCGTCGAGGTCCTGGTAGGTCACGAACCCGCGGCCGCCGGCGAACGTCACGAGCCGCAGCGGTCCGAGGCGCGTCACCGAGATCGCGCTCGGCGTCTCGGCGTCGGTGCGCAGCTGCTCGTCGTAGGCGCGGAGGAGCGTGGCGACGTCAGTCATCGAGCGCCGGCGGCATCGTGGCCAGAAGCCGCGGGTCGGGTGCACCGCCGGCCGACCGGAGCAGGCCGACCACGGCGCGCACCAGCGTCATCAGGTCCTTGGGCTTCCGCTTGTCCAGCCCGCCGATCAGCTGCTGGAGGATGGTGAGCTGGTCGAAGTAGATCCGCTCGGTGACCAGCTGCTCGTCCTCGTCGAAGACGAAGTAGGCAGTCATCCGCGTGCGGTGCTGACCGCCGGTGGGCGGGATCTTGGCGAGCGGTCCGCGGTGCGTGCCCATCAGCCAGAACTCGACGACGACGGCGTCGACGGTGTGACGCAGCGCGATCAGCTCGTGGTGCTGGTCGGGGAAGGCGACGCGGGTGTCGTGGTAGTACTCGCGCACCTCGCCGTCGCCGTCGTGCACGGTCATCTGGGCGATGAGCTCATAGTGCGGGTGCGGGAACGTCGACAGCGTGGCGTCCCAGTCCTGGGCGACCTCGTCGGCGAAGTGGTCGAGCACGACCTTCTCGCGCGCTCTCAGTACGTCCTCGGGCGGCAGGGTGAATCGCGACATGCGGTCATCCTGCCCGACGCTTCCTCTTGAGCCCGCCGGCTTCCAGCAGGTGCCGCAATCGATGGCGGTAGCCGCCGACGATGTCGAGGTCCAGAACGACTTGGTCACCTGCGTCGAGCGTGGTGCAGCCAGCCTTCCGGAGCCGTTTCGCGCTTGCCGCGTCGATCGTCAGGGGACCGTGCACCACGAGGTTGCGAATGACGGCCACCTCGACGACGCCAGCCAAACCGCCTTCGACGTCGTCCCAGCTGGAGGTATTCGACTCGAGCAGCCTGGCTCCCCATTCCTCGATCCCGTGCACCTTTCGCGAGTCGAGTCCCAGCCGTTCCAGGGCAGCCGCCTCGGCCATCGAGTACGACAGCACCAGAGCGGCTGATGCGAGCGTGCTCTGGTCCTCGAGTGCGGCGGCGTGATCGGTGATCTTGATCTTGAACTTCCCACCGACCGACGACTTGATCCTCGTCTCGGCGCGGTTCGTCACGTCCAAGTGCTCCCACAAGGCATGTTCCCGCTCGATCGCGACCCGCATGCTGAGGAGCGAGACCGTGAGTGCACCCCACCGGTCCCACAGCGCCTTCTTGTCGGCATCGCTCATCTCCGAAATCTAGAGCCGTTCGAGCTCACCAGACGGATCACCCGTGACAAGCGGCGCCAGATGGGTACGGGATCAATGACCACGACAAACGGATGTGAGGAAGTCATGTTCAAGAAGTCCATGCTGCTGATCGCCGGCGCCGCCGGCTACGTGCTCGGCGCCCGTGCGGGCCGCGAGCGGTACGACCAGATCAAGGAGCACGCCGACCGCCTCGTGAACAACCCGACCGTGCAGAAGGCGGCATCCGACGCCAAGGACGTCGTGGCCGAGAAGGCCCCGGTCGTCAAGGAGAAGGTCGCCGACGCGACGTCGTCGGAACACTCCGCGGACTCCCCCGACGTCGGCCCGGCCGACCTGCCCGGCACCGCGACCAATCCGGCCCACGCGAATGTCTGACCAGCAGACCGCCGACGCCTCGCTCGGCGAGCTGATCAGCCGGCTGAGCGAGCAGAGCAGCCGGCTGATCCGCGACGAGCTCGCCCTCGCGAAGACCGAGCTCCAGAAGAGCGCGAAGCACGCCGGCGTCGGCGCCGGGCTGTTCGGCGGCTCCGGGTTCATCGCCATGCTGGGCGTCATCACGCTCGTCGGCTCGGCCGTCGCGGCGCTGTCGCTGGTCGTCGACGTCTGGCTCGCGACCCTGGTCGTCGCGGTCGCGCTGTTCGCGATCGCAGGCATCGTCGCGCTGGCCGGCAAGAAGCAGGTGGGCGAGGTCGGTCCGCCCGAGCAGGCGATCGAGAACGTCAGGAAGGACCTCGCCGAGGTGAAGGAGCACCGCTCATGACGCACGCAGCCACCACCGACGAGCTCGTCGACGACATCGAGCGCACCCGCGAGCAGCTTGGCGAGACCATCGACGCGCTCAGCGCAAAGCTCGACGCCAAGGCCGCCGCACGGCGCCACTGGCCGGAGCTCGCCGTGGCCGGCGCGACCCTCCTGGGTCTCGTAATCGTCTGGAAGAGGATGGGATGACGACGGAGAAGCAGAACGCCAGCAAGCCCGCCAAGGTGCTCTACCGCCCCGTCGGGCTGGCGACGTCGGTCGCCGCGGGCATGATCGCGAGCTCGATCGTGAGCAAGGTCTGGCAGAAGACCCTCGGCGACGAGGGCGACGACCCGCCGCAGGCGCTGGAGAGCGAGTATCCGTTCAAGGAGATCCTCGCCGCCGCGTTGATCCAGGGCGCGGTCTTCGCCGTGGTCAAGGCCGCCACCGATCGTGCCGGCGCTCGCGCCTTCGAGCGCGTTACTGGCGAATGGCCGGGCAGCTAGGCCCTACCCGCGTTCCCTGCCCGGCAGGGGCGCGCCGGCGAGGAACGCCTCGTACGCCTCGCGTGCGTCCTCGTCGACCGTCGTGTTCCGCGGTCCGTAACGCGTGTCGGTCCGATCGCGCTTGGGCCCGGACAGCCAGAACTCGTCGCCGGTCTCGTGGTCGTAGAAGTTGCTGTCGAAGCCGGCGAACTTGTGGAGCACGCGTCCGTGGACGCGAGCGGTCTTCCAGCTCCGGTTGAACTCGACCCAGCCGATGAACGACGGCCCCGCGTCGGTGTCGTAGCCCGTCTTCTGCTGGACGAACATGATGCGGCGTGCCATGTCAGTCAGCGCTCGGACGGCCGGAACACGCCCAGCATCCGGTCGACCTTGCCGCCGGCGTCGGCGTACGACGCCTGCTCGAGGGTCCAGCCCTCGGCCTCGACGGCCTCCACCATCGCGCTGATGTGCTTGAGCTCGCCCGAGACCGATCCACCGGACAGACCCCCGGACTTGAACACGGCCACGAAGACGGACTGACCGTTCACCTTCGCCGCGCGCGCGTCGCTCGCCACCATCCCGACCTTGGTGTCCTTGATGATCCCCACGCGGTCCTCCTCGTCGCGTGCATCGTCTCACCGAACGAGGCCGGTCCTGCCGGCTTTGGACAGATCGAGGCTGCTCAGACGTTGAAAGGAACGATCAAGCGGGGCTTCGATGGTCGTTGATAATCTCCGAATGGCGCCGGAAAACACGCACTTTGACATGCGGAGACAACGATCTCCCGACTGGTGGACGTCCTCGGCAAGCTTCGGTCTCGACTGGACTTGTTGCGGACTATTTGCGGACTGCAGAGTCGAGTACGTCGGCATCTCGCCGAATGCGTCAGCCAGCCGCGATCGATGTCGATCAACGGCCGCTAACGGTTCGCGCAAGTCAGCTGCATGATGCCACCAACGTCCGTCAGAGGTGCTCGATGGTGACGTCATCCCAGCGCTCGGCGAGGTACTCAGCCACAAGTCTGCGGTGACAGTGGTGTGCGGTAGCCTCGCTGCACAGCAGCACGGAGTTGTCCAAGAGTGCGGGGGACATCCTGTCCTCGATCTGCCGCTCAGCGATCAGGTCCAGGAACCACCGCTCGTAGTCCATCCATCTCGCGCCATGCTTCTTGTAGTCGTCGAGCATGTCCTTGGTTGGCGCTAGCTGGATCTCGTGGTGGTACGCCATTTCACAGATCTCGTCGAGGAAGTACGACAGGTCGTCCCGCTTGGCGAACCCGGACAACTGCGAGACGTTGTTCAGACGCACATCAACGAGACGCTCGGCGCCGGACTTCCGGAGCAGGCCGAAGAAGCTGCTGGCCGGCTTCTTCGTGAACCCGATCGTATAGATCTTCATCCCTGCTGGACCTCGCCGAGCGCCAAATCCTTATCGACGTACGCGATTCTCTGCTCCTGCCGTGCCAGAGCTTCGTCGAGCAATTCCTCATGTGTATGGAAGAGATCGTCTTGATCAAGCCCAAACCCGGACATGAGTCGAAGCATCGCGTCGTTGTGGCCTTCAAGTCGCCCGTCACCATGAATGTGCGCAACGGACGCTCCACGGTCGGCAAGCACACGCGAGACCAAGACCGTTCGATGACAGTCCAGCGGTTCCTGCTCGGCGCACAGCACCGCGATGCGTTCCGTGGCAGCGCCCTTCAGGAGGCGCTCGATCCCTTCACCGAAGGGCACCGTCTGAGCGAGTCGCTCGTACTGGACCTGCCCGTTGACATAGCACGAGCGGTCGTCGGAGCGAGCCCCCAACTCTTGGCCGAGGAACACGTACTTGATTCCGTGGTCTGCAAGCGAGCGCTTGAGTACGGGACGGTTGAACTGCGGAGTAAATCGGCTGGCAGGAACCGACCGAACGTCCGCCACAGCCGTGACACCGTGCCGAGTCAGAAGCGCAAGGAAGTGCTCGATCGCATGGGTGGAGTGCCCCACGGTTAGCAGGGATGCGTTCACGAGCTGCCTCCATTCGGCTCGATCACAGCAGCGACCAACTTCGACGAGTAAAGCTGCTCACTGCCGGGCTTTGACCAAGGCTCACCGAGGCTGATCGTTAAGTACGCACTCGGGACAAGGAACTCTCCGTCTTCACCAGTGAGATATCGATCCTCATAGACCGGATCCGTCACCTTGAAACGGTAACTCACCCCGCGGTGGGCGAACGTCGCTCGTAGTTCCTGTTTTTCGCTCCATCGGTTCGTTTGAGCGCTGAGTACGAGCTCCTGGGGACTAAGCAACAAGATCGAGTCGGCGAATTCGTCCAACTCTGATTCGGCTACCAAGTCGTTCAGGCCCAGGAGAGTCTCTTCATCATTCGTCCAAAGCGTATCCGGATCGCTGACCAGTTGATCGAGGTCGTCGTAGCTGAAGGTCCCAGCCCTTCGTCTAGGACGATCGGCATCCACTAGCCAGTTCTCGCTGTGACAGTTCATGGGCACATGACGTGCAACCACGAAATCAACCACATCAAGGGGCAGCGGCTCCGACCCGTCGGGCAATCGTCGTTCCCAAGGCTTCAGTCCGGCGCCGTACACGTCACCAACCGGACGAACCCACCCAACGTGTGCGCCGGCGATTTCGATGCCAGCGACACAGCGACCAGGCGGCTTACGTGAGTTCGCCAGAATCACAATCCGCTTGGCCTCGGTCATCGGTGTCCTTCCCGGGACGGCGAAAACTGGTCCGCCTCCAAGCCTAGAACAACGCGCCGACAACTCGGCTTGACAAGCCGAAGTCAGGACTCGGCGTTCAGCTCCACGACTTGCGCCACTTCTACGCGTCGGGCCTCATCGCGGCCGGCTGCGATGGCGTGACCGTCCAGCGCTCCCTCGGCCACGCCAAGTCGACTCTTAACACTTACGCCGACCTCTGGCCGACGGCTGAAGACCGCACGCGCCAGGCGCTCAGTCGATCATGGACGCTTCGCAGGATCACCAGACTGGGCATTGACCACTGTTCATGATTCTGGAATCATGAACCAAATGGCAACAATTGCGGATCGCGAGCGTGCCTGCTCAAAGAGCCTGTTCGGCAACGCTCACATGCTCGCGGTAGCGATCTCGATCGCCGACCTGGAGGGCGACGTGTTCATACCTTCCGACGTGCGTTCTCGTACGTCCCTGGCGGCCAGCAGCATCCACCGGCTCCTCGAGAAGTTGGTCGAAGTGCGGATCTTGGAGCGAATTCCCCGTGATCGCGGTGAGCACAATCAGCACTATCGGGTCATGTCGCACCCCTTCTGGAGTGCTGCAGAGCGCATCCGGAAGGATGCGATAGAGCAATGAGCCGCCTCTTCGCCTGTCGGGGAGGCGGACCTGAGCCCACGGAGAGGCAGACGTTGCGAATCGCTCACCTTGACGCGTCGGATGCGGGGACCTCAAGCGCGCGTGGCGATGTCCAATTGGTAATGGAATTCACGCTCGGCGTCGATCATGCGGTCTTGGTCGATCGCCTTAGACGCGGTTCAGGGCCGATCACCAACCTGGAAGTGTTGAATCTTCTGATCCAGCTGCCAGCGGGACGGCCGTGTTGGGTCGACTGGTCGAAGTACGAGTTGCAGCTACTGCGCCCTCACTTCGGGTCGGCTCTAGAGCTCAACCAAAGACGAGGAAATCACTACCTCGTGACTCGCTGGTTGGAACCAGCGGTTGAAGTGCAGGCAGTCCTCATCTCTGGAGCCCGATGGGACAGAGCAATCGCGGCTGCATCAAAGTACGCGCCGTATTGCCAGCGGCGAGTATCAGTGGATGAACTTCCCGGCGATGAACACCTGTTCTGGTGGGAAGCTCGGCTTCTAGGCGTTGGCGTCGTTACGTCGTCCGGAGCCGAACTCTTGGAAGCCGCGCCATTCGCCCCGGAACGTTACTCAGGTGCGTCGTGGAAATTTGCTGAGCAGATGCTCGCAAGCACTGACCTTGCGTCGAGCTAGGCCCCGTCGACACTCATCCAGATCTGCAGCTCGTCGGGGACCGGCACCTTCACCCCTGTCTGGCCACTCAGAAGGTCGTGCGCAATCTGTGCCTGACGGAGCCGCGAAACCCACCACGAGTCGACGCCAGACGGATCATCTTGAGCAGCGGCATGGAGCTCTTGCACGACTGCGGCGTTGTGCAGGTGGGCTGCGAGGCGGTCCGTCGGTGATCCGCTGAACTTGTCAATGTCGCGGCCTTTACAGACGGCGCAGTCACACTTCCACGGAGTGGAACTAGCGAACCACTTCTCCTGCATCACGTTCGTTCGCCCGAATCGGAGAAGGCTCGGGATGAGAACGTGGGGAAACTTTTCTTGGGGTCGCTGTGCCCTGCCGTTCTTGTTTGGCTCGTTGACTCGGCGAAGGCTCGGGAGTTGTCCGATAGCGGCTGCCGCCGCTCCGCGAGCCATTGCGCCGAAGCCGGCGAGGTCAGTCCTCCACGCTACGGCGTCCTCAACCTCGCCGAAGAACCTCCGGTACCCCTCAATGCGATGACGGCTCGTAAGCGGGTTAGTCTGTGAACCCAACGTCAGAGCCACAGGGTGGTGGATGCGCTTCGCGACGGCAATGACCGTCGCGACGTGCTCTGGAGCCATGAATTGCGGTGCGAGCGCCATGAGAACGAGCACGTCCTCACGCTCGATGCCATTGGCGGCCGCAAGCAGACCCTTTAGCGAGCGGATATCCCCAGCGGCGATGAACTTGCTGGGTGTTACGGCAACCGACGCACCGCTGCCGCGCTGACCGTCAAGCAGATCGTCGATGGTCTGGTCAAACAGACCATCCTGCGGGCCCAAGTCGAACGGGGCCTCCGGCGTAGCAACGGTTCCGTGCGAGGTCGGATCGACCAGGAGCGTCATATCGCTGTGAGCCAGGCGGAGCTGTCGAACGATCTTTCCGGCGTCAGCCCCCGAGACGACAAGCCCACTGGTATCGACGGATACGAGCGGTGCCGTGCGGAGCGCGTCATTGCCCGAGACAACGAGTACACGCTGAGCGAGCGCGGCGCGCGCTGTCTGCGGGAAGGAACTGGGGGCGACAGTGCCGGCCGGTAGCGCGGCACCAGTCCGATCGACCCCATCGACGATTTCAGTAGACATCGGCACTCCCTACATAAGCGTCGCGGAGCTCCTCGGTGGTCATCATGGCGTCGCGGGCGATCGACTCGATGGACTCTCCACTTGCAATTCGCGTACTGATCGCTGCAGCGACGGCGTGGGGGGACTCCTGCGTGATTTCAACCGGCTCGCTCTTGCGGTAACCGGCCGTAGAGATGTCAATGTTGACCTGCTTGTATCGAAAATCCGAGATCGCACCCAGGTCGCGGGCGCGGCGCAGCAGAGCAGCCATAGACACGCGCCATTTCAATTTGAGTTCGGCCAGGCGAGCCAGCGAAACGTTGTTCAGGTCATGTCTGATGTCGTCAGCAGGCATAAGGAACTCGCTGGCGAACTGATCGGCCTCGGCTTCCTGACGATTGCTGGGCACCTTGTGCATTACTGCGTGACCCAACTCGTGCGCCAGCGTGAATCGGAGCCGGTCACCGGGCGCGTGGTCGCCGATCAGTACGAGCGGCGCCCGACCATCCGGCCAACTGATAAGAGCATCAATCAAATTCGAGCCGAGGTCACGACGCACGACGACCACTCCGCAACTCTCTAGAAGTTGCACCATGTTCTTGACCGGCCCCGGCTCCAGACCCATGGTCCGGCGCAACTCCTGCGCACGTTCTTGCGGAGTTTCAAAGGCATCGTCCGGGAGCGGCTTGTGCGAAATGACCACTCGCGGCGCTTGGTCTTTGAAAAGTGCGGACGTCTGAACATGGGACAGCTCGATCATCGCGCGGAACTGATTGACCTTGGACACCGGAAGAGCTGACCTCTTCCGATGGAAGACATGGACCGGCTCACCAGCCGGCTGTGGAAATCGAAGTAGATCTGCCGGAACATCCAGTTCATGAGCGAGCGCGGATATCCGATCGTCATCGAGGTCGACCAGACCCCCTTCCGCCTTTGACAACACCGCCTGCGGGACCCCGGTCGCCGCCTCGAGCTCCTTCTGAGTCCGACCGCGGGCTGCACGCACGATGCCAAGCATCGTGGGTTCACTAACGGCGATCGCTGAGGAGTTCATGCCTCCACCGTATAGGTAGCGCCCGTCAATACCGACCTGCGATGTCAAAAAATATTCTGGCGAGTCGTTGGCAGCAGGCGCGAGTCCGGACTCACCCGTGTATCGGCTCTCGATTCTTGCGGACCAATTGCGACCGCCATGATTTTTCTCAGCACATTGACCTGCGCAAACGTCCTCATTCAGACATTGAAGCGGAACTCCACGACGTCGCCGTCGGCCATGACGTAGTCCTTGCCCTCCATGCGGACCTTGCCGGCGGCCTTCGCCGCGTTCATGGAGCCGGCCTCGACGAGGTCGTCGAAGGAGACGATCTCGGCCTTGATGAAGCCCTTCTGGAAGTCGGTGTGGATCACGCCGGCGGCCTCCGGGGCGGTGGCGCCCTTGCGGATGGTCCAGGCGCGCGACTCCTTGGGGCCGGCGGTCAGGTAGGTCTGCAGGCCGAGGGTGTCGAAGCCGACGCGCGCGAGGGCATCCAGGCCGGGCTCCTCGACACCCATGTCGGCGAGCATCTCGGCGCGCAGCTGCTCGGACTCCTCGTCGTCTCCCAGCTCGGCGAGCTCCGCCTCGCCCTTGGCGTCGAGGAAGATCGCCTCGGCCGGCGCGACGATCTCGCGCATCCGGTTCTTGAGGTCCTCGTCGGCGAGCTCGTCGGCGTCGCAGTTGAAGACGAACAGCTGCTTCTTGGCACTCAGCAGGTGCAGGTCGCGCAGGAGCGCGAGGTCGAGGCCGGCGCGGAACACGCCCGTGCCCTCGCCCAGCACCTCGGCGGCCTTCTGCGCCTCAGCGAACTGAGGCGCCAGCGACTTGTCGCGCTTGGACTCCTTCTCCAGCCGCGGCAGCGCGTTCTCGACGGTCTGCAGGTCGGCGAGGATCAGCTCGGTGGAGATGGTCTCGATGTCGCTGCTCGGGTCGACCTTGCCGTCGACGTGCGTGACGTCCTCGTCGCGGAACACTCGCGTGACCTGGCAGATCGCGTCGGACTCCCGGATGTGCGAGAGGAACGCGTTGCCCATGCCCTCGCCCTCGGACGCGCCGCGGACGATGCCGGCGATGTCGACGAACTGCACCGTCGCCGGGAGGATCCGGGCCGACCCGAAGATCTCCGCCAGCTTCGGCAGCCGGGCGTCGGGGACGCCGACCACGCCGACGTTCGGCTCGATCGTCGCGAACGGGTAGTTCGCCGCGAGGACGTCGTTGCGGGTGAGGGCGTTGAAGAGCGTCGACTTGCCCGCGTTGGGGAGACCGACGATGCCGATGGTGAGTGCCACGAGGGACTACCCTACGTGGCCGCGCTCACGGCCTATTTACCCCTGTGCTCAAGAGGAATAGCGTCGACAGGGGGCGACAGGAGGCGATCATGTTCATCCAGGTCATCCAGAGCCGCGCCAGCAAGCGTGCGGAGATCCGGCAGCTGTTCGCGGAGTGGGCCGCGCAGCCCCGGACGGAGCCCACCGGCTGGCTCGGCGGCACCTACGGCTTCACCGACGACGACCAGCTCTTCGCGGTCATCCGGTTCGAGTCGAAGGAGGCCGCGATGGCGAACTCGGCGCGGCCGGAGACCGACGCCATGGCGCAGAAGATGATGGAGCTGACGGACGGGCCGCCGACGTTCATCGACTGCGACGACGTCACCGAGTGGCTGGACGGCGGGTCGGACGACGCCGGCTTCGTGCAGATCATGAAGGGTCACACCGACGATCCCGAGAGCCTCAAGGCAGCCCGGCCCGACGACCGGATCCGCGAGGAGCGGCCGGAGATCATCGGTGGCACGCTCGCGATCGCCGATGACGGCACGTGGGTGCAGACCGTCGCCTTCACCAGCGAGGAGGCCGCGCGCGAGGGCGAGAAGAAGCCGCCGCCGCCGGAGGTCCAGGAAGCCATGGCGGCGTTCGGCGAGGTGGAGTTCTTCGACCTGCACGACCCCTGGTTCGAGTCACCCTAAGGAGTCGACCAGCCGGTCGACGACCGCGTCGACCTCACGCCGCGCGCGCTTGGACCCGTCGGTGCGCGCGAGGTAGAGCGCGGCCTCGTCGAGCGCGCCGATCAGCACGTGCGCCAGGGGCGTGACGGGCTGCTTCGGGACGGCGCCGGAGTCCATGGCGTGCTCGAGCATGCCCTGCACGAGCCCCAGCCCGTACTTCATCCCGACCTCGCGCCACCGCTCCCAGCCGAGCACCGACGGCGCCTCCACGAGGATGATCCGGTGCACGGCCGGCTCGCCGCACGCGTCGAGCCACGCCGCCGCCCCGCGCTTCATCAGCGTCAGCGCATCCGCCTCACCCGAGCCCGCCACCGCCGCCCCGACGCGCTCCACGACCTCGGCCTCGACTTGCTCGAACACCGCCGCGAACAGGTCGGTCTTGTCGTCGAACTGGTGGTACATCGCCCCGCGGGTGACCCCGGCCGCCGACGCGATGGCGTCCGCGCTGACCTTGCCGAAGCCGTGCTCGGCGAACAGCGGGCGGGCAGCGGCGAGCAGGGCCTCCCGCGTGGCGGCAGACCGCTGTGCTTGTGTCCTGGGGGCCTGAGTCCGACGATTGTTTTTCATACAGACTGTATGTATGTTGATGGGGTCACGAGCCCACCGTACCGTCCGAGGAGCGATTCATGGAGACCGTCGAGCTGCCGCAAGGCACGATCAAGTACCGCGTCACCGGCGGGGGTGCCGGGCCGCGGGCGGCGAACGGCACCGGACCGGCGGACTCCACGGCACCGCCCGTCGTCTTCGTCCACGGGTTCCTCGTCAACCACGAGCTGTGGGACGGCGTCGGCGACGCGTTGGCCGCCGAGGGCATCCGTACCTACTCCCCCGACCTGCCGCTCGGCTCGCACACCATCGCGCTGAAGCCCGAGGCCGACCGCTCACCGCGTGGCGTCGCCATACTGATCAACGACTTCCTCGCCGCGCTCGACCTCGACGACGTCACCCTCGTGGGCAACGACACCGGCGGCGCCATCTGCCAGTTCCTCCTCGACACCGACCACTCACGCATCGGCCGGCTCGTGCTGACCAACTGCGACGCGTTCGACCAGTTCCCGCCGGCACCGTTCGACGTCCTGCTCAAGCTGGGCCGGAGCCCGGCGATGCTGCGGATCATGGGCGACACGATGCGGCCGCGGTTCATGCGCCACTCCTACATCGGCTTCGGTGGCCTCGTCGGCAAGCCTCTCGACAAGGCGATGTCCCGTCGCTGGATCGAACCGGTCCTCAAGGACGCGGGCGTCCGGCGCGACACGTCGGCGTTCCTGCGCGAGGTGCGGCCGAGCGAGCTGCTCGACGTCTCGACGCGCCTCGGCTCGTTCGGCAAGCCGGTCCGTCTCGTGTGGGGAACCGCCGACCCGTTCTTCAAGATCTCGTTCGCTCAGAAGCTCCTCGACGCGTTCGGCCCCAACGCCGAGCTCGTCGAGGTGCCCGGCGCCAAGACCTTCCACGCGCTCGACGACCCGGCGCCCGTGGCCCGGGAGATCGCGGCGCTGTCGACGGTCAGCGGCTGAGGCGGAAGGCCCGCAGCTCCTGGTCGTACCACTCGGTGTGCAGGCCGAGGTCCGTCATGCCGAGCCGGCGACAGACCGCCTGCGAGCGGACGTTGTCCGGGTCCGTGACGGCGTACAGCTCCTCGAAGCCGGCCGCGAAGCCGCGCTCGACCAGGGCCGTCGCCGCCTCGCTGGCGTAGCCCCGACCCCAGACGTCGGGGTGCAGGTGCCAGCCGACCTCGATGTCCGCGCGGTCGACGCCCGTGCTCGGCGGGAGCGGGACGAGCATCAGCTGACCGCGGCACACGTCGGTGTCGTCGTCGACGACCGCCCAGATGCCGGTGGCCGGATGGTCCCCGGCCCGGGTCGGGAAGCGGCCGATCCGCTGGACGGCCTGGTCGCGCTCCGTCATCGGCTCGCCGGTGCCGCTCCAGCGAGCGACGTCGGGCCGCCGGAAGATGTCGAACAGCGCGTCGGCGTCGTCCTCGACGAACGGCCGCAGCGTGAGGCGTTCCGTCCTGATCACCGCGTCCATGCGGCGAGTGTGCCAGGTGCCAGACTCGACCCATGACCGTCATCAAGATCAACGCCATCACGGTGCCGGCCGGCTCCGGCGACGAGCTCGCGCACCGCTTCGCCGCCCGCGCGGGTGCCGTCGACCACGCCGACGGGTTCGAGGGCTTCGAGCTGCTCAAGCCCACCGACGACCGCGACCAGTGGCTGGTCATCACGCGGTGGCGGGACGAGGACGCCTTCCAGGCCTGGGTGAGCTCACCGTCGTTCGCCGACGGTCACCGCTCGGCGGTCGATCGCGCCGGCGGCGAGGCGCCGAAGCCGGTGTCGACGCACAGCGAGGTGTGGTCGTACGAGACGGCGGGCGGTTCCCAGCCCGCCTGACCTGCGGCGCGGCTCCGACACCCCGTCCGCGGTGACGGATACCGTCGAAGCATGTCGTCGGCGACGGCTCCTTCACCGGCCGGCCTGGCAGGGCGCGACCTCACCGCCCGGGGCGCGGTCACGATGGCCTGCGCCACCCTCGGCGTCGTCACGGTCCTCGACCTCCTCGACGGCCGCCTCGGCATCGTCTTCTCCATCGGCTTCGTGCTCGCCGCCGTCACCGCGCCGGTCAGCGTCGAGTCGCGCGGCCTCCTGCCCACCGGCGTCCTGCCGCCCGTCCTGCTCGTCGGCGCCCTGATGCTGGTGGCGGTGGTCAACAGCGACGCCCTCGTCGTCGACGGCCTCTCCCCCGACGTCGGCGCGTTCGGGCGGCTGGTCGCCTCCGTGGTCGACCACGGCATCGTCCTCGTCGTCGGCCACGGCCTCGCGCTCGCCGCGATCGTCGCCCGCATCGTCACGGCCGAGCGCTGATCCGGTGACCGAGCTGACCGTCGCGCACACCGCCGACCTCGATCCCGGCACCCTCGCCGAGGCGCGGGCCATGACCTTCTCGGCCTTCGGCGAGGACGACTTCACCGAGCACGACTGGGAGCACGGGCTGGGCGGCCTGCACGCCATCGTTCGCGACGGCGACACCATCGTCGGGCACGCGGCGGTCAACCAGCGCCACCTGCTGCACGAGGGCCAGGTGCTGCGCGCGGGGTACGTCGAGTCGGTGGCCGTCCACCCCGAGCACCGGCGCCGCGGCATCGGCCACCAGGTCATCGAGGCCCTCGAGCCGGTCATCGAGCGCGCCTACGACCTCGGCGGCCTGTACGCCACGGAGGCCGGGCGCCCGCTCTACCTGTCGCGCGGCTGGGTGCCGTGGGAGGGCCACCTGTTCGCGTTGACGCCCGACGGCGTCGTGCCCACGCCCGACGACGAGGGCGGGGTGCTGGTGTTCGACACCGGTGCGCTCGACCTGACGGCCGACCTCACCTGCGACTACCGGAGCGGCGATCTCTGGTGATCAGCCGGTGACGTTGTCGATGTAGCACCAGCGCCAGGCCTCGCCGGGCTCGAAGCTGCGCATCACCGGGTGGCCAGACTCGTGGAAGTGCGCCGTGGCGTGCCGGTTCGGCGAGGAGTCGCAGCAGCCGACGTGGCCGCACTCCATGCAGAGCCGCAGGTGCACCCAGGTGTCGCCGTCGGCCAGGCACTCCTCGCACCCGGTGGGCGTGTTCGGGTTCGGCGGGGTGCCACAGACCGCGAGATGCTCGCACGGTCCCTTGCCGGTGCTGGGACGCAGGTCGGTCTCTCGGTCGGCCGTAGTCTCGTCCTCCGACATGCGGTCCAAGATCGACTCCTCGACGTCGAGGGCGTCCAGCACGCGTTGCAGGACGCTCTGGTCCAGCGTGCCCAGGTCGCGGAGCCGCAGCACCTCGGCGCGCTCGACGTCGAGCATCGCGGCGCGCGCTCGGGAGTACTGGGCGCTCGGGGTGTCGATGCCGCCCAGCCGCTCCCACACGGCGTCGGACCGATCGGTGGCGCGCTGCCGCAGTCGCTCCATGACGCTGTCGGAGATCCGGTCGCGCTCGTTCTCCTCGAGGTAGTCGAGGCCCGCCTGCACGGCGGCCTGGTAGACGTTCGCCTCCTGCAGGTGGTCCTCGTGCCGGTCCGGCCCCTCGACCCCCAGCCCCCGCACGACGGCCGGCAGCGTGAGTCCTTGCAGCAGCAGGGTGCCGACGGTGACCACGAACGCGATCATCACCAGCGCCGGCCGGTGCGGCGTCTCCTCGGGCAGCAGGAACACCGCCGCCAGGGTGACGACGCCGCGCATGCCGGTCCAGGCGATGACGGTGGTGATCTGCCACGGCGGCGGAGGATCGGCCCGCCTCACCGCCGGGACCAGCCAGCGGGGCACATAGGTGGCCGGGAAGACCCAGACCGCGCGCAGCACGATCACGCCCACGAGCACCGCGATGCTCGCGGCGATGACGCGGCCGACGGACAGGTCGTCCTCGCCGAGGTCAGACACGATGGCCCGGATCTGCAGGCCGATCAGCAGGAAGACCGAGTTCTCCAGGACGAAGGAGATCGTGGACCAGTTCGTCCGCTCGAACAGCCGCGACGTGGCCGACTGGATGAGCGGCGCTTTGTGCCCGAGGATCAGCCCGGCCACCACGACGGCCAGGACGCCCGACGGGTGCTGATCGATGCCCGGGACGTGGAGCTCCTCGGCCGGCAGGTAGGCGATCCACGGCGTCAGCAGCGACACCGCGACGTCGGTGATGTCGTCGGTGATCAGGCGGCGGACCTTGCCGACGACGACCGCGACGACCAGGCCGATGATGGCGCCGCCGAGGGCGGAGACGACGAAGCCGAGCCCCACCTCCCACGCGCTCACGGTGCCGGCGATGGCCGCGATCGACGTCCGTAGCACCACGATCGCGGTGGCGTCGTTGACCAGGCTCTCGCCCTCCAGGATCGTCACGACGCGACGCGGCAGGCCGACCCGGCGGGCGATGGTGGTGGCGGCGACGGCGTCGGGAGGGGCCACCACCGCCCCGACGGCGAACGCCACCGGCCAGTCGACCGGCAGCATCATGTGCACCAGCACGCCGATGCCGAGCGTCGTGAAGACCACCAGACCCACGCTGAGCAGCGCGATCGGCCGCTTGTTGGCGCGGAAGTCGACGAGCGACGTGCGGATGGCGGCCGCGTAGAGCAGGGGCGGCAGCAGGCCGATCAGCACCAGCTCGGGACTCAGCTCGACGTCCGGGACGAACGGCACGTACGAGCCGGCGATGCCGACGGCGATCAGGGCCAGGGGCGCTGAGGTGAAGCGTTGGGTGAGCGCCGTGACGACCACCGCGATGGCCACGACGGTGACCAGCGTGAGGGCGACGTCCACGGCGGTATTCAACCATCCGTGCCCCGCCGGGCATTCCCATCGCGTTGCCCGGCGTCGACGACCGACTTACGGTGAGGAAGCCGTCGATTCGAGGGGGATGGTTCGTCCATGCACGGCTTCAGCACCTGGTCCATGCGCGGCGCGATCGCGCTCGCCGCCGCCACCGCGGCCGCCACACTCGCAGTCACCACCGGTCCGGCCAGCGCCGACCGCACGCCGCCGACCAAGGTCGCGACGTCGCACGGGTCCGGCGGGGCCGTGTCGTCGGTCGACCCGAACGCGACGCGCGTCGGCATCGCGGTCCTGCGCAGCGGCGGCAACGCGGCCGACGCAGCCGTGGCCACCGCGGCGGCGCTCGGCGTCACCGAGCCGTACAGCGCCGGCGTCGGCGGAGGCGGATACTTCGTCTACCACGACGCGCGCACCGGTCAGACGCGCACGATCGACGGTCGCGAGACCGCGCCGGCCGGCATCACCCACGACGCCTTCATCGATCCCGCCATCGGCGATCCGTACCCGTTCACCCCGGAGCTGGTCTCGTCCGGCGTCTCGGTCGGCGTGCCCGGAACCCTGGCCACCTGGGACGCGGCGCTGAAGGACTTCGGCACCCTGTCGCTGAAGAAGGCGCTCCAGCCGTCGATCCACCTGGCGAAGAAGGGCTTCGTCGTCGACGACACCTTCCGCAGCCAGACCCTCGACAACAAGACGCGGTTCGCCGCATTTCCGGACACGGCGAAGCTGTTCCTCCCCGGAGGCGACGCGCCCGCCGTCGGCTCGGTGTTCCGCAACCCCGAGCTCGCGAAGACCCTCGGCCTGATCGCCGACCAGGGTCCTTCCGCGTTCTACGACGGCGCCATCGCCGACGAGATCGCCGACGTCGTGCAGCACCCGCGCAAGGACCCGGCGTCCGACCTGCCCGCGCCACCCGGGTCGATGACGGCCGACGACCTCTCGGGCTACCGGGTCAAGCGCCAGGCGCCGACGTCCGTCGACTACCGCGGGCTGACCGTGAAGGGCATGGCGCCGTCGTCGTCGGGCGGCACCACCGTCGGCGAGGCGCTGAACATCCTCGAGGGCTTCGACCTCGGCGCCGGCGACGCGCTCGCCAAGAGCCTGCACCTCTACCTGGAGGCGTCCGCGCTCGCGTTCGCCGACCGAGGCGCCTACGTCGGCGACCCGGCCTTCGTCGACGTGCCGACGCAGACGCTGCTCAGCCAGGCGTTCGCCGACTCGCGCGCGTGCACGATCGACCCCGAGCACGCGGCGACGAAACCGGTGCCCGCCGGCGACCTCGGCGCGACCGGCTGCGAGGACGCCGCGCACGAGGAGAAGCCGGACACCGAGAACGTCTCGACGACGCACCTCTCGGTCGTCGACCGGTGGGGCAACGCGGCTGCGTACACGCTCACGATCGAGCAGACCGGCGGCTCGGGCATGACCGTGCCCGGGCGCGGCTTCCTGCTCAACAACGAGCTGACCGACTTCAGCGCCGTCTACGACCCGAAGGACCCGAACCGGATCGAGCCCGGCAAGCGGCCGCGATCGTCGATGTCGCCGACGATCGTGCTCGACGACCACGACGACGTGAAGTACGTCGTCGGCTCGCCCGGCGGCTCGACGATCATCACGACGGTCCTGCAGATCCTGCTGAACCGCATCGACCTCGGCATGACCTTGCCCGAGGCGATCGCGGCGCCGAGGGCGTCACAGCGCAACACCGCGTCCGTGACGGCCGAGCCGACGTTCATCGACGCCTACGAGGACGCCCTCGCGCCCTTCGGCCACGTGCTGGTGCCCTCCGGCGACGCGTTCACGTCGGCGGCCGAGATCGGTGCCGCGGCGGCGATCGAGGTCGGGAGCCACGGCGAGCTCACGGCCGCCGCCGAGCCGGTGCGTCGAGGCGGCGGGACCGCCCTCGTGGTCAAGCCGAACGGTCGTTGAGCTCGTCCGCCCCACCCTCGGTGGTCGAGTAGCGGAGGCCGCCCGCGGCCGACGCGTATCGAGACCACGTCTGACGTCAGGTGGTCTCGATACACCTCCAGCTCGCTGGCGCTCGCGGAGGCACTCGACCATCGGTCATTGAGCCTGCCGAAATGACCTTTCAACAAGCTCAAGGTCCGTGGCTCGCCTCACCTTCGGTGGTCGAGTAGCGGAGGCCGCCCGCGGCCGACGCGTATCGAGACCACGTCTGACGTCAGGCGGTCTCGATACACCTCCAGCTCGCTGGCGCTCGCGGAGGCACTCGACCACCGGACTGGAGCTAACGCCCGCTCTGCTCGGCCAGCTTCATGTCGCGGCGGAGCTCCGGCGGGAGGGAGAACGTCAGGCTCTCCTCGGCGGTGCGGACCGCGGCGGCGTCGGGGTGGCCGTGCTCGGCGAGGTAGGCGAGCACGTCCTGCACGAGGTCGTCAGGCACGGAGGCACCTGAGGTGACGCCGACCTTCTCGACGCCCTCGAGCCAGGCGTCGTCGATCTCGGTGACGTCGTCGATGCGGTAGGAGGCGCTGGCCCCGTTCTCGAGGGCGACCTCGACGAGGCGGACGGAGTTGGAGGAGTTGGCCGAGCCGACGACGATGACGAGGTCGGCCTCCTTGGCGATCTCCTTGACCGCGACCTGCCGGTTCTGCGTGGCGTAGCAGATGTCGTCGCTGGGCGGGTCCTCCAGGTGCGGGAACTTCTCCCGCAGCCGGCGGACGGTCTCCATGGTCTCGTCGACGCTCAGCGTGGTCTGCGAGAGCCACGACAGCTGCGTGCCCTCGGGGAACTCCAGCGAGTCGACGTCGTCCGGGTGCTCGACGAGCGTGATGCTCTCCGGCGCCTCGCCCGCGGTGCCCTCGACCTCCTCGTGACCGGCGTGGCCGATCAGGAGGATGTGCCGGCCCTCGCGGGCGAACCGCTTGGCCTCGTGGTGCACCTTCGTGACCAGCGGGCACGTGGCGTCGATCGTCTTCAGGTTCCGCTCCGCGGCCTGGGCGTGCACCGCCGGCGAGACGCCGTGGGCGGAGAAGACGACCGTGGCGCCCTCGGGCACCTCGTCGAGCTCCTCGACGAAGATCGCGCCGCGAGCGGCGAGATTCTGGACGACGTGCTTGTTGTGCACGATCTGCTTGCGCACGTAGACCGGGGCGCCGTACAGGTCGAGCGCCTTCTCGACCGTGATGACGGCGCGGTCGACGCCCGCGCAGTAGCCTCGCGGGTCGGCCAGCAGCACGCTGCCGCCGACGGGGGGCATGCCGAGCTCGACGTGGGAGGACATGACTCCAGCCTAACGACCTAGTGTGTGGCCATGGCCCTGGAGACCAGCCCGGACGCACCGGCACCGCTGCGTCAGGTCTCCACGCTGATCGGCCAGTACGTCGGCCGGCTGGGCGCCGTCTGGCTGGAGGCCCAGGTGGCGTCGGTGAACCGCCGCCCCGGGGTCTGCTTCCTCGTGCTCCGCGACCTGCGGGCCACCCTGTCGATCCGCGCCACGTGCCACTCCTCGATCCTCGACGCCGCCAGCACGCCGGTCGCGCCCGGTCAGCGGGTCGTCGTGCATGCCAAGCCCACGTTCTACGAGCCCGACGGCACGCTGTCGCTGGAGATCCGCGAGATCCGGCCCACCGGCGAGGGCGAGCTGCTGGCCCAGCTCGAGCGCCGCAAGCAGCTGCTGGCCGCCGAGGGTCTCTTCGACCCGCGGCTGAAGAAGGCGCTGCCCCTGCTCCCCCGTGCCATCGGCCTGGTCACCGGCCGCGACTCCGCCGCCGAGAAGGACGTGCTCGAGAACGCCCGCATGCGCTGGCCCGGCGTCACGTTCGTCGTCCGGCACGCCACCATGCAGGGCCCCAAGTGCGCCGGCGAGGTCATGGGCGCGATGCGATCGCTGGAGCAGTCCGGCAACGTCGACGTCATCGTCATCGCCCGCGGCGGCGGCTCCATCGAGGACCTGCTGCCGTTCTCCGACGAGGGTCTGGTCCGCGCCGTGCACGGGTGCTCGGTGCCGGTCGTCAGCGCCATCGGGCACGAGCCCGACTCCCCGATCCTCGACCTCGTCGCCGACGTCCGCGCCTCCACGCCCACCGACGCGGCCAAGCGGGTCGTGCCCGACGTCGCGCAGGAGGTCGCCGGACTCGCCGCGGCGCGGGAGCGGGCCACCCGCGCCGTGCTCGCCCTGCTGCACCGCGAGGCGCACACGCTCGAGCAGCTGCGGTCTCGCCCGGTGCTGGCTCAGCCGGCCACGCTCGTCGACGCCCAGCAGACCGTGGTGCTCGACGCCCTCGACCGCGCCCGTCGCAGCCTGCGGCACACCATCGACCGCGAGCGCGACACCGTCGGACACCACCTCGCCCGCGTCCAGTCGCTGTCGCCGCTGGCCACCCTGCGCCGCGGGTACGCCGTCGCGCAGCACCCCGACGGCAGCGTCATCACCGCTCTCGACCAGGTGCCCGAGGAGTTCGCCGTCCGCCTGGCCGACGGCCGGGTCGCCGTCCGCACCCTCTCGACCGAGGAGACCCCCCATGACTGAGACCCCGGAGATCCCCTACGAGCAGGCGCGCGACGAGCTGGTCGCCACGGTGCAGAAGCTGGAGTCCGGGGGCACCACGCTCGAGGAGTCGCTCGCCCTCTGGGAGCGCGGTGAAGAGCTCGCCGCCATCTGCCAGCGGTGGCTCGACGGCGCGCGGGAGCGGCTCGCCAAGGCGTCAGGCGCGGCTCATGATGACGAGGAGAGCGACGAGACGTAGCGCTCGATCTCCGCGCGCTTCGCGCTGCCGGTGACGAGGACGGTCATGTCGCCGTCGCGGCGCACGTAGGTCGAGTCACCGTCGGGCTCCGTCCGCCGCTGCCACGACGTCCCGTCGATGGTCACCGAGCCGGCGGGGCGGCTGTCCTCGGCGAACTTCCGGATCGTCTCCTGGGCGCTCGCGCGGAGCTGCTCGAGGCCGACGTACTCGTCGTCGTCGGTGATCACGCCGAGGTGCCAGGAGTCGCTCTCGTAGCGCGCCGACGTGGCCCGCCAGCCCTTCGGCAGCGACGTCGGGCCCAGGAGATCGAAGTCCGCCACCGGGCGAGCGCTGTCGAGGGCCGACTGGTAGTCGACGGTGCTGGTCGGGTGCTCCGGCTCGACGGTCATGATCTGCGCGATGCCGTACACGCCCAGCAGGATGGCGCCGATGACGGCGACCGATCGCAGGATGTCGCCCAGGGCCGGGTTGCCCCGGCTGCTGGTTCCACTCATGCGGCGCTCCTGACCGTATTTCTCCGCAGATGCGGAGATAGTGCTGTGCATCAGCCGCACGTGCGGTCTACCGTGCTGTCATGACCGAGTACCGGCTGGCCGAGGCCGCGGACCTGCTGGGCGTCAGCGATGACACCCTACGTCGCTGGCAGCAGCAGGGACGCTTCAGCACCACGGGCTCGCCCGGCGTCGCGACGATCGCCGGCGCGGACCTGGCTCGGCTCGCCGTCGAGGTGGCCGACTCCCCCGACCGCGGTCCCTCCACGGGCAGCACCCGCAACCGGCTGCGCGGCATCGTCACCAAGGTCACGAAGGACACCGTGATGGCGCAGGTCGAGGTGGCGTGCGGCCCGTACCGGGTGGTCTCGCTGATCAGCCGCGAGGCGGCCGACGACCTCGAGCTCGAGCCCGGCTCGCTCGTCTGGGCCTCGGTCAAGTCCACGAACGTCTCGCTCGAGGTCACGCAGTGAGGCGTGCCACCGTCCTGGCGCTCGTCGTCGCTCTCACCGCCTGCGGGTCCGGGTCCGACGGCTCCTCCGGGAGGACGACGCTGAAGGTGCTGGCCGCCTCCTCGCTCACCGAGTCGTTCACCGCGCTCGAGCAGCGGTACGAGAAGGCGCATCCCGGCGTCGACGTGAAGCTGTCCTTCGACTCCTCCGCCATCCTCGTCGAGCAGCTGTCGCAGGGCCTCGACGCCGACGTCCTCGCCACCGCCGACACCGCGACGATGGACAAGGCCGAGCAGGCCGGCGTCGTCACCGGCACGCCGACGGTCTTCGCCTCCAACACACTCGTCATCGCCACCCCGAGGGGGAACCCGGCCGGGATCCGCGGCCTCGACGACCTCGCCACGTCGACGTTCGCCGTCTGCGTGCCGGCCGCCCCGTGCGGCGACGCGGCTCAGCGCCTGTTCCAGCTCGAGGGGTTCACGGCGAAGCCGACGACCGAGGAGGAGAACGTCAAGGGTGTGCTCACCAAGGTGGTGACCGGCGAGGTGGACGCCGGCCTCGTCTACGTCTCGGACGCGCAGGCTGCCGGCGACCAGGTCGAGGTGGTCCAGGCCGCCAACGCCTCCGAGGTGGTCAACGTCGACCCGATCGCCGCGGTGAAGGGCGGCGACCGAGGGGCGGCCCAGGACTGGATCCGGCTGATCACGGGCGCCGAGGGGCAGCGCGTCCTGGCCTCCTTCGGGTTCGGTCCCCGTGCGTAGGAGCGCCCCACCTCCCGCGGTCGTCGTCGCGGCCGGGCTGGCGACGCTGCTGCTCGTCGTCCCGCTCGTCGCCCTGTTCGTCCGCGCGCCGTGGAGCACGCTCGGCGACCTGCTCACCAGCGACTCGCTGCTGACCGCCCTGCGACTCAGCCTGGTGACGGCGTCGATCGCGACGGTGGTGTGCGTCCTCGTCGGCGTCCCGCTGGCCTGGGTCCTCGCCCGCGTGGACTTCCGCGGTCGGTCCCTGGTGCGCTCGCTGGTCACGGTGCCGCTCGTCCTGCCGCCCGTCGTCGCCGGCGTCGCGCTGCTCACGGCGTTCGGCCGGAACGGGTTCGTCGGCGAGCCGCTCCGCGACGCGTTCGGCGTGACGATCCCGTTCTCGACCACCGCCGTCGTCCTGGCGCAGGTGTTCGTCGCGATGCCGTTCCTGGTGATCTCGGTAGAGGGGTCGTTCCGCACGGCCGACCCGACGCTCGACGAGGAGGCCGCGATGGCCGGTGCCAGCCGGTGGCAGACGTTCCTGCGGGTCAACGTCCCGCTGGCGATGCCCGGCATCCTCGCCGGCGCCGTGCTCGCCTGGGCTCGCGCGATCGGCGAGTTCGGCGCGACGATCACGTTCGCCGGCAACTCCGAGGGCGTCACCCGCACCATGCCGCTGGAGATCTACACGGCGTTGCAGACCGACCCGGAGCCGGCGATCGCGCTCAGCATCGTCCTGCTCGTCCTCAGCGTCGCCGTGCTGGCCGCCCTCCGCGAGCGCTGGCTGTCGAACCCCTGGGAGTGAGGTGACCCATCGGTAGGATGCCCGTGTGACCAACAGCCTGCAGCCCGCCGCCCAAGCCCCGGACCGCAACCTCGCCCTCGACCTGGTGCGCGTCACCGAGGCCGGTGCGATGGCGGCCGGCCGCTGGGTCGGGCGCGGCGACAAGAACGGCGCCGACGGCGTCGCGGTCAACGCGATGCGCACGCTGATCAACACGGTGCAGATGAACGGCGTCGTCGTCATCGGCGAGGGCGAGAAGGACCACGCCCCGATGCTCTACAACGGCGAGCACGTCGGCGACGGCACCGGTCCGGACGTCGACGTCGCGGTCGACCCCATCGACGGCACCACCCTGGCCGCCAAGAGCATGCCCAACGCCGTCTCGGTCATGGCCGTCGCGCCGCGCGGCTCGATGTACGACCCGTCCGCCGTCTTCTACATGGAGAAGCTCGTGGCCGGTCCCGAGGCCGCCGACGTCGTCGACATCCGCCTCCCGGTCGCCGAGAACATCTCCCTCGTGGCCAAGGCCAAGGGCGTGCAGGTCAGCGACGTCACGGTGTGCGTGCTCGACCGTCCGCGGCACGAGAAGCTGGTCGAGGAGATCCGCGCCACCGGGGCTCGCATCAAGTTCATCATGGACGGCGACGTCGCCGGAGCCATCACGGCGGCCCGCCCGGACACCGGCGTCGACCTGTTGGTCGGGGTCGGCGGCACACCGGAGGGCATCATCACCGCCTGCGCGATGAAGTGCGTCGGCGGCATCATCCAGGGCCGGCTGTGGCCCACCGACGACGCCGAGCGGCAGCGGGCGATCGACGCGGGCCTCGAGCTCGACGTCGTGCTCGACACCGACGACCTCGTCCGCGCCGACGACGTCTTCTTCGTCGCCACCGGCATCACCGACGGCGAGCTGATGGACGGTGTCCGCTACGGCGCCGGCAAGGCGTACACCGAGTCGATCGTCATGCGCTCGCGCAGCGGCACGGTCCGCAAGATCTCGAGCGAGCACCAGCTGCACAAGCTGAAGGCGTACTCCACCGTCGACTACGAGCACTGACGTGAGCAGCTCGGGCGAGCAGCACGCGTCGCTGCCCTCTGGCATCGACCTCTGCTACGAGACGTTCGGCGACCCCAACGACCCGGCGATGCTGCTGGTCATGGGCCTCGGCGGGCCCATGGGCTGGTGGGCCACCGAGCTGTGTGAGAAGCTCGCCGCCCGCGGCTTCCTGGTGATCCGCTACGACAACCGCGACACCGGACGCTCCACCAAGCTGTCGCAGCACCGGGTCACGCGCACCGACATCGTGCGGGCGTTCCTGCTCCCGGGCCGGTCCCGGCCGCCGTACACGCTCGACGACCTCGCGGACGACGCCGTCGGCCTGCTCGACCACCTGGGGATCGACCGCGCCCACGTCGTCGGCGTCTCGATGGGCGGGATGATCGGCCAGATCCTGGCCATCGACCACGCGGACCGCGTGCTGTCGTTCACCTCGATCATGTCCACCACGGGCCGCCGCACGGTGGGTCGAGCGCACCCGAAGCTGTTCCGGGCGATCCTCAGCTCGGCCGGGCCCAACCGCGACACCTACACCGAGCGCGCCGTCCGCACCGCCGAGCTGATCGGGTCGCCGGCCTACCCGCCGGAGCGTGACGCCTCCGTCGCCCGGGCGCACGAGACGTACGACCGCGGCTGGTCGGCCAGCGGCGTCGCCCGGCAGACGCTCGCGGTGCTGACCCAGACCGACCGCACGGAACGACTCGCGGACGTGAAGGTCCCGGTGACCGTCATCCACGGCACGAAGGACCTGCTGGTCAACAGCTCCGGCGGCCGCGCCACGGCGCGCGCCATCCGCGGGGCGAAGCACCTGGAGATCCCCGGCATGGGCCACGACCTCCCGCCGGCGCTGTACGACACCTTCGTCGACGCCATCGTCGCCACGGCCGAGCGGGCGGTGGATCGCTGATGCGGCACAACCCGAAGCACTTCTCCGACGACCCCGACGTCTTCCGCGCCCTCGTCCGCGAGAACCCGTGGGCGATCATCGTCAGCCAGCACGACGGCGAGATCGTCGCGTCGCACTACCCGATGCTGCTGGACGAGGAGTCTGAGGAGCTGGCGCTGGTCACGCACGTCGGCCGCCCGGACGAGAAGATCCACGGGTTCGACGGCACGAAGGAGGTCCTGGTGATCATCCAGGGCCGGCACGGCTACGTCTCCCCCAGCTGGTACGAGCCCGGCACCACGCCGGCGCCCACGTGGAACTTCAGCGCCGCCCACGCGCACGGCACCCCGCAGGTGCTCGACGCCGAGGAGAACCTCGCCGTGCTCACGCGCCTGGTCGCGCACTTCGAGCAGCACGTCGACGACCCGATGTACCTCGACCAGGTCGAGGGCGCCAAGCTCGCTCGTGGCACGGTCGGCCTGCGCATCCCGATCGACCGGTTCGTCCTGAAGATCAAGATGAGCCAGGACAAGGACCCGGTCAGCGTCCAGAACGTCATCGACCGCCTCCGCGCCCCCGGGCCGTACTCGCACCCCGACCTCGCCGACGACATGGAGCGCGCCCGCGACAGCCTCCGTGCCCGCTGAGAGTGACGTTTTCGCCGTGAAATCGCCAAAAATGGGGTCAAAACGTCACTCCCAGCGCGTAAGCGAGGTGGTGATTCGGACGCGGGCCGACGGCGCCCGGGAGCTGCGGGTGAACGGCGTCTTCGTCATGGACGACGTCGAGACCTCGTCCGAGCGCCGGCTGGCCGAGCTGGTGCTCGAGCGCGGCGCCCGTGACGTGCTGGTCGGCGGGCTCGGGCTCGGGTTCACCACGCGGCGGCTGCTCGAGGACACGGACGTCCGCCGCGTGCTGGTGGCCGAGCTGCACCCGGCCGTCGTCGAGAGCTCGGACATCGAGGACCCGCGGGCGGAGGTCGTCGTCGGCGACGTCCGCACCGTGCTCGCCGAGCAGCCGGACGCGTCGTTCGACGCCGTGCTGCTCGACGTCGACAACGGCCCCGACTTCCTGGTCCACGACGCCAACGCCGGCCTCTACGAGCCGACCGGCGTCGCCGACGCCGTCCGCGTGCTGCGCCCCGGCGGAACCCTCGCGGTCTGGTCGATGGCCGACTCCCCCGCCCTCCGGGACGCCCTCGCCGAGCACCTCGAGGACGTGCAGGCCGAGGCTGTGCCGGTGCGGCTCCAGAGGCGGGACGAGGCCTACTGGGTCCTGACGGGCCGCCGGAGCCCCGGGGATATCGTCAGGGCATGACCGAATACCGCATCGAGCACGACACCATGGGCGAGGTCAAGGTGCCCGCCGACGCCCTCTGGCGGGCCCAGACGCAGCGCGCCGTCGAGAACTTCCCGATCTCCGGCACGCCCATCGAGTCGGCGCAGATCCGGGCGCTCGCGCAGATCAAGGCCGCCTGCGCCAAGGCGAACGCCGAGCTCGGCATCCTCGACCAGGACGTCGCCGACGCGATCATCGCCGCCGCCGACGAGGTCGCCAGCGGCGCGCACGACGAGCACTTCCCGATCGACGTCTTCCAGACCGGCTCGGGCACGTCGAGCAACATGAACACCAACGAGGTCATCGCCACGCTCGCCACGAAGGCGCTCGGCAAGGACGTCCACCCGAACGACCACGTCAACGCGAGCCAGTCCAGCAACGACGTCTTCCCGACGTCGATCCACGTCGCCGCCACCGCGTCGGCGATGAACGAGCTGATCCCCGCGCTCGACCACCTGGCGCAGTCGCTCGAGGCCAAGTCCAAGGAGCTCGCCGAGGTCGTGAAGTCCGGCCGCACGCACCTGATGGACGCCACGCCCGTGACGCTCGGCCAGGAGTTCGGCGGCTACGCCGCGCAGATCCGCCGCGGCATCGAGCGTGTCGAGGCGTCGCTGCCCCGCACGGCCGAGGTCCCGCTCGGCGGCACCGCCGTCGGCACCGGCATCAACACGCCGGTCGGCTTCCCGCAGCGCGTCATCGAGCTGCTCGCCGAGGGCACCGGCCTCCCGGTCACCGAGGCGGTCGACCACTTCGAGGCGCAGGGCGCCCGTGACGGGCTGGTGGAGATGTCCGGCCAGCTCCGCACCATCGCCGTCAGCCTCATGAAGATCTGCAACGACCTGCGCTGGATGGGCTCCGGCCCGCGCGCCGGCCTCGGCGAGATCAACCTGCCCGACCTGCAGCCCGGCTCGAGCATCATGCCCGGCAAGGTGAACCCGGTGCTCCCGGAGGCCACGCTCATGGTCGCCGCGCAGGTCATCGGCAACGACGCCACCATCGCCACCGCGGGGGCGTCCGGCGCGTTCGAGCTCAACGTGATGCTGCCGGTCATCGGTCGCAACATCCTGGAGTCCATGCGCCTGCTGGCCAACTCCTCCCGCGTGCTGGCCGACCGCTGCATCGACGGCATCACCGCGAACGTCGAGCGCTGCCTCGAGCTGGCCGAGTCCAGCCCGTCGGTGGTCACGCCGCTCAACCGGCACATCGGCTACGAGAACGCCGCGGCCGTCGCCAAGAAGTCGGTCAAGGAGCGCAAGACCATCCGCCAGGTCGTCATCGACGAGGGCTACGTCGAGCGCGGCGAGATCTCCGAGGAGGACCTCGACGCCGCCCTGGACGTCATGTCCATGACCCACCCCTGATCGCTGACGAGAGGGTTCCGGCCCCCTGACGAGAGGGTTTCGGCGCATCGTCGCGCCGGAAGTCTCTCGTCGGCATGCCGGAAGTCTCTCGTCGGCATGCCGGAATTCTCTCGTCAGCGGTTTCGGCGGGCGAGCACGAAGCCGTCGTCGGTGTCCACCACCTCGTACGGGACGCCGTAGCGGCGGCTGGCGTAGTCGGCGACGTCGTCGGGCGAGCCGATGCCGGCCGTGACGTCGAACAGCAGCCAGTCGGGCCGGGCGTTGCCCGGCGTGCCCAGCCAGGTGACGTCGTGGTCGCTGACCAGGTGCGTGATCACCGAGATGTCGGTCTCGACGGACTTGCCGGCCGGGATCTGGTCGATCATCCGCTGCGCCGCGACGGCGTGCGGCGGCAGCTCGTAGGTGTCTCGGTCGGCCAGCGTCGTGAGCGGTGAGCCGGCGAACGTCACCGCCGTGAACACCAGGGCGACCGCGCCGAGCGGGCGGAGCCGGTGCCAGCGGGCCATGGCGTCGACCGCGGCGACGGCGACGATCGGCATCAGGATCAGGGAGTAGTGGAAGTCGGTGCCCCAGTAGTACGGGTTGTCGCCGAGGAACCGCCAGCCGAACGTCGGCAGCACGAGCAGCGCCCACGGCGACACCAGCGCCGCGAGCCCGCTGACGGCGAACGTCATGAACAGCGTCTCCAGCTTGCGGCCGGGGTCGTCGAAGGCGGTCTCGAGGACGCCGCGGTCACCCCCGACCGACGACGCGTAGGCGTAGGAGCCGCCCGGGTTGAACGCCGGCACGATCACGACGACCACCAGGAGAAGGCCGACCAGGCCGGTGGCGGCCAGCCACGCGGCCCGCCGGCGCTCCCCAGCCAGCCAGAGCACGCCGCCGATCACCGCGACGGTCAGCCCGAGGTCCTCCTTGACCAGCAGCAGCGGCAGCGACCAGAGGACCACCCGGTCGAAGCGCCGGTCGACGTAGGCCGCGCCGGCCAGCGCCAGCAGCGGCGCGGCGAACGCGACCTCGTGGAAGTCGGCCTTGATCGCGGACTGGACGCCGAACGAGACGCCGTAGGCGAGGGCGATCGGCGCGCCGGCCCACCAGCCGAGCACGCGCAGGGCCAGGGCGGACACGACGTGGATCGAGATCGCCACGAGCACGACCTGCGCGACGAGCAGCGTCTGCGCGTGCGGGAACACTCGATAGAACGGGGCGAGCAGTGCGGTGACCGGGGAGAAGTGGTCGCCGAGGATGGTGAAGCCCTTGATGTCGGCCACCGGCGCCTGCAGGTGCGCGTACGCGCGCACGACCTGCTCGAAGATCGCGTTGTCGTACGACGTGGGCTCGAACCGGGCGAACCGGCGCAGCGTCAAGAGCGCGTACGCCGCGCCGCACAGCACGGCCCAGGACGCGGCGACGGCCTGGCGCCGGTCCACGGACATCAGGAGCGGCGTGGAGTGAGGTTCTCGCCGGTCTCGGGGTCGAACACGTGGATCGCGTCGCGCGGGACGACGATCCGCGCCGACATCCCGGCCCGGAGCGGGCTGCCGGCCGACAGCTCGGCCGCCAGGAAGCTCTGGAACAGGTCGAAGTCGAGGGCGTCCTCGATGGCCTCGAGCTGCCCCTCCACCTCCGGATCGAGCTCGAAGCCGAAGTAGACGAGCTGCGAGCGCCCACGCCACTCCACCTCGTCGATGCGCGACGTGAGCTCGACCCGGTCGCACACCTCGCGAGCCTCCGCGCTGGTGGCGTCCAGGCACTGCTCGGGCCGGATGCCGACGATGACGAGGTCGCGGTCGCCGACCGCTCGCTCGAGCTCGACGTCCATCGGGATGGACGTGAACGGCAGCACCAGCCGCGAGCCGGTGGGGCGAGCGGCGACGAGGTTCATCGCCGGCCTGCCGAGGAACCCCGCGACGAACAGGTCGGCCGGCCGGTCGTACAGCTCACGCGGCGAGCCGACCTGGTGCACCACGCCGCGGTGCATGACGGCCAGGTGGTCGGAGAGCGCAAGAGCCTCCTCGACGTCCGTGGTGGTGACGACGGACGTGCGCGTCTTCTCGCCCTGCCACTGCGTCGTGACCGAGCGGACGAGCGCACGGGAGTGGTCGGACTGCGCCGAGAACGGCTCGTCGAACAGGTACACGGCGGCCTCACGCACCAGCGAGCGGCCGATCGCGACGCGCTGGCGCTGGGCGTCGTCGAGGTCCGCGGGCTTGAGGTCGAGCAGCGCGGTCAGCGCGAGGAACTCGGCGACCTCCTCGACGCGGTCGTCCAGCGCGTCGCGGTCGACGCCCTTCCGCAGCGTGGAGGAGAACGACAGGTTGTCGTAGACGTCGAGGTGCGGGTGCAGGGCGAAGTCGGAGAACACCATCGCGACGTCGCGCTCGCGCGGGCCGACGGCGTTGACCAGGACGTCGTCGAAGAGCACGTCGCCCTCGGTCTGGTCGTCGATGCCGACGATGACGCGGAGCAGCGCGGTCTTGCCGGCCCCGGGCGGCCCGCACAGGGCGAACGTGCTGCCGTCGGGCACCGTGAGGCTGACGTCGTCGAGGAGCGTCCGGCCGCCCCGGCCGACGAAGGTGAGGTTGCGGACCTCGATCGCGGTCATGGGTACGTCCTTCCCAGGAGTCGGAGGGTCCGGCGCGGGAGTGCGAGCAGCACGAGGAGGGCCGGGACGAGCCACAGCAGCCCGGCGGCGGCGAGCTGGGCCGTCGGGTTCTCGAGCTGGTCCGCCGCGAGGAGCAGGGTGGCGGGCAAGGTGCGTGAGCGGTCGCTGCCGGTGAGCGTGGCACCGATGAGCGCGTCGTTGCAGGCGGCGAGGAGCACCAGGAGCGTCACGGCGAGCACGGCCGGCGCGACGTTCGGCAGGACGAACCAGCGCAGCCGCTGGCGGCGGCCGGCGCCGTCGGCGCGCAGGGCGTCGTCGAGCGACCACGGCACGTCCCGCATCAGCGTGACGCCCAGCCAGAGCGCGAGCGGCAGGGTCAGCATCAGCGTGGGCAGCACCAGGGCGAGCCGGTGGTCGTACCAGCCGAACGCGCGGAGCTGGTCGCCGAACGGACCGGCGAGCGCGACGAGCGGGGCAAGGAGCACGGCGACCGCGTAGACGTACAGGACGCGACGGCCGCGAGCGCGCCGACGGACCATCGCGTACACCGCCGGGGCGGCCACCAGCAGCGACACCGCGGTGGCGACCAGCGCGACGAGCACCGACGTGATGACGGCGCGGCGCAGCACGTCCGCGTCCCAAACGTCGCCGAACACGGACCACGAGACGTCGGTGGGCAGCAGCGAGCGCGCCACCTGACCTTCGGGCGTCGTGGCCAACGTGAACATCCACAGCAGCGGGATGACCGTGAAGAACGCCAGCGTCTCCAGGCCGAGCACCGCCCAGATCGAGATCCGGCGCCGGGTGTCGGCGATGATCACGCCGATCGCGCCGGTGAGCATCAGCACCACGGCGATCGCGAGCCAGAGCCACTGGTCGCGACCGGGCACCCGCAGGATGCCGTAGTTCGCGACGACGAACCCGACGACGAACGCGATGCCGGCGGCGGTGAGCCGGGCGCGCACGGAGGAGCTCACAGTGCCCTCCTGACCCGCAGCATCAGCATGAGCCCGACGCCGACCAGCGCGGCGAGCGCGAGGACCAGGACCGACATCGCGGCACCCAGTCCGAGCTCGAACGAGGTGAACGTGGTGTCCCACAGGAGCAGCGGCGCCGTGCGGAGCTTCGGCAGCGACGGCTCGGCGAGCAGCGGTGCCTCGAAGGCCCGGTACGCGTCGAGGGCGCGGTAGACCGTGGCCACGGCGATCGCCGGCGCGGCCGCCGGGAGGACGACGCGGAACACCCGCTGGCGGCCGGTGGCGCCGTCGGCGACCGCCGACTCCAGCAGCGACACCGGCACCCGCGCGAGCCCGGCCAGCAGGATGATCGTGGTGATGCCGGTGCCGCGCCAGACCTCGGCGGCGCCGGCGGCCAGCAGGCCGACCACCTGACCCTCGCCGTCGTAGCGGAACCACGACGGCCCGAAGCCCTCGGTCAGCCCGTCGCGCCAGGCGAACGCGGTGACGACGGCCAGCACCGCGAACGGCACCAGCACGAGCACCTGGAGGTAGGCGGAGGCGAAGGTGATGCGCCGCAACGTCGCCGCGAACGCGGCCGCCAGCAGGAGCTGGAGGATCACCACGACGGCGACGAACAGCAGCGTGAGGGCGACGGCGACCCACCACCGGCGGCTGGTGAGCACCTCGACGTAGTTGTCGACGCCCACGAACGAGGTGTCGTCCGGCGTGGTCAGGGCGGACGTCGACAGGGACGTCCAGACCGCTCGGCCGAGCGGCCATGCGGTGACGAGCAGCAGCAGGAGGACGGCCGGGGCCATCAGCATCTCCGGGCGGCGCAGCGTGCGCGTCACGGCCTTCATCGCAGGCCTCCGGAGACGAGGTCGCGCACCACGCGCTGCGAGTCCTTCGGCGTGGTGGTGGGGCTGACCGAGGTGACCGGCAGCCAGGTGTCGCGCAGGCCGGCGCGGACCCGCTGCCAGTACGGCGTCGGCGGGGCCGTGACGCCGGTGGTGATCGCGGACTGGATGACCGAGGCGTTCGGGAACGCGGCCTGGACCTCGCGCGTCGCGAGCGTGCTCGGACGGACCGAGGCGTGGCCCGAGCCCAGCATCATCGTCAGCTGGCTCTCCGCCGACGTGAGGCACTCGATGGCCTTGAACGCGGCGCCGGGGTCGGGGGCGTCCGCGGGCACGGCGAGCTCGACGCCGGACAGCGAGGCGACGCTCTCCGTCCCGACGACGGGGTAGGCCACGGCCTGCATGTCGGCGACGACCGTGCTGAGCCGGGGGTCGGTGACGATGCCGGAGCCGGCGATCATGAAGCCGCCGTCGCTGCGGGCGAACTTCTCCGGGGCGTCCAGCGACGGCCCGTCACCCAGGCCCGCCTCGCCGACGTACTGCACGATGCCCGCGGCGGTCTTCCCGGCGTCGGTGTCGAGACCGATCTTCGGCGAGCGGCCCGTGCCGTCGACGAGCGTGCCGCCCGCCGCCCTGACCAGCACGTTCACCCAGTCGCCGAGCGCCGAGCCGTCCGGGTCGTCGATCTGGATGGTGGTGCCGACCCGCTCGGCACCAGCCAACAGGTCGTCCCAGAGCACCGGCTGCGTCGTGTCGATGCCGGCGCGCTCGGCGGCGGTGCCGCGGAACCACATGAGCTGCGGCTCGAGCCACCATGGCATCGCGACCTGCTTGCCCTTGTAGGTGGCCGCCTCCACCGCCTGCGGGACGACGTCGACGCCGAGCGACCCCGCGACGTCCGCCGGGACGGTGCGGAGATAGCCGGCCGCGGCCAGCTCGGCGGTCAGCGACGTGCTGAGGCTCAGGACGTCGACGCTGTCGTCGTGCGCGGCGAACCGGCGCACCAGCTCGACCCGCTGCTCGTCGATGTCGGCGGGCAGGGTCTCGACCTCGATCGTGGCGCCGGCCGACTCGCCACAGGCGTCGGCGAGGGCGAACGCCGGCGTGCGGTCAGGCACGGTCAGCCAGTGCAGCGTCTCGCGGCCTCCGGAGGCGTCGCTCCCGCAGGCCGTCAGCGCCCCCACACCCAGCGTCAGCAGCGCGAGGACCCGTGACACGCGCACGACACCCCTCCTGCTCACGCCGCAACTCTGCCACAGCGAGGGGTGACGAATACGGCGGTCAGAGAGAGACGTCCTCCAGGAGCTCGGTGACCAGAGCCGCCACCGGCGAACGCTCCGACCGCGTCAGCGTGACGTGCGCGAACAGCGGGTGTCCCTTGAGCTTCTCGACCACCGCGACGACGCCGTCGTGACGCCCGACCCGCAGGTTGTCGCGCTGCGCGACGTCGTGCGTGAGCACCACCTTGGAGTTGGCGCCGATGCGCGAGAGCACGGTCAGCAGGACGTTCCGCTCCAGCGACTGCGCCTCGTCGACGATGACGAACGCGTCGTGCAGCGAGCGGCCGCGGATGTGCGTGAGCGGCAGGACCTCGAGCATCCCGCGGTCGAGGATCTCGTCGATCACCGGCGTGGAGGTGACGGCGCCGAGGGTGTCGAACACGGCCTGCGCCCAGGGGCCCATCTTCTCGGACTCGCTGCCGGGCAGGTAGCCGAGCTCCTGGCCGCCGACGGCGTACAGCGGGCGGAACACGACGACCTTCTTGTGCTGACCGCGCTCCATCACCGCCTCGAGGCCGGCGCAGATGGCCAGCGCGGACTTGCCGGTGCCCGCGCGGCCGCCGAGGGAGACGATGCCGACGTCGGGGTCCAGCAGGAGGTCGAGCGCGACCCGCTGCTCCGCCGAGCGGCCGTGGATGCCGAACGCGTCGCGGTCGCCGCGCACCAGCTGGACGTGCTTGTCGGCGGTGACGCGGCCGAGCCCGCTGCCCTTGCTCGACACCAGCACCAGACCGGTGTGGCACGGCAGCTCACGGGCCTCCGGGAGGTCGATCTCGCCCAGCTCGTACAGCGCGTCCAGGTCGGCGCTCTCGACCTCGATCTCGTGCATGCCGGTCCACCCGGACTCCAGCGCCAGCTCGGCGCGGTACTCCTCCGCCGTCAGGCCGACGGACGACGCCTTCACGCGCATCGGCAGGTCCTTGGACACCAGCGTCACGTCGTGGCCCTCGTTGGCGAGGTTGCGGGCGACGGACAGGATGCGGGTGTCGTTGTCGCCCAGCCGGAACCCGGCGGGCAGCGACTCGGGGTTCGTGTGGTTGAGCTCGACCCGGATCGTGCCGCCCTCGTCCCCGATGGGCAGCGGGACGTCGAGCGTGCCGTGCTGCACGCGCAGGTCGTCGAGGAAGCGCAGAGCGGTCCGCGCGAAGTAGCCGAGCTCCGGGTGGTGGCGCTTGCCCTCGAGCTCGGAGATCACGACGACCGGAATGACCACCTCGTGCTCGTGGAACCGGGTGACGGCCGCAGGGTCCGCGAGCAGCACGCTGGTGTCCAGCACGTACGTGCGCTGCTTGGGCGCCTTGGTCGAGGTCGTCGGGCGGGGGCTCGCGCTCTTCTTCACAGCCACGGCTGTCTCCTCGGTGAGCCCGCGCGCGCCCTGCGCCGGCCCTTAGTCGTCGGTGCGGTCGGGGCGGCTGGGCTCAGGGGCGAGCATCAACACACTCGCAACGTACGTCTGCGCTGGTCCGAAACCTCGCAGGACACGCTGACGAGAGACTTCCGGAACCCTCTCCTCGGCGGGCCGGAACCCTCTCGTCAGCGTCAGGCGCCGAAGCGACGTTCGCGGGAGGCGTAGGAGCGCATGGCGCGCAGCAGGTCGACGCGGCGGAAGGCCGGCCAGAGCACGTCGGAGAAGTAGAACTCCGAGTGCACGCTCTGCCAGAGCAGGAAGCCGGAGAGCCGCTGCTCGCCGGACGTGCGGATCACGAGGTCGGGGTCGGGCTGGCCCTTGGTGTAGAGGTGCTCGGCGATGTGGTCGACCTCGAGCGTGCGGGCGACCTCCTCGAGGTCGCGGCCCTCGGCGGCCTTCTCGAGCAGCAGCGAGCGCATCGCGTCGGTGAGCTCCTGGCGGCCGCCGTAGCCGACGCAGACGTTGACCCGCATGCCCTGGACGCCGGCGGTCCGGTCGGCCGCGCCCTTGAGCCGCCCGGCCGACTCCGGCGGCAGCAGCTCGAGGCTGCCCATCAGCGTGAGGTGCCAGCGGCCGTCGTCGGCGAGCCGGTCGACCAGGCCCTCGACGGCGTCGAGGATGCTCGCCAGCTCTTCCTGTGGGCGCTGCAGGTTGTCGGTGGAGAGGACCCAGAACGTGACCGTGCCGACGCCGAGGTCGTGGCACCACTCGAGGAACTCGTCGACCTTCGCGGCGCCGGCCTGGTACCCGCTCTCCAGGTCCGTGCGAGCGTCCTTGGCCCACCGGCGGTTGCCGTCGACGATGGCCCCGACGTGGTGGGGCAGACGGCTCTGATCGAGCTGGCGCAGCAGTCGGCGCTCGTACGCACCGTAGAGAAGGTCGCTGACGCCCATACGGCTAATCTCATCACATGACGAAGGCCGCGCCGGAGACGCTGACGGAGGAGGCCTCCGAAGCCATCCGGGAGACGGCTCGGGAGATCAAGCCGCGGCTGCGCGGCTGGCTGCACGCCGCCACCGCTCCCCTGGCGTTCTTCTCGTTCCTGGCCATGCTCGTCATCGCCGACGACGTGTGGGTGCGGTTCGCCGTCGCTGTCTTCATGGTGAGCGCGCTGCTGCTGTTCGGCGTCAGCGCGCTGTACCACACGCGCACCTGGTCAGATCAGGCTCGGATGATCTGGAAGCGGATCGACCACGCCAACATCTTCATCCTCATCGCCGGGTCCTACACGCCGTTCTCGCTCATCCTGTTGTCCACGAAGCACGCGGTGATCATGCTGTCGCTGGTGTGGGGCGGCGCCGTCCTCGGCGTGCTGTTCCGCATCTTCTGGGTCGGTGCCCCCCGATGGCTCTACGTCCCGCTGTACATCCTGCTCGGCTGGGCGGCGGTGCTGTACTTCCCGGAGTTCGTCGACGAGTCCCCCACCGCGGTGCTGGTGCTGATGGTCACCGGCGGCGGCCTCTACACGCTCGGCGCCCTGGTCTACGGCTTCAAGAAGCCGGACCCGTGGCCGAGCTGGTACGGCTTCCACGAGGTGTTCCACACGCTGACGATCGCGGCCTTCGTCGTGCACTACATCGGCGTGAGCTTCCTCGCCTACCAACGCTGACAAGAGCCTCCGCGGGGGCGCCGCGCTGCCCTAGCATCGATCCATGACCGGGAATCCGGGCATTTCGTGCACGAGCTGCGGCCGCGAGAACCCGGACGGATCCCGGTTCTGCGGGCACTGCGGCGAGTCCCTGGAGCAGACGACGTCATGCCCGAGCTGCGGCACCGTCCTCCCGTCCGACGCCCGGTTCTGCCTGCAGTGCGGCACACCCGTCGCCAACGCAGCTCCGGAGTCGCCCGAGCCGGAGGGTGAGCGCAAGCAGATCACCGTGCTGTTCGCCGACGTGCGCGGGTCGATGGACCTGGCCGAGCGGCTCGACGCGGAGTCCTGGCGCGAGGTGATGCAGCGGTTCTTCGACGTGCTCGCCGAGGCGGTCGAGCGGGCCGACGGCACCGTGGACAAGTTCACCGGCGACGGCATCATGGCGTTGTTCGGAGCGCCGGTGGCCCGCGAGGACCACGCCCTGTGCGCCTGCCGGGCCGCCCTCGACATGATCCGCCGGGTCGACGCCCTCGCCGCGGAGCTCAGTGACGAGGGCATCGAGCTCGCCGTGCGCATCGGCCTCAACTCCGGCGAGGTCGTCGTCGGGACGATCGGCGAGGGCCGGATGGAGTACACGGCCATCGGTCACACCGTCGGGCTCGCGCAGCGGATGGAGGCACAGGCCGAGGTCGGCACCGCCTACCTGACCGCCACGACGGCCGCCCTGGCCGAGGGCTTCTTCGACCTCACGGACTGCGGTGAGCGCACCGTGAAGGGTGCGAGCGAGCCGATCCGCGTCTTCCGCCTGGAGGGCGTCGGCAGCGCGCACGGTCATCTCGACGTCTCGCGGAACAGAGGACTGACGCGGTTCGTCGGCCGGGCGGACGAGCTGGCCGAGCTTGAGGCAGCGTACGCCCGTGCCCTCGGCGGGGCGGGCGAGGTCGTCGGCGTGGTGGCCGCCGCGGGCGTGGGCAAGAGCCGGTTGTGCCACGAGCTGGTCGAGCGGTGCCGCGAGCGCGGGATCGCCGTCTATCAAGCGCAGTGCGAGGCTCACACGCGCGACGTCCCACTGGTGCCCGTGCTCCAGCTGCTGCGGTCGCGGTTCGGCATCAGCGGCGTCGACTCCGACGCGGCCGCACAGGCGAAGGTCCGCAGCGAGCTGGCCGACCTGGGCCCCGGCTCGGAGGACCTCGCCCTGGTCCTCGACTTCCTCGGCGTGCCCGACCCGGACGCCTCGCCGGTGACGATGAACGGCGACGCCCGCAACCGCCGGCTCCGCGAGCTCGTCCGCCGGCTCGTGCAGGTCCAGGCGGGTGACCCGAGCGTCATCGTCCTCGAGGACCTGCAGTGGATCGACGAGGCCAGCGCGCTGTTCCTCGACACCCTCGTCGAGGCCGTCTCGATGAGTGGCGGCCTGATCGTGGCCAACTTCCGCCCCGAGTACCGCGCCGCCTGGATGGGCGGGACGCACTACCGCCAGCTGCCGCTGTCGCCGCTCAGCGACGCGTCGCTCGCGGCCCTGGTCCGCGACCTGCTGGGTGACGACCCCTCGCTCGACGGGCTCACCGAGCTGGTCGCCGAGCGGACGGAGGGCAATCCGTTCTACGCCGAGGAGGTCGTGCGCGAGCTCGCCGAGAGCGGAACCCTGCACGGCGAGCGGGGCGCCTACCGGATGGCGCGCGAGATCGACCACCTGCCGGTCCCACCCACCGTCCAGTCGATCCTGGCCGCTCGCATCGACCGGCTGCCGGCCGGCGCGAAGACGACGCTCCAGGCCGCGGCCACGATCGGGTCGGAGGCGAGCCGCGCACTGTTGGGCCAGGTGATCTCCCTGAGCGAGGACCGGCTCGACGACGCCCTGCGCACCCTGGTCACGAACGAGTTCATCCACGAGACGTCGCTCTACCCCGAGCACGTCTACGGCTTCCGGCACCGGCTCACGCAGGAGGTCGCGTACGGGTCGCTGCTGACCGCTTCCCGGGCGCGAGCCCACCTCGCCGTGGCCGTCGGCCTCCAGACCACCGACCCCGACCGGGTGGACGAGAACGCCGGCCTGATCGCGCAGCACTACGCGCTCGCCGGTGACGCGATGCAGGCGGCCCAGTGGCACCTGCGGGCCGTCTTCTGGTCCGGGGTGCGCGACCCGATGGCCTCGATCCGGCACGCGCTGCAGGTCATCGATCTCGAACGAGATCTGCCGAAAGGCGCCGAGTCAGACACCGTCCGACTCACCGCCCGGCTGTACGTCACCGCGATGGGATGGCGAGTCGGGGCGGACACGAAGGTGATCCGGAAGGCGTTCGACGACGCGGTCACGATCGCGGAGAGCATCGGTGACGACACGATGCTCGCGCTCCTGCACATCACCTTCGCCTCGTGCCCGCTCTCCTGCGAGGGCCGGCTGGCCGAAGCGGCCTGGATCGCGTCGGAGGGTCAGCGTCGTGCCGACGTCATCGGCGACCCCGGCCTGAGGGCCTTGGCCCGGGTGATCCCGATCTACTGCCAGTGGCTCGAGGGCAACGCCGGGACCGTCGTCCGGCTGTGCGAGGAGCTGGCCGAGCTCACCGCCGACGGCGTCGAGATCCCGTTCGCGGACTCGGCCATCGACCCGCGCTCGTGGGCCGAGTTCGCCCGGGGTCCTTCGCTCCTGGCCATGGGTCGCACGGAGGAGGCGCACGCCTGCGCGGCTCGCGGCATCGAGCTGGCGACCGCGGTGGGCGGAGAGGTGCTCGGCTGGGCGCACATGTTCGCCGCCACGTTCTACACCTTCGACCCCGACCTCCCCGTCGCCGACCTCGTCGAGCACGCGCGGGCCAGCGCCGAGATCGCCGATCGGCTCGGCGACGTGTTCTCCCGGGCATGGGCCCGCTTCTGGACCTCCTACGCCGCCCTGCGGGAGGGCTCGTACGAGGAGGCGCTGGCGGGGTTCGCCCAGGCCCTCGAGCAGATCCGCGCGCAGGGTGCGGGCCGGGAGTCCGAGCCGCTGATCCGGTACGGGATCGGCGCGTCCCTCGCCGGGTCGGGTCGCGTCGACGAGGGGATCGACATGGTTCGCCAGAGCGTCGAGCTCGCCGTCGAGCTGGGGATCGGGATCAACGAGCTCTGGACCCGGGAGCTGCTCGCCGAGCTGTTGATGGACCGCGGCGAGCCGGGCGACATCGAGGAGGCGTCGGAGCACCTGCAGGCGGCCGGCGACTTCGCCGTCCGAACCGGCAACGTCGTCTACGCCGAGCGCATCGCCGAGCTGCGCCGCCGGCTGCCGGCGACCGCCTAGGCCTGGAGAGCGGCCGGGTCCGTCACCGGCATCTGGCAGACGAAGTCGCGGCAGACGTACGCGGCCGGCCGACCGTCGACCAGGCCGCGGTCCTCGAACAGCGGGATCGGCGAGCCGACGTCGGCGGCCACGACCACGGCTCCGGGTGACGTCAGGCGGAGCGCGGCGCGGTGCAGGTCGGCGCGGTCGTCGGCCGGTCCGACGACCGCGATCTCGGCCGGTCCCGCCAGCATCGCCTCGGCCGCGGACAGGCTCGCGCCGGCGAACCGCGGCACCTGCCGGCCCACGGCCGCCGCGCTGGCCAGGCCGCGCTCGGCGGCCTCGCGGTACCGGTGCTCGCCGGTGACGGCGGCGAACGCCACCAGCGCGGCGATGGCCGACGACGTGCCGGACGGGTAGGCGTTGTCCGACACGTCCTTGGGTCGCACCACGAGCGTCTCGGCGTCGTCGGCGGTGTCGAAGAACCCGCCGGCCGGGTCGGTGAAGTGGTCGAGGATGCGGTCCACGAGGACTCGGGCCCGGTCGAGCCAGGCCGGGTCGCCGGTCAGCCCGAGCACGGCGACGAACGCCTCGGCGACGCAGCCGTGGTCCTCGAGCACCGCCGCGCTGCGCCCGGCCACGCCATCACGCGACGTGCGCAGGAACGTGCCGAAGTCGACGCCGTGGACGTCGGCCAGCAGCGTCGCGGCCTCGACCGCCGCCTCGCCGAACGACGGCTCGTCGAGCAGGACGGCGGCCTCGGCCAGCGCGGTGATGGCCAGCCCGTTCCAGGCGGCGACCACCTTGTCGTCCCGGGCCGGCCGTGTGCGCTCGGCCCGCGCAGTGAGGAGCTTCGTGCGCACGTCGGACCAGCGGTCAGCGTCGTCCGGATCCTCGAGCAGCTGCAGTGTCGAGAACCCACGCTCGAAGGTCCCGGCACCGGTGACGCCAAGCAGCTGCGCCGCCCACGCGCCGTCGGCGGCGCCGAGCGTCCGCATCAGCTGGTTCGGGTTCCAGACGTAGTACGTGCCCTCGTGCCCGTCGCTGTCGGCGTCGAGGGCGGACGCGAAGCCGCCCTCCGGTGTGCGGAGCTCGGCGAGCAGGAAGCGACCGGTCTCCCGGGCTATCCGCTCCGCGAGCGGCGAGCCGTCGACGCGCCAGCGGTGCAGGTAGACCCGCAGCAGCTGGGCGTTGTCGTAGAGCATCTTCTCGAAGTGCGGCACCCGCCAGAACCGGTCGACGCCGTAGCGGGCGAACCCGCCGCCGAGCTGGTCGTAGATGCCGCCGCGCGCCATCGCGTCGGTGGTGCGAGTGACCATCTCGAGCGACCGTTCGTCGCCGGTGCGGGCGTGGTGACGGAGCAGGAGCTCCAGGACCATCGACGGCGGGAACTTGGGGCTGGCGCCGAACCCGCCCGCCTCGTCGTCGTGCTGGGTGGACAGCTTCTGGACCGCGGCGTCCAGGTCGGAGGCGCCGATCAGGTCGCCGGTGGCATCCATGCTCTGCCGCAGGTGCGCGACGACGTCCGCACTCACCGCGGTCACCTCGTCGCGCCGGTTCTTCCACGCGTCGGCGAGCGCCTGCAGGACCTGCGTGAACGCGGGCATGCCCTGCCGCGGCTCCGGCGGGAAGTAGGTGCCGGCGAAGAACGGCTCGCCGTCCGGGCTGAGGACGCAGGTCATCGGCCAGCCGCCCTGCCCGGTCATCGCCTGCGTGGCCTGCATGTAGACCGCGTCGATGTCCGGTCGCTCCTCGCGGTCGACCTTGATGTTGACGAAGTGGTCGTTCATGAACGCGGCGGTGGCGGGGTCCTCGAACGACTCGTGCGCCATCACGTGGCACCAGTGGCACGCCGCATAGCCGACGCTCAGCAGGATCGGCCGGTCCAGCTCCTTCGCGACGGCGAGCGCCTCGTCGCTCCACTCCCACCAGTCGACGGGGTTGTCGGCGTGCTGGAGGAGGTACGGACTGGTGGAGCTCGCAAGCCGGTTCGGCATGTGTCCCACCGTACGGTGAGGACATGGGGACGCAGATCCGAGCGGCACGGGACGAGGACTGGGACGGCATCTGGCCGATCGTGCAGGAGGTGCTCGCCGAGGGCACGGCCTACACGTACGACCCGGCGATGACCGAGGAGCAGGCGAAGGGGAAGTGGCTGCAGCCCGAGCCGTGGCGGACGCTCGTCGCCGTCGAGGAGGCCGGCGGGGGTGCCGGGCCGCGGGCGGCTGGTCAGCAGCATGTGCTCGGCGCAGCGACGTTCGGCCCCAACCAGGCCGGCCCCGGGTCGCACGTGAGCAACGCCAACTTCATCGTCGCGCGCGACACCCGCGGCGGCGGCGTGGGCACCGCGCTCGTCGAGGCCACCCTGGAGCAGGCGAAGGAGGCCGGCTTCACGGCGATGCAGTTCAACGCCGTCACCGAGACGAATCCCGCGGTGCAGCTCTACCTGCGGCTCGGCTTCGAGATCATCGGCACCGTGCCGGGCGCGTTCATCCACCCGGAGCACGGACCGGTCGGCCTGCACGTCATGCACCGGCCGCTCTGACGCTCAGGGGGTGCGGTCGTCGCCGTCCTCGCCGGGCCACGGCTCGGACGCGCGCCGGGCGTGCTTCATGAACGAGCGCGCCAGGAAGAACGTGGCCAGGCACAGCAGCGCCACGATGCCGAGCGCCAGCCAGCCGGGCTTGACGTTGTCGGGCGTCAGCGGCACGTCGGCGGTGACGAAGGCGGTGATCACGTCCATGGGTCCAGCCTAGGTCAGCAGCTCGCGGTCGGGAGGCTCGCCCGGTCGGGAGACGGTGAGCACCGCCTCGACGACCGAGTCGTCCTGCTCCAGCTCGTGCTCCAGGGCGCGCAGCCGATCGGCGACGCGACCCTCGGTCTCGTCTCCGACGAGGTCGACGCTGGCCACGACGTACACCTGACGCGGCCCGACGAACTCGATGTGCAGGTAGCCGACGTCGGCGACGGCCGACATGCCGCCGAGCCGCTCGCGGGCCGCCTCGATCACCCGAGGGGACGCCTCCATCCCGACGAGGAACCGCCGGTTGCGGTCGATCAGCACGACGGCGATCACGCCCAGCAGCACCCCGACCAGGATCGAGCCGATCGCGTCGGGCGTCGGGGACCCGGTGACCTGGTGCAGCAGGATCCCGACGAAGGCGATGACGATGCCGAGGAGGGCGGCGGAGTCCTCGGCGAAGACGGCGCGCAGGGTGGGGTCCGACGTGTGGAGCGCGTGCTCGAGGACGTCGCGCTGGACGGTCTCGGCCTCCCGGCTCGTCTGCCGGAACGCCTGGAGGAACGACGCCCCCTCGAGGACGAACGCGATGGCGAGCACGACGTACGCCGCCACGAACCCGGACCCTTCCTCCTCCGGCGGCGACAGCAGCTCCTGCACGCCGTGGGTGATGGAGACCGCCGCGCCGGCGGTGAACAGGCCGAGCGCGGCGAACATCGACCACACGTACGCCTCGCGGCCGTACCCGAGCGGGTGGCTCGCGTCCGGGCGCCGCTTGGACCGCTTGTCGGCGACCAGCAGCAGCACCTGGTTGACCGTGTCGGCCCAGGAGTGCGCAGCCTCGGCCAGCATCGACGCCGACCCGGTGACGGCTGCTGCGACCGACTTCGCCACCGCCACCAACGCGTTGGCGGCGAAGGCGATGACGACGGTCAGGTTCACGACATCAGCGCAGGCCGGCGAAGAGGTCGTCCTCGGGGACCGACGTCTCGACGTGGCTCTTCACGAGCTGGAAGTCCTCGGTGGGCCACGCCTCGGCCTGGATCTCGCGCGGGATGGCGAAGAACCAGCCGTTGGGGTCGATCTGGGTGGCGTGGGCGATGAGCGCCTCGTCGCGGATGTGGAAGTAGTCGGCGCACTCGATGCGGGTGGTGAGCCGCGCCTCGTCCTCCGGCTTGCGCTCCCAGTCCTTGAACCGCTCGGCGTACGGGTTCTCGAGCCCGTGCTTCTCCAGCGCCGCGGAGATGGCCTCGACGCGCTGCCAGCTCCAGCCGAGCTGGTAGTAGAGCTTGGAGACCTGCCAGGGCTCGCCGGCGTCCGGGTACAGCTCCGGGTCGGCGGCCGCCTCGAACGCGTAGATGCTGATCTCGTGGCACTTGATGTGGTCGGGGTGCGGGTAGCCGCCGTTCTCGTCGTACGTGGTGAGGACGTGCGGCTTGAACGAGCGGATCAGCTTCACGAGCGGCTCGGCGGCCTCCTCGAGCGGCACCAGCGCGAAGCAGCCCTCCGGCAGCGGCGGCTTGGGGTCGCCCTCGGGCCAGCCGGAGTCGATCCAGCCGAGCCAGTCCTGACGGATGCCGAGGATCTCGCGCGCCCGGTCCATCTCCTCGCGGCGGATCTCGGTGATCAGCTCGGGATTGTCGATGATCCCGGGGTGGTCGAAGCTCGGGTTCAGGACGCTGCCGCGCTCGCCGCCGGTGCAGGTGGCGACGTGGACGTCGACCCCCTCGGCGACGTACTTGGCGGTGGACGCCGCCCCCTTGCTGGACTCGTCGTCGGGATGGGCGTGCACGTGCATCAGACGAAGTTGTTCAGCCACGTCCCCATACAACCACCTGCCCACGACGGAGATTCCTGCGCCATCATGAGCCATGTCCACTCGTGAAGCCGTGCTCGTCACGGGAGCCTCCACCGGGATCGGCCGGGCCATCGTCGAGCGCCTCCGCACCGACGGCGTCCGCGTGTTCGCGGCCGTCCGCGACCTGTCCACCGTCGACGAGCACCCGCTCGTCACCGCTGTCCGCCTCGACGTCACGTCGGTGGACGAGGCCCGCGCCGCCGCGACCACCGTCACCGAGGCCCTCGGCGACGCCCGTCTGCGCGGTGTCGTCAACAACGCCGGCGTCGCCGTCGGCGGTCCGCTCGAGTTCCTCGACCTCGACGAGATGCGCCGCCAGCTCGAGGTGAACGTCGTCGGCCAGCTCGCCGTCACGCAGGCGTTCCTGCCCCTGCTCCGCGAGCGCGGGCCCGACGACCCGCGCATCGTCTTCACCAGCTCGATCGGCGGCCGCGTGGCGGCGCCGTACATTGGTCCGTACGCGGCCTCGAAGCACGCCCTCAACGGCATGGCCGAGTCGCTGCGCCGCGAGCTGCTGCCGTGGGGCTTCAGCGTCTCCGTGCTCATGCCCGCGACGGTCAGCACGCCGATCTGGGACAAGGGCGTCGTCCAGGTCGACGAGGTGGTCGCCGGCATGCCGCCACGCGCCGTCGAGCTCTACGGCGAGGCGATCGAGTCGATGCGCGGCATCGCGGCCGGGGCCAACGACGCCGGCATCCCCGCCTCCGTCGTCGCCGACGCCGCGCACCACGCCCTGTTCTCGTCGCGGCCCAAGGCGGAGTACCTCGTCGGCCGCGAGGCGAAGATGATGGCGACGGTCTCGTCGGCCCTGCCGTACCGGACGTTCGACAAGCTCGTGCTGCGGGAGATGCGCAAGAGCTGAGGCCTGCGACGCCTGAGAGAATGACGGGGTGCCCCCGTCCAGCACCGACCCGTCCAGCACCGTCGCCGCCCGCTACGGCACGCGCAAGCGACCCCGCTGGATGTGGCCTGTCGTCGCGGCCGTCGGCATCGCGATCGGCATCTCCTGGGCCGCGTGGGTCGCGTTCCAGCCCCGCCCGGTCACCGCGAAGCTGTACGGCTACGAGGTCGTCGACGCCCACCACGTGAAGGTCACGCTGGACGTCCGGCGGCCCGAGCCGGTCCGGGTCCGCTGCACCGTCTACGCGCAGTCAGCGGACCACGACATCGTCGGCGAGAAGACCGTCGACCTCCCCGCCGGCACCGAGAAGAAGACCCGTTATCCGATCACCGTGGAGACCGAGCGGAAGGCCGTCACGGGCGTCTTGCGCATGTGTGAATCCTTGGATTGAGTGCTAGGCTCGATGTTTCACCCCGGGCGGACTGCCTGGGGTGCCGCACGTCAGAGGAGGAGCGATGACTCAGCACACCGACACCGAGACCATCTGGGTCACCCAGGAGGCCTACGACCGGCTGAAGCAGGAGCTCGCGCACCTCAAGAACGACGTCATGGACGAGATCACGGCCAAGATCGCCGCGGCTCGTGAGGAGGGCGACCTCAAGGAGAACGGCGGATATCACGCCGCCCGCGAGGAGCAGGGCAAGACCAAGGCCCGCATCGACCAGCTCGAGGCCATGCTGCGTCGGGCCGAGGTCGGCGAGAAGCCGGCCGACGACGGCCTGGTGGAGGCCGGCATGAAGGTCACCATCAAGTTCGCCGGCGACTCCGACACCGAGACGTTCCTGCTCGGCTCGCGCGAGCTGCTCAGCATGGACAGCGCCGTCGACCTGGACGTCTACTCCCCCACGTCGCCGCTCGGCGCGGCCATCATGGGCAAGTCCAAGGGCGACTCCGCCTCGTACGAGGCTCCCAACGGCAGCACCATCACCGTCGAGATCGTCGACGCCGTCCCGTTCTGACCGTCAGCGCCGCTCAGACGAGCGCGTGACCGAGCTCGGCCAGCCGACGCAGCACGTCCTCGCGGTGGTCGGGCCCACGCGTGGCGCCCTCGACGGACACGTCGACCTCCCGCACGCCGAGCGACTCGGCCGAGCGGTCGTGCGTGACGTTCAGGACGTTCACCTGCAGCCCCGCGAGGTCGGCGAGCAGCCGCATGAGCTCGCCCGGCCGGTCGGTGATGCGGACGCGCAGCCGGAGGAACCGCCCGGCGGCCACGAGGCCGTGGCGGATGACGTCGAGCAGCAGGAGCGCGTCGATGTTGCCGCCGGACAGCACGGCCACGACCGGGCCCTCCACGGCGCCGGGCTCGTCGAGCAGGGCTGCGACCGCGGCGGCGCCGGACGGCTCCACCAGCATCTTGCCGCGCTCGAGCAGCCCGACGAGCGCCTGGCTCATCGACTCCTCGCTCACGGTCACGACGTGGTCGACCTGCGCGGCGATGACCTCGAACGGGATGTCGCCCGGACGGGCCACGGCGATGCCGTCGGCCATGGTCGATCCGAGCGTCGCGGCGACCGGCCGGCCCTCCTGGAGTGATCCGGGGTAGGCGGCGGCGTCCTCGGCCTGGACGCCGATGACGGTGACGTCGGGATGACGCTCACGGACGAGCGAGATGCCCGCGGCCAGTCCGCCGCCGCCGAGCGGCACCATGATCGTGCGCACGTCGGGCAGCTGCTCGACGATCTCCAGCCCGACGGTGCCCTGGCCGGCCAGGATGTCGGCGTGGTCGAACGGGTGGATGAGGATCGCCCCGGTCTCGTCGGCGAACTGCTGCGCCGCCTCGAGCGCCTCCGTGACGCCGGCGCCGGCAAACTCGACCTGGGCGCCGTAGCCCTGGGTGGCGCTCACCTTGGGCAGCGCCGCGCCCTCCGGCATGAAGATGGTGGCCTTCGTGTCGAGCATCGAGGCCGCCAGGGCGACGCCTTGCGCGTGGTTGCCGGCGCTGGCGGCCACGACGCCGCGGGCCCGCTCGGCCGCGGAGAGCCGGGAGATGCGCACGTAGGCACCGCGAATCTTGAACGAGCCGGTGCGCTGGAGGTTCTCGCACTTGAGGTAGACGGGCACCTTCGCGCGGGTGCTCAGCCACCGCGAGTGAGCCATCGGCGTCTCCTCGATCACCCCGTCGAGGAGGCTGCGGGCGGCGAGGACGTCGGAGAGCTCCACGGACCTCACTCTAGGCGTGCCCCAGCTCGGGCGGGAGCTCCTCCGGATCGCTCTGGAACTCCCGCGCGGTGACGGCCAGATGCCGCACGACGCCGTTGAGGCAGGCCGCGAGCGGGACGGCGATCAGCGCTCCCACCACGCCCGCGACGACCACGCCTGAGGCGATCGCGATGATGATGGCCAGCGGGTGGACAGCGACGATCTTGCCCATCAGGAACGGCTGCAGCACGTGCGACTCGAACTGCTGCACGGCGACCACCGCGAGCAGCATGAACAGGGCGGTCCATGGCCCTTGCGCCACGAGCGCGACGAGCACCGCGACCATGCCGGAGACCAGCGCACCGACGATCGGCACGAACGCGCCCAGGAACACCAGGACGCCGATGGCCAGCGTCAGCGGGACGCCCAGCGCCCACGCGGCGAACGCGATGCCCAGGGCGTCGGTGAGCGCGACGATGACCGTGGCCCGCACGAACGCGGTGAGCGAGCGCCACGCGGTCTGTCCGGAGGTGTGGACCCGCTCGCGGGCGGCCTGCGGGAACAGCGCGACGACCCAGCTCCAGATGCGATCGCCCTCGTAGAGGAAGAAGAACGCCGAGAACAGCGCGATGAAGAACCCCGCGACGATGTGCGTGAGCGTGGTGCCCACCTCGCCGATCCGGGTCAGCAGCGACGTGTCGCTGGAGGAGATGCTCGCCTTCGCGTCGTCGATCCAGCTCTGGAGCTGCGCGTCGCTGAGGTCGAGCGGGCCGTCCTTGGCCCAGTCCTGCACCTGCGTGATGCCCTCGACGACGTTCGCCTTCAGGTCGCTGACCTGCGTCGACAGCTGCTGGCCGACGAGCGCGAGCATGCCGAAGAACGCCAGCAGCATGAAGAGGACCACCATGAACGTGGCGGCCAGCCGCGGGATCCCGTGGTCCTCGAGCCAGTCGACCGCGTTGATCGTCAGGGCCGTCCCGAGCACCGCGATGGCCACCGGCACGGTGATCTCGGAGAAGTAGCGCAGGAACCAGATGCCGAGCAGTCCGGCGGCCGCGATGATCAGCAGGCGCCACGCCCAGGCCGTCGCGATCTCCACCCCGATCGGGATCTGCACCGAACGCCGCGACGAGTCCTCCACGGCACCGAGACTACGGGAACAGAGGCCTGCGGCTCGATGTTGAAACGCATACGCTCGACCACGAAAGGTGGCCCCCATGTTCGGCAAGACGACGACCCTCCCCGACGAGAGCACCGCCCTCCGCGGACGCGACACCCGCCCCTTCTCCGTCGGCGGCGACCACCTGGTGCTGGGCAACCCGGTCGAGACCGACGTGCCCGAGGGCCTGGAGTCCGTCGTCGTCGGCCTGGGCTGCTTCTGGGGCGAGGAGAAGACCTTCTGGGAGCTCCCCGGCGTCTGGTCCACGTCGGTCGGCTACGCCGGCGGCATCACGCCCAACCCCACGTACGAGGAGGTGTGCACGGGTCGCACCGGGCACGCCGAGGTCGTGCGCATCATCTTCGACCCGGAGAAGCTGCCGTTCAGCCGCATCCTCGAGGTGTTCTGGGAGAACCACGACCCCACGCAGGGCATGCGCCAGGGCAACGACCGCGGCTCGCAGTACCGCTCGATCATCCTGACGACCACCGAGGAGCAGCAGAAGCTGGCCGAGGAGTCCAAGGCGCACTACCAGGAGCGGATGACGGCGGCCGGCTACGGCACCATCACCACGAGCATCCTGCCGCTCGGCGAGTACTACTACGCCGAGGACTACCACCAGCAGTACCTGGTGAAGAACCCGTACGGCTACTGCCCGCTGCACGCCACGGGCGTCAGCTACGCGTGATCCCGTGGCTCGGGGTCGTCAGATGACGATCCCGAGCAGCAGCACGAACACCAGGCCGGTGACCGACAGCACCGTCTCCATCAGCGACCAGCTCTTGATGGTCTGACCGACGGACATCCCGAAGTACTCCTTCACCAGCCAGAACCCGGCGTCGTTGACGTGCGAGAAGAACACCGACCCGGAGCCGACGGCCAGCACCACGAGCGACGTCTCGCCGGTGCTGAGCCCGTCGACCAGCTCGATCATCAGCGACGACGCCGTGATGGTGGCGACGGTGGCCGAGCCGGTGGCCAGTCGGATGAGCACGGCCAGCACCCAGGCGAGCAGCAGCACCGAGATGTCGGCGTCCTTGGCCCAGTCGGCCAGCACGGTGCCGACGCCGGTGTCGACGAGCACCTGCTTGAACCCGCCGCCGGCGGCCACGATCAGCAGGATGCCGGCGATCGGCGGCAGACCGGCCTCGACGGACGCGGCGACGTCCTTGCGCTCCATCCCGGCGTGGATCCCGAGTGTGTACATCGCCACGAGCACGGCGATCAGCAGGGCGATCAACGGGGTGCCCAGGACGTCGAGGACCTGACGGAAGGTCTGCTCCTCGTCGTCGATGAGGATGTCGACGAGCGCCTTGCCGAGCATCAGCACCACGGGCAGCAGGACGCTGAACAACGTGATGCCGAACGACGGCCGCTGCGCCGACTCGTCGCGGTCGGAGGCGTCGAACGTGTGCGGCGGCGCCACGTCCACCCAGCGTCCGGCGATGCGCCCGAAGAGCGGCCCGGCGACGACCACCGTCGGGACGGCCACCAGGACGCCCAGTGCGAGGGTGACGCCGAGGTCGGCGTGGAGGTAGTCGATCGCGGTCAGGGGGCCGGGGTGCGGAGGCACGAGCCCGTGCATGGCGGACAGACCGGCCAGCGCCGGGATGCCCACCGTGATCAGCGAGACCTGGGCCCGCCGCGCGACGAGGTAGATGACCGGCATCAGCAGGACCAGACCGATCTCGAAGAACATCGGCAGGCCGATGATCGCGCCGACCAGCGCCATCGCCCACGGCAGCCCGGCGGTCGAGGCGCGGCCGACGATCGTGTCGACGATCTGGTCCGCGCCGCCGGAGTCGGCGAGGAGCTTCGCGAACATCGCGCCGAGGGCGATCAGGATGCCGACGCCGGCGGCCGTGTCGCCGAACCCGGTGGAGAACGACGCGATCACGTCGTTGACGTTCTGGCCGGCGACGATGCCGACCGTCAGACCGCCGAGGATGAGGCCGAGGAACGGGTGCACCTTGGCCGCCGTGATCAGCACGACGATCAGCGCGATGCCGACGAGCGCGGCGACGACGAGCTGCCACCCGTCCGCGACCGGCTTGACGACGTCGTCCATGGGCAGGGCGGCGGACAGGATGGACATCAGGTCTCCGTTCTCGTGCGGTCGACGTACTCCTGGACGATGTCGTCGACGCTCTGGCCGACGTCGATGACGAAGCCGTCCTCGTCGGGCTCGAGCGGCTCGAGGGTGTCGAACTGGGAGTCCAGCAGCGCGGGCGGCATGAAGTGGCCGGGCCGGCTCGCCTGCCGGCGCGCGATGAGGTCACGGTCGCCGCTCAGGTGGACGAGCTGGAGGTCCGCGAAGTGGCTGCGCAGCTGGTCGCGGTACGTCCGCTTGAGGGCCGAGCAGCTCACGACCCCGCCGTCCGCGTGCTCCTCGAGCCAGCGGCCGATCACGTCGAGCCAGGGTCGCCGGTCGTCGTCGTCGAGTGGGTGGCCGGCGGCCATCTTGTCGATGTTGGCCTGCGGGTGGAAGTCGTCGGCGTCGGCGAACGGCACGCGCAGGCGTTGGGCGAGCGCGGCACCGACGACGGACTTGCCGGAGCCGGAGACCCCCATCACGACGACGGGCCGTGGGTTCGACATCCCGTCCATCGTCGATCACCCGACGGGACACCGCATCCCGCCCGTGGTCAGATGGACGCCGTGAGCACGCTGCCCCCGGTCCCCGACCTCGTCGGCCCGGACGTGCGGCTGGTGATCGTCGGGATCAACCCGAGCATCCTGAGCTCGGAGACCGGCTTCCACTTCGCGCACCCGGGCAACCGCTTCTACCCGGCGCTGCGGGCGGCCGGGATCCTGCCCGCTGACGCGCTGACGCCGGCGGACGCGGCGCCCGCGCTCGTGCAGCGCGGCGTCGCCATCACCAACCTGGTGGCCCGGCCGACGGCCCGGGCGGACGAGCTGTCCGACGACGAGGTCCGCGGCGGTCGCGAGCGGGTGGAGCGGTTCGTGGCCGAGCATCGTCCGCGCGTCGTCGCCGTCCTCGGGATCACCGCGTACCGGGTCGCGTTCGGCGACAAGAAGGCCAAGGCCGGGCGCCAGCCCGAGGGCATCGGCGACGCCGAGCTGTGGGTGGTCTCGAACCCGAGCGGGTTGAACGCGCACGCGACGCCCACGTCGCTCGCGGCGGAGTACCGGACCGTCGCCGAAGCAGCAGGACTTGACCTGCACTGATGCTGTTCGCCACCGGCGAACGAGGACCCGGAATTGAGTCGGGTCGACTCAAGTTGAACTGGGTGAACCGGTCGTGGTGACCGGACTGGTACCTCAGAGGAGCACTCATGACCACTCTCACCCGCTACACCCGGCGTGACCCGTTCTTCGCCGACTTCGACACCCTCGTCCGCTCCGCGTTCGGCAGCACCGCCCAGACCACGGGCTTCAGCCCGGCCGTCGAGACCGTCCGCGACGGCGACGACGCGGTCGTCCGCGTCGAGCTTCCCGGCGTCGACGTCGAGAACGACGTGAGCGTCGAGATCGTCGAGGGCCGCCTCGTCATCAGCGGCGAGCGCCGCGACGAGCGCGCCGACGAGCAGCGCCGCGCCCGCGAGATCCGCTACGGATCGTTCAAGCGCAGCTTCACGCTGCCGTCGCAGGTCGACGCCGACGCGATCAGCGCGTCGTACACCGACGGGATCCTGAGCGTCCGCGTCGCGGGCGTCTACGCCGGCACCGAGCCGAAGCGCATCGAGATCACGCGCAGCTGAGCTCGGCACCACTGACACGGCCCCGCCCTCTCGGCGGGGCCGTCGTCATGTCAGCTCGCGGATCACGCGCGCGGGGTTGCCGACCGCGAGGACGTTCGGTGGGAGGTCGCGGGTGACCACGGCGCCGGAGCCCACGACGGTGTTCGCGCCGATGGTCACGCCGGGCAGGACGATCACGCCACCGCCGAGCCAGACGTTGTCCTCGATCACGATCGGCTGGGCCGACTCCCACTTGTCGCGCCGCGGCCCCGGCTCCAGCGGGTGCGTCGGGGTGAGCAGCTGGACGTTCGGGCCGATCTGCACGTCGTCGCCGATCGTGATCGTCGCGACGTCCAGCGCCATCAGCCCGTAGTTGGCGAACGTGCGCGCGCCGATGGTGATGTTCGCGCCGTAGTCGACGTAGAACGGCGGGCGGATCGCGGTGTCCTCGCCGATCGAGCCGAGCAGCTGCCGGAGCAGCCGGCTTCGCTCGTCCCGGTCGCGGACCGACGTGGCGTTGTACGCCTCCATCAGCTCCTGGCCCGCCGCCTGCCGCTCGGAGATCTCCGGGTCGTCGGCAATGTACTGCTCGCCCGCCACCATCCGCTCGTGCATCGACCGTGTCATGGGACCACTCTAGGGACGGACCGGGCGGCCACGACGTGTGCGCGGCTAGGCGAGGACGGGGCCGAACAGCGGGGGCTGTCCGAACGAGTACGACCGGCTTGCCATGGCGTCGTGCGCCATGACGGTCAGGCGTGACCACAGCCGGTCCTCGGTGGAGCTGGTCTCGATCATGACGAACCACGACGTCGCGTCCTGGGTGCCCAGGGCGGTGACGGCCGGACGACACTCGGCGCGGAAGGTGGCGAGCACGCGTTGCTGGTGCTCGCGGTCGCTGACGCGGTACACGTCGACGGACCAGTGCGGGGACTTGGGAGTGGTGAACATCGGCTGACTGCCTGGACGTCGAAGGGTGTCCGCTGTTGTGTCAACCGACTCCCCCACCGTACGCCCTCCACCCTGATCCGGCTCCGCGAACGTGTGATGCTGATCGGCATGGCACGTCAGATCTCGGTGATCGGCAGCGGCGCGGAGTGGGAAGCCGCGGCCGAGGAGGTCGGGCGGCTGCTCGCGGAAGCCGGGTGCACGGTCGTGACCGGCGGGCTCGGCGAGGTGATGGCGGCGGCGCATCGCGGCGCGAAGTCAGTCGGTGGGACGACGATCGCGATCGTGCCGGGCGAGCGTCGCGAGGACGCGAACCCGTGGGCCGACCATGTCGTCGTCACCGGGATCGGGCACGGCCGCAACCTCGCCGTCGCGGCGTCGGGCGACGCGGTCATCGCCGTGGGCGGAGAGTGGGGCACGCTCGCCGAGGTCGCGCTGGCCAAGACCCTGGGACGGACGGTCGTCGTCCTTGACGGCGGACTCACCGTCGACGGGGTCCGCACGGCCGCCACACCGCAGGAGGCCGTCGACGTCGCCCTGGGGTTACGTTCGTGAGATGGACCAACGACTCAGCCTGATCACGCTCGGCGTCGCGGACCTGGCGCGCTCACGAGCGTTCTACGAGGACGGCCTCGGCTGGACGCGGGGCAACACCGAGGACGAGGTGGCGTTCTACCAGCTGCCCGGGATGATCCTGGCGCTGTGGGCGCGCGCCGAGCTGGTCGCCGACGCCGGCATCGCGGACAGCGGAGCTACCTTCAGCGGCGCGGCGCTCGGGTTCAACGGACGAAGTCGCGAGGAGGTCGACGCCGTGGTCGACGAGTTCGTCGCCGCCGGCGGCTCGGTCGTCAAGGCGCCCGAGGCGACGCCGTGGGGAGGCTACTCCGGCTACCTCGCCGACCCGGACGGCCACGTGTGGGAGGTCGCCCACAACCCCGGCTGGCCCATCGACGACGCCGGGCGCACTCAACTCGGGTAGACGGAGGAAATTCCTGCAATTTCGGGGCAAAATCTCCCTTCCGGCCCTTGCGCAACGCCGTTGCTGTGCGATACAATCGAACACATGATCGAGACCGACCGACTCGCCGAGCTGGCCCGGTCTCGAGCGGCCGCCGAGGCAGCCGAGTGGGCCGGGATGCTCCAGTACTCGATCGACGAGGAAGCCCGGGTCGACGCCACCGACCTGTCGCCGTTGGCGAAGCAGGCGAACATCGCCATGATCCCGATGGAGATCGGCACCGCGACGGGCCTGTCCGAGGGGCAGGTGCACCGCCGGTTGGCTGTCACCCGTCGCGTCCGTGAGAAGGCACCGATGACGTGGCTGGCGTTCCGCAAGGGCCGGATCGACGCCGCCCGGGTCCAGATCATCTCCGACGGGATCGACAAGCTGAAGCGCGACGCGTCGATCGTGCGGCTCGATCAGCGGGTCGTGACGTACGCCGAGACCCACACCACCGCCCAGCTGCGGCAGTGGGTGCGCCGGTTCATCGCCCGCGTCGAGCCCGACGAGCACGAGAAGCGCGCCGAGGACGAACGGAAGACGCGCCGGGTCGACGCCTTCCACGGCGACGACGGCATGGGGTTCCTCGACGCCAAGCTGCCGTCTTATCTCCTGGCGGCGATCGACAAGCGGTTGATCAAGGAAGCCAAGGCTCTCGGCGCCGACGACCCCCGCACCCTCCAGCAGCGCCGTGCCGACCTCCTTGCCGCCTGGCTCACCACCAACGAAGCCGGCGAGCCCGCGATCCACGCCGACATCGCCGTCACCATCCCCGCCGCCTCCCTCGCCGGCGTGAACGACGACCCGATCATCTCCGCCGACGGAGACTGGGTCATCCCGGCCGCCTGGATCACCGACCTAGTCGCCACCGGCAACACGCTCTGGCACCGGATCATCACCGATGGCGCCGGCCACACCCTGGACCACACCTACCTCGGCCGGTTCGCCCCCGAGATCCTCAAGAAGGCCATCGTCTTCAGAGATGGCGTCTGCCAGGCCCCCGGCTGCACCACACCAGCCGACCAGTGCGACATCGATCATCGAGAACCACACCCCGAAGGACCCACAGCCGGGTTCAACCTCTGGCCACTGCACCGACGGCACCACGGCATGAAAGGCCACGGCGTCCTGAGATGGGTCCTCCCATCCGGACGTGAGATACCGGTCGAGACGACCAGTCACTCACCTCCACTCGACGAGATTTCGTGGGCGGAGCACGATCTCGCCCAGTTCGCCGTCGAGTTCTCGCTCTCCGGGCGCTAGCGCTTGTCCTTCTGACCCTCGGCCAGCGTCGCCGCGACCTTCGCTCCGCCACCGGCCTTCTGCAGCTTCTCGGACACGCCCGCCAGCACGGAGCCGACCGCGGCACCGGCGCGCAGCTCGGCCGGGGCCACCACGACCTCGGGCTTGTTCCGGCGCACGGCCTTCACGACGCCGGCGGCCACAGCCTCGGGCGTCACGGTCCGCATGCCCGGCGGCAGCTTCCCGCCGCCCTCGACGAACATGCCGGCGTCGCGCACGAACCCCGGCTCGACCACGGACACCCCCACGCCGTGCTGGGCGACGTCCTGGCGGAAGCCGAGTGCGAAGCCGCGCAGCCCGAACTTCGTCGCGTTGTAGAGCGACGACGAGACCGACGCGACCTTGCCGGATACCGAGCCGATCAGGACCACGTGCCCGCGGCCGCGCTCGACCATGCCCTCCGCGGCGGTGCGGGTCAGCGCGATCGGCGCGTGCAGGTTGACGGTCAAGGCGCGCTCGACCTGCTCGGGCGTGTACTCCAGCAGGTGGCCCGACGTCGGCAGCGCGGCGTTCGCCACCAGCAGGTCGAGCGGACCGGCCTCCGCCATCAGCCGGTCGACCTCGGCGAGGTCGGCCAGGTCGGCCGCGACGGTGCGGGCGCCCAGCTCGGCGGCGAGCGGCTCCAGCACGTCGATGCGGCGGCCGGTGAGCACCAGCTCCGCCCCTTCGGCGGCCAGCCGGCGGGCGATCGCCTGGCCGAGTCCACCGGTGGCGCCGGTCACGAGCGTGCGGGCGCCCCGGAGCTCGAGGTTTCTGGCCATGGGGTTTCTCCTGTCGTGCGGGTGCGAGGACGCAAGGAGAGCTCGAAGCCCTCCGGCATGAGGGTGAGGCGCTCGGAGATCCGCAGCGCGTAGTCGGGGTCGCCGCTCAGGTCGTAGCGGTGCAGCAGCCGCGCCAGCACCAGCACGGCCTCGTGCAGCGCGAACTGCCGCCCGATGCACGAGCGCATCCCCGTGCCGAACGGCTTGTAGGCGTGCGGGGCGCGGCCGCGCGAGCGCTCGGGCAGGAAGCGGTCGGGGTCGAACTCGTCCGCGTCGTCGCCCCAGACCTCCGGGTCGCGGTGGACCATCGGCAGCAGCACGATCGCCCAGTCCTCCGGCCGCATCGTGTGACCGGTCGACAGCTCGGTCGTCTCACGTGGGCTGCGGGTGAACGCCGGCGCCGTCGGCCAGAGCCGCAGCGCCTCGTCGAGCACCCGCCGCACGGAGCGCAGCTTCGCGACCTGCTCGTACGTCGGCTCGGCGTCGCGGTCCGGGCCGAGCACGACGTCCGTCTCGGCCTGGGCACGCGCCAGGGCCTCGGGGTGCCGCGACAAGTAGTACAGCGCGAACGAGAGCGCGCCCGACGTCGTCTCGTGGCCGGCGACCAGGAACGTGAGGATCTGGTACCGGATGTTCAGGTCGTCCAGCTCCGAGCCGAGCATGATGCCCAGGAGGTCGCGGTCATCCACCTCACCAGCGCGACGCTCCGCGATGATCCCGTCGAGCATCGAGTCGACGTAGTCCTGGTGGTGCTGGTTCCGCGCCCGCACCCGCTTCGCGAACACCGACGCGCCCGGCATCGCGTTGAGCGATCCGATCCGCTGGCCCGCCGAGAGTGCGGCGATCATCGCCGGGATGAACGGGTGCACCTCCTGCTGCGTCAACGACCCGAAGTCGTGGCTGAACGCGGCCCGGCTGAGCGTCTCCATCGTCAGCTTCGTCATGCCGACGGAGACGTCGACCGGTCCGTCCTGCGCGTCCCACATCGCGAAGAGCTCGCGCACGGTCTCGAGCATCGTCGGGTGGTAGCGCTGCATCGCCTCCTTCGTGAAGGCGGGCATCAGCAGCTCGTGCGCGAGCTTCCAGTTGATCTCGTCGTCGCGGGCCGTGAACAGGCCGTCGCCGGCGAACTCGCGCAACGCCTCGAGCGCCGGAGAGAGCCCCTTGTGGAACCGCTGCTCGTCGCACAGCTCCGCGGCGAGCCCGGCGCCGGTGACGAACACGAACTTCTGCCCGAAGACCTGCATCTCGACGAGCGGTCCGAGCCCCTGGACGCGATCCATCGTGCTCTGCAGGGGCCGTGCCCGATCGACTCCGGCGACATCGCCAACCACGCGACGACGTCCCGCAGGGTGCGGGAGCGTCTGGCCGGACCAGTCGTTCTTCACGGCAGCGTCAGAGCCCGGAGCGGTGGCCGACCCGCGCGAACAGCCGCTGGTACCCCGGGCCGGTGATGCGGATGATCTTGTCGAACATCACCGCGTCCATGCCGACGAGGACGCGAGCCTTGCCCCTCTCGACGCCGCGCAGGATGATCTTCGCCGCCTTCTCCGGGCTCGTGCGGGCCAGCTTGTCGAAGCTGTGGGCCAGCTCCTTCTGGTCGCGGCTCTCGGCGGCGCCGGCGTTGCGAGCGATGTTGGTCTTGATGCCGCCCGGGTGCACGCAGGTGACCTTGACGCGATGGTCCGACAGCAGCATCTCCTGGCGCAGCGACTCGGTGAACCCGCGCACGGCGAACTTGGCGGCGTTGTAGGCGCTCTGGGTCGGCATCGCGAAGAGGCCGAACACGCTGGAGATGTTGACGACGTGGCCGTCGCCGGACTCGATCAGCGCCGGCAGGAAGGCCTTCGTCCCGTTCACGACGCCCCAGAAGTCGACGTCCATGATCCGCTCGATGTCCTTGAAGCCCATCTCGTCGACGTTGCCGGTGAACGCGATGCCGGCGTTGTTGAAGACGAGGTTGACGCGCCCGAAGTGCTCCTTCACCGCGTCGGCGTACACGAGCACCTGCTCCCGCTCGGCGACGTCCAGGCGGTCCGACTTCACGTCAGCACCCGTGGCGGCGACCAGGCGCTGGGTCTCGGCCAGTCCGTCGGTGTCGACGTCGCAGATCGCGACCTTGGCTCCACGGCGGCCGAGCTCGACAGCCAGCGCGCGGCCGATGCCGGAGGCGGCGCCGGTGACGACGGCGACCTTGCCGGTGAAGTGCGTCATGGGGGGTCCTCTCGTTTCGGATACCAGCGGTATCTGGAACGACGGTACCCCATCGGGTCAGTCGCGTCGATGACGTGGTCGGAGCCGCACGCCCGGCAGCGGCGGAGCGGGGATGACCTGGCCGTCGTGCCCCGCGACCTGGCCGAAGCGGTCGCTGCCGGCCTCCCAGTCCTCACGCGCCTCGGCGATGTCCTCGTGCGTGCGTCCGATGAAGTTCCACCACATGACGATGGACTCCTGGAACGGCTCCCCGCCGATCAGCAGGACGGTGCTGTCGCGCGCCACCTCGAGCTCGACGGTGTCCCGGCCTGGCGCGAGGTACTGCATCTGCCGGTGATCGAGGTCCTGGCCGCCGACGCGAACCGGGCCGTCGACCGCGAGCACCGCGTGCTCGAAGTCGCCGCGCAGCGGGACGGTGGCCGTCACGTCCGGTCGAACCGTCAGCTCGGCGCCGACCAGCGGTGAGTAGGTGGTGGCGGGCGAGGCGGCTCCGTCGAGCTCCCCCACCAGCACGATGGCGGACCAGCCGTCGCCGCCCGTGCGGGGCAGGTCGGGGTGGTGCTCGAAGCCGGCCGGCCCGTGCCGCGCGTCGTCGGGCAGCGCGACCCAGAGCTGGATGCCGTGCATCAGGGTGGTCTCGCTCGAGAACTCCGAGTGCGAGACGCCGGCGCCCGACGTCATCAGGTTGAGCTCGCCCGGCTTGAGCACGACGTCGCTGCCGAGGTTGTCGCGGTGCCGGATGTCGCCGGCCAGCGGCCAGGTGACGGTCTGCAGCCCGGTGTGCGGATGCGGCAGCACGGTCATCGGCTCGCGCGTCGGGCCGAAGTGGTCGACGAAGCACCAGGCCCCGACCGTCGGGAGGTCCCGGTGCGGCAGGGTGCGGTGGACGCTGAGGCCCCGGACGCCGCCGAGCGGCACCTCGCGTGGTTCGAGCACGCGGTCTCCGGGCATGGCGTCAGGCTACGCGCATAGGGTCGGCCCATGGTCCTTCCTGAGCGCATCCGGGTCGCGACGCCGGACGACGTGGACGCCATCGTGCGGATGGTCCGCGATCTGGCGGAGCACCAGCGCAAGCTCGACCAGGTTCGTGCGACGCCCGACCAGCTGGCCGTGGCGCTGTTCGGCGACGACCCCGCCGCGGCCGCCCTGATCGCGGAGGTCGACGGCGTACCGGCCGGGTTCGCCGTCTGGTACCGCACGTTCTCCACCTGGGAGGGCGTCCCGGGCATCCACCTCGAGGACCTCTACGTCGCCGGGGAGCATCGCGGCTCGGGCCTCGGCCGCGACCTGCTGGTGGCCCTCGCGCGCATCGCCCTCGACCGCGGCTGGACCCGTCTCGAGTGGGACGTCCTGCGCTGGAACACGCCGTCGATCGCCTTCTACGACAGCCTCGGCGCCGAGCCGTTGGACGACGGTCTCGGCTATCGGCTGGCCGGTCCGGCCCTGGCCGAGCTCGGAGCCTGAGAGAAACCTGAGCCTTTACGCATAACCGACTTTAGGTGAAACTCGTTCTCGTTGTTGTCCCGGACAACTGGATGGAGTGCTTCATGCGCCGTGTCGTCATGCTCGTCGTCGTGCCGTTGGTGGCAGTTCTGCTCCCTGCGATGGCGGCTCAGGCCCACGTCGAACGACCGTCATACTGGCCGGACCCGAAACCCGACTGCACGGTCTCGCCGTGCGCCGGCGGCGAGGTTCCCACGGCGCGATCGCTGGCGTCGGCCCTCGACGACGACGCGAAGGGCACCACGCGCGTGGTCTGCAAGGAGGACTCGCTCGACCGGCTGAAGGCCTCCATCGCGACGGCGCGCGACAAGGGCTACGACATCCGGCCCACGGACCACCGCACCTTCAGCGCGGCCGAGGCGACGAAGCTCCTCGACATCAACGAGGACCTGTTCGCGAAGTGCGACTACCACGAGATCCAGAAGGCGGTCACGGACTCCGGCAACAACGACCGCGTCGTGGTGATGCCCGGCCTGTACAAGGAGGAGACGTCGCGGGCGAAGCCGACGCTCGACCCGGCCTGCGAGCAGTACAAGGTGCCCGCCGACAGCGGCGACCCCGGCGCCCTGAGCCACGACTACCAGCTGCACTGCCCCAACGACGCGAACCTCGTCGCGGTGATCGGCCGTGGCCCGGACACCGGTCCGCTGCCGTCGACGCCGCACGAGGACCGCCACGGCGTCCCGAACCCGGGCCCGTGCATCCGCTGCAACATGCAGCTCGAGGGCTCCGGCGTCAGCGCCGACGACGTGATCGTCGAGGCGGGCGACGAGACCGCGGGCAACGGCGGACCCTCTGCCGTCGGCCACGCGAAGCACGTCGGCATCTTCGTCGACCGGGCCGACGGGTTCGTGCTGCGCAACGTCACCGTGCGGCACGCGTTCGAGCACGACATCTACGTCATGGAGACCGACGGCTACCTGTTCGACCGGTTCAAGACGTACTACGCGGGCGGCTACGGCGTCCTGACGTTCGTCGAGGACCACGGCGTCATCCAGAACTGCGACGCCGCCGGCAACGGCGACTCCGGCCTCTACCCCGGCTCCGGCGCGGACTCCACCGACGACCGGTACCTGCCGTTCTACCCGAAGTACCGGTACAGCCAGGTGATCCGCTGGTGCGACAGCCACCACAACACCGGCGGCTTCTCCGGCACGGACAGCCACGGCACGCTGATCTACCAGAACAACTTCTACGACAACGCCCTCGGCTTCACCACGGACGTGTTCACGGCCCCCGGTCACCCCGGGTTCCCGCAGCACGGCAACGTGATCGAGGACAACAACTTCTACAGCAACAACTTCAACCCGTTCCTGCCCGGCTCGGACGTCGACCCGTTCATCGCGGCCCCCGTCGGCACGGGCCTGTGGCTGGCCGGCGGCAACGCCAACGAGGTCAAGAACAACCACTTCTACGACAACTGGCGTCGTGGCGTGATGCTGTTCGCCGTGCCGGACGCCCTGGTGTGCGGCCCGCCGCCGCTGGGCAGCGACACCCCCGTGCCCGGCTGCTCGCTGCTCGGCATCTCCACGTCGTACGACAACACGTTCCACGGCAACACGATGGGCGTGGACCGGAACGGCGCGGTGAAGCCGAACGGCCTGGACTTCTGGTGGGACGCGTTCCCGCTGACCACCGGCAACTGCTGGTGGGACAACTCCGCCGCCCCGGGCAAGAAGGTCACGAGCTCCCCGGGCCACCTGCCCGGCTGCCTCAACGGCACCAAGCCGCAGCTGAGCATCGGCCTGGGCAACATCAAGAACGAGGTCGAGCTGGTGGCCTGCTTCGCCGGCTTCACGCTGGCCGGCTACCCGGCGGGCAGCAAGGTCGGCTGCAACTGGACCAAGACGCCGCCCCCGCCCACGTCCGGCAAGGCGCTGACCGCCGACACGACGCTGCAGAACAAGTCGTTCGCGTCCATCTGCGCGTCCGGTCTCTCCGACCGCTTGTGCGCGCCCTACGAGAGCGGTCTGCGGCGCGTGCTCGGACGCGTCACCGGGCTCGTGGAGTCGCTGCCGACGCTGCTGCAGAGCAAGAAGGCGATCCCCACCGAGGGTCCGCTGGGCACGTTCACGTGCAGCTGGTGGCGCAAGGCCGACAAGGCACATCAGCTCGGCATGGTGCAGCGCATCCGCGGCTTCGCGACCGGCCGGGTGGACGGCACGAAGGCGATGGGCTACGGCGCCGGCATGTCCGACGCGCGCGCCACGAAGCTCTTCGACGACCGGTGCCAGACGGCCGGGGCCGGACCGTTCGCGCTGTACAAGATCTACGGCGCGGCCGCACCGTTCGCCGCCCTGGGTTGACGCTCAGCCGAGCAGGCGGTCCCGCAGGCGTTCGACGCGTGCGGGATCGCCTCCGGCCTCCGTGAACCAGCCGTAGGTGCCGCCGGGGTGGGCGTCCCAGTGGTCGAGGACGGCCTGGATGGCGTCGGGAGCGACGAGGTAGAACGACACCGGGTACGACGGGTGGATGTCGTCGCGCCGCAGCCGGATGTCGATGGCCTCGCGCGCGTGGTCGGTGAGGACGTAGTCGGCGAGCACCTCCTCGTGCGTGACGTCGACCAGCCGGAGCACCAGCGCGACGCCGACGCCAGTGCGGTCCTTGCCGGCGGCGCAGTGGACGAGGGTGGGGCCGTCGGCGTCGGCGACCTCGTGGACGAGGTCGACGAGCATCTCGGCCGCGTCCTCCACGACCATCTGGTACAGCGTCTTCAGCGTGTCGATGTCCTGCCGGCCGGGTGCGAGCGAGGACAGCAGCGGCAGGTTGATGACGCGCGGGCAGAGGTCCTGCAGCGGGTGACCGTCGCCGTGCTCGATCTCCGAGCGCAGGTCGATGACCACGGCCGGCGGCCAGTGCACGTCGTCGGGCACGAGGTCGTCGGGCGCCGGGAGGGCGCTGCGCAACAGGACGCCGCGGCGGATGGGCCGGCCGTCGTGCGTGGTCAGGCCACCGACGTCGCGGAGGTTGGGCAGGTCGACGGGCACGGGGCCATCCTAGGAGGGGGTGCCCACTAAAATTGGGGCATGCGTCCTCTTCCCAGGCGGGCCGCCACGGCTGCCGTCGGTGCCGGTGCGGCACTGCTCGGCTACCAGGGGATGCTCTTCGGCGAGAGCCTCGTGGCGCGTCGGGCGATCGGCATGACCGACGACCGCCCGCCGTCGGCCGACGGCGTCTACGGCGACGACCTCGGCGGCCGCCCCATCCGCTGCCTCGTGCTCGGCGACTCCGCCGCGGTCGGCTACGGCATGACCACGGCCGACGCCACACCACCGGCCATGATCGGCATCGGCCTCGCCCACGTGATGGACGCCCCGGTCGACGTGAAGAGCCTGGCGGTCGTCGGCGCCCAGACGAACGACCTCCGCGAGCAGATCGACCTCGGCCTGGAGCACGAGCCTGACGTCGCGGTCATCGTCATCGGCACCAACGACGTCACCCACCAGGTGCCGTCGTACGTGTCGTCCCGGCTGCTCGGATCGTCGGTCCGCCGCCTCGTCGCGGCCGACTGCGAGGTCGTCGTGGGCACCTGCCCCGACCTCGGCACCGTCCGGCCCATCCCCCAGCCGCTGCGCTTCGTCGCCCGCCGCCGGAGCCGGGCGCTCGCGCGTCGCCAGACGATGGCCGTCGTGGCCGCCGGCGGCCGCGCGGTCTCGCTCGGCGACCTGCTCGGTCCGGTCTTCGACGAGAAGTACGACGTGATGTTCGGGCTGGACCGCTTCCACCCGTCCGAGACGGGCTACGCCAACATGGTCTCGGTCCTCGTGCCGTCGATGGCAGCGGCGCTGCGGGAGCACTCCCGCGAGGGGGCGGCGGGCACCAGCTCCCGCGACCTGCTGCGGCTCGACGAGGCCGCGCAGCACGCCGGCCGCCACGCCGGCACCGAGGTCACCCGCGACGGCCGCTGGGCCACCGCGCTGCGTCGACGTCGCGCGAGCTGACCCCGAAGACGAGTGAACGCCCGGTCCGTGGGAACCGGGCGTCCACGTCGGGTCGTGCGTCGTCAGTCGTTGTTGTAGAAGATCGCCAGGATGCGCAGGATCTCGATGTACAGCCAGACGAGGGTGACGGTGAGGCCGAAGGCCGCGCGCCACGACTCGCGCTCCGGGATCCCGGCGGCCACGCCGCGCTCGACGTAGTCGAAGTCGAGGATCAGCATGAACACCGCGATCACGACGCCGATGAAGCTCGAGATCAGGCCCATGGTGCCAAAGCCGTTGAACCCGAAGCTGCTGCCGAACAGGTGCAGCACGAAGTCCAGCAGCGAGACGGCGACGAAGCCGAACATCGAGGCGACGACGATCTTTCGGAACCGGTCGCCGACCTGGATGTCGAAGAACTTGTACGCGGCAAGGGTGCCGCCGAACGCGGCCAGGGTGCCGAGCACCGCGCCGAAGACGATCGAGACGTCGCCGTTGGCCATGAACGACACGACGACCTTGGAGAAGGCGCCGACGAACAGGCCCTCCAGGGCGGCGTACGCGATGACGAGCGCCGGGCTGACGACCTTCTTGAACGAGTTCACCATCGACAGGACGAAGCCGCCGAGGCCGCCGACCAGGGTCAGCGTGTAGGCCGTCTGCACCGCGGTGTCCTGGACCTCACGATCCGGGCTGAGCGTCTCGCCGATGACGAGCCACGCGACGGCTGCGGCGGCGATGAGCACGCCGAGCGTGATGGCGGTCTTCTCGACCACGGTGTCGATCGTCATGCGGCCGGTGCCGCGCTCGGTGTGCGTGGGCGAGCCGCCACCGCTCAGGTCGACCTGCCACTGCGACGGGTCGCTGTAGGTGGTCTGGGCGGCACGACCGTTGAACTCCTCGCTTCTTGCGAAGACCGGGTTCTTGCTCTGCATCGTTCCCTCCAGGGACGTGGACTCCACTGCGAAGTCGCTGCTTGCACTGTATCCAACGCGTGGGACGGGCGTTTTGATCCCGAGAACAGGGGTTCTTCGGAATTCTCGGTGGGCCGGTGCTCGCCGAAACTATGCTCCCCCCATGTGGGTCGGAGTCCTCGGTCCTGCCGTGGTGCGGGACCCGTCCGACCCGGAGCGGGCCATCCCGCTGAAGGCGGCCAAGCATCGGGCGCTGCTCGCCGCCCTCGCGCTGCACCCCGGCCGGCCGGTCAGCGCGGACGTGCTGGTGGAGGCGCTTTGGGGACCGGACGCGCCGGAGAGCGCCCACGCCACCCTGCACACCTACCTGTCGGTCGTGCGTCGGACGCTCGAGCCGGAGCTCGCACCGCGGGCGGCGTCGCGCTTCGTCACCAGCTCCGACGCCGGGTACCAGCTGCAGGACGTGCAGCTGGACTCGGTCGAGTTCACCGAGCGGGTCTCGGCCGTGCACGCGGCGCTCGGCACGCTGGCGCAGGACATCGCCCCCACGGCCGGTGACCCGGCGGCGGCGGCGAGCCGGCTCGCCGAGCTCGACGCCGCGCTCGCGCTGTGGCGTGGCGACCCGTACGCGGACGTCGTGGGCGAGGATCTCGTGCAGGCCGAGCGGTCGCGCCTCGCGGAGCTGCGCGTCCAGGCGCTCGAGGACCGCGCGACGCTGCTCGTCGCGGCCGGCCAGTCGGCCGTCGCGGTCGGCGAGCTGGAGGCGCTCGTCGCCGAGCACCCGCTGCGCGAGCGCCTCTGGGTCCTGCTCGCCGTCGCGCTGAACCGGGTCGGTCGACAGGCCGACGCGCTGGCCGCGCTCGAGCGGCTGCGCAAGACCCTCGACCGCGACCTCGGGATCCAGCCGTCGCCTGCCGTGCGCGAGGCGCAGACCGCGATCCTGCGCCAGCAGGAGGGGATGACCGCGCCGGCCGCGGCGACGCCGTCCGCGCCGGTCGACCTCGTCGTCCCGGACTGGCCGTTCGTGGGCCGCGAGGCCGAGCTGCAGACGCTCGAGGAGCTGCTGCGGACGGCCGGGCAGGGCACGCCGTCGTTCGCGGCGATCGTCGGCGAGCCCGGCGCGGGCAAGTCGCGGATCAGCTCCGAGCTGGGCCTGCGCGCCCGCGCGGCCGGCGCCACCGTGCTCGTCGGCCGGTGCTCCCCCGACGAGGACGCCCCTCCCCTGTGGCCGTGGCGGACGGCCCTGGGCGACCCCGACCTCGGCGCCGACGCCCCGGACGCCGACCACGACGCGGCACGCTTCGCCGTGGCCGAACGGATCCGCACAGACCTGGTCGCCCGGGCCGAGCAGGACCCCGTCGTGCTGCTGCTGGAGGACCTCCACTGGGCCGACGCGTCGTCGCTCCGCGTGCTCCGGCACCTGGCCGCCCACCTCGACCTGGCCCGGCTGCTCGTCCTGTGCACCTGGCGTCGCGGATCGGAGACCGCGAACCCGGCGCTCGGCGAGGCGGCGGAGGCGCTCGCCCGCCGGCACGCGACGCACGTGGAGCTCAGCGGCCTGGGCACGGAGGCGGCGTTCGACGTCCTGCGGGCCGTGGCCGGGGACCGCGTCGACGAGGCGGCCGCCGCCGCGACCCGCGAGCGCACCGAGGGCAACCCGTTCTTCCTGATCGAGTACGCGCGGCTCGCCCGCGACGAGGGCCAGCCGCTCGGCGAGCTGGTCGGCTCCACCCCGCGCACCGTCTCCGACGTCGTCCGCCAGCGCGTGCGCCAGCTGCCCGAGGCGAGCCGCGACGCCCTGACCGCCGGCGCGGTGATCGGCCGCGTCGTCGACCTGGAGCTGCTCGCCCCGGCGCTGGAGGTCCCCGAGACCACCGCCCTCGACCTGCTCGAGCCCGCGATGGCGATCGACCTGGTGCAGGATCTCGGCGCGGACCGGTTCCTGTTCGGGCACGCGCTCGTCCGCGACACCGTCTACGGCGAGCTCGGCCCGTCCCGCCGCGAGCGCATGCACGCGACGCTCGCGACCCTCCTGGAGGCACGCCCCGACGCGGCGGACCGCGCCGCCGAGATCGCCCGGCACTGGGCCGCCGCCGGCAGCCGGCACGTCGACAAGGCCTGGCGGTCCGCGGCCGCGGCGGGCCGCGCGGCGATGGCCGTCCACGCCGGCGAGGAGTCGGCGGCGCACTTCGCGTCGGCGCTCTCGCTGCTGGAGCAGGACCCCACGGGCACGCGCGAGGACCGGTACGAGCTGCTCGTCGGGTACGCCGAGGCCTGCCGGTGGAGCACGCGGATGGTCGAGATGACCGCGGCGGCCGACGAGGCGATCGCCATCGCCGCCGATCTCGGGCGCCCGGATCTTCTCGTCGCGGCGTCGGAGATCGAGTACGCGGGCGCCGTCTGGCAGATCCGCACGTACGGGACGGTCAACGAGGACGTCGTCCGGGCCATCCGGCAGGCGCTCGAGACCGTCGGGCGGGACGACTCACCCATCCGGTGCCGCCTGCTCCTGGGACTCGCGGCCGAGCTGTACTACGCGGGCATGGAGCACGAGATCGACGCCCTCGTCGAGGAGGGGATCGCGCTCGCCCGCCGGCTCGGCGACACCGCTCTCCTCGTCGACGCGCTGCAGTCCGCGTACGTCTCGGCGTGGCGTCGGAGCACCATCCACGAGCGGGTGGCGATGGCCGAGGAGTCCGTGCGGCTCGCGCAGGAGATCGGCGACGAGCGCACCGCCCTCGTGGGCAGGTTCCTGCTGGCCGCGGCACGGTGCGCGCTCGGCGAGATCGACGGGCTCGACGACGAGCTGCTGGACGTCGAGACCGAGGCCCGGTCGCGGCGCATGTACTTCCTGGAGATGGCCACCCTCGGGCTGGAGATCTCCTGGGCGGCGCTGCGCGGCGACATGGAGCGCCACGAGGTCATCGCGGCACGGCTGCGCGAGCTCGACGACGTCATCTCGATGGCCCACAAGTCCGACGGACTGGTCGGCGCGCTGCTCATCGCCCCGCTGTGGAACGACGTCGAGGCGCCGACGGAGCTGGTCGAGACGTACCTCGGCATCGCGAACGTCCCGGTCTGGGCGGCCTATGTCGTGCTGCTCCTCCGCAAGGGCGACCCGGGCACCGCCCGCGAGATCTGGGACGGCGTGGAGTACGAGGTGGGGCGCGACTCCTGGTACTCCGAGATGAACTGGGCGCTCGGCGCGGAGATCGCGCTCGCGTTCGGCGAGACCGACATCGCAGCGCAGGTCTACGAGCGGCTCCTGCCCTGGCAGGGAACCATGCTCATCTCCGGCACGGGGCCGTGCTCCGGACCCATCGACGCCTACCTGGCCCTGGCGGCCGCGGCCGTCGGGGAGGCCGATCTGGCGACGACCCACGCCGAGGCCGCCCTCGAGCTGTGCGAGACGTGGGACGTCCCGCAGGTCGTCGAGTGGTTCGACGACCTGCGGGAACGTCACGGCTTCTAGACCCCCGCGTAACGGAACGCCCGGTGCTCCTGGCGCTTGAACCGACCGCGGGTCAGCCACCAGATGACCTGGAACGGACGGCCTACCTTCGCGAAGATCTCGCGGAGCTCCTTCGGCGGCACGGCCTCGGCGCACCAGCCGATCATGTCGACGATCGTCAGGTCGCCGTCCGGCTCGCGGAAGTGCGTCTCCTCGATCTCCTCCCAGTCCGCCTGCGACATGTGCCGCTGGAGGATGACCATGGCCTCCGACTCCTCGTGCTGGAGGTGCCGGGACAGGGCGTCACGGGTCGCGGCGACCCGGACCTGCAGGGCGGCCCGCACGTCCTCGAGCTCGGCGGTCGTGCGACCAGCCCGGTCGCCGGCGAGCTCGGCGAAACCCTCTCCGCACGCCGTCAGCAGCGGGTCGATGTGGGAGTGCTCCTCCTCCATCGCCTCGAGGGTGGACCGCTCGTCCTCGTCGGCGCGCTCCAGCAGGAACGGCCAGATGCCGGCGTCCTCACCGCTGTGGTGATGGTGCAGGATCGCGCCGAACTTCGCCCAGCGGGTCTCCAGTGCCTGCCACGTGCGGTGGTCGTCGACCGGGGTGGCCGCGGCCGCCGCCGCGAACCGGGTCAGGTCGCGCCGGAACCCGTGGTGCATGACGTACATCATCATCATGTCGACCGGGCCTCCCGGAGCGGCCGCCTGGCCGCCCGGGAGCATCAGCTGGTCGGGGTAGGTGGTGGGTGCAGTGGTGCTCATGGTTCTTCTCTCTCTCAGACGTAGGTGAGGGTCTTGGTCACGTCGGACCGCGGGGTGGACGAGCGGCGACCGGGGAACCACCAGTTCCAGCGGCCGAGCATCGTCATGGTGGCCGGCACGAGCACCAGCCGGACGACCGTCGCGTCGAGGGCGATGGCGACGGCCAGGCCGACGCCGAGCATCTTCACGACGAGGTCGCTCTCCGTGGCGAAGCCGAGGAAGACGGCGACCATGATCGCGGCGGCCATCGAGATGACCCGCCCGGTGGAGGCGAGGCCGGTGGCCACGCTGCGACGGGCGTCGCCGGTACGCAGCCAGTCCTCGCGGACCGCCGAGAGCAGGAACACCTCGTAGTCCATCGACAGGCCGAACAGGACGGTGAACATCAGGATCGGCACCCAGCTCGAGACCGGGACGGCGTGGTCGACGCCGAGCAGGCTCGAGCCCCAGCCGTGCTGGAACACCATCGTCATGACGCCGTACGCCGCCGCGACGGACAGCAGGTTCATCGCCGCCGCCTTGAGCGGCACGATCACCGACCGGAACATCACCATCAACAGGACGATCGACATCGCGACGACGAAGCCGACGACGACCCAGAGGCGGTCGGCCAGCATCGCGGAGATGTCGGCCAGGACCACGGTGAAGCCGGTGACCTCCACGCCCTTCGTGGGGAGCACGTCCTCGCGCAGACGGTCGATCAGCTGCGTCGTGGCCTCGTCGGCGGGATCGCTGGTCGGCTGGATGTCCCAGACGTCCAGGCGGCCGTCGGGGGAGGTCACGACCTGGGTCTGACCGGCGACGCCCTCGGTCCGGGCCGTGCGGGCGTGCAGGTCCGCCACGGCGCGGTCGTCGAGCTTCGTGCGGTCCACGACCACGGTGAGGGGGCCGTTCGCACCGTCGCCGAGCTCCTCGGCGATCAGGTCGTGCGCCTGGCGCGTGGTCAGCGACGTCGGCTGGCTGCCGCCGTCCTGGGGCCAGGTGCGCATGCCGAGCGCAGGAGCCGCCAGCGCGAGCAGGACGACCAGCGCGGCGAGCGCCCAAGCGAGCGGACGGCGCGCGACGCGTGCCACCCAGCGGGCGGTCAGCGGCTCGCGGGTCGGGACGACCTGGCGCGCCTTGCGGTCCCGGCGCGGACGCAGCCGGTCGCCGGCCATCGCGCACAGCGCGGGGACCAGCGTCACCGCGGCCACCATCACCGTGAAGACCGTGATGCCGGTCGCGAACCCGAACGACGAGTACGTCGGCAGCTCGGCGAGCCGCAGGCCCATCAGGGAGACGAGCACGGTGAGCCCGGCGCCGACGACGGACTTGCCGGCCGTGCCGGTGGCGTTCGCCGCGGCCTGCACAGGGGTCTCCCCCGCCCGCAGGTGCTCCAGGTGCCGGGTGACCATCAGCAGCGCGTAGTCGATGCCGACGCCGAGACCGACCATCGAGGCGATCGTCGGAGCGGTGGTCGAGACGTCCATGACGCCGGCCAGGATCGTCACGCCCATGCTGCCGGCGGCGAGACCGCCGAGGGCGACCGCGACCGGAAGTCCGGCGGCGACGACCGAGCCGAAGGCGATGACGAGCAGCAGCAGGGCGACGCCCACGCCGATCAGCTCGCCGCGACCCTCGATCTTCGTCGCGGTGCCGGGCAGCTCGCCGCCGAGCTCGACTCGGTACCCGGCGTCGCGGGCGCCCTGGGTGGCGTCCTCGAGCGGGCCGGTCTTGCCCATCAGGTCGTGATGGGTGACCTCGACGTCGTAGCGGACGGTGAACAAGGCGGTGTCGCCGTCGGCGGAGAGCCGCGGCGGCTCGACGGGCAGGGCGTGGGGCATGTCGCCGAGGCGCTTCTGCGTCGCCGTGACGACCGACGAGCTGAGCGAGCCGTCGTCGTGCACCACCACCTGGGCGGTGGCGCCACCGGCGTCGGGGAAGTGCTCACGGAGCTGGTCGAGTCCGGCCTGGCCACGCGCGCCGGGCACGTCCCAGTCGTCCTGCGGGGTGCCGCCCCAGCTGCTCACGGCGGTTCCGAGAGCAAGCAGGGCGACCACCCAGATCGCGATCGTGCGCCAGGGGTGTCTGGCGGTCGCGAGTCCGAGTCGGTTCAGGGGGTTCATGGTTGTTCTCCTCAGGTGTGTGAGGAGACCAGCGTGGAACCGGCCGCTTGCGCCCGACTTGAGCGCGACTTGAGTGGCGCTGGAGCGTCAGTCCGTGCCGTCCGGCCCGTCGGCGTAGGGACTGTTGGCCTGAGCGGTCCGCTCCCGGTCGACCGACGGGACGTTGGCGTACGGCGCCGGACGGACCTGCGGACGCTCGTCGTCCAGATAGGTCAGGTTGTCGTCGGACGGCAGCATCCGCATCGGGTAGACGTTCCAGGCGTACTTCCCGGTACTGAGCACCGCCGGGGCCCAGAGCCCGACGTCGTTGCAGTCGGCGTCGAGGCAGCCGTTGCCGCCGGGGGTGGACGTGACCAGGGGTCGGCCCATCTCGTCGAACAGCTGGACGTCGCGCAGCGCTCGGCCCTTGGCGTCGAACGCGAAGATGTTGGTCACCGGGTTGCCGTCGCTGTAGACGCCGGTCAGGTCCATCTGGTTCGAGTCGACGTTCGCGGGGACGAGGGCGTCCTCGGCGTCGGCCCACGTGGTGGTCTGGTCGCCCTGGTGGTTCAGCACCGGCACGAGCAGCGCCACGGCCAGGACGTTGCCGACGATGATCGGGACGCGGAACCACGACGGCTGCCACCGGCCGAGCCCCCAGGCGACGCTGATCACGACGGCGACGGCCAGCACGAACCACTCGACGACGGTGTCGGGCATGAGCTGGCGGTACTCCCCCGTGGCCCAGACGACGGCGAAGTAGGCGACGACGGCGCGGGCGACCCACCAGACCGGACGCAGCTCCACGGCGACCGGCCCGACGGCCGACCACGCCTTGCGCGCGGCCACCGTCAGGGTGCTCCTCGCCGCGTCGAGCCCCGGACGGCGGGCGGCTCGCCGCGGGAGTCCGGCGGCGGTCCGCAGCTCCTCGGCGTACGCGATGGGGTCGGGCAGCTCGCCCCGGCCGTCGGCGAAGGCCTCGGCCAGGTCGGCCTCCAGCCCCTCGGTGAGGTCGTCGACCTCCTCGGCCGGCAGGTCCCCGAGCGCGTCGCGGACCGCATCGGCGAACGAGGCGACGGTGGGCGTGATGGCGTAGGTGGTCATGCTGCTGCCTTCCCCGTGAGCAACTGGTTCATGGTGGTGGAGAACTCGGTCCAGACCTTGCGCTGGAGCTCGAGCATCGCCTTCCCCTGGGCGTTGATGCCGTAGTACTTGCGGTGCGGGCCCTCCTCGGAGGGCACGACGTACGAGGTCAGGGCCCCGGCCGAGTACAGACGCCGGAGCGTCCCGTAGACCGAGGCGTCGCCGACGTCCTCCAGGCCGGCGGCGCGGAGCCGCCGCACGACGTCGTAGCCGTACCCGTCCTCCTCGGCGACGACCGCGAGGACGGCGACGTCGAGCACTCCCTTGAGCAGCTGGGTCGCATCCATGGATGGGACAGTACCACGCATTGCGCAATACTGCGCAAGCCGCCACACGGTGGCGCGTCGCTAGGAGATCCGGTGCGTGGCCCCGTAGGCGTTGAATCGGCCGGCGCGGTTGAAGGCGACGAGCGTGAGGTGCGCGGAGGCGGCGTGCTCCACGGCCAGCGACGACGGCGCGGACACCGCGGACAGCACCGGGATGCCGGCGAGGTGCGCCTTCTGCGCGAGCTCGAACGACGCCCGGCCGCTGACCTGCAGCACGGTCCCCCGCAGCGGGACCCGGCCCTCGCGCAGGGCCCAGCCGACGACCTTGTCGACCGCGTTGTGCCGTCCGACGTCCTCGCGCAGGCAGAGCGGCTCGCCGTCGTCGTCGAACAGCCCGGCCGCGTGCACTCCCCCGGTGCGGTCGAAGACGGCCTGGTGCTCGCGCAGCCGGTCGGGCAGCGACGCGATCAGGTCGGCGCCGAACGTGGTGTCGTCGTCGGCGAGCGAGGTGTGCGCGATCTTCTGCACCGCGTCGATGGATGCCGTGCCGCAGATGCCGCACGAGCTGGAGGTGTAGACGTGCCGCTCCATGGCCAGGTCGGGACGCTGGACGTCCGGCGCGAGCACGGCCTCGACGACGTTGAACGTCTGACGGCCGTCCTCATCGGTGCCGGCGCAGTAGCGCATGGCGGTCAGCTGCTCGGGCGCGTGGACGACGCCCTCGGAGACGAGGAAGCCGGCGACCAGGTCGAAGTCGTCGCCCGGCGTGCGCATGGTGACGACGAACGGCTTGCCGTCGATGCGGACCTCGAGCGGCTCCTCGACGACGAGCGTGTCCTCGCGGGTGGTCACGGCTCCGCCCTCGTGGCGCTCGACGCGCGTGCGGCGGGTCCGTCGACTCGCCACTAGCCCTCGTCCTCCAGGCGGTCGCAGAGCGCCATGGCGGCGTCGAGGGCCTCGCGGATGTCGGTGGCGCTGCCGCCGGCGAGCCCGGCTGCGAGCCCGGCGACGAACGTCGTGACGGGGGCGGCCGGCCTCAGGACGGCGTGCGCCGCGTCCGCGGCCAGGTCGAGGACCTGCTCGACGTCGACGTCGAGGTCGTCGACCCCGAGTTCCTTGGCGACCGTCGCAGCCCAGTCGTCGAGGGAGACCTCACTCATCTCGCGCCACCCCTTCCGCCTTCTTCAGATCGTGCCACGTGTCGACGTCGACTGTCGCCCGCTCGGGGACGGCGATCTCGGTCAGCGCGAGCGGCTCGAGAATCGTGCGGAACGGCAGGTCGACCAGGTCGTCCTGCGATTCCAGGGAGGAACGCAGGGCCGAGGTGGCGGCCATGACCATGAGGTTCTGCCGGCGCCCGTCCGGCCCGACGGCGATGCCGCCATCGCCGGAGCGCGCGGCGAGGAGTGGCTCGACGGCGTCGGCGAGAAACGGGTGGTCGCCCGCGACGACGAGCACCCAGTCCGCCGTCGCCTCGGCGAGGCCCGTACCGACCGCTGCGACGGGGCCGGCGTAGCGCGGTTCCTCCTGGACGACGGTGACCCCGGGGACGTCGACGTCGCCGACGAGGATCACCCGGTCGGCGCCGGACACCGCGTCGAGCGTGCGCTGCATCAGGGTGCGCCCGTCGATCTCGACGCTCATCTTGTCCGCTCCCCCGAGACGCGACGCCCGCCCACCGGCGAGCACGATCGCGTCCCAGGCCACGCCGGACAGATCAAGCACCGACGTCGTGGAGGTGGTGCTCGATGTCGTGGATGAAGTACTGGGCGAGCGTGGCGACGGTGAACTCCGCGCCGTCGGAGCGGCGGGCCGTTCGCGTCCAGGCGTCGGCGGGCACCGCGTCGAAGACGTCGGCGATCCGGTTGCCGGCCTCGACGAGCTGCGGCGCGACGTCGGCCGGGTCCTGCAGCTCGTAGTGCTCGGCGACGGCGGTCTCGTCCTGGTCCCAGTTCTCGAAGAGCGGGTCGTTCTGCTCGAGCATGAGCGCGGCGCGGCCGGCGAAGAGCCGGAACACGTCGCGCACGTGGCAGGCGTACTCGGTGGGCGACCAGGTGTCCTCGTCGGGACGCTCGCGGGCGTCGTCGCGCTCGAGGACGTCCTCCCACGTCGGGAGGGTGGCGCGGGTGCGGTCGCCGACCGTGGTGGGGTCGACGTCGCCGGCGGCCAGGCCGCACTCCGGGCAGGGTTCGCGCAGGACCCAGGTCCAGTCCTTGGTGTCGGGTGTGATCACGGCTCTACGCTAGCCCCGATGAACGACAGTGGGGACGCCCCGACCTATCGGTCCGAGCCGGTGTCCTTCACCCGGCGCGGCGGCCGGCTGACCGAGCGCCAGCAGCGTGCGTGGGACGACCTCGCCGCGTCGCACGTCCTCGCCGTCCCGCGGCACGGGCCGAGCACGTCGGTCGACCCGGCCCACCGGTTCGACCCGGAGGCGGTGTTCGGGCGCCGCGCGCCCCTCGTCGTCGAGATCGGCAGCGGGCGTGGCGAGGCGCTCGTGGCGGCCGCGGCGGCGCAGCCGGACGTGGACTTCCTCGGGCTCGAGGTCTACGTGCCCGGCGTCGCGCAGACGCTCGTCACCATGCGGCACCAGGGTGTCACCAACGTGCGGCTCGCCATCGTGAACGCGGCGGAGGCGCTCGCGACGATGCTGGAGCCGGGGTCCGTCCGCGAGCTCTGGACCTGGTTCCCCGACCCGTGGCACAAGAAGCGGCACCACAAGCGTCGGCTGGTCACGGTGCCGTTCACCGAGCTCGTCGCGCGGGTGCTCGAGCCCCAGGGCGTGTGGCGCCTGGCCACCGACTGGGAGGACTACGCCGAGGTGATGGCCGAGGTGATCGCGGCGTCACCGCACGTCGACGGCGGTCCGGTGGAGCGGTTCGAGGGGCGCGTCGTGACGCGGTTCGAGAACAAGGGTGTGGCCGCCGGTCGCACCATCCACGACTTCGCCGCCCGGCCTAGACTCCTCGCATGACGTCCAACGCGGAGAAGCTGAGGCTGGCTGCCGACGACGTCATCTGGGTCGTCGCCGACTCCGAGGAGGAGATGGCCATCCTCGACCCGCTCCCCGAGGGAGCCGAGGTGATCGACGAGCCGGCCGACCGGATGAACGCCGCCGTCGTGCTCGCCGACTCCGCCGAGCACCTGGGCGACCGCCTCGACGAGGTCCTCCCGGTTCTCGGCTCCACACCCGTCGTGTGGATCTCCTACCCGACGGTGGGCTCCGTGCAGATCAGCCGCGACCTCCTCACCCAGCGCGTCGACGACTACGGCTGGGGCGTCGGCCCCGAGGTCCAGCTCGACGACACCTGGGCCGCCGTGCGCCTGCGTCAGCTCTGAAGGAGCACGGGCTCCTCGGTGACCTCCGGGCGACGCTCGAGGCGCCGGACGTCCGTGGACGTCAGCGCTGCCGCGACGCTGGCCACGATCACCGCTCCGACGACGACCAGCCACAGGCGGAAGCCGACCGCCTCCGCGACCGGGCCGGTGAGCGCCAGGCCCAGCGGTCGCGCCACGTACGACCCGATCTGGTCGAACGAGTAGACGCGCGCCATCTTCTCCGGCGCGATGTTCTCCTGGATCGAGAGGTCCCACCCGACGCTGAAGATCTCCAGGCCGAAGCCGTGCACGAAGGCCCCGACGAGCACGACGACGAGCGAGTCGGACAGCGCGATCGCGACCGGGAACGCGGCGGTCAGGCCGAGGAACCAGACGCCGACGTGCAGCGCATGCCGCGGCTTCCACCGGATGGTCACCAGTCCACCGAGCACGAAGCCCGCCATCATCGCCGACAGCGCGTAGCCCCACGCCGCGCGGCCGATCCCGTCTCCGACCACGATCGGGCCGAGCACGCCCTGCGCTCCGCCGTAGAACAGGTGGTAGAGCATCGCCTGCAGGATGAGCAGCCAGAGCCAGGTGTGCCGCATGACCTCGCGGAAGCCGTCGCCGACGTCGGCGAGGAGCGACGTCGGCTCGGGAGCCGACACCGGGGGCACGCGCACGAGGCCGTAGGCCAACGCAGCAAGCGCGAACGTGCACGCATCGAGGGCGAGGGCCCAGCCGCTGCCGAGGCCGGCCACCATCAGTCCGGCGACGGCCGAGCCGACGATGATCGCGGTGTTCTGGCTCAGTCGGCGCAGGACGACTGCTTGGCGCAGGAGTGGGGCCGCGACGGTCTGCGGCGTGATCGCGTTCGAGCTGGGACCGCCGAGTGCTCCGAGGGCGCCGATGAGCATGCCGGTCGCCGAGAGCAGGACGAGGCTCGACCATCCGCCGATCAGCGAGGCAGCGGCTACGGCTTGGGATGCTGCCGCACCGGCCATCGAGACGCGCATCATCGTCCGTCGCGAGAACCGGTCCCCCAGGACGCCGCCGAACAGGACCGCGGCCACGTCTGCCAGCGCGTAGAGGCCGACGACCACACCCAGGTCGCTGGCATCGCCGCCGAGGTCGAGGACGGCGAAGGCGAGCGCGATCGGTGCGGCGCCGTTGCCGAGCGCGTTGATGCTGACGCCGGCCAGCAGCCACCGGAACGGTCGGTGCCGCAGTGCGTGCCGCTCGGCGAGCCATCTCTCCACGGACCACAAACTACTTCGCATACGAATTATTCACAACCGAAATGTTGGTCGCTAGGATGCATGCGTGCCCCAGGACTTCGCGGACCTGCACGTCGAGCGCTGGCGCGACCACTGGATCGAGGTCGACTTCGACGACGACGTCGAGGCGATGACCGTGCGGATCGGCGCCCTCCACCGCTACTTCAAGGCCTCGACGCAGCGTGCGCTGGCGGAGGTGGGCCTGCTCGAGTCCGAGTACGAGACCCTGCACCACCTGATGATCCGGGACACTCCAGGGAAGGCGTCGCCGGGCGACCTGGCCAGCGACCTCGGCGTCTCCGGCGCCGGGATGACCGGCCGCTTGGACGTCCTCGAGAAGCGGGGACTGGTGAAGCGGACGCCGGGGACCGACGACCGGCGTCGCGTCGACATCGAGGCGACCCGGGCCGGCGTCGCGATCTGGCGGAAGGCCATGGCCCTGCGCGGCGACGCCGAGGACGACCTCGCGACGGCGCTGAGCTCCGCGGAGCTGAAGACTCTGAACAAGCTGCTCAAGAAGCTGACCCTGCACGCGGAGTCCCGCCTCGACGGATGAGCCAGGCTCAGGCCCTGACGTCCTCGACGAGCAGGACCTCGCCGGCGCGGTCGACGTAGGTCATCGTGAGCGCAGCCGTGTCCGCGGCCCACTTCTCGACGCCGCGGTCTGCCAGCCCGGCCGACATCTCGACGTAAGTCGTCTCCCCCGCGGCGTGGCGTCGCAGGTGCTCGAGGAAGGCCTCACGGTCACTCGTGCCAGCAACGACCAGATCCTCGTGGTGAGGCGTGGAGCCCACCCGCTGCCCGGCGGCGGCGAAGAACTCGGTGTGCCCGTCGACGAGGAAGGACTCGAACCTCACGACCCCGATCTCGGCGAGGGCCTGTAGATAGTCCGGCAGGTGCGACGCCGTGCCCAGCCGGGCGTGGAGCTCGTCGATCTCGGCCAGGGTGAACACTGGACCAGCCTTTCACGACCGAGACGAGGACCTCCTAAAGCGCACTCACATGCCGATGAGCGGTTGAGTGAGTGATACAAGTCGATGGTGGCCACCCGTGCATATCAAGAGGGCGACTGGTTCGCAGTGCCGCTGCAGTGGAACGGTTTCGGTCTCGGCCTCGTCGCGCGCGCGAATCGAAGCGGCGTGTTGCTGGGGTACTTCTTCGGCCCACGACGCGACGTGGTCGCAGAGCTTTCCGATGTCCAACTACTCACGTCGAAGGACGCAATCCTCGTTGGCAAGTTCGGCCACCTCGGTCTGAAAGGCGGCGAATGGCCAATCGTCGGCCGCATCGCGGGCTGGGACCGGCGCGACTGGCCGATGCCCGAATTCGTCCGTTACGAAGAGCTGACGGGTCGGTCGTTCAAGGTCGTCTACGACGACGGCAACCCGAACAAGCGTCTCCGCGAAGAGGAAATCCAGCCTGGAGTCGCTGAGCAAAGGCCGAAGGATGGGCTGATGGGCGCAGGGTTCGTAGAGATCATCTTGACCAAGCTGCTTGCATAACCCGCGAACGCCCGCTCATGCCGCGAACAGGGAACCCATCGCCGTGACAGCCTGGCATTGTGACTACGCATGACCCTGAGGACGCGGACTGCGGTGCCCCGGACGAGTACCTCCGTCTCGAACGCAGCATCGTCGGCCTCCCTGCCGTACGTGGTTGGGGTTGGGACCCCGAAGAGCCGGACGTGTTCAACGTGCAGATGCGGATCTTCTCGTCTGCGCGTGATCGCGAACGCGTCATTCAGGCTCTAGCGCCAACGCGAGTCCATTTCGTTCGCCGCATCAGATACTGATTCGATCCGCCCGCTCATGCCGCGACAAGTACAAGCACGCCGGATGAGCGAGCGTTTGCTGGACAGCGTGAGAAACTCCAAACGTGGTAGCCGCCGTGCACTTCTACGCAACCCTGACCGACCAGGAGCACCTGCTGGACTACCTCGGAGAACCGGCCCAGGTGACCCTGCGGCCCTGGCCAGTACTCGCATCGCCCCCTGTCACGCTGTCCCGGGATGTGGCGAGAGCGACAGAACGGGTGATGATCGTGAGCCATGCTCTCGGCCCGCCGGTTCCAATACGGGCAGGTGACCCGCCGATGGAGGAACCATCGAGGTCCGGAGTCTTCAACCGCCTCAACTGGGAGCGACTCAAGCCGAGAGCCAACGAACGCTTGGTGGACTCGAACGCCTCGCCGGTCCTGCTCTGGACACCGGCGACGCACAATGCGGACGGCCTCGGCTCGGGCAGCATCGGATCGCAGGCCGATTCGATGAAGGCGATATCCGATGACTACGAGCGTTGGGTCAACCGGGTCATGAACTGGGTGCGGCGAAGAGGCACGCCGGTGTGGGGGTTGAAGGCTGAGGCCACACGGCCTGACCTCGATGTTCGCCGCACCGATGTGACAACACTTCACGCACTTCCGGACGCGCTGGCCAAGCTAGAAGCTGGAACGCCAGGGCACTGAGATCCGCCCGCTCATGGCTCCCTTCTGTGTCAAGAGGCGGCCGGGAGCGCGGGCTTAGGCTGGGTTGTGGCGGGTCCGGGAAGAGGCTTTTCCGAAGAGCCAGTTGTGGGCTGTGAGCTGGTCGCGCTGGAGTCA
>NZ_VDUX01000004.1 GCF_008039565.1 Aeromicrobium terrae
CTGAACGTGGAGCCGCTTGTCGGAATCGAACCGACGACCTTGTCATGACGAGGAGCACGGTTGATACCGGCCAGAACCTTCGTCCCCTGAACGTGGAGCCGCTTGTCGGAATCGAACCGACGACCTTGTCATGACGAGGAGCACGGTTGATACCGGCCAGAACCTTCGTCCCCTGAACGTGGAGCCGCTTGTCGGAATCGAACCGACGACCTTTTCATTACGAGTGAAACGCTCTACCGACTGAGCTAAAGCGGCAAGGTCCGCCGGGGGTCGCCCGCCGAACCTCGACGAGTCTACCTAGCGGGATCCGCTCGATCGAAATCGGGCTGACGTGGTCTCGATACACGCCCAGCTCGCTGGCGCTCGCGGGCGCACTCGACCACCGGACCACCGGTGATCGAGTGCCGCCGAGGAACGAGGCGGCGTATCGAGATCACCATCGGAGGACGCAGCGCGGAGTACTCGACCACCGTGGTGGCTCTAGAATCGGCGACTGTGGAGCCCACCGAGCAGACCCTGGCCGAGCTGGAGGACATGCGCGCGAGCATCGACAACATCGATGCCGCGCTCGTTCACATGCTGGCCGAGCGCTTCAAGTGCACCAAGCGGGTGGGGAAGCTCAAGGCCGAGCACCACCTGCCGCCGGCCGACCCGGAGCGGGAGTCACGGCAGATCGCGCGGCTGCGGTCCCTGGCAGCCGAGGCCGACCTCGATCCCGCCTTCGCGGAGAAGTTCCTGACCTTCATCATCGACGAGGTCATCCGGCACCACGAGGCCATCCGCGGCTGAACGCGCACACGACATCGGAGGACCCCATGGCCATCACTGACGACGTACTCGCCGAGATCGACGACGACACCCTCTCCACGATCGCCGACCGGCTCGGCATCGACCAGGCCCAGGCACGTGCCGTCGTCGCGGACGCGGTCCCCGCGCTGGTCGGCGGCCTCGGCAACAACGTCCAGAGCGAGGACGGCGCCGCCTCCCTGGCGCGAGCCTTGGGCGACCATGCCGACGCCCAACCGCTCAGCAACCTCGACGACCTCGTCGGAGGCCTGCTGGGCGGCGGCATCCTGAAGCACGTCTTCGGCGACAAGGTGCCCGACGTGTCGGACGCCATCGGCAGCAAGAACGGCACGAGCGGCGTCGACGCGCAGAGGATCCTCGCCGTCGTCGCCCCGATCGTCATGGCCATCCTCGCCAAGAAGCTCGGCGGTCAGGCCGGCGGCGGCGCGGCCCAGCAGCAGCCGGACCTCGGCTCGATCCTCGGATCGATCCTGGGTGGTCGCTAGCCGCTAGGCCTTGCAGACCGTGCCGTCCTTGGGGACCTTCCCACTGACCAGGTAAGCGTCGACCTTCTCGTTGATGCACTCGTTGCCGGCGGCGTAGGCGGTGTGGCCGTCGCCCTCCCGCGTGACGAGCACGCCGGTCTTCAGCTGCGCGGTGAGCGCCTTGGCCCACTCGTACGGGGTGGCCGGGTCGCGCGTGGTGCCCAGCACCAGGATCGGCTCCGACCCCGACGCGTCGATGGGGATCTGCGGGTGCGTCGGCTTGATCGGCCAGGACGCGCAGCCGAGCACGCCCCACGCCAGCGCCTTGCCGAACACCGGCGAGACCTTCTCGAACCGCGGGATGCTGGCCTTGACCTCCGCGACGGTGCTGTGGTCCTCGGTGTCGAGACAGCTGACGGCGTAGATGGACTCGCCGATGTTGCTGGCGAAGTGGCCGTCGCTGCCGCGCTGGAAGTAGGCGTCGGCGAGCTTGAGGAACAGCGAGCCGTTGCGCTGCAGGCCGAGCTGCAGCGCCTGGGTCAGCACGGGCCAGGTCTTCTTGTCGTAGAGCGTGACGGCGACGCCGTAGAACATCAGGCCCTCGGTGAGCTTGCGGTCCTCGCCGGTGCGCAGCGGGCTGGCGTCGGCCGACGCGAGCAGGTCGCTGAGGCGCTGCAGCGCGACGTCGGGGTCGCGGCCGAGCGGGCACGAGCTCTTCTGCACGCAGTCCTCGACGTAGGCCCGGATCGCGCGGCCGAACCCGGTGGCCTGGCCGAGGGCGCCGTCCTCCGCGCTGAGCGACGGGTCGACCGCACCGTCGAGCACCATCCGGCCGACCTTCTCCGGGAACAGCGTCGCGTAGGTGGCGCCGAGCTGGGTGCCGTAGGACGCACCGAACCAGTCGAACGTCGTGCTGCCCATCAGCGCCCGGACGACGTCGAGGTCGCGCGCGGCCTCCTCGGTGGACACGTGGGCGGCGAGCTCGCCGTCCTTGCGCTCGCACGCCTTGCCGAGCTCGGTGTAGTCGCTGCGGAACGCCTCGATCTCGGCGGCGTCGTCGGGCGTGGGGTCGCTCGCGGCGAAGTCGTCGAACCGACGGTCGCCGAAGCACTTCAGGGGGTCGCTCGCCCCGACGCCGCGCGGGTCGACGCCGACGATGTCGTACTCGTCGAGCACCGCGTCGGGGAGCTGGCCGTGCAGGTAGTCGGCGAACGTGGTGGCGACGCCGCCGGGGCCGCCCGGGTTGACGAACAGGTAGCGGCCGCCCTTGCCCTCGGCCGGGATGTCCTTGACCCGCACGGTGGTGGTCTCGCCCTCGGGCTTGTCGTAGTCAATCGGCACCTTCACGTCGGCGCACCGTCCGTCGCCGCAGTCGGACCACTTCACCGTCTGCGTGTAGAACGGCCGCAGCCCGTCCGGACCGGTCTCGCCGGTGGCCTTCGGCAGCGCGGCCTCGTCGTCACCGCTCACGAGCGCGTAGGAGACGAGGCCGGCACCGACGAGGACGACGGCGAGGAGGAGCGCGATCAGCGCAGGGCGACGGGTCACGGCAGGAATCCGATCATCATGCGTTCGAGGGCCAGCTGAGCAGCGGCGTTGGCGTCCAACGCCTCACGACACTCGACGATCGCATCGATGCGTCGGAGGGTCGACTCGGGCGTCCACATCCGGGCGGCGGTCTCGACGTCGGACGCGACGTCGGCGTTGACCAGCGGCGCTCCCGACGCGCACTGCACGGCGACGACGTCGCGGCAGAACGCGAGCAGGTCGAGCAGCACGCCGTCGATGCCGTCGCGGGCCAGGCGGGTGCGGCGGCGCTTCTGGTCGCGCTCGAGCCGCGAGGCCTCGCCGGCGTACCCGGCGGGACGGCGGCCACGCTCCTCCACGCCCCACGAGGCACGGAGGTCGGACGTCTCCCGCTCGTCGGCGACGTCCGCGATGGCGGCAGCGCGGGCCGTGGCCTCCTCGTTGATGGCCTGCGCGGCGGCCAGGCAGTCGCCGAGGCTGCGGATGCCGAGCGGTATGGCCAGGATCGCGCGGCGGCGCTCGCGGGCCTCGGGGTCGCGGGCCAGCCCACGGGCTCGGCCGATGTGCCCCTGCGACGCGGCGGCCGCGGCGTGCGCGAGCTCGGGCTCGATGCCGTCGCGGGAGACCAGCAGCCCGGCGATGGCGTCGGTGGGCGGCGTGCGGAGCAGGACCGGACGGCAGCGGGACCGCACGGTGATCATGACGTCCTCGACGGCCGGGGCGCAGAGCATCCAGACCGTGTGGGACGCCGGCTCCTCGATGGCCTTGAGCAGCGCGTTGGCCGCCTGGTCGGTGAGCCGGTCGGCGTCCTCGACGATGAGCACCTGCCAGCGCCCGAGCGCCGGCCGGAGCGCGGCCTTGCGGACGTACTCGCGGGCGGTGTCGATGCCGATGGTCAGGCCGTCAGTGCGGATGACCGCGATGTCAGGGTGGCTGCCGGACCGGGCCGTGGTGCAGGAGTGGCACTCGCCGCAGCCGCCGTTCTCGCACTGCAGCGCGGCGGCGAAGGCACGCGCCGCGTTGGAGCGCCCGGAGCCGGGCGGACCCGTGAACAGCCAGGCGTGCGTCAGGTGTGCCGGGTCCGCGAGCGCCGCCTGCAGGGTCTCGACGACGGGCTCCTGACCGACGAGCTCGGTCCAGACGCTCACTGTGCCTGGCCCAGCCACGGCTCGACGGCGGCGAGGATGCGCTCCGCCTGCTCGTCGGGCTGCTCGTCGCCGGGCACCACGAGGTAGTGCTGGGCGTCCTCGGCGGCCAGCGCGAGGAAGTGCTCGCGGACGCGCTGGTGGAACGCGAGCGGCTCGGCCTCGATGCGGTCGTGGTCGCCGGCGCGACTGAGCCCCGTGCGCGGGTCGACGTCGAGGACGACGGTCAGGTGCGGCCGGAGGTCGGACGTGGCCCAGCGCAGGACCTGCTCGAGCTCCTGCGCGTCGATGGACCGTCCCGCCCCCTGGTACGCCAGCGCGGAGTCGACGTACCGATCCGTGATCACGACGGAGCCGGCGGCGAGGGCCGGCAGCACCACCGTGTCGACGTGCTCGGCCTTGTCGGCCGCGTAGATGAGTGCCTCGGTGCGTGCCGACACCTCCCCGGTGGCGTGGTCGAGGACGATGCGCCGCAGGGCGGTGCCGACGTCGGTGCCGCCCGGCTCGCGGGTGAGCACGACGTCGTGGCCGCGGTCGCGCAGCGTGCGCGCCAGCCGCTCGGCCTGGGTGGACTTGCCACCGCCCTCACCACCTTCGAGGGCGATGAACACCCCGCGTTCGGTGAAGAGCGGCTCCATGGCAAGGGAGCCTAATGGGCGGCTCCCACCCGCTCGGGGGGAGCCGCCACTCCTCAGGCGCTGAGCTTCTCGTCCAGCTGCCGCGGGGCAGACCCGCGGCCGATCTGGATCCGGCGCGGCTTGGCCTGCTCGGCGACGGGGATGCGGACGGTCAGGACCCCGTCGGTGTACTCGGCGTCGAGCGCGTCGACGTCGAGGGTGTCGCCCAGGAACATCTGGCGGCTGAACGTGCCGAACGCACGCTCGCCGACGATGCGCTCGGCACCGTCGATCTCCGGACGCCGGCGGTCGGCGTGGACGGTGAGGACGTTGCGCTCGACGGTCAGGTCGATGCTCTCCGGGTCGATGCCCGGGAGCTCGAGCTCGATGACGAACGTGTCGTCGAGGCGGTAGGCGTCCATCGGCATGACGGCCGGGCGCTCGGTGGTGCCGAACACGGCATCGGCCAACCGGTCGAGGTCGCGGAACGGATCAGTGCGCATCAACATCTCACAGCCTCCTGTCGGTCGTGCTCGGTCTCCCGAGCAAATCTATGCTGAGTGGTTGAGATTATATGAACCATGTGTCAGGCTTTCAAGCATGGATCTCGACCCGAGGCAAGGACTGTTCGGCATCTCGGTGGCCGCCGAGCTGACCGGCGTCAACGCCCAGATGCTGCGGACGTACGAGGCTCGCGGCCTGATCGATCCCCACCGGACCGAGGGCGGGACGCGTCGCTACAGCCAGCACGACATCGCCCGCGTCGACCGGATCACCAGCCTGCTCGCCGACGGCCTGAACATCGCCGGGATCGCGCAGGTGCTCGCGCTCGAGGCGGAGGTCGCCCGGCTGCAGGAGCGGCTCGACCAGCACGGGTGAGTGCACCGTACCCTCCCGGACCGGCATGATCGCCCCATGCGAACTTCACGACTGGAGGCGTTCAGCGACGGCGTCCTCGCCATCATCATCACGATCATGGTGCTGGAGCTGGAGGTGCCGCACGGGGAGACCTTCGCGGACCTCCGCGAGGCCACCGGCATCGGCCTGCTGACGTACGTGCTGAGCTTCGTCTACATCGGCATCTACTGGAACAACCACCACCACATGTTCCAGCTGGTCGACCGGATCAGCGCCGGCGTGCTGTGGGCCAACCTCCACCTGCTGTTCTGGCTCTCGCTCTACCCGTTCACGACGGCCTGGATGGACGAGTCCGACCTCGCCCGGGTGCCCACGACCGTGTACGGCATCAACCTGATCGCCGCCGCCATCGCGTACTACGTGCTCCAGCTGCGGATCTTCGCCGCGGAGGGACCCGACGGGCCGCTGCGCCGAGCCGTCGGTCGCGACCTCAAGGGCAAGCTCTCCCCCGTCATCTACCTCTGCGGCATCGTCGCGGCGGCCAGCGGGAGCGAGGAGCGCGAGTGGACCTCGTGGCTCGCGGTGGGCTTCTTCGCCGTCGTGGCGATCCTGTGGCTGATCCCCGACCAGCGGATCGAGCGGACCATCCGGGAGGCCGAGGCCACCGGCTGACGTCGGCATGGTTGGTTTACCAGGTTCAGTGGGCAAGTTCGCACATCTCAAGGCAAATTTGCCGTAAGGAGTGCTGGTTTCCCTACTGAACCTGGTAAACCACCCACCCGTTGAGCCGCTCAGGACTTCTTGGCCGCGGCCTTCTTGGTCGTCTTCTTCGCCGTCTTCTTGGCCGCCGCCTTCTTGCGGCCGCCCTTCTTGGCCGGGCCCTTGGCGCGGCGCTCGGAGAGCAGCTCCTGCGCGCGCTCGGCGGTGATGTTCTCCAGCGAGTCCTCCTTGCGGAGGGTGGCGTTGTACTCGCCGTCGGTGACGTACATGCCGAAGCGGCCGTCCTTGACGACGATCGGCTTGCCGCTGACCGGGTCGTCGCCGAGCTCCTTGAGCGGCGCGGCCGCGGCCCGACGGCCGTAGGTCTTGGGCTGCGCGTAGATGGCGCGGGCCTGCTCCTCGGTGAGCGTGAGCAGCTGCTCCTCGGTCTCCAGCGAGCGCGAGTCGCTGCCCTTCTTCAGGTACGGGCCGTAGCGGCCGTTCTGCGCGGTGATCTCGACGCCGTCGACGTCGGTGCCGACGACCCGCGGCAGCGTGAGCAGCTTGACGGCGTCGTCGATGCCGATGGAGTCCAGGCTCATCGTCTTGAACAGGCTCGCCGTGCGCGGCTTGGCCGACTTCGGCGCGTCCGCCGGCAGCGCCTCGGTGACGTAGGGACCGAAGCGGCCGTTCTTGGCCACCAGCTCCAGGCCCGTCTCCGGGTGGGTGCCGAGGCTCTTCTCCTGGCCGGCCGGGTTGGCCAGCAGCTCCTTGGCCTTCTCGAGCGTGAGCTCGTCGGGCGGGAGGTCCTCGGGGACGTTGGCGCGGGTGGGGACGTCGACGCCGCCGTCGCCCGGCAGCATCGGCGGGCCCTCGACGTACGGCCCGTACCGGCCGACGCGCAGGTTGATGTCGTCGCCGATCGGGAACGTCGCGAGCCCGCGGGCGTCGATCTCCGGCAGGTTGTCGACGAGCCGCTTGAGTCCGGTGTCGTGCTCGCCCTCGCCGGTCCAGAAGCTCTGCAGGACGGCGACGCGGTCCTCGCGGCCGCCGGCCACCTCGTCGAGGACGTCCTCGAGCTCGGCGGTGAAGCTGTAGTCGACGAGACGGGAGAAGTGCTGCTCCAGCAGGCGCACGACGCTGAAAGCGATCCATGCCGGCACCAGCGCCGTGCCCTTCTTGTACACGTAGCCGCGGTTCTGGATGGTGCCGATGATCGAGGCGTAGGTGGACGGGCGCCCGATCTCCCGGTCCTCCAGCTCCTTGATCAGGCTGGCCTCGGTGTAGCGGGCCGGCGGCTTGGTGGAGTGCTCGGCCGACCCGAGCTCGGCGGCGGTGACCGTGTCGCCCTCGGCGACGTTCGGCAGCTTGGTCTGCTGGTCGTCGTTCTGCGCGTCGGGGTCGTCGCCGGACTCCACGTAGGCCTTGAGGAAGCCGTAGAACGTGATGGTGCGGCCGGACGCGGCGAACACGGCGTCCTGCCCGGTGGTGGCGTGGGCGCCGATGCGGATCGAGACGCTGTTGCCCTTGGCGTCGGTCATCTGCGATGCGACGGTGCGCTTCCAGACCAGCTCGTAGAGCTTGCCCTCGTCGCCGGACAGGCCGACCTGTTGCGGCGTGCGGAACGACTCGCCCGCCGGGCGGATGGCCTCGTGCGCCTCCTGGGCGTTCTTGACCTTGCCGGCGTAGGTGCGCGGCGCGTCCGGCAGGTACTCCGCGCCGTACAGCTCGCGCACCTGGGCGCGGGCCGCGGTGAGCGCGGTCTGCGACAGCGTCGTGGAGTCCGTCCTCATATAGGTGATGTAGCCGCCCTCGTACAGCCGCTGGGCGACCTGCATCGTGCGCGCGGCGCCCCAGCCGAACTTGCGGGACGCCTCCTGCTGCATCGTCGTGGTGCGGAACGGTGCGTACGGACGGCGCGTGTACGGCTTCGACTCGACCGAGCGGATCGTGAAGGTCTGGTCGTTCAGCGCGGTGGCCAGCGCCCCCGCGGCCTCGGCGTCGAGGTGCACGACGTCGGTGGACTTCAAGAGCCCGTCGTCGCCGAAGCTCGACCCGGTGGCGACGCGCTTGCCGTCCACGGAGTGCAACTTGGCCGGGAACTGGCGCGGGTCCGCGCCCTCGCCGGCGTCGAAGGTGGCCTCGAGGTCCCAGTAGGCGGCGACCTTGAACGCCATGCGGGCCCGCTCGCGCTCGACGACGAGGCGGGTGGCGACCGACTGGACTCGACCGGCCGACAGACCGCTCATCACCTTCTTCCAGAGCACCGGGCTGACCTCGTAGCCGTAGAGACGGTCGAGGATGCGGCGGGTCTCCTGCGCGTCGACGAGGTCCATGTCGATGTCGCGCGGGTTGGCGATGGCGCGCTGGATGGCCTCGCGGGTGATCTCGTTGAAGACGATGCGCCGCACCGGGACGGTGGGCTTCAGCTCGTCGAACAGGTGCCACGCGATGGCCTCGCCCTCGCGGTCCTCATCCGTGGCCAGGACGAGCTCGTCGGCCTCCTTGAGCAGCTTCTTCAGCTTCGTGATCTGCGACTTCTTGTCCGCGGAGACCACGTAGACCGGCTCGAAGGAGTTCTCGATGTCGACGCCGAGGCGGGCCCACGGCTCGCCCTTGAACTTGGCCGGCACCTCGTCCGCACCCCGCGGGAGGTCGCGGATGTGACCGACGCTGGAGTCCACGACGTAGCCGTCGCCGAGGTAGCCCGCGATGCTGCGGACCTTGTTCGGTGACTCGACGATGACGAGCGTGGTCAACGGCTGCGCCTCTTTCCTGGGGTAGGTCGGCCCATACGGTAGCCCGTCCTGTCAAGGGACCGACGCGAAGGGGCGCACCACGGACGGATCCGCGGTGCGCCCCTCGTGCGCGTCTCGGGTCAGGCCGTGGCCGGAGCCGGGGCCTCCTCCTGGACGTCGCCGATCGCGATCGGACGACGCTTGGAGACGTAGACGGCGATGATGATGACCACCACGGCCACTGCGGCGATCGAGTACCGCACCCACGCGTTCTCGTCCTCGCCGTAGGCGAACTTGATGATGACCGGCACCGCGAGCAGCGAGACCAGGTTCATCACCTTGAGCAGCGGGTTGATGGCCGGGCCGGCGGTGTCCTTGAACGGGTCGCCGACGGTGTCGCCGATGATCGTGGCCTCGTGGGCCTCCGATCCCTTGCCACCGTGGTTGCCGTCCTCCACCAGCTTCTTGGCGTTGTCCCACGCACCACCGGAGTTGGCGAGGAACACGGCCATCAGCACGCCGGTGCCGATGGCGCCGGCCAGGTACGCACCCAGCGGGCCGATGCCGAGGCCGAAGCCCACCGCGATCGGCGCGAAGATCGCCAGGATGCCCGGCGTCGCCAGCTCACGCAGCGAGTCGCGCGTGCAGATGTCGACGACCTTGCCGTACTCCGGGCGGCCGGTGCCGTCCATGATCCCCGGGATCTCCTTGAACTGGCGGCGCACCTCGAACACGACCGCACCCGCGGCGCGACCGACGGCGTTGATCGCCAGGCCGGAGAACAGGAACACGACGGCCGCACCGATGATCAGGCCGACGAGGTTCGACGGATCGGCGACGTTGAGGATGCCGCTGAACGCGTAGGTCTCGCCCACCTTGATGTCGGCGGCGCTGCCGGCGTCCAGACCGGAGTCCTGGATCGCGTCGCTGATGGCGTCGCTGAACGAGCCGAACAGCGCGGTGGCGGCCAGCACGGCGGTCGCGATCGCGATGCCCTTGGTGATGGCCTTGGTGGTGTTGCCCACCGCGTCGAGCTCGGTGAGGATCTGCGCACCCTTCTCGTCGACGTCGCCGGACATCTCCGCGATGCCCTGGGCGTTGTCGCTGACCGGGCCGAAGGTGTCCATCGCGACGATGACGCCGACGGTGGTCAGCAGGCCGCAACCCGCGAGCGCCACGCAGAACAGCGCGACCGTGACCGAGCCGGAGCCCAGCAGGAACGCGCCGAACACGGCCGCACCGATCGTGATGGCGGTGTAGACGGCCGACTCGAAGCCGACCGACAGGCCGGACAGGATGACCGTGGCCGGGCCGGTGAGGGCCGTCTTGCCGACGTCCTTGACCGGACGCGTCTCCGTGCCGGTGAAGTAGCCGGTGAGCGCCAGGATGATCGCGGCGAGCGCGATGCCGATGAGCACCGCGATAATCGCGATGACGCGCGGCGAGGTCTCCTGGCCGAACAGCTCGAGGCCGGGCTCGCCCTGGCCGGTGGCCTGGGACAGCGTGGCGATCAGGCCGCTCGGGTCGATGCCCTTGAGGTCGTCGAAGCTCGACGGCAGGTAGAACCAGGCGAACACCGCCGTGCCGACGGCCGAGATGAGGGCCGACAGGTAGAAGGAGCGGTTGATCGTGGTGAGGCCGCCCTCGCCCGCACGGGGGCGGGTGATGTAGACGCCGATGATCGCGGTGATGGCGCCGATGGCCGGGACCACGAGCGGGAACACGAGGCCCTTCTCGCCGAAGGCGACGGAGCCGAGGATCAGCGCCGCGACGATCGTGACGGCGAACGACTCGAACAGGTCGGCCGCCATGCCGGCGCAGTCGCCGACGTTGTCACCGACGTTGTCGGCGATCGTGGCCGCGTTGCGCGGGTCGTCCTCGGGGATGTTCTGCTCGACCTTGCCCACGAGGTCGGCGCCGACGTCGGCCGCCTTCGTGAAGATGCCGCCGCCGACACGCATGAACATGGCGAGCAGCGCGGCGCCGAAGCCGAAGCCCTCGAGCACGGCGGGGGCGTCGGCCTGGTAGATCAGCACGACGGCCGAGGCACCGGCCAGGCCGAGGCCGACCGTCATCATGCCGACGTGGCCGCCGGTGCGGAACGCGATCTTCATGGCCGGGTCGCGACCCTCGGTCTGCGCGGCCGCGGCGACGCGGACGTTGGCCCGCGTGGCGAGCCACATGCCGAGGTAGCCGATGGCGGCCGAGAACGCCGCGCCGACCAGGAAGAAGATCGACCGGCCCCACTGGACCTTGTCGTCATCCGGGATGAACCAGATCAGGACGGCGATCGGCAGGACGAACAGACCCAGCGTCCGGAACTGTCGGCCGAGGTACGCCGCTGCGCCCTCCTGGACCGCCTGGCCGATCTGCTGCATCTTCTCGGTGCCTTCGCTGGCCCTGAGGACCTCGGCACGGAAGACCGCCGCCAGGATGAGTGCGAGGACCGCGACGCCTGCGACGACGGCCACGAGGATCGTGTTGTCGTCGTTCAGGTCGAGGTTCTCGGCAGCCGCAACGTACGTCGCGTGAACCATGAATTTCCTCCACGAATGAGGCAAGACTTACCGGGACGTAACGTAACGGCCCACTGTGACGGGCACGACACCGGGTAGGTCAGCGGTGCGACTGGACGGCCGCCTCGACCGTGGCGTGCAGGCCGAAGACCTTGTCGAGCCCGGTGATCTCGAAGATCTTGAGGATCCGCTCGTGGGTGCAGACGATGTCGAGCGAGCCGCCGTCGGCGCGGACGCGCTTGAGGGCACCCACCAGCACCCCGAGGCCGGTGGAGTCGAGGAACTCGACCTGCTCGACGTCGACGATGAGGCGGCGGTGGCCTGCGTCGATGGCCGAGACGATGGACTCGCGCAGGCGCGGCGCCGTGTACACGTCGATCTCGCCGCCGACCGCGATGATCTCGAACGGTTCGGCGGTGCGCGTGCTCAGCGTCAGCTCCATGGCGCCCTTCCTGTCTGAAGAATTGAACCACGCGGGGCGCTCCCGCGCGTCCCGTCGGGAGCGTCTGGGAGACTCGCCGCGTGGATCCGGCGGACCTCCTCACCCGCTACGGCGACCGCGTCACCCACGTGCAGCGCGTGCCGGCCCGGGACGCCGTCGTCGAGCCGTGGCCGGACTGGGTCGACCCGCGGGTCCGGGCGGTGTTCGAGGGCCCTTCGGGCGGCGGCGTCACGGAGCTGTGGGCCCACCAGGCGGAGGGTCTGCGGCTGGTGCGCGACGGCCGGCACGTCGTGATCTCCACGGGCACGGCGTCCGGCAAGTCGCTCGTGTTCCAGGTCCCCGCGCTCGACGCCCTCGCGGCCGGTCGCGCGGGCAGCGGGCTGCACGGCCACCGCGCCCCCACTGTTCTGTACTTGGCGCCCACCAAGGCGCTCGCCGCGGACCAGCTGCGCCGGCTCGCCCCCGCCGCGTCGCTGGCGCGCGCGGCCACCGTCGACGGCGACAACAGCCGCGAGGAGCGGGCGTGGGCGCGCGACCACGCCGACTACGTGCTCACCAACCCCGACACGCTGCACCACTCGATGCTGCCGGGCCACGACCGCTGGACCCGGCTGCTCGGTGGCCTGCGGTACGTCGTGGTCGACGAGTGCCACCACTACCGCGGGGTGTTCGGCGCGCACGTGGCGCACGTGCTCCGTCGGCTGCGACGGGTGTGCGCCCACTACGGGGCCGACCCGGTCTTCGTCCTGTCGTCGGCCACGGTCGCGGAGCCGGCCGCGTTCGCGTCGCGGCTCACCGGGCTCGACGTCGCGGCGGTCACCGACGACGCGTCGCCGCACGCGGCCCGCACGATCGCGCTCTGGGAGCCGCCGCTGGTCGGGGCGGCGCACTCCTCGCAGGCGCCGACGCGACGGCCCGCCACCACCGAGGCGGCCGAGATCCTCACCGACCTCGTCGTCGCCGGCACCCGCACCCTGGTGTTCGTGCGGTCGCGGCGGGGAGCGGAGTCCGTGTCGGCCGGAGCACAACGACGACTCGACGAGGTGGACCCGTCGCTCAAGGGCAGCGTGGCCACCTACCGCGGCGGCTACCTCCCCGAGGAGCGTCGCGAGCTGGAGCAGCGCCTGCGCGACGGGTCGCTGCTCGGGCTGGCCAGCACCAACGCGCTGGAGCTGGGCATCGACGTCGCCGGGCTGGACGCCGTGGTCAGCGTCGGCTTCCCCGGCACCCGGGCGGCGCTGCAGCAGCAGCTGGGCCGGGCCGGTCGCGCCGGCCAGGAGTCGCTCGGCGTGCTGGTGGCCCGCGACGATCCGCTCGACACCTATCTCGTGCACCACCCCGAGGCCCTGCTCGGCGCGCCCGTGGAGGCGTCGGTGTTCGACCCGGACAACCCGTACGTCCTCGGCCCGCACCTCGCCGCGGCCGCGCACGAGCTGCCGCTGACCGAGACCGACCTCGAGCTGTTCGGCCCGCGCGCCGCGGAGGGCGTGGCCGCCCTGGAGGAGGCCGGCTGGCTGCGCCGCCGGGCAGCGGGCTGGTACTGGACCCGGCGCGACCGCGCGTCCGACCTCGCCGACCTCCGCTCGAGCGGCGGGTCACCGGTGCAGATCGTCGACTCCGGCACCGGACGGCTGATCGGCACGGTGGACGCGGGCTCGGCGGACGCCACGGTCCACGACGGCGCGGTGTACGTGCACCAGGGCGAGGTGCACGTCGTGCAGGAGTACGACGTCGAGGACGGCGTGGCGGTCGTGCGCCCGGACGACCCCGGCTACACCACCATGGCGCGGTCCACCACGGAGATCACCGTCGTCGAGTCGCAGCGCACCCAGCGCTGGGGTGCTGCCGCCATCCACCTCGGCACGGTGGACGTGGTGAACCAGGTCGTGTCGTACAGCCGGCGGACGCCGCAGGGCACCACGCTCGGCGAGGACCCGCTCGACCTTCCGGCGCGCACGCTCCGCACCACCGCGGTGTGGTGGACGCTCGAGCCAGGGGCCGTCGTCGACGCACTCGCCCCGGTCGACGTGCCCGGTTCGGCGCACGCGGCCGAGCACGCGGCCATCGGGCTGCTGCCGCTCCTGGCCACCTGCGACCGCTGGGACATCGGCGGGGTGTCCACCGCGATCCACGCCGACACGGGCACGCTGACCGTCTTCGTCTACGACGGCTATCCGGGCGGTGCCGGCTTCGCCGAGCGCGGCTACGAGGTCGCCGCCCGCTGGCTCCGCGTCACGCGCGACGCGATCGAGGCGTGCGAGTGCCCGTCCGGGTGCCCCTCGTGCATCCAGTCACCCAAGTGCGGCAACGGCAACGAACCGCTCGACAAGGCCGGCGCGGTGCTGCTGCTGGACGCCCTTCTCGAGGGTGCTCCGATGCCCTCTGCAACGGCACCGTGACGTGCGTCGCACGCCCTTGATACCAGCGAAAATCTGGGAGTAGCGTCCAATTTCGACACCGTGCATGTCACCGCGGCGCTCGGGGGGTTGAGCGAAAGGTGCCAACCGCATGTCACTCCCGACGATCCTTCGCAGCCACCGCCTCGCTTGGGGAGCAGCCCTGTCGGCCGCTCTCGTCGCCGCGGGCCTCGGCGCAGCCACCTCCCCCAGCTCGGCAGCCGGCTTGCTGCCCACCACCACGACGCTGACCACGAGCGCCAACCCGGGGCCGTCCGGCGGCTCCGTCCAGCTCACCGCGACCATCAAGGTGACCGTCGGCCTCTCCCCCGTCACCCCGACCGGCTCGGTGACGTTCACGATCACCCCGCGCAACAGCACCGGCACCCCGGTGACCACGCAGTCGGCGCCGATGACCGGGTGCATCCTGCTGTCGTCCAGCTGCAAGGCCGTCACGACGCTGAACCTGACCGGGGCGCTCTCCAACGGTGCGACCGTCGTCGCGTCCTACGGCGGCGACCTCCTGGCGGGCGCCAGCTCGTCGGCGCCGCTCACGCAGGAGGCCGTCGACACGACCCAGTGCAACGCCGACGCGGCGTGCCAGGACAGCAACACCTCGCCGAGCGGGACCACCGCCATGCAGGTGCTCGTGGCCGACCAGAACGTCAACCAGAACTACCAGATCCACATCGCCTGGTCCCCGAGCGGACTCAGCTGCACCACGCCCGGCGCGGGCGACACCGCGGTCTGGGACGTCACCTACCAGGCGGCGGGCAAGACCGGGGTCTACACGGTCTTCGGCAACACCGCGATCGCCGCGCAGTCCGTGGCGTACCGGATCTGCTACGGCTCCGACCAGCCGTTCCTGACGTACGACGGGACGCCGGCAGCGCTGGTGAGCACCAACCCGGTGACGTACGAGGGCGTGCTCCCGCAGTGCACCACCGAGGGCGAGCCGTACCACGACAACGGCTGGGGTCTCGGCGACCCGTCGCACAACCACGGCAAGGGCAAGCCGCAGCCGCCTGTGTCGACCGTGCCGCCGCCGTGCGTCGTCGGCGCCACGTTCACCGCCGCGAGCGGCAGCACGCCGGCCAAGCTCGCCACCACGATCTCCGCCCCGGCGGGTGATCCGAAGACCACGCACTGATCAACCGCGGTCAACCGGCCGCGGACGTCCGGGGGGAGAGAAAGGAATCCCCCAGAATGACGGTTCAGACGAAGGTCCTCGACATCAGACCCCTGGTGCGGCTCCTCGCCGTGCTCTCCCTCCTCCTGGCGGGCGTGGTGGCACTCGCACCACCGAGCTCCGCCACCGGAGCGCTCCTTCCGAGCAAGACCGTGCTGACCACGGACGCCGCTCCCGCGGTGGCCGGCGGCGACGCCCACCTCACGGCGACCGTCTCGATCCTGAACGTCGGGTTCCGGCCGGTGACGCCGCACGGGACGGTGACGTTCACCCTGACGCCGTCGGTCGGTGACCCGGTCGTCCTCAACGCCACGCTCGGCAACTGCACGTTCTTCCCGCGCCGGTGCACGGCCGTCGTGACGGCGCACCTGACCGACGACCTGATGGACGGCGCCAGCGTGGTGGCGCACTACAACGGTGACCTGGTCGCCAAGCCGAGCACGTCCAACGAGCTATGGCAATCCACCTGGTACCCGGCCCAGTGCAACGCCGACACCTTCTGCGGGCACTACACGTCCTCGGACAGCGGCACCACGGACATCTACATCCAGGTGGACGACCAGGGCGTCGACCAGGACTACCAGATCGAGGCCGGCTTCTCGACCGTCCCGCTCTCGTGCACGAAGGCGGGAGCCGGCGACACCGCGGTCTGGAACGTGACCTATCCCGCGGCGAAGGAGGTCACCTACACGACGTACGGCGCGACCGCGGTGAAGTCCAAGTACACGCCGACGCGCATCTGCTACAGCTCGGACCAGCCGTTCAGGACGAAGTACGGGTCGTGGGCCAAGCAGGTCGCCCCGGGCGCGTACGAGGGTCTGCTGCCGCTGTGCAAGCCCGAGTCTGCCGGGCCGTGCGTGTCCGGAGCGGACTTCTACCCGGCTGGTGGCGACTGCGAGGGCGGATGCCCGGCGCAGCTGAACACCTACATCCGGGCGCCGGAAGGTGACCCGAAGACGACGCACTAGTCGTCGCGCCGGTCACACCGGCACGGCATCGGCGAGCCCGAGACGACGGGACAGCTCACGCATCTCCGCCTCCCAGGCGGCGAGCGTCTCCGGCTCGACGCGGCCCTCCGACTCCTCGCGCAGGAGCCGGAGGGCCATCGCCACGTCGTGGAGACTGCCGCGCTCCCGTGCCGCCTCCAGGCCGGCGAGCCGGGCCTCGTGCGCCTCGTCGTGCTCGCCGAGGGCGGCCAGGCCTGCGGCACGGACGCGCTGCAGCAGCGGCACCGTGGCCACCAGACCCGGGGCCGCGAGCGCCTCACCCAGCGCGCGGACGGCGAGCTCGACCGCCTCGCCGTGCCGTCCCGCCAGCTCCAGCGCCTCCGCCCGGAGAGCGTCGATGACCCTGACCTCACCGGTCTCACCGGCGCCCTCGCAGTACCGGCGCGCCTGCTCGAGCAGGTCGAAAGCCTCGTCGAAGCGTCCCTCGCGGGCCGCCATCCGGCCCAGCTGGTACTGCCCGAACGCCACCTCGGTCTCGGCGCCGATGCCGCGCCACACCCGCATGGCACTCCGCAGCAGCCCGTGCGCCTCGGCGAGCCGGCCCTGGTCGATGAGGACCTCGGCGATGTTCGCCTCCGCGGTGGCGGCGCTCCACTCCCGTCCGGCGCGGCGGTAGACCTCGGCGGCGGCGCGGTAGTGCGCGAGGGCCTCCGGCCACTGGCCGACGAAGTAGTCGCGCATGCCCAGGCTGTTGTGGATGCGACCCTGCCCGGTCAGGTCGCCGAGGCGCTCGTAGATCTCGAGGGACTGCAGCGCGCGCGGCGTCTCGCTCGCGCGGCCGAGTGCGACCTCGGACCGGTCGAGGTACTCGAGGGCGTGCGCGAGGACCTGGTCGTCGCCGGCGCGCTCGGCCTGCTCGACCGCCCGGGCCGCCCAGGTGACGGCCTGCGCGTCGCGGCCCTGGAGGTGCAGGGCTCGCGCGTACCGAGCCATCAGCTCGCCGCGGACCAGCGCGGCCGCGTCGCTGTCGTCGTCCTCGACGGCGTTCAGACCCTTGGTGATCCAGCGCAGCGAGCTCGAGTACCGGGCGCTGGCGCCCTCGACCAACGCCATCTTCATCCGGAGGCGCGCGAGCGTGGGGCCGTCGAGATCGTCGAGGCGCAGGGCGAACCGGAAGGCGGCGCGCGCCTCGTCGAACTCGCCGAGCTCGAACCGCACGTCGCCGAGCGCCTCGTAGGTGCCGAGGAGGTCGAGGTCGGAGCGGTCGCGCAGTCGGCGCGACGCCTCGACCGCCCGCTGGAACGCGTCGGCAGCCTCGGAGTTGGCGTAGCTCGCGAGCGCACGTTCCGCCGCCAGCAACGAGTACCGCCAGGCGTCGCGGAACCGGGCGCCCTCGAAGCAGTGGATCGCCAGGAGCGCCGCCTGCTCCTCGCGGTCGGGACCGAGCACCTCGATCACCTCGGCGGTGAGGGCGTGCAGCCGGGACCGGCGCCGATAGGCGAGGCCCTCGTAGGCGGCGTCGCGGGCCATGTGGTGGTGGAACTCGACCCGTCCGTCGCCGAGGTCTGCCACGAACTCGTGCAGCGTCCGGAGCTCGTCGGGACGGGCCGCGCCGGACCCACCCTCGGCGCGCAGCACCGCGTCCAGGACCTTGAGCTCGACGACCATGCCGAGCACCGCCGCCGCGCGCAGTGTTCTGCGCACCGGCGGGGTGAGCCGGTCGATGCGCGACGTCACGACCTCCTCGACCGAGTCCGGGAGATCCCGCGCGTCGGGTGAGTGGCGCGCGTGGTGGACGAGCTCCTCGAGGAACATCGGGTGCCCCTCGGCCCGCTCGATCAGCGCGGCGACGCGGTGCGCCGGGAGCGGGTCGTCGTCGGTGAGCGCCGCCACGAGCTCCTCGACCGCCACGGGATCCAGGGGCCCGAGCTCGATGACCGTGGCCTCGTCGGCGATCTCGGCCCGCTCGTCGGGACGGTAGACGGCGACGACGAGCCACGGCCGGGTGCCGGCCTCCGCCACGAGGCGCCGGAGCACGTCGACCGACGCGTCGTCGAGGAGGTGCGCGTCGTGGAACACCACGACCGCCGGCTCCGCGACGAGGTGGCCGAACAGCTCGCTGATCACCCACTCCAGGCGTTCCTTGCGGGCCTCCTGGTCGAGGTCCCGCACCACGTCCGTCATCGCGAAGTCGGCCTCGACCACCGGCCCGAGCAGGGGCAGCCACGGGACCATGTCGGGGGCCTGCTCGCGCACGACCAGACCGAGAGCGTCGGCGACGGCGGCCCTCGACGCCGTGGGGTCGAGCCGCAGCTCGCGGTAGAGCATGTCCTTGAGCGCCTTGTACGGCGTGGACCGGGCCAGTCCGTCCCCGGTGACCCACATCGTGCGCCGGCCGGCGCGCACCGTGAGCTCCTCGACGAGGCGGGTCTTGCCGATCCCGGCCGGGCCGACGACGTCGACGACCTGCCCGGCTCCGCCGGCGGCCTCCTCCATCAGGCCCAGGAGCAGGTCGAGCTCGTGGTCCCGCCCGACGAGCGGGGCCTGGCCGGTCGCCCGACGCTCGACGAGCGGGAGGACGGCCTCGACCGAGACGGCGTCGATGGGATCCGTCTTGCCCTTGACGTGGAAGGGCGGGATCTGACGGGTGCGGAAGCGGCCTCGGACCCGCTCGGAGGCTGCGAGGGTGGTGAGGAGCTGACCCGGTTCCGCCGTGGCCATCAGCCGAGCGGCCAGGTTCACCGAGTCGCCGGACGCCGAGTAGGTGCGGCGGTAGGGCGGGCCGAAGTCCCCGGCGAAGACGCGGCCGGACGTCATCCCGCCACGTCGCGGCAGCGCGCCCGCGTCGTCGATGACGCTGCGCATCGCGGTGAGCACCCGCGCCTCGTCGTCACCGACGCGCCGCGGGGCTCCGGACATGTAGATCAGCTTGACGCTGTCCTCCGCGAGGTCCGACGCGACGAGGGTGACCTCGCTCCGTGCGGCCGCGTCCTGAGCGTCGCAGACGAAGGCCTCGATGGCGTCGGTGACGGCGTCGGGTCCGTCGCTCGCGGCGAGGGCCGCGAAGCCGGCCAGCTCGAGGAACCCGACCGCGACCGAGCGGTGCTCGCTCTCCGAGCCGCCGCTGAGGAAGTGGTCGCGCAACGGGGCCGGCAGGGCGCTGCCCAGGTCCACGTCGGGATAGACGGTCGCCGGGCGGACCTCGAGGGGGTCGAGACGGAGGCCGGTCGCCTCGACGTCGACCAGCCGTCCGTCGTCCTTGGCCCGGGTGACGATCGGCGTCCCGGACTCCTTCAACAGCTGGACGGTGAGCGGGTCGAGGACGATCTCGCCGGCGTCGGCGATCTTCTCGAAGTGCGTGACCTTCGTGGCCACGTCACCGGCGACGATGAGCTCGCGGTGGTGGTTCCCCACGAGGTAGAAGTCGACGTCGCCCGACGCGATCCCGATCGACATGCCCAGCTGGACGGGTCCGATCGAGGTGCGGAGCCGGCCGGCGCGCCGGATCACCCGTTGCATCTCGGTCGCGGCCACCAGGGCTCGAGCCGCGTGGTCCGGCCGGTCGATCAGGAGGAGCACGGCGTCGCCGCCCCACTTCACCAGCTTCCCGCCGTGCTGATACACCGGCTCGAGCAGCTTCTCGAACAGCGCGTTGAGGATGTCGCCCATCTCCTCGGCGCCGATCTTGCCGCGGCGGGCGAGGGACTCGGTCAGGCTCGTGAAGCCGGAGACGTCGGCGAACACGACGGTGCCCGGAATGCTGCGGCGTCGCTGGTCGTCCCGCTCGTGCAGCCACCGCTGGACCAGCTGAGGCACGTACGGGCCGAGGACCGCCTGGTCTCGATCCATCTCCGCCTCCGTGTCGTCGAACCCCCCGACACGTGATTCGAGGATAAGCGCGAAGGCGGGACCGACGAACCGGATGAGACCCAGCCGACACCGCACCACATATTCCACAAGATCTCTTGTGCAATACCTCTTGTGCATCTATGGTCGGTCCATGTCCACACCCCGTCGCTCCGGATCCCCCGAGGTCCGCACCGTCACCGAGGCGGTCGCGCTCAGCGCGCTGGCCCACCCGGTGCGCTCACGACTGATCGACGCGCTGCAGGTCGACGGGCCGTCGACGGCGAGCGTGCTCGCCCGCCGCACCGACCAGGCCGTCGGCAACGTCAGCCATCACCTGCGCGTCCTGGCCGAGGCCGGGTTGGTGGAGGAAGCACCCGAGCTGGCGAAGGACCGACGCGAGCGGTGGTGGCGCCTCGCCACCGCCGGCTTCCGGTGGTCGCACTCCGACCTCGTGGGTGATCCGGCGGCGGAGGCCGCCGGTGCCGCGGCCGAGTCGCTCCAGCTCCGTCGGCAGGTGGACCGCACCAGCGCGTGGCTGGACGCGGCCGAGTCGAACGAGACGTGGCGGGACGCAGCGTTCGCGACCCAGAGCTGGCTCCGTCTAACCCCGGAGGAGCTGGCGGAGCTGAGTCAGGAGATCGTGGCGCTGGTCCGGCGTTGGTCCGAGCGCGAGGTCGATGACGACCTCGAGCGGGAGTCCGTCATCGTCTACTCGCGCGGATTCCCGAGCAAGCCGTGACCGCCCTCCAGGCCGAGACGCGTCCGGCCCCTCCTCCCCTGCGTCGGAACCGCCGGTTCACGCTGTTCTGGATCGGCGAGGGGGTCAGCCTGCTCGGCAACGCGACGACCACGCTGCTGCTGCCGCTGGCGGCGATCACCGAGCTGGGCGCCGGGCCCGGGTGGATGGGTGCTCTCACGGCCGCTGCCTGGCTCCCCTGGCTCGTGGTCGGCCTGCCGGCGGGCGCCTGGGTGGACTCCTGGTCGCCGCGGTCGGTGATGATCACGGCCGACGTCGTCGCCGCCGTGGCGCTCGCCAGCGTCCCGGTGTGCGTCGTGCTGGACGCCCTGACGCTCACCCAGCTCGTCGTCGTTGCCCTGGTGAACGGCACGAGCACGGTGTTCTTCCGCTCCGCCTACGTGAAGCTCGTGACCGACATCGTCCCGTCCGAGCACCTGGAGCAGGCGAACGGCCGCCTCCTCGGCACCGAGTCCGCCATGCAGGTGGCCGGACCGGGGATCGGCGGGCTCGTCGCCCACGCGGTCACGGCCGCCGGCGCGCTGCTCCTGGACGCGGTGAGCTTCATGGTGTCCGCCGTGTGCCTGTGGCGCCTCGGGCCGTCGAGCTCGACGTCCATCGAGCCGTCCGAGACGCCGACGCTGCGCAGCCGGATCGCCACCGGTGTCGCCTACGTGACGCACGACCACTACCTCCGCGTCCTCATCGTCATCGGCTGCGTCTCCAACTTCGGGCTGACCGGCATCACTACCCTGCTCGTGCTGTTCCTGGTGGATCACGTCGGGCTCTCGTCCGCTGGCGTCGGGATGGTGATGGCGTGCGGCAGCGTGGGCGGCCTCCTCGGGGCGACGCTGGCGTCGTCCGCGTCGCAGCGCTGGGGGTCCGGCCGGGTGTCGACCTTGTTCCTCGTGGGGTCCGGGGTCACCAGCCTCCTCGTCCCGCTCGGAGCATCAGGACCCCGCGTGGTGCTCACGGTCCTCGGCCTCTTCGGCACCGGGGTGCTGGTCGTCGCCGGCAACGTGATCCGTGGGGCGTGGCGTCAGCGGTACGTGCCGGCCGAGCTGATGGGGCGGGTGGCCACGACGAGCCAGATGATCAACTTCGGTGCGATGCCGCTGGCCGGCCTCACGGCCGGGTGGCTCGGTGCGCACCTCGGGCTCCAGGTCACGCTGGCCGTCATGGCGGTGATCAATGCCGTCGCGTGCTGGGCGATCCTGCTGACGCCGCTGCGTCGCGCTCGTCACCTTCCCGCCGCACCGGCCGGGACGTAGTCCGCCGGGGCGGCCCGGGCGTCGACCTCGAAGGTCCAGACCCGGCCCCACCACCGATCCGTCTCCCGGCGTGCGGTGACGGTGGCGACGCCGAGGTCCATGCGGCACCGGACCAGCCGAGCGCCGTTGCGCCGGGCGACGTCGCGCGCGGCGGCGCATCCGTCGCGGCCGGCCGAGGCGGCACGGGAGCCGGCGAGCGCGGCGAGATCCGCCGCGGACGTCGCCTGGTGGTGGACACGGACGGCGACGGCGACCTGCGTCATGATCACCGCGACCGCGCAGAGGGCGGCGCCGACCCAGACGGCGTGCGCCGTGATCGACCCACGATCGGACCGGCTCACGGCGACTCGTCGGCCGACACCGCCGAGGCCCGCAAGGTGCGCGCGCCGACGTGCGAGAAGAACGGCAGCGGCAGCCGGGACCGGGCCGAGACCTCGACCGTGACGAGCCCGTCGTGGGAGGACACCTGGACCGTGGCGCCCGGAGGCGACTGCCGACGGGTGATCGACTCCGCCGTCGCCGGCGTCTCGCCGCGTGCCACGAGCCGCGCGCCCTCACGAGCCGCGTCGACGAGCTGGACCTGGGTGAGGCCGAGCGACACCATCCACAGCAGGAGCACGGCGAACGCGACCCCGAAGGGGGCGAGGACGGCCGTCTCCGCGGTGACCATGCCCCGTGCGTCGTTCACAGGAACGGCAGGTGGGCGTGGCGCACGAGCTCGAGCAGCGTGCTCGGGTCGAGCGCCCGGGTGAAGATGTCGGCGAGGTGACGGAAGAACCAGCCGTCCGGGTCGCCCAGCTTCATCAGCAGCGACGCGATCATCACGGCGCCGAGGGTGCCGACGGCGAACTCCGCGGTGGCCATGCCGCGGTCGTGGGTGGGGTGCATGGGTGTCCTTTCCGGGTGGCGCGGCCGGCAGAGCAGGGGACGCCGGCCGCGCCGGTTCGGGGTGGTCAGACGTTGGTCAGAGACCGGGGATGAGGCTCGGGATCTTCTCGAGCACGCCCTGGACCAGGTCGCCGAACCACTGGGACTGGCCGATCTTGACGAGCACGCCGCCCACGGTGCAGGCGCCCAGGGTGCCGACGGTGTACTCGGCGGTGGTCATGCCTCGTTCGGCGCGACGGCGAAGGCGTTCGACGGTCATGAGGTGTCCTTTCGGAGTGGATGGATGCCAGAAGATGGCTCCGGCGCGAACCGGTTTGAGGTCTCGAGCCGCGGCCTGGGGACGAGCCGAGGGCGAGCGGGCCCTGTGGACCGCTCGTGTCACTCAGCCGAGACGGAGCGTCCCCACCACGCCGATGACCGTCGGGACCACGCCGACGAGCAAGAACGCCGGGAGGAAGCACGCCCCCAGCGGCGCCGCCGTGCGGACACCGACGCGACGGCTCTGCTCACGCAGCGCGGCGCGACGTTCTCGACGCAGCTCGTCGGCGACCGAGCCCACGACCCGGGACACGGGCGTCCCCGAGGCGTCGGCCCGCCGGAACGCGCGACCCAGCGGCGCCAGGACGGGCTGCTGCGCCAGGTGGGTCCAGACCGACTGCGGATCGCCGGCCACGGCGAGGCGTGAGGCGACGGCGGCGAGCTCGTCGCCGAGCGGCGGGTCGGTGACGTCGGCGACGGCGGCGAACGCCGCGACCGGCGGACGGCCGACGTCCAGGGCGGCGACCACGAGGTCGAGCGCCGTCGGCAGCTGAGAGGCGATCTCAGCCGCGCGCCGGCGCGACGCGACCGTCTCCATACCTGCCACAGCCGACCGTGCCGCCGGCGTGACCACCGCAGCCGCCAGGAGGCCGATGACGGGACCGAGCAGGAGCACCGCAGCCACCGGAACCAGCACCGTGGCCGCGAGGACGGCGTCCACCGCAGCGCGAGGCTCGTCCGCGACGAACAACCGTCGACACCGGCCGTCGACCTGCGGCGGCACCCACCACCACGCGGCGAGGGCTGCGAGCAGGGCGGCGCTCACCGGCCGACCTCGGGGGCGGCGGCGATCCGGTCGACCCAGGCGACCCCGGCGCACGCCAGGGCGACCCCGGTGGCCAGGCAGAGGGAGCCGGGCAGCGTCCCGGTCAGGACGTGCACCGGATCGGCACCGAGGCCCGCGCCGAGCGACAGCCCGAGCACCGGCAGCACCGCCATGAGCCGACCGGTCGCCCGCGCCGGAGCGGCCTCGGACCGCACCTCCCGCTCGACCTCGGCATCGTCGCGCACGGTGGCGGCGACGCGATCGAGCACTCCGGCCAGCGGCGCGCCGACGCGCTCGGCCACCTGCCAGGCCGCCGCGAGGTCGTGCAAGGCCGACGCGCCTGGCTCGCGACCCGCCGTCCGCAGCGCTGCCGGGACGTCACCGCCGTGAGCCGCTGCGGTCGCCGCCGGTCGCAGCGCCGGGACGTCGTCGCCCAGGGCGGCCAGCGCGTGCTGCGGAAGGATGCCGGCTCGGAGCTCGGCGGCGAGCAGGTCGAGCGCGACGCACGTGTCGGTCCGGCGGCGGCCGGCGGCCGTTCTCGTCCGGACGGCGACCACCTGGCGCCACACGAACAGCGCTGCGCCCAGCGCGGTGGCGGCCACCACCACGCGCGGCGGACCGGCGACGGACGCGACGACGACCACGGCGGTGACGACCAGGACACCGCCCACCGGCCGGCCCAGCCGTCTCAGCCGCGACCACGACGGCCCGCCGATCCGCCCCGTCCTGATCGCCACGATCCAGGCACCGGGCGGACGTGCCAGGAGGACCGCGAGCGCCGCGAACGCGGCTGCGCCGCCCGCGAGCGCCGTCACGGTGCTCGCGGGAGGAGGTCGTCGAGGCGGTCCCAGGCAGGTCCGCGGGACGTCCCGTCGGCGTCGAACGTGAGGGCCGGCAGACAGTGCACCAACGCGTCGTCGCCGGCGACCAGCATCCCGATCTGACGCAGGCGCCGCTGCCCTCGCTCGTCGCGGTCGAGGTGGAGGACGAGCGAGAGCCCGGCCGCCAGCTGGCTGTGCACTGCTGCCCGCGGCAGTCCGGCGGCGACGCCCAGGGCCTCGAACCTCGCCGGGACGTCGGACGGGGAGTTGGCGTGGACCGTGCCGCACCCGCCCTCGTGCCCGGTGTTCAGGGCGGCGAGGAGGTCGACGACCTCGGCACCGCGGACCTCGCCGACCACCAGCCGATCAGGGCGCATGCGCAAGGCCTGCCGCACGAGGTCGCGCATCGTGACCAGGCCGGCACCCTCGACGTTCGCGGGCCGCGCCTCCAGGCCGACGACGTGCGGATGGTCGGGGCGCAGCTCGGTGGCATCCTCCACCACGACGAGCCGCTCGCCGGACGGGACGATCGACAGCAGGGCCGCGAGCAGCGTGGTCTTGCCCGACCCGGTGCCGCCGCTCACCACGAAGGCGATCCGCGCGGCGACGATCGCCCGGAGCCACTCGGCCCCGTCCGGTGCCAGGGTGCCGGCGGCCACGAGCTCGTCGAGCGTGAACGACCGGCGGGCTGGGACGCGCAAGGAGATCAGCGTGCCCGGACGGGCCAGCGGCGCGAGGACGGCGTGCAGGCGGGTGCCGTCCGGGAGCCGGGCGTCCACCCAGGGACTGGCGTCGTCGAGGCGGCGACCCGCCTGCGCCGCGAGCCGCTGGGCGAGCCGGCGGACCGCGTCGTCGTCGGGAAAGGTGACCGGCGTGCGCTCGAGCCCTGAGCCGCGGTCGAGGTGGACCTCGTGGGCGCCGTTGACCAAGACGTCGGTGACGCCGTCGAGGACGAGCAGCGGCTCCAGGGGCCCGGCCCCGACCGTCTCCCGACGGAGCTCGTCGACGATCGTCAGCACCGTGGCGCTGTCGGCGAGGCGCTGCTCGGCACGCAGTGCGGCCGCAACGGTCTGCGCCGTCGGCTCGGCCGTGTCCGCGGCGAGGCGACGGCGCACGCGGGCCACGAGACGAGGGTCGTTCACGGGACCGAGACCCGTGCGTCGAGACCGAGGACGTCAAGGACGAAGCCGGCCACGCGTCGGGCCGGCCTCGACCCGCCGGGTCCGTGCCCGTGGTCGACGGCCTGGCGGAGGTGGCGGTCGTGACGCAGGCGGGCGAGCACCGGGAGCCCCAGAGCCTCCGACACCGCCTCGCTCCCGATGCCGCCGGGACGGACCACGGAGACCAGCGCGACCGACGACGTGTGCGGCTCGAGCCGCGCGACCACCCGCCGCGCCGCACCGACCGCTCGCACCTCCTCCGGCACCAGCACCACCGTGAGCACCGACCGGCCGACCAGCTCGGCGCCCGCAGCGTCGAGGTGGCGCGGCACGTCGGCCACCACGACGTCGAAGCCACGCAGTCCGGCGGCGAGCACGCCACCGATCGCGTCCGGGACCTCCGGTGGCCCGTGCCGTCCCCACGACAGCACCGACACACCGGCGTGCGTGGGCAGAGCATCGGCGAGCGAGCCGGCCGCCACCGTGCCGGCCGCGTGGCCGAGGTCACCCCACCGCAGCCCGTCGGCGTGCTCGGCCCCGAGGACGAGCTCGATGCCGCCGCCGAGCGGGTCGGCGTCGAGCAGCAGTGTCCGGAGCCCGCGGTCCGCCGCACCCAGCGCGAGTCCCGTGGCCACCGTGGACGCTCCTGCGCCGCCGACCCCGCCGACGACGGTGACCAGGCAAGCCTCACCGCGACCGTCGAGCGCGACGGCGAGCATCTCGACGACGCGTCGGTCGTCCGCGTCGGTCACGACGTCGACCGCACCGACCGCGACCGCGTCCGGCCAGGACGCCTCGCGCTCGCGGGTGAGCAGCAGGACGTGGTCGCGACGCGGCAGCCGCGCGCGGCCGATGCCCGGGGCGAGGTCGTCGCCGAGCACCACCGCCGCCGCCCCGCGCCACGACCGCCGGACGGCGGACACGTCGGTGGCCACGTCGGGCGTGGACCCGACCGCCGCACACCAGCGCAGTGCGACGTCGAGCAGGTGCTCATCGGCGGTGCCGATCAGTAGGGGCGAGGGGTCCGGTGCGTCGTCCACCCCGCCAGCGTGGCCGCCGGTGACCCCACGGGCCCAGGCCCGCTCGGCCCGCTGTGGACGGGTGAGCGCAGCTGCTCGCCCTGTGGACCGTCAGACGGCCACCGGCACGTGCTCGTACCCGCGGAGCACGCGGGTGGCCCGCCGCTCGGTCGGGCCGCTGACCTGCAGGTCGGGGTAGCGCTCGAACAGCGTCCGGAGGGCGATCGTCCCCTCCAGCCGAGCCAGGCCCGCGCCGAGGCAGTAGTGGGCGCCCGACGAGAAGGCCAGGTGGTCGCTCGCGTTCTCGCGGGCGACGTCGAACACCTGCGGGTCGGTGAACACCGCCGGGTCGCGATTGGCGCCCCCGAGAAACACCACGACCGGCTCGCCCTTGGTCAGCGCCTGCCCCTGGACCTCGACGTCGTCGTACGCCGAGCGCAGCGTCATCTGCACCGGCGAGTCGTGCCGCAGCACCTCCTCGACGGCGTTCGGCCACAGCTCCGGCTTCTCCCGCAGCAGCTCGAGCTGGTCACGGTGCCGGTCCAGCTGGACGACGCCGTTGCCGATCAGGTTGACCGTGGTCTCGAACCCGGCGCCGAGCACCAGCAGTCCGAGGGCGCGCAGCTCGTGCTGGTCGAGCCGCTCCTCGTCGGACGTGGTCGCCAGCCGGCTCAGCAGATCGGTGCCCGGGTCGCGGCGCAGGTTCTCGATGTGCTGGTCGAACCAGACGTTCAGCCGCCGGACCGCCTTCTCAGCCGTCCGGTAGTTCCGCCACCCGAGCAGCGGCTCGAGCAGCATCGCGGCGTCGTTGCCCCAGACGAGGATGTCGGCCTGCCACCGCTCGGGCACGCCGAGCAGGTCGGCGATCACCACGACCGGCAGCCGCGACGCGTACGCCTCGACGACGTCCCACTGCGACGCGCCGCCGCGCGCCATCTCGTCGAGCAGCCCCTCGGCGATCTCGGTGATCCGCTGCTCCAGCGCCGTCACCGACCGAGCGGTGAACTCCCGCGAGACCAATCGGCGGTAGCGGCCGTGCGCGGGTGGGTCGACCGCGAGCAGCGACGGCGGGTCCATCGGGCCCATCGCGTCCGGGTCCATGACCTTGCTGAGCACCCGGCGCGTGAACGGCGGCAGCTCGCCGTGCCCACCGCCGACGCCGAACGTCGGCGACCGCAGCACCTCGCTGGCGACGGCGTGCGAGACCGTGCCGGACATCAGCTTCGTCCGCTTCACCGGGCCGGCGGCGCGGACCCGCTCGTACTCGTCGAACGGGTCCGCGTTGAGGGAGGCATCGGCCAGGAGGCGCGCGATCGGGTCCCCACGTCGCATCGCCAGACGGAGGAAGCCCTCGCCGACGCCGTGCCCCAGGAACCAGGTCGTCCACGACCTGGGGAGGGAGCCGCGCTCAGGCCGCCGTGAGCTCACGGTCCCGGTGGGCCTCGAGGATGTCGAGGACGGGCTGGTGCCAGGCGTGCAGCGCGGACCAGCGCTCGTCCATCTCCGACTCCCCGAGGTTCGTGTCGATCTGCGTCTCGACGTGCAGGCGCCACCGGTACTCCAGCTCAGCGAGCAGCTCGTCGGGGCCGGCGAACGCGTCGGCGTAGTCGTCGCACCACGGAAGCACCCCGTCGCGCCGGATCTCGGCCATCGCGCGCACCTCCCGGATGACGTCCTGGCGGCGTCGGGTCTCGGTCCAGGTCATCGGCCTCCCCTTTCCACGGGATCAACACGATCGACGGTACGAGGGAACGACCCTCCCATCATCGGCCTGCGGGACCCCTTCGGCGTCCGACCAGGGTCGGAGACCCGTTCCGACCGCGAACGGATGTCCTCGCCGCGCCCGCGTACCTACCCTGGTGACATGCGTGTGCCGACGATGGTCACCCCGGTGCTCGCCCGCATCGAGCGGGTCAGCGAGGAGCACGGCCTCGCGTACCCCTGGTGGATCCCGATCGCGTCGTGGTCCGGCCAGCTCGGAGCGGCCCTCGCCGCCCTGGCCCAGCGGAAGGAGCTCGCGTCCGGCTGGACCGTCCTCGTGGTCGCACTCCTGGTGACGCCCGCGGCGATCCAGCTCCTGAACGGGCGGTGGATCAGCTGGTGGCTGGAGGCCCTGCTCGCGCTCGGCGCGGTGGGCGTGATCCTCAGCCTCCCTCAGGACGGTCTCGGCGCCGCCGACCTCGCCCCGTTCGTCCTCTGCCTGATCGCCGCGGAGTCCACGGCTCGCGAGGGCTACCGCCGCGGCCTGGTCGTCACCGGTGCCGCCGTCGCGATGGTGCTCGTCGCGTGGTCCGCCGGACACGTCGGAGCCGTCGCGGTGAACCTGCTCGTGGTGATCCTCGGCGCCGACATCGGCTACATGTTCCACTGGCAGGCCCGCGCCCTGGCCGCCGAGCGCGAGGCGCGCGCCAGCGAGCACACCCGCGCGACGCTCGCCGAGCGCGACCGCATCGCTCGCGAGATCCACGACCTCGTCGCGCACTCGCTGAGCGTCACGATGCTGCAGATCACCGGGGCCCGGCGCATGCTCACCGACTCCGCCGATCTGAAGGGGGACGACGTCGAGGAGGCCATCGACGCCCTCCGCGACGCCGAGCGCGTCGGCCGCCAGGCCATGCACGACATCCGGCAGACCGTCAGCGACATGGCCACCGAGGGCGACCAGACCCGGCCACTGCCCGGCGCCGACGACCTGCCGTCGCTCGTCCAGCGCGTGCGGAACGCCGGCCTCAACGCGGGCTACCAGGTCCACGGCGACATCGGCCGCCTTCCACCGGCGCTCGGCCTCGGCCTCTACCGCGTCGTGCAGGAGTCGCTCACCAACGTCACGAAGCACGCCCCGGGTGCCGCCGCGAACGTCAGCATCGCGGTGGGCCGGAGCGACGTCCGGCTGACCGTCCGTAGCACGCGGACCGACCGCACCGAACCCGACGGCTCCGGCTCCGGCATCACCGGCATGGAGGCGCGCATCGCCCAGCTCGGCGGTCAGCTGTCGTCCCGCCCCGTCGGCGAGGAATGGGTGGTCGAGGCCCTCGTGCCGCTCGAGGCCGACGAGAAGGGGCCGCACTGCGTGGTGTCGTCGAAGATCCAGTCGATGACCGGCCCCACGGAGCAGCCGGCCACATGACCACGGAAGACCAGCCGACCCGCGTCATGCTCGTGGACGACCAGGAGCTCGTGCGCTCCGGCCTGCGACGCATCCTCCGGCGCCGCGACGGCTTCGAGATCGTCGCCGAGTGCGGCGACGGCGACGAGGTGCCGGCCGCCCTCGCCGAGCAGCCGGTCGACGTCGTCGTGATGGACCTGCGCATGAAGCGCGTCGACGGCATCGAGGCCACCCGGCGTCTCCGCGACGACGAGGAGGCGCCACCGGTCCTCGTCCTCACCACGTTCGACAGCGACGAGATGCTGTCCGGTGCCCTGCGCGCGGGCGCGAACGGCTTCATCCTCAAGGACTCCTCCGCCGAGGACCTGATCCGCGCCGTCCGCACCGTCGCCGACGGGGACTCCTGGCTCGATCCAGCCGTCACCGCCCGCGTGCTCACCCGGTACCGCGACAGCGGCGAGGCCACCCCGCTCGCGTCGGAGCACGAGGAGGTGCTCACGTCGCGCGAGCAGGAGGTGCTGCACGCGATCGGGTGCGGGCTCTCGAACCAGGAGATCGCCCAGGCGCTGTTCATCTCCGAGGTCACCGTGAAGAGCCACATCGGCCGGGTGTTCGTGAAGCTCGGCCTGCGCGACCGGGCCGCCGCCGTCGTCTACGCGTTCGACCACGGCATCGTGCGACCGGGCGACACCGAGCGGCTCGCCGGGTCCTGACCGTCAGTCCCCGGCCGGGTGGGCGTCCCGCGGGTTCACGGGCAGCGTCCGGAGCTGCTCGACGACGCGGCGCTGGTAGAACACCTGGCCCCGGCCGTTCGGGTGGATGCCGTCCGGCCCGATGTACTTGTCCTGGTTCCCGTCGCCGCGTGGGTGCTTGGCCGAGCCGGTCCCCGTCAGCCAGTTGTCCGTGTAGGGGTCGATGAAGCCCACCACGTTGTCGTGCTCGGCGGCAGCCTGCCGCAGCACGTCGGTCATCTCGAGATACATCGGGGTGGGGTGGTCCGGGATCGTGTCCGACGAGATGGGCTCGACCCCGACGATGACGATCGGCGTCGTCGGCAGGCGCATCTCGACGGCGGTCAGGAACCGGTCCACCGCGTCCCGGTACGCGTCGGCCGAGTACATCGCGCTGTCGTTCAGCGACCCGTTGACGAGCAGGGCGTCGATCGGTGCCGTGTCGATGGCCTGCAGCCGCTCCTCCGACCCGTAGCGCGTCGACTCGCTGAGGTTGAAGTACCCCGCGAGCGGGACCTGGAGGCCGGCGTTGAGGTAGCCGGTCCCGCTCTGGGCCATGTTCCAGACGCGGAAGCCGGTCAGCGTCGCCAGGGTCGGTGCCGCCGACCGCGAGATGGACCCCTTGTAGGGGCTGGGCTCGTACATGGAGTCGGAGACCACGCCGATCGTGAACTCCGGCTTCGCCGCCTTCACCGTCACCGGCTCGTCGGCCGAGTGCTCGACGCCACTGAAGATCGTCGGTCCCTCGAAGCGCACGGTGACCGTCCTGGTCTTGGGCAGGGTGATGACGAGCCAGTCGTCGCGCCCGTCCGTGTCGTCGACCCAGAACGCCTTCTTCGAGACCGGCCGGCCGTCGAGCCACACCCGGGCCTCGGACTGCCGGTACGTCTTGTAGTGGATCGCGAACCGCCGCCCGGTCACGACGAACCGGACGTCGACCCCCTTCGCCACCGAGTTGTTCAGGAAGAACTCGGCCGCGTCGTCGAGCGTCAGCCCACCGAAGTGCGTGCCGAGCGGCTGCGGCGGCAGCGAGTACGTGAACACGTCGTCGCGGTCCCACCGGATCTCCTCGCGGTCGCCCCACTTCGGCGGACGGGTACGCAGCGACGCCTTGACCTCGTCCGGCCCGAGGACCTCGGTCGACATCGGGTGCATCAGGTCGCCGAACGTCACCGGCCGCGGCTTCTCCGCCGTGCCCGACGACGGTCGCGCCAGGACGAACCACGCGAGCGCACCCGCGACGACGAGGCCGGCGGCCACGCCGGCGACGACTGCGTTCCTGCCCCCGAGACCGCGGCCTCTGATGGTTCCTCCTGGGGCGGACTCGTGATCTCCCGGTCACGGTAGTCCAGACCGACCTGTCCGGTCCGCACTTCCGGGCTGGATCAGCGCCCTATCCTGGCGACGTGCCACCTGCGCGTTCGGCAGCCTTCTTCGACTTGGACAAGACGATCATCGCCAAGTCGAGCACGCTCGCGTTCAGCCGCCCGTTCTACGACGGCGGGCTGCTGAGCCGTCGCGCCGTGCTGCGCAGCGCCTACGCCCAGTTCATGTTCGCGGCGAGCGGTGCCGACCACGACCAGCTCGAGAAGATGCGGAACTACCTCACGCAGATGATCACCGGCTGGGACGTCGAGGTGGTCCGCCAGTCCGTCGCCGAGACGCTGCACGCGATCATCGACCCGATCGTCTACGACGAGGCCGTCGAGCTCATCGAGCTGCACCACGCCGCCGGCCGCGACGTCGTCATCGTGTCGGCCTCCGGCACCGAGGTCGTCGAGCCCATCGGCGAGATGCTCGGCGCCGACCACGTCGTCGCCACCCGGCTCGTCGAGGAGGACGGCAAGTACACCGGCGAGGTCGAGTACTACGCGTACGGACCCAACAAGGCCAAGGCCATGCGGGAGCTCGCCGAGGAGCGGGGCTACGACCTCGACGCCTGCTTCGCCTACTCCGACTCCGAGACCGACGCCCCGATGCTCGAGACCGTCGGGCACCCGTTCGCCGTGAACCCGGACAAGGCGCTGCGGAGGCTGGCCGAGGAGAACGGCTGGCCGATCCTGCAGTTCGTCAGTCCGGTGTCCATGCGCGCCCGGCTCGGCCTCGACACCCGCGTGGCCAAGGCCGCGGCGGTCGGCGTCGTCGCCGTCGGCGTCGGAGCCATCGCGCTCGCCATGGTCGGCCGGCGGCGACGGCCCGCCCGGCGTGGGTTCCGGGCCGTGGGCGGAGTCAGGTAGAGCTGTTTGTGAACCCGAGCGCAGAAGGTTACGACTCAGTAGGTCTATCGTCCTCCCGGCCTCTGGCGTAGAACGTAGGGAAGAACTACACAGACGGCACAGCAGCTCAGTACCCACGCGGCGATCTCCCGTCCCAAAGGGCAGTCGCACCCGGGACATCCGCGACACTCAGGGATCACGCGGCCCCGAGGCGACGATACGACGAAGGCACGCTTGGTAGCTGCAGCTTGCTGGCCCGTGGCGGCGTCACCCTCGACGGTGGCGCCGCCTATCTGTTCCTAACGAGGGTCGGCGGGAAGCACGTCGCGGACGGCCTGGAGGCCGGCCTCGTCGTCGCGGTGCACGACGGCGACGTCCCAGAAGTGGTACGGGCGCTCCTCGAGCGGGGTGTCGAGGTACGCCGACCGCTCGACCATCTCCTCGATCGGGTAGCTGCCGACCGGGCGGCTGCCGTTGTCCCAGACGCGGACGTGCGCGTAGCCGAGGTCGGCGAGCTCGTCCCAGACGGTCAGGGGGTCGTAGCCGGCGAGCCGGGTGAGGTCGTGGTGGTACTCGAAGAACAGCACCGGCTGGGTGTCGGCCCAGGTGCGCGCGACGGCCGGCACGAGCGTGACGTCGTACCCGTCGGTGTCGGACTTCACGAGCCGCACCTGGTCGAAGTCGGGGTGCCGCTTGCGCAGCTCGTCGACGGTGATCGTGGGCATCGTGTCGGTGGACTGTCCCGGCTCGAACCGCGTGGTGCCGCCGCCGCGGACCGGGGCGAGGTCGACGTCGTCGGCGTACGGCAGGAGGAGCGAGGGCTCGACGGCCACGTCGTCGCGCGCGTCGACGTTGCGGTGCAGGAACTCCAGGAACGCGTCGTCGCCCTCGACGCACAGCACCGAGCCCGGGGCCGCGTCGAGGATCTGCAGCGCGGAGTCGCCCACGTTCGCGCCGATGTCGATCGTCACCACCGGACGGCCGTCGCGCTGGGCGAGAGCCGCCGCCAGCCGCGGCAGGTTCTGCCCGTACTCCGGCTCGACCCGCGCGTAGTCGGGGAGCCGGTGCGACCACGGGAGCACCATCTCCACCCCTTGCACCGTGCGGGTGACCGGACGCATCGGGAACCGGTCACGGACCGCCCAGCCGGCACGTCGCACGACGCGCTGGACCAGCGTCTCCGGTGTCTTGGGGGGCATGCACGCTCCTTCGTGTCGACGATGAACTCTAACCGGGCACCGCCGTCACGTACGGTATTCGTCGTGAGCATCCCTGCTGCCACGCGCCCTCGGAGCGTGGCCATCGACCTCGTGCGCGTCATCGCCGTCGTCGCGGTGGTGACCCGGCACACCTGGTACGACCCCGACGGCGTCGTCGCCCAGGTGATCTGCCCGTGGGCGATCGCCGTCTTCTTCGTCCTCACCGGCTACCTGTGGTCGTCCCGCAAGACGCTCCAGCAGGAGGTCGACTCGCGCGCCACGGCCCTGCTCCTGCCGTACGCCGTGTGGATGGTGCTGATCAGCATCCCGTACTTCATCTGGGCGTTCACGTCTCCCGGCCTCGCCGAGACCGCCCAGGAGCTGGACCTCAGCCAGTCCGCGTGGGCCACCCGGCTGCTGCTCGCGGTGGTCTACGGCTCGCAGCTGCTCGTGCAGCCGTACAGCGCGTGCTGGTTCTTCACGGTGATGTTCATCGCCGTGGTCCTGCTGCGCTACCTGGGCCGGTTCCCCCGCCGCTACACGTGGATCATCCTGGCGCTCACCGTCGTCATCACCGTCGTGGTCCCGAAGATCCTCTGGTACCCGCCGCTCGGCGCCGGTCTAGCGCTCGTCTGCATGCTCTTCATCGTGCTCGGCCAGGAGTTCCGCAAGGTCCGCGATCGCATCACCCGGCCGCTCGTCACCGGCGCCGCGCTGTTCGCGATCGGCGCGCTCGCGGTGTACCTCGGCGCCGCCCACAACACGGACGGCGTGCTCATCGAGGTGAAGCTCTCCACGTACGGCTACCCGGTGCTCGGCCTGCTGACCGGCGTCGTCATGAGCGTCGGCGTGGTCCTGATGGCCGAGGCGTTCGAGTCGCGCATCCCCGACAAGGCGGCGCCGTTCATCACCGAGGCGGCCTCCACCGCGACGTTCTCGATGTTCCTGCACCCCGTGCTGCTGTGGATGCTGAAGAACCCGCAGGAGGGCCACGTGCCCGTGCAGAACTACTTCATCGCGCTGCTCGTGCCGTACGTCATCGCCGTCGTGTGCCTGCGGCGCGGCTGGCTGACGTGGCTCACCGGAGCACCGCGACCGCCGCTGCCGGTGGCCGACACCATCGGGAGGCTGCCGGTGGTCGGGCGCCCGTGGCGCTCGCTCGTCGGGTCCAGCTAGGAAGGCAGGGGCGTCCGGGAGAGCCAGGCGGTGCCGAGACGCTCGGTCACCGGCTCCTGGCGCACGACGTGCAGGTCGGCCGAGGCGAAGAACTCCTTCAGCTCGGACCACGCGTAGCCCGGGACGTCGTGGTACTCGAGCACGACGCGCTCGACACCCTTCCAGTCGGCCGGGTCGGAGCCGAGGACGATGTCGTACTCGGCGCCCTCGGTGTCGATCTTCACGACGTCGACCGAGCCGCCCGCGTGGGCCTTGGCCTCGGCGAAGGTGACGCACGGGATCTCGATGACCTTCGAGCCCTCCGGTGCCGTGATGCCGTTCAGGCCGCTGCCGCCCTGGTTGTCGGCGAAGCTCAGCGTGCCGGTGGACGACGACACCGCGACGTTCTCGACGGTGACGCGGTCGTCGAGCTTGTTGGTCTCGATGTTGCGGCGCGTGTACTGGTAGGTGGACGGCGACGCCTCGAACGTCTGCACCCGGGCGTTCGGGTGCAGCGTGGCGAACGCCATCGAGAAGCAGCCGATGTGGCCGCCGATGTCGAGTGCCTGGAGCTCGGGTCCGAGGTCACCGGTGAACCAGCCGAGCCGGTACGCGTCCTCGACGAAGATCTCGTAGACCGGCACCCGCGCGCCGGCGACGTTCGGGCACGCGACCGTCAGGCCGTTGTCGGTCTTGAAGACCAGGTCGGGCGAGCGACGAGCGATCTGGGTCAGGACGGCGGGCCCGTTGTCGAAGCCAGTCACCGTCTGCCGCACCCGCTTCGAGGCACGGGTCAACCGTTCGAGCATGGAGCACAACCTAACCGAGAGATGGGTGGGACGAGATCAGGGGACACCGATGATCGCCTTGTCGCGCCCGGCCGTCAGACGCTTCAGGGACATCGCCGGCTTCTCCAGGTAGTGCCAGCTGAGCCAGGCGATCGGCATCGTCGTGGCGACGCACAGGAAGGCGAAGACGACGTAAGGCATCGGATGGTCGACGTTGACGACGGCCCAGATCTGCGTGATCGGGAACGCATAGATGTAGGTGCCGTACGAGAGGTCGTTCGGGTAGTTGATCCGACCCCCTCGGCGTGAGGTGGCGACGTACATCAGCGCATAGGCCCAGAAGATCGGGGCGAGTGTGTGGAACCAGCCGATCGTGGCGAGCCCGAGGCAGACGGCGAGGCAGGCGAGGACTGCGGCCAGCGAGAGCTTGATCTTGTCGCGGTAGATGTAGAGGACCGCCCCGGCGAAGAAGAACCCGCCCAGGCGGGCCAGCGGCTCCAGCAGGGTGAAGATTCCTCCGTCGACGTCGCCCTTCGCTCGTCCGCCCGTGGCCGTGTTGCTCACCGTGGACAGGTCTTGGCCGAGCTTGTCGTAGATCTTGATGAATGCGCAGCAGAGGAACGCGAAGACGATGCCCGGGTTCACCAGCTTGCGTGGGACGACCAGCACGAGGATGCCGATGCACATCCAGAGACCGAACTCGAAGAACAGCGTCCAGGCGGAGAAGTTCCAGATCCGGTCGACCGGGATGCTGCCCTCTGGGATGGTGCCGTGGATGTCGAACTGCTTCAGGACGAACAGCAGGTTCTTGTAGACGTAGCTCGCCGCGCTGCCCCAGTCGTAGCCCGACAGTGACCTGCCCTGCAGCACCCGGGACAGCGGGCCGAGGATGACCGCGACCAGCAGGAACGACGCGATCCAGGCCGGGTAGATGCGCAGCAGGCGGCGCCACAGGAAGTCACCGAACGACCGCGAGCTCAACCGGCTGGCGGTGATCAGGTACCCCGACATCACGAAGAATCCGGCCAGCGCGTACGTACCGACCGTGTCCTTGAAGATGAGCTTCGGCATCTCGTCGGCATAGCCGCCGAGCGTGATCGCATGGACCAGGATGATGCCCCCGGCGAAGGCCAGTCGAATGGCATTGATGCTGTTGCATCGGGAGTCCAGGGCCTCACCCAGCGTCTTCACCCGGACACTCTAACGGCGCACCGACCCCGGGCCGGACGATTCCAGATTCTCAGACGATTCACACCCCAACCTCCCGAACGGAGGGCCCCACGCCGGTAGGCTCTCCCGCCGTGACCACGACGAAGACCGAGCCGACGACCGAGGACCGCGCGCCCGAGAGCACGGGGCTGATCCGCCGGATCGTCGCCCTCCTCCCCGCCGGTCACTGGGTCTACCTGCTCTCGCTCCTCGTGCCGCCGATGATCGTGGCGCTGCTGTTCCAGACCGCACGCCTGCACGCGGTTGGCACGACGATCGGGTCGCTGTCGTACTTCGACAAGCTGCACTCCGACATCGCGTTCCACCTCGCGGTGATCGTGTTCTGGGTCGGAGCGTTCGCCATCGTCCGGAGACGCGGATCGCGACGGGCCCTGGTCATCGCGCTGCACGTGTTCTTCACGCTGCTGAGCCTGATCATCATCATCACGCACCTGTTCTTCTACATGCTCGACCTGATGCCGAACCTGGCGTCGTTCCAGCTGGTCACCCTGGTGTTCCAGGTCGCGGCGGTGCAGATCATCCGCGCCGAGGCGAACTCCGCGCTCGTCGCCGTCGCCTTCGCCGGCGCGATCCTGGCCAACTTCTTCCCGCACGTGATCACGCACTGGGTGGTCCGCCGGCGCACCCCGCGCAAGCTCAGCACGCCCCCGGAGGAGCCGCGGCCCACGTCGTTCTCCACGCGGACGATCGCCGTCGGCACGGCCGTCACGTGCGTCGTGCTGCTGGTCATCGCCGGGCTGCCGAACATCACCGACTCCACCAACTTCACGCGCAACCGCGCCGTCAGCATGCCGATGGAGGCGGTCAAGGACCACTTCCAGGGCGACCCGCCCGGCTTCGTCCAGCCCACCCGCGCCGACATCCCCGACCAGACCAAGCTCGTCAGCACGCCCAGCACGAAGAAGCTGAACGTCGTGATGATCGTGCTGGAGTCGCACGGCCGCGTCTCCACGACGCTGGGCGACCCGAAGCTCGACACCACCCCGGTGATGTCGGAGCTGGCGAAGTCGAGCCTCGAGGCCACCCGCGAGTTCACCGTCGTGCCCAACACCACCAAGTCGATGGTCACCGCGAACTGCGGCGTCGCTCCCCCGCCGGACACGATCAACAGCGAGGCGAAGCCGGGCGGCATCGCGTCCAAGTGCCTCGCGAACCTGCTCCGGGAGCAGGGCTACGACACGGCGTACTTCCAGTCGGCCACCCGCACGTTCGAGAACCGCGAGAAGGTCGTCAAGGGCTTCGGCTTCGAGCACTTCAACGCCGAGGAGAACTACGCCAAGAAGGGCTTCAGCACCGTCAACACCCTCGGCTACGAGGACGACATCATGGTGAAGCCGAGTCTCGACTGGGCAAAGCAGCGCAAGGACAAGCCGTTCTTCATGGAGTACCTCACGGTCACGGCGCACACCAAGTACGTCATGCCGAAGGGCTTCAAGCTCAAGCACTACGTCGACGACAAGAAGCACAACGACTACCTCAACGGCGTGCGCTACCAGGACCGGTTCGTCGGCAAGATCATCGACGGCTTCAAGAAGGCCGGGCTCGCCGACAACACGATCTTCGTCGTCACCGGCGACCACGGCGAGGCGTTCCGCCAGCACGGCCGGCGCCTGCACAGCGACGTGCCGTGGACCGAGGGCCTCCAGATCCCGCTCCTCATCAAGATGCCGGGGCGCTGGGAGAACGGCGCCAAGATCGACCACCTCGTGCAGAACATGTCGATCCTGCCGACGATCGTCGACCTCCTCGGCTACAAGGTCGAGGGCGGCGAGTACCACGCGTCCTCCATCCTGAAGCCGGAGGAGAACCCGGCGCCGCGCATCTCGCACTGCTGGAACGTCGACCAGTGCGGCGTCTACTTCCCCGACGACCGGCACGCCTTCATCTACTTCTACGACTACCGGCCGTCGGAGTACTACGACCTGTCGAAGGACCCGCTGGAGAAGAACGACATCGTCGACACGCTGTCCGAGGACACCCGCAAGAAGTGGGAGCGGAAGATCGTCGCCTGGGTCGCCGAGACCAAGGCCGTGCACGACCTCAGCCGCAGGCTTGCCAAGAAGGAGGGCCGCACCTCCGCGGAGTGAGGCCGGCTCAGTGGACGGTGCCGAGCGGGACGATGCCGCCGGCGGGGACGTCACGCGAGGCGATCGCCCGGCCGCCGACGACCGCGCCCTTGCCGATCGTCACGTCGCGCAGGACGAGGCTCTGCAGCGCCAGCCACGCACCGTCCTCGACGCGGATGTGACCGAGCCGCACCGCGAAGTCCGACGTGCGGTGGTCGTGGTCTCCGGGGCACAGGAAGACGCCCTGCGAGAGGCACACGTCCGAGCCGAGCGTGATGTGACCGGCGGTGTGCAGCCAGGAGTCCTCGCCGACCCAGGTGTCGTTGCCGATCACCAGCTTCCACGGCCAGGTGACGCGCACCCGGTGCCGGATGATGACGCCCGAGCCGATCTTCGCGCCGAACAGGCGAAGGACCGGCGGCCGCAGGCGGCGCGGGAACCACCAGGACGTGAAGAACAGGCCGTGCACGAGGGTCCAGGCGACCTGCCACAACCGGCCACGACCGCGATCGTTCCCTCGGTCGGCGTACGTGGCGAGGCGCGGGTACAGGGGTGCCGCGTCTTGGGTCATGGCCGCAACCATTCCAAGGGTCGGGGTCAGCGGCACCTCGGCGGGCCAAAGATGGCCCGGACGGACTAGAGAAGGACTAGGAAGCGTCTCAGTGGACGGACCCGAGACGGATCACGCTGCCGGGCGGCACGTCCTTGGTGACGATGGCCCGGCCGCCGATCACCGTGCCGGTGCCGATCTTGACCTCGCGGAGCACGAGGGCCTCGGCCGCCACCCACACCCCGTCGTCGATCGTGATCGGACCGGGCCGGGGCCGGAAGTCCGACGACTTGAAGTCGTGGTCGCCGGCGCACAGGAAGACTCCCTGCGACAGGCAGACGTCCGAGCCGATGGTGATGTGACCGGCGCTGTAGAGCCAGCTGCCCTCGCCGATCCAGGAGTCGTCGCCGATGGAGAGGTACCACGGCCACTGCACGCGGACGCGGTGCCGGATGACGACGCCCTTGCCGATCGTCGCCCCGAACATCCTCAGGACGACCGGACGGAGCCGGCGTGGGAACCACCAGGCCGTGAAGACCGTGCCGTGGACGATCATCCACAGCGCGTTCTTGACCTTGCTGCCCTTGTCCCAGCCCTGTCCCTTGTACGTGCCCAGGCGCGGGTAGTGGAACTGTTGTTGCTCAGTCACGCGAGTCAGCCTTTCCGGTGCACTGACGTGAGGACGTCCTCGAAGCGGTCGGTGATAGCACCCGACTCGAACTTATCCTCCGCGACGGCACGAGTGCGACGCCCGATCTCGGCGACCGCGTCGGGATCCTTGACGAGGTCGAGCAGCCACGTCGTGGACCGCTCGGCCGACTCGTCGTCGGGCTCGGTGACGAAGCCGCCGCTGGCCAGGATGTCGGCCGCCGCCGGGTTGTCGCCGGGCATCAGCCCGAGGATCGGCCGGCCGGCCGCCATGTAGGAGAGCACCTTGCTCGGGATGGAGAACGTGGTGGCGTCGGGCTCGAGCAGCGCGACGAGGACGTCCGCGGAACCGAGCACCTCGGGGAGGTCGTCGGCAGGCTGGAACGGGAGCACCCGCATCGGCAGGGCGGCCTCAGCGCGAGCCAGGGCCGCGAGCTCGTCGGCCGGCTCCCCCTCCGACACGACCGTGAGCGCGGCGTCGACGCCGCGGTCGCGCACGGCCCGCAGGAGCTCGACGAGCAGCATCGGGTTGTGCTTGCGGCCCAGCGTCCCGGAGTAGAGCAGCCGGAGCTCGGCGTCGGCGTCGAAGAGGTCGGCGGTGCGGCGGTTGTCGCGGTCGACCGGGTAGATGTCGTCGAGCGGCGCCCAGTTGGGGATGACCGACGTGCGCTCCGGCGGGATGCCCCAGTCGTCGTACACCTCGGTGAACGTCGGGCCGATGGCGACGACGTGGGAGGCCCGCTTCGCGCACCAGGCCTCGAGCCGCACGAGGAAGCGGGCGCCCGGTCCGGCGATCAGGCGGGGCAGCCGCCGGCGCAGCTCCGCGCCGAGGGCGAAGCTGTAGATGTCCTGGTGCCAGAACACCCACGAGAGCTTTCGCCGGCGGGCGTACCAGGCGAAGAGGACCAGCGCGAACAGCGGGATGTTGCACGCCACGACGGCGTCGACCTGCTGACCGTCGAGCCGCTTCCGCCAGTGCTTGGCATAGGCGCGCTCGAACCGCAGCCGGCCGAACGGGTCGTACTTCTTGAACGGCGTGTCGATCGTGATGCCGGTGAAGCTGAGCCCCTCGGGGTCCCCCGGCTGGCGCTCGAGGTGTCCCTTGCCGCTGACGTACTGGTTCGAGAAGACGTGCTCGACGTCGTGCCCGCGCTCAGCGAGCCGCCGGGACAGCTCGGCCTGGAACGGATGGCCCGAGAAGTCGTGCAGGACGATCCGCATGGATCAGGATGCAGCGACGAGCTGGTCGTAGATCCATCGGTAGGTGGCCTCGAGACCGGTGGCGAGGGAGATGGAGGGCTCCCAGCCGTAGATCGAGCGGAACATCGTGTTGTCGCTGTTGCGGCCGCGCACGCCCTGCGGAGCGGTGAGGTCGTGGTTCTTCTCGACCTTGATGCCGGCGATCTCCTCGAGGATGCCGATCATCTGGTTGATGGTCACGAGCTCGGCGCTGCCGAGGTTGACCGGCTCGACGTTGTCGCCGGCCAGGATCTCGCGCGTGCCGCGGATGCAGTCGTCGATGTACATGAAGCTGCGGCTCTGCTCGCCGTCGCCCCAGACCTCGATCGTGTGGTCGCCGCTCAGCTTGGCCTGGGCGATCTTGCGCGAGAGCGCGGCCGGAGCCTTCTCACGGCCGCCCTCGTACGTGCCCTCGGGGCCGTAGACGTTGTGGTAGCGGGCGACGCGGGTCTCGAGGCCGTAGTCCTCGCGGAAGTGCCGCGCCATGCGCTCGCTGAACAGCTTCTCCCAGCCGTAGCCGTCCTCGGGGTCGCCGGGGTAGGCGTCCTCCTCCTTGAGGGCGGTGACGTCGGCGGACTGCTGCTTGGCGCCGTTGTAGACGCAGGCCGAGCTGCTGTAGAAGAAGCGCCGGGTGCCGGCGTCGCGCGCGGCGACGAGCATGTTGGTGCTCGTGAGCACCGACAGCATGCACTCGGCCTTGTTGTTCTCGATGAAGCCCATGCCGCCCATGTCGGCCGCGAGGTTGTAGATCTCCTCGGTGCCCTCGGCGATCTTGTGAGCGTCGACCGGGTCGGAGCAGTCGGCGACGATGTTCTCCGCGCCGTCGTGCACCTGGTGCCACTCGCCGAGACCCTTCACGTCGACCGACCGGACCTCGTAGCCGTCCTCGAGGAGCCGTCCGACCAGGTGTCCTCCGATGAAGCCGCCGCCACCGGTCACGAGTACGGTCATGTCGATCTCAACCTCCGATTCAGGGGCGCCCGAGAAGAAGGTGACCCGTCGATGTCTGCGCTCGGCACGAGCGCGGCGAGATACCCCGCCGTGAGGGAATCCTAGGCCACGCGTCCAGCGTTCGGCAGGAGGTTGGACGAACACCCAGGTGCGTGACCTCAGGTGTGACCGGCTCGTTTATCCTGATGCGTGCTGCGGGGCAAGAAACGCCCGGCCATCCGGCCCAAGTGGGCCGAAGACGGACGCCATCGCGCATACACTCACACCACACAATCGTCGGCCGCGTGCAACGGCCGCGTCACCGACATGAGGGGAACTCGTGGATCTGCGTCAATTCTTGGGCATCATCCGTGCCCGCTGGAAGTTCGTCGTGGTCACGATCGGCGTCGGCGCACTTCTGACCACGGGACTCCTCCTCAAGACCTCCCCGTCGTACGCGTCCACCACGACGCTGTTCATCTCGACGCCGGCTACCGGCGCGGCTGACACGTACTCGGGCACGCTCACGGCCGGGCAGCGCGCCCAGTCGTACGCGAACCTCGCCACCGACAGCGAGGTCCTGCAGCGCGTCGCCGACCGTCTCGACATCAAGATGAGCACCGGCGAGCTGCGCGGCAAGATCAGCACCTCGGTCGTGACGGGCACGCTGCTGCTGAAGATCGACACGAAGGCCAGCTCCCCGGAGCTCGCGCAGCAGATCGCGTCCGTCGAGGCCGACGAGATCATCCGCCTCGTCAAGAACCTGGAGACGCCCAGCGACACCGAGATCCCCGCGCCGATCATCGCGCGCGTGGCCGGCAAGGCGTCGCTCAACAAGAACGCCGTCGCGCCGAACATCTACCTCTACCTCGGCGTCGGCCTCATGCTCAGCTTCCTGATCGGCATCGCCGGCGCGGTGCTGCGCGACCTCCTCGACACCACGGTCAAGACCGGCGACGACGTCGAGACCATGACCGGCAACGCCCTCATGGCCACGCTGCCGTACGACGCCCAGGTGAAGAAGCAACCCCTGAGCATCGAGGAGGGCAACGGATCGCTCGGCGAGGCGTTCAGGGTGCTGAGGACGAACCTGCAGTTCGCCAACCTCGACGCCACCCGGCAGATGATCGTCGTCACGAGCGCCGTGCCCGACGAGGGCAAGACGTTCGTCGCCACGAACCTCGCCATCTCGATCGCCAAGAGCGGCCGCTCGGTGCTGCTGCTCGACGCCGACATGCGCAACCCCAACGTCGCGGACATCCTCGGCCTGGAGAACTCGGTCGGTGCCATCTCGGTCCTGCTCGGCCGGGCCACGCTCGAGCAGGCCACGCAGGAGCACGTCAGCGGCGTGAGCTTCCTGGGCACGGGCCCGCGTCCGCCGAACCCGTCGGAGGTGCTCGACACCCAGGCCATGCGCGACCTGATGTCGACGCTGCGTGCCAGCTACGACGTCGTCATCGTCGACGCCCCGCCGATGCTGCCCGTCGCCGACACCGCGATCCTCATGACCGAGGTCGACGGCGCGCTCCTGCTCGCCCGGTTCGGCTCCACCACGCGTGAGCAGCTGCGCCAGGCGGTCAACCGCATCGAGACCGTCGGTGGCCGCCTGTTCGGCACCGTGCTCAACCGCACGCCGCGCAAGGCCCTCGGTCGCTACGGCTACGGGTACGGCTATGGCTACGGGTACGGCTACGGCGAGGTGCCGACCGCTCCGAAGTCGGTCGAGTCCGATCGCAAGGCGTCGTCCGGCGGTGTCATGAGCGGCGCGGGGCGTCGGGTTCGACGATGACCATCAGTCGTCCCGCGCCTGACCAGCGCGAGATCGACACCACGCCCGTCGGGCCTCCACCGCTCGGGAACAAGGGGCTGCCGTACGCCTTCGTGGCGCTCTGCCTGCTGCTGTTCATCCCGCTCGGCGTCAAGGGCATGACCTACGCGATCATCGCCGGCGCAATGATCGTGCTGGCCACGCTGCTGTTCGTGCTCGGCATGGAGAAGTTCGGCACCTGCGTCATCTGGCTGGCGATGTTCACCGCTCCGATGACGGCCGTGGTGCTGCCGGGCGCGAGCATCGTCACCGCCGCGGACTTCTGCTGCGTCGTCGGGTTCTCGCTGCTGTTCCCGATCATCGTCCGGAAGCACCTGTGGGTCCCGTGGCAGTTCGGCGTCGGGTCGCTCGTCTTCTTCACCCTCGGCATGATCGTGTCGTTCCGCGTGCCCGTGCCGTTCGCGTCGATCGACCTCAACCTGCGCGTCACCGCGGCCACGATCCTGATGCCGCTGGCCTTCGCCTGGTGGGCGCCGCGCGGCCGCAAGCTGTTCTGGATCGTCGCCGCCTACCCACTGGGCCAGTGCTTCAACGTCGTGTACGCGGTCCTGCAGGGCCCGACCCTCGGCAACGGCCGCTACAAGGGCCTCACCGAGCAGCCCACCGCGTTCGGCTACGCGTCCCTGCTGGCGCTGTGCGTGATCCCGTTCCTCATGGTCTCGGTGCAGAGGAAGTACCGGTGGATGGCCGGGCCGGCCGCGCTCATCCTCATCTACGGCATCTGGATCAGCGGCAGTCGTGCGTCGCTGCTCGTCCTCGCCATCCTCGTCGTGCTGTACCCGCTGCTCGAGCGCTCGCTCAAGGCCGCCTACGTCGTCGCCTTCCTGGGCGTCATCGGCATGGCGATGTTCCAGCGCATCCTGGACCAGAACGGCGGCTCCAACGCGCTGGCCCGCCTCTTCGGCGGCAGCGGCTCCGGCGGCTCCGACGAGGCCCGCATCGACGGGCTGATGGACGCGTTCCACGTGTTCGAGAAACATCCGATCTTCGGCGCCGGGTACGAGTTCGACACCTTCCTGGCGCACAACATCTACATGCAGGTGCTCACCTGCGTCGGCGTCGTCGGGTTCGTCGCGTTCATGCTCATCCTCTGGGCGTTCGCGATCCCGCTGTTCACCGGCCGTCAGCCGTACCGCCTGCTCGCGTACCCCGCCGTCGCCTACATCGTCGTCGGTCCCATCACGCCGAACCTGGGCAGCCGCTACGTCGGCATCATGCTCGCGGTGAGCCTCATCGGCGCGACGATCGGCCGCATGGGGCCCGACGACGTGCTCGAGGACGACGAGCCGCCGCCCGGGCCGGAGCCGCGGCACTCGGCACGTCTCCGCCGCATCACATGACCCGGCTGCCCAGACCCCTCGAGCCGCTCTGGCCGCTCGCGAAACGGCTGCACCGTCTCGGTGCCCGCACGTCGGGGATCATCTTCCGCCGGCTCTCCGGCCTGTTCGGTGCCCGCGGCCTCCCGCGCCACGGCACGGACCGCACGATGCTCACCGCGTCCGCCGAGCCGGAGACCGTCACGGTCCACGGGTCCGACTCCGCCGAGCACCTGCGCCGCCCGGTCCCGGAGGGCGCTCCGCCGCGGCACCCGGCGTACACGTCCGTCGCGAGCTTCGCCGTGCCGTCGCGCTTCACCGCCGAGCTCACTGACGGCGTCGTCGTCGGCGACTACGGCGCGACGATCACCGCCGGCGGGCTGTTCGACTTCGAGACCAGCCCGTACTTCTCGATCGACGACTGGCGCGAGCACCCGCTGTTCCTGCGTCCCCGGCTGCCCGCCATCGAGCCGTTCGACGGCACCCTGCTGGCCCTGGCCACCCGCGGCGGCGGCTACAGCTACTACCACTTCCTCTTCGACGTCCTCCCGCGCTTCGGCATCTTCGCCGAGACCATGCCGGGGGTCGAGCCCGACGCGCTCTACCTGCCCACCACCGAGCCGTACCAGCGCCAGCTCCTCGAGCTCACCGGCCTCGACCGCTACCCCGTCGTCGAGACCGGCAAGAACCGTGCGGTGCGGGCGAGCCGTCTGCTCGTCCCGTCGCCGCCGAACCCGCTGGAGGTCGCGCCGCGCTGGATGGTCGACTGGGTGCGCAAGCAGCTGCCGGCCGGCGACGTCACCGGCAAGCCGCGCCGCATCTACGTCACCCGCGGCGGCGCCAGGCACACCCGGCGGCTGGAGTCCGAGGCCGAGGCGTGGCCGCTGCTGGAGGAGCGCGGGTTCACCCGGCTCGACCCCGGCTCGATGAGCGTCCGCGACCAGATCGACCACTTCGCCGCCGCCGAGGTCATCGTCGGCCTCCACGGCGGAGCGCTCACCAACCTCGTGTTCGCCTCGCCGGGCGTGAAGGTGCTCGAGGTCTTCGCGCCCACCTACGTGAAGCACTGCTTCTGGGCCATCACCGACAGCATCGAGGGCGCCGACTACCGCTACCTCGTTGCCGACCGTCCCCAGATCGACCCGGACGACTGGCTCACGGTCATCCAGGACGACATCGACCTGGACGCCGAGCGACTCATCCGCGCGGTGGACGAGCTCCTCGAGAGCTGAGTCATCTGCCGCCCACGGCCCGGCACCCCCGCCGCTAGGTGAGGCGGTGCTCGACGGTGTCGGTCACCGGCGGCTCGAGCTCGTCGGCCTCCGGCGCGTGGATCGAGTCCGCGCTGTCGTGCCGCCACGTCATGACCGCGGCGAGCCAGGCGCAGCAGAAGACGCTGACACCGATCATCGCCCAGGCCACGCCGTCGAGGTCGTCGGCCTTCATCCCGACGTAGGCGAGCACGGCCAGCAGCACCGTGGAGACGCCCTCCGCCACCGACGCCGCGACGACCCGGCCCTGCGCCTGCGCGGCGGCCGCGAGGACGCGGCGGAGGGCCAGGAACGCCCACGCGATCACGAGCAGGCGGCCCAGGCCGATGGCCGGCTCGAACTCGTCGCCGAAGAAGATCCGGATCGCCGGGCCGAGCACGATCTCGATGCCCAGCACCATGGCGGCGGCCAGGCCGACCGACGCGAGGACCCAGCGGCGCATGACGCCGATGGAGTCACCCGGCTCGAGGCTCGCGAGCTTCGGCAGCAGGGCGAGCGCGACCCCGTTCAGCGCCACGAGCGGCAGGCTGGTGACCGAGACGGCCACGGAGTAGATGCCGAGTGCGGCCTGCCCGAGGACGACGCCGACGAGCAGCTGGTCGAGGCCGAGGGCGTCGAGCGGCTTGAGGCCAGTGGTCCAGGCCCGGCGCGCGAACGCGTGCACCTCGGACGACGGCACGGCGAGCGACGTGTCGCCGGTGGGCTTGCGCAGCATGCACCAGCCGAGGACGCTGCCGCCGGCGAGCGACGCGGCGTAGATCGCCAGGATCGTCGGGGCGTGCTCGGTGGGCACCGCGACGAAGATGATCACGACCGCCGCGACGTAGGCGGCGATGCCGATGAGGCGAGCCGAATTGACCCGCTGGATGGCGCCCTCGCCCTGGAGCAGCGCGAGCGCCAGGTAGTTGAGGCACTGGAAGTAGGCCACGGCCGCACCCAGCACGGACAGCAGCAGCCACTCGTCCTCGTGCCGCACGACGATCGCCGTGAGGATGCCCGCGACGAGGCCGGGACCGAGCATGGCGAGCGTCCACCGGCCGATCAGGCCGCGCGCCGCGTCGCGCGCGGCGGCACCGGACGCACCCACGGCGTGCGACGCCGCGGCCGGCAGCCCGCCGACCCCGAACGCCGAGCACAGCGACGCGACGACGATGACGAGCACCATCAGGCCTCGTCCGTCGGCCCCGAGCATGCGGGCCACGATCGGGCCGGAGACGAACGTCAGGACCTGCACCCCGACGCCCGCGAGGGCGATGGAGACGATGGCACGCAGACCTCCAGCCCGAAGGCGGTGCGTGAGGCGGCCGACGGCCGAGCCCTGGTTCATGCGTCCCCTGACGTCGAGTGCGGCGCCACACTACCCGTGAACTTGACCGATGCGTGCCAGGTCAGCGGCCAGTTCCGCATAGACTCCCTGCGACGGTGACCGCGAGCAGAAGAGCGACGATGAGCGAGAACGAGATCCTTCCCGTGCAGGCACCCTCCTGGGGGCGTCGACTGGCCGGACTGGACGGCATGCGCGGCACGGCTCTGCTGGGCATCATCGCGGCCCATGCCATCATCTTCTTCCCGCCGCTGCGGGCGGACGGGTCGGGCATCTACACCGGTGCGCAGAACGCCGCCGTCGGCCTGCTGTCCTACTCGCTGACGTTCTTCTTCGTGCTGTCGGCGTTCCTGCTCTACCGGCCGTTCGCGTCGGCCATCATCAAGGACCGGCCGAACCCGCCCACCTACGACTTCTACCGGAACCGCGTCCTGCGCGTGTGGCCCGCGTACCTCGTCGTGCTGGCGATCGTCGGCTTCGGCTTCGGGCTGACCGTCGTCGACAAGGACGCCCCGACGCTCGAGGGCCTCGGCCGGCTCACCGACCCGGTGCTGCTGATCACGAACGTCCTGCTGATCCAGAACTACAGCCCGTCGACGGCCTACACCGGTCTCGGCGTCTCGTGGTCCCTGGTCACCGAGATCGGCTTCTACGTCCTGCTCCCCCTGATGGGCTGGATCGGCGTGCTCGTGGCGCGCCGCCGCAGCCGCGTCTTCGCCGCGCTCGTGCCCGGCATCCTGCTCTTCGTCGTCGGCGTGGCCTGCCGCATCATCGCGATCGCGTGGAACGACGGCCACGACGTCAAGCCGCTCACCACCTGGAACTCGGTCTTCGACCGCAGCACCCTCGTGCAGTGCGACCTGTTCGGCGTCGGCATGATCGCCGCCGCGCTGCTCGTGACGTCGCAGTCGATGTCGCCCACCGCCATGAAGCGGCTGCACCGGTGGGGCTGGACCGCGATCGCGCTGTGCGCCGTGATGGTCGTGATCCTCGGCCGCGGCGAGCGGCTCACGACGTTCATGGGCATCGCGTTCGCCGCCGGCATCGTGCTCACCCAGATGTCCGGCGCTGACGCCGCGTGCCGCTGGTTCGTGAAGGTCATGGACACCGCGCCGCCGCGCATCGCCGGCGAGATCAGCCTGAGCACCTATCTGTGGCACTACCCCGTGCTGCTGTTCCTGCTGAAGCACTGGGGCGACGAGCTCCGCTACGACGGCAACGGCGGCGTCATCGTCGCGTGGCTGGCCGTGGCGATCCCGTCGCTGATCCTCGGCGCGATCACGTACCGGCTCGTCGAGCTGCCGGCCATGAGCCGCAAGCGGCGCACCGACCGGGCCCAGCCCGACGCGAAACCTGCATAGCCCTTCGACCTCGTCGCGGTTTACCAGGTTCAGTGGGTAAACCGACACATCTCACGGCAGATCTGCCGTGAGATGTGCAAGTTTGCCCACTGACGTCACGAGAGTCCGACGATCCGAGCAAGGAGGACCGGAGCCGGCCCACTGCCGCCGTCACCTTCCAAGGCAATTCAGCACTCCTCAGGGCAGATGTGCCGTGAGGAGTGCGAGCTTGCCTACTGAACCTGGTAAACCGACACCAGGAGCGGCGATTAGTTAGTCCTTCTTCTGCACGAAGATCATCAGCGAGGCGGCCATGCGTTGCGGCAGCAGGCGCTCGATGAACGCGGCGACGCGCCAGGCGAGCCGGGACTTTCCGGCGTACTGGGGCTCGCAGATCTGGCCGTACACGACGACGTGGTGGCCGGCGAAGTAGCGCTTGATGTCCCTGCGCGTGTTCATGGTGTAGCGGACCGGGAAGACGTCCTCGGGCAGGCGGTCGGGCTGCAGCTTCTTGAGCAGCTGCACGTGCCGACGGTTCGGGATGACCCGGGCGCCGATGCCCACGAAGCTCCACTTGAACGGCGTGCGGGCCGCGAACCAGCCGCCCGGCTTGAGCACGCGCATGACGTCGTTGGCGACGTCCTGGGCGTCCTCGCGGTTGATGTGCTCGAGCACGAAGTCGGCCATCACGAGGTCGAAGGTGTTCTCCTCGAACGGCAGCGGCGCGCCGAGCTCGACGACATGCGCCTCGTCGAGGGACGGGTTGGTGGTGACGGCGGGGTCGACGTCGGTGCCGACGACCTCCTTCACGCGGCCGCGCAGCATCCGCAGGCGGCGCTGGAAGGGAGCGATCGGCTCGACGGCCCACCAGCCGCGGCCGGCGCCGAAGTCGAGCACACGGCTGTCCTCGTCGACGAGCGCGTTGATGCGGGTGTAGAAGTCGACGCTGCCGTCCATGCGGCTGTATCCGCCGGCGGTGACCTCCGGGTAGAGGTGCGTCAGCGTCGGGTGCGGGGTGTACTGCTGGTCCGTCTCGGTCACGGGGACACCCTACGCATCAGACGTGCTCAAGAAGGCGGAAGTCTCCTCGATTCCCGACTCGATCCTGGCGACGTCGACCCGCACCATCTCCTCCACCATCGCCTCGAACGAGGTGGTGGCCTCCCAGCCGAGCGTGTCCCGGATGCGCGTCGGATCGCCCAGGAGGCCGGGGGTGTCGGCCTGGCGGAGCAGGTCGGCGTCGTGCTGCACGTACGACCACGGGTCGGCGAGACCGGCAGCACCGAAGGCGACGTCGACCAGCTCGCGCAGCGAGTGGAGCGTGCCGGTGGCGACGGTGAAGTCCATCGGCTCGTCGTGCTGGAGGATCGCGTGCATCGCGACGACGTAGTCGGTCGCCGCGCCCCAGTCGCGCGACGTGTCGAGGTTGCCCAGCGTGATGCGGTCGCGCTTCCCGGCGGCGATCTCCGCCGCGGCGCGCGTGATCTTGCGCGTGACGAACTCGGGACCGCGCAGCGGGCTCTCGTGGTTGTAGAGGATCGCGACGCTGACCGGCAGCCCGTCACGCTCGCGGCGCTCGACCGCCGACCGGTGCGCCAGGCTCTTGGACTCCGCGTACGGGTTGCGCGGGTCGTGCGGCGTGGTCTCGTCCTGCGGGCTCGGCGCGGCGGTGCCGTAGATCTGCGACGTCGACGGCTGCAGCACTCGCGTCTCCGGGGCCAGCTCGTGGACCGCCTCGAGCATGCGGTCGACCGCGTGCGCGTTCACCTCGTGCGCGAGCGCCGGGTTGGCCCAGCACTCGTTGACCTGTGTCATCGCAGCGAGGTTGTAGATCTCGTCGGGCGCGTGTTGCTCGACCAGCCGACGGAGGTCGGCGGTGTCGCGGAGGTCGAGCTCCTCCAGCACGATCTCCGGCAGGTACGGACGGAGCGGGTGCGGAGCGCCGGGCATCGTGGTGCCGACGACGGTGTAGCCGAGGGAGACGAGGTGACGGGCGAGATAGGTGCCGTCCTGGCCGGCGACTCCGGTGATCAGGGCGGTGCGGCTCACGCAGTGCCTTCCAGGGCCGCCAGGTCGGCGTCGACCATCAGGCGCGCCAGCTCGGCGACGCCGGTGGTGGTGGTCCAGCCGAGCACCTCGCGCGCCTTGGTGGGGTCGGCGATCAGGCCGTCGACCTCGTTCGGCCGCTCGTACTGGTCGCCGTGCTTCACGTGGTCCTGCCAGTCGAGCCCGACGTGCGAGAACGCCAGGTCGCAGAAGTCGCGCACGCTCGTGCCGACGCCCGTGCCGAGGACGAACGTGTCGGGCTCGTCGTGCTGCAGCATCTTCCACATGCCCTCGACGTACTCCGGCGCATAGCCCCAGTCACGCACGGCGTCGATGTTGCCGAGCACCAGCGACTCCTGCAGGCCGAGCTTGATGCGGGCGACGGCCTGGGTGATCTTGCGGGTCACGAAGTTCTCGCCGCGGCGGGGCGACTCGTGGTTGAACAGGATGCCCGACGCGGCGAACATGCCGTACGCCTCGCGGTAGTTGAGCGTGGCCCAGTGCGCGAAGACCTTGGCGGCGCCGTACGGCGAGCGCGGTGCGAGCGGGCTCGTCTCGACCTGCGGCGGCGGCGTGGAGCCGAACATCTCCGACGTCGACGCCTGGTAGAAGCGGCAGTCGAGCCCGGACGCCCGGATGGCCTCGAGCAGGCGGATCGTGCCGATGCCGTCGGTGGACGCGGTGTACTCGGGCAGCTCGAACGACACCTGCACGTGGCTCTGCGCCGCCAGGTTGTAGACCTCGTCCGGCTCGATGGCGTGGATCAGGTTGGTGAGGCTGACCCCGTCGGTCATGTCGCCGTAGTGCAGGTGGAAGCGGGCCGACGTCTCGGCGTCGTCGCGGAGGTGGTCGATGCGACCGCGGTTGATGGAGGACGACCGTCGCACGAGTCCGTGCACCTCATAGCCCTTGGAGAGCAGGAGCTCGGCCAGGTACGAACCGTCCTGTCCGGTGACCCCGGTGATGAACGCGCGCTTCATGTGAGAACTTTCGGTCGGTGCTGTCCGTACGGCCGCACGAGCATATCGGCCACGTATGATTGCGTGGGCCGTCGGCCCGCCACCCCAGAGCTGGAGGATCCATGGAGTCGAGCGGTGTCGAGCGCGCCGGCAGCCTGTTCACGGAGTTCGCCGTCGAGCCTCGCTGCGAGGCCTGCCTGTCGACCGCCATCGAGCACCACCCGACGTCGCGCAAGAGCGGCTCGGTCATCTACGAGTGCTCGGTCTGCGGGCTGCACGGCATGGCCACACGCCCGAAGCTGGAGGCCCTCGCCGAGTTCGCCACCACGTACGACCGCGACATGTACGCCGACTGGGTCGACATCACCCGCGCCGGCCAGCTCGACCACGACCACGCCGAGGTGCTCGACCGCATCGAGTCCCTCGTCGGCGGCTCCGAGGGCCGCAGCATCTTCGACGTCGGCGCCGGCGCAGGCTCGTTCCTCTCGATGGCGCGCGACCGCGGCTTCCACCCCACCGGCAACGACCTCTCGCAGGGCGCGGTCGACCTCGCGGGCGAGAGCGGCATCGAGCTCCTGCTCGGCGACCTGTCGGAGATCGACGACGCCGGCGAGCACGACGTCGCCACGCTGTGGTGCGTGCTCGCCCACGTGCCCGACGGCGACCAGCTCCTGAAGGACGTCTTCGACGTGCTCAAGCCCGGCGGCCTGATGTACCTGCAGACCCCGCGCTGGTCGGCCATGGACACCATGGGCATGAAGGCGCACGACTGGACGCGCGGCCGCATGACCAAGATCACCGACCGGCGCCTGGCGATGCACCACATGGTGCTGCACACGGCCGACAGCATCCGCGCCCAGCTCGAACGCCTCGGCTTCGAGGTCGTCGCCGTCGAGCCGCACGTCCGCTACACGCTCACCACCGCCAGCTACCTCGGCTCGCTCGGTTTCGGGGAGACGTGGCAGCAGCGCCTCGCCAAGCCCATCGACGGCCTGCTGAACCGCGACCTGTTCTTCCGCAACGTCCTCGACGTCTACGCCCGCCGCCCGCTCGACGCCTAGGACGCGAGCGGCGAGGCCTCGGCTCCGCGGGCGAACGCCTGGCTCGCGTAGTTGAGCCACTGGTGCACGCCCGGGCTGTCGCCGCGCGCGTAGGCAGCGAGGGCCGACCGGTAGCCGTCGGGCACGGCGGCGTGACCGGCCTCGGGCACGGTGACCGACGCGGGGTCGATGCCGCGCTCCACCAGCACGAGCCGCTCGGCGGCGCGAGCCACGACGCCGGCGTGCGACGCGAACGCACCGCACGTGGCGATCTCGGCGTGGACGAGGGCGGCGACGACCAGGCCGGGCGCCTCGGTGGGCTGCACGAGCATCCGGGCGAGCTCGTTCAGGCGGTCGGCACCGATGGGGTTGGCCGGGCGGCCGAGCTCGTCGTCCGGCACGGATCCGGCCGCGGCCATGGCGTGGAGCCGCGCGATGGCTTGCAGCGGCGCCTTGCGCCAGGTGGACAACAGGCCGAGCAGCTCGGTCGACAGGTGCAAGGCTGCGCGGGCGGTGGTGTCGCCCCCGCCGGCCGCGAGCGCGTCGGCGTCGACGCCGCTGCCTTCGAGCGACGCAGACGCGGCGGCGCCGAGCAGCAGGGACCGCGCCGTGTCCTCGGGCGTCGTCTGCCGGAGGCCTCGGTCGCGCAGCAGGGCGTCGATGCCGTCGCGCGTGGCCGAGTAGGACGAGGGCACGCCCTCGAGCGACAGGACGGCCAGGAACGGGTCACTCACCGGGTGAGCGTATCGGCGCGCGTCCCCGGTCTTCCGAGGGTGTCCCGGTAGCCTGCGACGTGATGAACGAGTCCGGTGTCCTGAGCACAGAAGCCGCTCCCGGCGGACGGACCGGCGCGGAGCGAACCGCCACCTGGATGGTCGGCGAGCGGCTCTCATGCGTGCTCCACATGGGTGACAGCTCGCTCGCGTACCTGCTGGCCGACCAGGGCCACGAGGTGGTCATCGCGGGCGACGACGTCACCGGCGTCCGCCACCCCGAGATCCAGTACGTGAAGAGCCAGGGCGAGCGCTTGCCGTTCATCTCCGACGTGTTCGACGTCGTCATCGCCCCCGAGCTGCGCGACGCGCCCGTGGCGCTCGCCGAGTACGCCCGCGTGCTGATGCCCGGCGGCCTGCTCTCCACCGTCACCCGCACGTACGACAGCTCGATCCCCTGGATGCGCAAGCTGCGCGAGATCGTCGGCGACTGGTCCCCCGCGCACACCCCGGCCGACACGTTCACCGCCAGCGGGCTGTTCGAGGAGCCGGAGACCAACGAGTTCGGCACCTGGGAGGAGCTCGACCTCGCCGGCCTGCTGCGCTTCGCCGAGCAGACCAAGCACCCGTCCGTCGGCGACGACGCCATGGCGCGCGTGCACGAGCTGTTCACGTCCTACGGTGCCCAGACCGGCACCCTGCGGCTGCGCCACCAGACGCACTGCCTGCGAGCACGCGTCGTCAAGGAGAACCTCGCCCGCGAGGAGGCTCCGCCGGACGCGACGCTGATCGAGCTCGGCTAGGAACATCTCGATACACCTGCTCGCAGAGCTCGCATGCACTCGATCATCGAGCGGTGCGTCTCGGGGGTCGAGTGCGTTCGCGAGCGCCAGCGAGCTGGGCGTGTATCGAGACCACGAGGCGGATGCAGGCTCGTCTGACCCCTATATCGGCGCGGCGCGGCGCACGAGCGACCGCACCATGGCCCGGCGCTTGGCGATCTGGTCCGACAGCAGCACCTTCGTGCTGCGGCGGACCGGCTGACGGTGGAACAGGTGGTAGTTCTCGCCGTTCGTCGTGAGCTGGTAGCCGAGCCGCTCCGCCAGGATCTCCAGGGACCGACGGGTGTGGAACGCGATGTGCTGGCCGGAGCCGAGCATGTAGTACCACCACTCGTCCGGCTTCGGCGGCGCCGCAGGGTCGTGCAGCATCGTGGTGAAGAACATCCGGTCGTTCGCGGCGGCCACCTTGGCGAGCTCCTCGGCCGGGTCGACCAGGTGCTCCATGACCTCGAACGCCGTGACCATGTCGTACGAGTCGAGCTCGTCGCCGTCGAACCCCGGCGCGAGGACGTTCTTGGCGTACGGGTCGAACGTGTAGAAGTCGAGGCCCTTGTCGCGCATCATCCGGGTGAGCGTGCCGTAGCCGCCGGCCCAGTCGAGGAACCGGCCGCTGCCGAGCCGCTCGCTGCGGATCAGCAGCGACGTCACCGTGGCGAGCAGGCGACTGCGACGCAGCAGGCCGGCGTCGCCGTCGTAGATGGCGCTGTCGTACGCCTCGTCGAGCCAGTACGGGTTCGGGGCGGTGATGATGCCGCACGACGGGCAGAGGTGGAACTCCACCTCGTAGCGATCGAGCACCGTGCCGTTCTCGAAGTGCTGCATCCGGGTGCCGCAGATGACGCAGTCGTGGTCCTGGCCCTGGGTGCGCTCGCTCACCGCAGCAGTGTAGGGCGTGTCTGCGGGATTCGTCGGCACTCTCTCCTACCGTTGCGAGAGAAGGAAGGAGAAGGCATGAGCGAGTCACTGGTCGACCTCGGGCTGGCCCTGGTGTGCGGGACCTGCGAGTGCGAGATCGACTTCCCCGATGCCACCACCGCGGAGGTGGGCGTGTGCCGCGAGTGCGGCATCGCGTTCCTCGTCGACCGCCCCGTCGCGAGCAGCCGCACCGCCTGAAACCTCCGTAGACTTGCCCGGTGAAGTTCCTCAACGGGCTGCAGCCGGCGCACGACCTCACGTACAACGACGTGTTCATGGTGCCGGGCCGCTCCGACGTCACGTCGCGGTTCGACGTCGACCTCTCCACCTCCGACGGCACCGGCGCCACGATCCCGATCGTGGTCGCCAACATGACCGCGGTCTCGGGTCGTCGCATGGCCGAGACCATCGCGCGCCGCGGCGGCATCGCGATCATCCCGCAGGACATCCCGATCGACGTGGTGGCCTCCACCGTCGCCCGGGTCAAGGCCTCGCACACGCTCTACGAGACGCCGGTGACCGTCGACCCGACGATGACGATCGGCGAGACCCAGGTGCTGCTGTCGAAGCGCGCGCACGGCGCCGCCGTCGTCGTCGAGGACGGCAAGCCGGTCGGCATCGTCACCGAGCGCGACGGCGCCGAGATGGACCGCTTCGCCCAGGTGCGCGAGGTGATGAGCGGTGAGCTGTTCACGGTCGAGGCCGGGCTGGAGGCGCGCGAGTACTTCGACGCCCTCGCCGGGTCGCACATCGGGATCGCGCCGGTGCTCGACGGGGGTCTTCTCGCCGGCGTGGTCACCCGCACCGGCGCGCTGCGCTCCACGATCTACACGCCGGCCGTCGACGCGGACGGCCGCCTCGTCGTCGGTGCCGCCGTCGGCATCAACGGCGACGTCCGCGCCAAGGCGGACGCCCTGCTGGCCCTCGGGATCGACGTCATCGTCGTCGACACCGCGCACGGTCACCAGGAGAAGATGCTCGAGGCCCTTCCGCTCGTCGTCGCGGCGCGTGACGCCCACGCCGAGCGCACCGGCCGTCGCGTGCCGGTGGCGGCGGGCAACGTGGTCTCCCCCGACGGCACCCGCGACCTGATCGCCGCCGGCGCGGACGTGGTGAAGGTCGGCGTCGGACCGGGCGCCATGTGCACCACGCGGATGATGACCGGCGTCGGTCGGCCGCAGTTCTCCGCCGTGCTCGAGTGCGCCGAGGCCGCGCGCGCCGAAGGCCGCCACGTGTGGGCCGACGGCGGCGTCCGCTACCCGCGCGACGTCGCCCTGGCCCTCGCGGCCGGCGCCGGCAGCGTCATGATCGGCTCCTGGTTCGCGGGCACGTACGAGAGCCCGGGCGACATCCGGCACGACACCGACGGCCGCCCGTACAAGGAGTCGTTCGGCATGGCGTCGTCACGCGCCGTGGCCAACCGCACCCGCGACGCCGCCGGTTTCGAACGCGCCCGCATGGCCCTGTTCGAGGAGGGCATCAGCACGTCGCGGATGTACCTCGACCCGGCCCGCCCCGGGGTGGAGGACCTCCTCGACGCCATCACCGCCGGCGTCCGGTCGTCGTTCACCTACGCCGGCGCCCGCACGCTCGAGGAGTTCGCCGACCGCGTGGTCGTCGGCGTCCAGAGCGCGGCCGGCTACGACGAGGGCCGCCCCCTCCACGCCAGCTGGTAGTCACCGTCGTTTCGACAGGCTCAACGACCGGTGGTTGAGTGAGCCCCGGTCCTTGAGCTTGTCGAAAGGACGTTCTGAGCGGCGATCCCCGCCACGACGATCGCGAGGCCGTCGGCGAACGTGTCGGCGCGGGCGAGCGGGTCGTCGTCGATCGCCCCGGCGCTTCCGGCCTGGAGGGCTAGCTGCTCGTCGGTGACGTGGCCGAGCACGAAGTACAGGACCGTGGCGGCCGCCACCGGGTCGCCGAGGATCTCCTCGAGCCGGGCGCCGGGATCCACCTCGCCGAGCCCGAACGCGTGGGCGGCCGCCACCAGCTCGCCGCCGTCGCGGTAGGCCAGCATGGCGTCGCGCAGCGCGTGGGCGTAGCCGCGCACCTGGTCCTCCCAGGAGCCGTCGACCGGACGGTCGCCGCGGCGCAGCACCTCGTCGGCCACTGCGGCGAGCAGGGCCTGCTTGCTCGGGAAGTGCCAGTACAGGGCGCTGGCTCTGACGTCCAGGTCGGCGGCGAGGCGGCGCATCGACAGGTCGGCCAGTCCGTACCGGTCGAGCACGTCGAGCGCGTGCTCGACGACGTCGGACCGGGAGTGGCTCATGACGCCGCACGCTACCTGAACACCGTTCACCTGAGCCAGGGATTCGGACCCTAGTCGGCACGGGCCCGGTCCCCTAGGCTGCCCGACACGCGGATGCCTCGGGGGACGTCTTCGCGGCGACGCGTCACATAGGGGGAACATCACGATGCGCAGAACCAAGGGGTGGGCTGTGTCCGCAGCCCTGACCGCGCTGGCCGCCACCGCCGCTGGGATCCAGTCGGCGTCCGCGGCGCCCAGCGACCGCCCGGCCACGCAGACTCGCCAGATCTCCGAGGACGGCTCCCGGGCCGACTCGGCGATCGCGAAGGCCCGGGACCATGCCGACCGCACCAAGGTCGGCGCCCACCAGAAGCTCGTCGTCACGGACGCGCTCGCCGACTCCACCGGCGAGACCCACGTCCGCATGCGCCGCACCTACCAGGGGCTCCGCGTGATCGGCGGCGACCTCGTCGTCCACCAGTCCGCGAACGGCGCGTTCGAGGGATCCTCGCAAACGCTGAAGGCGGACCTGACACTGTCCGCGCAACCGGAGGTCACGGCCGCGAAGGCCGCGGCCAAGGTCAAGGCGAGCAAGGACTCCAAGCCCGAGCTCGTCGTGGACGCCACCACCGCCACCCCGCGCCTCGCCTGGCGGGTCACCGTCAGCGGCGCGCAGAAGGACGGCACCCCGAGCCGCATCGACAACTACGTCGACGCCCGCTCCGGCAAGGTCATCCGCAGCGAGCAGCGCATCCAGACCGTCGATGGTGACGGCAACACGCTGTACAGCGGTCTCGTCCCACTGCGCCTCACCCAGTCCGGGTCGTCGTACCAGCTGAAGGACCCGACGCGCGGCGGCACCTACACGGTCGACGTCAACAACGGCACCGACAACATCCTGTGCACGCTGCTCGGCCTCGGCTGCCCGAAGGAGACGCTGTTCACCAGCACCGACACCCACTTCGGCACCGGCTCCAACAGCAACCGTGAGTCCGCCGCGGCCGACGCGCAGTTCGGCACCAACGTCACCTGGGACTACTACCAGCAGACGTTCGGCCGCAACGGCATCTTCGGCACCGGCGCCGGCTCGTACAACCGCGTCCACTACGGCAAGAACTACGTGAACGCGTTCTGGGACGGCAAGCGCATGACCTACGGCGACGGCGACGGCTCCGGCTACGGACCGCTCACCTCGCTCGACGTCACGGGCCACGAGATGTCGCACGGCGTCACCGAGAACACCGCCGGTCTGACCTACTCCGGCGAGTCCGGCGGTCTCAACGAGGCCACCAGCGACATCTTCGGCACGATGGTCGAGTTCTTCGCGGCCAACAGCCAGGACCCGGGCGACTACCTCATCGGCGAGGAGTTCGACCTCGCGCACCACACCGGGTTCCGCCGCATGGACAACCCGGCGAGCGACGGTGACTCGCTGAGCTGCTGGTCGACGAACGCCAAGAACGTCGACGTGCACTACTCCTCCGGCATCGGCAACCACTTCTTCTACCTGCTGGCCGAAGGGTCGGGAGCGAAGACGATCGGTGGGGTCGCGCACAGCTCGACGACCTGCAACGGCTCCACGGTGACCGGCATCGGCCGGGCCCAGGCCGCGGCGATCTGGTACCGCGCGCTCACGGTCTACATGACGTCGAGCACCAACTACGCCGGTGCTCGCACCGCCACGCTGAACGCTGCCAGTGACCTCTACGGGGCAAGCAGCGCCCAGCGCAACGCGGTCGCGGCCGCCTGGAGCGCGGTGAGCGTCGGCTGAGCCACGGCAAGGGTTCGGTCGTCAGTAACCGCCGGAGTATCCGCCGTCGCTGTCGGACTCCGCGGGCTCCTTCTTGACGACCGAACCCTTGTCGTCCAGCACGTACCAGATCTGGTCCACTCCCTGCCCGTTCACGTCGCCGGCCGCCTTGTCGCCGGCGTAGTAGTACAGCGGGTGACCGGCGTAGGTGGCCTGGTTCCCCGTCGTCGTCGTGCCGATGAGGCTCGCGTTGGCACCGTCGCCGGCAGTCGGCTTGCCCTTCACGACGGGCCACTGCGCCTTGCACGTGGCGTCACAGTCCATCGACGCGGTGTTGTCGCCGTCGTGGACGAAGAGGTAGAGCGTGCGGCCGCTGCCGTCGACGAGGATGTCGCCGAGCGACGAGTCGGCCACGGCGATCGTCGACGGGTCCTGCGGGGCGGAGCTGGCCGGGGCGCCGGCGTCGTCCGATCCGGAGGAGTCCGACCCGCAGGCGGTGAGGCCGAGCGCGATCGTGGCGGTGAGGCTGAGGATGGCGAGGAGTCGCTTGGTCATGGCCGTGGTACGCGGGGGCAGGAGAAAGGGATTGACCGCAATCCATCCGACGCTCCCGGACGTACCGTGAGGTGTGGAAGTGTTCTCCCGCGCTGATCGCACCGCGGACGCCGCGCTCATCGCGGGGTTCGCGCTCGGTGACGCGCAAGCGACCACGGCGTTCGTCCGTCGCTTCCAGCACCCGGTCTTCGGCATGGCGTACTCGGTGACCCGGGACCAGGGCCTCGCCGAGGACGTCAGCCAGGAGGTGTTCGTGCGCGCGTGGAAGGCGGCCGGGAGCTACGACGTGCGGCGCGCGTCCGTCCTCACCTGGCTGCTGACGATCACCCGGAACGCCGCCATCGACGCGATCCGGACCAAGCGCCCGACGCCCGTCGACGACGACTCCCTCGACCCGCTGCTCGAGGCGACGCTCCAGCCGCCGAGCGCCGAGGACGTCGCGCTGCTGTCTCTGGAGTCGCGGCAGGCGGCGGAACGGCTGCGGAGCCTGCCACCGGAGCAGGCCCGGGCCGTCACGCTCGCCGTCATCGGCGGCTGCACGGCCGCGGAGGTCGCCCGGCGCGAAGGCATCCCGCTGGGTACGGCCAAGACCCGGATCCGGACCGGCCTGCACCGGCTCCGCGACGCGATGAAGGAGGCCCGGCATGACTGACGAGCACCTGACCGACGACGCGCTCGTCGCGCTCGCCCTCGGTGACTTCGGGCCGGGCCAGGACGACGAGCTGCAGCACCTCGGCACCTGCAGGACGTGCCGCGCCGCCTACGACGAGCTGTCCCGCACGGTCGACTCCGTGATGACGGCGGCCCCGTCGGTGGCGCCGCCCGCCGGGTTCGAGGCCGGGGTCCTCGGCCGCATCGCGGCCGAGGCCGCTCCCCGCCGACGTCCACGACGCACCCTCCTGCTCGTCGCCGCGGCCGCCGCGGTGCTCGGCGTCGCTCTCGGAGCGGTCGGTGCCCGGACGCTGGTCGACGATCCGACGCTGTCCGCCAGTGCCGACGGCGCCGCGCTGCGCACCAGCTCCGGCTCCGAGGTCGGCACGGTCGAGCCCAGTGCCGTCGGCGGCGAGGAGGTCGTCGTCCTGCAGGTCACCGACGGCAGCCCCGGGACGCACTACACGTGCCGGATGGTGCTCACGGACGGCAGCACGCGCGACGCCGGCGACTGGCGGATGCCGGCGTCCGGACGCTCCACCTGGATCGCCTACGGCTCCGCGGACACCGTCGATCGGGTCGAGCTGGTGACCGACGACGGCGACGTCTGGTCGTCGGCAGAACTTTCCTGATCGTTCACCGGCGAAACCTCTTCCCATCCCCCGGACCGTGACGTAGGTTCCACCTGTCACACCGACGATCGGGGGATCCGTGGGCACCATTCGTACGCGCCTGTGCGCACTCACCAGCGGCCTGGCGGCCGCCGCAGCCATGGGCGTCGTCGCGATGCCGAGCGCGTCCGCGGCGCCGAGCACCCTCGTCGTCAGCGAGGTCTACGGCGGGGGCGGCAACACCGGCGCCCCGTTCCAGAACGACTTCATCGAGCTCTACAACGCGGGCTCCTCCGCGGTGGACCTCTCCGGCTACTCGGTCCAGTACCACTCCAGCTCGGCGACCGGCAGCTGGCAGGTCACCGGGCTCCCCGGCAGCATCGGCGCCGACGAGCACTTCCTCGTCGCCGAGGCGGCCGGCGCCGGGAACGGCGACCCGCTGCCGACCAGCCAGGCGTCCGGGTCGATCAGCATGTCCGGCACGAGCGGCACGGTCGCGCTGGTCCACGGCACCGCCGCGCTGACCTGCGGGGTCGACTGCACCACCGACGCAACCGTCGTCGACCTGGTCGGCTACGGCACGGCGGCCATCCACGAGGGAGCGACCGCAGCGCCGGCGACGTCCAACACGACGTCGGCCCAGCGGAACGCGTCGGGTGCGGACACCGACGACAACGGAGCCGACTTCAGCACGGCAGCACCGACTCCCGAGGGCGACGGCGGCGGCAGTGGCGACCCCGAGCCGGGCGACCTGCGCATCCACGACCTCCAGGGCGACGGGTGGATCTCCCCGAAGGCAGGCGAGCAGGTCACGAACGTGCCGGGCATCGTCACCGCCGTGCGCACGAAGGGCTCGCGCGGCTTCTGGATCCAGGACTCGACCCCCGACGACGACCCGGCCACGAGCGAGGGCGTCTTCGTCTTCGGCAGCCCCGGGAACGTCGCCGTGGGCGACTCCGTGCTGGTCAGCGGCAAGGTGAGCGACTTCTACCCGAGCGGGCCGCCGTCGAGCGGCTCCGACCTGTCGGTGACCGAGATCGGCTCCCCGACCGTCACGGTGCTGTCGAGCGGCAACGACGTGCCGGCGCCGATCGTGATCGGGCCGACCACCGTGCCGGGCACGTACGCCCCCGACCTCGGCGGCTCGAACATCGAGGGCACGCCGGTCACGCCCGACCGCAGCGCGCTCGACTTCTACGAGTCGATCGAGGGCATGCGGGTCCAGGTCGACGACGCCCGTGTCGTCGGGCCGTCGAACAAGTACGGCGAGCAGTTCGTCACCACCAAGCCGGACAAGGCCGCGAGCTACCGCGGCGGTGCCGTGCTGCTCGGCGAGAACCTCATCCCGTCCGGACGGCTCGAGGTCGTGGCCAACGACGGCGCGAACCTCGGTCTCGACGTCGGCGACGTGCTGCAGGGCGCCACCGTCGGGCCGATCGACTACTCCGACTTCGGCGGCTACCTCGTGGCGGCGCAGACCGTCGGCACGGTCCAGCACAACCACCTGCCGCGCGTCACGGCGAGCGCGCAGACCGCCCGCCAGCTCGCGGTCGCGACGTACAACGTCGAGAACCTCGCGCCGTCGGACTCCGACAGCAAGTACGCCGCGCTCGCGGAGGGTGTCGTGGAGAACCTGGCGAGCCCGGACGTCGTGGCGCTGGAGGAGGTCCAGGACAACACCGGCGCGACGGACGACGGCGTCGTGGACGCGACCGACACCCTGACGAAGCTGACAGCGGCCATCTCCGCCGCCGGCGGCCCGGACTACGAGTGGCGCAGCGTCGACCCGGTGAACGACAAGGACGGCGGCCAGCCCGGCGGCAACATCCGCGTGGCGTTCCTGTTCAACCCGAAGCGGGTGAGCTTCGTCGACTCCGGCAGCTCCACGGTGGACCGGTCCACCACCGGCACGCAGGTCCAGAAGCACGTCTTCGCCCTGCCAACGCTGTCCCTCTCTCCCGGTCGCATCGATCCGACGAACCCGGTCTGGCGCGACAGCCGCAAGCCGCTCGTCGGCGAGTTCCGGTTCCGGGGCAAGCCGGTCTACGTCATCGCCAACCACTTCAACTCCAAGGGCGGCGACCAGAACGCCGACGGCCGGTACCAGTACCCGGAGCAGTCGTCCGCGACCCAGCGGGCCGGCCAGGCGCTCGTCGTGCACCGGTTCGTCGAGCAGCTGAAGGCGGCGAGCAAGCAGGCGCGCGTCGTCGTGCTGGGCGACTTGAACGACTACCAGTTCAGCCCGACCCTGTCCGTCCTCCGCACCGGCAAGGCCGACGGCACCGGGACGCCGATCCTGAACGACCTGATCACGACGCTCCCGGCGGACCAGCAGTACACGTACATCTTCAACGGCGTCTCCCAGGTGCTCGACCACATCCTGGTGACCCCGAACCTGAAGAAGGTGCAGTACCAGGTCGTCCACGTGAACGCCGAGTACCACGACCAGGTCAGCGACCACGACCCGCAGGTCGTCCGCATCACGCCGTGATCTCGATACACCGCCTCGTTCCTCGGCGGCACTCGATCACCGGTGGTCGAGTGCCCCCGCGAGCGCCAGCGAGCTGGGGGTGTATCGAGACCACCTCAGCCAGTCAGGACTCCGTGCTCGACGCAGCGGGCGGACCAGCCGCGGGGCACGACCTGGACCACCATGCGGCGGCGGCAGTGCGTGCAGAACCGCGGCGGCTCCATGGTCAGGCGGTCACGGCAGCGCGCGTGGTCGCCGGACGCGAGGTCCTCGCCGCAGTGGCCGCAGTACGTCACAGGGTCTTGGACAGCTCGCGGATCGGCATGCCGAGCTCGGTGAGCAGGTTCAGGTCCTCGTCGGCGTCGCGGCCGAGCGTGGTCAGGTAGTTGCCGACGATGACGGCGTTGATGCCGCCGAGCAGGCCGTCGCGGGTGCCGAGGTCGCCGAGCGTCAGCTCACGGCCGCCGGCGTAGCGCAGGATCGTGCGCGGCATCGCGAGGCGGAACGCGCCGATGGCCCGGAGCGCGTCGGCGGAGCTCATGACCTCCTGGTCGCCGAACGGCGTGCCCGGGCGCGGGTTGAGGAAGTTCAGCGGCACCTCGTGCGGGTCGAGCGCCGCGAGCTCGGCGGCCAGCTCGGCGCGCTGCTCGAGCGTCTCGCCCATGCCGATCAGCCCGCCGCAGCACAGCTCCATGCCGGCCTCGCGGACCATCTGGCAGGTCTCCCAGCGCTCCTCGTACGAGTGCGTGGTGACGACCTGCGGGAAGTACGACTTCGCGGCCTCGAGGTTGTGGTTGTAGCGGTGCACGCCCATCTCGACGAACTCGTCGACCTGCTCCTGCGTGAGCATGCCCAGCGACAGCGCGATGTTGATGTCGACCTCGGCCTGGATGGCCTTGATGCCCTCGCGCACCTGGTCCATCAGCTTGCGGTCGGGGCCGCGGACGGCGGCGACGATGCAGAACTCGCTGGCGCCGGTCTTCGCGGTCTGCTTCGCCGACTCGACGAGCTCGGGGATGTCGAGCCACACCGAGCGCACGGGCGACTGGAACAGGCCCGACTGGCTGCAGAAGTGGCAGTCCTCGGGGCAGCCGCCGGTCTTGAGCGACACGATGCCCTCGACCTCGACCTCCGGACCGCACCACGCCATGCGCACCTCGTGCGCCAGCTCGAGCAGCGCGGGGACGTCCTCGTCCGGCAGCTGGAGGATCTCGACGAGCTGGTCGCGGTCGAGACCGCGGCCCTCGGCGAGCACCTGGGTGCGGGCGGTCTGCAGGATGCTGCTCACGTGGTCCCCATTCTTTGACACCGAATCGTCCGCGATCCTAGCCTGAACGCTGTTCAGGAGATAGGGGCCCGGCGGGGGTGCCGGGCCGTGGCGGCGAAGGAGCCCCGTGACCGTCAGTCAGCTCGACGCACGCCACGTCTGGCATCCGTACGCCCCGATGCACGACCCGAACCCGCCGCACCAGGTGGTGTCGGCGTCCGGCGTGACGCTGACCCTGGCCGACGGAACCGAGCTGCTCGACGGCATGTCGTCGTGGTGGGCCGCCGTGCACGGCTACCGGCACCCGCGCCTTGACGCCGCCGTCATGAAGCAGCTCGACTCGATGGCGCACGTCATGTTCGGCGGCCTCACCCACGAGCCGGCCGTCGAGCTGGTCCGGCGGCTCGTCGACCTCACGCCAGCCGGCCTCGACCACGTCTTCCTCGCCGACTCCGGATCGGTCTCCGTCGAGGTCGCGCTGAAGATGGCCCTGCAGTACCAGCGTGGTCGCGGCCAAGCGCAGCGCACCACGATGCTGAGCATCCGCGGTGGGTATCACGGCGACACGTTCGGGGCGATGAGCGTCAGCGACCCGGTGGGCGGCATGCACGAGATGTTCACCGACACCCTCGCCTCGACCGTCTTCCTCCCCCGTCCGCCGGCGGGCCTCGACGCGGACATCGACGCCTGGATCGCCGAGTCCACGTCGCTCGTCGAGCAGCACGCCGACCGCGTCGCCGCCGTCATCGTGGAGCCCGTCCTGCAGGGCGCGGGCGGCATGCACGTCTACCCGCCCGCCGTCGTCCGCTGGCTGCGCGAGCAGGCCGACGCGCACGGCTGGCTGCTGATCCTCGACGAGATCGCCACCGGCTTCGGCCGCACCGGCACGATGTTCGCCACCGAGCGTGCGGGGGTCGTCCCCGACGTCATGTGCGTCGGCAAGGCCTTGTCCGGCGGCTACCTCACGCTGGCGGCCGCGCTCTGCACCTCCGACGTCGTCGAGGGCGTCGAGGCGAGCGAGGCCGGCGCCCTCATGCACGGCCCCACCTACATGGGCAACCCGCTGGCCTGCGCCGTCGCCTCCGCGAGCCTCGACCTCCTGGGGGAGAATGACGCGCTCGCTGCAGTCGCCCGCGTCAACGCCGGTCTCGAGTCCGGTCTCGCGCCCGCCCGCGACCTCGGCCACGTGCTGGACGTCCGGACGCTCGGCGCAGTGGGCGTCGTGCAGCTCGACCGTCCCGTGGACATCCCCGTGGCCGCCCGCGCCGCAGCCGGTCTCGGGGTCTGGATCCGGCCGTTCCGCGACCTCGTCTACGTCATGCCGCCGTACGTCAGCACCGACGACGAGGTGGCCCGCATGGCGGCCGCCGTGGTCGCTGCGGCACAGTCGTGCGTATGAGCTTCGACGACTGGCTCGCCGAGCAGGCGGCCAAGCGTCGGGACGCCGGGCTCGAGCGCTCGCTGGTGTCCCGCGCGCCCGACGACGACCTGGTCGACCTCGCCGGCAACGACTACCTCGGCCTCTCCCGCGACTCGCGCGTCGTGGCCGCCGCGTCCGGCGCAGCCCACCGCTGGGGCGCCGGCGCGGGTGCGTCGCGCCTGGTCACCGGCACGCTCGGCGTCCACGACCAGCTCGAGGCGGCGCTCGCCGTCTGGGTGGGCACCGAGGCTGCGCTGGTCCACTCCACCGGGTACCACGCGAACCTCTCGGCAGTGACCGCCCTGGCCGACGCCGACACGCTTATCGTCTCCGACGCCCACGTCCACGCCTCCCTCGTCGACGCGTGCCGGCTGGCCCGAGGCCGCGTCCAGGTCGTGCCGCACCTCGGGGTCGCCGAGGTCGAGGAGGCACTGTCCGAGCGCACGGAGTCGCGCGCCCTCGTCATCACCGAGTCGATCTTCTCCGTGCTCGGCGACGCCGCCCCGCTGACCGAGCTCGCGGACGTCTGCGCGCGCCACGGTGCCGTGCTGGTCGTCGACGAGGCGCACGGCCTCGGCGTCGCCGGCGACGGCGGGCGGGGGCTGGTGAACGCCACCGGCCTGGCCGGGCGCCCGGACGTGGTCGTGACCCTCACGCTCTCCAAGGCACTCGGCGCGCAAGGTGGCGCGGTGCTCGCGTCGCAGGCCGTCGTCGACCACCTGGTCAACCGCGCCCGCCCGTTCATCTACGACACCGGGCTGGCGCCGGCGGCAGCCGGAGCGGCGCACGCGGCCCTCGACGTCATCACCCTCGAGCCCGCCCTCGTGCAGCGCGTCAACACCGTCGCCACGGCACTCGCCGACACCGTCGGAGTCGACCGCCCGGCCGGCGCCGTGCTGTCGGTCCCGATGCCGGGACCCACCGAGGCCGTCGCCGCGCAGGCCGCCTGCGCTGCGGAGGGCATCCGGGTCGGGTGCTTCCGGCCACCCTCCGTCCCCGACGGCATCAGCCGGCTCCGCCTCACCGCCTCCGCCGGCATCTCCGACCTGGACCTGGCCCGCGCCTGCGACGTCCTGAAGACCGTCCTCCCGTGACCCGCTTCATCGTCGTCACCGGCACCGACACCGGCGTCGGCAAGACGGTCGTCACCGCGGCGCTCGCCCGGCTGTTCCAGTCGCGCGACCAGACCGTCCGGGTGGTCAAGCCCGTGCAGACCGGTGTCGCCGAGGGCGAGCCCACCGACGCCGACGAGGTCAACCGCCGGTGCGGCGAGATCGCCGAGGACCTGGCCCGACTCGGCCAGCCGCTCGCGCCCGAGTCGGCCGCGCTGGCCACCGGTGACGCGCTGCCCACGGTCGCCGAGCACGTCGAACGGATCCGCGCCGTCGACGCCGACGTCGTGATCGTCGAGGGGGCCGGCGGCGTGCTGGTCCGGCTCGACCTCGACGGCGGGACCATCGTCGACGTCGCCACGGCGCTCGACGCCGAGGTCGTCGTCGTCACGCGGGAGTCGCTCGGCACGCTCAACCACACCGGGCTCACCGTCGAGCACCTGCGCCGGGCCGGCCTCGACCCCGTCCTCGTGCTCGGCTCCGTGGACGCCGTCCCGTCCCTGGACGCGTCGCACAACCACGACGACCTTCCCCGCCTCACCGGCTGCCGGGTCGTCGGCCGCGTTCCCGCAGGTGCGGGCGGCATGGAGGTCGAGGACTTCCGCCACGACGCGCCGGCCTGGTTCGCCGAGCTCGACTGAAAGCCGAAGGTTGCGGCGTGTGACCTGTCGCACATCGCGCCGGTTTCCCCTACGGTCGTCGTGGGCGCGGCAACGTGCCGCGCTTCATCGGGGGAAGAGGTGAATCCTGTGGTCGAAGAGATCACACCGGAGGCACACGCGGAGTACCAGCGCATCCACGCGACCGGCGACTTCGCCGAGCTCAAGCGGTCGTACCTGGGCTTCGTCGTGCCGCTGACCATCGCGTTCATGGTCTGGTACCTGCTGTACGTCCTGGCGTCGAACTGGGCGACCGACTTCATGGCCCACAAGCTCGTCGGCAACATAAACGTGGCGCTGGTGTTCGGGATCCTGCAGTTCGTCACCACGTTCGCGATCGCGTACTGGTACGCCAAGTACTCGTCGCGGCGGACGGACCCGATCGCGGACTCGCTCCGTGATCAGTACGAGCAGGAGATCGAGCGATGATCGACCTTCTCCTCCCCATGGCCACCGAGGACGACAAGCAGAACCTCACCGGCGGGCTGTTCGTCGTCGTCGTCCTCCTCACCGTCGCCATCACGTTCTGGGCGAGCCGGAACACCAAGACCGCCAAGGACTACTACGCCGGTGGCCGCAGCTTCACCGGCTTCCAGAACGGACTCGCCGTCTCGGGCGACTACATGTCCGCGGCGTCGTTCCTCGGCATCTCCGGAGCGATCGCGCTGTCCGGCTACGACGGGTTCCTGTACTCGATCGGGTTCCTCGTCGCGTGGCTGGTGGCCCTGCTGCTCGTCGCCGAGCTGCTCCGGAACTCCGGGCGTTACACGATGGCCGACCAGCTCGCGTACCGGATGCGTCAGCGCCCAGTACGCACGGCGGCCGCGACGTCCACCGTCGTGGTGTCGATCTTCTACCTGCTCGCCCAGATGGTCGGCGCCGGCGCCCTCGTGGCGCTGCTGCTCGGCGTCAGCAGCGAGTCGGCGAAGAACTGGACCATCGCGGGCGTCGGCGTCCTGATGATCTTCTACGTCGTCGTCGGCGGCATGAAGGGCACCACCTGGGTGCAGATCGTGAAGGCCGTCCTGCTGATGACGGGCACGATCCTCATCACGGTTCTCGTGCTCGCGAAGTTCGACTTCAACCTCTCGGACCTCCTCGGCACTGCCGCGGACGAGAGTGGCAAGGGCTCGGCGTTCCTGGAGCCCGGGCTGAAGTACGGCGTCTCGACGACGAGCAAGATCGACTTCGTCTCGCTCGGCCTCGCACTCGTGCTCGGCACCGCCGGGCTGCCGCACATCCTGATCCGCTTCTACACCGTGCCGACGGCGCGGCAGGCGCGGAAGTCGGTGCTGTGGGCGATCGGCCTGATCGGCAGCTTCTACCTGATGACGCTGGTCCTCGGCTTCGGCGCCGCGGCCCTGGTCAAGGGGGACGAGAAGACACAGATCGCCGACTCCGGCGGCAACCTCGCGTCACCACTCCTCGCGGAAGCCGTCGGCGGTGGCAACGGGTCCACGGGCGGAGCGGTGCTGCTGGCGCTGATCTCGGCGGTGGCGTTCGCGACGATCCTCGCGGTCGTGGCCGGCCTGACGCTCACGTCGGCGTCGTCGGTGGCCCACGACCTCTACGCGAACGTGTGGAAGCGCGGAGCGGTCACCGAGAAGCAGGAGGTGAACGTCGCACGCGTGGCGGCCTTCGTCATCGGCGGCATCGCGATCGCCCTGGCGATCCCGGCGCAGAAGCTGAACATCGCGTTCCTCGTGGCGCTCGCGTTCGCGGTGGCGGCGTCGGCCAACCTGCCGGCTCTGCTCTACAACCTGTTCTGGAAGCGGTTCAACACGCGCGGTGCGGTGTGGAGCATCTACGGCGGACTGATCGTGTGCGTCGGCCTGGTGTTCTTCTCGCCGGTCGTGTCGGGATCGGAGACGGCACTGTTCACCGACCACGACTTCCACTGGTTCCCGCTGAGCAACCCGGGCATCATCTCGATCCCGGCCGGCTTCCTCTTCGGCTGGCTGGGCACCGTGACCTCGACGGACCGCACCTCCGAGGACCGGTACGTCGAGCTGGAGGTCCGCGCGCTGACGGGCGCCGGTTCGGAGAAGTAGGGGCCGGAGTGCCCCGCGAGTGACCTCGGTCACCCGCGGGGCACAATGGCGAAAGAGCCGACGGAGGAGAGACATCGTGACCAGCGAAGCCATCGACAACCTGTCCCGTGAGGATCGACGTTTCGAGCCGCCGGCGGACCTCGCCGCCGACGCGAACGTGAAGGCCGACGCCTACGAGACGGCGAGCGCCGACCGGTTGGCGTTCTGGGAGGAGCAGGCGAAGCGGCTGGACTGGGAGACGCCGTGGGAGCAGGTCCTCGACTGGTCGGGCGCGCCGTTCGCGAAGTGGTTCGTGGGCGGGAGGATCAACGCCGCGTACAACTGCGTCGACCGGCACGTCGAGGCCGGCAAGGGCGACAAGGTCGCGTTCCACTGGGTCGGTGAGCCGGAGGACGACACCCGCGACATCACGTACGCCGAGCTGAAGGACGAGGTCTGCAAGGCGGCCAACGCGCTGCTCGAGCTGGGCGTGCAGTCCAGCGACCGGGTCGCGATCTACATGCCGATGATCCCGGAGACCGTGGTCGCGATGCTCGCGTGCGCCCGGATCGGCGCGCCGCACACCGTCGTGTTCGGCGGCTTCTCCTCGCAGGCGCTGATCGACCGCATCCACGACTGCGACGCCCGGGTCGTCATCACCGCCGACGGCGGCTACCGCCGGGGCGAGCCGGCCGGCTTGAAGCCCGCCGTCGACACCGCCCTGGAGCAGTGCCCCGACGTCCGCTCGGTGCTCGTCGTCCGCCGCACCGGCCAGGACGTCGACTGGACCGAGGGTCGCGACGTCTGGTGGCACGAGCTCGTCGACGGCCAGTCCGCCGAGCACACGCCCGAGGCGTTCGACTCCGAGCACCCGCTGTACGTGATGTACACGTCGGGCACCACGGGCAAGCCCAAGGGCATCCTGCACACCACCGGCGGCTACCTCGTGGGCACGTCGTACACGCACTGGGCGGTCTTCGACCTCAAGCCCGACACCGACGTCTACTGGACCGCCGCCGACATCGGCTGGGTCACCGGCCACAGCTACATCGTCTACGGGCCGCTGGCCAACGGCACCACGTCGGTCATGTACGAGGGCACCCCGGACACGCCGCACAAGGGCCGCTGGTGGGAGATCATCTCGACGTACAAGGTCAACATCCTGTACTGCGCGCCCACCGCCATCCGCACGTTCATGAAGTGGGGCGCCGAGATCCCCGAGAAGTACGACATGTCGACGCTGCGGGTCATCGGCTCCGTCGGTGAGCCCATCAACCCCGAGGCCTACGTCTGGTACCGCGAGACCATCGGCGGCGGACGCTGCCCGGTCGTCGACACCTGGTGGCAGACCGAGACGGGCCAGATCATGATCAGCCCGCTGCCAGGCGTCACCGCCGGCAAGCCGGGCTCGGCCATGACCCCGCTGCCGGGCATCGAGGCCAAGGTCGTCGACGACGAGGGCAACCCCGTCGGCAACGGACACGGCGGCTACCTCGTCCTGACCGAGCCGTGGCCGGCCATGCTGCGCGGCATCTGGAACGACGACGAGCGGTTCAAGGAGACCTACTGGTCCCGGTTCAAGGACATGTACTTCGCCGGCGACGGCGCCAAGCTCGACGACGACGGCGACATCTGGCTGCTCGGCCGCGTCGACGACGTCATGAACGTGTCGGGCCACCGCATGTCGACCACCGAGATCGAGTCGGCCCTGGTGTCGCACCCGAAGGTCGCCGAGGCGGCGGTCGTCGGCGCCAACGACCCGGACACCGGCCAGGCCGTCCACGCCTACGTCATCCTGCGCGAGTCCGCCGGCGACGGCGGCCCGGAGGTCGTCCAGGAGCTCCGCGACCACGTCGCCAACGAGATCGGCAAGATCGCCCGCCCGAAGTCGATCATGGTCGTCCCCGAGCTGCCCAAGACCCGGTCCGGCAAGATCATGCGCCGCCTGCTCCGCGACGTCGCGGAGAACCGCGAGGTCGGCGACGTCACCACGCTGGCCGACACGAGCATCATGGACAAGATCAGCGCCGGCATGCAGGACGCCAAGAACCAGGAGGACTGATGACGCCACCTGAGGAGCGAAGCGACGAACGGTGGCGCAGGTCGAGTGTGCACGCCGAAGGCGTCCGGCGTATCGAGACCATCTGAATGCTTCGAAGTGGTCTCGATACACGCCCTCGTTCCTCGGGCGCGCTCGACCACCGGCTCGATGCGCAGGCCAAAGACCATCGGTAGGGTCGGAGCATGACTGACGTCGATCAGAAGCCGGACGAGCCCACCATCGGACGCCTGGTGGCGGAGGCCAGCCGCGACATCTCGAGCCTCGTCCAGGCGGAGATCCAGCTCGCCAAGTCCGAGCTGAAGGTCAGCGTCCGCGCCGGCGGCATCGGCGCTGCGATGCTGGCCGTGGCCGGGTTCCTCGGACTGCTCATCACGGTTTTGGTCTCGATCTCGATCGCGTACTTCCTCGTCATGGCCGGTCTCGACCCTGCGTGGGCGTTCCTGATCGTCGCCGGCGCCTACCTGCTGCTCGCGGCCCTGCTCATCGGCCTCGGCATCGTGATGCTCAAGCGCATCCGCGCGCCCAAGAAGACCATCGAGACCGCAGGGAAGATCCCGGCAGCACTCAAGGGCGACCCCGGAGGAGCAGCCCGGCGACCGTAGCGGCGAGGCCCGCGAGGGCCAGCACGAGCAGCCACGCGTTCAGGGAGTCGCTCGCCCGGTCGACGAGCAGGTCGCGCATCTCGCGCGCGAAGTCCGTGCGCGCGGGCGTGCGGTCGAGCACCTCGGGCACCGCCCAGCCGGTGGCCACGCGCAGGACGCCCGCCACCAGGAGCGCGCCGACGCCGAGCCCCGCCAGCGCGAGCCCGCGTCGTCGCGCGAGCACGAGGGTCAGCAGGGACGCGACGCCGATCACGACCAGGCCGATCTTGGACTGGCCCGGCGTGTCCTCGACACGGTCGAGCACCTCGGGATCCGGGGAGTCGTAGACCGGCACCTTCAGCGTGGACGGGACGTCGACCGGGACCGGGAGCCCGCCGCTCGCCTTCTTGACGACGAAGGAGGCGATCGGGCCGATGTCGACCGTCAGCCGGTCCGCACCCCGGTCGAACGTGAGGCGGTGGGTCCGGCGCTGCGAGTCCTCCCACGCGTCGACGAAGCCGGGATCGTCGGAGAGCTGCGCGGCGAACCGCGCCACGACCTGGGCGACCGCGGCACTGGCGGCGTCGGGCAGACCGGCCGCCGAGCCGACGTCGTCCGACACCTGTGCGGCGAGCGCCTTCTGCAGCTCGGTGTCGTCGACGAACGTCCGGGTGAAGTCGACGTAGCCCTGCTCGTCCGCGACGTGCGTGGCGATCCAGAGCGCCGGCACGGTGATGATCGCGGCCACCACCGCGACGATCCAGGCGACGACCGATCCAGCTCTACGCATCAGGCGACTCCCGTCGCGGCCGCACTAGGTGCACCGACCCGTGTCGACCTGGCTCGACGCGGTCGCGCCCTTGCGGGCGTCGGCCCCGACCTGCTCGGCGGTCAGGGCGTAGCCGGTGGACTTGTCGGTGACGGAGGCAGCGAAGATCACTCCCAGCACCTTGCCATCCGGCGACACCAACGGCCCGCCGGAGTTGCCGGAGCGGACCAGACCGCGCACGGAGTACGTGCGGCGGGCGTTCTGGCCCTTGTCGTAGATGTTCGGGCTGCGCAGCGTCAGCTCGCCGCGGATGCGGGCCGCCCGGGCGTCGAACGGGCCGTTCTCCGGGAAGCCGAGGATGGCCGCCTCGTCGCCGGCCATGGCGTTCGATCCGAACGACAGCTCGGGGCGGTCGAGGCCGTCGGCCGCGAGGACCGCGATGTCCAGCTCGGGGTCGAACAGCACGACGCGGGTCTTCACGCGGCTGCCGCCGATCTCCACGAACGGCTCGTCGACACCCGCGACGACGTGGGCGTTCGTCATGACCCGGCCGGGTGCGTAGACGAATCCGGACCCCTCGACGCCGCGGTTGCACTCGGCCAGCCCGATCACCTTCACCACGCTGCGTGACGCAGCGCGGACGCCGGGCTGGTTCAGCGTCGCGTCGTCCGGCGGGTCGACGGCGGTGATCCGCTCGTTCTCGAACGGGTCGATGTAGCGCGGGAAGAGACTGTCGTCGAGCGTGCGGTTGAACGAGCGCAGCAGGTCCGATGCCTTCGTCGGCATGACGTCGTCGACGTGATCGAGGATCGTGGAGCCGCGGACCGCGGTGGAGAGGTACGGGATCGTGGAGCCGCTCACCGAGTAGCCCAGCGCCCACGCCGCCACCAGCATCGCGACCACGCTGAGGACCGCCCCGCCGAGGGCGTCGACCCACTTCAGCGGCTTCCAGGTGAGTCCGCGGCGCAGGTCCGTGCCGATGTAGGTGCCGACGCCCTGGCCGATGGCCGCGGCCAGCACCACGAGGGCGAGCGCGAGCAGCGACGACGACAGCGTCGGCGTGTCGTCGGACAGGAACTTGGGGACGATCGCGACGGCCAGCAGGCCGCCCGCGAGCAGTCCGATGGTGGCGACAGAGTTGACCACGAAGCCCTGCACGTAGCCGGACACCGCGTACGCGAGCAGCACCAGGACCAGGATGACGTCGAGCGAGTTCACAAGATCTCCGGCAGGGGTCGTGTGACGTTGTCGTCCCAGGGCTGCTCCCAGCCGAGCGCCGCGAACAGGCGGCTGATCACGCCGGCGGTGAAGCCCCACAGCGGCACCTCGGAGCCCACCTCGAACGCGGGTCCGCGCCAGCCCGTGGGGTGCACGACGCTGAACCGGTTGGCCGGGTCGATGAGCAGATGAATCGGGTGGTGCAGGATGCTGCCGACCTCGGCGGTGGAGACCGGCTCGAGGGTGCGCGGCTTCAGCCAGTAGGCCAGCACGCACGTGACGGCGAAGTTGCTCGGCGGCAGCCAGAGCGTCGGGAGGGTGCCGAACACCAGGAGCTCGTCGGCGTCGATGCCGACCTCCTCCTGGGCCTCACGCAGGGCGGTGGCGACCGCGTCGGCGTCGTCGGGGTCGGACGCACCGCCGGGGAAGGAGATCTGGCCGGCGTGGTTGCGCAGGGTCGCCGCCCGTTGGGTGAGCAGCAGCTCCGGGCCGTCCTGGCCGTCGGCGAAGCAGATGAGCACGGCGGCCGGGCGGGCGTCGGGCGGCGGGTGCGGGAAGCGCGGGGCCAGCTGCTCGGCGCGCACGGACCCGGCCAGCTCGGCCAACGGATGCAACCAGTCGGGAAGCTGGTCGACCACGTCGGTGTCGGTCACCGCTCGACTCCCAGGTGCTGTCGGATCGCCGCCGTGAGGTCGGCGTACGACCGGAACGGGGTGCGCTCCGTGAATACCATTCTTCCCTGGGAGTCCACGAAGACGCTCATCGGCAGACCGGACACGCGGAGCGGACCGCGGACCTTCGAGGACCGGTCGACGAGAAGCGGGTAGGTGACGTTCGAGTCCTTCGCGAGCCGCAGCGCGGCCTCCGGCGCGGCGTCGGCCATGTCGATCCCGAGGACGCGGACCCGGCCGTCGTAGTCGCGGTCGGCGCGGGCCAGCAGCGGCAGCTCGTCGCGGCACGGTCCGCACCAGCTCGCCCAGAGGTTGATGATCGTGGGCGTGCCGGCCAGCCCGGCGAGGGTCACCTTCCGGCCGCCGCCGAGGCAGTCGAGCGTCACGTCGGGCAGGGCGTCGTCGCTCGGTGCCTTCGCGTCGGAGGCCGGGCAGTCCTCGATGCCCGCGGCAGTCTTCAGGTCGGCGAGTTCGCCGGCCGACGCCCCCGACGGCTCCGCGCCACCGCCGAACGTCGGCTTCGTGCTCGGCTCGTCGGACCCGCCGCAGGCGGAGAGCAGCAGGGTGGCGAGCAGCGCAGCGGCCAGAGCCTTCACGCGCGGCCTTGGGTGGTGACGAGCTTCTCGGCTTCCTCCGGGTCCGTCGGCCCGGTGCCGTAGGCGGGGCACCAGCGGGCGACCGGGCAGGCGCCGCACGCCGGTTTGCGCGCGTGGCAGCGGCGCCGGCCGTGCCAGATGAGGTGGTGGCTGAGCATGGTCCAGTCGCGCTTGGGGAACAGTGCGCCGACGGCATGCTCGGTCTTGACGGCGTCCTTGCCGGTGGCCTCGTCGACCCACTCGAACCGGCGGACGAGCCGGGCGAAGTGCGTGTCGACGGTCAGGCCGGGGACGTCGAACGCGTTGCCGAGCACGACGTTCGCGGTCTTGCGGCCGACGCCGGGCAGGGTCACCAGGTCGGTGAGGCGGCCGGGCACCTCGCCGTCGAACCGCTCGACGAGAGCACCGGACAGCTTCAGGATGCTGTCGGTCTTGGCGCGGAAGAACCCGGTGGTCTTGACGATCTCCTCGACGTCGGCGCGGTCGGCCCCGGCGAGGGCCGTGGCGTCGGGATAGCGGGCGAACAGGACCGGCGTGACGGCGTTGACGCGGCGGTCCGTGGTCTGTGCCGACAGCACCGTGGCGATCAGCAGCTCGTACGGATTCGTGAAGTCCAGCTCGCACCCGGCGTCGGGGTAGGTCTCCGCGAGGACCCGGTTGATCTTGCGGGCGCGTCGTACCAGCGTCGTCGCTGGCTGAGAGGTCTGCTCGGCCACGACGCCAGGGTACGGGGCATGGATAGACTGTGACCGAGGCAACAAGTGAAGGATGGCCCGTGACTGACGACGTGCTGCGGCAAGCGCCGCTGTTCTCCGGACTCGACGACGAGGCGGCCGGGCTCATCGAGTCGTCGATGGGGAGTGTCTCCCTCAAGCGCGGCGAGGTGCTGTTCAACGAGGGCGACGACGGCAACCAGCTGTACGTCGTCACCGACGGCAAGATCAAGCTCGGGCGCACGTCGCCCGACGGCCGCGAGAACCTCCTGGCCATCCTCGGCCCGGGCCAGATGTTCGGCGAGCTCTCGTTCTTCGACCCGGGCCCCCGGTCGGCCACCTGCACCGCGGTCACGGACGTCGACCTGAAGAGCCTCGGTCACGACGCCCTGCTGCCCGTGCTCGCGTCCCACTCCGACGTCGCCCTCGCGCTGCTGCACCAGCTCGCCGGCCGTCTGCGTCGCACCAACGAGGTCGTCGGCGACCTCGTCTTCTCCGACGTCCCCGGCCGCGTCGCCAAGGCCCTGCTCGACCTCGCGTCCCGCTTCGGCCGCCGCGCCGACGACGGCGTGCACGTCAACCACGACCTCACCCAGGAGGAGCTCGCCCAGCTCGTCGGCGCCTCCCGCGAGACCGTCAACAAGGCCCTCGCCGACTTCGCCTCCCGTGGCTGGCTCCGCCTCGAGCCCCGCAGCGTCGTCATCCTGGACCTCGAGCGCCTCCAGCGCCGCGCCCGCTGACCCGACCTGGGGTCCCGGGGTCCTCGAGATTTGGCCGCTTAGGCACCGTTCCGCGGCCAGAACGACGGATTTTGCGTTGATCAACGGCCAAATGTCGGGCGCGGGCCACGGTACCCGCGCTCACGAAGGGCTTCATAGACGCGCCAGGCGATCGCGCGCTCGTTCTTGAAGTCCTCCGTGGTCACCACGATGAGCCGCCACCCGAGCGACTCCAACAGCTCACGACGCAGATGATCGCGTTGGCGCTGGCGGGCGTCGCGCTCGTGGACCCACCCGTCGTGCTCGACGATCACTCGGTACTCGGCGTACGTGAGATCACCCTTGGCGATCTGCACGCCGTGGTCGTCGACAATCGGCGGATTCGGCTCAGGAATCGGCAGGCCGGCCTTCATGAGGATCCAGCGGACGTCGGACTCGCGCGGGGAGTCGACGCGCGGTCGCACCCACGGCGCGACGCGCCGGGCTCTCTGGACGCCGTCGAGATGTGACTTCCGGGCGTACTCGTTCAACGCGTAGACGTCGGTGCTTCCTTGCCGCACGAGCCAATCACCCACCCGAAGCAGCTGTCGTTCTTCGAGCTGGGTGGCGACGTCGACGAACGTCCGGTCGGGCCCGAGGATCGGTACGCCGGCCATGTCGAGCGGGCTGAGCTCTCCCTGCCGTCGGTGCACCACGATCCCAGGTCGCTCGACATGCAAGCGCGACGCCGTCGAGATGTGGATCGGCGTCTCGGCAACTCCGTCGTAGCCGCGCCATCGCAGGTTCGAGACATGACTCAACGCAGCGTCGGGTGGCATGACGAGGAAGGCGCCGCGGACGAGCAGATCGAAGGAGATCGGCGTCTCCACCGTCCGGTGCACGCCACGGAAGACCTGCGCGAAACGACGACCCTGGAGCATGCGTCGCGTCACGCCGAAGCGTGCGGCCTGGGCCGGCGTGAAGGCGCGGCCGTGCAGCTCTGGAGGGATGACGCGCACCGACTGACGATGACCTGGATTCGTCGATCTAGCCGGAGCACGTCCACAAGTCGGAGATGTGGCCGGTTACGCACCAGATTTCGACGCTAGCCCCTCGAAAATGGTGCGCAACGGGCCAAATCTCGAGGACCCGGGGGCTACGACGACCGCAGGTAGGTGAGCTGGGCCTCGACGCTGAGCTCGGCGGCGGGCCAGAGGGACTGGTCGACGTCGAAGTAGACGCGCTCGACGACCTCGCGGGCGGTGGTGGCGCCGGCGGCGAGGGCCTCGCGGACCTGGTCGAGGCGCTCCTGGCGGTGGTCGAGGTAGTAGTCGAGCACCGCGGCGGGGTCGTCGACGACGGGGCCGTGGCCGGGCAGGATCCGCTCGACGAGGCCCTCGGCGGTCAGCTCGCGCAGCAGGGCGATGGAGTCCAGGTACGGCCCGAGGACGCCGTCGGGGTGGACGACGACCGTGGTACCGCGGCCGAGCACCATGTCGCCGGTCAGGAGCGTGGGCTCGTCGGCGAGGCGGAAGCAGGTGGAGTCGGACGTATGGCCGGGCGTCGCGACGACCACGACCTTCAGGCCGTCGATGTCGATGGTCTCGCCGTCGACGAGGGGCTCGGCGTCGTGGCAGAACTCCGGATCGGTGGCACGGGACGGCGCCCCGGTGAGCTCGATGAACCGCTCGATCGACTCGGTGTGGTCGACGTGCCGGTGCGTGAACAGCACCAGGCCGACGTCGCCGGCGGCGGCCAGCACCGCCTGGAGGTGGGCGTCGATGTCCGGACCGGGGTCGACGACGATCGACCGGGTGGCCCCGGGCTCGCGCAGGACCCAGGTGTTGGTGCCGTCGAGCGTCATGACGCCCGGGTTGGCGGCCAGGACACGCGTGGCGCGATCGGTGACGACCAGCGGCTCAGAGGTGGTGGTCACGGGTCCTCCAGCGGGTTCTCCAGGTACAGCTGTCCGTCGACCTCCACGAGCTTCGGTTCGATCGGGATGATCGACCGGGCGGCCGCTGCCTCAAGGATGCCCTGAGCCGTGAGTCCCGACACCTCTTTGCACGTGATCGCCGTGGGCGGCAGCATCGCCGCCTCGCCGGCCTTCATCGCCGCCAGGGCCGTGGTGAGGGGCATCCAGGCGGCCTTGTCGGACTCCCCCGGCAGCTCGCCGACGACCTGGCCCGCGGGCAGCGCGGCCACGAAGAACCGGGTGTCGTAGCGACGCGGCTCGAACTCCGGCGTGATCCAGTGCGACCAGGCGCCGAGCAGGTCGGCGCGCAGCACCAGCGATCTCTCGGCGAGGAACTGCGCGAACCCGTACTCGCCGTTCTCCAGCGCGACGCGGGCGGCCTGCATCTCCGACGAGCTCGTGTCCCCCACGACCGTGTCGGCGTCCGGCCCGGCGAGCAGGATGCCGGACTCCTCGAACGTCTCGCGCACGGCGGCCACGACGAGCGCACGGGCCGTCTCGGGGTCGCACCCGAACCGCTCGCCCCACTCCTCGGCCGACGGACCGACCCAGTCGACGGGCGCGGCGTCGGACTCCTGCACCTTGCCGCCCGGGAACACGTAGACGCCCGGCGCGAACGCCATCGTGCTCTGGCGGCGCATCAGGTACGCCTCGATGCCGTCCGCCCCGTCGCGGACGAGCACGATCGTGGCCGCGGGCCGTGGCGTCGCCGGGTTGCCGGCCACCTTCGCCGCGTGCTCGCGCAGGCTGTCCGGCACCGGGATGCGCATCAGCCGACCTCGACCACGAGCTCGACCTCCACCGGTGCATCGAGGGGCAGGACGGGGACGCCGACGGCGCTGCGGGCGTGCTTGCCGGCGTCGCCGAAGACGTCGCCGAGCAGCTCGCTGGCGCCGTTGGCCACGCCAGGCTGCCCGGTGAAGTCGGGAGTGCTCGCCACGAAGACCGTGGCCTTCACGACGCGCACGACGGAGGACAGCTCGCCGATCTCCGCCTTCACGGCGGCCAACGCGTTCAGGGCGCACTGCCGGGCGCACTCGGTGGCCACCTCGGCGGACACCTCGCCGCCGACCTTGCCCGTGGCGATCAGCTCGCCGTCGCGCATCGGCAGCTGGCCGGCCGTGAAGACGTGCGCACCGCTGCGCGCGGCCGGCACGTAGGCGGCCACCGGTGGCACCACCGCGGGCACGGGCAGGCCGAGCTCGGCGAGGCGCTCCTCCGGGGTGCTCATGACTCGATCGGCCGCTTGAAGTAGGCGACGAGGTTCTCGGGGTTCATGCCCGGCACGATCTGCACGAGCTCCCACCGATCGGCCCCGAAGTTGTCGAGGATCTGCTTCGTGTTGTGCACCAGCACCGGTGCCGTCAGGTACTCCCACTGCGTCATGAGGCGACCCTATCGCCGCATTAGTAGGGTCTACGCCGTGACCATCGCCACCCCCCTGCACGTCGTCACGGGCAAGGGCGGCACGGGGAAGACCACGGTCGCCGCCGCGTTGGCGACCGCCCTCGCCCAGTCCGGACAGCGCGTCCTGCTCTGCGAGGTCGAGGGCCGCCAGGGCATCGCGCAGCTCTTCGACGTCCCGCCGCTGCCCTACGAGGAGCGCAAGATCGCCATGGGCCTGGGCGGCGGCGACGTCTACGCGCTGGCGGTCGACGCGGAGTCCGCGCTGCTCGAGTACCTGCAGATGTACTACCGGCTCGGACGGGCCGGCAAGGCGCTCGACCGCTTCGGGATCATCGACTTCGCCACCACGATCGCTCCCGGCGTCCGCGACGTGCTGCTCACCGGCAAGGTCTACGAGGCCGCCAAGCGACGCGAGGGCAAGGACTTCAGCTACGACGCGATCGTGCTCGACGCCCCACCCACCGGCCGCATCGCCCGCTTCCTGAACGTCAACGAGGAGGTGGCCGGGCTGGCGAAGGTCGGTCCGGTCCGGCGCCAGGCCAACTCGATCATGGAGATGATGCGGAGCAGCAGCACGCGCGTCCACCTCGTGACCGTGCTGGAGGAGATGCCCGTGCAGGAGACGCTCGACGGCATCGCCGAGCTGAAGGACACCCGGCTGCCGGTGGGCCACGTCATCGTGAACCTGGTGCGGGGAGCGTTGATCGGCGCGGAGACCGCCGAGGCGCTCGAGTCCGGGCGGCTGGGCAGGAAGCAGGTCGCTGCCGCGCTGTCGAAGGTGGCCGTCGACCCCGCCGCCGCCGACGACCTCATCGCGACCGGCCACGCCCACCTCCAGCGCCAGGCGCTCCAGGAGTCGCAGCGCGAGGTGCTGGCGACGTCCGGGCAGCCCACCGTCGAGCTGCCCCTGCTCGGCGACGCCATCGACCAGGGCGCATTGTTCGAGCTCGCCGAGATACTGCGCGACTCGGTCCTGGAGGACGCATGAGCCCCGCACCCACGCGCGCCAAGGGTCGCGGCCGCCGGTCCCGCACCGCCGGACCGTCGGCGCCGGCGACGCGCACCGACTCGATCGACGTCGACGCACTGCTGGCCGACCGCGGCACCGAGATCATCGTCTGCTGCGGCTCCGGCGGCGTCGGCAAGACCACCACGTCCGCCGCCCTCGCGCTGCGGGCCGCCGAGCAGGGCCGCCGCGTCTGCGTCATGACGATCGACCCGGCCCGACGCCTGGCGCAGTCGATGGGGCTCACCGAGCTCGACAACGTCCCGCGCCCGGTCGACGGCGTCGACACGTCGGCCGGCGGCGGTCTCGACGCGATGATGCTCGACATGAAGCGCACCTTCGACGAGGTCGTCGAGGCGCACTCCACGCCGGAGAAGGCGCAGCAGATCCTGGCCAACCCGTTCTACGTGGCGCTCTCCAGCTCCTTCGCCGGCACGCAGGAATACATGGCGATGGAGAAGCTCAGCCAGCTGCACTCCGACGAGAACCACACCTGGGACCTCATCGTCGTGGACACCCCTCCGTCGCGGTCGGCACTCGACTTCCTCGACGCCCCGGAGCGGCTGTCGTCGCTGCTCGACGGCAAGTTCGTCCGGCTGATGGTGGCGCCCGCCCGAGGGCCGGCCAAGCTGCTCAGTGCCGGCGTCGGTCTCGTCACCGGCGCCCTGAGCAAGGTGCTCGGCGCCCAGATGCTCACCGACCTCCAGGGCCTGATCGCCGCGCTGGACACGATCTTCGGCGGGTTCCGCCAGCGGGCCGAGGCCACGTACGCGCTCCTGCAGGCCGACGAGACGGCGTTCGTCGTCGTGGCCGCGCCGGAGCCCGACGCGATGCGCGAGGCCGCCTACTTCGTCGAGCGGTTGTCGGAGGAGTCGATGCCGCTGGCCGGGCTCGTCGTCAACCGCTCGCACCTCGACGCCGGCGTGCTCACCGCAGCGGACGCCGAGTCGGCCGGCCGCAAGCTGGCCGACGGGTCCAAGGCCGAGCGCGGCACGTCGGAGCTGCTGGCGGTGCATGCCGCCCGGGCACGCGTCGCCGCCCGCGAGTCACGCGTGGTGCAGCGCTTCACAGCGGCGCACCCGCGTGTCCCGTCGGTCTGGGTGCCGGCCCTCGCCGGCGACGTGCACGATCTCGACGGACTCCGTGAGATCGGCGAGCTGCTGGCGGAGTCCTAGGTCGGGGGCCCTAGGACGCAGCCTGCAGGATGGTGCGCCAGGTCGTCACGTTCGGACGACGACGCAGCAGGGCACGACGCTCGCGCTCGGTCATGCCGCCCCAGACACCCCACTCGATGCGGTTGTCCAGAGCCTCGACCAGGCACTCCGCCCGGACCGAGCACCCGCCACAGACCTGCTTGGCACGGTTCTGCTCGGCACCCTTGACGAACAGTGCGTCCGAGTTGCCCTGACAGGCGGCGACCGCCGCCCAGTTTTCGTTCCACCCCATGATGTACCTCCCGAGATTTCAGCCCTGGTGAGCCGAAAGTGATACGTGTGAACAACCTAAGAATTTGGGGCGTATGGGGTCAGACACGGACGGGCCAAATCTCGATAGTCCTTTCGGGCTACCGACGCTGCGCTCCCGCGCACCGTGAGAGCAGCAGAAACGTCACGTAACCTTGGTCCATGTCCTGGGACGATCTCGCTGACTCCGTGCGCAAGACGGTGCAGAACGAGCCCGTCCACGACAGCACGGGGTCGATCCTGTTCTCGATCACGCGCCTCGCGGCCCTGGCCGGCGTCGTCGTCGCGGCGGTGCTCGTGCCCGGCGTCGCGTTCATGGCGGTCACCGCCAACAACGTCAGCAACGACCTTGTCGACCTGCCGCTGGAGCTGCAGGTCCAGCCGAACCCGCAGACCACGCGACTGCTCGCGTCCGACGGCAGCCTGCTCGCGTACTTCTACCAAGAGAACCGGCAGGACGTGCCGCTCGAGGGCATCGCGCCGATCATGCAGGAGGCGCTCCTGTCCATCGAGGACAACCGCTTCTACGAGCACGGCGCCCTCGACCTCAAGGGCACGCTGCGCGCCCTGGTCAACAACGCGTCGGACGGCCAGACCCAGGGCGGCTCGTCCATCACGCAGCAGCTCGTGAAGCTGACGCTCGTGCAGCAGGCCACCACCAAGGAGCAGGTGCGCGCGGCCACCGCCAAGTCCACGGCTCGCAAGATCCGCGAGCTGAAGCTGGCCATCGCCTACGAGCGTGAGCACACCAAGAAGGAGATCCTGGAGCGCTACTTCAACATCGCCTACTTCGGCGACGGCGCCTACGGCATCCGGTCGGCCGCGTACCACTACTTCTCGGTCAGCCCCGACAAGCTCAACACCCTGCAGGCGGCCACGCTCGCGGGTCTGGTGAAGAACCCCGTGGAGTTCGACCCGCGCATCTACCCGGAGCGGGCCCTCCAGCGTCGCAACACCGTGCTGCAGGTGATGGAGCGGCTCGGCAAGCTGCCCAGCGACCAGGCCGAGGACCTGATGGCCAAGCCCCTCGGGCTGAAGATCAAGAGCTTCCCGAACGGTTGCGTCGCGTCGAAGGCGGAGTTCTCCTGCGACTACATCCGGCGCTACCTCCTCCGAGAGCCGGCGCTCGGCGCGACGCTCAAGGAACGTCAGGCCCGGCTGGAGCGCGGCGGCCTGACCATCAAGACCAACATCGACGTCCGGATGCAGAAGGCCATCAACAAGGCCGTGACGTCCACCGTCGGCGCGAAGGACAAGGCGATTGGCTCGATGGCCCTCGTCGAGCCTGGCACCGGCAAGGTCCGGGGCATCGCGCAGTCCAAGCCGATGGGCCGCAACAAGAAGAAGGGCCAGTCGTTCATCGACTACTCGGTGCCGACCAGGTACGGCGACTCCGTGGGATTCCAGGCCGGGTCGACGTTCAAGATGTTCACGGTCGCTGCAGCGTTGAAGAAGGGCATCCCGGTCTCCAAGACCTACAAGTCACCGCAGAACCTGCTCATGAGAGCCGGCACGTACTTCGACTGCGAAGGTGGGGGCGTCGGCGATTGGCCCGTCAAGAACTCGACGGGCGCCGGCACGTTCAACATGTACCGAGGAACCCGTCAATCGGTGAACACCTACTTCGCCCAGCTCGAACGTGATGCCGGGCTGTGCAACACCGTCAAGGCTGCTCAGTCGATGGGCATCCCGGTCGACACCGACTCCAAGGATCACTTCACAGACGTCGTCGGTCCGTTCACCCTGGGCGTCACGTACGTGAGCCCACTGGACATGGCCGCGGCGTACGCCACACCGGCATCCGGCGGGATCTACTGCGAGCCGATGCCGGTCGACCAGATCGTCGACCAGAACCGCAAGGTCATCAAGAAGTACACCAAGCAGTGCGATCGGGCGATGGACAAGGACGTCGCTGCGCAGATCAACGACATCCTCACGGGACTGCAGAAGCCCGGTGGATTCGGTTACAGCAACGGCACAGCGCTGCGCATCCCGTCGGCCGCCAAGACCGGTACCACCAACGACAACAAGTCCGTCTGGTACATGGGTTACACGCCCGAGCTGGTTGCCGCGTCGATGATCGCCGGCGTCGACTCCAAGGGCAAGCCGCGGTCCCTGGCCGGAGTGACGCTACGAGGAGTTCCCGTGAGCTTCGCTCGTGCCGGGGGTAGCTCGCTGGCCGGCCCGATGTGGAAGATCGCCATGGGCGTCATCCAGGACTACCTCAGTCCGGTGGCGTTCGACCCGCCGCCGGAGCGCGAGCCGCGGCCCGAGCCCAAGAAGAAGAAGCCGGACACCAACGAGGAACGACCCCCGGGAGACGGCAACAACGGCAACGGACACGGCGGCGGCATCATCATCAACCCGCCGGACCCGCACTGACGGTCGTCAGGCTCCGAGCTGGCGCTTGACCTCGGCGGCCACGGTGCCACCGTCGGCGCGACCCTTGACCTGAGGCTGCACGACGCCCATCACAGCACCCATCGCCTTCATGCCCGCGCCCGCAGAGCCGGTGGACTCGATCGCGGCGGTGACGATCTCGCGGATCTCGTCCTCGCCGAGCTGCGCGGGCAGGTACTCGGCGATGATCGCCGACTCCTCCCGCTCCTTGGCGGCGAGCTCGGGACGGTTGCCGGCGTCGAACGCCTCAGACGCCTCGCGCCGCTTCTTGGCCTCGGAGGTGAGCACGCCGATGACGTCGTCGTCGGTGAGCTCCTTGGCCTCCTTGCCGGCGACCTCGGCGTTCGTGATGGCCGTGAGCACCATGCGGAGGGTGCCCGAGCGCAGCGAGTCACGGGCCTTCATCGAGGCGGTGAGATCGGCGCGGAGGCGGTCCTTGAGCTCAGACATGCCCTCAGCCTAGGGCCCGTAGGGTGGTCGTATGCGACCGCTCGCCTGGACCTTCGGAGCCGCGCTGGCCGGTCTGGCGTACTCGGCGATCTACGAGGTGCGGGCGTTCACGCTGCGGGAGGCGACCGTGCCGGTGCTGGCGCCGGGGTCCGCACCGCTGCGGGTTCTGCACCTGTCCGACGTGCACATGACGCCGACGCAGCACCGCAAGCAGGGCTGGCTGCGCGGGCTCGCAGAGCTCGAGCCCGACCTCGTGGTCAACACCGGTGACAACCTCGCGCACGTCGACGCGCTGCCACCGGTCCTGGACGCCTATGGCGACCTGCTCGACCTGCCGGGCGTCTTCGTGTTCGGCTCCAACGACTACTTCGCCCCGAAGCTGAAGAACCCCGGCCGCTACCTGACCGGTGGCACGGGGGTCGAGGCGTCCGGCTCCTGGAACCGCTACATGGACCTGCCGTTCCGGGAGATGCGCCGGGCGTTCGAGGCGCGCGGATGGGTCGACCTCTCCAACCGCCACGCCGACGTCGAGGTGGCCGGACGTCGTCTCGCGTTCGTCGGCGTCGACGACCCGCACCTCGGCTACGACGAGCTCGACGAGGAGCCGGCCGACACGACCGCCGACCTCGCCATCGGCGTCGCGCACGCCCCGTACCTGCGCGTGCTCGACCGCTGGAACGCGCTCGGCTACCCGCTGATCCTCGCCGGTCACACCCACGGCGGACAGCTCTGCATCCCGTTCAAGGGCGCCATCGTCACCAACTGCGACCTCGACCCGGCACGCGCCAAGGGCCTGCACCAGCACCAGGTCGGCGGGCACGACCCGTCGTGGCTGCACGTCTCCGCGGGCCTCGGCACGTCGCCCTACGCGCCGGTCCGCTTCGCCTGCCGCCCCGAGGCAACTCTGCTCACGCTCACTGGGATAGACTCCCTCGGGTTGCCCGCGTAGGGCACCAGCCACGGGGTGTGGCGCAGCTTGGTAGCGCGCGTCGTTCGGGACGACGAGGCCGCAGGTTCAAATCCTGTCACCCCGACCAGTTTCTCCTGACGCTCTCGTAGCCGGATCGCAATCTGCAGCGGCGGGCGGGCGACCTCCCCTGTGAAAGACTGACCGCATGGTCGAGGAGCCGCGTCCCACCAAGAAAGTCGTGAAGAAGGTCGTCAAGAAGACCGTCGTGCGGCCGGCCTCCACGATCTCCACCGGCACCCGCCCGGCACCGCCGAAGGCCACGGCCGCGGCACCGCCGAAGAAGACCGTCAAGCGCCCCTCGATCGACCTGTCGTCGGTGCGGACCCGCGGCGCGGGCGCCGCCCACGGGGTCACCGACCGGCTGCTCGACGCACGCGACGTCGTCCGCGACGGCCTGGCCAACGGCTGGGACGCGCTGCGCCGACTGCGCCTCCCCCACCTGGTCGGGTGGCAGGCGGCGCTGATCAGCGGACTGTTCGTCGGCCTGGTCGCGGTGCTCCTCGGGTGGGCGTCGGCCGAGCTGTTCACGGCGACGCGCGGCACGTCGTCAGGCGGCGGCTGGGGCGGGCTGGCCCTCGTGGTCGTCGCGTTCGTCGCGTTCTTCCTCGGCGAGCTCCTGCTCGACGGGTTCGGCGTGGAGCAGCCGCGACTGACCAGCTTCCTCGGTGTCGTCCTGGTGTTCGTGGTCATCCTGATCGCGTTCCTAGAGCCGGCGCAGAGCCAGGCGGCGTGGATCCTGCTCCCCGTGCTCGGGGCGCTGATGTTCGCCGCGGCCGAGCGGCTGGTGACGTTCGCCGTCAACCAGCCCACCGAGCAACGATGACGGAAATTCTCTGGACACCGCCGGACGGCGGGACGCGGCTCGACGCCTTCGCCCAGGAGGCCCGGCCGCAGGCCTCGTCGTACCCGGAGCTCTGGCAGTGGTCCGTCGACGACCTCGAGGGGTTCTGGCAGGCGGTCTGGCGCCACTTCGACGTTCCCGCCGTCGGCGAGCCCGTCCCGGCGCTCGCCGACGACGCGATGCCGGGGGCGCGCTGGTTCCCGAACGTCCGGCTCAACTACGCCGAGGCGATGCTCCGCCTGCCGGGCCGGGCCGACGACGACGTCGTGGTCGTCGGACGGTCGCAGTCGCGCGACGAGGTCCGGCTGACGGCGGCCGAGCTCCGCGACCAGGTGGCACGCGCCCGGGCCGGTCTCGTGCGTGCGGGCGTCGGCCGCGGCGACCGCGTGGCCGCCTACGCGCCGAACATCCCCGAGACGCTCGTGCTGATGCTGGCCGCCGTGAGCCTCGGCGCCGTGTTCAGCTCGTGCGCACCGGAGTTCGGCGTGCAGAGCGTCATCGACCGGTGGCAGCAGATCGAGCCCACCCTGCTGCTCGCGGTCGACGGCTACCGGTACGGCGCCAAGGACGTCGACCGGCGCGACGAGGTGGCCGCCATCCACGCGCAGCTGCCGAGCCTGCGCACCGTCGTCCACCTGCCGTACCTCGACGCGGACTCCCCGACCCCGGACGGCGCGATCACGTGGGCGAACCTCACCGCCGAGTCGGCGCCGCTCACGTTCGACCGGCTCCCGTTCGACGCGCCGCTCTACGTGCTGTTCTCCTCCGGCACCACCGGCCTGCCGAAGCCGATCGTGCACGGCCACGGCGGCATCACGGTCGAGCACCTGAAGACCCTGGCGCTGCAGAGCAACCTCGGACCTGACGACACGTTCTTCTGGTTCTCCACCACCGGCTGGATGATGTGGAACTACTTGGTCTCCGGCCTCGGCGTCGGGTCCACGATCGTCATGTTCGACGGCAACCCGGGCCACCCCGACCTGTCGATGCTCTGGCACCTCGCCGACGAGCTCGACGTCACCTACTTCGGCACGTCGGCCCCGTTCCTGCTGCAGTGCCGCAAGGAGGGCCTGCGCCCGCGCGACGTCGCGGACCTCTCGTCCCTGCGCGCCGTCGGGTCCACCGGCGCTCCGCTGCCCGCCGAAGGGTTCCGCTGGGTCTACGACGCCGTGGGCGACGACCTGCAGCTCGGCTCGGTCTCCGGCGGCACCGACGTCTGCTCGGCGTTCGTCGGCGCGGCCCCCACCGTCCCGGTCTACGCCGGCGAGATCTCGTGCCGCGCCCTCGGCTGCGCCGTAGACGCGTTCGACGACACCGGCCGCTCCGTCGTCGGCGAGACCGGGGAGCTGGTCATCACCCGCCCGATGCCGTCCATGCCGGTCAGCTTCTGGGGCGACGCCGACGGCAGCCGGTACCGCGAGTCCTACTTCGAGGAGTACCCCGGCGTCTGGCGGCACGGCGACTGGATCACCATCACCGACCGCGGCACCTGCATCGTCACCGGCCGCAGCGACGCCACCCTGAACCGCGGCGGCGTCCGCCTGGGCACGTCGGAGTTCTACGCCGTCGTCGAGTCGCTGCCCGAGGTCGCCGACAGCCTCGTCGTGCACCTCGAGGACGACGAGGGCGGCGCCGGCAACCTGCTGCTGTTCGTCGTGCTCGCCGAGGGCGCGACGCTCGACGACGAGCTCACGTCATCCATCGCCCGTGAGCTGCGCACCCGCCTGTCGCCCCGCCACGTGCCCGACGCCGTGCACGCCGTGCCGGTCCTCCCCCGCACGCTGTCCGGCAAGAAGCTCGAGGTACCGGTCAAGAAGATCCTGCGCGGCGCCTCCATCGAGCAGGCCGCCGCCAAGGGCGCCCTGACCGATCCCACGTCGCTCGACGTCTTCGTCGAGCTCCGCTCCCGCTGGCAGTGACGTTTTCGCCCAGTTTCGGCGAGAAACAGGGCGAAAGTGTCACGCTCAACGGGAAAGCAGGAGCTCCGCGATCTGGATCGTGTTGAGCGCGGCGCCCTTGCGCAGGTTGTCGCCGCTCACGAACAGCACGAGGCCGGTGCCGTCGGGGACCGAGTGGTCCTGACGGATGCGGCCGACCAGGCTCGGGTCGGTGCCGGCGACCTGCAGCGGCGTGGGCACGTCGACGAGCCGGACGCCGGGCGCGCTGCCGAGGATCTCGGTGGCGCGCTCGGGCGTGATGGGCCGGTCGAACTGCGCGTGAATCGACATCGAGTGACCGGTGAACACCGGGACGCGCACGCACGTGCCGGCGACCAGGAGCTCGGGGATGCCGAGGATCTTGCGGCTCTCGTGCCGGAGCTTCTGCTCCTCGTCGGTCTCGCCCAGCCCGTCGTCGACGATCGTGCCCGCCATCGGCAGGACGTTGAACGCGATGGGCGCGACGTACTTGACCGGCTCCGGGAACTGCACGGCGGAGCCGTCGTGCGTGAGGGCGTCCGCCTTGTCGACGACGGCGAGGGCCTGCGAGTGCAGCTCCTCGACGCCGGCGAGGCCCGAGCCCGAGACCGCCTGGTACGACGCGACGACGAGCCGCGCGAGGCCCGCCTCGTCGTGCAGCGGCTTGAGCACCGGCATCGCGGCCATGGTGGTGCAGTTGGGGTTCGCGATGATGCCGCGGCCACCGGGTCCGTCGCCCGCGGGGATGTCGTGCGGGTTGACCTCGCTGACCACGAGCGGGATCGACGGGTCCTTGCGGAACGCCGACGAGTTGTCGATGACCGTCACGCCGGCCTCGGCGAAACGGGGCGCCTGGACGCGCGACATCGTGGCGCCGGCGGAGAACAGCGCGACGTCGAGCCCGGACGGGTCGGCGGTCTCGGCGTCCTCGACGACGATCTCGCCCCCCTTCCAGGGCAGCGTCTTGCCGGCCGAGCGGGCGGACGCGAAGAACCGCACCTCGTCGGCCGGGAAGTCGCGCTCGGCGAGAAGCTGACGCATGACGGCGCCGACCTGTCCGGTGGCACCGACGACTCCGAGCTTCATCGGCCCGTCCCTCCGTAGACCACGGCCTCGACCTCGTCCGAGCCGAGCTCGAACGCCTCGTGGGCGGCGTTGACGGCGGCGTCGACCTGGTTCTCGGCCACGACGACCGAGATCCGGATCTCCGAGGTGGAGATCATCTCGATGTTCACGCCGGCCGAGGCGAGCGCCTCGAAGAACGTGGCGGTGATGCCCGGTGACGAGCGCATGCCGGCGCCGACGATCGACACCTTCCCGACGCTGTCGTCGTACTGGAGCCGCTCGAACCCGACCTGGTCCTTCAGCCGGGCCAGCGCCGTCATGGCGGTCTGGCCGTCGGCGCGCGGCAGGGTGAACGAGATGTCCGTGAGCGCCGTGGCCGCGGCCGAGACGTTCTGCACGATCATGTCGATGTTGATCTGGGCGTCGCCGAGCGCGCGCAGGATGGCCGCGGCCTCACCGACCTTGTCGGGCACGCCGACGACGGTGATCTTGGCCTCGCTGCGATCGTGCGCGACTCCGGAGATGATGGCTTGTTCCATGGTGGTGTCCTTCAGGACGTCGTCGGCTGCCACGACCCACGTGCCGGGCTTGTCGGAGAACGACGAGCGGACGTGGATGGGCATGTCGTAGCGGCGCGCGTACTCGACGCACCGCAGGTGCAGGATCTTGGCGCCGTTGGCCGCCATCTCCAGCGTCTCCTCGTAGGAGAGCCGCGGGATCTGGCGGGCGTTGGGCACGATGCGGGGGTCGGCGGTGAAGATGCCATCGACGTCGGAGTAGATCTCGCAGACGTCGGCACCGAGCGCCGTGGCCAGGGCGACGGCCGTGGTGTCGGAGCCGCCGCGTCCGAGCGTGGTGATGTCCTTGGTGGTCTGCGAGACGCCCTGGAAGCCGGCGACGATGGCGATGGCCTCGTCGTCGAGCGCGGCCTGCAGGCGCCCCGGCGTGACGTCGATGATCTTGGCGCGGCCGTGCTCGGCGTCGGTGATCACGCCGGCCTGCGAGCCCGTGAACGAGCGAGCCTCCTGGCCGAGGTTGCCGATGGCCATCGCGAGGAGCGCCATCGAGATGCGCTCACCGGCGGTGAGGAGCATGTCGAGCTCGCGGCCCGGGGGAAGCGGCGAGACCTCGTTCGCGAGGTCGATGAGGTCGTCCGTGGTGTCGCCCATGGCCGACACGACCACGACGACGTCGTGGCCGGCCTTCTTGGTCGCCACGATGCGCTGGGCGACCCTCTTGATGCTCGTGGCGTCCGCCACGGAGGAGCCGCCGTACTTCTGCACGACAATGCCCACGGGAAATCCTCGGGGGTGGGAATCAACACTGGTCAGCCCGGGCGGCGCTGACCAGGCCACACCAGTCTACCGGGCCGGAACCGCCGGGAGACCACGAGATTCTGCCGAATCCGTTTCGAGCAGAAATCAAGAAGGCATTCCGTCAGTGGATGCTGCCAGAATTCCTGCCATGCATCGTCAGATCGCCGGAAAGCTCACCGGCCGCGCCACCAAGTGGATCGTGCTCGCCTTCTGGGTGGTGCTCCTCATGGGCACGGCCCCGCTGGGCGCCAAGCTCATCGACGTCCAGAACAACGAGGCCTCGTCCTGGCTGCCGCAGTCGGCCGAGTCCACGAAGGTCGTCGAGGAGCTCACGGGCACCGTCAGCCCCAACGACATCCCCACGCTCGTCGTGTACCACCGGTCCTCCGGACTCACCGCCGACGACCTCGCCGCCATGGACGAGCAGGCCGCCGAGATCCGCGAGATCGACGGCGTCACCAAGGCCGGCGTGCTCACGCCCAACGCGGCGCGCGCCCTCGCCTCCTCGGGCCAGCCCGCGCCCACGCTCGTGTCCGACGACGGACAGGTGGGCTACCTCTACCTGACGTTCAACTTCGGCACGAACGGGTGGAACGACATCCCCGACGCGGCCGACGAGATCCGCGACATCGCGAAGATCCCGGGCGTCACCGTCCACCTGGCCGGCTACGGCGGCCAAGCGGCCGACGCGGCGGAGGCGTTCGAGGGCATCGACACGAACCTGATCTTCATCACGCTCGGCGTCGTGATCGTGATCCTGCTGTTCACCTACCGCAGCCCGATCCTCTGGCTGCTGCCGATCCTCAGCGCGGTGTTCGCGTACAACGTGTCCGCGGGCGTGGTCTACCTGCTCGCCAAGTACGCCGACCTGACGGTCAACGGGCAGAGCCAGGCCATCCTCGGCATCCTCGTCATCGGCGCGGGCACCGACTACGCGCTGCTGCTCGTCGCGCGATACCGGGAGGAGCTCCGTCGGCACGACGACCGGCACGAGGCGATGGCGTTCGCACTGCACCGCGCGGCGCCCGCCATCCTGGCCAGCGCGGCCACCGTCGTCGTCGGCATGCTCTGCCTCTCGTTCGCCGAGCTGAACTCCACGGCCGGTCTCGGACCGGTGCTGGCGATCGGCGTCGCCATCACGTTCCTGGTCATGGTCACGCTGCTGCCGGCGCTGCTCGTCATCGTCGGCCGCTGGATCTTCTGGCCCAAGCGCCCCGGCTTCGGCTCGCACGAGCCCAACACCACGGGCCTGTGGGCCAAGGTCGGCGAGCGGATCAGCGTCCGTCCCCGGGCGGTCTGGTCGGTCACGGCCCTCCTGCTCGCGGCCGCCTGCCTCGGCCTGTTCTCGCTCAACACGTCCGGCCTGTCCACCGAGGACAGCTACACGAAGAAGTTCGACTCGATCAAGGGCCAGCTCTTGCTCACCGACCACGGGCTGTCCGACAGCTCCAACACGGTGCAGATCACGGCCAAGACCGACCGCATCCCGGCGGTCGAGGACGCGATCGCCTCGGTCGACGGCCTCGGTGCGCCCACCGCGGTCAAGGAGATCGGCCACGGCCGGAGCTACTTCGAGGCCACCATCGGCGAGGACATCTCGTCCACGGCGGCGTTCGACATCGTCGAGAACACCCGCGCCGCGGCGCACGACGTGAAGGGCGCCGACGCGAGGGTGGGCGGCGGCTCAGCCTTCTACCTCGACACCAAGGACGCGTCGATCCGCGACAGCAAGGTGATCATCCCGATCGTCCTGGCCGTCGTGCTCATCATCCTGATGGTGCTGCTGCGGGCCCTGGTCGCGCCGCTGGTGCTGATCGCCACGGTGGTGCTGTCGTTCGGTGCCGCGCTCGGTCTGTCGGCGCTGCTGTTCAAGCACGTCTTCGACTTCGCCGGGTCCGACCCCGGGTTCCCGCTGTTCGTGTTCGTGTTCCTCGTCGCGCTGGGCATCGACTACAACATCTTCCTGATGACCCGGGTCCGCGAGGAGACCATCAACCACGACACCCGCAAGGGCTCGCTGATCGCGCTGTCGTCCACCGGCGGCGTCATCACGTCGGCCGGCCTGGTCCTGGCGGCCACGTTCCTGGTGCTCGGCACCATCCCGCTGGTCTTCCTGGCCGAGCTGGGTGTCGCCGTGGCGCTGGGCGTGCTGCTCGACACGATGATCGTCCGGTCGGTGCTGGTCACCGCGCTCAACCTCGATCTGGGCAACAAGATCTGGTGGCCGAGCCGGCTCGACCAAGGCGCCGCGGGCACCCCGCCGCCGACCGACGAGCTGCAGGAGTCGCGGGTCTAGCCCGATGACGGACGATCGCAGCTGGGGCCGCGCCGCGGACCGGCTCGCCGCGGAGCACCGGGGCGAGCCGACGCGGTGGGTCGAGGAGCTCTGGGCCACGGAGGAGCGCGACGAGGTCGACCTGCCGTGGGACCGCACGGACCCGTTCCCGGACGTCGCCGACTTCGTGGCCTCGCTCGGCCGGGGCGCGGGACGGCGTGCCGTCGTCGTCGGTGCAGCTCTGGGTGCTGACGCCGAGGCGCTCGCGCGGGCCGGCTGGGACACCGTGGCGTTCGACATCTCCGCGTCGGCGGTCTGGCTGGCCCGGCAGCGCTACCCGGAGTCGTCGGTCCACTATCGCGAGGGCAACCTGCTCGAGCTCTCCGACGACCTGGTCGGCGCGTTCGACCTCGTCGTCGAGGTGTTCACCGTGCAGGCCATGCCGCCGAGCGTCCGGTCGCAGGCCACCGCGGGCATCCGGCGGCTGCTCGCCCCGGGTGGCACCGCGGTGGTCGTGCAGTTCGTGCGCGGCGACGCCGACCCGGACGACGGCCCGCCCTGGCTGCTCGATCGGGCCGAGATGGAGTCGTTCGCCGGCGACGACGTGACGCTCGCGGACCTCCAGGTCCGGCCCTCCCCTCGCGGCGAGGGCGGCCAGATCTGGGTGGGAACGCTGCGCCGCTAGCGGTACTCGGGGTTGTGCGTGTAGTCCCGCACGCCGTCGTCCCAGACGGTGCGCTGGTTGCCGTACGCCGGGATGCCGTCGCGGAGCATGACCGCGAGGTGCATCAGGTTGTACGTCATGAACGTCGTGTTCCGGTTCGTGAAGTCGTTCTCGGGTCCGCCGGAGCCCGGGTCGAGGTAGGACGGGCCGGGCCCGGCCTCGCCGATCCAGCCGGCGTCGGCCTGCGGCGGGATGGTGAAGCCGACGTGCTGCATCGAGTACAGGACGTTCATCGCGCAGTGCTTGATCCCGTCCTCGTTGCCGGTGATCAGGCAACCGCCGACCCGGCCGTAGAAGGCGTACTGGCCGTCGTCGTTGAGCAGGCTCGACGCCGAGTACAGCCGCTCGATGACCTGCTTCATGATGCTGCTGTTGTCGCCGAGCCAGATGGGTCCGGCCAGCACGAGGATGTTCGCCGCCATGACCTGCTCGAGGATCTCCGGCCAGGCGTCGACCTCCCAGCCGTGCTCGGTCATGTCGGGGTAGACGCCGGTCGCAATGTCGTGGTCGATCGCGCGGATGGTCGTGACGTCGACACCGTGGCTGCGCATGATGTCGGCGCTCTTGGTCACGAGCCCGTCGGTGTGGCTGGGCTCGGGCGACCGCTTCAGGGTCGCGTTGATGAAGACGGCCGAGAGGCCGGAGAACTCCGGGGCAGAACTCATGGCGACACGCTGGCGCACCGGAATGAGCTCGCGCAAGGGCTATGCTCCCCGATGAGAGGGCTTCCTCTCAGATCGAGGGAGAACGATGACGCACGAGATCGCACGCCCGCGTGCCCAGCGGGTCGACGCGCGCACCAACGCGCAGCGGATCATCGACGTCGCCGCCGTGGAGCTGGCGGCCGGCCGGTCGCCGTCGCTGGAGGAGATCGCCGCGAAGGCCGAGCTGGGCGTCGCTACCCTCTACCGCCACTTCCCGAACCGGGAGAGCCTCGTCGCCGCCGCCACGCACGCGGTGTTCGAGGAGGAGATCGTGCCGCGACTCGACGCCGCGCAGATGATCGGCTCGCCCCGCGAGACCCTCATCGACATCACGCTGCGCATCGCCGACCTGGCCGACGGTGACGGCCTCAGCCTGACGGCCGAGCTCGCCGACGACCTGCTGGCCAGCTACCGCGAGCCGTTCGGCGTGCTGCTGCGTGCCGCGAAGGCGCAGGGCGAGATCCGCGAGGACCTCGAGGTCGAGGACATCCCGCACGTGCTCGGGATGCTCGTGGTCGGCTTGTCGAAGCCGGGCATGACGCACGCGCTGCGCACCCGCTACCTGACGCTGATGTTCGACGCGCTCCGGCCGGGACACCCCGGCACCCTGCCGCCGGGAGACATGCCCTAGGACGAGATGGCCGTGCGGCCCTCGAACGCGCGGCCGAGGGTGAGCTCGTCGGCGTACTCGAGGTCGCCACCGACGGGCAGGCCGCTGGCGAGCTTGGAGACCTGCAGGCCCAGCGGGCTGAGCATGCGGATGAGGTAGGTGGCCGTGGCCTCGCCCTCGAGGTTCGGGTCGGTGGCGATGATGACCTCGGTGACCGTGCCGTCGTTCAGGCGCTGGAGCAGCTCCTTGATGCGCAGCTGGTCCGGGCCGATGCCGGCGATGGGCGAGATGGCGCCGCCGAGCACGTGGTACCGGCCGCGGAACTCGCGTGTGCGCTCGATGGCGACGACGTCCTTGCTCTCCTCCACCACGCAGAGCACGGTGGGGTCGCGCCGCGGGTCCGCGCAGATGCGGCACTCGGTGTCGACGGTGACGTTGCCGCAGATCGAGCAGAAGTGGACCTTGGCCTTCACCTCGGTGAGCACGGCGGCGAGGCGCTTCACGTCGTCAGGGTCGGCGTCGAGCAGGTGGAACGCGATGCGCTGGGCGCTCTTGGGGCCGACGCCGGGCAGCCGCCCGAGCTCGTCGATGAGGTCCTGGATCACGCCGTCGTACACCGGACCAGCCTAGTCGGGGGGTCCTACGAAATTCGCCAGCATGTCGTGGCCGCGCGCCGTCAGGATCGACTCCGGATGCATCTGGACGCCTTCGACGGGATGGGAGCGGTGACGCAGGCCCATCACGACCCTCGACGCGGTGCGCGCGGTGATCGCGAGGTCGTCGGGCAGGGTGGCCGGGTCAACGACGAGCGAGTGGTAGCGGCCGCAGGTCAGCGGGGTCGGGAGGCCGGCGAAGACGCCGGTTCCGTCGTGGTGCACGAGCGACGGCTTGCCGTGCACGACCTCCGTCGCGCGCACGACTGCGGCGCCGTAGGCCTCCGCGATCGCCTGGTGGCCCAGACACACCCCGAGGACGGGCAGGGTGGGGCCGAGGCGGCGGATCGCCTCGACGCTGACGCCCGCGTCGGACGGTGTGCCCGGCCCCGGCGAGACGACGAGGTGGGTGAAGCCGCCCGCCGCGATCTCGTCGACCGTGACCGCGTCGTTGCGCACCACCTCGGCCGACGCCCCCAGCTCCCGGACGTACTGCACCAGGTTGAAGACGAACGAGTCGTAGTTGTCGATGAACAGGACTCGCGGCCTCGCGGTCCCTAGCGCCGAAGGCGCGGGAGGGAGCTCTGCGACCGAAGGGCCACCGCTAGCGACCGTGTCGGCCTGGAGCGAGGTGGCCACCGGCCCGGGCGGCCACGTGCCGACGCCCTCGACCTCGGTGACCGGCACGACTCCACGCAGGGCGTTGGCGACGAAGACCTCGGAGGCGCGAGTGAGGTCGGCGGTGGTGAGGCGGCGCTGGATCACCGGGATGCCTGCGCCGATCAGCGTCTCGACCACGCGCGCCCGGCCCGTCCCGGGGAGGATGCGTCCGTCGAGCGGCGGGGTGTGAACGCCGTCGTCGTGGACGACGAACACGTTGGCCCGGGACGTCTCGAGCACGCTGCCGTCGTCGTCGAGGACCAGAAGGTCGGTACCCATCGCCGCCCACGGTCCGGCACCCCCGCCGGGACCCCCGGGCAGGTCGTGGGCCAACGGGCCCCGATCGACCCACTTGTGCGCGCCCCATCCGCCGGGCACCACGCGCGGCACCAGGCGGAAGGCGTCGACGTCGTCGGTGATCGTGGCCGTCGTCATGGAGACCACGACCCCGCCGGCCGAGGGGACGGCGTCGAGGCGCAGCCGGTGGCGCCCGGCCAGACCTCGGGCCTTGCGGTGCACCGCCGCCTCGAGACCGGCGCGCACCGTCTGGCCGTAGACCGACCGGACACTGGCATCGAGCCTCGCCACGTGCGCCTCGACGTCCATCGCCTGGCCGTCCACCACGAGGAGGGTGTCGAAGACGCCTCGCCGCGTGTCCGCACGCCCCGTCCTTTCGACAGGCTCAGGGACCGTTCTCTCGGCACCGGCGGTTGAGCCTGTCGAAACCTCGAGCCGGCCACCGATGGCTTCGATGAGCGGGCGGGCCTTGACCAGGCACTCGGCGTACTCGCCGTCCGGGGTGGAGTCGGCGACGATGCCGCCGCCGACGCCGAGCCAGATGCGGTCGCCGGCGATCTCGAAGGTGCGGATGGCGACGTTCAGCTCCAGGCCGGCGGTCGGGCTGACGTGGCCGATCGCGCCGGTGTAGGTCTCGCGCGCGGTGGGCTCGAGGGCCGCGGCGACCTCCATCGCCCGCACCTTGGGGGCGCCGGTCACCGAGCCGGGTGGGAACGTGGCCCGCAGCAGGGCGGAGGACGGCACGTCGTGGGCGACGTGCCCGACCACGTCCGACACCAGGTGCCAGACCGCGTGCCGCTCGGCCCGCACCAGCGCCGGCACCCGGACGCTGCCCGGCGTGCACACCCGGCCGAGGTCGTTGCGCATCAGGTCGACGATCATCACGTTCTCGGCGCGGTCCTTCGCCGACGCCTCCAGCTCGGCCGGGTCCGAGTCCAGCGGCGCTGTGCCCTTGATCGGCGACGTGAGCACCTCGTCGCCGGTGCGGCGGAGGAACAGCTCGGGCGAGAAGCTCGCGACCGCACCCTCGGGGGCGTCGACGAACGCGGCGTAGGCCGGAGCGAGGGCGTCGACGCCGGCGCAGAACAGGTCGAGCGGGTCGCCGGCGAACGACGCCTCGAGCCGGGCGCACAGGTTGACCTGGAAGATGTCGCCGGCGCGGATGTGCTCGAGCGCCTCGCTCACCGCGGCCCGGTGGCTCTCCGGCGACGGCGTCATCGCGAACGCGCCGACGTCGAACGACTCTGACGTCGCCTCCCCCGCCAGGGCGTCGAGCACGTCGGTGTCGTCGGCCGGTCCGATCGACTCGAGCCACCAGACGCCGTCGGTCAGGCGGAGGACGCGGTCGTAGAACGCGAGCCGGGCCGGCGGCTGCGGCACCGGACGGTGCGCCGGCTCCGGCAGCCGCTCGACGAGGCGGCCGAGCTGGTACCCCCAGACGCCGATCCAGCCACCTCCGAACGCCGGGCCCGGACGGGGTGCGGGATCGTCGACGACCTCGAACGGGTCCTCGCCGGGCTGGAGGACCCGGACCGGGTCGAAGGCGATCAGCGCCTCGCCGTGGTGCCAGTCGCCGATCAGGGCGACCAGCCGGTCGCGCCCACGGAACCGGCGCAGGACGTCGAGCGGCTCGAGGGCGAGATCGAGCCGGACGCGGCGGACGTCAGTCGTCGCCAATGACGCGGGCTCCCAGCTCGCGCGAAAGCAGCTGCTCCGGGTCGTCGTCGCCGGTGTCGACGACCGGGTCGTCCGGGTGCGCGGCCGCGTCAGGGTCCTCGCGCTCGGCGGGGCTCGACTTCTTGGCCATGGCCTCGTGCACCGCCTCGGGTGCCTTGACACCGGAGGTCTTCGGGGCCGGCGCCTCGGCCGGGGTCTGGTCGCGCGACGGGTCGGCCGACGGGTCGACGATCGCCTCGATGCGCCACGAGACGCCGAGCACCTCGCCGAGCGCCTGCCGGAGGTGGTCGCCGGAGCCCTTGCTGACGAAGGAGTCGCGGGCGCCCGCGTTGACCAGCGCGATCGTCAGGGTCTCGCCGTCGCGGGAGACGACCTGCGCGTTCTGGCTGAGCATCACCCACGTGTAGCGGCTGATGTTCTTCACCGCGTCCAGCACGCCCGGCCAGAGGCGCCGGACGTCGGCGATCCCGAGGTCCCCGGTGGGCTGCTCCGTCAGTTCGGCTTCCGGCTCGGGGGTCGTTTCGACAGGCTCAACGACCGTGTGCTGCTCAGGCTCGACCGCTTCCTCGGTCCTTGAGCTTGTCGAAAGGACTTCCGGATCAGGTGAAGAGGTGGCTTCGACGGTCTCAACCACCGGCGCAGGGGCCCCGTCGATGCCGATGCGGCGCTCGAGGCGGTCGAGGCGGGCGGAGAAGCCGAGGGCCCCGTGGTCGGCGCCGGGGACGAGGATCCGGGCGCACATGATCTCGAGCAGGAGGCGGGGCGCGGTGGCACCGCGGAAGTCGACGAGCGCGGTGTTCACGATGTCGGCGGCCCGGGTGAGCTCGGCGGGGCCGAATCCGGCCGCCTGACCGCGCAGCCGCTCCGCGCGGTCGCCCGGCACTTCGAGCAGTCCGGTGGTGAGGGCGTCCGGCACGGCCGCGACGATCACGAGGTCGCGGAGCCGCTGCAGGAGGTCCTCGGCGAACCGGCGCGGGTCCTGGCCGGACTCGATCACCTTGTCGACGACGCCGAACACCGTGCCGCCGTCGCCGGCCGCAAAGGCGTCGATGGCCTCGTCGAGCAGCGCGTCGGGCGTGTAGCCGAGCAGCTGGACCGAGAGGTCGTACGTGACCCCGTCGGACCCGGCGCCGCCGAGGAGCTGGTCGAGGACGCTGAGGGTGTCGCGCACCGACCCGGCACCGGCCCGGACGACGAGCGGCAGCGCGTTGGGCTCGAGCTTCACGCCCTCGCGCTCGCACAGCTCCATCAGGTAGTCGCCCAGCACCTTGGGCGGCACCAGGCGGAACGGGTAGTGGTGCGTGCGCGAGCGGATGGTGCCGATGACCTTGTCCGGCTCGGTGGTGGCGAAGATGAACTTCAGGTGCGGCGGCGGCTCCTCGACAAGCTTCAGCAGCGCGTTGAAGCCCTGCGGCGACACCATGTGCGCCTCGTCGATGATGTACACCTTGTACCGGCTGTTCACCGGGGCGAAGAAGGCGCGTTCGCGCAGGTCACGGGCGTCGTCGACGCCGCCGTGGCTGGCCGCGTCGATCTCGATGACGTCGATGCTGCCGGGGCCGCCGCGGGCGAGGTCGCGGCAGCTCCGGCACTCGCCGCACGGCTCGGCGACGGGCGCCTGCTCGCAGTTGAGCGCGCGGGCGAGGATGCGGGCGCTGGTGGTCTTGCCGCAGCCGCGCGGTCCGGAGAACAGGTAGGCGTGGTGCACGCGGTTGGCCGACAGGGCGTGCCGCAGCGGCTCGGTGACGTGCTCCTGGCCGATGACCTCGGCGAAGGTCTCCGGCCGGTACCGGCGGTACAGCGCGAGGGGTGCGTCCACGGTGCGACCCTAACCGTCGACCAAGACACGGTCACGAAGCCAGGCGTCCACCAGGCGGTACGCCTCGGCCCGCGGCTCCGCCGTGGACAGGAAGACGTCGTGACGGGCGCCCTCGATGGGCACGGACGTGACCGCGTCGCCCAGGCAGCCGGCCCAGCGCGCGATCTGCCGGACGTCCAGGACGAGGTCCATCCCCTCGACCTCCGGCGACCACGCCAGCGCCGACTGGCTGCGGGTCGAGCGCAGCACGAGCGACGGGACGCCGACGTCGAGCCCCTGGTGCAGCCGGGCGTGCCCGCGTCGGATCGCGCTGAGCCAGCCGTACCGGACCGGGCAGCCGGCGAGCGGCTTGGAGTCCAGGTCGTACTCCCACTCGCCGTGGGCCGTGACGCTCAGGCTGGCGCCGTACGCGTCGCCGTCGGGCAGGAAGCTCATCTCCGCGAACGGCCGGATCCTGGCCATCAGGTGGATCAGCATGGTGCCGATGCCCCGCATCCACGGCTTGCCCTGCAGGTCGAACCACGGGCTGTTCAGCACCATCCCGTTCACCCCGGCCGGGCGGGTGCGGTCCAGCCAGAGCGGGAGGATCAGCCCGCCGGTGGAGTGGGCCGCGAGCAGCACCGGGGCGTCGGCGGTCTCGTGCCGGACGGCGGCGAGCGCCTTGGACAGCTCGGCGTCGTAGAGCGCGAGGTCCGAGACGTAGTGCCGCGACTGGCCCTCGCGCCAGGACCGTCCGCACTTGCGGAGGTCGAGCGCGTAGAACGCGAACCCGCGCTCGGTGAAGAAGTCGGCGAGCTCCTTCTGGAAGAAGTAGTCGGTGAACCCGTGGACGTAGAGCACGGCGCGCTGCGGGTTCGCGGGCGGCTCGCGGCGCACGAGGGTCGCGACGACCTGCCCCTCGCCGTCGGGGTCGTCGCCCAGCTCGATGACCTGCTGCTCGTAGCCGTCACCGAGGATGTCTGGCTGCCAATCCGCCATGCGCGCAGGATATGGGTACGTCGACACAATGGGTTCCGTGCCTGCCTCCGACACCCAGAAGTCCCTCGACCTCGCCCTGCGCGTGGGCGAGATGCTGCTGGCCAACGGCGCGGGCGCGGCCGACGTCACCGCGACGATGTCGTCGATCACGCACCACCTCGGGCTGCGGCAGGCCATCGTCGACGTCACCTTCACGATGCTGACCATCGCCCACCAGGGCGGCCCGGACGAGGCGCCGATCGCCCTGCGCCGCAACGTCACGCAGCGGGAGATCGACTACGCCGACCTCACCGCCGTCGACCACCTCGTCGCCGACCTGCTCAGCGACCGCATCACGCGCGACGAGGCGGCCCAGCAGGTGCTGCAGCTGGCGTCGTCCGGCCACCCGACGCCGCGATGGGCGGTCACCGTGAGCTGGGGCGTCGTCGGGGCCGGGGTGGCGCTGCTCCTCGGCGGCGACTGGATCGTGCTGCTCGTCGCGGCCCTCGCAGGCGGGGTGATCGAGGTGCTCCAGCGACGCCTGGCCCGGTTCCGGCTGCCGTTCTTCTACTCGCAGGTGGCGGGCGGGTTGCTGGCGACGCTGCTGGCCGTGGCCCTCGCCGTCACCGACGTCCCCGTCGATCCCTCGCTCGTGGTGACGGCGAGCATCGTCATGCTGTTGGCCGGCCTCGGCTTCATGGGCGCCATCCAGGACGCGCTGACCGGCTTCTACCTCACCGCCCAGGCCCGCATCCTCGAGGTGATGATCGCGACGATCGGCATCATCGTGGGCGTCAGCTTCGGTCTCGCCGTGGGCGACTCGCTCGGCGTCGACCTCGGCCTCGAGCCCGGCCGGTCCGGCCTCTCGCACCTGCCCGGCGTGATCGCCGGCTGCGCGATCACCGCCGGCGGGTTCGCGTTCAGCGCCTACGCCCCGCGCCGCATCCTGCTGCCGATCGCGCTCATCGCCGGCGTCGGTGGCGCGCTCTACTACACGCTCACGGACCGCGGCGTCGGTCCGGCGGCCGCCTCCGGCATCGCCGCCGTGGTCATCGGCTTCGTCAGCTACGGCGTGGCCGGCCGCGGCCGCGTTCCACCGCTGGTGATCGTGGTGTCCTGCATCGTGCCGCTGCTCCCGGGCCTGTCCATCTACCGCGGCCTCTCCCTCCTGGCCGCGGAGAACTACGTCGGCATCATCGCGATGATCACGGCGGTCGCCGTCGCGATCTCCCTCGCGGCCGGCGTCATCCTCGGCGAGTACGTCGCGCAGCCGCTCGGTCGCGAGGCCCGACGCCTGGAGCAACGCCTGGCCGGCCCGCGCCTCGTCGGACCCATCAGAGCCCGTCTGCACAAGCGCTCGGATCGCTAGCGCACGACCGTTCGCAGGGTGCGCTCAGCGCGCAGCAGCCGGACCTGCTGCCCCCAGGTCAATGTGATCCGGTCAGCCTCTATGCCGTCGCCGAACACCACCAACGAGTCGGACTCGACCCGCACGGTCAGCGCGTCCTCCTCGAGGAGGCCCGCCACCAGGTCCGCCCCGGTGGACGGAGACGGCCACGGTTCGCGTACGAACCACGCCAGCGTCGGGTCCGACGGACTCGGCAGCCGGAGGTCCGGTGCCTGGATCCTCTGGAGGGAGCGGAGCCAGCCGGTCGCACCGGTACCCGTGCCGACGATCATCCCTGACGACGACTGCCGTTCTGTCGTCTCACGCCAGCTGAGCTCGTATCGCGCCGACTGATGATCAGGTCGGCCCAGAAAGATCTCGTTCAGCGCCGTCAGGGTCTGACCGTCGTCGACGGACGCCTCCACCATCGTGCGCTCGCACAGCTCGACCCGCCCTGCTGCAGTCGCCTGCAGGAGGTCCGGAACGGCTGCCGGAGAGTGACAGACCAGGACGCCCGCGTTCACCATCGGCACCGGATCGACACCTAGCACGCATTGGCCCTCCAGGTACTTCGCGACGTTCGCCACAAGGCCGTCGGGCCCGACGACCACGACGATGTCGTCGGGCCCAAAGACGAAGCGGTTCAGCTCCGCGCGCTCGACAGCCGCGCGACGCCAGTCGACCGGGATGGCCCGTGCCACTGCGTCCAGCGCCGACTGCGTCCGCTCGTGACGATCCACCAGCGGGTCGAGGCTCTGACCGCGGCTCTCGAGGAAGAACGCCGCCTGGCCTACGGTCGCGTGCCGTGCGATCAGTTCCTCGTACTCCGTGGTGCGGCGTACCACCACGACGCGGGGAGTCATCGCTCTGCCGTCGCAAGTCGGGCCATCAGCCCGGTGAGCAGATCAGGCGTGATCGTGACCTGACCGATCTCGGGCAGGTGGCCTGCGACCCCGCATCGCAAGCGCGAGGACGAGCTCCTGGGGGACGCCGTCGTAGGCAGCCATGCGCGCCCGCTCGTTCTCGGCCTCGGCGGCGCCGGTCAGACGCTCCGCCTCCGCACGAGTCTCGGCGAGGGTCGCGATGCGTTGCGCCTTCGCCTCGGTCGCGATCTGCTCAGCGGCCGCAGCCTCCTCAGCCTCACGGCGCGCGTTGGCTCCATTCTCCTCGATCAGTTGCTGGCGCCGGCGCGCGAGCTCGATCTCGTTGGCGAGCTCGTTCTCGCCGATCGCTGCCTCGCGCTCGACCGCGAGCGCCCGACGTTCGAAGGTGGCCTTGTCCGCCTCCTGCTGGATCGCCTCGCGCGCCGGCGTCTGCAACGCCTTCTCGACGTCGGGCTCCGGCCGGACCAGCGAGATCCGCACCCCGATCACCTCGACGCCAACCGACCGGAGTCGTTCGTCAGATCGCATGGCGGCGAGGACGCGTGTACGCACCTCGTCCGGGTCGACCGCCAGAGCCTCGGCCAGGCTCAGCCCGGCGAAAGCCGAGGTCGCCGCCGCGACCGTTCCCCCGGTGATCATGCTGCCCACGACCTCGAGCGGGTTCTCCGTCCACAGACCGCTGCGCAGATCGACGGAGAAGTCGACGCGTGCGGCGGCCAGCTCCGGCTCGGCGAACCGGAAGGAGACGGTCAGCGGGACGGCGATCTGGTGAAGGTCCGACGTGCGAACCGGGACCAGCAGGGTGTGCTCGCGGTCCTCGACGGGCACCTCGCTGATGGCGGCGCTCATCGGTCGGAACCAGAACGCCGCGCCGGCACCGCTGTGTCGCCGACGACCGCCGCTGAGGTGCAGCAGGTGCCCGGTAGCCGTGGTACGGACGTGCCGGGCGAAGGGGTAGTTCGTGATGGTGGCCATGTTCGGGCCTCGCTTCCTGAAGTTTATCGTTAGTTTGACGATAAGCCTCCGTTCCATTTCTTGTCAAGATGACGATAAGTACCTATGCTCAGAACGTGAGCCACCCGCCGTTCGCCGTCACTGTCGACCTGGTCGTGCTGACAATCCGGGAGTCCGAGCTGTGCGTGCTCCTCGTACAGCGCGGCGAGGAGCCCTTCTCCGGTCAGTGGGCTCTGCCCGGAGGGTTCGTCCTGGTCGACGAGGACATCGAGGCCGCCGCCTACCGCGAGCTGGCCGAGGAAACCGGCGTGTCCGAAGGCCTGCACCTCGAGCAGCTCGCCTCCTACGGGGCGCCCGACCGTGACCCGAGGATGCGCACCGTGAGCGTGGCCTGGCTGGCACTGGCGCCGGAGCTCGCCGAACCGGTGGCCGGAACGGACGCCGCACACGCCGAGTGGGTGCCCGTCGCTGAGACAGGCCTTTTGACGCTGGCCTTCGATCACGAGCGCATCCTCGCGGACGGATTGGAGCGCGCTCGGGCGAAGATCGAGTACTCGCCCCTGGCCGCCGCCTTCTGCCCAACGGAGTTCACGGTCGGGCAGCTGCGGAAGGTCTACGAGGCGGTCTGGGGGCATTCGCTGGATCCGCGGAACTTCCACAGGAAGGTCACCCGGACCGAAGGCTTCCTGAGCGAGACGGGTGGCACATCCACGATCGACGGAGGTCGACCCGCGAAGCTCTACCGGGCTGGGACGCGCGCGATGCTCAATCCTCCGATCAGACGCTGAGCGCGATCGGTCGATCGCCAAGGTCCTGATGCTCGGAAACGCCTGCTCAGGAGCCCACCCGATGGGATGATCGGCGCCAGGAGAGCAGATGAGGCGCCGAATCTCAGGACGTATCGGGGTGCTTGCCGTCGTGCCCTTCTTCCGCCGTCTCGGATTCCACGTCCGGCGGCTCACCGGCGGAGTGGATCACTCGTTCTTCGTCCGGCTGTTCGGCGCGCTCGCCGCGATCGTGCTGACCGCGTCCGTGCTCGTCGCCCTGTCCGAGGGGCCACGCGACGACGTCGGCGGGTTCTTCCGCAAGGTCGGCACGAGCATCTACTGGGCCGTCACGACCGTGATGGGCTCCGGCGACGCGTCCTACGTCACCACGCCCGGCGGCTTCATCATCAGCTGGCTGCTGGTGCTCTTCGGCGTCGCCATCGTCGGCGTCATCACCGCTGCCCTCGTGGGCTTCGTCATCGACTTCATCCTCAAGGAGGGGCAGGGCATGGGCGCTTCGGGATATCGCGACCACATCGTCGTCTGCGGATGGAACTCCACGGCTCGCGAGCTGATCGCCGAGCTCAGCACCGACGAGTACACGACCAAGGTCGTCGTGGTGCACGACTCGGACAAGAACCCGGCCGGCAGCGGGGTCTACTTCGTCAACGGCGACATCACCAACGCCGACGACCTGCGCCGGGCCGGCATCGAGGAGGCGATGGCCGCGATCGTCTGCCCCGCCGACGCCAGCAACGGCGCGGACATGCGGTCGATCCTCACCTGCATGGCCATCGGCGCCATCGCCCCGACGGTGCGCACCGTCGTGGAGGTGAACAACCCCGAGCACGTCGACCACTTCCTCCGCGCCAACGCCGACGAGGTCGTCGTGACGTCGCGCATCGCGTCCCGGCTGCTCGCCCGCTCGTCGCTCTACCCGGGCCTGGCGCAGCTGGTCACCGACATCGTGTCCGGCGGAGAGGGGTCCGAGCTCTACCGCGTGGAGATCCCCGACGAGTGCATCGGCCTGACGCTCGACGAGCTGTCCGCCCGCCTGCGCAGCGACCACAGCGCGACCTTGCTGGGCGTGAACCGCGACGGCGTCGCGTTCGTGAACCCGCCCTCCGACTTCCGGCTGGAGCGCGGCGACGACGCGGTCGTGGTGGCCGAGTCGCTCGGCACCCTCGCTCCGCTGAGGATGTCGCACGACGACTGACCGAGTGCTCCTTCGTACCTGGTGGTAGTAAGTACCCAAGGTCTACGGGCAAGGAGCCGGCATGAGACTTCACCTGACCGAGGAGGACGCCGCCTTCCGCGAGGAGATGCGCGAGTTCTTCACCACCCAGGTCCCGCAACACATCCGCGACACCGTCGCCGCTCGCCGCGAGCTCAGCAAGGAGCAGATGGTCGAGTCGATGCAGGTGCTCAACGCGGCCGGACTCGCTGTGCCGGGCTGGCCGGTCGAGTGGGGCGGCAAGGACTGGACCCCGCTCCAGCGGCACATCTGGCACGAGGAGCTGCAGCTCGCGAACGTCCCGCAGCCGCTCGCCTTCAACGCGGGCATGATCGGCCCGGTCATCGCCGCGTTCGGCTCGCAGGAGATGAAGGAGCGGTTCCTGCCGAAGACCGCCAACCTCGACATCTGGTGGTCGCAGGGCTTCTCCGAGCCCGACGCCGGGTCCGACCTCGCGTCGCTGCGCTGCGCCGCCGTCCGCGACGGTGAGGAGTACGTCGTCAACGGGCAGAAGACCTGGACGACGCTCGGCCAGTACGGCGACTGGATCTTCACCCTGGTCCGCACCAACCCGGAGGCCGAGAAGAAGCAGGCCGGCATCTCGATGCTCCTCATCGACATGACCGACCCGGGGGTCACGGTCCGGCCGATCGAGCTGATCGACGGCAGCGTCGAGGTGAACGAGGTGTTCTTCGAGGACGTCCGCGTCCCCGCCGAGAACCTCGTCGGCGAGGAGAACAAGGGCTGGACCTACGCCAAGTTCCTGCTCGGCAACGAGCGCGTCGGCGTCGCGCCGGTGGGTGCCACCAAGCGGATGCTGGCGCAGGCCAAGGAGCACGCCGACCTCGACGACGTCCTCGTGGCCAGCCGCATCGCCGAGCTGGAGAACGAGCTGATGGCGCTCGAGCTCACCGCGCTCCGCGTCGTCGCCCACTCCGCCGACGGCAAGCCGCACCCCGCGTCCTCGGTGCTCAAGCTGAAGGGCAGCGAGCTGCAGCAGGAGGTCACCGAGCTGATCGTCGACCTCGCCGGCCCGATGTCACTGGCGTCCGGCGCCGGTGATGGGTCCGACGTCCCCGACTGGGCCCGGGTCGCCACTCCGGGCTACCTGAACTTCCGCAAGGCCTCCATCTACGGCGGCTCGAACGAGGTCCAGCGTCAGATCATCGCCGGCACGATCCTGGGACTGTGAGGTAGTCATGGACTTCACCCTTGACGACGAGCAAGAGGCCCTCCGGGACGCCGTGCGCGGCCTGCTGGGCAAGGCGTACGACTCCTCGGAGACGCGCCGCGAGGTCACGAAGCAGGACCCCGGCTTCGGCGAGGACACCTGGCAGCGGCTCGCGGAGATGGGCGTCCTCGGTCTACCGTTCGCCGAGTCCGACGGCGGCATGGGCGCCGGACCGGTGGAGGTGTCGATCGTGGCCGAGGAGGTCGGGCGCGTCCTCGCGCCCGAGCCGTTCATCGAGACGGTGGTGCTGGCCGGCGGCATCGTCGCCGCCGCGGGCACCGACGAGCAGCGCGCCGACGTGCTCGGCCGGGTGGCCGAGGGCTCGCTGATCCTGGCCGCCGCGCTCAAGGAGATCGGCGAGCCGGTCACGGCGTCGCAGTCCGGCGACGGCTGGACGCTGTCCGGCTCCAAGGAGCCGGTCCTCCACGGCGAGCGCGCCGACGCGTTCGTGGTCAGCGCAAAGACCGACGCCGGTACCGGCCTGTTCCTCGTCGAGGGCGACGCGTCGGGCCTCACCCGCACGGGCTACCGCACCCACGACGGCGGCCGGGCCGCGCACGTCGCGTTCGACGGCACGTCGGCCACCCCGCTCGGCGACGTCTCGGCCGACCAGGCCGGCGTCCTCGAGACCGCGGTGGCGAGCGCGCAGGTCGCGTACTGCCACGAGGCCGTCGGCGCGATGACCGTCGCGCTGAACACCACCGTCGAGTACCTCAAGACCCGCAAGCAGTTCGGGGTGCCGCTCAAGACGTTCCAGGCGCTCACGTTCCGCGCGGCCGACATGTACGTGTCGATGGAGCTGGTGCGCAGCGTGGCCAGCTGGGCGACGCTCGTGCTGACTGACGAGCCCACCCGGGCGCTCGAGGCGGCGTCGCGCGCGAAGCTGCAGGTCAGCACGTCCGGCCGGCACATCGGCCAGGAGGCCATCCAGCTGCACGGCGGCATCGGCATGACGGCCGAGTACTCGGTCGGCCACTACACCAGCCGGCTCACCGCGATCGACCACTGGCTCGGCGGCGGTGCGGACCACCTCAAGCGGCTGGCGTCCTCGGTCGGCGACCACGAGGTCGTGGAGCCGCTCCCGGAGTGATCTAGGCGCAGGTGACGCCGGTCGGCTTGGCCGGCGGGCCACTGCCGAGCGCCGACGTGATCAGCGCGAGCACCACGGGGTCGGACGTGAGCTGGGTGTGCTGGGTCAGCGCGTCCGGGCACAGCTCCTGGACCGTCAGGTTCAGGGCGCCCGTCAGCTCGGCCGTGCCGATCGGGGTGACGGCCGCGTCCGTCGTCGACGAGACGGTGATGAAGCGGGGCCCAGACGGCGTCTCGTCACCCTCGTTCAGGTCCTTCATCAGGTCGCTGTCCGGCGCGAGCTGCTGGCACGCCTTGGGGCAGCGGTCCGGATGCTCCACCTGGGCTCGCGCGGCCAGCTCGGTGCCATGGTGCGGTGAGCCGATCGTCAGCACGCGCCGGGCGATGCGGTCGCCGCCGTACTTCTTGACCCACAGCCGGGCGACGATCCCGCCCTCGGAGTAGCCCACGACGTCGAGCGACGGGGCGTGGGTGCGCCGCAGCGTCTTCCGGGCGACGCGCCCGAGGTTGGCCGCCTGGCCACGCATGTCTCCCGTGCCCTGCGCCTTCGGCGCCACCTCCACGACGTCGCGACCGTCGGCCTTCAGTGCCGAGATCACGAGGGACAGCGACTCCATCCGACCGCCGTACCCGGGCACCACCAGCACCGGACCCCGGTCGTCCTGCGCCACCGGCGTCTTGTTGCGGTCGGCCACGACGAGGACGCCGCCCACCACGACGGCGGCGACCGCCATCACGAGGACGGCGGTCAGCAGGGTTCGTCGCCTGGAGTGCACGGGTCTATCGTGCCGGGTCCGGGCAATCCGCGCCGGAACGCGAAGGACCCCTCGCGCACCCGACAGAGGTCACTGACCCTTGCTGCCTTCCGGCCCTGGGGGAGTTGGGTGATGTGTCGCCGCGCGAGGGGCTGTGCCCATCGTACGGGGCGTGCCCGATGTGATCGAGTGCGGCCCGGGCCGGTATCCTCGCCCGCGGAGGATTCGCATAGTGGCCTAGTGCGCTCGCTTGGAAAGCGGGTTGAGTGAAAGCTCTCAGGGGTTCGAATCCCCTATCCTCCGCCGAGACGCAGCGAGCCTGGCTACCTAGGGGCGCTCCCCACCTGCGCTGGTGATGTGAAAAACGAGCCGGCGGAGGTTTACCGACGCCCCGCAGCGGCTCGAGGTTCGCAACATGTGACGCCGAAAGCGTCAAGAGCGTCGAATAACGCCCTGAGCGTCACAAACCGCGAAGACGAAACCGCGAAGACCTATGTGTCCTCGTGAGCGACGAACGGGCTGCGGCGCTCCCAGGCGGCGACGCCGACGAACGCCATGGCGACGATGATCCAGCCGACGATCGCGTCGAGGACCCAGTGGTTGCCGGTGCCCACGATGACGACGGCCATGATCAGGGCGTAGGCGATACCGGCCAGGCGCATGAGGCGTGGCACGCCGGCGCGGATGAGGACGAGGGCGACCCACAGGGCCCACCCCGCGTGCAGGGACGGGAACGCGGCGAGCTCGTTGGTCCAGCCGCCGAACCCGCGCGGGGCGGACGCGTCGGCTCCCCACCACCCGGCGTCCGCGTGCAGGCTGAGGACGTCCGTGTACAGACCGTCGACCAGGCGGGGCGGCGCAGTGGGGGCGAGGAGGTAGAAGCAGAGGCCGATGATCGTGGCCAGCACGAGCGCGCGGCGGGCGGTGACGTACTCGGTGGCGCTGCGACGGTAGAGCCAGACGAGCACGATGACGGTGACGAAGTAGTGGGTGGTCGCGTACCAGTAGCTGCCGAAGACGCCGAGCCAGTCGACGCGGACGAACAGGTCGTTCAGCCATCCCTCGATGGCGAACCGCCAGTCCTTCTCGAAGTTGAGGATGTCGAGGGCGCGGCCGCGGGCCGGCGAGAAGTCGTTGGAGGCGAGCAGGCGCGACGCGCTGTACGCGACGTACAGGACGGCCAGCATGGCCAGCTCGATCGCGCCGCGCTTCAGCTTGTGGACCAGCGCCACCTTGCGCAGAGTGGAGGCGGGCACCTCGACGGCCGGGCGCGTCAGCTCGTCCATCCCACCTCCTGGGCCTCTGATGCGTCATGCATCAGTCCACATCATGGTGACAGGCACCACTGACGGACAACCAGGATTATCCCTGATCTGTTCCCTGACCTGGCCAACATCACACGAAATCCTTCGTCACACCGGCCGCTGCATAGACTGACCGCGTGATCTTCCGACGGGTGAACGACGGTCGTCCGTACCCGGACCACGGCCTCGCGCAGCGCGACTGGGCGGAGATCTCTCCCTCCCAGGTGCGCCTCGACGACCTCACCACCACGAAGACGCAGCTCGATCTCGAGCACCTCCTCGACGACGACTCCACCTACTTCGGCGACCTGTTCGCGCACGTCGTGGCCTGGAACGGCGAGCTGTTCCTGGAGGACGGGCTGCACCGCGCCGTCCGCGCCGCGCTGCAGCAGCGCGCCATGCTCCACGCCCGCGTCCACACGATCGAGGCCGCATGACGTCGCGCCACCCCGCCCTGGTCATGACCGCGGCCGTCGCCGTGTTCCTGCTCGGCTCGTTCTACGGGTTCAGGCTCCTGACGGCGGACGCCGACACCGGCGACGAAGGACCGTCCTGCGACACGCGCACGGTCGCGGCCGGCGACGACCTCACCAGCAACCTGGTCGCGGTCGACGTCTACAACGCCAGCCAGCGCGCCGGCCTCGCCAACCGCGTCAGCATCAACCTGCAGCGTCGTGGGTTCCTCGCCGGGAAGATCGCCAACAGCACCAGCAAGGTGCAGCCGAAGGTCGCGGCCATCCTCACCACCGACCGCGACGACCCGCGCGTGAAGCTGGTCGCCCAGCAGCTCGGCCCGGACGTCGAGCTCGCCGAGCCGGACATCCCCGTGGACGACAACGTGGTCGTCGTCGTCGGCGACGACTACAAGAAGCTGGCCAAGGCGCAGACCAAGGTGCAGGCGACCTCGGCCGTCACGGTCTGCGTGCCGATCGTCAAGATCCCGTAGCTACGTGCCCCAGCCGGCGAGGCGGCCGTGGCGGCCGACCTCGCGGAGCCGCTTCTCCGTGGCCTCCCGGACGGCGCGGGTCGTCACCACGAGGATGTCGTCGCCGTGCCGGAACCGGGTGATGCGGTGCGGCTCGACCGGCTCTCCCCCGCGCACGACGAGCGCGACGGACGCGCCCTCCGGGAGCCGGAGCTCGTCGACCTGGACGCCGGCCAGCTTCGAGCCGCGGGACACGTGGGCCTGGAGCAGGTCGGCCGAGATGCGCTCCAGCGGGGCGGCCTCGACCTCGATGTCGCGCGTCCCGTCGTTGCGGACGCCCGCCCATCGCGCCAGGACCCCGAGCGGCCCGGCCTGCACGAGCGTGTAGACGACCACCGTCACGAAGACGATGTTGAACAGGTCGTCGGAGCCCTTCACGTCGTTGGCCAGCGGGATGGTGGCGAGGATGATCGGCACGGCGCCGCGCAGGCCGGCCCAGGCGAGGAACGTCTGCTCGCGCCACGGCACCTTGAACCACACGGCGCAGGCGAGGATCGACAGCGGCCGGGCGACGAACGTGAGGATGGCGCCGGCGGCCAGGCCGGTCCAGACGTGCCACCACTCGATGGAGTCGGGGCTGGCGAGCAGGCCCAGCATTACGAACAGCCCGATCTGCGCGAGCCACGCGATGCCCTCGACGAACGACCGGGTGGCGCGCCGGTGCGGCAGCTCGGTGTTGCCGAGGACGAGGGCGGCCAGGTAGACGGCGGCGAACCCGCTGGCGTGGACGGCCGTCGCGGCGCCGTACGCGAGGATCGTGAACGAGAGCACGACGAGCGGGTAGAGGCCGGACGACGGCAGCGCCAGGCCACGCAGGAGGCGGGCCGCGACGAACCCGATCGCGATGCCGATCGCCGAGCCGCCGATGAGCTCCGCGACGATGATCGCGGCGAAGATCCACGGTCCGTCGTGCGACAGGTCGCCGGTGCTGATCGCCAGGACCAGTACGACGATCGGGGCGTCGTTCACGCCGGACTCGGCCTCCAGGGTGCCGGTGACGGACTTGCGCAGCGGCACGGCCCGGAGCACCGAGAACACCGCGGCGGCGTCGGTGGGCGTCAGCACCGCGGCCAGGAGCACGGCGAGCTCCCAGCGGAGGTCGAGCAGGTAGTGCGCACCGACCGAGACGACGATGACGCTGATCGCCGAGCCCAGCGTCGCGAGCGTCAGGCTGAGGCCGAGCGACGGCCGCACGTCGGACCACTCCGTGGTGAGACCGCCCTCGGCGAGGATCAGCACGAGGCCGGCGAAGCCGAGCGCCAGGGCGAGGTCGGCGTCGGCGAAGTCGATGCCCGCCCCGGAGCTGCCGAGGAGCAGGCCGAGGAAGAGGTAGACCAGCAGAGAGGGCAGGCCGGCGCGGACGGACACGCGGACCGCGAGGACGGCCGCGACGAGGACGGCAGACCCGATCAGCAGGAACGTGTCGAGCTCGTGGACATCCACACAGCCTCCTCGCGCTCGACGGATGGCGATTCTATCGGGGCCGCACTCGACGGTTTTCGGTGACAGCATGAGCGGGTGCAGCGGCTCACCTACGGCGACGACCCCAGCCAGGTCGCCGAGCTGTACCGACCGACGGTCCCGAGCCGCGGCGTGGTGGTCGTCGTCCACGGCGGGTTCTGGCGCGCGAGGTACGACTGGTCGCTCGGCCGGCCGCTGGTGCAGTCCCTGGTCGGCGAAGGCTGGACGGCCCTGAACCTGGAGTACCGCCGCACGGGGAACGGCGGCGGCTTCCCGCAGACGTTCGACGACGTCGCGGCCGGGATCGACCTCCTTGCGGACATCGACGTCGACACCTCGCGCGTGGTCACGCTCGGCCACTCGGCCGGCGGACACCTCGCCGTCTGGGCCGCCGGGCGACCGAGCCCGCGCGTGCCCGTGACCGCGGCGATCTCGCAGGCCGGGGTCCTGGACCTGCGTGGCGCCCTTGAGCAGCGGCTCGGCGACGGTGCGGTCGAGCTCTTCCTCGGGCCCTACGACGCCGAGGCGTACGCGAACGCCGATCCGCTGTCGCGGGTCCCGCTCGACGTGCCCGTCGTCTGCGTCCACGCGCCCGACGACGACACCGTGCCGATCGTGCAGTCGCGGACCTACGTCGACGCCGCCCGGTCCGCCGGCGCCAAGGCCGGGCTCGTGACCGTGGGCGGCGGCCACTTCGGGGTGGTCGACCCCGCGAGCGACGCCTGGCGGCGCACCCTCACCGTGCTCGAGACCCTGTGAGCCGCTTCTCGAACCAGTGCCGCGCGTACGGGTTGTCGTTGTAGCGCTCGATCTCCCGGTAGCCGGCCGACCGGTACAGCGACAGCGCCTCGACCAGGGTGTCGTTGGTGTCGAGGCGGACGACGCGGTGGCCGAGCCCCGCCACCTCCTGCTCGAGCCGCCCGAGCATCCGGCGGGCCAGGCCGGCGCCGCGCCAGTCCGGGTGCACCCACATCCGCTTGATCTCCCCGACGCCGTCGGCGAGCGTCTGGACGCCGCCGCACGCGACGACGTCCCCGTCGCTGCGGGCCACGAGGAACCGCCCGGTGGCGCCACCCATGGCGTCGGCGTCGTGGTCGGCCTCGTGGGCGTCGAACCCGCTGGGGAACCGACGGTCGAGCTCGTCGAGATAGGCGCCGACGGCCGTGCGGGCGTCGGGCCCCGCAGGGTCGACGACCTCGAAGGTGACCGTCGCGGCACGCATCAGGAGGTCGGCCCGACCGAGCACCTGGCCCAGCTCGTCGGCCAGGCGCGGGGACAGCTCCGCGAGCAGTCCACGGGCGAGACCCTCGGACCGGTCGTCCAGGTCGCCGCGGGCGCGACGGCCGGCAGCGGTGAGGCTGACGACCCGGCGACGCCTGTCCTCCGGGTCGGGCGAGACGTCGACCAGGCCCTCACGCTGCAGTCCGCGCAGGAGCCGGCTGACGTATCCCGAGTCCAGCCCGAGGCGGGTGCGGAGGTCGCGCACCGTGACCGGCTTCTCGATCTCGAACAGGAGTCGCGCCGACCCGTAGGCACGGCCGGTGCCGAGGAACGACTCGTCGAGCACCCCGGACCGCCGGCCCCACGTGCGGTTGAACGCGCGCAGCGTCGCCACCGTGTCCATTCTCTGACTTTAGTCAGAGACCTTGCCGGCGTCCAGCCGCTAGACTCCCCGGAACTTGTTCGGGGGTTGCAGAAGGGCAGACCGTGAGAGCACGCACCACACTCCTCGCCGCCGCAGCGCTGGCCGCCACCCTGGCCGCAGCCCCGGCCGCGTCGGCCGACGAGCCGCTGCGCGACGTCATGTGGGTCGGCAACAACTGGGCCGGCACCGCCACCGTCATCGACGCGAACACGCGTGAGGTGCTCAAGACCGGCGTGGACCTGGTGCCCGACAAGGCCCAGGAGCTCCGCGACATCCGCCTCAGCCTGCCCCGGCTCCTCCTGTTCGCCGCCGTGCGCCAGCTGCCCGGCGAGGGCCACGACCAGTTCGTCGACGACATGTTCACCACGCCCGACGGCAAGCACCTCGCGGTGTCGCGCCCGAGCCTCGGCGACGTCGTCTGGATCGACATCGAGAAGGCCACCACCACCGGCGGCCCGAGCAGCATCACGGCCGAGCAGCCGATGGACGGCTACCGCACCGACCACATGGCCGTCTCCCCCGACGGCCGCCGACTTCTCGTCTCCGACTCCACGGAGCGCCAGGTCATCGAGTTCTCGATGGTGGACGAGACCGTCAACGGCAAGCAGATCAAGATGGGCGACCGGCTGCGCACGTTCCAGTCCGGCGAGACCCCGCACGAGAGCAACTACAGCGCCGACGGCTCGCGCATCTTCCACGCGTCGATCGGCAAGGTGTACCTGCCGCTCGACAACCCGAAGCAGCCCGGCCACGACGCCGTGAAGGGCGACCGCTGGTTCGAGATCGTCGACAACGGCACGTTCGGCATCACCCGCCGCTGGCAGATGGGCAAGGAGCTCGCCGAGGCCGGCCACCCGGGCATGAGCGCCGCGGTCCGCCCGATGGCGGTCGCGCCGGGCGAGCGGTTCATCTACTTCCAGGTGTCCTACTTCCACGGCATCGTCGAGTTCGACACCGAGGCGCCGGACATCAACCACAAGGTCAACTACCGCACCCGCGGCGTGCCCGAGCCGTCCACCGGCGCGGTCACACGACTCATCCCGCTGCCCAACAAGATTCCGGACGTGCCGTTCACGCAGTACGTCAACGACTCGGCGCACCACGGCCTCGCGATCAACGACGCGGGCGACACGCTGTGCGTCGCGGGCACGATGGACGACTACGCCGCCCTCGTCGACCGTGCGTCCGGGGCCTACCAGCTCTTCGACAAGACGACCACGGGCCACAGCTACGGCAAGCCGTACTGGTCGACCGAGGGCCTCGGAGACACCTGCTGGATCTCGCTCAGTGACGACGACTCGGTCGCCGTGCTCGACTTCGACACCAAGCAGGAGATCGCGTACCTGCCCGTGGGCGACCACCCGCAGCGCATCCGCCACGGCGTCGTCCCGGAGTCGGTCGTCGCCAGCTGGTGACGTGGTCTCGATACACCTCCAGCTCGCTGGCGCTCGCGGAGGCACTCGACCACCGGATTCCACGGTGATCGAGTGCCTGCGAGCTCTGCGAGCAGGTGTATCGAGATCACTCAGGCGAGCACGCGGCCGAACAGGGCCTGCAGCTCGGTGAAGTGACGCTCGGTGGCGGCCTCGTCGTAGCTCGACGTGTCCGACATCGTGAAGCCGTGGGCGGCGCGGGGGTAGACGGCGGTGGCGTAGGTCAGCCCGGCGGCGTCGAGCGCTGCGTCGAAGGCGGCGATCGCCTCCGGCGGGTTGGAACGGTCGTGGTCCGCGTGCCCGGCGACAACCTCGGCGCGGACGGACGCGAGCAGCCGGTGCGGGCTGTCCTCGGCGTCCGTCACCAGCCCGCCCGCGTGGAAGATCCCGACCGCAGCCACGTCGTCCGGACGGCCCGCGGCCGCACGCAGCGCCAGACGCCCGCCCATGCAGTAGCCGGTCACGCCGACCGGACCGCGCACGCCCGGCAGCCCGAGCAGCGCGTCGAGGTACGCCTCGCGGTCGGCGGCGGCCTGGTCGGGCGTGTGCGCCTTCACCCGTGCCATCGCGGTCGGGACGTAGGCCTCCCGGTTCTCGGCCACCCGAAGGTCAGCCGTCGGTGCGACCTCGGCTGCCGTGCCGTCGCGGTAGAAGACGTTCGGCGCCATGACGACGAAGCCCCAGCCGGCGATGCGGTCGGCCATCTCCTCGATGCGGGGACGCAGCCCGAACGCGTCGATGTAGAGGAGCACGGGCGGGTGGTCGCCGGTGGTGTCCGGTCGGCTGACGTAGGCCTCGGCCACGCCGTCGGGGGTGGAGATCTCGATCGTCTCTGCGGTCACGCGACGACGCTACGCCGAGTCGCGTGGCCCTCGGCCCGATGGCAGCCTGAGAAACACGCGAGAAAAGGGGGACCATGGCCACGGACACGCACGAGACGACCGTCCGGCCGCCCGTCATCTGGACCGGCGTCGGCATCGCGGTGACGGGGATGGTCGTCACCGGGCTCTTCATGGTGCTGCCGGTCGGCACCGTCTGGATCATCGTCGGGGCGGCGGTCATCGCCGCGGGACTCGGCACCGCCTGGGCCGGCGGCGTGATGGGCGACGTGCACGGCGGCGCCGGCCGCGGATCCACCACCACCGGCGTCCTCCCCGGTGCGCGCTCCGAGGACCCCGACGCCATCGAGAGCGCCGTGACCGCGAACCGCGAGGCGGACGAGCAGCTCGCGGAGGCCACCGACCTCACGCGCGCTCCTGCGTCACCGCTGACGATCGCGTCGGTCGGCCTGGTGATCCTCTCGCTCTGGCTGATGTTCTCGCCGTGGCTGTTCGGCTTCTCGCTCGACGACGGGGCCGGTCAGGTGATCCTCGACCAGGCGATCGTCGGCGTCGTCGTGGGCCTGTGCGGCCTCTACGCCCACCAGGTCGGGCCGAGCGTCGTCGCCGGCGGACTCGCGGCCCTGGCGGCGCTCGCCGTGGTGGCCGACGGCCTGTTCCGGCACACCCTCGAGACGATCTACGACGTGAACCAGGTGGTGGTCGGCGTGCTCATGCTCGTCGGCGCCGCCGTGGTCGTCATGATCGCCCGATCCGGTGTCGGTCGGCGATGACCTGCTCGGCGACCTGCGAGAGCTTGATGTTCTGGTCCTGCGACAGCCGGGTGAGGTAGGCGAAGGCCCTGCTCGCGTCGAGGTCGAACGCGCGCATCACGATGCCTTGGGCCTGGCCGATGATCGTGCGCGACTCCACGGCAGCGCGCAGCTGCTGCTCGGTGTCCGCCGCGGCGAGGGCCACCGTGGCGTGTGCGGCGAGCAGTCTCGCGACCTCGACGTCGGCCTCGTCGAACGCACCGGCCCGCCGCGAGTACAGGTTGAGCGAGCCGATGCGTCGCGTGGCCGTCTCCAGGCTGGCACCGATGGTGCTGCGGTAGCCCAGCTCGGCGGCGGCCGGACCCCACGCGGGCCAGCGCGGGTCGCCCGCGATGTCGTTCACGAGGTGGAGCTCGTCGCCGCCTCGCACGGAGTCCAGGCACGGACCCTCGTCGAGCTCGGCCTGCAGCTGGTGCGCACGATCGACGTCCTCGCTCGTGCCGGCGGGGGTCTCGACCCGGTTCCGGCCCATGACGAGCATCAGGCCGGCGTCCTCGCACCCCACCGCCGTGCACGCGTACCGCGTCACCGCCTCGACCGTCCCGGCGTGCGTGTCCAGGTCGGCCAGCTCGCGCGACATCTGGGAGAGCAGCCTGCTCACGTCCACCGAACCACGTCCTCTCCCCTCGAGCCTGGCACGGCCGGGCTCGCGCGGCATCAGGCCGGGACGGCGAGCATCGTCGGCTCGGCGCGGCCCCGCAGCAGGAGCGGCTCGAGCAGCGTCCACCGCTCGCGCTCTCGCGGGTGCGCGTTGTCGACGATGCGCTGCGACGCGACGACCCGACCGTCGTGGTTCTTGGCCTGCTCGGTGAGGCGCGCGGCCTCGTTCACCGGGTCGCCGATGACCGTGTACTCCAGCCGGTGGGTGGCGCCGATGTTGCCGGCGATCACGATGCCCTGCGAGACCCCGATCCCGGCGTCGAGCTCCGGCACCTCCTCGCGGAGCCGCTCGGCCATGACCCGTGCAGCGCTCAGGGCGCTGGCGGCGGCGTCGTCCAGGGCGAGCGGCGCGCCGAAGATGCACAGCGCGGCGTCGCCCTCGAACTTGTTGACCAGGCCGCCGTGCTCGCCGACGACGTCGACGACCACCGAGAAGAACCGGTTGAGCGCGGTGACGACCTCCGCCGGCGGACGCGTGGCCGCGAGCGTGGTGCTGCCGATGACGTCGACGAACAGGGCGGCCGCCTCCAGCTCCTGACCGCCCAGCTCGACGCCGTGCTCGAGCGCCTGCCGGGCGACGTCCTCGCCGACGTGCCGGCCGAACAGGTCGCGCAGCTGCTCGCGCTCGCGCATCGCCGCGACCATCCGGTTCAGCCCGGCCTGCATCTGGCCGATCTCGCCGTTGTCGTCGACAGACACCTCGACGTCGAGGTCACCCGACTCGACCTGCGCGAGGGCGGTGGTCATGTCGCAGAGCGGCTCGCCGATCGACTTCGCGAGCAGGATCGTCGAGAGCAGCCCGACGCCCAGGATGACGAGCCCGATGATCAGGCCGCTGACGGCGATCCGGTCGATCGACGCCTCGGCGAACGGCGCGAACGCGACGAGCAGCACGAACCCGAGCACCGGGACGCCCGTGGTCAGGGTCCAGGTGAAGATGGCCCGCTCGCCGACCCCCGCCGCGGTGCCCGGCGCGGGTGGGTGCACCACGAGTGCGGCCACCGTCGCCGGCCGCAGCAGGCGGGTGAGGAGCATGAAGCTCGTCGTGGCGGTGGCGAGCCCACCGAACAGGACCATGCCGCTCGACACGAACCCGAACGGCACGTTGGTCGGCAGGTTCAGCACGAGGAAGGGGATCGACGACAGCGTCCACGTGATCGCCTGGAGCAGGAAGAGGTACCACGGGAGGCCGATGGTCAGCTCGGCCTCGCGCTTGGTGGGCGCGGTGCCGCGGACGGTCCAGCCGAGCGCGTCGCTGGTCCGCGGACCGCCGAAGACCGCGAGGATCGACCAGCTGGCGAGCGTGCAGAACGCGGCCAGGACGAGGTTGTCGCGGGTGACGTCGGACGTCGTCGCCTCCGGCGGCAGCGGGACGACGAACAGGTACTCGACCAGCAGGATCGTCGCGCCGACGACGTTCGCGACCCACGTGTCGAGCAGGACGTGCCACGGCCGGACGCCCTCGACGTGCTTGTGCATCATGAGTCGAATGCTGACGGAGCGACGACCGGCGGCGCAATGGCACGATGGGCTGCCATGGAGGCGAGGGACGTCGACACCCGGCTCGGCCGATTGCACGTCCGTGTCTCCGGCTCCGGCCCCGGGATACTGATGTGGCCGAGCCTGCTGATGGACGGGACGCTGTGGGACGCGCAGGTCGCGCACTTCGCCGACCGGTTCACGACCGTCGCCGTCGACCCGCCCGGCCATGGCCGCAGCGAGCCGCTCACCAGCGGCTTCACGTTCGACGAGTGCGCCGGGGCCGCCGTCGACCTCCTCGACGCCCTGGGGCTCGAGCGGGTGCACTGGCTCGGGAACTCGTGGGGTGCGATGACCGGCGGCGTGTTCGCGGCGCGCCACCCGGACCGCGTCGGCGTGAGCGTGCTGATGAACGGCACCGCCTCCGTCGCACCGCGACGCCAGCGCGTCGAGTACGGGCTCCTGCTTGCGTCCGCCCGCGCGCTCCGGGGCATCCGGCCGCCGCTCACCCGCTCGGTGGTGAAGGCGTTCCTCGGCCCGACCAGCCGACGCGACCGTCCCGAGGCGGTGCGGACCGTGCTCGACGTGGCGCAGCGCAACGACGTCCGCTCGGTCAGTCACGCCATCCGGAGCGTGGTGTCACTGCGGCCGGATCACCACGACCTGTTCTCGAGCATCCGCACCCCGGTCGTCGTCGTGGCCGGCCGGGAGGACGCGACCTTCCCGCTGCCGGAGCTCGAGGCGATGGCAGCCGCGATCCCCGACGCCGAGCTCGTCGTGCTCGAGGACGCCGCCCACCTGGTGGCACTCGAGGTGCCGGACGTCGTCAACGCCCTGGTGGACCGGGCACTTGCACGGACTGGTTGATTTCCCGAAAAGTCGTACGACGCAACCACATCGTTCGTATGGTCCGAGGATGCGTCGCTTCCTCCTCGTCCTCGGACTGACCCTGGCCCTGGCCACTCCCACCGCAGCTCACGCCGCCGACGACACGGACACCCCCGTCGTCGTCGCCGCCACGCTCAGCCCCACCACCGTGGACGTCAGCACCGACGACCAGCAGGTGCAGGCCACCCTTCGCATCACCGACGCCACCGGCGTCAAGGCGGTGAGCGGGCGGCTCGAGGCGGTCGACTCCAGCCAGACCACGGCCGTGCGCTTCGGCGTCGGCATCCTCGGCACCAAGACCGACGGCTACTGGCGGATGACATTCACGATTCCGCAGGGCGCCACCCCGGGGACGTGGCGGTTGGCCTACTCGACCTTGGACGACGCCGGGAACCAGGGCAGCAGCGCCGACGTCCCGGTCGAGTCGCTGCCGATCGTCGACGTCACGTCCGTCGAGAACCCCGACGCCGACGGCCCGGTGCTCGTCTCGACCGAGGTCTCGCCCACGTCCGTGGACGTCGGACCTGCCGCCCAGGACGTCACGGCGACCTACCACGTCACCGACGCGACCGGTGCCGCTCACGTGCTGACCAGCCTGTGGGCGGTCGGCGAGGGAGAGGCGACTCCGAACCAACAGGCGGAGCTCGTCGACGGCACCCCACAGGACGGGACCTGGCAGACGACGTTCACCATCCCGAAGGGCGCCGTGGCCGCCGACTGGCAGGTGCGCATCCTGGCCATGGACGATGAGCTGGGCAACGTCACGTCAGGCATCCTGATCCCGCCGTCGAAGCTCGCGACGGTGAAGGTGGCCTCCTCCACCGCACCCGACGCGCCCACCGGCGTGCACGCGACCGCCGTCGACGGCGGCGCCACCGTCTCCTGGACGGCGCCCGACGACAACGGCCTGCCGATCACCGGCTACGTCGTCTCGGCACTGCCGGGAGAGATGACCAAGACGGTCCCGGGCGACCAGACGTCGGTGGCCTTCGACGGCCTGACCAACGGCACGGCGTACACGTTCACCGTCGTCGCGGTCAACGACGTCGGACCGAGTGACCCCTCCGCGCCGTCGAACGCCGCGACCCCAAACCACGTGTTCGAGACCGGACCGACCGCGACGATCACCGGCGACGTGCAGGAGCAGGCCGTGCTCACCGCGCACGAGGGCACGCCCTCGCCGGCGCCGAGCTCGTTCAGGTACCAGTGGTTCAGCGACGGCACGCCGATCGACGGCGCCACCGAGCGCACGTTCGAGGTCACCTCGGCCGAGGTCGGCCACGCGATCACCGTGATGGTGACGGCGCACCTGGACGGGTACGTCGACGCGTCGGACGTCTCCGACCCCACCGGCACCATCGGGTCCGCCCTCGACGTCGCAACCTCCAAGGCGATCGTGCAGACCGGCCGCACCGTGCGCGTGACCGCGCTGGGACTGCAGAGGCGTGAGCCCTACACGGTCACGATCGGTGGCGTCCTGGTGAAGTCGTACACCGCCAGCTACAGCGGCACCGTGAGCGCGTACGTCCGCGTCCCCGCGTCCCTGCCGGACGGTCCGGCCGAGGTGAAGGTCACCGCGGCGTCGGGCCGCTACGGCATCACGTCGCTCTACAACGCGGCGCCGGCCGACTTCACCGTCGTCCCGGACGACACTAGCGTCCAGCGCGGCGGAGCGACCCAGGTGACGGTCACCGGGATGGCACCGAACGAGCCGGTCCGGATCACGTTCTCCGGCCGGACCGTCTCGCCGCGTGGTGCGGTCGCTGACGCCGACGGCACGTACAGCCAGAGCGTCCCGGTCGGCACGCGCGTGGGCGCGCGGCCACTGAAGGCGATCGGGCTGTACTACCAGCGCACGGGCGTCGTGACCGTCACCGTCACGCCCTGATCGGGGCGTGACTCGGCCCGGCGAGGGGTGATCGCGCGGAAACCCCGCGGACGCCCCTCGCCCGGCCCTACGCTTTCCCGGTGCGCCGCATTCTCATCGTTCTCGGGATGGTGCTGGCCTTCGCCGCTCCCTCCACCGCTCATGCTGCCGAAACCGATCCGCCGCAGATCGCGAGCATGGTCCTGCAGCCGACTGCGGGGGTCGACGTCTCGGCCGGTCCGAAGACGGTCCGTGCGGTCCTCCAGCTCACCGACCCGAGCGGCGTCAAGCTCGTGACGGCCACGCTGGAGTCGGTCGACACCACCCAGGTCACCCCGCTGCGCGCGGGCGCCAGGGTGGCGGGCACCGCCGCCGACGGCACCTGGTGGATCAACTTCTCGCTGCCGCAGGGTGCGGCCCCGGGTCAGTGGCGACTGAAGATCGGCGCGGTGGACGACAACCTCGGCAACCGGCTGAACGGCGCCACGATCCCCGAGGCGTCGCTGCCCACCATCAACGTCACGTCCGTGCCGGACGCCGACGTCGACGGACCGGAGCTCGTCTCCTCCGAGCTCTCCCCCACGACCGTGGACGTCGGGCCGTCGGCCCAGCAGGTCACCGCGACCTTCCACGTCACCGACCAGACCGGCGTGGCGCACGTGTTCGGCGGGCTGCGCGCCGTGGGCGGCGGCCAGGTGACGCCGAACGTCCAGGCCACGCTCGTCGACGGGACGCCGCAGGACGGCACCTGGCAGGCGACCTACACGATCCCGAAGGGCGCCCTCGAAGGGCAGTGGCAGGTCCGCCTCCTCCTGCTCGACGACGTGCTGACGAACAGCACCAACGTGCTCCTCATCCCGCTGGCCAACCTGGCCAAGGTGACGGTGAACGTCTCGCACGTCCCGGACCAGCCGACCGACGTCCGCGCCACCGCCGGCAACGAGCGCGCCACCGTGTCGTGGACCGCGCCGGCCGCGAACGGCACGCCGATCACGAGCTACGAGGTGACCACCAACCCCGGGGGCACCGTCACGACGGTGGCCGGGGACAAGACCTCGGCGGTCGTCGAGGGCCTGACCAACGGGACGCCCTACACGTTCACCGTCGTCGCGATCAACGCCGTCGGCCCGAGCACGGCCTCCGCCCCGACGAGTGCCGTCACGCCCAACAACGTCTTCACCACCGGCCCGACGGCCACCATCACCGGCCACGCCCAGGCGGGCGAGACACTGACCGCGCACGAAGGCACCCCGTCGCCCGAGCCCGACGCCTACGCCTACCAGTGGTTCGCCGCCGGCGTGCCGATCGTCGATGCCGACGGCAAGACCTTCGAGCTGACGTCCGCGCAGGTCGGCAAGACCGTCACCGTCATGGTGACGGCGATCAAGGACGGCTACGTCTCCGCGTCCGACGTCTCCGACCCGACGGCCGTCATCGCGACGCCGCTCGACGTCGCAAGCGCCAAGGCCATCGTCCAGAACGGCCGCTACACCCGCGTCACGGCAGCCGGGCTCGGCAAGCGCGAGGCCTACACGGTGACGCTCAACGGCGTCGTGGCGAAGACCGGGAAGGCCAGCTACGCCGGCACGGCCGGTGCGAGCTTCAAGGTCCCGACCACGCTGGCCGAGGGCCCGGTCGACGTCGTCGTCACCGCCGCCTCCGGCTCGACCGGCCGCACGACCTTCTACAACGCGAAGCCGCGTACGTTCAGCGTCGTGCCGGGCGACACCAGCGTCGCGCGGAACGGGACCACCACCGTCCTGGTCACCGGCATGGCGCCGGGCGAGAAGGTGCGAGTCACGTTCTCCGGTCGCGCGGTCTCTCCGCGGGGCGCGGTCGCCGACGCGGACGGCACCTACAGCCAGTCGTTCACGGTGGGCACCCGGCTGGGCGCCCGGCCGCTGAAGGTGTTCGGGCTGTACACCGCTCGGAACGGCGCCTCCGCGGTCACCGTGACGCCCTGACAGGCTTGGCCCATGACCCTGGCCATGTTCACCCTCGAGGGTGATCAGCTCGTCCCGTCCGACATCGCCCGCAGCATGTGGAGCCACGACCAGATGCACGGCGTCGCGGTGAGCGGAGCGCTCGCACGAGCCCTGGAGACGACGCTCTCGGAGATCGGGCGCACCGACCTGCACCCGGCCCGGTACACCGTCGACCTGTTCCAGCCGGCGCGGATGTCGCCCTGCACGGTGACCACCGAGGTGGTGCGTGAGGGCCGCAGGATCTGCCTGATCGACGCGACGCTGCTCCAGGAGGGCGAGCGCGTCGCCCGGGCCAGCTGCATCTTCCTGCTGCCCACCGAGTCGCCGAGCGGTGACGTGTGGACGCCCGACGACCACCCCAAGGCGCCGCCCGCCGACGAGGTGCCTCCGAGCGAGGAGCCTCGGGTCCCGTTCTTCACCAGTGCGGCACCGTGGTCGCAGTCGTTCTCCGACCACCAGAACGCCGGCCGCAAGCAGACCTGGCAGGCCGGGCTGCCGGTCGTCGCCGGCGAGGAAGGCACACCGTTCCAGTCCGTGGCCAGCGTCGCCGACGCCACGAGCATGGTCGTGAACTGGGGCACCGAGGGCGTGCAGTTCATCAACACCGACATCACCCTCGCCCTGGCCCGCCCGCCGGTCGGGCGCGAGGTCGGCCTGTCGGCCACCGACCGCGTCGAGGTGGACGGCATCGCCGTCGGCACCGTCGAGGTCTTCGACCGGGCCGGACCGCTCGGCACCGCCATGGTCACGTCCCTCGCCAACGGCCGCCGCCCCGTCGACTTCGAGGACGTCGACTTCTCCGACGACGGCACCCGCCGCTGACGAGAGGGTTCCGGCCTTCTGACGAGAGAGTTCCGGCCCACTGACGAGAGGGTTCCGGCCCCCTGACGAGAGGGTTCCGGCGCCGGAAGTCTCTCCTCACGGGGCCGGAGTTCTCTCGTCGACGCGCCGGAAGTCTCTCGTCAGCGGGTCCCTACGATGGCCGCATGCGGATCGTGGTGCTGGCAGGTGGGTTCGGTGGGTCGCGCTTCGTCAGCGGGGTCCGCGACGCCGTCGGTCCGGACGACGAGATCACTGTCGTCGCCAACACCGCCGACGACATCTGGCTGTTCGGCCTGCGGGTCAGCCCGGACCTGGACACGATCATGTACACGCTCGGCGACGGCATCGACGCCGAGCGCGGCTGGGGCCGGACCGACGAGACCTGGAACGCCAAGGAGGAGCTCGCCACCTACGGCGAGCCGCAGGCGTGGTTCGGTCTCGGCGACCGCGACCTCGCCACCCACGTCGTCCGGACGGCACGCCTGCGCGAAGGGCTGACGCTGACCGAGGCGACCGCGGAGCTGTGCCGCCGATGGCAGCCCGGGGTCACGCTGCTGCCGATGACGGATGCCCAGGTCGAGACCCACGTCGCCACCACGGTCGACGGCCAGGACCAGGTCATCCACTTCCAGGAGTACTGGATCAAGCACCACGCCGGCGTGCCGGTGCGCGGGATCGAGCTCCAGGGGATCGAGGACGCCGGGCCGACGCCGGAGGTGCTCGCCGCGCTCGAGTCGGCCGACGTGATCCTCGCGGCACCGTCGAACCCGATCGTGTCGATCGGGCCGATCGTCTCGGTGCCGGGCATGCGCGACGCGCTGTCCGACGCGAAGGCTCCGGTCGTCGGGGTGTCGCCGATCATCGGCGGGGCCGCCTTGCGCGGCATGGCCGACCAGCTGCTCGACGCGCTCGGCATCGAGATCAGCGCCACCGGCGTGGCCCGGTATCACGGCGACCTCCTCGACGGCTGGCTCGTCGACACCGAGGACGCCGACCAGGTCGACGCGATCGAGGCCGCGGGCATCACCGCCCGGGCCGTCCCGCTCTACATGCGCGACGCCGAGACCTCGCGCCAGCTCGCGCTCGACGCGATCGCGCTCGCCACCGAGCTGCACTCATGACCCTCGCCCTCGAGCCGGTCGACGGGATCGGCGAGGTCCGCCCCGGCGACGACGTTGCGGCGATCATCGCCGAGCACGCGACGCTGCAGGACGGCGACGTCGTGGTCGTCACCAGCAAGATCGTCAGCAAGGCGGCCGGCCTCGCCGCGCCGGACAAGGAGCAGCTCCTCGCAGAGCAGACCGACCGGGTCGTCGCCGAGCGCGGCGGGACGCGGATCGTCCGCACGCACCACGGGCTGACGATGGCGGCCGCCGGCATCGACGCCTCGAACGTGGAGACCGGCTCGTTCCTCCCGCTGCCGCCCGACCCGGACGCCTCCGCCCGCGAGATCCGTGCCGGCCTGGCTCGGCTCACCGGCTGCCGGGTCGCCGTCGTCGTCAGCGACACCGCCGGCCGCGCCTGGCGGAACGGCCAGACCGACATCGCCATCGGCTGCGCCGGCCTCCTGCCGCTCGACCCGTTCACCGGGCGCGAGGACTCCTACGGCAACCCGCTGCTGGTCACGGCTCCGGCTGTGGCCGACGAGGTCGCCGGGGCCGCCGAGCTGGCGTCGGGCAAGCTCGGCCGGCGGCCGGTCGTCGTCGTGCGGGGGCTGGACGAGCGCCTCCTCACCGAGGACGACGGACCGGGCGCCGCCAGCATCGTCCGCGACGAGGACAGCGACCTGTTCGGCCTCGGCTCCCGCGAGGCCGTGGTGGCCGCGCTGGCCGGCCCCTCCCGCGGCTTCCCGATCACGGATGCGGCGCCGGAGGACATCGTCGGACTCGCCGCGGTCCCGGACGGCGTCACGGTCACCGTCGACGGGGCGACGATCCAGATCGAGTCAGCCGACCCCGTCGCCGCCGGCGAGATCCGGCAGCGCCTCCTCGCCCTGGCGCACGCGCATCGCCTCGAGGTCAGCGTCGAAGCCTCAGACGCGCGCTGACGTCTGGGTGGTCTCGATCTCCCCCACGGGCAGGCCCGCGGGAGGTGCCCCCAGCCGACGTCGCTGGCGCTCGCGGGCGCACTCGACCACCGAGCCCCTCGGTCACTGAGGCGAGGACACGGTCCTTGAGCTTGTCGAAAGGACGTCCAGCAGATTCTTCGTGCGCGGCCCGACGCCCAGCGCCTCGGCTTCGCGGAGGTGGGTGACCGTGTCGACGTCACGACGCGCGGCCGCAGGTGCGGGCAGGGGCACCAGACCGGCCGCGCGGTGGGCTCCCGCCGATCCGACGCCGTAGGAGGTCACCAGCTCCAGCGGCTCACGCGAGACGACGAGCGTGGTGCCGTCGCCGTCCGCGTCGGTGCAGAAGGAGTGCACGTGCTCCTCGGCCAGCCGCAGGACCTCCGTCAGCGCGTCGGCCGTGAGGCACGGCAGGTCGGACGGGACGACGACCACGCGGTCGGCTCCGTCGGCGACGGCCTGCTTGCACCCCGCGGCAACCGCGTCGTTGAGTCCGGTGCCGGGGTCGTCGAGGAGAACGCACTGGTCGAGCGAGGCGCGCACGTCCTCGTCGGAGGAGACCACGAGCACAGCATCGACGCCGGCCAGCAGGACGTCGACGACGTCGAGCGCGAACGCCCGCGAGACCGCCTCGCGGTCCGCGTCGGAGAGGTCGAGCCGGGACTTCCCGGTGGTCCAGGACCGGATCGGGACGACGGCGGCGACTCGTTCAGGCGACCGTGACACGCTGCGCCTCCTCGACCGTCCCGTAGAGCGTGGTGCGCTGGCGGGCGGGCCGGCCGGCGAGGCGGGCCATCTGCTCCAGCTCGTCGGTGGACTTCCGCGACCCGTTGGTGGACCCGGCCATGCGGCTGATCGTCTCCTCCATCAGCGTGCCGCCGAGGTCGTCGACGCCGCCGTTCAGCACCTGGGTGCAGACGTCCGGGCCGAGCTTCACCCACGAGCACTGGATGTGGTCGATCAGCCCGTGCAGCATGATCCGCGCCATCGCGTGGACGGCCCGGTTGTCGCGCGTCGTCGGTCCGGGTCGGGCGACGCCGGCGAGGTAGATCGGGCTGGACTGGTGCACGAACGGTAGCGGCACGAACTCGGTGAAGCCGCCCGTCTCGCGCTGGATGCCGGCGATCACGTTCAGGTGGTCGACCCAGTGCCGCGGGTGGTCGACGTGGCCGTACATCATCGTCGACGTCGTGGGCAGCCCGACGTCGTGCGCCGTGGTGACGACCTCACGCCACTGCGCGGCAGGCAGCTTGCCCTTGGTGAGCACCCAGCGGACGTCGTCGTCGAGGATCTCGGCTGCGGTGCCGGGCAGCGAGTCGACGCCGGCCTCCTTGATGGAGACGAGGAACTCTCGCAGGGACAGGCCAGTGCGCGCGACCCCGTTCATGACCTCCATCGGGCTGAACGCGTGCACGTGCAGCTCGGGCGCGACCTGCTTCACGGCGCGCGCCAGGTCGGCGTACGCGGTGCCGGGCATCTGCGGGTCGATGCCGCCCTGCATGCAGACCTCGGTGGCCCCGACCTCCACCGCCTCGCGGGCGCGGGCGGCCACCTCGTCGAGGGAGAGCGTGTAGGCGTCGGCGTCGGTGCGGCGCTGCGCGAACGCGCAGAACCGGCAGCCGACGTAGCAGACGTTGGTGAAGTTGATGTTCCGGTTGACGACGTAGGTGACCTCGTCCCCGACGGTGTCGCGGCGCAGGTCGTCGGCCAGCGAGCAGAGCGCCTCGAGCTCTGGGCCCTCTGGCGCGCACATCAGCGCGAGCGCCTGGTCGGTGGACAGTCCGCTCGGGTCGTTCTCAGCGGCGCGCAGGGCCGAGGCGATGTCCGTGTCCAGCCGGGCCGGCGCGCTGGCGCCCACCCGTCCCTGGATCGACGCCCAGTCGCCGTAGACGTCGTCGAAGTCGCCGCGACGGTCCTGCCGGCGGCCCTCGTCGTCGACCGCGGTGTGCAGGTCGGCGCGGCCGGTGGTCTCCCAACCACCGTCCGGCTCCTGCCAGGGCAGCCCGGCCGCCAGCGCCGCAGGATCGGCGAGCCCGTCGGGACTGACCAGCGCGTCGACGTGCGACCGCAGCCGCGGGTCGAGCCAGGGCTCGGCGAGGTACGACGGGTGCGCGGTCAGCCGCTCGCGCAGCTCGAAGCCGGCCTCGTCGCACAGCGCGGTGAGCGTCTCGATCTGCGGCCACGGCCGCTCGGGGTTCACGTGGTCCCTGGTCAGCGGGCTGATGCCACCGAAGTCGTCGACCCCCGCGTCGAGCAGCGCCCGGCACTCGGCCAGGTCGACCAGGTTGGGCGGCGCCTGCACCCGAGCCGACGGCCCGAGCACGACGCGCGTGGTCGCGATGGCGGCGAGGTAGTCGTCGAGCGGAAGGTCGTCGGTGTGCCGCATCGCCGTGTCGGGCTTGGCCCGGAAGTTCTGGACGATGACCTCCTGCACGTTCCCGTACTCCCGGGAGACCTGGCGCAGCGCGAAGATGCTCTCGGCTCGCTCCTCGAGCGTCTCGCCGATGCCGACGAGGATGCCCGTGGTGAACGGGACGTTCAGGCGGCCGGCGTCCTCCAGCACGCGCAGACGGACGGCGGGGTCCTTGTCCGGGCTGCCGAAGTGCGGCTGGCCCTTCTCCTCGAACAGGCGCCGCGACGTGGTCTCCAGCATCATGCCCATCGACGGCGCCACCGACTTGAGCCGGTTCATCTCCGCCCAGCTCATCACGCCGGGGTTGAGGTGCGGCAGCAGCCCCGTCTCCTCCAGCACGCGGATCGCCATCGCACGGACGTACTCCAGCGTCGAGTCGTAGCCGGCCTCGGCCAGCCACTCCTTCGCCTCGGGCCACCGATCCTCCGGCCGGTCGCCGAGCGTGAACAGGGCCTCCTTGCAGCCCATCGCCGCGCCCTGACGCGCGATCTCCAGCACCTCGTCGGGCGAGAGGAACGGCGCCTCGAGCTTGCCCGGCACGGTGACGAACGTGCAGTAGTGGCACCGGTCGCGGCACAGCCGGGTGAGCGGGATGAACACCTTGCGGGAGTAGGTGACGACGACCGGACGGCCGGCGTCGGCGAGCCCGGCGTCGCGCACCCGGCGGGCGACGGCCATCAGGCGGTCGAGCTGCTCGCCGCGGGCCGCGAGCAGAGCCGTGGCCTCGGCGACGTCGATGCTCCTGCCGTGCTCGGCGCGCGTGACCGCGCGCTCGACCTCCCGGCCCGTCATCTCGCGCTCAGCCGTCACAGCCCCTGCCCGGTGATCCGGATCCCGGCGTGCGTCTTGTACCGACGGTTGATGGCGATGATGTTCGCGGTGAGAGCCTCGACCTGGGCCGCGTTGCGCAGCCGGCCGCCGAACAGACCACGCATGCCGGGGATCCGGTCGGCCAGCTCCACCACGACGGCGACGTCGTCGCGGTCCTCGCCCAGCACCAGGACGTCGGTGTCGACGTCGGTGATCGAGAGGTCGCCGAGGATGACGGCGGACACGTTGTGGAACGCGCCGATGACCCGCGAGCCGGGGAGCAGCGTCTGCGCCTGCTCGGCCGCGCTGCCGCCCTCGACCGGCAGGACGAACGGACCTTGCTTGTCGAACCCCAACGGATTCACGCAGTCGATGACGATCTTGCCGTCGAGCACGTCGACGAGGTCGGTCAGCGTCTTCTCGTGGGCGTCGAACGGGACGGCCGCCAGCACGACGTCGGCCGCCTCGGACGCGTCGCGGTTCGCGGCCCCGCGCACGGTGGCGGCGCCCTCGACGCCGGCGAGGGTCTCGTTCAGCTCGGCCGCGGCCTGCTCGGCGCGCTCCGCGTCGCGGGAGCCGAGCACCACGTCGAGGCCGGACGCCGCCCAGCGCAGGGCGAGTCCCCGCCCCTGGGCCCCGGTCCCGCCGAGCACACCGATGGTCATCTCGTCAGTCGTCACGGCATCCATCATCGCGGTTCGAGAACCAGGACCGGGATGGACCTCTCGGTCCAGGCGTCGTACTTGTCGAAATCGGCGTAGAGGTCGATCAGCTTCGGCCACAACGCGGCCTTCTCGGCAGCGTCCGCCTCGTGCGCCCGCACCGGCCGGCCGCGCTCGCCAGGCAGGTCGATCCAGACCTCGGGCGTCGCGAGCAGGTTGCGGTACCACTGCGGGTTCGACGGCAGCCCACCCTGCGAGGCGACGACGACGATGTTCGCGCCGTCCTCGAGGTAGACGAGCGGCGTGTGGAAGTGCTTGCCGGACTTCCGGCCCACGTGCCGGAGCAGCAGCGTCGGCACCGGCTTCTTGAAGCCCGCCCCGATCCGCCACTTCCGGCCGATGCGTCCGTTCGTCAGCCGGAAGACGCGCGCCTGCGCCTTCGAGCCGAGCCGGATGAGCTTGGCGGTCAGCGGGGCGTCGAGGCCCGGCGGTCGTTCCTCGGGCAGGGCGAAACGTCCCACGTCAGATCCCTCCGTCACGGTCGTCGCGGAAGACCGGGTCCCGGCCCTCGGCCCGGGCCTGGACGGCCTCCTCGAAGTTGTCGGTGAGCATCCGCAGGTAGAGCTGGCCGATCCCCTCCACCGGCATGTAGCTCTCCAGCGAGCCGGCGGCGATGCCGGCGTGCAGCGACCGCTTCGTCATCTCGATGCCCGGCTGGGAGAACCCGGCGATCCGCTCGCCGATCGCGACGGCCTCGTCCACGACGGGGTCGGCGACACGGGAGACCAGGCCCATCCGCAGCGCCTCGTCGGCGTCGACGTCGCGGCCGGTGAACATCAGGTCGGCAGCGTGGCTGGTGCCCACCGCCCGCGGGAGCAGGTAACTCAGCCCGAGCTCGTTGGCGGTGAGGCCGTTGTTGATGCCGGCGGCCCGGAAGTACGCGGTGGGAGACGCGATCCGGATGTCGCAGGCGAGCGCCAGGCACAGCCCGCCCCCGACGGCGGCCCCGTCGACCGCGGCGATGACCGGCTGGTGGAGCCGGCGGAGGGTGGCGACGACGTCCTCGAGGACCTCCATCGATCGCAGGGCGTACGCAGGGCGCGGGAGTCCGTCCGCGTGCGGCGGCTTGCCGGCCGACTTCTGGTCCGCGCCGGAGGAGAACGCCCCGCCGGCCCCGGTGAGGACGATCGCGCGGACGTCGTTGTCGCGGCCGAGCTCCACGAGCTGATCGCGCACCGGGACCATGACGTCGAAGGCCATCGCGTTGAGTCGCTCGGGCCGGTTCAGGATGACGACGGCGACGCCAGGAGCGGGCCGCTCGACCTCGACGAACATCCCACGAGACTAGAACACGTTCTAGAGTGCTGTCATGCGCAACGGAATCGTCCTCTTCACCTCCGACCGCGGCATCCGCCCGGCGACCCTCGCCCGCGCGGCCGAGGAGCGCGGCTTCGACACGTTCTACGTGCCCGAGCACACGCACATCCCGGTGAAGCGGGAGGCGCTGCACCCCACCGGCGGCGAGGAGCTCCCGGACGACCGGTACATGCGCACGCTCGATCCGTGGACCACGCTTGCCACCTGCGCCGAGGTCACCGAGCGGATCGGGCTCTCGACGGCGGTCTGCCTCCCCGTCGAGTCCGACCCGATCACGCTCGCGAAGACCCTGGCCACGCTCGACCACCTGTCCGGCGGGCGCGTCACCATCGGCGCCGGCTTCGGGTGGAACACCGACGAGCTCGACGACCACCACGTGCCCGGGCCCAAGCGGCGCACGGTGCTCAAGGAGTACCTCGAGGCGATGCGCGCACTCTGGACCCAGGAGGAGGCCGCCTACGACGGCGAGTTCGTGTCGTTCGGGCCGAGCTGGGCCTGGCCCAAGCCGGAGCGGCCGATCCCGGTGATCATCGGCGCCGGCGGCGGCCCGAAGACGATGACGTGGATCGCCCGGCACGCCGACGGGTGGATGACGACGCCGCGTGAGGACAGCACCGCCCAGTGGGCCGACGTGCTGCGACAGGAGTGGGCCGACGCCGGCCGTGACGGCGAGCCCGACATCCGCGTGCTCGTCGCGAAGAAGCCGACCGAGGAGGACTTCGCCGACTGGACCGCTGCGGGAGCGTCGGAGCTCATGTGGGGCGTCCCCGACGTCGACGAGGCGGGCGTGCTCGCCTACCTCGACCGCCTGGCCGGCCGACTGGGCCTGGCGGTTCCGCAAAACTGAAACACGTTCTAGTATTGGCGTCATGCGATTCACCTACGCCGAGGCGATGACCGACGCGACGTACTACGCCCCGCTCGCCCAGGCCGCGGAAGCAGCCGGCTACACGTCGATGACGGTGGCCGACTCGGTGATCTACCCCGGCGAGTCCGACGCGAGCTACCCGTACACCGACGACGGCAACCGGGAGTTCCTCGAGGGCAAGGAGTTCATCGAGACGATGACGCTCTGCGCCTGGCTCGGCGCGGTCACCACGACGCTGCGGTTCACCCCGTTCGTGCTGAAGCTGCCGATCCGCCCACCGGTGCTCGTCGCCAAGCAGGCGTCGTCGGTCGCGTACCTCACGAACAACCGCCTCGGCCTCGGCGTCGGCCTCTCCCCCTGGCCCGAGGACTACGCCGTCATGGGCGTCCCGTGGGCCCGTCGCGGCAAGCGCTTCGACGAGTGCATCGACATCCTGCGCGGCCTGACGTCGGGCGGCGAGTTCGGCTTCAAGGGCGAGTTCTACGACATCCAGCCGATCACGCAGACCCCCGCGCCCACCGAGCCGATCCCGATCCTGATCGGCGGCCACTCCGACGCGGCGCTGCGTCGCGCGGCACGCCGTGGCGACGGCTGGATGCACGGCGGCGGACCGAACGAGGACCTCGATCAGCTCCTCGACCGGCTCGACGCCATCCGCAAGGAGGAGGGCGTGGAGAACGAGCCGTTCGAGATCCACGTGATCTCGATGGACGCTTACGACGTCGACGGCTGCAAGCGCCTCGAGGACCGCGGCGTCACCGACGCGATCGTCGGCTTCCGCTACCCCTACATCAAGGGCCCGGACCCCGAGCCGCTCGACACCAAGATCGCGCACCTGGAGAAGTTCGCCGAGAAGGTCATCGCCAAGGTCAATCCCTGACCGACAGGGCGCGGTCCGCAAGCGCCACGACCGATGAGACCGGGCTCGACCGTCGCGCTCCAAGCCGTGGACAGGGCCTCCCCCGGCGGGCGTAGGTCTGCTTATGATGTGCGGAGCATCCTGCAAGTCGGGCGGAGGGGTCGCGCGTGGAGTCAACGGCAAGCCTCACCCAAGGCCCTGACGTCCGCCGGCACGTGGCCGAGGTCTCGGCGAACATGTTCGACCGGCTCGCGGAGATCACCGCGTCGATGCGGGACGTCCTCGCGACCAGGATCCAGGAGCTCGACGGCGACCCGCGGCTGGTGGACATGCTCGGGTCGAGCATCGCCGGCAACGTGGAGAACATCCTCCAGGCGCTGCAGCACGACGTGCCGCTCGAGCGCATCGAGCCGCCGTCGGCCGCCTACGAGTACGCCCGCCGGCTCGCCCAGCGCGGCGTCCCCGTGAACGCCCTGGTCCGGGCGTACCGGCTCGGGCAGCAGCACTTCATGGAGCAGGCCTACGCCGAGTCGGCGAAGCTCGACGTCTACACCGACGTCCGCGCCGCGGCGTACGAGGAGATCGCTGCCTGGGCGTTCGACTACATCGACTGGATCTCCCAACGCGTGGTCACGGTCTACGAAGCCGAGCGCGACAACTGGCTCGCCGAGCGCAACGCCAGCCGCCTCCAGAGCGTGAACCAGCTCATCGACGGCGAGATCAGCGACGACGAGGCTTTGGAGACCGCGCTCGGCTATCGCCTGCGGGTGCCGCACCTCGGCGTCATCGTCTGGGCCGACGAGAACGAGACCCTTCCCGACGTGATGATGCACTTCTCCCGCTGCGTCAACACGATCGCGGAGCGCATCGGCGCCGGGTCGCCGCTCGTGATCGCGCAGGACCGGGTGAGCGCCTGGGCGTGGATCCCCATGGGGAACACCGCACCCACCGACGCCGAGCTGCGCGAGGCGGCCCGGCAGAAGTCCCAGCCCCAGTTGTCGGTCGCCCTGGGCACCGTCCACTCCGGTCCGTCGGGCTTCCGGCAGACCCACCTCGAGGCCCGCGCCGCGCAGCAGGTCGGCGTGCTGCGCTCGGACCCGGCTGACCACGTGGTCAGCTTCAGCGACCGGGGCGTCGGTGCCGTGGCGCTGCTGTCGCACGACCTGGTCGGCATGCGCGCCTGGGTGCGGTCCCTCCTCGGCGACCTCCTCATCGACGACGAGCAGCACGAGCGTCTTCGCGACACCCTCCTGACGTTCCTGCAGAACGACGGCAGCTACACGGCCACCGCGGCGACGATGGTCATGCACAAGAACTCGGTGAAGTACCGCGTGACCAGCGCCGAGAAGGTCCTCGGCCGCAAGGTCGCCGACGACCGTCTCGACATCGAGCTCGCTCTGACCGCCTGCCGCTGGCTGGGCGTGCGGACGCTGAACGGTCCGTGATCAGCCCGGATCGACGATGAACCCGGCGAGGCGGTGCTCCATCCAGGAGACGTCGCCGAGCGGCGGTGAATGGGCGGCCTTCTCGATCGGGATCTCGCGTCCGGAGGGTAGGACCCATCTCAGGACGTTGTGGCCCTTCATGCCGTGGTGTCGTCGGTGGAGGGCCCACAGGTTGAACCCGGCTGTCGGTCCGTCGGGGTGTGGTTCGCGGTGGTCGATGTCGCACTCGTCGGCTGGTGTGGTGCAGCCGGGTGCTTGGCAGGTGGCGTCGCGGAAGGCGATGGCCTTCTTGAGGATCTCGGGGGCGTAGCGGCCGAGGTAGGCGTGGTCGAGGGTGTGGCCGGCCGGGTCGGTGATGATCCGGTGCCACAGCGTGTTCCCGGAAGCGACCAGGTCGGTGATCCAGGCGGCGGGGATGACCCAGGATCCGTCGGCCGCGACGATCGGGTCGTCGTTCACTCCGGCGAGGGAGGCGGCGGGGATGGTGACGGCGATGTCGGCGTGGATCGCGGGCTCGCCGGTCTCGTTGGTGGTGAGCCAGGCGGCGAGGAGGTCGGCACGGCGCTGCTGGAGGGTGCGGGGGTCGTCGGTACCGAAGGCCTTGGCCTCCTTCGTCAACCGCTTGTCGATCGCCGCCAACAGGTAGGACGGCAGCTTGGCGTCGAGCAGCCCCATGCCGTCCTCGCCGTGGAACGCGTCGACCCGCCGGGTCTTCCGTTCGTCCTCGGCGCGCTTCTCGTGCTCGTCCGGCTCGACGCGGGCGATGAACCGGCGCACCCACTGGCGCAGCTGGGCGGTGGTGTGGGTCTCGGCGTACGTCACGACCCGCTGATCGAGCCGGACGATCGACGCGTCGCGCTTCAGCTTCTCGATCCCGTCGGAGATGATCATCAGCCGGACCGCGTCCACCCGCCCGTCGCGGAACGCCAGCCACGTCAACGGCGCGCCGTCACGGACCCGACGTGCCACCGAGAGCCGGCGGTGCACCTGGCCCTCGGACAGCCCCATCGCGGTGCCGATCTCCATCGTGATCACGGCGACGTTCGCCTGCTTCGCCAACGGCGACAGGTCGGTCGCGTTGACCCGGGCTTCCTCGTCGATCGAGTACTGGAGCATCCCGGCCCACTCGGCCGCCTCGGCGACCGCTCGAGACCGGGTCAGCTCGCTGAGCCGGTCAGTCTCGATCATGTGTTCGATTCTATCCCATATGACCGCCCGTTGGCAACGGACCCACGCGCCTTTTTCGCCTGAAATTCCAGTCAGGACACCGGAGTCAACCCCGCGCGCAGCCCCGGCTTGTCGATCTTGCCGACCGGGTTCTTGGGCAAGGCCTCGACGATCTGGATGTCGGCCGGGACCTTCACCCGCGTGAGGTGGGTGCGGCAGTGGTCCAGCAGCTGCTCGGTCGTGGTGGTGGCCCCCGGGTAGGTCACGACGAACGCTACGGGCACCTCCCCCATCACGTCGTCCGGACGGCCGACGACCGCGACCTCGAGGACGCCCTCGACCTCGGCCAGGACGGTCTCGATCTCCTTGGGGTACAGGTTCTCGCCACCGCGGATGATCATGTCCTTCACCCGGTCGACGAGCTGGAGGTAGCCGTCCTCGTCGAGCCGGCCGACGTCGCCGGTGTGCAGCCACCCGTCGACGATCGTCTCCGCGGTCGCCTCCTCCTGGTTCAGGTAGCCGCGCATGACGGTCGGGCCGAAGATCAGGACCTCGCCGGTCTCACCCGTGGGCACGTCCTCGCCCTCCGGTGACACGACGCGGATCTGCTGCCCCGGCAGCGCCGGCCCGACGGTGCCGAGCTTGCGGACGCCGTCGATGGGGTTGCAGGCCGACGCGCACGTGCCCTCGGTGAGCCCGTACCCCTCGACCATGACGAAGCCGAACCGGTCCTGGCAGGCCTCCAGGAGCTCCCGCGTGACCGGGGCGGCGCCGCAGACGACGAACCGCAGCGAGGACGTGTCCGGCTGGACCTCCTCCGGCAGCGAGACCAGCAGCGCGTAGATCGTGGGCACGGCCGAGAAGTAGGTGGGGCGGAGGCGCTCGACGTGGTCGAAGAACGTCGACGGCGAGAACGACTTCACGATGCTCACCTGGCCGCCGGCTCGCAGCGGCGAGAGCACGCTCACCACCACCGCGTTGACGTGGAACAAGGGCAGGATCAGCAGGCAGTGGTCGTCCGACGTGAGCGACAGGTGCTCCACCATGCTCGACGTCATGGCGTCGAGGTTGGCGTGGGTGAGCATGACGCCCTTCGGACGCCCGGTGGAGCCGCTGGTGTAGACGAGCAGCGCCACGCCGTCGGGCGACGCGGGGTGCGGCGCGACCGTCTGGTCGGTCTCGCGGCGCAGGTCACCCACGGCGAGCACCGGGACGCCGAGCCCCAGCGAGTCGTCCTGCGCCACCACGAGCTTCGCGCCGGCGTCGGTCACCTGGTGGCCGGCCTCCGACACGGTGAAGGCGGGGTTCACCGGCGTCGCCGTGCCACCGAGCCGCCAGGCGGCGAACACGGCGAGCAGGAGCTCGACGCGGTTGGGCAGCATGACGGCCAGCACGTCACCGGGGCCGAAGCCGAGCTCGCGCAGCTGCGTCGCGACGGCGTTCGTCCTGGCGTCGAGCTCGGCGAAGCTCAGCTCGGTGTCGTCGTCGCGCACGGCAGGGTCGTCGCCGCACCGCTCCGCGAGCAGCCAGGGCAGGTATCCGAGGTCGGACATGGTCCGTACCACCTTTCATCGAGGGGATCAGTCGAGCAGGAGGAGGACGCCGGCCGCGGTGAAGAGGACGGCGACGGCGAGGCACGTGACGGCGCCGCGGCGGAGGACGTTCTCGCGGTGCTCCCGCTCCTCGGACGGCAGGGCCTTGGTCACGAGCGCCTCGGCGTTGGCGCGGCCCCAGAGACCCAGGGCGCCCAGCACGACGGCCACCACGCCGCAGGTGACGACGTCGAACGCCTCGGTCATGAGGCCGGCACCGACTCGGTGGGCGCAGCGTCAGGATGCGCGGGGCGGTAGTCGTCGGCGTACCGCACGTCGGCGGCGCGGATCCGGGCGGTCAGCCACGACGTCCAGCGGTCGTCCCTCGTCTCGGCCTCCAGCTGCGTGCGGAACGCCGCACCGTCGCGGGCGAAGTCGGCGGGCTTGGGCTTCGCGACGGCGGTGACCGTGCCGACGTTCCAGCCGAACTGTCCCTCCACCGGGCCGTAGTAATCGCCCTTGGAGGTGCCGAAGACCGCGCGCCCGACGGCCGGCTCCAGCTGCTCGCGGGCGACGGCCCCCAGCTCACCCGCCTTGTCCTTGGTGCTCTCGTCGATGCTGACGTCGGCGGCCACGGCACGGAACGACTCGCCCTTCTCCAGGCGGTCGAGCGCGGACTTCGCCCCGGCCTCGTCGGCCACGACGATGTTCTGCACGGTGCGTCGCTCCGGGACGCCGAGCTCGGCCTTCCGGCGCTCGAACTCGGCTGCCAGCTCCGCGTCGCTGATCGAGACGCTGCCGATGACGTCCTTCATGAGCCGCTGCACCGCGAGCTGCCGCTTGAGCTCCTCGAGGACGTCCTGCTCGGACGTCCCGACGTTGCCGAGCGCCCGGACGAAGTCCTCGCGCCCGCCCTCGCCGAACTGCTCGGCGATGTAGCGGTCGAGGGCGTCGCGGGCCTGCTTGTCGGAGATGCGGATCCCCCGCCTCGCCTCCTGCCGGTCCAGGATCATGCTCACCGCGACGGACTTCGCGGCGTCGCGGCGGAACGTCTCGAGGTCCTTGCCGGCCTTGGGCGGGACGATGCCGTACAGCGCCCGGAGCGCGTCGATCCGCTCGTCGAGCTCTTCCACCGTGACCACGTCCTTGCCGACGACGAAGGCCGCACCGTCGGGGACGGAGGAGTCGTCGGCGCTCGCGGCGACACCGCCCACCGTGGCGGCGACCACCGCCACGACCAGGGCGACGAGCGGAAGCTTGCTGACGTGTCTGTTCATCGCGATGACCTCATCATGCTCATCGTGCGCCGACCAGCTCGGGGACGGCTTCCGGCATCCGCACCACGTCCGTCGGCTCGGTGGAGTCCTGGGCGAGCCAGACGACGAACCGGGACGCGCCGAGAGCAGCGCCGACGGTGACGGCGAGCAGCATGCCGAACTCGGAGATGACGGACAGGTGGGAGAAGGAGAGGACGCCGTACCCGATCCCGGAGGCGACGGCGGCGAGCGTCACCGCTCGTCCGAGGCGGCGGTCGCCCCGGCTCACCGACTCGCGCAGGATCACGGTGAACTCGCAGGCCACCGCTGCCGCCAACGACCCGACGGCCGCGGTGAGCGGATTCAGGCCGGCGCCGACGAGCCGCATGCCGGCGAGCACGAACCCGGTGGCCAGCACGGCGGAGGCGACGGCGAGGACCGCGTCGGTCCGGCGGCGCAGGCCGATCAGGAGCACGAGCCCGGCCACGACGATGCCCAGCCCGGCGGTCAGGTACTGGCGCTCGGACAACGCCTCGTAGCTCGACACCGCGACCATCGGGAGGCCGGTCACCTCGACGCGCAGCCCCGTCGGCGGGGTGGGCAGGATGCGGCGGACGTCGTCGCGGAGGGCCTGGAGCTCCTGGGCGTCGTCGAGGCGCACGCCGAACGACAGGATCGACATCTTCTGGTCCGAGCGCATGACGCTGCTGGTCAGGTACCGGGGCAGGAGGCGCATCGCGGCCTCGAGCTCGCCGGCCGTGGGGTCGCTGCCCAGGAACGACAGCAACGACGCGGGCGACACCACCGGACGCATCTCGTCGCCGTGGGCCGCGACGACCGTCTGCTCGGCCCGGTCCATCCAGGCGAGGCTCGCCTGGGAGACGGTGTCGTCGCCGGTCAGGGTCACGGCGACCTCGCCGGACGACCCCATCACGCTCTCGACGTGCTTGGCGTCGGAGAAGGCCGGCAGGTCCGAGGCCAGGGACCGGAAGTCCGCCGTCAGCGGGAGGTGCGGGAGGGACGCCCATCCCGCGGCCGCGATGGCCACGGCCACGACGGCAGCGCTCAGGCGCACGCCACGGGACGGCGCTCGGCCCGACGCTGCCGGGCGCGGGCCTTCGGCAGGGTAGTCGGGCAGCCGGAGCCATCGGTGCGCTAGCAGGCTCACGCCCAGCGTGACGAGCACGCCGAAGCCGAGGGCGATGCCGAGGTCGCGGACGACCGGCAGGGGCGCGACGGCGAGGGCGCCGAAGCTCGCCGCGGTCGCGGCCGCCGCGGCGACCACCACCCGCTCCCCCGCGCGTCGGTGCAGATAGGTCATGAAGTCGCTGCCGATGCCGAGCAACACGGGCAGGAACGCGACGACGCCCAAGGTGAGCGGGATCGACAGCCAGCCCGCCAGCGCGAGCGTGATCGACGTGCCGACCAGGGTCGTCGCCAGCGGCAGCAGCCGCAGCCGGCGCCGGGTCCAGGACATGAGGACGAACCAGCCGCCGACGGCGAGCAGCGCCGCGCCGCCGAGCACCGGTACCTCCGTGCGCACCTGGTGCCCGAGCGCGGTGATGACCGACGGGACGCCGGAGACCGTGACGTCCTGGGCCTTCACTCCGGAGTCGTCGACCGTGGACTCGACGGACTCGACCAGGTGCTCCAGCGCGTGCTGGTCGGCGCCCTCGCGCGGGCGGACGAGGATCGCCACCGCGTCCTCGGCCGGCACCACGAAGTCCCACTGGGGCCGCGGCTGGCCGGTGTCGTTGTAGACGACCTTGCGCACGAACGTCTGGTTGTGGAGCGTCGGCAGCCCGCCCGGAAGCCCGCCGGCGAGCAGGTCCGCGTACCGCTCGTCGAACTTCGCGGTGGCGCGACGGCCCGCGGCCTCGGCCTCGCTCGCCGAGGCGCCCTTCTTCTGCGCGGCGGCGACGGCCTTCCCGCGCAGCCCGTCGCGGTACCCCGACAGCTCGGCCAGGAGCGTCTGGGCCTGGCCCGCCACCTGGTTGAGCACCGTGGCGGGTCCGTACAGCGCTGCCACGTCGGGCAGTTGCGCCAGCTCACCTTCGAGGCGGAGCAGCTGCGGGAGGTTCTCGTCGGAGAGCAGGTCGTACGGCTTCCTCGACTCCAGCAGGACCACGATCGGGTCGCCACCGAAGGACTTCGCGACCTCGTCGGTGGCCCGCGTCGTGGGATCGCCGCTGGGCACGAACGCGTCGACCCCGGTCTCGACGTCGAGACGTGCGAGCCCGACGACGACGAGCACGAGCGTCGTCAGGCCACCGACCGCCAGGAGGAGTCCGCGCCGCGTCATCTCGGGACGGGGTCCTGACGGACGTGCGGATAGGTGCCGGAGAACTCCTGCGGGTCGTTGTGCATGCCCGGTGCCGGGTACGGGTTGAACTGCGTCATCGGGCTGAGGTTCAGCGGCAGGCTCAACGAGTTGAGGCCGACGATCGTCTTGACCCGCGCGATGTTGCCGTTCGGGTCGGACCCCTGGGCGTACTGCGCGTGGTTGGTCCAGTACGACACGATGTCGCGGCCGTACGGCTTGAGGTACGCCAGCATCGGGTTGAGGTCGGCAAGGTTCGTCTTGAAGGTGCCGATCGCGGGCTCGGCCGCGTCCGTGAACCTCGGCACCCGGTCGAGGGTGGCCGGCGACAGCTTGAGGACCCGGTCGAGCGCCGGGAGGAGGCCTCGGAGGTCGGAGGTCGTCGCGGGCAGCTCCTCGAGCGCCGCGCTGAGGTCGCCGGAGCCGCGGTCCAGGTTCGCCGCCACGGCGCCGAGCGGCTTGGAGAGCTCGCTCAGGGCGTCGCTGGCGTCCGAGGTGGTCTGCATGAAGGAGGGCAGCCGCTGCATCAGGGCCTTGAGGTCCGCGCGGTGGTCGGCCATCGTCTCGGTGAGCGCGTCCGAGTCCTTCGTCAGCTGCACGATCCGGCCCTGCTGGGTGTCGAGCGCCTGGAGGACCGCGGTGGCCCGCTTCGTGACGGACTCGAGGTCCTCGGACTGGTCGGCGAGCGCGTCGAGCGCGCCGCTCCCGTCGCGGCCGAGGTCGCCGAGGCCCCGGACGAGGGCGTCGACGTCGTCCTGGCGATCCTTCGTCGCCAGGCCGCTGGACTGGATCGTCCTCGCCAGGTCCTCGCGGGCGGTGGCGTCGAGGCTGGTGAGGACGTCGTTGAGCTGCACGCTCGGGCGGCCGGTGCCGGCCGGCAGCGCGCGGCCGGCCTCGATGCGATCGCCCTTGCCGTCGACGACCTCGAGGTACGTCTCCTCGATCAGCGTCTTGTTCCGCACGGTGACGGTGACGCCGTCGTGCAGCGGGGCGACGTCGTCGTCCAGCTCGAGCGTCACCCGGGCGTTCGAGCCGTGCGTGGTGATCTCCTCGATCTTGCCGACGTTGACGCCGGCCATGCGCACGTCGGACTGGAACACGAGGTTGTCGACGTCCGGCAGCGTCACGTCGACGCGGTAGCCGGTGTCGGAGACCAAGGGGATCCGGCCGCCGGCGTTGGTCCACAGGAACCCGAGGATGGCGGCGCACAGGGCGACGAACGCGGCCACCACGACGCCGCGGACGACGGGGATGAGGGTGTACGGGATTCGCATGGCGTCCTCACCGTCCCTTCTGCAGGGACGACTTCAGCTTCACGGGGATGGACTCGGGCGCGATGGAGAACTGGCCGCGCAGGATGCCGCGGTTGGCGTCGCGCAGGCTGCCCACGGAGTTGGTGTTGTAGACGAACGCGGACAGGTCGTCGAGGTACGGCAGCAGGCCCTTCGTGAGGGGCTGCAGGTCCTTCGTGATCGGCCGCAGGTCGCCGATCAGGCGCCGCAGGTCGTACGAGGCCGGCTTCAGGTCCGCGGCCACCGGCTTGGCCTTGTTGACCACGGGACGGGCGTCGTCGAGGAACCCGTCGAGCTCGTCGACGGACTCGTCGAAGCGCGACAGCGCGTCGGGGAGCTCGTCGCTGGCGTCGCGGACGTCGTCGAGCGTCGGGTCGAGCTGGCCGATCAGCGCGGCGACGCTCGTGGACGCTCGGCGCAGCTCGGTGGAGAGCTCAGGCAGCTGGGCGAGCGACGCGTCGAGCGAGCCGTCCTGCTTCGCGACCGTGCCGAGCGTCTTCTGCAGCGACGTCGCCAACCGGGTGAGGCGCTTGTCGTTGCCACCGGTCGCGGTCGAGATCTCGGACATCGCGGTCACGAGCCGAGCCAGCTTCTCGCGGCGCGCGTCCAGCTGGTCCATGACCGGCTTGAGCTTCTTCAGCACCTCGTCGGTGGCCGTCAGGCCCTTGGGCAGCTCGGTGGGGGCGTTCGCGAGGGCCACGTCGGACTCCGCGAGCAGCGAGGTGAGTCCCGCCTGGGCGTTCTCGTCGAGGTGGGACAACACCTCGTCGACCTGGACGGGAGCGACCGAGTTGGCGACCGGCAGCACGTCGCCGTCGGAGAGCTTCTTGCCGTCCGGGGTGCCCGGATTGACCTCGACGTACATGTCGTTGAGCGGGCTCTTGGGCCGCAGCACCACCCGCGCGTTGTCGTAGACGGGGTACTTGTCCTCGATCCGGAGCTCGAGGACGGCCTCGCCGGACTTGGACACCGAGGCGGACCGGATGTCACCGACGTTGACGCCGGCGATGCGGACCTCCTGGCCGTTGCCCGGGCTGACGGCCGGAGCCTCGTCGAACGTGGCCATCACGGAGTACTTGTTCTCCCACGGCGGGTTGAAGCGCTCGTGCGAGAGGAAGTAGCCGGCGAAGATCGCACCGAGCAGGACGAGGACGGCGATGGCGATGAGGTTGCGGCCCAGCCCGGGCTCGCTGCGCGCTCGCTCCCAGAACCGCCCGACACCGCGGGTCAGTGTCGTCATCGCTGCTCACCCTGCTTAGCGATCCCGGTGAAGAGCTGCTCGAGGCTGATCGGCAGTCCGGCCAGCGAGCCCGGCCCGACGCCCGGCATGAAGCTGATGGCCGAGCCGTTGTTGTCCATCATGTTGGCCTGGGCGAGGTTCGACACCATGTAGGCGAGCTCCTTGTAGAAGGGCCGGTCGGCACCACCGCCGGCGTAGTCGCCGGTGCCGTGCCACGGCGACTTCACGGTCTTCATGATCGGTCCGTTGACCCGGTCCAGGACCGGCCCGCGCAGGTTGTCGACCGTCCCGGTGAGGTCCTGCGTCGTGGGCACCAAATTCTTCATGACCGGGTTGGCGTCGGTCAGGACGGTGCGCAGCGAGGCCACGACCGGTCGGGCCTCCTCGGCCACCGGTCCGAGGTTCTCGAGCAGGTCGTCGAGCTCCTGCACGGAATCTCGCGCCGGACCGGCGGTCCTCTTCAGGTTGTCCAGCGTCCCGCGCAGGTCCTGCATCATCCCGATCGTCTCGTCGAGCGTCTCCGGCATGACCCGTGTGGACGTGCGGAGGTCGTCCCGCCGTGCCGCGAGCACCGACGACGTCGACGCCAGGTCGGTGACGATGCCGTCGAGCTGGTGGTCCTTCGCCGCGAGGACGCGCGCGGTCGACTCCAGACCGCCGACGAGCTTGCGCAGGTCGGTCTTGGGCCGCGTGCCCTGCATGGCGGTCATGGCGCCCGTGGCCGGCTCGAGGGTGTCGGGTGCGTCGGAGACCAGCTTCCGCAGCGCCTTGGACCCCTTCGTGTCGAGGGTGTCGTCCAGGTCGCTGACGCTGCTGCGGATGCCCTCGCGGGCGCCCTCCGGCATGGCCGCGGCCACGGCGTCGAGCTCGACCGGCAGGTTCGTCCGCGAGTGCGGGATCGTGCCGTGGAACCTGCCACGGAGCCCGCCGGGCACGATGTCGACGTAGTAGTTGCCGCCCAGCAGGGTGGCCGGCCGGATCCGTGCCGACGGCGACTTGCCCATCGCGTCCAGCGAGTCACCCTCGACCTCGAGGCGGACCTCGGTGATGCCGTCGTCGTTGCGGTGCACGGACTTGACCACGCCGATGTCGACGCCGGCGATCTTCGCGTCGGAGACGAACGCGCGAAGGCGGTGCGCGTCGGTGAACTCGACGGTGATCGTGTCGCCGGGCTTCACGGCCGTGATGATGGCCTGCTTCTGGAACAGGGCGATGCCGGCGATCAGCGAGAGCCCCACGAAGATCGTGCCCCAGTGCAGCGTCGACAGACGGCGGCGCTTGGGCGTGCCACGGCGCTTCATCAGCGGATCCCTCCGTTGGCGCGCGACTTGTCGAGCGCGGCTTCACCCGGACCCGGGTAGGGGTTGCGCGGCACGGGCAGCGCCAGGCCGGCGACGGACTCCATGCCGGGCAGGATCATGATCCGCAGCCAGTGCCCCGCCTTGTCGCCGTGGGACAAGGTGTCCGTGGTCTGCGTGTAGTAGTTCGAGATCTCGTCGGAGTACTGGCCGAAGATCGAGGCCGGCGGGGCCGCCGAGTCGCCGGTCTTCACGAGCTGACGGGCCAGCGGCCGGGCGTCGTCGATCAGCCCGGTCAGGTCCTCCACGGCGGGCTCGGCCTGGTGGTTGACGTCCGGCATGCGGCGCAGCGGCTTCACCGACTCCCGCAGCAGCCCGCGGAGGTCCGGGACCGAGTCGCCGAGAGCTGTCGCGCCTGGACGCAACCTGGTCATGGCGGACTCGGTGTCGGCGAGCGGCTTGTTGAGCGAGTCCAGCGCCGTCCTGGTGGCGTCGAGCGTCGACGGCCCTTCCTTCAGCGTGTTCTTCAAGGGCTCGGCCTCGTCGACGCCCATCGCCTTGAGCGTGGTGCCGAACTGACGGGTCAGGTCAGCGATCTCCTGATCGCGGTCCGCGAACCGGGCGGACAGGGTGTCGGCCGCCCGCAGGAACCCGACGAGCGACGAGCCGTCGTCCTTCGCGAGGGTCGACGACACGGTGCTCAGGTCGTCGAGCAGGCCGGGGGCGCTCCCGACTGCTGCGTGCATGTCGTCGGCGTGTCCGACCATGCCGCCGCCGAAGTTGGTCAGCGTCGTGGAGGCCGCGTCGCGGGTCTTCTTGTCGAACGTGTTGAACAGCTCGTTGATGTCCTCCGCGCCGATCGTCTGCTTCACCGGCAGGGTGGCTCCGGACGCGAGCTCGCCGGCGGCCTTCGTCCCCGGATCGAGGTTGACGAACTTCTGGCCGAGCCCGGAACGGTCCGAGATGCGGGCGGTCGCGTCCTGGTGGACGACCGTGTCCGGGTCGTCGAGCTTGAGGATCGCCACCGCGCGGCCGTCCTGCAGCTTCATGTCGTCGACGAAGCCGACGCGGGTGCTGGCGACCCGGACGTCGTCGCCGGGGTTCAAGCCGTTCATGTCGGCGAAGACGACTTTCACGACCTTGCGCTCGGCCAGCGGCGACCCGTGGGTGGCGTTCAGGCCGAAGAGCACGGCCACCCCGAAGAGGGCCATCATCACGACCCCGACGATGAAGGGGGTCTGCTTCGAGGACAGCACGTCAGTTACCTCCGAACAGGAATCCGAGAAGACTCTTTTCCTGCTTCTTCTCCAGGCCGGTGGGTCCGTCGGACGTGCCCGAGAAGTCGAGCAGGCCGGCTAGGGGCTTCTGGGTCGACGGCGCCGCCTCCGGCTGGCTCGACGCCTTGGGCTTGCTCACCGGCACCAGGCCCGTGAGCATCGCGGTGTTGATCGACGCGTTGACGCGGAAGTAGTGCGACAGGCCGTCGTGACCGTTGGTCGTCAGCGCCCAGTACCGGATGAAGTTGAATAGGTTCTCCCGGTTGGCCGTCACCTTGCTCACCACCGGGCGGGTCGAGCCCACAGCGGTCGCGAGGTCCGGGCCGCCCTTGCGCATGTCGTCGGCCGCCGGGGTCGCGACGTCGAGCAGCTTCTGGGCCCGCTCGAGCACCGGTCGCGACGTCGCGAGCGCCGGGTCGAGCGCGTCCGACATGGCCGTGAGCTCCTTCGAGATCTGCGGCAGCCTGTCGGTGAGCGGTCGCATGCCCTCGAGCGTCGGCGTGGTCTGCTCGGCGGTCCCGGACAGGTGATCCAGGGTGGAGCGGGCCGACGCCAAGGTCTTCGGCAGGCGCTGGAGGGTCTTGTCGAGGTCCTCCTGCTGGGCGCTGGACGCGGCCAGCAGCTCGTCGGCCGAGTCGACGATCTTGTCCATCGCCTTGCCGTCGTCGGTGGCCAGCGCCTTCGCGACCGGCTCGACGTTCTCGATCAGCGACCCGAGCAGCTCGTTGTGCTGCGCGAGGACGGCGGCCATCTTCTCGGTCTCCCGCATGCTCGGGGCGAGCGACGTGAGGGCGGCGTCGGCCTTCTTGCCGTTGCCGCGCAGCCCCGACCCGAGCGTCGTCACGAGCGCACCCATGCCCTTGCCAGTGGGGTCGTCGAACGTGTTGAGGACGTCGTCCAGTCCGACGTTCGAGGCCGTCCGGCTCACCGGGACGCGGGCGGACAGGTCGAGCGTCGGAGCGCCCGCCGTGCCCCGGTCGATGTCGACGTAGCGCTCGCCGAGCAGGCTGACCGGACGGATCGTGAACGTGGCGTCGTCGTGAAGCGGCATCGCGGCTCGGTCGAGCGACATCGTGACCTCGGCGTGACCCTTGCGGACCGCCAGCTTCTTCACGGTGCCGACGACGACGCCGTCGACCTTGACCTGGTTGCCCTCGACGAGCGGGGCGGCCGACGTGAACTCGGCGACCACCTTCGTGCCGTCGTCGCCGCCGATCTCGCGGACCCCCAGCACGAGGGCCGCCGCCACCAGCAGCGCCGCGACTCCCGTGGTCAGCACTCGCATCCTCGGCGTCATCGCATCTCGCTTCCGTACGCGTCTTCCCACGGCTGACCGACCGGCTGCCCCGGCTTCGGGGTGAGGTTCTGGGTCACGCCGGGGCCCTTCATGCCGACGCCGATGGCGGACTCCAGCCCGGCCTGGACGTAGAACCGGGTGTAGTGACCGTTGGCGTCGTAGTTGCCGGCCGCCGAGCCCCAGTTGGTGGCCCAGCCGGCCACCTCGGGCGTGTACGGACGCAGGAAGTCCAGCACCGGCGTGAGCGAGGTGAGGGCCTTGTTCGCCTCGGGGAGGGTCTTGCTGCCCGTGTCCATCAGGTCGGGCGTCCAGCCCAGCAGCCGGGCCAGCGAGCCGAGCGTCGGCCGCAGCTGTGCCACGGCCGGACGCAGGTCCTGCAGCAGCGGGCGCAGGTCCTTGGAGACCGAGGCCAGGCGGTCGGTCGCCGGGTCCAGGTCCTCCAGGAGGGGAACGGTGGCGTCCACGGTGTCGGGGACGAGGCCCAGCGTGTTCTCGGCCTCGTCGAGCACGTCCGGCAGCCGATCCAGCGTCTCGCCGAGCGCCTGGCGCTCGGTCACCGTCGCGGCGGTGGTGGCCCCGAGGTCATCGACGATCTGCGCGATGCTCCGGTCACGGCGCTGCAGGATCGTCATCGTGTTGTCGAGCTGGGTGACCAGCTGCTTGATGGCCGTGCCGTCGGTGCCGACCTCGCGGAGCACGGCACCGAGCGCCTGCACGGCCGGTCCGGCCGACTCCAGCGACGCGTTCGCCTGCTTCTCCCGTCCGTCCAGCGTGGTGGCCAGGCGGTCGGTGAGGGAGTTGAGCTTCTTGCGGGTCGGGGCGTCGAGCGCGGCGAGGACCTTGTCCAGCTCCACCGGCTCCGCCTGGACCCCGGCCAGCATCGCGCCGTCCGGGAGCTCGGCGTTCTTCTCCGGGCCGTCGTGGATCTGGAGCAGCCGCTCGCCCAGGGCCGCCTTCCAGACGACCTCGGCCTTGGCGCCGTCGTGGAGCCGGCCGTACGACGTGTCGAGGTCGACCTCGATCTTCGCCTTGCCGTCCTCCACCTCGATGCTCGAGATCGACCCGGCCTCGTACCCGTTGCGCATGACCGAGCCGCCCTCGAAGAGGTTGTTGGCGTTCGGCAGCACCATGGAGACCCGGTAGTCGTCGGAGCCCGAGCGGACCAGGGCGGCTCCGCCGACGAGGCAGCAGGCCACCACCAGTGTGATGATCTTGGGCATGCGTCAGTCCATCCCCAGCGGGCCGGCGGACTCACCCGACAGGAACTGCCGCACGAACGGGTCCGGGGAGTTGAAGGCCGCCTCGGCCTCGCCGTAGTGCACAGCCTTGCCCTTCCAGATCACCCCGACGTAGTCGCTCACCTTCCGGGCGGTGCGGATGTCGTGGGTGACGACGAGGTAGGTGCCCTTGTGCCGCGAGTGCATGTCGAGGATGACGTCGTTGAGCAGGCTCGTGCGGACCGGGTCGAGGCCGGAGTCCGGCTCGTCGAAGAGCACGATGTCCGGCCCGAGGATGAGCGCCCGGGCGAACCCGGCGCGCTTGCGCATGCCGCCGGAGATCTCGCTGGGCAGCTTGGACGCCGCCTGCTCCAGGCCGACCTCGGCCAGGCTGTCCATGACGATGTCGGCGATGTCGGACTCCGACGTGTCGGTGTGCTTCCGCAGCGGGAACGCGACGTTGTCGAAGATGTTCATCGACCCGAACAGCGCGCCGTCCTGGAACAGCACGCCGAACCGCTTGCGCAGCTCGTACCGCTCCTGCTTGGAGATCCCCCAGATGTTCTGTCCGTGGATGAGCACCTCGCCCCGGTCCGGCTCCAGCAGCCCGACGAGGTGCTTGATGAGCACGCTCTTGCCGGTGCCGGAGGGGCCCAGGATGGTGGTGATCGCGTCGTCGACAAAGTTCAGGTTCAGCCCGGTCAACACGTCGAACGGTCCGAAGGACTTGTGGACGTCGCGCACCTCCATCGAGTGCACGCCGTTGCCGGCCGGGCGCTGGTCGGTGGTCGCGGTTTCCAGCTCCACGCTCATCTCAGGGACTCCTAGTTTCCGATCGGGGCGTTGGGAGACAACCCCCAGAACAGCTGTGTTCCGAGCGCCCCGATCAGGTGGATCAGGACCATGTTGAGGATCATCGACTTGGCGGTGTTCTTGCCGACCTCGACCGAGCCACCACGCACGGTGTAGCCGTAGTAACAGGCCACGAACACGATGGCGGTGCCCATCGTCATGCCCTTGATCATCGAGAAGAGATAGTCGGCGGGGTTCTGATAGAGCCAGAAGATGAACATGTGGCCGCCGGGTGAGACACCGCCGACGTAGTAGACGGTCACGAGGATCTCGCCGAGCGACATCATCCCGAGGCTGACGGCGTACAGGAACGGCATCGCCATCCAGGCGGCGACCACGCGGGTGCCGACGAGGTAGCTGCGGGAGTCGACGCCCATGACCTCGAGCGCGTCGACCTCCTCGGAGATCTTCATCGAGCCGATCTCGGCGACCAGGCCGCAGCCGACCTTCGCGGCGAGGATGTAGCCCCACATGTAGGGGACGAGCTCGCGCACGGCGCACCAGGCGTTGAAGATGCCCGAGTAGATCGGAGCGCCGACCTGCTTCGTGGTGTAGATCGCCTCGGTGCCGCACATCGTCCCCATGACGAACTGCATGCTCCAGATGATCAAGCCGCTGGAGAGGATCAGGACGGCTGCCTGACGCACGACCTCGGCCCAGTGCGTGCGGACCTCCGGGAGGCTGCGCGTCACCTGGGCGGAGAAGACAAGGATCTCGCCGCCGGTGCGCAGGGCGCTCTTGACGGACTCCAGCGCGCTGCGGGCGCTGAGCACCGTGTCCTCGGGCTGAGGGGGTGCGAGGCGGTCCTGACGGGGTGTCCCGTCCTCGGTCATGGTCATCGCCGCCCCCTCACTTGAAGACCTGGATGTCGGGGTTGAGGCCCAGCAGGATGTTGGTGAAGACGACGTTGACGACCCAGATCATCGCGAAGGCGATGACGACCGCCTGGTTCACCGCGCGGCCGACGCCGATGGCGCCGCCCTTGGCGTACAGGCCCTTGTAGCAGCAGACGACGCCGATGATCAGGCCGAAGATGGTCGTCTTGACCACGCTGCCCCAGATGTCCGGGGTCGTCAGGTTCGCGAAGAGGTTGTTGTAGAACGCCCAGGGGTTCGCGCCCAGGACCAGCACCGAGGCGATGTAGCCGCCCAGCAGGCCGAAGCACAGAGCCACGACGTCCAGCAGGCCGGTGATGAGCGTGACCGCGACGACGCGCGGCAGCACGAGCGTCCGCACCGGGTCGACGCCGAGGACCTCCATGGCGTCGATCTCCTCGCGGATGCGCCGAGCTCCGAGGTCCGCGGTGATGGCCGAGCCGACGACGCCGGCCACGACCATCGCGTTCACCCAGGGGGCGAACTCGCGGATGCTCGCCATGATGAAGAACGACCCGAGCCGCTCCGGCATGCCGAAGAGGTTGTAGAGGTTGCCGCCCTGCAGGCCCGGCGCGCCGAGGCCGAAGAACGTGCAGGAGACCGCCATCGGGATCCAGCACTGCTTGAGGATCAGGAACATCTGGTCGACGGCGTCGCGCCAGTAGTCCCACGGGCCGCGCACGGCCATCCACAGGACCTGGCCGCCGAGGACGCCCATCTCGCCGAGCTCGACGAACATCGAGCGGATGGTGCCGGACGAGCGCTTGGACCGGACGGCCGGTGCGCGCGCCTCCTCCGGCGCCGGCTGGGTGGCGGTCATCGGGCAGCACCGCCCTCGGATGCCGTCACGCAACGACGTGGGTGCATGTGGACCGCCTGGGAGTTGAGGTTCCGAACTCCCGCCACTCTTCAGGCGACTGTGACGCGGCGCACTGTCCGAGCAGACAAACTTTGCAGCCCTCTTTGTCGGTTAGGACCTACGCCCTGGAACGGCCGGGTCACTAGCGTGACGGGATGAAGGAATCCCGCGTCCCGGCGCCGCGGCCGCGTCCTCGCATCGACGTCCCGGTGGCCGTGCGCGGGGCGTCGACCGGCTTCAGCATCCTCATCATCGGCGGCCTCATGTCCCCGATCATCGCGGCGTTCTCGCCGCCCCTCGCCGGCACCTGGCTCACCGCCGTCGCGATCTCCGCGTTCATGATCTCGGCCCGTCACGTGGGCCTGGCGTCCGTGCCGGTGCTGCACGGTGCGTTCGCCGCGGTCGCGTCCTACGTCCTCGTGCTGCCTCTGCTGCTCCCGTTCGAGGGCGCCCGCAACCTGCCGCAGATCCTGTTCACGTTCGCCACCGCCATCTCCGTGGGGGCGTGCACGTCCTGGATCCAGGCACGTCGCGGCGGGTCAGCGGAGCCGGCGGAGAGCGGTCCGAGCCGCGTGGTGGCCGACGAGGCCGTGCGCCCCGGGCCCCGGCGGCGCGGCCGCTGAGCACAGGAACACGCCCGGCACTCCGGTGCCGTAGGGGTTCAACGCCAGCCGTGGACCGACCAGGGTCTGGACCGGCGTCTTCTCCCCGGTGATGATGTCGCCCCCGACGTAGTTCGGGTTGTCCCGCGCGATCTGTGCCGTCGTGCGGACCCTCATGGCGCGGACGTGGTCGCGCACGCCCGGGGCGAACCGCTCGATCTGCCGGAGGACGAGCTCCGTGGCGTCACCGGTGTACCCGGAAGGCACGTGCGCATAGGCATCCACCGGGTGCAGGGAGCCCTGCGAGCGGGACGGGTCCGCGAGGTACTGCTGGCCGAGCAGGACGAAGGGCCGGTCGGGCATCTCGCCGCCAGCCGTGGCGCGCTCGGCGGCGGCCGTCTCGGCGAACGTGCCGCTGAGGTGGACGGTACCGGCCCGTCGGGCGGGCTCATAGCTCCAGGGGATGCCGTCCTCGACCGCGAGGGCGACCTGGAATGCCGCCGTGCCGTGCTGGAACCTCCGGTAGGCCTTCGACGTCCGGCGCCCCAGCCGGTCCCCGAGGATCCGGGCCGCCGACCGTGGCGACGTGTCGAGCATGACGATGTCGGCGCGGGGCAGCTCGTCGATCGACGAGACGTGGATGCCGGTCTCGACCCGGCCGCCGGACTTCTCCAGCAGGGTGATCATCGCGTCGGCGATCGCCGCCGACCCGCCGACGGCGACCGGCCAGCCGAAGCGGTGCGCGGCGGTGGCCAGCGCGGCGCCGATGGCCGAGGAGAGCAGCCCGGACATTGGCCGGAAGTTGTGGGCCGCCACGCCGCCCCAGAGGGCACGGGCCTCCTCGGTGCGGAACCGCCGGGCGAGGAGCCCGGCGGGCAGCGGCGCGTAGAGCCCGAAGCGGGCGAGCGCGATCGGGTGGCTCGGGACGTGCGCCAACGGCTGGAGGAACTCGTCGGCGATCCGGTCGAACCGCTCGGTGAGCGGGCCGTACATCCGGCGGTAGGAGCGGGCGTCGGCACCGAGCGACGCGGCGGTCTCCTCGACCGACCTCACCGCGGCCGCGCCACGTCCGCCGTCGAGCGGGTGGGCGTACTGGACGTCGGGCCAGGCCCACCGCAGACCGGCCTCGGCCAGGTCGAACCGCCGGGAGAAGACGGACTCCACCGCGAACGGGTGGAACCCGGAGCACTCGTCGTGGACGAGTCCCGGCAGCGTCGCCTCACCGGAGCGGACCCCGCCGCCGGGGGTGTCCGCCGACTCCAGGACGGTGACGTCGACCCCCTCGGCCGCGAGGGTGACGGCGGCAGCGAGCCCGTTGGGCCCGCTGCCGACGATCACCGCGCTCGTCATGCAGACGACGCCGGCGTCTGCTCGGCCGGAGCGGCGTCGATCCGGAACGTGCCGGGCACGTAGTTCGAGTGCCGCCACTCGACCTGGAGGTCGATCGGACCGTTGGGCAGCCACGGCTGCTGGGCGATCGCGTCGGTGACCTGCCAGGTGCCTCGCTCCACGATGCCGAGCGCGGCGTCGATGACGCGGTACTCCTGGGTCGGCTTGTTCACCGGCCGGGACTCCACGTAGGCGACCACGAACTCGCCCGGCTTGAAGTGCAGCCGGCGCTGGATCGCGGCGATCAGGCGCTCGTCGTGGATGTGGCCGTCACCGAAGTTCCAGCCGAGGATCACGTTGGCCGCGAACTCGGCCTCGCGGATCGTGTACCGGTTGATGTCGTCGCCGAGCGTGTGCATCAGCACCGAGAACAGGCCGGGACCCTGGCTGTGCAGCGACCGCCAGCCGAGGGTCAGCTGCATGGTCATGTCGGCCGCGTCCCGGTCGAGCTTCATGGCCTCCTGCAGTTGCTCCACCTGGAGCCGCGCGGGGGTGTCGAGCTCGTTCAGCCGCTCCTCGGCACCGGGTGCGAACGCCCACGTCGCCGACGCCCAGTTGCCGGCGTACTGCCGCATCGACGGCAGGAACGACACGAGGTCGGGACGCAGGTTGCCGAGCACGGGGAAGAACAGCAGCGCGGCGACGATGAGGGCGAGCAGCCAGCCGTTCGAGAAGTCGCCGATGTAGTAGCCGTCGTCGTTGCCCAGCCCCACGAAGAGGATCATCGCGATCAGGCCGTAGGCCACGTTCCACTCCAGCGGCACCGCGAGCGGGAACGTCGAGATGATGAACGCGTGGAACACCACCATGATCAGGGCGGCCACGAGAGCGATCTCCGGCGTGGTGGTGAACAGCAGCACGAGCGGGACGATCAGCTCGATCGAGGTGCCGCCGATGTGCGCCATGAACCAGGCCAGACCGGACGGGCGCAGGTCGTTCGGGAAGTCGCGGTAGTGCGCCTTGCGGAGCTTCTTCGACGGGTTGAACGGGGCGTTGGAGATCATCGGCGGCACCACGTTGGTGAAGTGGTGGCCGAACTTGGAGAAGCCCGCGCCCATCCAGATGATGACGATCAGCAGCTTGAACGCGATGATCATGTCGACGTAGCCGAGGGTCGCGGAGAAGATCAGCGCCGGCATGTACTGCTCGCTCCGGGCGCTCAGGAAGACCACCTTGTCGCGGAGTCCGTTGAGGATCAGCAGCACGACGGGGAGGATCATCGCCCAGTCGCGGACGAGGCCGCCGGTGGAGTCGGGCTCCATCGCGGTGAGGTCGGAGTTCGCCACGCCCGGGAGCACGAGCGCCAGCACGAGAGAGCCGAGCAGCGCGGCGTAGAGCGCCACGTCGAGCAGGGTGCGGGTGTCGCCGCCGGTGCCGGGGACCTTGTCGCCCCACGGCGCCATCCGGATGGTGCCCGGCCGCAGCCAGTAGCGGACGCCGCCGGTCATCGGCTTGAACCGGCCGCACAGCGGACCCCACGTGCCGCCGAGCGCCATGGCCTCGATCAGCAGGGTCCACAGCACGACCTTCTGGTACACGATCGGCTCGTCCCACCAGCTGGTGAAGCTGCCCAGACCCCCGACGTCGGAGGTGGCCGAGATGACGAGCAAGCCGCCGAGGGAGTACAGGACGACGAGCTTCAGCAGGTAGATCATGTGGATCATCCGGGGGGTGCCGAAGCCGTTCTCGGCCCAGAACGTCGACGTGATGCGGATGCGCTCCAGGAACGGCCGGCGGACGAAGTCCTCCGGCGCGATGTCCGGTGCGATCGGGGTCAGGAAGGGCATGGGGTCACGCTCCAGCGGTGGCGAGGATGGTCGGGGTCACGCTCTGAACGTAGGGAGCCCTGTGAGTGGGATCACTGTCCTCAGCGGACAAGGATTCGGTCGGCGTTCGTTCGGCGGGGCCGGAGCCGGCCGGCCCGCTACGACCGGTGCGCAGCCGCGGCGACGGTCGTGCGGATCGCGTCCGCGACCTGCTCCGGGCAGTCGTGGAAGGGGACGTGTCCGCCGTCGAGCGTGACGTGCCGCGCGGCCTCCAGGACCTCGCGAGCGCGAGCCGACTGGCGACCGTGGAGCAGCAGCCGATCGGCGTCGCCCCACGCCACGGTGACGGCGCCCTGGTCCAGGTCGCCTGGCTCGAACAGGTAGTCGTCGAACGCCTTCAGGGCGGCCACGAACGCGGGCGCCGCGAATGCGTCGGTCAGCGTGGCGACCACCTCGTCGAACGGCATCTGCGACGGGCGCTTCACCAGCTGCGCCAGCAGCGCCGCGCGGCCCGGTCCGGTCCGAGCTGCCTTGAGCACGGCGGGCTGGAGCGGCTGCGGCATCCGCGCGAGCGCCGCCAGCGAGAGCTGGGCGTACCGGCGCTCGGCCGCGGTCCAGAACCCCGCGGGCGAGATCGCCGTCGCCGAGCGGACCGCGCCGCGCTCGGCCAGCTCGAGTGCGATCGCACCACCCATCGAGTTGCCCGCGACGTGCGGGCGGTCGAGGCCCTGCTCGTCGAAGAACGCCTCGAACGCGTCGGCGTAGGCCCACACCGACGGGGTCACCCCGGCGGGCAGCGGGTCCGACCGGCCGAACCCGGGCGAGTCGCAGGCGAGGACGTCGTGCTCGTCGTGGAGGAGGTCCATCACCGGGCGCCAGGCCTGTCCGTGATGACCGACGCCGTGGATGAGGACGAGCGGGCTGCCGTGGCCTTCGCGAAGATGATGCACCCGGCCACGCTACGAAGACGGGCGCGTCCAGGGATCTGGCTGAGAGCACAAAGATCGGCGCCGACTTCGTCCTGCCGGCCCACGACCAACCGGCCCGGCACGACCTACGTTCCACCCATGAGCCACTCACTCACCGACCAGATCGCCGTCGTCACCGGCGCCGCCCACGGCATCGGTCTCACCATCGCCCGGACCCTCGCGGACGCCGGGGCGTCCGTCGTCGTCTCCGACATCGACGAGGCCGCTGCCAAGGCCGCCGCCGAGCAGATCCCGCGGGCCACCGCCATCGCCTGCGACGTCACCGACGAGGCGCAGGTGAAGTCCCTCGTCGACCAGACGGTGTCCACCCACGGCGCCCTCCACGTCATGGTGCCGAACGCCGGCGTCGCCACGGTCACGCCGATCCTCGGGATGGATCTGGCCACGTGGCGGTCGGTCACGTCGGTGAACCTGGACGGCGTCTTCCTGGCCCTGCGCTACGCGGCGCCGGCGATCATCGAGAGCGGCGGCGGCTCCGTCGTCACGATCGCCTCGGTCACCGCCAACGCCGGCTCGCCCCTGATCGCCCACTACGCCGCCGCGAAGGCCGGTGTCGTCAACCTCACCAAGACGGCGGCCGCCGAGCTCCGCGACCAGGGTGTGCGGGTCAATGCGGTGCTTCCCGGCTTCGTCGACACCGCGCTCGTCACGAACCAGGTCTCCTCGTTCGAGCAGGCGCTCGGCCTCGACGCCGGCGGCTTCGACCAGCTCATCGCCATGAAGCAGGGCCGGTACGGCACGGTCCAGGAGGTGGCCGACGCCGTGCTGTTCCTCGCGTCGGACGCCGCCTCGTTCTGCAGCGGCTCCGGGATCGTGCTGGACGGCGGACTCAACACCTCGCTGCTGTGACCGTTCGTGCCCGATGACCAAGGGGCCGGCGCCGGTTGTGCCCGGTCACGAACTTCGTCGCCGGCCGTTCCGTCCGCGCCGACGAGGCGCGAAGGTGAGCAGATGAAGGTGACGCGATGAACGCCGCAGCCGTGCACGTCGTGGGCGTGGGGATGATCCCGTTCTCCAAGCCCGGACGCAGCGACCCGTACGACGTCATGGGGGCCGAGGCGGCCCGTCGCGCCCTGGGCGACGCCGGCATCGGCCTGGCCGACGTGCAGCAGGCCTTCGTCGGCTACGTCTACGGCGACTCGGTCTCCGGCCAGGCGGCGCTGTACCGGCTCGGGCCGGCGGGCATGCCGATCGTCAACGTCAACAACAACTGCGCGACCGGCTCGTCCGCCTTGTGGCTGGCCCGCCAGGCCGTCGCCTCCGGTGCGGCCGACTGCGTGCTGGCCCTCGGCTTCGAGCAGATGACCCCCGGAGCCCTGGCGTCCGTCTTCACCGACCGGCCGGACGCGCTGCGGCTCTTCAACGAGGCGCGCGCCGACCACCAGGGCGAGGCCGACGGCGTCCCCACCGCGGCGCAGTTCTTCGGCAATGCCGGCCGGGCGTACATCGACGAGTTCGGCATGGACCCCGCGACGCTGGCCCTGATCTCGGTGAAGTCGCGCCGGCACGCCGCTGCGAACCCCTACGCGGTCTTCACCGACCCGGTCTCCGTCCACGACGTGCTCGAGTCCCCCACGATCCACGGTCCCCTGACCCGTCTTCAGTGCTGCCCGCCGACCTGCGGGGCGGCGGCGGCCGTCCTCTGCAGCGAGGAGTTCGCCCGGCGGCACGGGCTCGACACGTCGGTCCGCATCAAGGCGCAGGCCATGACGTCGGACCAGCCGGACACCTTCGACGGCGACCCGCGGGCCCTGGTGGGCGCCGGCATCGCCCGCCGTGCGGCGGACGCCGTCTACGAGGAGTCCGGCGTCGACCCGCTCGACATCCCCGTCGTGGAGCTGCACGACTGCTTCACCGCCAACGAGGTCCTCGCCTACGAGTCGCTGCGTCTCACCCCGGACGGCACGGCCGAGAAGTTCATCCTCGAGGGGGAGAACACGTACGGCGGCCGGGTCGTCACGAACCCGTCCGGCGGCCTGCTGTCGAAGGGACACCCGCTCGGTGCCACCGGACTGGCCCAGTGCGCCGAGCTCGTGTGGCAGCTCCGCGGCCAGGCCGACGACCGCCAGGTGCACGGCGCGCGTCTCGCGCTGCAGCACAACCTGGGGCTGGGCAGCGCGTGCGTCGTCACTCTCTACGAGAAGGTGTGACCGCGTCGCCGCCACCGCAGAGGTCGCGGCGCCAGTCGAGGATGCTGAGCGCCAGCATGGCGTCGCGGCTGTTCGCGAGTCGCGGGGCGTCCGGGTCGATCGACTGGAGCGCCTGCTCGACGCGGTAGCGGATCGTGTTGCGGTGCACGTGCAGCCGCTCGGCCGCCTGGGCGTGGTCGCCACCGAGCTCGAGGAAGACGAGCAGCGTCTCCCGCAGTCCCTCGTTGCGCTCGCACGGCTCGGCCAGCCCGCCCAGGACACGTCGGACGAAGTCCTCGAGCTCGACGTCGTCGTCGCGCATGAGCGCGACCGCGGCGACGTCGGCGAACGCCACGGCGGTGCGCGTCGGGTGTGACGACGCGAGCTGCTTGGCCCGGGACGCCTGCCGGATGCTGCGCCGGAACCCCTCGAGACCGGCGTGCGGGTCGCCGATCGCGATCCGGACGTTGAGGTCCTGCTCGCGCAGCCACCGCGCGAGGTCCTCCGTCGACAACCGGTGCGCGGCGCGGGTCGCGAACCACGCACGGCCCTCGTGCTCACCCGTCGTGACGAGCAGGTGCGGGGTGTGCGGACCGAGCGTCCGGGTGACGTGCGCCGCCACCTTGTCGAACGTCTGGAGGCTGTCGGCCCGGGACTCCGCGCCCGGGGCCCACAGCTCAACGGCGAGATGGGTGCCCTGCAACGGATAGCCGAGGACGCCCTCGATCTGCGAGACGTCGGTGACCTGCCCGGTCAGCACCTCGTTCACCCAGTGCTGGCGCACGCCGCTGCGGCTGCGGACCCAGCGCTCGCGCTCCTGCTCGTACTCGCGGGCGACGATGTCGCAGATGCGGTCGATGAACAGCGCGACGCGGGTGACGATGTTGCTGATCACCGAGACCTCGTACCGCACCCCCATGCCGTCGGCCACCTCGAGGCACATCGCGGTGAACCGTGCCTGCCCGAACCGGTACGCCCGCATCAGCGACGCCACCGAGACGTCGTTCTGCGCCAGCCGGCGCGCGTACTGCACCGCGCCCGGTGGAGCCTCGACCGTCGTCGGGTCCTTGCCCTCGTAGAGCGTCTGGATCAGCAGCAGCGTGTTCTCGCTGATGCTGGAGACCAGCAGGTCGCGGGTGCTGGCGTCCGCCACCAGGTCGGCGATCTCGTCGCCGGTGAAGGTGACCAGCGCGTCGACGAACTCGCGACGACGGGTCAGGACCTCCCGGATGATCTCCTCGACCCCGGTCTCCGCGTCGTCCACCACCTCGGGGACCACCGCCATCCTCGGACGCTTGTCGTCGTCCCAGTCGTCGAGCTCGTGCGAAGGCAGATCAGAGGCCGGGAGTCCCATGGTCGTTCCTCTCAGGCGGACGTGACGGTCGTGCGGAGCGTGGGCTTGTCGATCTTGCCGACGGGGTTCTTGGGGAGCTCGTCGACGAGGGTGACGGAGACCGGGAGCTTGTAGTCGCTCAGCCGTTCCCGGCAGAGCTCGAGCAGGTCGTCGGCGTCCGCGGTGGCGTCGGGGCGCCGGGCGACGAAGGCGACCGGCACCTCCCCGAGCACGTCGTGCGGCATGCCCACGACGGCGGCCTCCAGGACGTCGGGGTGCTGGTACAGCACCGACTCGATCTCCTTGGGGTAGATGTTCTCTCCGCCGCGGATGATCATGTCCTTCACCCGGTCGACCAGCACGAGGTAGCCGTCCTCGTCGAACCGCCCGACGTCGCCGGTGCGGAGCCAGCCGTCGACGATCGACTCCGCCGTCTCCTCCGGCTTGCCGAGGTACCCGACCATCACCGTGGGCCCGGCGATCGCGACCTCGCCGACTTCACCGGCCGGCAGCTGCCGGCCGTCCGAGTCGACGACCGCGACCTGCTGCCCGGGCAGCGGCAGCCCGACGGTGCCGGGCTTGCGGAGGCCGTGGAGCGGGTTGATCGTCGACGCGCACGTGGTCTCCGAGAGCCCGTAGCCCTCCACCAGCACGACGTCGAACCGCTGCTCGAAGCGGCTGATGAGCTCGGCCGGCATCGGGGCCGCACCGCACACCACGAACCGCAGGGACGACGTGTCTGGGTGGACGTCCTCCGGCAGCGCACTGAGGATCGCGTAGATCGCCGGCACCGCCGAGAAGTACGTCGGCCGCAGCCGCTCGACGTCGGCGAAGAACCGGTCGCGGGAGAACTTGCCCGTGATCGAGACCTGCCCGCCGGCGCGGAGTGGCGTGAGCGTGCCGAGCACGATGCCGTTCGCGTGGAACAACGGGAGCACCAACATGCTGTGGTCCGCCTCGGTGACCTCGAGCCACTCGATGAACGACGCGGTCATGGCGTCGAGGTTCGCGTGCGTCAGCATCACGCCCTTGGGCCGGCCGGTGGTGCCGCTCGTGTAGATCAGCAGCGCCAGGTCGTCGGCCGAAGGGTCGGCGAGCTCCGGCGCCGACGACGACGTCAGGTCGTCGACCCCGATCGTGGTGACGTCGGCGACCGGACCGGTGCCGTCGGCGGTGACGAGCAGGACAGAACCGGCGTCGAGCACCTGGTGCGTGGCCTCGGCCCCGGTGAGGACCGGGTTGAGCGGGTTCACCGTCGCCCCGAGACGCCACGCGGCGAACAGCACCACGACGAGCTCGACCCGGTTGTCCAGCTGCACGGCCACGACGTCGCCCCGGCCGACGCCGTGGTCGGCCAGGGTGCCCGCCGCCGCGGTGACGCGGGCGGCGAGCTCCCTGTTCGTCAGGTCCGTGCGGTCGTCGCCGATCGCCGGTGCGTCAGGTACGGAGCGCGCGCGGTCGTCTGGGAGCGAGGCGAAGTGCATGACCGGTGATCAGCCGACCGTCAGGACCGGCTCGGAGACCAGGCCGAAGCTTCGCAGCTGACCCAGCAGCTCGCGGTGCCCGAACGCCTGGCAGCCCGAGGCGAAGCCGACCTTCTTCGGCGGCTGCTGGAGCAGCGCGTAGGCGGCGTAGGCCTGCAGCAGCCCGGTCTGCTTGTAGTTCTCCTTGCCGTGGATCACGCAGTGCGCGCGGCCCAGCGGACCGGAGGCGTGCGCGGAGTCCATCGACTTGTTGACGCGCGGGTTCTCGCGCGGCGGCATCTCGCTCATCACCTGCGACGCCGTGGCGGCGAGCGCGGCGTACTTCTCCTCCACGCCCATGCCCTCGGTCGCCTGGATGGCTCCGGCGACGATCTGCGGCACGGCGAGCATCAGCCCGCGGTTGAAGACGCCGCCGAGCGCCCGGACGTTGGCCACGCGGGGATCGTTCTTGTACCAGACCGGGTGCGAGGTGCCGCCCCACGGCAGCGCGAGCGCGACCTCGTGCTGACCGGGAATGTTCAGGTGGTAGTGCCCGGCCTCGGGGTCGAACGGCACGTACTGATTCTGCTCGAGGTAGTGCGCGTCGGACAGCGCGGCGTTGAAGAGGATCGTCTGTGTCGACGCGATCGTCGGGCTGCCGCCCCAGAAGACCGCGATGTCGAGGGTGTCGAGGCCGGGCTGCTCGAGGGCGAGCTCGGCGGCGATCTCGCCGGTCGTGTACATCTGCGCCAGGCCGGGCGACAGCAGCAGGCCCGCACCCGCGAAGTCCTCGCCGTACGTGTCGGCGCACTTCATGACCCAGTCCTGCTCACCGGTGGTGTCGGTGTAGTTGACCCCGGCCGAGAGGCAGGCCTCGACGACCTCGGGGCCGAACCGGCTGAACGGACCGACGGTGTTCAGCACCACCGAGGCTCCGGTGAACAACTTGGTGAGGGCGTCGACCTCGTGCTCGACCTGGACGACCTCGTAGTCGGCGGTCTCGATGCCGGGCACGTTCGCGCCCATCGAGGAGGTGAGCTTGTCCTCGTCGCGGCCGGCGGCCACGAACGGCACGTTGTACTCACGGAGGTACTCGCAGATCAGTCGGCCGGTGTATCCGGACGCGCCGTAGACGACGACGGGCTTGTCACTCATGTTCAGTCCTTTGCTCGGAAGTTCGGGTGTCGGGTCACATGCCCATGGCGCCGTCGACGGACAGCGCCACGCCGTTCACGAAGGCGGAGTCGTCGGAGGCCAGGAACGCGACGGCGTCGGCGATGTCCTGCTCGGTGGCCAGGCGGCCCGACGGGGTCAGGCCGATGACGGCACCGACGGCCTCGTCTGGCGAGCCGAACAGCCCGAGCTCCGCGGTGTCGTTGGCGAGCTGGGCCCCCATGGCGTTGGGCACAAGACCCGGGCACACCGTGTTGACCCGGACGCCGTAGCCCAGGCGACCGGACTCGGCGGCGGCGACGCGGGACACGCGGTCGACCGCCGACTTGGAGGCGGAGTAGGCGCCGATGCCCGGGAACGCGATGGTGGCCGCGACCGACGCGATGTTGACGATCGCGCCGCCGCCGCCCGCCGGCCCCTCGGGGCGCATGGCGCGGAAGGCGTGCTTGATGCCGAGCATCGTGCCGAGGACGTTGACGTCGAGGATGCGGCGCGCGTGCTCGGGGTCGAGGTCGACGAGGAGGTCGGTGATCTCGATGCCGGCGTTGTTCACCAGGACGTCGAGGCCGCCGAGCGCGGCGAGCACCTCGGGCATCGCGGCTTCCCAGGACGCGTCGTCGGTGACGTCGAGCTGCACGAAGGCGGCCTTGTGCCCCTGGTCGGCCAGGGCCTCGGCGCTCGCGGCGCCCGCCTCGGCGTCGACGTCGGCCAGCACGACAGCGGCTCCCTGCGTGGCGACCGTCTCGGCCATCTTCAGGCCCAGACCGCGGGCCGCTCCGGTGATGAGGACCTTCCGGCCGCTCAGATCGCACGTTGCCATGTCGTTCTCCCCTTGCTCGGTGGTTGTGACCTGACCCACAGCAGAACAGAACTTTGGACACTTGGCAAGAGAATTCTTGACAAGTGTCCAGTAGGATGGGTTCATTCGTGCCAGCGCTCAGAACGCGCCTAGAATTTGGGCACGACGGACGAAAGGTCCTGCAGTGGTCACGTACAGCGAGCGCGTCGCGAACGCCGGCGTCGACAAGTTCAGCCGACGCCGCGAGGAGCTGGCGACCTCTGCCCTGGAGACCCTGGCCGAGCGCGGGTACGCCAACACCGGGCTGCGCGACATCGCCCAGCGGTCGGAGTTCTCGCACGGCGTCCTGCACTACTACTTCCAGGACAAGAACGACCTCATCCAGCACTGCGTCCGGCAGTACAAGAGCGAGTGCGCCACGCAGTACGACGACATCGTGGCCACCTCACAGACCGCGGACGAGCTCGACGAGCGGTTCTGCGCAGCCATGGCCGACACGCTGCGCGACGAGGCCTCGATGCACCGGCTCTGGTACGACCTGCGCAACCAGAGCATGTTCCAGGCCGAGCTGACCCCCGTCATCCAGGAGATCGACGGCCTGCTCGAGCGCATGATCTGGACGATCGTCACCCGCTACGCCGAGCTGCGCGGCCGCGACCCCGTGGTCGACTCGCCGCTGGCCTACGCGATGTACGACGGGATGTTCGAGCAGGCGCTCGGCGCCTTCCTCACCGGGGATCTGAGCGCGCTCGACGCGGTGGCCGCGAACTGCGGCCGCATCCTGCGACTCATCGTCCCCTAGAGGGTCGACTGCACCCCGGCCAGCAGCTGGCGGGCCATGACGATGCGCTGCACCTGGTTGGTGCCCTCGTAGATCTGGGTGATCTTGGCGTCGCGGAGCATGCGCTCGACGGGGTAGTCGCGGCTGTAGCCGTAGCCGCCCAGGACCTGCACCGCGTCGACCGTGACCTGCATGGCGGTGTCGGACGCGAAGCACTTCGCGGCCGCGCCGAAGAACGTCAGGTCCGGCTCGCCGCGCTCGGACCGGCCGGCCGCGGCGTAGACGAGCTGGCGGGCGGCCTCGATCTTCATGCCCATGTCGGCGAGCATGAACTGCAGGCCCTGGAAGTCGGCGATCGGCTTGCCGAACTGGGTGCGCTCCTGGGCGTAGCCGAGCGCGTAGTCGAGGGCGCCCTGGGCGACGCCGACGGCCTGCGCGGCGATCGCGATGCGGCTGTGGTCGAGCGTGCGCATGGCGATCGAGAAGCCCTCGCCGACCTCGCCGATGATGCGTTGTGCGGGGATCCGCACATCTTCGAGGTAGACCTCGCAGGTGGGCGAGCCCTTGATGCCGAGCTTCTTCTCCGGGGCGCCGAACGAGATGCCCGCGTCGGACTTCTCGACGACGAACGCGGTGATGCCCCTGCTGCCCTTGGACGGGTCGGTCTGGGCGAGCACGGTGTAGAACTCCGAGACGCCGGCGTTGGAGATCCAGCGCTTGGTGCCGTTGATGACCCACTCCTCGCCGTCGCGGACGGCGGTGGTCTGCTGGTTCGCCGCGTCGGAGCCGGCGTCGGGCTCGGTCAGGCAGTAGGAGAAGCTGCCCTCGCCGCGCGCCAGGGCGCCGAGGTACTTCTGCTTGAGCTCCTCGGAGCCGGCGAGCTGCACCGGCAGCGACCCGAGCTTGTTGACCGCGGGGATCAGCGAGGCCGAGACGTCGACCCGCGCGATCTCCTCCACGATGATCGCGCTCGCGAGCGCATCCGCACCCGCTCCCCCGTACTCCTCAGGGACGTGGGCGGCGTGGAAGTCCGACGCCACCAGCGCGTCGTGCGCCTCCTGCGGGTAGCGCGCGTGCTCGTCGACGTCGGCGGCGTACGGTGCGATCTTGTTCTCACAGACGGACCGGACGGCCTCGCGGATCGCGCGGTGGTCCTCGGACAGCTCGTACGTCATCACTTCTCCTGGTAGGGGTAGAACCCGTGGCCGGCCTTCTTGCCGAGCAGTCCGGCCTCGACCATGCGGTCGAGGATCGGCGGCGGCGAGTACAGCGGCTCCTTGAACTCCTCGTACATCGAGATGCCGATGGCGCGGACGGTGTCCAGGCCGATCAGGTCGCTCAGGGCGAGCGGGCCCATCGGGTGCCCGCAGCCGAGGACCATGCCGCGGTCGATGTCGGCCGCCGACGCGTAGCCGGCCTCGTACATCCGGATCGCCGAGAGCAGGTACGGCACGAGCAGGCTGTTGACCACGAATCCGGCGCGGTCGGTGGCCTCGATGGGCTCCTTGCCGAGCTCGTCGGTGACGAACGACCGCATCCGGTCCATCGTGGCTGACGCGGTGGTGAGCGACGGGATGAGCTCGACGAGCTTCATCACCGGGGCGGGGTTGAAGAAGTGGACGCCCATGACGTGGTCGGCGCGGCCGGAGACGGCGCCGAGCTTCACGATCGGGATGGACGACGTGTTGGACGCGAGGATCGCGTCGTCGTCGGTGAGGATCTGTCCGACCCGGCGGAACAGGTCGAGCTTGGTGCACTCGTCCTCCGTGGCCGCCTCGACCACCAGGCGACGGTCGGCCAGGGCCTCCAGGTCGTCGACGAAGCGGATCCGGTCCAAGACCGCCGCGACCTCGTCGGCCGCGATCTTGCCGCGACTCTCCGCCCGGCGCAGTGACGCCTCGACCCGCGCCTCCGCCGCCTTGGCCGCATCGGCCGAGACCTCGACGCCCACGACGTCCAGCCCCGCCCGTGCGGCGACCTCGACGATGCCGGACCCCATCAGCCCGCCACCGATCACTCCGATCCGCTCGATCATCTGACCCTCCCTGTTGATACTGAGTACCGTACTAGCAATACTCCGTACCACCAAGTAACGTCGAAGGATGCCGGACCTCCCGCCCAGTACCGCGCGCGACCGTCTCGTGACCTCCGCCTTCGAGCTGTTCGACGCCCAGGGCTTCGACGACACGACCGTCGACGACATCGCGAACCACGCCGGCGTCGGCCGCACCACGTTCTTCCGCCACTTCGGATCCAAGGAAGCCGTCATCTTCCCCGAGCACGAGAAGCTGCTCGCCGGCATCCAGGCCCGACTCGAGGCCAGCGACCCCGACACCCGCGACCTCGCCGTGGTCGAAGCCGCCCGCCTCGTCCTCCGCTACTACGTCGGCGAGGGCGACCAGGCCCGGATCCGCTACCGGCTCATCTCGTCGGTGCCTGCGCTCAGGGCGCGGGAGATCGCCGGGATCCGGCAGTACGAGAAGACGTTTGCCCGGGCCCTGTCGGCGTGGATGGCCGACTCACCCGACGGCGCGCTCCGGGCCGAGCTCCTCGCCGCGGCCGTCGTCACCGCACACAACCACGTGCTCCGCCGCTGGCTGCGCGGCGAGACCAAGACCCCCGAGGACGACTTCGCCCACGCGATGACCATCGTCCTCGACCGCGACCGGTCACCGGCCGAGCAGACCGCGGTGGTCGTGCTCCGCACGGACGCGGACACCGAGGCGGTCAGCGCAGCGGTCACCAAGGCGCTGCGCACCCTGTGACATGGGAGAACCCCCGATCCGGCTGGAGACGGGGGTTCTCGATGGCGGTGGGATTTGAACTCGAAGATCGGCCATTCGCGACGTGCGCAGAAGCCAGAAGATGCTGCAATCCCAATGAGTTCGGATCACAGCTATCTGTCCGGATCCCACCAGTTCACACCGAGGTGTGCCCAAAATGTGCCCACGAACTGCCCGATCACCGGGTCACAATTGCTGCGTCCGCGGGACGGGTCCGTCAAAGCATGTCGGCGTACTCAGCACGTCCCACTCGTTGCCGCGGTGTGGGAACTTCGCCAGCAGCAGACTGTCGCCACCACGGACCCACTGTCTTGGGCCTGGCGCAGCCCAGGCTCGCGGTGCCCGCGCACAGCAGATCCCTCAACGGTACGTCCTCATCGGTCGTGCTGACGGCCACTCAGCCACACGCATCCAACTGCGACCTCCCTCGACCCGAAGCAGAAGCATTGATCAGACGTCGCTCCCGGAATCGACGAACTATCCAGGCGCCCGCCCACGAGCTATATCGCGCCCTGAAGTTCTCTCACAGTGCGACGATCAAGGGTTCTAGAACAGTCACGGCTTCATTCATCAGGGTCACCAGAGACTCTCGACCGCTACCGTCAGACCATCGATTGGTAGCCTCGAGCATGGCTGCTGTCAACGCAGCGGCGGTGATGCGGAGTGCGAAGTCGTCGACGGGGCGACCGGAATGTTCGGAAAGTAGTCGAGCGTAGAGGTCCCTGGTTCCGCTGCCTTCCGCACCTTGTCGTGCCTTCAAGGCCGGGACCGTGGCGAAGAGCCTGAGTCGCGCCAGAGCGGTCTCCCGTTCTGCTTCGACAGCGGCGGCTACCGCCGTGACCGCCGCCATCACCATCGCGAACAGGGACGCCGAAGTTTCGCTCCCTAGACATTGCTCGACAAGCGAGTCGTACTCGTCGTCGAGAACCGTGTCCTCCTTCGTCGGAAAGTAGCGGTAGAAGGTCGTGGTCGAGATGTCCGCCGCGTCGGCGATTTGCTCGACCGTCGTCTCGTCGTAGCCCTGCGCTGCGAACAGTCGCAGGGCTTCGGCCCGCACGCTGCGACGCAACTTGATCTTCTTTCGCTCGCGCAAACCGAGCGGCGGTCTACCTGTCAACGCGAACCTCACCATCCTCTGCATTCGAATTGGGAGTCGAAGCAGTCGGGATGGGGCCAGGGGCACGTGAAACGCGACGAGGAAGACCAAAGACAGCAAGCATGACGCCCAGCACTGTAATCGCTACTGACGCCAGGAATACGGACGCCATGCCGTGCACGAACGCTCCCTTAACGGTCGTCACCAAGGCGTTGTCGCCGATCCCGTACGCGAAGTTGACCGCCACGCCAATGCCGGGGCGCACCGCGCCCTCGGCTGCTGCCGGCACGGTGCCGTCATCGAGCTTCGAGTGGTAAGCCGTGCTCAGGACCGTGCCGAGAATGGCAACTCCGACCGTCCCGCCGATCTGTCGGAGCGCTTGCAGAAGACCGGCGCCAGCGCCGGCCCGGTCAACAGACAGAGCGCCCATGGCGATCGACATGGAGGCGGGCATGACTAGACCAATGCCGACACCCAGCAGCGTGATCCAGCTTGCCGTGAAGGCAAAGCTGGTGCCGATATCGGTCGTTGCTGCCTGGCCAAAGGCGAGCGCCGACACGCAGAGGCCACCGATGACGAGGAGTCGGGGACCGACGCTCTTGACTAGCCGCGGTCCAACTCGGGTGGCGACCATCATGCCGCCGATCATGGGCAGTAGTCGTATGCCAGTCTCAAGGGGATCCGAACCACCGATGTCCTGGAAGTATTGCGGCATCACAAACAACAAACCGAACAATGCGAAGTTCGCAACTGTCGACAGCGTCGTGCCCACCATGAATTCTCGGCTTCGGAACAGCGACAGATCGACGACGGGATGGATCGAACGGCGCTCCCACAAGACGAAGCCCACAAGCACGACCACGCCCGTCGCGATCGTGCACAGGGCCGTCACATCCGACCAGCCCTCGTCGCCGGCCCTGATCAGCCCGAACGTCGCAGAGACCAGCGCAGCAGACGACAGCACGATGCCAGGCAAATCGACCGGCTGAGACTTCTCGCTCCTCGTCTCGGGAAGAAAGATCGCCAGGGCGAGGACGCCGACCGCAACCATTGGGGCGTTGATCAGGAACACCCAACCCCAGGCGAAGTGGGCCAACAACCAGCCTCCGACGATAGGGCCCAGCGGGAGCCCGACGGCGCTGCAAGTCACCCAGATGTTCATGGCGCGCATCCGTTCATCGCGATCAGCGAACAGCACAGGCAACATAGCTAGCGACAACGGAATCATGGCTGCCCCACCGATCCCCTGGACAGCGCGCGCCACGATCAAGTCGCCGGCCGACTCGGCGAACGCGCAGGCGGCCGATGCGATGCCAAACAGGACGAGTCCGCCAAGCAGGAGCCGCTTGCGTCCAAGTCGGTCCCCAAGCCCTCCCATCGGGATGATCAATGCTCCCAGCACCAGGGTGAAGGAGGCACCGAACCACTGCATCTCGCTGGTGGATGCATCCAGTTCGCTTGCGAGCGTCGGAAGCGCGACGTTGAGGACCGTCATGTCGAGCCCGACGGTGAGCATTGAGAACGCCAGAGCAGCCAGCGCCCACCAGCGCCCGACCGTTTCGGGACTTTCTACCTTTTGGGTCATTCCCCCATTATGGGTCTCCGACCCCGTCTGTCAAGACGGTGACGCTCCTACGAAGCCCTTTCAGGATGGCTGGGGCTATGGTCACTAGCTCGCGTTCGGCTTCGTCGCTGGCGGCCCTCGTCGTCAAGTCGCTTCGGCTGTTGCGTCTATGACGACGAGACAGGCCGCCGTCTGGTCGCACGATTGCTTGCGCCTAGCGGCTTTTGCGCCCGGGTCATAGAAGATTGACCTCGTCGACTGGTCTATTCCGAGACGACCAGCCCTCCTGGTGGGCATCTGAAGGTTGATTCTTTGGGAGATCATCGAGTCGTGCCGCGGCAATCCCAAGCCGTTGAACTACTGGCGTGGCGGCTGAGAGGTCGGCTGCGATGATTGGTCAGCAGATATGACATTGGGCCGCCGACGATTGCGCAGCGCACGCGCCGCACTGGCGACCAGCGTTAACACCGCGGCCGCCACGATGACCATTGCGACAGGTCGACCGAGTAAGTACGTCGCATTTCCGTCCGAGTACGCCACGGTCTGGCGCAGAGACGTTTCCAGCGTTGGCTGCAGAACAACCGCCAGTACGAACGCGGCCATGCTGAAGCCGGATCGTCGCAGCAGGAAGCCGAGTAGACCGGCGACGAGCATCACTACGACGTCGAACATCGAGTTCCCGTCGGCGTACACGCCGACGACGCAAAGACCGATGATGAACGGCATCATGGCTTGAGGCGGCACCGCGAGCAGACGGGTGAAAAGGCCCACGAGCGGCAGGTTCAGCACCAGCAGCATCAGGTTGCCGATATACATGGCGGCGATGACGGTCCAGAACATCTCCGGCTGGTCGTCGACGAAGGTGGGCCCCGGCACGATGCCGTTGAGCAGCAGGGCCGCCAGCACCAGCGCCATCGTCGGGGCGAACGGGATGCCGAGCACCATCAGCGGGATGAACGCCGCCCCGGCCGCGGCGTTGTTCGCGGCCTCGGGGCCCGCGACCCCCTCCACCGCTCCGCGCCCGAACTTCTCCGGGTGCCGGGACAGCTTCTTCTCGGTGACGTAGGAGGCGAACGTCGACAGCACGGCGGCCGGTCCGGGCACGAGACCAAGCCCGAACCCGATGAGGGATCCGCGCAGGGCCGCGGGCGCCGCCTGACGTGTCTCCTCCCGGTTCGGCAGCAGCTCGCGCAGACGGGGCGCGCTGACGCGTTCCGGAGACCAGCGTCGCCCCGCCATCGTCAGGGCCTCGGCGATCCCGAAGACCCCCATCACCAGGGCGATGAAGCTGAACCCCTCGGCGAGCGTCGTGGTCCCGAGCGTGAACCGCAGGTCTCCGTCGGCCGGGTCGATGCCGACGGTGCCCACCGCCAGTCCCGCACAGATCATCACGACGGACTTGGCGGCCGAGCCGTTCGACAGCGCGGCGAGCAGGACGAGGCCGGCGAGGCACAGCGCCATGTACTCGGGCGGCCCCAGCTTGACCGCGACCGAGCTGAGCGTCGGGGCGAAGAGCATGAGCCCGACGATCGAGATCGTCCCGGCGACGAAGGACGAGATCGCCGCGATGGTCAGGGCTGGGCCGGCCCGGCCCCGGCGCGTCATCTGGTTGCCGTCGATCGCGGTCACGACCGACGACGCCTCGCCCGGCACGTTCAGCAGGATGGACGTGGTGGAGCCGCCGTACGTCGAGCCGAAGTAGATGCCGGCGAAGAGGATCAGCGACCCGGTCGGACCCACCTGGGTCGTGATGCCGAGCAGCACGGACATCGCCCCGATCGGGCCGATGCCCGGCAGGACGCCCACCAAGGTGCCGAGGACGACGCCCGCGAGGGCGAGCAGCAGGTATGTGGGGTCGGCGAAGGCGGCGAAGCCGCCGGCGAGGTCGTTGATCACGGGTCGTCCTCAGGCTAGACCGAGGCGGCCGGCCGGGAGGGGGACGTAGAGCCACTGCACGAAGATGAGCCACGTCGCCACGCCGAACGCGACGCCGAGGGCGACGGGCGCCCACCAGCCCTTCAGGCCCATGATCTTCGCGATGACGATCATCGCCACCGACAACGTGGTGACCAGACCGACGTCGTCGCCGACCGCCGGGACCACCGCCGAGGCGACGAGGACGCCGCCGATGCGAGGCCAGTGGACCTCTCCCTGGAAGTCCTCCTCGTCCTCGTCCGCAGGCGCCGACGTCGCGGTGCCCCGGAGCTCCTGGACCAGGACGAAGGCGGCGGCGGGCACCAGGATCACCGCGACCAGGAACGGGAAGAAGCCCGCACCCGTGTCGTGCACCGACCCGAAGCCCTCGTTGAGCGCTCCGACGCCGTACGCGACACCGACGACGAGGAGCGCCCCGGCGGTCACCGACTCCACGGAGATCGGTGACCGCCGGGAGGTCTCGCCTCCGGGCCGAGCGGCACTGCTCACTTGCTGGACCCGAGAACCTGCTTGGCGTTCGCGGCCTTGTCCTTCAGGTGCTTCGCGGCCTCCTCCGGCGGGGCGGCGCTGACGATCAGGCCGAGCTTCTTGGCCGCCTTGGCGAAGGCGTCACTCTTCAAGGCCTTCTCGAACGTCGAGGCGAGCTTGTCCTTGACGTCGGCCTTCAGGCCCTCCGGCGCGATCAGCGTGTTGTACGCCAGCCACTCGACGTCGATGCCCTGGCTCTTGAAGGTCGGGACGTCGGGCACGAGGTCGACCGTGTCGGCGGACGTGATGCCGAGCGCGCGGAGCTTTCCGGACGACAGCTGCGGCAAGGCGCTCGCCAGCTGCATGACACCCACGTCCACATTCTTGCCCAGGAGCGCGGTCGTCGTCGCCTGGTCACCGTCGAACTTGACGCGCTTGAGCTTCACACCGGCCTTCTGCTCGAGCAGGTCGGCCGGGATGCGGTAGTTGAGCGGACCCTCGCCGATCGTGATCGAGGACGGATGGGCCTTCGCCGCGTCCACGAGGTCACCGAGGTCCTTGAACGGCGACCCGCCGGGCACGACGAACATGATCGGGCCGGCGATGAGCTCGTTCAGCACGGTGAGCTTGTCCGGGTCGTAGGAGACGTCCTCCGTCTGCGGAACCAACGTCAGTGGCCCGTCAGGGACGACGCCGATCGTGTACCCATCCGGCTTCGCGTTCAGGATGGCCGTGGTGCCGACCGAGCCCGCTCCACCCTCACGATTCACGACCTGCAGCCGGTGGCCGAAGTCGCCGTCGTCGTTGATGATGTCGACGAGAGCGCGCGTCGTGGTGTCGATGCCGCTGCCGGCCGGGTACGGGACGATGACCTGGACATCGCGTCGCGGGTACGACGAGCCGGAGTCGCTCGAGCCACACGCCGTGGCCAGCAGAGCCAGGGCCGTCAGGGCGGCTACGAGAGCGATCCGCGCACGTCCAGCGGTCGGAATGACGTTCATGCTGATCTCCTTGTCGGGAACACGGCCCGGCGGTGCCCCGAGACACCGGGCGAGCGGTGCCGCTCAGTCCACTACCGGCCGACACAACGCGTCAAAGACGAGAACGCACCCCGACATATTGCGTTCGGCAATACATGACTCATTGTCTCCACCAATGCATAGCCGTCGGTTTTGCTCTTTGACGCATCGATGTCGCAGTTCGGACGATGGGTCTCCGCGGCCCCTCGACGCCGCCGCTCATCCACCGTGAAAGGTCCTCGATGGCTTCCTCTGCGCCCGATCCGGCGCCACCGGTCCTCGTCCGGACGAGCGACGGGATCGCCACGGTCACCTTGAACCGTCCCACCCGCCGCAACGCCGCCTCGTGGGACCTGGTGACCGGCCTGCTCGACGCGCTGGAGCAGGTGCGCGACGACGCGAACGCCCGGGTCCTGGTGCTCACGGGCGCGGGTGGCGACTTCTCCGTCGGCGCCGACCTGGCCCGCGTGAGCTCGGACGAACGGTCCGCGCAGGAGACCAGGACTCTGCGCGGACGCTCCCTCGAGGACGACCACGAGCGGCTCGCCGTCGCCAGCACGGTGACCGAGCGACTCGTGACGTTCCCGAAGCCGACGATCGCCGCCGTCGACGGCGCCTGCGCCGGCGCCGGTCTGTCGATCGCGCTCGCGACCGACCTCCAGGTGGCCAGCTCGGACGCGGTGCTGGTCACGGCGTTCGTGAGCGCCGGGGTCTCCGGCGACCTCGGCAGCGCCTGGCTGCTGTCCCGCGCCGTCGGCCCGGCTCGGGCTCGCTCCCTCCTCCTCGACCCCCGACGGCTGACCGGAGCCGAGGCCGCTGCGATCGGGCTCCTCACCGAGGCGACCGACGACCTGCCCGGGCGGGTCCACGAGCTGGCGACGAAGCTCGCCCGACAGGCTCCGCTGGCCATGCGACTCGCCAAACTGAATGTTGCCGACGCCATGACGTCGACCCTCACCGACTACCTTCGAGCGGAGGTGCCCCGGATGGTCGAGAGCGCTCGGAGCAAGGACGCGCGCGCCGCCGCACGGGCGTTCATCGAGCGCCGAGCGCCCGAGTTCACCGGGGAGTGAGGAGATCCATGTCCGCACCGCTGGCAGGGCTGCGCATCGTCGAGTTCGGTCACTACATCGCTGCGCCCGCGGCCACCCAGATCCTGTCGGACCTCGGCGCCGACGTGGTCAAGGTCGAGCCGCCCGCCGGGGACCAGGCGCGCACGATCGGTGCGTACGGCGAGGGCATCGTCGCCGCGTACAACCGGGGCAAGCGATCCGTCGTGCTCGACCTCAAGGACGCCGACGACCGCGCCCGGGCGCTCGATCTCGTCGATGCCGCCGACGCGGTCGTGCAGAACCTGCGCGCGGGCGTCATGGACCGCCTCGGGCTCGGACCGGATGCGCTCCTGGGCCGCCGACCCGACCTGGTCTACGTCTCCGTCTCCGGATTCACGCCCGGAAGCCCGTCCGAGAACCGGCCGGGCCTGGACATCGCGGCCCAGGCCGAGAGCGGCATGATGTGGGTGACCGGGGAGCCCGACGGGGATCCGCAGCGCATCGGCTTCCCCGTCGCCGACGTCGGTGCGAGCTACGCGGTCGTGCAGGCGGTGCTCGCGGCGCTCCTGCGACGCGAGCGGACGGGCGAAGGAGGGGTCGCCCACGTCTCCCTGGTCGACGTCGCCATCCACATGCAGTCGGCGATGTGGGGCGAGTGGGCGATGACCGGCACCGAGCCGCGCCGGAAGGGCAACGGCCAGGCCACCGCGGCACCGGCGGCCGACCTGGTGACGACGGCCGACGGTCTCATCGTGCTGTCGGCGTACACGACGACGCACTTCGCTCGCCTGTGCGAGCTGATCGGGAAGTCGTGGATGACCGAGGACCCCCGCTTCCGCGACAACCCGTCACGCGTGGCGCACCGGCGAGAGCTCCTCACCGAGATCAGCGAGGTGCTCGGCACGCGCACCACCGACGACTGCCTCCGGTGGCTCGGCGAGGCCGGGCTCGTCGCAGCCGCCGTCCGCCGGTACAGCGACGTCGCCTCATCTCCCGACGTCGCGGCCGGGTCGATCCTCACCACCGGGGTCGACTGGAGAGGCCGACGCTTCCAGGTGCCGTCCCTCCCGTTCGTCCTCGACGGCGTCGATCCGGTCGAGGAGATGGTCGTTCCGCATGCAGGAGCGAACGCCCCGGACGAGCTGGGAACTTGACGTCCCCCGGACCTGGACCTTGGATCACCCCATGAACGTCCGCGAGCTCGAGTGCTTCCTGGCCGTCGTCGACCACGGCGGCATCACCCGGGCCGCCTCAGCCCTCTACCTCGCTCAACCCTCGCTGTCGCAGATCATCCGGCGCCTCGAGGCCGACCTGGAGGTCGAACTGTTCCGCCGCGTCGGGCGCGGCCTCGTCCTGGCACCCGCCGGCGAGGCGCTCGTCGGGCCGGCCCGGCAGGTCCTGCGCGACGTGGCGCAGGCCCGTCAGGTCGCCGCCGGTTACCGCGGGCTCGAAGGCGGCCGTGTCGACATCGCCATCTCGGCCTCGCTGACGTCGAGCTTCCTCGCCGCCTGGGTCGGCGACTTCCGCCGCAAGCATCCCAAGATCACGGTCCGGCTCACCCAGCACGACGGCGACACCGACGAGATCGTCACCCTGATCCGGTCCGGTGCCGCCGAGCTCGCCTACACCGTAAGTCCCGTCTCGCGGCAAGGGATCGCCTGCCAGCACATCGGACAGGGCGAGATCGTGCTGGCGCTCCCGCCGGGGTGGCGCTTGGACCTACCCAACCCTGTTCCCGTCGAGCGGCTCGCCGGCCTGCCGATGGTGGTCGACCGTGGCTTCGGTCGCGACTACCTCGCCCGGATCCGCGACGAGTACGACGTCGAGCCGGAGATCGTCGTGGACATCAGCGAAGCCGGCGACCTGCTCCCGCTTCTGGCGACCGGAGCCGGAGCGGCCCTGCTGCCCACCCGCCAGGCGATGGCGGCCCGCCGACGAGGAGCCACCCTGCTCGCGATCGAGCCTCCGCCGTTGCGCGACATCTATGCCATCACCCCGACCTCGCCTCTCACGCCTCAGGCGCAGCGCTTCCTCGAGCTGAGCATCGAGAACCTGCAGCGATGGCACCGCGCGGTGCAGGGGCGCATGGAGAAGGGACTGAGCCTGCTCGATGCCGCGATCGAGGCGGACGAGCGTCTCGAGCTGGCGTACCGCCGACTCGCCGACCAGCCGAACCTGTCCGACGCGACCGAATCGACAGAGAGCCACGCCCTTCCATAGCCCAGGCGGAAGGCCTCCGCCTTCGAACCGAAACAGGATGACTGAATGACTTCCAACACCACGCCACGGCAGCGCTTCCCGCGGTCCGTCTACGGCAGCGGTTCGGAGCCGGATGTCCGATTCACGCTAGCGAATGAACGCACCTTCCTTGCCTGGATCCGCACGTCACTCGCCCTTGTCGCCGCCGGCGTCGCGCTGGAAGCTTTCGACGTTCCCATCGTCAGCGGCCTTCGACTGACCGCTGCACTCGTACTGATCGTGCTCGGGATGCTCGCGCCGGTGCAGGCCTGGTTCGGTTGGATGGCTGCCGAGAAGGCACTGCGCCGTGGCCTGCCCCTACCAGCCCCCCACCTGGCTGGCCCAATCGGAATCGGTGTCGGCATCGCGGGTCTCCTCATCGCGACCGGTCTGGTCGTCTCATGAGCACATCTCTCGGACAACAGGGTGCGCAGGCTGAGAGGACTGCGCTCTCTTGGCAGCGCACCAGCCTCTCATTTGCTGTCGTGGATCTGCTCGGTGCCAGGGCACTGCTCGTGCAAGTCGACGTCACGGGCTACCTCGTCGTTCTAACCGTGTTCCTGCTCATAGGCATTGTCTTGGTAGTCGGCCACTGGCGATACCTCGTCCTTCGCACGGTGCTATCGAACGAGGGCCTCGGCGCACGACCACGCGTCCTGAGCGCCTTTCCCCTCCTGCTGTGGGCTGTCGCCGCCCTCTGCATGGCAGCACTGGCAGCCGTCTTCCTCGTTGATCAGATTCTCGATTGAGATCCACCGAGATTGCGGTCGGCAGGGATATGCACGTCCTCGAGGTATACCTCGCCGGTGGGCGATCGCTTGATGCCGATCTTCTTCTCTCCAGGACACGAGCGAAATGCCTGGGTCGGACTTCTCGACCACGAATGCGGTGATGCCCTTCGCTCCCCTTCGTGGGTCAGTCTAGGGCGAGCACGGTCTCGCACGGCCACAAGGATCGCGCGGTAGTCGTAGGACAGCTCCTACGTCATCACGCCTCCTGGTGGGGTAGAAGCCGTGGCCGGTCTTGTCGAGCAAGCCGAGTCGACCATTCGTTCGAGCAGGTGTGACGGCGGGCTTACAACGGCTTCTCGAACTCCTCGCACATCGAGATGCCGATGGTGCGGACCGTATCCAGGCCGATCACGTCACTCAACGCGAGGGTCCCATCGGATGACCGGAGCTCAGACCATGCGCGGTCGATCTCGGTGGCCGACGTGTACCCGGGCTCGTGCATCCGGATCGCCGACAACAGGTACGGCACGCCACCCTGGCCCTGCGACGACTCTGAAGCTGCTTGAGTCAGCATGGGGCTTGCCCATCCGCCTAAGCAGCGTCGAACCTCCCGCCCAGGACGCGCTTGGCGTTCTCGAGGGTCACAGGCGATGCGGTCGAGACCGATCCCGAGTCGTACGGAGGCTCAGGGGCGTACTCAATGATGAGTTGGACGGTCTTCGCCACCTCGTCGCCCAGCATCCGCCCAGACAAGGTGAGAGCAAGATCGATCCCCGCGGACACTCCTGCTGCGGACGCGTAGTGCCCGTCGAACACCACCCGCTCGTGCGACGGCGTCACGCCGAAGGCGGGCAGCTGGTCGAGCGCGCCCCAGTGCGAGGTCGCCGACCTTCCCTTCAGTAGGCCCGTAGCAGCCATGATGAGCGTGCCCGTGCACACGGAGGTCGTCCATGTGCTCGTACGGTCGACCGTTCGCAGCCATTCGTGGAGCCTGCCGTCGGCCATGTTGGCGCGTTGGCCGGGCCCACCGCCGATCAGGACGACGTCCGGGTTCGTCACGTCGTCCAGGCCGTTGACCACGTTGACGGAAACCCCCTTCAGGTCGTTGACGATAGCGCCGGGGTTCTCGGCGACGAACACGACGTCCGTCTCGGGGAGGCGGGCGAACACCTCGTACGGGCCCATCACATCCAGCGAGGTGAAGTCGGGGTAGAGGGCGATGGCGACCTGCATGATGGTTCTCCGATCGAATCGAGGTCAGATGTGACGGTGGCTGGTGAGAAGCGAGGCGTCAGCGCTTGCGGAAGATGCGCTCGCGACGAAGGTGGTCGACGGCGACGGCGCTGACGAGGATCGTCCCGATGACGATGCTGTTGTACTGGGGTGGGATCTCCGACAGGACCAGGGCGTTGTCGATGAGGGACAGGAGCAGTGCGCCGATCGCGACGCCTTGGATCGAGCCCATTCCTCCCATCAGGCTGATTCCGCCGATTAGAACGGCGGTGATGACAATCAGGGTCGTGCCCGTCCCACCGGCGGTCACCTGCCCGGCACCGACGCGAGCCGAGTAGACGATGCCAGCGAGCCCGGCCGTGACGGCTGCCAGGACGTACAGGGCGAGGTCGATGCGCGTGACCCGCAGGCCGTTGGCGACCGCGGCCTGGCGGTTCCCGCCCAGGGCGCGGACATTCACGCCGAACCGGGTCCACTCAAGCAGGAACCAGAACAGCAGGCCCACTGCGATGGCGATGAGGACGACGTTGGGGACTCCCAGGATGCTGCCCTGGCCGATGTCCTGCACGACCTGCGGCAGCGGCAGCACGTCGTTGCCGCCGGTGACCAGGTTGTCCACGCCCGTGAGCATGTAGAACACGCCCAGCGTCGCGATGATCGGTGGCACGTGCCAGTAGGTGATGACCAGGTGGTTGAGAACACCGATCAGCGCTGCGAGTGCAATCCCGCCCAGCACCGCGAGAGGCCAAGGCACCGAGGACACCAGCATCTTGCTCGTCATCAGGGCAGAGAGGGTGAAGACCGCTCCGGCCGAGAAGTCCAGGCCGCCGCCGATGATCAGCATCGCCGCGCCGCAGCCCATCACGAAGTAGATGACAGAGCTGCGGAAGATCTCGGTGATGTTGTCCTCGCTGAGGAACAGGTCGGACTTGATCGACGCGGCCGCGCCGATCACCAGGATCACCATGACCAGCGTGGTCTCCTGACGCGCCATGACACTGCGCAGCCGGTCTCGTCGTGACCTCTTGTCGTCCACGTGAGGCGCCTCCCTGGGGTTCTCGGTCTGGGCGGTACGTCCTGGGCGTGACATCACGGTGCTCATCACGCGACCTCCGTCGTCACGGTGTCGCCCGCGATCGCACCGGTGATCAGGCCGACGACGTCGGCTCGCGTGGTGTCGGCGACGAGTCTCGAACCCACCGTCCGTCCGAGGCGCAGCACCGTCACACGGTCGGCGTGCTTGAACACGAAGTCGAGGTCGTGACTGACGCAGATCACGGCCTTGCCCGCGGCCCGGAGCCCATCGATGATCTCGCCGACGTGCGCGGTCTCCTGAACACCGAGAGCCGCGGTGGGCTCGTCGAGCAGGATGAGCGGCTTGTCCATTCGGACGGCACGCGCGATCGCGACCACCTGACGCTGGCCTCCGGAGAGCAGCCCGACCGGCGTACGGACGTCGCCGACCCGCACCTTGAGCTCGCGCAGCACCTGAGCGGCATCCCGCTCCATGCGCTTGCGGTCGAGCACCATGCCGAGCTTCCGCGGAAGGTTGCCGAGCGCCATGTTCTGCGCGATGTCCAGGCACTCGACGAGTGCGAGGTCCTGGTAGACCACGGACACTCCGCGCTCCTTCGTGTCCGCCGCCGAGCGGCGCAGGGCCATCCGCCGGCCCTGCATCATGATCTCCCCGTCGTCGGCCTCGTGGATGCCGGTGATGATCTTGATCGCGGTCGACTTCCCGGCACCGTTGTCGCCGACGACCGCGTGCACCTCCCCGGCATACGCATCGAGCGCCAGATCCTCGAGCGCCATGACGGACCCGAAGAACTTCGACACGCCCCTGAGACGCAGCACAGGAGTCTGTTCATCACCCATCAGACCCAGCCTTTCGCGATGTAGGCCTTCACCTCGTCCTTGTCGACCACTGCCACCTTGACAGGAACCGGGGCCGCCTTCTTGCCCTCTGCAACATCGAGGACGCCGTCGAGGATGTCCTTGCCGAGACCGCACACGTCCTGCATGACGGCCGACCGCGCGGTGCCGTTGGACAGAGCCTCGGCGCCTCCGTTGTCCTCGCCGATGACCACGATGAAGGTCTTGCCGACGCGATCCTTGGCCTTGATCGCCGCAGCCGCTCCCGGCGTGACGGTGCCCATGTGCGTGGCGATGTCCGTGATGTCGGGGTGCGCGGTCAGCAGGGCATTGACCTGTGGCAGGGCCTTGGCGGCGTCGTCGCCCGTGTAGACCTCACCGGCGATCTTGACGTTGTCGTACTTCTTGACGGCACCCTTCACGCCGTCCATCCACGCCTTGCCGAGGTCGGTGTTGGAGGCCGCCACGAGGCCCACGACGTGCTCGCCCGGCTTGTTGGCGATGCCACCGATGATCGCGTCACCGAGGGCCCCGAAGTCCGGACCGGCGTTGACGTCGGCGCCGCTCTCCGGCCCACCCGGGCCGTACAGCGTTCCGGTCACGATGCCCTTGGACTGAGCCTGCTTGAGGAGCGGCGTGAACGCCTCGCTCATCGGCATCGTGACGATGCCGTCGACCTTGTTCGCGATCGCCTGCTGCAGCTTCTGGATCATGGCGCTCGGATCGTCACCCGAGCCGCTCGGCCCGGACTCCTGCAGCTTCACCGACCGCTTGTCGGCCTCGTCCTTCATGCAGTCGCCCAGCGTGCGCCATGAAGGGTACTTCGGCAGCGGGTTGACGAACTGGACCGTGTCGGCCTTGCCGCCCGCGGCGTCGCTCGAGCCGTCGTCGCTGTCGGTCGAGCACGCCGCTGCTGCGGCGAGCAGAACCGCGGCTGGGACGACGGCGGCGACGGGGAACCGGGCCCGGATGGATGTGCGTGACATGGATGAATACCTCCTGATGTGGACCCCGGCGTCAGGCCGCGGCGTGTCCCCGATGGATGAGATCGTTGATGGTCTGCGTGAGCCGGGAGAAGGCGCGGTCGGCGGACGGGACCCGGGGCGCGAAGTCGATCCAGCCATGGACCAGTTCTGGGTCGACCTGCACCGTCACCTCTATGCCGGCCGCCTCGAGGCGGCGCCCGAACTTCTGCTCCGAGGAGCGCAGTGGGTCGTGTCCGGCGACTGCCAGGACCGTGGGTGGTAGCTCACCCAGCCACTTCGCGTGACCCGGAAGGACGTACGGCGAACGACGCGCCTGCACCGTTCCCAGATACATCCGCAGGTAGTAGGCGAGGTCGTCTCGGGTGATCCGCGGACCGTCCCGGTACGTCTGCATGCTCGGAGCATCCAGGTCGTCGTCGACGACCGGGTAGACGAGCACCTGGCCGTCGATGCGAGGTCCACCGTCGTCCCGCGCCGTCAGTGCGACGCACGCTGCCAGCGTCGCGCCCGCGCTGTCGCCGGCGACGAGGAAAGGGAGATCCGGCCGGAGCCGAGCGGCCCACGTCGTGGCGTCCCATGCGTCCTGGAGAGCAGCGGGGAACGGATGCTCCGGCATGAGCCTGTAGTCGACCGAGACCACGACGGATTGGGTGTCACGGCAGATCCGTCGTGCGACGAGATCGTGGGTGTCGAGGTCCCCGACCACCCAACCCCCGCCATGGAGGTACACCATGACGGCGGCGGGGCGGGCGGGCGTGTAGATCCGCGCCGGGATCGACCCGGCACCGCCCGGCACGTGCTCGTCCGTGACGCGGTCGACCGCGATCGGTGCGGCACCGTGGGTGAAGACGGAGACGGCGTCACGCATGGACTGACGCAGCTCGACGGTGCTCAGCTCGGCCACGGGGACGGGCGGGCCGAGCTCGGCCAGCAGCGCCGTGACGTCGCGATCGACAGACGTCTCGGCCACAGTGCCCGTCATGCTCGGCCCGCCGGTCATCAGATCAGCTCCAGCCCTTGTCGAGGTAGCCCTGAACCTCGTCCTGGGGGACCACGGCGACGTGGATCGGGATCGACGCCGCCGGCTTGCCCTCGGCGGTGTCGACGATCCCGTCGATCATGTCCTTGCCGAGGCCGCAGTTGTCCTGCAGGAGGATCAACCTGGACGTCCCACCCTGGATCGACTCCAGGCCACCGTTGTCGTGACCGCCGGCGACGAGGAACGTCTTTCCCACGAGCTTCTTCGCCTTGATCGCCGCGACGGCACCTGGCGTCACGGTGCCCATGTGGGTCGCGATGTCGGTGACGTCCGGATGCGCGGTCAGCAGGGCATTGACCTGCGGGAGTGCCTTGGCGGCGTCGTCGCCGGTGTAGACCTCACCGGCGACCTTCACGTTGTCCGTCTTCTTCACGGCGGCCTTGACGCCGTCGAGCCATGCCTTGCCCAGCCCGGTATCGGCTTGGGCGACCAGACCCAGGACGTGCTGGCCAGGAATCTTGGAGATCGCCGTGATGATCGTCTCCCCGATCGCCGTGAAGTCCGGTCCGGCGTTGACGTCCGCACCGCCGTCACTCCCACCGGTACCGAACAACGTGCCGGTCAGGATGCCCTTCGCCTGAGCCTGCTTGAGCACCGGCCCGAAGCCCTCGCTCGCCGGGAACGTGACAATGGCTCCCACCTTGTTGGAGATCGCCTGCTGCACCTGCTGGATCATGGTGCTGGCATCGAGCGCTGATCCGGTCGGTCCACTCTGCTTGAACGGGACGCCACGCTTGTCCGCCTGGTCGCTCATGCACTGTCCGATCGCCTTCCATGCCGGATAGTTCGGCAGCGGGTTGACGAATTGGATCGAGCTGAGCTCGCCGCCCTTGGCTTTGTCGCTTGAGCCGCCGTCGCTGTCGGTCGAGCAGCCAGAGGCCGCGACGGCCATAAGTGCGAGCGCCGGGATGACGCCGGCCATCCGCTTCCGGGTGTGACGCCGGCTGAGGGTGTGAATCATGGTTCCTCCTGGTGTGGGTCTCGGCGTCATGCCGAAGCGATGCCCCGATGGATCAGCTCGTGAATGCTCGTGGTCAGGCGCGCGAAGGCCCGGTCCGCCGCTGGGACGCGGGGCGCAAAGTCGAACCAGGCGTGCACGAGCTCGAGGTCGAGCTGGACGGTCACCGGCACGCCGGCCGCTTGCAGCCGCTCCGCGTACGCCTCCTCCGACGACCTCAGCCGGTCGTGCCCCGCGATCGCGATGACCGCGGGCGGCAGACCGGCCAGGGACTCGGCCCGGGCCGGCAACGCGTATGGCGATCCGGCCGCAGCCTCCGTTCCGGCGTACTGGTCGATGAAGAAGCGCAGATCCTCGCGGGAGTTCGGGACGTCGTCGCTGAGCTCCACCATGCTCGGTGCGTCGTAGTCGTCGTCGATGCCCGGATAGATCAGCACCTGCCCGTCGATCCGGGGGCCGCCCTCGTCACGAGACCGCAGAGCGGCGCACGTGGCGAGCGTGCCTCCGGCGCTGTCCCCGGCGACGAGGACCGGAAGGTTGGGGAACCGCTCGACCGCCCAGACGATCGCGTCGTACGTGTCGTCGATCGGCGCGGGGAAGGGGTTCTCCGGGATCATGCGATAGTCGACCGACACCACGACCGACCGAGTGTCGTGGCAGAGCCGGCGCATCGCGACGTCGGACATGTCGAGACTCCCGGTCATCCACGCGCCACCGTGCATGAAGACGATCAGTGCGGCAGGCGTCTCGGCGTTGTACACCCGGACCGGGATCTTGCCATCGCGGCCTGGGACCACCTCGTCGGTGACGCCGTGCACGGAGAGCGGTGTGACACCCTCGGTGAAGTACGCCATGGCTTCGCGCCCGGCTTGGCGATGCTGCTCGGGCGTGAGGTCGGCTGCGGCGACCTGCTCGGGCGGCGCGAGCTCCGACAGGAGCTCGACGACATCCGGATCGATCGGTACCTCGTTCATGCTGCTCCTCCAGGGCGGATCGCGATCTTGAGTCCCGCGCCGTCGCGGAACGTCTGCACGGCACCGCCGTACGCGGCGAGCGAGAAGTCGTGGGTCACCATGGGGGCGAGCTTCTCGTCGCCCCAGGTCTGAGCCAGCCGGTGCGCCCGGTCGAAGCTGTTGTGGACCGCCATGCTGCCGACCACCGTGATCTCGTTGCGGTACACGTCGAACGGTCGAAGCTTGACGATGGCGTCGGGCTCCGCGACGCCGAAGCACTGCAGCACACCGCCACGGCGAACCCGGCGGAGACCGTCCTCGATCGCCTCGACGACGCCGGAGCAGTCGATGACGGTCTCCCACCGTTCATCGGGATCGATCTCGGACGGCGAAGAGACGACTCGCAGGCCGAAGGACTCGGCGAGCGCGCGGCGGGACGCGTTGGGCTCGATGACGGTGGCCGGATCCGGGGCGAGATCGTTGGCCAGGAGACCCATCATCAGGCCCATCGTTCCGGCGCCGTAGATGAGGTAGCGGTCCTGCGCGTTTCTCGGCAGGACATCGAATCCGTGGATCGCACAGGCGAGAGGTTCGGTGAGGATGGCACCCACCTCCGAGACGCCCTCCGGGAGCTCGTACACCAGATCCGAGGGCACGCGGACCAGCTCGGCCGCACCGCCGTCGGTCGTCACGCCGAGGGCCTCGTAGCGCTCGCACAGGTTGGCACGTCCGCGTCGGCACTCGGCGCACGTGCGGCAGGGCATGTTCGGGTCGACCGTGACGAGCCGTCCGACGTGGTCACGGCTGACGTCACTGCCGGCGTCGACAACCTCTCCGTAGAACTCGTGCCCCGGCACGACCGGGTACCGGTCGTACGGCAGCTCGCCGTCGAGCAGGTGGATGTCGGTGCCGCAGATGCCGACCGCACGAACCGCCACGACCACGTCGCGGGGTCCGGGAACCGGATCAGCCACGTCCTGCACCGAGACGACCCCCGGTCGCTCGATCACCGCTGCCTGCATGAAGGCTCCTGTCCTGGCCGACGCCTGTCGGGTGCCTCACATCGTTGGCCAGGCCATACGGTCGAGCAAGACGTTGATGGCCGGATCTGGTGCCCGCTTCATGCCCGATCTCGTCGACGCTCCACGCTCGTTCCGGGAAGAATCGGCGCTCACGCTGCCCGTGCTGGCGCCGGCGGGCGCCCGCGGGCATGACCGATCGGCGGTCACACACGGACCACGGAGGGGCCGCAGGCGGCGAGGCGGTCGGCCTCAGACGGCGACAGCTTGCGGTCCGTGACGATCACGTCGAGGTCGGACACGTCGGCGAAGTGGCAGAAGCTGGACACCGCGAACTTGGAGCTGACCCCGGTGAAGACCCGGCGACGCGACACCTGGACCGCAGTCTTCTTGACCTCGGCGACGGCCGGATCCGGCGTCGTGAGCCCCCGCTCACGTGAGATCGCGTTCGCGCCGATGAACGCGACGTCGATCACGAAGTTGCTCAACATCTCCACCGCCCAGTGGTCCACCGTGCCAAGCGTGTTGCCCCGGACCCGCCCCCCCAGCAGGTAGACCGAGACGGTCTTGCGATCGGCGAGCATCGACGCGATCGGGAGCGACGCGGTGACGACCCGCATCCGGCGGTCCGGAAGACTGCGGGCGATGACCTGGGGCGTGAAGCCCTCGTCGATGAACAGCGTCTCGGCGTCCTCGAGGTGACGCACGGCCTCAGCGGCGATGTGACGCTTCTCCTCGACGTGAGACACCTCTCGCGTCCCGAGGTCGGACTCGTAGGCAGCCGTCTCGACCGGAAATGCCTGTCCGTAGGCACGGCGGACCAGCCCGTGGGCCTCGAGGACGCTCAGGTCCCGCCGGACTGTCTCGACCGACACCCCGAGCACCTCGACGAGGTCGGTGACGGCCACCGAACCCCTGGCACGCGCGATCTCCAAGACCTGCCGCTGCCGATCTCTCGGGCCCACAGGACGAGCCTAGACTTCCGGTCGCCCAGTCGGGACCATCTCGCGGGACCGCAGGTCACACATGGAGGAACGTCTCGCCCGGATCACTTAGGAGACGTCCGACCTCGGTCAGGACGCGCGAGCCGAGCTCACCGTCGACCAGGCGGTGGTCGAACGACATCGCCAGCTGGGTCACCTTGCGAATGATGATCTGGCCGTCGACGACCCACGGCATGTCGCGCACCGCACCGAAGGCGAGGATCGCCGCCTCCCCGGGGTTGAGGATCGGCGTTCCGGCGTCGACGCCGAGCGCGCCGATGTTGGTGATCGTGATCGTGCCTCGCGCCATCTCGGCCGGCGGGGTCGTCCCCGCCCGCGCCGACTGCACGAGCGCGTCGATCGCGTGGGCGAGACCGGCCAGGTCGAGCAGATGGCTGTCCTTGATGTTCGGCACCAGGAGACCGCGAGGCGTCGCGGTCGCGATCCCGAGGTTGACGAAGTGCGGAACGACGATCTCCTGCGCTTCGTCATCCCAGCGTGCGTTGATCTCCGGAAAGCGGCGGACGGCGAGCAGGAATGCCCGGGCGACGAACACCAGCGGCGTCAGACGGACGTCCCGCCAGGCCCGGTCGGCTCTGAGTCGATGAACGAGCTCCATCGTCCTGGTCACGTCGACGGTCAACCACTCCGTCACGTGAGGGGCGGTGAATGCGGACCGGGTCATCGCCGCTGCGGTGGCCTTCCGGACACCCTTGATCGGCGTCCGCGTCTCGCGAGCGTCCGCGACGGCACTCACGGGCGGCTCGCTCGTCAGAGCCGCGGCCGCCTCGACGTCCTGGCGAGACACGACGTCTCCGGACGACGGGGTCACGGTGTGCAGGTCGACGCCGAGACGCTTGGCGAGGAGCCGGACCGGAGGCTTGGTCCGGACCCTGGGGCCCGCGTCGGTGCGGTGGCCGATCACCGGGCCCGGCCCCGGCGGGTCCGACGGACGGGAGGCGCCGAGACGGACGCGGCGTGGCTCGGCCGCCGCCGGAGCCCGGCCGACGAGGACCAGCGGCTCTTCGTCCTCGGTCTCCACGTCGCCGGCTCCGGCTCCGTCGTCGATGGTCACCAGCGCGGACCCGACGTCGACGGTCGTCCCTTCGTCGACGTGCACCGTCGCGATGGTCCCGGCCGCGGGTGACGGGAGCTCGACCACGGATTTGGCGGTCTCGATCTCGACGAGGACGTCGTTGACCTCGACCACGTCGCCGACGACGACGTGCCACGCGACGACCTCGGCCTCGGTCAGTCCTTCGCCGACATCAGGCAGGGCGAACTCGATCATGCTCCGCTCCTCAGAAGCTCAGGCTGCGGTCGATGGCCGCGAGCACGCGGTCGACGTCCGGGAGGAACGCGTCCTCGACGGCGGCGGGTGGATACGGAAGGGAGTAGGCGCCGACGCGCAGCACGGGGGCCTCCAGGTCGTAGAAGCAGTGCTCGGTCACGGCAGCCGCGATCTCCGCGCCGATGCCGGCGAAGGTCGAGGCCTCGTGCACCACGACCACGCGGCCTGCAGCGGCTGCCGCCGAGCGCAGGGTCCGGAGGTCCAAGGGTGCGATGGAGCGCAGGTCGACGACGCCGACGGAGAACCCGTCGAGCGCGGCGGCGTCCGCCGCCGCGAGAGCCGTCTTGACCGTCGGGCCGTGTGCCACCACGGTGCAGTCCGAGCCGGGCCGAAGGACCGCTGCCTCGTGGAGGCCCCGGGACGGGGCATCCGTCAGCTCGCCCTTGTCCCAGTAGCGGCGCTTCGGCTCGTAGAAGATCACCGGGTCGTCGGAGGCGATCGCCTGTTGGATCATGTGGAACGCGTCGTCCGGGGTCGAGCACGACACCACGCGAAGTCCGGCCGTGTGGGCGAAGTAGGCCTCGTTGGACTCGCTGTGGTGCTCCACCGCGCCGATTCCTCCCCCGACCGGGATGCGTACCACGACCGGCAGGGCAAGTCGCCCACCGGAACGGGCGCGCATCTTGGCAAGCTGGCTGACGATCTGGTCGAACGCCGGGTACACGAAACCGTCGAACTGGATCTCGCAGACCGGTCGATACCCGCGCAGGGCCAGGCCGATCGCCGTGCCGACGATGCCGGACTCGGCCAACGGGGTGTCGACCACCCGGCCTTCGGCGAAGTCCTTGTGCAGCCCGTCGGTCACCCGGAAGACGCCGCCCAGGACTCCGACGTCCTCACCCATCACGACGACCCGGCTGTCGTCCTCCATCGCCTTGCGCAGCCCTGCGTTGATCGCAGCGCCCAACGTCACCGTCGACATCTCACGCCTCCGATCCGAGAGCGGACAGATGGGCCAGATAGGCCTCCCGCTCCTCCACGAGCGGTTGGTGATCGTCCGCGTAGACCCGGTCGAAGAGGTCCTCCAGCGGGCTCGACTCCAGATCTCGGCAGGCCTCGCGGACGCTGACCGCGAACGTGTCGGCCTCCGCGGCGAGCGCGTCGAAGTAGTCCGCGCCGACTCCGTTCTCACGCAGGAACGACTCGATCCGGGTCAACGGGTCACGAGCGGTCCAGGCGGCGAGCTCGTCCTCGGAGCGGTATCGCGTCGGGTCGTCGGAGCTGCTGTGCCCACCGAACCGGTACGTCTGCGCCTCGATCAGGGCCGGTCCGCCGCCGTCGCGAATCCGCTGCGCAGCGTGGGACGTCACGGCGTGGACCGCCATGACGTCGTTGCCGTCCACGTGGTAGGCGTCGAGCCCGAACCCGGCCGCCCGGACGTGGAGCGGAGTGCTCATCTGCTTCTCCGTCGGCGTCGAGATGGCCCACTGGTTGTTCTGGCAGAAGAAGAGGACCGGCAAGGATCCCGTCGCCGCCCAGTTGAAGGCCTCGTTGACGTCGCCCTGACTGGCGGCTCCGTCGCCGAAGTAGGTGGCGACGACCTCGTCCGTCCCCTCCATGGCAGCCCCTGCCGCGAATCCGGTCGCGTGGAGGGTCTGGGTGCCCAGCACGAGCGAGTAGATGTGGAACCGCGCGGGAGCGGGGTCCCAGCCGGAGTGAGCCGCGCCCTTCCACTGACGCATCAGGTCCGCCGGCGCGACGCCTCGACAGAGCGCCGCCGCGTGCTCGCGGTAGCTGGGAAAGACCATGTCCGTCGGCCGCAACGCGGTGACGGAACCGACCTGAGCGGCCTCCTGTCCCCAGCTCATCAGCCACAGGCTCAGCTCACCCTGGCGCTGCAGTGCCAGAGCCTCCTGGTCCATGCGTCGGGCCAGAACCATGTGCCGGTAGAGCTCCAGGGCGAGCTCCAATGACACGCCGAGCTTCGTCCCAACCTCGGTGACCTGGCCGTCGGGAGCGATCAGCTGAACCATCTCCTGCTCGTCGACACGTGCCCGATGGTCGTCGATGAGGTCGGTCAGTGCCGATGCGTGAGCCATGGTCCTCTACCGCCGTCCGGAGCCGTGGGGCTGATGGGCGACCCGGGCTTCGCTTGGGGTCCTGGCGTCCAGAGCCGAGAACAAGGCGGCGTCGACGACGTCGACCAGGCCTTCGATCGACCTCAGGACGGTCTCGGCCTGGATGCGGCTGCTCGAGAAGGTCGCACTGAACACGCGGCGACCGTGGGCCGGCCGCGACAGCTCGGCCTCGACGACGTCTGCGCCACGCCGGTTGAGGATCGCTGCCATCTGGAGCAGGTCCGCTCGCGACCCGTCCGCCGCCATGGCGACGGTGACGACGAAGAGGGACTTCGGCGTGAGTTCTGTCATGTCGTACCGCTTTCTGTGAGTTCTGGACGCCGTGGTGTGGCGTCGTCCTCGCCGTCGCCCATGGATCGCACGGGCGGGAGGCGCTGCGGATCGGTCAGCCCGTCTTTCCTCCCGCTTGATCGACTCGTGGCGGTCGTGCGACGGACGCCACGAGCTCCACCTCGACCGATGCGTCCAGCGGGAGGACGGCAACCCCGACCGCGCTGCGGGCATGGACCCCACCGGCTCCGAAGGCGGCCTGGAGCAGCTCGCTCGCCCCGTTCGCCACGACGGCCTGGTCGGTGAAGTGCGGTGCGCTCGCGACGAAGACCACGACCTTCACGATCTGGTCGACCAGGTCGAGGTCCCCCACTTCGTTCCTCACAGCCGCGATCGCGTTCAGAGCACACTGCTGCGCGCAGACCCGTGCTGTGTCGAGGTCGACCTCGAGTCCGACCTTGCCCGCGGCCACGAGCGCCCCTTCCCGGAGCGGGATCTGGCCGGCCGTCCAGACGAGTCGACCCGAGCCCACGGCGGGTCGGTAGGCGGCGAGGGGTGGCGTCACGTCCGGCACCGCCAACCCAAGCCGGTCCAGCCGACGTTCGACTTCCGAGCTCATCACGAGACCATCGATCCTGCGCGCCGGAACCGGGCCGGCGTGATGCGCTCGTGCCGCAAGCCACGCTCGAGCAGGTCGGCCGGTGCATCGGCCTCGAGCACGGCCGCAGCTGCCCACCGCGCGAGTGCCGGGGCGGTCTGCACCCCGTAGCCCGCCTGACCGGCCAGCCAGAAGAAGCCGTCGGCCTCCGGCTCGTGACCGACGACGAGGTTCTCGTCAGGACTGAACGTCCGCAGCCCCGCCCACGAGGTGCGCACCGATCGCGCCGGGATGGTCGTCATCTCGCGGATCTCGTCGAGCGAGCGCGCGATCTCCAGCGCATCGGCACGGGCGTCGGTCGGTTCCGACGGGGTCCGGTCGGCGGGCGAGCACAGCATCTGGTCGCCTTCAGGCTTGACGTAGAAGGTCTCGTCGACGTCGTACAGCATCGGCAGACCGGCGAGTGACAGTCCGTCCGGGCCGGCCGTGGTGAACGCGGTGCGCCGTCGCGGCGTGAGACCCAGCGGCGCGAGGCCCGCCGCGACGGCGACGACGTCCGCCCACGCTCCGGCGGCGTTGACGACCACGGACGCACCCACCCGACCTCCGTCGGCCAAGTGGATGTCCCAGCCCGTGTCTCGCCGGCTGAGCCGACTGACGTGGGCCGCACGTCTGACGTCGCCCCCGCGGTGCCGGAAGCCACGGACGTAGCCCTGGTGAAGGGCGTCGACGTCCATCTCCATCGACGCGGGCTCGTGCAAAGCCGCCTCGACCGCGCCTTCGCGCAGCAGCGGACACAACCGTCGCGCCTCGCGCTCGTCGACCAATGCCACGTCGCCGACAACTCCGTCGACCTCGCGGTGGAGCTGGTCGAGGACCGCCCCTCGTCCGACCCGGGCGACCTGCAGCAGGGCACGGGGGCGGAGCAGGTCGGACTCGAACTCCTCCGGTGGCGCCTCGAGGAACGCGCGGCTGCCCATCGTCAATGCCCGGACGTCCGCGCCGCCGTAGGTCTCGAGGAACATCGCCGCGGATCGCCCGGTCGCGTGATGGCCGAGCGTGTCCTCCATGTCGAGCAGCAGGACGCTGGTCTCCGGTGCCAGCTCGTAGGCCACCGAGACTCCGGCGATGCCCCCGCCGATCACGACGACGTCCCAGCGATCGCCGTTCACAATCCCGCCCGAACGGGTCGGCCGGGGAGGACGTCCACCTGCAGCTGCGCGTCGCGGACGATCTCCTCGCCGTTAACGATGACGTGCGCGAATCCTGCGGACGGTCGGACCGGATCCTGATAGGTCGCGGTGTCAGTGACAGTCTCCGGATCGAAGACGACGACGTCCGCGTAGCACCCTTCCTGGATCCTGCCCCGCTGCCGCATCGACGGCACCGCCGACTCGAGGATCTGCGCCGGGTAGAGACTGCACTTGGCCAACGCCTCCGCGAGCGGCAACGTTCCGGTCTCGCGGACGCCGACCCGCAGCGTCTTCGCGAAGGTCCCGGCGCCGCGCGGATGCATCCGGGCGGACTGCGGCGGGGGCCACTGGAACGCGTCGAGGACCTGGTCGGCGTCGAGAATGAGCGGAACTGCGTCCGATGCGACTGCAGCGCCCGGCAGTCCGACAATCTGGACCAGGCGCTCGGGATCGTACGCCTCGTCGAACGCCTTGATGAACGCCAGCCCCGACGGGTCGGCGTCACGGATCTCCAGAAGCCTCTCCCGCGAGGCGACCGTCTCGCCGGTACGGGCGTAGATGACGTCCTCCGGCGTGCCGGTGGCGCCCAGCACGTGCAGGCGGTCCGGGTGGAAGTAGTCCGACCCGATTCCGGTCATCCCGGCTCCGTAGGGGTACACCTCCGTGGTGACCGTGGCCCCTTCGGCGCGCACGCCGTCCACCAGGCGGTGCACGCGGTCCAAGTACCGCGTCGACGTGGAGTTGATGTGGCAGAAGTGGAGGTGAGCGCCCGTCTCGCCGGCGACCTTCGTGAGCTCCTCGGCGCCGTCGATGACGACGTCGGGGTCCTGTTCCACCAACGGGCGCGCGTGGGTGAAGGCCGGCACACCCATGCTCTCGGCGAGGCGCGCGACGGCGACGTATTCCGACGGTTCGGTGGCAGGGGCGTAGCCCAGCAGGACGCCGATCCCGACGGCGCCGTCGGTGAGCTCGTGACCGAGCAGGTCGAGCATCGCGGACGTCTCGCCCGGCAACGCCGGAGCCCGCCAGTCGTCCGAACCGAGCCCGTGCTGAAATCCCAGCGCGCCCCCTGTCAGCTGCGCACCCGCCACCACGTGTCGTCGGATCGATGCCCAGGAGACCGAGAACCCGTAGTTGATCGGTCTGCCCTCACGGGCTGCCCTCTCGTACGCGACTCCCACCGGCGCCACGCCGGCCTCAAGCTCGAGCGCTGTCGTGACACCGTCCAGCACCTGCAGACGACCTTCCAGGATCGCCTGGCTGTGACTGTGCAGGTCGATGAACCCCGGCGCCACCACTTGGCCTCGAGCGTCGATCTGGCGACGTCCACGCAGGACGGCCTCGGTCACCACCGCGATGCGGTCGCCGTCGATCCCGACGTTCCGGACGGCGTCGAGACCAGTCTCCGGATCGATGACGCGCCCGCCACTGATTACCGCGTCGTAGACGGTCTCGTCCACGCTCGCGGACAGGTGCTGAGGTGCGGCCATGACAAGGGTGCGCTTCCTGGAGAGTGCTGACCCCGACACCGTAGGGCCCCGGTGACGCGCATTTTTCGTCCGAACCAACAAATTGCAGCCCGGCACTTCGTTCCATCGACCACAATCGAGCGCGCTAGATTCGCATCACGAGACGACCCACCGAGCGGACACCCCATGACTGACGACGGTTCACGAACGACGCTGGTCCGCGTCCTCCAGGAGCTGAGCGAGACGCTGCTGACCGTCATCCACGGGCTTCCCTCACCCTCGGCAGAGCTCGGAGGCGTCGCCTTCCATGACCCCGTCGACGAGGCGTACCTTCCGCGGAACGCCTTGGTTCTAGGGATCGGGCTCACGCAGGACGCGGAGATCGCCGAGTTGCTGGCGCGTCTGAAGGACCGAGGTGCGATCGGCCTGGTCGTCCGCGGTCCTCGACTGCTGACGGACGAGATCACCCGGGCCGTCGACACGTCCGGGATCCCGCTCATCGCCTTGGCGTCCGGAGCGTCCTGGGCGCAGCTGGCGGCGATGATCCGGTCCTTGTCGGTGGAGGACCTGGTCGGAGGTGAGGACGCCGAGAGTCTCGGCGGCCTGCCATCGGGCGACCTGTTCGCGCTCGCCAACGCAGTCATGGCGGTGATCGACGCGCCCGTCACGATCCTGGACCGCAGCTCACGAGTGATCGCCTTCTCGGGCCGCCAGGACGAGGGGGACGCGTCGCGGATCGAGACCATCCTGGGACGCCAGGCGCCGGAACGGTTCACGGCGGCGTTCGTCGAGCGCGGCGTGTTCAACGCGCTCTACCGCAGCGACAGCCCGGTGTGGATCGAACCGGGTCCCCCCGGGACAGACCTCCCCCGCGTCGCGGTCGCCGTACGGGCGGGCGACGAGGTGCTGGGGTCGATCTGGGCGGTCGTGCGCGAACCGCTCTCCGAGCAGCGGACCCAGGCGCTGATCGACGCGACCAAGCTCGTGGCCCTGCACATGATGCGACTGCGCGGCGGAGCGCTCGGCGCACAACGCCTCCGCGCTGACCTGGCCAGCACGGCGCTCAGCGGCGGGCCCGGGGCCCAGGAGGCTCTGCGACGCCTCGGGCTCGCCGGAGAAGCGGTCCTCGTGCTCGCGATGGGACTGCTCGCCGCCGAGCCGAGCTCGGTCGAGGCTCACGCCCGTAGCCAGGCCGAGCGACAACGGCTCAGCACGGGGCTCGCCGTGCACCTGGCGGCGGTGCACCCCCGGTGTGCGACGACGCTCGTCGGGGAGGTCTGCTACGCGCTCATGCCCGCCGGCCAGGAGTCCGACGCCGACGCCCAGAGCCGCGCCGCTCGCATCGCAGGTGAGTTCTTGTCACGCGTGACGGATGGCGAGAACGCCCTCATCGGGATCGGACGCGTGTCGTCCGACCTCACGCGGCTGGCCGACGGGCGTTCGAGCGCCGACCGGGTGCTGCGCGTGCTGCTCGAGCACGGGGGCCGGCATCGCCGGGTGGCACGGTTCGAGGACGTCCACGTCGAGACGCTGCTCCTCGAGCTCCGCGACCTTGCGGCGGCCCGCGGGGACCGGCCGACCGGCCCCGTGGCGCGGCTGATCGAGTACGACCGCCGCAAGGACTCACAGCTCCTGGAGACCCTCGAGGCCTGGCTCGACGCCTTCGGAGACGTTGCCACCGCGTCAGCTGCGTTGTTCGTGCACCCGAACACCTTCAGGTACCGCCTGCGTCGAGCCGTCGAGGTCAGCGGACTCGACCTGGACGACTCCGAGGCCAGGCTGGCGGCCATGCTCCAGCTTCGCATCGTGCACGCCCTGCCCGGTCGCCCTTCCTCGACCGACTAGAAGAAGGTGAAGATGCCGTCGACGACGTCGTACGACTCGTCGACGACGGGGATGTATTGCCACTTGTCGAAGGCGCCGCACGGGTGGCTGATCCCGGAGACCACCACGTCACCGACGGCGAGCGGGTCGTCGGCCGGGATCCTCACAAAGGCGTGCTGGTCGTTCAGACCCGTGACGTTGAAGGAGCCTGAGAGGTCCCGCGTGCCGGCGGTGCCCTGCGGGACCACTCGCACAGGCGACGGCAGGCCGTAGTCATAGGGAGCGTCGCGCTTGCCGAACCCCACGATGGCCAGGCCGGGCTCGGGCCGCGACAGGACGGTGGCCCACAGCTCGAAGGCGGGCTCGAGCCGAGGCGTCGAGGCCTCGGCGCGTGCCCCGAGCGGTGAGGTCAGCTCGAACATCTCGACGTCGTGAGTGATGTAGCACCCGCTTCGCACCACCGTGCGGACTGCCCGGTCGAACGCCTGCGGGCCGAGGACATCGGCGACCAGGTCGAAGTAGGAGCTCCCGCCCGCGCTGACGATGATCTCCTCGCCCGCAGGAAGGAGCCGCTGCGCATCCAGCTCGTCGACGAGGCTGTGGATCCTTCCCAGGTAGGCCGTGCTCTTCTCCAGCACGGTGGACAGGTCGGGTCCAGGGATGAGGCCCTCGAACCCAGCCACCCCGCATAACGACAGGTGGGCCGAGTCGTTCACGCGGACCGCCAGCTCGAGTGCCTCGTCGATGCTTCGGCAGCCGCATCGGCCGCCGTCGTAGCCGAGCTCGATCAGGACGTTCACCGGGCGGCCGACTGGAGCCTCGCCGAGGATCGCGTCGGCGAGGTCCACGCCGTCGATGCTGTCCACGAAGAAGTAGATCTCCACGTCGGGATCGGTGCGCATCTCCTCCGCGAGCCATTGGAGTCCGAGCGGGTCGACGAGTTCGTTGGCCAGGAGGACACGGCTGACCCCGAAGGCTCGATACGTCCGGCACTGGCGCACCGTGGCGGCGGTGATCGCCCAGGCTCCCGCGTCGAGCTGACGCGCGAAGAGCTGCGGCGCCATGCTCGTCTTGCCGTGCGGAGCGAGGGACACCGAGTGCTGGCGGCAGAACTCCGCCATCAACGCGATGTTCGACGCCATCGGGGCTTCCTTGATGATCATGGCCGGCAGGTCGAGATCACCAGCGAGGACGTTCCAACCTCGGGCTGCGACGTCCCGGGCAGCCACCGTGTCACCGTCGGCCAGCGGCAGCCCCTTCACCGTCGCGTCGAGCTCGCGACGACCCAACGACTCGAGCCGATCCCTGTCGATCATGTTCGCGTGCCCTCTCGCTGTTCGGCCGGTTCCCCGCCGTCGGAGAAGGCCAAGCCTAGGTAGGTCTCCTCGACCACGCGCAGCAGCTCAGGGGACGCCGGTGCCGACCGGACGATCTGACCGTTCTCCATCACGACGACGTGATCGGAGACCGCCATCGCCAGGCCCGGGTCCTGCTCGACGAGGACCAGCGCGCCCCCGCTGCGCGCCGCGAGGTCGCGCAGGACGAGCTGGATGTCCTGCACGGCGATCGGGGAGAGCCCCAACGTCGCCTCGTCGATCAGCACGAGCCTCGCGTTCCTGGCCAGGGCGGCCGCGACCGCCAGCTGCTGGCGCTCGCCGCCGCTGAGGTTGCCGGCGCGGCGGTCCCTCTTCTGGGACAGCGACGGGAACCGTTCCCACAGGGTGTCGATGCTCGCGGACTCGCCGCGGTGCGCCGACCGGCCGGCGCGCAGTGCCTCGCGCAGATGTTCCTCGACCGTCAAGTCATGGAAGACCTTGTCCTCTGCCGGGATGAGGCTGATGCCCAGTCGAGCTCGCTCGCGGCTGGAGAGCTTCGTGACGTCGACGGGAGGACGGTCCGGGCCGGACCAGACGACTCGTCCTGCGCTGACCCGGCCACCCGAGCCGGGAGGGAACCCGCCAATGGCGAACAGGAGGCTGGACTTCCCTGCGCCGTTCCGGCCGACGATGCCGACCGACTCGCCCAGCTCCAAGGAGATCGTCGCGCCCAGGACCGCGGTCTCGCCGGCGGCGTACGAGACGTGGACGTCGTCGATCACGAGACCACGCGTGTCGTGTCCGGGCTCGCGCCGCGTCGCTTTGGCCGGGGCCCGGCGTCGGAGGTCCATCATGGACCGACGCATCCGGCGGGGTACGTCGAGGATGACCAGGGTCGATAGCAGGGCGAAAATGATGCCTTCGATCGGCAGCAGGTTCTGGCTGAGCCACGAGCTGCTGGCCGAGCCACCGACGTAGGAGTCGAGGAACGGTGGGATCGCGACCACGATCGCCGAACCGACGAGGGCGCCGCCCAAGGAGGTCGAGCCACCGATGACGACCATCACGATGAAGTTGACGCTCAGCAGCAAGGTCGCGCTGGAGTAGGACACCGTTCCGACGAAGTACCCCACGAGCCCACCGGCCAGGAACTGAAGGCCGGTCGAGATCGCGAACGCGGCCACGACGTACCTCGAGCGGGACACCCCCGCGACCCGCGCGGCGTCCTCGTTGTCCCGGATGGCGCTCCACGCTCGACCGACGCGGGACCGTTTGAGGTAGCTCAGGTACATGTACGTCAGGAGGGCCGCGACCGCGGCGGTCCACAGCCACTTCGTCGGGGTGTCGATCGTGAGGCCGAGCACGCTCGGCGAGGCCAGGTAGTAGCCCTCGTAGGCGCCCTGCTTCGCCTGCAGGATGTTGCCGCCTTCGCTGATGATGTAGAACATCGCGAGCGTGCTCAGCAGCAGGTAGACGCCGGACAGGTTTCGGGTGGGGACCGAGGCGATGGCACCGACGAGGAGTCCGGCGCAGGTGACGAGGACGAGGACGAGGAGGAACGGCAGGCTCAGCACGTTCTGCAGGTATACGGCGCAATAGCCGCCCGCCAGGAGCGACGACGCCGTCAGCACGGACGGCCGGCCCACCCAGCCCATCAGCAGGGTCAGGCTCATCGCGGCGATGCCGTAGAGGATCGCCGTGACGGCGATCGACTGCTGATAGCCGTCGGCGACGGCGCTCACGACCAGTGCCCCGACGAGGGCGACAGCGGGAGGCGCGGCCCACACGATCCCCCGGCTCGAGCGAGCTCGTCTCCAGAGAAGACGCGGTTGTGCGGTCGACGGCTTAGTCTCGGACATCAGGCACTACTTCCCAGGAAGCTTTCCACGACGGCGTCGTCGCGGAGGACGTGATCGACCGGTCCGACAGCGACGACTCGACCCGATGACAACGCCACCAGTCGGGAGGCCAGTCGCACCACGAACGCGACGTCGTGGTCCACCAGCACCACGGAGCCGCCGGAGCGCTCACGCCACTGACTGATCAGGTCGACGATCGCGGATCTGTCGGCCTTGGCCACTCCCGACGCCGGTTCGTCGAGGAGAAGCACGCTCGGTTCACCCACGAACACCCGCAAGAGGTCCGCCATCTTGCGCACGCCGTAGGGAGCTTCGTCCAGGCGAACTCCGATGAACTGGCCGAGCCCGTACTCGTCGGCCAGGGCGCCTGCACGGTCGAGAGCCGACCGTTCCGCACTCCGCCCGGCCCGGAGGCCCAGGAGGCTGGCGACCAACGACGAGGGCCAGGCGGGCTCCACCCCGAGGGCGATGAGTTCCCGGACCGTCAGGTCCTTGATGGCGCCGACGGACTGGAAGGACCGACCCACGCCGTAGCGGGGCACCCGCTCGGCGCGGATCTTGGTGACGTCGTGCCCGCGGACCCGCACGGCACCTGCCGTCGGCGAATAATACCCCGACATTACGTTGAGGATGCTGCTCTTCCCCGAGCCGTTCGCACCGATCAGGCCGACGGTCTCGCCCTCCGCGACGTCGAACGTGACCGAGTCCAGGATGTCGACCTCACCGATCGCCAGACAGACCCCGTCAAGGCTCACGGCCTGTGACTGGCTCGCCTGCGGCGATGCTCCGAGCGTCGTGGTCATGCGAGCCTCACAGTCTCTGCGCGACCGGGCGGCCGAAGAAGCCGTACGGTCGCACCATCAAGGTGATGAGCATCAGGGAGTAGACGATGACGATGCTCCACTGACCGCCCAGGACGTAGTTTGTGAACGTGTAGACGCCGGCGACGACGAGCGAGCCGATCACCGCTCCCTCAAAGCTCTCCAGGCCTCCCAGCACCGCCGCCGGGAAGGCGAGGAGGAGGATCTCCGGCAGTGTCAACGCGACCGCGGTTCCCTGGGCGTAGATCACGCCGGCCACGGCTGCGCACACGCCGGCCATGGCCCAGGCGAGCCCCGAGAGGACCTCCGTCCGGATGCCGTAGTACTCAGCCAGCGACTCGTCCGCCGACAGGGCCCGCATCCGCAGACCCGTGATCGAACGGGAAAGGAACAGGACCAGGCCGACGGCTATCGCGACGGTCATGGCGATCGCGATGAAGGTCGTGGCCTGCACGGACGTGTCGAGCAACGGCACGCGCGCTCTCGTCGCCGGAGCGATCTCCCGAGGGTCGGTGCCCCAGAGCATGATGACGGCCTGGGTCAGGATGATCGACAGCATGAAGGTGAGGACGACCTTGTCGAACTCGGACCCTCCGTGGAGGAACCGCATCAGCAGGTAGTAGCCGAGGAAGCCCACCGAGGCCATGACGACGCATGTCGCGAGGAGTCCGGGCCAGTAGCCCATGCTCGGTCCGAGCGCGCTCATCACGTACGCACCGAGCATGATGAACTCGCCCTGGGCGAAGTTCATCGTGCCGGTGGTGCGTACGAGCAGAACTACGCCCAGGTTCACGAGGCTGTAGACGGACCCGAGCAGCATGGCGCTCGCCACGAGGCTCACCAGCGAAGCCGCGGTCATCTCAGCTCTTCCTCTGCGACTGCGTCGTCATGGCCAGTGGCTACTTCGAGATGATCTCGATGGGATCGCCCGCGTAGGCGATGCCACCGGAGTCCGTCGACGTCACGAATCGCATCGCCGTGAACCCTCGATGCTCGTCACGGGAGTACGTGATCGGACCGAACGCGAAGCCATCGAGGTCCGTGGACGTCGACTCGAGTGCAGCGATGAAGTCCTTGCTCGAGCACGGGTAACCACACTTCTTCAGAGCCGCGGCAGCGATCATCGTCTGCGCGTAGCCTTCGGGGATCTGCGTGGATCCAGGGTCGAGGCCGGCCGCCTTGGCTGCCGTGACGTACGCCTTCAGCCCGTCGCTCTGCTCGGCCGCGGAGGGAGACTGCAGGTTCGCCGAGGCGGCGATGTCGTGGTAGCCCGACTTCGCGACGAGGGCCAACGAGGAGGGACTGCTTGCAAAGGCCCACGACGCGATCGGCGTGTCCTTGGGCAGACCAGTCGCATCAGCGGCCTTCACGGCGGTCAGGAGGTCCGACTCGAGGACCAGGAAGATCACCGCGTCCGGCTTCTTGTCGACGATCGTCTGGAGCTGCGAGCTCAGGCTGGCGGCACCCGGCGGGGCCGTCTGCTCGGTCACGATGTCGATGCCGAGCTCCTTGGCCTTGGCGGCCAGTGCGACCGACTGCTGCTCACCGGCGGGCGTCGCGTACCGCAGGATCCCGACGCGCCCTTCCGGCGCGACGTCCCCGTCGTCCATGCGATTCTTGATGTAGCTCAGGGTCGCCTCGCTCTGGGCGTTCACGTTCGCGACGGTGGAGAAGACGGTGTTCTTCGGATCCAGGAGGTCTGGCGGCGACCCGGTCGCCAAGAGGGCCATGTTGTCGGCCTTCGCGCGCTTCACGACTGGTCCGAGGTCGACGCTTCCCAGGAAGCCCGCGATGGCGCTGACACCCTGCGACTTCAGGTCCGAGTACGCCGACACCGCCTTGGCCGCGTCCGAAGCCGTGTCACGCACGATGAGCTCCACGGAATGACCGTCGATCCCACCCGCCTTGTTGATGGCGTCAGCGGCCGCGGTCATCCCCTTGAGCTGGGCTACGCCGCTCGCCTTGCTACGGCCGGTCTGGTCGATCTCGACGCCGATCTTGTACGAGCCGCCCGACGAGGACGAGTCGTCAGACCCGCCGCAGGCTGCAAGGACGCCCGAGACCATGAGACCGGCCGCGAGCGTGCTGACCACGCGGGCCGTTCGACCGACTCGGGGCGGGCGTACGGTGCGCCCGGCTGTGCTGAACGTCATCTGTTCTTCCTTCGGCTCGGGCCCGAACAGGTCTCGTTGACCGGTGCGGCGTCGTTGGTGCCGCGAGATGCAGGGCTTCCACGGGTGATGACGGACGACCGTAGTCGTGATCCGTGGGTCGCAAGTTGTTCGCCGCGACCATTCTCGAGGTCGGAATTCGTCCGGTCTGACAGACGGCTGAGGTTCTCAGCGTGACCGGGTGAAGTGGTCGACCAGAGCGTCGACCCAGGCCGTCAGGTGGCGCTCGCCGCGTTCGGCGGTGGCGGCGCCTGGGTCACCGAGGACGCCGTTGGCGGCCAAGGACCGGGTGCCGTCCCGGAAGAGACGTTCGGCCGTGGCCTCGTCAAAGTCGCCCACATAGCCGGCCGCGGCCTTCTCCATCCTCACCAGTTCCGGATGGATGGCGAGCATGACGGAGGTCTCCCACTCGCCCGCATGCACACCGCTCGCGGCCGGCGGGATCCCGTCGACGGCAGACACGGCGTGGACCACGCCGAGGAACGCCTCGAGATCGTCGAAGGGGATGAACGCCGCCGTGCCGATCATGCCGTCGACCTGCCGGGCGAGGCGACCGAGAGGGCCGAAGTTCCCACCGTGTCCGGAGAGTGCGAAGACGCGATCGACCCCGTGCGCGGCGAGACTGGCGACGCACGCCTTCACCTGGTCTTGGAAGCTCTGTTCCGAGATCGACAAGGTTCCCGGGAAGGCCAGGTGGTGCGAGGAGACGCCGACCGGCAGGGTCGGCCCGACCAGGAGCCCGGGCATCCGCTCGCCCACGCGTCGTGCTGTCTCCGTCGCGATGAGCGTGTCCGTCGCGAGGGGGAGGTGCGGGCCGTGCTGCTCGATCGCGCCCACGGCGATCAGGGCAGAGCGCTCGCCAGCTGCCACGACGCCCTGCACCTCCGGCCACGTCATCGCATGGAGAGAGTGTCCGGCGAGCGGCGTCATCGGATGCCTGCGCTCGAGCCCGGCGGGCGAGAACCACGAACAGGTGTCGCAGCGCGGGTCGGCTCAACCATCTCGTGGGACCACGGGGGATCGGCGCCCTTTCGCGAGCAGGTAATCGACGCCGCGTGGGAGGCGAAGTTGGCGACGTCCTCCAGGTCGGCGGAGTCGAGCATGCCGGGTGCGGGCCACGCTCGCCGGCCGGACCAGGTGAGCATGGCCGCCGTGAACGCGTCACCGGCTCCAATGGTGTCGACGACCTCGGAGGACCTGGCCACGACCTGAGCTGCTCCCGCTGGAGATGCGACATACGCCCCGTCGGCCCCGTGCGTCAGCGCGACCAGACGGCCACGGCCCTCTGACGCCAGGGTGTCCGCGACGAGCTGCGCAGATGCGCCGGGGAAGAGGACCGCAGCGTCCTCGTCGCTCATCTTGAGATGGGAGACGGCCGGCCGGAGAAGGTCGAAGGTCTGGCGCCACACGCTCGGGTCCGGCTGGATCGAGAGCCTGACGTTGGGGTCGAGGCTGACGGGGATGGCGCGGGCGGCCGCTTCCTCGGCGAGCGCGCGTACCAAGTTGGCCCCGGACGGCAGGACGGTGCCGATCGACCCGACGTGGAGCATGTCGAACCGACTCGGGTCCGGTAGGAACGTCGGGTTCCAGTCGACGTCGAGTTCGTACGTGGCGGCCCCGCCGGCGGACAGCGAAGCTACGGCAGTCGACGTGGGTACGCCGGGTGGGCCGACTGCCTCGAGTGCCACCCCGGATGCCGCCAGGTGATCGCGGACGGCTTGACCGCGACGGTCGACACCGACGTGCGCCGCGAGCGTCGCCGCCACGCCGAGGCGTGCCAGACCGACAGCGACATTGAGCGGAGACCCGCCAACGTGCTCCCTCACGAGGGCCGACCCGTCGCGTACAACGTCGACCAGCGCTTCACCCACGACCAGCACGTTCACACTTCTCACCGACTTCTCGCGGGCCGCTACCTGCGGGTCCAATCTAGGGTTTTAGAGTGCGCAGCTTCTCGTCCAGCCGGACGATCTTCGTGCCTCGCCTTGGTTGTACTCGACGGAACCCGGCGGCACTCAGACTGCTCGACGGCGCCGAGGAAGTCAGGTGCAACGAGATGATCATGCCGACGGCGAAGGGGTGCGCCGACCTGCCGTCGTGGCGGACGGGATCGCGTCGCGCGGCTAGCTCAGCAGGACTGGATCCGGCAGCGCACCTGTTCGCCGATCTCGGCGAGGACCGTGATCTGCGCAGCACTGAGCGGATCGATGACGAGGTCGCGGACGGCGGTCACGTGGCCCGGCGCGGCCTCGACGACCTACGAACCGCTCGCCTTCGCGCGAGGAACACACCGAACAGCAATGCCGCGCAAGCGCTGGCAGGTTCTACCTGCGATTGCCCGGAGGTCTGCTTGCAATTCCAAACTGGGCGCAATGACCTACGCCCTTTCCGGGATAGCACACGTGAAACAGGAGAGGCAGTGAAGGCACTTTTGAGCTGCGCGCAGGTTCTCGGACACGGTGCCGTGCACTCTGCGGCCCAATCTCATCCGCATCGTGAGAAAAGTGTGCCCAAAATGTGCCCAAACCGACTTTGTGAAAAAGTGAAACCCCCGATATCGCTGCAATTGCAGTCAAAATCGGGGGCTTCAACTTTGCGGTGGCGGTGGGATTTGAACCCACGGTGGGTTTGACCCCACACATCATTTCGAGTGATGCACCTTCGGCCGCTCGGACACGCCACCGCGGGGTACCTTACCCGACCTCCCACAGCGAATTCAGCCCGGGCAGAGTGGTCCCATGAGCTCGGAGATGCCCGCTGACCTGCTGACGCACGCCCTGGACGCCAAGGGATTCATGCCCGACGACGAGGGGGCGTTCCTGCACCGGCTCGGGCGCGAGCGGCTGCCCCACGGGCCGGCGCTGGAGATCGGGACGTACTGCGGGAAGTCGGCCATCTACCTGGGTGCCGCGGCGCGCGAGGTGGGCGGCACGGTGCTCACCGTCGACCACCATCGCGGGTCCGAGGAGAACCAGGCCGGGTGGGAGCACCACGACGCGTCGCTCGTCGACGCGGAAACCGGGCTGATGGACACGCTGCCCGTGTTCCGGCGGACGATCCAGCGGGCCGGGCTCGAGGACCAGGTCAACGCCGTCGTCGGCCGCTCGACCACCGTGGCCGCGTGGTGGCGCACCCCGGTCAGCCTGCTGTTCATCGACGGCGGTCATGCCGAGGTCCACGCCCAGAACGACTACACCGGTTTCGCGCACTGGGTCATGGCCGGCGGCACCCTCGTCATCCACGACGTCTTCGAGCGGCCCGAGGACGGCGGCCAGGCGCCGTTCCACGTCTGGCAGCGCGCCGTGCAGTCGGGCAGCTACGAGCCGCTGGAGACGGTCGGCTCGATGCGGGCGCTAGTGCGGACCCGGGGAGACGCCGGTGAGCTGGTCGGTTGACGGGCAGTCGCACTCCAGCGCGAGCTCCTCGAACTCCACGCCGATGCCGTGGCCGGTCATGATCCCGGCGCCGGGCGTGGTGCCGGTGAGGACGTCCCAGGCGAGGATGACCGCCGCGGCCGTGTAGGTGGTGTGCTCCACCGGCCAGTTCACGTTCTCGGGGTAGACGAGGCCGGTCCAGTACTTGCCCTCGTCGCTGCGCAGGTGCTGCATGTCCGCGAACAGCTTCTCCGCGCGCTCGTCGCCGATGGAGGCCAGCGCCATCACGAGCTCGCACGTCTCGGCGCCGGTGACCCAGGGGTTCGTGCTCACGCAGCGGATGCCGAGGCCGTCGACGACGAACGTGTCCCACTCCGACGCGAGCATCTCGCCGGCCGCGGGACCACGCACGGCACCGCCGAGCACCGGGTAGTACCAGTCCATCGAGAACTGCGACTTGTCGAGGAACTGGTCGCGGTGCTCCCGCACGGCGTGGCCGAGCCGGCCGCCCGCGAGCTCCCACTCCGGCTGCGGCTCGTCCATCAGCTCGGCGAGCGCGACGCCGGCCCGCAACGACTGGTAGATGCTCGAGCTGCCGGCGAGCAGCGCCTCACGATTCACCGTGGCCGGGGCGTGGTCCTCCCATTCCTGCGACCACGCGATGCCGCCGAACGGCAGCTGCAGGTCGACGACGCGGTCGAGGGCGCGACGCACGACCGGCCACATCCGCTCGACGAACGCGCGGTCCTGCAGCACCGTCCAGTGGTGCAGCACCCCGACCGCGACGTACGCGTTCATGTTCGACTCGGTGCTGTGGTCCTCGACCGTGCCGGCGACGAACTTCATGGGCCACGAGCCGTCGGGGCGCTGGTGGTGCGCCACCCACTCGTACGCCTTGGTCGCTGCCTCCAGCTCACCGCCCACGACGAGCGCCATCGCGGCCTCGACGTGGTTCCAGACGTCGGTGTGCTCACCGATCGTCCAGGGGATGGCGCCGTCCGGCTCCTGCATCCCCGCGATGCTGGCCGCCGTCTCGGCAACCTGGTCGGGCGTCAGCATCAGGCTGATTCAGGCTTCCGCAGGTACAGCACCATGCTCTTGCCGATCAGCGGGTTGAGCGCCTTCTCCGCCAGCCGGGTGGCGACGCTGTAGCGAGGGGTCTTCATGATGTCCCACACCAGCACCTGGTGGTACGCCTTCACGAGCGGGTGGTCGTCGTTCTTCACGCCGACGGCGCACTTCAGCCACCAGTACGGCGAGTGCAGGCCGTGCGCGTAGTCGATGCCCTCGAACACCATGCCGGCGTTCTGCAGCTTTCCGATCAGCTCCTTGTCGGAGTAGATGCGGATGTGGCCGCCGGGGGTGTTGTGGTAGTCCTCGGACAGCTTCCAGCAGATGATCTCCGGCAGCCACCGCGGCACCGTGACGGCCATCGTGCCGCCCGGACGCAGCACGCGGACGAGCTCCTCGATGGCCTGGATGTCGGCGGGGATGTGCTCCAGCACCTCGGACGCGACGACGCGGTCGAACTCGCCGTCGGCGAACGGCAGCGCCAGGGCGTCGCCCTCCTTGATGTCGGCCGACGCGCCCTCGGGCACCTCGCCGGCCTCTTTCATCGCGCCGAACAGCTCGAGCACGTTGGCGAGCTCGTCGGCGTCCTGGTCGAAGGCGATGACGTCAGCGCCTCGGCGGTACATCTCGAAGGCGTGGCGGCCGGCGCCGCAGCCCATGTCGATCACGCGGTCGCCAGGCTTGAGGCCCAGCCGCTCGAAGTCAACGGTGAGCATGCTCTTCTCCTTCTGCCGCCCGCGGCCCGGCATCCCCGCCGGCGATCACTTCCTCATACGCAGCGGCGGTGGCCTTCGCCACCGCAGCCCAGCTGAAGGTCTCCAGCGCTCTCTTGCGACCGGCGGCACCCATGGCCGCGCGGCGCTCCGGGTCGTCGAGCAGGTCGCCGATGGCGTTGACCAGCTCGCCGACGTCACCCGGGGTGACGAGGGTGGCGCACTCGCCGTCCGCGCCGACGACCTCAGGGATGGCGCCGGCGCGGCTGACGACCAGCGGCGTGGCGCAGGCCATCAGCTCGGCCGTCGGGAGCGAGAAGCCCTCGTAGAGCGACGGGACGCAGGCGATCTCCGCCGACCCCATCACCTCGACGAGCTCGGTCTCGCTGATCCCGTTGACGAACCGGACGTCGTCGCCGATGCCCAGCTGGTCGATGAGCTTGGTGGTGCGACGGCCCGGCTTGGTGACGAGCACCAGCTCGACGTCACGCTCGGTGCGCAACTTGGCGAACGCCTCGAGCAGCGTGGCGACGCCCTTCATCGGAGCGTCCGCGCTGGCCATGGCGACGAGGCGACCGGGCACGCGCGGCTTGGTGGGCGGCACGAAGACGTCGTCGACGCCGAGCGTGATGACCTCCAGGCGCGAAGGGTCGACGCCGAAGTCGGCGACGATGTCGTTCTTGCTCGACTCCGAGACGGTGAGGATCTTGGGCAGCTGGCGGGCGACCTTCTTCTGCATCCGCAGGAAGCCGTACCAGCGGCGCAGCGCCAGCTTCTTGCGCCAGGTAGGCGCGTTGGCGAGGTCGATGCGGCGGTCGAACGTGATCGGGTGGTGGATGGTCCCGATCACCGGGAAGCCCATCTCAGCGGCGTCGAGCAGGCCGTACGCGAGCGTCTGGTTGTCGTGGATGATGTCGAAGTCGTCGCGGCGGTCCTTGAGCAGCTTCGCCGTGCGCTTCCAGAACGTCTTGGGCTCCGGGAAGCCCGCCGTCCACATCGTCAGCACCTCCTCGACGTCGACGAGGTCGCGGTACTCCGACGGCCACGGCGTGCGGAAGGGATCCGGCTCGCGGTACAGGTCGAGCGACGGGACCTTGGTGAGCGTGACGCCCTCGTCCAGCTCGGGGTACGGCTGGCCGGAGAACACCTCGACGGTGTGGCCCAGCGCCACCAGCTCGCGGCTCAGGTGGCGCACGTAGACGCCCTGGCCGCCGCAGTGTGGCTTGCTGCGGTAGGACGTGAGTGCGATGCGCAAGGTGCCGCCTCCGTGGTGGTTGACCTGGGACTATCTTCCCCCGCGGTTCCCCGGGTAGAACGAGTGGGTGGCGGTGACCCCGCCGTCGACGGCGAACTCGCCGCCGGTGGTGTAGCTGCTCTCGTCGCTCGCGAGGTACACGTACAACGGTGCGATGTCCTCCGGCGTTCCCACGCGCTCGAGCGGAACGCGGGTCGCGCCGTACTCCATGGCCGCGTCGCCGCCGTGCACCTGGGTCATCGGGGTGTTGATCATGCCGGGGTGGACGGAGTTCACGCGGACGTTGTGCGCGCCGAGCTCGACGGCCGCCGCCTTGGTCATCCCGCGGATCGCGAACTTGCTGGCCGTGTAGGCCGCGAGGGACGCCATGCCGGCCAGGCCCTCGACCGACGAGCAGTTGATGATCGAGCCGCGACGGTTGGCCTTCATGACCGGCGCGACGGCGCGCATGCCCAGGAAGCAGCCGCGCAGGTTCACGTCGATGACCAGGTTGAAGTCCTCCAGCGGCATGGTGTCGACCTCGCCGAAGCGCAGGATGCCCGCGTTGTTCACGAGCACGTCGACCCCGCCGCCGAGATCCTCCTCGGCGTGCGCCATGAGGGCGTCCCAGGACGCCGGGTCGCTGACGTCGAGGTGCGTGAACGTCGCGGCGTCGCCGAGCTCCTTGGCCAGCGTCTCCCCCGCGTCGTCGGCGACGTCGGCGATGATCACCCGGGCGCCCTCGCCGACGAAGGCGCGCGCGATGGCCTCGCCCTGTCCTTGGGCGCCGCCGGTGATGACGGCGCGCTTGTCCTTGAGTCGAGACATCGGGGTTCTCCTAGAGCGTCAGGATGGAGTCGGCGGCGAACGAGAGCTCGGGGTCGCGGTCGGCGAAGAAGCCGCCCAGGGTCCGGTCGAGCTCGTCGGCGGACCAGAGGTCGCTCTCGGTGTCGAAGCGCTGGTCGACGGACGGCGCGGCGAGCAGCGCCACCATGCCGCCGTAGACGACGAACACCTGGCCGCTGATGCGCGCGGACGCCGGCGACGCGAGGTACGCGACGAGCGGCGCGACGTGGTCGGGGCTGTACGGGTCGACGGCCTGACCCGAAGTGTCCTCGCCGAAGACCTCGGCGGTCATGGCCGTGCGGGCGCGGGGGCAGATGGCATTGGCGCGCACGCCGATGCGAGAGAGACCGCGGGCGGTCGAGAGCGTCAGCGCGGCGATGCCGCCCTTCGCGGCGGCGTAGTTGGCCTGGCCCGGCGATCCGGTGAGGAACGCTTCCGACGCCGTGTTGATCACGCTCGCGTCGACCGGGGCGCCGGTGTCCTTGGCGACCTGGCGCCAGTGGGAGGCGGCGTTGCGGGAGAGCAGGAAGTGGCCGCGCAGGTGGATGCGGAGGACGAGGTCGAACTCCTCGTCGGACATGTTGAACAGCATCCGGTCGCGGGTGATGCCGGCGTTGTTCACGACGACGTCGAGCGAGCCGAAGGACTCCAGCGCGGTCTGCACGATCAGGTCGGCGGTGGACCGCTCGCCCACGTCGCCGGCGGCGATGACCGCCTCGGCGCCGAGCGCCTTGATCTCGTCGGCGGCCTCGTCCGCGGCTCCGGGCAGGTCGTTGAGCACCACGCGCGCACCGGCCTTCGCCAGCGCAACCGCCTCGGCACGTCCGAGACCCGCGCCCGCGCCAGTGACGACGGCGACGCGGCCGTCCAGGGAGGTGGAGCTCATTCGTCCACGATCTTCAGCGCTGCCTTCGGGCAGGACGCGACGGCCTGCTCGATCCGGGCCCGGTTCTCGTCGGTGACGGTCCCGTCGTCGATCTGCAGGAAGTCGTCGTCGTCGAGCCGGAACACGTCCGGCGCGACCGCCTCGCACAGTGCATTCGACTCGCACAGGTCGTAGTCGGCAACAACCCTGGCCATTGCTGTCCCTCGCTTCGACACCTCGATTAGAACGTGTTCTAGTCTAACCCGTGCAGGGTCCGTTTGGACACGTCCCCCGGAAAGGCCTTCGAGGATGAGGACCATCACCGACCGCGTCGCCGTCGTCACCGGTGGTGGCAGCGGCATCGGCCGAGCCACCTGCGAGGCCCTGGCCCGACGCGGTGCCGACGTCGCCGTGCTCGACGTGAGCGAGCAGAACGCCGCCGAGTCCGCCGACCTCGTGCGGTCGATCGGCCGCCGGGCGAGCGTGCACACCGTCGACGTCCGCGACGCCGAGCGCGTCCAGGCCGTCGCCGACGAGGTCGTGGAGCACCACGGCGCCTGTCACATCCTGGTGAACAACGCCGGCGTCACCTCGGCAGGCGGGTTCGAGGAGGAGTCGCTCGACGACCTGCACTGGATCGTCGACATCAACGTCTGGGGCGTCGTCCACGGCTGCCGCGCCTTCCTCCCCGCGCTGCGCGCCGCCGACGAGGGGCACATCGTCAACATGTCGAGCATGGTCGGCCTGCTCGGCCTGCCGCACAACGTGGCCTACTCGCTGACCAAGGGCGCCGTCCGCTCGTTCACCGAGGCCCTGCGCGCGGAGCTGGTCACCACGGACGTCGGCGTGACGGTCGTCTTCCCCGGCGCGATCCGCACCAACATCACGAACGCCGCTCGCGGCACCCACGCGGCCCGCCTCGCGACGATGGGCCAGTCCCGGCTGGCGCCACTGGCGATGCGGCCGCCGAGCTCCGTCGCCAAGCGGATCGTGCACGCCATCGAGAAGGACCGGGCCCGGGTGACCGTCGGTCCCGACGCGCGCGCCGTCGACCTGCTGACCCGCGTCTACCCCAGCCGGTCCGGGCTCGTCGGGCGCGTGACGTCGAAGGTGAAGACCTAACCGAGGGCGGTGAGCTTGTCGATCACCCAGTCGCCGCCGTCGCGCTCCAGGGTGACGACGAGGCTGTTGCGCAGCAGCTGCTGCTTCTTGGCCTTGCCGGTGCCGACCGTGGTGGTCTGGTTCGCGAACACGAGGACCTTGGCCTTGGTCTCGCTGACGTCGATGATCGCCGACGCCACGGCCGCCGCCTCGAGGACGATCTTGTTCTTCTCGGTGTTCGCCCGGACCTGCTCCATCGTCGACCGGTACTCCTTGCGGAAGCCCGGCGTCATCTTGGCCGTCGCGGTCTCCATGTCCTGGTCGAGCGACTTGTAGTCGTAGGACAGCGTCCGCTGTGTCAGGTCGGCGGCCGAGACGAGCACCTGGGTCCGCGCGTCCTCGTCGATCGTCGGCGACCCGTGCTCGGCCCGCCACCAGCAGACACCCACGCCGGCCGCGGCGAGGAGCACCGCTCCGGCGAGCAGCAAGGTCAGGCGCTCCTGGAGGAACGTGCGGACGTCGCGGGGTTCCTGGAGTTCAGGTTCCGTGGTTTCGACAAGCTCAACCACCGTGGGCTCGACGAGCTCGACCTCCGTGGGCTCGTCGGACTCGACCACCGGCTCCGGCTCGGGCGCCGCCTTCGGCTCGGGCGGGAGGTCGGACTGGCAGTAGCGGCACTTGGTGGCCGCGGCCTTGATCGTCTCCGCGCAGAACGGGCAGATCCGCTCGTCCTTCTTCAGCCTCGCCATGTCAGCCCACGAACTCCAGGTCGGAGACGAGCCACCGGCCGTCCTTCTCCGTCATGGTCAGCTTGATCCGCCAGGACGTGTCCTGGGTCTTGCCCTTCGTGCCCTTGTTCTGGACCTTGCTGCCGGCCGCGACGTACACGGACGCCGAGTCGTCGTCGACCTCGCCGAGCCCGATCTCGTCGACGTGACCGGTGGACATCGACTCCTGCGCCTCAGCGGCCTCGGTCAACGTCTTCACCGACGACTCGTACTGCTTCTTGAACGTGCCCGTGGCGCCGTCGAGCACCGCGTCGGTGAGGGGCTTCATGTTCGTGTGGTCGACCTTGAGGAACGCGAGCACTTCCGTGCGCGCGGCTCGCGTGATGGCGGCGTACTGGTCGTCACGCTCCTCAGCCGGCGTGCTGCCCGGGGCCGCGGCGCTGCCGCGCACGGCGAACATGACGAGCCACCCGAGCAACCCCACGAGCACCACAGCGAGAACGACGTCGACAGCTCTCCTACGACTCACTCGATCGCCTTCTTGTACTCGTCCCGCCAGTCGACCGGGGCCGGCGCGTACTTCATGCCGCGCATGTTGGTCGGCGGCCCGGTCTTGCACTGTGCCGGATAGTACGGCTCGAAGCTGTGATCGGAGCTCAGGGGCGCGCTGACGCCGGACCGCATCTCCGACGTCGGACGCCACTGGCTCGGCGGCAGGTACCCGTCGGTGCACGGGTTCGGCACCATGTTGAGGTTCAGGTGAACTCGACCGAAGTGCTGCTTGCCCTGGGTCTGGGCGGTCGGGCCGGCCGCGACGAGCCGCGGCAAGGTCACCAGGAGCTGCTCGAGGGCCGGCAGCCGGCTGTCGAGCACCTTCGCGATGTTGGTCAACGTGCCGAGCAGCGTCGGGAGCTGGCGACGCAGTGTCTTCACCACGATGACGAGCTCGTCGGCGGCGGGACCGGCCTGCGCGAGCACCTTCCGCAGGTCGGCGTCGGACGTCGCGAGCGTGCCGGTGAGCGCGGCGAGGTCCTCGGAGAAGGACTGGATGTTCGCGGCGTTGTCCTGCTGGGTCCGCAGCACCGTGCCGGCCGTGTTGATCAGCGAGATCGTCTCCGGCTCGTGGGCGCGGGCCTCGTCGATGAACTTCGTCGCGCTGTCGACCATCGTGCGCAACGGCTGCGCGTTGTCACGGAACATCGTGCCGAGCTCGTGGATGACGTCGCCCAGCTCGGGGCCGTCGAGGCTGCTGACGAACCGGCTCAGGTCGGTGAGCAGCACGTCCTCGCCCACCGGGAGGCTGTCCTTCGTGCCGCGCACGGTGTCGCCGTCCTTGAGCATCGGCCCGGACCTCGACGTCGGCTCGAAGGACAGGTACTGCTCGCCGACGGCGCTCAGGTTGTGCACGAAGACCGGAGAGCTCGCCGGGACCTTGGCGTCGTCCTTCAGGCGCAGGTCCACGCGCAGGCCATCGGCGTCGACGGACATCTTGGTGACCTTGCCGATCTTCACGCCGCGGTAGGTGGCCTCGCTGCCCTCGAACAGGCCGCCGGAGTCGGGCAGCGTGACGTGGACGGTGTAGCCACGGCCCAGGACGGAGTCGACGAAGCCGAGGTAGGACGCGCCGACGTAGCCCATGCCGAGCACGCTCAGCAGGACGAACGCGATGAGCCGGACCTGGATGCCGCGCCTCATGACGACCCACCTCCCAGCAGGCCGCTGATCAGGCGTTGCACGAACCCGCCACTGGTGTTGCCGCTGTTCGGCGTGGGGGTGAGCAGGTCGGTGGGCTTCGGGGCCGGACCGGACGCGCCGGACTTCCCGGCGTCGCGCTGCACGTCGGTCAGGGTGCTCTCCACCGTGCCGACGTCGTGCTTGTCGCACAGCGGGATGTTCTTGAGGACGGAGCAGAGCTTGTCGATCGCGTCGCCGGCCGGCGAGCAGATCGGCGCCAGCGGCGTGGCACGGCAGAGCCGGACGAGGTCGGGCAGCGTGGTCGGGATCAACCCGCCCTCGCTGATCGGGGTGAGCTTGATCTGGAACTTGAAGACGACGTTCGCGAAGTCGCCGTGGATGGCGTCGCCCGCCTCGAGCGAGAACGGGTAGCTGGCCGCGGCGACGGTGCCCGGCACGAGCTCGTCCCCGGTGTCGGCGAGCTTCCGCAGCACCGGCTCGAGGTGCTGAAGCTCGGCCACCAGGTCGTCCTTGGTGGCGTTGACCACGCGGGTGCCGACGACCCCGAGGTCGTCCAGCTCGGACAGGGTCTTCACGAGGTCCTGGTGCTGGTTGCGCAGGGCGGTGACGGCGGGACCCACGGCGTCCAGGGCCTTGCCGATGGTGTCCTTCTCGGACACCAGCGTGGCGCTGAGCCCGTTGATCGACTCCATCGCCTGGACGATGTCGTTCCGCTGGTCGTTCAGCGTGGAGACCAGCGTGTTGACGTTGGTGAGGACGTGCTTGATCTTCCCGGTGCGGCCCTCCATCATCTCGTTCAGCTCGTGCGTGATGGTCTGCAGCTGGCCGATGCCACCGCCGGTGAGCACGAACGACAGCGCACCGAGGACCTCCTCGACCTCCGGGTTGCGGCCGGTGTCCTCCATCGGGATCACGTCGCCCTGGCCGAGACGCCCGGTGCCCGCGACCTCCTTGCCCTCGGCGTCCGTGGGCTTGGAGAGTGCCACGTACTTCTCGCCCAGGAGGCTGGTCTGGCGGATCGTGGCCTGCGCGTCGTCGGGCAGCTTCACGTCGTCGCGGATGCGCATCTTCACGCGGGCGTGCCAGCCTACGCGCTTGACCGAGACCACCTGGCCGACCGGGACGTCGCCGACCATCACCGACGAGCGCGGGACGACGTTCAGTGCGTCGGCGAAGTCGGCACTGACCTCGAACCCGTCGCCCTCGCTGACCTTGTTGCCGGGCAGCGGGAGGTCGTAGATGCCGTCGAACCCGCAGCCGCCCAGGACGAGCGCCAGGGAGAGCATGGCGACGATGCGGCGCTTCATCCCAGACCACCTCCCAGCAGCGAGAGCAGCGACCGCGGGCCGTCGCTCGGGGTGCCGCCGGACGGTGCCGGCGTCGGGGTGGAGGCGTCGGGCTTGGTGACCCCCGTGCCGACGGCCTTCGACGCGATCGGCGCGGTGATGGGCAGGAGCGGCTCGAGGAGGGTCGACAGGATCTTGCAGACCGACTCGGGAGCACCGGAGTTGACGAGGGTCTGGCAGAGGAACTGGTCCGGACGGAACAGGATGCCTGGGGCCACCTGGAGCCGGGAGCCGAAGCTGCCCGTGGAGGGGTCGAAGGCGAGGCCCAGGTTGCCGAGCGCCAGCGAGCCCTTCTCGACCACCAGGCCGAGATTGTCCTTCTGGCGGTCGACGCGCTTCAGCAGGCTGTTCAGCAGGTCGATGTCCGTCTTCAGGTCGGCACGGTTGTCGTGGACGAAGCCCTTCACCGAGCCGAGGACGTCGCCGAGCGCCTCGAGCACCTTCGCGATCTCGTCCTTCTCGCCGGCCAGCTGCCCGGACACCGACGTGAGGCTCTCCATGAACTGCTGGACGGTGGTGTCGTTGGCCGCCAAGGTCTGGGTGATCTCGGCGAGCTGGCTGACGTTGTCGAAGAGCGGGCCGCGGTTCCGGGAGAACGTGTTGGCGGCGGCGGACAGGTTCCGGATGGTCTCCGAGCCGAGCTTGCCGTTGCCGTCCAGCGCCTTCGCGCCGGCGGTGAGCAGGGCGTCGAGCGCTCCGCGCGTGGACCCGGCCTTCGGGCCGAGCGTCGTGGAGAGGTCGTTGATCGCCTTGTACATGCGGTCGAGCTCGATCGGTGTGTTCGTGCGGTCGAGCGGGATGTCGGCGCCGTCGGCCATGACCGGGCCCGACCCGTAGGCCGGGAAGACCTGCACGTAGCGGTCGGCGATCAGCGTGGGGGTGACGACGGCGGCCTTCGCCCCGGCGGGCAGCTTGTACTGCGCGTCGTACTTCATCACGACGCGGACGCTGTTGCCGTCGGGCACCACGTCGGTGACCTCGCCGATCCGCACGCCCATGACGCGCAGCTCGGTGCCCGGGTACACCGCGACGGCGCGGTCGAAGTGCGCGGTGAGGGTGCGGCTGCCGTTGCCCGGGAAGATCACGAACGCCACGAGCAGCAGCAGCGCGACGCCGGCGGACGCCGCCAGCATCACGTGGTCGCGGATCCAGGTGGTCACGTTCGTCATCGCGTGCCTCCCGGAGGTGCCGGGATGAACTCGCCGTCGAAGATGCCGGTGATGTTCGGGACGATGGCGTCGAACCACGGGCCGGTGCCGAGCACGTTGCCGAGGATGTTGACGTACGGGCCGTAGTTGCGGATCAACGTTTCGATCTGGTCCTCGCGGGCGTGCAGGAACGTCAGGACGTTCTCCAGGCGGTCGAGCGTCGGCTTGATCTGCTCCCGATTGTCCTTCACCAGCCCGCCGAGCTGGTCGGCCAGCTCGGTGGCGTTGACGAGCAGGGTGTGGATCGTCTCCTTGCGGATCTCGAGCTCGTGGAAGATCAGGTCGGCCTGCTTCATCAACCCGACGAGGTCGCCCTTGCGCTCGTCGAGCAGCTTCGTGACGTTGCGGGCGCGCGAGAGCAGGGCCTCGATGTCGTCGTCGCGGGACGCGATCGACTTCGACAGCCGGGACAGCCCGGTGAAGCTCGACCGCACCTCGGGCGCGGCGGCGTCCACCGTCTCGGCGAGCGTGCCGAGCGCGTCGGTCAGCTTGTCCTTGTCGATCTCCTCGGTGGTGGTGGTCAGCGTCCCGAGGGTGCCGACGATGTCGTAGGAGACGTCGGTGCGGGCGAGCGGGATGGTGGACCCGCCCTTCATCTCGCCGCCGCCCTTGGACGTGAGGTTGAGGAACTTCTCGCCGAGCAGGCTCTTCACCTCGACGCTGGCCCGGGTGTCCCGGCCGAGCGACGTGCCCTTCACGTCGAAGTCGATGACGATCTTCTGCTGGCCGATGTGCAGCTTGCTGACGCGGCCCACCCGGATGCCGGCGACCTGCACCTCCGCGCCGGTGCGCAGACCGTTCGCGTCGGTCAGCTCGGCGTGGTACGTGGTGCCGCGGAAGCCGGGCAGCTTCTGCAGGTTGAACGCGAGGACCATGACGAGCAGCAGCAGCGCCAGGGCGACGACGCCCAGCTTCTGCAGTCTCGAGTCGCTGCGGCGCGCCATCACTGACACCTCTTCGCGCGGCTGACCATGGTGAACTCGGCCATGTACTTGCGGGCCACCTCGGGCAGGGAGTCCATGATCTGGCTCGGCAGCACGACGCCGCCCTGGAACTCGCAGAGGTAGTAGTTGTACCAGGAGCCGTAGACGCCGATGCGGGTCTGCTTGGCCAGCATGGTCGGCAGCAGGTCCAGGGTCCGGTCGAGGTACTTCTTGTTCGCCGGCTTCGCCAGCTCGGTGAACAGGCGGCGGATCTGCTTGACGTCGGCGGTCACGAGCGGACGGGCTCGCGTCAGCAGGTCCGCCACCGTCTCGGTGACCTGGGAGATGTTGTCGAGCGACGTGCCGATCGTGGTGCGGTCCTTGGCCAGGTCGCCGAACCACGCCCGCATCGACGTCAGCAGCTCGTCCAGCTGCTGGTGGTGCTCGTCGACGGTGCCCATCAGCGTGCTGAGGTTGGTGATCACGTCGCCGATGAGCTCGTCGCGGTCGGCGAGGGTGTCGGTGAGCGACGCGGTGTTGGCGAGCAGGTCCTGCACCGTGCCGCCCTCGCCCTGCAGCACGCGGACGAGGTTGAGCGACAGCTTGTTGACGTCCTCGGGACGCAGGGCGGAGAACAGCGGCTGGAAGCCGTTGAACAGCGCGGTCAGGTTGAGGGCCGGCGTGGTGCGGCTGGCCGGCATCGTCGCGCCGGCCTTGAGCCGCGGCGCGTCCTTCTTGCCCTGCTCCAGGGACATGTAGCGGTCGCCGATCAGGTTCAGGAACCGGACGTTGGCGCGCGAGTCCTTCGTCAGCGGGACGTCGTCGTCGACCTCGAACGTCACCTTCGCCTGGGTGCGGTGGTAGAACTCGACCTTCGTGACCTTGCCGACGACGACGCCGGCGATGCGCACCTGGTCGCCGGAGGTCAGCTCGGACGCGCTGTCGAAGATCGCGTGGTACTTCGACTGGGAGCCGAAGCTCAGGCCGCCCATGATGATCACGAGCATGCCGGTGACGGCGAGCGAGACCACCGCGAAGATGCCGAAGCGGATCGCGGCGAGGGTGAACGTCACGTCGCGCGCGGTCATGCGCGGACCCCGCGACGAGGGCCTCTTCGCGGCGCTCACTTGATGCCTCCGCCCGGGTCGTCACGGTTCGACCCGTCCTTGAGCGGCACGTACGGGGCCGGGATCTGGTGGTTGTCGGGCAGGCCGAGGCACCAGGGTCCGTGCCCGATCTCGCCGTAGACCGGCTTGTCCTTCTCGGTGTACGGGGTGCGCTGGGGGGCGCCCAGCTCCATCGTCTGGTGGATGATCTGGTTCTGGAAGACGTTCTGGGAGTCCGGGATCTGGTGGTCCAGGCCGGAGATCACGCAGGGGATCTCCGGGGAGTAGGTGTCCAGCAGCTTCAGCAGCGGGCGCGCGGTCTGCACCTGCGAGACGAGTCCCTTCTCGTTCTCCTTCAGCGTGACCGTCGTGATCTGCGCGAGTCCCGTCAGGCTGTCGAGCGCCCCGTGGAACTGCTGCTCCTTCGCGGAGATGGTGTTCGCCGTGACGGTCGCGTTCTTCAGCAACGTGATGATGTCCGGCGCAGCCATGTCGTAGGTCTTGGAGACGTCGGAGAGCAGCTTCAGGTCCGACTTCAGCGTCGGCAGGTGCACGTTGACGCGGTTCAGGTAGTCGTCGAGCTCGACGAACGTCTTGCCGAGCTGGTCGCCCTTGCCCTGCAGCGCGTGCGCGAGGGCGTACAGCGTGGCGTTCAGGTCGCCCGGCCGGATGGAGCGGAGCAGCGGGAACAGGTTGGCCAGGATGCTTTGGATCTCGGTGTTCGTGGAGACGCGGTTCGCCGGGATGACCGAGCCGTCGCGGAGCGGGCTGGCCGCGGACCCACCCTTCTGCGGCACCAGCTCGACGTAGTTCTGGCCGAACAGCGTGGTGGGCAGGATCCGGGCGTTCACGCTGTCCGGGATCTTCTCGGCGGCCGACGGCTTCAGGGCGAGGGTGATCTTGGCGTGCTCGCCGTCGCTCTCGATCTTGTCGACGTACCCGACGAGGGCGCCGTGCAGGCGGACGTCGCCGAACCGGGCCAGCTGGAGGCCGGCGCGGTCGGCCATCACGGTGACGTCGGTGCTCTTGGTGAACTTCTTGTCGTAGATGGCGATGGAGAGCGCGATGAGCAGGCCGATGGTGACGATCGACGCGATCCCGGCAAGGGCGAGCCTCCGGTGCTCGCCCGGAGAGTCGTGGAAGACGTTGATCAGCATCCGGCTACCCCGTGATCCGCACGGTGGTGGTGGAGCCCCAGATGGCGTAGCTCAGGAAGAAGTCGGCGACGACGACCGTCACGATCGACGTCCGGATCGCGCGGCCGACCGCCACGCCCACGCCGGCCGGGCCGCCGGTGGCGGAGAAGCCGTAGTAGCAGTGGATGAGGATGATCAGGACGGCCAGGACGAGCAGCTTGCCGAACGACCAGAGCACGTCGACGGGTGGCAGGAACTGCAGGAAGTAGTGGTCATAGGTGCCCACCGACTCCCCGTAGATCAGTGTCGTGATCAAGCGTGGTGACAAGTACGAGGCGAGCAGCGCGACCGTGTAGAGCGGGATGACGGCGATGAAGCCGGCCACGATGCGGGTGGTCACCAGGAAGGGCAGCGACGGGACACCCATGACCTCCAGCGCGTCGATCTCCTCGTTGATGCGCATCGCGCCGAGGCGCGCGGTGTAGCCGCAGCCGACGGTGGCCGCCAGCGCGATGGACGAGACGAGCGGCGCGACCTCGCGAGTGTTGAAGTACGCCGAGATGAACGCGGTGAACTTGGCGACGCCGATCTGGCTCAGCGAGGCGTAGCCCTGCAGGCCGACCTCGGTGCCGGCGAAGAACGCCATGAACGCGATGACGCCGACCGTGCCGGCGATCACCGAGAGCGCGCCGACGCCGAACACGACCTCGGCCAGCGTCTTCGCGACCTCCTCGCGGTAGCTGCGCAGGACGCGCGGCGTCCAGCCGATCGCCTTGACGTAGAAGATCAGCTGGTCGCCCCAGGTCTCCAGACGGAGACGCTGGGACTTGACGAACTCGCCGCTGAGGTCGCTGAGGGTGCTCATCTACAGACCTGCCTGGGGCACGAACTGGAAGTACAGGGCGGTGATGATCGAGTTCAGGAAGAACAGCAGCATGAACGCGAGGATCACCGACTCGTTCACGGCGCGGCCGACGCCGGCCGGACCGCCGCCGGCGTTGAGTCCCTTGTACGCGCCGACGATCGCGGCGAGGAACCCGAAGACCGCCGCCTTCACCATCGAGACGTAGATGTCGGGCAGCGTCGCGAGCGCGGTGAAGGAGGAGAGGAACGCGCCGGCCGAGCCGCCCTGCACGATCACGGTGAAGTAGTAGCCGCCACCGATGCCCGCCGCGATCACGATGCCGTTGATGAGCACGGCGACGGTGAGGGTGGCGAGGGCGCGGGGGACGACCAGGCGGGCGACGGGGTCGATGCCGAGGACCTCCATGGCGTCGATCTCCTCGCGCATCTTGCGCGCGCCGAGGTCGGAGCAGATGGCCGAGCCCGCCGCTCCCGCGATGATCAGGGCCGCGGCGATCGGGGCGGCCTCGCGGACGGTGGCGAGCACCGCCGTGGCGCCCGCGAACGACTGGGCGCCGAGCTGTCCGGTGAGGTTGCCGACCTGCAACGCGATGATCGCGCCGAACGGGATGGACACCAGGATCGTCGGCATCAGCGTGACCGACGTGACGAACCACGCCTGCTCCACGAACTCGCGTCCCTGGAACCGCGTGGTGAACGTCATCTTGATGACGTCCCACGTCATCGCGACGACTTCACCGGGTCCACGGACCACGGATGCGGCACTCAGGCCCATGACTCCTCCTGTGGCCCGTCAGGCCGACTCGTGGTAGAGAACGAGTCCGATGTGACCTGGGTTACGTCTTCGCGGCCCCGGGATGCCGCGTGGCGGCCCGCGCGACGACCGAAGAACGACGCCTCGCCCAGCTGGGTGCCCGACGAGTAGCCCTCGCCATCCACCGCGATGTTCGAGGCGCAGGCCCCGGCCGCATACACACCCTCCACGGGCGTGCGGTCCACTCGCAACACCCGGCCGTCCTCGTCGACCCGCAGGCCGCCGCAGGTGAAGCCGGCGTAGAAGCAGCGTCCGGGGGTCAGGTCGTAGGCGCCGTAGGGCGGGGTGTCGAGCGGCTCGACGTACTCCGCCGCCTTGTGGAACGTGGGGTCGTCGCCGTCCTGAGCAGCGGCGTTGTACTCGTCGAGCGTCTTCCGCAGGGAGCCGGCGGGCACGCCCAGGCCGGTCTCCATCTCCTCGACGGTCTCCCACCCGTCGACGAGCGGCTGGAACCCGTACGCGGGCTCGGCCATGTGGGTGGAGTCGAGGATCAGCCAGGCCTGGCGGTCGGGCTGCGCGAAGACGAACGAGGTGGTGCGCGAGTGGTAGGAGTCCTCGGCGACGAACCGCTCGCCCCGGTTGTTCACGCAGATGCCCTTGAGCATGTCGCCCGGCGGGTAGAAGGGGCCGGTGATGAACCAGCCGTCCATGTGGTCGGCCACGCCGCCGACCGACTCGCCGAGCCGGATGCCGACGCCGTCGTCGTACGTGTTGCCCAGCGGCATGCCGTTGGACTGGAGCGCCTCGAGCGCCGGCGCGTGCTCGTGCACCATGTCCGGGTTCATCACGAAGCCGCCGGCGGCGATCACCACCGCACCGGCCCGGATGGCGCCGGTCTCGGTGAACTGCTTCCAGGCGGCGCCGACGACGGCGTCACCGTCGGTGATCAGGTCCGTGACGCCGGTCTCGAACCGGACCTCGACGCCGAGGCGGTCGAGCTCCTTCAGCGCGAGGTCGACGACGAGCGCCGCGCCGCCGGTGTCGCCGGGGACGGGCGGCTGGTGCCCGCGCGGCGCAGGGACGGCGAGGTCGCGGAACGGCCACACCTTCTCGTTGCCGCTGAACATGACGCCCTCCGTGCCCGGCTGCATCACGGCCTTGCCGGGGTAGAAGGAGCGCTCGAACTCGAAGCCCAGAGCCTCGAGCCAGTGGAAGTGCTCGACGCTGCCCTCGGTGTAGAGGCGGATCTTCTCCGGGTCGCACTCGGGCGAGACGGCGGACAGGTACTTGGCCATCTCCTCCGGGGTGTCGTCGTACCCGGCGGCCTGCTGCACCGGGGTGCCGCCGCCGAGGTAGAAGTGCCCTCCGGCCATCGCACTCGTGCAGGAGAGCCGGCCGCCGCGGTCGACGACGAGCACGGACGCACCCGCTCGGGCCGCCTCGATGGCGGCTGCCGTGCCGGCCATGCCGGCGCCGATGACGAGGACGTCGACCTCGTCGGACCACTGCTGCGTCACGAGTAGGTCACCCGCACCTTCTCCGTGGCGGCCTCGCTCTGGCAGGCGAGCCGGATGCCGTCGTCGAGGTCCTCGTCCTCGAGCACGTCGTTGTTGCGCATCGTGACCTCGCCCTCCAAGAGGCGGACGGCGCAGGCCGAGCACTCGCCGAGCCGGCAGGAGTACGGCGCCTTGACGCCCTTGCTCTCCAGGTGCTCCAGCAGAGTCCGTCCGGCCGGCCAGTCGTCGTACTCCAGGTTCTCGCCGTCGAGCTCGACCTGGAGGTGGGAAAACGTCGCTTCGACAGGCTCAACGAGCGTGCCGCTAGAGCTTGTCGAAAGGTCTTCGTCGTCGTCGCTCGCGCCGGGCTCACGGTCGGCGTCGGTCTCGAACGGGTTGCCGCCGAGGGAGACGAACTTCTCCTGGTGCCGGCGCTCGCGCGGGAACTCCAGGTCCTTGAGCGCGTCGACCGTGAGCTTCATGAACGGGCCGGGACCGCACACGAACGCGTCCCACTCGAGGTACTGGGACGCGAACGCCTTCATCTGCTCCTGCGTGGGCAGCCCCTGCACCGACTCGAGCCAGTGCACGACCTGGAGCCGGTCAGGGTGCTGCGCCGCGAGGTCGGCGAGCGCCCCGGAGAAGATCACGGAGCGCTCGTCCCTGTTGGCGTAGAACAGGACGATGCGCCCGGAGCCGCGGGCCAGGGCCGTCCGGGTGATCGACATGATCGGCGTGATGCCGCTGCCGCCCGCGAAGAGCAGAAGGTCGGCGTCGAGGTCCTTGGGCGTGAAGATGCCTGACGGCGGCAGGACGCGGAGACGGTCGCCGGCCTTCAGGTTGTCGCAGATCCAGCAGGAGGCGTAGCCCTCCTCGGTGCGCTTCACCGTGATGGTGATGGGTCCCTCGTCAGCTGGCATCGACGAGAGCGAGTAGCTGCGCGCCACCAGGCCGGTGCGGTCACTGGGCACCGCGACGGTCAGGAACTGGCCGGGCTTGTGGGCGAACTCCGCCCGGTGCTCGCCGGGGTCGAGCACGATCGAGCGGGCGTCCGCGGTCTCCTCGACCACGTCCACCACCTCGAGCTCGTAGGAGTCAGCCATCGCTGGTCTCGATCGGGTCGACTCCGGCTCCGATCGGGACGACGCCCTCACGCACCGCGGCCTCGATCGAGGCGAGCAGTCGCGGACAGGCCTGGTGCACCGGCCGACCCCCCTCGCGCCGGGAGAGCTCGGCGAACGTCGCGCAGTCGCCGGCCTCCTGGTTCCACTGGATCGACGTGTGGTGGTCGCTGTTCTTGCGGACCTTCACCCGGACGAGGCAGTCCAGGCACGCCACCTCCACCAACCGGCTCCGGGTGTAGAGCTCTCGGTCAGCCAGGGTCTCCGGGCTGGAGGGGACGATGTACGCCATGGATCAAGCCTTGGCCTTCTCGGCCTCGCGGTCCTCGGCCTCCTTGCGCGCGAGGTTCTCGGCCACTTCCGCGCGCCAGTTCTCGTTGGCCTTCGTGGTGTCGACCTCGAACTCGAAGCGCTCCACCATCTCCGGCTCGATGTCGGCCTTGTCGACGTAGAACTGCTCGTACCAGCGGCGCAGCTGGTAGACCGGGCCGTCCTCCTCGCAGAGCAGCGGGTTCTGGACCGGCGCCTTGTTCAGCCAGATGTTCACGTCCTGCATGAAGCCCTCGCCGAACATCTCGGCGTAGCGCCGGCCGATGTAGTCGGCGGTCTCCTCGTCGACGCCCTCGGGCTTCTCGACGACCAGTCCGTACTGCAGGTTGAACGAGTTCGGGCCGGTCGGCACGTGGCAGTTGATCAGGATGACCTTGGTCAGGAAGCCCTTGTAGTCGGTGTCGAGCCAGTTGATCATGTACGACGGCCCGTAGTAGGTGGCCTCCGACTTGAGGATCAGGTCCTCGTCGCCGTAGCCCTGGGCCTTCATGTCCGGCCGCCCGGTGGACTCCATGAACTGGGTGGCCTTGTCGCCCTCGAACACGTTGCGGAAGTTCGTGGGGAAGGCGAAGTGGATGTAGAAGAAGTGCGCCATGTCGACGACGTTGTCGATGATCTCGCGGCAGTGCGCGTTCTCGACGGGGATGACGTTCCACGTCCACTCGGTGTACTTGTCGGTGCCGACGCCCTCGAGCACCGGCGGCAACGCCTCCAGGTCGGCCTCGCTGCCCTCGGGGTCGTGCCAGATCAGGAGCTGGCCGTTGCGCACGACGCTCTCGTAGCGGTGCGTCCGGGCGCGCAGCGGCACGCGGCGGGCGTAGGGGATGGCCTTGCACTTGCCGTCGCCGCCCCAGCGCCAGTCGTGGAACGGGCAGGCGACCTCGTCGCCCTTGACGGTGCCCTGCGTCAGGTCGCCGCCCATGTGGCGGCAGTAGCCGTCGAGCACGTGAAGCTCGCCCTGCGAGTCGGCCCAGACGACGAGCTTGCCGCCGAACGCCTGCACGGCGTGGGGCTTGCCGTCCGTGAAGTCGCGCTCGAGGCCGAGACAGTGCCAGCCCCGCGCGAAGCGTTCCGGAACGGATCCGGTGTCCAGGGTGCGAGTCTCAGTCACGGTTGCCCTCCCATGAAGTTGCACCGACGGTGTTCGTCCCAGCGCTCGGGCGCTGTGGACCAAAACGAGAACACGTTATAGTTTTACCACATGTACGTCGCCCTGACAGCCGACCAGCTTCGCCTTCGGGACGAGCTCCGAGGCTACTTCGCCGAGCTGGTCACCCCCGAGCGTCGAGCCGCCCTCGCGGCCGCCACGGGAGAGTTCGGCGACGTCGCCGTCTACAAGGAGGTCATCCGCCAGATCGGCGAGGACGGGTGGCTCGGGATCGGCTGGCCGGAGGAGTACGGCGGCCAGAACCGACCCATGGTCGACCAGCTGATCTTCACCGACGTCGCGGCCGTGGCGGGCGTCCCGATCCCGTACCTGACGCTCAACACCGTCGGGCCCACGATCATGCAGTACGGCAACGACGAGCAGAAGGAGTACTTCCTCCCGCGCATCGTCAAGGGCGAGCTGCACTTCTCCATCGGCTACTCCGAGCCCGGTTCCGGCACCGACCTCGCGTCGCTGCGCACGAAGGCCGAGCTCGACGAGGGCACGAACGAGTGGGTCATCAACGGCCAGAAGATGTGGACGTCGCTGATCCAGTACGCCGACTGGATCTGGCTGGCCTGCCGCACCGAGCCTGACGCACCGCGCCACAAGGGCCTGTCGATGATCCTGGTGCCGGCCGACTCCGAGGGCTTCTCCTACACGCCCGTGCACACCGTGGCCGGCGTCGGCACCAGCGCCACCTACTACGACGACGTCCGCGTCCCGGCCGAGAACCTGATCGGCGGCCGCGGCGGCGGCTGGTCGCTCATCACCAACCAGCTCAACCGCGAGCGCGTCGCGCTGACGTCGTCGGCCGCGTTGGTGCACTCGATCGAGCTCGTCACGGACTGGGCCCGGCAGACCAAGGACGCGAACGGCGTCCGGATCATCGACCAGCAGTGGGTGCAGATCCTGCTCGGCCGCGCCCAGGCGCGCGTCGACGCGCAGACGCTGATGGGCTACAAGCTGGCCGCCGAGATCGACACGATGTCGCCGGCCGACGCGTCGGCCACCAAGGTCTACGGCTCCGAGCTGGCGGTCGAGGTCTACCGCTCGTTGATGGAGATCGTCGGCCCAGCGGCCGGGCTGGCCGCCGACTCGTCGGGTGCCGTGCTGGCCGGCCGGCTCGAGCGGTACTTCCGCTCCGCGCTGGTGATGACCTTCGGCGGCGGTACCAACGAGATCCAGCGGGACATCATCGGCTACGTCGGGCTCGGCCTGCCCGCCGCGAAGCGTTAGGAACGCGCATGGACTTCACGTTCTCCTCCGACGCCGAGGACGCCGCGAGCCTCGCCGCGACGATCCTGGCCGACCACACGAAGCCCGAGCGGCTCGCCGAGGTCGAGGCCGGTGGCAACCGGTTCGACCCCGTGCTTTGGAAGGCGATCACCGACGCGTTCGACGGCGCCGAGCTCGGCTTCATCGAGCTCTGCCGGGTGCTCGTCGAGGTGGGCCGCACTGTGGCGCCGATTCCGCTGGCCACCGACGGCGTCGCCCGGCTGTTCCTCGCCGAGCACGACCTGACGCCGGACGCCGGCATCCTGAGCTGCGCGATCTCCGAGGAGCACGACTACGCGCCCAGCGTCCCCACCACCACGGTGGCGCGCGACGGCGACGAGGTCGTCGTCACCGGCACCAAGTACCTCGTGCCGGCGGCCACGGTCGCCGACGCGTTCCTGGTGACCGCCGCGTCGCCGGACGGATCCGTCGTGGTCCGCCTGGACGCGAGCGAGGTCCAGGTCCGCGAGCAGAAGCTGAGCGACGGCGACACCGTCGGCCTGCTGGAGATCGACGCTCGCGTGCCCGCCGACCGACTGGTCCCGGACGGGAACCGGCTCGTCGCCCTGGCCACCGTCGCCACGTGCGCCGTGCAGCTCGGCGTCGTGGAGGGGGCAGTCCGGCTCACGTCGGAGTACGCGAAGACGCGCGAGCAGTTCGACCGGCCGATCGGCACCTTCCAGGCCGTCGCCCAGCGGCTCGCCGACGGCTACATCGACATGCGCATGCAGGCACTCACCGTGTGGCAGGCCGCCTGGCGGCTGTCCGAGGGTCTGCCGGCCGAGGAGGCCGTCGCCACCGCCAAGCTCTGGGCCGCCGACGCCGGTCACCGGGTCGCGCACACCACCGTGCACGTCCACGGCGGCGTCGGCATCGACCTCGACGGCGAGGCGCACCGCTACTTCACCGCCGCGAAGCGGTACGAGCTCGAGCACGGCAGCGCCACCGACCAGGCCCTCCGTCTCGGCCGGCTCCTGGCGGCCGGACCGGCGTGACCATCCGGGACCTGCTCCTGGCCCGCGCCGAGCAGGACACCCCGGCACTCCTGACCCGCGACCGCACCTGGTCGTGGCGCGAGCTGGTGGCCGACGCGACCGCCCGTGCCGCCGCCGTCGAGTCGATGCTCGACCCGGACCGGCCTCCGCACGTCGGCCTGCTGATGGACAACACCCCGGACATGCTGCTCGGCCTGTGCGCCGCCGGCCTCGGCGGTCACGTGGCCGTCGGGGTCAACAGCACCCGCCGCGGCGACGCCCTGCTCGCCGACCTCCACCGCGCCGACGTCCAGGTCCTCGTGACGGACGCCACGCACCGTCCCCTGCTCGACGGGTTGGACCTCACGGGAATCAACGTCCTTTCGACAAGCTCAAGGACCGACACGGTGGTTGAGCTTGTCGATACCACGCCCCACCCGTCGGATGGCTCGCTCTTCATGCTCATCTTCACGTCCGGCACCAGCGGGCGTCCGAAGGCGGTGCGGATCACCCACGAGAAGGTGACCTACCCCGGTCAGTACCTGGCCGAGCGGTTCGGGCTGACCGGCGACGACGTCCACTACCTCGCGATGCCCCTGTTCCACTCCAACGCGGTGATGGCGTGCTGGGCGCCGGCGCTGGTCACCGGTGCCGCGGTCGCGCTGAGGGAGAAGTTCTCGGCCTCGGAGTTCCTGTCCGACGTCCGTCACTACGGCGCCACGTACGCGTCGTACGTCGGCAAGCCGCTCACCTACGTCCTCGCCACGCCCGAGCAGCCGGACGACGCCGACAACCCGCTGCGCATCGTCTTCGGCAACGAGGCCGGCGACCGCGACGTGCAGGCGTTCGGCGACCGGTTCGGCTGCCTGGTCGTCGACGGATTCGGCTCGACGGAGAACGCGGTGGTCGTCAGCAAGCTGCCCGGGTGCCCGCCCGGCGCGCTCGGCTGGCCCGGCGAGGGCGTCGCCGTCCACGACCCGGAGACCGGCGAGGAGTGCCCGCCCGCCGAGCTCGATGCCGACGGCAAGGTGACCAACCTCGACGAGTGCGTCGGCGAGCTGGTCAACACCACCGGCGCAGGGCAGTTCGCCGGCTACTACAACGACGAGGAGGCGACGGCCGAGCGGAAGCGCGGCGGCATGTACTGGTCGGGCGACCTCGCCTACCGCGACGCCGACGGCTGGGTCTGGTTCGCGGGTCGCACGGCCGACTGGTTGCGCGTCGACGGCGAGAACCTGGCGTGCGCACCGATCGAGCAGGTGCTGCTCCGCCACCCCGCGATCGACCAGGTGGCCGTCTACGCCGTGCCGGACGAGCGGTCCGGCGACCAGGTCGCGGCCGCCCTGGTCCTGCGCGACCCCCTCACCCCGGAGGCGTTCGAGCAGTTCCTCGACGACCAGCGCGACCTGTCGCCGAAAGCCCGCCCGCGCTACGTCCGCGTCGTCGACGCCCTCCCCCGCACCGCGACGCACAAGGTGCTGAAGCGCGACCTCACCGCCGCCGGCACGGCCGACGCCACCTGGACCCGCGAGGAGCGCGGCACCCGCTACCGCAGAATGTGACGCCCAGGGCGTCATGGGGCTCGAGTAACGCCCTGAGCGTCACATTTCGCGAAGGCCCACGAGCGCTGGAGCGGTTTGGAACACTGGGGCCACTGTGACTGAAGCAGCGATCCCCAGCACCCGCACGTCGCCCGTGGCGACGGCCGACGTCACGGCCAAGGCCGGGCTCGTGCTCCTGCTGCTCCTGGCGCTGCTGTTCCCGGACATGAGCCACTTGCGCGACAAGGCGGCCGGCCTCCGCGCGATCGGGTACCCAGCGGCGTCGTTCCTGATCCCGGCGCTGTGGTGGGCGTTCTGGAAGGACCGGATGAGCTTCCCGTGGCTGCCGGACCTGCTGGTGACGCTCACCTGCTTCACGGACATCCTCGGCAACCGGATGAACCTGTACGACACGGTCGAGTCGTTCGACGACTGGATGCACTTCATGAACTGTGCGTTCCTCGCGGCGGCCGTCATCATGCTGACGCTCCCCCGCACGACCACGCTGCCGCGCACGATCGAGCGCGGCCTGGCCTTCGGCGCCACGGCCGCGATCGCCTGGGAGATCGCGGAGTACTACGCCTTCATCGCGAACTCCACCGAGCGGCGGTTCGCGTACGCCGACACCCTCAGCGACCTGGCCCTCGGCGTCCTGGGCGCGATCGTCGGTGCGTGCGTCGTCCACCACCTGTGGCAGCAGGGCAGGCTGCAGGACACCGTGCCGGTGCCGCAGTCAGCCTGACTTACGCCCGACGAGGTGGAAGACGCGGCTGATGCCGCGGTACGGGTCGCGCCGGCTCGCCTCGAGCTCGGTGGCGGCGGTCGCCCGCACGCGCTCGGCGTCGGTCGGGTCGAGCTGCACGCCGGCGAAGTCGAGCCAGTCGACGAACAGCCAGACGCCGTACCACTGCACGGGCTCGACGCCGCGTGGGCGGAGCAGGTCGGTGATGCCGTCGACGGTCTGGCCCCACGTCGGCACCCCGAGCACGCCGATCTCGGTGGTCGCGTCGAAGCCGGCGAGGGCGTCGTCCCATCGCTGCTCCATGGCCGGGCGCACCGCCCCGGCGTCCTTGTTGCCGGCCATGATCGAGACCACCCCGCCGTCGGCGACGCAGCGGGCCAGCTGGTCGACCAGCGGCTCGGGGTCCTCCTGGTAGCCGATCACGCCGTGGCACAGGACCGCGTCGAACCGGCGTCCGCCCACCGCCTCCTCGGCGTGCTCACCGTCCGCCGCGACGAGGGTCACCCGCCCGCGGGCGTCCTCGGCCAGCCGCTCGACCCGCTCTTGAGCCTTCTCGAGCATCCCGGCGGACGAGTCGAGCAGGGTCACGTCGTAGCCCGCCGCGGCCAGCGGCAGCGACTGGTGCCCGGCGCCCCCGCCGACGTCGAGCACCGTCGCCGGAGCCGGCGGCAGGTGCTCCATGAGCTGGTGGTGCATGACGTAGGTGCGGACGTAGCCCTTCACCGACGCGTACGCGTCGACCGCGAACTGCTCGGCGAGGCCGTCCCAGGTGTCGTCCCCCACGCCTCCAGACTAGGACGAGCCTCCATCGAGCTTCGCCCGCTCCGCCAGGTCGTCGATGCGGGGCTCGGCCGCGGCCAGCATCTTCCGCATCAGGTCGACGTCCGAGCCCGACGGCGGCTCCATCGCCGTCATCGCGACGGCCAGGCTGGCCGTGCCGCGGCACAGGCCGACGGCACCGAGCGTGAGGACGTAGTGGTCGCCGTCGACGTTGTTGCCGGCGCGCTTCATCGTGTCGAGCGTGGCCTTGCAGGTGCCGGGCGGGTAGGTCTCGTAGACGAGCGAGAACTGCACGGCGCGGTCGTCCTGGGCGGTGATGCGCTTCTCGAAGTCCTTCGAGCCGTAGCTGCAGATGATCGAGCTGGACGGGGTGTCGCGCGGGCTGACCGTGGACACGACGACCTTCCCGCTGACCTTCGTGGCCGCGAGGCGGGCGATCGGGATCGACGTGCACAGGTCCGCGAGGTCACGGCCCGGCCCCTTCGCACTGCTGCCCGAGCTGTCCGGCGACTTCTTGCCCGAGGCGTCCCCCTTCGGGGTGCTCGACGCGTCGGCCGGCGCGACCGATGAGGACCGGTCGTCCCGGTCGCTGGGTGATCCGTCGGACCCGCCACCGCAGCCGGCGGCGAGACCGCACAGCATCACGGCGACGACGAGCGCGCGAGTTCGGGGCACGGTCCAGAACTGTGCCACGGCGAGGGCCGCCGCGTCCTCACAAGCTGGAGAGTCGCTTGACCGTCTCTTCGTACTCGTTGATCAGGTCGGCCATCACGTCGGCGACGGGACGGACCTCGTTCATCGAGCCGACGATCTGTCCGACGGGCATCGAGATGGCGTCCGGGTTGTTGGCCGCGTTCATCCGGTTGTGCGCGTCGGCGACCAGCAGGTTCTGCAGGGGCATCGGCAGCGGGGTGGGCGCGTCCTCGGACTCCCAGGCCTGCGTCCACTTGGTCTTGAGCAGGCGCGCGGGCTTGCCGGTGTAGATGCGGGTGCGCACGGTGTCGGCGCTCGAGGCGCGGAGGAAGGCGTCGGTCATCGCCGGGTTGGAGCCGAGGTTCTCGTACTCCTTCGTGGTCAGCCAGACCGAGCCGGTCCAGACGCCCTGGGCGCCGAGTGCGAGCGACGCGGCGACCTGCCGGCCACGGCCGATGCCGCCGGCGCCGAGCACCGGGACGTCGGGCCCGACCGCGTCGACGATCTCCGGGGTCAGCACCATGCTGGCGATCTCGCCGGTGTGGCCGCCGGCCTCGTAGCCCTGGGCGACGATGATGTCGACGCCGTTGTTCACGTGCGACAGCGCGTGCTTGGCCGCACCGGCCAGCGCCGCCACCTGCACGCCCTTCGCGTGGGCCTTCTCGATGACGTCGACGGGAGGCGAGCCGAGCGCGTTGGCGATCAGCACCGGGCGGTGGTTCAGCGCGATGTCGACGTGCGAGCGGGCCACCGAGTGCAGCCAGCCGAGCACGCCCTCGCGGCCCTCGCCCTCCGGCAGCGGCGGGACGCCGAGCTGCTGCAGCGTGCGGTCGACGAAGGAGATGTGCTCCGGCGGGATCATCGCCTGCAGGTCGACGGACGTGCCCTCGGTGGGCACCTTCATCGGCATGACGACGTCGACGCCGTACGGCTTGCCGTCGGTGTTCTCGTCGAGCCAGTCGAGCGTCTTGTCCAGCTCCTCCGGGTCGTTGAACCGGACGGCGCCGAGGACGCCGAGACCGCCGGCGCGCGAGACTGCGGCGGCGACGTGCTCGGACGGGGTGAAGGCGAAGATCGGGACGTCGATCCCGAACCGGTCGCACAGCTCGGTGCGCATCAGGCGCTCGCCCCCTCGGTGCTCAGCGACTCGAGCATGAGCTCCTTCGCTCGCGGGTACTGCGCCTTGCCGGTGGCGTTGCGCGGGATCTCGTCCACGAGCGTCATCGCCCGCGGCAGCTTGTAGCCGGACAGGTGCTCGCGCAGGAACGTGCGGAGCTCCTCGAGCTCGAGCGTCTCGCCCTCGCGCGGCTGGACCACGGCGGCGACGGACTGGCCGAACTTCTCGTCGGGGATGCCGACGACGAGGACGTCGTAGACGGCCGGGTGGCGCTTGATCGCCATCTCGACCTCCTCGGGGTAGACCTTCTCGCCGCCGGTGTTGACGCAGTTGGAGCCGCGGCCGAGCAGGGTGACCCGGCCCTCCTCCTCGATCCGGGCGAAGTCGCCGGGCACCGAGATCCGCATGCCGTCGACGACCAGGAAGGTCTCCGCGGTCTTCTTCTCGTCCTTGTAGTAACCGATCGGCACCGAGCCGCCCCGGCCGAGCCGGCCGACCTTGCCGACGTTCGTGGCGAGGTCGAGCACCTGGTTGTTCTCGTCGAGGACGACGCTGTTCGGGCCGAGGCCGACGACCGGGCCGTCACTGGAGATGTGCGTCTTGTCCTGCATGCCCATGCCCTGGAAGCCGGTCTCGCTGGCGCCGACGGAGTCGGTGTAGACGGGGTTCGGGAGGGCGGCGATCCAGCGCTCCTTGACCTCCGGGGAGAAGATCGCGGCGCTGCTGGAGACGGCGAACAGGCTCTCGCCGCTGTACGGCTTGTCGGTGGCGGCGGCGCGCTCGAACTCCTCGATGAGCGGCCGGGCCATGGCGTCGCCGGTCATGAAGATCAGCACGACACCGTTCTCGTCGATGATCTCCCAGGTCCGCTTCGCGTCGAACTTCGGCTCGAGGATCGTCAGGTGGCCGGCGAACAGGTGCATCAGCAGGCCCGCCTGGGCGCCGCCGTGCATCAGCGGGCTGAGCGGGAACGTGACCATCCGGCCTTCCTGCGCCGCCTGCTTCGACTGGTCGTACTCGTCGAGCGCCTCGCCGGTGTAGAAGTCGATGCCGCCGCCGAGCGTCCGCCAGAAGTCCTCGTGGCGCCACATGACGCCCTTGGGGAACCCGGTGGTGCCGCCGGTGTAGATGATGTGCAGGTCGTCTGCGCTGCGCTCCTCGAAGTCGCGCTCGGCGGACTGGTCGGCGATCGCGTCGGCGTAGAGGACCCCGTCGAACGCGGAGATGTCCGACTGGTCGTCGGGCTCGATCGCGTCGGGGATCACGACGACGGTCTGCAGCTTGGGGTGGTTGGGCTTGGTCTTGGCCACGAGCGGCGCGTAGACCCGCTCGACGACCAGGGCCACGACGTCGGCGTTGTCGAAGAGGTAGTTGAGCTCGCCCTCGACGTACCGGTAGTTGACGTTGATGTTGACCGCGCGGATCTTGACGATCGCCAGCACCGCGACGACGTGCTCGATGCTGTTCTTCGCGTAGATGGCGACGTGGTCCCCGGGCTTCACCCCCTGCGACTGCAGGTAGTGCGCCAGCTTGTTGGACTCGGCCTCCAGCTCGGCGTACGTGACGGTCCGGTCGCCCACCTTGACGGCGGGATTGTCGGGAGCGGCGTCGACGGCGTGCTCGAAAAGGTCCGCGATGTTCAGGGCCATGAGCCCAAGACTAGAACACGTTCTCATTTCTGACTACGCTGCCGTCCATGTCTGAGACCGCTCCCCACTGCCTCGTCGAGCTCGAGGGCAACACCCTCGTCGTCACCATGAACCGCCCGGAGGCGCGCAACGCGCTGTCCGGCGAGATGCTCCAGATCATGAGTGACGCCTGGGACCGGGCGAACGCCGATCCCGACGTGAAGGTCGTCATCCTCACGGGTGCAGGCGGCTACTTCTGCGCCGGCGCCGACCTCAAGGCGATGACGTCGACGTCGCCGTCGGAGCGGTTCGAGTCCGGCGAGTACGACCCGTCAGTCATCAAGTCGCTGCTCAAGGGCTTCCGGGTCACGAAGCCGGTCATCGCGGCGGTGGAGGGCCCGGCGATCGCCGGCGGCACCGAGATCCTGCAGGGCACGGACATCCGCGTCGCCGGCGAGTCGGCGCGGTTCGGCGTCTCCGAGGTGAAGTGGGGCCTCTACCCGCTCGGGGGCTCGGCCGTGCGCCTCGTGCGCCAGATCCCGTACACCGTCGCGGCCGACCTGCTGCTGACCGGACGCCACATCAAGGCGCCGGAGGCGAAGGAGCTCGGCCTCATCGGCCACGTCGTCCCCGACGGCGAGGCGCTCGTCAAGGCCCACGAGATCGCCGACGTCATCGCCGCCAACGGCCCCCTCGCCGTCCAGGCCGTGCTGAAGACCATCCGCGACTCCGAGGGCAAGCACGAGGACGAGTGCTGGAAGGACGACGCCGCCGTCGGCGCCGCCGTCTTCGCCTCCGACGACGCCAAGGAGGGCCCCCGCGCCTTCATGGAGAAGCGCGCCCCCCAGTTCCAGGGGAAGTGACTCACCACCCCTCGGTGGTCGAGTAGCGGAGGCCGCCCGCGGCCGGAGCGTATCGAGACCACGTCACCAGTCAGGTGGTCTCGATACACCCCAGCTCGCTGGCGCTCGCGGAGGCACTCGACCACCGGGGGTCAGTTGACGTCGAGGTCGCGCAACCGCTCCGGGTCGGCGAGGACGTCGATCTCGGCGATCCGGCCGTCGACGACGGTGAAGGCCATCACCACCTGCACCTTCCCCTTCGGCGCGACGACCGCGCCGGCCAGGCCGTTGACGAGCACCGGACGGACGAACGGAGCGAGCTGACGGGTGAGGGCCGCCTGCGACGCGACCTCCTGCGCACCGCGCAGGGTGAGCGTGAGCTGCGGCCGTGCCGTGCCGCCGTCCGAGCGGAGCACGACGTCCGGGTCGAGCACCGACACCAGCGCCTCGAAGTCCCCCTCGTTGGCGGCGGCGAAGAACGCGTCGACGACCTCACGCTGCCGCGCGACGTCCGGGTCGGGGTCGGGCGTCTGACCCCGGACGCGACGGCGCGCGCGACTGGCGAGCTGGCGGGTGGCCTCGGACGAGCGGTCGACCATCGGCGCGATCTCGTCGAACGGGACCCCGAACATGTCGTGCAGCACGAACGCGAGCCGCTCCGGCGGCGTGAGCGACTCCAGCACGACGAGCAGCGCCAGGCCGACTCCGTCCGCCATGACCGCCGTCTCCTCCGGATCAGGTCCAGATTCCTCGGTGATGATCGGGTCCGGGACGTGCACCTCGCGACGCGTCCGTCGTGCGCGCAGCTGGTCGAGGCACACGCGTGCGACGACCGTGGTCAGCCAGGCACCCAGGTTCTCCACGGCCGACGTGTCGGTGCGGTTCATGCGCAGCCAGGCGTCCTGCACGGCGTCGTCCGCGTCCGCGGCGGAACCGAGCATCCGGTACGCCACCGCCCTCAGCTGGGGCCGGTGGGCCTCGAAGTCCTGTTCGGTCATCACCTTCATGTCTAGACGACGCGCGGGAAGGGCGGAATGTGACCGGCCAGACACCCAGACCGGTCACATCATCCGGCGGCCGCGAGTCGTAGGGGCATGAACACTCTCAACCAGATCATCGTCATCGCTGCTGCCGGCTGGGTCGGCTTCTCCGCGTACGCCATCTGGGCGCGCCTCGGCTTCGTCGTCGACAACATCGAGGCCTACGGCGTGCCCGAACGCTGGTGGCCGTGGCTCGGCACCGTCAAGGCGCTGGGTGCGGTCGGCCTGCTGGTCGGTCTCGCCGTCCCCGCGGTCGGCGTCGCGGCCGCCGTCGGCCTCGTCCTGTACTTCGTCGGCGCCGTCGTCACCGTCCTGCACGCGCACGCGTACAGCCACGTCCCGTTCCCGCTGCTCTACCTCACCCCGGCCGCGGTGGCCGGTGCCCTCATCGCCGCCGCGTGATCAGCCGACGCTGCGGTCGCCGGTCCAGAACTGGGCGCGGAGGGCCTTCTTGTCGGGCTTGCCGAGCGGGGTGAGGGGCAGCGCGTCGACGGCGATGACCTGTTTCGGCGACTGCACCGAGCCCTTGCGGTCCTTCACGGACGCCTGGATCTCGGCGACCACGTCGTCGGTGAGCTCGGCGCCCTCGCGCAGCACGACGATCGCGGTGACCGCCTCGCCGAACTTCTCGTGCGGGGTGCCGATGACGCCGACCTGCGCGACGGCCGGGTGCTCGCCGATGACGTCCTCGACCTCGCGCGGGAAGACGTTGAAGCCGCCCGTCACGATCATGTCCTTTACGCGGTCGACGATGAACCAGAAGCCGTCCTCGTCCTCGCGGGCGATGTCGCCGGTGTGCAGCCAGCCGTCGCGGAACGTCTCGGCCGTCTCCTTCGGCTTGTTCCAGTAGCCGGCGGCCAGCACCGGGCCGGCGACGCAGATCTCGCCGGGCTCACCCTGCGGGACGGGCTGGCCGTCCTCGCCGAGCAGGGCGGTGCGCAGGAACGCGCTCGGCCGGCCGCAGCTCGCAAGGCGCTCGGGCGTGTGATCGCCCTTGGCCAGGTACGAGATCACCATCGGGCACTCGGACTGGCCGAAGTACTGCGCGAAGATCGGGCCGAACCGGTCGATCGCCTCGGCCAGCCGCGTCGGGTTGATCGCCGACGCGCCGTAGTAGACGGTCTCCAGGCTGGACAGGTCGCGGGTGCGCGAGTCCGGATGGTCCATCAGCGCGTAGAGCATGCTCGGCACGAGCATCGTCGCGGTGATCTTCTCCTTCTCGATGGTCTCGAGCACCGTCGCCGGGTCGAACCCCGGCAGGACGACGAGCTTGCCGCCCTTCGCCACCGTCGGCGCGAAGAACGCGGCACCGGCGTGCGAGAGCGGCGTGCAGATCAGGAACACCGGGGCTTCCGGCCACTCCCACTCGGCCAGCTGCACCTGCGTCATCGCGGCGATGCTCGACGCGGTGCCGATGACGCCCTTCGGCTCGCCGGTGGTTCCGCCGGTGTAGGTGATGCCGACGACGTGGTCCGGCGCGAGGTCCTTCGCCACCAGCGGTGTCGCCTCGTAGGTGGCGGCCTTCTCGGCGAGGTCGTCGATGGTGATGACGGTCTCGAGCGACGGGACCTTGGCCTTCAGGTCCTCCGCGCGCTCGAGGAACTTCGGGATGTTGTCGACGATCAGCGCGGTGGCGCCCGCGTCGGTGAGCACGTAGGCGTGGTCGTCCAGCGACCCCAGCGGGTGCAGCGCGGTGCGCCGGTAGCCCTGGGTCTGGCCGGCGCCGATGAGGAACAGCACCTCCGGCCGGTTCGCGGCGAGCAGGCCGACGGCCGTGCCCGTCCCGGCGCCCAGCTCCTCGAGCGCCTGCACGTAGCGGCTCATCTGCTCGGTCATCTCCCGGCCGGTGATCGTCCGGTCGCCGAGCTGCATCACCTCGGCGTCGCGGTGCCGGCGCAGGGAGTGCAGGAGCATCTGGCCCGAGTGCGGGCCGCGGTACAGGTCTTCGTCGCGGGACATGGCTCGAGACTAGAACGTGTTCTATCTAGGTGGCAACGCGGTCACAGCACGGAGTCGGCGACCATCATCCCGATCACCACGCCGATCGCCGACCCCACGACCAGGACGGCCAGCCAGAGCCACGCGGCCAGGACGCGCTGCGGTGCGGAGGTCTCCTCGGCGGGTGCCGACGGGTCCGCCGACCCGTACGCCGGGTCGCCCAGCGTCGACCGGACGAACGGGACCTTCGCCCGGACCAGCGGGGCCTCGAACATGGACGGGGGCTTCTCGCCGCCGGCTCGCACCAGGTAGCCGCCGATGCCGATCCCGGCGACGACGAGCCCGCCGAGCGCCATGAACCAGAACAGGACCCCGCAGACGATCCACCCGACGGCGCCGTCCATGTTCTCGGGCGGGTCGATGCCGAGCTGCAGGAAGTTGAAGCCGAGCGCCCCGAACAGGGCGGCCCACAACAGGGGACCGACGCCGGACACGTCGTCGGCGTACCAGCCGGACGCGACGACCAGGAAAAAGGCGACGACGAGCCCGGCGACGACGCCCCCGATCAGGAGCGCGGTCTGGCCGTCGCCGCACACCTGGTCCGGATTGATCTGGTACGGCCCGCCGCTGGCGCAGTAGCCGCCGTTCTCGATCATCACGTCGCGCATGGCACGGTAGACGCACGTCAGTGCGACCGCGAAGCCCGCCGCGGTGACCAGGACGGCGGCCAACGGGACCGGCCGGACGCCCTGCCGATCGGTCCCGTCCGCCATCAGAGCGCCAGGGAGCCGGCCCAGTCGATCCAGCCGATCGTCGGATCAGCCGGGTCGACCTTGAGCTTCACCTGCTGTCCGGCGACGGCCTTCGCGAGGTACACCTGCTCGACGACCTGCGTCACCGTGAGCGGGTACGGGACGCCGCCCTCGGGGAACACGGTGAGCTCGATGGCCAGCGTCGGCTGGAAGTTCACCATGGCCCCGGTCTGCGCAACGTTGACGATCGAGCCGGTGGCGTCCTTGCCGGTCAGCGCGAGGTTGGCCGCCTGCGTCTGCTGCGCCATCATCTCGTTGGCAGCCGCCATCTGGCCCATCGCGTTCTTCATCTGGGCGCCGGGGTCGAAGTCCTTGCTGATCTCCTTGGCCTGCTTGTTCAGGTCGTTGATGCTCTTGAAGAACCCCACCGTCAGCCCCCCATGTAGAGCTGGTTGAAGCGCTGCCCGACGGCGGTGCCGCCCTGCATGCGCTGGCCCCAGCCGGCGGCCGCGGCGTCCCAGTCCTCCGCGCTGATGCCCACTGCGAGGGCGGCGGCGTGGGCCTGGGCCGGGTCGGCGGCGGCTGCCCCGAGGGACTTGCAGACGGACGCGTACTGCTCCAACGTCACGCCGTTGATCGGCTCGAAGTCGCCCTCCTGGGACTCGGCCGCGGCGGTGTTCGCCGCCATCGCCTGCTGCTGGGCCTGCATCGCCGCTGCCTGCTGCGCGGCAGCCATCTCCTGGGCCTGCGCCCCCATCTGCTGCGCCTGCTTGATCATGTCGGGCGCCTGCTCGACGACGTTCTTCATGTCCTTGAACTGCTTGAACATCCCCATCGGAAACTCCCTGCGTTCGAGGGGCAAGGACGCCCCTGATCCGCGCAATGTACTCCCGCGAAAGGTGCACCGAGAACCAAACGAGAATTAGTAGAACGTGTTCTATCCTGGGCCGATGCACGACGTCGTGGTGGTCGGATCCGGTGGCGGCGCAATGATCGGCGCCTACCTCGCACAGCACGCGGGATTGTCCACGGTGGTGCTCGAGCGCACCGACCTCGTCGGCGGCACGTCGGCCTACTCCGGCGGCGCGTGCTGGCTCCCGGGGTCGGACGTCCAGCAGCGGGCCGGCATCGGCGACTCCACCGAGTCCGCCCGCGCGTTCCTCGAGGCCCTGCTCCCGCCGGGCGACCACCCGCTCGTCGACACGTTCCTCGACGAGGCTCCGCGTCTCGTGGCGGCGCTCGAGGCCGACGAGCTCTTCGACTTCGAGTGGCTGCCGTTCCCCGAGTACTTCGACGCGCCCGGCCGGGCGACGATGGGCCGCTCGATCCAGCCGGTCAACGTCAAGCGCGACGAGCTGCCCGCGGAGGCCGCGTCGCTGGTGCGGCCGCCGGTCGAGCGCGACCGCGTCGGTGCCGGCGGACGCAACACCCTCAGCGGCGGGCAGTCGCTGATCGGACGCTCCCTCGCCGCGTTCCTCCGCGACGGGGGCACCGTCCGCACCGGCCACCACGTCACCGGCTTCGTCGTCGAGGACGGTCGGGTGGTCGGGGTCGAGGCGACCACGCCCGACGGCCCGATCGAGGTGCGGGCCCGGCTCGGCGTCCTCGCGGCGGCCGGCGGGTTCGAGGGCAACCAGGCGCTCCGCGAGGAGCGCGGCGTGCCCGGCGACGCCGAGTGGTCCATGGCACCGCGCGGCACCAACCAGGGCGAGCTGATCGACGCCGGCGCCGCGATCGGCGCCCGGGTCGCGAACCTCGACCAGGGCTGGTTCTGCCCGGGCCTCGCCCAGCCGGACGGCGGCGGCTCCTTCACCCTCGGGTTCCGCAGCGGCGTGATGGTCGACGCGAACGGACGCCGCTACGCCAACGAGTGCCTGCCGTACGACCGGTTCGGCCGCGAGATGGCGAAGTCCCCCGACCGCATCCCGTCCTACCTCGTCTTCGACTCCCGCGAGGGCGGCCGGCTGCCGGCGATCGCGATGCCCGAGGGCGACCCGGAGGAGCACCTCGCCGCCGGCACCTGGGTCCGCGCCGACACCCTCGCCGAGCTCGCAGACCGGCTCGGGCTGGCCGACCTGGAGGCCACCGTGAAGCGCTTCAACGCGTTCGTCGACACCGGGGTCGACGAGGACTTCGGCCGCGGGTCCGACGAGTACGACGTGTTCTTCGCCGGCGGCCCCGGCCCCAACAAGGCGTTGGTGGAGGTCGACCAGCCGCCGTTCTACGCCGCTCGGTTCGTGCTCTCCGACCTCGGCACGAAGGGCGGACTCGTCACCGACGAGCACGGCCGGGTCGTGAGCACGGGCGGCGAGCCGATCCCGGGCCTGTACGCCGCGGGCAACACCGCCGCGTCGATCATGGGCGCGCTCTACCCCGCGCCGGGCGTGCCGCTGGGCACCGCGATGGTGTTCGCGTCACGAGCGGTGCAGCACCTCGTCGAGGAGGCAGGCGCATGACCGATCCCCTGCGCGTCATCCAGTGGACCACCGGCAACATCGGCCGCCGCTCGCTGCACGCGATCATCGAGCGCGACGACCTGGAGCTCGCCGGCGTCTACGCGCACGGCGCGGACAAGGTCGGCGTCGACGCGGGTGTGCTCGCGCACCACCCGTCCACGACCGGCGTCCTGGCCACCGACGACGTCGACGCGCTGATCGCCCTGGCGCCCGACGCCTGCGTCTACAACCCGCTGTGGTCGTCGACCGACGAGCTGGTGCGGCTGCTCGAGGCCGGGATCAACGTCTGCACGACGGCCGGCTGGATCAACGGCACCAAGCTCGACCCGGCCGAGCGAGCCCGGGTCGAGGACGCCTGCAAGCGCGGCGGCTCGTCGATCTACGGCAGCGGCGCCCACCCGGGCATGACCAACATCGTCGCGCTGACGTTGTCGGCCAGCTGCGCGCGCGTCGACGGCATCCGCATCACCGAGTCGGTCGACTGCTCCACCTACGCGTCGGCCGAGACGCAGTCCGCGATGGGCTTCGGCCAGGACCCGGAGACGCCCGGCCTCGCCGAGAGCGTCCGCCGCGAGAGCGAGGTCTTCGCCGAGTCCGTCGCGATGATGGCCGACGCGATGGACGTGACGCTCGACCGCATCGACTTCGACGTCACGTTCACCGCCGCCACCGGCGACTCCGACCTCGGCTTCATGAAGATCCCGGCCGGCACCGTCGGCAGCGTCTACGGCTACCACCGCGGCTGGCTCGGCGAGCGGCCGTTCATCGAGGTCGGCTTCAACTGGACGATGGGCGACCAGGTCGTGCCGCCCAAGCCGCTCAAGCACGGCCACGACGTCCAGGTGTTCGGCGCGCCGAACATGCGCACGATCATCCACTGCCTCCCGCACGACGACTGGGACGAGGAGGGCTTCATGGGGCTCGGCATGATCTACACCGCGATGCCGGTCACCAACGCGGTGCCGAGCGTCGTCGCCGCTTCGCCGGGCATCGTGACCCTCGCCGACCTGCCGGTCGTGACCGGTCGGGCCCGCCGGTGAGCCGCACAGCGTCGCTCGCCCGGGTGACGGCGGCGTACGTCGTCGCGCTCGCCGTGGGCTGGACCTGGCTCGCCGCCGGCCCGAGCACCGACCACCTCTGGCTCGACACCTTGATCGCCGACCTGCTCGCGACCCTGGTGATCTTCGGCGCGAGCCGGCTCTGGAAGAACTCGAGCCTCTACGACGCGTACTGGAGCGTCGTGCCGCCGGCGATCCTCGCCTACTGGTGGGCCGAGGCGGGCACCGACGGCCTGCGCGTCTGGCTGGTCGCGCTGGTGATGGCGGCGTGGGCGATCCGGCTGACCGGGCACTGGGCGAACGGCTGGCCGGGCCTGCACCACGAGGACTGGCGCTACGTCGACCTCAAGCAGAACGCCGGCCGGCTCGAGCCGCTGATCGACCTGATGGGGATCCACGTCTTCCCGACGCTGCAGGTCTTCCTCGCGATGACGCCGGTCTACGTCGTCACCGTGCGGCCCGATCACGACACCGGCTGGCTCGACGTCGTCGCGTGCGTCGTCGGCCTGGGCGCGGTCCTGTTCGAGCACGTCGCCGACGTGCAGATGCTCGCGTTCGTCCACGACCGGCAGCCCGGCCAGGTGATGGACCGCGGGCTGTGGGGCTGGTCGCGCCACCCGAACTACGTCGGCGAGGTCGGCTTCTGGTTCTCCCTCGCCCTGTTCGGTCTCGCCGCCCGGCCGGACGAGTGGTGGTGGATCTTCGTCGGCACGATCACGATGCTCGGGATGTTCCTCTTCGCGAGCATCCCGATGATGGAGAAGCGCAGCCTGGAGCGCCGCCCGGACTACGCGCAGGTCGTCGAGCGCGTACCGGTGTTCCTGCCGTGGCGTCCCAGATGAGTCGACCGCGGGTGGTCGTCGCCGGTCTCGGCGACAGCGGGCTGCTCACCGCCATCCACCTGTCCCGCCACTGCGACGTCGTCGGGATCTCGGCCAAGCCAGGGCTTGTCAGCGGGCAGGAGCTCGGCATCCGGCTGAGCAGCCCCGACGAGTGGGCCGAGCAATACTGGGTGCCGTTCGACAAGTACCGCCGACTCGACCGGGTCCGCACGGTGCACGGCGCGCTCACGGGGCTCGACCTCGACGCACGGCAGGTGACGATCGAGGGGGCGGACGGCTCGACGCTCGTGGAGGACTACGACGTGCTCGTCGTCTCGACCGGCGTCACCAACGGCTTCTGGCGGCAGCCCGTCGTGCAGTCGGCCGACGAGGTGGACGCCGCCCTGCGTGCCGACCACGAGCGGATCGCCGCCGCGAGCTCCGTCGCCGTCGTCGGCGGTGGCGCCGCGGCCGTGGGCACCGCCGCGAACGTCGCCGCACGCTGGCCGGACAAGCAGGTCGACCTCTACTTCCCCGGCGAGCGCGCCATCCCGTCGCACCACGGACGCGCATGGGGCTCGGTCCGCGAGATTCTCGAGGAGCGCGGCGTCGGTCTGCACCCCGGACACCGCGCGGTCGTCCCCGACGACGCGGACCAGATCACGAAGGGGCCGGTCGAGTGGTCCACCGGTCAGCCGCCGGCCGGGGCCGACGCCGTCGTGTGGGCGATCGGCCGGGTCCGCCCGAACACCGGCTGGCTGCCGGCCGAGCTGCTCGACGACGACGGCTTCGTCCGCGTCACCCCCGAGCTCCAGCTGCCCGGCCACCCCGAGGTCTTCGCGATCGGCGACGTTGCCGCCACCGACCCGCTGCGCTCGTCGGCCCGCAACCGCGCCGACCGCGTGCTCGCCCGCAACATCCGCGCCCACCTGCGCGGCCGTCGGCTGAAGAGCTACCACCCACCGCGTCGTCGCTGGGGCTCGGTCATCGGCACGCAGGAGAACGGCCTCACGGTCTATGCACCGAACGGCTACGCGTTCCGCTTCCCGCACTGGTCGATCCGCGTCATCCTCCGCGGCCTCATCACCCGCCTCGGGATCTACAAGGGCGTGCGCAGCAATCGATGAGCCACGGACCTTGAGCCTGTCGAAAGGTCATTTCGACAAGCTCAATGACCGGTGGTCGAGTGCGCCCGCGAGCGCCAGCGAGCTGGGCGTGTATCGAGACCACCTGGCTCTCAGGTCAGTCGGCGTCCGGTTCCTCGTGCGACGTCTGTTTCGGTGCGAACCAGCCGAGGTATACGAACCGACCGAGCATTCCCAGCATCAGCGCGACCCAGATCGTGCCGAAGATCGGGTGGTCCCCGAACAGGACAAAGACCCCGACCCCGAGGAACACTGCGCACATCACGGCATTCATTCGGTTGAACCAGAGGCGACGGGTCTCGGAGTAGCACCAGGACCGCCACGGCTCGTCCGCCATACGTTCATCGTGACGCTTCTGTGCATTCACGTCCTCGATTCCGACGATCTGCGGGTGATCTCGATACGCCCGCTCGCAGAGCTCGCAGGCACGCGATCACCGATAAGCGAGCCCCGGTGGTCGAGTGCGCCCGCGAGCGCCAGCGAGCCCGTCGTTGGGGGCACCTCCCGCGGGCCTGCCCGTGGGGGAATCGAGACCACCTCAAGCGAGCCACGGACCTTGAGCTTGTCGAAAGGTCTAGGCCGGGGTGAACGAGGCCATGGTCCGGGCGGGCTCCCAGTAGGCCTTCATCGACGCGACGCGGCCGTCGTCGTGCACGACGTAGACCATGATCAGGTCGGTCGTCGTGTAGCTGCCGTCCGGGAAGGACGTCTTGATGCGGCCGATGTTCGCGCAGGTGTTGCTGCCGGGGTTGGCGAAGGAGTCGTTGATCTCGAACTCGAAACGGTCGATCGGGGCGATGGCCTTCTCCCAGAACGCGCGGATGCCGTCGTGCCCATGGTGGCCCTTGCCCTCCTCGTCGAACATCGACGGGCCGACCGGGTCCTCGAGCACGGCGTCCTCGGCGTAGACCGTGAGCCACTCCTCCAGGTCGCCCTTGGCCACCGCGGAGTACGAGCGCTGCGACGCGGCGCGGGCCGGGTGGTCGTCGTTGGGTGCGTTCCACGTGATGGCGTCGGACGTGATCATGGCCGTCACTGTAGGGCGCTCTTGCTCGAAAAACTAGAACGTGTTTCACTTTGCGCATGGCAGAGCTCGGAACGCTGCACGCGCCCCTGAAGGTCGAGTTCGACTACACCCGCTCCCTCGGTCCGACGCTCTCGGAGTTCATGAGTGGCCTGCGTCGCCACCAGGTCGTCGGCGGTCGGCTCGCGGACGGGACGGTCGTCGTCCCGCCCCCGGAGTACGACCCGCAGACGCTCGACCCGGTGAAGGACCTGGTCCCCGTGGCCGACGAGGGCATCGTCCAGTCGTGGACCTGGGTGCCCGAGCCGGTGAAGGGCCAGCCGCTGGACCGGCCGTTCGCCTGGGCGCTCGTGCTGCTCGACGGCGCCGACCGCCCGCTGCTCCACGCTGTCGCCGTCGACTCCTCCGACGCGATCGAGACCGGCCTGCGCGTGCGCGCCCGCTGGTCCGACGAGCCGGCCGGGGCGATCACGGACATCCGCTGGTTCGAACCGGCGGATGTCGCTTCGACAAGCTCAACGACCGCTTCGACAGGCTCGACCACCGAGGCGGTGGACGGCATCATCAGCCCGGTCCACCTCGACTACGACTACGCGGCCTCCCCCGAGGAGTCGAAGTTCTTCCGCGGCCTCGCCGACGGCAAGATCCTCGGCCAGCGCTGCCCGAAGTGCCAGAAGGTCTACGTCCCGCCGCGCGGCGCCTGCCCGGTGGACGGCGTGCCGACGACCGACGAGGTCGAGGTGGCCGACCACGGCACCGTCACCACGTTCTGCATCGTCAACGTGCCGTTCCTCGGCCAGAAGATCGAGCCGCCGTACGTCTCGGCGTACGTGCTGCTCGACGGCGCGGACATCGCGTTCCTGCACCTGATCCTCGGGGTCGAGGCCAGCGAGGTGCGGATGGGCATGCGCGTGAAAGCCGTGTGGAAGCCCCGCGACGAGTGGGGCACCACGATCGAGAACATCAGCCACTTCGAGCCGACGGGCGAACCGGACGCCGACTTCGAGAGCTACAGGATCCACCTCTGATGCGTGACATTGCGATCGTTGGGTTCTCCCAGCGCCAGATGAAGGAGTTCGACGGCTCCCCCACGTGCGTGGAGCTGCTCGTCCCCGTCTTCGCCGACCTCTTCGAGCAGACCGGGTGGACCAAGTCGGACATCGACTTCTGGTGCTCCGGCTCCAGCGACTACCTTGCCGGCCGGTCGTTCTCGTTCGTCTCCGCCGTCGACGCCATCGGCGCGCTGCCGCCCGTCATGGAGTCGCATGTCGAGATGGACGCCGCCTGGGCGCTCTACGAGGCCTGGGTGAAGATCCAGACCGGTGAGGTCGACAGCGCGATCGTCTACGGCTTCGGCAAGGCGTCCGCGGGCGTCCTGCGCCGCACGATGTCGCTGCAGCTCGACCCGTACACGGTCACGCCGCTGTGGCCCGACGCCGTGTCGCTCGCCGGGCTGCAGGCGCGGCTCGGACTCGAGCAGGGCGCGTGGGACGAGCAGGCGATGGCCGAGGTCGTCGCCCGCTCGATGACCGACGCCACCACGAACGAGTGGGCCATCCGCAAGGGCGAGACCACCGCCGACGACGTGCTGGCTCAGCCGGTCTACGCCGACCCGCTGCGTCGCTGGGACTGCGCGCCCGTCTCCGACGGCGCGTCCGCCATGGTGATCGCCGCGACCGGCAAGGCCGAGACGGCCGCAAACGGTGCCGCGTGGATCACCGGGTTCCAGCACCGCATCGACACCATCGCGATGAACGGCCGTGACCTCACCGCGTCGCCGAGCACCCGGCTCGCCGGCGAGGCCGCCGGCACCGACGGCGTCGACCTCGCCGAGCTGCACGCCCCGTTCTCCCACCAGGAGCTGATCCTGCGCTCCGAGCTGGGGCTGGCCGACGACGTCCGCATCAACCCGTCGGGCGGCGCGCTCACCGCGAACCCGATGTTCTGCGCCGGGCTCAACCGCATCGGCGAGGCGGCCCAGCAGGTCTGGTCCGGTAACTCCCAGCGAGCCCTGGCCCACGCCACGTCCGGGCCCGCGCTCCAGCAGAACCTCGTCCTGACGATGGAGGCCCGAGCATGAGCCACACCCTCGCCGCCGTGATCGGGGTCGGCCAGACCCACCACCGCGCCAAGCGTGAGGACGTCTCGATCGCCGGCCTCCTCCGTGAAGCCGTCGACCGCGCCCTGGCCGACGCCCAGGTGACGTTCGACGACATCGACGCCGTCGTCGTCGGCAAGGCGCCCGACCTGTTCGAGGGCGTGATGATGCCCGAGCTGTACCTGGCCGAGGCGCTCGGCGCGGCGGGCAAGCCGCTGCTGCGCGTGCACACGGCCGGGTCGGTCGGCGGGTCGACGTCGATCGTCGCCGCGTCGCTCGTGGAGGCCGGCATCCACGAGCGCGTGCTGACCGTCGCGTTCGAGAAGCAGTCCGAGTCCAACGCGATGTGGGCGCTCTCCGTGCCGGTGCCGTTCATCATGCCGGTGCACGCAGGCGCGGGCGGCTACTTCGCCCCGCACGTCCGCTCGTACATCCGACGCTCCGAGGCGCCGAACCACATCGGTGCGATCGTCGCGGCGAAGGACCGGCAGAACGCGCTGAAGAACCCGTACGCGCACCTGCACAACGCCGACACCACCGTCGAGTCGGTGCTCGCGTCGCAGATGCTCTGGGACCCGATCCGGTACGACGAGACCTGCCCGTCGTCCGACGGCGCCTGCGCACTGGTCATCGCGTCCGAAGCCGCCGTCGAGCGGTCCGACATCAAGAACCCCGCGTGGATCCACGGCACCCAGATGCGCAGCGAGCCCACCACGGCCGCCGAGCGAGACCAGGTGAACCCGCACGCCGGCCGCGAGGCCGCCGCCGCGCTGTGGAAGCAGGCCGGCATCTCCTCGCCGATCGACGAGATCGACTGCGCCGAGATCTACGTGCCGTTCTCCTGGTTCGAGCCGATGTGGCTGGAGAACCTCGGCTTCGCCGAGCAGGGCGACGGCTGGCGGCTCACCGAGGCCGGCGAGACCGCGCTCGACGGGAAGATCCCGGTCAACATGAGCGGCGGCGTGCTGTCGTCGAACCCCATCGGCGCGAGCGGCATGCTCCGCTTCGCCGAGGCGTCGCTGCAGGTCATGGGCGAGGCCGGCGAGCACCAGGTCGACGGCGCCCGCAAGGCCCTCGGCCACGCCTACGGCGGCGGCTCCCAGTTCTTCGCCATGTGGGTCGTCGGGTCCGACAAGCCCCGCTGACGAGAGACTTCCGGCCCGCTGACGAGAGACTTCCGGCCCGCTGAGGAGAGCCGTAATCCTCTCGTCAAGGGGCCGGAAGTCTCTCGTCAGCGGTTGGAAGGGGCGGCCACCTGGATGCACTGGTCGTCGTAGTAGCTGACGGCGAGGGTGCCGTGGTCCTTCGGGCCGGCGGTGGTGATGTGCAGGGGTGTCTTGGCGAGGATCGACGCGCGCGGGATGGTCAGGACGTAGCCGTCGCTCGTCGAGTCGAGGGTGACGTAGCCGCCCTTGCCGAAGCTGCAGTCGAGGCTCTCGCCCTCGGGGACGCCGCGCTGGATCACGACGCGGGCGGTCTTCCGCCGGTCCGGGATGGGGATCACGTCCAGCGACCTGCCGTCGGTGGTCATCAGCTTCATCGGCTTCGCGTAGTCGACGTCGGCCGTGACGCCCTGGTCGGCCAGTGCGCGCTCGAGGCCGTCGGCGTCGTCGAACCGGTGCACGGTGACGACCACGTCGCCGTCCGCCTGCTTCTCCACGGCGAACGCCGGAGACGAACCGCCGACGGCCAGGCCGATGCCGACCGCTGCCGCGACAGAGGCGGCCAGCCCGCCCAGGGTGAGGGTGCGGGCCCGGCGCTGGGGCCGGCGGTCCGCGACGACGGTGCGGAGCTCGGCGAGCAGGGCGGTCTCGAAGGTGTCGAGGTCGGTGGTCATGTCAGGCCTCCAGGGGGTTGGGAAGAAGGACGTCCGCCTGCACGCGGCGGCGGGCGCGGTGGAGCCGGACCCGGGCGGTGCCGGGCTTGATGCCGAGCGCCGCGGCGGCGTCTGCCACCTCGAGCCCGTCGACGGCGACGAGCTCCAGCAGGGCACGGTCGCGGTCGGGCAGGTCGGCGATCGCCCGGTAGAGGGACCGCAGCTCGCGTTCGGCGTCGATCCGCTCCTCGATACGGGCCAGGGAGTCCGCGTCGAGCAGCCGTCGTGCGCCGGCTCTCCGGGTGGCGCGGCGCTCGGTGGCCTGCCGCCGCACCTCGGACGCGACGACCCGCCGGGCGATGCCGTGCAGCCAAGCCGCAGGCACACCGCGGTCCGGCTTGTACGAGCCCGCCGCGTCGATGGCGGCGAGGAACACGTCGCTCGTCAGGTCCGCTGCGAGGTGCGGGTCGGACACCCGGCGCGCGACGAACCGCCGGATGGCCGGCAGGTGCTCACGGTAGAACGCCTCGAACGCGGCCGGGTCGGTGCCGATCGCGCGGACGGCGGAGGCGTCGTGGTCCATGCCTCCTATTGGCACGGACGGCGGTCGGCGTTACAAGTGGTCTCGATACACGCCCAGCTCGCTGGCGCTCGCGGGCGCACTCGACCACCGGTGGTCGAGTAGCGGAGGCCGCCTGCGGCCGAGGCGTATCGAGACCACGTCTCCCGGTCAGGCCGTGTACTGGACCGGGAGCTCCTTGATGCCGTTGATCCAGCCGTGGCGGAGGCGCTTGGCCTCGCCGAGCTGCGTGATGTCGGGCAGGCGGTCGGCCAGGGTGTTGAACATGATCTCGACCTCGAGCCGCGCGAGGTTGGCGCCGACGCAGTAGTGCGCGCCGTGGCCGCCGAACGACAGGTGCGGGTTCGGGGTGCGGGTGATGTCGAAGACGTCGGGGTTCTCGAAGACGTCCTCGTCGTGGTTGGCGCTGGCGTAGTAGAGGCCGACGCGCTGGCCCTTCTTGACCTCCACGTCGCCCACCATCACGTCGTTGATCGCGGTGCGCTGGAAGACGGTGACCGGGGTGGCCCAGCGGATGACCTCGTCGACCATCGACGCCGGGCGCTCCTTCTTGAACAGCTCCCACTGGTCCGGGAACTGGAAGAACGCGTTCATGCCGTGCGTGATGGCGTTGCGGGTGGTCTCGTTGCCGGCGACCGACAGCATGATCACGAAGTAGCCGAACTCGTCCTCGCCGAGCTGGCCGTGGCCGTCGACGTCGGCGTTGATCAGCTTGGTGATGATGTCGTCCTTGGGGTCCTGGCGCCGCTGCTCGGCCAGCCCCATCGCGTAGCCCAGGATCTCGGCGGCGGCCTCGTCCGGGCTGCCCTCAAAGTCCGGGTCGTCGTAGCTCATCATCGTGTTCGACCAGTCGAAGAGCTTGCCGCGATCCTCCTGCGGCACGCCCAGCAGGTCGGCGATCGCCTGGAGCGGCAGCTCGGCGGCCACCTCGCTGACGAAGTCGCCCGAGCCCTTCGCGATGGCGTCGTCGACGATGTTGTTGGCGCGTTCCTCGAGCACCTCGTGCATCGCGTTGATGGAGCGCGGGGTGAAGCCGCGGCTGATGATCTGACGGGTGCGGGTCTGCTCCGGCGGGTCCTGGTTGATGAGCATGATGCCCTGCATCTCGACCTGCTCACGGGTCATGTCAGGGGCGAAGCGGATGATCGCGCCGTTCTCCTGGCTGGAGAAGTCCTTGCTGTTCTTCGACACGGCGGCGACGTCGGCGTGCTTGCTGACGGCGTAGAAGCCGTTGCCGCCGAGCATCCCGGCGCGTGCCTCCGGGGTCTGCTCGACCCACCACACCGGAGCGGTCTTGCGCAGCTCGAGGAACTGGTCGTGCGGGATGCCTGCCTGGTTCAGGTCCGGGTCGGTGGGGTCGAATCCCTCGGGCACGTTGGGTGCAGCGGTCACGTCAGATCCTCGTTTCTGTAACACGTTCTACTTATCGTGCCATGCATCCGGTTCTTTCGGAAGCCTTGCCCAAGACGAGAACGTGTTCTAGTTTTGCCCCATGGGCACCCCTGTGATCGTCGACGCTGTCCGCACGCCTATCGGCAAGAGGAACGGCCTCCTCGCCGGCGTGCATCCCGCCGTCCTGCTGGGCCTGGCCCAGACCGAGGTCATCTCCCGAGCCGGGATCGACGCCGAGCTGATCGACCAGGTCATCGGCGGCTGCGTCACCCAGGCCGGTGAGCAGTCCAACAACATGGTGCGCCGCGCGTGGATGCACGCAGGCCTCCCCAACCACACCGCATCCACCGCCATCGACGCCCAGTGCTCGTCGGCGCAGCAGGCCACCCACCTGATCAACGCGATGATCGCGGCCGGACAGATCAAGGCCGGCATCGCCTGCGGCATCGAGTCGATGTCGCGGGTCGGCCTCGGCGCCAACGTCCCGCCCGGCACCGGCGACCCGCGCCCCGACGGCTGGTCGATCGACCTGCCCAACCAGTTCGAGGGCGCCGACCGCATCGTCCGCGACCGCGGCTTCAGCCGCGAGGAGGTCGACGCGTTCGGCCTCTGGTCGCAGGAGAAGGCGCGCGCCGCCCAGGACGAGGGCCGGTTCAAGCGCGAGATCTTCGGCGTGACCGCGCCGGTCCTCGGCGAGGACGGCCAGCCCACCGGCGAGACCCAGCTGGTCGACGCCGACCAGGGCATCCGCGAGACGTCGCTGGAGAAGCTCGCCACCCTCAAGCCCGTGCTCCCCGAGGGCACGCACACGGCCGGCACCTCGTCGCAGATCTCCGACGGCGCCTCGGCCCTGCTGCTGATGGACTCCGACCTCGCGTCGTCGCTCGGCCTCACGCCGCGCGCCCGCATCGTCTCGTCGTGCCTCGTCGGCGCCGACCCGTACTACCACCTCGACGGACCGGTCCAGGCTACCGAGAAGCTGCTCGCCGACACCGGCATGAGCATCGCCGACATCGACGTCTGCGAGGTCAACGAGGCCTTCGCCGGCGTCGTCATGTCGTGGGCCAAGGTGCACGAGGTCCCCGAGGACAAGATCAACGTCAACGGCGGAGCCATCGCGCTCGGCCACCCGGTCGGCTCTACCGGCACCCGCCTGCTGACCACCGCTCTGCACGAGCTGGAGCGGCGTGACGCCAGCACGGCCCTGATCTCCATGTGCGCCGGCGGCGCGCAGGCGTCGGGCACCATCATCGAACGCCTCTGACAGAAGGGCCGCCATGTCCAAGAACGACACCCAGCGCGTCAGTGCCGATCGTGATGGGGCCGACTACGTGGTGGTCGGCGCCGGGAGCGCCGGGGCCGCCGTCGCGTCCCGTCTCGCCGAGTCCGGCGCGTCCGTGATCCTGCTCGAGGCGGGCAAGAAGGACTCGTCGATGCTGGTCACCAAGCCCGGCATGATCGGCCCGATGCACGCCGAGCCCAAGATCAAGAAGACGGTCGACTGGGGCTACTACACGACGCCGCAGAAGTACATGAACAACCGCGTGATCCCGCAGACGCGCGGCAAGGTGCTCGGCGGGTCGAGCTCCATCAACGGCCTGCTCTGGGTGCGCGGCAACCGCGCCAACTACGACTCGTGGGCGGCCGAGGGCAACGAGGGCTGGGACGCCGACTCGGTCAACGCGGTCTACAAGCGCGTCGAGGACTTCGAGGACGGCGAGAACGACTACCGCGGCGCCGGCGGGCCGATCAAGGTCACCCGCCACACCCAGCGCACCGAGGCGTCGCTGCAGTTCGAGCAGGCCGCGGCCGACACGCTCGGCGTCAAGATCCTCAAGGACTACAACGCCGCCGAGCAGGAGGGCATGAGCCACTTCCAGCAGAGCGCGTTCGGCGGCAAGCGGTACTCGTCCTCCCGCGGCTACCTCACCAACACCAGCTGGCCGACGCTCACCGTCGAGCCGCTCGTGCACGTGCAGAAGGTCGTCATCGAGAACGGCCGGGCCACCGGCGTCGAGGTCGTCGACAAGAAGGGCCGCCGCCGCACGATCCGCGCGGGCAAGGAGGTCATCCTCTCCGCCGGCGTCTTCGGCTCCGCCCAGCTGCTGCAGCTGTCCGGCGTCGGTCCGGCCGACCACCTCACCGAGCTCGGCATCCCGGTGCTGGCCGACCTGCCGGTCGGCGACAACCTGCACGACCACCTGTTCGTCCCGACCACGTGGATCATGCCCAACGCCGTGCACCGCGGGACGCCGGGCTACTTCGCCCGCGGGCTCGCCAAGGAGCTGACGGTCGGCCACTCCTTCCTGGAGAACTCGGTGTTCGAGACGGTCGGCTTCGTCCGCACGTCGCTCGCCACCGACGTCCCCGACCTGCAGCTCCACGTCCTCCCCTGGGCCTACCCGTCGCCCAACCAGGACGCGCCGGTCCGGCACGAGGTCGACAAGCGTCGCGCCATCACCGTCATGTCGACGCTGATCTACCCGCGCAGCCGCGGCACGCTCCGCCTCGCGTCGACCGACCCGACCGCCGCACCGCTGATCGACATGAACTACCTGGCGGAGGAGAAGGACCAGCAGGTGCTCGTCGAGGGTGTCGAGATGATCCGCGAGATCATGAAGTCCGCCGCCTTCAACGGGAACGTCGAGTCCGAGCTGCACCCCGGCCCGCTCTACGGGTCGGCGGACCTGAAGGCGGAGATCCTCAACCGAGCCACCACCGTCTACCACGGCGTCGGCACCTGCCGGATGGGCGTCGACGACCGTGCCGTCGTCGGGCCCGACCTCAAGGTCCGCGGCATCGACGGCTTGCGCGTCGCCGACGCGTCGATCATGCCGTCGATCATCGGCGGCAACACGAACGCCCCGTCCATCATGATCGGGGACAAGGCAGCGGAGCTGATCCTCCAATGACCGGAGAGCGCTGATGACCACTCGACCGAAGACCCTCACCCCCGAGTTCCTCGAGGGGCTCGTCCAGCGCGTGCCCGGCGGCACCGGCAACACCTGGAAGCTGACCGAGGTCTACACCGGCGACCTGCTCGTCGAGCTGCCGCAGTCGTCGGAGGCCGACATCGAGCAGGCGGCCGCGAAGGCCCGCGAGGCGCAGGCCGTCTGGGGCTCCTGGCCGCTGAAGAAGCGCCTCGACGTGATGAAACGGTTCCACACGCTCGTCATCGAGAACCAGATGCTCATCACCGACCTCATCCAGGCCGAGAGCGGCAAGAACCGGCGGATGGCGTTCGAGGAGTCGTGCGACGTGCCGATGGGCACGAGCCACTACATCAAGCGGGCGCCGAAGGTGCTCAAGGACCGCAAGCACGCGGGCCCGGTCCCCGTGCTCTCGCACTCCACCGAGGTGCGCCGGCCGAAGGGCGTCGTCGCGATCATCGCGCCTTGGAACTTCCCGTTCGCCACTGGCGTCTCGGACACGATCCCCGCGCTCATCGCCGGCAACGGCGTCGTGCTCAAGCCGGACAACAAGACGGCGCTGTCGCCGCTCCTCGGCATCCGGCTGCTGGAGCAGGCGGGCATGCCGGAGGGCCTGGTGCAGGTGGTCTGCGGTGAGGGCCCGGACGTCGGCCCGACGCTGCTCGCCAACGCCGACTACGTCATGTTCACCGGGTCCACCGCCACCGGCCGGATCATCGGTGAGCTGGCCGGCCAGCACCTGATCGACTGCTGCCTGGAGCTCGGCGGCAAGAACCCGATGCTCGTGCTCGACGACGCGAACGTCGACGAGGCCGTGCACGCCGCGCTGTTCGGCGGGTTCGGCAACTCCGGCCAGATCTGCATGCACATCGAGCGGCTGTACGTGCACGAGAAGGTCTACGACGAGTTCCGCGACAAGTTCGTCGCCGCCACCCAGGCCATGAAGATCGGTGCGGAGTACGGCTTCGGCCCTGACCTCGGCTCGCTCGTCTCGGTGGACCACAAGGACCGGGTCGCGTCCCACGTCGACGACGCGGTCGCGAAGGGCGCCACGGTGCTCACCGGCGGCAAGCCGCGGCCCGACCTCGGCCCCGCGTTCTACGAGCCGACGATCCTCGAGGGCGTCACCCAGGACATGCTCGCCGGCTCGATGGAGACGTTCGGTCCCGTCGTCGGCCTGTACAAGTTCTCGTCGGACGAGGAAGGCATCGCCCTCGCCAACGACACCGAGTACGGGCTCAACGCCAGCGTCTGGAGCACCGACGCGAAGCGGGCCCAGTCGGTGGCGCGGCGGATCGAGTCCGGCAACGTCAACATCAACGACATCCTCGCCACGGCGTACGCGTCCAAGGGCACCCCGTCCGGCGGGCTCAAGCAGTCCGGCGTCGGCGCGCGGCACGGCGACCAGGGCCTACTGAAGTACACCGACGCGCAGAACATCGCGGTGCTGAAGAAGCAGGTGATGGAGCCGCAGGGCAAGCAGACGTACGACGCCTACGCCAAGCAGACGCAGACGTCGCTGAAGCTGATGCGGAAGCTGCGGCTCCGCTGATGCGCCGCGTGATGACGGGGGTCCTGGCCGCGATCGCCGTCATCGGGCTGGCCGCGCCGGCCCAGGCCGCCGACCTCCCGCCGGTGCCGGACGGCTTCCACTGGGGCGTCGCCACCAGCGGCTACCAGTCCGAGGGCTACGCGACTCCGAGCAACTGGTCGGTGTACGACGACAAGAAGGAGCCGTACGGCAACAGCGTCGACTTCCTCCACCGCTACAAGGAGGACATCGCCAACGCCGCGAGCCTGGGCGTCGACACGTTCCGGTTCGGCGTCGAGTGGCCGCGGTTCGAGCCGCAGCCCGGCGTCTACGACCCCGCCGCGTTCGCGTTCTACGACGACGTCGTCGCCGAGATCGAGAGCCACGGCATGAAGCCGATGATCACGCTCTCGCACTGGGTGCACCCGAAGTGGTTCACCGACCAGGGCGGCTGGGGCAGCAGCAAGGCGATCGACCAGTTCGTGGCGTTCTCCAAGCAGGTCGTCACCCGGTACGCCGGCCAGGGCGCCACCTGGATCACGTTCAACGAGCCGTTCATCTACCTGCAGCACGAGCTGACCGAGGGCGCGAGCCCGTTCAGCACGCTGTTCCTGCCGAGCCGGCTGGTGAAGGCGCACAACGCGGTCTACGACCTGATCCACCAGCTCGACCCGGGAGCGATGGTCTCGAGCAACGTCGCCTACATCCCGGGCGTCGAGCCGGTGCTGGACGCCGTCTTCCTGAACCACATGAAGAAGGACTTCCTCGGCATCGACTACTACTACGGCGCCGCGCTCGACAACCCGACGGCGCTGTACGCGTTCATCGGCGCGCAGTTCTGGAAGATCCGGCCGGCGCCCGAGGGCCTGTACTACGCGCTGAAGCTGTACCACCGCCGCTTCCCCGACCTGCCGATCTGGATCGTCGAGAACGGCATGGCCACGGACAACGGCAAGACGCCGCGCGCCGACGGCATCACGCGCTCGCAGCACCTGCGCGATCACATCTATTACATGCAGCGCGCGATCGCCGACGGCGTCCCGATGATCGGCTACAACTACTGGTCGATCACCGACAACTACGAGTGGGGCAGCTACCGGCCGCGGTTCGGGCTCTGGACCGTCGACGCCGCCACCGACCCGACGCTGACGCGCAAGCCCACCGACGGCGTGGCCACGTACACGGACATCATCGCCAACGGCGGCGACCCGGCCGACTACGTCCCGACGATCAAGCCGGGCCTGTGCAACATCGACAACCTGGCGACGAGCTGCCTCAAGCGGCTGCTAGGGCTATGATGAGCGACCTCGTCCGCACCGCCGTCTGGGGCACCGGGAACGTCGGGCGCGCGGCCATCCGTGCCGTCGACGCGCACCCGGAGCTCGAGCTCAGCGCCGTCATCGTCAGCAATCCGGAGAAGGTGGGCAAGGACGCGGGCGAGCTCGCCGGTGTCGATCCTCTGGGGGTGCCGGCCACCGACGACGCGGACAGCGTGCTGGGCACCGTCGACGCGGTGGTCTACGCGGCGTCCGGCGAGATCCGGCCGGACGAGGCGCTCGCCGACGTCGTGAAGGCGATCCGCACCGGCGCCGTCGTCGTGACGCCCGCCCTCTACGCGCTGTACGACCCGGTCTCCGCTCCGCCGGAGCTCCGCGAGCCGGTCGCCGACGCCATCGCCGAGGGCGGCGGCTCGTTGTTCGTCTCCGGCATCGACCCGGGCTGGGGCAACGACATCCTCCCGGTGCTGGCCAGCGGGCTCGCGTCCACCGTCGAGCAGATCCGCTGCCAGGAGATCTTCGACTACACGACCTACGACCAGCAGGACTCCGTCCGCTACATCATCGGCATGGGTGAGCCGATGGAGTACGAGCCGCCGATGGTCGCGCCGACGATCCCCACGATGGTGTGGGGCGGGCAGGTCCGACTGATCGCCCGAGCGTTGGGCGTCGAGGTGGACGAGATCCGCGAGAACGTCGAGCGGCGCGCGCTGGACGAGACCGTCGAGAACGCCGCGATGGGCACGTTCGAGGCCGGCACCCAGGGCGCGCTGCGCTTCGAGGTGCAGGGCATCGTCGACGGCGAGCCGGTGATCGTCGTCGAGCACGTCACCCGCATCCACCCGGACTGCGCGCCGGACTGGCCCACCCCGCCGGACGGCGGCGACGGCGCCCACCGCGTCGTCATCGAGGGCCGGCCGCGCATCGAGGTCACCGTCGAGGCGACCGACGAGGGCGGCAACCGCGCCGCCGGCGGCAACGCCACGGCCGTCGGCCGGATCGTCAACGCGATCCCGTGGCTGCGCTCCGCCGACCCGGGTCTCTACGACGCGCTGGACGTCCCGCTGACGCCGGCCGTGGGCAAGCTCAAGAGGAAGGCCTCCGCATGATCGTCGACGTCCCGCTGGGCAAGGACCCGATCGAGTACGTCTGGGGCGAGATGGTCCCGGGCATCGGCGGCGCCGCCGCGACGCTCTCGCTGAAGGTCTACTCCGACTCCACGCTCGGGCTGCGCGAGTTCGAGGCCGCCCGGCTGCGGATCGCGCAGATCAACGGCTGCCTGTTCTGCCAGGACTGGCGCACCGAGCGCGACGGCCAGGTCGTCGAGGAGACCTTCGACGAGTCCGTCCGCGAGTGGCGCACCACCGACGCCTTCGACGAGCGCACCCGCCTCGCCGCGGAGTACGCCGAGCTGTTCGCCACCGACCACCACAGCATCGACGACGACTTCTGGAAGCGGATGCTCGCCGAGTACGACCAGCGCGAGGTCGTCGAGCTCAGCATGTGCCTCGGCTCCTGGCTGTCCTTCGGCCGCCTCAACCGCGTCCTCGGCCTCGACACCGCCTGCGTGCTCCCCAGCCACCGCTGAGTCTGGGCCTGTCGGTTTACCAGGTTATGTAGGCAAGTTGACGCGCACTGACACGTCACCAGGCAACCCATCACTCCTCCAGGCAAATCTGCCGTGAGGAGTGTTGGTTTGCCTACTGAACCTGGTAAACCGTCACCGCGCGCCGAACTTACGCGGGCATGAACTCCCCGCCGTTGACGTCGAGCGTCGCGCCGGTGACCTCCGAGGCGTAGTCCGACAGCAGGTAGAGGATGGCGCCGGCGCAGGCCTCGTCGGTGGGGATCCGGCCGACGGGGATGTTCGACGCGATCTCGTCGTAGACGTCCTGCTCGGTGATGCCCTTCTGCTCGGCGGTCATCGTCAGGTAGAACCGCACGCCGGGGCCGTCGAGCCAGCCCATGATCGCCTGGTTCACCCGGATGTTCTTCTCGCCGAGCTCCAGTGCCATGTACTTCGACGCCATGTCGAGCGCGGACTTCGCCACGGCGTACCCGGCCTCGCCACGCAGCGGGCGACGCGTCGACATCGTGCCGACGTTCACGATCGAGCCGCCGTTCGTCATGTGCGGGACGGCGGCGCGCGACATCTCCAGCGCGCCGAACAGGATGACGTCCATGGCACGGCGGAGCTGCTTGTCGGCGGTCTCGAGGAGATCGGTGAAGCCGGGGTGCGAGTACGCGGAGTTCACCAGGCCGGTGACGGTGCCGTACCGCTCCACCGCGGTGGACACGACGCGCTCGACGTCCTCGGGCTTGCGGACGTCGCACGGCACGGCGACGGACTCGCCGCCGGCAGCCGCGATCTCCTTGGCCGTCTGGTCCATGACCTCGGACGAGCGGGCCGCCATGACGACCTTCGCGCCCTCGGCCGCCGCACGGGCGGCGAGCTTGGCGCCGAGGCCGGCGCCGACGCCGGAGACGATGACTACCTGGTCCTTGAGCATCACGACTTGATCTCCTTCTGGTAGAACGCGAAGTCGCGCTCGAGCTCGTCCTCGGTGAGGCCGAAGTCCTCTGCGGTGTAGGCGTGCGAGGTGCCGTGGCGTTCGGCGCGGTTGCGCTCCACGTACTCCTCCAGCGCCTCACGGTCGGCCGGGAGGCCTAGGGCGGTGGTGACGCGGACCGCCTCGCCCACCGGGTCTGTCACGGTGTCGGCGAACTGCACGTCGATGAAGCTCTCCGGACGCCGGGCCCGGACCTCTTCGAAGTCCTTGAGGGTCTTGGAGAAGCGGCCGCTCCAGTAGGGCCCGAGGTCGTGCGGCCGGACGTCGTCGCTGTACTGAGCGCTGATCGCCGCGACCATCGACGCGTACGACGGCACGGCCTTCACCGCGGACCGGTGCGTCATGACGATCTTGCAGCCGGGGAACGTGTCGAGGATGGTGTCGACGGCCATCAGGTGGTGCGGCGACTTCAGCACCCACGGCAGGCCCTTGCGGTCCGGGTTCTGCCACTGGAGCACCTGCAGCCACTCCTTGAGCTCCCGGTAGGCCGGCGCCTGGTCGACCGAACGCAGCCAGTCGCCGTACGTCGGCACCCAGTAGAAGGAGTCGAAGCTCATCGAGGTGAACGTGCGGTCGAGGACGATCACGTCCTCCTCGGGGCCGTCCCACTCGATCGTGTGGATGTCGCCGAAGTCGGGCGACATCTCCAGGAACAGCTGGAACTTGTCCTTGGCCTTCTGCTTGCGGATCTCGGCACCGGGACCCTCACCGGGGAACGGCAGCAGGTACGACGTCTCCCAGGAGAGCGTCGTCGTGACGTGCGGCGACGAGGCGAGGAGCCGGTGCATGAGGGTGGAGCCGGTGCGCGGCAGTCCGCAGATCTCGGCGGCGAGCGTCACCTCCTCCTCGAGGATCTCCGGGTGCTGGGCCTGGAGGTCCCGGAGGCGCAGCCGGTCGGAGAGCAGCGCGGTGAGGCGCTGCTGCGTGAGCATCAGCCCGAGCTCCGACAGCCGAGCCTCCTGCTCCAGCGACTTCGTGAGCACGCGCAGCGGCTCGACGAACCACTCGTCGCCGTAGTCGCTCAGGCCGGTCTTGTCGCGCGCCGCCCCGAGAAGGGTGTCGACGTCGAGGGCGCTCATGCCGAAACCGTCCTTTCGACAAGCTCAAGGACCGTGTGCTCAGTGAGCGTACGGTCGTTGAGCTTGTCGAAACGACGCCTGGTCATGCGTCCTCCAGGTCGATCACGCGGCACGTGGGGATCGGGTTCTCCGATGCACCGAGCCAGCGCAGCAGGGCGGTGCCGCTGCTGTGGCCGGCGGTGTCGATCCAGTTGCCGAAGCCCGGGTCCTTGTCCGCCACGACGAGCGTGAGCCGGCCGTCCTGGTTCAGCACAGCGGTGTGCTTGTTGACGGTGACCTTGCGCTCGTGGTCGAGCGACTCCATCCACCAGTTGTCGAGCTGGAAGTTCCAGTACGGGCAGTCGGGCACGTCGGTCTCGATCACCCACGCCTGGCCGGGCTCGAGCGTCCAGTACGCGTGCAGGTAGAAGATCTCCGGGTCGCCGCCGGCCTTCTGGAACATCTCCTGGCCGAAGTCGGCGAGCTCGTTGGGGCGCTTCATGAACATGTCGGTCCACGTCGCGAAGAGCTCGGCGGTGCCGTGCAGCGAGAACGCCGCGGTGGCGAGCGCCTTCGCCATGAACGCCGGGTCGAGCTCACCGCGCTCGATCGGCTCGCCGACGCGCTCGATGTGCCATGTGCCCGGCTTCTCGGTCTCTCGGTCGAGGTACGTCTGCCGCACGACGAGGCCGGTGGAGTCCGGCGCGAGCGGCAGCCAGTTCTTCTCGTGCGGCTCGGCGCTGGCGATGATCTCGACGGTGCCGTCGTCCTCGAGCACCAGGTCGCGATCGGAGATCTCGCCGGTCGACGCCATCGTGCCGTCCTTGGCGTAGCGGTTCGCCTTCGAGCCGATGCTGAAGTAGGAGATCGTGCCGCGCGTGCCGGTGATCCGGTACGTGCGGTCGCCGCGGATGTTGGCGGAGAGGTAGACGTTGTCCGGGTTGTCCGCGCCGAGCTTCACCCGGTCGAGCTCGTGGAACCGGGGGAAGTCCGGGTCGGCGTTCTCGATCGTGGAGTAGAGCATCTCCCGCAGCAGGCGGGTCAGGTAGCGGTAGCCCTCCGCCCGGTCGAGCGGGGTGTCCGGCGCGGTGTCACGCAGGACCACCTGCCCGGCCTGCTCCAGCGCACGGCAGAAGTCGGTCCACGCCTGCCCGGAGCTGATCTCCGGCGAATCGCCCATGCGGAGAATCTAGAACACGTTCTACATTTAGTCGAGCGGTTCCCCGTGGTCAGTCGAGGATGAAGGTGACCTCCAGGGCGACCTGCCAGGCGGTGATCCGGCCGTCGGAGACCTCGACCTTCTGGTCCTTCACCCATGCGCCTTGCACGTTCCGCAGGGTCTGGTTCGCGCGCTCGATGCCGACGGCGACCGCGTCGTCGAAGCTCGTCTCCGACCGTGCGCTGATGTTGGTGATGCGTGCCACGGAGACCATGACGTCCTCCCGATGGTGGTGGTGTCTCCTCACCATGGCACCGATCGACGCCGGCGGACAGGGCTCAGCCGGCGAGGTGGCCGGCGTCGACGTACTGGATGCTGCCGTGCACGGCCTTGGCGTCGTCCGACGCGAGGAACACCACGACGGCCGCGACGTCGTCGGCGTCCATCAGCCCGCGCTTGGCCGCGACGCGCATGATCAGCTCCCAGTCGGCGCCCTCGGGGACGTCGATCGTCTGGGCCTGCGGGGTGTCCATGCCGCCCGGGCAGACGCAGTTCACCCGCAGCGACGAGTCGAGGTACTCCACCGCCAGCGCCTTCGTCAGGCCGACGATCCCGTGCTTCGCCGCGGTGTAGGCGGCCGAGTACGCCTCGCCCATCGCTCCCGCGACGGACGCGACGTTCACGATGTTCCCTCCGGCCTCGAGCAGGTGCGGGATCGCGGCCTGCGCGGTGAAGAACGCGCCGCTCAGGTTGAGGGCGATGTCGTGGTGCCAGTCGTCGTCAGTGACGTCGGTGGTGATCCGGAAGTCGTGCCGGCCGGCGTTGTTCACCAGCACGTCGAGGCGACCGAAGGCGTCGACGGTCGCGGCGACGGCGGCGCGGCACTCGTCGGCCGACGTCACGTCGAGCTGGCCGTACCGCACCGCCCCCGGCAGGTCGGCGCAGGACTTGGCGACCGCCGCCAGCCGCTCCTGGTCGCGCGACGCTGCGTAGACCTGGCCGCCGCCGGCGGCGAACCGGCGCACCGCGGCGGCACCGAGTCCGGAGGACGCGCCGGTCACGAGGATGCTGCGGCCGGCGAAGGGTTGTCCGTTGCTCATGGCTAGATCATCCTCGACAGATGACTCGCGAGGCATACCTTCAGCGGATGAACGTCGCAGTGCTCGGGGCGTTCGACGTCGCGTCGACGTACCTCGGCGTGAAGCTCGGGCTCTACCAGTCGCTGGCCGACCACGGTCCGAGCACGGCCGCCGAGCTCGCCGAGCGCACCGGCACGAACGAACGGCTCGTCCGGGAGTGGCTCGAGCAGCAGGGCGCGACCGAGCTCCTGGACGCGTCGGACGAGAGCGGTGAGTGGCGCTTTGCCCTGCCCGACGGCCACGCCGAGCTGCTGCTCGACCCGCTCGAGGTCGACAGCGTCGCCAGCACGGTGATGTCGCTGGCCGGCGACCTCGCGCAGGTGCCGCGGCTCGTCGAGTCGTTCCGCACCGGTGTCGGCATCCCGTACGCCGACTACGGCCCCGACGTCGCGACCGGCCAGGCCATGGGGACGCGCCCGATCTACAAGAACGAGATGAAGGCGTGGTTCGACGCCGTGCCCGGGCTGTCCGACCAGCTCGCCCGCGGCGACGCCCGCGTGCTCGACATCGGCTGCGGGATCGGCTGGTCGAGCGTCTACCTCGCGCAGGCCTATCCCGGCGTGACGGTCCTCGGCGTCGACCTCGACGAGCACTCGATCGAGACCGCGCGGAAGGTGGCCGAGGAGGAGGGCGTCAGCGACCGCGTGACGTTCGAGCTGCGCGACGTCGGCACGCTCTCCGGGGCCGGCTACGACGTCGCGACGATGTTCGAGATGCTGCACGACCTGGCCCGGCCGGTCGAGGTGCTGCGCGTCGCCCGCGAGGCCGTGGAGCCGAGCGGCGTCGTGCTGGTGGCCGACGAGCCGACCAACGACGCCTACGTGGGCGCGGCCGACGAGGAGGAGCGGCGCCACTACGGCTGGAGCCTGCTGCACTGCCTGCCCGCGACCATGTCCGAGCCGGACTCGGCGGCCACCGGCACAGTCATCCGCCCGGACACCGTCCGCCGCTACGCGGAGGAAGCCGGGTTCAGCGAGGTGGAAGTGCTGCCCGTCGACGAGACCAGCTTCCGCCTCTACCTGCTGCGGCCCTGACCTACTCTGCGCGGGTCAGGCGGAACACCTTGATCTGGCGGTCGGTCTTCTTCTCGTAGAGGGCGAAGTTCGGCCAGGTCTGGATCATGTGCTTCCAGGCGGACGCGCGCTCCTCGCCGTCGAGCCGGCGCGCCACCATCCGCATCGTGCGACGGCGGAACCGCACGGTCACCTCGGGGTTGGCCTCGATGTTCACGACCCAGACCGGCTGCTTCGGCCCGCCGAAGTACGAGCCGGCGATGAGGATGTCGTCGCCATCGGGCACGCAGAGCAATGGCGTGGAGCGGGCGATGCCGCTCTTGCGGCCGACCACCGTGAGCATCAAGTTCGGGAGCCCGGCGATGTCGAGGATGGTGAGGCGTCCGCGCGTGATCCGCTGGAGCATCTTGTCGATCCAGGTGATCTGCGGCAGCAGCCGCGGCATCCAGGGGATGGCGCCGATCCGGACGGCGAGCGGTGTGAGCAGACCCATGGGCGGGAGGCTAGACGGTCTGCCAGTCGTCGGCCGCCAGCACCCCGGAGGGCGCCGAGCCGAGCACGGTGGCGATGACGAAGTCGGTGGCGAGGTCGGAGAAGACCCGGTGGCGGGACAGCATCGCGTGCTTGCCGTCGGCGACCCGGACGAAGGACAGGTTGGTGGTGCGGCTCAGCGCGTCAGCGACGATCTCGGCGTTCCGGAGCGGGGCGACGCGGTCGGCGGTGCCGTGGACCATCAGCACGTCCCGGCCGCGGAGGTCGGCGTTGCCGTCCTGCGGGTAGAGGTACGGGTTGAGCGCGACGACGCTGGTCACCGACTCGTGGTGGCCGGCGAGGAGTGCGGCGCGGCCGCCGAGCGAGTGCCCGACCAGCGCCGTGGGCAGGTCGCCGTGCTTCTCGCGGAGGTGCTCGATCGCCCAGTGCGCATCGTCGACCGGCGTGTGGTCGGTGTTCCAGCCGCGCGTGGAGTTGAGCAGGCGGTAGACCGCGACGCGTCGGCGCCCGGCCCGCGCGATCTTGCGGGCGATCGGGATCATCCGCAGCACGGACAGCTGGACGGGACTCACCATCATGTTGCCGCGCCGGCTGCCACCCCCGTGCAGCACGACGACGACGGCCTCCGGGTCCTTCGGCACCCTCGTCGGGATCAGCCGGGCTCGAACGCTCACCCGACCATTGTTCCCAAGGGCCGGTGACCTTGCAGGGCGACCGAGGTCAGGCGCCGTAGACCGGCTCGGGATCGGCGCCCTCGGCGATCAGCTCGCGCAGCGCCGGACCGACCTCGGCGGTCTCCCAGCGTCGGCCGGCGTCGCGCTTCGGACCGTGGGTCCAGCCCTGCTCGAGGCAGATCTGCCCGCCGTCGATCTCGATGACGCGGCCGGTGACGTCGCCGGCCTCCACCGAGGCGAGCCACGCGACGACCGGGGAGTTGTCCTCCGGCTCGGCCATGCCCGACGTGTCGAACGCACCCTCGGTCATCCGGGTCTTCGCGACCGGCGCGATGGCGTTCACGGTGACGCCGTAGCGTCCGAGCTCGGCGGCGGCGACCAGCGTCATCCCGGCGATGCCGGCCTTGGCGGCGGAGTACGTCGTCTGGCCGATCGAGCCCTGCAGGCCGGCCCCCGACGACGTGTTGATGACGCGGGCCTCGCGCTGGCGACCCTCCTTGGACTCGTTGCGCCAGTAGGCGCCGGCGTGCCGCAGTGGCGCGAAGTGGCCCTTGAGGTGGACGCGGATCACGGCGTCCCACTCGTCCTCGGCGGTGTTCACCAACATCCGGTCGCGGACGAAGCCGGCGTTGTTCACGAGGATGTCGAGCCCGCCGAATGTGTCGATGGCCTGCTGCACCATCGCGGCGGCCTGCTCGAAGTCGGCGACGTCCGCGCCGTTGGCCACCGCCTCGCCGCCGAGCGCCTCAATCTCCTTGACCACTGCATCGGCGGGCGACTCCTCCTTCTCGCCGGCCAGGGAGACGCCGAAGTCGTTCACGACGACCTTCGCGCCCTGCCGGGCCAGCTCGAGCGCGTGGGCGCGGCCGATGCCACGGCCGGCGCCGGTCACGATCGCGATGCGTCCGTCGAGAAGGGTCATGACTGCTGCTCCTTGAACACGTGCAGGAAGACGGGGGGCTCGCCGCCGCCGTGGCAGGCGACGTTCGCGCCGGAGACGTAGGACGCGAGGTTGGAGGCGAGGAACGCGACGAGGCGGCCGATCTCCTCCGGCTCGGCCATCCGACCGAGCGGGATGGTGGCTTCGACGGCCGCCGCGGTGGCGTCGTCGCCGTAGTGGTCGGCGGAGTCCTCGGTGCGGCAGAGCCCGACGTCGATGCTGTTGATCCGCACCTTCGGCCCCCACTCGACGGCCAGCGACCGGGTGAGCGAGTCGACGCCCGCCTTGGCTGCGCCGTAGCTGGCGGTGCCGGGCGACGGTCGGATCGCGGAGACCGACGAGATGTTCACGATCGAGCCGCCGTCGCCGGCCTGCATCACAGCGTTGGCGGCTTTGGAGACGGCGAGCACGGCGTCGAGGTTGAGGCCGATGATCTTCTCGTCGAGCCGCGGGCTGGAGTCGGCGGCCAGCGCGTAGGGGGCACCGCCGGCGTTGTTCACCACGAGGTCGAGGCGACCGTGCGACGCGACGATCCCCTCGACGAGGGCCGTCACGGCCTCGGGGTCGCGGACGTCGCAGACGCGGTGCTCGGCACCGACCGGCGGATCGGCCTCGGACCGCCCGCAGGTGATCACGGTGGCACCGGCTTCGAGCAGCACCGTCGTGATTCCGCGCCCGATCCCGCGCGCGCCGCCGGTCACCAGGGCGATGCGTCCGGACAGGTCCACGGCCAGAGTCATGGCTGATAGGCTACCAAGCAAACGTTAGGTAGGTAGCCATGAGCGTCCGTTCTGAGGCTCGTGACGACGGGATCCACGTCGTCACGATGGAGCACCCGCCGGTCAACGCGCTGCCGGTGCAGGGGTGGTTCGACGTCGCCGCCGCGCTCGACGAGGCCGGCGCCGACCAGGCCACGAAGGTCGTGATCCTCCGTGCTGAGGGCAAGGGCTTCAACGCCGGCGTCGACATCAAGGAGATGCAGAACACCACCGGGTTCGACGCCCTGATCGGCGCGAACAAGGGCTGCTACGCCGCGTTCAAGGCCGTCTACGAGTGCCCGGTGCCGGTCATCGCGGCCGTGAACGGGTTCTGCCTCGGCGGCGGTGTCGGGCTCGTCGGCAACGCGGACATCGTGGTGGCCAGCGACGACGCCTATTTCGGCGTCCCCGAGGTGAACCAGGGCGCGCTCGGCGCCGCCACGCACCTCGCCCGCCTCGTGCCGCAGCACCTGATGCGCACCCTCTACTTCACCGCCAAGACCATCCCGGCCGCCGATCTCGTGCAGCACGGCTCGGTCTACGGCGTCGTGCCGCGCGCCGACCTCGACGACCTCGCGCTGAGCCTCGCCGCCGAGGTCGCGTCCAAGGACGGGCGTGTCATCCGCGCCGCCAAGGAGGCGCTCAACGGCATCGACCCGATCGACGTGAACACCAGCTACCGCTTCGAGCAGGGCTTCACGATGGAGCTCAACCTCATGGGCGTCAGCGACGAGCTGCGCGACGAGTTCGCGGGCACGGACAAGGCGAAGCAGAAGTGAAGGCGCCGTCCAAGGAGCTGTCGATCGACGACGTCGTCGGCCGGCTCGAGAGCGGGATGACGCTCGGCATCGGCGGCTGGGGCTCGCGCCGCAAGCCGATGGCGCTGGTCCGCGCGATCCTGCGGAGCGACCTCACCGACCTGCACGTCGTCTCGTACGCCGGTCCGGACGTCGGGCTGCTGCTCGCCGCCGGCAAGGCCAGCAAGGTCACCTACGCGTTCGCGACGCTCGACTCCATCCCGCTCGAGCCGTTGTTCGGCCGCGCCCGCCAGGACGGCACCGCGGAGTTCCGCGAGTGGGACGAGGGCATGTTCCAGACCGGCCTGCGCGCCGCCGCCCAGCGCCTCCCGTTCCTGCCGATGCGCGCGGGCCTCGGGTCCGCGGTGCTGGAGAACGACCCCGCACTGCGCACCGTCACGTCGCCCTACGACGACGGCGAGGAGCTCGTCGCGGTGCCGGCGCTCACCCTCGACGTCGCGCTCGTGCACATGAACCGCGCCGACACCCAGGGCAACGCCCAGTACCTCGGCCCGGACCCGTACTTCGACGACCTGTTCTGCATGGCCGCGCGCGAGGCGTACGTGTCGACGGAGCAGATCATCGACCCCGCCGGCCTCACCGTCGACGCTCCCCTGCAGAGCCTGATCATCAACCGCACGATGGTGGCCGGCGTCGTCGAGACGCCCAACGGCGCGCACTTCACCACCTGCACGCCTACCTACGAGCGCGACGAGACGTTCCAGAAGGCCTACGCCACCGCCGCGAAGGATCCCGACGACTGGGCCGCGTTCAGCGAGCGTTTCCTGTCCGGAGACGAGGACGCCTACCAGGCCGCGGTGAAGGCGTTCCACGAGGAGGCTGCCTCATGAACGCGCAAGCATCCGGTGGTCGAGTGCCCGGCGAGCGCCAGCGAGCTCGGGTGTATCGAGACCACCTCGTCCGACGTGGTCTCGATACGCCGCTCGTTCCTCGCGGCTACTCGACCACCGAGAAGCTCGGAGATCACTGATGACCGACGTGACCCGCTCGGAGTACTGCGCCGTTGCGATCGCCGACTGCTTCGCCGACGACGGGGAGATCATGGGCAGCCCGATGGGTCTGCTCCCGACGCTCGGCGCGCGGCTGGCCAAGAACACGTCGAACCCGCTGCTGATGCTCACCGACGGCGAGGCCCGGATCCTCAAGGGCACCCCGCCGCTCGGGCAGAGCGCGGACGTCGTCGAGGGCTGGATGCCGTTCCGCCTCGTGCTCGAGGCCGTCGTCCCCTACGGCAAGCGCCACGTGATGATGGGCGCCACCCAGATCGACCGGCACGGCAACCAGAACATCTCCGCGATCGGCCCGTGGGAGAAGCCGACCCGTCAGCTGCTCGGCGTGCGCGGCGCCCCCGGCAACACCGTCAACAACCGCACGTCGTACTGGGTGCCCAAGCACTCCGAGCGCGTCGTGGTGGAGCAGGTCGACATCGTCTCCGGCGTCGGCCGGGCTCGTGCGGAGGCGGCAGGCAAGGCGGCCACGCGCTTCCACGACGTCCACCGCCTCGTGACGAACCTCGGCGTCTTCGACTTCAACGGGCCGGACCACACCATCCGTCTCCTGTCGGTGCACCCCGGCGTCTCGGTCGACGACGTCCGCGCCGCCAGCGGCTGCGAGATCCACGTCGACGGCGACGTGCCGGACACCCGCACTCCCACCGACGAGGAGCTGCTGCTGATCCGCGAGCTGCTCGACCCGAAGGGCCTCCGCGAGCGCGAGGTGCCCAGTGATTGACCAGCTGCTCCGCACGCCGCTCACCGAGCTGACCGGCGTCCGCCACCCGGTGGTGCAGACCGGCATGGGCTGGGTCGCCGGCCCGAGCCTGGTCAGCGGCACCGCGAACGCGGGCGGCCTCGGCATCCTCGCGTCGGCCACGATGACGCTGCCCGAGCTGGAGCAGGCGATCCTCGAGGTGAAGTCGCGGACGGACCAGCCGTTCGGCGTGAACCTCCGCGCCGACGCCGCCGACGCCCCGGCCCGCTGCGACCTGCTGATCGAGCACGGCGTGAAGGTCGCGTCGTTCGCGCTCGCCCCCAAGCCCGAGCTGATCGCGAAGCTCAACGAGCACGACATCGTCGTCGTCCCGAGCATCGGCGCACCGAAGCACGCGGTGAAGGTCGCGTCGTGGGGCGCGGACGCCGTGATGATCCAGGGCGGCGAGGGCGGCGGCCACACCGGCTCGGTCCCCACCACGCTGCTGCTCCCCACGGTTCTCGACGCCGTCGACATCCCGGTCATCGCGGCCGGTGGGTTCTTCGACGGGCGCGGCCTCGCCGCAGCCTTGGCGTACGGCGCGGCCGGCGTCGGCATGGGCACACGGTTCCTGCTGACCGCCGACAGCCGTGTCCCCGACGCGGTGAAGCAGCGCTACCTCTCTGCAGGCCTGGACGACACCGTTGTCACCAAGAAGGTCGACGGCATGCCGCACCGGATGCTGCGTACCGAGCTGGTCGAGGACGTCGAGGGCACGTCCGGCCTGCGCCGCCTGATCCCGACCGCCCGCCGCACGCTCGAGTTCAAGCGGATGGCCGGCATGAGCTGGAAGCAGCTCGCCGTCGACGGCCGTGCGATGCGCAAGGAGCAGGGCCGCACGCTCGGCCAGATGGCGCTCGCCGCCAACACTCCGATGATGCTCAAGGCCGGTCTCGTCGACGGCGACCCGACCGCCGGCGTCCTCGCGTCCGGCCAGGTGGTCGGCGTCATCGACGACCTCCCCACGTGCGAGGAGCTCATCGACCGCGTCGTCACCGAGGCGGCGGCTGCCCTGCGCCGGATCGGCGACTACGCCGTCTGAGCGGCCCCCGGGCCCTCCAGCAGCTCCACGTCCGCGGCGTGCATCGGCTCGCCGCAATGGTCGCACCTCAGGTCGACGTGGCTGATCTCGCCGCACGCGAGATGGCGGTGCAGCACCGGCGGACCAGCCTTGCCCGCCAGCCACGTGTCACCCCAGCGCGTCATCACGAGCAGGACGTCGACGAGGTCGGCGCCCTTCGTGGTGAGGACGTACTCGTAGCGCGGCCTGCGGTCATACGGGCGCCGCTCGAGCACCCCCTCGGAGACGAGGTGGTTGAGGCGCTCGGTCAGCACCTTTCGTGAGATTCCCAGGTCCGCCTGGATCTGGTCGAACCGGTTCATGCCCACCCAGACGTCCCGCAGGATCAGCGGCGACCAGGGCTCGCCGATCACGTCGAGGGTCCGGGCGATCGAGCAGGCCATGTCGCCGAAGCTGGTGCGTTGCATGAAGCCAATCTACCACCCAGGGTTCCCTCAAGGAACTTTCGATGCTACGGTCTTGGAGTCTCTTGAAGGAACTCGGAAGGAACTACGATCATGAGCAAGGTCATCGCAGGACTGTCGGTCTCGGTCGACGGCTTCATCACGGGCAAGGACCCGCGACCCGGTCACGGCCTGGGCGACGCGGGGATGCTCTTCGACTGGTACGGCGACGGCGACGTCCCCAGCCAGGTCTTCGACGGCTTCCGCCTGAGCGCACGCAGCGCGGAACTGTTCGACTCCCTCGCCGCTCGGGTCGGCGCCAGCCTGATGGGTCGCAAGACCTACGACGACTCCGAGGGCTTCGGCGGCGGCGGACCGCACCCGACGGCGTCGGTCGTCGTCCTCAGTCATCGTCCGGCGCCGATGTCGAGCGACCGGCAGACGTTCGTCTCGTCCGGCATCGAGGACGCGGTCGCGGCGGCCAAGGAGGCCGCCGGCAGCAAGGACGTGGGCCTGATGGGCGGCGAGCTCGTCACCGCGGCCGTCGAGGCCGGTCTGGTCGACGAGATCGTGCTGCACCAGATCCCGGTGCTGCTCGGCAGTGGCCGGCGGTTCTTCAACGCTCTTCCCGAGCACGTCCGGTTGCGTATCCTCGAGGTCGTCCCGGCGCCCGGCGTCACTCACCTGCACTACGAGGTCCAGCGATGAGCACCATGGCCACCGACGAGCAGATCCAGCAGCTGGCCGCGACGGCCAAGCCGTTCAGCGTCGCCCTCCTCTCCTGGGCCGACGGCCGGCACCAGGACGGCGCCGACGCGATCGAGCGCGAGCACCAGCGCCGCATGATCGGCATGCACCTCGACGGCACCATCGCCGTCCTGTGTCCGGTGCCGTCCGGGCCCCTGGCCGGGGTCGCGGTGATGACGAAGGAGGTCGACGAGGCCACCGAGATCATGGCCGCCGACCCCTGTGTCCAGGCCGGGATGATGACCGTCGAGGTCCACCCCTGCGTCGGGTTTCCGGGGGACACGATTCCCGGGTGATCGCCCCGTGATTGTCGGTGGCGCGTGCTAGCGCGACCTGCAGAAAACCCTGAAGCCACAGGGTTTTCCACTGGTATTCGAACGCTCGTTCGAGTAGAGTGGGAGCATGTTCGGGGGAACGACCACCACCATCGCGGCGATGCGTGACGCAGCGCGGGCGATGACGTCGGTGGCGGTCTCCACCGCCGACGAGCTCCGGGCCCTGGCCGCCGCACGCGACGCGATCGAGGCCGCGATGTGCGAGCGGCTGGCCGAGATGGACCAGACCAAGGCGCACGAGGACGAGGGTGCGTCGTCGATCCGGACGTGGGGTCGCCGTGAGCTGCACCAGGACGCCGGTCGCACGGCTGCGATGGTGCGTGCCGCGTCGACGTTCCGGGATCTGCCGGCGGTGGCTGTGGCGGCTCGGGCGAGCCAGATCAGCTTCGAGCACGTCCAGGCGTTCACGTTCGCGCTCAAGCACGTCGGGCGTGCTGAGACCATCGCGTTGGCCGAGCCGTTGCTCGACGTGGCGAAGACTGTCACGCCCGGTGAGCTGTTCGCGAAGGTCCGTCAGGCCAAGGCCGTGATCCACGGCGAGGACCTGGACAAGGCCTGGCTGCGTGGGATGGCCAAGCGCGACCTCAAGATCACCCGCTGCGGCGACGGCTGGCACGTGACGGGTTTCCTGGACGTGGAGACCGGTGCCAAGCTCAAGACGATCCTGACCAACCTGTCCGTCCCGCGTGACGCCGGCGATGAGCGCAGCCCGGCCGAGCGCCGGATGGATGCCCTCGACGACGTCTGCACCAGCGTCCTGGCGAACGGTCTGCCGGCCGACAACGGCACCAAGCCGCACGTCTTCGTCACCGTCGAGGCCGACACATTGCAGGCCATGGCCGACGAATCCGCCGCCCGCGCCTTGGACCTGGATCTGAAGCCGGCGCACCTCGAAGGGTTCGGCCCGATCGGACCCCAGCTCCTCGACCACCTCCTCTGCGGCGCCGAGATCACCCCGATCCTCATCAAGACCATCGGCGCCAACACCGAGGTCCTCGACGTCGGCCGCACCGAGCGCTACGCCACCCTCAAGCAGGCCACGGCCATCCGCCTCAGACAAGGCGGCGTGTGCGCTTCCCCCGGATGCCACCACCCCATCGCCCACCTCCACCACGAACGATGGTGGTCACAAGGCGGCCCCACCGACCTCGACAACCTCATCGGGTTGTGTCGAAAATGCCACACCCTCGTCCACACCGGACAGCTCCAGCTCACGGGCTAGCGCGGCACGTACTTCAGCACCACCGCACCGGAGGTGAACTCGGTCCGGTCGACGAGCCGCAGGTCGACGACCCGCGACAGGCCTCCGAACAGGTACGGGCCGTGGCCGGCGATGCGCGGGTGCACGATGACGTCGTACTCGTCGATGAGCCCCAGCTCGGCCAGGGCGGTCGGCAGCGTGACGCCGCCGGTGGCCAGTCCGTTGCCCGGTTCCTCCTTGAGCTCCCGCACCGCGGTCTCGAGGTCGCCGCGCACGAGCTCGGCGTTCCAGTCGACGCTCTCCAACGTGCTCGACACGACGTACTTGGGCGTCTCGGTGATGATCGGCGCGAACGACGCCATCCAGTCGGGCATGTCCGGCGACGGGTCTCGCCAGCCGTCCTCCATCAGCTGGTAGGTGATGCGCCCCAGGATGAGCGCGTCGGCCTGCTCGACGCCGCGCTCGGAGTACTGGTGCATCTCCGCGTCGACCATGCCCTCCCGGTGGTCGCAGCATCCGTCCAGCGTGACGTTGATCGAGTATCGAAGCGGCCGCATGGAGCGAGGCTAGTCGTCACGTCCGGGCCGGTCACTCGTTCTACAGTGAGAACGCGTTCTACCAGGAGGCCTCATGCGCCGCGCCCTCGTCCTCGTCACCGCCCTGCTGGCCAGCCTCGCCCTCGTCGCACCCGTGGCGCCGGCGTCGGCCGAGCCGCTGCCGGTTCCGTACAGCTTCCTGCCGAACGCGCTCTTCGGCGGCGCACCGAACGCGGATGCACGCGGAACGAACGACTGGACGTGCAAGCCCACCGCCGAGCACCCGCGGCCGGTCGTGCTCGTGCACGGAACCTTCGGCAACCGCGCGACGAACTGGCAGACGTACGGACCGCTGCTGAAGAACAACGGCTACTGCGTCTTCGCCCTGACCTACGGCGCGCTCAAGGCCCCGTACCCGGTCAGCGCGCTCGGCGGGCTCGGCGACATGCGGATCAGCGCCCAGCAGCTCGGGGACTTCGTAGACGAGGTCCTGGCCGCGACCGGCGCCACGAAGGTCGACCTCGTCGGCCACTCCCAGGGCACGCTGATGCCCAACTACTGGGTGAAGTTCCTCGGCGGCGCGTCGAAGGTCGGCTCGTACATCTCGCTCGCCCCGCTCTGGCACGGCTCCAGCATCCCGGTGCTGCCGCAGCTCACGAAGCTGTTCAACCTCGACCCCGACGCGGTCCCGCTCTGCGCCGCGTGCGGCCAGATGGACCCGGGCTCGAGCTTCATCAGCGAGATCCAGGACGGCGGCGCCGCGGTCCCGGGCGTCACCTACGTCAACATCATGACCAAGTACGACGAGCTGGTCCGGCCCTACACGAGCGGCATCGAGGACGGGATGACGAACATCGTCCTGCAGGACGGCTGCAAGCTCGACTACACCGAGCACTTCGAGATCGCCGCCGACCGCAACGCGACGCTCTACGTCCTCAACGCCCTCGACCCGGCCCACCCGCGGCCGATCCGCTGCACGCTGACCCTGCCGTTCATCGGCGGGCTCTAGTCGTCCTCGATCACCGAGTTCGGGCGGAAGGACACCGGGTCGCCGCGACGCGTGGGGCGGACGAGCTCGAAGCCGCCGGTGCGGACGAGCACCTGCTCGCCGGGGGCGTCGCGCAGCAGCTCCTCCGCGCACGACGGGTGCAGCGGCGGGAAGGCAAACAGCAGCGCTGCAGCCTCCTCCGCGGAGCCGACGAACGCGACCGGCCACGTCAGGGACTTTCCGCAGCTGCCGCAGATCCGGCTGAGAGCGCACTGGATGGCGCGCTTCTTCACCACGCCGGCGTCGACGGTCCCGTCGTCGCGTTGCTGGGCGAAGAGCTGCGTCGTCATGCCGCCGAGCTCGACCAGTGCCCCAGCTCCGAGCGGGCGCGGGGGCGCTCCTCGTCCTTCAGGCGACGGCCGCGCTGCTCGCCGCGGGGAGCGGTGGGCGGCGGGTCGTGGCTGGTCAGCTTGTCCGGGAGCGACAGCTTCATGATCGTCCGCAGCACCTGCATGTACTGACGGCCCAGCGGGCCGGTCGTGTACGGGATGTCGTAGCGCTTGCACAGGTCCTTCACCTTCACCGCGACCTCGGCGTACCGGTTGCTCGGCAGGTCGGGGAACAGGTGATGCTCGATCTGGTAGCCGAGCTGACCGGACATCAGGTGCGTCAGCTTGCTGCCCTCGAAGTTCGCCGAGCCGAGCATCTGGCGGAGGTACCACTCGGCGCGGGTCTCGTCCTCCAGCTCCTCCTCGGTGAAGTGCACGGCACCGTCGGGGAAATGGCCGCAGAAGATCACCAGGTACGCCCACACGTTGCGCATCAGGTTGGCGGTGGCGTTCGCGGTCAGCGTGCGCAGCCAGAACGGGCCGGTCAGTGCGGGGTAGACGATGTAGTCCTTGAGCGCCTGCTTGCCGACCTTCTTGTAGATCTGCTTGAGCTGACGCTTCAGGACCTTCGGGTTCTTCTCGCCCTTGCGGATGGCGCCGATGTCGAGGTCGTGCAGCGCGACGCCCCACTCGAAGAACAGCGCGAGCAGCGCGTTGTAGACCGGCTGGCCGAGGTTGACCGGGTGCCACTTCTGGTCGCGCGTCATGCGCAGGATGCCGTAGCCGATGTCGTTGTCGTGACCGATGACGTTGGTGAACTGGTGGTGGATGTAGTTGTGCGAGTGCTTCCACTGCTCGGCCGGCTGCGTGGTGTCCCACTCCCAGTTGCTGGAGTGGATCTCCGGGTCGTTCATCCAGTCCCACTGGCCGTGCATCGTGTTGTGGCCGATCTCGATGTTCTCGAGGATCTTCGCCGAGCCGAGCATCACGGTGCCGAGCAGCCAGGCGGGCGGGAAGAAGCTCGCGAACAGCGTGATGCGGCCGGCCGCGGCGAGGCGGCGCTGGATCTTGATGATCCGCAGGATGTAGTCGCGGTCGGCCTGGCCGCGCGACTCCTCGATCTCCTTGCGGATCTGGTCGAGCTCGCGGCCGATCGCCTCCACCTCCTCGTCGGTGAGGTGGGTGTACTCGCGCACGTCGGAAAATGCCATGAAGAATCCTTGGGTTGGTCTAGAGCTCGAGCGTGCAGTCGCCCACGGGGACGCAGATGCACGTCTGGATGTATTGCTGCGGGTTGTCGTGCTCCTCGCCGCTGCGCAGGTCGCGGACCTTGCCCTCGGCGAGCGGGACGTCGCAGGTGTGACAGATGCCCATGCGGCAGCCGAACAGCATGTTGATGCCGTTCGCCTCGCCGGCCTCGAGCAGCGTCGTGGCGCCGTCGACCTCGAAGCTCGGCCCGTCGACGCCGAACGTCACGGTGCCGCCGGTCTCGCCGTCGGCGTCGAGGTTGAGGGTGAAGCGCTCGACGTGGAGGTGGTCGCGCAGGTCGTGCTCCTCGTAGTGCTCGATGGTCGCATCGAGCATCGGCGCCGGCCCGCACGCCCAGGTCTCGCGCTCCTTCCAGTCCGGACAGACGTCGTCCAGCTGGTCGGGCGTGAGGATGCCGTCGGCCTCGGTGAACCGCTCGTAGAGCGTGAAGGCGTCCTGCTCCTCCGACAACGACCGCAGCTCGGCGCGGAACATCATGTCGTCCTCGTGCAGGGCGGAGTACGCCATCACGACGTCGGGCATCGACTGGCGTCGCGCCATCGTGCGCAGCATCGACATCACCGGGGTGACGCCGCTGCCGCCGACGAGGAAGAGCATCTTGGCCGGCGGCGGGTCGGGCAGGATGAAGTTGCCCTGCGGTGCCGCGAGCCGCACGATCGTGCCGGGCTTCACGCCGTTCACGAGGTGGTCGGAGAGGAAGCCCTCCGGCATCGCCTTGACGGTGATGCTGACGGTGCCCCCGCTCCGCGTCGGCTCGGACGACAGCGAGTACGAGCGCCAGTGGAACTTCCCGTCGACCTCGACCCCGATGCCGATGTACTGGCCCGGCTGGTGGTCGAACCGCCATCCCCACCCGGGTCTGATCACGATCGTCGACGCGCGGTCGGTCTCCGGGATGACCTCCTCGATCCGGCCGCGCAGCTCGCGCGCGGTCCACAGCGGATTGAGCAGCTTCAGGTAGTCGTCGGGTGACAAGGGCGTCGTGAGTGCCTTGCCGGCGGTCCGGACGCGCTTGAGCAGCGTGGACTTCTCGATGAGCGGTTCCGCCACGCGACCTCCTCGGGACGATGTCTGTAACTAGCCGTTACATCCACCGTCACACCGGAGTCCGGAGGCAGCAAACCGAGAGCGGATCTCGTCCTAGGAGGGGCCGGAGATCAGGCTCGAGACCTGCTCGGCGATCGCGCGCCGGACGTCCACGACATCGGCGCCGGTGGCGTCGGCCATGAACTCGCCGAAGATCAGCCAGCCGAGCACGGTGACGCCGGCGACCGAGGTGGACACCGCGCCCTCGCCCTCCGCGTCGCGCCAGAGTCCGGAGAACAGCTCGGTCGTCGACGCGGTGCCGGGCACGGCCGCCTCCGGGCTGTCGAGCACGGCGTGGACGAGGGTGCGCCAGTACGACGGGCGCGCGGCCAGCAGGTCGAGCAGCTCGGCGACGACATCGGCGCCGGCCTCGCCGCTCGTCGGCAGCCCGGACTCGACGACGGCGGAGACCACCGCGTCGGCGTCGGCCGCGAGCATCTGCTCGAGCACGTCGGCCTTCGTGCCGAAGTGCCGGTGCACCAGCGCGTGGTTGACGCCGGCGCGGGCGGCGATGTCGCGCACCGAGAAGCCGTCCGGCCCGCGCTCGGCGACCAGGGCGCTGGTGGCGGTCAGCACAGCGGAGCGAACCTGCTCGCGACCCCGAGGCTTCGTCATGCGCAAAGCCTACCCAGAACTGTAACCAGACGGTTACACTCCCGGACATGCGTCGAGCCCTCGCCGTGGCCACCGGCCTGCTGCTGGCCCTCTCCCTCGCCAGCCCGTCGTCAGCGGACGACAGTCCGTCGCTCAGCCTCCCGCCGATCCCGGCGATCAAGGGGCTGCCGATCCCGTCGCTGCCCACGGACCTCCTCGTCCCCTCGTTCATCGGCAAGGCCGCGACGCGCCAGCCGCTCGCCAGCCCGGTGAACCCACAGAACCCGTGGCTGTCGAACAACGACACCAACTCGATGCACAACGACGCGTACGCCTCCGACGCCTACAAGGTCAGCGGCCCGCTCGGGCGGCGGCTGAAGATCAAGTCCGCGTCGTACGGCGTGCGTGAGTGCGCGACCATCGCGTTCGACTCGCGCGGTCGCATCGTCGGCCTGTGCGGCGGGCTCGAGGGCTTCTCGATGATGGTGATCAACCCGCGGACGCTCAAGCCGATCTCCGAGATGCGCACGTCGGCGCGCAACCTGCTCACCAGCGCCAACCCGTTCACCGACATCTGCGGCGGCACCTACTTCTTCCTCGATGACGACAACGTCGCCTACCCGACCACGGCCGACCGGTCGATCCTCAAGATCAAGGTCCCGTTCACCGGCAAGCTCGTGAAGCAGCAGGAGTGGTCGCTCAAGAGCGTCGTGCCGTCCGGCGACTGCCTGATCGCGACGATGCCCGACTGGGACGGCCGGCTCTGGTTCTTCACGCAGCAGGGCGTCGTCGGCACGCTCGACCGGACCACCGGCGCGGTGCAGGCCATGCACCTGCCGGCCGGCGAGGAGGTCACCAACTCCGTCGCCACCGACGAGGACGGCGGCATGTACGTCGTCTCGACCCACGCGCTCTACCGCCTCGACGCCGACGCCAATGACGTCCCGGCCGTCACGTGGCGTGAGGTCTACGACCGCGGCACCCGGTTGAAGACCGGCAACCTGTCGCAGGGGTCCGGCACCACGCCGACGCTGCTCGGCGACCGGTGGGTGGCCATCAACGACAACGCCGACCCGCAGACCAACGTGCTCGTCTACGACCGTCGCGTCGGCGTCGCGAACCGGCTCCACTGCGCGCAGCCGACGCTCGCCCCGAACGCCGGCACCACCGACAACAGCCTCGTGGCCGCGGGGAACTCGTTCATCATCGAGAACAACTACGGGTACGACGGTCCGGTCAGCACGATCCTCGGCAAGACCAGCACGCCCGGTCTCGCGCGGGTCATGGTCGACGACGACGGCTGTCACGTGGCGTGGACGAACGACTCCATCGCGCCCAGCTCGGTGGCCAAGGCGTCGCTCGGCAACGGGCTGCTCTACGCGTACACGAAGCCCGCGACCCTCAACGGCCTGCCGAACCTGTTCGACGCCTGGTACTTCACCGCGATCGACATCCGCACCGGCAAGACCGTCTGGAGCCGGCTGACCGGTACGGGCATCCAGTGGAACAACCACTACGCGGCGATCTACCTCGGCAAGCGCGGCGTCGCGTACATCGCCACCCTGGCCGGCCTCGTCCGGATCTCCGACGGATGAGGACGGTCGTCGTCAGCGGTGCCGCCAGCGGGATCGGCGCCGCGACCACGGCGCTGCTCCGGGACCAGGGCGACCGCGTCATCACCGTCGACCAGCGTGACGCCGACGTCGTCGCCGACCTCTCGACCGTCGCGGGACGGGGCGAAGCGGTGGCCGCCGTCCAGGAGCTGACCGACGTCGTCCACGGCGTCGTGCCGTGCGCCGGCGTGGCCGGGCTGACCGGGGTCGACCCGGCGCTCGTGGTGTCGGTGAACTACTTCGGCGCCGTCGAGCTGGTGCGCGGGCTGCGGCCGCAGCTCGCCGCGGCCGACGGCGCGAGCGTCGTGCTGCTCGCGTCGAACTCGATCACCTGCCAGCCCGGCTGGCGCGAGTCCGTCGCCGACCTCTGCCTCGCCGACGACGAGGCCGCCGCCCGCGCCGACGCCGCGCAGACCGAAGCCGTCCACGTCTACCCCGCGACGAAGGCCGCACTCGCCCGCTGGGCCCGGCGCGAGGGCGTGACGGAGGACTGGATCGGCCAGGGCATCCGGCTCAACGCCGTCGCCCCCGGGATGATCGCGACCCCCATGACGGACCAGCTGCGCGAGGACCCCGAGCTCGGCGTCTTCGCCGACGTCTACCCCACCGCCGTCGCCCGCCCCGGCCGCCCCGAGGAGATCGCCGCCCTGATCGGCTTCCTGCTGTCGGACGCCAGCAGCCTGATGGTCGGCTCCGTCGTCTACGCCGACGGCGGCACCGACGCGATCATGAACCCGTGACCCACCCACCGGTGGTCGAGTAGCGGAGGCCGCCCGCGGCCGACGCGTATCGAGACCACGCCTGGCGTCAAGTGGTCTCGATACACCTCCAGCTCGCTGGCGCTCGCGGAGGCACTCGACCACCGGTCATTGGGCCTGTCGACATGACCTTGCGTCACGTCCTTTCGACAAGCTCAAGGCCCGTGGCTCACCCCAGCCTCGGTGGTCGCCGACGCGTATCGAGACCACGCCTGGCGTCAGGTGGTCTCGATACACCTCCAGCTCGCTGGCGCTCGCGGGCGCACTCGACCACCGGTCATTGGGCCTGTCGACATGACCTTGCGTCACGTCCTTTCGACAAGCTCAAGGCCCGTGGCTCGCCTCAGCCTCGGTGGTCGAGTAGCGGAGGCCGCCCGCGGCCGACGCGTATCGAGACCACGCCTGGCGTCAAGTGGTCTCGATACACCTCCAGCTCGCTGGCGCTCGCGGAGGCACTCGACCACCGAGCTGCGTCAGCGGGACTCGACGTACTTCTTCAGACCCTTGGTGCCGGTGTCGAGGGCGCCCTTGAGGACGCGCTTGAGGATGAAGCCGGGGAGCGGGACCTTGACGTCGACCTCGAGGTCGAGGTGCACGTGGGTGCCGCTGCCGGACGGGGTCAGCGTGTACGCGCCGTTCTGCTTCGACTGGAACGAGCTGGAGACGAGAGTCCAGGACACCGACCCGGGCTCGTCCCACGTGTAGTCGGTGACCTCCTCGTCGCTCATCCCGGCGGCGCTGACCTTCGCGCGGACACGGTTGGGTCGTCCGTCGGGGTGCCGCGACTCGACCTCCGCCGACTGGTGCGAGCCGGACCGCTCGGGGAGGTCCTCGACCGCCGCGATCGCGTCCAGGACCTGCTCAGGGGTCGCGTCGATGTCGATGTCACTGCTGCCGCTGACTGCCACGCGCGTCACCGTACTCCGCTGACGCGGGTCCCGAGGGCGGGTTGCAGCCAGCGACCGACGAACGCGCGGAGCTCGTCGGGCGACCGCGGCGTCGCCGGCGGGTGCTGCAGGAACGAGACCATCAGCCGCATCATCAGCTCGGCGAGGTCGTCGAGCTCGTCGTCGCCGATGCCGAACGCCGACCAGTCGAGCGAGAGGTTCCGCAGGATCCGTGAGCCGAGCTCGACGCCCACGGCCGACGTGACGCCGTGGCCGAACAGGCTCTGGTCGTCGGCCTCGAGCAGGATGCCGATTCGCGGGTCCTTCGGGATCTCCCGCAACGAGAACAGCATCGACTCGGTGAACACGTCGAGCGGCGTCTCGGCCGACGCGAGGTGCGCCTCCATCCGGGCGACGAAGTCGGCGGCGCCGGTCTCCGCGACGGCGGTGAGCAGGTCGGTCAGGTTCGGGAAGTAGCGGTAGACGGTCTGCCGGGTGACGCCCACCTCGGCAGCGACGTCGGACAGCGTCGTCTTCGGCACCCCCATCCGCGCGATGCACCGCGTCGCCGCGTCGATCAACCGCTCGCGCGCCAGCTCCTCGGTGCGCGGCGGGTCGCCCTGCCAGCCGTGGTGCCCCATCAGGCGGTCACCGGCACGCGCCGCCGGGTCCGGTACAGCGCGACGAGCACGGCCGTCGACGCGACGAAGCACGCGATGACGTACCAGCCGCTGCCGATCGGGGTGCCCTCGACCGTCAGGCCGTCCGCCGCGTCGAGGAAGTCCGGCAGCGCGGACAGCCAGAACACGGCGTGCGCCACGAGGAACGCGGCCGGGAAGATCGCGGCGAACCGGCTGAGCGGCTCGGTCGCCGGTTCGCGCGCGTCGCGGAACAGCAGCCAGCCGCCGACCAGCCACACCAGGCCGAGCTCGATGCCGATCACCCACGCCTGGGCCGTGTGGTTCGGGGAGTCGCCGCCGAAGATCCCCGACGGGATGCCGCCGACCAGCATGCCGAGCGGAGTGAGCACGCCGGCCACGACGGTGCGCCAGGCGATGGACCCGCCGGACCGCTGCTTCCCGTCGCCCACCAGCCGGAGCACGAGGTAGGTCATGAACGCCAGCGAGACCGACGCGAACAGCAGCATGCTCGTCATCGGCACCGAGGCGAACATCGGGTGGCTGACGTCCTGGTTGTCGTCGTTCCATGCCCACCACTTCAGCTGCGGGCCGAGGTGGTCGAAGATCTCGTAGAACACCTGCGAGACGAACGCGACGCACACGGCGCCGACGAGCGGGCCGCGCCGGGCGAAGATCCCGAACCCGCGCACCACCTCGTACGCGAGCGCGGTGATCGCCGGGTAGAACGCCACGATGTACAGCGGCAGCCGGTCGTACATGAACTGCACCGTGAACTCGTTGTGGGCGAAGATGAAGCCGTAGATGTCGTCGAGGCCGAACCACTCCGGGAAGTACAGGGGCGGCTCGGTGACGGCCAGGTAGCAGAGCGACGCGAACCAGAGCGCGAGGTTGATCGGGTCGCCCTGGCGGTAGCGGCGCACGGCGTGGACGAGCGCGAAGATCGCGCCACCGATGATCAGCACCTCGAGCACCGGCTGGGTCCAGCTGTAGAGGTCGAACGGGTCCCGCACCGAGACGACGGTGCTCACGTCGTGGCAGCTGAAGCCGAGCTGCTGGGTCAGGGCGTCGGCGGCGTCGTCGCAGGTGGCGCTCACGAGGCTGCCTTCGGCGTGTAGTCGTCAGCCGGCGGGTCCTGCATCGGGTCGAAGCCGTACGGGATGGTCGTGCGCCCGAGCCTGGACCGCACCACCTGGCGGGCCAGGCCGTAGAGGACGCGCGGGCTGCGGAACATGTCGCCCAGCGACTCGTCGAGGTTGAAGACCTTGGCGAAGTGCTCGTCGATGACGTCGTCCTCGCGCGCGGCGCTGGTGATGAGCTGGAACGCCTTGCCGCCGGCGTAGGTGGAGAGGCGCTGCCGCCAGCGCGACACCGTCTCGGTGCCCTCGCCGCACTCGTACCCCTGGTCGCGCGCCATCGCCATCGTCCACGGCACCTTGAGCAGCGCGACCTGGTCCTTGGTGAACCGCTGGGCGAAGCCGCGGTCGAGCGTCGGCACCTTCTCCAGCGACTGCTTGAGCAGCACGGCCGACATCGATGCCGAGCTCATCCCCTGCGCGTAGAACGGGTTGAACGCGCAGATCGAGTCACCGACGAACACCAGCCCGGCCGGGCCGTTGACCTTGTCGAAGCGACGCCACACGTTGCCGGTGGAGCGGGTCAGGTGCACCTCCGACGTCGGCGTGCTCTGCTCCATCGCCGCCGCGAACAGCGGCGTGCGCAGCCGCTTGGCCGAGAGGGTGAAGTCCTCGACGGTGCGCGGCATGTCCAGGCCCCACGAGCCCATGCAGGCGATGGCGCGGTTGCCGTCGATCGGGAAGAAGTTGGAGAGGTAGGAGTGCTCGTCGGGCTTGTCCGGGCTCGGGTCGAGCGTCGGCATGATCACGATGTGCTTCCACCACCACGACTCCGGCCGCTCCTCCTCGGACGGCAGGTCGTACCAGCGCGAGATGTACGTGACCTTCGCGTCGAGCGTCTTGACCGGCGGCTCGGCCCACCCCTTCTCGGCGAGCCACGACATCACCGACGACCCGCGGCCGAGCGCGTCGACGACGAGGTCGGCGGCGATCCGCTCCTGCAGGTCCGAGCCCTGCTGCAGCAGCACGCCGGTGACCGACCCCTGGTCGAGGTCCAGTCCCTGCACCGTGACGTCCTCGCGGATCGTCACGTTGGGCAGCGCTCGCACCTTGTCGCGCAGCACCCGCTCGATGAGCACGCGGGACGTGTAGATCATCGTCATCGCCGACGCCTTGCGCGCTGCCCAGCCGTCCTCGTTGAGGTAGGCGGCGTCGAGCGACGGGTTCAGCAGCATCCCGCCGCCGGCGATCAGGTCGTCCTCGAACCCGGGGAACAGCTCGTTGATGGCGCGCCGGCCGCTGTTGAGCATGAAGTGCGGGTGCTTGCTCTGGGGCACGCCGCGCCGGTGCTGCGCGTCCGGCGGGAGGACGTCGCGCTCGAGCACGACCACCTCGTCGAAGTGCCGCGCGAGCGCTCCGGCGGCGCACAGCCCCGCCACGCTTCCCCCGAGGACCACCGCTGACCTGCCGAGCATCGGCGCACCTCATTCATACAGATTTTCCGCGTGTGTATGAATGTAGGGAGGTTGCCCGACCCTGTCAACGGCCGTGGTCTCGATACGCGTCGGCGACCACCGAGGCTGGGGTGAGCCACGGTCCTTGAGCTTGTCGAAAGGACGTACGCAAGGTCATTTCGCCAAGCTCAATGACCGGTGGTCGAGTGCGCCCGCGAGCTGGGCGTGTATCGAGACCACCTGGCGTCAGACGTGGTCTCGATACGCGTCGGCCGCAGGCGGCCTCCGCTACTCGACCACCGAGGCTGAAGCGAACCACGGTCCTTGAGCTTGTCGAAAGGACGTGACGCAAGGTCATGTCGACAAGCTCAATGACCGGTGGTCGAGTGCGCCCGCGAGCGCCAGCGAGCTGGGCGTGTATCGAGACCACCTGGCGTCGGACGTGGTCTCGATACGCGTCGGCCGCAGGCGGCCTCCGCTACTCGACCACCGAGGCTGAGGCGAACCACGGTCGAGTGCGCCCGCGAGCGCCAGCGAGCTGCGTGTATCGAGACCACCTGGCGTCGGACGTGGTCTCGATACGCGTCGGCCGCAGGCGGCCTCCGCTACTCGACCACCGAGGCTGAGGCGAGCCACGGACCTTGAGCTTGTCGAAAGGTCTCAGGTCATTTCGACAGGCTCAATGACCGGGCTAGAGGCGCTCGAGGATGGTGACGTTGGCCTGGCCGCCGCCTTCGCACATGACCTGGAGGCCGTAGCGGCCGCCGGTGCGCTCGAGCTCGTTGAGCAGGGTGGTCATCAGGCGGGTGCCGGTGGCGCCGATCGGGTGGCCGAGCGCGATGCCGCCGCCGTTGACGTTGACCTTCTCGTGCGGGACGTCGAGCTCCTGCATCCAGGCCAGCACGACGGACGCGAAGGCCTCGTTGCACTCGAACAGGTCGATGTCGTCGACGCTCATGCCGGCCTTCGTCAGCGCGTGCTGCGTCGCGGTGATCGGGCCGGTGAGCATCCAGACCGGGTCGTCGGCGCGGACCGAGAGGTGGTGGACGCGGGCGCGCGGGGTGAGGCCGTGGTCCTTCACCGCCTGCTCCGACGCGACGAGCATCGCGCTCGCCCCGTCGCTGATCTGGGACGCGACGGCGGCGGTGATCCGGCCGCCGGGAGCCAACGGCTGCAACGCCGCCATCTTCTCCAGCGACGTCTCCCGCGGCGTCTCGTCGACGGCGAAGTCGCCGACGGGCGCGATCTGCGACTCGAACCGGCCGTCGGCGATCGCGGCCCGTGCCCGCTGGTGCGACGCCAGCGCGAACGCCTCCATGTCCTCGCGGCTGATGGCCCACTTCTCGGCGATCATCTCGGCGGAGCGGAACTGGCTGACCTCCTGGTCGCCGTACCGCGCGAGCCAGCCGGGTGACTCGGCGAACGGCGTCGTGAACCCGTACTGGTCGGCGACGAGCATCGCGGCGGAGATCGGGATGGCGCTCATGTTCTGCAGGCCGCCGGCGACGACGAGGTCCTGCGTCCCGGACATCACGCCCTGGGCGGCGAAGTGCACCGCCTGCTGCGACGACCCGCACTGGCGGTCGATCGTCACGCCGGGCACGTGGTCGGGCAGCCCGGCCACCAGCCACGCGGTGCGCGCGACGTCGCCGGCCTGCGAGCCGATCGTGTCGCAGCAGCCCATGACGACGTCGTCGACGGCGCCGGGGTCGATGCCCGTGCGGTCGACGAGCGCCTTCAGCACGTGGCCGCCGAGGTCGGCGGAGTGGACGGACGCGAGCGAGCCGCCGCGCTTGCCGACCGGCGTGCGGACGGCGTCGATGATGAATGCTTCAGCCATGTGAGGCGATCCCTTCGAGAAGGATGGAGAGGTACTGAGTGGCGACCTCGTCGGCCGACAGCTCGCCACCGGGGCGGTACCAGCTGACGGCGACCCAGACGGTGTCGCGGAGGAAGCGGTAGACGAGCTCGACGTCCAGGTCGGCGCGCAGCTCGCCGGCATCGACGGCCTCGCGGAGCAGCCCGGTCCAGAGCTTCTGGAAGCGCTTGTTCCGCTCGATGAGGTACGCGAACCGGTCGAACGTGGCGAGGAAGTCGGCGTCGTTCTGGAAGATCGCCACCTCGCTGTGGTGCGCGTCGATCGCGGCGAACGACGCGCGCACGACGGCGTCGAGCTTCTCCAGCGGCGAGCGGTCGCTCGCGACGATCTCGTCGTACTGGTCGAAGAGCTGCTGCTGGAACGTGTCGAGCAGCTCGTCGACCATCGACTCCTTGGAGTCGAAGTGGTGGTACAGCGAGCCGGAGAGGATGCCGGCCGCGTCGGCGATGTCGCGCACCGTGGTGTTGCGGAACCCACGCTCGGCGAACAGCTTCCCCGCAATGGCGAGGAGCTCGTCGCGGCGCGTCGTCGTCGAAGCCTCAGGCATGTTGGCTGCTCACGGAGACGACCTCGCCGGTCAGGTAGGTGGAGTAGTCGGACGCGAGGAACACCATCACGTTGGCCACCTCCCAGGGCTCGGCGGCCCGGCCGAACGCCTCGCGCTGCTTGAGCTCGGCCAGCAGCTCGTCGCTGGTGACCTTGGCGAGGAACGGGTGCATGGCCAGCGACGGGGCGACGGCGTTGACGCGGATGCCGTGCGGGGCGACGTCGAGGGCAGCGCAGCGGGTGAGCGCCATGACGCCGGCTTTGGCCGCGGCGTAGTGCGCCTGGCCCTCCTGCGCCCGCCAGCCGATGACCGACGCGTTGTTCACGATGACGCCCTTCGTGCCGGCGTCGCGCATCCGGGTGCCGGCGGCGCGGATGCAGCGGAAGGTGCCGGTGAGCGTGATGTCGAGGACCTTCGACCACTCGTCGTCGGTCATCTCGAGGACGTCCGCGGTGCCGCCGAGGCCGGCGTTGTTGATCATCACGTCGACGCCGCCGTGCTCGTCGGCGAGGTCGAGCAGCGCCTGCACCTGCGCCTCGTCGGTGACGTCGACGACGAGCGAGTGCACCCGGTCGGCGCCGAACTCTGCACCGAGCGCCTCCTGTGCCTCGGCCAGCCGACGCTCGTGGGTGTCGCTGATGACCAGCGCCTTCGCACCCTCCTCGAGCGCGCGTCGGGCCACGGCGGCACCGATGCCGGCGCCGGCCGCCGCGGTGACAACGACGACCTTGCCCTTCAGCAGGTCGTGACCCGGCACGTAGTCGGGCGTGGACTGCTCGGGTCGCATCACACTCACGGGCGGGGCTCCTTGGGGAGGCCGAGCACGCGCTCGGCGAGGATGTTCTTCTGCACCTCGTCGCTGCCGCCGTAGATCGTGTCGGCGCGGGAGAAGAGGTAGAGGTTCTGCCAGCGGTCGAGGTCGTACTCGGCACTCTGCGTGGTGAGCGAGCTCTTGCCGCGGACGTCCATGGCCAGCTCACCGAGGCGGCGGTGCCAGGTGGCCCACACCAGCTTGGCGACGTTGTCGGCACCCGGCGTCGCGGCGGTGAGCGAGCGGATGGCGTTGACGCGCATCACCTCGAACTCGGCGCTCTGCGCGGCCAGCCGATCGCGGAGCACCGGGTCGCCGAGGGCGCCGTTGCTGCGGGCGAGGTCGATCAAGTCGTTCAGCTCGCGCTCGAACCCGACCTGCTGGCCGAGCACCGAGACGCCGCGCTCGAAGCCGAGCAGCGCCATCGCGACCTTCCACCCGTCGCCGGGCTCCCCGACGACGAGGTCGGCGGCCGTGCGGGCGCCGGTGAAGAAGACCTCGTTGAACTCGTGGCCGCCGGTGATCTGCTTGATCGGGCGGACGTCGACGCCCTCCTGGTCGAGCGGCACGAGCAGGAACGACAGCCCCTGGTGCCGCGACGACCCAGGCTCGGTGCGGGCGAGCACGAAGATCCAGTCGGACTTCTGCGCCCACGACGTCCACACCTTCTGGCCGTCGATGACCCACTCGTCCCCGTCGAGGACGGCCTTGGTGCTGACGGCCGCGAGGTCGGAGCCGGCGCCGGGCTCGGAGTAGCCCTGGCACCAGAGCTCGTCGACGGTGCGGATCGTGGGGAGGAAGCGCGCCTTCTGCTCGTCGGTGCCGAACGCGATGAGCGTCGGCCCGAGCAGCTGCTCGCCGAGGTGGTTGACGCCCTCGGGCGCGTCGGCCCGGGCGTACTCCTCGTGGAAGATCGCCTGCTGCGCGAGGCTGAGGTTGCGGCCGCCGTGCTCCTCGGGCCAGCCGAGGCAGGTCCAGCCGTGCTCGGCGAGGAGCTTGTTCCAGGCGCGACGTTCCTCGTACGCGGTCTCGCCGTCGCCGGTGCTGCCGACGCCGCGCAGCTCGGCCCACTCGCCGACGAGGTGCTCGGCGAGCCAGGTGCGCACCTCCTCGCGGAAGGTGTCGTCGGCAGCGCTCACATGCGGTAGCCTACCAAGCAATTGCTTGTTTGGGATACGCCCTCGCCCCGGTGGTCGAGTAGCCCGTGAGGAACGAGCGGGCGTATCGAGACCACGTCGGCGCAGGATTGGAGGAATCGTGAGCGACACCGTTCCGGGGCTCGTCCGCCGCGCCGCGGAGCAGTTCGGCGACGACCCGGCCTTCGTCATGGACGGCCGCTCCCTCTCGTTCGCCGAGCTCCACGACGCCGTCCGGCGCACGGCCGCGGTCTACCGCCAGCACGGCGTGACCCCCGGCGAACGGGTCGTGCTCTGGGCCCCCAACAGCATCGAGTGGGTGGTCGCCGGGCTCGCCGCGACCTACGGCGGCGGCGTGCTGGTGCCGGCCAACTCCCGCTACACCGCGCACGAGGTGGCCGACCTGGTCGAGCGCACGAACGCCGCCGTGGTCGTCGTCGCCGACGGGTTCCTCGGCCGCACCCAGATCGCCGACCTCCGCGCCCTCAAGCCGAGCGCCCCGATCCTCGACCTCGCCGGCCTCGACGCCCTCGCCGCCGAGGCGCAGGACCTCGCCCGGGTCGAGGCGGCCGCCGACGCCGTCGGTCCCGACGACATCGCCGACATCCTGTTCTCCTCCGGCACCACCGGCCGGCCCAAGGGCGTGCTTAGCGCGCACCGCCAGACCGTCGCGGCGGCCGCGAGCTGGAGCGCCGTCGGCGAGGTCACCGGCGACGACCGGTACCTCGTCATCAGCCCGTTCTTCCACTCCTACGGCTACAAGGTCGGCATCCTCGTCGGTCTGCTGCACGGCTGCGCGCTCTACCCGATGCAGGTGTTCGACGCCGACGCCGCGCTCGACCTCATCGCGTCCGAGCGGATCACGATGGTGCCCGGCGCCCCGGCGATCTTCCTCGGCCTGCTCGAGTCGCCGAAGTTCGCGAGCACCGACACGTCGTCGCTGCGGTTCGCCAACACCGGCGCGGCCAACGTGCCCGTCGCGCTGGTGGAGCGGCTGCAGACCGAGCTGAGCTTCGACCTCGTGATCACCGCGTTCGGCATGACCGAGTGCGTCGTCGCCACCATGTGCCGGCGCGGCGACAGCGACGAGACCATCGCCACCACCTGCGGTCGCGCGATCGACGGCATGGAGACCGCGATCGCCGAGCCCGAGACCGGCGAGCACCTGCCGGCCGGGCAGGAGGGCGAGCTGCTGCTGCGCGGGTCGCAGGTCATGCTCGGCTACCTCGACGACGAGGAGGCCACCGCCGAGGCCATCGACGCCGACGGCTGGCTGCACACCGGCGACGTCGGCGTGCTCGACGAGCGCGGCTACCTGCGCATCACCGACCGCCTCAAGGACATGTACATCTGCGGCGGCTTCAACGTGTACCCGGCTGAGGTCGAGCAGGCGCTGATGCGGCTCGACGGCGTGGTCGACGTCGCCGTCATCGGCATCCCCGACGAGCGGCTCGGCGAGGTGGGCAAGGCGTTCGTCGTCCGCCGCGACGAGAGCCTCGAAGCGGACGCCGTCATCGCGTTCGCGCGCGAGCGGCTGGCCAACTTCAAGGCGCCGCGAGGGGTTGAGTTCGTCGAGACCCTGCCGCGGAACCTGTCCGGCAAGGTGCTGAAGAACGAACTCCGTCATTCAAGTGAGGGGAGCGACGCATGAGCGAAGAAGAAGTGGTGACCTACGAGGTCGTCGACGGCGTCGCCCGCGTCACGCTGAACCGGCCGGAGTACCGCAACGCGCAGAACTCCAAGATGACCTACGCGCTCGATGCGGCGTTCCAGCGCGCCACCGACGACGACGACGTGAAGGTCATCGTGCTGGCCGGGAACGGCAAGCACTTCTGCGCCGGCCACGACATCGGCACCCCCGGCCGCGACGTCGACCAGACCTTCGACCGCAAGGCCGTCATCTGGTGGGACCACACCGACAAGGAGGGCGGCGACCTGCGCTTCGCCCGCGAGTCGGAGGTCTACCTCGGCATGTGCCGCCGCTGGCGCGAGGTGCCCAAGCCGATGATCGCGATGGTGCACGGCGCGTGCATCGCCGGCGGCCTGATGCTGGCGTGGTCGTGCGACTTCATCGTCGCGTCCGACGACGCGTTCTTCTCCGACCCCGTCGTGCGGATGGGCATCCCGGGCGTCGAGTACTTCGCGCACCCGTGGGTGATGAACCCGCGCGCGGCCAAGGAGTTCCTGTTCACCGGCGACCGGTTCGACGCCCAGCGCGCGCTGTCGCTCGGCATGGTCAACCAGGTGGTGCCGGCCGACGAGCTCGAGTCGACCGTGATGGCGATGGCCGGCCGCATCGCGCAGATGCCGCGGTTCGGCCTGGCGCTCACCAAGAAGGCCGTGAACCAGGCCGAGGACCTGCAGGGCCTGCGCGCCGGCATGGACTCGGTGTTCGGGCTGCACCACTTCGCCCACGCACACAACGCCGAGACGTCCGACGACTCGTTGGGCGGACTGGACGCCAAGAAGATGGCCGAGAAGAACAAGGAGAACGGGTGAATCTCGACCTCTCCCCCGAGGAGGAGGCGTTCCGCGACGAGGCCCGTGCCTGGCTGTCCGCGAACGTCCCCCGCGAGCCGCTGCCGTCGATGGACACCGCCGACGGCTTCGAGGCGCACCAGGCGTGGGAGCGGAAGCTCGCTGACGCCCGCTACTCCGTCGTCTCGTGGCCGGAGGAGTTCGGCGGCCGCGAGGCGTCGCTCGTGGAGTGGGTGATCTTCGAGGAGGAGTACTACCGCGCCGGCGCGCCCGGCCGCGTCTCGCAGAACGGCATCTTCCTGCTCGCGCCGATCATCTTCGACCACGGCACCGACGACCAGCAGCGACGCTGGCTGCCGTCGATGGCCACCGGCGAGACCATCTGGGCGCAAGCGTGGTCGGAGCCGGAGGCCGGGTCCGACCTCGCGTCGCTGCGCTCCACCGCCCGACGCGTCGTCGGCGGCTGGCGGCTGAACGGCCAGAAGACGTGGTCGTCACGCGCGGCGTACGCGCACATGGGCTTCGGCCTGTTCCGCTCCGACCCGGAGGCCGAGCGGCACCGCGGCCTCACCTACTTCTGCTTCCCGCTCGACGCCGACGGCGTCACCGTCCGGCCCATCGCCCAGCTCGACGGCGAGGCCGGCTTCGCGGAGATCTTCTTCGACGACGTCTTCGTCCCCGACGAGGACGTGCTCGGCGAGCCCGGCGACGGCTGGCGTGTCGCGATGAGCACCGCCGGCAACGAGCGCGGCCTGTCGCTGCGCTCGCCCGGCCGCTTCTGCGCCGCCGCCGACCGTCTCCTGGATCTGTACTCCACGGTCCTTGAGCCTGTCGAAAGGACTGCCAAGTCCGCCGACGTCGTCGACGCCTGGGTCCGCGCCGAGGCCTACCGCCTCTACACCTGGGGCACGGTGACCCGCCTCGCCGACGGCGGCGACATGGGCGCGGCCGGCTCGGTGAACAAGGTGTGGTGGAGCGAGCTGGACGTCGCGCTGCACGAGACGGCGCTCGACCTGCTCGGGCCCGACGCCGAGGTCGAGTCACCGTGGACCGACGGCTACCTGTTCTCGCTGTCCGGCCCGATCTACGCGGGCACGAACGAGATCCAGCGCAACATCGTCGCCGAGCGGATCCTCGGCCTTCCGAGGGAGCCGCGCGGATGAGGTTCGAGCTGACGTCTGACCAGCGCGACTTCATGTCGACGCTGGACGGGCTGATCGCGTCGTCCGACCCGGTCGCGGTGAACCGCGCGTGGTCGGTGGGGCAGACCGAGCCCGGCTTCGACCTGTGGAAGCGGATCGCCGACATGGGTGTGCCCGCGCTGCTGGTTCCGGAGTCCGAGGGCGGCCTCGACGCGAGCCCGGTGGAGCTGGCCTGCGCGTTCGAGGTGCTCGGCCGGCACGCGGTGCCCGGGCCGTGGATCGAGTCGGCCGCGTTCCTCGCCGTCGCGCTCGACGGGAAGGACCGACAGGAGATCGTCGAGGGCACGATGGCGTCGCTCGCCGTCCCGCCGCTCGTCCCGTACGCGGTGGACGCCGCGGAGGCGCAGCGGCGCTACGTCGTCGTCGACGGCCGGCTGCACCGAGGCGAGGTGAAGGACGTGGTGACGTCGATCGACGCGAGCCGTCGCCTCGCCCGCGTCGAGCCCGCGCCGGACGGCCTGATGTCCGCGCGTGTGCACGACGACCGCGCGCCGATGCCGAAGACCGGCGTCGAGCGTCCGCTCGAGGGAGCGTTCGTGATGGCGGTGCTGGCGACGTCGGCCGAGCTGCTCGGCGCGGCCGAGCGGGTGCTCGACGACTCGGTCACCTACGTGCAGCAGCGCACGCAGTTCGGCCGGTCGATCGGGTCGTACCAGGCGATCAAGCACCAGCTGGCCGACGTGCGCATCGCGCTCGACTTCGCCCGGCCGCTCGTCTACGGCGCCGCGGTGGACCCGACGCTGCGCGCGGTCTCGGCGGCGAAGATCCAGTGCGCGGAGGCGGCGCACCTGGCCGCCCGTGTGGGCCTGCAGGTGCATGGCGCGATCGGCTACACCGCCGAGTACGACCTGAGCCGCTGGCTCCTGCGCATCCGTGCTCTGATCAGCGCCTGGGGCACCCCCGCGTACCACCGCGAGACCCTGCTCGCCGAGCTGCTGGACTCCCGATGACCGACCTCGTCCCCACCCGGGAGCACGAGGAGCTGGCCACGTCCGTCCGGCAGCTCCTGCAGAAGGGCAAGTCCCCCGAGGACACCTGGTTCGCGCTGTGCGACCAGATCGGCGCGGCCGCCCTGACTATCCCCGAGGAGCACGGCGGCGCCGGCTTCACCCTCGCCGAGACCTACGTGGTGCTCGAAGAGCTCGGCTACGCCCTGACACCGTCCCCACTCCTCTCCACTGTCGTCGCATCACGGTCGCTAGCGGCGGAGCCGCGGGAGGGAGCGCCAGCGACCGAAGCGACGGATTCTCGGTCGCTAGGGACGGAGTCCCGGGAGGGAGCGCCAGCGACCGAAGCGACATCAGAGTCGCTCGCAGCCCAGCTCCTCCCCCGCATCGCCGAAGGAACGACCGCCACTCTCGCCACCGGCGACGTGACGTGGAACGGAGCCCTGAGCGGCACGGCCACCCCCGTCCTCCACGCCGACGTGGCCGAGTTCCTCCTCGTCGCAGCCAAGCACGACGACGGCGTCGGCCTGTTCAGCGTCGATCCCGAGGCGATGGGCCTGACCCGCACCCCGCTCGCCGGGATGGACCCGACCCTCAGCTTCGCCACGCTCGACTTCACCGACGTCGACGCCGACCCGATCTCGATGGACGCCACCGAAGCCCTCGCCGCCGCCCACCGCGTGGGAATGCTGGCGACGGCGGCACTGCAGGTCGGCTGCGCCCAGCGCGGCCTCGACATGACCGTCGCGTACGCGAAGGAGCGCGAGCAGTTCGGCCGCCCGATCGGCTCGTTCCAGGCCCTGAAGCACCGGATGGCCGACATGCTCGTGAAGGTGCAGATGTCCCGCTCCGGCGCCTGGGCCGCGGTGCAGGCCCACGTCCACGGGACGCCCAACGCCGACCGCCTCGCCGCGGCCGCCGCGTCCTACTGCAGCGAGGCGGCGCTGCACGTCGCGTCCGAGACGATCCAGCTGCACGGCGGCATCGCGATCACCTGGGAGCACGACGCCCACCTCGTCCTCAAACGCGCGCAGTCGTTGAGCCGCCTCTACGGCGCCCCGCACGAGCAGCGCGCCGCGCTCATCCCATGACGACGCCGGCGGTCGACATCTCCTTCCACGGCGCCCCGTCGGGCGCGGCGGAGATGGCGGCGGAAGTCGAGCGTCGCGGTGCGGTGAAGGGGCTCTTCGTGCCGGAGGGCGCTCACGACCCGTTCATCACCTTGTCGTTGGCGTCGGCGAGCACGGAGCGACTGGAGGTCGGCACGGGCATCGCGCTGGCGTTCGCGCGCTCGCCGATGTCGATGGCCTACTCCGCCTACGACCTGCACCAGCTCTCCGGCGGCCGTTCGATCCTCGGGCTCGGCTCGCAGATCAAGGCGCACATCACGCGGCGCTACGACATGCCGTGGTCGGCGCCGGCGAAGCGGATGGGCGAGTACGTCGCGGCGCTGAAGGCGATCTGGCACTCCTGGCAGACCGGCGACCCGCTGGACTTCCAGGGCGACTTCTACTCGCACACCCTGATGCCGCCGCTGTTCAACCCCGGCCCGCTGGGCTTCGACGCCCCGCGCGTCTGGATCGCCGCCGTCGGCCCGCTGATGGTGAAGGCGGCCGGGACGTTCGGCGACGGGATCATCACCCACCCTCTCATCTCCCGCAGCTACCTCGAGGACGTCACCATCCCGGCGCTGGCAGAGGCCCGCGCCGGCCGCGGCGACCACCAGTTCGAGATCGCGACGATGGCGATGGTGGCGACCGGCCACACCGAGGAGGCCCTTGCCGACGCGATCGCCGGCACCCGCAAGCAGATCGGCTTCTACGCGTCCACCCCGGCGTACAAGCCGGTGCTGGACCACCACGGCTGGGGCGACCTCCACGACCAGGCCCACGCCTTCACGAAGTCAGGCCGCTGGTCCGAGCTCGCCGACCTCATCGACGAGGAGGTCCTGAACACCTTCGCCGTCGTCGGCGACGTCGCAACCGCCGGTCCCGCGCTGGTCGACCGCTTCACCGGCCTTGCCGATCGGCTTACCCTCTCACTGCCGTACAAGACGATCCCAAAGCTACCCATTGATGTCGCGGATGCGCGCGAACGGCGACTTCCTAGGCCGGGGCTCCCAGTCACTGGAATCTGAGAGGTTCGACCGTTGCCGAATTGACTAATTCGCCCGGAGAACCGATTCCAATAGATGAAGCCCTCAACAGAACTAGGGTGCGGCATGTGGACAGCTCAATTGTTGGAGCGCTCGGAACCGGGCTCAGTGTTACGACCTTTCTGGTCGGCTTCTCTTCGATACGGCTGCGCGGCCAGCGTGACCGCGCACTGGCGCATTCGGACAGTGTGGTCCGCGACATCATTCGCGCTTCCAGTGAAGGCCGAGCCCTCAGCGACGCCGAGGTAGAGCAGAGTACTCACGGCATTTGGGAAGCCAGGCAAATCGATCCCGTTGCAAGATGGGGCGTCTACTTCTACTGGACCGTCGCAACTCTGATGCTGATTCTCAGCACAGTCGGAGGGCTTAAGAGCGATGGAACGTTCACGTGGAACCCGGAAGACTGGAGCGCCGACACCTTCACCGTAATTTTCTTGTTGATTCTTCAAATCGGTGTCTGCAGCGCCGGAACTGCGGACTACAGGTTCGTCCAGCGTGACCTGATTTCGCGTCTCGACGCTAGCTCTTTGGGCATTGTCGAGCGTGCAATGGCGGCGCGCGACACAGGCGAACTTGAACAGGCGTTGATGCTCGCTGACAACCTTGCGAAACGCTTGCCGTCCTGGCCTTGGGTATATGCATTCAAGGGACACCTACTCACGACACTCGACCGTCCTGAGGAAGCATTGGCGGAATTCGACCGCGCGATTGCGCTGCGTTCAGATGATGCTGTTGCCCGCATAGGGCGAGCTGAGCATCGGCTCGTCGCCGGCGATGCCCAAGGGGCGCTTGACGACCTGGATGCCTTACCGCCTTCCCGGACTTCGGAAACCGGGGTATTGCGGTTGAAGGGGAGCGCGTTGTACAAACTTGGCCGTCGCGATGAGGCGGTTGCATTGCTGAGCAGCGTGGTGCGACGGGACCCCAGTGACGCCGACGCACGTGTCGCCCGCGGAGAAGCGCTGGCCGGCCCAGAGATTCACTCCGAGCATCATCCGTCATCGCCCATTGCTGCGCTCGGTGCCGTTGTGCTCGAGGAGGGCGAAAAGGTGGCGCTATCCACACTGTCCGACATCGGACGAGAGAGCCTTTCTAGGGAGGATGTCGATACAGCGATCCAAGACTTCACGTTTGCACTCGAACAGTCGCCCGGTGATCGCCGTTTACTCCGACTTCGCGCAGATGCCTACTTCCGCAATGGTGAATTGGAGGCTGGCCGATCAGACTATGACGCGGCCATGAGCGGAGCCGACGACACCCAGGTCGCGATCGCTTTGAGACAGCGAGGAGCGTCGTACCGGAGAGCCGGAGACGCTTCCGAAGCCATCGCAGACTTCACAGCGTCGTTGGCCGTGCAGCCTACGCACCAAGCCTACTTCTACCGGAGCCTCGAGTACGAGTGGTTGGGGCGGCCGACTGACGCTCTAACCGACATCGACGCTGCCTTAGGGCTCGCACCCAATGACGACGACTACCTTTCCCATCGAGCATCGCTGCTCGCGGCGACAGGTGCCCATGCGGCTAGCGATGCCCTCTTCCGCGAGATCGAAATCCGCTCCCCCTCGAACGCACACAACTACTACCTCTGGCTGGGCGCCCTTCTACGTCGTGGCGCTGTCATAGACGCTCTCGCTCTCAGTGCACGCGCAGTCGCCAGCTGCCCCACGGACGCCGATCTTCGTCTGATCTCTGCTCAAGTCCGGTCACAAAACGGCCAAGTTGATAGGGCTCTTCTAGAGATTGAAGAGGCCCGTGAACTGGGAGCGCACGAGGCGCAGGCTGCATATCTCGCCGCGCAAGTGCTGGCAGGTGCTGACCGGATGGAAGAAGCCGAGGATCGGGTGAATCGCGCGGCTGAGGAACCTTCGCGCTTCAGAAATGCAGCACTCATGACGCGGCATCGGATCCGGAGGCTCGCGGGGAACCTCGAAGGAGCGCTCAGCGATCTAGACGTGGCGACAACTCTCATGCCCAACGTGCCTGCCGTATGGGTAGAACGAGGCTGTCTCCGGATGACGATGGACGGCCCGACTGAGGACGCTTTGGCAGACTTCAATCACGCGCTCACTCTCGATGCGAACTCCATAACCGCGCTGAACCATCTTTCGGACTACTACCTGCGCTTGGGCGACATCTCCGCAGCGGTAGCGGCAGCTGAGCGATCTCTTTCGCTGCAAGAAAACTCCGAGGACAGGGTCGGTCTGGCACGGACCCTTATTCGCGCGCACAGGTGGGACGAGGCCATCGAAGTGCTGTCCGACATCGTCCGGGCAAGTCCAAGCGATGCGGAGCATCTCTGGCAGCTGGCTGCCGCGTACTCAAACTCAAATCGGTTCGAAGAAGCAGAAGCGACCTTTTCAGCCTTGGTGCAACTGGACGAATCGAACTTGAACGCCTTGGCTGGCCTGGCAGTGACGATTAGTCAGCAGGAACGATCCGATGACGCAGTTCGCGCCTTCCGCGTACTCCGTGAGCAGTTCGGAGCTGCGGCTCAGGAGTGGGTATCCACCCACCTGTTCGAGGAATTTCTCCCCAAATACGAGGTCGTGAAGGCGGACTGGGACAGTTCGGGAAAGGAGACGGGATAGCGCTCTCTCGGTAGAGACAGTGGGCGCGAAGGCACATCATCTGCGCCCCTGTACCGTGGTCAGCCGCTAGCGTGGGGCAATAGTGAACAACGTTTTCGAGCCGGCCACGCTTGGCCCAGTGGAACTCCGCAATCGCACGATTAAGGCCGCGACCTTCGAGGGCCGCACCCCCGAAGGCCTCGTCACCGATGAGCTGATTGACTACCACCTCGCGCCGTCTCGTGGCGGGGTAGGCCTGACGACGCTCGCCTACCTCGCCGTCTCCCCAGAAGGCCGGACCGAGAAGGAATGCATCGTCGTCAACAAGGCGTCGGCACCAGGCTTGGCGCGACTGACCGATGCGATCCACGAGACCGGCGCGAAGATCGGCGGCCAGCTCGGCCACGCAGGCCCGGTAGCCAATGGCCGCTCGAACGGCGTCCACGCTGTTGCCGCCTCGCGCATGCCTTCGCCGCTGAGCATGCAGATGATCCGCCAGGCGACCGCCACAGACATCGCCCGCATCACCCGCGACTACGTGCGTGCCGCGCGTGTCATGACGGACGTCGGCTTCGACGTGCTCGAGATCCACGTCGCCCACGGCTACTTGCTCAACTCGTTCCTCGCGCCGAAGCAGAACCGACGCAAGGACGGCTGGGGCGGCTCCCTGGAGAACCGCGCCAAGTTCGCCCGAGACATCATCCGCTGTGTTCGCGAGGAGGTCGGCGATGCTGTCGCCGTCACCGCGAAGATCGGCATGACCGAAGGCTCGCCCGTGGGCTTCTCGATGCCGGAGAGCCTGAAGTTCGCGCAAATGCTTGAGTCCGACGGGCACCTCGACGCGCTCGAGCTCAGCGCCGGCAGCTCGCTGCTGAACCCGATGTACCTGTTCCGCGGCGACGTCCCTCTCAAGGAGATCGCGGCCAACATGCCGCCGCTCGTTCGCGTGGGTCTGAAGACGCCGGTCGGCAAGCGCTTCTTCAAGGCCTATCCGTTCCAGGAGGCCTATCTACGCGACAAAGCTCTCGAGTTCAGGAAGGCGCTCTCGATGCCGCTCATCATGCTCGGCGGCATCAATGACAAGGCGACGATGGACCAGGCCATGGCCGACGGCTTTGAGTTCGTCGCCATGGCCCGCGCCCTCCTCCGCGAGCCCGACTTGCTCAACCGCATGCAGGCCGGTGAAACGGACATCGGGCTCTGTATCCACTGCAACCGGTGCATGCCGACTATCTACTCCGGTACACGCTGCACTGTCCGGAAGCCGGAAGGCGCCAAATAGCTGCGCTCCCGACCCAACTGTGTCGACAAGAGGAAGTACAGGATCTCGAGAGCTTGGGTCACAACTGGAACTCCGGCCGCCGTCTGACCCGTCGACGTGAGGTTCTAACACTCCTATGAGCGCCGCGGCTAGAGGGCGCTCGCGAGATCGACCGTCGATCAGCCGAACCTCTCCTCTTCGCGCTCAACGACAAGACCTCGAGCAAACCAACCGACGATAGTCACAGCGAGAAGCACTGCTCCTTCGGCCTCGTCATGCGTCACATCGCTGTACGCCTCACTGCCGTGCCGATCTCTCTGTCCCTTATAGAGTGACTTGAGCATTCCGACGAGGAGCTCCTTGGATGGAAATTGCGAATGCTCACGAAGGAATGGCAAGCGCCAGTTTGCGTCGGCTTTTTCGATTGTGCGGATGGAGTGCCCAAGAGTGGCATTGGAATCGGTGATCTGGAGAGCTACGAAGGACGCTGATTCGACAGCCCTAACGGCGTAGGCGTATGCAGCACTGTCGTTCGGCTCAAGGTCATACACGGCGTTCCAGGCTTTCGAAAGCAGTTCGCCTGCAGGTGACTTGGCAGACATAACGGTTTCCGCGGCCACCTGAACGCCTTCCGGCACACGGGTAGCCAACCGTGCACCTCCGTCCTTCTTCACCACGTGATACTTCGATCTGCCTATGACCAGAATCTCAGAGAGCCCAGTTGCGTCGGCACCGTAAGAGTCTTCATACAGCCTGTAATCGATAAGTCGCAGGAGGTCCCTGTCCGAGATGCGCATAAGGAACTTTCGAAACTCGACCTGATTGAGCAAGCCCGAGTACTCCGGGTTCAAACTAAAGTCGATATCGAGCGCGTTCGACCACGTATGCAGTTTCGATGGATAGACCGAACCCTTGTTCTGGACCGACTTCCAAAGCCATGTGATCAGAGCGGGCCGCATGGTCGGCGGAACTCCCGGACGAAGAACCTTCCAGTCGGATGCTTCCTCGTCCGTTACATCGAATGGGACGAAGCTCATCGCATCATCCTATTCGGGCACGCCATGCACATTTGAGATTCAAACCCAGGGAGCTAGCGTCGGGCGATAGAAGCGCCAAGCATCAAAAGTCCCGCGCCCAGAATCAGGCTAGAGACCACCCACGAAAGCGGCTCCGGGTTGTTCGATGCCACGAAATTTGTCAACGTTTGCGCGAAGCCGCCACCGGCGAGAACCCCTCCCAGGAGTTCCAGCCACGCCACCCGTTTTGAACGACTTTGAAGCATGGCCCGCGCATGATGCACCTGGGCCTCGGATACTGAGTCGGACTCCTCACGACGGGCGATTCGTATGGCTTCGATCGAGAGATCCTCGACGTACTCGTCCTGGGTCGCGAGCAACGCTTGGAAAGCGCGTTCCGAGAATGAGTTGGGGCGCGGGCGTCGGGCCAGCTCTCGAGCAATTGCCTCAGAGACTGGTGACAAATCGCTCACGTCAAACCTCCTCTCGTAAAGCGGGTCGCCCTGGCCAATTGGCGTTGCTGGTGGGCGACGTGAAGCTGCAAATCAGAGAGTTGTCGCCTGGCTTGCATGTCAAGGGTTCGATCTTCAGTAGCGCGAACTTGCCGACCAGCGACACGTGAGAGAGCCGTCGAACCGGCCAATACTGCAAGGGTGGAAACAGCCGTACCTAGTAGCGCTGCCCACGGTAGGTTCGCCGTGGCGAAATCGGAGCCAGAACCTACCGCCGCCGTGACCGCACTCAGACCCGTCGCAAACAGGGCGACGGATACCGCGGCAAGTTGTCGAACGCGCAGGCCGCGGCGGCGCTTCTCGACGTCTTGGGCCCATTCCAGTTCTTGCGCCACCAAGTCCTGCATCGCCTCGTCGAGGTACTCGTCGAAACGATTGCTGTCCTCGTCCCCACTGGCGGTCACATCTCCGATTCTAGTTTGTGACGGGCGTTCATGAAGCGGACATGTGGGTGCGCACTTTGCGACTATGTCGCTTCATCCCGCTGGAAAATTGCGTCAACGGTCGGAATCGCTTGACGACCCAAGAAGGGATCCGGACCTTGTCGTTGCAAGGCTCGTGTCACAGAACCACCCCACCATCTCGTCTCCCTGGTGAAAGCAGACATCACAAGGAGTGAGCAAGATGCGAGTGTTCATCGCAGGTGGAACGGGAGTGGTCGGGCAGCCGCTGGTGCGGCAGCTGGTGGAGCGGGGGCACGAGGTGGTCGCGACGACCACCAGCCCCGGCAAGATCGAGCTGCTGGAGAAGCTGGGCGCGAAGGGCGTCGTCATGGACGGGCTCGACGCGATCGGCGTCGGTGAAGCCGTCGCCGCGGCGGCGCCGGACGTCATCGTCAACCAGATGACCGGGCTGTCCGAGACACACGCGGGGAAGCCGAACCTGCGGCACCCCGAGAAGTTCTTCGCCGCCACCAACCGGCTGCGCACGGAGGGCATGGACAACCTGCTCGCCGCGGCCGAGGCGACCGGCGTCCAGCACGTCCTGGCGCAGAGCCACGCCAGCATGAACGGCCAGCGCACGGGCGGCTGGATCAAGACCGAGGACGACCCGCTGGAGGACCTGCCGGTGTCGGCCGCGATCTTGCACCTCGAGAAGGTCGTGCTCGCCGCCGGCGGCGGGGTCCTGCGCTACGGAGGCTTCTACGGGCCCGGCGCCAACGACGACCAGGTCGAGATGGTGAAGAAGCGGATGTTCCCGATGGTGGGCGCCGGCACCGGTCACTTCTCCTGGATCCACGTCGAGGACGCCGCGAGCGCCACCGTGCTCGCGGTCGAGCAGAAGGTCCAGGGTGTCTACAACATCGTCGACGACGACCCGGCACCCGTGAGCGAATGGCTACCGCACCTCGCCGACGTCGCGGGCGCGAAGCCTCCGCGACGCGTGCCCAAGTGGCTCGCGAAGCTGCTCGCCGGTGACATGGTGGTCGGCATGATGACCGAGGGCCGCGCCTTCTCCAACTCGAAGGCCAAGGCGGATCTCGGCTGGACGCTGAAGTACCCGTCGTGGCGCGACGGCTTCAAGGCCGAGCTGGCATGACCCGCGCCGAGACGTTCGAGGAGCTGCGGCCGTTGCTGTCGGCGATCGCGTACCGCATCCTCGGCAGCGTCGCCGAGGCCGAGGACGCGGTGCAGGAGACGTGGCTTCGCTACGAGTCCACGGACACCGAGCCGCGCTCGGCCAAGGCGTTCCTGTCGGCGGTGGTCACGCGCATCTCGATCGACGTGCTGCGCTCCGCGCGCGTCCGCCGCGAGGCCTACGTCGGGCCGTGGTTCCCCGAGCCGGTGCTTGAGGACCCTTACGACGACCCGGAGCGGTCGGCCGAGCTGGCCGACTCGCTCTCCATGGCGGCCCTGGTGCTGCTCGAGCGGCTCAGCCCGCTCGAGCGCGCGGTCTTCGTCCTGCGCGACGTGTTCGCTTTCGACTTCGCCGAGATCGCGTCGGCGGTCGACCGGTCCGAGGCGGCGGTGCGCCAGCTCGCGGTCCGGGCCCGCCGCCACATGGACGAGGGCCGGCCGCGCTTCGAGGCCGACCGCAAGGAACGCGAGGAGCTGGCCTCCCGGTTTTACGACGCCCTCCGCGAGGGCGACGTCGACGCGCTCCGCGAGCTGCTTGCCGCCGACGCCATGATCATCGGCGACGGTGGCGGCAAGGCCCCGGCCTTCTCCCGCGGCATCCACGGTGCCGACAAGGTAGCCCGTGCGCTGGCGGCGTCGTTCCCGCTCATCGCGATGGGCGGCGCGGGCGTCGAGCAGCACGAGGTCAACGGCCAGCCCGGCGCGATCCTCCGCGACGGCGAGGGCCGCGTCATCGGCACCCTCGTGCTGGAGATGCTCGAGGGTCAGATCCAGACCATCCGCGGCGTCCTCAACCCGGACAAGCTGCACCACCTCGGCCCCGTCGGGGACGCCTGGGCGGTTGATCGGCAGGCGAAGAAGGCGCGGCGCGAGGCGCGGTGAGTGTCGTATCGGGTCGATCCCGTTCGTAGACCTGGTGGGAAGGAACTTCGAACAGAACCGGGAGAAACGAGATGACCACCGAGTTCGTCAGCACCACGATCACCATCGACGCGTCGGCCGCGGCGGTGTTCGCGGTGCTCGCCGACCCGAGGAAGCACGCGTCGATCGACGGCACCGGGCGGGTGGAGGAGCCGGTCGACCCGAGGCCGATGACCGCGGCCGGGCAGGTGTTCGCGATGGCGATGTATCACCCGAACCATCCGAACAAGAACTACACGACCTACAACCAGATCCTCGACTTCGAGCCGGGGCGCGTCATCTCCTGGCGTACCGGCTACCTGAAGGACGATGGCGAGCTCGGGTTCGGTGGCTGGTTCTGGCGCTACGACCTGACGCCCGTCGGCCCGGAGCAGACCGAGGTCACGCTGACGTACGACTGGTCCGCCACCGACGCGGACGTCCGCGAGCGGATCCAGTTCCCGCCGTTCCCGCCGGAGCACTTCGTCGCGTCGCTCGAGCATCTCGCCGGGCTGATCTGACCGTGGGCCCGCAGACTAGGTGGGTGCAGACGTTCCTCCCGTACCCCGACTTCGAGCGGTCGGCGCGGGTGCTGGACCAGAAGCGGCTGGGCAAGCAGCGGGTCGAGACGATCCAGGTCGTCCGCGCGCTGACCTGGGAGGACTACGGCTGGAAGAACCACCCGGCCGTGCTGATGTGGAGGGGCTTCGAGGAGGCGCTCGGGCGGTACGGGTTCGTCTGCTGCGACGTCTGGACCGAGCTCGGGTTCGGCGACACCTGCGCCACCACCATCGCCGACGACCTCCGCGCCTTCGGCATCACCGACCTCCGGAGCCAGGCCGAGCTCGCCGAGGGCGGCGCGCTGCCGCCGTGGCTCGGCGACGACGACCTGCACCGCAGTCACCAGTCCGCCTTGCTCCGCAAGGACCCGGAGCACTACGGGTCGACGTTCCCCGGCGTCCCCGACGACCTTCCCTACGTCTGGCCGGTCCGCTCGGAGAAGGTGCTCGAGCGGGAGCGGATCAGACGCGAGCGAGACGCCGGCGCGGCCGAGGGATGACCGACGGCACCCGGGCGGCGTACTCGTCGTAGGCGGTGCCGAAGTGTCGGCGCAGGTCGCGCTCCTCGAAGTGGATACCGACGACGATGTAGCCGGTCGACGCCGCCGCGAACAGCAGGTGCGAGGCGCCCAGGTGCGGGGTCGCCCAGAACGCGACGAGCAGCCCGGTCATCAGCGGGTGCCGCACGATCGCATGGAGGCCGCGGACCTCCAGGTCGCCCGCCTCCCGGGCCTCGGCCCAGCCGGCCTGGCGCAGCCCGGTCAGCTCGAGGTGGTCGACCGCGAACGTCGACGCGACCGCCAGCGCCCACCCGGCGCCGCACAGGATCCACACGGCGACCGCAGCAGCGCCGTCGACGTGCCACACCCTCCCGCCGAACGGTTCCCAGAACAGCAGCGTCAGCACCAGGCAGGCGTTGGTGGCGAGGACGTAGACCGTGCGCTCGATGCGCGGGGGGACGCTGCGGCGCATCCACGTCTTCACCGTCGGCCGGGCCATCACCGAGTGCTGCACCGCGAAGAGGAGGAGCAGTGCGAGGTCGATGACGACGGCCTTCCCCGTGGAGACCCGATGCGGGCCGTCGACGGTGCGCGGCACGATCTCGTCGGCCAGGAACGCGATGGTCCACAGGGTCACCGCATTGAAGCCGAGCCAGCCGAGGGCGGACAGGGCGAGGTCAACGAGTCGTCGCATGACGTCGATGCTTCCCGCTCCGCGCCGCCGGCACAGCCGTGGAACTACCTCACTTCGTCGGGTGCGTGGCGACGTACCAGGCGGCCACCTGCGCCCGCGACCGGAAGCCGAGGCGCAGCCGGATCCGCTCGAGGTGCGACTCGGCGGATCGCTCGGTGATGCCGAGCCGCTCGGCGATCTCGCGGTTGGGAAGGCCCTCCGCGACGAGCGCGGCCACCTCGGCCTGCCGAGCGGTGAGGCCGGACGGGACGTCGCGCCGCACCGCCGGAAGACCGAGGAAGCGGCGGACCTCGGCGACGACGGCGTCCGCGTCGCCGATCGCCGGGAGGTGCGAGCGGCCCTCGAGCTCGACGAGCTGGGCGCCCGGGATGGCACCGGCCAGCGCACGGCCCTGCTCGAGCGGAGCGGCCCGGTCGTCGCGACGGTGCAGCACGAGCGTCGGGGCCTGGACGCGCGGGAGGGCGGGGCGGACATCGAGGTCGTAGGCGAGCTGGAGCAGCGCGACCGCGGTCTCCGCCGACGACGCGGCGCGCTGGTACCGGGTGAGCGCCTCCCGGGTGCCCGCGTCGGCGTCGGGCGCGAAGACGCTCGTCAGCAGGTCGGAGCCGAGGCCCCAGCTCGCGCCGAGCACGCCGAGCACGTGGTGCCGGCTGGCCTCGTCGCCGATGGCCGAGCCCTGCGCCCAGCCGCCGTAGAGGACGAGCTTGGAGACGACGTCGGGATGATCGGCCGCCCACTGCGCGGCGACGGGCGCGCCCATCGAGAAGCCGAACAGCTCGACGTCGGCGGCGCCGAGCGCGTCGACGACGGCGCTCACCGTGTCGAGCTCGAGCTCCATCGTGCGCGGCCCGTCATAGGCGTCGGAGAGGCCACAACCGGGTCGGTCGTAGCGGACGAGCGTGCGGCCCTGGGCGAGCGCGTCGAAGAACGTCCGCTCGACCGGGACGGCCCAGCCGAGCTGGAGGTGGCTGAGCCAGCCCGGCACCACAACGAGGTAGGGACCGCGCCCCGTCGTCTCGAACGCGACGCCACCGACCCCCGCGAGCTCCGCCGTGCCGTTCACGATCGGGCGTCGAGCTCGGCGAGCTGGCGCTTGGTGGCGACCAGCCGATAGGACGCGTCGACGAGCTCGGCGATCTCGGTCCAGTCGACGTCGGGTGCGGCGAGGTCGATCGCCCGGCCGCCGTACGGGCCGTAGTAGGCGGGCACGAAGAAGCGCGGGTCGTCCTCGATGGCGGGCAGGTCGACCGGGTCGGGCGTGAAGATCAGCGCGCTCGGCACCTGCCGATGGTTCCCCGGGCTGAGCTTCTCCGAGCCGCCGAACGCGGCGAAGATCTTGTTCGCCCGGAACGTCGGCCGTCCGTACGAGATCCTCTCCGTCGCGCCCGGCAGCGCGAGCGCGATGGCCCGGAGCTCGGCCAGGCCGGGGTCGTCGTCGCTGAACATCACCGGGTGCGCCATGGGATCAGCCAACCACGACGAGCTCGACGTTCTCCGCACTCGCACCGGTTTTTGCCTGCAACCACGGCGGGACGCGCGTCACAGACCGATTCGCGTCCCCGGGTGTACGTTCCGCGAAACCGTCCAGTCTCGGGCGTACCGAAGGAACACGATATGAAGCGACATCGCATCATCATCGGGGCCATCACCGGACTGCTCACCGCAGCGTCCATAGGAATCACGGGAGTACCGGCGTCCGCGTACGAGGACGACTCCACCGGTTGGCGCTTCCAGGGTTCAGCGGCAGGATCCACCGTCCGAGCCTTCAACAACAACGTCACCTCCGGCCTGACCGCCGAGTCGAGCCTCGACACCGAGTACTACCGGACGTCGACCAACGGTCTCGGCCGCGTCGTCGTCCCGGGCCTCCTCGACGTGAGCGCGCTCAGCACGTCGGTGAAGTCGAGTCCGGTGTACGGGAACTCGCAGGTGCAGTCGAAGTCGCGTGCCACCGGCGTGAAGCTCCTCGGTGGAGCGATCACCGCCGACGCGGTCGACGTCTCGAGCACCGCGAAGGTCAACGACGGCTGGCTGTCCGCAGGGTCGGAGACCACCTTCACCAACCTCAAGATCGGGTGGCGCCGGTATCCGGTGAACGTCGCACCGAACACGAAGATCCGGATCGCCGGACTCGCGGAGGTCGTCCTGAACTACCAGGACTCCTCGGAAGACGAGGAGTCGGCCGAGGCGAACGCCGCCGGCATCAAGGTCACCCTGCTCAAGCCGCAGGGCGAGAGCGGCGTCGGCGCGACGATCAAGGTCGCACCCACCTCCGCACGGGTCAGCCCGGGTGAGTACTCCACCCTGGCGCCGTTCTTCGGCGGTGGCGCGTACGGGTCGAAGGTCACCGCGCAGGTCGGCAACCTCCTGGGCATCAAGTCGGATCCGACGGCACCGGTGATCATGCCGGGCAACGGGACCGACGACGAGTTCCTGATCAACTCGGTCGGGCTCGTCAACGTGACCCCGGTGTCGGTGATCGGAGCGGTCATGAACACCGCTCGCGCTCGCTTCGCCAACGAGGTGGAACCGCTCTGGGCGCAGACGACGTCGCGCGTCACCGGTGTCAGCCTGCTCAACGGGCGCATCCGGGCCGACGTGATCGCGAGCGGAGCCCTCGCCACGGACAGCGACGAGGCCGGGTTCAGCATGCAGGGCGACGCCACGATCACCGACCTGGTGATCAACCGTCGGAAGATCCGGATCCCGCAGGGTCCGAACACGGTGTACCGGATCCCGGGCATCGCCACGGTCACGGTGAACGAGCAGATCCGGCCGAACCCCCGGTCGATCATCGTCCGTGCCCTGCACGTCCGCCTGCTGAAGGCCTACGGCGGCTTCCCCGCCGGGGCGGACATCGAGGTGGCCGTGTCGAAGCTGAACGTCGGCTTCACGTTGCAGCTCCCGCCCGGCGGGCTCGACTAGACCGGCTCTAGAGGAGGACGCCCAGCCACCGGTCGATCGCTGACCGGATGGCTGCGGCGTCCTTCTTGAGCGAGTGGTCACCCTCCACGACCACGAGCTCGATGTTCGTGGGCAGGGTCTTCGGGTCGGGGACGCCGAACGGGTCACGGGAGCCCTGGACGACGAGCGTGGGAACGGCGACGCCGACGAGCTCCGGCAGCCGAGTCTTCTCCGGCCGGCCCGGCGGGTGGAGCGGGAACGCCAGGCACAGGACACCGGCGGCCCCGACGTCGCCCGACGTCCGGCACGCGACGCGCGCCCCGAACGAGCGGCCGCCGACGATCAGGGGCAGGTCGTCGGTGTGCAGGTGCTCGGCGACGGCCGACCACGCGGCGTCGACCTGGGCCGGCGGGGCCGGGGCCTTGCGGCCGGCGACGCGGTACGGCTGCTCGACGAGCGCGACGGCGAGCCGTGCTGCCAGCGCCACCGCGGAGGCGAGGCCGAGGTCGTGCGCCGTCACCCCACCGCCGGCGCCGTGGCCGAGCATCATCAGCCCGCGCGACTCGTCGGATCGGGTGAGGTGCACCCGCGCGTCACCGTGCGGCGTCGGCACCAGGGAGACGTCGGGCTCGGCCATGCCGTTCAGCGTGCCAGACGTGTGAAGGGCCCCGACCGCAGACGCGGTCGGGGCCCTTCGAGGTTCTGTCAGATGGCGCGAACGTTCTCGGCCTGCGGGCCCTTGGGGCCCTGGGCGAGGTCGAACTCGACCTTCTGGTTCTCGTCGAGCGACTTGTAGCCCTCGGACTGGATGGCGGAGAAGTGGACGAACACGTCCTCGCCGCCCTCGTCCTGCGCGATGAAGCCGAAGCCCTTCTCGGCGTTGAACCACTTGACGGTTCCCTGAGTCATAGTTCTTCCTTCGTTCGGTGCCGCAGGCACTGTGCCTGCTTGCTGCTGAAGACATCCACGTGCTGATGTCCAGCGAACCGAAGACCAGGAACTACGAGATACAAGCCGCCACGTTCGAGTGCGGCCAGGACGGCTGTCGCCATCCCTTCAACCCTTCAAGCGTACGGCACTGTCCACAGGTTAGTCGACGCCGAGCGATGTCCACAGGGCTACGTTCATCGCTGGATGCGACCTCTCCGTGTTTCTAGGCTCGTTCGTATGGTCCAGTCGCAGCCTCAGCAGGTGCTCTCGCAGCTGCATGCGCTCCTGGACTCGGTGCCGCTGGACGCCTACTCCGGTCTCGCCGGCGTTGAGCTCGCGGAGGTCGCGACGTCGCTGATGCGCCTCGGTGCGCGAGTGAAAGCGCACGAGCTGGCGGCGACGCGTGCCGTGGAGACGTCCGGTGAGGCGCGCCGTCAGGGGGCAACCTCGACGGGGTCGCTGTTGGCGGGCTCGTTCGGTGGCGACCGGCGATCGGCCGACCGCGCCGTGAAACAGGCCGAGGCGATCGCTGCTGCGAGTCAGACGAACCAGGCTCTCGCGCAGGGTGAGGTGTCCGTCGGCCAGGCGGACTTGATCGTGCGGACCCTGCGGAACCTTCCAGAATCGGTGACGGCGTCGCAGCGGGAGGCGTGCGAGACCCAGCTGCTGTGTGACGCGCCCCGGATGGATCTCAAGCAGCTCGCTCGGCGGGCGGACCGGATCAGTGAGGTGTTCGCACCCGACGAGGTCGATGCGGTCGAGAACGGCATCGTCGCCGACCGGGAGAAGGCCGCGTGGGCGCGGACCGAGTTCTGGATGGTCGACCAGCGCGACGGCACCGCGAAGTTCGGCGGTGTGATCCCGGAGGCTCAGGCCGACATGCTCCGCAACGCCCTCGAAGCGATCAGCGCACCCCAAATCAAGAACAACGACGACGACGTGCTGCTGGACTCCCGGCCCACCTACGCGCAGCGGCTCGGGTGGGCGTTCTGCTCCCTGGTCGAGGCCATCCCGGCCGACAAGCTGCCCGACACCGCCGGCGTCGGCGCCATCTTGACCGTGAACCTGGATCACGAGGTCCTCGTCGACAAGGTCGCCTGCGCCACCCTGTCCACCGGCACGAAGATCTCCGCCGGCCAGGCCCGACGGATGGCCTGTTCCTTGCGGATCCTGCCCGCGGTCTTCGGCGGTGAGTCACTCCCGCTGGACGTGGGACGAGCCAAGCGGCTGTTCACCGGCCACCAGCGGCGGGCTCTCGAGTTTCGTGACCGCGGCTGCATCTTCCCGGGCTGTGACCGACCACCGTCCTGGTGCGTCGCCCATCACGCTCGAGAACGCTGGGCCGACGGCAGCGACACCAATCTCGAGGATGGGGTACTCCTCTGCCCCCACCACCATCGCGTCCTGCACGACGACGGATGGGACATCCGCTTCGCACCCGACGGCATGCCCGAGCTCGTCCCACCACGGACGCTCGACCCCGCCCGAACACCCCGCCGCCACGCCCGATTCACCACTACGCTCGCATCGTGAACAGCGTCTTCGAGCCTGCCCAGCTGGGGCCTGTCCAGCTCCGCAATCGGACCATCAAGGCCGCCACCTTCGAGGGGCGCACACCGGACGGTCAGGTCACCGCCGCGCTGATCGACTACCACCTCGCGCCCGCGCGTGGCGGCGTCGGCCTCACCACCGTCGCGTACCTCGCGGTCTCGCCGGAGGGGCGGACGCAGAAGGAGGGCATCGTCATCGGCGACGACACTGCGGCTGGCCTCCAGCGCCTCACCGACGCGATCCACGAGACCGGCGCCAAGATCTCCGGCCAGCTCGGCCACGCCGGGCCGGTGGCCAACGGCCGGTCCAACGGGGTCCATGCCCTTGCTGCGTCACGGATGCCGTCGCCGCTCAGCATGCAGATGGTCCGCAAGGCCACGGCGGCCGACATCGCCCGCATCACTGACGACTACGCCCGCGCGGCCCGGATCATGGCCGACACCGGGTTCGACGTGCTCGAGATCCACATGGCGCACGGGTACCTGCTCAACTCGTTCCTCGCGCCCAAGCAGAACCGCCGCAAGGACGGCTGGGGCGGATCGCTGGAGAACCGCGCCCGGTTCGCGCGCGACGTCGCCACGGCGGTCCGCGACGCCGTGGGCGATCGCGTCGCCGTGATCGCCAAGGTCGGCATGACCGAGGGGTCGCCCGTCGGGTTCGGCATGGAGGAGAGCCTGGAGTTCGCGCGGATGCTCGAGGCCGACGGCAACCTCGACGCCCTCGTGCTCAGTGCGGGCAGCTCGCTGCTCAACCCGATGTACCTGTTCCGCGGCGACGTGCCGCTGAAGGAGTTCGCGGCGTCGATGCCGGCCCCCGTCCGGCTCGGCATGCGGACGCCGGTCGGCCGGAAGTTTCTCAAGGCCTACCCGTTCGAGGAGGCCTACCTGCGCGAGAAGGCACTCGCCTTCCGCGCGGCGCTGTCGATGCCGCTGGCGATGCTCGGCGGCATCAACAACCGCGCCACCATGGACCGCGCGATGGACGAGGGCTTCCAGTTCGTCGCGATGGCGCGGGCACTCCTGCGCGAGCCCGACCTGCTGAACCGGATGCAGGAGGGCGAGACGTCCGAGGGCATCTGCATCCACTGCAACCGGTGCATGCCCACGATCTACTCCGGCACGCGCTGCACGGTGCGCGAGTCCGTCGTTTAGGTCTGACTCAGGGCAGGGCGGCCGCGTAGCGTTCGGCCAGCTCGCGAACGTGATCGACGAGCTCCGGCGGCTCGCTGACGTGGAACGGGATGCCGAGCATCGAGATCCAGACCGCGACGACCTCGAGGCTGTCCCCGCCGGTGACCAGCACGCTGCCGCCGTCGGGGTGCGCCTCCACCGTGCCGACGGCCGGGTTGATCCGGCTGATCACCTCGTCCACCGGGGCGTCGACGCGGATGCGGGCGTGCACGGCCCAGCCGGTGCGGGCCACCTCGCGGACGACGAACTCGGTCAGGTCGCCCGGGAAGTCGGCCGGCGCGAACCGGCGGCCGCCCGGCGTCTTCAGCTGCAGCCAGTCGACGCGGTACGGCTGCCACTCGTCGGTCCCCGGGTCGCGGGCCACGAGGTACCAGCGGCGCTGCCAGGCCACCAGGTGGTACGGCTCGAGCTCGAGGTGGTCGCCGCGGTACGTGCACCGGATGCCGTCGTGGTCGCGAATGGCGAGCGAGAGCGCTTCGAGCACGGACGCGTCGACCTCCGGGTCCTCGACGTTGCTCGACGTGTTCACCGGCCCGGCCGACGTCGCCTTGGTCAGCGCGCGGATCTTGCGACGGAGCCGGTCTGGCAGCACCTGCTCGAGCTTGGCCAGCGCCAGCTCGCTGGTCTCCTCCACGCCGGCGATGCCAGTGGCCGCGCGGAGGCCGACGGCCACTGCCACCGCCTCCTGGTCGTCGAGCAGCAGCGGCGGCAGCTTGGCGCCCGCGCCGAGCTGGTACCGGCCGCCCGGGCCGCGGACCGCGGTCACCGGGTAGCCGAGCTCGCGCAGACGCGTGACGTCGTTCCGGATGGTCCGGTCGGAGACACCGAGCCGCTCGGCCAGCTCGGCACCGGTCCAGTCGGGGCGGACCTGCAGCAACGAGAGGAGGTTGAGCGTGCGTGTGGCGGTCTCACCCATCGCGAAAATACTTTCGTCAGGCCGGAACATTGCGGAACCGTATCTTCCGCAATGCTACCTAACGTGATGCTCACACCCACCAAGGAGAGCACCATGACCACCACCGACATCCGTCCCTTCACCGTCGAGATCCCCCAGAGCGAGATCGACGACCTGCAGCAGCGGCTCGCGAACACCCGCTTCGCCCAGCCCGTCCCCGGCGACTCGTGGCAGTACGGCACCCCGACCTCGTACCTGCAGGACATGGTCGAGCGCTGGAAGTCGTTCGACTGGCGCGCGGTCGAGGCCCGGATCAACGCCCACCCCAACTACCTCACCGAGGTCGACGGGCAGACCATCCACTTCGTCCACGTCCCGTCCGAGAAGGCCGACGCTCCCGCCGTCCTGCTCGCCCACACCTACCCGGGGTCGTTCCTCGAGTTCCTCCCGATGGTCGACGAACTGGCGAAGGACTTCCACGTCGTCGTCCCGTCGATGCCGGGCTTCGGCTTCTCCACCCCGGTCGCCGACACCGGCTGGACGATGGAGCGCACGGCCCGCGCCTACGACACCTTGATGCGCCGGCTCGGCTACGACTCCTACGGCGTGCACGGCTCCGACGGCGGCGCGATGGTCGGCCGCGAGCTGGCCATCCTCGACCCGGAGGGCTTCCTCGGGGCGCACGTCCTCCAGCTGTTCTCCTTCCCGTCCGGCGACCCGAGCGAGTTCGAGGGCTTCGGCCCCAAGGAGTACGCGGCGCTGGAGCACATGCAGTGGTTCCAGTCCGTCGGCGGCTACAACGCCATGAACGGCTCACGGCCGCAGACCGTCGCTGCCGGCCTGTCCGACAGCCCGGTCGGCCAGCTCGCCTACTCCGAGCTGTTCGAGAGCTTCGGCAACGGGACGTCGCTGGTGACGCCGGAGCAGGTGCTCGAGCAGGTGACGCTCTACTGGCTGACCAACACGTCGGCCGGGTCGGTGCGGTACCACTACGAGGAGGCGCACGCCGACCGCAACCCAGTCGTCAGCACCGGCCGCATCGGGGTCGCCGTCTTCAAGGACGACTTCCAGACCATCCGGTCGCTGGCCGAGCGCGACAACGCGAACATCCAGCACTGGTCCGAGCACGACCGCGGCGGCCACTTCGCCGCCCTCGAGAACCCCGAGGCGATCGTCGCCGACCTGCGGGAGTTCTTCGGGACGGTCTAGTCGACGCTCTCCGCGCGATCACGGAGCGAGGCGTTGAAGTTCTCGTGATGCTCCTGGATCGCACCGCCCATCATCAGGCGGAAGACGGGGTAGAACAGCCCGGTCACGGTCTCGACGTGGGTCACCCGCGTCGAGCCGTCCGGCTGTTCGTCCAGCGCCACCTCGCGGGTGCCGGCGAAGAACCAGTCGCCCGCGACGTTGCCGTGCCAGCGGAAGAGCACCTTCGGCTCGAGGTCGGTGAGCGTCGCCTTCACGGTCGCCGACGGCCGCCTGGGCATCGCGAGCTTCATCGACAGGGTGCTGCCGACCGCCGCCTCACCGGAGATGGTCGGGATCGCGGTGTTCCACTCCGACCAGCGCGGAAGATCCACCAGGACGCGCCAGACGGTCGCGGCGTCCGCGGCCACGGGGAACGTGGTCCTGAACTCGGCCATGGCTCACCATGGCAGCGTCACCGGAACGACGGGGGCAATACGCAGAACTCGTTGCCGTCGGGGTCGGCGAGCACGACCCAGGGCACGTCGTCACCCTGGCCGATGTCCACGTGCTTCGCGCCCAGCCCGATCAGCCGGTCGACCTCGGCCTGCTGGTCGTCGCCGATGACGTCGAAGTGCAGCCGCACCTTGCCGAGCTTCGGGTCGAACGGCGGACCGCCCCAGGAGATCTTGCTGCCACCGTGGGGCGACTGGATCGCCGTCTCCTCGTCCTGGTCCCAGACCAGCGGCCAGCCGAGGGCCTCGGACCAGAAGTAGCCGACGGCCTGCGAGCCGTCGCAGGAGAACGCCCCGATGCGAGCGGTGTCCTTGAGGAAGTTGTTGATGGGCTCGATGACGCAGAACTCGTTGCCCTCCGGGTCCTGGAGCACGACGTGCAGCTCCTCGGGCAGCTGGCCGACGTCGAGGTGCGCGCCGCCGAGCGTGAGCGCCCGCTCGACCGTCTCCTTCTGGTCGTCCCACGACGACGTCATCAGGTCGAAGTGCATCTTGTTCGGCCCGGGCTTCGGGATGTCGGCCTTCTCGAAGTAGATCGGGAACTCGTGCTCGTTCGACGGCAGGAGCCACGTCGGTTTGTCCTCGGCGATGTCCCGTTCCAGCACCCCGGCCCAGAAGCGCGCCTGCGCCTCGGGGTCGAGCGCGTCGAAGGCCAGCCCGAAGATCTCTGCTCCCATCCGCCTAACCTACGGCGCTGAGGTCGAGCGTCGCCAGGCGCTCGGGGTCGGCGAGGACGTTGATCTCGACGATCCGGCCGTCGCGGACCACCGGGCTGAAGACCGAGAACGGCTTTCCGTCGCGCACCGTGACCAGGCCGACGGCGCCGTTGACGAGGACGAGCACCCGCTCCACGTCGACCGCCTGGAACGCCCGTGCCTGGGAGGCGACCCGCTCGGCGCCGACGATCACACCGGAGAACGGGTGGGCGGCGCCGGCGTCGGCCCGGAGGACCACGTCGGGGTCGAGCACCTCGAGCAGGGCCTCGAAGTCGCCACGCTGGGCGGCGTCGGTGAACGCGTCAAGGACGCGGCGCTGCTCGGCGTGGTCGGCGGCGGCCGGCGGCGCCTCACGGACGCGGCGCCGCGCACGGCTCGCCATCTGCATCGCCGTGGACGCGGAGGCGCCGACGATGTCACCGATCTGCTCGAACGGGACGCCGAACATGTCGTGGAGGACGAACGCCGTGCGCTCGCGCGGCTTGAGCGCGTCGAGCACGACGAGCAGCGCGAGCGTCACCTCGTCGGCCTGCTCGGCCGCGGCCTGCGGGTCGGCGACGTAGGCCGTCACGACCGGGTCGGGCACGTGGACGTCGAGCGACACCTCGACCTTGGACTTCCGCGAGCGGAGCAGGTCGAGCGAGATGCGGCTGACCACCGTGGTGAGCCAGCCGCGCAGGTTCTCCACGTCGCTGACGTCGGTGCGGGCGAGACGGAGCCACGCCTCCTGCACCGCGTCGTCGGCCTCGGTCACCGATCCGAGCACGCGATAGGCCACGCCGTGCAGGTGCCGGCGGTGCTCCTCGAACTCGGCTGCCAGGTCGTCCTGTGTCTGCATGTCAGGTTCCTCCATCGTCATCCGTCACCTCTATGACGAACGAGAAGAGTCAGACATGACAGGAGACACCCTCATGGAAGCACGCATGACCCACCCCGTCTTCGTCGTCCCCGCGGCGATGGAGGCCCTGCAGGCGTACAGCAAGGCCGCCCACGGCCTCGGCATCTCGAACGAGCTGATCGAGATGGTGCACCTCCGCGCCAGCCAGATCAACGGCTGCAGCGTGTGCGTCGGCATGCACTCCACCGCCCTGAAGAAGGAGGGCACCAGCGACGAGCGGCTGTTCTCGATCGCCGCGTGGCGCGAGACGCCGTACTTCACCGACGCCGAGCGCGCCGCGCTGGAGCTCACCGAGGTCGTGACCCGCATCGCCGACAAGGGGGACGCGGTGCCCGACGCGATCTGGGACGAGGCCGCCCGCCACTTCGACGACGAGGGGCTGTCCGGCCTGCTGATCGCGATCACGTCGATCAACGTGTGGAACCGGCTGAACGCAGCCACCCACCAGATGGCCGGCGCCGACTGGGCCTAGGTGGCCGTCCGGTAGGTCCCGCGGTGGAACAGCAGCGGGTCGGACGCGTCGCCCTCCCCGAGGTCGTCGACCCTGCCGATCACCAGGTAGTGGTCGCCGGCCTCGTGGACGGCGTGCACGGAGCAGTCGACCCAGCCGACGACACCGTCGAGACGCGGCATCCCGTTGCCGGTCCGGTTCCAGGAGACGTCGGCGAACTTGTCCTCGGCCAGCGACGCGAACCGGTTGGAGAGCTCGGACTGCTCGGCGGCGAGGAAGTTCACGCAGAACCGGCGTGAGAGCCGGATGGCGGCGAAGGCGCGAGACGTCTTCATCGGCAGGAACGCGACGAGCGGCGGGTCGAGCGAGACGCTGGTGAACGACTGGCAGGTCATGCCGACCGGGGTGTCGCCCTGCATCGTGGTGACCACGGTGACGCCGCTGGCGTAGCGGCCGAGGACGTCGCGGAACTTCATCGCGGCGGCGCGCGCGGCCTCGCCGTCGATCTCGGCGACCTCGCCGGGACGCCAGGCGAACACCTCACGGTGGCCGCCGAGGTAGGAGTCGATCAGCTCACGCGGCGGCCAGGTGGCCGCGGCGTCCGGGCTCATGCCCTCCGGGACTGTCCTCTCCCCCATCTCGACCACTATCCGGACTGCCCGAACGCGTGGCCCCAGTACGAGACGGCCGTGGACTCCCGGGCGACCCAGCGCCGGTCGTCGACGGTCAGGCCCTCGCAGCCGAACTCGACGTCGAAGCCGCCGGGCGACTTCACGTAGAACGACACCATCTCGTCGTTCATGTGCCGGCCGAGCGTGGCCGACAGCGGCGCCTTGTGCTTGCGCACGCGCTCGAGCGCGCGGCCGACGTCGTCGAGCTTCTCGACCTCGAGCATGATGTGGACGCAGCGGCTCGGGTTGGGCATCGGCAGGAACGCGAGCGAGTGGTGCCGCGGGTTGACGCCGAGGAACCGCAGCCAGACCTTCGAGCCGGGCTCCTTGCCCACGAACTCGCCGGGCATGGACATCGAGTCGCGGAGCCGGAAGCCGAGCACGTCGCGGTAGAAGCGGAGCGCCTCGACGTCGTCGGTGACCGGGATGACGACGTGGCCCATGCCCTGGTCGCCGGTGACGAACCGTGCGGCGTACGGCGTGACGACCGGCCGCGACTCGTACGTGATGCCGTGGAACAGCTCGAAGACGTTGTCGAACGGGTCGCTGAACCGGATCAGCTCCTGCACGCGGCGCTCGGCGAGCTCCTCGTCGGTGCCCTCGGAGAAGTCGACGCCGGCCTTGTTCAGGTGCTCACGCGCGGCCTGCAGGGCGTCGTGGTCGGCCATCTCCCAGCCGACGCACTCGAGGCGGTCGACGTCGGACGGGAACACGACGAGCCGCGCGGAGACCTCGTCGATGCGGAAGTAGAGGTTGCCCTCCGTGGGGCCACGGCCCTCGGCGAGCCCGAGGACCTTGCCGCCGAAGTGCCGCCACGCCTCCAGGTCGGTGCTGGCGACCCGGGCGTAGCCCATCGACTTGATGTCGATCATGAGCGGCTCCTCTCCTGGTGACGCGCGAGGAAGGCGGTGCAGACCTCGCGGAACTCGTCCGCTGCCTCGATCTGTGCCCAGTGACCGCAGTTCGGAAACACGTGGAGCGACGCGCGCGGGATCATCTTCAGCGCGACGAGCGCGCCGTCGAGCGGGTTCACGCGGTCCTCACGGCCCCAGGTGAGCAGGGTCGGGCGGGTGAGCCGGTGCGCCTCGCGCCACAGCAGCCCGTCCTCCATGGTGTCGGGGTTCCAGAACGACATGCCCATCGACGCCATGGCCTTCTGCGCTCCGGGCGCGGTGGCGTCGGCGAGACGCTCGGCGACCAGCTCGTCGGTGACGAGGTCCTGGTTGACGACCATCGTGGAGATGAACGCGCGCATGGCCTCGGCCGACGGCGCGGCGCCGAAGTCCATCAGGCGCTTGACGCCCTCGGTGGGGTCGGCGTGGAACAGGTTGACCGACGCGCCGCCCGGGCCCATCAGCACGAGCCGGCCCACGCGCTCGGGGTACTCGAGGGCGAACCGCATCGCCGTGCCGCCACCGAGGCTGTTGCCGAGCAGGTGGATGCGGTCGATGCCGAGCTCGTCGAGCAGGTCCTTCAGCGCGTTCGCGGCGAACCGGAAGAAGTGACCGACCACTTCGGGCTTGTCGCTCTGGCCGAAACCGGGCTGGTCGACGAGCAAGGTGCGGAAGTCCTCGGCGAAGCCGGGCAGGGCGGAGCCGAAGTTCGACCACGCCGACGCGCCGGGACCGCCGCCGTGCAGCATCACCAGCGGCAGGCCGCCGCCGACGTCGGTCGGCTCGCCGGCCTCGTAGTAGTTGAGCGTCAGCTCGCCGGCCTTGGCGGACCGACGAGTCGATTCGCGGTCAAGGCCTGGCATCAGTACATCCCCGGGTCGACCTTGTGTCCGAACTCGTGCATGCCGTACATCTGCAGCGCACGCTCCGGGTCGTTGGCCGCGTGCACGCGACCGGCGTGGGCGTCGCGCCAGGCGCGCTGGAGGTACGTGCCGTTGGCGAGCGCTCGGCCGCCGGACGCCTCGAAGAGGTCGTCGATGGCGTCGATGGCGCGCTGCGTGCCGAGCACCTGGTCTCGGCGGACCTTGAGGCGCAGCGACAGCGGGATCTTCTCGCCCTTGGCGACGAGCGCCTGCTCCTCGCGGATGTTCTGCATGGTCAGCGCCCAGGCGGCGTCGATCTCGCTCGACGCGCGGGCGATGCGGACGGCCGCGAACGGGTCGGAGGACGCCTTCTCACCGGCGTACGCCGCGCGGACGCGGGCCTGCTGCATCTCGACGTGCTCGGCGTACGCACCACGGGCCATGCCGATGATCGGCGTGCTGATCGTGGTGGTGAACAGCGAGTGGAACGGGAGCTTGTAGAGGTCGCCCGGGTTCTGCTCCTGGCCGGGGCCGAAGCAGCGGCCGGTGTCGCCCATCGAGAGGGTGAACTCCTCGGGGACGAACGTCTCGGCGACGACGATGTCGTTGGAGCCGGTTCCGGCGAGGCCGACGACGTTCCAGACGTCGACGATCTCGTACTTCTCGCGGGGGACCATGAAGGTCCGGAAGTCGACGACCTGGCCCTCCTCGTTGAACACGAGGCCGCCGAGCAGGACCCAGGTGGCGTGGGCGGAGCCGGAGGAGAAGCTCCAGCGGCCCTCGAGCGTGAAGCCGCCCTCGGTGATGGTGGCCTTGCCGGTGGGGGCGTACGACGAGCTCAGGCGGGTCGAGGTGTCCTCGCCCCAGACGGCCTGCTGCGCGTCGTCGTGGAACAGGGCGACCTGCCACGGGTGCACGCCGAGGACCGACGAGATCCAGCCGGTGGAGCCGCACGCGCCGGCGATCATGCTGACCGCGGTGTAGAAGTCGATGGGGTCGGACTCGAGCCCGTCGAAGCGCTTCGGCTGGAGCATGCGGAAGAACCCGGTGTCCTCCAGCTCCTTGACCGACGCGTCGGGCACCTGCCGCAGGCGCTCGGTCTCGTCCGCGCGCTCGCGGAGGGTGGGCAGGAGGTCTCGGATGCCGTCCAGAACTGCTTGGCTCATGGAGCCAATACTAGAACACGTTCTAGTGGGAAGTCCATCGCAGCGGTTGCCGCTCCGCCGCTCCGGGTACGAGGCAGAGATGACCTTCACCGAGCGAGCCGCTTCTGTCGTCAAGGCCGGGTTCGGCGCGGCCTCTCACCTGCGCTCCGCGCGCATCTTCCACCCGGACGGAGCGCTGTTCACCGGCACGCTCCGGCTGAGCGACGCCGCGTCGCCCGCGGCCGCCGCCCTGGGCGCACCCGGGTCGTGGCCGGTCACCGTCCGGGCGTCGAAGGCGCTCGGGACCCCGGGCGAGTGGGCGGACATCCACGGCATCGCCGTGCGCGTGAACCATGACGTCGGGCTGGTGGACCTGCTGTTCGCGACGGTCGGCAGCAGGGTGCCGTTCGTCCTTGCACCGTCGCGGGGCTGGGGCACCCAGCCGTACAGCACGCTGCTGCCGTACCAGACCGACAAGCACCACGTCGTGCTGCGCCTCGACGCCGCGGAGCCAGACCGCGCCACCGCCGGCGACCTTGACTCGATCCGCAGCGCGGTCGCGACCGGTCCCCTGCTGTTCGTGGTGTCCGAGCGGACGATCCTCGGATCGTGGCGCCCGATCGGACAGCTCGCCCTGGAGGAGCGGACCGAGGCGCAAGTCGCGTTCGACCCGGTGGTCAACCAGCACCCGCGCCTCGCCTACCCCGACGCGCTCGCCCGCTTCCGCTCGTGGGCGTACTCCGGCTCGCGCCAGGGTCGGGACGCGGACACCGGGGACGTCGTGACTACCGCCGGACGCGATAGCGGAGGTGCGTGACGCCCTCGCCCTCGAGCACGCGGACGAGCTCGAGATGCCGCTGGTCGACGCCCTCGAAGAGCGGACGGCCTCCGCCGAGCAGGATGGGCACGAGGTGGATCTGCAGCTCGTCGAGCACGCCGGCGGCGATCGCGCGCTGGGTGACTGCCGCGCCGTGGACCAGGACGTCCTGGTCACCGGCCGCCTCCCTCGCCGCCGCGAACGCCTCCTCGACGTCGTTGCCGTAGTGGACGAGCGGCCAGTTGGCCGTCCAGTCCGGGCGGGGCCGACGGCTGAGGATGTGCATCGGGACGCCGTCGTGGTGGTCGCCGCCCCAGCCCTCGGCCGGCTCGAACGTGCCGCGGCCGGCGACGATCGCGCCGGTGGCCATGAACTCGTCGATGACCTGCTGGTTCACCGGCCCGGGCTGCTCGGCCAGCACCCAGTCGTGCAGGGCGTCGCCGCCGTCGCCGAGGCCGTTGTCGTCGGTCTCGTTCGGTCCGGCGACGTAGCCGTCGAGCGACATCGACATGTAGAGAACAGTTGCCATGGTGGCTCTCCTGTCACGCGCTGGGCGCGATGTTCTGGTTGAGGTGGAAGAGGTTGTCCGGGTCCCACGCGTCCTTGAGCGCGGTGAGGCGGGCGAGCTTCTCCGGGCTGTAGGCGCGACGGACGCCGGCGACGCCCTCGTCGGTGAGTGAGTTGACGTAGACGCCGTTCGCGAACGGCTCCATCGCGGCGCCGTACCGGCGGGCGACCTGCAGGCGCCACTCGTCCTCGGCCGGGTCGGTCCAGCGCGTGGCGCTGACGAACTCGAAGACCGTGTCGCGGCCGCTGAACGCCGTCGCGTCGTCGGGCACGTCGGCGATGGCACCGCCATAGGCCTGGAAGCTGGCGTACGGGAGCTCGCCGGTGCCGTCGGGCGAGCCGCGCAGGATGAACGCCTCGATCGCGTCGTCGGAGAGCTCGGCGAGGAAGTGGCCCTTCCAGTACCGGCGGTGGTGCGGCGCCTCGAGGTCGTAGTCGTCCATCTGCTGCAGCTCGAGGTACGAGCGCTCGATGATCTGCTCGCCGGACGGGCGGAGATCGCGCAGTGCCTCGGTCAGCTCGACCATGCCGGTGGGGTCGCCGACCCAGACGAAGCCGAGGTCCACGTGCAGACCGTCGCCGACGTCGCCGACCCAGGCCGTGAGCGTGCACTGCCGCGGCGCGGTGGCCGCCAGCTCGCGCCAGCCGCGCATCGCCTCGGCGGCGGAGTCGACCGGGAAGGTGAAGATCGCTTGGGTGGTCCGGCCGGTGACCTCGTGCAGCCGGAACTCGAAGTCGGTGACGACGCCGAAGTTGCCGCCACCACCGCGGAGCCCCCAGAACAGGTCCGGGTTCTCGTCGGCGCTCGCACGGACCTGGCGGCCGTCGGCGGTGACCACCTCGAAGGAGACGACGTTGTCGCACGTCAGCCCGTGCTGTCGGGCCAGCCAGCCCATGCCGCCGCCGAGCGTCAGCCCGCCGACGCCGGTGTGCGAGACGTTGCCGGCGGTGGTGCCGAGGCCGAGCGGGAGGCTCGCCCGGTCGAGCGCGCCGAGCAGCGCGCCGCCCTGGACGCGAGCCCGCCGGGCCTCCGGGTCGACGGTGACCCGGTCCATCGGGCGGAGGTCGATCACGAGCCCGCCGTCGGCGATGCCGTGCCCGACGACGCTGTGGCCGCCGCACCGCACCGACACCTCGAGGTCGTTCTCGCGCGCGTGACGGATCGCGGTCGCGACGTCGTCCGGCGTGCTGCACCGGACGATCAGCGCGGGCCGGCGATCCACCATCGCGTTCCACACCTGGCGGGTGCGGTCGTACTCCGGGGAGTCCGGGGTGACGACCTCGCCCCCGAGGTCCGTCACGCGACGGCCTCGGCGACGGGGGCGACGTGGTGGTCGTGGCCGCCGGAGTAGTCCTGGCGGCGGTAGAGCATCACGGCGAGCATGGTGACCAGCATCAACGTGTGGCCGCCCATCATCAAGGTCCCCGCGGAGATCCAGTCGGCAGCCAGCGGCGCCAGGAGGACGACGAACGGCGCGACCATCGCGACCGACATCTCCACGATCATCTGCCGCGGGTGCCCGCGGAACGCCATCCAGCCGGCCATGCCGATCGTCATGTCGGCCGCCATCACCAGTGTGTGGACCACGTCGTGGTCGTGGATGCCCGGCCAGACGACCATCCAGATCCCGCCGAGGATTCCCATGCCGGCGAACATCGCGAGCACCATCTCGACGTAGTGCCCGATGAACTTCAGAGTGCTGCGATTCATGTGTGTGTCCTTTTCACTAATGCGAAGTATCTCGCGTCAGTGACGCTACGCCGGGTCGAGCGTTAATGCAAGAGTTTTCGCGTTATAGTTTTCGCATGGACAGCGGACGACCGATGCAGAGGCCCGGCGGCCGCTCCGCGCGGGTCCGCGCTGACGTCCACGCCGCGGCACTCGACCTGCTGCAGAAGCACCAGTGGGAGGAGCTCAGCGTCCCGATGGTCGCCGAGGCGTCGGGCGTGCACCAGGCCACGATCTACCGGCGCTGGGGCACGATGTCGGGGCTGCTGAACGACGTGGTGAGCGAGTGGTCGGCCACTGACGCCGCGCTGCCCGACATCGGCTCGCTCCGCGACGACCTGCTCGCCTACGCCGCCGCCGTCGCGAAACCGCTGCAGGAGCAGATGGTGCCGCTGATCCTGCGTGCCGTCGTGATGGAGATCCGGCCCGGCGAGAAGCGTCAGCCGTCGGCGTCGTTCCTCGAGCGGGAGCAGCAGCTGCAGGAGATGCTCGACCGCGCCGAGGCCCGCGGCGAGGCCGTGCCCACGCTCGCCGAGCTGCTCGAGATCGTCGTGGCGCCGCTGTACTTCCACGCCCTGTTCAGCGAGCCACTGCCGGTCAAGGAGTCGGCGCGTCTGGTGGACCGGCTCCTCGACGTCGTCGCGCAGCGCGCCTAAGAGGTCGGGGCCCAGAGCCGGTCGGCGTCGCCGGCGGCGACAGCACCGCGGTAGACGTCGACTTTGTGGTCGATCATCGCCAGGCTCTCCTGGATCTCGGCCAGCCTGGCGCGCACGTCGTCCCGGTGTGCCTCGAGGAGGGCGAGGCGCTCGCTCTCATTCCCGGGCCCGGCGGCGACGAGGTCCGCGTAGCGCTTGATCGTCCGGACAGGCATCCCGGTGGCCCGCAGCTTGGTGCAGATGGTGATCCACTTCAGGTCGAGCTCGCGGTAGCGGCGACTTCCCCCGGGCGTGCGGTCGACCGGCGTGACGACGAGGCCGGCACGCTCGTAGTAGCGCAGCGTGTGGACGCTGACGCCGCTCAGTCGGGCGGCCTCGGCGATGCTGACGCCGTCGCGCTTGACTTCGAGCACGCTCTAGATCTTAGCGTCGAGGGCATGAGCATCAGGGCCGTGGACCGCACCGTCGACCTCGACCGATGGGCACGGGTCGGGGTCCTTGCCACCTGCTGCGCCAGCATGATCCTGGTGGTGATGGACCTGTCCATCGTGAACGTCGCGCTGCCGTCGATCCGCCACGACCTGGACGCGTCGGTGTCCGGCCTCGCGTGGACCGTGGACGCCTACACACTCGTCCTGGCCAGCTTCCTGCTGCTGGCCGGCTCCACGGCTGACCGCGTCGGACGCCGCCGCGTGTTCCGGGTCGGGCTGACGGTGTTCGGGCTCGGCTCGCTCGCTTGCGCCCTGGCGCCCGGGATCGGCTGGCTGGTCACCGCACGGGCGATGCAGGCGGTCGGCGGGTCGATGCTCAACCCGGTGGCGCTGGCGATCATCGCCACCACGTTCACCGAGCGGCGGGAGCGGGCACGTGCCATCGGCGTGTTCGGCGCCATGTCGGGACTGGGGTTGGCGCTGGGCCCGATCGTGGGCGGGGTGCTGGTCGATGCGGTCGGCTGGCGCGCTGTCTTCGCGATCAACCTGCCGGTCGTGGTGGCTGCCCTCACGGCTACGAGGTTGTTCGTGCCGGAGTCGCGCGCGGAACGGGCCCGCCGCTTCGACCTCGTCGGTCAGGTGCTCGTGACCACCACGCTCGCGAGCGTCGTCTACGCCACGCTCGAGGCCGGGACCTCCGGGTGGGGGTCGACCGTCGTGCTCGGCCTGCTCGCCCTGGCGGCAGCGTGCGTTCTCGGACTCGTGGCGTACGAACAAGGGCGTGCCGACCCGCTCCTCGAGCTGCGCCTGTTCCGCAGCCTGCCGTTCTCCTCGGCGATCCTCATGGCCGTCCTCGCGACCTGCGGGTTCGGTGCCTTCCTGTTCGTCTCGACGCTGTACCTGCAGGAGGTCCGCGACCTGTCCGCCATGCACGCCGGCCTCTCGCTGCTCCCGGTGGGCGGCCTGGTCGCGCTGCTCTCCCCGGTCGCCGGCCGACTGGTCGCGGCACGCGGCCCGCGGCCGCCCCTGGTGGTCGCCGGGTCTGCGCTGGCCCTCGGGGGCCTGGCGTCGCTCGGGCTGCGTTCCGGGACATCAATGCTCGTCGTGCTGGCCGTGTTCGCGCTGTTCGGCGTCTTCCAGGGCACCATCAACCTGCCGATCACGACCACCGCGGTGGCGGGCATGCCGCCGTCGATGACCGGCACTGCCGCGTCGCTCGCCTCGACGGGCCGACAGGTCGGCATCAGCCTGGGCGTCGCGGTCGCGGGCTCGATCGTCGGCGCGAGCCGGGGCAGATCATTCACCGACACCACCCAGGCCGTCTGGTGGATGGTGCTCTGCCTCGGGACCGTGATCGTCGTGCTCGGCGTGCTGAGCACCCGCGCAGACCGGCGCAGATTCAGCTAGAGCAGGAGAGGGCCGACGGTCGCGATGCCGTCCTGGATGGCGCGGACGCCGGTGTTGCCGAAGCCGATCACCAGCTGCGGCGGGTGTGGACCGGGCGCCGAGCGGTAGCGGCTCATCCCGTACAGACCGACCCGCCGCTCACGCGCGGCGTCGGCCACGGCCTGCTCGTCGGCGCCCTCGGGCAGGTGTGCGACGGCGTGGAAGCCGGCGGCGAGGCCAGTCAGTCGGACGCCCGGGGCGTGCTCCACGAGCGACGTCACGAGGGCGTCGCGACGCTTGGCGTACTCGGACCGCATCCGGCGCAGGTGCCGGTCGTAGCGGCCGGACTCCATCAGGGCGACGAGCGCCAGCTGGTCGAGGGTTGGGGCGCCGCGGTCGGCCAGCTGCTTCGCGACCCCCACCGGCTCCACGAGCCACTCCGGCAGGATGGCCCAGCCGAGCCGGAGGGCCGGGACGAGCGACTTGCTCACCGTGCCGATCGAGACGACGTGCTCGGGCGCCAAGCCCTGCAGGGAGCCGACGGGCTCGCGGTCGTAGCGGAACTCCGCGTCGTAGTCGTCCTCGATGACGACCGCGTCGCGCTCGCGAGCCCAGGCGAGCAGCTCGTGGCGTCGCTCCGCGGCCAGCACCACGCCGGTGGGCCACTGGTGCGCCGGAGTCACCACGACCACCCGGGCACCGCTGACGTCCAGGGCGGCGACGTCGATGCCCAGGTCGTCGACGGGGACGGCGACACAGTCACCCAGGGCAGCCCGGGCCGCGGCGGTGACAGTGCCGATCGAGCCGGGGTCCTCGACGGCGACGACGGTGCGGCCCGTCTCGGCCAGGGCCCGCAGCACGATCGCAAGGCCTTGCTGGAAGCCCGCACCCACGACGATCCGCTCGGCCGTGGTGTCGACGGCGCGGACGCGTCGCACGTAGGCGGCAAGCACCTCGCGGAGCCGGAGGTCGCCACGTGGGTCGCCGTAGTCGAACGCGGTGTTCGGGGCGGTGCGGCAGGCCTCGCGCACGGCCCAGGCCCAGTCGTCGCGCGGGGCGAGGCCGAGGTCGGGGACGCCGGAGGCGAAGTCGGCGATCAGTCGGGGCGCGGCAGGTGCCGGTGCCGGAGAGGGCTCGACGGTCTCGCGCGAGGCGATGTCGGCGACGCGCGTCGCAGATCCGGACCGGGAGGTCAGGTAGCCCTCGGCGACGAGCTGCTCGAAGCACTCCTGCACGACGCCGCGGGACACCCCGAGCTGGCCGGCCAGCGATCGCGAGCTCGGCAACCGCTCACCCGCGGCCAGCCGGCCGGAGCGCACGGCGTCGCGGAGCTGGGACTCGATCTGCACGCGCAGCGGCGTCGACGCCTCACGGTCGAGAGTGAGCAAGAGCTCCGGCGCCGAAGTGGACCACTCGATGGCCATGAAACTGGACCTTAGCAGTGGGTCGCTTCGGCCATAGCGTCGTGGACATGACCTCCTTGTTCACCCGCCCGCTGCTCCTTCGACTCGTCTCGGTCGTGGCGGTGGCCATCGGCTTCTACCTCCCGCTCGCCGCCGTGCCGATGTTCGCCGACGAGTCGGGCACGACGGCCGCCGCCGGCCTCGCCAACGCGGCCCTCCTCCTCTCGACCGTCGCCGGCGAGCTCGCCACGCCGCGGCTGGTCGCCCGCCTCGGCTACCGCTGGGCCCTGGTCGTCGGGCTCGTCCTGCTCGGCGTTCCGGCCCTCGTCCTGCTCACCCCGGCCGGCGCCTCGATCGCCGCGATTGTCGCGGTCAACGCCGTGCGCGGTCTCGGCTTCGCGGTCTCCGTCGTCGCCGGCGGCGCCCTCACTGCGGCGCTGATCCCCGCCGACCGACGCGGCGAGGGCCTGGCGCTCGTCGGACTCGTCGGCGGCATCCCGTCGCTGCTCGCCCTCCCGTTCGGCACCTGGGCGGCCGGGCACTGGGGCTACGAGGTCGTCTTCGTCCTGACGGCGGTCGTGCCGGTCCTCGCCATCGTCACCGTGCCCGGCCTGCCCGCCCGGCGGGCCACCGAGGGCGGCGCGCACGGCCTTGTCGCCGGGCTGCGCAACGGCTCGCTGATGCGGCCGGCCGCGATCTTCGCCGCCTCCGCGTCGGCGGCCGGCGTGGTCGTCACCTACCTCCCGCTGGCCGTCGCGTCGCACGCCGCGTGGGTCGCTCCCGTCGCCCTGCTTTTGCAGCCGGCGGCATCCACGGTCAGCCGCTGCGTCGCCGGCCGTCTCGGCGATCGTCGCGGTCAGGCCTGCCTGTTGGTGCCGGCGATGGCGATGTCGGTCGTCGGCATGACGGCCATGGCGGTCACGAGCTCGGGCGTCCTGGTGGTCGCCGGGTCACTGGTCTTCGGCACCGGGTTCGGCGTCCTGCAGAACGCGACGCTCGCCCTGATGTACGCCCGCGTCCCGGCCTCCGGGTACGCGACGGTCAGCGCCATCTGGAACGGCGCCTACGACCTCGGCATGGGCGCGGGCGCGATCGTCGTCGGCGCCCTCGTCGCCTCGACTGGATTCAGCGCCGCCTTCCTCGTCGTCGCCGCGTGCATGCTCCCTGCGCTCGCGATGGCCCACCGAGAGGCTCGACCGAGCAAGCCGCGCGCCGGCGGCCTCGACCTCGTTCCCGCCGCGGCGGCCTAGTCGCGGCGGGGCAGCCGCCACGGCTCGGTACTCGGGTTCGCGATGCGGACGGGAGTGCGGCGCCGGGCGAAGGCGACCATGGCCGCACCGAGCAGCAGGGCCAGCAGGCCGGCCGGGCCGCTCCAGCTCGCCGGCGTCGACGCCCCGGTGTCCGGAAGCACCGAGTCGTCGCCGCCGGACGAGCCGTCGTCCGAGCCGCCGGAGCCGCCCGAGCCACTCCCCCCGTCGTCGCCGCCCGGCGGGACCGCCGCCACGGCGAACGTGGTGCAGTCCTCTCCGTCGCTGGCGTTGCCGGCGGCGTCCGTCGCAGTGACGCAGACCTCGTGGTCGCCGACCGACAGCGAGGACGTGTCGATCACGGCGCTCAGCGTCCGGGTCGCAGCCAGCGGCGAGGCGAGCGCGGCCATCAGGCCCCGGTTGGCCGAGCCCATCGGCTCCCAGTCGCCACCGTCGAGCGAGTAGCCGACCGACGCCACGGACCGCGCGTCGTCGGCCGTCGCGGAGACGGTCGCGTCGTCACCCTGCGTGACCGGGTTCGGCGTGACCGTGAGGCTGGTGATCGTCGGCGCCGTCGTGTCCGGCGCGAGCACCGTGAAGGTCGTGCAGTCCTCGCCGTCGCTCGTGTTGGCCGCCGCGTCGACGCCGATCACGCACACCTGGTGTGTGCCGATGGCCAGCGCCGAGGTGCTGATCGTCGCGGTGACGCCCTCGGTACCGTCGCCGAAGGCACCGTCGGCGGCGTCCATGTCGACCGGGTTGTCGCTGTCGAGCACGTAGGTCGCGCCGGAGACCTCGCGGTCGTCCTGGACGGTCGCGGTCAGTGTCACGTCGTCGCCGACGGTCGGCTCATCAGGCGTCGCGATGACGTCCGCGACGGTCGGGTCGGTGGTGTCCGGCGGCGCCAGGATCGTGAACGTCTCACACGCCGTGCCGTCGCTCGTGCCACCGAGGACGTCGTGCACGGTGATGCACACCTCGTGGTCTCTCACGCCCAGGCCGGACGTGCTCGCCTGGACGATCACGCCCTCCTCGGGGCTGTCGAAGGCGCCGTCCGAGGCCTGCATCGGCTGGGCCGTGCCACCGTCGATCGCGTAGGTCGCCGAGGCCAGTGGGGCGCCGAACGCACCTGCCAGGCCCGAGACCTGGATGTCGGTGCCCAGGATGACGGGGTTCGGGACCACGACGACGGCGGACGCGACCGGCGGGAGGTAGTTCGCCGGCAGCACCGTGAAGGTGATGCAGGTGTCGTCCGCAGCGTTCGACGTGCCGTTCGCGTTCGTGCCGACCACGCAGAGCTCATGGTCGCCCGGGGCCATCGCAGTCGTGTCGAAGGTGCCGCTGATGTCCTCGGTGGCCTCGTCGAAGTCGCCGTCCGCGGCGCCCATGTCCGTCGGGTCGCTGCCGTCGATCGCAAACGTCGCCGCGTCGAGGGCCGAGCCACCCGAGCTGTCGGCCGTCGCGGTGACCGTCACGATGTTGCCGGCGGCGACCGGGTTGGGCGATGCCACCACGTCGGTGACCTCGACGCCCTCGGGGTCGGTGTTCTCGGCCTCGACCGTGATCGTCGTGCAGTCCTCGCCGTCACTGGCGTTGTCGGCGGAGTCGGACGCCGTGACGCAGAGCGTGTGCTCGCCCGGCTCGAGGTCCCTGGTCGACACCGTGGCCGTGACGTCCTCCTCGGCCCCGCCGAAGGAGCCGTCGGCGGCGTCCATCGGCTCGGGCGCCGCGCCGTCGAGCGAGTAGGTGGCCGAGGCCACGTCGCGGTCGTCGGAGACCGTCGCCGTCAGCGTCACGTCGTCACCGACGGTCGGGTGGTCGGGCGTGGCCGCCACGTCGGACACCGTCGGGTCGGTCGTGTCCGGTGCGAGCTCCACCAGGAACGACGCACAGTCCTCGCCGTCGCTCGTGTTGTCCGAGGAGTCGGTGGCCGTCACGCAGACGGTGTGCGAGCCCTCGCTCAGCGACGACGTGGCGATCGTGCTGGTGACGTCCTCAGTGGTGCCGAGGTACTCGCCGTCGTCCGGCGTCATGGTGACCGGAGAACCTCCGTCGAGCCGGTACGTCGCCGCGGCCACGCCACCGTCGTCCGTGACGGTGGCGGAGAGGGTGACGTCGCTCCCGATCGTCACCGGGCTCGGCGACGCCGAGAGGTCCGAGACCGTCGGGTCGGAGCTGTCGGCCTCGGCCCTGTAGATCCAGACGTAGTTGTCCTCGACGCCCGTCTGGGCTCCGGCGTCGTTGCTGACCCGGAAGTAGAAGTACTCGCCCCAGTCGTAGACGTCGGCCGGGTCGACGTCCGCCGTCACCTCCTCCGTGGACTCGTCGAACGCGCCGTCCACGGCGGTCAGCGTGCCGGACGAGCCGTGGAGCGACCAGGTGCCGCCGGTGATATTGGCGCCGTCAGTGCTCATGACCGTGGCGGTGAACTTCCCGGTGGCCGTCGCCGGCAGTGGGTCGGGCAGGACCTTGGCGTCCTGGACCACGAGGGCGCCGGTGCTCGGGTCGAGGATCTTGATCCACTCGCAGTCGTACCCGTAGCCCTCGTTGCCCTCGCCGTCGACGCCGTCGACGCAGACTGAGTACTCGCCCGGCGAGATCGACGACGTGTCGATCGTGCCGGTCACCTCTTCGGTGTTCTCGTCGAAGGTGCCGTCGACGGCGTCCATCGCGACGTCGTCGTTCCCGTCGACGCTGAAGTGCGCAGCGTCCACGCCGCTCCGGTCCGCCAACGTCGCCGTGACGACGATCGGTGCGCCTTGGACGACCGTGTCCGGCACGAAGGTGATGTCGGAGACCTCCGGCGGGTCGGTGTCGGGCACGACGACGGTGAAGGTCACGCAGTCCTTGCCGTCGCTGGTGTTGCCGACGGCGTCGTAGCCGATGACACAGGCCGTGTGGGAACCGTCGTCGAGGTTGCCGCTCCAAAAGCTCGTCTCGACGGGCTCGGACTCCTCGTTGAAGTCGCCGTCGGTGGCGTACATCTCCTCCGCGGGCTCGCCGTCGATGCTGTACCGCGCGCCGGCGACGTCGGCACCCGGCGTGTGCGCGACGGTGGCCGAGAGATCGACGTACTCACCTTGGGTGACCGTGGACTCCGACACCTGCACGTTGGAGACGGTGACCGCGTTCGGGTCCGCGGCCTGGACGCTCAAGGTCTTGCAGCTGGTGCCGTCGCTGTCGTTGCCCGTCGTGTCGGTGGCGACGACGCAGAACTCGTGCGGGCCTGGAGTCAGCGATCCGGTGTCGACGTTCGCGGTGAGGGACTCGTACGGTTCGTCGAACGAGCCGTCCTCCGCGTTCATCGCGACCTCGGGACCACCATCGATCGTGTAGTACGCGGACGCGACGCCGACGCTGTCGGCGGCATCGGCCGTCAGGACGACCGTGGGGCCGGGCACCACGACGTCGCGGTCGAGCATCACGTTGCTCACGGTCGGCGGCTGAGTCTCGTCGACCTCGTAGGTGATCGTGACCGACGGCGTCGCATTCGCGGCCGCCAGGCTGGACGAGCCGCCGGCGGGCACCAGGTTGGACCCGCCGCCGCCGCCGGCACCACAGCCGCCGGTCTCGCTGGCGCCGCCACCGCCGCCGCCGTACAGGCCGCCACCACCGCCGCCGCCCCAGTACGTGCCGTAGCTGTTGCTGCCGCCGTCGCCGCCCTTGCCGAGCGCACCGGCCGGGGCGTTCGTGCCGCCGGCACCGCCCGCGCTGGCCGTCCCCTTCTTGCCGCCGGTGCAGCCCAGCGCGGCGGAGCTGCTGCCGTCGGCACCCGCGTTGCCGCCCGGGGCGTCGAAGGCGCCGCCGCCACCGCCACCGGCGGCCACGAGCACCCGAGAGGTCAAGTTCGAGCTGCCGACGCGGACGTCGGACGCGCCGCCGCCGCGGGCAGCGCCGTTGCCACCGCGGCCGCCGCCGTTGAAGCTGGCGTTACCGCTGCCCGAGTCACCGTTGCCGCCCACCCAGACCGAGACGTAGTCGCCGGGGTTCACCGCCACCGTGCCAGTGACCGTGGCCGCCCGCCCCGGACTGGCTGAGGTGTTCGAGTCCCCGTGGCCGCCGGTCGCGACCACCTGGAGGCTGGTCACGCCCAACGGGACGGTGAAGTGCTGCTCGCCTCCGGTCAGCGAGAAGCTCAGGTTGATCGTGGCCGAGCTGGCCGGCGCGGCCGTGGCGACGAGCAGCGCGGCCGGCAGAGCGACCGTGGCCGATGCGGCCGTGACGAGATGAAGTCCGCGGCGCAAGCGCCCCCCGAGCATCGGCATGTGTCCCCCAACAGAGTCCGAGTTGGTTGATGTTGGCACATACATATGCCTTCTGTCAGCGGAATCGGAGGATTCGTCCGGGTAACCACTGGGGTCTAGGAGTTCGCGAGAGCCTTCCAGTCCTCGAGGCGCTGGGCGATCAGGGTCGCGCGGGCGTCGGCGTCGCGGCCGTCGAGGACGGCCAGGTCGGCGGCGTCGGCGCGCAGGTAGACGCCGGAGGTCCGGGCGTTGAGGGTGAGGTCGGCATCCGACCGGGTGATCCAGTGGCCGGTGGCGCGGTCCTCGGTCTCGCAGGTGATCTGGCCCGTGCCGTGCAGCTGCGGGGCGTTCGGGTCGCGGGGTCGCTCACCCTTCCAGGCGTAGAAGATCCCGGCGGGATCCTTCGTCTCCTTCGCGGCCTCGCTCCAGTAGCGGGCGGACAGGGTGCCGTCCTCCTGCCAGGAGCGGCCGTTCACCTCGAGCATCCGGTCGCGGTCGCGCGAGATGCGCAGCAGGCTCACCGCCGACGGCTCCAACGCGCTCCGCTCCGTGGTGGAGAACTGCCACCAGAGACCCTCGATGCGCGACAGGACGCCGAGGTCCTCGATCGCCTTGCGCAGCTTCTGGTTCATGGCCGCGACCTCGTCCGCGTCGCTCGCGTCGCCGTACCGCACGCAGGTCAGGCCGAGCAGGTCCGTGGGCAGCTTGGCGCCCTCGGCGTGCAGGATGAACGTCCGGTCCATGCCGAGCACGCCGCCGAACAGGCCGGCCTCGAAGACGACGTTGTCTCGCGGCGACGCCTGGCCGGCGTCCGGCGCCGCGCTCTCCACGCTGGTCCAGTCGTCCCGGGCGAAGATGAACGCGGCGAAGTCGACCTCATGGGTCAGCTCGACCAGGCGACCGAGCGTCGTGCTGCCCGGGTTGAACGTCACCGTCCACGGCTCGACGTCCGCGACGTCCTCCAGCCCGACCGTCAGCCCGTCGAGCAGCGCGGCCTGCTTGCCGGAGGACCCGAGGAAGATGCGTGGCTTCGCCATCGGCGCAGCCTACTGAAACCTCAGGACTGCGCGGCCTTCAGACCGAGGGCGATCTCGACGAGCTGGTCCTCCTGGCCGCCGATCAGCTTGCGCCGGCCCGCCTCGAGCAGGATCTCCGCGGCGGAGACGCCGTAGCGCTCGGCGGCGTTGTCGGCGTGACGGAGGAACGACGAGTAGACGCCGGCATAGCCGATCATCAGCGCGTTCCGGCTGAGCGTGCACTCCTCCGGCATGGCCGGACGGACGACGTCCTCGGCCGCGTCGACGACCTGCATGAAGTCGACGCCGGTCTTCCAGCCGAGCTTGTCGGCGACGCCGATGAACGCCTCGAGCGGGGTGTTGCCGGCGCCGGCGCCGAAGCGGCGGACCGAGCCGTCGATCTGCGTCGCGCCCGCGCGGGCGGCGATGACCGTGTTGGCGACGCCGAGCCCGAGGTTCTCGTGGCCGTGGAAGCCGACGGTGGCGTCCTTGCCGATCTCGGCCACGAGCGCGGACACGCGGTCGGAGACGTCCTCCATGATCAGCGCGCCGGCGGAGTCGACGACGTAGACGCACTGGCAGCCGGCGTCGACCATGATGCGCGCCTCCTTGGCGAGGCGCTCCGGCGGCTGGGTGTGGCTCATCATCAGGAAGCCGACGGTCTCCAGGCCCAGCTCGCGGGCGAGACCGAAGTGCTGCTGCGACGTGTCGGCCTCGGTGCAGTGCGTGGCGACGCGGCAGATCTTGCCGCCGTTGTCCTGGGCGGCGCGGATGTCGTCCTTGGTGCCGACGCCGGGGAGCATGAGGAACGCGATCTTGGCGTTCTTCGCCGTCTCGGCGGCGAGCTTGATCAGGTCCTGCTCCGGCGTCGCGGAGAACCCGTAGTTGAACGACGAGCCGCCGAGGCCGTCGCCGTGCGTGACCTCGATGACCGGCATGCCGGCGGCGTCGAGGGCGCCGACGATGTCACGCACCTCCTGCTCGACGAACTGGTGCCGCTTGTGGTGCGAGCCGTCGCGCAGGCAGGTGTCGGTGAGGCGGAGGTCGAGGGCGCTGTCCGGGTCGGTGTCGGTCCAGCGGCGGGCGAGGTCGTTGACGGTCACTTGAGCATCCCTCTCGCGATGTTCTCGCCGACCTGCGTGGCGGCGGCGGTCATGATGTCGAGGTTGCCGGCGAACGGCGGCAAATAGTCGCCGGCGCCCTCCACCTCGATGAAGGTGCTGACCTTCGTGCGGCCCTGCGTGGCAGCCGAGGCGTCGTCGAACTGCGGGTCCTGCAGCAGCCGGTAGCCGGGCACGTACTTCTGCACGTCCGCGACCATGCTGACGATCGACTCGGCGATGGCGTCGCGGTCGGCGTCGGCGTCGACGGCGCAGAAGATGGTGTCGCGCATGATCATCGGCGGGTCGGCCGGGTTGAGGATGATGATCGCCTTGCCGCGCTCGGCGCCGCCGATGGTCTCCACGCCCTTGCTGGTGGTGCGCGTGAACTCGTCGATGTTGGCGCGGGTGCCGGGACCGGCCGACGCGCTGGAGACCGACGCGACGATCTCGGCGTACGGCACGGGCGTCACGCGCGAGACGGCGTAGACCATCGGGATGGTGGCCTGGCCGCCGCAGGTGATCATGTTGACGTTCTCGGCGTCGAGGTGCTCCTCGCCGTTGACCGGCGGGATGACGGCCGGGCCGACGGCGGCGGGCGTGAGGTCGATGGCGCGGATGCCGGCCTCGGCGTAGCGCGGCGCGTACTCACGGTGCACGTACGCGGACGTCGCCTCGAAGATCAGGTCAGGCAGCTCGTCCTGCTTGAGCAGCCAGTCGACGCCCTCGTGGGTGGACGTCAGACCCTTGTCGGCGGCGAGCTTCAGGCCCTCCGACGCCGGGTCGACGCCGACCATCCAGCGCGGCTCCACGACGTCGCTGCGGAGCAGCTTGTAGAGCAGGTCGGTGCCGATGTTGCCCGGCCCGACGATGGCTGCGGTGACCTTGTCACTCATCGTTCACTCCTTGAAGGTGACGGTCAGGGGTGCGAACCCGCTGATGGACGCCGTGACGCGGTCCCCCGCGGCGAACGGCACGAAGGGCCCGAGGGCCCCGGACAGGATCAGGTGGCCCGCACGCAGCGGGTCGCCGAAGCGCGCGGCCTGGACGGCGAGCCAGCGCAGCGCCTCGAGCGGGTCGCCGAGGCAGGCGGCGCCGGTGCCGGCGGAGCGCTCCTCGTCGTTGATGGTCAGGCTCATCACCACGTCGCGCGGCTCGATCTCGCTCAGCGGGAGGCCGTCGTCGCCCACGACGAACAGCCCGCTCGACGCGTTGTCGGCGACCGTGTCCGTGAACTCGATGTCCCAGTCCTGGATCCGGCTGTCGACGATCTCCAGCGCCGGGATCGCCACGTCGACAGCGTCGCGGACGAAGTCGAGGGTGATCTGCTCCTCCGGCACGTCGATGTCGCGGCCGAGCCGGAACGCGACCTCGGCCTCGACCCGCGGCTGCAGGAGCGTGCGCATCGAGATCGGGTCGTCGTGGCTGACGTCCATGTCGTCGAGCAGGTAGCCGAAGTCGGGCTGGTCGACGCCGAGCTGGTTCTGCACCGCCTCCGACGTCGCGCCGATCTTGCGACCGACGACGGTGGCCCCGCCGGCGAGCCGCATCTGGACCAGCCCCTGCTGCACGGCGTAGGCCCCCTGGAGGTCGTCCGTGGAGATCAGGTCGCGCACGGCCGCGCACGGCACCCGGGTCTCCAGAGCGGTCGCGAGCCGCTCGGTGGCCGCAGCGATGGCCGCGGCATCGGCCGTGGAGGAGGTCACCGCGCCATACTAGAACCTGTTACAGTTTTGCGGAAGTCAGCACCCTGCCGACCGCGTCATCGGAGGCCAGATGGAAGACACGCACGACGTCGTCGTCGTGGGGGCCGGCGGGGCGGGGATGACCGCCGCGCTCGCCTGCGCGAACCACGGGCTCGACACCGTCCTGATCGAGAAGAGCCCGTACTTCGGCGGCTCGACGGCTCGGTCCGGCGGCGGCGTGTGGATCCCCGGCAACCGGGCGCTCCGCGAGGCCGGTCAGGTCGATCCCGACGACGCCGAGCAGTCGCGTCGGTACCTCGAGGCGATCGTCGGCGACGTGGTGCCGAAGGAGCGCCGCGAGACGTTCCTGAACCGCGGCCCCGAGGTCATCGACTTCCTGATGGATCACACGCCAGTGCGCCTGCGCTGGGTGCCGGAGTACTCCGACTACCTGCCCGAGCAGCCCGGCGGACGCCCGCGCGGCCGCAGCGTCGAACCGATCCCGATGGACGGCCGCATCATCGGTGACGAGCTCGAGCGGCTCTGCCCGCCGTACACGAAGGCGCCGGCCAACCTCGTCGTCACGCAGGCCGACTTCCGCAAGATCAGCCTCGGCCTCCGCACGATCCGCGGCCCGATCACGATGATGCGCGTCGTGCTGAAGCGGCTGCTCGACACGTTCCGCGGCCGCCGCATGTACGCCATGGGCAACGCCCTCTCGATCAGCCTGCGCAAGGGGCTCATGGACGCCGGCGTGCCGGTGCTCTACGAGACCGAGCTGACCGGGCTGGTCGTCGAGAACGGCCGCGTCGTCGGCGTCCGCGCCGACCGCAGTATTGATGGAGGGGGAAGCGAGGAGGTCGTCATCCGCGCCAGCAAGGGCGTCATCCTCGGCGCCGGCGGGTTCGAGAAGAGCGACGCCCTGCGCGAGAAGCACCTCCCGCAGCCCACCGACGCCGCCTGGAGCACCGCCGCTGCCAGCAACACCGGTGGGGGCATCGAGGCCGGCGTCGCGATCGGCGCCGCCACCGACCTGATGGACGACGCGTGGTGGGGCCCGACGATCCCGCTGCCGTCCGGCCCGTGGTTCTGCCTGGCCGAGCGCAACCTGCCCGGCTCGATCATCGTGAACTCCGCCGGTCGGCGGTTCATGAACGAGGCGCTCCCGTACGTCGAGGCCACCCACGCGATCTACGCGGGCGAGGCCACCGGCGTCTCGCACGTGCCGGCCTGGATGGTCATCGACCAGCGCTACCGGAACCGCTACCTGTTCGCCGGGCTCGGGCCGCGGCAGCCGTTCCCCGGTCGCTGGTACAAGTCCGGCGTGGTCCAGAAGGCGGGCACGCTCGCCGAGCTCGCCGCGAAGATCGACGTCCCGGCCGACGCGCTCGAGGAGACCGTGCGCCGGTTCAACGGCTTCGCCGAGTCCGGCGTCGACGAGGATTTCCACCGCGGCGAGAGCGCGTACGACCGTTACTACGCCGATCCGCGCGTGAAGCCCAACCCGTCGCTGCACCGCATCGACAAGGGCCCGTTCTACGCGGTGAAGATCGTGCCGGGCGACCTCGGCACGAAGGGTGGGATCGTCACCGACGAGCGCGGCCGGGCGCTGCGTCCCGACGGCTCGGTGATCGACGGCCTGTACGCCGCGGGCAACTGCTCGTCGGCCGTCATGGGCCACACCTACGCCGGGCCCGGCGCCACCATCGGGCCGGCGATCACGTTCGGCTACCTGGCAGCAGAGGACATCGCGCATGCCGATTGATCCCGACGTCGCGATCGGTGCCGAGGTGGGCACCCTCGAGTTCTCCTGGTCCAGCAGCGACGTGCTGCTGTACCACCTCGGCATCGGCGCGCAGGACCTCCGCTACACGCTGGAGACCGACCCCGGCTTCCAAGTGCTGCCGAGCTTCGCGGTCGTCGCGCCGACGTTCCACGCCACCGAGGCGCCGAGCCTCGACCTGCCCGGCTGCGACATCAACCTGGCCCAGGTCGTGCACGGCTCGCAGGAGGTGCAGGTCGCGTCGCCGCTGCCGCCGTCCGGATCGGCCAGCCTGACCACGTCGATCGTCGACGTCTGGGACAAGGGCAAGGCCGCCGTCATCTGGCAGGAGGGCGTCGCCACCGACCCGAGCGGCACCGAGCTGTGGCGCGTGCGGTCGTCGATCTTCGTGAAGGGTGAGGGCGGCTGGGGCGGTGACCGCGGCGAGAGCACATCGGTCCCGGCGCCGGAGCGCGCTCCCGACGCGTCGATGACGTACGACGTGCGCCCGGAGCAGGCGCTGCTCTACCGCTTGAGCGGCGACCGCAACCCGCTGCACGCCGATCCGGAGTTCGCGAAGCTCGCCGGGTTCCCCGCGCCGATCCTGCACGGCTTGTGCACCTGGGGCATCGTCCTGCGCGAGGTGACGGACACCCTGCTGGGCGGCGACGCCACCGCGGTCGCCGGCTTCAAGGGCCGCTTCACCGGCGTCGTCTTCCCCGGCGAGACGCTCACCGTGAACGCCTGGGACGAGCCGGACGGCATCGCCGTCGCCGCGACCGTCGGCGACGGCGACCGCCCCGCCCTCTCCGACTGCCTCGTCACCCGCCGCTGACGGACTCGGTGGTCGAGTGCCCCCGCGAGCGCCAGCGAGCTGGGGGTGTAACGAGACCACCAGACGTGATCTCGATACACCTGCTCGCAGAGCTCGCAGGCACTCGATCACCGAGGGCTTCCTCCCGTCGGAGGCCACGCCTAGGTTCGGGGGATGAGCTCCGAGCCGACCCAGCACACCATCGCGTCGTACGAGGCGATCGTCGACGACTACGCGGAGGAGACTGCGGGGCCCGCCGTCCTCGCCAGCGGACTGACCGCGCTGGCCGAGGCCGTGCCGGGGGGCCACGCCCTGGAGGTCGGGTCCGGCCCGGGCTGGGACGCCGACGTGCTGGAGGAGGCTGGACTTACCGTCCGCCGCACCGACCTGACCGAGGGGTTCATCCGGTTCCAGCGCGACCGCGGCAAGCAGGTCGACCGGCTCGACGTCGTCGCCGACGACCTCGGCGGTCCGTACGACGCCGTCATGGCGCTGCATGTCCTGCAGCACGTGCCGACCGTCGAGCTGCCGGCCGTGCTGGCCAAGGTCGCCGGAGCCCTGCGGCCGGACGGCTGCTTCCTCGTCTCCATCCCGCGCGGCGAGGGCGAGGGGTGGGAGACCGGCGAGTCCGGCAGCCGGTACTACCGCGCGCTGCACACCAAGGACGAGCTGCTCGGCCTGCTCCGCGACGCGGGCCTCGAGCCGGAGTGGACCGACCAGGCGCTTGACGAGGAGTCCGGCTGGCTCTGCGTGCTGGCCCGCCGCTGACCTAACCCCGGTGGTCGAGTGCCTCCGCGAGCGCCAGCGAGCTGGAGGTGTATCGAGACCACCTGTTGACGTGGTCTCGATACGCCGCTCGTTCCTCGCGGCTACTCGACCACCGAGGGTGGCGTGCATTTCTTGACTCGTTCAGGAAAAGCAGGCAAGGTCGGAGGCATGGTCGACACGGCGCAGCTCGAGGGGACGCTCAGGGGGGTGGGTCTGCGCGTGACCCGTCCTCGCGTCGCGGTCCTCGACGCGGTGCACGACCACCCGCACGCCGACACGGACTCGATCATCCAAGCGGCCCGTCGCGACCTCCCGGACGTCTCGCACCAGGCCGTGTACGACGTCCTCCGCGCGCTCACCGACGCCGGGCTGGTGCGCCGCATCCAGCCCGCGGGCTCGGTGGCGCGCTACGAGGCACGCGTCGGTGACAACCACCACCACGTGGTGTGCCGCTCGTGCGGATCGATCGCCGACGTCGACTGCGCCGTCGGCGAGGCGCCCTGCCTGCACGGCGACGCGGACCACGGCTTCAGCATCGACGAGGCCGAGATCGTCTTCTGGGGGCTGTGCCCCAGCTGCTCCACCACCACCAACCGAGGGAAATCATGACTGAGAAGCCAGACACGCCCACCCACGACGGCAGCGAGAGCGAGAACCCGGCGATCGACGCACCGGAGCCCGCCACGAGCGGCCGCCCCCGGACGAACCGCGACTGGTGGCCCAACCAGCTGGACCTGACCGTGCTCCACCAGCACGCCACGAAGTCCAACCCGATGGACCCGGACTTCGACTACAAGAAGGAGTTCGCCAAGCTCGACGTCGAGGCGCTCAAGGCCGACATCGTCGAGGTGCTGAACACCTCGCAGGACTGGTGGCCCGCCGACTTCGGCCACTACGGCGGCCTGATGATCCGCATGAGCTGGCACTCGGCCGGCACCTACCGCATCGAGGACGGCCGCGGCGGCGCCGGCGACGGCGGCCAGCGCTTCGCCCCGCTGAACAGCTGGCCGGACAACGCCAACCTCGACAAGGCGCGTCGCCTGCTCTGGCCGGTGAAGAAGAAGTACGGCCGCAAGATCTCGTGGGCCGACCTCCTCGTGCTCGCCGGCAACGTCGCCCTGGAGGACATGGGCTTCGAGACGTTCGGCTTCGCGTTCGGCCGCGAGGACGTCTACGAGCCCGAGGAGATCTTCTGGGGTCCGGAGGACACCTGGCTGGGCGACGAGCGCTACAGCGGCGACCGCGAGCTGTCCGGCCCGCTCGGCGCCGTGCAGATGGGTCTCATCTACGTCAACCCGGAGGGCCCGAACGGCAACCCCGATCCCGTCGCCGCCGCGCGCGACATCCGCGAGACGTTCAGCCGCATGGCCATGAACGACGAGGAGACCTTCGCGCTCATCGCCGGCGGTCACACGTTCGGCAAGACGCACGGCGCCGGTGACGCCGACCTCGTCGGCCCGGAGCCGGAGGGCTGCCCGATCGAGGGTCAAGGCCTCGGCTGGAAGAGCAGCTATGGCACCGGCAAGGGCCCCGACACGATCACCAGTGGCCTCGAGGTCACCTGGACGGACAAGCCCACGCAGTGGAGCAACCGGTTCCTGGAGATCCTGTTCGGTCACGAGTGGGAGCTCACCGAGAGCCCGGCCGGCGCCAAGCAGTGGGTGGCCAAGGACGGCGACGAGATCGTCCCCGACGCCTACGACCCGGACAAGAAGCACCGCCCGACGATGCTCACCACCGACCTCGCCCTCCGGTTCGACCCGGAGTACGAGAAGATCGGCCGCCGCTTCCTGGAGAACCCCGACGAGTTCCGGCTCGCGTTCGCGAAGGCTTGGTACAAGCTGCTGCACCGCGACATGGGCCCGGTCTCGCGCTACCTCGGACCGTGGGTCGCCGAGCCGCAGCTCTGGCAGGACCCGGTGCCGACGGTCGACCACGAGCTGGTCGACGACTCCGACGTCGCGTCGCTGAAGGAGACGATCCTCGGCTCGGGTCTCTCCATCGCGCAGCTGGTGTCCACCGCGTGGGCTTCGGCCGCGAGCTACCGCGACACCGACAAGCGCGGCGGTGCCAACGGCGCCCGCATCCGGCTCGAGCCGCAGCGCAGCTGGGCCGTCAACGAGGGCACCGGTGAGGTCATCGCGAAGCTCGAGGCGATCCAGCAGGAGTTCAACGACGCGCAGACCGGCGGCAAGCGCATCTCGCTGGCCGACCTGATCGTCCTCGCGGGCGCCGCGGCCGTCGAGCAGGCGGCCAAGAACGCCGGCCAGGACGTCACCGTGCCGTTCCACCCCAGACGCACCGACGCGTCGCAGGAGCAGACCGACGTCGACTCGTTCGCCGTCCTCGAGCCGCGGGCCGACGGGTTCCGGAACTACCTGCGCGACGGCGAGAAGCTCCAGCCGGAGGTCCTGCTGCTCGACCGCGCCAACCTGCTGTCCCTGACCGCACCGGAGATGACCGTGCTGGTGGGCGGCCTTCGGGCGCTCGGCGCCAACCACGGCGGGTCGAAGCACGGCGTGTTCACCGACCGGTCCGACGCCCTGACGAACGACTTCTTCGTGAACCTGCTCGCCGCAGGCGCGGAGTGGAAGGCGTCGGAGTCCACGGAGAACGTGTACGAGATCCGGGACGTCGAGAGCGGCGACCTGCGCGGCACCGCCACCGCCGTCGACCTGGTCTTCGGCTCGAACTCGGTGCTCCGCGGCCTGTCCGAGGTCTACGCCGCCGACGACGCCGCGGAGAAGTTCACCCGCGACTTCGTCGCCGCGTGGACGAAGGTCATGGAGCTCGACCGCTTCGACCTGCGCTGACCGGGCCCACGCTGAGCGTGACGTTTTCGCCCGGATTTTCCGAATTTCCGGGCGAAAACGTCACTGCCAGCGAGCACGGCCGGCCTAGGTGCCGAGGATGAGACCCGACGTGGGGACGCCGGTGCCGGCTGTGACCAAGACATGGCGGGCGCCGGCGACCTGGTTCACGGACGTGCCGCGGACCTGGCGGACCGCCTCGGCGATGCCGTTCATGCCGTGGATGTAGGCCTCGCCGAGCTGGCCGCCGTGCGTGTTCAGCGGGAGGCGGCCACCGATCTCGATGGCGCCGTCGGCGATGAAGTCCTTCGCCTCGCCCGTGGCGCAGAACCCGAGCTCCTCGAGCTGCATGAGGACGTACGGGGTGAAGTGGTCGTAGAGGACGGCGGTGTCGATGTCGTCGGGCGAGAGGCCGGACTGGCGCCACAGCTCGCGACCGACGACGCCGATCTCGGGGATGCCGAGGTCGTCGCGGAAGTACGACGTCATCACGAACTGGTCGGGCGCGCTGCCCTGAGCGGCCGCGACGATCGGGACCGCGCCGGCCTTCAGGTCGCGGGCTCGCTCGGTGGACGTGACGACGATGGCCACGCCACCGTCGCTCTCCTGACAGCAGTCGAGCAGGCGCAGCGGGTCGGCGATCATCCGCGACGACTGGTGGTCCTCCAGCGTGATCGGCTTCTCGTAGAAGAAGGCGTTCGGGTTGGTGGCAGCGTGTCGGCGGTCGGCCACGGCGACCCGGCCGAAGTCCTCCGACGTCGCGCCGTACTCGTGCATGTAGCGGCGGGCCTGCATCGCGACGGTCGCGGCCGGCGTCGACAGGCCGTACGGGTAGGTCCAGGCGTTGTCGAGGCCGTTGGTGTTGGCCTGCGCCGCGGCAGCGCCCTGCACCTGGCCGAACCGGTGGCCGGAGCGCTCGTTGAAGCCGCGGTACGCGACGACGACGTCGGCCACGCCGGTGGCGACGGCCATCGCCGCCTGCTGCACCGTGCCGCACGCCGCGCCGCCGCCGTAGTTGATCCGGCTGAAGAACCGCAGCTCGCCCATCCCGAGCTCGCGGGCCAGGGCGATCTCCGCGGTGGAGTCCATCGTGAACGTGGTGAGCCCGTCGACGTCCGACGCCTCGAGGCCCGCGTCGGCCAGCGCGGCGAGCGTCGCCTCCGCGGACAACTGGAGCTCGGACCGGCCGGACTCCTTGGAGAACTCGGTCGCACCGATGCCGGCGATCGCCGCCACGCCACTGAGGCTCATCGACGCACCTCCAGCCTGGCGTTGACGTGGTTGCCGAGCGACACCCGCCCGGTCACGTCGATGGTGGTGACCCCGTCATCCTCGGACACGATCTCACCGGTGAACCGCAGCGTGTCGTACGGGTGGGCCGGGGCGCCGAGCCGCAACGCGCACGAGAGCACCTGCGTCTGCGGTCCGGACCAGTCGGTCACGTACCGCTGCACGAGGCCGGTGGTGGTGAGGATGTTCAGGAAGATGTCCTTGCTGCCGTGCGACTGCGCGAGGTCGCGGTCGTGGTGCACGTCCTGGAAGTCGCGCGTGGCCAGGGCCGTGGAGACCACGAGCGTCGGCGTGATGGGCAGCTCCCAGACCGGGAGGTCGGAGGCGGGCTCCGGCTCGGGCTCCGCCGGCGCCGTGCCGACCGGTCGCCACTGAGCGAGGGTGAGCTCATCGTCGATGCGGTCGAACCAGACCTCCATCGCGTCGCCGATCGCGACGCCGGCCGGGACCTCGCCAACCATCCGGACCCCCTCGTCGAGCTCGATCAGGGCGATGGTGAGCGGCAGCTGCTTGCCCGGCACCTGCGGGGCGTGGTGCTCCAGGAAGGAGTGGACCGCGCCTCGGCCCGACGCGACGACGTAGCCGCGGTCCATCGCGTGGCACGACGGGCACACCGGTCCGGGCGGGTGCCGGAGCTCGCCGCACGCGTTGCACTTCTGGATGCGCAGCTCGCCGGCGGCGGTGCCCTCCCAGAAGAACGCCGAGTCGCGGTTCACCATCGGCCGCACGAGCTTGGTCCGGTCGACGGTCGGCCGCCCGGTGCCCGGCTTGAACTTGAGCACCCGGAACAGCATCGTCGCGACCTCTTCACCGTCGACGGTCCAGGTGTTCCGCGTGGTGACGAAGTAGCCCTCGCCGACGCCGGTCTGCTTGGGGCCGACGACGTCGTCGAGCCGCGAGCTGATGCTCACCCGCTCGCCGGGGCGCAGGGTGCGGGCATAGGTCTGGTCGCAGTTGGTGCCGAGCACGGACGTGTAGCCGGCGTCGTCGAGCGCGACCATCGTGTCCCACAGCGGCTCGCCGGGCGGGCGCTCCGCGACGAGGCCGGGCATGGTCCACACCTGCGCCATCGCCGGCGGCGCCTCGCAGTCCGGACCCGGCTGCCAGCGCGGGTTGGTGTCGCCGATCGCCTCGGCCCAGTGGCGGATCATCGGCTCGTTGACCGGGTCAGCGCCCTCGCGGGCCTCGGCGTAGCCGCGAGCCTTGATCTCGTCGAACCGTTCTTGCAGGTCGCTCATCGGGGCACCTTCGGGAGGTCGAGTCCGAACATCGCGATCAGCTCACGCTGCACCTCGTTGACGCCCCCGCCGAACGTGAGCACGAGGTTCCGCTTGCTGGTGGCGTCGAGGTACTCGGCGAGGCGGCCGGTGGCCGGGTCCGCCGGGTCGCCGTACGTGGTGACGACGTCGTGCAGCGCCAGGCCGAGCCGCTGCACCTCGTCGCTGGCGAGGACCTTCGACGTCGACGCGTCGGCGACGGCCTGCCGGGCAGTACTGTCCGCCGCCCGCGGCCCTGCACCCCCGCCGGGTCCACTGCCCGTCGCGACGGACCAGTTCAGCAGCTCGTTGACGCGGAACGCGGCGGTGACGCGGGCCAGGGTGTCGCGGACCCACGGCACCTCGAGCACCGGCGTGCCGTCGGGCGTGGTGCGGCCGTCGGCCCAAGCGACGACGCGGTCACGGAGGCCCTCGAGCCGGCCGGCCGGACCGAGCATGACGCGCTCGTGGTTGAGCTGCGTGGTGATCAGCTCCCAGCCACGGTTCTCCTCGCCGACGAGCATGTCGACGGGCACCCGCACGTCGTTGTAGTACGTGGCGTTGGTGTGGTGGGAGCCGTCGCTGGTGACGATCGGCGTGGACGAGTAGCCGGGGTCGCGGGTGTCGACGATGAGGATCGAGATGCCGCGGTGCTTGGGGGCGTCGGGGTCGGTGCGCACGGCGAGCCAGACGTAGTCGGCCGCGTGGCCGCCGGTGGTCCACATCTTCTGGCCGTTCACGACGTAGTGGTCACCGTCGCGACGGGCCGTGGTGCGCAGCGAGGCGAGGTCGGTGCCGGCGTCCGGCTCGCTGTAGCCGATCGCGAAGTGCACGTCGCCGGTGACGATGTCCGCGAGGAACATCTCCTTCTGCTTCTCCGTGCCGTACACCTGCAGCGTCGGGCCGACGGTCTGCAGGGTGACGGCCGGCAGGTGGACGTCCGAGCGCGCGGCCTCGTTCACGAACGCCTGCTGCTCGATGGCGCTGCGGGCCTGGCCGCCGTACTCCTTCGGCCAGCCGACGCCGAGCCAGCCGTCGGCACCCATCTGCTTGATGATCCGGTGGTAGGCCGGGCCGTGCCGGTCGCTGCGCATCTCGTCCTCGTCCTCGTCGCTGACGAGGGTGCTGAGGTAGTCGCGCGCCTCCTGCTTGAACGCGCGATGCTCCTCGGGGAGCTCGGCGTTCTTGCCGGCGGTCTCCGTGATCGGCACCGCGCCGATGGCGGTCGGCCCGCCGAGGTGACGGGTGACGTCGCGGACGCCGGCGAAGTACGCGGCCATCGAGTAGGTGATGTCGACGCCCATGCCGCCGTGCAGGTGCTGGCAGGTCTGCATCGCGGTGGACGCGCGCTCGGTGAACCAGTGGGCGGCGACGGCGAGGTCGTCGTCGGCCGGGTCGCCGGCGTCGAGGCGGCGGGCCACCTCGGCCGCGGTGAGCGTGACCGTCCGCGACACGATGTAGACGTCGGCGATCTGCTGCGCGACGGCCTGGAACTCGGCCAGCGAGCGACCGAACTGCTTGCGGTCACGGACGTAGCCGGCGGTCAGGTCGCGGGCGCCCTCGACCAGACCCGCTCCCCAGGCCGCGAGCCCGGCGGTGGCGTGGCTGCGGACGACGTCGGCGTCCAGCTCCCCGAGCGCCGGCGCGTTCTCGAACGTGTAGGTGGCCTCGGTCGTCCCGCGCGACGTCGCGGTCTCGACGCGAGAGACGCCCGGACCATCCACGTCAACCAAGGCAACGGTCCTTGAGCCTGTCGAAAGGTCGGTGCCCGACACCAGGAGCACGGTCGGACCGTCCAGCACCGGCACCCCGATCGCTGTGCCGCTGACGCCGGAGCCGTCGACGGTCGCGTCGGTCCGCAGCGCCGGCGAGAGGAACAGCTCCCCCGCCACGATCTTCGGGACCAGCTCGCTCTGCAGCGCGTCGGAGCCGGAGCGGACGAGCGGGAGCAGCCCGCACGCGAGCGTCTCCCAGACCGGCAGATCGGCGGCGCGGCGTCCGACCTCGTGCAGCAGCACGCCGACCTCGGTCATGCCGAGACCCTCGCCGCCGTGTGCCTCCGGAGCGGCCAGGGCGAGCAGCCCGGACTCCTGCAGCGCGCCCCAGGAGCCGTCGCCGCGGTCGAGCACGTCGCCGATGACGGACCGCACCTCGTCGAGCAGCGAGTCCACGACATTCCTCCTAGAAGCTGGCAGGCACTCCGCCGAAACTATAACGTGTTCTAGTGACCTTCCGACGGTTCGTGCCGGACCTCCCCTCGGTCGACCTGCCCGAGGGCGAGTGGTTCGAGCTCCCTCGCCGGGGCCGGACCTGGCTCACCGACGTGCCCGGGCCGACGCCCGACGCTCCCACGATCGTGCTCCTGCACGCGGTCGGTTGCACGGGTCAGCTGACCTGGTTCCCGTCGATCCCGCGGCTCGCCGAGCGCTACCGGGTCATCACGTTCGACCAGCGGTGGCACGGCCGCGGCATCACGTCGGAGCGGTTCCTGGTGTCCGACTGCGCCGACGACGTCGCCGCGCTCGTCGACCACCTCGGACTCGACCGGCCGATGGTCGCCGGCTACTCGATGGGGTCGGTCGTCGCTCAGCGCGTCTGGCGCCAGCACCCCGACGCCGTCGGCGGCCTCGTGCTCGCCGCCAGCACCGCGCACTTCCGCACCAACGGACGCGAGCGGCTGTTCCACGCCGGCATGGAGATCGGCATGGGCCTCACCGCGACGCTCTCGCGCTCGCGCACCGTCAACCGGGCGAGCGCCGCGGCCGTGGAGGCCATCGACGGCGACCGGTCCGACACCGCGCGCTGGGCGATGAACCAGTGGCGCGAGACCAGCCCGTGGGCGATCGGCCAGGCCGTCGCGTCGCTCGGCCGACACCATTCCACGCCCTGGCTCGGGCAGATCGACGTCCCGACCGCCGTCGTGGTCACCACCCGCGACCGCGTCGTCCCGCCGGAGCGTCAGCGCGAGCTCGCCGCCCGCATCCCCGGCGCCACCGTGCACGAGGCGCTCTGCGGCCACGCCGGCTGCGTCATGGAGCACCAGGCGTTCGTGCCGGCGTTCCTCGAGGCCGTCCACGCCACCAACGCACGCATGCGCGACCGACAGCTCGCCTGAGGTGGTCTCGATACACCCCACTCGCTGGCGCTCGCGGGGCACTCGACCACCGGTGGTCGAGTAGGCCCGAGGAACGAGGGCCGTATCGAGACCACTCAGGCGTCGAGGACGGCGGCCTTCATCGCCTTGAGCTCGTCGGGGAAGGCGTCGACGAGGTCCCAGACGCGGGGCATGAGCTCGCTGCAGGCGATGGCGCCGATGTGGATCTCGCCGTTGTTGCTCATGACGGTGATGTTCAGGCCGGCACCGTGGAAGATCGGGCCGAGCGGGTAGAGGGCGTCGATGCGCGCGCCCATGAAGTACAGCGGCACCGGCGGGCCCGGCACGTTGGAGATCACGAGGTTGTGGATCACCGGGGCGCGCTCGGCGAGGCGGAGGTCCGAGACCATGCGGACCGCCAGGCCGAACGTCCGCGGCGCGGCGAACTCGGCCCACTCCTGGAGGGTGTCGGCCGGCACCGCCTTGTGGTGCTCCTTGGCGTTCGCGTTGGCGACGGACATCTGGGTGATCCGCTCGCGCGGGTCCTCGACGTCGGTGCCGAGCCGGCAGAACATCGACGACACCTTGTTGCGGCCGGAGCGCTTGGACTCGCTGTGCACCGAGACCGGCACGCTGGCGAGCAGTGACGAGTCGGGCAGCTCGCCGCGCTCCTCGAGGTAACGACGCAGCGCGCCACCGCTGAGGGCCAGCACCACGTCGTTGACGGTGGCGCCCGGAACGGCGTTCTTGATCGCCTTGATGTCGTCGAGCGAGATGTCGGTGAACGCGATGGAGCGGTGGCCGGTGATGGTGCCGTTGAACGACGTGCGCGGCGCGGTGAGCGGGGCGGCCATCGCCGTGCCCTGACGCGCGCGCCGGCCGGTCTCGACCAGGGTGCGGACGGTGGGCGTGACGAGGCGGGCCAGCTGCCACGGCTTGGCCACCGTGGACACGACGCCGCGGCCGAAGAGCTCCCAGTCGCCCGGCACGCGCTGCTGCTGCACCAGGGCGCCCGGGGCGTCGGCGCTGTCGAGCGGCGGCGCGTCGGGCTCGAGGCTGCAGAGGTACGAGATCATGTTGGAGCCCGAGACGCCGTCGACCGACGCGTGGTGCATCTTCGAGAACACCGCGATCCGGCCGTCGGCCAGGCCCTCGATCACGTGCATCTCCCAGAGCGGGCGGCTCCGGTCGAGCGGGATGCCGGCGAGGTGGCCGGCCACCTCCGACAGCTCGCGCTCTCCCCCGGGCGCCGGCACCTCGAGCCGGTGGACGTGCCGGTCGATGTCGAACTCCTCGTCGACCACCCAGAGCGGGAAGTCGATGCCACCGGGCACGGTCTTGAGCTTGCGGTTGAACATCGGGACGTCGGAGACGCGGCGCGACAGCTCCTTCTTGAACGAGCCGAAGTCGTAGCCGCCGGGGATGGTCGCGGGATCGACGACGATCAGCCCGCACACGTGCATGAGCTGGGCGCCGCTCTCCAGGTACAGGAAGCTGGCGTCCAGACCGCTGAGTCGATCCATGGCCGGTATCCTAGCGTTTTAGAACGTGTTCTACTAATGCGGAAACCGTCGGAGGGACGCCCATGTCAGCCGGGTTCAGGCGCCGTCAGATCGCTCTCGCGGCGCTGGCGTTCAACGCGATCCGGCCGCCCAAGAACCCCTGGGCCGGCATCCCCGGGTTCGCCCTCGGCTGGCCCACCAGCGAGCTCGCGCCGCACCTGCTCACCGCCGGCCTGGCCGACACCGCCGCCGAGCTCCTGCTGCGGAAGGACCGCTCCAAGCTGGGCCTGCTCGCCGCCGCCGCGGCCGCCGGGATGCTCAGCCACTCGATCGCCCGCTCCCGCCGCACCGGCACCGAGCTCGACGAGGCCCTGCGCGAGAGCATCGGCGAGAACTACCTCGAGACCCTCGACCTGGCCGGCCCGCTCGACCTGCGCGTGCCCCGCGGCTCCGTCGCTCGGCCGTTCCACCTACGTCGGCGCGACGTCGGGTGGATCCGCAACGTCCAGTACGTCGAGGGCGGGCGCCGCGCCCGGCTCGACATCTACCGGCCCAAGGACCGCGACCTCACGAACGCGCCCGTCCTGCTCCAGATCCACGGCGGGGCCTGGACGATCGGCGCCAAGGAGGAGCAGGGCCTGATCCTGATGAACCGCCTGGCCCAGCAGGGCTGGGTGTGCGTCGCCTCCAACTACCGGCTCGCGCCCAAGCACCGGTGGCCGACGCAGATCGTCGACGTGAAGCGGGCCGTCGCGTGGATCCACGAGAACATCGCCGACTACGGCGGCGACCCGTCGTACCTGGCCATCACCGGCGGCTCAGCGGGCGGACACCTGTCCGCGCTCGCCGCGCTCACCCCGAACCTGAAGGATTACCAGCCCGGGTTCGAGGACGCCGACACGTCGGTCGACGCCTGCGTCCCGTTCTACGGCGTCTACGACGTCGCCGGCCTGACCGGACCGATGTCCGTCGAGATGCGCGACCGTTTCATCGCGCCGTGGGTGTTCAAGAAGAGTGCTCAGGACGCGATGGACGAGTTCGTGCAGGCGTCGCCGATCGCGCAGGTCGACGAGCACGCGCCCGACTTCTTCGTCATCCACGGCGCGAACGACACGTTGGCCCCCGTGCAGCAGGCCCGCGACTTCGTCGAGGCGCTTCGCAAGAAGTCAGCGGCGACGGTCACGTACGCCGAGCTGCCCGGCGCGCAGCACGCGTTCGAGGTGTTCTCGTCCTACCGCAGCCAGCACGCCACCGGCGCCGCGCAGCGCTGGCTGCAGTGGCACCGGGCCCGGTGGGCTCAGGCCCAGACCGACGCGACGTCACGTCGGTAGCGGCGGCCGGCCAGCGCCGTCACCACCACCACGACGGGGGCCGGGATCTGCCTCCGCAGGGCACGACGCGCGTCCGCGTCGGCACCGTCCTGGAGCCACGCGAGGATGTTGCCGAGCCGGCCACGCTGCGCCCGGACCACCTTCTTCGCGGCCGTCTGCATGGGCGGAGCGTCCTGGTACGCGGCGTTGATCGGCTCCAGGTCGCGCTCCTCGTGCTCGAGGTGGCCGAGCAGGACGTCGCTGAAGCTCGCGAGGGCCTTGCGGGCCGCGTCCGCCGAGAGGGCGGTCGGGTGATTGTGCAGCGCCTCCATCGTCGACGTCGCCGTGTCGAGCGCGCCACGCATCTGGTGGTGCTCCTCGTCCAGCTCGGCGACGGAGGAGAGGTCGGCGTCCGTCCTGCGCAGGGCCGGCCAGAAGACCTCTTCCTCGTACTTGTGGTGGTGGCGCACCTCGGAATCGAACCAGTCCCAGGCTCTCTTGAGGTCGTTCGCGCGGGTCTGCGAGCCCGACGGGAACGTGGCGAGGGCGTCGTCGAAGCGGGAGAGGTCCCGACGGAACGCCGCGTGAATGATCGTGTTCATGGTCCGGTGTTCGGTCACGACAGAATCTCCCCGAGATTGGTATTCTGACTAGAACCTCATTCTAGTTGAAATGGTTGAGGCCGTCAACGACCAGGAGTGACGTGGAGCGCGAGGCCGTCGAGGAGAAGCGGGCGTACGACGCCACGCGCCGGCGCGAGCGCGCGTCGCAGCAGCGCAGCGAGACCCGCGACCGCGTGCTGGCGGCGGCCGAGGAGCGGTTCCTCGCCGACGGCTACGCCGGGACGCGGATGACCGAGATCGCGGCGACGGCCGGGGTCTCCCTCGCCACCGTCTATGCGGCCGGCCGCAGCAAGGGCGAGCTCATCCAGCAGGTGATCCAGCGCGCCACCGCCGGCGTCCCGTCGGACGACCCGCTCGAGGAGCCGCCGGAGTTCGACGCCGCGGGCCGGCCCGCGCTGCGGCACATCGCCGCCGAGAACGAGCCCGAGCGTCAGGTCGAGCTGATCGCCGACCGCATCTCCGGCGTGCTGGAGCGGATCAGCCCGCTGTGGGCCGTGCTGCGTGACGCCGCGAGCGTCGACGAGACCGCGGCGACGTCCCTGGAGAACTCGCTGAAGCGCCGGCTCGTCTCATTGCGCGCGGCGATCGGGATGATCCCGGGAGAGCGGCTGCGCGGCGACCTCCGCGAGGCCACCGACACCCTGTGGGCACTGTCCAGCCCGGAGATCTACCTGATGCTGCGCACCTCCCGGCGCTGGAGCCACGCCCGCTACCGTGCCTGGCTGCGCGAGACCCTCCGCGTCCAGCTGCTCACCGCGGCCTGAGGCTCAGTCCCACCGAGAGCACGTCGTCGACCTGCGCGCCCAGGGCTCGGCGGACGCGGTCCTTCAGCGGCAGGAGGTAGCGGCCGTCCTTCGGGAACAGGGCCGTCGTGAAGTCGATGCCGCCGATCCGCACCTCGACCGCCACCTGGCCCCAGTACTCCAGGCCGGCGGCGGCCTCCTTGATGTCCGCGCTCTCGTCCTCGGGGATCGCGACGAAGTAGTACGGCGCCGGCCCGCGCCACTCGATGACGGGCCCTGAGAACTCGACGTCCACGGGCCCATCATCCAACGGCGAGCTGCAGCGCCACAGCGATCATCGTCGCCGCGATGCACACCTCGAGCACCTGCCAGGCGCGTGGCCGGGTGAGCGCGGGTGCCAGCAGGCGGGCGCCGAAGCCGAGGCCCGTGAACCAGACGATGCTGCCCACCGCCGCGCCGAGGGCGAACCACCAGCGGCCGCCAGCCACGTCGTCGTGCGTCGCGGCGATCGAGCCGAGCAGCAGGACGGTGTCGAGGTAGACGTGCGGGTTCAGCCAGGTGAGCGCCACCGCACGGCCGACGACGGTTCGGCGGGACTCGGCCGGGCCGCCGTTCGTCGACAACGCCTCCGACTGACGGGCGCGTCGCAGGGCCTGCGCCGCGTACCAGAGCAGGAACGCGACGCCCAACCACCGGACGACGTCGAGCAGCACACCCGCGCGGTCCACGGCGGCGCCGACGCCGCTGACACCGGCCGCGATCAGCACGACGTCGGAGACCGCGCACACGGCGACGACGGCGAGGACGTGCGCCCGCATGATCCCCTGCCGCAGGACGTAGGCGTTCTGCGCGCCGATGGCGACGATGAGCCCGAGACCGGTGCCGAGCCCGGCAAGCAGACTGGCGACCACGGTCAGCTGCGGGGCAAGCCGAGGATGCGCTCGGCGGCGACGTTCCGGAGAATCTGCGTGGTGCCGCCGGCGATGGAGAGGCAGCGGTCGAGCAGCATCGCGTGGACGTCCTGGGCGATGTCCGGGTCGTCGGCGAGCAGGGCGTCGGGGCCGTGCAGGCTGACGATCAGGTCCGATGACTCCTGCCGGTTCCGGACGCCGAGCAGCTTCGCGACGCTGGACTCCGCGCCCGGGCCCTGGCCGCCGATCGACCGGAGTGTGGAGCGGACGCCGAGCAGTCGGCAGACCGTGCCGAGCGCGACCTGCTGACCGACGCGGGCAGCCTCGAGGTCGCCGCGGCCGGCCACCAGCTCGATCGCCCGCTCGGTGCTCGGGCCGAGCTTGGAGCCCATCGCCACCCGCTCGTTCGCGAGCGTCGTGCGGGCCAGCCGCCAGCCGTCGTTGACCTCGCCCACCACGCAGTCGTCGGGCACGAAGACGTCGTCGAGGAAGACCTCGTTGAACATCGCCTCGCCGGTCATCTCCCGCAGCGGCCGGACGTCGATGCCCTCGGACGTCATGTCCACGAGGAAGTACGTGATGCCCTTGTGCGGCGGGGCGTCCTTGTCGGTGCGCGCGAGGCAGATGGCCCAGTCGGCGTCGTGCGCGCGCGACGTCCAGACCTTCTGGCCGGTGAGGCGCCACCCGTCCCCATCCCGGACGGCGCGAGTGCTGAGCGACGCGAGGTCGGACCCGGCACCGGGCTCACTGAACAGCTGACACCAGAAGATGTCGCCGAGCAGCGTCGGCAGGACGAACCGGTCGCGCTGCTCCTCGGTGCCGTGCTGGACGATCGTCGGCACCGCCCAGCCGCCGATGGCGATGTCCGGGCGGACGAGGCCGGCGCGGGCCAGCTCCTCGTCGACGACCAGCTGCTCGACCGGGCCGGCGTCCAGGCCGTGCGGCTTCGGCAGGTGCGGCATGAAGTAGCCGGCGCGCGCCAGGGCTGCCCGCTGCTCATACGTGGGCAGCGTGGCGATCGACGCCAGCTCGTCGCGGGTGGTCGCCCGGAACGCCTCATCGGCACCGTGGAAGTCGATCTCCATCGTGCGGCGCTCGCCGTCCAGCGCGCGCCGGGCCAGCCGGGCGGCCGACTGCTCGCCGCCACCGGTGAGGGCGCCGACGATCCCGCGAAGCGCCACGGCACGGCGCAGGTACAGGTGGGCGTCGTGCTCGAACGTGAACCCGATGCCGCCGAGCACCTGGATGCAGGTCTGCGCGACGGAGACCGCGCCGTCGAGCGCCACCACGGCGGCGACGTCGGCGGCGAAGTCGGCCTGGTCGGACCGTGCGGCGACGGCGGCGTCCCACGCGGCCGCGGCGATCGACTCGGTGGTCTCCAGCATCTCGGCGCACAGGTGCTTGACCGCCTGGAACGAGCCGATCGGCGCACCGAACTGCTCGCGCACCTTGGCGTAGGCGACGGCGGTGTCGAGGCACCATTGCGCGACGCCCGACGCCTCGGCGGCCGCGATCGTCACCAGGACCCGGCGGACGAGTGCGTCGTCGACCCCGTCCAGCGGCGTGCCCCCACCGGAGATCGAGACACGGCCTCCGCGACGCGACAGGTCCGGGCCGGCGACCGGCTCGACGGACCAGCCGTCACCGTCGTAGAGCCGCCACCCACCGTCGTGCGGGGCGAGCAGCCACCGGGCGTCCACGGCTCCGACGGCCAGTGAGTCGGTGAGCGCCAAGGCCGCACGGCCGCCGGACGCGAGGTCGGCGAGCGCGTCGGTGGCCGACGTCCGGGCGAGCACCTGCGCGACGACCGTGGTGGAGAGGATCGGTCCGGGCACGAGACCGTAGGCAGCCGCCTCGACCGCCACCACCTGGTCCAGAAGATCGCCCCCGCCGCCGCCGTGCGACTCCTCGATGGCGATGCCGGTGAGGCCCATCTCGACGACGGCCTGCCACGTCTTGGCGAAGGCGGCGGCGACGTCGGACTCCGACTCGCGGACGGCCGCGGTTCCACCGAGCTCGACGGCCCACGCCCGTATGCTCGAGCCGAGCTCGAGGTGCTCGCGCGTCACGCCGACAGGCATGCTTCGCCTCCGAATCTAGAACGTGTTTCAATAATAGGATGACCAGTGTGACAGAGACTCCCGGCTCGAACGCCCAGCGCGAGCGCCGTCGTCGCATCCTCGACGCCACCATCGCCCTGGCGAACGAGGGCGGGTTCGACGCGGTGCAGATGCGCGAGGTCGCGGACAACGCCGACGTCGCCCTGGGCACGCTGTACCGGTACTTTCCGTCGAAGGTGCACCTGCTGGTCACCGCGCTCGGCCGCCAGTTCGAGCGAGCCGAGGCGCAGGCGCAGGGTCGCCCCGTTCCCGGCGACACCCCGCACGAGCGGGTCATGCACGTCCTCGGCGTCACCACCAAGGCCATGCAGAAGCAGCCGCAGCTCACCGAGGCGCTGACCCGCGCGTTCATGTTCGCCGACGCGTCGGTGTCCGAGGAGATCCACTACGTCGGCATGAAGCTGACCGCGATCATCACGCACGCCATCGAGGGCACCGATCAGACCCGCGAGCCCACCGAGGAGGACACCGCGATCGTCCGCGTCATCGGCGACGTCTGGCTGTCCGCCCTGATGGGTTGGGTCACCGGGCGCACCACGGCGGACGAGGTCGAGCGGTCGATGGACGTGGCCGTCCGCCTGCTGCTGCGCTGACACGACTCAGCGGATCGAGCCGCGACCCGCGATGAGCGGGAGGTCGAGCGGCGTCACCCAGCCGGGCGGCAGGTCGTTCACGGCGGGCACGGCGTTCAGCGCGCGCATGCCCGTGGCCAGGCAACCGGCGGTCGCAGCGTCGCGGCCGCTGCCGTCGCTGAACCGGAAGGCGGTCTCCTGCGTGATCGACGGCGTGCCCTCGATCTCGACCCGGTAGACGTCGTCCTGCCCGCCGCGCGGCCAGTCGGGCGCCGAGTCCTGACCGACGCGGTTCACGTGCCGGAGCTGGATGCGGGTCTCGCCCTTGTACACGCCGTTGATCGTGAAGCTCACCGCCGCGACCTGGCCGGGCTGGATCACGCCCTTGGCGCTCTTCACCTCGACCGGCGTGACCCACTTGTCGTAGGTGGTGGTGATGTCGTCGAGCTCGACGCCGACGGCCTCGGCCATCATCGGCACCGTCGCACCCCACGCCATGATCAGGATGTCCGGGATCTCGAGGATCGCCTGGTGCTCCGGCTCGCGGCCGATGCCCATCTCGTCCTCGTAGTCACCGAGGTAGTTCACGTAGTCGAGGATCTCCAGCGCGCGGACGACGCGGACCTCCGACGTCAGGCCCATCAGCGTCATCGGGAACAGGTCGTTGGCGAAGCCGGGGTCGATGCCGGTGGTGAAGCACGACGACCCGCCCGCGGCGCACGCCTCCTCGACCGGGGTGATCCAGTCCGGCGGGTTCTGCTTCATCGCCGGCCACACCCACGGGGTCATGGCGGTGGAGACGACGTCGACGCCGGCACGCAGGAACGCGGTCATCACGCGGATGTTCTCGTCGGCGTGCAGGGCGGTGGGGCCGTAGTGGACGAGTGCGTCGGGCTTCAGCGCGACGAGGGCGTCGAGGTCGTCGGTGCAGGTGACGCCGACGGGGTCGCGACCGCAGAGCACGCCGACGTCGACGCCGACCTTCTCCGGGTTGCTCACCCCGACGCCCGCGAGCTCGAACTCGGGGTGGTCGAAGACCTCCGACAGGACGAGCTTGCCGACGAAGCCGGTGCCCCAGACGACGATGCGTGAGGTCATGCCCCGATCAGCCCCTTTCCGGTGACGAGCGGCAGGTCGAGCGCGGTCACCAGACCCGGCTTGGCGTCGACCACCGCCGGGATCGCGTTGACGAGCCGCATCGCGGTGGCCTTGAGGCCTGCGGTGTTGTGGTCGCCGTCGCGACCGAGCAGCTGGACGTCGACGACGTAGTTGGGCTCGCCCTTGATCTCGACGCGGTAGCAGCCCTTGCCCGCGGGCTGCGGCCACTCGGGCGCGATGTCGTCGTGCACGCGGGTGACGTGCTCGAGCACGATCACGTCCTTGCCGCCGACCTTGCCGCGCAGCTCGAAGTGGAGCCCGGCGACGGTGCCGGCCTCGATGGTGCCGCTGTCGATCTCGAACGTCTTCTCCGCGGGCACGCGCTCGTAGAACTCCTCGACGTCCTCGAGCTCGACCCCGAGGCCGGCCGCGATCTGGTGCACGACGCTGCCCCACGCCATCGTCAGCACGCCCGGCTCGAGCAGCATGGGGACGTGGTCCATCGGCTTCCCGAAGCCCATGACGTCGAACAGGATCATGCCCTGGTCGTAGGTGTTGTAGTTGAGCACCTCGGAGCAGCGGACCTGGTCGATGCGCTCGCTGATGCTGGTCAGGGAGAGCGGGAGCCAGTCGTTGGCGAAGCCCGGGTCGATGCCGTTGACGTAGAGCGACGCACCGCCCTCGACGGCCGCCTGCTTCACGCCGCCGGCCATGTCGGCCACCGAGCCGCACGGGAACTGCAGGAACACCGGCCCGCTGGACACGACATTCAGGCCGGCGCGCAGCAGGCGCTCGAGGTCGGCCATCGCCTCGAACAGCCGGTCGTCGGCCATCGCGGTGTTGACGACGCAGTCCGGCTTGAGGGCGATGATCTCGTCGACGTCGTTCGTGGCGAGGACGCCGAGGTCCTTGCCGAGGTTCGCGAGGCGGCCGGCGTCCTGCCCGACCTTGTCCGGGTTGGACACCCAGACGCCGACGAGCTCCAGGTCAGGGCGGGCGTCGATGCCGGCGATGGCGTTCTTGCCGACGTTGCCCGTGCTCCACGCGACGACGCGGTAGGTCATTGCGGCTCCTCCAGGTCGGGCAGGCCCATGTCGAGGTTGGGTGCGTCGATGCCGCCGTCGACCTCGATCACCTTGCCGGTGACGTACGAGCCGGCGGGGCTGGCGAGGTAGAGGACGGCGGCGGCGATGTCGTCGGGGTCGCCGATGCGGCGGAGCGGGGTGTTGGCCTCCATCGCCGCGGTGAGGCCCTCGTCGCCGGTGACGATGTCGAGCGCCGACGTGGCGACCGAACCGACGGCGACGGCGTTGACCCGGACGCGCGGCGCGAGGTCGCGAGCGGCGAGCCGGGTCCACTGGGCGAGCGCGGCCTTGGCGGTGCCGTAGGCGAGGTAGCCGCGACCGGTGACACGGCCCATCACCGAGGAGATGTTCACGACCGAGCCGCCGTCGCCGGCCAGCAGGTGCGGCAGGGCGGCGCGCGTGAGCGCGTGCGCGGTGGAGACGTTGAAGTGGAACGCGTCCTCCATCGACGCGACGTTGGTGCGGACGAACTCCTTGGGCATCCAGCCGCCGACGTTGTTGACCACGACGTCGAGCCGCCCGAAGGCGTCGACGGCGGCCTGGCCGAGCCCGGCGGCCTGGTCGAGGTCGGACAGGTCGGCCGGCACGATGTGCGCCTGCCGTCCGTGCGCCTCGACCTGCGCGGCGACCTCCTTGAGCTGCTCCTCCGTGCGGGCGGACAGCACGACGTCGGCTCCGGCCTCGGCGAGGGCGACCGCGCTGGCCGCCCCGATCCCTCGGCCGGCTCCGGTGACGACGGCGACGCGGCCGTCCAGACGGAACCTCTCCAGCACCATGTCGGGACAGTAGCGCACAAACTAGAACGTGTTCCAGTTTTCTGGTCTACAGTCGGGACCATGCTCGACCTCCAGACCATCTCCGATCGCATCGAGATCGACGACCTGATCACGCGCTACACGCGCGCCGTCGACCAGCTCGACTGGGCGCTCTACGACACCGTCTTCACCCCGGACGCGACGATCGACTACACCGCGAGCGGCGGCATCGCCGGCACCCGCGACGAGGTGCGCGACTGGCTCGCCGCCACGCTGCCGATGTTCGCGCAGATGCAGCACTACGTGTGCCAGAAGGAGGTCACCCTCCACGGCGACACCGCCGAGCTCGTCGTCTACCTGATGAACCCGATGGCCATCGAGCAGCCCGACGGCAGCATGTGGCGGATGGAGATGGGCGGCCACTACCTGCACCAGCTCGTCCGCACCCCCGACGGCTGGAGGAGCCGCGAGCTCGTCGAGAAGATGGTCTGGGACCGCAAGGACTGACGCGACCTCTGCGATAGTGGCCGGCATGGCGATCAAGCTCGTCCAGCGCCTCCTGAGCCGGCAGCTGGGCAACCCGTCCGGGCTGCTCGGCGGAGTCGTCGCGAACCAGCTCAACGAGCGGAACGGCGCATCGATCACTGCCGCCGTGGACGCCCTGGGGTGCACCGGCGGTGAACGGGTCGCAGACATCGGGTTCGGTGGCGGGATCGGGCTCGGGCTGCTCCTGGACGCCGTCGGCGCCGACGGGCGGGTGCACGGCATCGAGCCTTCCCCCTCGATGGTCGCCCGGGCCAGGAAGACCTATGCGTCGCAGGTGGCCGGTGGTCAGCTCGTCCTGGCCGACGGAGCGATGGACTCGCTGCCCGTCGAGGACGGCGAGCTCGACGGCTGGATCAGCCTGAATACGATCTACTTCATCCCGAAGCTCGAGGAGGCCTTTGCGGAGGCGGCTCGGGTCCTCGCGCCGAGCGGGCGTGGCGTACTTGGCGTGGCGGACCCGGACTGGCTCGGCCGCCAGCCGTTCGCCGAGCACGGCTTCATTGTCCGCCCGCTCGACGAGGTGACCGGGATGCTCGAGGCCGCCGGTCTCGCGGTGGACGTGAAGACGCTTGCCAGGCCCGGGTCGGACGTGAGCTACAACCTGCTGATCTGCACGCGCGCGGGCTGATGTCGCACCGGGTCGTCCTCGGGCTGTGCGGCCCGCCGGGGTCCGGGAAGAGCACGCTCGCGGAGCGGATCGCCGCCCACCTGGGCGCGCACCTGTCCGTCGCGATCGTGCCGATGGACGGGTTCCACCTCCCGCAGGCGGTGCTGCGCGAGCGAGGGCTTCGCGACGTGATGGGGCGCATCGACACGTTCGACGCCGAGGGCTACCTCGAGGTGCTGCGCCGCCTGCGCGAGCCCGGCGTCACCGTGCGGGCGCCGGGGTTCGACCGGACGGTCGAGGAGCCGGTGCCCGACGCGATCGAGGTCCGGCCCGAAGTCGAGCTCGTGATCACCGAGGGCAACTACCTGCTCGACGACGCGCCGCCGTGGGACCAGGTGCGGTCGCTGCTCGACGACGTCTGGTGCGTCGACCTCGACGACGACGTCCGGCGCGAGCGGCTGCTCCGCCGGCACGTCGCGTTCGGGAAGACCGAGGACGAGGCTCGCGCGTGGATGGAGCGGGTGGACGAGCCGAACACCGACAGAGTCAGAGCGGGCTTCGACAAGCTCAACCGGCGGCGGCCATTCGCGTGACGGCCTCGTCGATGATCTCGGGCGTGGTGGCCAGGTTGAGCCGGGCGAACCCCTCGCCGCGACCGAAGTCCAGGCCCGACGTGAGGGCGACTCGGCCCTTCTCCAGGAAGGCAGCGGCTGGGTCGTCGCCAAGGCCGAGCTCGCGGCAGTCGAGCCACGCGAGGTAGGTGCCCGGCTCCGGGTTCCACCGCACCTGCGGCAGCCGGTCGGCCAGCGCCTTCTGCAGGAGGTCGCGGTTGTCGGCGAGGTCCGCGTGGAGGCCGTCGAGCCACTCGCGGCCGCCGTCGAGGGCCGCGACGCCGGCGATCACGCCGAAGTGATTGGGGCCGTGGCCGACGACGTACGGCAGCGACGCCAGCTCGTCCGTCGTGGCCGCGCCGCCCATCGCGACCGCGGCCTTCATGCCGGCGAGGTTCCACGCCTTCGACGCCGAGAACACCGAGTACGCGTCGTCGGAGCCGTCGACACTCAGGTACGGCACGAACTCGGGACCGGCGACCGGCGCGTGGATCTCGTCGACCACCACGCGGACGCGGTGCTCGGCCGCCAGCCGGGCCACGGCGGCCAGCTCGTCACGGGTGTGGACCACCGACGTGGGGTTCTGCGGGCTGCACAGCAGATAGGTGACACGGCGGCCACCGAACGCCGCCCGCTCGAATGCGGTGCCGAGGGCGTCGAGGTCGAGCCGGCCGTCGGGCCCCAGCGGCGCCTCGACGATCGAGCGACCCGCGTGCTGCACGAACCCGAAGAACGGCGGGTACACCGGCGGGTTCACCACGACCGGGTCGCCCGGGTCGGACACGAGCCGGATCATCTCGACGAGCCCGGTCATCACGTCGCCCACCAGGGCGGTGCGCTGCACGTCGAGGTCGTCCCAGCCCCAGCGGTCGGCCGCGAACCGCGCCAGCGCCTCGGCGTACACCGGTCCGTCCTGGGGATATCCGGTGTCGCCCAGCGCGACGGCCTCGGTCAACGCCTCCGTCACGGCGGGCGCCGGCCGGACATCCATCTCCGCGACCCAGAGCGGGAGCACGTCGGGGTCGTACGCCGTCCACTTCATGCTCGTGCGGCGGCGCAGGTCGTCCAGGGTCAGCTCACGCAGCGGGTGCATGCCGCCATCGTGTCACCGGTGCGAAGCGAAGAACTCCCGGAGCAGCGCCGAGGACTCCTCGGCCAGCACGCCGCTGACCACCTCGGGGCGGTGGTTGAGCCGACGGTCGCGGACGACGTCCCAGAGCGACCCGACGGCCCCGGCCTTGTCGTCGAACGGACCGAACACGAGCCGAGAGACGCGGGAAGCGACGACGGCACCGGCACACATCGTGCACGGCTCGAGCGTGACGACGAGGGTGCAGCCCTCGAGCCGCCACGACCCGAGCGCGGTCGCGGCCTCGCGGAGCGCGACGACCTCCGCATGGCCGGTCGGATCGGCGTCGCGCTCGCGGGTGTTGCGGCCGGTGCCGATGACCGTGCCGGCGGCGTCGACGACGACAGCACCGACGGGCACGTCGCCGTCGGCGGCGGCCGCGGCGGCGAGGTCGAGCGCCTGCCGCATCAGATCGGCATCAGTGGGGATGGCGATCACCGCACCAGCAGGTCGAACGCCTCGCCGAAGCCGAGCCTCGCCGCCACGTCGGACAGGATCTCGTCCGGGTACAGGTCGTCGTCGTCGCAGAGCACGCCGAGCTCGATGGCCGGCATGCCGAGGTCGCTCACGATGTCGAGGTCGCCGGCCGGCTGCGGGACGTCGTCGTCGTCCGGGTCCTCGACGTCGAGCAGGTCGGCGATTCCGCTGGCGAGCGGCCAGTCCAGGGCGGCCGTGACGTCGGACAGCAGCGCCCGAACCTCACCACCCGAGCGGCGCAGGATCACGAAGAAGTCGTCGTTCATCGACACCAGCCCGAGCACGCCCACGTCGGACGGGAAGCGGCCGAGCGCCTTGGTGAGGTCGTCGAGGTCCTCGGCGAGCGAAGGGCGCAGCTCGACCAGCTGCCACTCGCCCTCGTCGCGATAGGCGGCCACGGCGAAGTCGACGTCGTCCTCGGCCATGAGTTGATAGTGACAGAGGGATTTCTCGAGCCGCCACTATCGTGCAGGTCATGCACGTTCATGTCGCCGACCACCCGCTCATCTCGCACAAGCTGACCGTGCTGCGCGACGAGCGGACCGACTCCCCCACGTTCCGCCGCCTGGCCGACGAGCTCGTCACGCTGCTGGCGTACGAGGCGACGCGCGACGTGCGCGTCGATCCGGTGACGGTGCAGACCCCGGTGGCCGAGGCGCGAGGCGTGCGGCTGTCCACACCGCAGCCGCTCGTGGTGCCGATCCTGCGCGCGGGCCTCGGGATGCTCGAGGGCATGCAGCGCCTGCTGCCGACGGCCGAGGTGGGCTTCCTCGGCATGGTGCGCAACGAGGAGACGCTCGAGGCGACCACGTACGCCGAGCGCCTGCCCGACGACCTCGCACGTCGTCAGTGCTACGTGCTCGACCCCATGCTGGCGACCGGCGGCACCCTGTCCGCGGCCATCGAGTTCCTCGTCCAGCGCGGCGCCGACCACATCACCGCCGTCACGCTGCTCGCCGCCCCGGAGGGCATCGCCCGCGTCGAGGCGGACCTCGCCGACATCGGCGTCCCCGTCACCCTCGTCACCGCCGGCCTCGACGAGCGGCTCAACGACAAGGGCTACATCGTCCCCGGCCTCGGCGACGCCGGCGATCGCCTGTACGGCGTGGTCGGCTAAGTCCTTTCGTCAAGCTCAAGGACCGTGTGCCTGCTACCCGAGAACCGGTCGTTGAGCTTGTCGAAACGACGTCAGAGGGAGCGCAGGATGTCCTCGACGCGCTCCTTGGCGTCGCCGAACAGCATCTGGGTGTTCTCGCGGAAGAACAGCGGGTTCTGCACGCCCGCGTAGCCGGCGGCCATCGAGCGCTTGAAGACGATGACGTTCTTCGCCTCCCACACGCGGAGGACGGGCATGCCGGCGATCGGGCTGCCCGGGTCCTCGGCGGCGGCCGGGTTCACCGTGTCGTTGGCGCCGATGACGAGGACGACGTCGGTGTCGGCGAGGTCGTCGTTGATCTCGTCCATCTCGAGCACGATGTCGTAGGGCACCTTCGCCTCGGCGAGGAGCACGTTCATGTGGCCGGGCAGGCGGCCGGCGACCGGGTGGATGCCGAACCGGACGTCGACGCCCTTGGCGCGGAGCTTGGAGACGAGGTCGGCCACCGGGTACTGGGCCTGCGCGACGGCCATGCCGTAGCCGGGGGTGATGACGACGCTCGACGCGTCGCCGAGCAGCTCGGCCGCGCCCTCGGCGTCGACCTCGCGGTGCTCGCCGTAGTCGGTGTCGTCGTCGCCCGACGCCTCGATGCCGAAGCCGCCGGCGATGACGGAGATGAACGACCGGTTCATCGCCTGGCACATGATGTACGACAGGTACGCACCGGAGGAGCCGACGAGCGCGCCGGTGACGATCAGCAGGTCGTTGTTCAGCAGGAAGCCCGCGGCGGCCGCGGCCCAGCCGGAGTAGCTGTTCAGCATCGAGACGACGACCGGCATGTCGCCGCCGCCGATCGACGCGACCAGGTGCACGCCGAGCCCGAGCGACACGACCGTGACGAGCACCAGCAGCCACATGTGCGGCGACGCGACGTAGACGATCGTCAGCACCGCGAACGCGGCCAGCGCGCCGAGGTTGAGCAGGTTCTTGCCGGGCAGCACGAGCGGCGCCGACTTCATCCGCGCCGACAGCTTCAGGAACGCGATGATCGAGCCGGTGAACGTGACGCCACCGATGAAGACGCCGATGAACACCTCGGCGCTGTGGATCCGCTCCAGCGACTCCAGCGCGTAGTGGGGGTGCTCGAGGTGGCCGTTCCAGCCCACGAGCACGGCCGCGAGACCGACGAAGCTGTGGAACAGCGCGATCAGCTCGGGCATGCCGGTCATCTCGACGGTTCTCGCCCGGGCCAGGCCGATGGCGGCGCCGATCACGACGGCGATCACCAGCAGCACGACGCCGATCGCCTCGGCGTCCTGCACGGCCAGGATGACCGTCGCGACCAGCGCGATGGTCATGCCGACGATGCCGTAGAGGACGCCGTTGCGCGACGACTCGTGGCGTGACAGGCCGGCCAGGCTCATCACGAACAGCAGGATCGCGACGATGTAGGCCGCCTGCGCGACGGACTCTGCACTCATGGCCCTCAGCCCTTCGAGAACATGCTGAGCATGCGTCGGGTCACGGCGAAGCCGCCGAAGATGTTGATGCTCGCGAGCAGGATCGCCACGAACGAGAGGATGCGCGTCGCCGGGTCGTCGCCCACGACCTGCAGGACCGCGCCGACGACGATGATCCCGGAGATCGCGTTCGTCACCGACATCAGCGGTGTGTGCAGCGCGTGGTGCACGTTGCCGATCACGTAGTAGCCGATGATCACCGCGAGCACGAGCACGGTGAAGTGCTGCGGCAGCGGGTCCGGCGCGTACGCGTTGATCAGGAACAGCGCGAGCACGCCGATGCCGATCAGCGTGAAACGGCGCTCCTGGGTCATCGGCTGCTTCTCGACGACCGGCTCCTTCTCCTTCACCGCCGGCATCGGCTTGGTGGGGGCGGCGGAGACGCTGACCGGTGGCGGGGGCCACAGGTTCTCGCCCTCGCGGACGACGGTCATGCCGCGCTGCACCACGTCCTCGAGGTCGAGCACGACCTGCCCGTCCTTCTCCGGCGTGAGCAGCTTCATCAGGTTGACGACGTTGGTGCCGTACAGCTGCGACGCGACGGTGGGCAGCCGGCCGGCGAGGTCCGTGTAGCCGATGATCGTGACGTCGTTGTCGGTGACCACGACCTCACCGGGCTTGGAGCCCTCGACGTTCCCGCCCTGCGCGGCCGCCATGTCGACGATCACGCTGCCGGGCTTCATGCTCGCCACGTCGGCGGCCGTGACCAGGCGCGGCGCCGGCTTTCCGGGGATCAGCGCGGTGGTGATGATGATGTCGACCTCGGCGGCCTGCTCGGAGTAGATCTCCGCGGCCCGCCGGTTGTACTCGTCGGTGGTCTCCTTGGCGTAGCCGTCGCTGCCCATCTCGGACTCGACGTCCACCTCGATGAACTCGCCGCCGATCGACTTCACCTGGTCGGCGACCTCCGGACGCGGGTCCATCGCGCGGACGACGGCACCGAGGCTGCTGGCCGCGCCGATCGCGGCCAGTCCGGCGACGCCGGCGCCAGCCACCAGGACCGTCGCGGGCGGCACCTTGCCCGCCGCGGTGACCTGGCCGGTGAAGAACCGGCCGAACGTGTGGGCGGCCTCGACGACCGCGCGGTAGCCGGCGATGTTCGCCATCGAGCTGAGGACGTCGAGCGACTGGGCGCGCGAGATGCGCGGCACCGCGTCCATCGCGAGCACAGTGATGGGCTTGGCGGCCAGCTCGTCGACCAGGTCCGGGTTCAGGCCCGGCGCCAGCATGCTGATCAGGTAGGAGCCGTCGGCCAGCCGGCCGATCTCCTCCGACGTGGGCGCGTTGATCTTCAGGACGATGTCGCGGCCCCACACCTCGTCGGCGGACGCGACGGTGGCGCCGGCCTCGGCGTAGCCCTCGTCGAGGAAGCTCGCCTTCTCGCCCGCGCCCGACTCGACGGCCACGTCGTAGCCCAGGTCGATCAGCTTGGCGACCGTCGCGGGGGTGGCTGCGACTCTCGTCTCCCCGGGCGTCGACTCCGCCACGACTCCGATCTTCACCCGGCGCACACTAGCGTCATGCACCCGAGGTGACCACCTGATGAGACTGGTGTCTCACCAGGTGGCGACGGCCTCAGTGGTTCCGCAAGGTGTCGATGAGCTCGTCCTTGTTCATGTCGGAGTAGCCCTCGATGCCGAGCTCCTTGGCACGGTCCTGAAGCTCGTCGACGGTGCGGTCCTCGTAGTCCTTGGCCTCACCACCCTTGCGGCCGACCTCGGACTCGCCCTCGTTGGCGGCGGCGTTGGAGATGCGTGCGGCCTTCTCCTTGGACGCGCCCTCGTCGCGCAGGTCCTCGTACATGTCGGGCTTCTTCAGGCTGCTGTTCTTGTCACCGGGCATCGTGGTCCTCCTCCTCGTCTGCGTCGGGTTGCGGCAGCTCGACGACGTCGTCCTCCGCATCGGCACCCGCGGCGAACCTCGGCTCGTCCGCGGGCTCGTGCTCGGGATCGGGTGCTGCGATCGGTTCCTCCGGCGTGCTGGTCACGGGCTTCTCCTCTACGGTCCAGATGTATGACGTTCCCCCGTGGACGGACGTCATGCATCGACGGTTGGAATAGTTGCGTCGGGGTACTACCTGCCCGACCCGACAGGAGGCCCGATGCGTGCTGCACTCGTGGTGGCGCTGGTCGTCGGCCTCGCCGCGTGCGGGATCACCACACCCCCGCTGGAGCGGGCCGCGGGGGACGCGACGTCCGCCACCGGCTCCGCCGCGCTCGCCCTGCGCGGCCTCGACGACGGTGACCTGACGTCCGCCGTCGCGGAGACGACCATCGAGGACGCGGTCACCACGGCGTCCAAGGCGGCCAGGGAGGTCGCGGCCTACCCGGCGAAGAACACCCGGGAGAAGCAGCTGCAGGAGCAGGCGGTCGCCGCCATCGCAGACGCGGTGAAGGACCTGCACCGGGCCCGCGACGGCGTCAGGCAGCCGGCACAGCGCGCGAGCCTGGTCGACCGGCTCACCGCTGACCGCGACCGCCTCGACGAGCTCACGACCAAGGCCGGGTCGCTCTGATGAAGAAGTACCTCGCCGTCGCGCTCGGCATCCTCACCGCCATCGGCGGGTTCGTCGACATCGGCGACCTGGTCACCAACGCCGTCGTCGGCGCGCGGTTCGGGCTCTCGCTGGCGTGGGTGGTCGTCGTCGGCGTGATCGGCATCGTGCTGTACGCGTACATGGCGGGCAAGGTCGTCGCGCTCAGCGGGCGGGCGACGTTCGAGATCATCCGCGAGCGCCTCGGCGCCAGGGCCGCCCTGATGAACCTCGGGGCGTCCTTCCTGATGACGCTGCTGACCCTCACGGCGGAGATCGGCGGCATCGCCCTGACGCTCCAGCTGCTCACCGGCATCGTGCCGCTCGCCTGGATCGTGGTGGCGACGCTCGCGGTCTGGCTGGTGATCTGGCTGGTCAAGTTCACCTGGATGGAGAACGCCGCCGGTCTCCTCGGCCTGACACTCATCGTCTTCGTCGTGTCGTTCTTCGTGCTGGGCCCCGACTGGGGCGACACGGTCGACCAGATCACCCAGCAGTACCCGCACCCCGGCGAGCACCCGCTCACGTACTGGTTCTACGTCGTGGCCCTGTTCGGCGCCGCCATGACGCCGTACGAGGTGTTCTTCTTCTCCTCCGGCGCCGTCGAGGAGCGCTGGGGACGTCAGGACCTCATGCTCGCCCGGCTCAACGTCGGGATCGGCTTCCCGCTCGGCGGCTTGCTGTCACTGGGCATCGCCGGCAGCGCCTTCCTCGTCTGGTCGCCGGAGAAGGTCGACGTCTCGAGCCTGTCGCAGGTGGTCCTGCCGGTCGGCGAGGCGCTCGGCACGATCGGGTTGGCGCTCGTGCTGATCGGCGTGCTGGCGGCCACCATGGGCGCAGCGCTGGAGACGGCGCTCTCCTGCGGCTACACGCTGGCCCAGTACGCGGGCTGGCCGTGGGGCAAGTGGCACCGGCCGGCGAAGGCGCCGCAGTTCCACGTGACGATCATCGTGTGCCTGCTGATCGCGTGCGGCGTGCTGGCCACCGGGGTCGACCCGATCATGGTGACCGAGTTCTCGGTCGTCTTCAGCGCGGTGGCCCTGCCGCTCACCTACGCGCCGATCCTCGTCGTGGCCAACGACCCCGAGTACGTCGGCGAGGAGACCAACGGACCGGTGCTGAACGCCCTGGCGCTCGTGTACCTCGTGATCATCGTGGTGGCCGCGGTCGCCGCCATCCCTCTGATGGTTCTGACAGGACTCGGCTCATGACCAGACTTCCCCCGCACCCGGCGAAGGACGGCAAGGTGCTCGACGCGAACGTGCACCTGCTCGACCGGCTCGTGGTCGACCGGAACGACGAGCCGGTGTCCGTCGTGAGCGACCTCGAGCTCGAGAGCGAGGACGGCGGGCGCCCCCGCATCGCCAACCTCGTGCTCGGCTCGGCGATCGTGTCCCGGTTCCTGGGGGGCCACCCGCCGAAGCACCACCTCGACCGGATGGCGTGGCGGAAGGTCGCGGCGCTCGACACCGTCGTGCACCTCAGGGTCGACCGCTCCGAGCTCGACGTGATCTGGTTCGAGCGCTGGTTGCGCCGCCACGTGATCGGCCGGATCCCCGGAGGTCGCCGTGATCCTGAGTGACCTGATGGCCCGCGAGGTGCGGTGCGGCGACGAGCGGCTCGGCCACGTGATCGACGCGCGGTTCGTCGTGCGCGGCGCGGTCGAGGGCTCGCTCGCCGAGGCTCAGCTCGTCGGCCTCGTCGTCGGGCCGAAGCGGCGGATGAGCGTCCTGGGCTACGAGCGCGCCGAGCAGGACCGGCCCGCCCTGCTCAACTGGTTCTTCGGCCGGCGGCAACGCGAGAGCTTCCTGGTCGACTGGGACGACGTCGCGTCGGTGGACGGCGACGCCGTCGAGCTGCGCGAGGGGTTCACGCGCTGGTCGTCACGACTCCGTTGAGCGCGGCCTGCGGAGCACCCAGGCGGGCAGGACGAGCCAGACCAGCGTGGTGAGTCCGGCAAGCACGGCGGCCGCGACGGATGCGGCCGTGGAGCTGAGCACCGTGTCCACGATGAGCCAGACCGCGCCGACGTTGGCCACGGCAAGCAGGACCAGGCCAGCACGCGAGAGCTTGTGTGCGGCATCGACGAGGAACGGCCGCTGGCCGCGGTGGAACAGCGCCCGGTGCAACGCGACCGGGCTGAGGAGGAGCAGCGTCGCACTGATGGCGGAGAGCAGGACCGCGACGTAGACGTCGTGGCGCGACTCCGGCAGGTCTTCGAAGTTCGGCGAGAACGGCAGGGTCAGCAGGAAGCCGCTGAGGATCTGCACGCCGGTCTGCGCGACGCGCAGCTCCTGGAGCAGCTCGTTCCAGTTGCGGTCGAGCCCCTTGTCGCGTGCGTGCTCCTCCATCCTTCGAACCTACGTCGCTCCACGCCCGAGCGGGAACGTCGCGACGGTCTCGTAGCGCGGGCGGCGGCGCGGACCCTCCCCGAGGTGGCTCGCGACGAGCGCGACCTCGTCGAGCGCCCAAGACGGGCCGCGGTAGGCGTCGAGCAGTCGAACCCACGGCGTCGTCTCGACCGGCCGGCCCATGCGGGCGACGGTGACGTGGCGGCGGAACCGCCGGCCGTCGACCTCGATGCCGGACGTGCTCGCAGCCGTGCGGGCGCCCGACGCCAGACGGTCGAGCTCCGCCGGGTCGTCGACGTCGACGCCGGCCCAGAGCACCTTCGCCCGCGCGACGTTCGGGAACGCGCCGCCGCCGGTGATCGTCGCGGTCGTCGGGCGCCGCTTCTGCGCGGCCCGCTCGAGCCGGTCGACGAGCCCGTCGAGCTTGTGGTCCGCGACGTCGGCCATGAAGGCGAGGGTCAGGTGGAGCTGGTCGGCCTGCGTCCAGCGGAACGGGCCGGCCTCGCGCCGGACCTCGAGGAACGCGTCGAGGTCCTCGATCACCTCGGCCGGCGGGACGACGGCGGCGAACATCCTCACCCCATCAGTGTGCGGGCAGGATGGAGGCATGGAGATCTGGATGAACCCGTCGTGCTCGAAGTGCCGGTCCGCGAAGGCCGACCTCGACGCCGCCGGCGTGCAGTACACCGAGCGGCGCTACCTCGACGAGCCGCCGACGCCGGCCGAGCTCTCCGAGGTGCTCGACCGCCTCGGCCTCGAGCCCTGGGACATCGCCCGCCCCAAGGAGACTCGCGAGGCCGGCATCGACCACCCGAAGGACGCCGAGCACCGCGACGCCTGGATCGCCGCGCTGATCGAGAACCCGCGCGCCATCCAGCGGCCGATCATCACCGCCGACGACGGCAGCGCCTACGTCGCCCGCGACCCCGAGACCGTGCAGCAGGCGATCGGTCGGGCGTAGTCGACTGTCACCAGGCTCGCCGGACGGACGCCAGCCCCAGTGCCCCGGCGGCGAGGCAGGCGACCGCGACCACCGCGGTGAACCACGGGAAGACCGACTCGAGGCTCCACTGCGTCGCGGCCCAGCCCGCCCCGATCGTCGGCACGGCCATGGCGCCGTAGGCGAGCAGGTAGAACGCCGACATCACCTCGCCGCGGTGTCCGGCGGGCACGACGCTGCCCAGGTGACGCAACGAGCCGCCCATCGCAAGCCCGAACGTGAGGCCCATCAGGACCGCCGCGGCGACGACGAGGCCGGCCGAGCGGCTGTCGAGGGCGAACAGGCTTAGCACCAGAGCGAGGGCCGTGCCGAAGTCGCCCGCGACCGCCGCGCGCCGCGCTGCGAGCCGGCCGCCGAAGGCCTGGCCGAACGCGCCCGCGCCCGCCATGGCCGTCACGACCAGGCCGCCGAACACCAGGCTGTGGATGCCGGTCGAGACGCCCGCGAAGGCTGGGAACAGCGACAGGTAGACGCCGAGCACCGACCACGCCGCCATCACGCCGAGGACGGCGAACCGGAAGTCGGCCCGGATCTCGGCGGGCACCCTTGGCCGGGCGATCCGCACGGGCTGGGTCGAGCGGTCCCGGTGCGTCTCCGGCATCGGCAGCAGCGCGGCGAGCAGGAGCACGACCACCAGCGTGACGATCGCGTACGGCGTCACCAGCGGGTCGGGGGCGAACTGCGCCAGCAGCGAGGCGGACAGGATGGTCACCGCCATGCCCACGTTGATCGTGATGCCGGTCAGGTGCCCGGTCCGCGCACCGTCGTCCGGGCGGAGGTCGAGCATCGCGGCGGTCGCCACGACCACGACCGTGCCGACGGCGGCCCCGTGCAGCGCGCGGGCGACGTAGAGAGCGGTCACGTCGCGGGCGAGCATGAAGACCACCAGCCCGACGACCATCGCGACCACCGCGCCGAGCAGGAGCGGCTTGCGGCCGTAGCGGTCGGACACGACGCCAGATACGAGCACCGCGACCAGGGCGCCGAAGGCGTAGACCGCGAAGACGAGCGTCGTGGTGATCGGGGTGAGGCGCCATTGCTCCTCGTAGATGCCGTACAGGGGCGCCGGTGCGCCGGAGACGCCCAGCGAGACCGCCAGCAGGAGCATCAGCAGCGGGTAGGCCGGGAGTTGCCGGCCGAGGCCGAGCCGGGTGTCGATCGTGGTGGTCATGCTTCTCCTGCGTGCTAGGTTCGATGTAGATCGAACAGGTCAACACTCAGGACAAGTTCGATGAACATCGAACTTATTCCCATCCTCCGACAGGAGATTTCTCGTGACCACGGAGACGTCCGGCACCGCCCCGGTGGCGCCTCTTCCCGACGTCCTGGACGCGTTGTCCGACCCGGTCCGGCTCGAGATGGTCCGCCGGCTCGCTGCCGAGGGCGGACCGGTCGCGTGCTCCCGGCTCTACGACGGCATCGGCAAGTCGACCGCCAGCCACCACTTCAAGACCCTGCGCGAGGCGGGCATCATCGAGCGGAGCTCCCGCGACGGGCAGACGTTCCAGCGCCTCCGTGTCGACGAGGTTGAGGAGGCCCTGCCGGGCGTGCTCACCGCCATCGTCGCGGCAGCCCGCCGGTAACGACTAGACCAGCCCGAGGTCGATCAGGCTCTCCGCGGTGGCGACGATCGCGTCCTCCCGCGACCGCGGCTCCCAGCCGAGCACCTCGCGTGCCTTCGCGTTCGACACACGCTTGGCCTTGTTGAGCTCGGGCACGACGAGCTTGAGCGTCGGGTCGAAGATCGAGGCGACGCGCACCAGGAACGCCGGGACGCGCCGCGTCGGCACCCTCTTCGCCCGCTCGCCGAGGCGCTCCCGCAAGACTGACGCCATGTCGGCGGTGCTCATGGGTTCGCCCGCGACCGCCAGGAAGCGCTCGCCCGCCGCGGCCGGGTCCGTCATGGCCCGCACGTGCAGGTCGGCGACGTCCCGCACGTCCACCACCGAGTACGACAGCGGCGGAAGACCGGGCACCTTCCCGGTCATCAGCCGGGACACCAGCTCGACCGAGGTCGAGTAGTCCGGTGCGAGCACCGGCCCGTACACGCCCACCGGGTTGACGGTGGCCAGCTCGGGCCCGCCGGCCGCGACGAAGTCCCAGGCGGCGCGCTCGGCCAGGGTCTTCGACCGCGTGTAGGCGCCGACGTCGGCCGTCGCGTCCGTCCAGTCGTCCTCGGTGAACGGCGTCGACCGCGGCTCGTGGCCGTAGCCGACGGCCGCGAACGAGGAGGTGAGCACGACGCGTCGGACGCCGGCTTCCCGGGCGGCACGGAGGACCCGCAGCGCCCCGTCACGCGCCGGCACGATCAGCTCGTCCTCGTCCTTCGGGACGCCGAGCGGGAACGGGGACGCGACGTGCAGCACGTACTGGCACCCGGCGACCGCCTCCGGCCAGCCGTCGTCGGACGTGAGGTCGGCGACGGCGAAGGTGACGTCGGCGTCGGCGGGGGCGCCACCCCGCGCCAGCATCGCTCGGACGTCGTCCTCGCGGCCGGCGGACCGGACGGTGGTCCGCACCCGGTAGCCGTCCTCCAGCAGCCGCAGGATGCAGTGCACCCCGACGAACCCGGAACCCCCCGTGACCAGAACCGTCTCGTCGCGCACGCCTGGCTCCTTCGCCTCAGCCCCGAGAGGCTCCATCGTGGCGCATCAGTAGTACCAGGGGTAGTCCGACCAGTCCGGGTCGCGCTTCTCGAGGAACGCGTCGCGGCCCTCCTGGGCCTCGTCGGTCATGTAGGCGAGGCGGGTGGTCTCGCCGAGCAGCACCTGCTGTCCGACGAGCCCGTCGTCGATCAGGTTGAAGGAGTACTTGAGCATCCGCTGGGCCGTGGGGCTCTTGGCGTTGATCATCGCGCCCCACTCCAGGGCGACGCGCTCGAGGTCGGCGTGCGGGACCACCTTGTTGACCATGCCCATCCGGTGGGCGTCGTCGGCGGTGTACTCGTCGCCGAGGAAGAAGATCTCGCGGGCGAACTTCTGGCCCACCTGGCGGGCGAGGTAGGCCGAGCCGAAGCCGCCGTCGAAGCTGCCGACGTCGGCGTCGGTCTGCTTGAAGCGGGCGTGTTCGGCGGAGGCGAGGGTGAGATCAGCGACGACGTGCAGGCTGTGCCCGCCACCGGCCGCCCAGCCGGGCACCACGCAGATGACGACCTTCGGCATGAACCGGATCAGCCGCTGGCACTCCAGGATGTGCAGGCGCCCGAGCTTGGCCGGGTCGACCGTGTCGGCAGTGTCGCCGTCCGCGTACTGGTAGCCGGCCTTGCCGCGGATCCGCTGGTCGCCGCCGGAGCAGAACGCCCAGCCGCCGTCCTTGGGGCTCGGGCCGTTGCCGGTGAGCAGGACGCAGCCGACGTCGGACGACGTGCGCGCGTGCTCGAGCACGGCGAGCAGCTCGTCGACGGTGCCGGGGCGGAACGCGTTGCGGACCTCGGGCCGGTCGAACGCGATGCGGACCGTGCCGTGCTCCACCGCGCGGTGGTAGGTGAGGTCCTGCAGGTTCTCGAATCCCGGCACCGGCTGCCAGGCCGACGCGTCGAAGATCTCGCTGACGTTCTCGAGCGCACTCACCCGGCGAGGTTAGCGCGGTGGTTGGTTTACCAGGTTCAGTAGGCAAACTGACGCCGACCGCGCACGCCCCACGGCAAGCTGCCACATCTCACGGCAGATCTGCCCTGAGATGTGCGAGTTTGCCCACTGAACCTGGTAAACCTCACACCGTCGCCGATGACACTCCCAGATACCGGCGGTATGTTGACTGGATGAGCAAGAGATTCGACGGCCAGGTCGCCGTGATCACCGGGGCGGCCCGGGGCATCGGCGCAGGCGTCGCCCGCGGTTACGTCGAGCGCGGAGGCAAGGTCGCGCTGCTCGGCCTCGAGCCGGACCTGCTGAAGCAGTTGTCCGACGAGCTCGGCGACGCGGCCGAGTGGTGGGAGGTCGACGTCCGCGACGGTGCCGCCGTCACCCACGGGATCGACGCCGCTGCGGAGCACTTCGGCCGCATCGACCACGTGCTCGCCAACGCCGGCATCGCGTCGTACGGCACGGTGCGGCAGATCGACGAGGTCGCGTTCGACCGCGTCATCGACATCAACATCACCGGCGTCTTCCGCACGCTGCACGCCGCGATCCCGCACCTGGAGAAGACCAAGGGCTACGCGCTCGTCGTCGCGTCCCTCGCCTCGTTCGGCACCCTCGCGGGCCTCGCGTCGTACAACGCGAGCAAGGCCGGCGCCGAGTCGCTGGCCCTCGCCACGAAGCAGGAGGTCGCCCACCTCGGCATCGGGGTCGGCGTCTGCCACCCGTCGTGGATCGACACCGACATCGTCCGCAACGCCGAGAAGGACCTGCCGTCGTTCCGCGCCGCCCGCAAGAAGATGCCGTACCCGGCCAACTCGACGACGTCGGTCGAGGAGTGCGTCGAGGCGATCCTCACCGGCCTCGCGAAGCGCAAGGCCCGCGTCTACGTGCCCAAGGGCGTCGTCCTCGCGAACTTCACCAAGCCGCTGCTGAACAGCGCCGCGGCCTGGCCGCTGGTCCGCCGCATGGCGAGCGCCCAGGTGCCCAGCCTCGAGCGCGACGTCGAGAACCTCGGCCGCTTCCAGCACTCCCACGTGCCCCTCACCGACCGCTCCGACCCGAAGGACAACCCGGCCTGAGCGCAGACCTCGCCCAGCTGGCGGACGAGCTCTACGCCGTCCCGCCCGGCGACTTCGTGTCCGCGCGGAACACGAAGGCCAAGCAGGTGTCGGACTCCGACGTCGCCGCGCAGGTGCGCGCCCTGACGAAGCCGTCGGTCGCCGCCTACGTCGTGAACCTGCTGGTGCGGGAGTCGCCGGAGGAGATCGAGGACCTCATCGAGCTCGGCGACCGGCTGCGCGAGGCCCAGTCGTCCCAGGACGGCACGACCTTGCGCGCGCTCGACAGGGAGCGACGCGAGCTCACCCGCACGATCGCGAAGAACGGCATCCAGCTCGCCGCCGAGGCCGGCACCAAGGTCAGCGCCGCCGCGGAGGCACAGGTCGACGACACCCTGCGCGCGGCCATGGCCGACCCCGAGGCCGCCGACGCCGTGCGGACCGGTCGGCTCACCCGAGCGCTCGACGCCAGCGGCTTCGGTGGCGTCGACCTCGACGACGCGGTCGCGGTGCCGGAGACGCTCGCGACGGTCACCCCGCTGGCGCCGCGGCGCAAGGCCAAGGCGGCGAGCCAGAAGGACAAGGCGATCGCCGCCGCGCGCGAGGAGGTCGCGTCGGCCGAGCGGACCGAGAAGCAGGCGCGGAAGGTCGCCGACCGTGCCCGCCGTGATCGCGACGCGGCGCTCGAGCGCTACCAGGAGCTCGACGACGAGGCGCAGCAGCTGCGGGCCGCGCTGAAGAAGGCGGAGCAGCGGCTCGCGGCCGCCGAGCACGACCTGGAGTCGGCGCGCGAGGACGTCGACGAGGCGGAGGAGGACGAGGACGCCGCGCAGCAGGCCCTCGACGCGGCCCAGCGCGAGCTCGACCGGCTCACCTAGTGCTGGACGCTCGCCGCGAGGGACACCATGTGCCCGAGGCGGGCGATCTCCGACGGCAGGAACTCCGGTCCGCCGCGACGGCCGACGACCACGACGAACCCCGTGCCGTCGCGCAGCCGGCCGGGGCTCGCGGTGAGCAGGATCGAGTCCCACGCCGAGACGCCGTCGACGGCGTGCGTGGTGCGCAGGCGCAGCCACCCGTTCGCGGCCTCGACGACGTCGTCGCCCTTCAGCCGGGGGGCCGCCGGGCTCGCGTGCCACACCTCCGGCCCGTCCTCGCCGCGACGTACTGCCATCGCCCAGTCGGTGCGGAACGTGTCGGGCACGACCGACACCAGGTTCTCGACGGCCTTCCCCGGCTCCTGCGTGAACGCCTCGACCGCCTCCAGGTCCATCCGGAGGTTCGCGCCGGCGTTGTACCGAGAGATCCAGTGCACCCGTACGCCCTCGAGCGCGTGGCACGCGGTCACCAGGGCATCGGGCATGAGGCGCGGCGGCAGCTCGAGCAGCACGTCGTCGACGGCCACACCGTCGGCCCGGTGCTCGACGATCTCGATCGCCTCGATGTCGGCCCCCGCGCCACCGAGCGCGGACGCCAGCGCGCCGAGGGAGCCGGGCACGTCGGGCAGCTCCACGCGGAGCAGGAACGCCATGGCGGTATCTCACCACGGCGACGTTGCGGTTGTGTGACATCGATAGCGTTGGGGCTGTGACCAGCACAGACACGGTGACCCCTGCCCGCACCGCAACCCGCACCTGGTTCCGCGCCATCGCCGTCGCCGAAGCCGTCTCCTGGCTCGGACTCCTCATCGCGATGTTCTTCAAGTGGATCGTCCAGGACGACCCGCACACGGGCATCGAGGGCGGCGTCCCGGTCATGGGACCCATCCACGGCGCGATCTTCGTCGCGTACGTCGTGATGTGCTTCGTCGCCCGCAGCCGCTTCGCCTGGACCGCCCGGACGACGCTCGTCGCGCTCGTCGCTGCGGTCCCGCCGTTCGCCACCGCGGTCTTCGAGGTCGTCGCCGACCGCAAGGGCCTGCTGGCGCGCCGATAGTCTGTCGGCCGTGGAGGAGCACTCGCGCGGCGCGCGCTACCTGACGCGGATCAACCAGTCGCGCCTGCTCGCCGAGCCGCCCGTGCGCATCCTCGGCACCCTCGTGCTCCGCTCGGACACCCACGTGGGCGCGTTCACCGAGTTCGGCCGCAACGTCGAGTGCCAGCACGCCGAGATCGGGCGCTACAGCGAGATCGGCCCCAGCAGCCTGCTCGGCGCCACCGGCCACCCGCTCGACTGGCTGAGCGTCTCCGCGTTCCAGTACAAGAAGGCCACCTGGGGCTGGCACCCCACCGCGTCCGACGCCGAGGTCGTCGAGCCCGAGGTCGACGGCCGCCCGTCGTTCCGCGGCGAAGGGCTCGGCAGCATCGGCAACGACGTGTGGCTCGGCGCGAACGTCGTCGTGCTCAAGGGCGTCACCGTCGGCCACGGCGCCGTGGTGGCCGCCAACTCCGTGGTGACCAAGGACGTCGAGCCGTACACGATCGTCGGCGGCGCCCCCGCCAAGCCGATCCGGCGGCGCCACGACGACGCCCTCGTCGACGAGCTGCTCGAGCTCGCCTGGTGGCGGTTCACCCCCAACCAGCTGAAGGGCGTCTCGTTCCACGAGCCCGCCCAGGCGGTCAAGCAGCTGCGCGAGCGGGTGCCCGACCTGGAGCCCTACGAGCCGGGGTTCGTCGAGATCACCAAGCCCGCGCCCGCGCCGCGGCGACGCCGGTTCCGCCTCCGCTGAACGTGCCCGTTCGACCCGCTGTGGTTATCGTCGAGACATGCCGTTCCGGAAGAAGAAGACCGCTCGTGACCAGCTCGAGGCGCGCCTCGACGACTTCGTCTCCCAGGCCGATGACCTGCGGCAACAGGTAGCCGCTCGGGCCCCGGAGGTGCGCGACACGCTCCTGGAGCGCCTCGACGCGGGGCTCACCGAGGTGCGCACCCGCTGGCCGGACATCCGCGACGAGCTCCTCGACCGCGCTCCCACGCTGAGCGAGGAGACCCTCGACAAGCTGCCGGACGCCGTCTCGGACAAGGTGCCGGACGAGATGAAGCCCAAGAAGAAGCGCCGCCTTCGCAAGGTCGCCGTGCTCGGGCTGATCGCCGGCGCCGGCGCGGCGGCGTTCAGCGCCGTCCGAGGCAAGGGCCCGTCCACCCCGCCGCCCCCGCCGTACGACCGGCCGAAGCCCGCCCCGGCGCCCACCCCGGCTGCCCCGCCCACCGCTGCGGACGTCGTCGACGAGGCGCCTCCGCCGCCGGCGTAGTGCAAGACTTGGGCCCATGAGGTCCATCTGGAAGGGATCGATCAGCTTCGGGCTGGTCAACGTCCCGATCAAGGTCTACAGCGCGACGGAGAGCCACGACGTCTCGCTGCACCAGGTCCACGAGAAGGACGGCGGCCGCATCCGCTACCAGCGCAAGTGCGAGGTGTGCGGCAAGGTCGTCGCCTACGAGGACATCACCAAGGCCTACGACGACGGCACCCAGACGGTCGTGCTGACCGAGGAGGAGCTCAAGTCGCTCCCCGCGGAGAACAACCACGAGATCGAGGTCGTGGAGTTCGTGCCGGCCGACCAGATCGACCCGATCATGCTCGACAAGCCGTACTACCTCGAGCCCGACGCCCGCGCGCTCAAGCCGTACACGCTGCTGCGCCGCGCGCTGGAGGAGACGGACCGGATGGCCGTCGTCCAGTTCGCGCTGCGGCAGAAGTCGCGGCTCGCCGTGCTGCGCGTGCGCGACAAGGTGCTGATGCTCCAGACGATGCTCTGGGACGACGAGGTGCGCGAGGCGTCGTTCGACGTGCTCGACGAGGTGCCCCGGATCAGCGCCAAGGAGCGCGAGATGGCCGCGCAGCTGGTCGACTCGCTCGCCGGCGACTTCGACGCCAGCCAGTTCTCCGACGACTACCAGGAGCAGCTGAAGACCCTCGTCGAGGCCAAGCTCGAGCAGGGCGACGCGCTCGACACCGCCGCCACGTTCGGCGAGACCGAGGACGAGGAGGGCGAGGGCGCCGAGGTCGTCGACCTGATGGAGGCCCTGCAGCGCAGCGTCGAGAAGAGCAAGAGCAAGAAGACGGCCGCCAAGAAGTCGACGGCCAAGAAGAGCTCGTCGTCGAAGAAGGCCAAGAAGGGCGCGTAGCGTGGCGCGGTCCTCGGGTGAGACCGTCAGCATCGGCGGGCATCGTCTCCGCCTCACGCACCTGGACAAGGTGCTGTACCCCGAGACGGGCACTACGAAGGCCGACGTCATCCGGTACTACGTCGAGATCGCGCCGTACATGCTGCCGCACGTGGCCGACCGCGCCGCGACGCGGAAGCGGTGGGTCGACGGCGTCGGCACCGCCGACAAGCCGGGCCAGGTGTTCTTCGAGAAGAACCTGCCGGACTCGGCGCCGAGCTGGATCCGGCGGGCGTCGATCCAGCACAAGACGAGCCGTAACAGCTACGTCGTCATCGACTCCGAGGCCGTGCTCGCATGGCTGGGCCAGATGGCGGCGCTGGAGATCCACGTCCCGCAGTGGCGCGTCGGCCCGCACGGCAAGCAGCTGAACCCGGACCGGTTCGTGCTCGACCTCGACCCCGGGCCGGGCGCCGGGCTGCCGGAGTGCGTCGAGGTCGCGAAGAAGGCCAGGAAGATGCTGTCCGACCTCGGCCTCGACGCGTACCCGGTGACGTCGGGCAGCAAAGGCATCCACCTGTACGCCGGCCTCGACGGCAGCCACGACGCCGACTACGTCAACGCGTTCGCGAAGCAGTTCGCCGAGGCGCTGGAGAGCGAGCTGCCCGACCTCGTCGTCAGCACGCAGAAGAAGTCGCTGCGCGGCGGCAAGGTGCTGGCCGACTGGAGCCAGAACAACAAGGCCAAGACCACGATCGCGCCGTACTCCCTGCGCGGGCGGCTCGAGCCCACCGTCGCGGTGCCGCGGACGTGGAAGGAGCTGAACGATCCCGACCTGCGGCACCTCACCTACGACGAGGTGCTGGAGCGGATGAAGCGCCGGAAGGACCCGCTCGCCCCTTTAGGACGTGAGTCGGCCGGCGGTGAGGTCAGGACCGACAAGCTCACGCTGTACCGGTCGAAGCGGGACGCGTCCAAGACTCCGGAGCCGGTGCCCGAGGAGTCGCCGCTCCCGGGTGACGGGAACGCGTTCGTCATCCAGGAGCATCATGCGAGCCGGCTGCACTGGGACTTCCGGCTCGAGCACGACGGCGTGCTGGTCTCGTGGGCGCTGCCCAAGGGCGTGCCCACCGACCCGAAGCAGAACCACCTCGCCGTGCAGACCGAGGACCACCCGCTGGAGTACGGCACCTTCGAGGGCACGATCCCGAAGGGGGAGTACGGCGGCGGTGAGGTGACCATCTGGGACACGGGCACCTACGAGCTGGAGAAGTGGCGCCGGAACGAGGTCATCGTGACGCTCACCGGTCGCCCCGGCGGCGGGCTGGGCAAGCCGCGACGGCTCGCGCTCATCAAGACCGGCGAGAACTGGTTGATCCACCTGATGAAGGACCAGGGCACGGTCAAGCCGTCCACGCCGCCGCCCGCTGCGAAGGGCGAGGCGATCAAGCCGATGCTGGCGTCCGCCGGCGACGCGGTCGACGTCGACGACGGCAACGACTGGGCGTTCGAGATGAAGTGGGACGGATATCGCGCGATCGCGGTCTGCGACGGCGACGCGGTGACCCTCTACAGCCGCTCCGGCAAGAACATGAGCGCCGACTACCCCGGGGTCGCCACGGCGCTCGCGGCGAAGAACCTGCCCGACACGGTGCTCGACGGCGAGGTGGTGGCCATCGGCCCGAACGGGGCGCCGTCGTTCGGTCGCCTGCAGAACGGCCAGGAACCCATCCGCTACTTCGTCTTCGACGTGCTCCGCCACGACGGCACGGGCTTCATGAACGACCCGTACACCGAGCGCCGGGACGTGCTGGCCGGCATCGACCTCGAGTCGGACGCGGTCAAGGTGCCGGTGGCGTTCGAGGGGTCGCTCGAGGACGCCATCGAGTCGAGCAAGGAGCTCGGTCTGGAGGGCGTCGTCGCCAAGCGGCTGGAGAGCCGGTACCGCAGCGGCACCCGGTCGTCGTCGTGGATCAAGATCAAGCACCAGCGCATGCAGGAGGTCGTGATCGTCGGCTGGCGACCGGGCAAGGGCAACCGTCAGGGCGCCATCGGGTCGCTGCTGCTCGCGGTGCCGGGCGACGACGGTCTCGTCTACGCGGGTCGGGTCGGCACCGGGTTCTCGGCGAAGATCCTCGACGACCTCGCGGCCAAGCTCCAACCGCTCGAGCGGAAGACGTCACCGGTCGACGGTGACCTGCCGCGCGAGGTCACGCGCGACGCGCACTGGGTGCGTCCGTCGCTCGTCGGCGAGGTGACCTTCGGCGAGTGGACCTCCGACGGGAACCTCCGCCACCCGGTGTGGCGCGGACTACGGCCCGACAAGAAGCCTGAGGACGTCCGGATCGAGTCCTGACGCGCAGCCCTGGACCTCCGGGGCTTAGGGTGGACGTGATCGGTTGAGATGCCAGCCGGACACGCACCATCCGGAAGGGCGGCCTCGACCTCGCGGTCCCGGCCCGTGACCTCATGCCTCGAGACCTCTACGATCCGTCCGACATCCACTCCTCGACCAGCTCGCCAGCTGGTGCCGGGTTCTCCACGTGCCGCACCACCTCGGCGGCGAGACGCTCCGGCTCGACCCCGCTCTCGTGCCACAGCAGCGCGACGCCTCTGCCGGCGGCGCACGTCCGGCACATGCTCCGCACCGACGCCACGGCGTCGCGGCCGTTGTCGGCGCTGCTCAGCACCACCACGGGGTCGTCTCCGTCGTCGTCGCGGAGGTCTCGCAGCGCCGCGGCTCCTGCGGCCGTGTCCAGGTCGGCCACCGCGTCGTGGCCGGAGCCGATCCAGCCGGTCTCGGCGGAGACGAGGTGCACGCGCTTGCCGCGCGCGGACAGCCCGTCGGCCACGGCCAGTCCGATGGTGTCGGCCTGCCCGAAGATCGTGATCGGTTCGGGGGTCACGAGTCCGTTCCTCTCTGGGGTGGTCGGCAGGTCAGACGTACCCCTGGCCTCGACCTCCCAAACCGGTCGTATGCTGGCCGCGACCTGGACCTTCCGATGAACCGGGGGCAAGCGCTCGTGACCGACTTCTTCTCCGAGATGGTGCTGGAGCTGCACGACCACGCCGACCCGGAGCGCACGGTGGAGGGCATTGTCTCCTGGGCGCAGCGAGCCGCCGAGTGCACCGACGCGGGCATCATGCTCGTCCACGCCCGGAACCGGATCGAGACCGCTGTGGCCACGTCGCCGCGCGTCACTGAGGCGCACGACCTGCAGATCAAGCACGGTGAGGGGCCCTGCCTCGAGGCGCTCGAGGACGGCGAGGCCTACATGAGCGGCGACGTCGAGCACGACACGCGCTTTCCGAAGTGGGGGCCGTCCGTGGCGAAGCTGGGCTACCACAGCGTGCTGAGCCTCCCGCTCGCCACGCGGGCACGCAAGTACGGGTCGCTCAACCTCTACGCCGAGACTCACGACGCGTTCGACGAAGACGACTTCGCCGTGACCCAGATCTTCTCCCGTCACGCTGCGGTCGCCCTCGCGGCTGCCCACGAGCAGCACGGGCTCCAGGTGGCCATCGACGCGCGCAAGCTCATCGGCCAGGCGCAGGGCATCCTCATGGAGCGCTTCGACATCGACGCCGACCGCGCGTTCGACTTCCTCCGCCGACAGTCGCAGGACCACAACATCAAGCTGCGTGACGTCGCCGCGTGGATCGTGAAGCACCGCACCGATCGCGCCGCTGGTCCCCCGGTCCGCAACAGCTGAGCACTCCCGCCGGGTCGCACCCGGTGTTACAGTTTTCTGACACGTGTAGCCGAACTGTCAGGATCGACCGTGACGCTGACCGCCGCTCCGGCGCTCACCACCCGCTCCGTCGTGCTGAGCCTCCTGCTCGGCGCGCACCCGGGACGCCTGCCCGCGCGCGACCTCGTCGCGATGGGCGAGGAGTTCGGCGTCGCCCCGGCCACCACGCGCGTCACGTTGTCACGTCTCGTCGCCGCCCGTGACCTCGTCAACGACGGCGCCACGTACTCGCTGAGCGAGCGTCACCTGCGCCGCCAGGCCGCGCAGGACGAGGCGCTCGCGCCGCGGGTCGGGCCGTACGACGGGTCCTGGACCGTGCTGGTGGTCACCGCCACCGGTCGCGACGCCGCGAGCCGCGCCGGGCTGCGGGCCGACCTGCGCCGCTGGCGGCTGGCCGAGCTGCGCGAAGGGGTCTGGATGCGGCCCGCCAACGTCGCCACACCCGTGGCCGACGACGGGCTGGTGACCCTCCGCTCCTACCCCGACGACGACCGCGCGCTCGTCGCTCAGCTGTGGGACCTCGACGCGTGGGTCGCCACCGCCGACGAGCTGCTCGCGGCCGCCGACCCGTCGGGCCCGCTGCGCGACCGCTTCGTGGCCAACGCCGCCATCGTCCGCCACCTGCGCGCCGACCCGCTGCTGCCGACCGAGCTCCGGCCCGACCGCTGGCCCGCCGACCACCTCCGCTCCGTCTACGACGACTTCCGCTCCGAGCTCACCGCTCTACGCACCGAGGAGAAGACATGACCACCACGCACGAGGTGACGAACCAGGTCCCGCCCCTGGTCGACTACGACGCCTCCGACTACGCCCCGTACGCCGAGGCCCTCACCCGCGCAGGGGCCACGGACGCGCACGACCGCATCCACCGCATCGGCGTCGAGGCCGGCTCCGCCGAGGTGCAGCACCTGGGCGACCTGGCCGAGCGCAACAAGCCGATCCTGCACACGCACGATCGGTACGGGAACCGGATCGACCAGGTGGAGTACGACCCGAGCTACCACGAGCTGATGCGCCGGGCCGTCGGGTTCGGCTTGCACGGGGCGCCGTGGGCCAGCGACGACCCGCACGCGCACCTCGAGCGCGCGCTCGGCATGAGCATCTGGATGCAGACCGACGCCGGCCACGGCTGCCCGATCTCGATGACGTACGCCGCCGTCCCGGCGCTCCGCGTCGACCCGGCGCTGGCGGCCCAGTACGAGCCTGGCCTGAGCAACCGCGCGTACGACCCGTCCTTCGCGGCACCGGCCGGCAAGGCGGGCCTGATCGCCGGCATGTCGATGACCGAGAAGCAGGGCGGCTCGGACGTCCGCGCCAACACCACCCGCGCCGTCGAGCAGCCGGACGGCACCTACCGGCTGACCGGCCACAAGTGGTTCACCTCGGCGCCGATGTCGGACATCCTGCTGACCCTCGCGCAGACCGATGCCGGCGTCACCTGCTTCGTGCTCCCGCGCGTGCTCCCCGACGGAACGCCCAACGCCATCGCGCTGCAGCGCCTGAAGGACAAGCTCGGCAACCGCTCCAACGCGAGCAGCGAGATCGAGTACGACGGGGCCGTCGGCTGGCGGCTCGGCGACGAGGGCCGCGGCGTCCGCACCATCATCGAGATGGTCAACATGACCCGGCTCGACTGCACGATCGGCTCGGCGTCGAGCATGCGCGTCGGGGTGCAGCAGGCGGCGCACCACGCGGTGCACCGCTCGGCCTTCGGCAAGGCGATCGTCGACCAGCCGCTGATGCGCAACGTGCTCGCCGACCTCGCCGTCGAGGCGGAGGCGTCGAGCACGGTCGCGCTGTGGCTCGGCGACCTCACCGATCAGGCGCTCGCCGGCGACGAGCGCGCCATCGCGCTGCGGCGGATCGGGCTCGCGGTCTCGAAGTACTACGTCTGCAAGCGGGCGCCGATGCACGCGGCCGAGGCGCTGGAGTGCCTGGGCGGCAACGGCTACATCGAGGACTCGCGCATGCCGCGCCTGTTCCGCGAGTCCCCGCTGATGAGCATCTGGGAGGGCTCCGGCAACGTCGCTGCGCTCGACACGCTGCGCGCGGTCGGCCGGCAGCCGGAGACGCTGACGGCGCTGTTCGACGAGCTCGACGCCGCGTCCGGGTCCGACGTCCGGCTCGACGCGTTCGTCTCCGAGCTGAAGGCCGACTTCGCCGACCTGGAGACGCTGGAGCACCGGGCCCGTCGGGTCGTCGGCGACCTGGCGCTCGCGCTGCAGGGCTCGCTGCTGGTGCGGTTCGGCCACCCGGCCGTCGCCGACGCGTTCGCGGCGACCCGCCTCGACCGCGACTGGGGCACGGTGTTCGGCACCCTGCCGACCGGCCTCGACCTCGCGCCGATCATCGAGCGCGCCACCCCCAAGGTCGGCTGATGAGCGACCACCCCGCGCCCTGGCGCGACAGCTGGACGGAGGGCGACGAGTCGCCGTTCGCCGGGCGTGAGTCATCCGCTCCGGAGCCTGAGTACCGCACGCTGACGTACGAGGTGACCGGGCGGATCGCCCGCATCACGTTCAACCGGCCGGAGCGCGGCAACGCGATCACGGTCGACACGCCGATCGACCTGGCCGCTGCCGTGGAGCGCGCCGATCTCGACCCGCGCGTCCACGTGATCGTCGTGTCCGGTCGCGGCACCGGGTTCTGCGGCGGGTACGACCTGTCGATCTTCGCGGAGAACGGCGGCCGTCCCGACGACACCGTCGACGACCTCACCGGCACGGCCGTCGACCCCGTCGTGCAGGCCAACAACCACGACCCGTCGGGCACGTGGGACCCGATGCTCGACTACGCGATGATGAGCCGCTTCAACCGCGGGTTCTCGAGCCTGCTGCACGCGAACAAGCCGACCGTCGCCAAGCTGCACGGCTTCTGCGTCGCGGGCGGCACGGACATCGCCCTGTACGCCGACCAGATCATCTGCGCCGACGACACCAAGATCGGATACCCGCCCACCCGCGTCTGGGGCGTCCCGGCCGCGGGCATGTGGGCGCACCGGCTCGGAGACGCTCGGGCCAAGCGGCTGCTGCTCACCGGCGACTGCCTGTCCGGCAAGCAGGCGGAGGAGTGGGGCCTGGCCGTCGAGTCGTGCCCGGCCGACCAGCTCGACGAGCGCACCGAAGCCCTGCTCGAGCGGATCGCGATGATGCCGGTGAACCAGCTGATGATGGTCAAGCTCGCGATGAACAGCGCGCTGCTCGCCCAGGGCACTGCGACGTCACAGATGATCAGCACCGTGTTCGACGGCATCTCCCGCCACACCCGCGAGGGCTACGCGTTCCAGCAGCGGGCAGCCGACGTCGGCTTCCGCGAGGTGGTCAAGGAGCGCGACGAGGCCTTCGGCGACCACGGCCTCCCCGGCAAGCCCTGATCTCGATACACCTGCTCGCAGAGCTCGCAGGCACTCGATCAGCGGGTTCCGGTGGTCGAGTGCGCCCGCGAGCGCCAGCGAGCTGGGCGTGTATCGAGACCACTAGTTGTCGCGCAGGGCCACGAGCCCGCCGAGCACGCCGACGTACGCGGTGCCGTCCGGGCCGAGCGTGATGGGCGCGTAGTTGTTGTTGAACCCGAGGCCGTTGCCGGCGCGCTTCTTGAACACCGTCTGGCCGGTGCGCCAGTCGATGGCGGTGAAGTACCAGTTGTCCTGGAGCAGGCCCGGCAGCTTTGGCTTCGTGTACGCGTAGAGCAAGCCGTTGGCGAGCGACACCTTCGGCACGACGGTGGGTGAGATCTCGTCGCTGTGCCAGACCCGGGTGCAGGTGCGCGCGTCGGGATCGACGTCGATGCGCTCGAGCCCGGGCTTCGTGGTGCGGCCGCCGATCGTCGTCGTCGGGCCGCGGTAGCCGTAGTTGTTCTCCACCACGATCGAGCGGTGCGCGACGACGAGCGAGTTGTCGGTGGAGCTGGCGCCCTTCTCGAAGACCGGGATGCGGCAGACCTCGCGGTCGCCGGTCACGTCGCGGCCACGCTGGTAGACGACGACGTTCACCGGGTCGGCGTTGTCGGTGATGGTGATGAGGCCGTCGTCCATCAGCGTCGGCGTGGTGCCGGAGCCGGCCTGCGTCTGGCCGGGCTTCGTCCTGCCGTCGTTGTCGTAGTCCTGGCGCCAGGTGACGGTCGGGGTGCCGTCGGCCGCGGCGTCGAAGCGGTAGAGCGCGTCGTCGGTGACGATGTAGACGCCGCCGTCCTCGCCGATCGCGAACGAGTTGCCGACGTGCTCGCCGGTGCGCAGGATCTTGACGCTCGCGTCGTCGCGGTCGATGGTGCCGACGACACCGTCGACGGTGACGAACCACAGACGCCCCGACCAGTCCGGCAGCGCGGAGATGATCTTGTCGCGGCGCTTCACGTACCCGTTGAGGTTCACGTCGCGGACGGTGGTGAGCTTCGGCGCACCGTTCGCGTCGGACGTGGTGACGGTGAGCATGTGCCGGTTCGTGGTGCCGAGCACCGCGCGGTCCTGCTCGTCGAGGTAGAAGTAGCCGCCGCCGGTGAAGTCCCCGAACAGCTTCGTCGGGCTGGTGGTCAGCAGGTCGCGACGCGGGAGCACCTTGGACGCGAGCGTCTTGAGGGTGACCGGGTCCATGATGCGCAGCGTCGGGCCGGTGACGCCGACGCACACCGAGACGATCCGGCCGTGCGAGTCGAACGTGACGGACGCGCAGTCGGCGACGAGGAACGTCGACGTGACCGTCATGTCGTGGCCGAGCGGGCCGGGGCCGGTGTACGCGTCGGTCTGGTAGGCGTCGTCGTGGATGTTCGAGAGACCGTCCGGCGCCATGAACGGGTGCTGCGGGACGGTGGTGCCGGCGATCGGGTTCGGCGTCGCGGGCGAGCCGACGAAGTCCGGCGGCTTCGGCCCGAGGCCGGGAGTGTCGGGGATCGGCGCGGCCCCGGCGCTCACCGCACCCAGCACGAGCGCGGCCGCCGACAGACCGACCGCCAGGGTCGTGCGTCGCAGGCTGGCCATGGCTCGGACGCTAGCAGCGTGCAACCGGTTGGGGGCCTGGAACGACGGGTCACAGCCCTCGCGCTGAGTTCACCGACGGCCGAACAGGCGCCCCAGCCTCGAGCCCTTGGACACCGAGAACCCCGCGAGCGTGACGTCGAACGGATCGACCCGCCCGTCGTCCGGCATGCCGTCGTAGCCCTCGAGCACGAAGCCGAACAGGTGGTGCAGGCACGCCTCGCTGAGCTCGAGCGGGTGGAACGGGAACGGGTAGTCGTTATCCTCGTCGTCCGTGGCGGGATGCTCGCCGGCCCAGAACGGCTCCTCGAAGGCGAGGCGCTCGCCCAGGTCCTCGATGACGGCGCCACTCTCGCCACTGACGCTCAGGGCTCGCTGCAGGTCGCCGTCGGGACCCCAGACCCCGAGCGCGAACCAGTCGACGACGCTGTGCATGGCGTGCGCGGACACCGAGCGCCCCGGGTACTCCGCCAGGAACCGGGCGTCCAGCTCCGACGGCCGGTCGCGGGCCACCTGATCCGTGCAAACCACGGCGACCCCCGGCCACACGGCGGCGTAGACCATGCCGCGGTCCGGGATGCCGACCTCCGCCAGGGTCCGGTCCTCCGCGGGTGTCACCTCATGACCGGGGAAGAGGCGACGGACCAGCTCGTCCGTGGCGGCGCGGTCGAGCACCGGCTGCGCGGCCAGCACGCTCGCCACGTCACCGTCGGCGTAGCAGATCAACGAGCTCTTGGCGCCCATCCCGTCACCGACCCGTCTGCTCGAGGTGTGCGTGGACCAGGGGGACGACCGACGCGCCCTCGCCACTGGCTGCCGCGACCCGCTTCATCGAGCCGGACCGCACGTCGCCGGCCGCGAACACCCCGGGGACGGTCGTCTCCAGGCTGGCCGGCGGGAGCGCGTCGCGCCAGCGGTCCTTCGGGACGTCACGGCCTGTGAGGACGAAGCCGTGCTCGTCGCGGGCGACGTCGTCAGGCAACCAGTCGCAGTGCGGCTCGGCGCCGAGGAGCAGGAACAGCCCGTGCGCGTCGCGGCGGGTGACCTCACCGGTCGCGACGTCCCGGACGTCGATCCACTCCAGTCGGCCGTCGCCGCCGCCGTCCGCCACCTCCGAGCTCTCCTGGATCGCGATCGTCGCGTTCGCCTCGATCTCGTTGATCAGGTAGCGCGACATCGACTCCGACACGTCCGGGCGGCGCACGAGGATCGTCACCGACCGCGCGAACCGGGCGAGGTGGATGGCCGCCTGCCCGGACGAGTTGCCGCCACCCACCACCACGACGTCGCGACCCTCCATCTCGCGGGCCGCCGTCATCGCGCTTCCGTAGAAGACCCCCAGACCGGTGAGGGCCTCCACGTTCGGGACGCCGAGCTTGCGGTACGCGACGCCGGTGGAGACGACCACGGCCCGCGCCTGCACGTCGCCGCCCTCGGTGTGCACGGTGAACGTCGGCCCGGTGCTCAACCGCTGGACGTCCCACCCCGTGAAGAACCGCGTGCCGAACCGGATCGCCTGGTTGCGCGCGCGCTGCGCCAGGCGCATGCCGGAGATGCCGCGCGGGAAGCCGAGGTAGTTGCGGATCATCGAGCTCGTGCCGGCCTGGCCGCCGATCGCCTCCGCCTCGATCACCACCGTCGACAGGCCCTCCGAGGCCGCGTAGACCGCGGCCGCGAGACCGGCCGGGCCGGCGCCGACGATCGCGACGTCCGCCGTGCCTTCTGTCCCGCCCTGCTCGGTGAAGGTCCCGGGTGTCCCGTAGAACATCGTCGCCACCTCGCGCACGCTCTCCGGCGCGAACAGGCCACGCTGGATCGCGTTGACCAGCGGGAAGCGCGGCAGGGGTGCCGGGCCCTGGGCGGCAGATGAGTCAATCTCGCCCTCCCAGCGCGCGAGGATCTCGCGGCCCACGTCGGAGTCCGGCGTGTGCACGCGGTTGGGCATGCCCATCCGGTCGAGGAAGTCGCGGATGCCGAGCGTCAGGGCGTCGGGAGCCGGCGAGACGATGCTGACCGTCTCCACCTCCGGACCCGCCACGGTCGAGCCCCAGTCCGAGAGCAGCTCCACCACCGCGGTGTGGAACTCCTCGTCGCGCACACCGCGCGGCATCAGCAGCACGGCGTCGTACTCCCCGCGACCGAGTCCGGGCCGCAGCCGGGGTGCGTCGTCGAGGAACCGCTCCCACGGCGGCACGACCATCCGGCGGGCCGACGGCACCACCGTGCGCCACCGACGGAACGCCTCGCCCACCTCGGCGTCAGGCAGCCGGGAATCGGTGACGATCAGCGCGACCTGGGCGCCTGAGTCGACGACCGCCTGGGCCTCGTACTCCGCCTCCTCCGCCGACAGCGCCATCACCAGCTCGTAGTCGCGCTGGTAACGGCCGAACTCGTCGAGCAGGAACGTCGCGTGCTCGGCGGAGACCAGCAGGATCGCTGGTCGCTGGTGCTCAGGCATCGTCCTCGACCTCCAGGTCGTCACGGTCGGCCCACTCGAGCAGCGGGGCGATGTCGAACACGGCGTCGTCGATGCCGGCGTGCAGGTCACCGAGCTCGGCGTACCGCGGCGGCACGGTCTCGATGGTGAAGTCGTGCGGGTCGACGTCGTCGACCTCGTCCCACCGGATCGGCGTCGACACCCGACCGTCCGGGAACCCGCGCACCGAGTACGCGGCCGCGATGGTGTGGTCGCGGGCGTTCTGGTTGTAGTCGACGAACAGGTGCGCCGGGTCCCGGTCCTTGCGCCACCACGCGGTGGTGACGTCAGGCGAGCGCCGCTCCACCTCACGGGCGAACGCGAGCGCGGCCCGCCGGACCTCCTTGAAGCCGTGGTCGGGCTTGATCCGCACGTAGATGTGCATGCCCTTGCCGCCCGACGTCTTCGGCCAGCCCGTCGCACCAAGCTCGTCGAGCACCTCGTGCGCCACGTGGGCGACGCGCTGCACGGTGGCGAAGTCGCACTCCGGCCCAGGATCCAGGTCGATGCGCCACTCGTCCGGCTTCTCGGTGTCCGCCCGCCGGCTGTTCCACGGATGGAACTCGACGGTGGACATCTGCACGGCCCAGATCACCGCGGGAAGCTCGGTCACGCAGAGCTCGTCGGCCGTCCGGTCGTAGCGCGGGAAGTGCAGCCGCACCGTCTCGATCCACGGCGGGGCTCCGGCGGGGATCCGCTTCTGGTGCACCTTCTTGCCCGCCAACCCCTTGGGGAACCGGTGCAGCATGCACGGCCGCTCGAACAGCGCGTTGACGATGCCGTCGCCGACGGCCAGGTAGTACTCGACGAGATCGAGCTTGGTCCACCCGCGCTCCGGGAAGTAGACGCGGTCGGGGTTGGTCACGCGCACGACCTCGCCCTCGACCTCGACCTCCGTCGCCGGTGACGCCACGGGGAAGAATCTACTGGTCAGCGCCGACCGACGACGCCTCGCAGGAATCGCACGAGCCAGCGGCGGGTCCGTTGGGCCTCGGGGATCGGGTGCGTCATCCAGACGTGGAACATCGACGGCACCTCGCGCACCTGGAGCTCGACGCCGCTGTCGCCGGCACGCTCGGCCAGCTCGTCGACGGCCGGGCGCAGGATGTCGCGGTCACCGATCATCACCGTGAGCGGCGGCAGGTCGTCCAGGCGTCCCTCGAGCGGGCTGACCATTGGGTCGGACGGGTCGCGGTCGCCCGCCCACCAGCGGCCGGCCGCCCGCAGGCCGCTCTCGGCGAGCATCGGGTCCTTGCTCTCCAGGTCGGCCACGGCGTCCTCGTGGAGCGTGGCGTCCAGCCAGGGGCAGAGCGCCACCACGGCCCGCGCCTGCGGCCGGCCGGCGTCGCGGAGCTGCTGCGCCAGCACGAGCGCCAGCGCACCGCCCGCCGAGTCACCCATCAGGACCGTCGGTCCCTGCCCGGCCTCGTGCGCCGCGAGGTCGGTGAGTCGCGGCACGACGTCGTCGACCGTGGCGTCCGGAGCGAGCGGGTAGGCCGGCACGACCACCTCCGCCGGGGTCGAGGCCAGGGCGCGCACCAGACGCCAGTAGTCGGTCGTCAACGGGTGGACGTAGCCGCCGCCGTGCAGGTAGACGACGGTGACGATCGGCTCCTCGTCGCGCGGCCGGACCCGCCAGACCGTCATGCCGTCGACGGTCTCCTCGCGCACCTCCATGCGAGTGCGCGTCCACCACGTCGGCGGCCGGTTGCCCGACCGCTGGCGCTTCCGCGCGATCCGGAGGGTGTTCTCCTCGCCCTCGAAGGCGTCCTTGTCGCGGTTCGCGCGCATGCCCAGCACGTACACCCTCGCCGGCCAGGAGGCTCGGCGCTCGTTCACGGTCCATCGCATCGACGCCACGTCTTCCGATCGTGCCATCGACCGCGGGAGCTCGCGTTTCGAGCAGGTCAGCCTGGGTACAGGTCGTCCATGCAAGCCGTCGTCCTGAACTGTTCCCTCAAGCCGTCCACCGAGCCCTCGAACACCCAGGAGCTGGCTGATGTCGTGATCGGCGCCCTCGAGGAGGACAACGTCGCCGTCCGCACGTTCCGGCTCGCGGACCTCAACCTCGCCCACGGCGTCGAGACGGAGATGTCGGCCGACGACGAGTGGCCCACCGTCCACGACGCGATCCTGGAAGCCGAGATCCTCGTCGTAGCGACCCCGACGTGGGTCGGACACCCGTCGTCGTACGCGCAGCAGGCCCTCGAGCGCCTGAACGCGATGGTCGGCGAGACGGACCCGAAGGGTGAACCGGTCGCGTTCGGCAAGGTCGCCGGCGTCGTCGTCACCGGCAACGAGGACGGCGCGCACCACGTGATCAGCGAGATGGCCGGCGGGCTCATCGACATCGGGTTCACCATCCCGGGTCAGGCCTGGACGTACTGGAACCGCGGTCCCGGGCCCGGCCCGGAGTTCACCGACACCGACGAGGGCCACGACTGGTCCGCAAAGACCGGCCGCACGATGGCGGAGCGGCTCGCCTCCACGGCACGGGCGTTGTCATGAAGCTCCCCAGCCCCCGCGGTCCACTGAGCCGGGCGGTCGTCGACTACCTGCGCGACCCCGAGGCCCGAGCCATCGGCCTGCCGGCCGACCTGCCCACCGACCTCGACACCGAGGACCGCGAGCTCGCGCTCTGGGTGATGTACGAGCTGTTCTACCGCGGCTTCGACGACGTCGACGACGACGCCGAGTGGGACCCGGCGCTGCTCGCGCTCCGCAACCGGCTCGAGGCTGAGACGGAGACGCGCCTTCGCCAGGAGTGGGCGGCGTCGGACCGGCCCCGCTCGTTCGAGGACCTGATCGAGAGCTACTCCGACGCGCCGTCCACCGCGGCTTTCGTGCGTCGCCAGGCGACCGCCGATGACGTGCGCGACGTCCTCAAGCAGATGAGCGTCTACCACCTGAAGGAGTCCGACCCGCAGGCCTTCCTCGTCCCCCGGCTCGAGTCCGCTCCCAAGGCGCTGTTCATGGAGCTGCAGTTCGACGAGTTCGGCGACGGCGACCCGGAGCGCGTGCACACGGTGCTGTTCGCGTCGGCGATGCGCGCCGCCGGTCTGGACGACACCTACGGCGCGTACGTCGACGACGCCACCGCCGAGACCCTGGCGATCAGCAACGCGATGTCGATGCTCTGCCTGCGCCGCCGCCTCCGGTTCGCCGGCATGGGCCACTTCGCGGCGTTCGAGGCCACCAGCTCGCTGCCGTGCAAGGACTGGGTCCGCGGGTTGACGCGGCTCGGGTTCGACGAGGACGTGATCCGCTACTTCGACGAGCACGTCGAGGCCGACGCCGTGCACGAGCAGCTGGTCCGGACGGTCTGCGACCGGATGACCGGCGGCGACCCCGCGCTGGAGGACGAGATCGTGTTCGGCGCCTTCGTCTGCATGGAGCTGGAGTCACGGAGCGCTGCGGCGCACCTTGCCGACGAGGCCGCGGCATGACCCGCCGGCCGATGCCGCTCGACGGCCCGCGGATCGTCCGCGGCGTGGGCTTCGTCGTCGACCCCGACGGGGAGGCCACCAAGGCCGAGCGGCCCGCAGTCGCCGTGTGTCGCTGCGACGCCAGCGCCCGCAAGCCCTGGTGCGACGGCACGCACAAGCTCCTCGCCCGGCGCGCCAAGGACTAGTGGTCTCGATACACCACCGGTCATTGAGCTTGTCGAAATGACATGACGACCTTTCGACAAGCTCAAGGTCCGTGGCTCGCCTCAGCCTCGGTGGTCGAGCAGCGGAGGCCGCCCGCGGCCAACGCGTATCGAGACCACGCTTTCTAGGCGGCGACGTCGGCGCGCTCGCGCATGGTGTCGAGCAGGCGGCGCAGCCGGCGGGAGACCTGCATCTGGCTGATGCCGAGCCGGTCCGCGATCTCCTGCTGGGTGCACTCCTCGACGAACCGCATGTGCAGCAGGTCCTTCTCGTCGCAGGAGCAGTCCTCCAGGAGTCCGCGCAGGGTCACGGACTCGTCGATCGCGTCGTAGCCGGGATCGCCGTCGCCCAGACGCTCACCCAGGCTCGGGCCGTCGGCGCCCACGGGGCGATCGAGCGACTCGCAGGCGAAGCAGCCGCGGGCGGCGAGCGCCTCGGTGACCGCCTCGGGGGCGACGTCGAACGACTCGGCGAGCTCACCGACGTCGGCCTGGCCCGGCTGCGCTGCCTCGGCGGTGATGGCCGCCTGCAGCTCCTGCACGCGGCGCGGCGGCCGCACCATCCAGGCGTGGTCGCGGAAGTGTCGCTTCAGGTGGCCGCGGATCGTCGCGGCGGCGTACGGGGCGAAGTCGCCGGTGCCGGCGTCGTAGTTCCGGGCCGCCTTGACCAGCGCCAGGTTCGCGACCTGCACCAGGTCGTCGGTCTCGACCCCACGGCGTGCGTAGCGGAGCGCGAGTCGGCGGGCCAGATCCAGGTGCTCGACCACGAGGTCATCGGCGTCCTGGGTGGTCGGCGGAGAGATGTCAGTGGCGGAAGCCATCGTGCGTCCCCTCGAGAGATGACGTTCGGCGGCTGCTGCTCAACCTGTTCACCACCGTCACACGCGTCACCAAGCACCGCAAACCGAGACGAGATCAGCCCCTACTCCCGCTGAGCCAAAAAAATCTGGTCCGAAAGGACTATTCCGGCTTGCATCTCACGCTCAGACGGTCCACGCTAAGCACTAGCAACGCGTGGTTGAGCATCCAGCCGACAAACACTTCGAAACGGTTGAGGAGCTCCCTGCGATGCCGAACTTGAAGCGTCTTCCCAAGCCCCTGATGGATGTCTACGAGTGGCAGTACGACGGCCTGTGCATGGGCCTCGAGTCGTCCGTCTTCTTCTCCCCCGACGCCGAGCGCGGAGCCGCCAAGCTCATGCGCGAGCGGCGCGCCAAGGCGATCTGCGCCGAGTGCCCGGTGATCGACCAGTGCCGCGACCATGCCCTGTCGGCCCGCGAGGCCTACGGCGTGTGGGGCGGCCTCAGCGCCGACGACCGCGCCGAGCTCCTCGGACAGCGACTGGCCGGATGATGTGGCGGTGCCGGCGGCTCGGTGCTGAACCGCGGCACCTCGGCGTCCGCGTGTCTCGAGCAACGCGGATGTCGTGGCCCGGGAGTACCCCGCCGGCACCGCATCATTCGTCCCGGAGCGCATCATGACCACCCTCGACACCGAGGAGAAGTGGTCCGACGAGGAGCTCAGCAGCATCCGTGAGGGCCTCTCCGACATGGCCGCGACGCTCCGCGCCGAGCTGGTCGGCGTCGACGCCGACATGACGGCCGTGCTCGGCGACCAGTGCAACGACGACATCGACTGGGCCGACAAGCAGGTCGGCCTGATCACCGACACCTTCCGCGCCGACAACACCCGAGCCGTCCTCGAGCAGACCGAGCACGTCATCGACCGCCTCGACGCCGGGCTCTACGGCATCTGTGAGCAGTGCGGGCGGACGATTCCCCGGGCTCGCATGCAGGCGTTCCCGCGGGCCACCTGCTGCATCGGCTGTCTCTCCTGAGCGCCGACGGCCCCACCCCCGTCAGGGGGTGAAGACCATCTTGATGGCGCCGTCCGCCTTCTCCTGCCACATCTGGTACGCCTTCGGGGCCTCCTCGAGCGAGACGTGGTGGGTGGCGAAGCCCTCCAGCCCGAGCGGGTCCTGGTCGTTCTCGGCGAGCGGGAGGATCTCGTCGGCCCAGTTCTTCACGTTCGCCTGACCCATCCGCAGGCTCAGCTGCTTGTCGAAGATCGTCTTGAGGTCGATCGGGTCGACGGCTCCGACGTAGACACCGCTCAGCGACACGGTGGCGCCGCGCCGGGCGATCGCGATGGCGAGGTTGAACGCGCCGAGCCGGTCGATGCCGGCGTTCAGCATGAGCGGCCGGGCGAGGACGTCGGGCAGCATGCCGACGGCCTTCTGTCCGGTCTCCGCGACCGGCGACCCGTGCGCCTCCATGCCGACGGCGTCGATGACGGCGTCGGCGCCGCGTCCGCTGGTGGCCTCGAGCACCTGGCCGACGACGTCCTGGGACTGCAGGTCGATCGTCTCGACGCCAAGCGAGGCCGAGCGGGCGAGGCGCTCCGGCACGAGGTCGATCCCGATCACGCGGATGCCGCGCAGGATCGCGATGCGAGCCGCCATCTCGCCGATGGGGCCGAGGCCCAGGATCGCCAGGGTCTCGTCGGCCTTCACCTCGGCGTACTCGATGGCCTGCCACGCGGTGGGGGCGACGTCGGAGAGGTAGAGGAACCGGTCGTCCGGCGGGCCGTCCGGCACCTTGATCGGACCGTAGTCGGCGTGCGGGACGCGGAGGTACTCCGCCTGCGCGCCGGGGACACCGCCGTAGAGGTCGGTGTAGCCGAACAGCGCGGCGCCGTTGCCGTGCTCGCGCACCTGGGTGACCTCGCACTGGGTCTGCAGCCCGCGGTCGCACATGAAGCACTGGCCGCAGGAGATCTGGAACGGCACCACGACACGGTCGCCGATCTCCAGGTTGCTCACGGCCGAGCCCTTCTCCACCACGCGACCCATCGGCTCGTGGCCGAGGACGTCGCCCGGGTGCAGGAACGGCCCGAGCGCCTCGTAGAGGTGCAGGTCGGAGCCGCACAGGCCCGACGAGGTGATCTCGATGACGGCGTCGGTCGGCTCCTGGATCGTCGGATCCGGGACGTCCTCGACGGACACCTTCCGCTTGCCCTGCCACGTGACAGCTCGCATGTGGTCCTCCTGAAGCTCGGTTGCCGAGGACGTACCCAACCCATCCGTCGCAAACCGTGGTTGAACCGGAAGCGGCGGGGTACAGGTCAGGAGCCGATGAAAGGAGTGCCCATGAGCACCATCACCGACTCCATCGACGTCGACGTCGACGTCACCACCGCCTACAACCAGTGGACACAGTTCGAGACCTTCCCCCAGTTCATGGAAGGCGTCGACGAGGTCAAGCAGCTCGACGACACCCACCTGCACTGGGTCACCTCGATCGGGCCCGTGACGCGCGAGTTCGACGCCACAGTCACCGAGCAGCACCCGGACGAGCGGGTCGCCTGGAAGTCCGACGACGGCCCCGAGCACGCGGGCGTCGTCACGTTCCACCGCCTCGACGACAACAAGACCCGCGTCTCGGTCCAGATGGACATCGACCCCGAGGGCTTCGTCGAGAAGGTCGGCGACGCCGCCGGCATCCTCGACCACCGCGTGAAGGGCGACCTCGAGCGGTTCAAGGAGTTCATCGAGTCGCACGACGGCGCCGAGACCGGTGCCTGGCGCGGCGAGGTCGAACGCCCCTAGTCAGAACACCGGCTTGCCGCCGGTGACGCCGAGGACGGTGCCGGACACGTAGCCCGCCTCCTGGTCGACGGCCAGGAAGACGAACGCCGGCGCCACCTCGGCGGGCTGGCCGGCCCGGCCGAGCGGGGTGTCCTCGCCGAACTTCTCCAGCTTCTCCACCGGCTGGGTCGCGGGCTGAAGCGGCGTCCAGATCGGGCCCGGCGCGACGGCGTTCACGCGGATCCCGTCCGGGCCGAGCTCGGCCGCCAGGTTCACCGTCGCGTTGTTGATGGCCGCCTTGGTGGCGGCGTAGTCGAGCAGCGTGGTCGACGGCTCGTACGCCTGGATCGACGCGTTGTTGATGATGCAGCCCTTCGACTCCCGCAGGTGCGGCACGGCCGCACGGGTCATCCAGAACAGGGCGTAGAGATTCGTGCGGAACACGCGGTCGAGCTGCTCGTCGTCGATGCTCTCCAGGCCGCCGCCGCGGGCCATCTGGAAGCCGGCGTTGTTGACCAGGACGTCCAGCCCGCCCAGGGCCTCTGTGGACTCACGGACGACGCGGTCGCACTCGCTGCTGTCGCGCAGGTCGGCCTCGATCGCCACCGCGCGACGACCGGCTTCCTCGACGAGGGCCGCGGTCTGCTTCGCGTCCTCCACCTCCTCGGTCATGTACGTGAACGCAACGTCCGCTCCCTCGCGCGCGTAGGCGATGGCGACGGCCCGTCCGATGCCGGAGTCGCCGCCGGTGATGAGCGCCCGCTTCCCCTCGAGCCGGGCGTGGCCCGCGTACGACAACTCGCCGTGGTCGGGCTGCGGATCCATCGGTGCGGTGAGGCCGGGCGGCTCCTGCTGCTGCGCTGGGAACGACATATCTGGCTCGTTCCCGTTTCCCCAGCGGTGAAACGGGGCACATAGGGCGGATGAGTGTCGAGTCACCCGACGTCCCGACGTCGCCTCCCACCGGCGGGCCCGAGATGATCCCCCGAGAGTCCATCGAGTTCGGCCCCCTGATCATCGCCTTCGACGACCGCGTCCTGCGTCCCCGCCCGTGGACCGCGGCCCAGTCCGAGTGGGCGGCCGACCTGGTGCCCAGCTTCTCCCCCGGTCCCCGCATCCTCGAGCTCTGCTCGGGCGCCGGGCACATCGGCCTCCTCGCCCTGAGCCTGGTCGACGAACGACACCCGGGCGCGTCGCTCGTCGCCGTCGACCTCAACCCCGCGGCCTGCGCGTACACGCTGCTGAACGCGGCTGCCGCCGGGCTCGAGGACCAGGTCGACGTCCGCGAGGCGCACATCGAGGAGGCGCTGTACACGTTCGAGACGTTCGACCTCGTCATCGCCGACCCGCCGTGGGTGCCGCACGCCGAGATCGGGAACTACCCGGCGGACCCCGAGCTGGCCATCGACGGCGGCGACGACGGGCTCGCCGTGACCTGGCCGTGCGTGCAGGCCGCGCGCCTTCACCTGGCCGTCGGCGGCGCGATGGTGCTGCAGCTGGGCACGACCGCCCAGGTCGACGCGCTCCGCGAACGCCTCGCCGCGGAGGGCGACCCGCTCCAGATCCTCGAGGTGCGCGAGCACGAGGGCGGCGTCCTGCTGCGGCTCGCGCGCACCGTGGAGGAGGACCTGCTGTGACGTCACCGTGGCTGGACCGGCCGTCGAAACCGGTCCAGGACCCACTGAACCCGGAGCAGCCCGTCGACGACCTCGTCGTGGGCGCCGGCCTCACCGGGCTGGCCACGGCCCTCATGCTCGCTCGGGCCGGCCGGGACGTGCTCGTCGTCGAGGCGCGGCACGTCGGCGCCGTCACGACGGGCAACACCACGGGCAAGGTGTCGCTGCTGCCGGGCACGAAGCTCGGCTCGATGCGACACAGCCAGTCCGACCGCGTGTGCCGGGCGTACCTCGACGCGTGCGAGGAGGGCCAGCAGTGGCTGTTGCGGTTCTGCGCGGACCACGGGGTCGACGTCGACCGACGCGACGCGATCACGTACGCGGCGTCGCCCGACGAGATCGGCACGGCGCGGCGAGAGCTCGAGGCCAGCCAGGCGCTGGGACTCGACACCCACTGGGTGGACAGCATGGACGTGCCGTTCCCGTTCCACGGCGGCGTGGTCCTGCCGGACCAGGCGCAGATCGACCCGATGCCGGTGCTCGACGCGCTCGTCGACCAGATCCACGAGCACGGCGGACGCGTGCACGAGGGCCGCCGCGTGGTGGGCGCCTCGCTCACCGGCACCCGTCGCGCCACTCTCGACGACGGCACCGAGCTCACCGCGAAGGAGATCGTGCTCGCCACGGGCGTCCCGGTCCTCGACCGCGGTCTGTTCTTCGCCAAGGTCGAGCCCAAGCGCTCGTACGCGCTCGCGTTCACCGGCGCCGCGGCGCCCGACGGCATGTTCCTCTCGGCCGGGTCCGCGCACAGCCGCTCGATCCGCGACGCGGCCGGACCCGACGGGTCACGGCGACTGCTGGTCGGGGGCGAGGGTCACACGGTCGGACGCACCGACTCCGAGCGTGGCCACGTCGACCGGCTCCGCCAGTGGACCGCCGAGCACTTCCCCGGTGCCATGGAGACGCACGCGTGGTCAGCGCAGGACTACAGCCCGCACGACGGGCTGCCGCAGATGGGCAAGCTGCCGCGCGGCGGCGGCCACATCTACATGGCCACCGGCTACGACAAGTGGGGCATGGCAGCCGGCATCGCCGCGGCACGCACGATCTCCGGCCAGATCCTCGGCAGCAAGCCGTCGTGGGCCACCACCATCGGCCGGCGCATCACCCGGCCTGCAGGTGCGGCGAAGATCGCGCGGATCAACGCGGGTGTGGGCGTCGCGCAGGTCGCGCAGGTGGCGGAGGGGCTCCGCGACCACACCTTCCCGAAGGGGTCCGGCGAGTCCTGCACGGTGACCACCGTGTGCACGCACCTCGGTGGCGCGCTCGACTGGAACGACGAGGAGAAGTCCTGGGACTGTCCGCTGCACGGGTCCCGGTTCACCGCAGACGGCGACGTGCTGGAGGGACCGGCGACGAAGCCGCTCAGGCGGCGGAAGGACTGACCTCGAGCGCCTCGGTGAGCAGGGCGACGAGCGCCTCGAGCTGGACGTCGCCGGCCTCGCCGACCTCCTCGTCGGAGCCCTCGAGGGCGCGGGCGGCGAGCCCGGCCTTGCTGTCGATGAGCTCGACGATCTTGGTGTCGATCGTCTGCGCGGCCAGGATGCGCCACGCGGTGACCGGCTCGGTCTGGCCGATGCGGTGCACGCGGTCGATGGCCTGGCGCTGCTCGGCGTCCGTCCAGGACAGCTCGGCGAGCACGACGTTGGACGCGACCTGCAGGTTCAGGCCGACGCCGGCCGCGGTGAGCGAGCAGACCACGACCGAGACGTCGGGATCGTTGGTGAAGGCGTCGATGGCCTCCTGGCGCGCCTTCGGCGTCTGGTCGCCGCGGACCGACGCGTGCCGCAGGCCGGCGCGGGTGAACGCCTCCTCGGCGATGTCCATGACCTCGATGTGCTTGGCGAAGAACACCACCTTGCCGGCGCTGCGCGCGAGCTGCGTCGTGTAGTCGGCGGCGAGGCCGGCCTTGGCGCGGCCGATCCGGCGGACCATGGTGAACACGTTGTCGCCGCCGGACTCGCTGGCCTCGTCGCGCTCCCACGCGGCGACCTGGCGGACGAGCTCGCGGTCGATGCCGTCGACGACGCCCTCGTCGCCGCGGGCCGCGAGCACGCGGTGGTAGCGGGCGACCATGCGCCGGGCGAGCTCCTGCTCCGCGGCGCGGATGGAGCGGCCCTCCTCGCCGTCGAGCTCGACCGGTAGGTCGGCGATGCGGCGGGCGGGGATGTCGGACGCGACGTCGACCTTGCGGCGCCGGACGATGCCGAGGTCGATGACGCTCTGACGCGCGGCCGGGTAGAAGCCGGCGTCGAGCGGCGTCAGGCCGGTCTCCTCCAGCGCGTGCATGAGCTCCGGGCCGGGCTTCTTCTCGTCGATCCAGCCCAGGAACTGCCAGATGGCACGGAAGTCGTCGATGTCGTTGATCAGCGGCGTGCCGGTGAGCGCCATCAGCAGCGGGCGCACCGTGCGGGTGCGGATGCGCTCGGACAGCTCGAGCGCGTGCTGCGAACGCTGCGACGTCTTGTTCTTGATGAAGTGCGCCTCGTCGAGCACCATGCCGCGGAAGCCGAACGTGCCGAGCCAGCCGATGTGGCGGTCGAGGATCTCGTAGTTGACGACGACGATGTCGGCGAAGCCGTCGACGTCCTGGCCGTCGCCGTGCACGACGGTGGCCGAGCGCTTGGGCGTCCAGATCTCCGCCTCGCGCGCCCAGTTGGTCTTGACGATGTTGGGCACCACGCAGAGCAGCGGGTAGGCGTCGGCGGCCTCGGCGGCGAGGAGTGCCTGGGCGGTCTTGCCGAGGCCGGGCTCGTCGGCGAGCAGGAACGTGCGGTGGCCCTCGGCGGCCGCGGCGACGACCTCGGCCTGGTGCTTCATCAGCTCGGGGCCGGCGCCGACGTGGTCGATGGGCTCGGGCAGCGCCATGCAGGCGGCGGCACCGTCGGCCGCGCGCTCGAACGAGGAGAGCAGCGGCTCGATGAGCTCCCAGGTGGAGAGGCGGGCCGTCTTGGTCTCGGGCCGCTGGGCGGCGCTGAAGTCGGGCGCCATGAACGGGTTGGTGAGCTGACGGGCCATGACGGACTGCGGCACGACGCGACGCTCGACGGGCGCGGCGACCTCGTCGGCCTCGTCCTCCGTGGTCACCTCGACCTCGGCGGCGACGCCGCCGGCGGCCAGCAGGTCGGCCCGGAGCGCGTTGGTCTCGGCGGACACCTCGGCGTCGTCGGCGAGCAGGGCCAGGAGGCCGGGTTCGCGCGCCGCGGTCTTGGCCAGGATGGTGCCGAGCCCGTCGAGGCGCTTCATCTGCTCGGTGCGCTGGGCGTCGGTGAGGTCGGGGTCGGTCTTGGCGCGGGCGCGCTCCTCGCGCACCAGCAAGCCGATGGCCTGGAAGGACGATCGGGTGGACGCCGTGACGCGTCCGCGCTGCACGGCGTTCTCCACGTCACGGACAGCCTTCGCCAGCACCGGCAGGAGTCCTTCCTGCTGGACGGCTGGGCGGTTGCCGCGCGAGCGTCGACGGTTGCCCGACCGGCGGGTGTCCGAGTTGGCCACAGGCTCCTCCTTGGATGAGCGGCCGTGCCGTGGACGCAGGAACGCCCGCGGAACACTGCGGCGTGCCGGCCAGACGTGCTGCCGACTTGCTGGTGCGAGCCCCTCGTGGCTGCATGGAGCGTGAGGAGGCGACCAATGACCGCAGTACCTGTCGAACCCGACCCGAACCACGAGGCTCGTCCCGAGGACGACCCCTCCATCGTACCGTCTGGCGAGCCCGAGAGCGCGCCGGATTCGCCACAGGAGATCTGAATGGACTCAGCCATCGACCTCGGGCGTCCCACGTCCGGCGACGTCGTCGACCTCATCCTCGAGGACCATGACCGGTTCGAGCGCCTGCTCCGGCAGCTGCGGAGCACGGCATCCGACCGCGACGCGGTCCGGCAGGCCTTCGCCGCCCTGCACGTTGCCCACGCCGAGGCGGAGGAGAAGCACGTCTACCCGCGGCTGAAGAAGGCCAGCTCGGTGACCAAGGACGAGGCCGAGCACGGCGAGCACGAGCACGCCGAGGGCAACGAGGCGCTCCTCGCGGTGCTGGAGTGCGCCGGCACGGACACCCAGAAGTTCGACGACGCCGTCGAGGAGCTCGCCCGCGTCGTGAACCACCACCTCACCGAGGAGGAGCTGACGATCCTCAACCCCGCCCGCGAGGACACCGGCGAGCAGCTGCGGGCCGAGCTCGGCGAGGCGTTCGCCACCGAGCGCAACCGCCAGATCGACGACGACTGCGGCCGCATCGAGAACGTCCGCCGCCTGGTCAACAAGGCCAAGCGCCACGGCCTCATCGACGAAGGCGAGTGACTCGGTGGTCGAGTGCCGAGCGAGCGCCAGCGACTTCGTTGGGGGCACCTCCCGCGGGCCTGCCCGTGGGGGAATCGAGACCACCACTGTGGAAGGCAGACTCGACTGCTCTTTGCGTCGTCGACAGGATTCGCGGATGGCGTGGATGTACATCCTCAAATGCTCCGACGACTCCTATTACGTCGGCAGCGCCAGAAACATCAAGCACCGTCTGTGGCAGCACCAGAACGGACTCGGAGCCGAGTACACGAAGCATCGGCGCCCTGTGGAGCTTGTCTACGCGGTCGAGTGCGAGAACGTCGGTCAGGCCTTCTGGCTCGAGAAGCGGGTGCAGAACTGGTCGCGCAAGAAGCGTGAGGCCCTCATCCGGGGCGACTTCGAAGCGTTGCCAGGACTGGCCAAGAAGGACTTCAAGCGAGGGTGATCTCGATACGCCTGCTCGCAGAGCTCGCAGGCACTCGATCACCGAGCCGCTCCGGTGGTCGAGTGCCCCCGCGAGCGCCAGCGAGCTGGGGGTGTATCGAGACCACCAGCAACGGTGATCTCGAAACACCCGCTCGCAGACCTCGCAGGCACACGATCACCGAGCCGCTCCGGTGGTCGAGTGCCCCCGCGAGCGCCAGCAAGCTGGGGGTGTATCGAGACCACCAGCAACGGTGATCTCGAAACACCCGCTCGCAGACCTCGCAGGCACACGATCACCGAGCCGCTCCGGTGGTCGAGTGCCCCCGCGAGCGCCAGCAAGCTGGGGG
>NZ_VDUX01000005.1 GCF_008039565.1 Aeromicrobium terrae
CAGCGCAGGCCATGAGTGAGCCACACGCGATCCGTGGGCAGCCGCAATGGGAGCGACAACCCCGACCACCTCAACCGAGCCTCGTCAGACCCCGGCCGTGCCGTCAATGAAACAAGTAGCCGCGATGTGCGAACTCTCATTCGGCTGGTGACGTCCAGTCGTCGAAGGTCACGACGAAGTCGTCACCAAGCTCGGACCTGAGGCGTTCCGCGAGTCGCCGGCCTTCGAGCCGGTGGTACTCAGAATCGAAATCTGTTGGCCAGCCCGTCTTCCAGTCGAAGTGCTCCAGGAAAGCCTTCGCCCATGCGCGGAGTTCGTCCACGAGCGAGCTAGTGAGTTGGGGATAGTCGTCGGGAGACGTGTGTTCATCTTCCCAAAGTGGCCATTCAACTCCGTACTCGTTCATGAGTTGAATGCGTCGCGGAGCCTGGACTCGCCACTCGAACTGAGGTCGAATGTCGTCGAGATCGACCGTCTCGCGGGCCACTTCTCCCGAGTCGTCGAAGTAGACGATGTCGAAGACTGAGCCCTGGAAGTCGTTGAGGTCGAACTCGATGTGGTCGGTCCAGAGATCGTCGCTCCCACCCCCTCCCCCACCACCAGGAGGAACAATCTGCCCGTTCTGTTCGACGCGCACATGGCGCAAGCTAGAGAACCCGTCTTCGCCGTACCCGCGACAACCAGCCTGCGCTGCGAAACTCAGGAACACTTTTCCGTAGGCGAGACCGATCGGGAACCTTGTGATCCGAGCGCCGTCGTCAAGCGCCACTTCCTGCTGCAGAGCCACACAGGCAGTCTCTTCGATGTCGAGCCGTTCTGAGGTCAGCATCGAGCAACTCGTTCAGCACAAAAAGTCGTCCGCTCATGCCGCGTAGTGCGCACTCGTGCCGAAGTGAACGCGGCTGCGATGGTAGTCGCCGATACTCGAGTCATGGTGATGCCCGATGATCCGGAGGTCCTTGAGATTCAGGCCGTCATGCGCGCCGCGGGGTGGTCTGGCAGCACAAGCATTCTTCGCGAATTGCATACGTGGTTGCGTTTGGGCCACGAACTCGCCTCGTATGAGGCGACGATCGACGACTACACAAACGACCTTTGCTCGCGCGACTACCTAGAGACGGTGTTAGGACTCGCGAAGGACGAGTTGCGCCGAGAGGTGGAGGCTCAAGTCGCCGCCGGCGACGCGGCGTTCCGGCAGGCGACGGAAGCAGACGACGGCCAGCGCCTTGCCAACTTCTATCGCCTCGATTCGAACGACGGGTGGTGGTGGCGCCGTCGCCCCAAGTACGGTCCGCTGGCTGCATACCTAGTGGACGCCACGCTTCCGCAGGAGATATCCGATCTGTGCGAGGCGGTCGAATCGGAGCAGCTCGTGGAGTTGGCCGCTCGAGCTACGGGCGCCTCAGACGAGTCGCTGGCGGCAGTGAGCGCACTATTGCGATCTGCCGCCGACGCCGCCGCGAGCGGCAACCGCACCGCAGCCGTAGCGGCGCTGGAATCCGCGGCACGGGTCGTTGTCGATGAATGGAAGCTGACGGCTCCGCTCGGAGCCACGCTGTGCGAGTTGGCTCAGTCCGCGCGCAGTTAGATCAAAGCGCTCGCTCATGCCGCGACGCGCTCGGTTCCGATAAGTGATCAGCCCGACGCACAGCTGACGCAGGTCCTGGCCGTCGGCCGAGCCCGCAGACGATCCTTGGGCATCAGCCCCCCGCATCGCTCGCACATCCCGTAGGTGCCGGCGGCCAGACGGGCGAAGGCGGCGTCGATCTCGGCGAGGTACGTCCGCGCCTGGTGTACGAGCGCCTCGAGCTGGGATCGTTCGAAGGCGATGGTCGCGCCCTCGGGGTCGTGCTCGTCGTCGGCGTTGCTGCCTTCCGACGCGGCGACGAGCTGGTCGAAGTCGCCGGTCAGGGTCGCCAGCCGAGCGAGAGTCGTCTGACGCTCCTGCTCGAGCACGCCCCGGGGGTCTTCCACGGTGTTACCGGCGAACGCCCATCGCGCCGCAGACCGGGGCGGCCCAGCCGAGCGCGTCGTGATCGGCGATGTCGGCGTCCAGGGCCTTCGCGACGTCCTCGGGGATCGGCACGGCCTTGCGCTCGGCCATGTCGACGTGGACGTAGACGAGCTCGAACGTGCTGGCCAGCTGCTCTCGCTCCTGGTCGAGCACGAACGCCATCGCGTGGACCGCACGGCCGGAGCGCTCCAGCAGACGCGAGTGCACGGTGAACCGCTCGCCCAGTCGCAGCTCGCCGTAGTAGCGCAGGTGCTGCTCGACGGTGAAGAAGCTCATGCCGCGCTCGTCGATGTACGCCTGGTCGACGCCCGCCGCCTCGGTCGCCTTCCACACGGCCCACGACGCGAACCCGAAGTAGTGGCGGATGTTCATGTGGCCGTTCTCGTCGATCTGGTCCGGCTGGACCGTCTCGTCGAACTGTGCGGGAAGCGCGGAGACGTCGTCGAAGGAGGGAAGGTCGCTCATCTCAGCCGAGGTACCCCTCGACCTCAGCAGCAGAGCGTGCCGCCGCGGCGTCCGGGTCGTTCCCGGCGTCCCTGAGGGCACGACGCTGCCGCAGCAGGTCCCAGCACCTGTCCAGCTCCACCTCGATCGAGCGAAGGCGCTGCTGCTCCTCGGCGGCGTCGACCTCGTCTCGTTCCCTGCGGCTGCGGAGTCCGTGCTCCTCGTCGATCAGAGCCTTGATCCGGCTGAGCGTGTCGTCGTCGCTGGTCATGCGTCTTCCCTCCAGGAGTTCTTGCGGCCGCTTGCCATCGTGCCAGAGGCGGATGTCCGGCGGCGCGGTCAGACGTTGCGCCGGTACTGGCCGCCGACCTCGAAGAACGCCTCGGTCACCTGCTGCAGGGAGCAGACTCGGGCGGCGTCCATCAGCACGGCGAAGACGTTCTCGCCGGCGAGCGCAGCCTCCTTGAGGCGGGCGAGGGCCTCGGCGGCCTCCTCGCGGTGCGCCTCCTGGAACGCCCGGACGCGGTCGAGCTGCGACTTCTTCTCGTCCTCGGTCGCGCGAGCCAGCTCGACCACCGGGGCGACGTCGTCCTCGTCGGGCTTGCGGAACGTGTTGACGCCGATGATCGGCAGCGAGCCGTCGTGCTTGCGCTGCTCGTAAAGCATCGACTCGTCCTGGATGCGGCCGCGCTGGTAGCCGGTCTCCATCGCGCCGAGCACGCCGCCGCGCTCGCTGATGGCGTCGAACTCGCGGAGCACGGCCTCCTCGACGAGGTCGGTGAGCTCGTCGGTGAGGAACGCGCCCTGGGTGGGGTTCTCGTTCATCGCGACGCCCCACTCGCGGTTGATGATCATCTGGATCGCCAGCGCGCGGCGCACCGAGCTGTCGGTTGGCGTGGTGACGGCCTCGTCGTACGCGTTGGTGTGCAGGCTGTTCGCGTTGTCGTAGATGGCGATGAGCGCCTGCAGCGTGGTGCGGATGTCGTTGAAGTCCATCTCCTGCGCGTGGAGCGAGCGGCCGGACGTCTGCACGTGGTACTTCAGCTTCTGGCTGCGCTCGTTCGCGCCGTACCGCTCCTTCATCGCGACGGCCCAGATCCGACGGGCCACGCGGCCGAGCACCGAGTACTCCGGGTCCATGCCGTTGGAGAAGAAGAACGACAGGTTGGGCGCGAAGTCGTCGATGTCCATGCCGCGCGCCAGGTACGACTCGACGTACGTGAACCCGTTGGCGAGGGTGAACGCGAGCTGGCTGATGGGGTTCGCCCCGGCCTCGGCGATGTGGTACCCGGAGATGGAGACGGAGTAGAAGTTCCGCACGCCGTGCTCGATGAACCACTCCTGGATGTCGCCCATCATCTTCAGGCTGAACTCGGTGGAGAACAGGCAGGTGTTCTGGCCCTGGTCCTCCTTGAGGATGTCGGCCTGCACCGTGCCGCGCACCGTGCGCAGCGCCTCCTCGGCGCTGACGCCCTTCTCCTTGGCCTGGTCGATCGCGGTGTTCAGGAAGAACGCCAGGACGGTGGGCGCGGGGCCGTTGATCGTCATCGAGACCGACGTCGACGGCGACAGCAGGTCGAACCCGTCGTACAAGGCCTTCATGTCGTCGAGCGTGGCGACGGAGACGCCGGACGTGCCGACCTTGCCGTAGACGTCGGGCCGGAGGTCCGGGTCGCGGCCGTACAGCGTCACCGAGTCGAACGCGGTGGAGAGTCGGTCGGCCTCGCCGTCGTGGGAGAGCAGCCTGAACCGGCGGTTGGTGCGGAACGGGTCGCCCTCGCCGGCGAACATGCGGGCCGGGTCCTCGCCGTCGCGCTTGAACTTGAAGACGCCCGCGGTGAACGGGAAGAACCCGGGCAGGTTCTCGCGGCGCCAGAACGAGACGAGTGCGCCGTGGTCGGTGGTGCGGGGGAGGGCGACGCGGGGCACGTGCGTCCCGGACAGCGACTCGCGCCGCAGGGTCGTGTGGATCTCCTTGTCGCGAACCACCACCACCTGCTCGTCGCCGGAGTACGACTCCACGACCTCGGGCCACGCCTCGATCTGCTCGGCGATCTCCCGGGGGAGGTCGCGGCGGGCCTCCTCCAGCTTCTGGTCGAGCTCGTCGCTCTCGATCTCCTTGCGGACGGTCTCGAATGCCTGCACCCGGCGGGCCGCCTCGACCAGCCGTTCGGTCTCCGCGTGGTAGCCGCGGACGGTCTCGGCGATCTCGGACAGGTAGCGGACCTTCTCGGCGGGGACGATGGCGGCGAAGTCGCTGGACACCTTCGTGTCGACGTGCGGCAGCGTTCCCTCGGCCAGCTCGAGGCCCTCGTCACGCAGCAGGGCGCCCAGGTGCTGGTACAGCGCGGTGACGCCGTCGTCGTTGAACGTGGCGGCCGACGTGCCGTACACCGGCATGTCCTCGGGCTTGGACCCGAACGCCTCGCGGTTGCGCACCAGCTGGCGGCCGACGTCGCGCAGTGCGTCCTTGGCGCCGCGGCGCTCGAACTTGTTGATGGCGACGACGTCGGCGAAGTCGAGCATGTCGATCTTCTCCAGCTGTGACGCGGCGCCGAACTCCGGCGTCATGACGTAGAGGGAGCGGTCGACGAACGGCACGATGCCGGCGTCGCCCTGCCCGATGCCCGGGGTCTCGATGATGACGAGGTCGAAGCCGGCGGCCTTCAGCGTGGCGATGACGTCCGGGAGGTTCTCCGGGGTCTCGTGGCCGCCGCGGGTGGCCATCGAGCGGAAGTAGATGCGGTCGCCGTCGAGGGCGTTCATGCGGATGCGGTCGCCGAGCAGCGCGCCGCCGCCCTTGCGCCGGGTGGGGTCGATGGCCAGGACGGCGATGCGCAGCTTGTCCTGCTGGTCGGTGCGGAAGCGGCGGACCAGCTCATCGGTGAGCGAGCTCTTGCCCGACCCGCCGGTGCCGGTGATGCCGAGCACGGGAGCGCTCGACGCCTCGGCGGCCGAGCGGACGGCGGACAGGAACTCGTCGTCGAGGTGCCCGCCCTCGGCCCCGGTGATGGCACGCGCGACGGCGGCGCGGTCGCCCGCACGCACGGCGTCGAGGTGCGCGGGCCCGTCGTCGGACCAGAGGTCGCGGTCGCAGGCCTCGATCATCGTGTTGATCATCCCGGCGAGGCCGAGCCGGTGGCCGTCGTCGGGGGAGAAGATCGTGACGCCGGACTCCCGCAGCCGGGCGATCTCCTCCGGCACGATGACGCCGCCTCCGCCGCCGTACACCTTGACGTGGCCGGCGCCCTGCTCGCGCAGCGACTCCACGAGGTACTCGAAGTACTCGATGTGGCCGCCCTGGTACGAGCTGACCGCGACGCCCTGGACGTCCTCCTCGATGGCCGCGCTGACGACCTCGGCGACGGACCGGTTGTGCCCGAGGTGCACCACTTCCGCGCCCTGGGACTGCAGGATCCGCCGCATGATGTTGATGCTCGCGTCGTGTCCGTCGAACAGGCTCGAGGCCGTGACGAAGCGGACGGGATGGCGCGGCTCATACATAGGAAACACGATAGTTGGACTTCCAAGTATTGTCGAGTCGTGCGTATGCTGGCGCCATGCCGTCCACGCGGAAGCTGGCCTTCGACCCGATCGAGCGTGCCGGGGAGCTGTGGCGCGAGCACGTCGGCGACGACGTCTCGATGCGTCTCGCGACGTCGATCATGCGCGTCCAGCAGATCGTGCTGTCCGCCCTCGACGCCGCCGTGCGTCCGCACGGCATCACGTTCGCGCGGTACGAGGTGCTGCGGCTCATCTCCTTCAGCAGGGACGGCCGCCTGCCGATGAGCAAGATCGGGGAGCGCCTGATGGTGCACCCGACCTCGGTGACGAGCCTCGTCGACCGGCTCGAGTCCCAGGAGCTGGTCGAACGCGCGACGGACCCCGACGACCGTCGCCGCATCTACGTCTCGCTCACCCCGGCCGGCCGCCGGGTGCTGAAGTCGGCCACCCGGGCGCTCACCGAGATCGACTTCGCCGTCGGGTCGCTCGACGAGAGCCACCAGGTCGAGGCGTACGAGCTGCTCCGCCGCCTGCGGTCCGACGACTTCGAGGACTGAGCGATGCTTCAGGACCTCGGCGTGACCCTGCCTGTCGTCGCCGCGCCGATGGCCGGCGGACCGAGCACGCCCGAGCTGGTGGTCGCCGCGCGGCAGGCAGGCGGACTCGGGTTCCTCGCCGCGGGCTACAAGACCGCCGACCAGCTGGCCGCCCAGGTCGCCGCGGTGCGCCAGGAGACCGACGTCTTCGGCGTCAACGTGTTCGCGCCGAATCCTGAGCCGGTCGTCCGCGCCGAGTACGCCGACTACGCCCGCAAGCTCGCGGACATCATGTCGCCGCTGGGCGTCGACGTCCTCGGCATCCTGCCGCGCGAGGACGACGACGCCTGGGAGGCGAAGCTGCAGCTGCTGCTCGACGACCCGGTCCCGGTCGTCAGCCTCACGTTCGGGCTCCCGCCGGAGGCGGCGATCGAGCAGCTGCGCGAGAAGGGCACCGTCGTGCTGCAGACCGTGACGTCGCTCGACGAGGCGCGGCAGGCGGCTGCCGCGGGCGTCGACGGGCTCGTCGTGCAGGGCTCCGCCGCCGGCGGCCACTCCGCCACCTTCACCCCACGATTCGCTTCGGCCGAGACGGTCCTGACGGAGGTGGTGAGGGAGATCCGTGCCGGGGTCGAGCTTCCCCTCTGGGCAGCAGGTGGGATCGCGGCCGCGGGCGACGTGCGAGCGGCGTTGGACGCCGGAGCCGAGGCGGTCGCCGTCGGGTCCGTGCTGCTGCGGTCACCGGAGAGCGGCACGTCAGCCACGACGAGGGCCGGCATCGCGCACGGCATCGAGCACGGCCTCGAGACCACTGTCACGCGCGCGTTCTCGGGGCGCCCGGCGCGCGGCATCCGCAACGAGTTCATCGAGTGGTTCGACGCCGAGGCGCCCGTGGGCTACCCGGCCGTGCACCACCTGACCAGTCCGCTCCGCAAGGCCGCGGCCGACCGCGGCCTCTTCGAGCACGTCAACCTCTGGGCCGGCACGGGCTACGCCGCCGGCACGGAGGAGACGGCGGCCGACGTCCTCCGCCGCCTCGCGCGCTGATTCGAGGCTGACCGGTCGGTGCAGCAAAAGGCCCATTTCACGGCTCGTTGGATGCTTCAATGACCCGTGAAGAAGTCTCGGCTGTTCGTGGCGGGCGTCGCGCTGGCCGCCACCGCGTCCGTCTTGGGTGGCGCGTCGTCGACAGCGGCGGACGCCCCGGAGCAGGGAACGCTGCTGAGCCCGCGTCCCGCGACGCCTTACCTCACCGACGCCATGAAGTCGGCGTCAGACACTCTCGTCGCCTACGCCTATGGGCAGCCGCGGATCGACGGCAAGCCGGACCTTCAGATCCGCCGCATCTCCGACGGAGCGCTGGTCGGCACCTTCCCGGGCGAGGACAACACGGACCTCGGCTCACTGCGCCTGGACCACGACGTCGTCTACCGGGTCGTGGCGTCGCAGCCCCAAGGGAAGCTGGACCGCCTCGTGGTCTACAACCCCGCGACCCAGGCTGTCGTGCACACGCTGACCGCCGGTCCCACCGAGAGCGTGATCGCAGCCGGTGGCTCGTGGCTCCTGACGTGCCTGCCGCAGTCCGGTGTGTGCGAAGGACGGCTCCGGACGACCTCGGGTGTGACCGCGGCCGTGCCGATCGCGCTGGAGATCAACACCGGCGTCCGGGTCCGCTCCCTCGGTGACACGGCCTACGTGCAGGACACCGCGGGCGTCGTGCACGAGGTGGACGTCACCGACGGCTCTTTCAAGCCGTTCCAGGGCACTCTGCCCGACGTCGTCGGTCCCACGCGCGTCTTCTGGAAAAAGGCGATCCCAGGTGACCCGACCCACTTCCGCGTGGAGTGGCGTGAGCGGTCCGGCGGCGAGACTCAGGCCCTGACGGTGGCGGGCTTCGCCAGTGCGGTCACGCTGCTGCCCTTCGGCACAGGCATCGCCGGTCGCTGGATCCCGACCGGGGGCACGCCGGACCGGGAGGCCGTCCGCCCCATTGATCTCGTCGCGAACGCTCCGCAGCCCAACGTGGCTCTCGGGGTCGGGTCCACCGCCTCGACCCCCGACGGCCGCATCGTCGTCGCCACGGCGGACACCGGAGCCGGGCGCATCGCCGCCGTCGGCCCTGGGTCGGCCCTGACGACGATTGCCGCCCTGCCCGTCCTGGGCAAGCCGCTGGATCGCGTGTGGCTCAGCGGCGGTCGCGTCGCCGGTCTGTGGTCCGAGCCGGACCAGACGAACCGGGTCTACCTCGCCCAGGCCGCGGGGAGCCAGTCGTGGTCGACGCAGCTCGCGCCGGGCGTCTCGACTCCTGCCGGTGGACCCGCGACCGGCACAGTCGTGGACTTCGCCGGCGGGACGCTCCTCAGCGAGGTGGACGCCCAGCCGTCGAACGGCACGTACCGCCTGACGTGGGACACCGGGACGAAGGATGTCCAGAGTCTCTTCGGTGCGCCGGTCCTGGGCCATGGCGGAACGCTGATGTCGCGCAGGGTCTCCTCGGGCGGCATCACCACCCAGGTCGTCGAGGTGGTCAAGACCGGGACGCGCCTCGCGGCGTGGGGATCGGACGATCCCACGGCTCTGGACGGCCAGTGGTACTGGCACGGGGTCTCCGACGGCGCCAGCCTCGTCGGCACGAACGCGCTCACCGGCAAGACGCGCCAAGTAGCCACCGGGGTGACGTGCGAGGGTGCGGGGTCGAGCATCCAGGCACATGGTCGCTGGGTGGCGCTGAGCTGCGACAACGGATGGACGCGGGTCATCGACACCGTCGGACTGATTGCTCCGGTGACCATCCCGAAGAGCGTCGCGTGGCTGGGTCAAGGCTTCGTGGCCTGGTTCGAGACCGACCAGGACGACCGGACGGTGGTCGCGGTGCGCGAGCTGGCCGGCGCGGGGACGAAGCATTCGTACGGCCCGGCGAACTGGAACGTCTACCCGGCTGTCGACGACGTGGATCGTGGGCTCGTCTACCTGGACACCGGCAGCATGCCGCGTCGCGTCGATCTGGGCTGGGTGGCGTCGGACGCGATCACTGCACCGACCATCACCAGCGTCAAGTCGTCACCGCGCACGATGTCGAAGCCGTCGGCGACGGCCACCATCTCGTACGCGGCCAAGGCCGGAACGGCCCCGGTCCTCGGCTACGAGCTCTCGTACCGGCGGGCCACCTCCGGCGGCGCCTTCGGGAGCTGGACGACGCCGTCGTCGTGGTCACTCTTGACCGTCACGTCGGTGAAGCGGACCCTCTCGGCCGGAGAGAACATCTGCTTCCGGGTCCGCGCGACCGACGTCGTCGGCACCTTCTCGCCGTGGTCAGGGACAACCTGCTCGACGTCGCCCTACGACGACCGGAGCCTCAGCGCCAAGGGCACAGTCCGGCGCGTCTCCACGTCCGGTGCCATGTCGGGCACCGAGTCGCAGCTGAAGGCGACGGGCGCGACCCTGAAGCGGTCGAACCAGCGCGCCAAGCAGTTCCGGCTGCTCGCGTACTGCGGGCCGAAGGAGGGATCGGTGAAGGTCTACATCGGCTCCACGCGACTGGCAACCTTCAGCCTCAAGTGCTCCAAGACGGCCAAGGTCACGCGCAACGTCACCCTCTCCAGCCCGGTGAGCGGTGACCTCAAGCTCGTCTCCGCCTCGTCCAAGCGGGTGCGTGTCGACGGAGTCGTGCTGTACCTGTACCCGTGACGCTCAGCTGTGACTGCGGAACTGGCGCCAGGCGTCGCTCATGCGCTCGGCCTGGCCGGGCGTGAACTCGTACATGCAGGTGTCCTGCGAGTAGTCCATGAAGTTGTGGATCGGGTCGTCGCCGGGGGCGGTGCACGTGTTCGCGCCGACCGGGCAGTCGAACTGCGGGATCGCCTCGCGCGGGGTGTCCGCCACGTAGTCGCCGGCGGCCGAGCAGCCGCTGTGGAACGTGTGCTCCAGCATCAGCCAGTGGCCGACCTCGTGCGTGAGGGTGTCGCCGAACGCGTACTTGCCGGCCGTGCCGCCGGGCATGGACTCGTCGAGCATCACGACTCCGTCGAAGATGTCGTGGCCGGGGTTGTACTGGTTCGGGAAGTAGGCCCAGCCGAGCAGTCCGCCGCCGATGTCGGCCGCGTACACGTTGAGGGTCTTCGCGTCGCCCTCGTGGAGCGCGTTCTTCATGTCGCGCTCGGCGCCCTTCTTGCCCGGCTCGACGTGGTACCAGGCCGGGTTGACGGTCCAGGTGACGTGGTCGAGGTCGAAGCGGAACGGGGTGTTGGCCGCGGTGGCCGCGGTCTTGCCGGAGTACGAGTCGTTCAGCACCTTCATCTGGGCGTTGATCAGCGTGGTCCAGCGGTTCTTCTCGGCGGTCGTGAACGAGTCCTCGCCGACCATGTGGAACACGGTGCGGACGTGCACGCTGCCGTTCGCGAGCCGCGGGCGGTCCTTGATGACGCCGTACGCGTTGGCCTCGTTCTTCGGGTAGAGCTCGGGCTCCTGGGCCTTGGCGCCGGGCTTCACGCGCGCCGCGCTGTGCGTGTCCTGGCAAGCGGCCGCACCGGGCGACGCCGCGGACGCGGTGGTGGTGGTCGCGCTGCCGGCGGCGGTCAGCAGGCCGGCGGCGAGCACGAGCGGCGCGAGTCGCGCCACGGAACGGATGGTCATGTGATTCCCCCTCGGTGGTCGGTCAATCCTGCAGCATGGCGGCGCCGAGCGACTCCTCCGGCACGCCGAAGCCCTCGACGAGGGTCAGCAGGTGCGGACGCAGCTTCTCGCACATCGCGTTCACCTCGCTGGTCACGACCTTGGCGCGCTGGTCGCTCAACCGGTTGTGACCCTGGAACCAGGCCAGGTCCTCCTCAATCGTGCTCAGCGCGTAGAGCGTGCAGACGTCGCGGAGCAGCTCCTGCGCCTCCTCGTCCTCGCACCGTCCGATGCCGGCGGTGAAGGCCTCGAGGACGACGCGGTCGATGTGCACCCGGCCGGCGCGGATCAGGTGGTCCTGGGCGCCGTTGAAGATCCGGAACGCCTCGTCGTCGTCATCGGCCTTGGTGGCGCGTTGCAAGCGGCGGGCGACGGTCTCGATGACGTGCTGCTCGCGGTCCTCGAACAGGTTCAGCTGGGTGCCGAGGTCGAGCAGGTCGTGGTCGTCGTCGTTGCCGGGCCGGGCGTCGATGAGGCGCTGGATCAGCTGCGACGCCGCGGTGCGCTCCTTGACGACGTCGGCCACGGTGCCGGCGACGAACCGCACCATGCCGACGGGATCGAGGCCGCCCACCTCGGCGGCGTACGCCGTGAGGAGCTCCTTGGCGACGAGCTGCAGGAGGACGTGGTTGTCGCCCTCGAACGTCGTGAACACGTCGACGTCGCCGCGCAGCGTGGTGAGCCGGTTCTCCGCGAGGTAGCCGGCGCCGCCGCACAGCTCGCGCGACTCCTGGATGGCGTGCGACGCGTGCCAGGTCTGCACGACCTTGAGGCCGGCGGCGCGGCTCTCCAGCTCACGCTTCTGCTGGGGGTCGGCGTCGTCGGTGATCTGCAGGCGGTGCATGCGTGCGACGAGCTGGTTCTGCGCGAAGCGGTAGGCGTACGACCGCGCGATCAGCGGCAGGAGCCGGCGCTGGTGCATCCGGTAGTCGGCGAGCAGGATCTCGACGCCGGGCTCGGGACCGAACTGGCGGCGCTTGAGCGCGTAGCGGCCGGCGATGCTCAGGGCGACCTCCGCCGACGCGCTCGCCGAGCCGCCGACGCTCACGCGTCCGCGCACGAGGGTGCCGAGCATCGTGAAGAAGCGGCGACCGGTGTCGTCGATCGGCGAGGAGTAGGCGCCGCCCTCGTCGACCTGGCCGTACCGGTTGAGCAGGTTGCCGCGCGGGATGCGGACCTGGTCGAACACGATGCGGCCGTTGTCGACGCCGCCGAGGCCGCCCTTGTGCCCGCAGTCCGACGTCGTGACGCCGGGCAGGTCCCGGCCCTTGTCGTCGCGGATCGGCACCAGGAAGCAGTGGACGCCGTACGACTCGCCGCGGGTGACGAGCTGGGCGAACACGGCGGCCATCGTGGCGTGCTTGGCGGCGTTGCCGATGTAGTCCTTGCGGGAGCTCGGCGTCGGGGAGTGGATGACGAACTCCTCGGTGGCCGGGTCGTAGGTGGCGGTGGTCTCGAGGTTCTGGACGTCGCTGCCGTGGCCGGACTCCGTCATGGCGAAGCAGCCGACGAGGTCGAGGTTGATCAGGTCGCGGATGTACGCGTCGTGGTGGACCTTCGTGCCGAGGTTCTCGACGGCACCGCCGAACAGGCCCCACTGGACGCCGGCCTTGACCATCAGCGAGAGGTCGAACTGGGCGAGCATCTCGATGCCGGTGACCGCCATGCCCGGGTCGCCGGCGCCGCCGTACTCCGGGCTGAAGCCCGCGGCCGGGATGCCGGTGGGCACCAGCTCCTTGAGCTGGCGGAACGTCCGCTCCCGCGCCTCGTCGAGGCTGAGGTCGTGGTCGAACGCGAGGTCCATCTTCGCGAGCTCGATCCGAGACTGCTCGCGGACGTGGCGCCACTTGCCGTCCAGGGCGATCCGGACCTCGTCTGACAGCGTCATGGCGACACGCTACTCGCGAATCCGGGGGTGCCGCAGGTCCATACAGTTGGGCCCGTGAGCGGACTGCTGGTCGCTGGGACGACCTCGGACGCGGGCAAGAGCGTCGTCACCACGGCGTTGTGCCGGGCGTTCGCCAGACGTGGGATCACGGTCGCGCCGTTCAAGGCGCAGAACATGTCCAACAACTCGATGGTCGTCGGGGACGGCGAGGAGATCGGGCGGGCGCAGTGGATCCAGAGCCTGGCTGCGGGGGCGGAGCCGGAGGTCGCGATGAACCCGGTGCTGCTCAAGCCCGGGGGCGACCGGCGGAGCCACGTCGTCGTGATGGGCCGGCCGGCGGGAGAGATCTCGTCGACGGAGTTCGTCGGCGGCCGGACGCACCTGGCCGAGACCGCGTTCGCGGCGTACGACGACCTCGCGTCGCGCTACGACGTGGTCGTCTGCGAGGGCGCCGGGAGCCCGGCCGAGATCAACCTGCGGGCCGGCGACTTCGTCAACATGGGACTCGCGCAGCACGCCCGGCTGCCGGTGGTGGTCGTCGGCGACATCGACCGCGGCGGCGTGTTCGCGGCGTTCTACGGCACGCTGGCGCTGCTCGACGACGCCGACCAGCGACTGGTGTCCGGGTTCGTCGTCAACAAGTTCCGCGGCGACCGCGCCCTGCTCGAGCCGGGTCTCGAGCGGATCGCCGAGCTCACCAGTCGCCCGGTGCACGGCGTGCTGCCGTGGCACCCGGACCTCTGGCTCGACTCCGAGGACACGCTCGCCGTCAGCGGCCGCCGGTCGGACGCGTCCGACGCCCTGCGGGTGGCGGTCGTCCGCCTCCCACGCATCAGCAACGCCACCGATGTCGACGCGCTCGGGATCGAGCCGGGCGTCGACGTCACGCTCGTCTCCGACCCGCGCGGGCTCGCCGACGCCGACCTGCTCGTGCTGCCGGGCACGCGGGCCACGCTCGCCGACCTCGCCTGGCTGCGCTCGCGCGGGCTCGACCGGGCGGTGCTCGACCACGCCGCGGCGGGACGTCCGGTGCTCGGCATCTGCGGTGGTTACCAGATGCTCGGCCGCACCATCAGCGACCCGGGGGGCGTCGAGGGCGTCGCCGGGGCGGAAGCCGACGGGCTCGGGCTGCTCGACGTCGTCACCAGGTTCTCGGCGGAGAAGGTGCTGCGCCTGCACGACGACGCGGGCTACGAGATCCACCACGGGGTGACGTCCGTCGGCTCCGGCGAAGCGTTCCGGGGTGGCGTGCGGCAGGGCCACGTGCTCGGGACGATGCGCCACGGCGTCCTGGAGTCGGACGCGTTCCGGCGGGATCTCCTCGCGGAGGTCGCTGCGGCGGTCGGCCGGACGTGGGCGCCGTCGGACCGGAGCTTCGCCGCTGCCCGGGAGGAGCGGCTCGACCTGCTCGGCGACCTCGCCGAGGAGCACCTGGACGTCGACGCCCTGTTCGCCCTCGCACGCCGGTAGACCCAACATCTTGGGGTTACATCGCTGTAGTTCGTCGTATATCGTGTCGAGTGCAGCTGGTTCGGCTCCTCAGCCAGGGGAGTCGTCGCAAGAGGGAACCCGGTGGGAATCCGGGACTGCCCCGCAGCGGTGAGTGGGAACGACCTCCGTCATCAGCACTGGATCGGCCGATCTGGGAAGCGACGGACAGTAGGCGGCACGCGAGTGCCTGGCTCACGAGTCCGAAGACCTGCCAGTGCCCCGCCGCCATCGGCGGGGGTCCGCGACCTCGTGGGAAGGTCAGGGGATCAGGTCGACGACCGGCCCTCTCCACCCCGCGACCGTGGACTCTGCGTCACGACGAGTTCACGAGGGGTGAACCGATGACGATCACGGTCATCAAGCGCGACGGTGCTCGCGCGCCGTACGACGGGTACGAGATCGCCCGTTCCATCGAGGAGGCCGCCGCCGGCCTCGATCCCGGCAGGGGTTCCGGGCCTTGGGCGGAGAATGGGTACAGCGTCGCACGTGCGACCCAGCTCCGGTCGGAGCTGGAGATCACGCTGTTCGACGGCATCACCAGCGAGCAGCTCGACGAGGCGGTCATCGGCGTCGCGCTGCAGAACGTCAAGGACGACCCGGCGTTCGACACCATCGCCGCGCGTCTGCTGATCAAGACGCTGTACAAGAAGGTCTTCGGCGAGGGCGTCACGCGCGACGAGGTCTACAGCTTCCACGGCCCGGCGTTCGTCGCCTCGATCCTGCGGGGTGTCGAGCTCGGGCTGCTCGACGAGCGACTCGGCGAGCTGTTCGACCTCGAGGTGCTCGGCGCCGCGCTCGACCCGGACCGCGACGACCTGCTGCGCTACGTCGGGGCGCAGACGATGCGCAACCGCTACATGATCAGCGAGCCCGACGGCACGCCGCTGGAGGTGCCGCAGTTCTTCTGGATGCGCGTCGCGATGGGCCTGTCCCTGAACGAGGAAGACCCGACCCGGGCTGCTCTCGCGTTCTACGACAAGATGTCGCGGCTGGAGTACCTTGCCGCCGGCTCGACGCTCGTGAACGCGGGGACGTCGTACAGCCAGCTCTCCAACTGCTTCGTCATGCAGATGGAGGACGACATCGAGCACATCGCCAAGAGCGTGCGCGACGTCATGTGGCTGACGAAGGGCACGGGCGGGATCGGCCTCTCCGTCACCAAGCTGCGGGCCGAGGGCTCGCCCATCCGCTCGAACAACACCACGTCCACCGGCCCGATCCCGTTCATGCACACCATCGACTCGACGCTGCGCGCGGTGAGCCGGGGCGGCAAGAAGTTCGGCGCGCTGTGCTTCTACATGGAGAACTGGCACCTCGACTTCTCGCAGTTCCTCGACCTGCGCCAGAACTCCGGCGACCCGTACCGACGCACGCGCACGGCGAACACGGCGGTCTGGATCTCCGACGAGTTCATGAAGCGTGTCGAGGCCGACGCCGACTGGTACCTGTTCGACCCGCTCGAGGTGCCGGACCTCGTCGAGCTGACCGGCAGCGCCTTCAGCCGCCGGTACGCCGAGTGCGTGGCGCTGGCCGAGGCCGGGGAGCTGCGGCACAAGCGGCTGAAGGCGCGCGAACAGCTGCGCGCGATCCTGGTGAGCCTGCAGACGACGTCGCACCCGTGGCTGACCTGGAAGGACACGGTCAACACCCGGGCGCTCAACCACAACACCGGCACGATCCACCTGTCGAACCTGTGCACGGAGATCTGCCTCCCGCAGGACCGCGACAACGTGTCGGTGTGCAACCTCGCGTCGATCAACCTGTCGCGTCACGTCGTCGGGCGGCGCCAGGACGCGCGCATCGACTGGGAGCGGCTGGCCGAGTCGACGCGGCTGGCTGTGCGCCAGCTCGACAACCTGATCGACATCACGATCAGCTCGGTGCCGGAGTCGGAGCGGTCCAACGAGGAGAACCGCGCGCTCGGGCTCGGGGTCATGGGCTTCACCGACCTCGTGGAGCGGTTCGGCCTGTCCTACGAGTCGGAGCGATCGTACGAGCTCATGGACGAGGTCATGGAGTTCGTCAGCTGGCACGCCATCGACGCGTCGGCCGACCTGGCGCGAGAGCGCGGTGCCTACGAGAACTTCGCCGGCTCGCGCTGGAGCCAGGGGCTCGTGCCGATCGACTCGCTCGACCTGCTCGAGGCCGATCGGGGCGTGGCGGTCGAGGTCGACCGCACGACGCGGCTCGACTGGGACGCCCTGCGCGCCAAGGTCGCGGGCGGCATCCGGAACTCCACGCTGATGGCCATCGCCCCGACGGCGTCGATCGGTCTCGTCGCCGGCACCACCCCCGGGCTCGACCCGCAGTTCAGCCAGATCTTCAGCCGTTCCACGAGCGCGGGCAAGTTCCTGGAGGTCAATCGCAACCTCGTCGAGGACCTCCGCAGCCTCGGGCTGTGGGAACAGGTGCGCGAGGACCTGCTGCGGCACCAGGGCGACCTGTCCAAGGTCGACGGGGTGCCGCCGGAGCTCGTCGAGATCTATCGCACGAGCTTCCAGCTCTCGCCGTACGCGTTCCTCGAGGTCGCGGCCCGGGCGCAGAAGTGGATCGACCAGGCGATCAGCCGCAACATCTACCTGGCGAGCCGCGACGTCGGCGGCATGGTCGACCTGTACTCGGCGGCCTGGCGCAAGGGCGTCAAGACGACGTACTACCTGCACATGATGCCGCGCCACACGGCCGAGCAGAGCACGGTGCAGGTCAACAAGGCGGCGGTGCACACGTCGTCGTCCGGGCGTCGGGGCTTCGGCCAGACCGCGGTCCTTGAACCTGAAAGGACGGAGCTCGAGGTCGTCGACGGTGCCGCCTGCCCCGTCGACCCGCAGGAGCGACTGAACTGCGAGTCGTGCCAGTGAGCGCGGGCATCCTGGGCACCGGCATCGAGGAAGGTCTCCTCCTCAAGCCGGTCACGTACCCGTGGGCGATGGAGCTGTACGACCAGGCGGTGGCCAACACCTGGTTCCCCAACGAGATCCAGCTCGGCGAGGACCTCGCCGACTTCGAGCGGATGAGCGAGGAGGAGCGGCACGCCCTGACGTTCCTGATGAGCTACTTCAACCCGAACGAGCTGCTGGTCAACAAGGCGCTGGCGTTCGGCGTCTATCCGTACGTGAACGCCGCCGAGTGCCACCTCTACCTCGCCAAGCAGATGTGGGAAGAGGCCAACCACTGCATGAGCTTCGAGTACGTGCTCGAGACGTTCCCGATCGACCGTGAGGCGGCCTACGCCTCCCACGTCAGCGTGCCGTCGATGGCTCGCAAGGAGGAGTTCGAGGTCCGGTTCATCAAGCGGATGACCGAGCAGTCGATCGACATCACCACGACCGAGGGCAAGCAGGACTTCGTGCGGAACCTCGTCGCCTACAACGTGATCCTGGAGGGCATCTGGTTCTACTCCGGGTTCATGGTGGCGCTGAGCTTCCGGCAGCGGAACCTGCTGCGGAACTTCGGGTCGCTGATCGAGTGGATCGTCCGCGACGAGAGCCTGCACCTGAAGTTCGGCCTCAACCTGATCCTCACCGTGCTCGACGAGAACCCGGACGTCGCGACCGAGGAGTTCGCGGCGGAGATCAAGCAGATGATCGTCGACGCCGTCGAGATGGAGGAGGAGTACAACCGCGACCTGCTGCCCGGCGGGATCCTCGGGCTGAACGCCGACTACATCAACCAGTACGTGCGGTACTTGGCCGACCGCCGGCTCGACGAGCTCGGCCTCGGCGCGCACTACGGGGCGAGCAACCCGGCGAAGTGGATGGCCACGGCGAACGACACGCTGCAGCTGGTCAACTTCTTCGAGTCGATCAACACGTCCTACGAGGTCAACGCGCGTGCCGGTTCCTAGCCGCCGGACCCGGCACCCCCGCCGGGCCGGCTCCTAGCGGTGTCCTGCCTGGGGTTCATGACGCCGGCGCAGCGGAGACGGCTGCGGGCGTCCTCGCGCGACGACGCGGGCCCGCTGTCCTCCTTCTCGTCGCCGGCGGCGACGGCGTCGAAGGTCGAGCGGGTCCACGTCTTGGCCGCGTCGGCGGACGTGCGGATCCGGGAGAGCGCCGCCCTCGCCGTCATCGCGCCGCCCGACGTGCTGTCGCTCCTGGCGGGCGATGCGGAGCGGAGCGTGCGGTGCTCGGTGGCCAGGAACGCCGGCACGCCGCCCGAGGTGCTCGGGCGGCTGGGTGCGGACGCGGACGCCGGAGTTCGCGCGTGGGTGGCGGCCAACCCGTCGGTGCCGGCCTCGCTGCTCGACGTGCTCGGGGACGATCCCGACCCGACGGTGCGGTCCGTCGCGGCCTGGGCCCGCCGCTGGCAGATCGGATAGCGTGCGGGACGAGGCGGTGCGGATGAGGGTTCTGGTGACGGGCGGGGTGCGCTCGGGCAAGTCGTTCCACGCGGAGTCGCTGGTGCTCGCGGCGTCCGACGTCACCTACGTCGCCCCCGGGCCCACCACCGAGGAGGACCCGGACCCCGACTGGGCCGCGCGGGTCGCGCGGCACCAGGAGCGCCGGCCGGAGCACTGGTCGACGCTCGAGACGCGCGACGTCGCCGCCGCGATCCGCGACGCCGAGGGCGCTGTGATCGTCGACTGTCTCGGCACGTGGCTCAGCACCGAGATCGACGAGCTCGACGGCTGGGACACCGTCCGCGAGGACTGGGAAGCGGTCCTGATGGAGCGGCTCGACGAGATCGTCGAGGCGCTGGCCACCACCGAGCAGACCGTCGTCCTGGTGACGAACGAGGTGGGCATGGGCATCGTCCCCGAGCACCGCTCCGGCCGGATCTTCCGCGACCTGCTCGGCATCGTGAACCAGCGCGTCGCCGCCGAGTGTGACCAGGTGCTGCTCGTCGTCGCCGGCCGCGCGATCTCGTTGTGAGGTTTACCAGGTTCAGTGGGGAAGCCGGCACATCTCACGGCAAATTCGCCCGGAGATGTGCAAGGTTGCCTTGCGACGTGGGCTGAACCGTCGATTTGCCTACTGAACCTGGTAAACCGACACCAGGAGCGCGAGGAATGCCAGCTCGACGGCGGCGCCGAAGACGTCGCCGGTGACCCCGCCGAGCCGGGAGACGGCACGGCGGACGAGCCAGGCGACGGCGGCCGCGGCTGCGACGAACCCGAGAGTGGTGTGCCACCAGGTGCCGCCGGCCCAGTCGACGACGGCGGACGACAGCGCTGCCGCGGCCGCCCACGCGGCCACAGCGACCGGCACCGGGACGGTCTGGGTGAAGCCGGACCCGAGGCCGTCGGGGCGGGCCGGGCGCACGCCGCGCATGCACGTGGCCGCGAGCGCGACTCGAGAGGCGCAGACGAGCACGCCGGAGGCGATCGCCGCTCGACCGGACGTCAGCGGGGCCAGGGACGCGGCTTGGGCGCCGAGCACCACGACCAGTGCCACCACCCCTGCCGGGCCGACGTCGCCGGTGCGCATGACCTCGAGCGACCGCTCACGGTCGTAGGACGCGGTCAGCCCGTCGACGGTGTCGGCCAGGCCGTCGAGGTGGAAGGCCCGGCTGCCGAGCGCGAGCGCGCCGACGGCGAGGAAGCCGACGGCGAGGGGCGCGACGTCGAGTCGTCCGCCGGCCCACAGCACGAGAGCCACGAGAGCGCCGAGCGGGAGGACGGCCACCGGAGCCAGCAGCATCGCCATGCCGCGGGTCTCGCGGTCGAGCCGGGTCGGCGTGCCGACGGGGAGGACGGTCAGCGTCCCGGTGGCGAGCCGCAGGGCGGCGACCCAGCGCCTCACAGATCGAGGTCGGCCAGCAGCGCCACGTCGCGCAGCACGACGGCTGCCGACCGCACCAGCGGGACGGCGGCGACGGCGCCGCTGCCTTCGCCGAGCCGCATGCCGAGGTCGAGGATCGGCACGAGGCCGAGCTTGTCGAGCGCGAGCGACTGGGCCGGCTCGGTGGAGCGGTGCCCCGCCGCGAACCAGGCCGCCGCGCCGGGCGCGAGCCGCTCGGCCAGCACCGCCGACGCCACCGAGATGACGCCGTCGAGCAGCACCGGCACGCCGCGCCGGGCCGCCGTGGCCATGAACCCGGCGGCGGCGGCGAGGTCGGCGCTGCCGAGCGCGGTCAGGGTCTCGACCGGGTCGTCGACGCGGTCGCCGGCGCGGTCGAGGGCCTGCTGGACGATCTCGACCTTCCGGGCGAAGGCGTCACCGTCGACGCCGGTGCCGCGTCCGGTGACCTCGATGGCCGGGAGCCCGAGCGACGCGGCGATCAGGGCCGCCGCGGGCGTGGTGTTGCCGATGCCCATGTCGCCGCTGATCAGCAGCTGTGCACCGGCGTCGATCTCCTCCGCGGCGACCACGGCACCGGCGTCGAGCGCGGCGCGGGTCTCCGCCGGGGTGAGGGCGTCCTCGACGTGGATGGCGCCGCTGCTGCGGCGGATCTTGTGCTCGGCGACCGGGCCGTCCAGGTCGGCGTCGACGGCGATGTCGAGCACGCGGACGGCGACCCCGTGCTGGTTCGCGAGCGCCGAGACGCCCGCGCGACCGGCGAGGAAGAGCTGCACCATCGCGGGGGTGACCTCCGCGGGGTAGGCGGAGACGCCGTGCCGGGCGACGCCGTGGTCGCCGGCGAAGATCACGGCGCGGACCCGTTCGACCGGCTCGGGCGGCACCGTGCCCTGCGTCGCCGCGACCCACACGGCCAGGTCGCCGAGGCGTCCAAGCGCGCCGGCGGGCGTGGCCAGCCCGGCGAGCCGCTCGGCGGCCTCCGCGCGGGCGGTGGCGGACGGGGGATCGACGGGGCCGAGGGCGAACGGTGAGGTCACCGGCTCATGGTGCCCGACCACCGTCCCGTCGTCGACGGCGCGGGCGCCGACAGCTGCCAGATGCTCCTCCAACGGCGGCGACGCGTCGTGGTGGTGGCTCAGGTGCACGGCGACGACGTCGGTGTGGTCGTCGATCGCGGCGACGGCCCGCAGCCGCTCCAGCTGGGCGGCGAACGTGGCCAGGTCGAGGTGGTGGGTGCCGTGGTCCTGCCACGACCCGAACGTCTCCTCCATCAGCACGACGTCGAAGTGGGCGTCGGTCACCGAGGTCACGGTCCACTCGGGCAGCGGCCCGGTGTCGGTGGCGTACAGCAGGCGCTGGTCGCCGTCGCCGACGTCGTACAGCACGGAGCCTTCGAGGTGGTCGGCCGCGAGCACCCGCACCTCGTAGCTGCCGAGGGTCAGGACGTCGCCGGGCGCGACCGCGGTGAACCGCACCGTGGAGTCCGGCGCGACCCACCGCCGGGCCTCGTCGACCACGTCCGGGGGGCCGACCACGTCCAGCGGGTCCTCGCTCACCCACGAGCGGAACAGCAGGAAGGCCGGTGCGCAGTGGTCGGGGTGGGCGTGGGTGATGAGGACGTGGCGGAGGTTGGTGAGATCGACTCCGGCGCGTTGAGCGGCGTGCGGCGTCTCCGGACCGCAGTCGAGCAGCAGGACGTCGTCGACCAGCGCGGACGTCTGACCGCGGAGCCGTCCGGCGGACCGCTCGGCGGTGCAGGACGCGCAGGAGCAGAACGGGTTGGGCCACCCGTCGGCCGCGCCGGTGCCGAGCACGCGGACGTGCATCACGACACCGCCCGCTCGAACGCGACCGGCACGTCGAAGGCCGCTCGCCGGCCGGCGCGACGCAGGGCCCGCAGCAGCGGCTTGCCCGCGACGAGGATCAGCAGGAGTGACAGGAGCGCGCGCCCGAGGTCCCACGGCAGCGACGTCGTGACGAAGAAGACCAGGTAGTGGTGCACGTTCGTGGCGAGACCCGCGCCCGCGACGTACGACGTCTCGGGACCGTACGAGGCGAACGGCCAGAACCACAGGTTCATCAGGAAGCCGAACGCGAGGCTGATGAAGGCCGCGTACGCGGCGACGACGGCGACCTCGCCACGTCCTCGAACCGGCCCGAGGCAGCCGGCGCCGAACCCGACCCAGCCGGCGGCGATCATCTGGAACGGCAGCCACGGCCCGACGCCGCCGGTGATCAGCGCTCCGGCGAACACCGTGACGGCGCCCAGGACGAACCCGAAGCCGCGCCCGAAGACTCGGCCGCCCAGAACGATGATCGCGAAGCTCGGCTCGAGACCGGCGGTGCCGGGCGACAGGGCGCGCAGCGCTCCACCGACGGCCGCGAGCATGCCGAGCATCGCCACCGCCTTCGCGTCCAGCGCTCCGGACGTCAGCTCGCTCAGGACCACGGCCACCAGCAGCGGCAGCAGGATCACGAAGATGTAGGGAGCGTCGCCGGAGTGCGACGTGTCCAGGGCGGACCCGGGCTCGATGACGAACGGCCACCCGAACGCCACGAGGCCGACCAGGGAGACCAGGGCCAGAGCCAGCGCGGGCCGCGCGTGGACGGGGACGAGCCGTGCTGTCCTCATCGCGGGATCCTCGAGTCGGCGAGGGCGACGGCGACCTCGGTGGGCGTGAGCCACCGCTGCGGGGCGAGCACCTTGGCCACCTGCGGGGCGAACGCCGGCGACGCGACGACGACGTCGGCGATCGGGCCGTCGGCCACCAGCTCGCCCTCGGCGATGACCAGCACCCGGTGCGCCACCTCGGCGACCAGCTCCACGTCGTGCGTCGCGAGCATGACGGCGTGACCCTCCGCCGCGAGGTCGCGCAGGATCTCGACGAGGCGGTGCTTGGCCGTGTAGTCGAGGCCGCGGGTGGGCTCGTCGAGCAGCAGCACCGGCGGCTTCGCGGCGAGCACGATGGCGAGCGCGAGCGTGAGCCGCTGACCCTCGGAGAGGTCGCGCGGGTGCGTCTCGGGATCGACGTCGGGGGAGAGCCGGTCGAACAGCTCGAGCGTCGTGCCCGGCTCGGCGGCCCCGTCCCTGGCGGGGGTGCCGGGCGGTGGGCGGCGAATGACTCTGTCGGCGGCGGCGCACTCGTCCGCTACGGTCGCGGCGTAGAGGAGGTCGCCCGGGGTCTGCGGCACGAGGCCGACGTGGTGGAGCAGCTGCGCCGGCTTGAGGGCACGCGGGTCGAGGCCGTCGACGATCACGGTGCCGCTGGTGACGCGCTTGGACCCGACCATCACGTTCAGGAGCGTCGACTTCCCGGCGCCGTTGCGTCCCATCAGCGCGACGATCTCGCCGCGGGCCAGCGTCGTGGAGACGCCCTGGAGGGCCGGGACCCGCGCGTACGACGCCGCCAGGTGCTCGACGCGCACGACCAGCTCGCCGGCCTCCGGGGTCCGGCTCGGCGGCTGGAGGTCGGCCAGGGCCGCGCGGAGGTCGCCGGCCTGGCGACGGGCGTCGCGGACCGAGAGCGGCAGCGGCTTCCAGCCGGCGACGCGGCCGAGCTCGACGACCGGCGGGGCCACCGGGGCGTCGGCGAGGACCTCGGCCGGCGACCCGGAGACGACACCCGTCCCGTTCACCAGGACGACGCGGTCGGCGTACTGCACGACGCGCTCGAGCCGGTGCTCGGCGAGGACGACGGTGAGCCCGAGGTCGTGCACCAGGCGCTGCAGCGTGGCCAGCACCTCCTCGGACGCGACGGGGTCGAGCGCCGACGTGGGCTCGTCGAGCACGAGGATCCGCGGGTGGGTGGTGAGCACCGAGCCGATCGCGGCGCGCTGCTGCTCGCCGCCGGACAGCCCGGCCAGCGGTCGCTCCCGCAGGTGCGCGAGAGCCAGCAGGTCGAGCGTCTCCTCGACCCGCTTGCGCATCACCGCTGGTGAGAGGCCCAGGGACTCCATGCCGTAGGCGAGCTCGTCCTCGACGGTGTCGGTGACGAACCCGGCCATCGGGTCCTGACCCACATAGCCGACGACGTCGGCGAGGTCGCGTGGGCGGTGGTCGCGGGTGTCGCGCCCGTCGACGGTGACGCGGCCGGTGAGCGTGCCACCGGAGAAGTGCGGGACGAGCCCGTTGATCGCGCGCAGGAGGGTGGACTTGCCGGAGCCGGTGCGGCCGACGACGAGGGCCAGCTCGCCCTCGGCGATCGTGAGGTCGACGCCGGTCAGGACCGGGGCGGGCGCGCCGTCGTACTGCACGCCGACCTTCTCGAACGTGATCATCCGACGACCTCCAGGGCGGGCTCGGCCGGATGGGACTCGGCGACGAGGACGGGCTGCGGTGGCGCGAGCACCGCGGGCAGGGCAGCGACGAGGATGCCGAGGCAGGCCAGGGCCGGCACCGGAGGCGTCATGACGACCGACGCGAGGTACAGCTGCTCCGGCGCGACGTCGACGTTCACGAACATCGCCACGGCGGGCACTACGCCGGACGCCACGACCAGCCACTCGGGGAGCGCCCAGGGGTCGGAGCGGTAGCGGCTGCGGCCGGACCGGCGGCCACCGAGGACGATGCCGGCGGCGGCCAGCACCGATCCGGCGCACAGCATCGGCAGCCCGAACCACGACGACGTGGTGCCGTCGAGCAGCCCGTAGACGCCGACGCAGACGCCGAGGAGGCCGCCGAACATCAGGCCGGTGGTGATGCGGCGCGACGTGCGCGTCGCGTCGAACGTGCGGCCGTAGCCGCGCGAGTCCATGGCGGCAGCGAGGTCGACCGAGTGCTCCAGCGCGCCCTCGAGCACGGGCATCGCGACGCGGCCGAGGCCGCGGGGACCGCGGGTGGAGCTCCCGCGGAGCCGGTGGGCAGCGCGGATGCGCTGGGCGTCGGTGACCAGCTGTGGCGCGACCGTGAGGGCGATGACGCAGGCGACGCCCACCTCGTAGAGGGCGCCGGGCACGGAGCGGAGCAGACGGCGGGCGCTGCCCAGCGCGTTCGCCGCGCCGACGCAGCAGATGATGACGGCGAACTGGAGTCCCTCGTACAGCGCGCGGAGCACCGCCTCGAGGGTGACGACGCCGCCGAGCTTCAGGCCGCTCCCGTCCGGCATCGGGGCCGACGGCAGCGTGAACAGGATCGTCGGGCCCTGCGACCCGGTGGACAACAGGGCCTGGAACAGGATGCGCACCACCACGACGAGGATGGCCAGCTTGAGGAACGCGCCGTAGGAGTGTGCCCACGGCGCGGTGCTCCGGCGTGCGGCGACGACGAAGCCGCCGACCGCGAGGATCAGCAGCAGCGGCACGGGGTTCTGGGTCCGGCTCGCCGCGGCGGACAGCCCGATGGCCCACAACCACCACGCCCCCGGGTGGAGTGCCCGGGGGTGGGTGATGCGGTGGTGCGGGTGCATCGGGCTGGTCCGCTCAGCCTTCGCGGTTGCGGCGGTACAGCGGGACGGCGAGGCCGCCGAGCACGATTACGGCAGCCGCGACGCCGATCAGCGTCCAGGGCGTGTCGGAGTCGTCGCTGTCGGCCGTGTCGCTCGACGGCAGGGCGAAGGTGACCGCCTGCTCGTCGGCCGGGATCGTGGCGTCCTTGACCGGCACGCCGCACCCCGAGGCCGGGAACCCGTCGAGGGCGCAGATCTGCTCCTTGTCGGTGCGCAGCTTGACCACCGACTCCAGGGCCTGGGTGCCCGTGGCCTTCGTCGGGACGACCGCGCACGCGGCCTCGGCCTTGGGGACGTCGGCGCCGTCGGCGTCGGCCTTCGTGCCGTAGTCGATCAGGATGGCGACGCGCTTGGTCGTGGCCGACTTCTTCTCGCCGGCGCAGGCCTTCGCGAACGTGACCTTGGTCAGGTCGGCGCGGGGGGCGATGCCCTGCGAGACGGTGGAGGTGCCGAACCGCCAGCCCTCGACGGCGCCGTCCTTCGGGACGAACTGGCCGGGGCCGGTCTGCGCGAAGACCATCTCGCCCTTCTCGAGGTGCGAGTAGTTCCAGTAGCGGTAGCCGTCCTCGGCGGCCGAGGGGCCGGCGGTGACGATCAGGGTGAGTCCCGCCAGCAGGAGTGCCAGCAGGGCGCCGACAGCGCGGCGACGGGGGGATGGACGATGCATGTCCTGGACCTTTCGATGCGGCGATCCGAAAGACGGGGACCGGGCCGCGGGTCCTTGGAGGGAGCCTCGCCCGGCTCCGTCCCGTAGACCTCGACGGATTGATGGAGCCGCTGTCTCTCCGCGGTGCTCCGGCTCGCCGTGCGGGTGGCACGGCCTACGGTTGCGGGTCAGCGCCGGACTTCGACCGGCTTCCCCGTGGTGAGGCAGGTGCCGACAATCTAGCCCATCGGCGACGGGGCAGGTCAGGGGAGCCGCGTCGCCGTCGGGTTGGGGAAGGTGACCGCGCCGGCGTCGCCCACGGCGCGTGCCGCGGCGACCAGCGCCGACTCCAGCGTGATCGTCCGGGCCTGCATCTCCTCGCTGAAGCAGGCGGCGCTAACGCGATCGGTGGCGTCCTCGATCTGGGCCCGCGCGGCGCGGCCGTTGGCGGTGATGGTGCGCGACGCGTCGACCCAGTCGCGACGACGCAGCCGCTCGTACGCGTCGGCCCACTCCTCCTCGGTCCAGCCGCGGCTGACCCGCTGGTCGTCGCGCGTGCGGCCGTCGGCCTCGGCGAGCGCGTTGGCGGCGGCGCCGTCGAGCCCGGCCGCGGTGAGCAGCGCGACGTGCGAGTCGCCGCGGTACTCCCGCAGGACGGTCGCGGCGTGCCACAGCCGTCCCAGGTCGTCGTCGGGTGCGGGCAGCGCGGCGTGGGCGGCGGCGAGCGGACGGCCGGCGTGGTCGAGGCCGGCGACGATCGACGTCAGCTCCTTGGCGAGACGCGGGACGTCCGTGTCGGCGAGCGGCCCGGCGAGGCAGTCGCGGGCGAGGTCCAGGCGGGTGGCGAGGATGGTCTCGCGGTCGGCCATCGCCCACGCGTCGGGCAGGGCGCGATGGATCCGCTCCGGAGCGAAGCCGTGGAACGTCGCGATCACGAGCTCGGGTGACGGCGTGCCCAGCGCTGCCGAGCGGGACGCGACGTATCCCATCCAGAAGCCGCGCAGGCCGATCGCGTCGAAGCGGTCCTTCACGTCCGGGGCGAAGTAGACCACGTCGTGGAGGACCTCGATCGCCTGCCAGAACTCGCGCCGCACCGCCATCGCCCCAGTCTGGCCGATCCGCGAGACTGACCGGCATGCGCCTCAAGCTCGGCCGCCCTGACGTCGCCCGGTACGCCGACCGGTTCGACGTCCCGGCCGCGGACGGCGGCCTGTCCGTCACGTTCCTCGGGGTCGCGACGCTGCTCGTCGACGACGGGGCGTCGGCGATCCTCACCGACGGGTTCTTCAGTCGCCCGGGCCTGCTCGACGTCGCGCTGCGGCGGATCGCTCCGCACGAGGAGCGCATCGACGCCTGCCTCGGCCGCGCCGGCATCACGTCGCTGGCCGCCGTGCTCCCGGTGCACACGCACTTCGACCACGCCCTCGACTCGGCCGTCGTCGCCGACCGCACCGGCGCCTCGCTGGTCGGCGGGGAGTCGGCGCGGCAGATCGGCGTGGGCCACGGGCTGGCCGACGAGCGGATCGTCGTCGCGACGTCCGGCGAGTCGATGACGTTCGGCGCCTACGAGATCACGATGATCGAGTCGGCGCACTGCCCGCCCGACCGGTTCCCGGGGATCATCACCGAGCCGGTCGTCCCGCCGGCCAAGGCCGCCGCCTACGCGTGCGGGGAGGCCTGGTCGATCCTGGTGCGCCACGCGTCGGGGCGCAGCCTGCTGGTCCAAGGCAGCGCCGGGTTCGTCGAGAAGGCGCTCGACGGGCGCCGGGCCGACGTCGTCTACCTCGGCGTCGGGCAGCTCGGCCTCCAGGACGACGCCTACCTCGAGGCGTACTGGCACGAGACGGTCCGGGCCGTCGGCGCTCGGTCCGTCGTGCTGATCCACTGGGACGACTTCTTCCGCCCGCTCGACCGCCCGCTCCGCGCCCTCCCGTACGCCGGCGACGACCTCGACCACACGATGCGCGTGCTGTCGAGGTTCGCCGCCGACGACGGGGTGGGGCTCAGCCTGCCGACGGTCTGGCAGGCCGAGAACCCCTGGTGACTACTGCAGGGTCATCCTCGGCTCGCCGTTGAGCAGGCCGTTGGCCGTCCGGACGCAGGTGCCGCTGCGCGGGCTGCCGCCGTTGTACGCCTGGCGGACGCACGAGCGGGTGGCCAGCTGGCCCCAGTAGTTCGGGTGCAGAGACTCCTGGATGTAGTACGGGCTGCTGCCCGCCGTGGTGACCGTGCGGATCTGGTTCACCCACTCGGTGCGGTCGACCGCGCCGGCGGACTGCCAGTTGCTGATGCCGACCTCCTCGTAGAGGCCGACGCCGGACTCGCACAGCCGGCGACCGTTGAACGCGGAGGCCAGGTTCAGCGTCCGCGTGTTCGTGAGCCCCGAGAGGCTGATGGCGCCCACGACCGTGTTGTTGATCGTCGGCAGGGCGCTGCTGTTCGCCCAGTCGGCGTCGGCGTTCCAGAACCCGCAGCCGCCGGTGCTCTGGCGCGTGTAGCCGCTCTGGCTGTACCGGAAGCCCGAGCTGGTCGGGACGGGCGACGGGTAGTTCTGCACGAGCAGCGTCCACGCGTTGTCGGCGTAGCCGGCGTTGCGCATCGCGGTGCGGACGTTCTTGAACGCGTTGGAGATGCGCGTCTTCACCGCGCTCACGTTGGCCGAGGTGAAGTTGGCGGTGACGCTGCTGTCGTCCTTGCAGTAGTCCTTCCACCAGGACGGCGAGTAGAGGAAGTCGACGACGCACGACTGCACGATCGAGGCGAAGTTGAAGTCGTTGCCACCGATGGAGATCGTCACCATCTTCACGTTGTGCGTCGCGGCGAAGGTCTGCAGCATCAGCGCCTGGCCCTGGCGGTTCGTGCCGCCGTTGTAGAAGTCGATGCCAGGCTTGAAGTAGTCGCCGCCGGCGTCGGTGGCGGTCTCGGCGCCGGAGCAGGCCAGGTTGAGGCCGTTCACGCCGCCGCCGATGTAGATCTCGGCGCTCTTGCTGCGGTGGCAGCGCTCGATCGTCTCGCTGCTGCCGTTGTCGAAGTACGCCGTGCTGCCGAGCGCGTCGGCCCGGCTGGCGCTGCTGTTGGAGGAACCGGCCCATCGCCCGGCCTCGCCGGAGATGTAGGAGTCGCCGATCGAGACGACCCATGGAGAGCCGGCGCCGGGGCCGTCGGCCTGGGCGGGCGCGGTGGTGACAGCGAGGCCGGACACGAGGAGGCCGAGGACGATCAGCAGGGATCGAGCGCGGGTGAGCAGCATGCGGGTGCCTTCCGGGTTGGGTGGCTCCCTCCAGCCGCTGTGGCCCGGGACGACCTTAGTGACTCAGGTCACATCGGGGGAAGTACCGACGCAGGAAAAGAATCGGCGTGCGACCCGTCTCCGGGCCGCACGCCGATCCGTGCGTTCTTCTGGCTGCGTCAGGCCTTGACCTCGACGGGCTGCACCTTGCGGCGCGAGGCCACGGTGATCACCGCGATGCCGCCGACCAGCAGGCCGAGGCCGCTGGCGCCGATGGCGTTGAGGCCCCCGCTGGCGCCGGTGTCCGGCAGGACCGCGGCGTCGTCGGCCTCGTCCGTCGTCGGCTCGTCGCTGCCTCCGTCGTCCGGCGGCGGGAAGCACGCGTCGTCGTCGCGAACATCGATGTTCACGACCGCGCTGGTCGACAGCACGCTCGCGTCGACGTCGTCGCGGGTGACGGTGTAACCCACGGTTCCGTCGCACTCGGCCGTGACGGTCAGCTCGCCGGTCAGCGCGTCGATGACGGCGTTGAGGATGCCACCGGTGATCGCACCGAGCGTGTACTGCAGGAGTCCGTCCTCGGTGCCCTCGTCGTCGAGCGTCTCGTCGTTCGCCGCGAGGTCGAGCTGCACCTGCACTCCGGCCGGCACGACCGCATCGTCGTCGACGGCGCACGCGAGGTCGGAGCCCGCGCCGCCGATGAGAGTGTCGTTCTCGGTGTTCACCTGGCCGCCACCGAGACCGCAGAGCAGGTCGTTGCCGCCCTGGCCGTCGAGGTAGTCGTCACCGGTGCCGCCGTACAGCTGGTCGTTGCCGCCGATCACGCCGTCCAGACCGAGGAACGAGTCGGTGAAGCCGTCGCCGTAGATCGTGTCGTTGCCGGCGTCGCCGTAGAGGATGTCGTCACCGCCGTCGACGATCGCACCGAGGAAGCCTTCGGCCGCGCCGTCACCGAGGATCAGGTCGTCCCCGCCGTTGCCGTGGATCGTGTCGTCTCCGCCGAACACGGAGCCTCCGACAAGACCGCTGGCGAAGCCGTCGCCGGCGATCTCGTCATCGTCGTCGCCACCGTTGATGGTGTCGTCGCCGCCGTTCACGACGCCGACCAGGTCTCCGTCGGCCTCGCCGTCGCCGAGGATCTCGTCCTCGCCGCTGCCACCGTCGATGACGTCGTCGTCGCCGTCGAGGATGACGATCGGTCCACCCGATGCGCTGCCGTCTCCCGCGATCGAGTCGTCGCCGCCCTGGCCGTCGATGACGTCCGGCCCGGTCGTGCCGTCGAGGACGTTGGCGCCGTCGTCGCCGTTGATGTCGTCGGCGAACGATGCAGCGGCCGGCGCGAGGGTCAGTGCGGTGATGAGCGCGAGGGCGAAGCCGGCGCTCCTGAGTCTGCGTGATGGGTGCGAGCGGAGCGAAGAATGCATGGTTCCCCTTGAGTCCGAGATGGTGGTCCCATCGTTGCAGCGGCGAACGAGCGCCGCTGGAGAATTCGCCGAATCGTTGCTACGCCCGCCGACGTGCGCGTGGCCTCCGCGCCGTGGTCCCCAGCACGAACGCGCCGCCGAGGACGAGACCCAGGCCGCTGACGCCGATGGCGTTCAGGCTGCCGCCCGCGCCGGTGTCCGGCAGGACCGCGGCGTCGTCGACCGAGCTCGTCGTCGGCGCGTCGGACCCCCCGCCGGGAGCACAGATGCCGTCGTCGCGGGCCTCGATCGTGACGACCGCGCTCGTGGAGAGCTCGCTCGCGTCGACGTCGTCGCGCGTGACGGTGTAGCCCAGCGTGCCGCCGGCGCACCCGGCGGTGACGGCCAGCTCGCCGGTCAGGGCGTCGAGCACGGCGTCGAGGATGTCGCCGGTGATCGCACCGAGGGTGTACTGCAGGATCCCGTCACCGTTGCCCTCGTCGTCGAGCTGCTCGTCGTTGGCCGCGAGCTGGATCAACGTCTTCTCGCCGGCCGAGACGACCGCATGATCGTCGACCGCGCAGGCGAGGTCGGAGCCCTCGTCGCCGTAGAGCGTGTCGTCCTCGGGGTTGACCTGGCCGCCGCCGAGGCCGCAGAGCAGGTCGTTGCCGCCGTCGCCGTCCAGGTAGTCCTCGCCGGTCCCGCCGTACAGCTCGTCGTCGCCTCCGAGCACCTCACCACCGACGAGGCTCGCGAGGCCGTCCCCGTAGATGATGTCGTCACCCGCGTCGCCGTAGAGGATGTCGTCGCCACCCTCGACGAGCGATGACTCCGCGCCGCCGGCGCTGCCGTCACCGACGATGAAGTCGTCGCCCGCGCCGCCGTGGATGACGTCGTCTCCGCCGTGGACGGCAGCGTTGTCGACGGCACTGGCCGATCCGTCCCCGAAGATCGAGTCGTCCCCGTCGCCGCCGTCGACCGTGTCGTCGCCGCCGTTGACGACGGCGGTGTCGACGGCGGCGGCATCACCGTCGCCGGCGATGTCGTCCGCGCCCCCGTTGCCGTCGATGACGTCGTCATCGCCCTCGACGACGGCGAGACCGGAGTCGGAGGCGTCCGAGTCGCCGTTGAGGTGGTCGTCGTCGTTGCTGCCCACGACCACGCTGGGTCCTGGACCGCCGTCGATGTCGTCGGCGAACGAGGCGGCCGCGGGCGCGAGCGTGAGCGCCGCGACGATCGTGGTCGCGAAGGCTGCCGCCTTGAGCCTGCGTGCGATGTCTCGGTGGAACGTGGGCCTCATCGGATCTCCTCAGTCACCCCTCGTGGTTGCATCGTGCACCCACGCCGACCGGGGTCGGACGAGAACCCGAGAAGTGCCGAGATCGGCACTACGCGACGTCAGCGCCCCATCGTGAAGAACTCGGGATTGGGCTGCAGGGCGGTCAGGTGGGCCATCCGGTTCGACAGCGCGAACAGGGCGGTGATCGCGCCGACGTCCCAGATCTCGTCGTCGGTGAGGCCGGCCTCGCGGGCCTGGTCGAGGTCGGCGTCGGTGAGCGTCGCCGACTCGAGTGCCAGCTGCAGGGCCAGGTCGACGATCGCCCGCTGCCGCTCGCTGAGGTCCACGCCGAACGGGTTGGCGGCCACCCGGTCCGCGATCTCCGGGTCCTTCGTCCGGATCCGCAGGATCGCTCCGTGGGCCACCACGCAGTACGTGCAGTGGTTCGCCGCGGACGTCGCCACGACGATCAGCTCGCGCTCGGCCTTGCTGAGTCCTTCATCGGCACCTTCTGCCGCCCCGGGCCCGGCACCCCCGCCGGGATCCATGAGCGCGTCGTGGTAGTCGAGGAACGCCCTCAGCTCACGCGGCCGCCTCGCCAGCGCCCGGAAGACGTTGGGTACGAACCCGGACTTCTCCGCGATCGGCGCGACCCGCTCGCGCAGGTCGTCGGGGAAGTCCTCGAGCTCGACGTGACCGAAGCGGCTGACCGGGTGGGCGCTCATGGCGCCCACCCTAGGTCGGTCAGGCCTGGTTGAGACGAACCGTGTTGCCCGACGGGTCGCGGAAGGCGGCGTCGCGGACGCCCCACGGCTGGTCCATGGGTTCCTGCAGGACCTCGGCGCCGGAGGCCTGGACCTTCTCGAACGTCGCGTCCAGGTCGTCGACGGCGAAGATGAAGCCGTTCAGCGCGCCCTTGGCGAGGAGCCGGGCGAGCGCGTCGCCGTCCTCGGGGGACCGGCCGGCGTGCGGCTCGGAGAGGACGATCGTGATGTCCGACTGGCCCGGCGTCTGGACCGACGTCCAGCGGCCGTAGTCGTTCTTGACGTCGTTGGTGACCGTGAGGCCGAGGGTGTCGCGATAGAACGCGAGGGCCAGGTCGACGTCGTGGACGGTCAGGTGAGTGGTGGTCAGTGAGATGCTCATGCGCCGAGTCTCCCGTCAGCCTTCGTCCTTGCGCTTCTTCAGAACTGCTCGCCTGCGGTCCTTCTGGAGACAGGCTGGGATCGCCGCCTCCGCGGGGTCGTGCTCCCGGGCGCGGAACGCCGACGGGGTCTCGCCGACCAGCTCGGTGAAGCGCGAGCTGAACGAGCCGAGCGAGGTACAACCGACGGCCATGCAGACGTCGGTGACGGTCATGTCGCCGCGCTGCAGGAGCGCCATCGCGCGCTCGATGCGGCGGGTCATCAGGTACGAGTACGGCGTCTCGCCGTAGGTGGCCCGGAACTGGCGCGCGAAGTGCGCCGGCGACATCAGCGCCTCCTGCGCCATCGTGGGCACGTCGAGCGGCTGGTCGTACTCGCGATCCATGAGGTCCTTGGCGCGACGGAGCAACGTGTAGTCGCTCAGCTCCTTGGCGAGCTCGTCGGTCATGGCCACGCGTCCATTCTGCCTTGGCGCCCCGCGCCAGGATGGGCTCATGAGGACAACTGCATGGGGAAGCCAGGGACTGGAGGCCTCGATCGAGGGGCTCGGAGCGATGGGGATGAGCGCCTTCTACGGCGATCGTGACGACGAGGAGTCGACGGCGACGCTCAACCGCGCGCTCGACCTCGGGGTCAGCCTGATCGACACCGCCGAGATCTACGGGCCGTTCCTGAACGAGCAGCTGATCGGCTCGGCGATCGGCCACCGGCGCGACGAGTTCGCGCTCGCGACCAAGTTCGCGACGCACGTCAGCGACGACGGAGAGCGCGGCCCCGTCGACGGCAGCCCGGAGTACGCCCGCACGGCCGTGGAGCGCTCGCTGCGTCACCTCGGCATGGAGACGATCGACCTGTACTACCTGCACCGCGTCGATCCCGACGTGCCGATCGAGGAGACCATCGGCGCGATGAGCGAGTTCGTGACGGAGGGCAAGGTCCGCTACCTCGGCATCTCCGAGGCGGCGCCGGAGACCATCCGCCGCGCCCACGCGACGCATCCGCTCACCGCGGTGCAGACCGAGTACTCGCTGTTCGCGCGCGAGCCCGAGACCAACGGCGTGCTCGACACCACCCGTGAGCTCGGCATCGCGTTCGTCGCGTACTCACCGCTCGGTCGCGGGCTGCTCACCGGCACCATCGCGTCGGCCACCGACCTCGAGGACGACGACTTCCGTCGCAACCACCCGCGGTTCACCGACGAGAACCTGCAGCGGAACCTCGCGGTCGTCGAGAAGGTCAAGGCGATCGCCGAGACCAAGGGCGTCACGCCCGGCCAGCTCGCGCTCGCCTGGGTGATGCACCAGGAGGGCGTCGTCACGATTCCGGGCACCAAGCGCCGGAAGTACCTCGAGGAGAACGTGGCCGCCGCCGACATCGAGCTCACCGCCGACGACCTCGCCCAGCTCGACGAGGCCGCACCCGTGGGCGTCACCGCCGGCGCGCGGTACCCCGAGGCGGGCATGCGCGCCGTCCACCTCTGACCCACGGTCTTCGCGAAATGTGACGCTTAGCGCGCTACGGGACCCGTATAGCGCCCTGGGCGTCACATTTCGCGGTCGACGGGGCGTCAGGCCTTGGCGTGGGCGAGGACCCACTCGACGAACGGGGTGGCCTCGCGCCAGTCGGCGCGCACCTGGTCGAGCAGCTCGGGCGTGTGGATGATCGGCGCGAAGCCGTGGTCCTTGCCCAGCGTCATCGACTTGTGCCGCAGCAGCGCGATGCGGGGGTGGTCGACGTCGTACCCGCGTGGTGCGGTCTTCAGGGTGTCGCCGCCGAGCGTCCAGCCGGCCGCCGTGAGGTCGGCCAGGACCTGCTCGAGGTCGGCGCCGTGCGCCTCGTCGGCGATCGCCGACCGCACAGCTGCGAGCCGTTCCGACGACGCCTCGTAGAACCCGACGCCCACGCGCACTCCCGGCGCGCCGATCTGCACGTAGTACCCGGTCGACGGGCCCTTCGCGACGAACGCGCCCTGGTGCGTCTTGTACGGCGTCTTGTCCTTGGCGAACCGCACGTCGCGGTACGGCCGGAAGATCTTCGCCGTCCCGAACTCGTCCTCCAGCTCGGCCACGAGCGCCTTCATCGGCGCCGCCACGGCCTCGTCGTAGACGGACCGGTTCGCCTCCCAGAACGCCTTGGTGTTGTCGATCTCGAGGTCGTCGTAGAAGTCGAGCGCGGCCTCGGGGAACCCCTGGAACTCCGCCATCAGGGGATCAGGAGCACCTTGCCGGTGGCCCGGCGCTCGTCCATGCTCGCCAACGCCTCGGCGGCCTTCTCGAGCGGGAACGTCGCGCCGATGGGCGGGTCGATGACGCCGGACTCGATGTGCGGCACGAGCTCGTCCCACTCCTGGCGGATGTAGCCCTGGCGCTTGAGCACGTACGCGCCCCAGCCGACGCCGACGACGCTGATGTTGTTGAGCAGCAGCCGGTTGACCTGGACCGTGGGGATCTCGCCGGCGGTGAAGCCGATGACGAGCATGCGGCCGTCGTCGTTGAGGCAGCGCAGGGAGTCGGTGAACCGGTCGCCGCCGACCGGGTCGACCACCAGGTCGACGCCACCGGCCTCCTTGACCGCGTCCTTGAACCCCTCGACCGGCAGCACCTCGTCGGCGCCCGCGGCCGAGGCGACCTCGCCCTTCTCCGGCGTCGACGTCACCGCGATCACGTGGCCCGCGCCGAACGCCTTGGCCACCTGGATCGCGGCCGTGCCGACGCCGCCCGCGGCGCCGTGCACGAGCACGCGCTCGCCCTCCGCCAGCTGCCCGCGCTTCACCAGCGCGAAGTGGGCGGTGAGGTAGTTGAGCGGGATGGCCGCGGCCTGCTCGAACGAGAGGCTGTCCGGCAGCGGGAAGCACATGTCGGCCTGCGCGACGACCTGCTCGGCGAACCCGCCCAGCAACGCCATCGCGGCGACGCGGTCACCCGGTGCCAGGCCGGATCCTTCGGGTGCGGAGACGATCTCGCCGGCCACCTCCGAGCCGGGGACGAACGGCGTCGGCGGCTTGAGCTGGTACAGGCCGCGGGTCTGCAGCACCTCCGGGAAGGAGACTCCCGCCGCCCGGACCCGGATGAGCGCCTGGCCGTCGCCGGGCTCGGGATCGGGGGCGTCGAAGATCTCGACCGCGGAGGGACCGTCGAGCCGGGTGATCTGAGCGGTGCGCATGCCGCGAGACTAGCGAGCCGTGCTCAGGCCGCGGTCTTCTGCCAGGCGAAGTCGTCCGCCTGGACCTTCCTCGTCTCCCACCAGTACTGGAACGTGAACTTCGGCCAGATGGTGCGGTTCTTGCCCTGGCTGTCGAGGTACCAGCTGGTGCAGCCGCCCTGGGTCCAGATGCCCTTCTCGACGAGGCGCTGGATCTCGGCGTTGAACGCGTCCTGCGCCTCCTTCGTGGCCTCGGCGGCGACGGCGCCCTGCTTGTCCATCTCGTCGAGCATCTTGACGATGTACTTCGTCTGCTGCTCGATCATGAAGACGACGGAGTTGTGGCCCAGCGCGGTGTTGGGGCCGAGCATGAAGAACAGGTTCGGGAACCGGTGGATCGTCATGCCCATGTACGTCTCGACGCCGTTCTCGCGGAACTGCTCGGCGAGGTCGACGCCGTCACGGCCCTTGATGTCGAGGTAGTCGAACGCGTCGATGACGTGGAAGCCGGTGCCGTAGATGATCACGTCGGCGTCGTGCTTGACCCCGTTGCCGTCGATGACGCCGTCGGCCACGATCTCCTGCACGCCGTCGGTGCTCAGCGTGACGTCGTCGCGCAGGTAGGTCTGGTAGTACGTGTTCGACTGCAGCACGCGCTTGCACCCGAGCCGGTAGTCCGGGGTGAGCTTCCTGCGCAGCTCGCGGTCGGGGATCGTCTTCTTCAGGTAGCGGCGGACGATCCGCTCGGCGAACGGCAGCACGTTGAGGTGGCCGTTGAAGGCGATGGCACGCGACTCGAGCGCCCAGTACAGCGCGTCGCGGTAGAGCCGCTGCGCGCCCGGAACCCGCTTGAACAGCTTCTTGCGCCACTCCGGCGTCGGGTGGTCGTTCTTGGGCAGCACCCACGGAGGCGTCCGCTGGAAGACGGTGAGGTGGCCGGTCTCCTGCGCGATGATCGGGATGAACTGGATGGCGCTCGCGCCGGTGCCGATGACGACGACCTTCTTGTCCTTCAGGTCGACCTCGTGGTCCCAGCCCGCCGAGTGGAACGTCGGGCCGGCGAACGACTCGGCGCCGGGGATCTCGGGGATGTTCGGGATGTGCAGGCCGCCGACGCCGGCGATCAGCACGCGACACTCGTAGTCGTCGCCGTCCTTCGTGTGCACGACCCAGCGGGCGCGGTCCTGGTGCCAGGTGGCGCCCGTGACCTCGACGCCGAAGCGGATGTACTTGCGGATGCCCTGCTCGTCGGCGACGTTCCGCATGTACGCCCAGATCTCCTCCTGGCCGGAGAAGCTCTTGCTCCAGTCGCTCTTCAGCTCGTAGGAGAACGAGTACATGTGGCTGGGGATGTCGCACTCGCACCCGGGGTAGGTGTTGTCTCGCCAGGTGCCACCGACGTCGTGGGCCTTCTCGAGGACGACGAAGTCCTCCCGCCCGGAGTCGCGCAGCTTCATGGCGGCGCCCATGCCGGAGAAACCCGTGCCGACGACGATGATGTCCGTGGTGATCACGTTTCGGATACTATCGGTATCTGTAACGGGTGCCAATGTGATGGAGCCGACGCCGTCGGCCGAGGAAGGGATGTCGAGCGTGACCGTCGACCAGGCCACTCAGAGCCGAGCCCAGCGGCAGGCACAGACGCGCGAGAAGCTCATCGAGGTCGCGCGCGAGATGTTCCTGACCGACGGCTACGCCGCGAGCTCGCTCGACAAGGTCGCGGTCGCCGCAGGGTTCTCCAAGGGCGCCGTCTACTCCAACTTCTCCGGCAAGGAGGAGCTGTGCATGGCGGTGCTCGACAGCATCCACGAGGAGCAGATCGAGGGCGTCCTCAACGCGTTCGCCGGCGACGGCGACCTCGACAGCCGCATCGACGCGTTCACGGCCTGGGCCCGCGAGGGCATCGGTCAGCCGCGCTGGACCGCGCTCGAGGTGGAGTTCGCGGCCGTTGCGCGGCGCAGCCCCTACGTCGCGACCGAGCTGGCCAAGCGCCACCGCGAGGTCACGGCGGCGATCGCGGAGCTCGTCCGGCGGGTCACCGCGGAGGCCGGCATCGCGCTGCCGATGAGCGCGGAGCAGGCCGCCGTCGGGCTGCTCGGGATGGGCATCGGCCTCGGCGCGATGCGGTCGCTGGACGCGTCGATCGACGTCGACGTGTTCGCCGCGATGATGCGCGCCGTGCTGCGTCCCTGACGTTCAGTAGCCGCCGTTGAGGCGGAACCGCTCGTAGCTGGCCTCGATCTCGGTCTGCGCCTCGGCGCGTCCGGTCCAGGTGGAGCCGTCGACGGACTTCCCGGGCTCGAGGTCCTTGTAGACCGTGAAGAAGTGCTCGATCTCGAGCTTGTCGAACTCGGGCACGTGGTGGATGTCCTGCAGGTGCTCCTGGCGCGGGTCCTTGGCGGGCACGCACAGCACCTTGTCGTCGCCGCCGGCCTCGTCGGTCATGCGGAACATGCCGATGGCGCGGCATGCGATGACGCAGCCCGGGAACGTCGGCGCCGACAGCAGCACCATGGCGTCGAGCGGGTCGCCGTCCAGGCCGAGGGTGTTGTCGATGAATCCGTAGTCGGCCGGGTACTGCGTGGCGGTGAAGAGCGTCCGGTCGAGCCGGATCCGGTGCGTCGCGTGATCGACCTCGTACTTGTTGCGCTCCCCCTTGGGGATCTCCACCGTCACGTCGAAAATCACGTCTCCTAGTGTGACCCATGTGGCCGGTCGGGACAGCATCAGGGGCGGGGTGACCCTGGTCGTCGCGGCGCTGGTGCTGGCCGTCGTGGCCGGACTGACCGTGGTGGCGTGGACCGACGGCCGGCTGAACGACCTGATCTGCGACGACGGGGAGTGCGGTGCGTCGGCGTTGTCGACCCCGGACGCGATGGATCGCGGCACCACTCCTGCGGCCGCCACCGTCCCCGCCGCCGCCGACGCACGGGTCGACGCCGACGCGGTGGAGAAGGCGGTGCGGTCGGCCCTCGCCGACGACGCCCTCGGCGAGCACGTCGGCTTCGCCGCGGTCGACCCCGTGACGCGGGCCGTGGCCGGCTCCGTCGGCTCCGGCGGCTTCGTGCCGGCGTCCACCACGAAGCTGCTCACCGGCCTGGCCGCCCTCACCGAGCTCGACCCGCAGTCGCGGTTCGCCACGCGCGTCGTCTCCTCCGGCGACCGGATCGTCCTCGTCGGCGGCGGCGACCCGTACCTGGCGACGAAGCGCCCCAAGAAGCCCGTCTACGCGATGAAGGCCGACCTCACGACGCTGGCGAAGCGCACGGCCGCGGCGCTGAAGAAGGACGGCCGGACGTCCGTCCGGCTGGGGTACGACGCGTCCCTGTTCACCGGGCCGGGCGCCAGCCCGGCGTGGGAGTCCGACTACGTGAGCGCCGACATCGTCACGCGAGTCAGCGCGCTCTGGGCCGACCAGGGGGTGGAGGGCGGCGGACGCGTCGACGACCCCGCCGCCGCGGCCGCCCGCACGTTCGCCCGGTTGCTGGGCGACCGCGGGATCGACGTCACCGGTGACGTCACCGAGACCGAGGCCGGCGGCGACACCCTCGTCGCCCAGGTCCGCAGCGCGACGGTGGCTCGGATCGTGGAGTCGATGATCACGCACAGCGACAACCAGGCGGCCGAGGTGCTCCTGCGCCACGTCGGCGCGGCCGCGGGCGGCAAGGCGTCGTTCGAGGGTGGCGCGGCGGCGGTGAAGAAGGTGCTGGAGCGGCTCGACGTCGACACCTCGGACCTCGTGCTCACCGACGGCAGCGGGCTGTCGCGCAAGAACCGGATCTCACCCACCACGCTGGCCGAGACCGTGGCGGCCGCGATGACGTCGCCGCGCACGGCGGGTCTCGCCGCCGACCTGGCCGTGGGCGGCTTCACCGGCACGCTGAAGGGCCGGTTCGACACGGCGAAGGACGGTCGCGGCGCCGTGCGCGGCAAGAGCGGCACCCTCACCGGCGTCCACTCCCTCGCGGGTTACGTCACCGACCGCACCGGCACGCCGATCGTCTTCGCCGTCATGACCGACCGGACCAGCGCGATCAACGGCTTCGTCACCCAGGCCGCCCTGGACCGGGTCGCCGCGGCCTTGGCAAAGTGCTCTTGTTCCGGTGGTTGAGTAGCCGCGAGCGCCAGCGAGTGGCGTATCGAAACCACGTCCGCGGCGAGCCCGATGACCTGCGAGGTTTCGTCACCCTGACGCCTTCGGCGTGACGCGCTCAACCTCCTCAGACGCTCGCTCGCCAGGGCTCGCTCGGCCTTCGGACGTAGGTTGGGCCCATGATCGACTGGAACGTCGCGCTGCAGACGGCGTCGCGGCTCTCACGACCCGGGCCTGACCTGTCGGCCGCCGAGGTCGACGACGTGGTCGCCGAGCTGCGCGAGGCGGCGGCCGTCTCCGAGGCGCCGGTGCGCGAGTTCACCGACCTGGAGTCGAAGGCGCACGCGCCGGTCCTGGTCGTCGACCGGCGGCGCTGGGTCGAGGCCAACCTCGCGACGTTCCGGATCATGCTCGAGCCGGTCATCGACCGTCTCGCGTCGGAGAACAAGCTCCCCACCGGCGCCGCGCGGTCCGTGGGCTCCAAGCTCACCGGCGCCGAGGTGGGCGCGCTGATGTCCTTCATGTCGGGCAAGGTGCTCGGCCAGTTCGACCCGTTCACCGACGCCCCGTCCGCGCCCGACGGCCGGCTGCTGCTCGTCGCGCCCAACATCGTGCAGGCCGAGCGGCAGCTCGACGTCGACCCGCACGACTTCCGCCTCTGGGTCTGCCTGCACGAGGAGACCCACCGGGTCCAGTTCACCGCCGTCCCGTGGCTCCGCGACCACCTGCGCGAACTCATCGCCGAGTTCGCCGAGTCCACCGAGCTGGACTCCGCCGCCCTCACCCGGTTCGTCAGCGACGGCGCGGCCGAGCTGATCCGGATCCTGCGGGGCGAGTCCGAGTCGTCGCTGGCCGACCTGTTCCAGAACGAGCAGCAGCGCGAGATCGTCGGCCGCATCACCGGCATCATGTCGCTCCTGGAGGGCCACGCCGACGTCGTGATGGACGGCGTCGGACCGGAGGTCATCCCGAGCGTCGCGGAGATCCGCGAGAAGTTCGAGCGCCGGCGCAAGGGTGCCGGGGCGGTCGACCGGGTGCTGCGCCGACTGCTCGGCCTCGAGGCCAAGATGCGCCAGTACCGCGACGGAGCCGTGTTCGTCCGCGAGGTCAACGACAAGGTCGGCCGCGACGGCTTCAACGCCGTCTGGGCCGAGCCGGCGAACCTGCCCACCCAGACCGACATCCTCGACCCCGCGGCCTGGGTCGCCCGCGTCCACGGCTGACGTCCACCGTGGGAGTGACGTTTTCGCCCGGATTTGACCGATTTATGGGCGAAAATGTCACGCTCAGCGGGAAGGTGGGCTGATGGGACCGCGGCTGGATCCGGCGGTGGCGGAGGGGCGACGCGCCGTGCTCGCGGCGCTGACGGACCTTGAGCCCGGCGCGCGCGTCGAGGTGGCGCTGAGCGGGGGAGCCGACTCACTAGCCTTGGCCGCCTGTCTGGCGTTCCTGGCACCGCGCGAGGGCTGGCTCGCCGGCGCGGTCGTCGTCGACCACGCGCTCCAGGACGGTTCCGCCGTCGTCGCGGAGAAGGCCGCTGCCCAGGCTCGCGAGCTCGGGCTGGAAGCCGAGGTCGTCCGCGTCGACGTGGGCACCGACGGAGGACCGGAGGCCGCGGCCCGCGACGCGCGGTACGGCGTGCTCCGCACCCGCCAGGCCGAGGCCGTCCTGCTCGGGCACACGCTCGACGACCAGGCGGAGACCGTGCTCCTCGGGCTCGGCCGCGGCTCCGGGCCCCGGTCGCTGGCCGGGATGCCGGAGCGCGACGGCCTCGTCCGCCGTCCGTTCCTCGGCCTGCGCCGCGCCGACACCGAGCGCATCTGCACCGCCTCCGGCCTGACGTGGTGGACGGACCCGCACAACACCGACCCGTCGTTCCGGCGGTCCCGCCTCCGCCACGAGGCGCTGCCGCTGCTCGAGGACGTCCTGGGCGGCGGCGTGGCCGAGGCGCTCGCGCGCACCGCCGAGCAGCTGCGCCAGGACACCGACCTGCTCGATGCCCTCGCGGCCGACGTCGCCGAGCCGCACGACGTCGAGACCCTGGCGGCCCTGCCGCCCGCGCTGCGGTCGCGCGTCCTGCGCCGCCTCGCCCTCGACGCCGGGGCGGACGCGTCGGAGCTTGCGGCCGTCCACCTCCGGGAGCTCGACCGGCTGATCACCGACTGGCACGGCCAGCAGCGCGTCGAGCTGCCGGGCCGCGTGAGCGCCGCGCGGGTCGACGGAGCGCTCCGCTTCGCCACGTCCTAGGGTGATCCTCGTGGATCAGCAGCACGTCGAGGGCGACCTCGATCTCGAGCAGACCCTGTTCACCGAGGACCAGATCCTCAGCCGGCTCCGCGAGATGGCGGCGGAGATCGAGCGCGACTACGACGGCAAGGACCTCCTGCTGGTCGGCGTGCTCAAGGGCGCGGTCATGGTGATGGCCGACCTCGCGCGCAGCCTCGACCGGCACGTCGAGATGGACTGGATGGCGATCTCGTCGTACGGGTCCGGGACCAAGTCCTCCGGTGTCGTGCGCATCCTCAAGGACCTCGACACGGACCTCGCCGGCCGGCACGTGCTCGTCGTCGAGGACATCATCGACACCGGCCTCACGCTGTCCTGGCTGATCGCGAACCTGCGGTCCCGCGGCCCGGCGTCCGTCGAGATCGCCACGCTCCTCCGCAAGCCCGAGGCCCTGCAGATGGACGTCGACGTCCGGTACGTCGGCTTCGACATCCCCAACGCCTTCGTCGTCGGATACGGCCTCGACTACGCCGAGCGCTACCGCAACCTCCGCTGCATCGGCACGCTGTCGCCGCACGTGTATTCGTAGGCGATCAGCGTGTTTGCCGAGGGCGAACAGCGGAACGTGGGGCGGTGGCCGCTCGTTCTAGAGGTGACCGGGCGGCGTGTACCGTCTGACTACCGACGACACCCTCGAGGAGGAGTGGGGCTTCCCCGCTGCTGTCCATGATCTCCAAGCGCCTGTTCCGCGGTCCGTGGCTGTGGATCGCCATCATCGCCGCCATCGTCATCGGCGTCCTCCTGACGTCCGGCTCCGACGGCAGCCGTGAGATCCGCACGGCCACGATGGTCACCTACCTCCAGGACGACAAGATCAAGGACGTCACGTTCGTCGACGGCGACCAGGAGATCAAGGCCACCCTCAAGGACGGCAAGAAGGTCCGCGCCAAGTGGCTGGGCGACCAGGGCGCGCGCCTCGTCGAGCAGGCCGAGAAGAAGGTCGCCGACGGCAAGCTCAAGACGTTCGACGTCGAGGTGCCCAAGCAGAGCGCGTTGATGACGATCCTCATCAACTTCCTGCCGCTCGTGCTCATCTTCATCCTGCTGCTGTTCTTCCTGAACACCATGCAGGGCGGCGGCGGACGCATCATGCAGTTCGCCAAGTCGCGCGCCAAGCTCATCACCAAGGACACCCCCAAGACCACGTTCGCCGACGTCGCGGGCTGCGACGAGGCGATCGAGGAGCTCGGCGAGATCAAGGAGTTCCTCCAGGAGCCGGCCAAGTTCCAGGCCGTCGGCGCCAAGATCCCCAAGGGCGTGCTTCTGTACGGCCCGCCCGGCACCGGCAAGACGCTGCTGGCCCGCGCGGTCGCCGGCGAGGCCGGGGTGCCGTTCTACTCGATCTCCGGCTCCGACTTCGTCGAGATGTTCGTCGGCGTCGGCGCGAGCCGCGTCCGCGACCTGTTCGAGCAGGCCAAGCAGAACGCCCCGGCCATCGTCTTCATCGACGAGATCGACGCCGTCGGCCGGCACCGCGGCACGGGCATGGGCGGCGGCCACGACGAGCGCGAGCAGACGCTGAACCAGCTCCTCGTCGAGATGGACGGCTTCGACGTCCGCGGCGGCGTCATCCTGATCGCGGCCACCAACCGGCCCGACGTCCTCGACCCCGCGCTGCTGCGCCCGGGCCGCTTCGACCGTCAGGTCGGCGTCGAGGCTCCTGACCTGCAGGGACGCACCCAGATCCTGCGCGTGCACGCGCGGGGCAAGCCCATCGGCACGGACGTCGACCTCGAGGCCGTCGCCCGCCGCACACCGGGCTTCAGCGGCGCCGACCTCGCGAACGTGCTCAACGAGGCCGCCCTGCTCACCGCCCGCAGCAGCCAGAAGACCATCGACGACGCCGCGCTCGACGAGGCCATCGACCGCGTCATGGCCGGACCTCAGAAGCGCACGCGCCTGATGAACGACCACGAGCGCACCATCACCGCGTACCACGAGGGCGGCCACGCGCTCGTCGCCGCGGCGCTCCCGCAGAGCGACCCGGTGCACAAGATCACGATCCTGCCCCGCGGCCGCGCCCTCGGCTACACGATGGTGCTGCCCGACGAGGACAAGTACTCGCAGACGCGCGCCGAGCTGCTCGACAAGCTCGCGTACATGCTCGGCGGCCGCGCGGCGGAGGAGCTCGTCTTCCACAACCCGACCACGGGCGCGGGCAACGACATCGAGAAGGCCACCAACCTGGCGCGCGCCATGGTCACGCAGTACGGCATGACGGAGCGCCTCGGTGCGGTGCGCTTCGGCGACGACGACTCGCAGCCGTTCGTCGGCCGCGACATCGGCCACGCCCGGAACTACTCCGAGTCCGTCGCCGGCGTCATCGACGAGGAGATCAAGAAGCTCATCGACCAGGCCCACCAGGAGGCCTTCGACATCCTCGAGGAGAACCGCGACGTCCTCGACACGCTGGTCGTCGAGCTGCTCGAGCGAGAGACGCTCGACAAGGCCGAGGTCGCGGAGATCTTCCAGCCCCTGCGCCGCCGCGAGATCCGCCCGGCCTGGACCGGCTCGGAGACCCGGGCGCCGTCCTCCATCCCGCCGGTCGAGGGCTCCACGAACGGTCGCGGACCCGAGACCGGTGTCGTGGTCGGTCCCGACTCCGGGCCAGACGCGCCGAGCCCCGACCAGCCCGCCCCCGAATGAGCGTCGACCTGCCGCGCGCAGAGGCCGCGGTCCGCGAGCTGCTCATCGCCATCGGCGAGGATCCTGAGCGCGACGGGCTGCGCGACACCCCGCGCCGGGTGGCCAAGGCGTACGACGAGCTGCTCGCCGGCATGGACCAGGACCCGCGCGAGGTCCTCACCGCCACCTTTGACGTCGGTCATGACGAGCTCGTGCTGGTCAAGGACATCGAGCTGTGGTCGATGTGCGAGCACCACCTGGTGCCGTTCACCGGCGTCGCGCACGTCGGCTACATCCCGCGCGAGGGCGGCCACGTCACGGGCCTGTCGAAGCTGGCCCGCCTGGTCGACGTCTACGCCCGTCGCCCGCAGGTGCAGGAGCGGCTCACCACGCAGATCGCGGACGCGCTGACCGAGGTGCTGGAGCCGCGGGGCGTCATCGTCGTCATCGAGGCGGAGCACCTGTGCATGTCCATGCGCGGCGTCCGCAAGGGCGGCGCCAAGACCATCACCAGCGCCGTGCGGGGACAGCTGCTCAACCCGGCCACCCGCGCCGAGGCCATGGGCCTCATCGGGCACCGATCGGGGTCATGAGCGAGATCCTGCGGGACCTCGGACGCTGCCGTGTGATGGGCGTCGTGAACGTCACGCCCGACTCGTTCTCCGACGGCGGGAGGTGGCTCGACCCGCCCACCGCCGTGCGGCACGGCCTCGACCTCGTGGCCCAGGGTGCGGACCTCGTCGACGTCGGGGGTGAGTCCACCCGGCCCGGCGCCCTGCGCATCGACGCCGAGGAGGAGCTGCGCCGCGTCATCCCGGTGGTCACCGGGCTCGTGGCGGAGGGTGTCACCGTCTCCGTCGACACGATGCGGTCCGAGGTGGCCGAGCGGGCGCTGGAGGCAGGTGCGTCGCTGGTCAACGACGTGTCCGGCGGCCGGGCTGACCCGCGGATGACCAAGCTCGCCGCCCAGGCCGGCGTCCCGATCGTCCTGATGCACTGGCGCGGGCACTCCGACTCCATGCAGAAGCTCACCCAGTACGACGACGTCGTGGCCGACGTCGTCCGCGAGCTGACCGCCCAGGTCGACGCGGCCCTCGGCGCCGGCGTGCGCCCGGAGCAGGTGGTGGTCGACCCGGGCCTCGGCTTCTCCAAGACCGGCGACCAGAACTGGACGGTCCTGGCGAACCTGCATGCGTTCACCGAGCTGGGGTACCCGGTGATGGTGGCGGCCAGCAGGAAGCGCTTCCTCGGCGAGCTGCTCGCCGAGGGCGACGAGCTGCGGCCCACTGACGACCGCGAGGACGCCACCGCGGCCCTGACCACGGTCGCGGCCCGGGCGGGCGTCTGGTGCGTCCGCGTCCACGAGGCAGGTCCCTCCGCGGATGCTGTCCGCGTGGTCGCGCGGCTGGCGCAAGAGGAGGGACGGTGAGCGACGTGCTGAGCACGCACCGGGCGTTCTACGACGCGGTGGAGACCGGTGACGTCGACCTGATGTCGTCGCTGTGGGTGGACGACGTCCATACGTCGTGCGTGCATCCCGGCGCCGAGCCGCTGCGCGGCACCGACGCGGTGCTCCGGTCCTGGACCCTGCTGATGGCGAACGTCGGCTACATCCAGTTCTTCCTCACCGACGTCGAGGTCAACACGATGCCGCCCGGCGCGGAGGAGCCCGACACGGCCGTCGTGACCTGCACGGAGAACATCCTGTCCGGCGAGGGCGTGGAGTCCGTCGACGCGTTCAGCGGCGGCAAGGCGGTCTGCACGAGCATCCTGGTCCGCGACCGGTCGAGCGGGCCGTGGAAGTTCTGGTCGCGGCACGCCTCCCCGGTCATCGACATCGATCCCGAAGCCCCCGAGGAGCCCTGAGCGATGGCATGCCCTGACGGCCTGGACCGCATCGACCTCCGCGGCGTCACCGCCCGCGCGCACCACGGCGTCTTCGAGCACGAGCGGCGCGACGGGCAGACGTTCATCGTCGACGCGAGCCTCGGCCTCGACCTCGGACCGGCCGCTCGGGGCGACGATCTGAGCGCCACCGTCGACTACGGCGTGCTGGCCCAGGGCATCCACGACGAGCTCGTCAGCGAGCCCGATGACCTCATTGAGTCGGTCGCGCTCCGTATGGTGGACTTGTGCTTGTCGCACCCCCAGGTGCGGTGGGCTAGCGTGACGGTGCACAAGCCCGAAGCGCCCATCCCGGTGGCATTCACCGACGTCAGCGTGACGATAGAGCGGAGCAAGCAGTGACCGAGTCGCCCACACCGTACGTGCTCGACGCGGACACGATGACGGGTGGCATGAGGCCCATCCGCCAGGCCGTCCTGTCGCTGGGCTCGAACCTCGGTGACCGGCTCGCGCGCCTGCAGGGCGCCGTCGCGGCGCTCGAGGACACGCCTGAGGTCACTATCGTGGCGGTCTCCTCCGTCTACGAGACCGAGCCGATCGGCGCGACCGCGGACTCGGGCCCGTTCCTCAACTCCGTCGTGCTCATCGACACGACGCTCACCGTGCACACGCTCCTCGACCGCGCCCTCGCGATCGAGGAGGCGTTCGGTCGCGAACGCTCCGAGCCCGGCGCCCCGCGCACGCTCGACGTCGACCTGCTGGTCGTCGGCGACCGTGTGTGCGACGACGAGCAGCTCACGCTCCCTCACCCACGCGCGCATGAGCGTGGCTTCGTGCTGGTCCCGTGGCTGGAGATCGATCCCGAGGGCGAGATCCCCGGCCAGGGGTTCTTGGCCGACCTGATCAGCCAGGTCGACACGACCGGAGTCACCAAGCGCGAGGACCTCGAGATCATCTTGTGATGCCGGGCCGGCGTACCTCCGCGCTGTTCGTCGCTCTGCTCGTCGCCGGCGGACTGGTCATCGGCCTCCTGGTGCGTCCGATCGCCGATCGTCTCGACCGGCACGCCCCGCTGGTCGGCTGGGGCGCCGCAGCCGGCCTGTTCGTCATCGCTCTCGTCGTCGGCGGTCTCGCCTGGAGCACCTGGCAGAGCCTGCACAAGCAGGAGCGCCGGATCTCCTCCGATCACGCGCTCATGCTGCTGGCCACGTCGAAGTCGTGCGTGATCGTCGGCTGCCTCTGCATCGGCGGCTACGGCGGCTACGCGCTCGCGTTCCTCGGCGACGTCGACACGCCGCTCGGCCAGGACCGCGCCGTGCACAGCGGGTTCGCCGCCGGAGCGGCCGTCCTGGTCCTCGTCGCCTCCCTGCTGCTGGAGCGCGCGTGCCGCCTCCCCGAGGACGACGACGAGAACGGGTCCAAGGGCCGCAACGCCCCGGACGCCACCCCGGCCTGAGTCAGCCCAGGACCACGTCGCGCAGCGTGCCGAGGCTGACGCTGCCCACGGCGAGTGCCTGGCGGTGGAAGTCGCGGGGGTCCCACGCGTCGCCGGCGGCGGCCCGGGCGTCGTCGCGCAGCTGCTCCCACAGTCGCTGCCCGACCTTGTACGACGGCGCCTGTCCGGCCCAGCCGAGGTAGCGGTTGACCTCGAACCGCACGAACGGCGCGTTCATGTTCACGTGCTGCGCCATGAAGCCGAACGCGGCATCACCGGTCCAGGTGCTCTGCTCATCTCGCCGCCCACGGCCCGGCACCCCCGCCAGGGCGGCCGGCATCGGCTTCTCCAGGTGGACGCCGATGTCGAGCACGACCCTGGCGGCCCGCATGCGCTGGCCGTCGAGCATGCCCAGCCGGTCGGCGGGGTCGTCGAGGAAGCCGAGGTCGGCCATCAGCCGCTCGGCGTACAGGGCCCAGCCCTCGCCGTGCCCGGAGTTCCAGTTCATGCTGCGCCGCCAGGCGTTGAGCTCGCCGCGGTTCCACACGGCGTAGCCGCACTGGAGGTGATGGCCGGGGACGCCCTCGTGGTAGACGGTGGTGCGCTCGCGCCAGGTGCCGAACTCGGTGACGCCCTCGGGGACGCTCCACCACATGCGGCCGGCGCGGGCGAAGTCCTCGCTCGGCGGGGTGTAGTAGATGCCGCCCAGCTGCGTGGGCGCGATCATGCACTCCAGCCGGCGCATCGGCTCGGGCACGTCGAAGTGGACGCCGGCCAGGTGATCGATCGCCTCGTCGCTGGTCTCCTGCATCCACGCCTGGAGGGCGTCGGTGCCCTGCAACATCCGGGACGGGTCGGCGTCGAGGTGCGCCACGGCATCGGCGACCGTCCCGCCGGGCACGATCTGCCGCGCGATCGCCTCCTGCTCGGCCACCATCCGGGCCAGCTCCTCGACGCCCCACTCGTAGGTCTCGTCGAGGTCGATCTCCGCGCCGACGAAGCCACGAGACGCCAGCGCGTACACGTCACGCCCGACGGCGTCGCGCTCCCGGGCGTGCGGGGCGAGGTCGTCACGGAGGAACCGGGCGAGCACGCTGTAGGCGGCGCGGGCCGACTCCGCCCCGCCCTCCAGGTCGGCGACCAGGGACGCCGGCAGACCGGCGTCGCCGCCGCGGAGGGCGAGGGCGGCGAAGAAGCCGTCCGGCTCCGCCTGCCGCTCGACCTGGTCGGCCACCTCGACCACCTGGCGGATCGCCGGGGTGTCGCCGGCCTCGATGCCGGCGCGCAGCGACTCGACGTAGCCGTCGACCGCCGCGCGGACGTTGCCCAGTCGCGTGGCGACGTGGGCCCAGTCGGCGGCCGACGCGGTGGGCATCAGGTCGAAGATGTCCCGGACGTTCTGGGCCGGCGACGCGATGACGTTGAGGTCGTGACGCCAGAACCCGGCGTCGTGCTGCTCGACGGCGATGCCCAGGACGCGCTGCAGCTCGAGCTTCGTCACCTGGTCGACCGCGTCGGCGGGCTCGGCTGCGTCCACGCGCGCCAGCATGGCCGCCGTCGCCTCCCGGCGCGCCGCGTGGCCGTCGGGGGAGAGGTCGCCGTAGTCGCCCTCGCGGCCCGGCCGGCCCAGCTCGACGTGCCACTCCGGGTCGAGGTCCAGGAGGGTCTCGGCCCACTCGTCCGCGAGCGCGTCGAGGTCGCTCGGCTGCCGTTCGGTGGTCACTTGTCGATGTCACCCACGACGAAGAACATCGACCCGAGCACGGCAACCAGGTCGGCCACCACGCAGCCGGCGACGATCTCGGGCAGCACGGCCACGTTGTTGAACGAGGCGGTGCGCAGCTTCATCCGCCACGGCGTCTTCTCGCCGCGCGAGACCAGGTAGTAGCCGTTGAGGCCCAGCGGGTTCTCGGTCCACACGTACGTGGAGCCCTCCGGCGCCTTGAGGATCTTGGGCAGCCGGACGTTGACCGGCCCCGGCTCGAGGTCGGCGAGGCGGGCGATGCAGGCGTCGGCCAGCCGGAGCGACGTCTTGGCCTGCTCCAGCAGCACGGCGAACCGGGCGTAGCAGTCGCCCTCCTGCCGGACGGGCACGGTCAGCGAGGCGCCCAGCTCGGCGTAGGCCAGGTAGGGCTCGTCGCGGCGCAGGTCGATGTCGACGCCGGAGGCCCGGGCGATGGGGCCGGAGACGCCGTACGCGTGCACGAGCTCCGGCGACAGCACGCCGACGCCCTTCGTGCGGGCCGCGAAGATCTCGTTGCCGAGCACCAGGTCCTCGATCTGCCGGAGCCTCGAGCGGACGGTGGCGACGGCGGCGTCGGCCCGGCCGAGCCAGCCGGCCGGGAGGTCCTCCTTGAGGCCGCCGACCCGGTTGAACATGTAGTGCATGCGGCCGCCGGAGACCTCCTCCATGACCTCCTGCAGCGTCTCGCGCTCGCGGAAGGCGTAGAAGATCGGCGTGATCGCGCCCAGCTCCAGCGGGTACGAGCCGAGGAACATCAGGTGGTTGAGAACGCGGTTCAGCTCCGCCAGCAGGGTGCGGATCCAGGTGGCCCGCTCCGGCACCTCCATGCCGAGCATGTCCTCGACGGCCAGGGCGACCCCGAGCTCGGAGCTGAACGCGCTCAGCCAGTCGTGGCGGTTGGCCAGCACGATGATCTGCCGGTAGTCGCGGACCTCGAAGAGCTTCTCGACGCCGCGGTGCATGTAGCCGATGATCGGCTCGCACGCGACGACCCGTTCGCCGTCGAGCGTCAGCCGCAGGCGCAGCACGCCGTGCGTGGCCGGGTGCTGCGGGCCGATGTTCAGAACCATGTCGGTGGTCGCGAACCCGGCGCCGCCGACGGTGGTGGTGACCTCCGTCATCGCGCGAACCACCGCCGGACCCGGCGGACGACCTTGCGGACGAGACTGACGAGCGTCGTGCGCTCCAGGGTGTCGATCCGGGCGGTGAGCTCCTCGATCTGACGCCTCTGCGCGGCCAGCTTGTCCTCGGTGGTGGCGAGGATGCGCGCGTGGCGGCTCCCGGCGCCGCGCCACGGCGGGTGCGGGTACGGGTGCTCGTACGCCTGGGCGTGCCGGGTGATGTCGAGGACCATGCCGTCGCGCAGCCACTGCAGCCGCGAGGCGATCTCGCTCCCGTCAGCCGCGACGAGCGGGTGGACGGGCGGCGGGAACGTGGCCGCGGCGAGGCGGGCGTCGAACTCGGCTCCGGAGCGGCCGTCCTGCCAGCGGTGCTCGAGCCCGTTGCGCTCCAGAAACGCGGTGAAGCGGGCGAAGCCCTCGGGCAGCGCGGCGTTGAAGCCGTCGAGGTCGGCGGCGTCGAACAGCTCCTCCGCCTTGACGTCGGCCGACAGCTCGGGCATCGACCGCACCGGCATGCGGTGGTAGTCGGCGAGCTCGGACGTGCGCGAGTCGTGCGCCAGGAGCATGGCCGGGGTGCCGGCGAGGAGCGCGGCGACGTTGCCGTGGAACCGGGTGCCGTACGCGAAGTCCTGCGTGGCCAGGAAGTCGTACCAGGGCCAGGTGTCGAGGAACAGCCGCATCCGGTCCTGCTGGTACAGCGGGTGGTGGAGGTGGACCGGCACCGCGAGGTCGTCGACGTGCGGGAACGGCACGCCCCACAGCAGCAGCCGGAGGTCGTTGGCGTCCTGGCCGATGTAGGTGAGGTTGGGGTGCCGCTCGGCTTGCGCGGTGGCGAACGCGCCGACGCCCGGTACCTCTGGCGTCAGGTTCAGTGCGAGCGGGCTGTCCGTGTCGATGGACGCGACCCGGCGCTCGACGCGGTGGTCGGGCCCGTGCAGGAAGAGCGACGGGCAGCCGATCACGTCGATCGAGTCGGCGGGGAAGCCGAGTCGCTGCAGGTAGGAGCTGGTGAACTCGCCGCGCACGCCGATGGAGGCCGACCGGTCGAGCACCTGAGCGACGAACCGGCGCACGGAGTCGTCGATCTCCGACAACGACTCCACGCCTTGGCCGTGCGCGGCCTGCGCACCGATGCCGACCACCGTGACCGGCACGGTGACGCCTTCGAGGAGCTCGCTCAGCCGGTCGAGGCGGGGCGCGAACTCGGGGCGGAACGCGTTGGCGAGCGGGATGACGACGTGGTCGAACGTCTCGTTGATCCGGTCGGCGTCGCCCGGCTCCGGCGAGGTGCGCTCGGAGAGCGTGCTGTTGCTGACCAGCTCGGCGCCGTCGATCGCGAGCGCCTTCCAGACGGAGTGCTGGAAGAGGTAGTTGCCCGAGTTCGAGTTGAAGACGTCCTGCGTGAGGGTCGACTCGGCGACCACCGGCGTGAACGGATCCTTGCCCGAACGGATGAGCAACCGCGCCATGGGCTCAGTCTGGCACGCGGGTGTCGGTCGTCAGCCACCAGAAGTCGCCCCATCCGCCCCGTGCTCGCAGCTCGGCGGCCTCGCCGGCCCTGGCGAGCGCAGCGACGTACCCGGACGGGTCCGACGTCGCGAGGTCGAGCGGCGGCCGGGTGCCGTCCACGCCCAGGGCGGCGAGGGCGTCGCGCTGGCGCTGCAGCGTGGCCCCCGTGCGCTCCGCGACCGCGTCGACGGCGACGTGTGCCGTGACGTCGCGGCGGCCGTCCGGGGCCACGTCCACCTCCCGGCCCTCGGCGTACGACGTCAGCGTCCCGTACGGGGGTCGCGCGTCCAGCGTGTGGCCGTAGTCGACTGCGAGGGCCAGGCCGCGCACCCGGCCGACGGCGTCGGCCCAGGCGTCGTCGCGCGGCTGCCCCACCTCTGCCCGCGCGCCGGGCTCGGTGAGCGGCCACCAGCGGTCCAGCCAGTCCGACACATACGGGTCACCGAGGTGCTGGGTGCCGTCCGGCTCGACCTCGACCAGCCGCACGACTCCCTCGTCATCGAGCTCCACGACGTCGCAGGGAACGTTGTCGAGCCACTCGTGGGCGATCAGCAGGCCCTCGACGGTCTCAGGGAGCTCGTCGGTCCAGCCGACGGCGGCGGGGAGATGCGGGCGCGGGGCCAGCTCGACGCCGGTGAGCCGCAGCGACGGGTCGATCCCGTGGAGCACGGCCAGCAGCTCCCCGCCGCCGGCGCCCACGTCGACCACGTGGCCCAGCCCCTCCTGCGCGCACAGGCGGGCGATCGCCTCGGCGAAGACGGTGGAGGCGGTGACCGACGTCCGGAAGTGGTTGGCCGGGCGGTCCCGCCGGAAGAACCCGTCGGGGCCGTAGAGCGCGTGCTTCCAGGCGTCCCGCCACGGGACTGCGGAGGTCATGGCCACACCGTAGGCGTCGCTATGCTCGCGGCGTGTCGAGAGTGGCGGGGAGGGTGCGGAGGCTGCTCCGCGGACGCCCCGTGCGGCGGGGTCCGCTCCTGAGCGTGGTCGTCCCGGTCTACAACGCCGAGGACCACCTCGACGAGTCGTTGCGCTCCCTCCTCGGACAGCGCTACCGGCCGCTCGACGTGGTGGTGGTCGACGACGGCTCCACCGACGGCAGCGCCGAGATCGCCCGTCGTCACGCCAAGGACTCGCGGGTCCGGGTCATCACGCAGGCGAACGCGGGGGTCAATGCCGCGCGCTCGGCGGGCATCGCCGTCGCGACCGGCGAGCTGCTGACGTTCGTCGACGCCGACGACACCGTCACGCCCGACGGCATCGCGGCCGCGGTCCGCAGCCTGGAGGAGAGCGGCTCCGACGTCGCGGTGATGCCCTACGACCGCCTCGACGGCGAGCGCCATGTGCCGGCCGCCCCGTGGATCCGCGCGCTGCACCGCCGACCGGCCACCGGTGTGACCCTCGTCGAGCGGCCCGACGTCATGGTCAACACCACGGCCTGCTCCAAGGTCTTCCGCCGCTCGTTCTGGGACGCCGCGGGGTTGGAGTTCCCTCCGGGCAAGCGGTACCAGGACCAGATCCTCAACATCACGGCGTACCGCGAGGCGTCGGCCATCGACATCACCGACGTCGTCGGCTACAGCTGGCGCCGGCAGGAGACGTCGATCTCCCAGGGCCAGGTCACCGTCGAGAACGTCATGGCGCGGATGGACGTCGCCGACGAGACGCTGAGGCTGCTCGAGCCGCTGCCCGACGTGCGGGCCGAGCGTGCGCTCCAGCTGCTGCAGCACATGGTGCCCAACTCCTGCCTCAAGCTCGACCGCACCGACGACGACGCGTACCTCGCCGTCCTCGTCGAGCGGGTGCCGCGGCTGGTCTCCGCCGTGCCGGCCGACCGGTTCCGTGCTGAGGTCCCCGCGCAGTTCCGCGTGCTCTACGCACTCCTGGAGCAGGGCGAGCACGACCGCATCTGGCGGTTCGTCCGCGCCGAGGGCCTCCAGCCGCAGCTGCACCCGTGCGACGGCGCCACCGCGCTCCTGCCCGGCTGGGGCAGCGACCCCGTCCCGCCCGAGGCGTACGAGCTGACCGCCGACCAGGCGGCCATGCGCAGCTCGGTCCGCGACGTGCGGCGGACCCGCGACGGCGTGGAGATCGACGTCCGGGCGTGGTTCCCCTTCGCCGACGCCGCAGACCTGGTGGCCACGCTCGACGGCCGCCGGATGGACGTCGACCCCAACGGCGACGACGCCGTGTTCGTCTCGCGCGCCGGCACGGAGCGCGCCTACCCCGGCAGCGGCCGCACGCTCACCGGCCCCCGCCCCACCGACGGCGAGCTGGTGCTCGAGCTCAGCGTGCCCGGTCGTCAGGAGTCCCGGAAGCACCGCGTCAAGCCCCCCAGGCTGTGACGCGTCGCACGCGTCCTTCCGGTGTCGCGTGCTGGCGCCCCGGCATAGACTGAAGGTGTCCAAGACGTCTGGTACCCCTCGCGGGACTGGAACGAAAGAGGCAACAACGCATGACGCGTTCAACCGTTGGCGTGATCGGTGCCGGTCGAGTCGGCTCCGTCCTCGCCGCCAAGCTCCGCGCCGCCGGCCACCCGGTCCTCGTGAGCGCCCGCTCCGACGCCTCCGTGCTGCGCGTGCAGACGCTGCTGCCCCCGATCAATGGGCACAGTGTCGAGGTCCTCGACCCCGCCGAGGTCGTCCGCCGCTCCGACGTGCTGATGCTCGCCGTGCCGGACGACTCCCTCGTCTCGCTCGCCGAGGAGCTCGCGCCGCACGTGCGTGCGGGCCAGGTCGTGCTGCACACCAGTGGCCGCCACGGCACCGGCGCGCTCGAGGCGCTGGCTCGTCGCGGCGCTCGACCCATTGCCTTCCACCCGGCGATGACGTTCACCGGCACCGAGGTCGACCTGGATCGGGCGTGCGTCTTCGGGCTCACCGCAGGCCCGGCCGAGAAGGAGGTCGCGGAGTCGCTCGTCGCCGACCTCGGCGGCACGCCGGTGTGGATCGACGAGGCGGACCGCGTCACCTATCACGCGGCGCTCGCGCACGGCGCGAACCACCTGGTCACGCTGGTCTCGCAGTCGATGGACCTGCTGCGCGGCGTCATGGCGGAGGAGGCCGGCGCTGCCGACCCCGCCGCCGTCCTGCGGCCGCTGCTCGGCGCCGCCCTGTCCAACGCGCTCGACTACGGCGACGCCGCCCTCACCGGTCCGGTGAAGCGCGGCGACGCCACCACCGTCCGGGCGCACCTGGACGCTCTCGAGGACACCGAGGTCCGCGACACCTACGTCGCGCTCGCCCGCGCCACGGCCGACCGCATCGGCCGCGACTTCGACGAGCTCGCCGGCGAGCGGATCGAGGCCTGACCATGGTCACCGTCGTCCGTACGCCTCAGGAGCTCGCCGACGCCCGCGGGGCGTCCACCGTCGCGCTCGTGCCCACGATGGGCGCGCTCCACGACGGCCACGTGCAGCTGATGAAGCACGCCCGGCCGCTCGCCGACACGCTCGTCGCGTCGATCTTCGTCAACCCCACGCAGTTCGCGCCGGGAGAGGACTTCGACACCTACCCGCGCACGTTCGAGGCCGACCTCGAGCGTTGCGACGAAGCCGGTGTCGACGTCGTCTTCGCCCCCGAGATCGAGACGATGTACCCGAACGGCCTCGACGGCGGCATCGGCATCGAGCCGGGCCCGCTCGGCACGATCCTCGAGGGCGCGTCCCGTCCGACCCACTTCGCCGGCGTGCTGCGCGTCGTGGCCAAGCTGTTCGGCCTGGTCCGTCCCGACGTCGGCGTGTTCGGCGAGAAGGACTACCAGCAGCTCGTGCTCATCCGGCAGATGGCGAGCGAGCTGCGGCTGGGCGTCGACGTCGTCGGCTGTCCCACCGTGCGCGAGGCCGACGGCCTGGCCCTCAGCTCGCGCAACCAGTACCTGTCCGACGCCGAGCGGCAGCAGGCCACCGCGCTCTCGCGCGCCCTGCGCGCCGGAGCGGCGGCGGGCGACCAGGGTGCGGAGGCCGTCCTCGCGGCCGCGCACGCCGTCCTCGACGACGCCCCCGGCGTCGACCTCGACTACCTGGCCCTGACGAGTCCCGACCTGGGCGATCCTGTCCCGGGTCACGACGCCCGGCTGCTCACGGCGGCACGCGTCGGCACCACGCGTCTGATCGACAACGTCTCACTCACGCTCGGAGGGGCCTGACATGTTGCGCACGATGATGAAGTCCAAGATCCACCGTGCCACGGTGACGCAGGCCGACCTGCACTACGTGGGCTCGGTGACGGTCGACGAGGACCTGCTCGACGCGGCGAACCTGCTGCCGGGCGAGCTCGTGCACATCGTCGACATCGACAACGGCGCGCGCCTGGAGACCTACACGATCGCCGGCGAGCGCGGCTCGGGCGTGATCGGCATCAACGGCGCCGCCGCCCGGCTCGTGCACCCTGGTGACCTGGTCATCCTCATCGGCTACGGCCAGATGGAGGACGCCGAGGCGCGGGAGTTCGAGCCGAGCGTCGTGTTCGTCGACTCCGAGAACCGGATCATCGGCACCGGCTCCGACCCGGCCGAGGCGCTGCCCGGCTCGGGCCTGATCCGCGGCGATGTGATCGGCGGGGGTGCCGGGCCGCGGGCGGCTGATGTGGTCGACAATCCCTTGGTCAGTCACTGACATGTCGCTCCTCGCGCTGGACATCAGCAACAGCCACACCACGCTGGGCATCTTCCGCGAGGAGGAGCTGAGCGCACACTGGACCGTGGCGTCCGACGTCCGGCGCACGTCCGACGAGTGGTACCTGGTGCTCCAGGGCCTGGTGACGCGGACGACGCTCGCGGAGGTCACCGCGGTCAGCGTCTGCTGCACGGTGCCGTCGATCCTGGTCGAGATCCGCGCGATGATCGAGCGCTACTACGCCGGTGCCCCGGTCTCGATCGTCGGCCCGGGCGTGAAGACCGGCGTCTCGATCAACACCGACAACCCGCGCGAGGTCGGCGCGGACCGCATCGTCAACGCGCTCGCCGTCGCCGAGCTGTACGGCGGCCCCGCGATAGTCGTCGACATGAACGGCACGGCCACGATCTTCGACGTCGTCGACGAGGACGGCGCCTACCTCGGTGGCGCCATCGCCCCGGGCGTGGAGATCTCCCTCGAGGCGCTCGCCCGCCGCGGCGCCCAGCTGCGCAGCGTCGAGCTCGCCAAGCCGCGCGGCGTCGTCGGCAAGAACACCGTCGAGGCCGTGCAGTCGGGCGTCGTCTACGGCTTCGCCGGCCAGGTCGACGGCATCGTCCGCCGCATGATCGACACCATGGACGTGGACGCCGAGGACGTCGCCGTTGTCGTCACCGGCTCGTTCCCCGACGCCGTCGTCGACCACTGCGAGACCATCACCGCCCGCGACCCGTTCCTCACCCTCACCGGCCTACGGCTGGTGCACGAGAAGAACCACGACTGACGGCTACTCGAACCGCTCTCGAGGCGTCGCGGGCTCCTCGCGGGCCCACTTGGGGAGGATGAACACGCCCTCGGCCTCGACGGTGACGCCCTCGGCGTCGCTGATGTGGCCGACGGCGTAGGTCTTGATGCCCTCGACGCGGTCGATGTGGGCCTCGGCGTGCAGGTCGCCCAACGGGGTGCCGCGGCGGTAGCGGAGGGTCAGGGTGCCGGTCATGCCCGGCTTGCCGCCGGCGCCGGCCGCTTCACCGAGGATCTGGTCGAGGATCAGGGCCGCGACGCCGCCGTGCACCAGGTGCGGCGGGCCCTCGTAGCCGGCGCCGAGGTGGAAGTCGGACCACGCCTTGCCGACGGGGTCGCGCTTGACCTCCAGCGGGGGAGCGACCGGGTTGCGGAGCCCGACGACGGCGTTGCCCCAGGCGCGGGCGTGCCCGTCGGCGTTGAAGCGGATGCCGTACGAGGACTCCATCTGCTGCTCGCGCAGGCGCTTGGTGATCGCCTCGACCTCGGACTGGGCCTCGCGCACCGTCTCCTCCGGCACCTCGGTGCGGATCACGGCGTCGGCCAGCTCCCGGACGGCCTGGGCGAGCGGTCCGTAGAGGGCCTCCTGCCGGGCGAGCTCGTCGGGGCCGATCTCGTCGTGGACGTAGCCGTGCATGCGCTCGATCCTAGGGAAGGGCCCGATCGAGCCACCGGCCGCCACTAGATTGCTGCCGTGCGCGCGATCTCGGTGGCCGCAGCCGCACTGGCGGCGGCGCTCGTCCCGGCGTCGTGCAGCCTGCTGCCACCGGACGACCCGGTGCGCGTCGCCGACTGGTCCGTCGAGGACGGGTCGAAGGGCACGGCTCAGGAGCGGCTGGACTTCGCCGAGGGCACGCTGAAGATCAAGCGCACGGCGACGTTCTCGGTCCGGATCCCGTCCGCGCCCTTTTCGACGACCGGCAGCTTCGACCTGAAGCGCGAGGCGGCCGACTACACGCTCAAGGTCAAGGTCGGGAAGGTCACCACGCGGGTGCGCACCCGGCTCGTCGGCGGCCGGTCGTACGTCCAGTTCGCCACGAACGACCCGCAGGGCAGCGCGTTCCAGCAGTGCTGGGTGCGGTACGAGGGCGACGTCGACGCCGCACCGCTGCCGTACGCGGCGAGCCTGGTGCTGGACCCCGTCGCCATGGGCGTCGTGGAGGACGAGAAGGACGCGGTGCTGGCGCGCGTGCGCGTCCTCGACGCTCTCGGCGCCGCGCTGCCGAAGCTGGTCACCAAGCTGCCCGAGGACTTCGACCCGGACGCCCGCATCCCGGCCCTGGTGACACTGCGCGGCAAGACGTTCGCGTCGGTCACGTACGACCTCGTCGACCTGAAGAAGGCGCTGAAGGAGCAGGAGATCGACCTGGAGAAGCTCTCCGCCGACGCCAAGGACTCCGGGCGGGACTTCATCGACAACGCCACCGTGACCGTGCGGTACACGGGCATCGGGTCGAAGGCCGACATCCCGAAGCCCCCACGGCGGACGGTGATGACCGTCGACGCGTCGAAGCCGGACGCCACGCCGAAGCTCTGCGCGGACGCTCGGTAGCGTCGCGGCTCCGCCGCTAGCGACCGAGATCCCTGCCGCCGACGACGCTCGGTAGCCTGACCCGTGTGAGTGCCGACGAGTCCGCCGACGACCTGCCCGAGCAGCTGCGGGTGCGGCGCGAGAAGCGTCAGCAGCTGGTCGACCGCGGCGAGGACCCCTACCCGGTCGTCGTCGAGCGCACCCACACCCTGCGGCAGGTCGTCGAGGCGCACGACGCCGAGGCGCTGGGTCCCGACGTTCACACCGGCGAGACGGTCTCGATCGCCGGCCGCGTCATCTTCCTGCGCAACACCGGCAAGCTCTGCTTCGTCCGGCTGCGCGAGGGCGACGGCACCGAGCTGCAGGCGATGCTGTCGCTCGACCTCGTCGGCGAGGAGCGCTTGGCCGACTTCAAGAGCCTTGTCGACATCGGCGACCACCTGGCTGTCACCGGTGAGGTCATCACCAGCCGCCGCGGCGAGCTGTCCGTCATGGCCACCACCTGGCAGCTGGCCGCCAAGACCATGCGGCCGCTGCCGGTCGAGCACAAGCCGCTGTCCGACGAGGCGCGCAGCCGCATGCGCTACGTCGACCTCATCGTCCGTCCCGAGGCCCGCGACAACGTCCGGGTGAAGGCCAAGGTCCTGCAGTCGCTGCGTGCGACGCTCGACGGCCGCGACTTCATCGAGGTCGAGACGCCCGTCCTGCAGCACACCAACGGCGGCGCGGCGGCCCGCCCGTTCGACACGCACATCAACGCGTTCGACGAGGACGCCCTGCTCCGCATCGCCATCGAGCTGCACCTCAAGCGCGCGCTCGTCGGCGGCGTCGACCGCGTCTACGAGATCGGGAAGACGTTCCGCAACGAGGGTGTCGACAACACCCACAACCCCGAGTTCATGATGCTCGAGGCCTACGAGGCGTACGGCTCCTACGACACGATGGCCGACCTCACGAAGGCGCTCGTCGTGAACGCCGCGCGGGCGGTCGGCAAGACCGTCGTCCCGGCCCGCGACGGGTCCGAGATCGACCTCGAGGGCGAGTGGCGGCGCGCGACGCTGCACCAGCTGGTCTCGGAGGCCGTCGGCCAGGAGATCACCCTCGACACCCCCGTGGAGGACCTCGGCGCGATCGCCGACAAGCACGAGGTGGCCCTGCGCCCGGAGTGGGGCACCGGCGAGATCGTGCTCGAGCTGTTCGAGAAGCTCGTCGAGCACACCCTCATCACGCCGACGTTCGTGTGCGACTACCCCGAGTCGGTCCGCCCGCTGGCCAAGCGCCACCGCACCACGCCGGGCCTGGTGGAGGCGTGGGACCTGATCATCAACGGCGTCGAGCTGGCCCCGGCGTACTCCGAGCTCAACGACCCCGTCATCCAGCGCGAACGTCTGGAGGCGCAGGCCCGGCTGGCCGCCGCCGGCGACCCGGAGGCCATGGACGTCGACGAGGACTTCCTCCGCGCCCTGGAGTTCGGCATGCCGCCGGCCGGAGGCATGGGCCTCGGCGTCGACCGCCTCGTGATGCTCCTGCAGGGCATCGGCATCCGCGAGGCGATCCTCTTCCCGCTGTCCCGCCGCGAGTAGTGGTTGGTTTACCAGGTTCAGTAGGCAAACTTCGCTCGCGATACGACGTCCCGAGGCAAACCTGCACATCCCAGGGCAGATTTGCCTACAGATGTGTCGGCTTGCCTACTGAACCTGGTAAACGTCCCGATGCCGTGTGCGAAGTAAGGGTTACGCCGACGGCGAACGGCCGGAACACCTGACCCCCGGTGTCAGTTGGATGACGTATACGGACAACCTCCGCGAGGTTTCCCGTCCGCACCTAGACTGAAAAGACGAAGAACCCGAGTCCGAGGGGGACGAATGTTCGAGAGGTTCACCGACCGCGCCAGGCGCGTCGTCGTGCTCGCCCAGGAAGAGGCGCGCATGCTCAGCCACAACTACATCGGCACCGAGCACATCCTCCTCGGCCTGATCCACGAGGGCGAGGGCGTCGCCGCGAAGGCGCTGGAGAGCCTCGACATCTCGCTGGAGGCCGTCCGCGGGCAGGTGGAGGACATCATCGGCCAGGGCCAGCAGGCCCCCAGCGGCCACATCCCCTTCACGCCGCGCGCGAAGAAGGTCCTCGAGCTGAGCCTCCGCGAGGCGCTGCAGCTCGGCCACAACTACATCGGCACCGAGCACATCCTGCTCGGCCTGATCCGCGAGGGCGAGGGCGTCGCCGCCCAGGTGCTGGTGAAGCTCGGCGCCGACCTCAACCGCGTCCGCCAGCAGGTCATCCAGCTGGTCAGCGGCTTCCAGGGCAAGGAGGCCGAGGCCGCCGGCGCCCCGAGCGAGTCCGCGCCCAGCACGTCCGCCGTGCTCGACCAGTTCGGCCGCAACCTCACGCAGGCCGCCCGCGAGGGCAAGCTCGACCCCGTCATCGGTCGCTCCAACGAGATCGAGCGGGTCATGCAGGTGCTGAGCCGCCGCACCAAGAACAACCCCGTCCTCATCGGCGAGCCGGGCGTCGGCAAGACCACCGTCGTCGAGGGTCTCGCCCAGGACATCGTCAAGGGCGACGTCCCGGAGACGCTCAAGGACAAGCAGATCTACACGCTCGACCTCGGTGCGCTCGTCGCCGGCTCCCGCTACCGCGGCGACTTCGAGGAGCGCCTGAAGAAGGTGCTCAAGGAGATCCGCACCCGCGGCGACATCGTGCTGTTCATCGACGAGATCCACACCCTCGTCGGTGCCGGTGCGGCCGAGGGCGCCATCGACGCCGCCAGCATCCTCAAGCCGATGCTGGCCCGCGGCGAGCTGCAGACCATCGGCGCCACCACGCTCGACGAGTACCGCAAGCACTTCGAGAAGGACGCCGCGCTGGAGCGCCGCTTCCAGCCGATCCAGGTCGCCGAGCCGTCGATCGCGCACACCATCGAGATGCTCAAGGGCCTGCGCGACCGCTACGAGGCGCACCACCGCGTCACCATCACCGACGAGGCGCTGGTCGCGGCCGCCACGCTGGCCGACCGCTACGTCTCCGACCGGTTCCTGCCCGACAAGGCCATCGACCTGGTCGACGAGGCGGGCAGCCGACTGCGCATCCGTCGCATGACGGCTCCGCCGGACCTCCGCGAGTTCGACGAGAAGATCGCCGACGTCCGCATGCGCAAGGAGGGCGCCATCGACGCCCAGGACTTCGAGGCCGCCGCCGCGCTCCGCGACGAGGAGAAGAAGCTCATCGTCGCCAAGGGCGAGCGCGAGAAGCAGTGGAAGGCCGGCGACATGGACGTCGTCGCCGTCGTCGACGAGGAGCTCATCGCCGAGGTGCTGGCGCTGGCGACCGGCATCCCGATCGTCAAGCTCACCGAGGAGGAGTCCGGCCGCCTGCTCAACATGGAGGAGGAGCTGCACAAGCGCGTCATCGGTCAGGACGAGGCCATCAAGGCGCTCTCCCGGGCCATCCGGCGCACGCGTGCCGGCCTGAAGGACCCGCGCCGTCCCGGCGGGTCGTTCATCTTCGCCGGGCCCTCGGGCGTCGGCAAGACGTGGCTGTCCAAGGCCCTCGCCAACTTCCTGTTCGGCGACGACGACGCGCTGATCCAGCTCGACATGAGCGAGTACAGCGAGAAGCACACCGTCTCGCGGCTGTTCGGCTCGCCTCCCGGCTACGTCGGCTACGAAGAGGGCGGCCAGCTCACCGAGAAGGTGCGCCGCAAGCCGTTCAGCGTGGTCCTGTTCGACGAGGTCGAGAAGGCCCACCCGGACATCTTCAACTCGCTGCTGCAGATCCTGGAGGAAGGTCGCCTGACCGACTCCCAGGGCCGCGTCATCGACTTCAAGAACACGGTCATCATCATGACCACGAACCTCGGCACCCGAGACATCTCGAAGGGCGTCAACCTCGGCTTCAGCCGCACGGACGACGTCGCCGGTTCGTACGACAAGATGAAGGCCAAGGTGTCGGAGGAGCTCAAGCAGCACTTCCGCCCGGAGTTCCTGAACCGCGTCGACGAGGTCGTGGTGTTCCCGCCGCTCACGCAGGACGAGATCATCCAGATGGTCGACATGATGATCGACGGCCTGGAGCAGCGGCTCAAGGACAAGGACATGGGCATCGAGCTCACGCCCGCCGCCAAGGAGCTGCTCGCCACCCGGGGCTTCGACCCCGTGCTCGGCGCTCGCCCGCTCCGCCGCACGGTGCAGCGCGAGATCGAGGACACCCTCGCCGAGAAGATGCTCTTCGGTGAGCTGCGCGCCGGGCAGATCGTGCTCGTCGACGTGGAGGGCGAGGGTCCCGAGGCCGTGTTCACGTTCACCGGCACGGCCAAGGCCGAGCTCGAGCTCCCCGACGCCGAGACCGTTCCCGCGGTCGAGGCCGGTACCGGCACCTCGGAGTAAGCAACGGTCAAGGCCCGTGGCCGGGCAACGCATAAGCGCCGTCCCCGACCGGGTCCACCAGGCCGTCGGCGACCAGGGAGTCGAGGCAGCGCTCGCGCTGCTGGGCGTCCTCCCACGCCGCGTCCAACGCGGCCTTCGGCACCGGCCCCTCGGACTCGCGCAGCACCGCCATGAGGCGGCCGCGGACCTGGCGGTCGGTGCCGTGCCACGCCTGGCCGCGTCGCGGCGGGCCGTCGTGCTCGGGGTAGCCGGCTGCGCGCCAGCGGCAGAGGTCCGCGACGGGGCAGGCGTCGCAGCGCGGTGACCGTGCGGAGCACACGACGGCGCCCAGCTCCATCGTGGCCGCCGCCCAGCGGTGGGCGTCGTGCTCGGGCAGCAGCGACGTCGCCATGGCGCGCTCCGCCGCCGTGACCGACGGTGCCGGGAACGCCTGGCCCTCGACCACGCGCGCGAAGACCCGGCGGACGTTCGTGTCCATCACCGCGTGCCGCTGCCCGAACGCGAACGACGCGACGGCGGCGGCCGTGTACTCGCCGACGCCCGGCAGCGCGAGCAGCGCGGCGTGCTCGTCGGGCACTTCGCCGCCGTGCCGCTCGGTGATCGCGACGGCCGCCTGGTGCAGCCGCAGCGCGCGTCGCGGGTAGCCGAGGCGGCCCCACGCCCGCACGGCGTCGCCGGGAGAGTCCGCGGCGAGCGCGGCAGGCGTCGGCCAGCGCCGCATCCACGCCTCGTAGACCGGCAGCACCCGGCTGACCGGGGTCTGCTGGAGCATCACCTCCGACACCAGCACCGACCAGCCTGACGTGTCGCGCCGCCACGGGAGGTCGCGCGCCTCGACGGCGAACCAGTCCAGGAGTCGGCGGTGAAGGTCGTCGTGGGCGGTCATGGCGCGTCGATCCTCGCACGCCGGTCTCCGCCGGTTAGCGTGGATCCGTGAGCCAGCGTCGCCTGCCTGCCGAGGTGTACTGGCGTCGTCGTCTGCTCGTGCTGGCGCTGCTCATCCTGCTCGTCTGGCTCGGCATGCGGGTGTGGCCCGACGGTGACGGAGAGCCGGCCGCCGCCGCTCCCACCGCCACGCCGACGGCCACCCAGGCGCCTCCGACCACCAACGGCGTCACCAACGTCGCCCTGACCACGGGGTCCGAGCCGTGCGACGCCGAGTCGATCCGCATCACGCCGACCGTGCGCTCCGGCCAGCACACGCGCGGGCCGGTGACCATCACCCTCCTGGTGAGCTCCTCGTCCGCGAAGCCCTGCAACTTCACCGCGCGCAGCAGCGACCTGCTGGTGGTCATCAGCGCCGGCAAGACCCCGGTCTACGACTCGACGGTCTGCAAGGCGTCGCTGCTCCGGCAGACCGTCCAGCTCTCCCCGGGCTGGGCCACCTCGGTCGACGCCACGTGGAGCGGCCGCGGCTCCGGCCCCCGCTGCTCCAGCAAGGAGGGCTGGGCGACGCCCGGCACCTACGTGCTGAAGATCGGCACGCTCGGCGGCGAGCCGGGCCGGACGTCGTTCCGGCTGACGAGCCCGCCCAAGCCCAAGGCCACGCCCACGCCGACGCCCACCGCGACGCCCACGAAGAAGGCCGAGAAGAAGAAGAGCTAGGCCTGTGTCGGGCGTCATACCCCCGCCGTGTCCCCGGTCATACGGGCCGGCGAGCGCCGAGGTCCATGCTGACGACATCGGGGCCCGGTTGGAGGAGGCGTCATGATCCTGACGTTCGTCATCATCTTCGTGGTCGGCATGGTCTGGGACGCCGGACGCGTCAACCGCCTCCTCGGCAAGACCATCACCCCCGGCGAGAAGCCGAAGTCGCTCCGCTAGACCTGCCCTAGACGTAGCGCTCGAGGATGCTCGACTCGGCGAGGCGGGAGAGTCCCTCGCGGACGCCGCGGGCGCGCAGGTCGCCGACGCCCTCCACGGCCTGCAGGTCGTCGACGCTGGCCGCGAGCAGCTTCTGCAGCGAGCCGAAGTGCTCGATGAGCCGGTCGACGACCGAGAACGGCAGCCGCGGCACCTTGGCCAGCAGGCGGTAGCCGCGCGGCGAGAGCGGGGTGTCCAGCGTGTCGTCGTTGCCGATGCGCATGGCCTCGGCGACCGCGCCGAGCTCGACGAGGGCGCTGGAGTCGATCTCCGCCAGGGCCTCCAGCACGGACTCCACCGGACGCTTGCGGCGGCCTGACGGCAGGTAGTCGCGGACGACGAGCTCGCGCTCCGCGTCGACGCCGCCGATCAGCTCCTCCAGCTGGAGGGCGAGCAGGCGCCCCTCGACGCCGAGCTCGAGCACGTAGGTGTCGATCTCGCCGGAGATGCGGCGCACCATCTCGAGCCGCTGGGCCACCGCGGCGACGTCGCGCACGGTGACCAGGTCCTCGATCTCCAGGGCCGACAGGGCGTCGGAGACCTCGTCGAGGCGGTTGCGGTAGCGCTCGAGCGTGGCGATGGCCTGGTTGGCGCGGCCGATGACGGCGCCGGCGTCCTCGAGGACGTAGCGGGTCTCGTCGAGGTAGAGCGCGATGATGTGCATCGACGCCGAGACCGACACCACGGGGACGCCGGTCTGCCGGGCGACGCGGTCGGCCGTGCGGTGCCGGGTGCCGGACTCCTCGGTGGGGATCGACGGGTCGGGCATCAGGTGCACGGCCGCCTTGACGATGCGGCTGACGTCGGAGTCGAGGATGATCGCGCCGTCCATCTTGGCCAGCTCGCGCAGGCCGGTGGCCGTGAACGGCACGTCGAGCGCGAAGCCGCCGGTGCAGAGCGCGTCGACCTCCGGGCTCTCGCCGATGACGACGAGCGCACCCGTGCGGCCGCGCAGGATCCGCTCCAGACCCTCGCGCAGCTGCGTGCCCGGCGCCATCGTGCCGAGCGTCGCGCGCAGGTCGAACTGTGCCACCACGGAAGCTCCTCGTTTCAGGGACGCGGTCAGTCTAGAGAACCGATCAGCTCGATCGGACCGCTTGGACCGCACTGAGGAAGCGCAGCGCCTCGCGGACGTCGGCGACGGTGACGACGTTCAGGCCGGTGTCGAGCCGGTCGAGGCCAGGCGAGCCGGCGGGCACCAGGACGTGCTGGAAGCCGAGCCGCTCGGCCTCCTTGAGCCGCTCGGCCAGGAACCGCACGGGCCGCACCTCGCCGGCGAGCCCGACCTCGCCGATGGCGACAAGTCCGGCCGGTGCCAGCTGGGACCGCTGCGCCGATGCGACCGCCACGAGCACGGCGAGGTCGACGGCGGGCTCGTCGAGCCGGGCACCGCCGACGGTGGCCGTGTAGACGTCGGAGCTGCCGATCGGCAGCTCGCAGTGCTTGGTGAGGACCGCCAGGATCATCGACACCCGGGAGGAGTCGAGGCCGCTCGACGTGCGTCGCGGCGACGGTGCGTTGGTGGAGACGGTGAGCGCCTGCACCTCGGCCGGGAGCGGCCGCCGGCCCTCCATCGTGACCGTCAGGCAGGTGCCGGTGACGGGTGTGGCGTGCCGCGAGACGAACAGGCCGGTGGGGTCCGGCACCTCGACGAGCCCGGCGTCGGCGAGGTCGAAGCAGCCGATCTCGTCGACCGGCCCGAACCGGTTCTTGACCGCCCGGAGCAACCGGAGCCGGGACGCGCGGTCGCCCTCGAACTGCAGGACGACGTCGACCAGGTGCTCCAGGACCCGGGGACCTGCAACGGAACCGTCCTTCGTGACGTGCCCGACGAGCACGGTGGCGATGCCGGCCGACTTGGCGCGCTGGATGACCGCCGTGGCGACCTCGCGCACCTGGGTGACGCCACCCGGGACGCCGTCGACGTCGGCGGAGCCGATGGTCTGCACGGAGTCGACGACCAGCAGCGACGGCGCGACGTCGTGGACGTGCGTGAGCAGCGCGCCGAGGTCGATCTCGGCCGCGAGGTAGAGCTCGGGGTGCACCGCACCGGTGCGTTCGGCGCGGAGCCGCACCTGGGCCGCGGACTCCTCGCCGGAGACGTAGAGCGTGCGGCGGCCGGCGCGGGCCCAGCGCGCGGCCAGCTCGAGCAGCAGGGTGGACTTGCCGACGCCCGGCTCACCGGCGAGCAGTAGCACGCCGCCGGGGACGACGCCGCCGCCGAGCACGCGGTCGAGCTCGCCGATGCCCGACGACACCGACTGCGCCTCCTTCACCGACACCTCGGTGATGGGCCGCGCCGCGGTGCTCACCGGGGCGGCCGCCGTGCGGCCGGCCGGACGCGAGGACCCGCCGACGTCGACCGTGCCCCACGCCTGGCACTCGCCGCAGCGCCCGACCCACTTGGAGGTGGTCCAGCCGCACTCCGCGCAGACGTAGACGGGCCGTGCGGACTTGGTGGACGCCATGGTCGTCAGCGTAGGTGAGCGCTACGACACGTCAGGCGGCCACGGCGCCCGGCTCGGTCGGCACGTCCTCCTTGCGGGCGTTGATCAGGAACACGATCGCCGCCAGGCAGCCCAGGAACAGGATCGCGCTCCACAGGAACGTGGTCTGGTAGCCGTGGACGAACGCGGCGTCGGCCGGCCCGGCCTGCGTGACCGCGCTCGGGTGGTCGGTCAGGTAGCCGGTCAGCGAGCTCGCGAACAGCGTGTTCAGCAGCGCGATGCCCAACGACCCACCGACCTGTTGGGCGGTGTTCAGCACGGCACTGCCGACGCCCGTGTCGTGCTCCTCGATGCGCAGCAGCGCCGTGGTGGACGCCGGGATGAAGACGCCGGCCAGGCCGGTGCTCATGATGATCATCGACGGGAACACGTGGGTCCAGTACGACGAGCCCTCCGCGCTGATCTGCGTCAGCCACAGCATGCCGGCGGTGCCGACGAGGATGCCGGTGAGCAGGATCGGGCGTGGGCCGATCTTCGGCAGCAGCTGGGAGACGACGCCGGCGGTGATGATCATGCCGACGCTGAACGGCAGGAACGCGAAGCCCGACCTCAGCGGGCTGTACCCGAGCGTGAGCTGCATGTAGTAGGTCACGAACAGGAACATCGGGAACATGCCCGCGCCGAGGAACAGGAACAGGATGTTCGAGCCGCCGCGGTTGCGGTCGAGCACGACGCGCAGCGGCAGCAGCGGCTGGCTGGCCCGGAGCTCCCAGATCACGAACGCGACGAGCAGCGCCAGGCCGATGCCGAGGAACGTGACGGTGCTGGAGTCGGTCCAGCCCTGCACCTCGAAGCCGCGGCCGGGGTTCTTGGCCCGGGCGGCCTCGGTGAAGCCGTAGACGAGCGAGACCAGGCCGAGCGTGGCCATCACGACGCCGGGGATGTCGTACTTGGTGTTGCCCTGCGCCTTGCTCTCGTGCACGAGCGGCACGGCGGCGAAGGCGGTGGCGAGGGCGATCGGCACGTTCACGCCGAGGCACCAGCGCCAGTCGGCGTACTCGGTGAGCACGCCGCCGACGATCAGGCCGATGGCGGCGCCGCCGCCGGACAGCGCGCCGAACACGCTGAACGCGATGGCGCGCTCCTTGGCCTCGGTGAACGTGACCGAGATCAGGGACAGCGCGGCGGGCGCCATCAGCGCGGCGAACGCGCCCTGCAACGCGCGGGCCGAGTAGAGCATGCCGGCGCCGGCGGCGGACGGGTCGAGCCCGAAGAGGTCGACGACGTCGCGCAGGACGTCGGTGCCGACGAACCCGCCGAGGGCCGACGCGAGCGCGAACCCGACGAGACCGATCACGAAGATGCGCTTGCGGCCGACGTAGTCGGCGATGCGGCCGCCGAGCAGCAGCAGCCCGCCGAACGCCAGCGTGTACGCGGTGACCACCCACTGGCGGTCGGCGTCGCTGATGCCGAGGTCGGCCTGCGCCGAGGGCAGCGCGATGTTCACGATCGACGCGTCGAGCACGATCATCAGCTGCGCCGTGGCGATGACCCCGAGCGCGAGCCATCGACGGGGGTCGGGCCCTGCTGCCGTGGTGCGGTCAGCGGGGTCGAGGGTCTCGCTCATGAGGTCTCCTGCCGGTGGGTCCCGAACGTATTTCCGCTGCAACCGCGGCGAACGGGGTGATGTTCCCGATCCTGGCAGGAAGTTCCGACAGAACCTCAGATGCGGACGTCGCCGCCGGGGGTGGAGAAGGTGGCCGACAGGATGCCCGGCGTGCCGTTGGGAGCGGCCCACTCGACGCTGATCGACTCCAGTGCGTCGAAGACCTCCTCGCCGAGCCAGTCGGCCACGCGCTGCGGGTCGCCGGCGATCGCCAGCTCGGTGAGCTCCAGGCCGGTCTCCGCCATCTGCGACGGGTGCTCCGACGGGTCGATCTGCCAGCACGTCACGAACGGCAGCTGCGGGTCGGCGGCCATGCCCTTGACGCCGATCTGCTGCCACTCGAGGTTGAAGCCGTCAGGGCGGCGGCGGTTGCCCGGGACGGCGTGCCGGCCCATGCGGCGCTCGACGGGCGCGATGTCGTCGACGGACACGACCCAGCCGAGCCAGCCGCCCCCGGCCTCGGAGCGCTTGCGCACCGCCTGGCCGAACGGCGCCTTGTCGGCCGCGGGGTGGTCGAGGACCTCCACGACCTCCAGGTACTGGTGGTTCTTCAGCGGAAGGATCATGTTCCGCGTGCCGAAGCGAGGGTGCGGTCCACCGTCGAGGAACTGCGCACCGAGCGCCTTCCCGAGGGCGTCGGTGGTGGCGGCGAGGCCATCGGGTCCGGCGGCGAACGAGAGGTGGTCGAGATGCATAGGTCATTCTTTCCAGACGCCGAATCGCATCTCGACGCCGGGGGTCACTCCACCGAGGCTCGGTGCTCCGGTCCCACGTAGGCCTCGCAGTGGCGCTCCAGCTCGGCGTAGCCCTCCGGCCCCATGAGCGCGACGAGCTCCGGGCGGTTGGACACGTAGACCGGCTCCATGGCGACGTGCGCGTCGGTGTTGGACGAGCAGTACCACTCCAGGTCGTGGCCGCCCGGGCCCCAGCCGGCGCGGGTGTACTCGCCGATCTGCACCTCGGTGTAGGTGGTGCCGTCGCCGGGGTCGACCTCGCGGAACTGGCGACGGATGGGCAGCTGCCAGCAGACGTCGGGCTTGAGCTCGAGCGGCTCGACGCCCTCGGCGAGCGCCAGCGCGTGCAGGGCGCACCCGTAGCCGCCCTCGAAGCCGCGCGAGTTGTGGAAGATGCAGGCGCCGTCGAGCGTGCGGGTCTTGAGGTCGCCCTCGTCGTCGCGCTCGGTCCAGCCGTCCTGGCCCGCGTCGAACCGCTCCCAGCGCTCCGGGGTCAGCCGCTCGACGGCGGTGGCCACGCGCTGGTGATCGTCCTCGTCGGCGAAGTGCGCGCCCAGCGTGCAGCAGCCCGCCTCGGGGCTCGAGGAGTAGATGCCCGGGCAGCCAGCACCGAAGATGCACGTCCAGCGGGACGTGAGCCACGTGAGGTCGCAGCGGAACACCTCGGTGTCGTCGGCGGGGTTGGGGAACTCGACCCACTGGCGCGGGAATCCGAGCGAGACTTCGGGCATCCGTCCAGCGTACGGGGCGGGGTCCCTACTCTTGATGCCGTGCCTGATCAGCTTCGCGTGGCGCTGTCGACGTCGTCGGTCTACCCGGGATCGACCGCCAGCGGCTTCGAGACCGCCGCGCGGCTCGGCTACGACGGCGTCGAGGTGATGGTCAGCATCGACGACGTGAGTGGCGACGTCGAGGCCGTGAAGAGCCTCAGCGAGTTCCACGAGGTGCCGATCGTCTCCGTGCACGCGCCGTGCCTGCTGCTGACGCAGCGGGTGTGGGGCACCGAGCCGTGGGGCAAGCTGCACCGCAGCGCGGAGATGGCGCTCGAGGTCGGCGCGGAGACCGTCGTGGTCCACCCGCCGTTCCGCTGGCAGCGCGAGTACGCCCGCGGGTTCGTCGACGGCATCGCCGACCTGGAGCACCAGTACGGCATCACGTTCGCGGTGGAGAACATGTACCCGTGGCGCACGGGCCGCCGCGAGTTCCAGGCCTATGCGCCCGGCTGGGACCCGCTGCAGGAGTCGTACGCGCACGTCACCGTCGACCTGTCGCACAGTGCCACCGCCGGCGAGGACGCCCTGCAGATGGCCAAGGCCCTGGGTGGCCGGCTCGCGCACATCCACCTCACCGACGGCTCCGGCTCGCCGCGCGACGAGCACCTCGTGCCCGGCCACGGCGAGCAGCCCGCCCAGGCGTTCCTGGAGCACGTCGCGGCGAGCGACTACACCGGGGAGATCGTGGTGGAGATCAACACCCGCAAGGCCGTGGACCAGGAGACCCGGGAGGCCGACCTCCTGGAGTCGCTGGCGTTCGCCCGACTCCACGCCTCCCGCTGATCACTACGATCTGCTCATGGTCTCCTTCGAGCAGCTCACCGGCTTCGGGATCGCCGCGCTCATCCTGATCGCCATCCCCGGCCCGTCGGTCGTGTTCACGATCGGCCGTGCCCTGGCGTACGGACGCGCCGCCGCGCTGGCCACGGTCGTCGGCAACTCGTTCGGGCTGCTGTGCATCGTCGTCCTCGTGGCGGCCGGGCTCGGCGTCGTGGTCGAGGAGTCGATCGAGGTCTACACCGTGCTCAAGCTGCTCGGTGCCGCCTACCTCGTCTGGCTGGGCGTGCAGGCGTTCCGGCACCGCAAGGACTTCCGGATGAGCGCCGGCGACGGCGTGCACCCGGGCTCCCTGTCGGCCCTCCGCGCGGCCCGCCAAGGCTTCGTCGTCGGGGTCACCAACCCGAAGGCCTTCATGATCCTGGGCGCCGTGCTGCCGCAGTTCGTCGACCGCAGTGCCGGCCAGATCCCGCTGCAGATGCTCCTGCTCGGGCTGCTCGCGTTCGGCATCGGGCTCGTGTCCGACAGCCTCTGGGCGTTGATCGCCAGCCAGCTGCGCGAGTGGTTCGCCCGGTCCGACCGTCGCGGCGAGGCCGTCGGCGCCGTCGGCGGGCTGTCGATGATCGGCCTCGGCGTCGGGCTCGCCGTCAGCGGGGAGCCGCGCTGAGCCGTCGTGCCAGCACGGCGCCGGTGATGATCTGCATCTGGTGGTAGAGCATCAGCGGCAGCACGAGCAGGGCGACGCGCTCGCCGGTGAACAGCACCGTCGCGATCGGTAGCCCGCTGGCGAGGCTCTTGTTGGACCCGCAGAACAGCAGCGCGATGCGGTCCGGCCGGGTGAACCCGAGCAGCGAGCCGAGGCCCCAGGACCAGCCGAAGCCGAACGCGAGCAGCACGGCGCACACGGCCACCACGGCCAGCACCGACCCGACGGTCTGCGTCTCCCAGATGTCGGCCTCCGCACCTTCGCTGAACGCCACGAAGACCACCAGCACGATGCTGGCCCGGTCGTAGAGGCGCAGGCGGTGGTCGTTTCGCTCCATCCACCGGCCCACGAGCGGACGGAGCAGCTGGCCGGCGACGAACGGCACGAACAGCTGGAGCACGATCCGCAGCACCGAGCTGCTGTCGACGTGGGCGTCGGCCGTCATCAGGAGGGCGGCGAGCGCCGGCGTCAGGAACACCCCGAGCAGGTTCGACAGCGACGCGCTCACCACGGACCCGGCGACGTTGCCGCGGGCGATCCGCGTGTAGACCACGCACGACTGCACCGTGGACGGGACGAGGCACAGCAGGAGGACGCCGCTGGCCAGGGGAGCGGTCAGGACGTCCGGCTCCAGCAGCTGCGCGGCGAGTCCGAGCAGCGGGAACGCGACGTACGTGGTGGTCAGCGCCGCGGCGTGCAGCCGCCAGCTGCGCAGCCCGGCCAGCGTCTCGGCGGTGGACAGCCGCGTGCCGTACAGGAAGAACAGCAGGCCGATGGCCACCAGGCTGACGTTCTTGAGGACGTCGAGGGCGTCACCGGTGACCGGCACGAACGTCGCGACCAGCGCCGCGGCGACGAGCGCCACGATGAACGGGTCCGGTCGCAGTCGCACGCCTGAACACTAGTGTGGCGAGCATGTCGACACGGATCGCGATCCTCGGCGGCGGCGTGATGGGCGGGACGCTGCTGTCCGCCCTCCTCTCGGCCGGGCACGCGCCCGGCGACGTCGTCGTCGGCGAGAAGCTGGCCGAGCGCGCCGAGGAGCTGCGCGAGCAGTTCGGCGTCACCGTCACGGGCAACGTCGAGGCCGTCAGCGGCGCCGACGTCGTCCTCGTCGTCGTGAAGCCGCAGGACGTCCCGAGCCTGCTGGAGGAGATCGCCGGCGCCGTCCCGCCGGACGCCACGGTGGTCTCGCTGGCCGCGGGCATCCGCATCGCCACGATCGAGCAGGCGCTGCCGGGCGTCGCCGTCGTCCGTGCGATGCCCAACACCCCGGCCCTCGTCGGCGCGGGCATGTTCGGCATCTCGCCCGGGTCCACCTGCACCGACGACCGGCTCGAGCTCGTCCGCGAGCTGCTCGCCACCGGCGGCAAGGTCGTCGTGGTCGACGAGAGCGGCCAGGACGCCGTCACGGCGGTCTCCGGCTCCGGTCCGGCCTACGTCTTCTACCTCGCCGAGGCGATGATCGCCGGCGGCGTCGAGGCGGGGCTCGACCTCGAGACCGCCACCACGCTCGCCACCCAGACCATCGTCGGCGCCGCGAAGCTGCTCGACGAGTCCGACGAGGACGCCGCCGAGCTGCGGCGCCGCGTCACGTCGCCCAACGGCACCACACACGCGGCCATCACCACGTTCGACGAGCAGGGCGTCCGCGACGGGCTCGTCGCCGGCGTGCTCGCGGCGGCACGCCGGTCCGAGGAGCTGTCGTGAGCGGTCGCGCCACCCTCGTCTTCGACGAGCGGCTGACCGGGTACGACTTCGGCCAGTCGCACCCGATGGCTCCCGTGCGCGTCGTGCTGACGATGCTGCTGGCCCGGGAGCTCGGCGTGCTCGACCACCTCGACGTCGTCGGCGCAGAGCCGTGCACCGTCGACCAGCTCGCCACCGTCCACGAGCGGGGATACATCGAGCGGGTGCAGAAGCTCAGCGCGCACCCGACGCACGCCGACCCGAGCATCGGGCTCGGCACGGCTGACAATCCCGTCTTCGCCGGCATGCACGAGGCGAGCGCGCTCATCGCCGGCGCCAGCCTGGCGGCGGCGCGGCGGGTGTGGACCGGCGAGACCAAGCGCGCCGCGAACATCGCCGGCGGCCTGCACCACGCGATGCCGGGCACCGCGAGCGGGTTCTGCATCTACAACGACATCGCCGTGGGCATCCAGTGGATGCTCGACCAGGGCGCCGAGCGCGTCGCCTACGTCGACGTCGACGCCCACCACGGTGACGGCGTGCAGGCGATCTTCTACGACGACCCGCGGGTGCTGACGATCTCGCTGCACGAGGGGCCGCAGACGCTGTTCCCGGGCACCGGGTTCGCCTCGGAGTGCGGCGGCCCGGGCGCCGAGGGCACGTCGGTCAACATCGCGCTCCCGCCCGGCACGTCCGACGCCGGCTGGCTGCGCGCGTTCCACGCCGTCGTCCCGGCCGCGCTGCACGCCTTCGAGCCGCAGGTGCTCGTCACCCAGCACGGCTGCGACTCCCACATGGACGACCCGCTCACCAACCTGATGCTCAGCATCGACGGGCAGCGCACCGCCTACCTCGCGCTCGAGCGCCTGGCCGAGGACCTCACCGACGGACGCTGGGTGGTCACCGGGGGCGGCGGGTACGCGGTGACCGACGTCGTCCCGCGGATCTGGACCCACCTGCTCGCCATCGTCGCGGGCCACCCGATCGACCCGTCCACCGAGACGCCGGCCACCTGGCGCGCGGAGGTCGAACGGCTGAGCGGCCAGCGGGCGCCGCAGCGGATGACCGACGGCCGTTCCGCCTCGTGGCGCGACTGGGGCGAGGGCTACGACCCCGACAGCTGGCTGGACCGCTGCATCAACGCCACGCGCACCGAGTCGTTTCCGCTGATGGGCATCGATCTGAGCGTCTGAGCGCGGTTTGAGACGAAAACCACAACTTTCGGCACCTCTATCCCTCGGGCACCAGAAACCACTACGCTCCTAGCAAGCACGCGCGCTTCCTCTCCGGTGGGGAAGCCGGAGAGCGCGCGTGCCCCCCATGCCCGAGCGGCACCCAGGCACCGCCGCTCCGGCGGCTGAACCGGACGAAAGCAGGTGATGGACATGGCATCAGGATCGTCGTTCCTGACCGTGGCCGAGGTCGCCGCGCAGATGCGGGTGTCCAAGATGACCGTCTACCGTCTGGTCCACGCCGGCGAGCTCGAGGCCGTCCGTGTCGGCCGTTCCTTCCGCGTGCCGGAGGCCGCTGTCGAGCAGTACCTGTCCCGGTCCTTCTTCGAGGCCGGCTGAGGTCTGTTCGCCCTGACCGCGTAGGCTGAGGGCCACCATTTCCTCCCGGATCGGCAAAGGGTCACCACGTGGGTTCAGTCATCAAGAAGCGTCGTAAGCGGATGTCGAAGAAGAAGCACCGCAAGATGCTCAAGCGCACGCGGGTGCAGCGCCGCAAGCTCGGCAAGTAGGTCCCATGGGCCGGGTCGTCCTCGTCACCGGGGTCGCGGGCACGTTCGCGTCCCGGGTATCGCGCACGCTCGCCGAGCTCGGCGAAAACCCAGTGGACGGCACAGCCATCGACCGCGTCGTCGGACTGGACACCCGTCCCCCTGACGGAGACCTCGGCGGCGTCAAGTTCGTCCGCGCCGACATCCGCACGCCCGTCGTCGGCAAGGTCATGGCGGTGGAGGACGTCGACACCGTCGTGCACCTCGACGTCAACCCGCCCGACCGCTCGCGCGCCGGCAGCGGCGCCAAGGAGCGCAACGTCATCGGCACGATGCAGCTGCTCGCGGCCTGCCAGCGCTCCGCCACGGTCACCAAGCTCGTGCTGGGCTCGTCCACCGCGGTCTACGGCACGTCGCCCAAGGACCCGGCCCTGTTCACCGAGTCGTCCGCCGCGCAGGGTGGCGTCCGCTCCGGCTTCCCGAAGGACTCCGTCGAGGTCGAGAACTACGTGCGCGGCTTCTCCCGCCGGCGGCCCGAGGTCATCATCACGATCCTGCGGCTCGCCCAGGTGCTCCACCCGGACATCGACACGCCCCTGCGCAACTACTTCCAGAACCCGGCGCTGCCCACGGCTCTCGGGTTCGACCCGCGCCTGCAGTTCACCCACCTCGACGACGCGCTCGACGTGTTCAGCGAGGCCGTGCTGCGCGACCGGCCCGGCACGTTCAACGTCGCCGGCGACGGCGTCGTGACGCTGTCGCAGGCCACCCGCCGCCTCGGCAAGCCCGTCATCCCGCTGCCACCCGTCGGGTTCGCGGCCGCGGCCCGGCGCGCCATCCGCGTCATGGGCGGCGACCTGCCGCCCGACCTCAACCGCCTGCTCACCTACGGCCGCGCGGTCGACACCTCCGCACTCCGCGAGATCTTCGGCTTCGAGCTGAAGCACACGTCCGAAGAGGTCTTCGAGGAGTTCCGGGCCTCGCAGCGCCCGGGCATCCTCGCCGCACTGGGAGGCCGTCGATGAACGACGACCGCCGCACCATCGGGTCCGGGGGCAAGGCCGGCCGGGGCAACCGCTCGACGTCGCCGTCGTCGGCCGCTCGCTCGCTGGCCGGAGGCGCCCAGCGCCCGAAGAAGCCCGTCACCAAGGTCAAGAAGGCGGCCACGAGCACCACCACGAAGCCGGCGGCGAAGAAGACCACCAAGGCTCCACCCAAGCCCGCCAAGAAGGCCGCACCCGCTGCCAAGAAGGCGCCGGCGCAGGAGCGGCCCCGTCTGCGCGCCGTCACCGACGAGGACGCGGCAGCAGCGGCGGCGGCAGCGGCCGAGGAGGCCGCGCGCAAGACCCGCACCGCGGGTTCGGCCTCGCTGCCGGCCGGCATCCCGCTCGACGAGATCGTCGTCGCCCTCGTGCAGGGCGTGCAGCGCGTGCTCGGCTCGGACTGGGAGAGTCGCCTGGCCACGTTCTTCGCCGTGCTGCGCAAGCGCCTGAGCGGCGACTTCGCCGTCGACGAGTTCGGCTTCGACCCGCAGATCGCCGAGATCCTGGTCAGTGCCGTCGAGCCGCTCGCCGAGAAGTGGTTCCGCCTCGAGGTGCGCGGCGTCGAGAACATCCCGTCCGAGGGCGGCGCCCTCCTGGTGGCCAACCACTCCGGCACGGTGCCGATCGACGGACTCATCACCGGCTACGCCGTGAAGAAGTACAGCGGCCGCGACCTCCGCCCGCTCGGGGCCGACCTGGTCTTCGCGCTGCCGTTCGTCGGGCAGGTGGCCCGCAAGGTCGGCGCCACGCTCGCCTGCACGGCGGACGCCGAGCGGCTCCTCACCGGCGGCGAGCTGGCCGGCGTCTGGCCGGAGGGCTTCAAGGGCATCGGCAAGCCGTTCGCCGAGCGCTACAAGCTGCAGCGGTTCGGCCGCGGCGGCTTCGTGTCGTCGGCCATGCGGGCGCAGGTGCCGATCGTCCCGGTCTCGATCGTCGGCGCCGAGGAGATCTACCCGCTCGTGGGCAACGTGCCGTCGCTGGCGCGCCTGCTCGGCCTGCCGTACCTGCCGATCACGCCGTTCTTCCCGCTGCTCGGCCCGCTCGGCATGATCCCGCTGCCGAGCAAGTGGATCATCGAGTTCGGCGAGCCCATCCGCACCGACGCGTACGAGCCCGAGGCCGCCGACGACCCGATGCTGCTGTTCAACGTCACCGACCAGGTGCGCGAGACGATCCAGCAGACGCTCTACGCGCTGCTCGTCGACCGCGGCAACGCGTTCTTCTGAGACGCACCGAGCGCGCTCTGCGCGCGAGCGTGCGGCCAGGTCGAGCGACTGCGCCGGAGGCGCCCGCTTGACGAGACCTCGCCAGAGATGAGTGGTGGGCTCAGCGGCCGAGGAGGGTGTTCAGCAGGCCGGGGATGAGACCCTCCTGCTCGTCGTCGCCGAGAAGGGCGCCGACGATGGGCTTGGTGATCTTGCCGAGCGTGCCGACCGGGTCCTGCGTGGCCTCGGGGATCGAGGGCAGGGAGACCGTGGGCTTCGGGGCGGGCGTGGTGGTGGCCGTCGCGGCCGGCTTCTCCACGACGGTGGGAGCGGCGGCCTGGGCCTGCGGGGTGGGATCGGTGCGCGGCGGGTCGGTGACCTCGGCGGCGCCCAGCGAGGAGACGGCGGTGACGATGCCACTGACGTCGGCGGCGCCGCACGAGCTGCACAGGTCCGCGGCCTGGACGGCGAGCTTGGACACCGTGGCGGTGGCGGCGTCGAACGCGTCGCCCGCACCGTTCGGCAGCTGGCCGGACAGGGCCGCGAGATCCGTGGCGGCAGCGGCGGTGAAGTCGTTCACCACGGTGATCGAGTCGGTGGCCCGGCGGGTGTCGAAGTCGTCGAACAGCGTGCTCGATCCGTCCTCGGCCTGGTCGGTGAACTCGTCCAGGGCGTCGGAGATGTGGCGCTGGTCGGACGGCGAGCCCTTCTCGGCGAGCTGACGCGCCTCGGCGAGACGCTCGGACGCCAGGGTGAGACGGAACTGCGCCTTGGAGACGTCGCTGGTGTGCATGGCGAGCTCGACGTTCTCCACGGTGCGCTTGACCGGGTAGAGGACGTCGCCCGGCAGGGCCGAGGCGCTGGAGCCGATGAGGCTGACGGCGCTCACGGCGCCGATGAGGGCGGCGGTGGCGCCGGCGAGGCGGCGGCGGCCGGGGCGCGGGACCGAGACGGCGGGCTTGGTGGCCGTGCGGACCGGCTCCGGCGACGTGACCAGCACCGATGCAGCCTCGGTCATCAGGCGATCGCGCAGTCCGAACCGGAACTCGGCGGAGGGCTCGACGGCAGCGGCGGCGCACAGCTGCTCGGCGCAGCTGACCAGCGAGGCGATCTCCCTGTCGAGCGGCCGCCCAGGGCCCGGCACCCCTGCCGAGTCGCGGGGTGCGCGACCGGACCAGGCCTCCTCGAAGGCCCTCGCGTCGTCGTGATGCCGGCGGATCATCGCCCCATCCTCCAAGTTCGTGCGGGTGTACCCAGGTCAACGACGAATGCGCTGGTCAGGTTACGCAGGGAGAACGTGTTCCAGGTCATCGCAGATCACCCGGCACTCGCTTCGCCAGGCTGCGCACGGCGCGCAGCTGGAGCTGCTTGATCGCACCCTCGCTGCGATCCATCGCCGCGGCCGTCTGGGCGATGGACATCCCCTGGATGAAGCGCATCAGGACGCAGTCGCGCTGCTCCGGGGGCAGGGAGTTGACCGCCTCGAACAGCATCTCGTTGGAGATGAGCGAGAGCACGTCCTCCTCCGGGCTGGACGCGGTGGCGCGGCCCTCCGGGACGTCGTCGGAGACGATCTCGAGTCGCGAGCGGCTCGACTTGAAGTGGTCCGTGATCAGGTTGCGGGCGATGGTGGTGAGCCACGCGCCGAAGTCCTTGCCCTGCCAGTTGAAGCGCTGGATGGCGCGCAGGCCGCGGACGAACGTCTCGCTGGTGAGGTCCTCCGCGAGCGGCTTGGAGCCGACCCGGTAGTAGATGAAGCGGAAGATGCCGGAGACGTAGTGGTCGTACAGCTGGCCGAAGGCCTCGGCGTCACCCTCGCGGGCGAGGTCGACGAGCGCGCGCAGACGGGTGCCCTCGGGGTCGGGGTCGACGTCGCCCGGACCGAGACCGTTGCCGCCCGGAGAGAACGTCGACGGACTGTGCGTGGTGGTGAGCGCGATGCCGAGCGCTCGGTTGTCCGGGATCTCCAGGGCAAGCGACAGCGCAAGACGCAATGCGGTCGTCGAGCTGATCACTGGATTCCCTCCCCAGATCGATCGCAGTCTAGCGGTCGCGGGGGTCCATGTCAGAAAAATCGTGGCGGACGTCTCCGCAGGCGGCGGGCCACCTTCCATGCGCCGACGACGGCGGCTCCGGCCCCTGCCGTGCGGGCGCCGGCGACCGCGACCTTGCGGCCGGTGCGGTAGTCGCGGATGCGCCAGCCGTTGGCGCGGGCGTGTGCCCGCAGCGTGGAGTCGGGGTTGACCGCGCACGGGTGCCCGACGAGCGAGAGCATCGGGAGGTCGTTGCTGGAGTCGGAGTAGGCGTAGCACCGGTCGAGGTCGAGGCCCTCGCGCTCGGCGATGGAGCGCACCGCCTCCGCCTTGCCCTCCCCGTGCAGCATCTCGCCGACGAGCTCGCCGGTGTAGACGCCGTCGACGTGCTCGGCCACCGTGCCGAGGGCGCCGGTGAGGCCGAGGCGCCGGGCGATGACGGACGCGATCTCGATCGGGGCCGCGGTGACCAGCCAGACCCGCTGACCCTGGTCGAGGTGCCACTGCGCGAGGGCCCGCGTGCCCGGCCAGATGCGCTCGGCCATGCGCTCGTCGAAGATCTCCTCGCCGAGCTCCTCCAGCTCGCTGACGGTGTGCCCGGCGATGAACGCGAGGGCGGAGCTGCGGGCCTTGGCGATGTGCTCGGGGTCCTCGACGCCGGCGACGCGGAAGTAGATCTGCTGCCAGGCGGCCTTGGCGATGTCGCCGGTGGTGAAGAACTTGCGGCGGTGCAGCCCGCGCGCGAGGTGGAAGATCGACGCCCCCTGCATGACGGTGTTGTCGACGTCGAAGAACGCCGCCGCCTGGGCGTCGGGCTCGGGGGCCAGCGCGTGCTCGACCTCCGTGGCCGCCGCGGCCGCCTGTCCGGCCAGCACCGAGCGCGACTGCAGGTTGCGTCGGCGGGGGGCGCCGGAGGCACTGGCCATGGACCGACAGTATCGGCTCTGCCCAGGGCGTCCCTGTGGTTGAGTAGTGAGCGTGACGGTCAATGTCAGCGAGGTCCTCCGTGCGGCGGCCGAGACCGACCCGGACGGTGTCGCGCTGATCGAGACCCGTGGGGGTCAGCGGCGTCAGCTGACCTGGCGCGAGCTCGACGACAGCGCCGATGCGATCGCCCGGGCGCTGTCGGGTCGCGGCCTGGTGGCCGGCCAGCGCGTCGCGATGGTGATGGCCAACCGCATCGACCTCCCGATCGCCTACTTCGGCATCCTGCGCGGCGGCATGGTCGCCGTGCCGATGAACCCGCGCTCCACCACGCGCGAGGTCGGCCGGATGCTCTCGGACTCCGGCGCGCGGGTCGTCCTGTGCGACGAGTCGGGCGCCGACCAGGTGCGCGAAGCGGTCCAGACCCCGGCAGGGGTGCCGGGCCCTGGGCGGCAAGATGAGATCGACGTGGTCGTCGACGGGATCGAGCCGAGGGACGGGGAGACGGCGTTCGACGCGTTCCTCGCGGGGGCCCCGGATGCAGAGCCTGCGGCGCCCCGAGACGCCGAGGCGCTGGCCGTCATCCTCTACACATCCGGCACGAGTGGCAAGCCACGCGGCGCGATGCTCAGCCATCGAGCGCTGATCGCGAACATCGAGCAGACCGCGGCGATCGACCCGCCGCCGGTCAGCCGCGAGGACGTCTGCCTCGGGCTGCTGCCGATGTTCCACATCTACGGACTCAACGCCGTGCTCGGCCAAGCCGTGCGTCAGGGCGCGTCGGTGCTCATGGTCGACGGCTTCGACCCCGCCGGCCTGCTCGACACCATCCGCGAGGAGGGCGTCACCAACCTGCCGCTCGCCCCGCCGGTGATCGCGGCGTGGGCCGGGCGCGACGACCTGCGCGAGAAGCTGTCCGGCGTCCGCGTCGTGCTGTCGGGCGCCTCGACCCTCGACCCGGACCTGGCGACGTCCTTCTACGAGTCGTCCGGGCACTATGTCGAGCAGGGCTACGGGCTCACCGAGACCGCCCCGGTCATCGCCACCACGCTCGGCTCGGGCCGCGAACCGGGCACGCCGCCGAAGGCGGGGTCGGTGGGCCGGCCGCTCCCCGGCATCGAGGTGCGGTGCGTGGAGGCGAGCGGCGGTGACGCCGCGGCCGGTGATCCCGCCGAGCTCTGGATCCGCGGCGACAACGTGTTCTCCGGCTACTGGCCGGACGGCGTCGAGGGACCACGCGAGGACGGCTGGTACCCCACGGGCGACATCGGCTACGTCGACGGGGACGGCGACGTCACGCTCGTCGACCGGCTCCGCGAGCTGGTGATCGTGTCCGGCTTCAACGTCTACCCGTCGGAGGTCGAGGACGTGATCGGCGAGGTGCCCGGCGTCGCCGAGGTCGCCGTCGTCGGCGTGCCCGACGAGGAGACGGGGGAGGCCGTCACGGCGTTCGTCGTCGCCGAGTCCGAGACCGACGAGTCCACGCTCAGCGACGCCGTGTCCGCGCACTGCGCCGAGCGGCTGGCCCGGTTCAAGCAGCCGACGCGGGTCGTGGTGGTCAGCGGGCTGCCGCACTCGGCCACGGGCAAGGTCGCCAAGGGCCGGCTGCGGGCCCTGGCCCGCAGCGACCAGCTCGGCCTCGGCGCGTCGTGAGCGGTGCGGCGGCAGGGGTGCCGGGCCCTGGGCGGCAGATCGAGCACCGGGTCGTCGTCTACACCCGACCGGGGTGCCACCTGTGCGAGGCGGCCGAGGAGATCGTGGCCGCGGTGTGCGCCGAGACGGGCGACACCTGGACCACGATCGACATCTCCGGCGACGAGGAGCTCACCCGCCGATTCACCGACGAGGTGCCCGTGACCTTCGTGGACGGGGCTCAGCACGACTTCTGGCGGGTCGACCCGGACCGCCTCCGCGCGGCCCTCTCGCACTAGCACAGCTGGGTGTGACGTGGCCCACGGGGTCGACACAGGATTTTGTTCTCACGTTCACAAGCTCTTAAACTGAGGGTCGCGCGCCAGCCGGTCCCACTCCCTGAGGGACAAATCCCGGGCTGCGGCGCGATGGAGCACCGTGACTGTACTTCGCAACGACGTGGCCGCCCTTCGTCAGGCTCAAGGCCCACGTGGCATCCCTGACGCCACGGTGGCCCGCCTCCCGGTCTACCTGCGGGCGCTGACCGCGCTGGTGGACCAGGGCATCTCCACGTGCTCCTCCAACGACCTCGCGGCCGCCGCCGGCGTCAACCCGGCGAAGCTGCGCAAGGACCTGTCGTACCTCGGCTCGTACGGCACCCGCGGCGTCGGCTACGACGTCGAGTACCTCCGCTACCAGATCGCCCGCGAGCTCGGCCAGACGCAGGACTGGGACGTCGTCATCGTCGGTGTCGGCCACCTGGGCTCCGCGCTGTCGGCCTACCGCGGGTTCAGCACGCGCGGTATCCGCATCGCCGCCCTCGTGGACTCCGACCCGGAGCGGATCGGCACCGAGGTCGCCGGCGTCACCGTCGCCCCGATGGCCGACCTCGAGTCCATCGTGCGGGAGCACGGCATCGCCATCGCCGTCATCGCCACGCCGGGCGAGGCCGCCCAGGGCGTCGCCGACGCGCTGGTGTCCGCCGGTGTCACCAGCATCCTGAACTTCGCCCCGGCGATCGTCACCGTCCCCGAGGGCGTGGCGGTCCGGAAGGTCGACCTGTCGATCGAGCTGCAGATCCTCGCGTACCACGAGCAGCGCCGCAGCGCCGAGGCCCCCGGCGGGGGTGCCGGGCCGTGGGCGGCGGACGGTGAGGTGAGCCTGTGAGCGTCCTCGTCGTGGGCATGTCCCACAAGTCCGCCCCGATCGAGCTGCTCGAGCGTGCGTCGCTCGACACCGACGCGGCCGTCAAGCTGTCGCACCGCGCCCTGGAGACCTCCTCGGTCACCGAGGCCGCGGTCATCTCGACCTGCAACCGCGTCGAGATCTACGTCGAGGCGGAGCGGTTCCACGGCGCCGTCGAGGAGGTCTCGCGCCTGCTCGCCGAGCACGCCGCGCTCGACCGGGACCAGCTCGTCCAGGCCGTCTACGTCCACTACGACGACTCCGCCGTGGCGCACCTCTTCGAGGTGGCCGCCGGGCTCGACTCGATGATCCTCGGCGAGAGCCAGATCCTCGGCCAGGTCCGCGACGCCCTCGACACGGCGCAGGCCGAGGCCACCGTCGGCCCGGCGCTCAACGCGCTCTTCCAGCAGGCGCTCCGCATCGGCAAGCGCGGCCATGCCGAGACCGGCATCGACCGGCTGGCGCCGTCCACCGTCACCGCCGGCCTCGACGCCGCCGGACCCGTCGTCGCGGACCCGGGCACCCGGTTCCTCGTGGCCGGCGCAGGCACGATGGCGAGCCTCGCCGTCCGCACGCTCGTCGACCGCGGCGTGGACCCCTCCAGCATCGTCGTCGCCAACCGCACGCTGCGCCGCGCGCACGAGCTCGTCGCCACCTTCGGTGTCCGCGCCGTGCCGTGGGACGGCATCGACGCGGCGCTCGCCGAGACCGACGTCGTCGTCAGCTGCACCGGCGCCGCCGGCTTCGTGTTCGACCGCGACCGCGTGGCCGCGGCGGCATCCGGCCGTGAGCTCGTGCTGATCGACCTCGCCCTGCCGCGCGACGTCGAGCCCACCGTCGCCGACCTCGACGGTGTCACCGTCATCGACCTCGTCGTGCTGTCCGGCCGCTCGGAGAACGCGGAGCTCGCCGGCGACGTCGAGGAGGTCCGCCACATCGTCGAGGCCGAGGTGAACACCTTCCTGGCCGCGAAGAACGCGTCCCGGGTGACGCCCACCGTCATCGCGCTGCGCACCATGGCCACCGACGTCGTCGAGGCCGAGGTCGCCCGGGTGAAGTCGCGCGTCCCCGACCTCACCACCGATCAGGTGGAGCAGGTCCGCGACGCGCTGCGTCGGGTCGCGGAGAAGCTGATCCACGCGCCCACGGTCCGCGTCCAGGAGCTGGTCGAGGGACCGGCCGGGCTCACCTACGCCGACGCGCTGTCCGACCTGTTCGCGCTCGACCAGGCCGCCGTCGACGCCGTCACCCAGGTGGGCGGTGACGAGGCATGACCCCCAAGAACGTGCTCAGAATCGGCACCCGCGCCAGCCTGCTGGCCACCACGCAGACCGAGACCATCGCCGCGGCACTGCGCGACGCCCACGGCATCGACGTCGAGCTCGTCCCGGTGTCCACCGAGGGCGATCGCAGCCGCGAGCCGCTCAGCGTCATCGGCGGCCAGGGCGTGTTCGTCGCGGCGCTCCGCGAGGCCGTCGCGGCCGGCGACGTCGACCTCGCCGTCCACTCCCTCAAGGACCTGCCCACCACGCCCGACGAGAGGCTGAACCTCGCCGCCGTCCCCACGCGGGCCGACTCGCGCGACGTCCTCGTGGCGCGCGACGGCCTGACCCTGGGTGAGCTGCCCACCGGCGCCCGCGTCGGCACCGGCTCGGCCCGCCGGGCCGCCCAGATCAACGCCCTCGGGCTGGGTGTCGAGATCGTGCCGATCCGCGGCAACGTCGACACCCGCCTCGGCAAGGTCGCCTCCGGAGAGGTCGACGCCGTCGTCCTCGCCATGGCCGGACTCGTCCGGCTCGGGCGTGCCGACGAGGCGACCGAGGTCCTGGACCCGATCCAGGTCCTCCCCGCTCCCGGCCAGGGAGCCCTTGCGTGCGAGTGCCGCGCCGACGACGTCGCGACCGCTCGCCTGCTCGACGTGCTCGACGACCCGGACACCCGGGCCGCCGTCACGGCCGAGCGCAGCCTCCTCGCCTCGCTCGAGGCCGGCTGCACCGCCCCCGTCGGGGCCCTCGCGGAGATCGCGTGGGGCGACGACGGGGACGAGCTGTGGCTCCGAGGGGTCGTCGCCGATCCCTCCGGGTCACCGTCCATCCGCCTGTCCGCGACCGGCTCGCCCCGCGAGGCCGCCGCGGTCGGAGAGCGTCTCGCTGCCGAGATGCTCGCCGAGGGCGCCGCCGACCTGATGGCTTGCCCTCCGATCGGTACAGCGCAATGACAACCCGGCAGACGAAGAAGGAAGTAAGCAAAGTGACCACTTCTACCGCGACCGCCCCCGTCGCACCCGCACCCACGAAGCGCAAGCGGCCCCTCGGCCACGTGAGCTTCGTCGGCGCCGGCCCGGGCGACCGCAGCCTCCTGACCGTCCGTGCCGCCGAGCTCCTCGAGCAGGCCGACGTCGTCATCACCGAGCTGCCCGAGCAGGCCGCTCTCGTCACGAACGGCGCCGAGGTCGTCGAGGGTGGCGTCGGTGACGACGGCTCGACCCTCACGCACGCCGCTCGCGCTCGCCTGGTCGTCAAGCACGCGAAGAACGGCTCGCACGTCGTCCGCCTCGTCGCCGGTGACCCGTTCACCTACGCCACCGCGCCCGAGGAGGCCGCGGCCTGCGCGAAGGCCGGCATCGGCTTCGAGGTCGTGCCGGGCATCTCGTCCGTCAGCGCCGTCCCGGCGTACGCGGGCGTGCCGCTGACCAACCGCACGAACCGCGAGTACTCGGTCGTGCGCGTCGGCGACGCCACCATCGACTGGACCGCGTACGTCACCTCCGACACGCTCGTGCTGCTCTCCGCGGTCAAGCGGATCGGCGAGGTCGCCGCCGGGCTGATCGAGGCCGGCCGCGCGCCCGAGACCCCCGTCGCCATGACGCGGGTGGGCACCACCACCGAGCAGACCACCGTGGTCTCCACGCTGGCCGACATCGCCGTCGACGCCGCCGCGGCCGGGATGTCCGCTCCGGCCATCACCGTCGTCGGCGACGTCGTCTCCATGCGCGAGACGCTGTCGTGGTTCGAGACCAAGCCGCTGTACGGCTGGCGCGTGCTCGTGCCCCGCACCAAGGAGCAGTCCGCCGGCCTGGCCGCGCGCCTGCGCTCCTACGGCGCGGTGTCCGAGGAGGTGCCGACCATCTCGGTCGAGCCGCCGCGCAACCCGCAGCAGATGGACAAGGCCGTCCGCGGTCTCGTCGAGGGCCGCTACGAGTGGGTCGCGTTCACCAGCGTCAACGCCGTGAAGGCCGTCCGCGAGAAGTTCGAGGAGTACGGGCTCGACGCCCGCGCGTTCTCGGGCCTGAAGATCGCCGCGGTCGGCGACAAGACCGCCGAGGCCATCGCCACGTGGGGCATCAAGGCCGACCTCGTGCCGTCCGGCGAGCAGTCCGCCCGCGGCCTGCTCGAGGACTGGCCGCCGTACGACGACCTGCTCGACCCGATCAACCGGGTGTTCCTGCCGCGTGCGGACATCGCCACCGAGACCCTCGTGGCCGGCCTGATCGAGCTCGGCTGGGAGGTCGACGACGTCACCGCCTACCGCACCGTGCGGGCCGCGCCGCCGCCGGCGCCCACGCGCGAGGCGATCAAGTCGGGCAAGTTCGACGCCGTGATGTTCACGTCGAGCTCCACCGTGCGCAACCTCGTCGGCATCGCCGGCAAGCCGCACACGTCGACGGTCATCGCGTGCATCGGCCCGGCCACGGCGAAGACCGCCGAGGAGCACGGCCTGCGGGTCGACGTCCTCGCCGAGCAGCCCTCGGTCGAGGTGCTGGCCGACGCGCTCGCCGAGTTCGGCGCCGCCCGTCGCCTGGCGTTCCTGGAGGCCGGCGAGCCGGTCACCAAGCCGTCGCAGAAGCGTCCCTCCTCGCGGCGGAAGGCCTGACGATGTTCCCCGCCGACCGGCCGCGCCGTCTTCGCAGCTCCGCTGCGATGCGGCGGCTGGTCGCGGAGACGTCCGTGGAGCCACGGCAGCTCGTGCTGCCGATGTTCGTGGGCGAGGGGCTCACCGAGCCCAAGCCGATCAGCAGCATGCCGGGCGTCGTGCAGCACACGCGCGACTCCGCCCGCAAGGCGGTCGCCGAGGCGGCGACGCTGGGTCTGGGCGGCGTCATGCTGTTCGGGATCCCCGAGCACAAGGACGCCGTCGGCTCGGGCGCGCTCGACCCCGACGGCATCCTGAACGTCGCGATCGCCGACGCCCGCAGCGAGGCCGGCGACGACCTGCTGGTGATGTCGGACCTGTGCCTCGACGAGTTCACCGACCACGGCCATTGCGGCGTCCTTGACGCCCAGGGCCGCGTCGACAACGACGCCACGCTGAAGATCTACGGGCAGATGGGCGTCGCGCACGCCGAGGCCGGCGCCCACCTGGTGGGTCCCAGCGGCATGATGGACGGCCAGGTCGGCGTCATCCGCGCCGCCCTCGACGCCGCCGGTCACACCGAGGTCGCGATCCTGGCCTACGCCGCCAAGTACGCCTCCGCGTTCTACGGACCGTTCCGCGAGGCCGTCGACAGCTCGCTCCAGGGCGACCGGCGCACCTACCAGCAGGACCCGGCCAACGCCCGGGAGGCGCTGCGCGAGGCGCTCCTCGACGTCCAGGAGGGCGCCGACATCGTCATGGTGAAGCCCGCCCTGGGCTACCTCGACCTGCTGCCGCTGATCCGGTCGCACGTCACGGTGCCCGTGGCCGCGTACAACGTCTCCGGCGAGTACGCCATGGTCGAGGCGGCCGCTCAGAACGGCTGGATCGACCGCGACCGGGCGATCGACGAGACGATCACGTCGATCCGCCGCGCGGGCGCCGACATCGTGCTGACCTACTGGGCCGCGGAGATCGCCGCACGGCACTGAATCTGCCGCCCAGGGCCCGGCACCCCTGCCGGGGACGACGAGCTGCTCAGTGCGTCAGGTCGTACACGCACTGGTCGTAGCGCTCCTTGTGCGTGTTCAGCGGGTTGAGGCTGACCGTCGCGGTGCAACGGATGCGCGCCGTGGCGAGGTCGACGACGTCGACGATCGGGTCGAGCGGCTTGGTGGTGGTCGTGCCGCCCGTGCTGCCGCCGGTGGAGCCACCCGTGCTGCCGCCGGTGGAACCGCCCGTGGAGCCGCCAGTGCTGCCACCGGTCGAGCCGCCGGTGCTGCCACCCGTGGAGCCGCCGGTGCTGCCGCCGGTCGAGCCGCCGGTGCTGCCACCGCTCGTCTTGCCCTCGTTCTGCTTGGCCTTGTCGCGCTGCTTCGGGGTCAGCGTCTGGTCGAACGACTGGCTGGTGATCACGGACGCGGTGGACGTGCCGTTGGGCGACTGGGAGAAGTCGCCGGCGGCGTAGGCCGCGGAGATCTGCATGACCAGGTCGACGTAGGAGTCGGAGTGGTTGTAGCGCTTCACCGCGGCGCGGGCGCCCTTGTCGGTGGAGAGGTCGCCGGAGCCGGCGCACAGGTAGATGCCGGCCGCGGTGGCGGCGTCGTCGATGTCCTGGGGGTTCTTCTTGCCGTCGTTGTCGGAGTCGACGCCGACGTTGCTCCAGGTGGTGGGGATGAACTGCATCGGGCCCACCGCGCGGTCGTACACGGTGTCCTTGTCGAGCTTGCCGGAGTCGGAGTCGGTGATCCGGGCGCGGCCGTTGCGGCCGTCGAGCGGCTCGCCGTAGATGCCGGGCTCGGCGAGGCCGTCGGCGCTCAGGGCGTTGCCGTTGCTGCGGCCGTGGTTGGACTCGACGCGGCCGATGGCGGCGACGAGGTTCCACGGGAGCTGGCAGTCCTGGTCGGCCTTCGACAGCAGCGTCTCCGCGCGGCGGTACGCGTAGAGCGCGGCCGACGGGATGCCGTTCGTGGAGAGCGTGGAGAGTGCGCCGGCAGCGCCCGCGCGCGGGTCGATGCCCGGGGTCTCCTGGACCGAGGCGGGCTGCTCGAACGCGCTGGACGGCACGTCGGGGACGGCGTCGGGCGAGCTGCTCTCACCGGCGGTGGCGAGACCGGAGTTGGTCAGAGCCGCACCCCAGGCGCCGACCAGCAGCGTCATGGGTACCAGCGCGCTGGCCTTCTGCCATCGCGTCAGCTGTCGTGCTCGCATCTGTTCCAACCTCCCAAGTCCACCCCTGCGGACTACTACACCAACGATCAGTGTGAAACGGAGTTACGGGGTGATCGCCGTGGTCACAAGGGTCTCACGACACAATGGGTCGATGCATCCGAACCCCGAATCGACCGCTGGGAGCGAGCACTGGTTCGAGCGGGCCCAGAAGGTCTCGCCGGGCGGCGTGAACTCGCCGGTCCGGGCGTTCCGGGCGGTCGGGGGCACACCCCGGTTCATGGCGGAGGGCTCGGGTCCGTGGATCACCGACGTCGACGGCCGCCGGTACGTCGATCTCGTCGGCTCCTGGGGGCCGATGCTGCTGGGCCACGCGCACCCGGAGGTCGTCGCGGCGGTGCAGGAGGCCGCCGCCCGTGGCACGTCGTTCGGGACCCCGAGCGTGCCCGAGGTCGAGCTGGCCGAGGAGATCGTCGCCCGCACGCCGGTCGACGAGGTGCGGCTGGTCTCCTCCGGCACGGAGGCCACGATGTCCGCCGTCCGGCTGGCACGAGGCTTCACCGGCCGCGACATGGTCGTGAAGTTCGCCGGCTGCTACCACGGGCACGTCGACCCGCTGCTCGCCGAAGCCGGCTCCGGGGTCGTCACGCTCGGCATCCCGGGGACGCCCGGCGTGCCTGCGCACGTCACGGCCGACACCGTCGTGCTGCCGTACAACGACCGCGAGGCAGCCATGGCGGCGTTCGCCGAGCTCGGCCCGCGCATCGCCTGCGTCATCACCGAGGCGGCCGCGGGCAACATGGGCGTCGTCCCGCCGGAGCCCGGCTTCAACCGGTTCCTGGCCGAGACCTGCAGCGCCCACGGTGCCCTGTTCATCAGCGACGAGGTGATGACCGGCTTCCGCGTCACCCGCTCGGGCCACTGGGGCCTCGACGGCGCCGTCGAGGGCTGGCGGCCCGACCTGCTGACGTTCGGCAAGGTGATGGGCGGCGGCTTCCCGGCCGCGGCGTTCGGCGGACGGGCCGACGTGATGGAGCAGCTCGCGCCGAGCGGCCCGGTCTACCAGGCCGGCACGCTGTCGGGGAACCCGATCGCCACCACCGCCGGCCTCACCACCCTCCGCCTCGCCGACGACGCCGCCTACGCCCGCATCGACCAGACCTCGGCCGAGCTGCAGACATTGGTGACCGAGGCGCTGGAGAAGGAGGGTGTCCCGCACGTCGTGCAGACCGCCGGCAACATGTTCAGCGTCTTCTGGGGCGTCGAGGAGCCGGTGCGCGACTTCGCTGGGGCGCAGGCCCAGGACACGGGGCGGTTCACCGCGTTCTTCCACGCGATGCTCGACGCCGGCGTGTACCTGCCGCCGAGCGCGTTCGAGACCTGGTTCGTCTCGGCCGCTCACGACGAGGAGGCCCTCTCTAGGATGGCTGAGGCCCTGCCCGCGGCGGCCCGAGCCGCAGCCCGAGAGGACACGTCAGCATGACCGAGCGCACCATCGTGCACCTGATGCGCCACGGCGAGGTGGAGAACCCCGACGGCGTGCTCTACGGACGCCTCCCGTCGTACTTCCTCTCCGAGCTCGGCCACCAGATGGCCGCCGCCGCGGCCGAGTGGCTGTCGAAGAACGAGATCGTCCACCTGGTGGCGTCGCCGCTCGAGCGCGCACAGCAGACGGCCGAGCCGCTGTCGAAGATCCTCGAGGTCCCGATCACCACCGACGACCGCGTCATCGAGGCGGCCAACCTGTTCGAGGGCAAGACGTTCGGCGTCGGCGACGGCGCCCTGAAGCGCCCGCAGAACTGGTGGCTGCTGCGCAACCCGTTCCGCCCGTCGTGGGGCGAGCCGTACAAGGAGATCGCCGCCCGCATGCAGGCCGCCGTGGCCGACGCGCGCGAGGCCGCCCGCGGCCACGAGGCCGTCATCGTGTCGCACCAGCTGCCGGTGTGGATCGCGCGGCGGGCGTACGAGCAGAAGTCGTTCGTCCACGACCCGCGCAAGCGCCAGTGCTCCCTCGCGAGCATCACCAGCCTGACGTTCGACGGCGACGAGTTCGCCGGCTTCACCTACAGCGAGCCGGCCGGCCACCTGCTGCCCGACTCCCTGAAGGGCAAGTTCGTCGGCGGGGCGTGACTAGCTCGAGCCGGTCGTTGAGCCTGTCGAAGCGACCTTTCGACAGGCTCAAGGTCCGTGGTCTGGTCGTCCTGGTCTGTGTCGTCCTGTCCGGGTGCGGTGGTGTCGGCACGCAGGGGTCGACGGGCGGGTACGTCAGTGGCAACGGCGCCATCACCACGCTCGCCCCGGCCGACCGGGAGAAGGCTCCGGAGCTGTCCGGTGACGACCTCGAGGGGCGGCCGTTGGACGCCGCCGACCTCGGCGGCGACGTGCTCGTCGTCAACGTCTGGGGCTCGTGGTGCCCGCCGTGCCGCAAGGAGGCGCCGGCGCTGAGCGAGGTCGCCCGGCAGTACCGCGACCGCGGCGTCCGCTTCCTCGGGCTGCTCGTGCGCGACAAGCCCGCAGCCGCGCTGGCGTTCACCCGCAAGCAGAAGACGCCGTACCCGACGATCGTCGACTCCTCCGGCCGGCTCCAGCTCGGGTTCGCGAAGTCGCTCCCGTCGCAGGCCATCCCCACCACCTGGATCATCGACGCGAAGGGCCGCGTGGCCGCGCGCGTCATGGACGACGTCTCCGCGTCGACGCTCGCCGGGCTGATCGACGACGTGCTGGAGGACGAGTCGTGATCCTCCCGGCGGACGTCTCCGACACTGTGGCGTCCGGCTCGCTCGTCCTCGCGATCCCGATCGCGGTCGCGGCCGGACTCATCTCCTTCTTCTCCCCGTGCGTCGTTCCGCTGTTGCCGGGCTACCTCTCCTACGTCACCGGCGTGGGCGTGCAGGACCTCGGCACGACGTCCCGCAGCCGGATGCTGCTCGGCTCGGTGCTGTTCGTGCTCGGGTTCAGCGCGGTGTTCGTGAGCGGCGGCGTGCTGTTCGGCTCGCTCGGGCAGGAGCTGTTCGAGTACCAGCGCGAGCTGTCGATCGTCACCGGCGTCCTGGTGATCCTGCTGGGCTTCGTGTTCATGGGTTTCGTGCCGCTCCTGCAGCGAGAGGTCCGCATCCACGCGGTCCCGCGGGTCGGGCTCGTGATCGCGCCGGTGCTCGGGGTGTTCTTCGGTCTCGGCTGGCTGCCGTGCATCGGCCCGACGCTCGGCACGGTGCTGACCCTGGCCAACAACGAGGCGACGGCCGAGCGGGGCGCGCTGCTGACGTTCACCTACTGCCTCGGCCTCGGCATCCCGTTCGTCGTCGCGGCCCTGGCGTTCGACCGCTTCACCCACGCGCTGCGCTGGTTCCGCAGGCACCAGCGGGCCGTGAGCGTCGCCGGCGGCCTGCTGCTGATCGTCGTCGGCGTCCTGCTCGTCACCGGCTGGTGGAACGACATCGTCCTGGAGATGCAGTCGTGGATCGGCGGATTCGAGGCACCCCTATGAGTCAGGCCGCGCCCGCCCTGGGCACCCGCGAGATGCTGCGGTGGGCCTGGCGACAGCTCACGTCGATGCGGACGGCGCTGTTCCTCCTCCTGCTGCTCGCCATCGCCGCGGTGCCCGGGTCGCTGGTGCCGCAGAGCGGCGTCGACGCGCGCGCCGTCGAGGCCTTCAAGCTCGACCACCCGACCCTCGCGCCCTGGTACGAGCGGCTCGGCGTCTTCTCCGTCTACACGTCGCCGTGGTTCAGCGCGATCTACCTGCTGCTGATGGTGTCCCTGATCGGCTGCATCATCCCGCGCTCGGCGGCGTACTGGCAGGCCGTGCGGGCCCGGCCGCCCAGGGCGCCGAAGAACTTCGACCGGATGCCCGCGTCCGCACGGTTCGAGACCGAGAAGTCCGTCGACGAGGTGCTGGTCGCGGCGCGAACCGCGGTCGGACGAGCCCGCGTCGACGTGGTCGACGACCAGCTGAGGGCCGAGACCGGGCACCTGCGCGAGCTCGGCAACCTGGTGTTCCACGTCAGCGTCGTCGCGGTGCTGATCGGCGTGGCGGCGGGGGCGCTGTTCGGCTATCGCGGCTCGGCGATCGTCAGCGAGGGCGACGGGTTCTCCAACGTCCTGACGCAGTACGACGACTTCAGCTCCGGCGCGCTGTTCGACCCCGACGACCTCCCACCCTTCTCCCTCACGCTCGACGACCTGGTGGCCAAGTTCCAGCTGACCGGACCGCAGCGTGGTGCGCCGCGGCTGTTCGAGGCGCGCGGCACCTACCAACCCCGGCCCGGCGACAGCGAGCGCAGGTACGACGTGAAGGTGAATCACCCGTTGAAGATCGGCAGCACGTCGGTCTTCCTCGTCGGGCAGGGGTACGCGCCGGTCATCAAGGTCACCGACGCGAAGGGCAACGTGGCGTTCGAGGACGCCGTGCCGTTCCTGCCGAAGGACGGCACCTACACCTCGACGGGCGTCATCAAGGTGCCGGACGCCGAGCCGAAGGGTCTCGGCTTCCAGGGCTTCTTCCTGCCCACGGCGGTCTCGACCGGCGACAAGGACGCGCCGGTCTCGGCGTTCCCGGCCGCGGCCAACCCGCTCGTCGGGCTGTTCGTCTTCACCGGCGACCTCGGCGTCGACGCCGGCACGCCGCAGTCGGTCTTCGTGCTCGACAAGACGAGGCTGACGCAGGAGATGAACGCGGACGGCACGCCGTTCCGCGTCAGCCTGAGCGAGGGCCAGACCGTCGACCTGCCGGGCGGTGGATCGATCGAGTTCGTCGAGCTGCGCCAGTTCGCGCGGTTCCAGATCAGCTCGTCCCCGCTGGTGCAGGTGCCGCTCATCGGCATCGTCGTCGGCGTGCTCGGGCTGATCCTGTCGTTGTCCATCAAGCCTCGGCGCACCTGGGTGCGGGGCCGGCGTGAGGGAGCGGTTACCGTGGTCGAGGTCGCCGTGCTCGACCGCGTCCCCCGGGACGACCTGCCGGCTGATCTCGACGACCTCCTCGAGCGGCTGCGGAGCGCGCTCGGCGAAGAGAAGGAACCGACATGAGCCTGTCCGACTACGCCACCGCGTCGAACTACCTGATCGCGGCCGCCACCGTCGTGCTCGCCCTCGCCGCGCTGGCCTACGTCGCGCAGTGGGGCTTCGCCCGCACCCTCGCGCCTGAACGAGAAACGGTTTCGCTCCCCCACTCGCTTCGCTCGCGGGAGGTGCCCCCAGGCTCAACCACCGGAACGGTCGTCGAGCTCGTCGAAGCGACGGAGTCGGCTGAACGCAGCGACGTGGCCGGCGGCATCGGCCTCTCGCTGACCGCGCTGGCCTGGCTGCTCCTGCTGCTCGGCGTCGCGTCCCGCGGCATGGCGGCGGAGCGGGTCCCGTGGGGCAACATGTACGAGTTCGGCTGCGCCGCCATCCTGATGGTGCTGACGGCCTACCTGGTGCTCGTGAAGGTCTGGTCGATCGACTGGGTCGGTCCGATGGTCACCGGCTTCGGCACGATCGTGCTCGGCGCGTCGATGCTCGTGTACGTCCCGGCCGGCCCGCTGGTGCCGGCGCTGCACTCCTACTGGCTCGTCATCCACGTGCTCGGCGCGATGATCTCCGGCGCCGCGTTCCTCGTCGGCGCGGCCGCGTCCGTCCTCTACCTGGTGAAGTCCAAGGCCGAGGCCACGACGCCGGACGACGAGCGCACCGGGTTCCTCTGGCGCATCCCGCCGTCGGCGAAGATCGACCAGGTCGCCTACCGCGTCCACGCGTTCGCGTTCCCGATCTGGACGTTCGCCGCGCTGATCGCCGGACCCATCTGGGCGCAGTACGCCTGGGGCCGGTACTGGGGGTGGGACCCCAAGGAGGTCTGGGCGTTCATCACCTGGGTCGTATACGCCGGCTACCTGCACGCCCGCGCCACGGCCGGGTGGAAGGGCAAGGCCGCGGCGATCCTCGCGTTGGTCGGGTTCGCGACGTTCGTCTTCAACTTCACCGGCGTGAACCTGTTCGTCGGCGGCATGCACTCGTACGCCAAGTAAGGTCGCCGCGTGGGGGTTCGCATCACGGCCGACGGTCTCGTCATGACCTACGGAGCCGTGAAGGCCGTCGACGGGGTCAGCTTCACCGTCGAGCCGGGTGAGTTCTTCGGACTGCTCGGGCCCAACGGCGCCGGCAAGACCACGACGCTCGAGATCGTCGAGGGACTGCGGAAGCCGCATGCCGGCACGGCCCGCATCGACGACGTCGACCCCGCCACGCGTGCGCCCGGGCTGATGCGCCGGATCGGTGTGCAGCTGCAGTCGTCGTCGTTCTTCGAGCGGCTGACGGCGCGCGAGCAGCTCGACACGTTCGGCGCGCTGTACGACGTCCCGCGCGGCCGCAGCGACGCGCTGCTGGAGCAGGTCGGCCTCACCGACAAGGCGGACATCCGCACCGAGGACCTCTCCGGCGGCCAGAAGCAGCGGCTGTCGATCGCCTGCGCGCTGGTGCACGAGCCCGACGTCGTCTTCCTCGACGAGCCCACTGCCGCGCTCGACCCGCAGGCCCGGCGCAACCTCTGGGACCTGCTGCGCTCGCTGAACGACTCCGGCCGCACGGTCGTCCTCACGACGCACTACATGGACGAGGCCGAGGCCCTCTGCGACCGCGTCGCGATCATGGACGCGGGCCGCATCCTCGAGCTCGACACCCCCGCCGCCCTCGTCAGAGGGCTCGACGCGCCGGTCCGCATCACCGTCCTCGTCGACGGTGAGGAGCAGGTGATCGAGACGCGCGACCCCGGCCGCGCGCTGGCCGACCTCGCGGAGCACGGCGCGCTCGACGGGCTGAGTGTCAAGGGCGCCACCCTCGAGGACGTCTTCCTGCACCTGACCGGACGGGAGTACCGCGCGTGAGCCCCCTCCCGATCAGCGCAGCTTTTCGCAGCCTGACGACGGCGATGCTCAAGGGCTTCTTCCGCGACAAGATGGCGTTCTTCTTCGCGATCCTGTTCCCGCTGATGTTCCTGGTCCTGTTCGGCGGCATCTTCGGCAACCAGGGCTCGTCGAAGGCGGAGATCGTCCAGGTGGGCAAGGTCGCCGTGCTCGACGACGCCCCGCCGGCAGCCCAGAAGGTGTTCGAGCAGACCCTCGACATCGAGAGGACGACCAGCGAGGCGCACGCCATCCGCGAGGTGCGCAAGGGCGACGCCGACGCCGCGGTGCTCCAGCGCGGCGACGAGGTGATCGTCCGGTTCTCGCGGGCCGACCAGGTGAAGGCCGCCACCGTGCAGGGCATCTTCAGCTCGATCGTCCAGTCGGCCAACGTCAGCGCCACCGGCCAGCCGCCCCGGTTCTCGCTCGCGACGCAGCAGGTCGAGGACGAGTCGCTGTCGGCCATCCAGTTCTTCACGCCGAGCCTGATGGGCTGGGCGATCGCGTCGGGCGCCACGTTCGGCGCGGCCACCAACCTCGTCGTGTGGCGTCGCAACGGGCTGCTCCGCCGGCTGCGGCTCGCGCCGGTGCGGACGTCGTCGATCGTGCTGGCGCGCGTGTCGGTGAGCATCGCGATCGCGCTGGTGCAGGCCGCCATCTTCATCGGCATCGGCATGGCGTTCTTCGGCCTGAAGCTCACTGGAGCCTGGCCGATGATCATCCCGCTCCTCACGGCCGGCACGCTCGCGTTCATGGCCATCGGCCTGCTCGCGGGCTCGGTGTCCAAGAGCGAGGAGGCTGCGGTGGGCATCTCGAACTTCGTCGTCCTGCCGATGGCGTTCCTGTCCGGCTCGTTCTTCCCGCTCGACGGCGCCCCCGGCTACATCACCGCCATCGGACGCGTCCTGCCGCTGAAGCACCTCAACGACGGGATGCTCGACACGATGGTCCGCGGCGAGGGCCCGTCCAGCGCCCTGGTGCCCCTCGCGGTCCTGCTCGGCTTCACCGTGGTGCTGACCGCGGCGGCAGCCACCCTCTTCCGCTGGGATGACTGACGCGCTGAGGTGCCCGACCCCAACTTTTGCGGGGTTACGCAGGTTCCCGATGCAGGGAACCTCCGTAGGTCCACAAAAGCCGTGGTGAGAGGCGCATCCACAGGCTTCAGATCGCCCCTGACGTCGTCCCGGTTCGCGCACGAGGCTCGGAGGCGTGCCGCGTCTCGTTCACCTTCCACCGCCACTCACCGATCGCCCGATCAGCGTCGCGATGGCCAGGGCGCACGGACTGGGGCGCGCCGTGCTCGAGGGTCCACGGTTCCGACGGATCTTCCGCGGCGTATACCTGGCGGCCGACGTCGAGCTCACCTTCGACCGCCATCTCGCGGCCGCGATGCTCGCCCTGCCACCTGACGCCGTCGTGAGCCACTCGAGCGCCATGCAGCTCTACGGAGTCGCGCCGAGCCGGTCGGGCCCGCTGGAGCTGTCGACGAATCGTGGCGCCACGACGGAGCTCGAGGGCGTGGTGCTCCATCGCCGGCAGGGACGGCTGCATCCGGTGCAGATCCAGGGGATGCCGGTGACCGGTCCGGATCGGACCTTCGTCGACCTGCAGAACCCGTCGTCGATCCCGTGGAGGGTGTACGCGGCGCTCGCCCAGGGCGGTTACGCCGGCCCACCGCCGCGGACGAGCGCGATGTGGCACCGGTGGTTCAGCTTCTGAAGGCTTCGGCGGGTTCCCGAGGCTGGGAACCTGCGTAACCCCACAAAAGTCGAGGTCCGGGGACGCAGGTCAGAGGACGCAGGTCAGAGGACGCAGGTCAGAGGTTGCGCAGGAAGTCCGGGTCGTCGTCCGGGCCGCGACCCCAGGAGCGTCCGGGGGGCGTGGGCGGGTGCGGGTTGTCGCGGCGCTGGCCGACGAAGATCCACAGCAGCGGCCCGACGAACGGGACGAGCACGATGACGTACCAGAGCGCCTTGGGCGCGAGCTTGACCTTGTGCACGGGGGTGGCCCGGAGGTCGAACACCGCGTACACGAGCAGGACGACGCCGAGCACCAGGGGGACCAGCAGCTTGCCCATGAATCCCACGGTACCGGGGCGGTTCCAGCCCCCAGTAGGCTGCGTGGCATGAAGGCGTTCTGGATCTACACCCTGGCCAGGATCGCCGTTTTCGTGGCGGTCTACGCGGCCATCTGGGGTCTCGCGTCGATCTGGTACGACATCTCCCTCCTCAACCTGGCCGTCCTGCTCGTCGCGGCCATCCTGTCCGCGGTGATCTCGATCGTCGCGCTCGGTGGACTGCGCGACGACCTGGCCCGGAACATCGAGCAGCGGGCCAGCCGGATCGCCGACCGCATCGAGGAGTCACGCAGTGCCGAAGACGTCGACTGAGGAGCGCGCCTGGATCGCCGAGGCGATCCGTCGTGTCGACGCCGACGCCAACCGCAGCGCCGACACGCACCTCCATCCGTTCCCGCTGCCGGTGGAAGGCATCGACCTCTACCTGAAGGACGAGTCCGTCCACCCCACGGGCAGTCTCAAGCACCGGCTGGCGCGCTCGCTGTTCCTGTACGCGCTGTGCAACGGCTGGGTGTGCTCCACCAGCACGATCATCGAGGCGTCCAGCGGGTCCACGGCGATCAGCGAGGCGTACTTCGCTCGGCTCCTCGGCCTCCCGTTCGTCGCGGTCATGCCGGCGTCCACCAGCCCGGAGAAGATCGCGTTGATCGAGTTCCAGGGCGGTCGGTGCCACCTCGTCGACGACCCGGGAGCGGTCTACGACGAGGCCCGGCGCCTGGCCGACGAGTGCGGCGGCCACTACATGGACCAGTTCACGTACGCCGAGCGCGCCACCGACTGGCGGGGCAACAACAACATCGCCGAGTCGATCTTCGAGCAGATGCGCGCCGAGCGGCACCCGATCCCGGCGTGGATCGTCGTCGGCGCGGGCACCGGTGGCACGTCGGCGACGATCGGTCGCTTCGTCCGGTACCGCCGCTTCCCGACCCGCATCGGCGTGGCCGACCCGGAGGGGTCGGCGTTCCTCGAGGGCTGGGTCGCGGACCGCTCCGACGTCACCACCACCACGCCGTCGCGGATCGAGGGGATCGGCCGGATGCGGGTCGAGCCGTCGTTCGTGGGCGGCGTCATCGACGACATGGCGCGCGTGCCCGACGCGGCGTCCATCGCCACGATGCGGTGGGTGTCCGACGTCCTCGGCCGTCCGGTCGGCGGTTCCACCGGCACCAACGTGTGGGCGTCGTTGCGGGTCATCGACAACATGCGCAAGGACGGCGAGACCGGCAGCGTCGTGACCCTGCTGTGCGACGGTGGCGAGCGCTACGCGCACACCTACTTCAACGACGCGTGGCTGGCCGACCACGACATCGACATCACTCCGTACGCGGCCGCGCTCGACGAGCTCGCCAAGACCGGCGTCCTCACCTCGCCCTCACCGTGAGCGTGACGATTTCACCCAAAATTCGTCAATTTCCGGGCGAAAACGTCACGCTCAGCGGGTACCCAGGGCCAAGCCGAGGGCGAGCCCGGCCGCGAGGACGAGCTCGGCGAGGCCGGTGTCGCGGAGCACAGGGATGAGGGCGGGCCCGCCGGCTCCGGACGTCACGACCCGGGCGGCGCGCACGACGATCGGCAGCCCGAGCAGGCCGAGCAGGGCCCAGGGCGTCGCGAAGGCGCAGGCGACGACGGCGCCGACCGCCACGACGGCGAGCAGCACGTAGAAGACCCGGGTGCGCGGCTCGCCGAGCACCACGGCGAGGGTGCGCTTGCCGGCGACCGTGTCCGTGGGCACGTCGCGGAGGTTGTTGGCGACGAGGATCGCGCAGGCCAGCGCCCCGACGCCGACGGCGGCGACGACGCTCGGCCAGGTGATCTTCTCGAGCTGCACGTAGGTGGTGCCGACGACCGCGACGAGGCCGAAGAACAGGAACACGCTGACCTCGCCGAGCGCGCGGTAGCCGTACGGGCTGGACCCGCCGGTGTACGTCCACGCGGCGGCGATGGCGGCGGCACCGACGAGCAGCAGCCACCACGTGGTCGTCGCGGCGAGCGCGAGGCCGAGGACCGCGCCGAGGCCCAGGAGCGCGAACGCTGCCGTCTTCACCGCGCGCGGCGACGCCGTGCCGGAGCCGACGAGGCGCAGTGGCCCGACGCGGTCGTCGTCGGTGCCGCGGATGCCGTCGGAGTAGTCGTTGGCGTAGTTGACGCCGATCTGCAGGCTCAGCGAGACGCCGAGAGCGAGCAGGGCCTTCCACCAGACGAACCCGTCGTCGAGCGCGGCCGCTCCGGTGCCGGCCAGGACGGGCGCGACGGCGGCGGGGAGGGTGCGGGGCCGAGCCCCTTCGATCCAGGCGGACAGACCGGACGGGGCGTTTTCAGGCACGACCGCCAGTCTAGAGTCGAGCCATGGAGCAGCCGCCGTTCCCCACCGCGCTCGTCGTGATGGTGGGGTTCTTCGGCCTCATCGCGGTCACCACCGACGCCCTCTGGATCCGCGTCGGTGCGATCATCGCCGTGCTCTTCGTCGGCACGGTGGCGGTGGTGAAGTCACTGCCGCGGCGCATCGTCGAGGACGAGCCGGAACCGGACGACGAGCTGGGATGACGGCGTCGCTGGCACCGGTCTCCGGGGAGCCGCGCGCTCTCCTCGACCTGCTCCGTCCCTGGGTCCGCGACGGTGGCGACCCGCTGGTCATCCGCACGTCCGGCAGTACCGGAGAGCCGAAGGACGTCGTGCTGTCGCATCGCGCGGTGCTGGCGTCGGCGACGGCCACGCACGAGCGGCTCGGCGGGGACGGGCAGTGGCTGCTCGCCCTGCCGGCTGACGGGGTCGCTGGCCTTCAGGTGCTGGTGCGCTCCGCGCTCGCGGGCACCGATCCGGTCGTGGCGAGCGAGCACGACGACCTCGAGGCCGCCCTCGCCGCGCTCGACCGGCCGCGCCGGTACGCGTCGCTCGTTCCCACCCAGCTGCACCGTCTCGACGCGGCCGACCGCCTCGACGTCCTGACCGGTCTCGACGCCCTGCTCATCGGCGGGGCGGCGATCGACCCCGGCCTCCTCGAGCGTGCACGGACCGCCGGCGTGACCGTCGTCCGGACGTATGGCATGAGCGAGACCTGTGGCGGCTGCGTCTACGACGGCGTCCCGCTGCGCGACGTCCGGATGCGGATCGGCGACGACGGCCAGGTGCTATTGGCCGGCCCCGTGCTGTTCGACGGGTACGCCGGACGTCCGTTCGACGGCGAGTGGTTCGCGACGTCGGACCTCGGCGAGATCGACGACGACGGTCGGCTGCACGTGCTGGGCCGGATGGACGACGTGGTGGTCAGCGGCGGCGTCAACGTGCCGCTGCCCGCGGTGGAGCGGGTGCTGCGCGCCGTCGACGCGGTCGGCGACGCGGCCGTCGTCGGCGTCGACGACGAGGAGTGGGGAGCCAAGGTCGTCGCGGTCGTGGTCCCGGCCGACGCCGTCTGCCTGGACGGCTGCCGCCTCGACGAGCTGCGCGACGCGGTCACCGAGGCCGGGCTGCCGCGTACGTGGGCGCCCCGCGACGTGGTGCTGGCCGACGCGCTGCCGCTCCTGCCCGGCGGCAAGGTCGACCGCCTGGCGCTGCGCCGGCTCGCGGCCCGCTAGGCGACGAGGCCGTGGACGGCCTGGTCGATCGGGGTCTCCCCGCCGACGAGGTCCCACTGGTGGCCCGCGGAGGCGGGCTCGTCGAGCACAGCGACGACGGCGGCTGCGACGTCGGCGCGGGGGATGTCGCCGCGACCGACGGAGTCGCCGATCGTGACGGCACCCGTGCCGTCGTCGTCGGTGAGGCGGCCCGGCCGCAGGATCGTCCAGTCGAGGTCGCTCTCGCGCAGCGCGATGTCCGCGTCGCGCTTGGCCTCCACGTACGCGCGCCACACCGGCTCGGTGTCGTCCGGCAGCGGCAGGTCGACCCCGATGGCCGAGATCTGCACGAAGCGCGGCACCTCGGCGATCCGGGCGGCATCGATCGACTTCAGCGCACCGCCGAGGTCGACCGTGCGCTTGCGCTCGAGGTTGCCGTCCGGGCCGCCTCCGGCGGCGAAGACCACGGCGTCGCTGCCCTCGAACGCGGCGGCGAAGGCGTCGACGTCGTGCTGCTCGATGTCCAGCATGCGCACCCGGGCGCCGAGGGCCTCGAGGTTCGCGGTGTAGCTGGGGTTCCGGACGAGCGCCACGGGCTGGTGCCCACCGGCGGCCAGCTGGCTGATGAGGTGTCGGGCGACCTGGCCGTTGCCACCCACGATGGCGATCTGGCTCATACCTCCACCGTACGCACGGCCCCTGATCCCGCCACTAGTGTCGTGGCCATGCAGTTCCGGACCTACGCGATCGCGATGCCGACGCCGTTCCGCGGCATCACGCGACGCGAGGGGATGGTGCTGCGCGGGGAGGCCGGCTGGGCCGAGTTCAGCCCGTTCCTCGACTACGACGATGCCACCAGCGCGGCGTGGCTCGCGGCTGCCCTCGACTCAGCGGAGCGCGAGTGGCCGGCGGCCGTCCGCGACCGCATCCCGGTCAACTGCACGGTGCCCGCGGTCGGGCCGGAGCAGGCCCACGAGATCGTCCGGCGCTCCGGGTGCACGACGGCGAAGGTGAAGGTCGCCGAGACCGGGCAGACGCTGGCCGACGACATCGCCCGCGTCGAGGCCGTCCGAGACGCGCTCGGGCCCGGCGGCAAGGTGCGGGTCGACGCCAACGGTGCCTGGACCGTCGAGGACGCCGAGGTCGCGATCCGCACGCTCGCCGCCGAGCACGACCTCGAGTACGTCGAGCAGCCGTGCGAGACGGTCGAGGAGCTCGCGGAGCTGCGCCGCCTCGTCGACGTCCCGATCGCCGCCGACGAGTCGATCCGGCGCGCCGAGGACCCGCTGCGTGTGGCCCGCCTGGACGCGGCCGACGTCGCCGTCCTCAAGGTGCAGCCGCTCGGCGGTGTGCACGCGTGCCTGCGCATCGCGGAGGAGATCGGGCTGCCGGTCGTCGTGTCGAGCGCGGTGGAGACGTCGATCGGCCTGGCCGCCGGAGTGGCGCTCGCCGCCGCCCTGCCCGAGCTCCCGTACGCCTGCGGCCTGGGCACCACGTCGCTGCTCGACGGAGACGTCGTCGCCGACCCGCTGGTCCCGGTCGACGGTCACCTGCCGGTGGGCCGCTTGGAGCTCGACGAGTCGGCGTTCGCCGCCGTCGCGGCCGACCCGGAGACCGACGAGCGCTGGCAGCAGCGGCTGGCCGGCGTCGTGCGGGCGCTGGAGGCGCCGTGAGCGCCACCGAGACCTGCCGTGCGCTCGTCGAGGACCTGCTCGACCTCGGCGTCCGCGAAGCCGTGCTCGCGCCCGGCTCGCGATCGGGGCCGATCGCCCTGGCCCTCGCCGAGGCGGACCGCGCGGGCGCCCTGCGGCTGCACGTGCGCGTCGACGAGCGGACCGCCGGCTTCCTCGCGCTCGGCCTCGCCAAGGGTTCGCACGCCTGGGTGCCGGTGGTGACCACGTCCGGCACCGCGGTCGCCAACCTGCACCCGGCGCTCCTGGAGGCGCGGCACAGCCGCGTCCGCGTGCTCGCCCTCACCGCCGACCGGCCGGCCCGGCTGCGCGGTACGGGGGCGAACCAGACCACCGACCAGGTCCGCATCTTCCCCGGCATCGCGTACGGGGAGGAGCCGGCGGCCGTGCACGCACTGCTCGCCGAGGCCGACGGCCCGGCGCACCTCAACGTCGAGCTCGACGAGCCGCTGATCGAGCCGGGGGAGTGGGCCCCCGCACGGCGCGACGATCACCCCCGCACCGGTCCGCACGTGTCGTTCGACGGACCGCCGCTCGAGATCGCCCCGCACGCCGTCGTGGTGGCCGGCGACGACGCCGGTCCGCAGGCCCGGCTGTTCGCCGAGCAGGCCGGCCTGCCGCTCCTCGCGGAGCCGACGTCGGGCGCCCGCAACGGCGAGAACGCGCTGGTCAGCTACCGGCCGATGCTCGCCGCCACCCCGCTCGCCCGGCAGATCGACCAGGTGATCATGTTCGGCCACCCGACGCTCAGCCGGCCGATTACGTCGCTCCTCGGGCGCACCGACCTCGACGTCGTCGTGCCGGCCGGCGACCTCCGGGCCTTCCCGCACCCGCCCGGCCACGCGCGGCTCGTGCACCCGCACGCCGAGCCCGACGGCCGCGCTCCGGACTCGTGGCTCGAGGCCTGGCGCACCGCCGACGCGATGGCGACGGCGGCGGTCGACGTCGTCACGACCGAGCGACCGGACGGCGCCCCCTACGTCGTGGCGCGCGCCGTGAGCGCGGCCGTCCCGCCGAACGGCCTGCTCGTCGTGGGCTCGTCCAACCCGGTCCGCGACCTCGACCTCGTCGCCCGCCCGTACACCGTGGGGGAGCGGCGGTTCGTCATCGGCAACCGCGGGCTCGCGGGGATCGACGGGACGATCTCGACGGCGGTCGGATCCGCTCTCGCCCGCCAGCCGAGTCGCGCCATCGCGTACCTGGGCGACCTGACCTTCCTGCACGACGCCAACGGCCTGCTGATCGGCCCGGACGAGCCTCGCCCCGACCTCACGGTCGTCGTCGCGTCGGACGACGGAGGCAGCATCTTCACGACCCTGGAGCAGGGCGACCCGGCCTTCGCGGCGTCGTTCGAGCGGGTCTACGCCACCCCAACGGGTGCCGACCTCGGCGCGCTCTGCGCCGCCGTCGGCGTCCCGCACCGACGGCTCGACGCGACCGAGCTCGCCGCCGCCCTGGAGGAGCCCGTGGCCGGGATCCGGGTGCTCGAGGTGCGGGTGCCGCGTGGCACCCGCCGCGAGCTGGGGGCGGCGATCAACGCCGCCGTGGAGGCTGCCGTCCAACCGTGACAGCGGTTGTGTCATGGTGTGCGGCAGCAGTACCGTGGACAGTCCAGCCGCCGGAGAGGGATCCATGCCCAACGAGCACTTCGACTACGTCGTCATCGGTTCCGGGAGCGCCGGAGGAGTGGTCGCAGCGCGGTTGTCGGAGGACCCGTCCGTCTCGGTCCTGCTGCTCGAGGCCGGCCCCGAGGACGACGACGACATGATCCACCTGCCGGCCGGCTTCTCCGCCCTCTTCAAGACCAAGTGGGACTGGGGCTACGAGACCACCCCGCAGAAGCAGCTCGGCGGCAAGCGCGCGTTCTGGCCGCGCATGAAGGCGCTCGGCGGCTGCTCGTCGATGAACGCGATGATCTACATCCGCGGCAACCGCGCCGACTACGACGAGTGGCGCGACGCCTACGGCGCCGAGGGCTGGGGCTACGACGACGTCCTCCCGTACTTCAAGAAGGCCGAGGGCAACACCCGGCTCGGCGACCCGTTCCACGGCACCGATGGCCCGCTGCACGTCGAGGACCGCCGCTACAACCACGAGCTGAGCCAGGCGTTCGTCGACTCGGCGGTGTCGGCCGGCTTCAAGCCCACCGACGACTTCAACGGCGCCGAGCAGGAGGGCGCCGGCTTCTACCAGGTCACCTGCAAGAAGGGCCGCCGCTGGTCGGTCGCCGACGCCTACATCCACCCGAACCGGGAGCGGCCCAACTTCACGGTGCGCACCGAGGCGTTCGTGCAGCGCATCGAGATGGACGGCAACCGCGCCACGGGCGTCACCTACCGTCGCGGCGCGGTCAGCGAGACCGTGCACGCCGACGCCGAGGTGATCCTGTCCGCCGGCGCCATCGGCAGCCCGCAGATCCTCATGCTGTCCGGCATCGGCCCGGGCGCCCACCTGCGCGAGCACGGCATCGACGTCGCGGTCGACTCGCCCGGCGTCGGGCAGAACCTGCAGGACCACCCGGTCTCCGGCGCGCTGTTCTACACGAAGAACACCACCGACATGGCCGAGTTCCTGAGCCTCGGCAACCTGCTCAAGGCGCAGAAGGCCGGCCGCGGACCGCTGAGCTCCAACCTCGCCGAGGCCGGCGCGTTCTTCCGCTCGCGCCCCGACCTCGACGCCCCCGACCTGCAGTTCCACATGGTGCCCGGCGGCTTCTACGACAACGGCCTCCACGAGCCCGTCCGTCGCGGCCTGACCATCGCGCCCACGCTCGTGCGCGTCAACAGCCGCGGTCACATCAGGCTCCGCTCGGCCGACCCCACCTGGCACCCCGAGATCGAGCCCGGCTACTTCGACGACGGTGCCGACCTCGACGCCATCGTCGCCGGCTACGACCGCCTCTGGGAGGTCGTCAGCCAGGGTCCGATCGCGCGGTTCATCGACGAGCCGTGGGACCCGGCCACCCGCAACCCCACCCACGACGACGTCCTCGAGACGATCTCCCGCCTCGGCCAGACCCTGTACCACCCGGTGTCCACGTGCGCGATGGGCACGATCGAGGGCAGCGTCGTCGGCCCCGACCTCCGCGTGCACGGTGCCGAGAACCTCCGCGTCGCCGACGCCTCCGTCATGCCCGCCGTCCCCCGCGGCAACACCAACGCCCCCGCCATCATGGTGGGGGAGAAGGCTGCCGACCTCATCAAGGAGTCCCGATGACCGCCATCATCGAACCCACCACGACCACCGATCCCGGCACCACCGAGACGTTCGAGTCGCTCAACCCGGCCAACGGCGACGTCGTCGGCGTGCACCCGGTCGCCTCGAAGGAGGACGTCGACGCCGCCGTCGCGCGCGCCCGCGAGGCGTCCGCCTGGTGGCGCGAGCTCGGCTTCGAGGGCCGCCAGGAGCTGCTGATGCAGTGGAAGGGCGTCATCACCCGGCGGATGGCCCAGCTCGCCGACCTCGTCCACCTCGAGACCGGCAAGCCGCACGGCGACGCCCAGCTCGAGATCGCGCTCGCCATCGACCACCTCAACTGGGCCGCCAAGCACGCCAAGAAGGTGCTCGGCCGCCACAAGGTGAGCTCGGGCCTCCTGATGGCCAACCAGGCGTCCTACGTGCAGTACCAGCCGCTCGGCGTCATCGGCGTCATCGGCCCGTGGAACTACCCGGTCTTCACCCCGATGGGCTCCATCGTCTACGCGCTGTCCGCAGGCAACACCGTGGTGTTCAAGCCCAGCGAGTACACGCCCGGCGTCGGCCGCTGGCTGGCCGAGTCGTTCGCGGAGGTCGTCCACGGCCGTCCGGTCCTCCAGACCGTCACCGGCCTCGGCGAGACCGGCAACGCGCTGTGCCTCGCCGACATCGACAAGCTCGCGTTCACCGGCTCCGGCCGCACGGGCAAGAAGGTCATGGCCGCCTGTGCCACCAACCTCACGCCGGTGATCATCGAGGCCGGCGGCAAGGACGTGCTGATCGTCGACGAGGACGCCGACCTCGCCGCGGCCGCCGACGCCGCCATCTGGAGCGGCATGGCGAACGCCGGCCAGACCTGCATCGGCACCGAGCGCGTGTACGTGCACGAGAAGGTGTTCGACCCGTTCATGAAGGAGCTCACCGACCAGGTGCAGCAGGTGCGCGCCGGTGACGACGCGACGGCGTCGTTCGGGCCGATCACCATGCCGTCGCAGATCGACATCATCAAGAGCCACCTCGACGACGCCGTGGCCAAGGGCGCCAACGTCGTGATCGGTGGCCCGGAGGCCGTCGGCGAGCGGTTCGTCCAGCCGACGATCCTTTCGCACGTCCCAGAGGACTCCACGGAGATGACCGAGGAGACGTTCGGCCCCACCCTCGCGGTGAACCCGGTCAAGACCATGGAGGAGGCCGTCGAGCGCACCAACGCCACGGCCTACGGGCTCGCCGGTGCCGTGTTCTCCAAGAAGAACGGCATGGCCATCGCCGAGCGCATCCGCTCCGGCATGACGTCGATCAACGCGGTCACCGCGTTCGCCGGCGTCCCGTCGCTGCCGTTCGGCGGCGTCGGGGAGTCCGGGTTCGGCCGTATCCACGGCCCGGACGGCCTCAAGGAGTTCACCTACGCCAAGGCGATCACCCGGCAGAAGTACAAGCCGCTGCTGGCCCTCACGACGTTCGCGCGCGACGCGAAGACCGACAAGCGGGCCGCCACGCTGATCAACCTCATGCACGGAGGCAAGAGCACGCTCCCCAAGAAGTAGAGCGCCGCAGGTCAGCGCGCCTCTGAGGTAGCTGGAGCCCTAACTTAGGGAGGTCGCCCGATGTGGGGGCCTACCTCAGAAGACCAGGATCGAAGCACCAAGAAAGAGGTGCTCATCATGATCCTGAACCCCCAGGACTACATCCCCGTCGAGGTAGCACTGCGCACCACCCGCGCGCAGCAGGCCTACCGGGCCCAGCCTCGACGCACCGTCCGTCGTGCTCGTCGTTGGTCGCTGCTCACCCGCAGCGCCCAGCGGCGGGCCGCGGCCGCCTGATGTCAGTGTCATTCGCCACAATGGACGGCATGGCCGTCGATCACGCAGCACCGCTCGTCGGTCGCGACGAGGAGCTCGCGCAGCTGAAGGCCGCGATCGGCCTCAGCGGCGACGCCGGCTCCGGCGCCGTGCTGCTGGGCGGTGACGCCGGCATCGGCAAGACCCGTCTGGTCACCGAGCTCGTCGACCAGGCGCGCGACGCCGGCCGGCAGATCCTCGTCGGCCACTGTCTCGACCTCGGCGACAGCGCCCTGCCCTTCGCCCCGTTCGCCGAGGCCTTCTCGTCCCTCGACGACGCCGACCGTGAGCGCATCACGGCCGAGGCTCCGGCCCTCGGACCCATGATCTCTGCCGCTCCGGCCGGGGGAGACCGCGCCGACATCCTCTCCGCCGTCGCCCGCGGCCTCGACGCGCTCGCCGAGACCGGCCCGATCCTCCTCGTCGTGGAGGACGCCCACTGGGCCGAGGCCTCCACCCGGCACGCCCTCCAGTTCGTCCTCGCGCGTCGCTTCGTCAACGACGTCGCCGTGGTCGTCACGTATCGCACGGACGACCTCCACCGCCGCCACCCGCTCCGCACCGCCGTGGCCGAGTGGTCGCGGCTCCCGGGCGTGCGTCGCGTCGAGCTCGCCCCGCTCGACGACGTCTCCGTCGCCGCTCTGCTCCGCTCGCGTGAGGAGAGCCGGCTCACGCAGGCCGGCGTCTCGGCGATCGTGCGGCGGGCCGGTGGCAACGCCTTCTACGCCGAGGAGCTGCTCGACGCCGGGCTGGCCGACGGCGCCCTCCCCGAGAGCCTCGCCGACCTGGTGCTCGTCCGACTCGACCGCCTCGACGACGACGCCCGCCAGGTCGTCGCGGCCGTGGCCTCCGGGGGCGGCCGCGCGTCCGACGACATCCTCGCCGAGGTCGTCGGTCTCGAGCCGGCCCGCTTCGACGCCGCCGTGCGCGACGCCCTCGACCACAAGGTGCTGGTGCTGCGCGACGGCGGCCTCGCCTTCCGCCACGCTCTGCTCGCCGAGGCCGTCCGCGAGGACCTGCTCCCCGGGCAGCGCATCCGCCAGCACGCCGCGTTCCTCGCCGCTCTCACCCGCCCCGGCGCGGAGGGGGCCGCGCGGGAGATCGCCCACCACGCCGAAGGAGCCGGCGACCTCGCCACCGCGTTCACCGCCAGCATCGACGCCGCCGTCGAGGCCGTCTGCATCGGCGGCTACGACGAGGCTGCCGGGCACTACCAGCGCGCCCTCACCATGCTCGAGGCCGCACCGGAGGGCACGGACGTCGTCGCGCTGCTGCTGTCCACGGCCGAGGCGCTCACGGGCGCCGGGCGCCTCCGCACCGCGGCCAAGCTGCTGCGGGCCCAGCTCGACCAGTCCGGGCTCAGCGAGCTCGACCGCGGCCGGCTGCTCGTCGCGCTGGGCGACGTCACCTTCTTCTCCGACGACGACGACGGCGCCCTCGAGGTCAGCGCCGAGGCCCTCGCCGTGGTGCCGGACGAGCGCACCGAGCTGCGCGCCCGTGCCGAGGCGCTGCGGGCCCGGACGTTCTCGTCCGTCCGCCGCTGGGACGAGGCCCTCGAGCACGCCGAGCGTGCGCTCGCCATCGCCGAGGAGCTCGACGCCGTCGAGATCGCGCTCGACGCGCAGGGCACGTCCACGTACGTGCTGTCCCGCACCGGCCTCGAGGTCGACAAGGCACACCGCCTGTACCTCGACCTGATCGAGTCCACCCGCGCCTCCGGCGACGTCCACAGCGAGCTGCGCGCCCTCCAGCACCTCGCGTTCGTGCACTTCAACGCCGGCAACCTGCCGGAGGCCGAGCAGTACTTCCGCGAGGGCATGGCCCGGGCCGAGGCCACGGGCCGCTCCTGGGCGCCGTACGGCTTCGACGGCCGGTTCTTCGCCGCCGTCACGTCGTACGTCCGGGGGCGGTGGGACGACGTCCTCGCCCTGCAGAAGGTCGACGACGGCGTGCCCAAGCTCGTCCGCAACACGCTCGACTCCGTGGCGCTGCTGGTGGCGGCCGGCCGCGGGCAGGAGCCGGCCAAGGGTGAGGTCGCCCGGCTGAGGGGCGAGTGGGCGCACGACCTCGCACTCGCCGTGCACAGCGGCACGGCCATGATCGAGCTGCAGGGCAACGCCGGCGACGCGGTCGCCGCCACCGAGGTCCACGACGCCCTCGCGGACCTGCTCGCCCGCACCTGGCACTCCACCCTGAGCCCGGCTCGCCTCCGCATGACGTCCCTCCTTCTCTCCGCCCACGCCGCCACGGCCGGCCAGCGCAGTGCCGCCGAGAACCAGGCCACGGTCGAGTGGGCCACGGCGCTGGTCGCCGAGGTCGACCACGTCCTCATCGAGTGGCCCACGCTCGGCCCGGAGGGCCACGCGTGGCACCAGCGGATGCACGCCGAGCTCGGCCGCCTGCGCTGGCTCACCGGCGTCGACCCGCTGCCGGTCGCGGAGCTGGAGCGCCTGTGGCGCACCGCGCTCGAGTCGTTCGACCAGCTCGGCGACCCGTACGAGCACGCCCGCTCGGCCACACGGCTCGCCGCGGTGCTGAGTGCGGCCGGGCGCGACGCCGAGGCCGAGGAGCTGCTCGCCGGGGCCCGTCAGGTCGCCCAGGAGATCGGCGCCAAGCCGCTGCTGGCCGAGATCTCGTCGGGCGCCGCACCGGAGCGCTCGGCCGACCTCACCCGCCGCGAGCGCGAGGTGCTCGAGCTGGTCAGCGTCGGCCGCACCAACGGCGAGATCGCCGCCCAGCTGTTCATCAGCACCAAGACGGCGTCGGTGCACGTGTCCAACATCCTGGCCAAGCTCGGGGCGTCCAGTCGCACCGAGGCCGCCGCCATCGCCAACCGTCGCGGACTGCTCTGACCGCCTCACTACGCTGAGCGGGTGAGCTTCTCCCGCTTCGTCGCCCTGGGCGACTCGTTCACCGAGGGCGTGGGCGACGTCGACCCCGACCGGCCCAACGGCGTCCGCGGCTGGGCCGACCGCGTGGCCGAGGTGCTCGCTGCCGGCTCCGACGACTTCCGGTACGCCAACCTCGCCATCCGCGGCCGCAAGCTCCGGCCGATCCTGGCCGAGCAGCTCGAGCCCGCCATCGCCCTCGAGCCCGACCTGGTCACCATCTACGCCGGTGCCAACGACATCATGCGTCCGTCGGTCGACATCGACGGCCTGCTGGTCGACTACGACGCCGCGGTCGGGCGCCTCGCGGCCACCGGCGCTCGGGTGGTGCTGTTCACCGCGTTCGACCCGGGTGGCTTCCCGATCTTCGGCACCATGCGCGGCCGGTTCGCCACCTACAACGAGCTCGTCCGCGAGATCGCCGAGAAGCACGGCACGACGCTCGTCGACTACTGGCGCATGCGCGAGTACCGCGACCCCGGCATGTGGGCCGAGGACCGGATGCACATGTCCAGCGCCGGCCACCAGCGCATGGCGATGGCCGTGCTCGACGCGATCGGCGTCGACCACGAGCTGGTCGAGCTCGACCTCCCGCCGGCGCCCCAGCTCAGCAAGGCCGAGCGACGGGCCGCCAACCTCGACTGGGCCAAGGCGCACGCGGCCCCCTGGGTGAAGCGCCGGCTCACCGGCAAGTCCTCCGGCGACGCGCTCGACCCGCGCTACCCGACGCTGGGCCCGGTCAGCCCTGCAGCCAGTCGCTCACCGGGACGCGCTCGGCGAACGAGCTGAACGACCCCTGGTCGCGGATGTCGGTGGCCGCCTTGGCGAGCGCGCCGACCGCCGCCCACGCGAGCTGACCGCCGACGCTCACCCGCTGCGCCCCGGCCGACACGATCTCCTCGAGCGTGAAGCCGGCGTGTGCGAGCACGCTCTGCGGGACCGACGTCGCCTCGGAGATCGCGCGGATCTGCGCTACGTCGGTGAGTCCGGGTGCGAACACGACGTCCGCGCCGGCCTGCTCGTAGGCCTGCAGCCGCGCGATGGTGTCGTCGAGGTCCGGGTTGCCGCGGATCAGGTTCTCGGCCCGCCCGGTGAGGGTGAACGGGAAGTCGAGTGCCCAGGCCGCCTCCGCGGCGGCCGCCATCCGCTCGGCGGCCAGCGAGGCGTCGTAGATCCCGGTCTCCGGGTCCCAGTCCTCGATGGAGCCGCCGACGGCGCCCGCCTCGGCCACGCGCTGGACCGCGAGGGCCGCGTCCTCGGGCGACGGCCCGAACCCGTTCTCCAGGTCCACCGCGACCGGGATGGTGGTGGCCTCGGCGAGGGACCGGGTGTGGTCGACGACCTCGTCGAGCGTGACGTGGCCGTCGGGACGCCCGAGGGTGAACGCGAAGCCGCTGCTCGTGGTGGCGAGCGCCTGGAAGCCGAGCGCCTGCAGGACCCGGGCGGAACCGGCGTCCCACGGGTTGGGGAACACGAACGGGTCGCCCGCGTGAAGCGCGCGGAACGCCTCGGCCTTCTCCAGCTGCGAGGTCATCGCGGGCTGAGGGCGTCGCGCACGGGGATCAGCTTCGCGTCGGCCTCGGCCAGCTCGTCGGCCGGCACCGAGTCCGCGACGATGCCGCAGCCGGCGAACAGGCGCACCCGGGTGCCCGACTCGTCCTCGACCTGAGCCGACCGCAGCCCGATGCCCCACTCGCCGTCGCCGGAGGCGCCGATCCAGCCGACCGGTCCGGCGTACCGGCCGCGGTCCAGCCGCTCGATCTCGTCGATCAGCTCGACGGCCAGCTTGGTGGGCGTGCCGCCCACGGCCGCCGACGGGTGCAGTGACTCCGCCAGGGCCAGCACGCTCGCGTCGTCGCGGATGACGCCGGTGACGTCCGTGGCGAGGTGCATGACGTTGGGCAGGTGCAGCACGAACGGCGACTCCGGCACGTTCATGCTGGTGCAGTGCGGCGCGAGCGCCTCGGCCACGGAGCGCACGGCGTACTCGTGCTCCTCGAGGTCCTTGCTGGAGCGGGCCAGCGACGCGGCGAGGGTGAGGTCGTGGGTGTCGTCGCCGGTGCGGCGGATGGTGCCGGCGAGCACGCGCGAGGTGATCAGTCCGCGCTCGAGGCGGACCAGCATCTCCGGCGTGGAGCCGAAGAAGCCGTCGACGTGGAACGTCCAGCACTCCGGGTAGTCGTCGGCGAGCCGGGTGAGCGGGGCCCGGACGTCGAGGGGCGCGTCGAGCTCCGCCACCAGGGTGCGGGCGAGCACGACCTTGTCCAGGCCGCCGTCAGCGATGCGCCCGACCGCGTCGGCGACGATCTCCTGCCACGTGGTGGGGCCGACCGGGCCGTCGGAGAACGTGACGCCCGTGGGCTCGAGCGGGGGCTCGGTGGCGGACAGCAGCGGGGGCATCGAGATGCCGGAACCGACGACGGTGACCCACGACCGGCCGTCGCGGCGGCCGACGACCACCTCGGGGACGACGAGGCCGCTGCCGGCCGAGCCGCCGGAGAACGTGAAGGTGCCGAAGGCCACCAGGCCCGTGCCCGGGACGTCGACCTCGTCGCGCACGACCGAGTGGCGGGTGATCTCGCGCCACCAGGACGAGGCGTCGTCGAAGCGCCGCACGCCGGACGTCTCGCAGGACGCTGCCCGGCCCCAGCCGACCAGTCCGTCGCCGTGGTGGATCCACGCGTAGGCCTCGTCGCGGGGAAGGAGCGAGAGGAGCGGACCGGGGTCGTCGATCTCGACCGTCCGGACCAGCAGAGGAACCGCGCCAGGTGCTGAGGCGGGGTCGAGAACGGGGTTGTTCACGCCCTCGACAGTACCCGTGCGAGAGTGATCCCCGTGACTCGAGCCGGTCTGGACAAGCAGCCTCGCGACGTGGCTCGCATGTTCGACGACGTCGCCCGCCGCTACGACCTGACGAACGACGTGCTGTCGATGGGACAGGACCGTCGGTGGCGTCGCCGCGTGGTCTCCGTGCTCGACCCGCGGCCGGGTGAGCGGGTGCTCGATCTCGCTGCCGGCACGGGCACGTCGAGCCAGCCGTTCGCCGACGCGGGGGCCGTCGTCGTCCCGTGCGACTTCTCCCTCGGCATGCTCCAGGTCGGCAAGCGGAACCTTCCGAAGCTCCCCTTCACCGCGGGCGACGGCATGGCGCTGCCGTTCGCGGACGGGTCCTTCGACGCGGTCACGATCTCCTTCGGCCTGCGCAACATCCACGACCCCGTCCAGGGCCTGCGCGAGCTGCGCCGGGTGACGCGCCCCGGCGGGCGCATCGTCGTCTGCGAGTTCAGCACCCCCACCTGGACCCCGTTCGAGACCGTCTACTCCAACTACTTGATGAAGGCTCTCCCGCGCATCGCCGAGAAGGTCTCGTCCAACCCGGAGTCGTACGTCTACCTCGCCGAGTCCATCCGGTCCTGGCCGGACCAGAAGGGCCTGGCGAAGCTGATGGTCGAGGCCGGCTGGGGCAAGGTCGACTGGGTCAACCTCACCGGGGGCGTCGTCGCCCTCCACTGCTCCGTCAATCCCGGCTAGGTAGCCGTGGGACCTCTGTTCCGTCCCGGCGGCGACGGGCGTAAGGTGTCGTGCGACACACGTTGTGAAGTCGTTCACAAGCGCACGAATAACGGCTGGAGGGAGGCGCCATGACGGTCTACACGCCGATCCTGGTGCTGGGAGGCCTGGCCGCCGCGTTCGCGATCTTCAGCGTCGGCATCGCGCCGCTCACCGGCCCCAAGCGCTACAACCGCGCCAAGCTGGACCGCTACGAGTCGGGCATCGAGCCGAGCCCGCTGCCGGAGGGCGGCGGCCGCATCTCGGTCCGCTACTTCATCATCGCGATGCTGTTCATCGTCTTCGACATCGAGATCATCTTCTTGTACCCGTTCGCCGTGGCGTTCGACGCGCTCGGCTGGTTCGGCCTGGTCGAGATGTTCATCTTCATGGCCACGGTGTTCATCGCCTACGCCTACGTCTGGCGCCGCGGAGGTCTGGAATGGGACTGAGCGAAGCGAAGTCCCCGATCAGCACAGCACGGTCGGGATCCCGCGTCGGGCCCTGCTCCGCGGGGATGAAGCGAGGCGCAAAGTTTCACGAAAGGGGCCGACGTGGGAATTGAGGAAAAGCTTCCTAGCGGGATCCTGCTCTCCACCGTCGAGGGTCTCGCCGGCTACATGCGCAAGGCGTCGTTCTGGCCCGCCACGTTCGGCCTCGCCTGCTGCGCGATCGAGATGATGACGTTCGGCGCCCCCCGGTTCGACTCGGCCCGCTTCGGCATGGAGGTCTTCCGGCCGTCGCCGCGCCAGGCCGACCTGATGATCGTCGCCGGCCGCGTCAGCAACAAGATGGCGCCGGTCGTCCGCCAGATCTACGACCAGATGGCGGCCCCCAAGTACGTCCTCGCGATGGGCGTCTGCGCCAGCTCCGGCGGCATGTTCAACAACTACGCGATCGTCCAGGGCGTCGACCACATCGTCCCCGTCGACATGTACCTCCCGGGCTGCCCGCCCCGCCCGGAGATGCTGATCGACGCGGTCCTCAAGCTCCACGACTCCATCCAGCACGAGAAGCTCGGCGCCCACCGCGCGGCGCAGATCGAGGAGCTCGAGCTCGAGGCACTGCAGGCCACGCCCACCTCGGCCATGAAGGGGCTCATGCGCTGATGGCAGAGAAGGACGGCGACGAGAACAAGGTCGCGAAGCAGGACCAGCTCCCGGCCGACAAGACGCAGACGGTCGACTCCACGTCGGGCACCACGCAGGACGCCTCGCACGAGGTCCAGCAGGAGCTCGTCCCGAGCGACGCCCGCGAGCTCGAGGTCGTCGACGTCCGCGAGGGCGCGTTCGGCGTCCGCGGCACCGGCGACACCAGCGGCTACGGCGGCCTCACCCGGCCGGTGATGATGCCGGGCGCGGCGCAGCCCCCGTTCGGCGGCTGGTTCGACGAGGTCCACGACCGCCTGCAGACCCTCACCGACTCGCACGACGACCGGGTGATCGAGAAGGTCGTCGTCGACCGCGGCGAGCTCACGTTCTTCATCCGCCGCCACGCCCTCCTCGAGGTCGTCACGCACCTGCGCAACGACGACGCCCTGCGCTTCGAGTTCTGCTCCAGCATCAGCGGCGTGCACTTCCCGCACGAGTCGGGCCGCGAGCTGCACGTCGTCTACCACCTGTTGTCGATGACGCACCGCCGCCGGATCCGCCTCGAGGTCACCTGCCCCGACGACGACCCGCACGTGCCGAGCGTCGTCAGCATCTACCCCACCGCCGACTGGCACGAGCGCGAGACCTGGGACTTCTTCGGCATCCAGTTCGACGGCCATCCCGCCCTCACCCGCATCCTCATGCCGGACGACTGGCAGGGCCATCCGCAGCGCAAGGACTACCCGCTGGGCGGCATCCCGGTCGAGTACAAGGGCGGCACCATCCCGTCCCCCGAGCACCGCCGGAGCTACTCGTGACCACAGTGAACGACCCGTACGCGGGCACCACCGAGTCCACCGAGGGGCCCGTCTTCACCGTCACCGGCCAGGACTGGGACTCCGTCGACGCCTCGGTCGTCGAGGGCGACCGCATCGTCGTCAACATGGGACCGCAGCACCCGTCCACGCACGGCGTGCTGCGCCTCGTGCTCGAGATCGACGGCGAGACGGTGCGCGACGCGCGGCCGGGCATCGGCTACCTGCACACCGGCATCGAGAAGAACATGGAGTTCCGCACCTGGACCCAGGGCGTGACCTTCTGCACCCGGATGGACTACGTCGCCCCGTTCTCCAACGAGGCCGCCTACGTCGCCGCCGTCGAGAAGCTGCTCGAGATCGAGGACCAGGTCCCCGAGAAGGCCAAGATCATCCGCGTCCTGATGCTCGAGCTCAACCGCATCAGCTCGCACCTCGTCTGCATCGCCACCGGCGGCATGGAGATCGGCGCGCTTACCGTCATGACGTGCGGGTTCCGCGACCGCGAGCTCATCCTCGACTGCTTCGAGATGATCTCGGGCCTGCGCATGAACCACGCGTACTTCCGCCCCGGCGGCGTCGCGCAGGACCTGCCGGCCGGCGCCATCGAGAAGCTGCACTCCACGGTCCGCCTGCTCAAGGAGCGGCTGCCGGAGTACGCGGCGCTCTGCAACGCCAACCCGATCTTCAAGGGCCGCCTCAAGGGCGTCGGTCACCTCGACCTCGCCGGCTGCCTGGCCCTCGGTCTCAGCGGCCCGGTGCTGCGCGCCACCGGCTACGACTGGGACCTGCGCCGCACGCAGCCGTACTGGGGCTACGAGACCTACGACTTCGACGTCGTCACCTGGGACGAGCCCGACGCCTACGGCCGCTTCCGCGTCCGGCTCGAGGAGATGTGGCAGTCGCTGCGCATCGTCGAGCAGGCCACCGAGCGCCTCGCCGTCATGGAGGGCGAGCCGGTGATGGTCGCCGACAAGAAGATCGCCTGGCCCGCGCAGCTCAGCGTCGGCGCCGACGGCCAGGGCAACTCCGCCGAGCACATCCGCCACATCATGGGTGAGTCCATGGAGGCCCTGATCCACCACTTCAAGATCGTCACCGAGGGCTTCCGCGTCCCAGCCGGCCAGGCGTACGCCGCCATCGAGGCGCCCCGTGGCGAGATCGGCTGCCACGCCGTGTCCGACGGCGGCACCCGCCCGTACCGCGTCCACTTCCGCGACCCGAGCTTCGTCAACCTGCAGGGCACCTCGGTGATGAGCGAGGGCGGCATGCTCTCCGACGTCATCGTCGCGATCGCCAGCATCGACCCGGTCATGGGAGGGGTGGACCGTTGAGCCTCCACGACACCACGCGGGACGAGCTCCGCGAGATCGCCGGACGCTACCCCGAGGCCCGCTCGGCGCTGCTGCCGATGCTGCACCTGGTCCAGTCCGTCGAGGGCTGCGTCACCGTCGAGGGCATCGAGACGTGCGCCGAGATCCTCGACCTCAGCGCGGCTGAGGTCTCCGGCGTCGCGACGTTCTACACGATGTACAAGCGCCGGCCGATGGGCGAGCACCACGTCGGCGTCTGCACCAACACGCTCTGCGCGGTGATGGGCGGCGACGCGATCTTCGAGCGCCTGAAGGACCACCTCGAGGTCGGCAACGACGAGACCACGGCCGACGGCAAGATCTCGCTCGAGCACATCGAGTGCAACGCGGCCTGCGACTTCGCTCCGGTCATGACGGTCAACTGGGAGTTCTTCGACCAGCAGACGCCGGAGTCCGCCGTCGAGCTCGTCGACAGCCTGCGCGCCGGCGAGAAGGTCCAGAGCACCCGCGGCGCCACCATCACCAGCTGGCGCGCCGCCGAGCGCGTGCTCGCCGGCTTCGAGGACGGCCTCGTCGACGAGGGCCCGGCCGCTGCCGGCCCGACGCTCGCCGGTCTCGAGATCGCCCGCGAGAAGGGCTGGGAGGCCCCGGCGCCCGGCGGGGGTGCCGGGCCGCGGGCGGCGAATGGTGCAGACGGGGCCGGCGGCACGAAGACCGCGGTCGCCACGGAGTCGCCGGAGCAGGCGGCCGAGGAGGCTGACACGTCGCGGGCCGAGAGCGAGACCAAGGCTGCGGAGTCCCCGGCCGACACGAAGGGCGGCGGTTCTGATGACTGACGTGCTGACCCCCGTCCTCAGCAAGAACTGGGGCGACGACCGCGCGTGGACGCTCCAGGCCTACGAGGACCAGGGCGGCTACCAGGCCCTCACGAAGGCGCTGTCGATGGCGCCCGACGACCTCGTCACCCTGGTCAAGGACTCCGGCCTTCGGGGCCGTGGCGGTGCAGGCTTCCCCACCGGCATGAAGTGGAGCTTCATCCCGCAGGACGACTCGGCCGCCGGCAACAAGCCCAAGTACCTCGTGGTCAACGCCGACGAGTCCGAGCCGGGCACCTGCAAGGACATCCCGCTGATGATGGCCAGCCCGCACACGCTGGTGGAGGGCGTCATCATCGCCGCCCACGCCATCCGGGCGAAGCGCGCGTTCATCTACGTCCGCGGCGAGGTGCTGCACGTGGTCCGTCGCCTCCAGGCCGCGGTCCGCGAGGCCTACGCGGCCGGCCACCTCGGCAGCAACATCCACGGCACGGGCGTCGACGTCGACCTGATGGTCCACGCGGGCGCCGGTGCGTACATCTGCGGCGAGGAGACGGCGCTGCTCGACTCGCTCGAGGGTCGCCGCGGCCAGCCCCGGCTGCGTCCGCCGTTCCCGGCGGTCGAGGGCCTGTACGCCTGTCCCACGGTCATCAACAACGTCGAGTCCATCGCGTCGGTGCCGTCCATCGTCACCGGCGGCATCGACTGGTTCGGCTCCATGGGCACCGAGAAGTCCAAGGGCTACACGCTCTACTCGCTGTCCGGCCACGTGAAGCGGCCCGGTCAGTACGAGGCGCCGCTCGGCATCACCCTGCGCGAGCTGCTCGAGCTCGGCGGCGGCATGCGTGAGGGCGCCGAGCTGAAGTTCTGGACGCCGGGCGGCTCGTCCACGCCGATCCTCACCGCCGAGCACCTCGACGTCCCGCTCGACTACGAGGGCGTCGGCGCGGCCGGCTCGATGCTGGGCACCAAGGCGCTGCAGTGCTTCGACCAGACCACGTCGGTCGTGCGGTGCGTGCTGCGCTGGACCGAGTTCTACAAGCACGAGTCGTGCGGCAAGTGCACGCCGTGCCGCGAGGGCACGTACTGGCTCGTCCAGGTGCTCCAGCGCCTCGACCAGGGCCAGGGTCAGCCGGGCGACATCGAGCTGCTGCTCGACCTGTGCGACAACATCCTGGGCCGCGCGTTCTGCGCGCTCGGCGACGGCGCCACCAGCCCGATCACCTCGGCCATCCAATACTTCCGCGACGAGTTCGAGGCCGGCATGCACACCCCGTCCAGCGAGCTGTTCCCGCCGGTGGCGTCCACCCTGTTCACGCCGGTCGGAGGTGCCGCATGACCATCGAGGCCACGCAGGGGACCGCGGAGGCGGTGGAGCTGATCACCCTGACCATCGACGGCGTCGAGGTCAGCGTCCCCAAGGGCACGCTCGTGATCCGCGCCGCCGAGCTCATCGGCGTCGAGATCCCGCGGTTCTGCGATCACCCGCTGCTCGAGCCGGTCGGCGCGTGCCGCCAGTGCCTCGTCGAGGTGCCCGACGCCGGCAACGGCCGTGGGATGCCCAAGCCGCAGGCGTCGTGCACGCTCGAGGTCGCACCGGGCATGGTCGTCCAGACCCAGGTCACGTCCGAGGTCGCCGACAAGGCGCAGCAGGGCACGATGGAGTTCCTGCTGGTCAACCACCCGCTCGACTGCCCGGTGTGCGACAAGGGCGGTGAGTGCCCGCTGCAGAACCAGGCCATGAGCCACGGCCGCGGCGAGTCCCGCTTCGTCGAGACCAAGCGGACGTTCCCCAAGCCGATCAACGTGTCCGAGCAGATCCTGCTCGACCGCGAGCGCTGCGTCCTCTGCGCGCGGTGCACCCGGTTCAGCGAGCAGATCGCCGGCGACCCGTTCATCGAGCTGCTCGAGCGTGGGCCGCAGCAGCAGGTCGGCATCGCGGACGACCAGCCGTTCCACTCGTACTTCTCCGGCAACACCATCCAGATCTGCCCGGTCGGCGCCCTCACCAGCGCTGACTACCGCTTCCGCTCACGGCCGTTCGACCTCGTGTCCACCCCGTCGGTGGCCGAGCACGACGCCTGCGGCTCGGCCATCCGCGTCGACCACCGTCGCGGCAAGGTCATGCGCCGCCTCGCCGGCGACGACCCCGAGGTCAACGAGGAGTGGATCACCGACAAGGACCGCTTCGGCTTCACCTGGACGGCGCAGGACGACCGACTGCGGACGCCGCTGGTCCGCAACGAGGACGGCGAGCTCGAGCCGGCGTCGTGGCCGGCGGCGCTCGCCGCAGCGGCGCGCGGCCTGGCCGCCGCCGACGGTGTGGGCGTCCTGACCGGTGGCCACCTCACCGCCGAGGACGCGTTCGCGTACAGCAAGCTCGCCCGCGTCGTCCTGGGCACCAACGACATCGACTTCCGCGCCCGTGCCCACTCTGAGGAGGAGGCGGCGTTCCTCGCCGCGCACGTCGCGGCCACGCGCCTGACGGTCACGTACCGCGACCTCGAGAAGGCCGGGTCGGTGCTGCTCGTGGGCCTGGAGCCCGAGGACGAGGCTGGTGCGATCTTCCTGCGGCTGCGCAAGGCGTCGCGGAACGGGCTGACGGTCCGGTCGATCGCCGCCCACGCCTCCCGCGGGCTGACCAAGATGAACGGCGAGCTCGTCGCCACGGTGCCCGGCCAGGAGGCCGCGGCGCTCGACGCGGTGCAGCTCGAGGCCGACTCCGTGATCCTGGTCGGCGAGCGGCTCGCCACCTCTCCCGGTGCCTACAGCGCCGCCCTGCGTCTCGCCGAGCGCTCTGGCGCGCGCCTGGCCTGGGTGCCGCGTCGCGCCGGCGACCGCGGTGCCGTCGAGACCGGCTGCCTCCCGTCGCTGCTGCCCGGTGGCCGTCCGGTCGCCGACGCCGAGGCCCGCGCCGACCTCGCGGCCGCCTGGGGCGTCGAGTCCCTGCCGTCTCGCGTCGGGCGCGACACCACGCAGATCGTCGAGGACGCCGCCAAGAACCGGCTCGGCGCACTGGTCGTCGGCGGCGTCGAGGTCGACGACCTGCCCGACCCGGCCCGGGCCCGCGAGGCGATCGAGGCGGCGTTCGTCGTCAGCCTCGAGGTCCGCGAGAACGAGGTCACCCGCGCGGCCGACGTCGTGCTGCCCGTCGCGCCGCCGGTCGAGAAGGCCGGCACGTTCGTCACCTGGGAGGGCCGCCTGCGGCCGTTCGACGCGGTGCTCAGCCTGCCCGCGTCGCTCCCCGACCTGCGCGTCCTGGCCGGCATCGCCGAGGAGATGGGCCACGACCTCGGGTTCCGCACGGTGGCGGAGGCGCGCGCGGCCATCACCGAGACGGGCCCGTGGGACGGACAGCGGACCGCTGCGCCCGACGCACCCGTCCCGGGCGCCGTGAAGCTCGGCAAGGGCGACGTCGTCCTCGAGACCTGGCGTCAGATGATCGACGACGGACGCGGCCAGGACGGTCAGGACAAGTACCGCGCCACCGCCCGTCCCGCCGTGCTGCGCGCGAACGCCGCGACCCTGCAGGCAGCCGGTATCGAGCCCGGCGGCTCGGCCACCATCAGCAACAAGACCGGCTCCGCCACGTTCCCGGCAGAGGTCGCCGACCTCCCGGACGGCGTCGTCTGGGTGCCCGCCAACTCCGGCACCAACCTGCGCTCGATCAACGCCGGACACGGCACCGTCGTCCAGCTGTCGGGAGGGAACGCATGAGCGACCTCTTCGGCCACGAGCCGTTCTGGGTGGTGGGGCTCAAGGCCCTGCTGATCTTCGTGATCCTGGTGCTCTACACGCTGTTCAACATCTGGTTCGAGCGCCGCGTCGTCGCCCGGATGCAGCACCGCATCGGTCCCAACGTGCACGGCCCGTTCGGCCTCCTGCAGAGCCTCGCCGACGGCGTGAAGCTCGCACTCAAGGAGGACATCGTCGTCAAGGCGGCCGACAAGCTGGTCTACGTCGCCGCGCCGATCCTCGCCACCATCCCCGCGTTCCTGGCCTGGGCGGTCATCCCGTTCGGCCCCGAGGCGAAGATCCCGTTCACCGACACCACGACGCCGCTGCAGCTCACCGACCTCCCTGTCGCGGTCCTGTACATCCTCGCCGTCACCTCGATCGGCGTGTACGGCATCGTGCTGGCCGGCTGGTCGTCCGGCTCCACGTACGCGCTGCTCGGCGGCATGCGCTCCAGCGCGCAGGTCATCTCCTACGAGGTGGCCATGGGCCTGTCGTTCGTCTCGGTCTTCATGTACGCCGGGTCGATGTCGACGTCGGAGATCGTCGCCGCACAGTCCGACACCTGGTACTTCCTGCCGCTGTTCCCGTCGTTCGTGATCTACGTGATCGCGATGGTCGGCGAGACCAACCGCGCACCGTTCGACCTCCCGGAGGCCGAGGGCGAGCTCGTCGGCGGCTTCCACACCGAGTACTCGTCGCTGAAGTTCGCGCTGTTCTTCCTGGCCGAGTACGTCAACATGGTCACCGTCTCCGCCCTCGCCACCACGCTGTTCCTCGGCGGCTGGCGCGCCCCGTTCGGCATCCCGCACGTCTGGGACGGCGCCAACTCCGGCTACTGGCCGGTGCTGTGGTTCCTCGGCAAGACGCTGTGCTTCATCTTCCTGTTCATCTGGCTGCGCGGCACGCTGCCCCGCCTCCGGTACGACCAGTTCATGGCGTTCGGCTGGAAGATCCTCATCCCGGTCTCGCTCGCCTGGATCGTCGCGGTCGCGTTCATCCGCAAGCTGCGCAGCGAGGACATGCTCGACCAGAAGACGCTGATCTGGGCCGCCGTCGTCGCCGGCGTGCTGCTCCTGGCGACGTTCCTCGTCCCGGAGAAGAAGCCGGCCCTTCGACAGGCTCAGGAACCGCAATCGGACTCACCCGAGTTCGACGCGTTCGCCGGCGGCTACCCGGTTCCCCCGATGCCCGAGAAGGTCGACATCCCGAAGGAGGCTCGACGATGACCAACACGGTCCGCGAGACGCTGTGGGACCCGATCGCCGGGTTCGGTGTCACCTTCCGCACGATGTTCAAGAAGGTCGTCACCGAGCAGTACCCGTTCGAGAAGGTGCCCACGGCTCCGCGCTTCCACGGTCGGCACCAGCTCAACCGCTGGCCCGACGGCCTGGAGAAGTGCATCGGCTGCGAGCTGTGCGCCTGGGCCTGCCCGGCCGACGCCATCTACGTCGAGGGTGCCTCCAACACCGAGGACGAGCGGTTCAGCCCCGGTGAGCGCTACGGCCGCGTCTACCAGATCAACTACCTGCGCTGCATCCTCTGCGGCCTGTGCATCGAGGCGTGCCCCACGCGCGCTCTGACGATGACCAACGAGTACGAGCTGGCCGACGACAACCGTGCCGACCTCATCTACGAGAAGTCCGACCTGCTGGCGCCGCTGCTGCCCGGCATGGTCGAGCCGCCGCACGAGATGCTGATCAGTGACGACCACCACGACTACTACAAGGGCAAGACCCTGCCGCTCCTCCCGGCCGACCCGGCCGCGGACGCGAAGGTCAACCCGCCCGGAGCGCCTGGGGAGGACTCATGATCCCAGGGTGTGACGCCGCTTCGACAAGCTCAACGGCCGTGGTCTCGGCTCTCGACGACACGGTCCTTGAGCTTGTCGAAAGGACGTTGACCATCGGAGCGATGACATGACCGCGTTCTGGATCCTGGCGCCGATCATGGTGCTCGCCGCGCTCGGGCTCGTGCTCGCGCGCAAGGCGGTGCACGCGGCGCTGTGCCTGGCGATCGTGATGATCAGCCTGGCCGTGCTGTACGCCGCGCAGGGCGCCCCGTTCCTGTTCGCCGTGCAGATCATCGTCTACACCGGCGCGATCATGATGCTGTTCCTGTTCGTGCTGATGCTGGTCGGCGTCGAGACGTCCGACTCGCTCGTGGAGACCATCAAGGGCCAGCGCCTGATGGCCACGGTCGTCGGCCTCCTGTTCGGCATCGTCGGCGTGCTGGTGATCGGTCAGGCCGTCACCGGCGCGGTCACCGGGCTGGACGAGGCCAACGCCAACGGCAACCCGTACGGCATCGCGAAGCTGCTGTTCGGCCCGTACGTCCTGGCGTTCGAGCTCACCAGCGCGCTCCTCATCACCGCCGCCGTCGGCGCAATGGTGCTGGCGCACCGCGAGCGGCTGGTGCCGCGTCGCAGCCAGGCCGACATCTCCCGCGACCGCATGCGCGAGTACGCCGAGACCGGACGTCACCCGGGCAACCCGCCGACGCCCGGTGTGTTCGCCCGCCACAACGCGGTCGACACCCCGGCCCTGCTGCCCGACGGCCGCCCGATGCCGGAGTCGGTGTCGGCGAGCCTCGTCGCGCGCGGCCAGGTGCGCGACGGCTTCGACGACGACGTCGACGACATCGCGAAGGCCATCGAGCCGCCGCCCCACGCCGGCTGGCCCTTCGACCAGGAGGGTGACGACCAGTGACCGAATACATCACCCTGTCGATGATCCTGTTCACGATCGGCGCGGTCGGCGTGCTCGTCCGCCGCAACGCGATCGTGGTCTTCATGTGCGTCGAGCTGATGCTCAACGCCACCAACTTGGCGCTCGTCGCCTTCTCGCGTCAGCACGGCAACCTCGACGGACAGGTCGCGGCCTTCTTCGTCATGGTCGTTGCCGCCGCCGAGGTCGTCGTCGGCCTCGCCATCATCGTGTCCATCTATCGCACGCGTCGTACGACCACGGTCGACGAGGCGAGCCTGCTGAAGCTCTAGGGGACTGATGCTCGAACTCGCCTGGCTGCTCGTCGCAGTCCCGCTCGTCTCCGGTCTCGGCCTCCTGGTCTGGGGCAAGGAGGGCGACCGCGTCGGCCACCTCATCGGCACGGCCGCGTCCAGCTTCTCGTTCATCGTCGGCCTGATCTGCTTCTTCCAGATCCTCGGCCGGGACGAGGGCGACCGCTCGTACTCCAAGTCGCTGTTCACCTGGATCGAGGCCGGCCCGTTCCACGTCGACATGGCCTACACGTTCGACCAGCTGTCCGGTCTGTTCGTGCTGCTCATCACCGGCGTCGGCACGCTGATCCACGTCTACTCGATCGGGTACATGGAGCACGACGCCCGGCGTCGTCGCTTCTTCGCGTACCTGAACATCTTCATCGCCTCGATGCTGACGCTGGTCCTCGCGTCCGACTACCTGGTGCTGTTCCTCGGCTGGGAGGGCGTCGGCCTCGCGTCGTACCTGCTCATCGGCTTCTGGCAGCACAAGGACTCGGCCGCTGCGGCCGCCACGAAGGCGTTCGTCGTCAACCGCGTCGGCGACGTCGGCATGGCGCTGGCGATCATGCTGATGTTCGCCCAGTTCGGCACCACGGCCATCAGCGAGGTCAACGTCTCGGTGAACGCCGCCTCGACGTCGACGGCCACCGCGCTCGGCCTGCTGCTCCTGCTCGGCGCGTGCGGCAAGTCCGCCCAGGTGCCGCTGCAGAGCTGGCTGCTCGACGCGATGGAGGGCCCGACGCCGGTGTCGGCCCTCATCCACGCGGCGACGATGGTCACCGCCGGCGTCTACCTGGTGGTGCGGTCCAACGGCGTCTTCGACGCGTCGGAGGCCGCCCGCAATGCCGTCATCGCCGTCGGCCTGGTCACGCTGCTCGCCGGTGCCTGGATCGGCTGCGCGAAGGACGACATCAAGAAGGCGCTGGCCGGCTCCACGATGAGCCAGATCGGCTACATGATGCTGGCCGCCGGCCTCGGCCCGGCCGGCTACGCGTTCGCGATCTTCCACCTGATCACACACGGCTTCTTCAAGGCCAACCTCTTCCTCGGAGCCGGATCGATCATGCACGGCATGGACGACGACGTCGAAATGCGCCACTACGGTGCGCTGCGGGCGGCCATGCCGGTCACGTTCATCACGTTCCTGTTCGGCTACCTGGCGATCATCGGCTTCCCCGGGTTCTCGGGCTTCTTCTCGAAGGACAAGATCATCGAGACGGCGTTCGGCCACTCGTTCTGGGTCGGCCTCGGCGCCCTGGTCGGCGCGGGCGTCACGGGCTTCTACATGACGCGCATGATGATGATGACGTTCTTCTCCGAGAAGCGGTGGAAGGAGGACGTCCACCCGCACGAGTCGCCCAAGGTGATGACGTACCCCCTGATCGCGCTCGGTGCGCTGTCGCTGCTCGGCGGCGCGATGATGCTGGGCGGCTGGATCACCGACTTCCTCGAGCCGGTCGTCGGGCACGCCGAGCACGAGGAGCTGGCGATCCCGGCCTGGCTGCTGAGCGTGCTCATCACGCTGGTGGTCGCCGTCGGCGTCGCCCTCTCCTACGTGCTCTACAGCCGCGAGCCGATCGCTGCGGAGACGCCGGCCGACGAGTCGGTCTCGTTCTTCTCCCGCGCCGGCCGGCACGAGCTGTACGGCAACGAGCTGAACGAGGCGGTCGTCGTGCGGCCCACGCGCCACCTGACGCGTTTCCTCGTCTTCCTCGACGGCAAGGGGGTCGACGGCTTCGTCACCGGCCTCGCCGACCGCCTGGGTGACGCGTCCCAGCTCCTGCGGAAGCCGCAGACCGGCTTCGTCCGCAGCTACGCGCTCAGCATCTTCGGCGGCTCGCTCGTCGTCGTCCTGGCACTCCTGGCAGCGAGGTTGGCCTGATGATCCTGACCGTCATGGCCGCGGTGCCCCTGCTGGGCGCCCTCGCCATCACCCTCATGCCGCGCGGGCAGTCGTCCGCGACGGCCGTGAAGGTCGTCGCCGTGGCCGCCAGCGTGCTCACGCTGGTGCTGTCGCTGGCGATGATGGCCGACTACGACGTCGGCCGCGGCGGCTACCAGCTCACCGAGAAGCACGTCTGGATCGAGCAGTTCGGGGTGCACTACGCGCTCGGCGTCAACGGCATCGGCGTCACGCTGATCCTGCTGACCACCGTGCTCACGCCCATCGTGCTGCTCGCCGCGTGGGACGACCGCCTGCCCACGTCGCGCAGCGTCAACTCGTACCTCGCCTGGATGCTCGTGCTCGAGGGTCTGGCCATCGGGGTCTTCTCGGCCACCGACGCCTTCCTGTTCTACGTGCTCTTCGAGGCCACGCTGGTGCCGATCTACTTCCTGATCGGCTCGTACGGCGGACCGCAGCGCACGTACGCCGCGGTGAAGTTCCTCATCTACAACCTCGTCGGCGGCCTGCTCATGCTGGCGTCGATCGTCGGCCTGTACGTCGTCACGTCCCGCCAGGGCGACGCCACGTACCTGATCGGCGACCTGTCGAACCTCGACGTCTCCACCACCACCGAGCGGCTGCTGTTCCTCGGCTTCATGGCGGCGTTCGCGATCAAGGCCCCGCTGTGGCCGTTCCACACCTGGCTGCCGGACGCCGCCGCGTCGTCGACGCCGTCCACGCAGGTGCTGATGGTCAGCGTCATCGACAAGATCGGCACGTTCGGCATGCTCCGCTGGTGCCTCGAGCTGTTCCCGGGCGCGTCCGACTGGGCCAGCCCGGTCGTGATCACGCTCGCGGTCATCAGCATCATCTACGGCGCGCTGCTCGCGATCGGCCAGGACGACCTCCGCCGACTGATCGCGTTCACCTCGGTGTCGCACTTCGGCTTCATCATCCTGGGCATCTTCGCGTTCACGTCGACGTCCACCGCCGGCTCGACGCTCTACATGTTCAACCACGGGCTCTCGACGGCGGCGCTGTTCCTCGTCACCGGCATCATGATCGCCCGGCGGGGCTCGGCGTCCATCCAGGACTTCGGCGGGGTGCAGAAGATCGCACCGATCCTGTCCGGCGTGCTGCTGGTGGCCGGCCTGTCGAGCCTGTCGCTGCCCGGCCTCGCGCCGTTCGTCTCGGAGTTCATGGTGCTCGCCGGAACGTTCAGCCGGTCGATCCCGGCCGCGGCCGTCGCCACCCTGGGCATCGTCCTCGCGGCGCTCTACATCCTGTTGATGTACCAGCGCACGATGACCGGACCGCTGAAGGAGGGCACGGAGGGCGTGCACGACCTCAAGCCGGTCGAGGTGGCGTCGCTCGCCCCCGCACTCGTGCTGATCGTCGGCCTCGGCTTCTACCCGCAGCCGCTGCTCAACGTCATCAACCCGGCGGTCGACGAGATCGTCAGCCACGTCGGCGTCGGTGACCCGGCACCCAAGACGCCCACCGGCCTCGCCCAGCAGACCGAGGGAGGGGAGCACTGATGTTCACGGCCGACCTGCCACCTATCACCGGGCCCGACGTCGAGTACTCGCTCATCGCGCCGATCCTGATCATCACGGCCGCTGCCGTTCTCGGGACGCTCGTCGAGGCGCTCGTGCCGCGCACGCGCCGCTTCGGTGTCCAGGCCGCCGTCGCGGTGGTCGGCGTGCTCGCCGCGATCGGCGACACCATCTGGGTCTACCAGTCCCTCGACGCGGTCAAGGGCGGCGGGCACAGCGGCCGCGGCCAGATCAGCACCGAGGGCGCGCTGTCCGTCGACGGCCCCGGCGTCGTCACCTGGCTGCTCCTGCTCGTGTTCGCGCTGCTCAGCTTCCTGCTGTTCGCCGAGCGCCGGCTCGAGGGCGGACTGAGCGCGTTCACCGGTCGCGCCGCCGACGCCCCGGGCTCGGCGGGAGAGGCTGAGGCCACGGCCGCGCGGATCGAGCACACCGAGGTCTTCCCGCTAGCGTCGTTCGCGCTGCTCGGGATGATGGTGTTCGCCACCGCGAACGACCTGCTGACGATGTTCGTCGCGCTCGAGGTCCTCTCGCTGCCGCTCTACCTGATGTGCGGGCTGGCGCGTCGCCGCCGACTGCTCAGCCAGGAGGCCGCGCTCAAGTACTTCCTGCTGGGCGCGTTCTCGTCGGTGTTCTTCCTCTACGGCGTCGCGCTGGCCTACGGCTACGCGGGCAGCTTCGAGCTGGGCCGCATCGCCGTCGCCGTCTCGAGCCGCACCGGCAGCGACACCCTCCTGCTGGCCTCCATCGCGCTGATGGCGGTGGGTCTGCTGTTCAAGATCAGCGCCGTGCCGTTCCACAGCTGGACCCCGGACGTCTACCAGGGCGCCCCGACGCCGGTCACCGCGTTCATGGCGGCCGGCACCAAGACCGCCGCGTTCGTGGCCCTCCTTCGCGTCTTCTTCGTCGCGTTCGGCGGTGCCACCTGGGACTGGCGGCCGACGATCTGGGTCATCGCCGTCGTGACGATGTTCCTCGGCGCTCTCGTCTCGATCGCGCAGACCGATGTGAAGCGCATGCTCGCGTACTCGTCGATCGCACACGCGGGCTTCCTGCTGGTCGGCTTCGCCGGCGCCTACGTCGGCACCACCGACCGCATCTCGTCGGTGTCGAGCGTGCTGTTCTACCTCACGGTCTACGGCATCGCCACGATCGGCGCGTTCGCCATCGTCACGCTGATCCGCGACGCCGGCGGCGAGGCCACGCACCTGTCGCGCTGGGCCGGGCTGGGCAAGGCGTCGCCGTTCCTGGCCGGGTCGTTCGCGCTGTTCATGCTCTCGTTCGCCGGCATCCCGCTCACGTCGGGCTTCATCGGCAAGTGGGCCGTGTTCAGCGCCGCCTGGTCCGGCGGCTACTGGCCGCTCGTGGTCATCGGCGTGCTGATGAGCGCGGTCGCCGCGTACTTCTACGTCCGGGTCATCGTGCTGATGTTCTTCACCGACCCGGTGGGTGACGGCCCGACGATCGCCGTGCCCAGCGTGCTGACCACGACGGTCATCGCCGCGACCGCGGCCGCCACCGTCTTCCTGGGTCTCGTGCCGGGGCCGATGCTGGACCTGGCGCAGCATGCCGGTACCTTCGTGCGCTAGCACTGTCGCTGAAGGAGTCCGAGTGTCCAGCCTGGGAGTCGCGTTCGAGAACGACGCGCTCGAGTCCCGCGTCGCCGCGGGGGTCGAGGCGGTCGAGGCGCACCTGGCGAGGGTCATCGACACCGACGAGCCGTTCATCACCGAGGCCGCGGCCCACCTGATGAACGCCGGCGGCAAGCGGTTCCGCCCCATGCTGGTGATGGTCTGCGCCGAGTTCGGCGACCCCACGCACCCGGACGTCGTCCCGGCCGGCACCGCGGTCGAGCTGACCCACCTGGCCACGCTGTACCACGACGACGTGATGGACGAGGCGTCCATGCGGCGCGGCGCCGAGAGCGCCAACTCCCGCTGGGACAACTCGCTCGCGATCCTGGTCGGCGACTTCCTGTTCGCCCACGCCTCCGAGGTCGTCTCCACGCTCGGCGCCGACGCGGTGGGGGTGCAGGCGCGCACGTTCGCCCGCCTCGTGAAGGGCCAGATCCGCGAGACCATCGGACCGCGCGACGGCGACGACCCGCTGGAGCACTACCTCGGCGTCGTGGCCGACAAGACCGGCTCGCTGATCGCCACGTCGGCCCGGTTCGGTGCGAGCATGTCGCGGGCCGACGGCGCCACGGTGGAGGCGCTCACCGAGTTCGGCGAACGCGTGGGGGTCGCGTTCCAGCTCAGCGACGACATCATCGACATCGCCAGCGAGTCCGACGACTCCGGCAAGACGCCCGGCACCGACCTCCGCGAGGGCGTGCCGACGCTGCCGGTCATTCTCGCCCGGCGGTCCACGGACCCCGCGGACGCCGAGCTGGTCCGGCTGCTCTCCGCGCCGATCACCGACGACGCCACCGTGACCGACGTCCTGGCCACGCTGCGCTCGCACGCGGCGATGGACGAGGCCCGTGCCGTCGTGCACGAGGAGGCCGAGAAGGCCCGCGCCCTCCTGGCCCCGCTGCCCGACGTGCCCGCCCGCGCCGCGCTCGAGACCATCTGCGACACCGTCGCCACCCGCCTCGGCTGACCAGGGGTGGAGGACCACCCCCTCGGTGATCGAGTGCCTGCGAGCTCTGCGAGCGGGCGTATCGAGATCACGTCTGGTGATCTCGATACACGCCCAGCTCGCTGGCGCTCGCGGGCGCACTCGATCACCGGGAGCGTCGCCTATGCCGGCGCGACCTCCTGGGCCACCTCGACGCACACCTTGCGACGTCCGGTGACGGCGTCGACGGTGAAGATCACCAGCGCGATCCAGACGAGCACGAAGCCCATCCAGCGGGCCGAGCTCATCTCCTCGTCGAACACGAGCAGGCCGAAGATGAACTGCAGGATCGGGCCGAGGTACTGCAGCAGGCCGAGCGTGGTGAGGGAGAGCCGGGTGGCGGCGCCGCCGAACATCAGCAGCGGGATCGCGGTGATCACGCCGGTGCCGGCGAGCAGCAGGCCGTTGGACCAGCCCTCGTGCCCGAAGGCCAGGTCGCCGGAGACCTGCAGCCCGATCAGGTAGGCGAGCGCGACGGGCGTGAGGATCAGCGTCTCCGCGCCGAGCGCCTCGACCGCCCCGAGCTGGGCCTTCTTCTTGAGGAAGCCGTAGGTGGCGAACGAGAACGCGACCGTCAACGAGATGTAGGGGAGCCGGCCGTAGTCGACAGTGAGGATGACGACGGCGAGAGCGCCGATGCCGACGGCCACCCACTGCGCTCGCCGGAGCGTCTCCTTGAGGACGAAGACCCCGAGCAGCACGGTGACGAGCGGGTTGATGAAGTAGCCGAGGGACGTCTCGATGACGTGGTCATGGGTGACGCCGTAGATGAACACTCCCCAGTTGATCGCGATGACCACCGACGCGACGCCGAGGGCGGCCACGCGGCGCTTGTCGGACCAGATCGCGCGGAACGCGCCCCAGCGGTGGGTGACGGTGAGCAGGACGGCGACGAACAGCACCGACCAGACGACGCGGTGCGCGAGCGCCTCCAGGGAGCCGGCGGGGTCGAGCAGCGGCCAGTAGAGCGGGAACAAGCCCCAGCAGAGGTACGCGCCGGCGCCGAGGGCCAGGCCACCGCGCGACTCGTTCACGACAAGAAGATACGCCTGAGCAACCGCCGGTATTCCCTGCCATGCTCCGGCGGCAGGAAGTCGCGCAAGAATGGCGGGATGGCCGAGTCGATCCTGCCGCGCTGGTTCACCGCGACGAAGGACGGCCACTCGCAGTGGTACGTCGAGCGGTTCCGCGCGATGGCGGCGGCGGGCGACGACCTCGGCGGCGAGGCCCGGCTGATCGACGCGATCGTCCCGCCCGGGTCGCGCGTGCTCGACGCCGGCTGCGGACCGGGCCGACTCGGGGCGGTGCTGCACGAGCGTGGCCACACCGTCGTGGGCGTCGACGTCGACCCGGTGCTCATCGAGGCCGCCGAGACCGACCACCCCGGCCCGCGCTGGGTGGTCCAGGACCTCGCCACCCTCGATCTCGACGAAGACCCCTTCGACGTCGCGGTCATGGCCGGCAACGTCATGGTGTTCCTGGGACCCGGCACGGAGGTCGACGTGCTGCGCCGTGTCGCGGCGCACGTCCGACCCGGCGGCCGCATCGTCACCGGCTTCCACCTCGACCGCGAGTACCGCCTGGAGGACTTCGACCGCGACCTCGTCGCCGCCGACCTCATGCTGGAGCAGCGCTTCGCCACCTGGGACCTCGTCCCGTTCGGCCCCGACGCGGACTTCGCGGTGTCGTTCCTCCGCGTGCCACCCGTGCCCGGTCCGTCAACACTTCCCTAGACTGCCGAGCATGGGCGGCTTCCTCGACGACTACGCGGTCGTCGGCGGGATCGTGGTGGCGGCGATCCTCCTCGCGTCAGCGATGCTCGGGGCCAACTCGCTCATGCGGCCCAAGGTCGCGGCGCGCGAGAAGGAGCTCACCTACGAGTCGGGCGTCGACCCGGTCGGTGAGGGCTGGGCCCAGTCGACGATCCGCTACTACGTCTACGCGTTCCTCTACGTGATCTTCGCGGTCGACGCGGTGTTCCTGTTCCCGTGGGCGGTCGTTCTGGAGAAGCTCGGATCGGCGGCTGCCGTCGAGATGGGCATCTTCATCGCGATCGTCGTGGTGGGCCTCGTGTACGCCTGGCGCAAGGGGGTGCTGACGTGGACTCGCTGATGCAACCCGTGCCTCTTCCCATGCCCACGGTCGGGCCGGGCACGCAGCTCGCGCCGAAGCCGGCGCGCTTCCTGCTGAACTGGGGCCGCCGCTACTCCCTGTGGGTGTTCAACTTCGGCCTGGCCTGTTGCGCGATCGAGTTCATCGCCAGCTCCATGTCCCGCCACGACTTCATCCGTCTGGGCGTCATCCCGTTCGCGCCAGGCCCGCGGCAGGCCGACCTGATGGTCGTCTCCGGCACGATCACGGACAAGATGGCGCCGGCCATCAAGCGCCTCTACGACCAGATGCCCGAGCCGAAGTACGTCATCAGCTTCGGATCGTGCGCCAACTCCGGCGGCCCGTACTGGGACTCGTACTGCGTGACCAAGGGCGTCGACCAGATCATCCCCGTCGACGTCTACGTGCCCGGCTGCCCGCCGCGGCCGGAGGCGCTGCTGCACGGCATCGTCACGCTCCAGGAGAAGATCGCGCAGGAGAACCTCGCCGAGCGGTACACGCGGTCGACGTCCTCGCTCCTCACACCGCGACTCGATCCGGCATGACCCTCGAGGAGAACGCCTTCGGCCCTCCGCACCGTGTCGTGGACGTCGGGGCGTGGCACGAGACGGTCGCGGGTCTCCTCGCCGACGGGTACACGTACTTCGACTGGCTGTCGGCCGTCGACGAGCAGCCCGACGGGTTCCGGCTCGTCGCGCACCTGCTGCGCCCGGAGCCCTGGGACCATCTCCTCGTCTCGACGATGCTCGACGCGCACGCGCCCGCCGTCGCGTCCATCACCGACCTCTATGCCGGCGCCTCCTGGCACGAGCGCGAGACGGCAGAGATGTTCGGCGTCGACTTCGGCGCCGAGCTCGAGCCGCTGCTCCTGCCCGACGGCTTCGAGGGGCACCCACTCCGCAAGGACTTCGTGCTCGCCAGCCGCGTTGCCAAGGCGTGGCCCGGTGCCAAGGAACCGGGGGAGTCCGACCACGACGTGAAGAACCCCGGCCGCCGCCGCGTGAAGCCGCCCGGCGTCCCCGACGACTGGCTCCAGGAGGACGAAGCGACACCCGAGGTGACCGATGAGTGAGCTCCTCGAGGTGATCCTGCGCTGCGTCCTGGTGATCGGGGCGTTCATGACGCTGCCGCTGCTGATCGGGCAGATGGAGCACAAGCAGATGGCGCACATGCAGAGCCGGGTCGGGCCGATGTACGCCGGGCGGTTCCACGGCTGGGCGCAGCTGATCGCCGACGGCGTGAAGTTCCTGCAGAAGGAGAGCGTCACGCCGGCCGCGGCCGACAAGCCGGTCTTCGCGCTCGCACCCGCCGTCGCCCTCGTGCCGTACGTCATCGCGATGGTCGCCATCCCGCTCGGCCCGCTGTTCGGCAGCGACGTCCTGATCGGCACCGATCTCGACGCCGGACTGTTCTTCGTGCTCGCGGCGATGAGCATCGGCGTGATCGGGTCCCTGATGGCCGGCGTCGCCAGCGGCAACAAGTACAGCTACGTCGGCGGCCTGCGCGTCGCCGCCCAGCTGATGAGCTACGAGCTGCCGATGGTGCTCGCGGCGGCGAGCGTCGCGATGATGGCCGGCACCCTGTCGCTCGTCGGCATCGCGGACGCGTGGGAGCCGTGGTGGCTGATCGTCCAGCTGCCCGGGCTCGTGGTGTTCTTCGTCGCCGGCCTCGCCGAGATCCAGCGGCCACCGTTCGACGCCCCGCTCGCCGACGCCGAGCTCGTCATGGGACCGTTCACCGAGTACGGCGGCATGCGGTTCGCGATGTTCCTGCTGTCGGAGTACGCGGGCATCGTCGTGCTGGCCGCCCTGACCGCGGTGCTCTACCTCGGCGGCTGGGCCGGGCCGTGGTCCGACCAGCTCGGTGCGGCCTGGATGCTGCTGAAGATCGCGGCGGTCGGCTTCGTGGTCATCTGGGCCCGCGTCGCGTACCCCCGCCTGCGCGAGGACCAGCTCAACGCACTCGCGTGGAAGGTGCTCGTGCCGCTCGCGCTCGTCCAGCTCACGATCTCGACCCTGGTGGTGGTGTCCTGATGTTCGGCAAGGGTCTGGCCCAGGGCCTCAAGGTCACCTGGCACAACCTCACGCACCGCAGCGTCACCGCGCACTACCCGGACGTCGAGCCGAGCCTCCCGCCGCGCAGCCGGGGCGTCATCGCGCTGCAGGAGGAGAACTGCACCTCGTGCATGCTCTGCGCGCGCGAGTGCCCGTCGTGGTGCATCTACATCGACTCGCACAAGGAGACGATCCCGCCGGCCGTCGAGGGCGGCCGCGAGCGCAGCCAGAACGTGCTCGACCGCTTCGACATCGACTACTCGATCTGCATGTACTGCTCCATCTGCATCGAGGTGTGCCCGTTCGACGCCCTGCACTGGTCGCCGGAGTTCGCGTACGCGGAGGGCGACATCGTCGACCTCACGCACGACATGAACCGCCTGCGCGAGTGGATGTGGACCGTCCCGCCGCCCGACGCCCTCGACCCCGGCGCGGAGACGCCCAAGGAGCTGCAGGCCTTTCGACAAGCTCAAGGACCGGTCGTTGAGCCTGTCGAAGCGACGACGCCGGCGGAGCGCGACGCATGAGTCTTCCTGAGGCCGTGTTCCTGATCCTCTCCGCCGTCGCCGTCGCGTCGGCGGTGCTCGCCGTGGGCAGCCACCAGCTCGTGCACGCGGCGCTGTGGCTCGTCGTCACGCTCGGCGCGGTCGCCGGCTGCTTCGTGCTGATGACCGCCGAGCTGCTCGCGTGGGTGCAGGTGCTCGTCTACGTCGGCGCGGTCGTGGTGCTCGTGGTGTTCGCGCTGATGCTCACCCGGTCGCCCACGGGCTCGCAGTCGGCCGAGGTCACCCGCAACCGACCGCTGGCCGCGGTGCTCGGGCTGCTCGCGACGGTCGGCCTCGCCGCCACGGTGATCGCCGGCTTCCGGCACGAGCGCATCACCGGCCGGCTGCCCGGCACGGCGGCGTCGATCGGCGACGCGCTGTTCCGTGAGTGGGTGCTCGCCTTCGAGGTGCTGAGCGTCGTGCTGCTCGCCGCCCTCGTCGCGGCCATCGTGATCTCGCGCTCGGGAAGCGAGAACCGCTGATGCCCTTGCTCTACCCACTGCTGCTGTCGTCGGCGCTGTTCGGCATCGGCCTGTACGGCGTGCTGGCGCGACGCAACGCGGTGATGGTGCTGGTGGGCGTCGAGCTGATGCTCAACGCGGTGAACCTCCAGCTCGTCGCGTATGACGCGTGGTTCGCCGAGACGCTGCACACCGGCCAGGTGCTGACGCTGTTCGTCATCGCCCTCGCGGCTGCCGAGATCGGGCTCGGCCTGGCGATCGTCATGGCGATGTTCCGGGCCACGGGCAGCATCGACGTCGACGAGGCGGACCGCGCATGATCCGTCGTTGGCCCTACGTCGCGCTGACCGCGGTCGTCGCCGTTGCTGTCGCGATCTGGGCGATCCCGGAGCTCGATCAGAGAGCCTTCTTCGGCTACGTGCCGACCAACGCCACGCCGACGATGCTGCCGTCGCTGTCCCTCGACACCCGGGTGCTTCCCGACTCGGCCAAGGTGATGCTGCTCGCCGCCGGCGTGACGCTGCTCGTGCAGGTCTACTCGACCGCCTACATGGGCAAGGACCGTCGCTACCGGTCCTACGCGCTGCTGATCGTGCTGTTCCTGGTGGCGATGATCGCCGTCGTCGCCACCGACAACCTGTTCGTCCTGCTCATCGGCTGGGAGGTCATGGGCGTCTGCTCGTACCTGCTGATCGGGCACTGGTGGGAGCAGCCGCAGTCGCGCGCCGGCGCGATGAAGGCGCTGGTCGTCACGCGGTTCGGCGACCTCGGCCTGCTCGTCGCGATCGTCGTCATCGGCCAGACGTACGGCACGTACAGCATCACCGGCGCCTGGGTCGGCGCCGCCGACCAGGGGCAGCAGCACGGCACCGCGATCGGCCTGCTCGTGCTGCTCGCCGTCGTCGGCAAGTCCGCGCAGGTGCCGCTGCAGACCTGGCTCCCGGACGCGATGCCCGGCCCGACGCCGATCACCGCGCTGATCCACGCCGCCACGATGGTCGCCGCCGGCGTCTACGTGTTCGCCCGGCTGCTGCCGCTCTACGGCAACGACACGACGGTGATGACGGCGCTCGCCGTCGTCTCGGGCGTCACGATGCTGCTCGCGGCGCTGTTCGCGCTCGTGCAGCACGACCTGAAGCGCGCGCTCGCGTGGTCGACGGTCAGCCAGCTCGCCTACATGTTCGCGGCGATCGCCGCCGGTGCTGCTGACGTGGGCATCTCGCACCTCGTCTCGCACGGGGCGTACAAGGCGTTGCTGTTCCTCGGCTGCGGCGTGGTCATGCACGCCGTCGGCACCAGCGCGCTGTCCGCGATGGGCGGGCTCCGCACGACGCTGCCGGCGACGTTCTGGACGATGACGATCGGCTTCGCCGCGCTGGCGGGAATCATCCCGACCGTCGGCTTCTTCACGAAGGACCGGGTGCTGGAGAGCATCCACGTCGCGACGCACGGTGAGACCCCACTGCCCGGCGGAGTGGCGTGGGCGCTGCTCGTGGTGGCGTACGTGACGGTCTTCGTGACGGCGGCGTACGCCATGCGTCTCTGGATGCTGACCTTCCTCGGGCTGCCGTCCAAGCAGCACGTCGAGCCGCCCTCGATGACCTGGCCGCTCGTCGCGCTCGGCGTGGCCTGTCTCGCTCTGTCGATCGGCGAGCCGCTCGACCTCGACACCGCCGCGCTGTCCACCCTCGTGGCCCTCGCCGGCATCGCCTTCGCCTGGTGGCGGCAGGACGCCGACCTGCCCGGCCCGGTGCAGCGGCCGCTCGCCGCCGAGCTGGGCCTCGACCACCCGATCACCCGCCTGATCCCCGCGGGCACCATCGGGGTCGCCCGGGTGGCTGACGCCGCCGACCGCGAGGGCATCGACGTCTACCCGCGTGGCGGCGCGGTGCTGGCCGGTCTCGTCTCGTCGGCCGTCCGCGCCCTGCAGACCGGTCGCGTGCAGGTCTACGCGTCCGTCATCGCGGTGGGCGCCTTCGTCGTCGTGCTCGTCGGGGTGATCGCTCGATGATCGTCGCCGCCCTGCTGGTGCTCCTCGCGGCCACGGTCGCCCTCATGGCCGCACCGGACCGGTTCCGTGGGCGCTCCGCCGCCGGTCTGGGTGCCGCGGCGTCCGCGCTCACGTTCGTGCTCCTCGCCCTGGCGTGGGACGGCAAGGCGAGCACGTCCGGCGAGGTCGACGTCGCGTGGATCGACGTCCTCAACGCCCGGTTCCACCTCGGTCTCGACGGCGTCTCGTGGCCGCTCGCGCTGCTGACCGCGTTCCTCACGGTGCTGTGCTGCTGGTGGCTGGCCCGCTCGGGTGCCGGCCCCGCGCCGTCGGCCCGGTTTGTCGCGCTCCTCCTCGTCGTCGAAGGGTCGTCGATCGGCGTGTTCGCGTCGCTCGACCTGCTGCTGTTCTTCGTCTTCTTCGAGCTCGCCCTGATCCCGATGTGGTTCGTCATCGCGTACTGGGGCGACCCGAAGGACCAGGCCGGTCGTCGGCGCGCGGCCACCCGCTTCCTGCTGTTCACGGTCACCGGCTCGGCGGTGCTGTTGGTCGGCATCGTCGTGGTGGCGATCGAGGCCGGCTCGCTGCAGATCGCCGACGTGCAGGGCACCCACTCGGTGCTCGCGGCGTCGCTGATCGCGATCGGCCTGGCCGTGAAGGTGCCGATCGTGCCGCTGCACACCTGGCTCCCCGACGCGCACGGCAAGGCGCCCACCGTCGGGTCGGTGCTGCTGGCCGGGGTGTTCCTCAAGCTCGGCACCTACGGGCTGATCCGGCTCGACGTGCAGATGCTGCCGAGCGCCACGGCGGAGATCGCGCCCTACCTCGCCGCCGCGGGCGTCGTCGGCATCATCTGGGCCGGTCTCGTGTGCCTGGTGCAGGACGACCTGAAGCGGCTCGTCGCGTACTCGAGCATCGGGCACATGGGCTTCGTCGTGCTGGCCCTGGCGACGATGACCGAGGCCGGGGTCACCGGCGCCGTGTTCGGGTCGGTCGCGCACGGACTGGTCACCGGTCTGCTGTTCTTCCTCGCCGGCGGGCTCAAGGACGTCCACGGCACGGCGTCGCTCACGGCACTGGGGCGCGGACTCTACGAGCGGACTCGCTGGTTCGCGGTCGCGCTCCTCGTCGCGGGCCTCGCGACGATGGGCCTGCCCGGCCTGGCCGGGTTCTGGGGCGAGTACCTGTCCCTGCGCGGCGCGTACGAGGAGGGGGCGCTCGACCGCTCGCTCGCCTGGACGCTCCTCGGCGTCGCCACGATCGGCATCGTCCTCGCCACGGCCTACGTCGCCCGGTTCGTGCGGATGCTCCTGCAGGGCGAGCCGACCCCGATCGACACGGACCGTGATCTCCGGGCGCGTGGGGTCGTCGTGGCTCTCGTCGTGCCGATCCTCGTGCTCGGGCTCTGGCCCACGCTGCTCACCGACCTGCTCGGCTCCGGCGTCATGGGGACCAGCCTGCTGGGGGTGGGTCGATGAGCATCCCCATCGACTGGGCCACCGCCGGGCCCGCGGTCATCGTCGCGACCAGCGCGCTCGTCGCGCTCATGGTCGACGCGTTCTGGCCGCGCCGCAGCTGGTTCGCCTCGTCCCTGCCGCTGCTGGCCGGACTCGTCGGTGGGTTCGTCGAGCTCGGCCGCACCGGCAGCGTCGACGACGTCTCGGCCGCGCTGACGTTCGTCATCCTGGCCGGCACCGTCCTCGTGCTCGTCGGCGCGACGGTGATGAGCGACGAGGACTCGATGCCGCCCGGCGAGCTGCACCTCCTGCTCGGCTCAGCCGCCTCCGGGGCGCTGGTCATGGTGGCCGCGCGCGACCTCGTCACGCTGATCGTCGCGATCGAGCTCTTGGCGCTGCCGTCGATCGCGCTCATCGGCCTGCGGCAGGGCGACCGTCGCGGCATCGCGTCGTCCTGGACGTTCTTCCTGACCTCGGTGGTCTCCACCGCGGTCACGCTGATGGGCGTCGCACTGCTGTACGGCAGCACCGGCACCCTCACGTACGCCGGTCTGAGCCGCGAGCTCGTCGACCCGGCCGTCCCGGACGCGGTCGTCGCCGTCGCGGTGGTGCTGACGCTCGTCGGCCTGCTGTTCAAGCTCGGCGCCGTGCCGTTCCACGCCTGGGTGCCCGACACGTACCGCGGCGCGAGCGTCGTCATCGCCGGGTTCCTCGCGTCGGTGTCCAAGGCCGGTGCGCTCGGCGCGCTGCTGGTGCTGCTCGCCATCGGTCTCTCGCCGGTCGACGACGTGTGGGTGCCCGTGATCGCGGTCGTGGCCACCGCGTCGATGACGCTCGGCAACCTGGCCGCGCTCCGCGAGCGCGACGGCGTCGGCATGCTCGCCTGGTCGTCCGTCGCGCAGGCCGGCTTCCTGGTGGCCCCGGCCACCGCCGTGCTCACCGCCGAGGGATTGTCGGCGCCTCTGCAGTACCTGGCGGTCTACGCGCTCGCCAATCTCGTCGGCTTCACCGCGCTCGCCGTGGTGCTGCGGACGCGGGGGAGCACCTCCTACGACACCCTCACCGGGCTCGCGCGGTCCGAGCCGTGGCTCGGCGTCCCGCTCGCGTTCGTCGCGCTGACCCTCGCCGGCTTCCCGCCCGCGGTCATCGGCCTGGTCACCAAGTACGTCGTGCTGCGTCCGGTCGTCGACGACGGCCTGACCTGGCTCGCCGTCGTGATGGCGGTCAACGTGATGCTCGGCCTGGCGTACTACCTGCGCCTGGTCGTCGTGCTGGTCTCACGCCCCGCGGACGAGCCGGACGGGATCACGTCGCGCCCGGCGGCCCCCACCGGCCTCGCCACGGCCGCCGTCGCCGTCGGCACCGCGGCCCTCGTCGTGCTCAGCGTCCTCCCTGGGCTTCTGATCGACCACCTGCCGTAGCCCCCGGGTCCTCAAGATGTGGCCGCTTGCGCACCATTCATGACGCGAACGCGGCCGATTTGGGTGCGCAACCGGCCAAAATTCGAGGACCGGAAGCTCAGCTCCACTCGCAGGCAATGCCGTCGCCGTCGCGGTCGAGACGGTGCGGGTCGCCCCCGGTGACGGTCACGGGGTGCCCGATGTCCGGGCAGTCGAGGTCCGGCGGGTACGGGGCGACGCAGGGCGTGTAGCCCGGAGCGCAGTTCTTCGGCTTCGTCGGCTTCGGCTTGTCCACGAGCGGTGCGGCCTTCGCCTTGCAGGTGTAGTTCGGGCTCGCCGCGTCGGCCTCGATGTAGCGCGGCTCGCGCGGGTGGAACCCGTAGCCGTCACGCGAGTCGTAGCGGGCGATCGCCAGGCCGGACTTGATCATCTCGAGCCCGGCGTCCTTGCCGTCGACGTCGATGTACCGGAGCAGCCGGCCGTACTTGTCGTGGTCCTCATCCGTTTCCGCGAGCGTCACGGTCTTGTCGAGCACGAGCTGCTGCATCTTCCGTGTGGCCTGGTCGTGTCCGCACTGGCCGACCTCGGGGGAGTCGATGCCGCCCAGCCGGACGGTGTCCCCGGAGTCGAGGTCGACGGTGTCACCGTCGACCACCTTGACGACGACGAAGGTCTCCGTGTCACCCGACGCCTCCGCGGAGTCGGCGTCGTCGGACGACGGGGGTGCGGTCTCGCCGCTGATGTCCGGGGTCGACCCGGTGACCTCGTCAGACCGCGGCGAGGTGTCGTCGGCCGACGACGTGGGCACGCACGCACTCATCGCGAGCATGGCCAGGGCAGCCACTGTCGCGTACCGGAGCGATGTCGTTGCGCGCGTCACCCGGCGAGCGTAGGAGCCGGAATCCCTCCCGGTGGGCGAACGCGGAAATCGGTCCTAGCGGTAGTTGACGAACTGGACGGCGAAGTCGAGGTCGGCGCCCTTGACGAGGGCGATGACGGCCTGGAGGTCGTCGCGCTTCTTGCTCGAGACGCGGAGCTCGTCGCCCTGGATCTGCACCTTGACGCCCTTGGGGCCCTCGTCGCGGATCAGCTTGGAGACCTTCTTGGCCTGCTCGGAGCTGATGCCCTCGCTGAAGGTGCCGTTGATCTTGACCTCCTTGCCGGACTGGCGGGGCTCGCCGGTCTCGAGCGTCTTCAGGGAGATGCCACGCTTGATCAGCTTCTCCTTGAAGACGTCGAGGACGGCGAGGGCCCGCTCGTCGGCGTTCGCCGTGATCTCGATGCCGTCCTCGCCCTTCCACTCGATGGAGGCGCCGGTGTTCTTGAAGTCGTACCGGTTCGCGATCTCCTTGGCCGCCTGGTTCAGCGCGTTGTCCGCTTCCTGGTGGTCGAGCTTGCTCACGATGTCGAAGGAGGAGTCAGCCATGACGTCCACCCTATCGACGGTCGGCACGTCGAGGGCAGGGTGGATTTCAGCACCCGCGCACCGCTCAGATAGGCTGACTCCTCGTTGCCCCCAGAGATGGCACGGCAACAGCCAGGCAGGTTGCCCGAGCGGCCAAAGGGAGCTGACTGTAAATCAGCCGGCATTGCCTTCAGAGGTTCGAATCCTCTACCTGCCACACCGGGAATCCGGAGCACCGGGCCCCGACCATGACTCTCGTCGCGGTCGGGGCCCGAGTCTCTCGCGGGGAGGAATCCGCGTCGGCGCGGTAGCGCCGGACATGAAGGTAGCCTCATGTTTCGCCGAGGCGAAGGGGCGGTCTTGAAGACTGGGCAGTAACGAGCTCAGCTGTCGGGTCGGGCCTCGTGACCGGGCAGGCCGTCGGTTCGGCGCTCCTCCTTCATGCGGGCCTCGTAGAGGTGGCGCGTGCCGCCGGCGAGCTGGTCCCGGGCGGCCGCCTCGAGCTCCTTGAAGAGGGCGAAGTAGCCGTCGTCGTACTCCTCGACGACCTGGAAGCTCCACCGGCCCTGGAGGATGTTGCGGCCGACGAGCTCGCGGTCGATGCGGTCGGCGATCTCGCCGTGACCGGCCTCCCGGAGCAGGTCGACCGCCTCGCCGAGGGTGAGGTCCGCCGTGCCGCACAGGCGGTGGAAGCCGTACAGCTTCCCGCGGGCCTCCTCGGCGGCCTCGAGGGCCTCGGACAGCTTGCCCAGGGCGGTGATGGTGGCGTCGTCGGCGTCGGTGGGCTTCTCGGCAGTGGTCACCCGACCATCCTGCGGAAGCTCATCGGGTCGCGCGAGCCGACGCAGGACGGCCGGTGTGGTCAGACGCGGGTGCCGCGCCGGGCGGCCAGCCGGTGGCCCACGGCCACCAGGCCGAACCCGATCGCGAAGATTCCCGACGCGACGATCCCGTAGGAGATCGGCAGGGTGTCCGGGTCCTTCGGGAAGGCGCTGTGGTCGCCGCCGACCCAGCTGCGGGTCAGGTAGAGCGTCTGGAAGGTAAAGGCCCACAGGTACGCGATCGCGTAGGCGACGCTGGCCACGAGCTGGTTGCGCACGAGGTACCCGAGCGGCAGGGCGAGCAGGACGGTGGTGATGGCGATCATGACGTCACCTCAGTCCGTGACGTGCGCCGGCCGCGCGGCCGGGGACAGCATCAGCACCAGCGACACGATCGTCACGACGACGAACACGGCCGCCAGGACCTTGATCGGCGCGTCGACGTCGACGAAGAAGGCGGGGAGCGCCGACAGCATCGACAGGACACGGGCGCCGGCGGCGATCCGGACGGCCCCGCGGTGCTCGCGGGTCCAGGCGATCACGACCGCCACCAGGGTGACGACGCCGCACACGGAGCCGAGGACGAGGATGCCGTAGGGCGGACCGGTCTCGCCGTCGGGCGTGGGCATCAGGAACTGCGGGACGTCGCTGAGGCCGAGGAGGCCTGCCAGGACGAGTCCGACCTTGTTCTTCGTGCTGAACATGTGGGTCTCCTTGCTCGAAGGTGGTTGATGCCTCCACCGTCGGCGCTCTCGAGCGTCCTGGGATCGGTCTCCGCTCCTGATTGTGCCGGGAGATCTCCCGGGTCGAACAGGTGCACGTTCCCGGGTCCGCCGGCCGTCAGCGGGGCCAGAATGCTGCTATGTCCGACGTCATCCGCGTCGTCCTCGCCGACGACCACCCGGTGGTGCGCGGCGGGCTGCGGGCCCTGCTGGAGTCGCTCGCCGGGTACGAGGTCGTCGCGGAGGCCGTGGACGGGGAGTCGGCCGTGCGCGAGGTGCAGCTGACCAAGCCGGACGTCGTGCTGATGGACGTCAAGATGCCCGGCGTCGACGGGCTGGAGGCGACCCGACGGATCCGCGCCGCCGTACCGGGCACGGCCGTGCTCGTCCTGACCATGTTCGACGACGACGACACCGTGTTCGCCGCGATGAAGGCCGGAGCGCAGGGCTACCTCCTGAAGGGCGCCGAGCAGGGCGAGATCGACCGCGCGATCCGCGCGGTCGTCGCCGGCGAGGCGATCTTCGGGCCGGGCGTCGCGGCCCGGGTGCTGCAGCACTTCGCCGACCCGCCGAAGGTCGAGATCGACGTGCCGTTCCCGGAGCTCACCGAGCGGGAGCGGGAGGTGCTGGACCTCGTGGCCGCCGGTCACCGGAACGCGGCGATCGCGGAGCAGCTGTTCCTCGCGCCGAAGACGGTGGCGAACCACATCTCGTCGATCTTCGCCAAGCTCGCGGTGGCCGACCGGTCCGCCGCGATCGTCAGGGCCCGCGACGAGGGGCTGGGCCGGGCGCGATGACGGTCGCCGTCGCCCTGGCGGTCGCCTCGATCCTCGCCGCGGTGGTCGGGGCGAGCGGACTCATCCTGGTGCTCGCCCGGCAGGCCCGGCTCAGTGGGGTCCTGATGATCGCCGCCGCCGTCGCCGGGGGGCTCGCCGTCGTCGTCCGGGCCGCCGAGGGACCCGTCGACCTCGTGACGGCGCTGGTCGTGGCCGCCACCTTCGTCGCCGTGCCGCTCGCAGTGCTCACCTACCCGACCTGGGAGTGGCGTCGCCCGGTGGACTTCCTGGCGTCGACCACGGTCGCCGGTGCCGGGGCGGTGAGCCTGGGGTGGTTCACGGAGCCGAACGTCCTCGGCACCCTCGGCACGGTCATCGGTCTCGTGCTCGCCGTCTACCTCTGGTGGCGCATCGAAACCGGCCCGCGCGACGTGCGAGCACCCTTGCTGTGGTTCGCCGCCACGGCGGGCGCCGTGGGCCTGATCGTCGGGTTGATCGCGTTCTCGTTCGACGGGTCGAACGAGACGGGCTCGTCCTCGGTGGTCGTCAGCCTGCTGCTGTTCCTGCCGGTCGCGCCCGCGATGGTGGTCGGCGTGATGCGGCCGGACGTGCTCGACGTCCGTGGGCTGGTCACCTGGGGTGTCGTGACGCTGGTGACGGTGATCGCCTATCTGGCGGCGTTCGCCGGCGTGATCTCCGGCATCGACGAGCTGGGCGGCGACCCGTCGCCGGGGGCGTTGGGACTGATCGGCGCCGTGCTGGCCTTCGGGTTCCACCCCACGAGCGTCGTCCTGCGCGGCGTGGTCGACCGGCTGCTGTTCGGCGACCGGCCCGACCCGCTGGAGGCCGCCACCCACGTCGTCGACCAGATCGGCGACGACCCGGTGCTCGCCCTCCGCGCCATCCGCGAGGCCCTGGTGCTGCCGTACGCGACGCTGCGCGCCGAGGGGCGCACGCTGGCCACGTCCGGCACGGAGGTCACCCACACCCGGTCCCTGCCGCTGCAGCTCGGCGCCGACACGGTGGGGGAGATCGTCGTCGGCCTGCGCGCCGGCGATCTGACGCTGGCGCCCGCCGACGCCGACGTGCTCCGCATCGTCGCGCCGCTGCTGGCCCAGACCCTGCGCGCCCAGGCCCTCGCGCGCGACGTCCAGGCGTCGCGGAACGCGGCGATCACGGCGATCGAGGAGGAGCGGCGCCGGCTACGTCGCGACCTGCACGACGGCCTCGGCCCGACGCTCAGCGGCATCGCCTTCGCCACCGACGCGGCCCGTAACCAGCTCGGCGACGACCCCGCGGCCGCGGACGCCCTGCTGGAGCGGCTGCGCGCCGACACGACCGCCGCGATCGGCGAGGTGCGCCGGATCGTCGAGGGGCTGCGCCCGCCCGCACTGGACGAGCTCGGCCTGCTCGGTGCGGTCCGGCAGCACGCCTCGACGCTGCACGCCGACGGGGGAGAACCGCTGCGGGTCACGATCTCCGCGCCGGAGGTTCTCCCGGACCTGCCGGCGATGGCCGAGGTGACGGCCTACCGGATCGTCGTCGAGGCGCTCACCAACGTCGCGCGGCACGCCGCCGCCACCCGGGCCGACGTCGAGATCGGCGTCGCCGGGTCCGACCTGCGCCTCTCGGTGCGCGACGACGGCCGCGGCGGCGACTGGCGACCCGGCGTCGGCATGTCGTCGATGCGGGAGCGCGCCGAGCAGGCGGGCGGGACGTTCGCTGCCGGCGCCGGTCGCGTGGACGCGGTCATTCCGTTGCGCTCGGCCTGAGCAGGAATGAAGAAGCGCCCGCCCGTCCGTTGCACCTAGCGTCGTCCTCATGAAGACGATGACCTGCAAGCAGCTCGGCGGCCCCTGCGACCTCGAGCTGACCGGAGACAACGCCAACGACGTCATCAAGCTGCAGGACCAGCACCTGCGCGACGCGGTGGCGGCCGGCGATCACACGCACCAGGCCGCCCTCGACGAAATGAAGGGCCGCTGGAAGCACCCGATCTCGGGCATGGGCTGGTACCGCCAGGCCAAGCGCGACTTCGCGGCCCTGCCGGTCAGGGACTGATCGACAGGTAGATGAACGTCGCCAGCAGGGCGAGGTGCAGGCCGCCGTGGAGCGGCTTCGCCCGTCCGGGGACGACGGTCAGGGTCCCGACGATCGACGACACCGCCAGCAGCACGATCTGCGTCGACTCCAGGCCGAGGTCGAGCGGACCGTCCAGCCAGATCGAGGCGACCGCGAGCGTCGGGATGGTCAGTCCGATCGAAGCCATCGCCGAGCCGTAGGCCAGGTTCAGGCTGATCTGCACCCGGTCCCGCAGGGCGTTGCGGACCGCGGCGATGCACTCGGGTGCCAGCACGAGCAGGGCGATCGCGACGCCGACGACGGCCTGGGGGAGCCCGGCCGAGTCGACGGCGTCCTCGATGGCCCCGGAGGTGACCTTGGCCAGGCCGACGACGACGACGAGGGACACCAGCATCAGGCCCAGGCTGACCAGAGCCTCCCGGTCGGTGGGCGGGTCCGCCTCGTGCGCCGTGTCGTCGTTGACCGGCAGGTAGAGGTCTCGGTGCCGGACCGTCTGGGTGAAGACGAACAGTCCGTAGAGCGCCAGCGAGGCGATCGCGGCGAACGCGAGCTGGTCCGAGGCGTACTCCGGCCCGTTGGCGCTCGTCGTGAACGTGGGCAGCACGAGGCAGAGGGTCGCGAGGGTGATGACGGTGGCGAGCGCCGCGCCGGCGCCCTCGGAGCTGAACACGGCCAGGTGGTGCTTGAGGGCACCCACGAGCAGCGCGAGCCCCGCGATCCCGTTGACCGTGATCATCGCCGCGGCGAAGACCGTGTCACGCGCCAGCGTGGAGGTCTCGTCGCCGCCGGAGACCATGAGCGTGACGATCAGCCCGACCTCGATCACGGTGACCGCCACCGCGAGGATCAGCGCACCGTACGGCTCACCGACGCGGTGGGCCACCACCTCGGCGTGGTGCACGGCGGCGATGATCGCCGCGACCAGGAAGACCCCCACCACGGCCAGCGCGACTCCGTGCGGATGGCGGCCCCATCCGAGCACCAGGACGACGAGAGAGAGCAGGGGGACGGAGATCGTCCACCGCGCGCGCCGGAGCAGCTCCGCGACGGTGGCCATGCCAGAACCCTACGGACACCCTGTGCGGGAAGTGCAATTCGCGGCGGGTCGCCCGAGCCCGGGTGTACGTTCCACGCGTGGACCTGCTCGAACGCGAGCACTTCGTCACCGCGCTGCACGGCTACGCCGACGAGGCGGTGAGCGGCACCGGACGTCTCGTGATGGTCACCGGCGAGGCCGGCATCGGCAAGACGTCGCTTCTCGAGGTGTTCCGTGACGGCCGTCCCGACCTGCGATGGCTCTGGGGCGCGTGTGACGGCTCGTTCACGCCCCAGCCCCTGGGGCCGCTGCGCGAGATCGCCTTGTCGCTCGGCGGCGACCTGCTCGACCTGTTCGACACCGACGGCGACCGGCGCCTCCTCTTCGAGGCGTTCCTCCGCGAGCTGGAGACGAGTGACCGTCCGACGGCGGTGGTCGTGGAGGACCTGCACTGGGCCGACGAGGCGACGCTGGACTGGTTGATGCACCTCGCGCGCCGGGTCGAGCGCGCGAGCACGCTCATCGTGGTCAGCTACCGCGACGACGAGCTCGGTGGCGACTCGGCCCTGCGCGGGGTGACAGGGGAGATCGCCCGGCACCGGTCCACGAGCCGCATGGCCCTCCCCGCGCTGACCGCCGCCGCCGTCGAGCAGCTCGCCGGTGCCGACGCCGAGCGCGTGCAGGAGCTGACGGGTGGCAACCCGTTCCTCATCCACGAGGCGCTGGACGTCGGTCTCGGCGAGGTCCCCGTGACCGTGAGCGATGTCGTGTCCGCACGCGCCGCTCGCCTGTCGTCCGACGCGCGGGCGCTGCTCGAGGCCGCCGCCGTCCTCGGCGGTCCTGCCGACGCGGAGCTTATCGGTCGGGTCGCCGGCACCGACCCGGTCGCCCTGGACGAGTGCGTGGTGACGGGCGTGCTCGTCGCCGAACCTGCGGGGCTCCGGTTCCGCCACGAGCTCACCCGGCTCGCCGTCGAGCGGCTGGTTCCGTGGCTCCGCCGATCGCAGCTGCACGCCGCGGCGCTCGCGGCGCTCGAGGCGCGCCCAGGGGCCGAGCCCGCGCGGCTCGCCCACCACGCCGAGGCCGCCGGCGACTCCGCCGCCACGTTGCGCCACGCCACGGCGGCGGCTCGCGACGCGGTCGCCCTCCGCTCGCACCGCGAGGCGGTCGTCCAGTATGAGCGTGCCCTCCGCGTGGCCCAGGACCTTCCGCTCGAGCAGCTGGCCGAGCTCGAGGAGGGTCTCGCCGAGGTGCTCGCCCTGCGCGACGAGTGGGAGCGGTCGCTCGTCCACCGCGAGCGGGCTGTCGCTCTGTCCCGCTCGTGCGCCGACGCCGAGTCGCTGGCCCGCAACCTGCGCCGGGAGGTCCAGGCCCTGTGGCGTCTCTGCCGCGGCGAGGCGGCGGAGCGGGCCGCAGACGAGCTCCTCGAGCTGGTTCGCGACGCCCCGGACAGCTACGAGCGCGCGATGGCGCTCTACTTCTGCGGCACCGGCTACGCGGGTGACGCCGAGCAGGCCGAGAAGATGACGGCGGAGGCGGCTCGTATCGCCGAGGACCTCCAGGACGACGTCCTGATCGCGCAGGTGCTGGTCGGCACAGGCTTCCTCCAGCTGAAGCAGGGCGACGGCACCGGCTGCCTGGACGCCCTGACCCGCAGTGCCGAGCTCGCGCGTCGATCGGGGGCCGACGCCCTGGCGGCGAACGCCTACACGAACCTGTACGCGATGGCGGCCGCCCAGATGCGGTTCGACGAGTACGAGCACGTCTACGGGGAGGGCATGGACTTCGCGCTCGACCGCGACATGCCCGTCTACGCGTTCTGCCTCAACGGTGCCCGCGCCCTCGTGCTCGCGCGGCGCGGTCGGCTCACCGAGGCGATCGAGCTTGCGGCGCCGCTGGCCGTCGAGACGAAGTCACCGGTCAACCGCCTGACCATGCTGATCCCGCTGGCGATCTCGCGGTTCCGCCGCGGCGATCCGACCGCGACCACCGACCTCGCCGACCTGCTCGAGCTGGGCCGCGGCAACGGCGAGCCTGACGTGCAGCTGGAGATCGCGGCCGTCGTCGCGCAGGGAGCCTGGCTCACAGGTGACGCATCGTTGCTCGACGACGAGTTCTGGACCTGGGCCGGCCGGGTCGGGCAGGGCGACCCGTGGGAGGACGGCGATCTGCTGTCCTGGCTGCGCCGTCTCGGGCACGCCGTCGACCTCCCGCGGCCCGTGCCCCCGCCGTACTCGCTGGAGCTCGAGGGCCGCCACGCCGAGGCGGCCGACTGGTGGGGCGAGCACGGGTGCCCGTTTGAGGAGGCGCTCTGCTGGCTCGACAGCGGCGACCCGGCCTCGATGCGCAAGGCGCTCGCACGGTTCGACGAGCTGGGTGCGGAGCCGGCTGCCGCCATCACGCGCAGGGCGCTGCGCGACGCCGGCGAGCACGTCGTCCCGCGCGGCCCTCGGCGGTCGACGCGGGAGAACCCGCACGGCCTCACGGCGCGCGAGGCCGAGGTGCTGGTGCTGCTGGAGCAGGGCCTCACCAACCAGGCCATCGCCCAGCGTCTCGTCATCTCGCCGCGGACGGTGGACCACCACGTGTCGTCGGTGCTGGCGAAGCTCGGCGTCGCCTCGCGCACCGAGCTGGTGGCGCAACCTAGGCAGGTCGCGGCCCAACCTGGGTGACGCTCACCGAATCGGCGCACCCTCCCGCGCTGGTGGTCTGAGGTGACGGTCCCGACCGGGACCCCGAACCTCAGGAGGAACCATGCCGCTCTTCATGGACGTCCACTCGCTGGACGGTGGAGTCGCCTTCGACGACGTCGTCAAGGCCCACATGGCGGATCTGCAGACCCAGGACAAGCACGGCGTCAAGTACCTGCGTTACTGGGTGAACGAGGACGACGGCAAGATCTTCTGCCTCGTCGACGCCCCGACCGAGGACGCCGCGCACGCGGTGCACCGAGAGGCGCACGGACTCGTCGCAGACGAGATCCACGCCGTCCGAGAGGGGGCGTGAGATGAGCACCGCGCCGTCTCGTCGCCGAGCCGTCCTGGCGACCGCCGCCCTGATCGTCTCCGCGGTCCTCTCGGCGTCCGCGGCGACCGCACGACCGGACGGGGGTCCGGCCAAGGTCCAGCCCCACGGCGCAGCCTCGGACACGTCCGGCTACCCCTGCTACAGCCACCGAGACGCGGTGGCCGACGGCGAGCTGCACTTCCCGGTGTCGCTCTGCCACCCGCTGCGGTCGACCTCGTCGTCGTAGCCCGGGTCAGCGGGTGCGGCGCTGCTCGAGGAGGCGGACGGCCTCCTCGACCTTCGCGCCGTAGTCGCCGGCGAGGGCCTTCTCGCGGATCTTCTCGAGCTGCGCCTTGCGGTCCTCCGGGTCGGCGTTCACCAACGCGCGGACGTCGTCCTGGAGGTCGTCGGGCAGGAGGGCGAACGCGGGGGTCCGCTCCAGGTCCTTCGTGTCGAACCCCTTGAACCCGAACCCGCGGTCGAAGCCGTGGCCGCGCAGCCCGGGCGGACCGGCACCGTCCGGGCCCCGGCCACGGAAGCCGCGGTCCTTCAATTCCTTCAGGTCCTTGCGCATCTCCTTGCGGAGCTCCTTGCGCACCTTCGTCCGGTCATGGTCGTGGTGACGCACGACCATCGCGACGTCCTTGGTGTGGTCGGACGACGGAGCCGAGGCGATGCCCGCGCCGGCGGCGACCGCCACGGCGAGCGCGAGGGCGCCGAGGGGGATCGCGGGGGCGAACGATCTGGGCACGGTCCCAGCGTACGTCGCGGCCGGGGCGTCGATAGCCTGATCACGTGATTCGCGGACCGGCGTACGACGCGTTCTTCCGCTCCGTGTTCGCCGGCATGGACCCCGAGTCCGCCCACCACAAGGCCTTCGCCGCCATCCGTGCCGCGGCACCCGTCACCCGGCGGGTGGTCCGCGTCCCCGCCTCGCCGCGCACTGTGATGGGCATCGAGTTCCCGCACGCGTTCGGCCTGGCCGCGGGCTTCGACAAGAACGCGCGCGCCGTCCCCGGCCTGCTCGGACTGGGCTTCGGCCACGTCGAGATCGGCACCGTCACGGCGCGACCGCAGCCGGGCAACCCCAAGCCGCGCCTCGTCCGGCTGGTCGACGACCGTGCGGTCGTCAACCGGATGGGCTTCAACAACGACGGCGCCGCGGAGGTCGCCAGCCGCCTGCACCGGCTGCGCCGCCGGGCCGTCGGACGCGACGCCGTCATTGGTGTGAACATCGGCAAGACGAAGATCACGCCGGTGGAGCACGCGGTCGACGACTACGTCGAGAGCGCCCGCCTCCTCGCGCCCTACGCCAGCTACCTCGTCGTGAACGTCTCCAGCCCCAACACCCCGGGCCTGCGCGACCTGCAGTCCGTCGACGCGCTCCGGCCGATCCTCGCCGCGGTGCGCGACGTCGTCGGCACGGTCCCCTTGGTGGTGAAGATCGCCCCGGACCTCGCCGACGAGGACGTCGACGCTGTCGCCGACCTGGCCCTCGAGCTCGAGCTCGCCGGCATCAGCGCCACCAACACCACCGTCGACCGCCCGGACTCGCTCACCACCCCGAGGGCCGAGATCGAGGCCGCTGGACCGGGCGGCCTCTCCGGTCCGGTCCTGGCGCCCCGGGCCACGGAGGTGCTGGTGCGCCTCCGCGACCGCGTGGGGGACCGGCTCGCGCTGATCGGCGTCGGCGGGGTCGCGACGCCCGAGGACGTCCGTGCCCGCCTCGACGCCGGCGCCGACCTCGTGCAGGCCTACACCGGGTTCATCTACGGGGGTCCGGCGTGGCCGGCGCGGATGGCCTGCGCCGCCCACCGCTGAACGCGATCACTGCGGCCACCGCCAGCAGCGCCGCCCCCGCCACTGCCGCGGCGTCGAGACCCTGGATGAACGCGTGCCGTGCCGCCTCGACGACCGGTCCCGCGAGCCGGTCCGGCAGCGAGGCGGCAAGGCCGACCGCCCCGGCCAGCGAGTCCCCGGCGGGTCCGTCCGACGTCCCGCCCGGCAGGTGGGCCGCCGCGTCGCTCCGGTAGGCGACGGCCGCGACGCTGCCCAGGACCGCGATGCCGAGCGCGCCGCCCAGCTCCTGGGCGGCCTCGCCCAGCGCGGCACCCGCGCCGGCCTCGGCGGGGTCGAGCACCGCCAGCACTGCGTCCGAGCAGATCGTCATCGTGACCACGCTGCCGGCGGCCAGCACGCCGGCCCCGACCAGGATCGTGGCGAGTGCGTCGTGCGAGGCGATGACCGCGAAGCCCACCACCCCCGCGGCCAGCCCGACCCCGGCCGCACGCGCCCGGCCCAGCCGCTCGGCGAGGACCGGAGCCAGGGGCGCCACCGCCCCGACGGCGAGCGCCGGCGCGAGGCTCCACAGCGCGGCGACGAACGGGCTGTACCCGAGCACGAGCTGCAGGTAGGCGGTCATGAAGACGGCGTTGCCGATCAGCGCGAACGAGCAGACGAGGTTGCCGCCGATCGCGGCGAGGTACGCGCGGGACCGGAGCAGTCGCGGGTCGATCATCGGGGCCGCGGCGGTGCGCTGCCGATGCACGAACAGCACCGCGAGCACGACGCCGACGACGATCGCACCGAGGCGTGAGGGAGCGAAGCCCTCGGCGGCCCACTGCTTCACGCCGTAGACGGTCGGCAGCACGGCACCGAGCGACAGCGCGGACCCGAGGAGGTCGAAGCGGGTGCCGGGACGGCCGGGAGTCCGCGGCAGGAGGATCGGCCCGGCGATCACGAGGAGCGCCATCGCCGGCAGGTTGACGAGGAACACCGAGCCCCAGGCGAAGTGCTCGAGCAGTACGCCGCTGAGCACCGGCCCGAGGGCGACGCCGGCGGTCATGATCCCGGTCCACGCCGCGACGGCCCGCGAGCGCTCCCGGTCGTCCGGGAACAGGGTGCGGACCATCGAGAGGGTCGACGGCATCAGCGTCGCGCCGCCCAGCCCGAGCACCGCCCGCGCGGCGATGAGCTGCTCCGGCGTCTGTGAGACGGCCGCCCCCACGGACGTCGCGGAGAAGGCGACGGCCCCGATGAGCAGGAGGCGACGCGCGCCGATCCGGTCGGCCACGGCGCCCATCGTCACGAGCAGCCCGGCGAGCACGAAGCCGTAGACGTCGAAGATCCAGAGCTGCTGGGTCGCGGACGCGTGCAGGTCCTCGCTGATCTGGGGGACGGCGAAGTAGAGGATCGACACGTCCATCGACACCAGGAGCAGCGGCAGTGCCAGCACGCCGAACGCGGTCCACGCCCGCCGGCGGTCGAGGTGCCGATCGGTCATTGTGTAGGTCATAAACAGAATGTAGACACAAAATGGTCTATGATACAAACAGTTTCTTCCGAGGAGTGCGCATGGCCGACGAGTCGACGTTGCCGCGGGGCGTCCGCGCGCTGTGGCACGGCCCCGAGACCGGCCGCCGAGGACCGAAGCCCACCACCTCGGTCCAGGAGATCGCCGAGCACGCGATCGCCCTGGCGGACGCCGAGGGCCTGGAGGCGGCGTCGCTCGCCGCGGTCGCCTCGCGGCTCGGCCTCACGACGATGTCCCTGTACCGGTACGTCGACTCCCGCGACGACCTGCGCGCGGTGATGGTCGACGTCGCCATGGGGCCGCTGACCCTCACCCGCCGGAGCTGGCGGCGACGGCTGGAGGAGTGGGCCCACGCCGACTTCGCTCAGCTGATGGCCCACCCGTGGATCCTCGACGTGCATGACCCCGAGCCGCCGGTCGGGCCGAACATGCTCGCCTGGACCGACGCCGGCATGGGCGTCCTGCTCGACGCCGGGCTCGACCCGCAGACCGCGTCGTCGAGCCTGTTGGCGGTCGACGGGCTCGCGCGCCACAGTGCCCAGATCGTGCGTCAGTACTCCGTGTCCGGCGCCGACGCCGCGTGGGCCAACCGCCTCCGCGAGGTCGTCGACGCCGACCGGCTGCCGGCGCTGCACGCCGTGCTCACGGCCGGCGCGCTCGAGGACGAGGACGGTCTGGAGACCGACCTCGACGTCGGCCTGGGGCTGCTGCTGGACGGGATCGCGGCCCGCCTGGAGCGGTGAACCGAGCCGGATTGGGAGTTCGCGCACCGACCCGGTATCTTTGACCGTCGGCGCGCCCCTTTAGCTCAGTCGGCAGAGCGTTTCCATGGTAAGGAAAAGGTCTACGGTTCGATTCCGTAAAGGGGCTCTGGGCTGCGAGTACATGTCGTGGCTCCCTGGCGGGGTAGCTCAGGTGGTTAGAGCACACGGCTCATAATCGTGGTGTCGCGGGTTCGAGTCCCGCCCCCGCTACCAAGTAGCACAGCTACCAGCATGACTTGACCCGAGAAGAAGAGGCTGACCCGTGGCGAGCAAGAGCTCCGACGTTCGACCCAAGATCACCTTGGCTTGCACCGTGTGCAAGGAGCGCAACTACATCACCAAGAAGAACCGTCGCAACGACCCCGATCGTCTCGACCTCAAGAAGTACTGCCCGCGCTGCAAGACGCACACGGAGCACCGCGAGACCCGCTGACGCGCCCTAGGCTGCGTCTCATGGACCTGGCCGAGCTGACGACGCTGCGGCTCGGCGGCCCGGCCCGCCAGGTGGTCGAGGCCACCACCGAGGCCGACCTGATCGACGCCGTCCGTGTCGTCGACGAAGCCGGCGATCCGCTGCTGCTCGTCGCCGGGGGCAGCAACCTCGTCGTGGCCGACGCCGGCTTCGACGGCACCGTCGTGCGCGTGCTGACGCGCGGCGTCGCGGTCGACGCCGACGCCTGCAGCGGCGCGATGGTCACCGTCCAGGCCGGCGAGCCGTGGGACCCGTTCGTCGAGCGCGCGGTCCGCGAGGGCTGGGTCGGGGTCGAGGCCCTGTCCGGCATCCCGGGCTCGGTCGGAGCGACGCCCATCCAGAACGTCGGCGCCTACGGCCAGGAGGTCGCGCAGACGATCGCCTCCGTCCGCGTCTACGACCGCTTCGACCGCGCCGTCCGCACCATCGCCGCCGCCGACTGCGGCTTCACGTACCGCAGCAGCCGCTTCAAGGCCGAGCCGCACCGCTTCGTCGTGCTCACCGTGTCCTTCCAGCTGCCGCTCGGCGACCTCGGTGCCCCGATCGCGTACGCCGAGCTGGCCCGCACCCTGGGCGTCGAGGTGGGGGAGCGCGTCCCGGCCGCCGACGTGCGGGAGGCCGTCCTGTCCCTGCGCCGCGGCAAGGGCATGGTGCTCGACCCCGACGATCACGACACCTGGAGCGCCGGCTCGTTCTTCACCAACCCGGTCCTCTCCGCGGTCGACGCGGAGGCGCTGCCCGAGGGTGCGCCGCGCTTCGCCCAGCCCGACGGCACGGTGAAGACCAGCGCCGCCTGGCTGATCGAGCGGGCCGGCTTCACCCGCGGCCACGGCACCGATCGTGTGGCCCTGTCGAGCAAGCACACGCTCGCCGTCACCAACCGCGGCGGCGCCACCACTGACGCCCTCCTCGCCCTCGCCCGGGAGGTGCGCGACGGCGTCCGCGACGCCTTCGGCGTCACGCTCGTGCCCGAGCCCGTGCTGGTGGGCGTCTCGCTCTAGTACCCGCTGCTGACGTGGGTCACGAGCACCAGGCCGAGGGCGCTGATCCCGAGCGTCAGGGTCAGGATCAGCAGCAGGGACGTGCTGATGATGCCGAGGGTGAGGCCGGCCGTGGCCTGCGACCGGCCGCCCCACCGGCCGGGGTCGGCATCGATCTCACGCCGAGCGGACGCCGCCAGGTAGACGGCCAGCGGACCGAGGGCCGTCGGCAGCACGATGATCACGCCGACCAGCGACACGATGCCTACGGCGAGTGCCGCGGTCGCTCGCGGGTGGTGCCTGAGCGCGACCGGGCGCTGCTCCGGCTGCACCGGATAGCGCGGCAACGGCTCCGTCACGCGTCCTCCTCCGGCCCGGCGAGCCAGTCGTCGACCCCGGCGAGGGCCTTCTGGCGCAGGTCGTCCGGCGCGCACGAGCGCCGCAGCGACATCCGCGCCAGCTCGGCGAGCTCGTCGTCGGTCAACCCCTGGGCGGCGCGCAGCACCGCGTACTGACCGGCCAGCCGGGAGCCGAACAGCAGCGGGTCGTCGGCCCCAAGCGCCACGTCGACGCCGGCGGTGACGAGCTGTCGCACCGGGACCTCCTCCAGGGTCGAGTACACCCCGAGGGCGACGTTCGACGTGGGACAGACCTCGAGCGCCACGCCCGCGTCGGCCACGCGGCGGAGCACGTCGGGGTCCTCCGCCGACCGTACGCCGTGGCCGAGGCGGTTCGGGTGGAGGTTGTCCAGGCACTGCACGACGTGCGCGGGCCCGCGCAGCTCGCCGCCGTGCGGGACGAGGAGCAGCCCGGCGCGCTCGGCGATCGCGAACGCGGGGCCGAACGCGGTGGTGTCGCCCCGCCGCTCGTCGTTCGACAGCCCGAACCCGATGACCCCGCGGCCGGCGTACTGCGCGGCGAGCCGGGCGAGCGTCCGGGCGTCCATCGGGTGGCGCGTGCGGTTGGCCGCCACCACGACCGCCATGCTCAGGCCGGTGCGGTCCGACGCGTCGCGGACGGCGTCGAGCACGAGGTCGGTGAAGGCCGTGATGCCGCCGAACCGGGCGGCGTAGCCGGACGGGTCGACCTGGATCTCGGTCCAGACGCAGCCGTCGGCCGCGTCGTCCTCGGCGGCCTCGAGCACCAGCCGCCGCACGTCCGCCTCCGTCCGCAGGACCGACCGCGCCACGTCGTAGAGCCGCTGGAACCGGAACCAGCCCTTCTCGTCGGTGGCCACGAGCTGCGGCGGCCAGTCCTCCACGAGCGCTGTCGGGAGCCGGATGCCGTCGCGCTCGGCCATCTCGAGCAGCGTCCCGTGCCGCATCGACCCGGTGAAGTGCAGGTGGAGGTGTGCCTTCGGCAGGCCGGCGACGGGCCTCACGGACGCGCAGCCGCCCCGGAGGCTGCACTGCGGACGGCGGCGGCCACGCGCGCGTGGACGTCGGGATGGAAGACGCTCGGCACGATGTAGTTGGCGCTGAGCTCGTCGGGGGCCACGGTGGCGGCGATCGCGTCGGCGGCCGCGAGCAGGACGCTGTCGTCGATCCCGCGGCTCTGCGCGTCGAGCAGCCCGCGGAAGATGCCGGGGAACGCGAGCACGTTGTTGATCTGGTTCGGGTGGTCGGACCGGCCGGTCGCGACGACGGTGGCGTGCCGACGCGCGACGATCGGGTCCACCTCGGGGTCCGGGTTCGCCAGGGCGAAGACGATCGAGCCCTCGGCCATCGCGGCGACGTCATCCGCGTCGAGCACGTTCGGGGCGCTCACGCCGATGAACACGTCGGCGCCGGGCAGCACCTCCCTGAGCGTGCCGGTCAGGCCGCTGCGGTTGGTGTTGGTGGCGATCCACTGCATGGACTCGTCGGTGTCGCCGCGCTCGGCGTGCACCACTCCGGAGACGTCGCACACGACGACGTCGCTGAGCCCGGCCTCGATCAGCAGCCGCAGGATCGCGGTGCCGGCCGCGCCGGCACCGGACATCACCAGCCGGACGTCCTCGATGCGCTTGCCGACGACGAGCAGGGCGTTGCGCAGGGCGGCGAGCACGACGATGGCGGTGCCGTGCTGGTCGTCGTGGAAGACCGGGATGTCCAGCCGCTCGCGGAGCCGGGCCTCCACCTCGAAGCAGCGGGGCGCCGAGATGTCCTCGAGGTTGATGCCCGCGAACCCCGGCGACACCGCCGCCACGGTCTCGACGATCTGGTCGACGTCCTGGGTGTCGAGGCACAGCGGCCAGGCGTCGATGTCGGCGAACCCCTTGAACAGGGCGGCCTTGCCCTCCATGACCGGCAGCGCCGCGTGCGGCCCGATGTTGCCCAGGCCGAGCACGGCCGACCCGTCGGTGACCACCGCGACGCTGTTGCGCTTGATCGTCAGCCGCCGGGCGTCCTCGCGGTCTGCGGCGATCGCCTGGCAGATGCGCGCGACGCCGGGCGTGTAGACCATCGACAGGTCGTCGCGGTTGCGCAACGGGTGCTTGGCGGCGGTCTCGATGACGCCGCCGAGGTGCATCAGGAACGTGCGGTCGGACACCTTCCGCACGTCGACGTCGGCGATCGCCTCCAGCGCGGCGACCACCCGGTCCGCGTGCTCGGTGCCCGACGTCGCGCAGGTGAGGTCGATGCGCAGACCCTCCCGGTCGCCGGAGCTCGGGGGCGAGACGTCGAGCGCCGTGACCACTCCGCCGGACTGCTCCACGGTGGTGGTGAGCTCGCTGACGGCCGAGCCTCCGGACGGCACCTCGAGTCGAACGGTGATCGAGTACGAGATGCTCGGAGCGGGGTCCATGCCTCGGTTTTACCCTGCCGTGTCCTTACCCGTACACTTGACTGACCGGTGAAAACTTCAGGCTAGTTCGTCATGCCCGCACTCGGGTCGGACACCGGAGGTCTTCCCCGTACGGCACTAGCTCAACTGGCAGAGCATCGGTCTCCAAAACCGAAGGTTGGGGGTTCAAGTCCCTCGTGCCGTGCGAAGCACGGTCGGACGACTCCCACCGTGCAAGCACTGACAAGAAGGATGTGAGAACCGTGAGCGAACGCCACGAGTTGTCCGGCACCACCGGGCGCACGTCGCCGATCACGTTCTACCGCCAGGTCGTCGCCGAGCTGCGCAAGGTCGTCTGGCCGACGCGACCCCAGGTGGTCAACTACTTCTTCGTCGTGCTCGTGTTCGTGCTGTTCATGATGGCGATCGTCGCCGGCCTCGACTACGGGTTCGGCAAGGCGATGTTCGCGGTCTTCGCGTGAGGGACTGAAGGATCACCGTGTCGCAAGGATTCAACGAGAAGGACACCACCGTCGAGGTCGACGAGGGTGTCTCCGACGCGCCCGCCGACGACGTGGCTGACGCGCCGGTCGTCGAGGACGACGCCGTCGCCGAGGACGTCGCGCCGGAGGAGGTCGCACCGGTCGAGGACGACGCTCCCGCCGAGCAGGACGCCGCCGAGTCCCAGGCCGAGGCCGACCAGTCCGTCGAGGACGCCCCCGCCGAGACCGACGAGCCGGTCGAGGCCGACGAGCCCGTCGAGGCGGACGACTCGGTCCGCGCCGCCGAGGACGCCCTGGCGGAGTTCCGCGAGCTCCTCCACAACCAGCCCGGCGACTGGTACGTCGTGCACACCTACTCCGGCATGGAGAAGCGGGTCAAGGCGAACCTCGAGAACCGCATGGTCTCCCTGAACGCCGAGGACTACATCTTCGAGGTCGTCGTGCCCACCGAGGAGGTCGCCGAGATCAAGAACGGTCAGCGCAAGCTCGTCAAGCGCACCGTCCTCCCCGGCTACGTCCTCGTCCGCATGGACCTCACCGACGAGTCGTGGGGCGTCGTCCGCCACACCCCGTCGGTCACCGGCTTCGTCGGCAACTCGCACCAGCCGGTGCCGCTGAGCCTCGACGAGGTGGAGCAGATGCTCGCCCCGGCTGTCGAGGCCGAGGTCGCCGCCACCGCCACCGAGGCGGCGGGCGACGCGGCCCAGCCGGCGAAGGCCCCCAAGGTCGAGTTCGCGGACTTCAGCGTCGGCGACTCCGTCATGGTCGTCGACGGGCCGTTCGCCACGCTGCACGCCACGATCACCGAGATCAACGTCGACGCCCAGAGGGTCAAGGCCCTCGTCGAGATCTTCGGCCGGGAGACGCCGGTCGAGCTCTCGTTCACCCAGATCCAGAAGGTCTGACCGCTCGCCGGTCGAGCCTGTCGAGACACCAACCCAACGAAACAAGGACTCAGAGAAATGCCTCCCAAGAAGAAGGTCGCAGCGATCGTCAAGGTGCAGCTGCAGGCCGGCATGGCCAACCCGGCGCCGCCCGTCGGCACCGCGCTCGGCCCGCACGGCGTCAACATCATGGACTTCTGCAAGGCGTACAACGCCGAGACGGAGTCCATGCGCGGCAACGTCGTCCCCGTCGAGATCACCATCTACGAGGACCGCACGTTCGACTTCATCACCAAGACGCCTCCGGCGGCCGAGCTGATCAAGAAGGCCGCGGGCCTGAAGAAGGGCTCCGGCGTCCCCCACAAGGAGAAGGTCGGCTCGATCACCAAGGACCAGATCCGCGAGATCGCCACCACCAAGATGCCCGACCTCAACGCCAACGACATCGATCAGGCGATGAAGATCGTCGAGGGCACCGCCCGCTCCATGGGCGTCACCACCGACTGAAGCACCACCCAAAAGGAACCGTGGGAGAGCCGGCTGGGCTCGCACCACAACTGGTGAAAGGAACCAGGCATGACACAGCACAGCAAGGCGTACCGCGCGGTCGCCGAGAAGATCGACAAGGACGCGCTCTACACGCCGCTCCAGGCCACGAGGCTGGCCAAGGAGAGCGGCAGCACCAAGTACGACTCCACCGTCGACGTCGCCATCCGGCTCGGGGTCGATCCCCGCAAGGCCGACCAGATGGTCCGCGGCACGGTCAACCTGCCGCACGGCACCGGCAAGACCTCCCGAGTCCTGGTCTTCGCCACCGGCGCCAACGCCGACGCCGCTCGTGAGGCCGGCGCCGACCACGTGGGCGCCGACGAGCTCGTCGACAAGGTCAACGAGGGCTGGCTCGACTTCGACGCCGTCGTCGCCACCCCGGACATGATGGGCAAGGTCGGCCGTCTCGGTCGCGTCCTCGGTCCGCGCAACCTGATGCCGAACCCGAAGACCGGCACGGTGACCACCGACGTCGCCAAGGCCGTCTCGGACATCAAGGGCGGCAAGATCGAGTTCCGCATCGACCGTCACGCCAACCTGCAGTTCGTCATCGGCAAGGCGTCCTTCACCGCCGAGCAGCTCGCCGAGAACTACGGCGCCGCGCTCGACGAGGTCCTGCGCCTCAAGCCGTCGAGCTCCAAGGGCCGCTACGTCAAGAAGATCACGATCTCCACGACGAACGGCCCGGGCATCCCCGTCGACCCGGCGCGCACGAAGAACTTCGCCGTCGACGACGAGGCCTGACAGCCAGCACGTCCTAGCCGGTCCCGGTACCCGTCAGGGTGCCGGGACCGCTGCGTTCGCGCGTGACCTGCGATGACCTATGCTCGGCCGCATGCGTTCTCGCCTGAAGCACTGGACCGCCGTCACCACCGTCGTCCTCGTCGCGAGCGTCTCGCTCGCCGCGTGCGGTGACAAGGACGACGACGGCACGAAGGGCAGCGGCGACTCCTCGAGCGTCGGCTCGTCCGCCGACACGACGCTCACCAAGGACAACGTCTTCGCCGAGCTCACCAAGGCGCAGACGAAGGCCGGCACCAGCCACATCGACATGAACGTCGAGGTCGCGGGCCAGGCCATCAAGGCCAAGGGTGACGTGAAGATCGGCCAGAGCGCGGACGACACCGCCATGGGCATGACGATGGACACCGGGCAGGCGGGGGCGGGCACGCTCGAGATGCGGCTCGTCGACAAGATCTTCTACCTCAACTTCGGCCCGATGACGCAGAACAAGTTCGTGAAGATCGACCTCACCGACAAGGACAACCCGATCGGCAAGCAGTACGGCGATCTCCTCGACAACATCGACCCGTCGAAGCAGCTCGACCAGATCAAGGGCGCGGTGAAGAGCTTCGAGAAGAAGGGCGCGGCCAAGGAGCTCGACGGCGTCAAGGCGCAGCCCTACGCGGTCGTGGTGGACACGTCGAAGGTGGAGGCCTTCAAGGCCGCCGGCGCCGACGCGGCGAAGCTGCCCAAGACGCTCACGTACACGATGTACGTCGGCCCCGACAACCTGCTGCGCCGCCTGATCTCCGAGATCCCCAACATCGCCGGCGCGGGCGCCACCACGCTGACGATCGACTACTCCAAGTGGGGCGAGGACGTCTCCATCGAGAAGCCGAAGGCCTCCGACATCTCCGACAAGGACCCCTTCGCCCAGCTCGGCCAGGGATAGGTACCCCTTTCTGGTCGTGTGCTCCCGCGAGTGTCAGGCGGCATCCCGGTGGTCGAGTGCGGCCGCGAGCGCCAGCGAGCTGGCCGTGTATCGAGACCACCCTGGACGACAGCAAGCCTGACTTCTCACCAGGTCTCGTCACCCTGACGCCTTCGGCGTGACGCGCTCGACCTCCTCCAGTGCTCCGCGGATCCTGAGCCTGTCGAAGGGCGCAGAGCTCGCGCCACCTCCGGATTTGGAACCGGGCGCAGCCGTCCCCTAGACTGGACGACGCCGAAGACCGCTGGTCGGGTCCGCACCCGCAGACCCCGAAGAGCCCGCCAGGGCGGCCCGCGCAGGACCCACGAACCGTTCATCACGTCGATGCGCGCCCCGTGCCCTGCGCCGGGGCGTTTCTCATGGGCGGCCATGGAATCCGGCACCACTACCCGTGCTGGAAGGAGACCCGTGGCGAACGCAGAGAAGACTGCCGCCGTTGCCGAGCTCGTGGAGAACTTCCGCGAGTCCAGCGGCGCCGTGCTCACGGACTACCGCGGTCTCACCGTCAAGCAGCTGCAGGACCTGCGGCGCTCGCTCGGTGGGAGCGCGAACTACGCCGTCACGAAGAACACGCTGACGAAGATCGCCGCCAAGGAGGCTGGTGTCGAGCTGGACGAGTCGCTGCTCGTCGGCCCGACCGCCATCGCCTTCATCACCGGCGACGTCGTCGAGGCCGCCAAGGGCCTGCGTGACTTCGCGAAGGACAACAGCCCGCTGATCATCAAGGGAGGCTTCCTCGACGGGAAGATCCTCGCCCCTGACGAGATCAAGAAGCTGGCCGACCTCGAGTCGCGCGAGGTCCTCCTCGCCAAGCTCGCGGGCGGCATGAAGGCGAGCCTCAGCAACGCCGCGTCGCTGTTCAACGCGCCGCTGTCGCAGGCCGCACGCACCATCGCGGCCCTGCAGGCCAAGCTCCCCGCCGAGGAAGCACCTGCTGCGGAGGCACCTGCTGCCGAGGCACCCGCCGACGAAGCACCCGTCGAGGAGGTGGCCGCCCCCGAGGCGACCGCCGACGAGGCACCCGTGGTCGAGGAAGCCGCCGCCGAGTCCGGCGCGGAGTCCACGACCGAGACCGAGGGCTGACGCCCGATCACATCGGGACCCCCTCGGGGTCTCATCCGAAGGAAGGACGCCACCATGGCGAAGCTCAGCACCGACGACCTGTTGGATGCATTCAAGGAAATGACGCTCATCGAGCTCAGCGAGTTCGTGAAGCAGTTCGAGGAGACCTTCGAGGTCACGGCCGCCGCTCCGGTCGCCGTCGCCGCCGCGGGTGCTCCCGCCGCTGCCGGCGGTGACGCCGGTGGCGCCGACAGCGACCAGGACGAGTTCGACGTCGTCCTCGACGCTGCCGGCGACAAGAAGATCCAGGTCATCAAGGAGGTCCGCACGCTCACGAGCCTCGGCCTCAAGGAGGCCAAGGACCTCGTCGAGGGTGCGCCCAAGCCGGTCCTGGAGAAGGTCAACAAGGAGACCGCCGACAAGGCGAAGGAGGCCCTCGAGGCCGCCGGCGCCACCGTCTCGGTCAAGTGACCTCTCGCTGATCGTCAGCGACGGCGCCCACCCCGCTTCCGGGGTGGGCGCCGTTCTGCTGTCCGGGACCCGTCTCACGCCCTGGTGGACGACCTTTGTCACTCCGAGTTACATGGGATACGGTCATCCGGATCCTCCGCGTCATCGGAGGGTCATCGACCCGTGGCGTTCACGTAACCTCCCTGCTCGGAGTTCGTTAGGATGAGTGTCCTGAGTCACAGGTGAACCAGGCGTCCGACCATGGGGTCGGTGCACCGCGGATCAGCAAGGAGGGGCCTCCGTGGGAACAGAGATTGCCATCGAAGGTCTGACCAAGAGCTTCGGCAACCAGCTCATCTGGAAGGACGTCACGCTGACGCTCCCGGCCGGTGAGATCTCGGTGATGCTCGGCCCGTCCGGCACCGGCAAGTCCGTCCTGCTGAAGACGCTCATCGGTCTGCTGAAGCCCGACGAGGGCCACATCTGGATCGAGGGCACGGACATCGCCAACTGCAAGGAGAAGGAGCTCTACGAGATCCGCAAGCTGTTCGGCGTGCTGTTCCAGGACGGCGCGATGTTCGGCTCCATGGACCTCTACGACAACGTCGCCTTCCCGCTGCGCGAGCACACCAAGAAGAGCGAGTCCGAGATCCGCAACATCGTCATGGACAAGATGGAGCTCGTCGGTCTGCTCGGCGCCGAGAACAAGCTCCCCGGCGAGATCTCCGGCGGCATGCGCAAGCGCGCCGGCCTCGCCCGCGCGCTGGTCCTCGAGCCGGAGATCCTGCTCGTCGACGAGCCCGACTCCGGCCTCGACCCCGTCCGCACGGCGTACCTGAACCAGCTCTTCATCGACCTGAACGCCCAGATCGACGCCACGTTCCTCATCGTGACCCACGACATCAACAGCTGCCGCACGGTGCCGGACAACATCGGCCTGCTGTACCACAAGCACCTGGCGATGTTCGGTCCCCGCGAGATGCTCCTCTCCAGCGAGGAGCCCGTCGTCGCGCAGTTCCTGAACGCCCAGCGGGTCGGCCCGATCGGCATGTCCGAGGAGAAGGACGCCGACGAGCTCGAGGCGGAGAAGAACATCAAGATGCCGCCGCTGCCCCCGATCCCGCTGCAGATCACCACGTCGAACGGACGTCCGCGTCGCGCCGCACGCGAGCCCGGAGCCTGGTGCCGCGAGAACGGCGTCACCCCGCCTCCCGGGTCCTTCGGTGAGAACGTGTCGACGGCACCCGGCGCCGGCGCCGAGGTCAGTGCGTGAGCGCAGCCCGTGTTGCCGCACCCGCGAGGGTCGCGGGTGATCTCTTCGCGTTCATGCTGGACGTGGGTGTCGCGCTGTTCAAGCGACCCTTCCAGCTGCGCGAGTTCCTCCAGCAGGCCTGGTTCATCGTCACCGTCACCATCGTCCCGACGGCCCTGGTGTCCATCCCGTTCGGCGCGGTCATCGCCCTGCAGATCGGCGGCCTCCTCAAGCAGTTCGGCGCGCAGTCGTTCAGCGGCTCCGCCTCCGTCCTCGCGGTCGTCCGCGAGGCCGGCCCCATCGCCACCGCGCTGCTGATCGCCGGCGCGGCAGGCTCCGCGATCGCCGCCGACTTCGGCGCCCGCAAGATCCGCGAAGAGCTCGACGCCATGATGGTGCTCGGCATCGACCCCATCCAGCGCCTGGTCGTCCCGCGCGTGCTCGCCTGCATGATGATCGCGGTCTTCCTCAACGGCCTGGTCACGATCGTCGGCGTCGCCGGCGGCTACGTCTTCAACGTCGTCCTCCAGGGCGGCACACCCGGCGCCTACATCGCGTCCTTCACCGCGTTGGCCCAATTGCCTGACATGTACCAAGGCATGATCAAGGCCCTCATCTTCGGCTTCATCGCCGCCATCGTCGCCGCCTACAAGGGCATGAACGCCAAGGGAGGCCCGAAGGGCGTCGGCGACGCCGTGAACGAGGCCGTCGTCATCACGTTCGTCCTGCTGTTCATCGTCAACTTCTTCATCTCCGCCCTCTATCTGCAGCTCGTGCCGCCGAAGGGGATGTGACGATGGCTGACAACCGATTCGCCGGTCTGGCGCAGCGTCCCGCGGAGGCCCTCGACGGCATGGGCCGTCAGATGCTCTTCTACATCCGCGTGCTCGCCGCGGTGCCGTTCACGATCAAGAACTACAGCAAGGAGATCGTGCGGCTGCTCGCCGAGGTCACCCTGGGCTCCGGCGCGCTCGCGGTCATCGGCGGCACCATCGGCGTGGTCGTCTCGCTCTGCTTCTTCACCGGCACCGAGGTCGGCATCCAGGGCTACGCGGCTCTCGACCAGCTCGGCACCGCGGCGCTCACCGGCTTCGTCTCGGCGTACTTCAACACCCGCGAGATCTCGCCGATCGTCGCCGGCATCGCCCTCGCGGCCACCGTCGGCTGCGGCTTCACCGCGCAGCTCGGCGCCATGCGCATCTCCGAGGAGGTCGACGCCCTCGAGGTGATGGCCATCCCGTCGATGCAGTTCCTGGTCACCACCCGCGTGCTGGCCGGCCTCATCGCCGTCATCCCGCTGTACATCGTGGGCCTGCTGTCCTCGTACTTCGCGACGCGCCTCACGATCACGCAGATCAACGGGCAGTCCAGCGGCACTTACGACCACTACTTCACGACGTTCCTACCACCGGGCGACGTCCTGTGGTCGTTCGGCAAGGTGCTGATCTTCGCCGTCGTCGTGATCCTCATCCACTGCTACTACGGCTACTACGCCAGCGGCGGCCCCGCCGGCGTGGGCGTGGCCGTGGGCCGTGCCGTCCGAACCTCGATCGTGGCCATCAACGTGGTCGACCTCCTCGCCTCCATGGCGATCTGGGGCACCACCGTCACCGTCAGACTGGCGGGCTGAGACATGGCCCGGACCGCATTCGCCGAACGCCCCACCTCCCTCAAGGTGCTGGGCGTCGCGTTCGTCGCGCTGATGGCGTTCTTCATCTGGCTGACGTTCGCGTTCTTCAACAAGACGTTCGTCAACTACGACAACGTGACCCTCACCGGTGACAAGGCCGGCCTGAACATCCCCGACAACGCCGACATCAAGCTGCGCGGCATGATCGTCGGCGAGGTGCGCAAGATCGAGTCCACGCCGGACGGTGCCAAGATCACGCTCGGCATGAACCCCGACATGATCGACCAGGTCCCGGCCAACGTCACGGCGGAGATCATCCCCAAGACGCTGTTCGGCGAGAAGTACGTCTCCCTGGTCGCCCCGGACGAGCCGAGCAAGCAGCACCTCAAGGCCGGCGACACCATCACGCGCGCCAAGGTGCCGATCGAGGTCGAGACCCTGCTCAACGACCTCTACCCGCTGCTCGAGTCCATCGACCCGGCCAAGCTGTCGTACACGCTGTCCGCCGTCTCGCAGGCGCTCGACGGTCGCGGCGAGAAGCTCGGCAAGACGCTGGTCAAGCTGAACGACTACCTCACGACGCTGAACCCGGACGTCCCGCAGCTCGTCACCGACCTCGTCCAGCTGGGCGACGTCTCCGACAGCTATGCCGACGCGATGCCGCAGATCGGCCGCACGCTGGAGAACACGGTCACCACCGGCAACACGATCGTCTCCAAGCGGGCCCAGCTCGCCGCGTTCTTCGACGAGGGCACGTCGCTGGCCGACACCCTCACCACGTTCTTCAAGGCCAACGGCGCCAACATGGAGGCGCTGGCCAAGCAGAGCCGCTCCATCCTCGACGTCGAGGCGCGCTACTCCTCCACGTTCCCGTGCTTCTTCAACGGCCTGCGCTACCTCACGCCGCGCGCCAGCAGCGTGCTGCGCAACCGCACGGTCCACATCGACCTCGAGGTCGTCCCGGACCAGCCCACCGCGTACAAGGCCGACGAGAACGCCAAGATCCCCACCAAGGCGCAGATCGCGGCCACGCCGGCGGCCGACGTCAACAACCACGCGCGCCTTCCCTCCGGTGGCCCCGCCGGCCTCGGCGCCGTGTGCGACGACCTGAAGAAGTACCAGGGCGACCTGAAGACGGACCCCTGGAGCCAGGCCAAGCCGTTCCCGACCTTCCCCGCGCAGGTGTACCAGCTGATCGGCATCAACAACGACCACAACGGCAAGTTCGGGAAGTTCAAGGGCAACCCGTACTACGACCGCGCCGCCGTGGCGAGCAACGGCCTCGTCGACCCGAGCCTCGACTCCGTCGACTCCGACGAGCAGCGCGCCATGCTCGCCGAGCTGGCCGGCGCCGTCGCCGGCAAGCCGGGCAGCGCGATGCCTGACGTCGCCTCCATCATGCTCAGCCCCGTGATCCGTGGGTCGGAGGTGAGCATCCGATGAAGCTGCTCGACCGCGACTCCTGGTCCGCCCTGATCAAGCTGGTCATCTTCTGCGTCTTCACCGGCCTGATGACGCTGATCCTCATGCTCACGCTGAGCAACGGCTCGTTCGGCGCCCACGACACGTACAAGGCCGTCTTCACCGACACCACCGGCATGGCCAAGGGCGACGACGTCCGCATCGCCGGCGTCTCGGTCGGCTCGGTCGACAAGATCGAGGTCTACCAGCGCGACAAGGCCCTCGTGACGTTCCGCGTCGACAAGGACACGCCGCTCACCAAGAACACCACCGTGACGGCGCGGTTCCGCAACCTCGTCGGCCAGCGGTACCTCGCCCTGGAGCAGGGGGCCGAGGGCTCCACCGCGCGCCTCAAGTCCGGCGACACCATCCCGCTGGACCGCACGCAGGAGGCGCTCGACCTCAACGTCCTGTTCAACGGCTTCAAGCCGGTGTTCCAGGCGCTCTCGCCGGACGACACCAACAAGTTCGCGTACGAGATCGTGCAGACCCTGCAGGGCGAGGCTGGCAACGTCCAGACGCTGCTCGCCCGCACCTCGTCGCTCACCAACACGCTGGCCGGCCGCGACCAGCTCATCGGCGACGTCATCACGAACCTCTCCGACGTCCTCGACACGGTGGGCAGCCGCGACCAGGAGCTCTCCGACACCATCGGCACGCTCCAGCAGTTCGTCACCGGGCTGAAGAAGGACCGCAACGCGATCCTCGACTCGATCGACTCGATCTCCGACCTCACCAACGAGACGTCGAACCTGCTCGTGCAGGGCCGGCCGGACATCGCCGAGGACGTCAAGCAGCTCAACCGCCTGACGAAGAACCTGAGCAAGAAGAAGAACCTGAACCAGTTCTCCAAGTCTCTGCAGATCCTGCCGATCAAGCTGACGAAGGTGAGCAACCTGGCGTCGAACGGCAGCCTCTTCAACTTCTACGTCTGCGAGCTCGAGGTGCACCTCGACGGCGTGCCGCCGAACCTGGCGAAGCTGCTGGTGCCGCTGCTCAACGTCCCCACGGGCGGCGAGCGGTGCAAGACCGAGCCTGAGGAGTACCCCGGACCGGGAGCGGGGAACAAGCCATGAAACCGTTCCGCGAGCGCAACCCCGTCGTCATCGGGCTGATCGGCTTCGCCGTCATCCTGCTCCTGATGCTGGGCGCCTTCCGTGCCGACAAGCTCCCGATCATCGGTGCTGGCGACGTCTACCACGCCGACTTCGCCGAGATCGGCGCCCTGAAGAAGGGCAACGAGGTCCGCATCGCCGGCGTGCCGGTCGGCAAGGTCCAGGGCGTCTCGCTCGACGGCGACAAGGTCGACGTGAAGTTCAAGCTCGACAAGGGCGTGAAGCTCGGCCGCGACACCGGTGCGTCGGTCGGCATCCGCACGCTGCTGGGCGCCACCTACCTGGCGGTCGAGCCGTCCGGCAGCGGCACCCTCAAGAAGGGCAGCACGATCCCCCTCTCGCGGACCACGCCGCCGTACGACGTCGTCGACGCGTTCTCCGACCTCAGCGTCACCACCGACGCCCTGGACGTCGACCAGATCTCCAAGGCGCTGAACACGCTGTCCGACGTCGCCGCCAAGACGCCGCGCGAGTTCAAGGGCGCCATCAAGGGCGTCTCCGACCTCTCCCGCAACCTGGCCGACCGCGACGAGCAGATCGACACGCTGCTGCAGAACCTCAAGAAGGTCACCGGCGTGCTGAACGCCCGCAACGACCAGCTCGAGGCGCTGTTCAAGGACTCGGCGGTGCTGTTCCAGGCCGTCAGCTCGCGGCGTGACGCCATCCACCAGCTGCTGGTCTCCACGCAGCAGATCTCCACGGAGCTGAGCGCCCTGGTCAAGGACACGCGCGCCGACCTCAAGCCGGCGCTCACCCAGCTCGACACGGTCACCACGATGCTGCGCAAGAACGAGGCCAGCCTCGACGAGTCGCTGCGCGTGCTTCCCGGCTTCTTCCGGGTGTTCTCCAACGCCCTCGGTGTCGGACCCTGGTTCGAGACCTACGTGAAGATCGGGGGTGGCGGATGACCACCGTGATGAACCGGTTCTCCGGCCTGACCAAGGTGATCGGGGCGTTCGTCGTCCTGGCGCTCCTGCTCGCGATGCTCGTCGTGTTCGCCGGCGGCAACGACACCCGCAAGCTCACCGTCGACTTCGAGTCCACCAACTCGCTGTACGTCGGCTCCGACGTCAAGATCCTCGGCGTCGCCGTGGGCAAGGTCGACAAGCTGAAGGCGCGCGGGGACTCGGTGCGCGCCACCCTGTCGTACAAGAGCGACGTCAAGCTGCCCGACGACGTGAAGGCGGTCATCGTCTCGCCCGCGATCGTCGGCGACCGATTCGTCCAGCTGACCCCGGCCTACTCCGGCGGGCCCGTGCTGGCCGACGGCGCCCGGCTCAGCATCGACCGCACGGCCGTGCCGGTCGAGCTCGACAAGATCTTCCAGTCCATCGACGACCTCTCCGTGGCCCTCGGCCCGAAGGGCGCCAACAAGGACGGCGCGCTGAGCAACATCATCGAGGACTCCGCCGACCAGCTGAACGGCCAGGGCGCCCAGCTCAACCAGACGCTGAAGAACTTCGGCCGGCTCAGCAAGACGCTGTCCGACAACAAGGACAACCTGTTCGGCAGCGTGCGCGAGGTGAACCAGTTCGTCGACCTGCTCCAGCGCAACGACCAGTCGGTGCGCGCGTTCTTCGACAGCACCGCGCAGGTCTCCCAGGTGCTCGAGGGCGAGCGCGAGGACCTCAAGGGCACGCTCGAGGCGCTCAGCAAGGCCCTGATCGACGTCCGCACGCTGGTCAAGGAGAACCGCAGCGAGCTGCGCGGCAACGTCGACAACCTGCAGCGAATCGCCCGCGTCCTGGCCAACCACCAGGACGACCTGGAGAAGATCGCGGTCGGCGGCCCCACGGCGCTGTCGAACGTCGCCGTCACCTACAACGGCAACCCCGGCGTCGGCACGCTCGACAACCGGTCGAACCTGATCAACCTGGTCGGCGGCCTGCTCGGCGACCCGGTCAGCGTCTTCTGCAACATCCTCGCCGAGCCGGTGCCCGCCTCCGGCCAGCTGTGCGACGGTCTCGCGGACATCGTGGACGGCCTGCTGCCCACGCTGCCGCGCTCGCCGGCCGCCTCCGCTCCCGTCGAACGCCCCGACCGCATGAACGACTCGGTCGCCGACATGCTGGCGGTGAACTGATGAGGATCCGACACAGCACTCGGCTGAGCGCGCTCATGGTGACGCTGGCCTCGGGTCTCGTGCTCTCCGGCTGTGGCTTCTCGCCGTACAACGTGCCGCTGCCCGGCGGTGCCGACGTCGGCGACCACCCCTACACGGTGAAGGTCGAGTTCCGCGACGTCCTCGACCTGGTCCCGCAGAGCGCGGTCCGCGTCGACGACATCGCGGTCGGCAAGATCACCGACGTCAAGCGCAAGGGCTGGAACGCCGAGGTCACCCTGGAGATCAACGGGAAGGTCGAGCTCCCGGACAACGCCCAGGCCACCATCCGCCAGACCAGCCTCCTCGGCGAGAAGTTCGTGTCGCTCGCCCCGCCGGCCAACGGCGGCACCGGCCGGCTGAGCAACGGCGACGTCATCCCGCTCGACCGCTCGGGCGCCAACCCGGACATCGAGCAGGTCTTCGGCGCGGCTTCCCTGCTGTTCAACGGCGGCGGCCTCGACAAGGTCAACACCATCGTCCGCGAGCTCAACGCCTCGCTCGACGGCAACGAGCCCGAGGTCAAGCAGCTGCTCCAGAGCACCTCGACGTTCCTCGGCCAGCTCGACGACAACAAGCAGGCCCTGCTCACGTCGCTGGAGAAGGTGAACCGCCTCGCGATCACTACGAACCAGCAGAAGGCCGCCATCACGCACGCGCTCGACGACCTCCCGGAGGCCCTCCGGGTCGTCAACGGCCAGCGCGACGACCTCGTCGGACTGCTGCAGTCGCTCGACAAGCTCGGCGACGTCGCCACCGGCGTCATCCGCCGCTCGAAGGCCGACACCCTGGCCGATCTCAAGAACCTGGCCCCGGTGCTGCGCGAGCTCGCCAACGCCGGCGACAACCTGGCCAAGGTCTCCGAGATCATCCTGTCGTTCCCGTTCAGCGACGCGATCGTCGGCGACTCCCTGTCGCGCGCGCTGGTCAGCTGTGGTGACGGCACCAAGAAGACGCCGGCCGACAAGATCGCCAGCACCGTGCACAACGGCGCCTGCTACGGCGACTACGCGAACCTCGACATCAACCTGAACCTCAACACCGACCAGGTGAAGTCGCTGATCGCCATGATCGTCTCGCTCGTGAAGGCCGGCGCCCCGACGCTCCCGGCGCCCAAGACCGCGCAGCCGAAGAGCCCCACCGACGCCACGAAGGGTCTCACCGGGCTGGTCGACGGGCTCGGCAAGGCGTCGTCACCGAAGTCCAGCAAGGACCCCAAGGCGGCTCCCGTGTTCTGCTCCCTGCTCGGCCTGTGCCGCACGCCGGCGACCAGCATCGCCAAGGCGGACCGGCTCGATGTCGGGCGCCTCCTCGTCGGACCGGCGGTGGCACGATGATCACTCGATTCACCAAGATCCAGCTGATCGCGTTCGCGATCATCACGCTGCTCGGCGGCGCCTTCGTCGGCGGCAAGTACGCGCAGGTCGACCGTCTCGTCGTCGACCGCACCTTCCCGGTCACGGCCACGTTCGCCGACTCCGGCGGCATCTTCGCCGGCGCCCAGGTCACGTACCGCGGCATCGCGGTGGGCAAGGTCGGCAAGCTGACGTTCGTCAAGGAAGGCGTCAAGATCCGGCTCGACATCGAGAAGTCGGCGCCGAAGATCCCCGACGACCTCCTCGTCGCCGTGGCCAACAAGTCGGCCGTCGGCGAGCAGTTCGTCGACCTGCAGCCGCGGCGCGACACCGGCCCGTACCTGAAGGCCGGCTCCACCGTCCCGACGAAGGACACCCGGGTCCCGATCGACGCCTCCACGCTGCTGATCGACGTCAACGACCTGGTGAAGTCCGTCGACACCGAGAGCCTGCAGACGCTGATCGACGAGCTCGGCCGCGCCTTCGAGGGCACCGGGCGCGACCTCGGCCGCATCATCGACACGAGCACCGAGTTCGTGACGGCCGCCGAGGAGAACATCGGCGTCACCCAGCAGCTGATCCGCAGCTCCTCGAGCGTGCTCCGCACGCAGATGGACAAGCAGAGCGAGCTGGCCACCTTCTCGTCGAACCTGGCGAAGTTCTCCGACACGCTCGTCGACGCCGACCCCGACCTCCGGCGCCTGCTCGACCAGGGCACCTCCGGCGCGAAGGAGATCCGTGAGGTCGTCGACGAGAACCAGAAGGACCTCACGTCGGTCTTCAACGACCTGCGCATCGCCACGGTGCCGCTCGACAAGTACCACAAGGGCCTCGAGGCGATCGCGATCCTGTACCCGTACCTCGTCGACGGCGGCTTCAGCGTCATCGCCCCGAGCAAGCGCACCGGCAGCAAGGGCGAGTTCGACGCGACCTTCGGCCTGATCGCCACCGGCGAGCCGCCGCAGCCCGGCGGCTCCGGCCCGGTCTGCCGCGAGAACCAGAACGACGGCGGCTACCGTCCGATCCGCACGCCCGACCAGCTGGGCGACATCCCGTTCGATGTTGATACCGACTGCAAGAATGGCAAGAAGGTCCCCCGCACCCCGTCGAAGTCGGACATCAACCTTGATCGCGCAGGGGTGGCCTCCACCTCTGGAAAGGACTCGTGGACGTGGCTTCTGCTCGGTCCGGCGACGAGCTGAGATCCGCCTCTTCCCTGGTACGTCTGCTGATCGTCCTCACGGTCGTCGGGGTGCTGGTGGGCGCGGCCGGCTTGATCATCCCTCGCCTCAGCGACGGTGACGACGGCGGCGGCGCCCGGGGCGCGGTGGAGCAGCGGGCGCGCGACTTCGCCGTCACCTACAACACGTACTCCGTCACGGAGAAGGCCGACTACCAGAAGCGGATGCGACCGCTGCTGACGCCGTCGTACTTCAAGGAGTTCACCACCGTCACGAACGCGGTCTTCGACGCCATCAAGGGCAAGGACCAGAAGAGCGGCAGCGCCAAGGTCCTGCAGGTGGCGGTCGACTCCATCGACGGCGACTCCGCCGTGGCGCTGGTCGCGGTCAACGCGAAGATCACCACCGACGCGGACGAGGCCGCCGTCGAGCGCCGCTTCCGCTGGAAGGTGACGTTCGCCCGCCAGAAGGGCCTGTGGCGGGTGAGCCAGTTCGAGTCGGTCGCGCCGCTGCAGGCCTCGGTCGGCACGCCGACCCCGACGCCCAGCCCGACGCCGACCGAGGGGGGAGACCAGTGAGCTCGTCACAGCCCCCGCAGCCGCCGCGCCGCCGCCGCATCGCCGGCGAGAGCAAGCCGGCCCCACCCGCGCCGGCCAAGCCGGCCGCCAAGCGCAAGCCGGCCAAGGCCGCCAAGCCCGCGCCCGCAGCGAAGGCCCCGAAGCCGGCACCGGTCGCGAAGCCGGCGAAGGTCGCCAAGCCCGTCGCCAAGCCGGCGCGTCCCAAGACCAAGCCGGCTCCGGCGGTTGAGCCCGAGACCGTCGACGCGAGCACGATCCCGGCCGAACCGGGGGAGTCGTCGCGCCGTCTCCCGTCCCTGCCGTTCCTCGGGCTGGTCGCCGTCGCCGTGGCCGCCGTCGTGTTCGGCGTGGTCTTCGGCATCCGCGGGTGGAACGACTGGCAGGACTCGCACGGCATCGTGGAGGCGCACGACAAGGCGGCCTCCACCGCGTCCAGCGCCGCGGAGACGATCTTCTCCTACGAGTACGACAAGCTCGACGACCACATGGACGACGCCAAGGCCACCATGACGTCGTCGTTCGCGAAGAAGTTCGAGTCGATCTCGCCGGCGCTCAACGACCTCGCCCCGCAGCGCAAGATCCAGGTGAAGGCCAGCACGCGCGACGCCGCCGCCGTCGACTGCGGCACCACCTGCGACCCCGACCGCGCCGAGGTGCTGGTGTTCATCGACCAGGCCCGCCTGGCCGACGGCTCGAAGGAGCCCACGGTCTTCGCGAACCGGATCACGATGTCGATGGTCAAGCACGACGGCACCTGGCTCGTGGACGACATCAAGGCGCTCTAGCAGCAGCAAGACCCTCTGGCAACAGGGAAAACCGAAAAGCGTTCCGCACGAATCGGGATTTGTCAAGGACCACCCTTGCATTCGTTCGGTACGGCGCGTTAGACTGAACTTTCGCGCCCACCTCGCCTGCTTGTCATGCCCTTGACTGGGGTGTCGTGGCGTGCGCCGAAGTCCATATCAGTGCGCCACTGACCGTGGCCACATTGCGAGCCCTCGGAAGGATCCCTCTTGGCCGCCTCGCGCTCCGCCGCCGCTACCGCTCAGAACGCCCAGAACAGCCCCCGCCGCATCTCCTTCGCCAAGATCTCCGAACCCCTCGAGGTTCCTGAGCTCCTGGCTCTCCAGACCGACAGCTTCGACTGGCTGATCGGCTCCGACGCCTGGAAGGCGGAGGTCGAGAAGGCCGTCGCCGCCGGGCGTACCGACGTCTCCACCAAGTCCGGTCTCGAGGAGATCTTCGAGGAGATCTCCCCGATCGAAGACTTCTCCGAGACGATGAGCCTGTCGTTCCGCGACCACCGCTTCGAGCCTCCGAAGTACTCGGTCGAGGACTGCAAGGACCGCGACGTCACGTACGCCGCGCCGCTGTTCGTCACCGCCGAGTTCATGAACAACGAGACCGGCGAGATCAAGTCCCAGACCGTCTTCATGGGCGAGTTCCCGCTGATGACGGACAAGGGCACGTTCATCATCAACGGCACCGAGCGTGTCGTCGTCTCGCAGCTCGTCCGTTCCCCGGGCGTCTACTTCGAGCGCACGCCGGACAAGACGTCCGACAAGGACATCTACACCGCCAAGGTCATCCCGTCGCGCGGTGCGTGGCTGGAGTTCGAGATCGACAAGCGCGACCTCGTCGGCGTCCGTCTCGACCGCAAGCGCAAGCAGAGCGTCACGATCCTGCTCAAGGCGCTCGGCTGGAGCGACGAGAAGATCCTCAAGGAGTTCGAGGGCTACGAGTCCATCGCGCTCACGCTGGAGAAGGACTCCATCAAGTCCGCCGCCGTCCGTGAGGACCTCGAGAAGCGCGCCAAGGGCGAGCCGGTCACCGAGGAGCAGGTGAACGCGGAGGTCCAGAAGCAGGCGCTGCTGGACATCTACCGCAAGCTGCGTCCGGGCGAGCCGCCGTCGCAGGAGGCCGCGCAGACGCTGCTGGACAACTACTACTTCAACGGCAAGCGCTACGACCTTGCCAAGGTCGGCCGGTACAAGATCAACAAGAAGCTCGGTGTCGAGGAGCCGTTCGACCAGCAGACGCTGCAGCTCGACGACATCGTGGCCGCGATCAAGTACATCGTGTCGCTGCACGCCGGCGAGACCGAGATCGACGCCCCGGCCGGACCCACCGTGGTCGAGGCCGACGACATCGACCACTTCGGCAACCGCCGCATGCGCACGGTCGGCGAGCTGATCCAGAACCAGCTCCGCACCGGCCTGGCCCGCATGGAGCGCGTCGTCCGCGAGCGCATGACCACGCAGGACGTCGAGGCCATCACGCCGCAGACGCTGATCAACATCCGGCCGGTCGTCGCCGCGCTGAAGGAGTTCTTCGGCACGTCGCAGCTCAGCCAGTTCATGGACCAGAACAACCCGCTGGCCGGCCTGACGCACAAGCGGCGCCTGAACGCCCTCGGCCCGGGTGGTCTGTCGCGTGAGCGCGCGGGCTACGAGGTCCGTGACGTCCACCCGTCGCACTACGGCCGCATGTGCCCGATCGAGACGCCGGAAGGCCCGAACATCGGCCTGATCGGCTCGCTGGCCTCGTACGGCCGGATCAACTCGTTCGGCTTCATCGAGACGCCGTACCGCCGGGTCGTCAAGGGCAAGGTCACCGACGACATCGACTACCTCACGGCCACCGACGAGGACCGCTACATCATCGCCCAGGCCAACTCGCCGCTGAAGGACAACGGCGCGTTCGTCGACGACTCCGTGCTGGTGCGCCAGCGCGGCGGCGAGGCCGAGCTCCGGCCGGCCGGCGAGATCGACTACATGGACGTCTCGCCCCGCCAGATGGTGTCGGTCGCCACGGCGCTGATCCCGTTCCTGGAGCACGACGACGCCAACCGCGCGCTCATGGGCTCCAACATGCAGCGCCAGGCCGTCCCGCTGATCCGCAACGACGCGCCGCTGGTCGGCACCGGCATGGAGTTCCGTGCCGCGGTCGACGCCGGTGACGTGACCGTCGCCAAGAAGCCGGGCGTCGTCAAGGAGGTCTCGGCCGACGCGATCGAGATCGCCGAGGACGAGGGCACCTACACCACGTACCGGCTGGCGAAGTTCCGCCGCTCGAACCAGGGCACCTGCACGAACCAGCGTCCGCTGGTCACCGAGGGTGACCGGGTCGAGGTCGGCACGCCGCTGGCCGACGGTCCCTGCACCGACCAGGGCGAGATGGCGCTGGGCACCAACCTGCTCGTCGCCTTCATGCCCTGGCAGGGCCACAACTACGAGGACGCGATCATCCTCAGCCAGCGCGTCGTGCAGGACGACCTCCTCACCTCGATCCACATCGAGGAGCACGAGGTCGACGCGCGCGACACCAAGCTGGGTCCGGAGGAGATCACCCGGGACATCCCGAACGTCTCCGAGGAGGTCCTGGCCAACCTCGACGAGCGCGGCATCATCCGCATCGGCGCCGAGGTCGGCAACGGCGACGTCCTGGTCGGCAAGGTCACGCCCAAGGGCGAGACCGAGCTCACCCCGGAGGAGCGCCTGCTCCGCGCGATCTTCGGTGAGAAGGCGCGCGAGGTGCGCGACACCTCGCTGAAGGTCCCGCACGGCGAGTCCGGCACCGTCATCGGCGTCCGCGTGTTCGACGCCGAGGAGGGCGACGAGCTCAGCCCCGGCGTGAACCAGCTCGTCCGCGTCTACGTCGCGCAGAAGCGCAAGATCAGCGACGGCGACAAGCTCGCGGGCCGCCACGGCAACAAGGGCGTCATCTCCAAGATCCTTCCGGTCGAGGACATGCCGTTCCTGGAGGACGGCACGCCCGTCGACATCGTGCTCAACCCGCTCGGTGTCCCCGGCCGCATGAACGTCGGCCAGGTCCTCGAGACCCACCTCGGGTGGGTCGCGAAGGCCGGCTGGAAGGTCGAGGGCGCCACCGAGGACTGGCAGAAGCGACTGAAGAAGATCGGTGCCTCCGAGGCGCCGGCCGACTCCAACATCGCCACCCCGGTCTTCGACGGTGCGCGCGAGGACGAGATCACCGGCCTGCTGGCCTCCACGCTCCCGAACCGCGACGGCGACCGTCTCGTCGGCCCGGAGGGCAAGGCGCGGCTGTTCGACGGCCGCTCCGGCGAGCCGTTCCCGGACCCGGTCTCGGTCGGCTACATGTACATGCTCAAGCTGCACCACCTGGTCGACGACAAGATCCACGCCCGTTCGACCGGCCCCTACTCGATGATCACCCAGCAGCCGCTCGGCGGTAAGGCCCAGTTCGGCGGCCAGCGCTTCGGTGAGATGGAGGTCTGGGCCCTCGAGGCCTACGGTGCCGCCTACGCCCTGCAGGAGCTCCTCACGATCAAGTCCGACGACATCCTCGGCCGCGTCAAGGTCTACGAGGCCATCGTCAAGGGCGAGAACGTGCCCGAGCCCGGCATCCCGGAGTCGTTCAAGGTGCTGGTCAAGGAGATGCAGTCCCTGTGCCTCAACGTCGAGGTGCTGAACTCCGACGGCGCCGCCGTCGAGATGCGCGACGCGGAGGAAGACCTCTTCCGTGCCGCCGAGGAGCTCGGCATCGACCTGTCCCGCCGTGAGCCCAGCTCCGTCGAAGAAGTCTGAGAAAGAAGGAACTGAACTAGATGCTTGACGTCAACTTCTTCGATCAGCTCAAGATCGGCCTCGCCACCGCCGACGACATCCGTCAGTGGTCGTTCGGCGAGGTCAAGAAGCCTGAGACGATCAACTACCGCACGCTCAAGCCCGAGCGTGACGGCCTCTTCTGCGAGAAGATCTTCGGTCCCACGCGCGACTGGGAGTGCTACTGCGGCAAGTACAAGCGGGTGCGCTTCAAGGGCATCATCTGCGAGCGCTGCGGTGTCGAGGTCACGCGGTCCAAGGTGCGCCGCGAGCGCATGGGCCACATCGAGCTCGCCGCCCCGGTCACGCACATCTGGTACTTCAAGGGTGTGCCGAGCCGGCTCGGCTACCTGCTCGACCTCGCTCCGAAGGACCTCGAGAAGGTCATCTACTTCGCCGCGTACATGATCACGCACGTCGACGAGGAGGCGCGTCACCGCGACCTCTCCTCGCTCGAGTCGAAGATCGAGCTGGAGATCAAGCAGCTCAAGGACCGTCGCGACGACGAGAAGAACAAGCGCTCGGTGAAGTACGAGGAGGACCTCGCGGTCCTCGAGGCCGAGGAGGCCAAGGCCGACGCGAAGCGCAAGATCCGCGACGCCGCCGAGCGTGAGCTCCGCCAGATCGAGGACCGCCACAACCGCGAGATCCACCGTCTGGAAGAGGTCTGGGACCGTTTCAAGAACCTCAAGGTCCAGGACCTCGAGGGCGACGAGCTCCTGTACCGCGAGATGACGTACCGCTTCGGCAAGTACTTCGAGGGCTACATGGGCGCCACGGCGATCCAGAAGCGCCTGCAGAGCTTCGACCTCGACGCCGAGGCCGAGTCGCTGCGCGAGATCATCGCCACCGGCAAGGGCCAGAAGAAGACCCGTGCGCTCAAGCGCCTCAAGGTCGTCTCCGCGTTCCTGGGCAGCAGCAACAAGCCCGAGGGCATGGTCCTCGACGCCGTCCCGGTGATCCCGCCGGAGCTGCGCCCGATGGTCCAGCTCGACGGTGGCCGCTTCGCCACGTCGGACCTGAACGACCTCTATCGCCGCGTGATCAACCGCAACAACCGGCTCAAGCGCCTGCTCGACCTCGGTGCGCCGGAGATCATCGTCAACAACGAGAAGCGGATGCTCCAGGAGGCCGTCGACTCGCTGTTCGACAACGGCCGCCGCGGCCGTCCGGTCACCGGACCGGGCAACCGTCCGCTGAAGTCGATCTCCGACATGCTCAAGGGCAAGCAGGGTCGCTTCCGCCAGAACCTGCTCGGCAAGCGCGTCGACTACTCCGGCCGTTCGGTCATCGTCGTCGGCCCGCAGCTCAAGCTGCACCAGTGCGGCCTGCCGAAGCAGATGGCGATCGAGCTGTTCAAGCCGTTCGTCATGAAGCGGCTCGTCGACCTCAACCACGCGCAGAACATCAAGAGTGCGAAGCGCATGGTCGAGCGCGGCGTGCGCGCCGAGGTGTGGGACGTCCTCGAAGAGGTCATCACCGAGCACCCGGTGCTGCTGAACCGTGCGCCCACGCTGCACCGTCTGGGCATCCAGGCGTTCGAGCCGCAGCTGATCGAGGGCAAGGCCATCCAGATCCACCCGCTCGTCTGCTCGGCGTTCAACGCCGACTTCGACGGCGACCAGATGGCCGTGCACCTGCCGCTCAGCGCGGAGGCGCAGGCCGAGGCCCGCATCCTCATGCTGTCGACGAACAACATCCTGAAGCCGGCCGACGGTCGCCCCGTCACCATGCCGACGCAGGACATGATCATCGGCCTGTACTTCTTGACGCTCGACCGTGACGGCGAGCCGGGGGAGGGCCGGGCGTTCAGCTCGGTGGCCGAGGCGATCATGGCGTTCGACCGCCGCGAGATCACGCTGCAGAGCAAGGTCACGATCCGCATCCCGTCGCACGACGGCACGGTGGAGTCGAAGAAGACCACGCTCGGTCGCGCGATCTTCAACCAGGCGCTGCCCGAGGACTACCCGTACGTCGACTGGCAGGTCGGCAAGAAGGAGCTCGGCGTCATCGTCAACGACCTCGCCGAGCGGTACTCCAAGGTCGACGTGGGCGTCGCCCTCGACAACCTGAAGGACACCGGCTTCCACTGGGCCACCCGTTCCGGCGTCACGATCTCCATCGACGACGTCGTCACGGCGCCGAGCAAGCCGGAGATCCTGGCCAAGTTCGAGGGTCAGGCGGCCAAGGTCCAGCAGCAGTTCGACCGCGGTCTGATCACCGAGGACGAGCGGCGTCAGGAGCTCATCGAGATCTGGACGCAGGCCACGGCCGAGGTGTCGGCGGAGATGGAGACCGTCTTCAAGAACGACGACAACAACCCGATCTGGATGATGGTCAACTCCGGCGCCCGCGGCAACATGATGCAGGTGCGTCAGATCGCCGCGATGCGAGGCCTGGTGGCCAACCCGAAGGGCGAGATCATCCCGCGTCCGATCAAGGCGAACTTCCGCGAGGGCCTGTCGGTGGTCGAGTACTTCATCGCCACCCACGGTGCTCGCAAGGGTCTCGCCGACACGGCGCTCCGCACGGCCGACTCCGGCTACCTGACGCGTCGACTCGTCGACGTGAGCCAGGACGTCATCATCCGTGAGGACGACTGCGGCACCGAGCGTGGTCTGCCCAAGACCATCGCGACGCGTCTGGACGACGGCACCCTGGTGGCGGCCGAGAACGTCGAGACCTCGGCGTACTCGCGCAGCGCGGCCACGGCGATCACCCACCCGACGTCGGGCGAGGTGCTCGTGGAGGCCGGCGGCGATCTCGGCGACGTCGAGATCGGCGAGCTCATCGCGGCCGGCGTCGAGGAGGTCAAGGTCCGCACGGTCCTGACCTGCGAGGCGAAGGCCGGTACGTGCGCCAAGTGCTACGGCCGCTCGCTGGCCACCGGCAAGCTCGTCGACATCGGCGAGGCCGTCGGCACCATCGCGGCCCAGTCCATCGGTGAGCCCGGCACGCAGCTGACGATGCGCACCTTCCACACCGGTGGTGTGGCCGGTGACGACATCACGCACGGTCTGCCGCGCGTGGTCGAGCTGTTCGAGGCCCGCCAGCCCAAGGGCAAGGCGCCGATCACCGAGGTCGCCGGTCGCGTCACGATCGACGACACGGACAAGGCCCGCAAGGTGGTCGTGACCCCGGACGACGGCGGCGAGCCGCTGGAGTTCCCGGTCACCAAGCGTGCGCGTCTGATGGTCCAGGACGGCGATCGCGTCGAGGTGGGCGACCAGCTCACGCACGGCACGCCCGACCCCCAGGAGGTCCTGCGCATCCTGGGTGTCCGCCGGGCGCAGGAGCACCTCGTGGACGAGGTCCAGGAGGTCTACCGGAGCCAGGGCGTGGCCATCCACGACAAGCACATCGAGATCATCGTGCGCCAGATGCTCCGTCGCGTGACGGTCATCGAGCAGGGCGACTCCGACCTCATCCCCGGTGACCTGGCCGATCGTGCCCGGTTCGAGGAGGAGAACCGTCGGGTCGTCGCCGAGGGTGGCACCCCCGCCTCCGGCCGTCCGGTCCTGATGGGCATCACGAAGGCCTCGCTGGCCGTCGAGTCGTGGCTGTCGGCCGCCTCCTTCCAGGAGACGACCCGCGTCCTCACCGACGCGGCGATCCACGGCAAGTCCGACTCGCTGCGTGGCCTGAAGGAGAACATCATCATCGGCAAGCTGATCCCGGCCGGCACCGGCCTGGAGCGGTACCGGAACATCCGGGTCGAGCCCACCGAGGAGGCCCGCCAGGCCGCGTACGCGGTCACCGGCTACGACTCCTACGACTACGGGTTCGGCAACGCCGACGGCACGCCGGTCCAGCTCGACGACTTCGACTTCACGTCGTACGAGTAACCAGCACGCACGCACCACACGAAGGCCCCCGCCCCGGCGGGGGCCTTCGCCTTCTGGTCTCGATACACCCGGCTCGCTGGCGCTCGCCGGGCACTCGACCAGCGAGTGGCAGCGCGCGCTCGCTCGGTGATCGAGTGCCTGCGAGCTCTGCGAGCAGGTGTATCGAGATCACATCGTCAGACGCCGGCTGTTGCCTGCTTCTTCTCAGCAGGCTTGTCGGGCTTCGGGATCTCCCGGAACAGCCAGGTCAGCCTGGGCTCGAACACCGGGCGGAAGACCTTCGCGACGATCGGCGTCATCAGCAGGTTGGCCAGGACGACGGCGCCGAGGATGACCAGCACGGCCGCGCCGGCGCCGTACTCGGTGAGGTCCTCGAACACGTCGTACTTCAGGTTGAGGATCAGGATCACGTAGCCGTGCAGCAGGTAGCAGTAGAACGTGCGGCCGCCGAGGGCCGTCGTCCACGACTTGCTCTTCGGCACGAGCGAGAGGGCCGCGAACGTCAGCACGAAGCCCACGACGAGCAGCTCGGCGCGCTGGGTGATCCCCTCTACCGGGGTGGCCCCGAGCGGGGACTCGTCGTAGCGCTGCTTCCAGAGCAGCCAGTCGGTGGTCCAGCCGGAGGAGTACACGTAGCAGATCACGAAGGCGGTCAGGAGCACGATCGCCGACACCACGCGCACCCGCACCTCGGTGAGCCGTTCGAAGACCTGCCGGTTCATGTGCAGCCCGACCACCCAGAACGGCAGGAAGCCGAGGATCTTCGGCAGCGCCAGCACGTTCGGGATCTCGAACAGGCCCACGGTCAGCGAGATGATGATCGACGTCGTGATCGGGTACTTCAGGGCCCGCCAGATCGGCGTCGTGAGGCGCCAGACGAACAGTGCGGCCATGAACCAGGCCAGCCACTGCGGCGACAGGATCATCATCGGGTCCGGGTCGCCGGTGTAGTGCCGCGTGATCAGCTGCATCGACGTCTCGACGATGAGGTAGGGCACCACGAGGGTGCTGACGATGCGCCGCACCTGCCGGGCGTCGCCCATGTAGCGGCGCGCCGTGTAGCCGGAGATCAGGACGAAGAACGGCATGTGGAACGCGTAGATCCACACGTACACGCCGCGGGCCGAGTCCATGTCGGTGAACTGGGTGAGCGAGTGGCCGATGACCACGAGCAGCATCACCCAGTAGCGAGCGTTGTCGAGGTACGCGACGCGCTCCTTCACCGGAGCGGTCGAGACGGGCAGCGGTTCGAGCGCGCTCATGATGGTTGACTCTAGTTGTGGAGCCTGAGAACCGCCCGTCGCAGACGCAGCGCCTGGGAGCGTATGCCGTCGTCGTGCGGGACGACGCGTTGCTGCTCACCCGCATCTCCGCGATCGGCTACCCGGCCGGGTGGTGGGCGCTGCCCGGTGGCGGCGTCGATCACGGTGAGTCGCCGCACGACGCGGTGGGACGCGAGCTGTACGAGGAGACCGGGCTCCGGGTCGCGAGCCAGCGGCTGGTCGACGTCCACCACGTGCACGTCGTGGAGGTCGGCCGTGGCGACATGTACGAGGACTACCACGGCGTGCACCTGCTCTACGCCGTCGAGATCGAGCCCGGGGGAGAGCCCCGCGTGACCGAGACGGACGGCACCACGGACCTCGCGCGCTGGGTGCCGCTCGACGAGCTGCCGCCGCGAGCACCGGACAAGGCGCCGGGCCGGCTGCTACCGGTGGTCGAGCACGTGCTCGAGAACCTGGATCACTTCTTCTTGGCCGGCGGGTCGTAGAAGAGCATCGCGTAGTTGCCTCGCGCCGACAGGACGTAGGTGGCGGTGGCCCGCTCGCCGTTCTTGCGCTCGGCCGTGTAGGTGGTGCTGACCTCGTTCAGGTCCTCGACGACGTCCTTCGTGGGGGTGCCGACGGTCGAGACGAAGTCCGACGCGATCTGGTCGGCCTGCACGGCGGTCTCCGTGGCGAGCGCGACGAACCGCGGCCGGTAGCCGCTGAGCAGGATCGACGCGCCGAGCGGGGCCTTCCAGCCGTTCAGCAGGCTCGTGGTGGGCGGGGAGTCGACGTCCATCTTCGGCCAGATGAAGTCGGAGGTGTCCTTGCCCGGGGCGTTCTGCGGCACGTCGACGTCGCCGTCCTTCTGGCGGTCGACCTGGCCGCGGCGCGGGTCGCCGATGTAGGCGACCTTCAGCACCATGATCGGGTTCTCGTGGGCCGACGGTGGCGACGTGCGCGTGACGACGTCACCCGGGTCGACCGAGAGGGTGATCCGCAGCTGGCGCTTGTTCTTGGTCTCGCCCTCGGCGCTGACGTCGCAGTGCTGGATGCGACGGTCCTTGGCCTTGCAGTACTCGTCGAGGTCGTCGAGCACCAGGTGCGCGTCCGGGAGCACGGTGGCGATCTGCGCGACCATCCGGCGCAGCACCTCGGTGGGCGACCCGTCGATCCGCATGAGGGAGACCGTGGTGTCCGGCTTGGGCGGGTTCTCGATCGGCTTGAACGTGTCGTCGCCCGGCCGGCTCCCGTTCGTGGGCGTGGGGGTGGGCGACGGCAGCGGGGTGCCCTGGGCCTCGGCCTCCGCACGCTTGCGCTGGTCCTCCGCCTCCTTCTGGGCGAGCGCGGCGTCGAGCTCCGGCTGGTAGGCGGCGATCAGGGCGGCGCTGCGGTAGCGGACGAGCGGCCCCAGCTGTGTGGCGCCGCGCGGGACCTGCAGGCCGTACGCAATGGGGCTGTCCGGTCCGGACTCGTGCTCGGAGACGTCGGCCGGCGTCGGGGTGGGACTGATCGACGACGAGCTGAGCGGCGGCTGGTCGCCGTCGGAGTCGCACGCGGTGAGTCCGACGAGCACCGTGAGCGCAGCCACGACCACGGCGGCTCGTTTCCTCATCTGTTCCCTTCCGCGTAGGTGGTGCCGGTCGACCCGCGTCGGGGTCGTATTCTCGGCATCACGTCGTCGTCATTCTTCCATCCTGAGGAGAACCCCGTGACAGGCCCGACCGGGTTCCGGCCCGACCGACCCGAGAGCGTCTTCACCTATGGTGCTCCCGGACTCAAGTTCGGGGTCGGCGCACGGCACGAGCTCGGGCACGACGTCCGGGAGCTGGGCGCCCGCCGCGTGCTCGTCGTCACCGATCCCGGCGTGGCCGCCACGGGCACGCCGCAGGAGATCGCGGACGCCATGCGGGCCGACGGCGTCGAGTCGGTCGTCTTCGACCGAGCCCGCGTCGAGCCCACGGACGGCAGCATGGTCGAGGCAATCGAGTTCGCCCGCTCGGAGGGACCGTTCGACGCGATCGTCGCGGTGGGCGGGGGCAGCAGCATCGACACCGCGAAGGCGGTCAACCTGCTGGTCACCAACGACGGCGACCTCATGGACTACGTCAACGCGCCGGTCGGCCGCGCTCAGGCGCCCACCAACCCGCTCCTGCCGCTGGTCGCTGTCCCCACCACCACCGGCACGGGCAGCGAGAGCACCACGATCTGCGTGCTCGACGTCGTCAGCCAGCAGGTGAAGACCGGCATCTCGCACCCCCGGCTGCGCCCGACGCTCGCCGTCGTCGATCCCGAGCTCACGGTCACGCAGCCGGCCGGCGTCACCGCGGCCGCCGGCCTCGACATCCTGTGCCACGCCCTGGAGAGCTACACGGCGCGGCCGTTCACGTCGTACGAGCACAAGGCGGCGGGCGAGCGCGTCCCGTACTGCGGCTCCAACCCGATCTCGGACCTGTGGTCCGAGCAGGCGCTGACCTTGATGGCCGGCGCCTTCCGCACGGCCGTCCAGCGCGGCTCGGACCTCGAGGCGCGCATCCAGGTGGCCATGGCAGCCACGTTCGCCGGCCTCGGCTTCGGCAACGCCGGTGTGCACATCCCGCACGCGAACGCCTACCCGATCGCCGGTCAGGTCCGCGACTTCCGGCCCGACGGCTACGACGCCGACCACGCGATGGTGCCGCACGGGATGGCCGTCTCGCTCACGGCGCCGGCGGCCTTCGGCTTCACGTTCGACGCCGCGCCCGACCGGCACGTCCGGGCGGCCCAGCTCCTCGCGCCCGACGCCGACCGCCCCGACGACGCGTCGCAGTTCCTGCCCGACGTCCTCACCGGGATCATGCGCGACGTCGGCATCCCGTCCGGGCTCGCCGAGATCGGCTACGGCTCCTCCGACGTCGACGCCCTGGTGGAGGGCACGATGAAGCAGCAACGCCTGCTCGCCACGGCGCCGCGGGAGGTCACCGAGGACGACGTCGCCGGGATCCTCACCGAGTCGATCGAGCTTTGGTGAGCCGCGAGGTCGTCAGCGCGCTGCGGAAGCGTGGCGTCGCAGACGTGGACGACTCGTCGCTGACGCGGGCCCTGTACAGCAGCGACGCGTCGCTCTACCGCGTCGTGCCGCAGGTCGTGGTCCGGCCGCGCGACGTCGACGAGGTGCTCGCGGTGGTCGACGCGGCCGCGGAGACCGGCGTGCCGCTCACCTCGCGCGGAGCCGGCACGTCCATCGCCGGCAACGCCGTGGGCACCGGGATCGTCCTCGACTTCTCCAAGCACCTGAATGGGGTGCACGACGTCGACGTGGACGCACGCACCGCGGTCGTGGATCCGGGCGTCGTCCACGCCGCCCTGCAGCGGGTCGTCACGCCGCTCGGCCTGCGGTTCGGCCCGGACCCGTCCACGCACACGCGCTGCACGATCGGCGGGATGATCGGCAACAACGCCTGCGGCTCGCGCGCGCTCGGCTACGGCCGCACCGCCGACAACGTGGCCGCGCTCGACGTCGTCACCATGGCGGGGGAGCGGCTGAGCCTGGGCACCGGGCCGGTGGAGTCCGCGACCCTCGACGACCTCCAGCGCGTCGTCGGCTCGGGCCTGGAGACCGTCCGCACCGAGCTCGGCCGGTTCGGGCGCCAGGTGTCCGGCTACTCGCTGGAGCACCTGCTGCCGGAGCACGGCTTCGACGTCTCGACGTTCATGGCCGGCACGGAGGGCACGCTCGTCACCATGACCCGGGCGACCGTCCGGCTCGTCCAGGACCCGCTGCACCGCCAGCTGCTCGTCCTCGGCTACCCGTCGATGTTCGAGGCCGCCGACGACGTCCCCGCGCTCCTGCCCCTGGGTCCCACCGCCTGCGAGGGGCTCGACTCGCGCATCGTCGACGTCGTCCGTGCCGCCGGCAAGGCCGTGCCGCCGCTGCCGTCCGGACAGGGCTGGTTGTTCCTGGAGATCGCCGGCGACGACGCCGACGACGTCGCCGAGCGGGTCATGAAGGCGCGCGCCGCCACCTCCGCCGTCGACGCGCGGCTCGTCGAGTCCGCCGCCGAGCAGGCTGTCCTGTGGCGCATCCGCGAGGAGGGCGCCGGCCTGGCCACGCGCACGTTGCCCGGCAAGGCGCTGTCCGGCTGGGAGGACGCCGCGGTGCCGCCGGAGCGGCTCGGCACGTACCTGCGGAAGTTCGACGGCCTGCTGCGCCAGTACGGGCTCGACGGCGTCCCCTACGGCCACTTCGGTGACGGCTGCGTGCACGTGCGCATCGACTTCCCGCTCGACGAGCCGGACGGGCACGGCGTCTTCCGGCGGTTCCTGTTCGACGCCGCCGACCTCGTCGCCGGCCACGGCGGCTCGCTCTCGGGGGAGCACGGCGACGGACGTGCCCGCTCCGAGCTGCTGCCGCGCATGTACTCGCCTGAGGCGATCGCGCTGTTCGCCCAGGTCAAGCGCGTCTTCGACCCGCGCAACCTGCTCAACCCCGGCGTCCTCGTCGACCCGGCACCGGTCGACGCCGACCTCCGCGGTCCGGAGTCGTCCGTCGGCCGTCTCGAGCGGCGCGGCGGGCTGCGGCTCCTGCACGACGGCGGCGACCTCGGCCGCGCGGTCCACCGCTGCACCGGTGTCGGCAAATGCCTGGCGGCCAACCAGACGTCCGGCGGCGTGATGTGCCCCTCGTACCAGGCCACCCGCAACGAGAAGGACTCCACCCGCGGCCGCGCCCGGGTGCTGCAGGAGATGGTCGCCGGCGGGGGTGCCGGGCCGTGGACGGCTGATGGGGACGGCCGCCTGGTCACGGGCGGGTTCGCGGCGCCGGAGGTTCACGAGGCGCTCGACCTGTGCCTGTCCTGCAAGGGCTGCCTCGGCGACTGCCCCACGGGCGTCGACATGGCCACGTACAAGTCCGAGGTGCTGCACCAGACGTACCAAGGCCGTCGTCGCCCGCGCAGCCACTACGTCCTCGGCCGTCTGCCGTTCTGGGCCCGCCTCGTCTCCCCGGTCGCCCGCCTGGTGAACCTCTCGCTGCGCGTCTGGGGCCTCCAGCACGTCGCCCGCTGGGTGGCCGGCGTCGACCAGCGCCGCAGCCTCCCCACCTTCGCCACCAGGCGCTTCTGGAGGCTTTCGACCACGGTCCTCGAGCCCGTCGACAGGACGGGGCCACGAGTCCTCCTCTGGGCCGACTCGTTCACCGAGTACTTCTCGACGGCGAGCGGCGTCGCGGCGGTGAAGGTCCTCGAGGACGCCGGCTACCAGGTCGAGACGCTCGAGCGGCCGCAGTGCTGCGGGCTCACCTGGATCACCACGGGTCAGCTCGACGCCGCCCGCGAGCTCGTCGCGAAGGCCGTCGCACAGCTCCACCCGTACGTCGCGGCGGGCGTGCCCGTCGTCGGGCTCGAGCCGTCCTGCCTCTCGGTGCTGCGCTCCGACGCGGTCGAGCTGGTCGACGACCCGCGTGCCGCGGAGGTCGCGACCGGCGTCTTCACGCTGGCCGAGCTGCTCGCGCGGACCGACGGCTGGACCCCGCCCGACCTGTCGGGCACCGAGGTCGTGGTGCAGCCGCACTGCCACCAGGCGTCGGTGATGGGCTTCGAGGCCGATCTCGCCGTCCTCGAGCGCGGCGGCGCGACCGTCACGCGGCTCGGCGGCTGCTGCGGCCTGGCCGGCAACTTCGGCGTCGAGAAGGGCCACTACGAGGTCTCCGTGGCCGTCGCGGAGACCCAGCTCCTCCCCGCCGTGCGCGCCGCCGGGCCCGACGCGGTGATCCTGGCCGACGGCTTCTCCTGCCGCACCCAGCTCGACGACCTCGCCCACGTGCAGGCCGTCCACCTCGCACAGCTCCTGGCCCACCCCCCGGTGGTCGAGTAGCCGCGAGGAACGAGCGGCATATCGAGACCACGGTCGGTGGTCTCGATACACCTGCTCGCTGGCGCTCGCAGGCACTCGACCACCGGAGGCACCTCGGTTTGGAATCTCCCGCCTCGATTCGGTAGTCTTGAGCGCTGTGCCTGATGTTTGTCAGGCCGACGGTCGTGCCCCCTGATTCCAGAGGCGGCGGTGATCGTCGCCCAGTACGTCAGCAACGCATCCCCGCCCGTCCAGGACAACGAAAGAAGTTGTGTAGTGCCCACGATCAACCAGCTGGTCCGCAAGGGCCGCCAGACCAAGGTGGTCAAGACCAGCACGCCCGCCCTCAAGGGTTCGCCTCAGCGCCGTGGCGTGTGCACCCGCGTGTACACGACGACGCCGAAGAAGCCGAACTCCGCGCTGCGCAAGGTTGCCCGTGTGAAGCTCTCCAGCGGTACCGAGGTCTCGGCCTACATCCCCGGTGAGGGGCACAACCTGCAGGAGCACTCCATCGTGCTCGTGCGCGGTGGCCGAGTGAAGGACCTCCCGGGTGTGCGTTACAAGATCGTTCGCGGCTCCCTCGACACGCAGGGCGTGAAGGGCCGCAAGCAGGGGCGCAGCAAGTACGGCGCGAAGAAGGAGAAGTAATGCCTCGCAAGGGTCCCGCCCCGAAGCGGTCCATCGAGACCGATCCGGTGTACTCCAGCCAGCTCGTGACGCAGCTGATCAACAAGATCCTCGTCGACGGCAAGAAGCAGACCGCTCAGCGCATCGTCTACAACGCGCTCGAAGGCACCCGCGAGAAGACCGGCACCGATCCCGTCGTCACCCTCAAGCGCGCGCTCGACAACGTCAAGCCCAGCCTCGAGGTCAAGAGCCGTCGCGTCGGTGGCGCCACGTACCAGGTGCCGATCGAGGTCCGTCCCACGCGACAGACCACGCTGGCCCTCCGCTGGCTCGTCAAGTACTCCGGCGAGCGCCGCGAGAAGACCATGTCCGAGCGCCTGATGAACGAGCTGCTCGACGCCTCCAACGGTCTCGGCGGCAGCGTCAAGAAGCGCGAGGACACCCACAAGATGGCCGAGGCCAACCGCGCCTTCGCCCACTACCGCTGGTAATCCAGCACCACTTTCGACGTAAGGAACTGGTAGCTCACCGTGGCAACCGACATCACCACTGACCTCACCCGTGTTCGCAACATCGGCATCATGGCGCACATCGATGCCGGCAAGACGACCACGACCGAGCGCATCCTCTTCTACACCGGCATCAACTACAAGATCGGTGAGGTCCACGAGGGCGGCGCCACGATGGACTGGATGGAGCAGGAGCAGGAGCGCGGCATCACCATCACGTCCGCCGCGACGACCTGCTGGTGGAAGAACCACCAGATCAACATCATCGACACCCCCGGTCACGTCGACTTCACCGTCGAGGTCGAGCGCTCGCTGCGCGTCCTCGACGGCGCCGTCGCCGTCTTCGACGGCGTGGCCGGCGTCGAGCCCCAGTCCGAGACCGTCTGGCGCCAGGCCGACAAGTACGGCGTCCCGCGCATGTGCTTCATCAACAAGCTCGATCGCACCGGCGCCTCGTTCGACTTCTGCGTGAAGACCATCCGTGAGCGTCTCGGCGCCACCCCGCTGGTCCTGCAGCTCCCGATCGGCGCCGAGGCCGACTTCATCGGCGTCGTCGACCTGGTCGGCATGCGCGCCCTCGTCTGGCGCGGCGAGACCGCGATCGGCGAGGACTACGAGGTCGAGGAGATCCCGGCCGAGCTCGCCGACGCCGCGGCCGAGGCCCGCGAGGCCCTGCTCGAGACGCTGGCCGACGCCGACGACGAGATCGCCGAGCTGTACCTCGAGGGCGGCGACATCTCCGTCGAGGACCTCAAGGCCGGCATCCGCCGCGCCACGCTGTCCGCGTCGCTCAACCCGGTGCTCTGCGGCACCGCGTTCAAGAACAAGGGCGTCCAGCCCCTGCTCGACGCCGTCATCGACTTCCTGCCCTCGCCGATCGACGTCGGCGCGGTCAAGGGCCACGACGCCAAGGACGAGAGCCAGGACGACTTCCGCGAGCCCTCCGAGGACGCGCCGTTCGCCGGCCTGGCGTTCAAGATCGCGGCCGACCCGCACCTGGGCAAGCTGACGTTCGTCCGCGTGTACTCCGGTCGTCTCGAGGCCGGCACGATGGTCCTCAACGTCACGAAGGGCCGCAAGGAGCGGATCGGCAAGATCTACCAGATGCACGCGAACAAGCGTGAGGAGATCGCGTCGGTCGGCGCCGGCCAGATCGTCGCCGTCATGGGCCTGAAGGACACCACCACCGGTGAGACCCTGGCCGACTCGAACAAGCCGATCGTCCTGGAGTCCATGACGTTCCCGGCTCCGGTCATCCAGGTCGCCATCGAGCCCAAGACCAAGAGCGACCAGGAGAAGCTGGGCACCGCGATCCAGCGCCTCGCCGAGGAGGACCCGACGTTCCAGGTCCACACCGACGAGGAGACCGGTCAGACGATCATCGCCGGCATGGGCGAGCTGCACCTCGACATCCTGGTCGACCGCATGAAGCGGGAGTTCAAGGTCGAGGCCAACGTCGGCAAGCCGCAGGTCGCGTACCGCGAGACCATCAAGCGCGAGGTCACGGGCCACAGCTACACGCACAAGAAGCAGACCGGTGGCTCCGGCCAGTTCGCGAAGGTCATCATCGGCATCGCCCCCACGGGCGTGCAGTTCGGTGGCGAGGGCGGCTACGAGTTTGTCAACGAGGTCACCGGTGGCCGCGTCCCGAAGGAGTACATCCCCTCGGTCGACGCCGGTGCGCAGGAGGCCATGGAGTTCGGCGTCCTCGCCGGCTACCCGATGGTCGACGTCAAGGTCACCCTCGAGGACGGCGCGTACCACGACGTCGACTCCTCCGAGCTCGCGTTCAAGCTCGCCGGATCGATGGCGTTCAAGGAGGCTGCGCGCAAGGCCGACCCGGCCCTGCTGGAGCCGATGTTCGCCGTCGAGGTCACCACGCCCGAGGACTACATGGGCGACGTGATCGGCGACCTCAACTCGCGCCGTGGCCAGGTCCAGTCGATGGACGAGGGCTACGGAGGCGCCAAGCTGATCAAGGCTCTGGTGCCGCTGTCCGAGATGTTCGGGTACGTCGGCGACCTGAGGTCGAAGACCTCGGGCCGTGCGTCATACTCGATGCAGTTCGACTCTTACGCCGAGGTTCCCAAGGCCGTCGCGGAGGAGATCATCAAGAAGGCCCGCGGCGAGTAGCAACGGGACCATCCCTATAAGGTGGCCTGAGGTTCTCCACGGACCCGACGGCGTTTTTTCACGACAATCACTAATCAGAAGGAGCCCCAGTGGCTAAGGCGAAGTTCGAGCGGACCAAGCCGCACATGAACATCGGCACCATCGGTCACATCGACCACGGCAAGACCACCTTGACCGCGGCGATCACCAAGGTGCTGCACGACAAGTACCCCGATCTGAACGAGGACTACGCCTTCGACCAGATCGACAAGGCGCCCGAGGAGAAGCAGCGCGGCATCACGATCTCGATCGCGCACGTGGAGTACCAGACGGAGAACCGTCACTACGCCCACGTCGACTGCCCCGGCCACGCCGACTACGTCAAGAACATGATCACCGGCGCGGCTCAGATGGACGGTGCGATCCTCGTGGTCGCCGCCACCGACGGCCCGATGCCGCAGACGCGTGAGCACGTGCTGCTCGCCCGCCAGGTCGGCGTGCCGGCCATGGTCGTGGCGCTCAACAAGTGCGACATGGTCGACGACGAGGAGATCCTGGAGCTCGTCGAGCTCGAGGTCCGCGAGCTGCTCAACGAGCAGGAGTTCGACGGCGACAACGTCCCCGTCGTGAAGGTCGCGGCGCACCCCGCCCTCCAGGGCGACGCCAAGTGGGGCGAGTCGATCCTCGAGCTCATGGCCGCGGTCGACGAGTACATCCCGCTGCCCCCGCGTGAGACGGACAAGCCGTTCCTCATGCCGGTCGAGGACGTCTTCACGATCACCGGTCGTGGCACCGTCATCACCGGCCGCATCGAGCGCGGTGTCGTCAAGGTCAACGAGACCGTCGACATCGTCGGCATCCGCGAGGAGAAGCAGACCACCACGGTCACGGGCATCGAGATGTTCCGCAAGCTCCTCGACGAGGGCCAGGCCGGCGAGAACGTGGGTCTGCTCCTCCGCGGCACCAAGCGCGAGGACGTGGAGCGCGGCATGGTCGTCATCGCCCCCGGCTCGACGACCCCGCACACCGAGTTCGAGGGCCAGGTCTACATCCTGTCCAAGGACGAGGGTGGCCGTCACACGCCGTTCTTCAACAACTACCGTCCGCAGTTCTACTTCCGCACCACGGACGTCACCGGCGTCGTCACGCTGCCCGAGGGCACCGAGATGGTCATGCCGGGCGACAACACCGAGATGAGCGTTCAGCTGATCCAGCCGATCGCCATGGAGGAGGGCCTGCGCTTCGCCATCCGCGAGGGCGGCCGCACCGTCGGCGCTGGTCGCGTGACGAAGATCAACAAGTGAGCTGACGCTCGCTGACAGCGAGGCCCCCGGACCATCGGTCCGGGGGCCTCGTGCATGCCAGTCGCCGTGGGGTGGATGGTTTACCAGGTTCAGTAGGCAAGCTGACACATCACACGGCAGATCTGCCCGGTGATGTGTGAGGTTGCCTTGTGACGTCGGGAGACGACGTCGAATTGCCTACTGAACCTGGTAAACCGACAACCGGGCGCCACGACGAACCGATCAGATGCGGACTAGCCTCGAGGTATGGGGCACGACCACGCGCACGGCAGCGGCGTCCGGCACCGCGGACGCCTGATCGTCGCGCTCGCGCTGTCGCTGACGGTGCTGGTGGTCGAGGCGATCGCGGCCTGGCTCACCGACAGCCTCGCCCTGCTGGCCGACGCTGGTCACGTGCTCGGCGACTCGGCCGGCATCGTCATGGCCCTGGCGGCCGTCACCGTCGCCCAGATGGGGCGGCCCGGTTCCCGCCGCACCTTCGGGTATCACCGCACCGAGGTGCTCGCGGCGGGCTTGAACGGTCTCGTGCTGGTCGGCCTGGCGGCGTGGGTCGTCGTGTCCGCCGTGCGCCGATTCGGCGACGGTCCGGAGATCGACGCCGTCCCGGTGCTGATCGCAGCCGGCGTGGGCCTCGTGGCCAACGTCGTCGCCCTGCTGGTGCTGCGTGACGGCGCGCAGGAGAGCCTCAACGTCCGCGGCGCGTACCTGGAGGTCCTCGGCGACGCGCTGGGGTCCGTCGCCGTCATCGCGTCCGCCGTGGTGGTCCTTACCACGGGATGGGACGCCGCCGACGCCGTGGCTTCGTTGCTGATCGCCGCGATGATCGTCCCGCGGGCGATCTCGCTGCTCCGGGAGGTCGCCGAGGTGCTCCTGGAGGGCACGCCCCGCGACGTCGACCTCGACGAGCTGCGCAGCCACCTCCTCGGCTGCACGGGCGTCGTGGACGTCCACGACCTGCACGTCTGGACCATCACGTCGGGGATGCCGGTGATGAGCGCCCACGTCGTGGTCGACGACTCGGTCACCCGGATGGGCCAGGCCCACGAGGTGCTCGACCAGCTGTCCGCCTGCCTGTCCGACCACTTCGACGTCGAGCACTCCACGTTCCAGATCGAGCCCGCCGGGCACGTCGACAGCGAGCCACACATCCACCACTGACGCGATCCGGGACGTTCCCGTAACGGCCGGACGGTGCCATGGCGTCATGACCGATGCCAGCACCGTCGTCCGGGTCCGTCTCCTCGCCGTCGTCCTCGCGGTCACCGCGATCGCCACGGTGCCCGGCGGAGTCCTGTGGCCGGACACGTCCACCGGCGAGGAGAGCTACGCGTTCTCCGACGTCGAGCCGATCCGCCAGACCTGGTTCGCCGTGCTCCTGGCCATCGCCGTGGTGGCGGCGGTCAACGTGCCTGCGCAGGCCCTGGTCACGGTGCTGCTGGTGCGGGCTCGGGGCGCCGCCTGGGCCACGTGGGGAGCGGCCCTGATGTGGGTCGGCATCGCGCTGCAGGCCGCGGGCGCCGCGTTCCTTGCCGGTGCGTACTACTTCCCGACCGACCCGTCCGTGCCGCGGTCGGCCGGCGAGGCGGTGTTCAGCGCCGCGGCGGACGACCAGGGGCACCTGTACGGCGTCCTGGTCGCGGGAGCACTGACGGTCGTGGTCGGCACGGTCTTGCAGGTCGTGGGGCTGTTCAGGGCCCGGGTCGTGCGGGTGTGGGTGCCGCTCGCGCTGCTGTTCTCCGTGCTCACGTTCCTGGTGCCCGGCAACGGTGTGGTGGGCCTCGTGACGAGCCTTCCCATGGCCGCCGGGTCCGTCGCGCTGGCGTGGTGCGCCTGGCGCATGGTGGACTGACCTGCCAGGCCGAAATCGAGGCCCACCCCGATTTGTCTTTCACCGCGGGCGTCTGTCAGACTAGTGCGGTTGCTCCGGCCTGGTCGCTGGGGCGTTCTCCCCGGTACTCACGACCGGATCAGAGAGAGCGTCACGTGCGTCGGGCCTGATCGGCGGAGCCCCCTGGGAGCCCCGGTCCAACCACCCAACTCGAGAAGTGTGACGTCGACGTGCGCGGTCATGTCCGCGACACGCCCGACCTCGGGGGTCGGCGGGGAGCATCCCCGTTGGGGCAACCGAATGCAGACCAAGAGAAGGACGAAAGAGCATGGCGGGACAGAAGATCCGTATCCGGCTCAAGGCCTATGACCACGAGGTCATCGACACCTCGGCGCGCAAGATCGTCGACACCGTCACCCGGACCGGCGCCAAGGTCGCCGGCCCCGTGCCGCTCCCGACCGAGAAGAACGTCTTCTGCGTCATCCGGTCGCCGCACAAGTACAAGGACAGCCGCGAGCACTTCGAGATGCGCACCCACAAGCGGCTCATCGACATCATCGACCCCACGCCGAAGACCGTCGACTCGCTCATGCGACTCGACCTGCCGGCCGGTGTCGACATCGAGATCAAGCTCTGAGAGGGGACCGAGCATGACTAGCACGCACGTCACGTCGCGCGGCCTCCTCGGTCGCAAGCTGGGCATGACCCAGGTGTGGGACGCCGACAACCAGATCGTCCCGGTCACGGTCGTCGCCGCCGACACCAACGTCGTCACGCAGATCCGCACGCGCGAGACCGACGGCTACAGCGCCGTCCAGCTCGGCTTCGGCGAGATCGACGGCCGCAAGGTCAACAAGCCGGCCGCCGGACACTTCGCGAAGGCCGGCGTCACGCCGCGCCGCCACGTCGTCGAGATCCGCACCGAGGCCGTCGCCGACTACACGCTGGGCCAGGAGATCTCCCCGGAGATCTTCGCCGCCGGCGACCTGGTCGACGTCACCGCCACCAGCAAGGGCAAGGGCTTCGCCGGCGTCATGAAGCGTCACGGCTTCGCCGGCGTCAGCGCCTCGCACGGCGCCCACCGCAACCACCGCAAGCCGGGCTCGATCGGTGGCTGCGCCACCCCGGGCCGCGTCTTCAAGGGTCTGCGCATGGCCGGTCACATGGGTACCGACACCGTGACCACCCAGAACCTCACCGTCCACGCCGTCGACACGGACAAGGGCGTCATCCTCGTGAAGGGTGCCGTTCCGGGTCCGAAGGGCGGCCTCGTGGTCATCCGTTCCGCTGCGAAGGGTGCATGAACATGGCGAAGACGCTTGACGTCGATCTGCCCGTCGACATCTTCGACGTGCAGGTCAACATCCCGCTGATCCACCAGGTCGTCACGGCCCAGCTCGCCGCGGCGCGCCAGGGCACGCACGACGTGAAGTCCCGCGGCGAGGTCCGCGGCGGCGGCAAGAAGCCGTACCGCCAGAAGGGCACCGGCCGCGCCCGCCAGGGCTCGATCCGTGCGCCGCAGTACGCCGGCGGCGGCATCGTCCACGGCCCCACGCCGCGCTCGTACGACCAGCGCACGCCCAAGAAGATGAAGGCCGCCGCCCTCCGCGGTGCCCTCTCCGACCGGGCGCGCAGCGGTCGCGTGCACGTCGTCGAGTCGCTCGTCAGCGGTGACACCCCGTCCACCAAGGCCGCCGTCGCCGCGGTGCGCGAGCTCACCAGCCGCCCGCGCGTCCTCGTCGTCGTCGACTCCAGCGACACGCTGACGGTCAAGAGCCTGCGGAACGTCCAGGACCTGGTCCTGCTGCCGTTCGACCAGCTCAACACGTACGACGTCCTGAAGAGCGACGATCTCGTCTTCACCAAGGCCGCCTACGACGCGTTCGTGGCCGCCCGGTCCGCCGAGGGCGTGGCCACGCTCAAGCTGAGCAAGGCCGCCGTCGACGCCGACCCGGCGCCTGCCAAGAAGGCACCGGCCAAGAAGGCTCCGGCCAAGAAGGCTGCCCCGGCCGCCGACGAGGCGAAGGCCGAGACCGAGGCCCCGGCCAAGAAGACGACCGCCAAGAAGGCCCCGGCCAAGAAGGCTGCGGACGAGGCTCCGGCCAAGAAGACCGCCGCCAAGAAGACGGCCGCCAAGAAGGCCCCGGCGAAGAAGACCGCAGCCAAGAAGGCGCCGGCCGCCAAGAAGGCCCCCGCCAAGAAGGCCACGAAGAAGGAAGGTGACGACGCGTGAGCACCCTCCACAAGGATCACCGCGACGTGCTGATCGCCCCGGTCGTGAGCGAGAAGAGCTACGGCCTGCTCGACGACAACAAGTACACGTTCGTGGTGCACCCCGACGCCAACAAGACCGAGATCAAGATCGCCGTGGAGAAGATCTTCGGCGTCAAGGTCACCGCGGTGAACACGATGAACCGCAAGGGCAAGGTGCGTCGCACCCGCAACGGCGTCGGCAAGCGCAAGGACGTCAAGCGCGCGATCGTCAGCGTCGCCGCCGGACAGAGCATCGACATCTTCTCGAGCCCGAGCTGAGGACTGAGCAGACATGGCAATCCGCAAGTACAAGCCGACCACCCCGGGCCGTCGTGGCTCGAGTGTCGCCGACTTCGCCGAGGTCACCCGGTCGACGCCGGAGAAGTCCCTGGTCGAGCCGCTGCCCAAGAAGGGCGGTCGCAACAACCAGGGCCGGATCACCACGCGTCACCAGGGTGGCGGTCACAAGCGCGCCTACCGCGTCATCGACTTCCGTCGCCACGACAAGGACGGCGTGCCCGCGAAGGTCGCGCACATCGAGTACGACCCCAACCGCACCGCGCGCATCGCGCTGCTGCACTACGCCGACGGTGAGAAGCGCTACATCATCTGCCCCGAGGGCCTGAAGCAGGGCATGACGGTCGAGGCCGGTGTCGGCGCCGACATCAAGCCCGGCAACAACCTGCCGCTGCGCAACATCCCCGTGGGCACCGTGATCCACTGCATCGAGCTCCGCCCCGGCGGCGGCGCGAAGATGGGCCGCTCCGCCGGCGCTCGCGTCCAGCTCGTCGCCAAGGAGGGCAGCCGCGCGCAGCTGCGTCTGCCGTCCGGCGAGATGCGCTACGTCGACGTCCGCTGCCGCGCCAGCATCGGCGAGGTCGGCAACGCCGAGCAGTCCAACATCAACTGGGGCAAGGCCGGCCGCAACCGCTGGAAGGGCAAGCGCCCGACCGTCCGCGGCGTCGCCATGAACCCGATCGACCACCCGCACGGCGGTGGCGAGGGCAAGACCTCCGGTGGTCGCCACCCGGTCTCGCCGTGGGGCAAGCCCGAGGGCCGCACCCGCAAGAGCAAGCCCAGTGACCAGATGATCGTCCGCCGTCGCAAGTCCGGACGCTGAGGAAGGCCTGACGAATGCCACGCAGTTTGAAGAAGGGTCCGTTCGTGGACGACCACCTCGCCAAGAAGGTGGACGCCCAGAACGAGGCCGGCACGCACACCGTGATCAAGACCTGGTCGCGTCGCTCGATGATCCTGCCGTCCTTCATCGGGCACACGATCGCCGTGCACGACGGCCGCAAGCACGTCCCGGTCTTCATCACCGACGCGATGGTGGGTCACAAGCTGGGCGAGTTCGCCCCGACCCGCACCTTCCGTGGTCACGAGAAGGACGACCGAAAGGCGAAGAGGCGATGAGCGCAGCAACCCGCGAGAACGTCAGCGCGCGGCGCGAGCGTCTGCTGGGCGATCAGCCTGGCGCGTTCGCCGTGGCCCGCTTCGTGCGCGTCACGCCGCAGAAGGCCCGCCGCATCGGCGACCTCATCCGCGGCATGGAGGTCGAGGAGGCCCTGGCGATGCTGAAGTTCGCGCCGCAGGCCGTGGCCGAGAACTTCTACAAGCTCGTCGAGTCCGCCGCCGCGAACGCCGAGAGCACCGAGAACCTCAACCGCGAGACCCTCGTCATCAGCACCGTGCACGTCGACGAGGGCCCGACCATGAAGCGCTGGCGCCCGCGCGCCAAGGGTGCGGCCAACCGCATCCTCAAGCGCAGCAGCCACCTGACCGTCGTCGTGACGCCGAACAACCAGAAGGGAGCCTGAGCCGTGGGCCAGAAGATCAACCCGCACGGGTTCCGACTCGGCATCTCCACCGACCACAAGAGCCGCTGGTACGCCGACAAGCTGTACTCCAGCTACGTCGGTGAGGACGTCAAGATCCGCAAGATGCTCACCAAGGGCATGGACCGCGCCGGCATCAGCCGCGTGGAGATCGAGCGCACACGCGACCGCGTCCGCGTCGACATCCACACCGCGCGCCCGGGCATCGTCATCGGCCGCCGTGGCGCCGAGGCCGACCGCATCCGCGGCGACCTGGAGAAGCTCACCGGCAAGCAGGTGCAGCTGAACATCCTCGAGGTCAAGGCTCCGGAGCTCGACGCCCAGCTCGTCGCGCAGGGCGTGGCCGAGCAGCTGTCCGGTCGTGTGCAGTTCCGCCGCGCCATGCGCAAGGCGATGCAGACCACGATGCGCAGCGGCGCCAAGGGCATCCGCATCCAGTGCTCGGGCCGCCTCGGTGGCGCCGAGATGAGCCGCTCGGAGTTCTACCGCGAGGGCCGCGTGCCCCTGCACACGCTCCGCGCGGACGTCGACTACGGGTTCTACGAGGCCCGCACGACCTTCGGCCGCATCGGCGTGAAGGTCTGGATCTACAAGGGCGAGGTCGCCGGCACCCGTGCCGAGCGCGAGGCCGAGGCCGCCAAGCGTGCCGCCGCCCCGGGCCGCCGTCCGCAGCGCGGACGTCGTCCGGGCCGCGAGGGCGGTCCGGCCCAGGCCGAGCAGGCCGCGCCGGCCGAGGCAGCGGCTGCTCCGGCAGCCGCCGCTCCGAGCAGCGAGGGAGGGCAGTCCTGATGTTGATGCCCCGACGGGTCAAGTACCGCAAGCAGCACCACCCCACGCGCCGTGGCATGGCCAAGGGCGGCACCGAGCTCGCCTTCGGCGACTTCGGCATCCAGGCGCTCGAGGGCTCGTACGTCACCAACCGGCAGATCGAGTCCGCTCGTATCGCCATGACGCGTCACATCAAGCGTGGCGGCAAGGTCTGGATCAACATCTACCCGGACCGTCCGCTCACCAAGAAGCCGGCCGAGACCCGCATGGGTTCCGGCAAGGGCTCGCCCGAGTGGTGGGTCGCCAACGTCAAGCCCGGCCGCGTCATGTTCGAGCTGTCCGGCGTCGACGAGACCACCGCTCGCGAGGCCATGCGCCGCGCGATCCACAAGCTGCCGCTGAAGGCACGCTTCATCACCCGAGAGACAGGTGAGCTCTGATGGCGAACGACACCACCGCCGCCGAGCTGCGGGCCCTCGACGCCGAGACGCTCGAGGAGAAGCTGAAGGAGGCCAAGGAGGAGCTGTTCAACCTGCGCTTCCAGAACGCCACCGGCCAGCTCGACAACACCGCGCGACTCAAGACCGTGCGTCGCGAGATCGCCCGCATCTACACCGTCATCCGCGAGCGCGAGCTCGGGATCATCGAGGCGGTCTGACCATGGCTGAGAACACGAAGGACAACGCAGTGACCGAAGGACGGACCGCACGCAAGGTGCGCGAGGGCCTCGTCGTGAGCGACAAGATGGACAAGACCGTCGTCGTGAACGTCGAGGACCACGTGAAGCACCACCTGTACGGCAAGGTGCTCCGCCGCAACATCAAGCTCAAGGCTCACGACGAGGCCAACGAGGCCGGCGTCGGCGACCGGGTGCTCCTGATGGAGACCCGGCCGCTGTCGGCGACCAAGCGCTGGCGCGTCGTCGAGATCCTCGAGAAGGCCAAGTAGGAGATCGGCGATGATTCAGCAGGAGTCGCGACTCAAGGTCGCCGACAACACCGGTGCGAAGGAGATCCTCTGCATCCGGGTGCTCGGTGGCTCCGGTCGTCGTTACGCGGGCATCGGCGACACCATCGTCGCCACCGTCAAGGACGCGATCCCGGGCGGCAACGTCAAGAAGGGCGAGGTCGTCAAGGCGGTCGTCGTGCGCACCGTCAAGGAGCGTCGTCGTCCGGACGGCTCGTACATCAAGTTCGACGAGAACGCCGCCGTCATCCTCAAGGCCGACGGCGACCCGCGCGGAACCCGCATCTTCGGCCCCGTAGGCCGCGAGCTGCGCGACAAGAAGTTCATGCGCATCATCTCGCTCGCCCCGGAGGTGCTCTGACATGGCGAAGGCGAAGTCCGTATCGATCAAGAAGGGTGATCACGTCAAGGTGATCGCCGGCAACGACAAGGGCGTCGAGGGCAAGGTCATCGAGGTCCTCACCGACGTCGACCGCGTCGTCGTCGAGGGCGTGAACCGCGTCAAGCGGCACACCCGCGCCGGCCAGACCGGTGGCTCGAGCACCGGCGGCATCATCACCAGCGAGGCCCCGATCCACATCTCGAACGTGATGCTGGTCGTCGACGGCGACGGTGGCAAGACCACCTCCCGCGTCGGCTACCGCCGTGACGAGGTCACCAAGAGCCGTCCCGACGGCTCCACGTACACGGCGCAGCGCAGCGTGCGCATCGCCAGCAAGACCGGAAAGGAGATCTGAGATGGCAGACACCATCGAGGCCCCGCGCCTCAAGACGCGCTACCGCGAGGAGATCCTCCCGGCGCTGCGCGAGGAGTTCAGCTACGCCAACGTCATGCAGGTGCCCGGCCTGACCAAGATCGTGGTCAACATGGGCGTCGGCGAGGCGGCCCGTGACGGCAAGCTGATCGAGGGCGCCCTGCGCGACCTCACCGCGATCACCGGCCAGAAGCCGCAGGTCACCAAGGCCCGCAAGTCCATCGCGCAGTTCAAGCTGCGTGAGGGCATGCCGATCGGCGCGCACGTCACGCTGCGCGGCGACCGCATGTGGGAGTTCCTGGACCGCCTGCTCACGCTGGCCCTGCCCCGCATCCGCGACTTCCGTGGGCTCAGCCCGCGCCAGTTCGACGGCCGCGGCAACTACACGTTCGGCCTGACCGAGCAGGTCATGTTCCACGAGATCAACCAGGACCAGGTCGATCGCTCGCGGGGCATGGACATCACGGTCGTCACCTCGGCCACGAACGACGACGAGGGACGCGCGCTGCTCAAGCAGCTCGGCTTCCCGTTCAAGGAGAACTGACATGGCGAAGACCGGACTCAGGAACAAGGCGGCCCGCAAGCCCAAGTTCGCGGTCCGCGGCTACACGCGCTGCCAGCGCTGCGGCCGTCCGCGCTCCGTGTACAAGAAGTTCGGCCTCTGCCGCATCTGCCTTCGCGAGATGGCGCACCGCGGCGAGCTCCCCGGCATCACCAAGAGCAGCTGGTAACCACCCCACCACCGCTGAAGGTCCCCCAGCACTGCGGGAAACCACAGCGAGAAGGAAACAACACACCATGACGATGACCGACCCGATCGCCGACATGCTGACGCGTGTCCGCAACGGCAACCAGGCGTACCACGACTCCGTGAGCATGCCCTACTCCAAGCTGAAGGCCGGCGTGGCCGAGATCCTGCAGCAGGAGGGCTACATCACCGGGTTCTCGGTGGCCGAGCCGGCCGAGGGCGAGGTGGGCAAGACGCTCACCATCACCCTCAAGTACGGCCCGCACCGCGAGCGCTCGATCGCCGGCATCCGGCGCATCAGCAAGCCCGGTCTGCGCGTGTACGCGAAGTCGACCCACCTGCCCAAGGTGCTCGGCGGCCTCGGCGTGGCGATCATCTCCACGAGCCAGGGCCTCCTCACCGATCGACAGGCCAACAACAAGGGCGTAGGCGGAGAAGTTCTCGCCTACGTCTGGTGAGAACGGAAAGGACGAGACACATGTCGCGAATCGGCAAGATGCCCGTCGCCGTTCCCATGGGCGTCGAGGTCACCATCGAAGGCCAGGACGTGCGCGTCAAGGGCCCCAAGGGCGAGCTCGCGCACCGCGTGGCCGAGCCCATCACCGTCGCCAAGGGCGATGACGGCACCCTCGAGGTCGCCCGTCCCGACGACGAGCGCAGGAGCAAGGCGCTGCACGGCCTCTCCCGCACGCTGATCAACAACATGGTGGTCGGCGTGACCGAGGGCTACGAGAAGAAGCTCGAGATCGTCGGCGTCGGCTACCGCGTGCTCTCCAAGGGCCCCGCGGCGCTGGAGCTGCAGCTCGGCTTCAGCCACCCCGTGCCGTTCGAGGCTCCCGAGGGCATCACCTTCCAGGTGGAGTCCCCGGTGAAGTTCTCGGTGCACGGCATCGACAAGCAGCTCGTCGGCGAGGTCGCCGCGAACATCCGCAAGATCCGCAAGCCCGAGCCGTACAAGGGCAAGGGCGTGCGCTACGCCGGCGAGCGCGTGCTGCGCAAGGCCGGAAAGGCTGGTAAGTGACCATGGCCATCTCGATCAAGCACCGCAAGCACACCGCCGACCGTGTGGCGTCGCGTCAGCGTCGTCAGGTCCGCGGCCGCAAGCACATCCAGGGCTCGGCCGAGCGGCCGCGCCTGGTGGTCACGCGCTCGAGCAAGCACATCGTCGCGCAGGTCGTCAACGACCTCGAGGGCCGCACGCTCGCGTCGGCCTCGACGATGGAGGCCGATCTGCGCGCGTCCAGCGACGACAAGACGGCCAAGGCACGCAAGGTCGGCGAGCTCGTCGCCGATCGCGCCAAGGCCGCCGGCATCGAGACCGTGGTCTTCGACCGCGCCGGCAACAAGTACGCAGGACGCGTCGCGGCACTCGCCGACGGCGCCCGTGAAGCAGGTCTGGAGTTCTGATGACTGTGCAGCAGCCCAACACCTCCCGCAGGGGAGGCGGCGACCGCCGCGGTGGCCGCGGCGACCGTGGCGGCGACAAGTCCAACTACATCGAGAAGGTCGTCACGATCAACCGTGTCGCCAAGGTGGTCAAGGGTGGACGTCGGTTCAGCTTCACCGCCCTGGTGATCGTCGGTGACGGCGACGGCCAGGTCGGTGTCGGCTACGGCAAGGCCAAGGAGGTGCCCACCGCGATCGCGAAGGGTGTCGAGGAGGCGAAGAAGAACTTCTTCCGCGTCCCCCGCATCCAGGGCACCATCCCGCACCCGGTCCAGGGTGAGAAGGCCGCCGGCGTCGTGTTCCTGCGCCCGGCCTCGCCCGGTACCGGTGTCATCGCCGGTGGTCCGGTGCGTGCCGTGCTGGAGGCCGCCGGCATCCACGACGTGCTCAGCAAGTCGCTCGGCTCCTCGAACGCCATCAACATCGTCCACGCGACGGTGGAGGCGCTCCGCAGCCTCGAGTCGCCCGAGGACGTGGCCCAGCGCCGCGGCCTGACGGTCGAGGAGGTCGCCCCGGCGGCCCTCCTGCGTGCCGGTGAGCAGGGTGTCGCCGAGGCCGCCAAGGCCGAGGCCGAGGTGGGTGCGTGATGACGAAGCTCCAGATCACCCAGGTTCGTTCGGCGATCGGTCGCCAGCAGAACCAGCGGCACACCTTGCGGTCGCTGGGTCTCAAGCGCATCGGCGACGTCGTCGTCAAGGAGGATCGTCCCGAGATCCGCGGCATGGCCGAGTCCATCCCGCACCTCGTGGACCTCAAGGAGGTTGACTGACATGGCGCTCAAGCTGCATCACCTGCGCCCGGCCCCCGGGGCCAAGACCGCCAAGACCCGCGTGGGTCGTGGTGAGGGCTCGAAGGGCAAGACCGCCGGTCGTGGCACCAAGGGCACCAAGGCTCGCTACCAGGTCTCTGAGGCGTTCGAGGGCGGCCAGACGCCGCTGCACATGCGCCTGCCGAAGCTGAAGGGGTTCACGAACCCGTTCCGCGTCGAGTACCAGGTCGTGAACGTGGGCCGCATCGCCTCGCTGTTCCCGGAGGGTGGCGCCGTCGACCTCGACGCGCTGGTCTCCAAGGGCGCGGTCCGCAAGGGCCAGCCCGTCAAGGTGCTCGGCAACGGCGACATCGACGTCGCCGTGCAGGTCTCGGCACACCAGTTCTCCGGCTCGGCCAAGACCAAGATCGAGGCCGCCGGGGGCAGCGTCACCGAGCTCTGACGTCTTGCAGCCGGCCCCCAGGGGCCGGCTGTTAGAGTCACCACGCCCGTCTCAGGAGGATCTCGCTCGTGCTCAGCGCCTTTGCCAACGCGTTCCGGACACCGGACCTGCGTCGCAAGCTTCTGTTCGTGCTGGGCATCGTGGTGCTGTTCCGCCTCGGCTCGACCCTGCCGGCGCCCGGCATCGACGTCGGCAACGTCCAGAAGTGCGTCGACCTCGCGTCCCAGGGTGAGAACAGCAGCCTGTTCGCCCTGATCAACGTGTTCTCCGGCGGCGCGCTCCTGCAGCTCACCGTGTTCGCGCTGGGCATCATGCCCTACATCACCGCGAGCATCATCCTGCAGCTGCTCGTCGTCGTGATCCCGCGGCTGGAGGCCCTCAAGAAGGAGGGCCAGGCCGGCCAGGCGAAGATCACGCAGTACACGCGCTACCTCACGCTGGGCCTGGCGATCCTGCAGGCCACCGGCATCGTGGCGCTCGCCCGCAGCGGCCAGCTCTTCGGCGGCGCCGACTGCGGCGACCTCCTCTACAAGCCCGACTCGATCCCGGCGTTCCTCCTCATCGTCCTGACGATGGTGGCGGGCACGGCCGTGATCATGTGGCTCGGCGAGCTCATCACCGACCGCGGTATCGGCAACGGCATGTCGATCCTGATCTTCACCCAGGTCGTCGCCACCTTCCCCGGCGCCCTGTGGCTCATCAAGACCCAGAAGGGCTGGACCACCTTCATCATGGTGATGCTGGTCGGCCTGGTCGTGGTCGCGGCCGTCATCTTCATGGAGCAGGCGCAGCGCCGCATCCCGGTGCAGTACGCCAAGCGCATGGTCGGCCGCCGCATGTTCGGCGGCTCGTCCACCTACATCCCGCTGAAGGTCAACCAGGCCGGCATCATCCCGGTCATCTTCTCCTCGAGCCTGCTGTACCTGCCGGCGCTGTACGCCCAGTTCCAGCCCGAGGGCACCGGCTCGGCATGGATCACCAGCCACCTCGTGCGGGGCGACCACCCGTACTACATGATCACGTACTTCGCGTTGACCGTGTTCTTCACGTACTTCTACGTGGCGATCACCTTCAACCCGGAGGAAGTCGCCGACAACATGAAGAAGTACGGCGGCTTCATCCCCGGCATCCGTGCCGGCCGTCCGACCCAGGACTACCTCGCCTACGTCCTCAGCCGCATCACGGCCCCGGGCGCTGCGTACCTCGGCCTCATCGCGTTGATCCCGATGATCGCCATCGCGTTGCTGAACGCGAGCCAGAACTTCCCCTTCGGCGGCACGACGATCCTGATCATCGTCGGCGTCGGGCTCGACACCGTGAAGCAGATCGAGAGCCAGCTCCAGCAGCGAAACTACGAAGGGTTCTTGCGCTGATGCGCCTGATCATCATGGGCCCGCCGGGCGCGGGCAAGGGGACGCAGGCGGAGGCCCTGGCCGACCGCATCGGGGGCGCCCACATCTCCACCGGCGACATCTTCCGTGCCAACGTCGCCGACCGCACCGAGCTCGGGCTCACCGCCCAGCGCTACATGGACGCCGGCGAGTACGTGCCCGACGAGGTCACGAACGCCATGGTGAAGGACCGGCTGTCGCAGGACGACGCCCGCGAGTCGTTCATCCTCGACGGCTACCCGCGGACGCTCGACCAGGTCTCCACGCTCGACGGCATCCTCGACGAGCTCGACCGACCGCTCGACGTCGTGCTGGCGCTGACGGTCGACTCCGAGGAGCTCATCGGCCGGCTGCTGAAGCGCGCGCAGACGAGCGGTCGCGCCGACGACACCGAAGAGGTCATCCGGCACCGCCAGGAGGTCTACACGGCCGAGACCTCGCCGCTGCTCGAGGTGTACCGCGACCGCGGCATCCTCCGGGAGGTCGACGGCATGGGCGACATCGACGAGGTCGCGCGGCGCATCGACGAGGCCCTCGAGGCCGACTCAGTCGACGCCTGACCGCCTCTTCCTCATGGGCTTGTTCGGCCGGCGGGGCGTCGAGATCAAGACGCCCGAGCAGATCGCGGTCATGCGCGAGGCCGGGCTGGTCGTCGCCCGCACGCTGCAGGCCGTGCGTGAGGCCGTGGCTCCAGGCGTGAGCACCGCAGAGCTCGACTCGCTCGCCCACGACACCATCCGCGCGCACGGCGCCACCTCCAACTTCCTCGGCTACGGCGCCGGCTCCGGGGTCCAGGGGTTCCCGGGCGTGATCTGCACGTCGGTGAACGACGAGGTCGTGCACGGCATCCCGGGTCCGCGCGTGCTGCGCGACGGCGACGTCGTGTCCATCGACTGCGGCGCGATCGTCGACGGCTGGCACGGCGATTCCGCCATCACCGTCGCGGTGGGCGAGGCGGCACCGGAGCTCACCGAGCTGATCCGCGTCACGGAGCAGGCGATGCTCCAGGGGATCGCGGCGGCCCGGCCCGGCGGTCGCGTCACGGACATCGGCCACGCCGTGCAGACGTACGTGGAGTCGCAGGGCTCCTACGGCATCGTCGAGGGCTACACCGGCCACGGCATCGGCACGGCCATGCACCAGGCGCCGGACGTCCCGAACGTCGGCCCCGCCGGCCGCGGGCCCAAGCTCGTACCGGGCATCGCGCTCGCCGTCGAGCCGATGATCACGCTGGGCGGCGCCGCCACCCGCACGTTGGACGACGACTGGACGGTCGTCACCACCGACGGCTCCTGGGCCGCGCACTTCGAGCACACCTTCGCCCTCACAGAAGACGGTCCGGTGGTGCTCACAGCGCTAGGCTGACCGCTCATGGACGTCGTGCGCGCGCCGGACGAGCGCTTCGCGAACCTGCCGGGCTATCCGTTCGAGCCGCACTGGGTCGACGTCCCGGCCCCCGACGGCCTGATGCTGCGCATGCACTACGTCGACGAGGGGCCGCGCGACGGCCAGGTCGTCGTGCTGCTGCACGGCGAGCCGACGTGGAGCTACCTGTACCGCACGATGATCCCGCCGCTCGTCGAGGCCGGGCACCGCGTGCTCGCGCCGGACCTCATCGGGTTCGGCCGCTCCGACCAGCCGGTCGAGCGCTCGGCGTACACCTACCAGCGCCACGTCACCTGGGTCGTCGCCTGGATGGACGCGCTCGAGCTGCAGGACGTCACTCCTTTCGTGCAGGACTGGGGCTCGCTCATCGGCCTGCGCATCGTGGGGGAGCAGCCGGAGCGCTTCGCCCGTGTCATGGTCGGCAACGGCTTCCTGCCCACCGCCGACCGCAAGGCGGGCCGGGCGTTCGGCATCTGGCGCGCGTTCGCGCGCTGGTCGCCGGTCTTCCCGGTCGGCCGCATCGTGAAGACCGGCACCGTCACCGACGTCCCCAAGGACGTCCTGGCCGGCTACGACGCCCCGTTCCCGTCGCGACGCCACCTCGCCGGCGCCCGGGCCTTCCCGAACCTGGTGCCCACCGAGCCCGACGACGTCGCCGTGCCCGCGAACCGCGCGGCCTGGGAGGCGCTGGGTCGGTTCGAGAAGCCGTTCCTGTGCGTCTTCGGGGAGAACGACCCGATCCTCGGCCGCGGAGACCGGCCGCTGATCGCCCACGTGCCCGGCGCCCAGGGACAGCCCCACGACCGCATCCGCGGCGGCCACTTCATCCAGGAGGACGCCGGACCCGAGCTGGCCCGCCGACTGGTCGACTGGATGGCCCGCACGCGCTGACAGTGACGTTTTCGCCCGGTTTTCGTCGAAAACCGGGCGAAAACGTCACTCCCAGCGGGGACGCATCCGTCAGGCGTGCAGCTCCATCGTGCAGCACTTCACGCTGCCGCCGGACTTGAGCAGCTCGCCCAGGTCCACGGGCACCGGGGCGTAGCCGCGGTCGCGCAGCGCGCCGGCCAGCTCGATCGCGGCGGACGGCAGGACGACGTGCAGGCCGTCGCTGACCGCGTTGAGGCCGAGCACGAGAGCATCGAGCTCGCTCACGATCAGCGCGTCCGGGAACAGGTCGCGCAGCGTGCGGCGGCTGTGCGGGCTGAAGGCGCCGGGGAAGTAGGCGATGTCGGCCGGAGCGTCGCCCGTGCCGTCGTCGAGCACCGCGAGCGCGGTGTCGAGGTGGTAGAAGCGCGGGTCGACGAGCTCGAGCGAGACGACGGGCCGGTCGAGCACCTCGGCGGCCTCGACATGGGCCTCCAGGGACGTGCGGAAGCCGGTGCCGGCCAGGATCATCGAGCCGAGCACGAGAAAGTCGCCCTCGCCCTCGTTGGTGTGCGCGGGGTCGACGACGTCATGGCCCGCGTCCCGGAGGAACGCGGTGAACGCGGCGGCCTCGGCCTGTCGCTCGGGGTGGCGGAACTTCGCCCCGTAGGTGCGGCCGCCGACGGTGAGGCCGCCGTTCGCGGCGAAGACCATGTCGGGCTGGCCGGGGGCGGGGCTCACGAGGTCGACCCGGTGGCCGAGGGCGAGGTAGGCGTGCCGCAGGACGTCCCACTGCACGGTCGCGCGCTCGGCGTCGACCGGGACGCTGGCGTCCATCCAGGGGTTGATCGCGTACTCGACGGCGAAGTGCGTGGGCGGGCACATGACGTAGTGACGGGTGCGGGCCTGGCGAGCCGGCCTGGGTGACAGGCGGGTGTCGAGCACGGTCATGGGCGTCCCTCCCTCGGACTGCGGATGCAACAGATCAATGCTAGAGGGCCGTCGTGGCACAGCACGAACCCGAAATCGACCGTATCAGTGGTGAATTCTTGCGTCGATTGAGGATCGGCGGCGATTTCTTGCAAGACTGACCTCATGGATGCCGTGGACCGCAAGATCATCGACTGCCTCGTCGCCGACGGGCGCTCCGGATACGCCGCGATCGGCGACCAGGTCGGCCTCTCCGCCCCGGCGGTGAAGCGCCGCGTGGACCGACTCGTCGACGACGGCGTGATCAGGGGCTTCACGGCCGTGCTCGACGCCGCTCACCTGGGCTGGACCACCGAGGCGTACGTCGAGGTGCACTGCAATGGCACCATCGCCCCCGACGAGCTGCGGGCGTCGTTCTCGCGGGTGCCCGAGGTGCACGCCGCGGCCACGGTCTCCGGGCCGGCCGACGCGATCCTGCACATCGTCGCCCGCGACGTCCGCGACCTCGAGCGCGCCCTGGAACGTGTGCGTGTGGAGACCGCCAACGTCGACCACACCAACACCTCGATCGTCCTGTCCCGCCTGATCGGGGGAGCGGGAAGCAACCCGGTGGTCGAGTGACCTGACGGGGTCTCGTCACCCTGACGCCTTCGGCGTGACGCGCTCGACCTCCTCCGGCGCTCGCTCGCAGAGCTCGCGCCGCCTGCGGATTTGAATACCGCCTGGTGACCGGCGTAGACTTACCTGTCGGCCTAGTCAGGCACGTCCTCCCTGCTCCGGGTCCGCGAAAGCGGATGGGGCAGACACGTGTCAGGCGCCGGCCGACCGACGAAGCGAACGAAGAAGGGTTGCATGGCGAAGAAGGAAGGCGTCATCGAGATGGAGGGCGCCGTGGTCGAGGCGCTGCCCAACGCGATGTTCCGCGTGGAGCTGGCCAACGGTCACAAGGTCCTCGCGCACATCAGCGGCAAGATGCGCCAGCACTACATCCGGATCCTCCCCGAGGACCGGGTCGTGGTGGAGCTCTCGCCGTACGACCTCTCCCGCGGTCGCATCGTCTACCGATACAAGTGAACGTCCGTACACGTTCAGAGACCCGAAAGCAGTTCTGACATGAAGGTCAACCCGAGCGTGAAGAGGATCTGTGACAAGTGCAAGGTGATTCGTCGCCACGGCCGCGTCATGGTGATCTGCGAGAACCCCCGGCACAAGCAGCGCCAGGGCTGACCGACTCTCTTCACCAGCACCACTGAACATCTGACGGCTCACGCAGCACCCGCTGCGTGTCACCCCCGACGCAGAGGTCGGGGCCCGGCCCCGCCATCGAGTGGGGAGACAGCCGGGGCGCCCCAGATGCCGACACCTCTGCTGAACAGAAGGAAACGCCACTCATGGCACGTCTCATCGGAGTCGATCTCCCGCGCGAGAAGCGCGTCGAGGTCGCCCTCACGTACATCTTCGGCATCGGCCGGACGCGCGCCCAGCAGACGCTGGCCGCCACCGGCGTCAGCCCGGACCTCCGCGTCCACGAGCTGACCGACGACCAGCTCGTCGCGCTGCGCGATCACATCGAGGCCGAGTACCAGGTCGAGGGCGACCTGCGTCGCGAGGTCCAGGCGGACATCCGCCGCAAGATGGAGATCGGCAGCTACCAGGGCCGCCGCCACCGTGCGCACCTGCCGGTCCGCGGCCAGCGCACCAAGACCAACGCGCGCACCCGCAAGGGTCCGAAGCGCACCGTCGCCGGAAAGAAGAAGTGATCTAGCGCATGCCTCCCAAGACCACTGGCGCCAAGAAGACGCGCCGCAAGGTGAAGAAGAACGTCGCTCAGGGCGAGGCCCACATCAAGAGCACGTTCAACAACACGCACGTCACGATCACGGACCCGTCGGGTGCCGTCATCGCGTGGGCCTCCGGCGGAACCGTCGGCTTCAAGGGCTCGCGCAAGTCCACGCCGTTCGCCGCCGGCATGGCCGCCGAGGCCGCCGGTCGCCAGGCGATGGACCACGGGATGAAGAAGGTCGACGTCTTCGTCAAGGGCCCGGGCTCGGGCCGTGAGACGGCGATCCGCTCGCTGAGCGCCGTCGGCCTCGAGGTCGGCACCATCTCCGACGTCACCCCCAGCCCGCACAACGGCTGCCGTCCCCCGAAGCACCGGAGGCTCTGACCCATGGCTCGCTACACCGGCCCCCTCACCAAGAAGTCGCGTCGTCTCGGCGTCGACCTCGTGGGCGACGACAAGGCGTTCGAGAAGCGCCCGTACCCGCCCGGCCAGCACGGACGGACCCGCATCAAGGAGTCCGAGTACCGCACCCAGCTGCAGGAGAAGCAGAAGGCGCGCTACACGTACGGCGTCCTCGAGAAGCAGTTCCGTCGCTACTACGAGACCGCGCACCGCAAGCCCGGCAAGACCGGCGACAACCTGCTCTCGCTGCTGGAGAGCCGTCTCGACAACGTGGTCTACCGCGCCGGCCTCGCCCGCACGCGCCGCCACGCCCGCCAGCTGGTGACGCACGGTCACTTCCTGGTCAACGGCGTCAAGACGAACATCCCGTCGTTCCAGGTCAGCAAGCACGACATCATCGACGTCAAGCCGAAGTCGCTGGAGACCACGCCGTTCATCGTGGCCCGCGAGACGCATGACGCCGACACCGTGCCCGGCTGGCTCGACGTGTCGCCCGACCGTGGCCGCATCCTCGTCCACCAAAACCCCGTTCGCGAGCAGATCACCGTTCCGATCCAGGAGCAGCTGATCGTGGAGTTCTACTCCAAGATCTGATCTGTCCATCTACCCGGCCCTCATATAGCGGTGGGTCGGAAAGGAAGTAAGACATGCTGATCGCCCAGCGCCCCATCCTGACCGAAGAGGTCATCGACGACTACCGCTCGCGGTTCGTCATCGAGCCCCTCGAGCCCGGCTTCGGCTACACCCTCGGCAACTCGCTGCGTCGCACGCTGCTGTCGTCGATCCCGGGTGCGGCCGTCACGTCGATCAAGATCGACGGCGTCCTGCACGAGTTCTCCACGATCCCCGGTGTCGTCGAGGACGTCACCGAGATCATCCTGAACCTCAAGGACCTCGTCGTCTCCTCCGAGCACGACGAGCCGGTCGTCATGTACCTGCGCAAGAGCGGCGCCGGTGCGGCCACCGCGGCTGACATCGAGACGTCCGCGGGCGTCGAGGTGCACAACCCGGACCTGCACATCGCCACCCTCAACGACAAGGGCAAGCTCGAGATCGAGCTCGTCGCCGAGCGCGGCCGCGGCTACGTCTCCGCCACGCAGAACAAGACCGGCGAGGAGGAGATCGGCCGCATGCCCGTCGACTCCATCTACTCGCCGGTGCTGAAGGTGACGTACAAGGTCGAGGCCACCCGCGTCGAGCAGCGCACCGACTTCGACAAGCTCGTCATCGACGTCGAGACCAAGAAGTCGATCCTTCCGCGCGACGCCATCGCGTCGGCCGGCTCCACGCTGGTCGAGCTGTTCGGCCTGGCCCGTGAGCTGAACGTCGAGGCCGAGGGCATCGACATCGGCCCGTCGCCGGTCGACGAGCAGCTCGCTGCCGACCTGGCCCTGCCGATCGAGGACCTGGACTTCACCGTCCGCTCGTACAACTGCCTCAAGCGCGAGGGCATCCACACCGTGGGTGAGCTCATCACGCGCTCGGAGCAGGACCTGCTCGACATCCGGAACTTCGGCTCGAAGTCCATCGATGAGGTCAAGCAGAAGCTCACCGAGATGGGCCTCGCGCTCAAGGACAGCCCCGCCGGCTTCGACCCGGCCGCCGTGATCGACGCCTTCGACGACGACTCCTCGTTCGCCGAGGACGAGCAGTACTGAGTCGTCGCGACTGAACTGGAGAGAGTGACATGCCTACGCCCACCAAGGGAGCCCGCCTCGGCGGCAGCCCCTCGCACCAGCGCCTGATCCTGTCGAACCTGGCTCAGGCCCTGTTCGAGCACGGCCGCATCACCACCACGGAGGCCAAGGCTCGTCGCCTGCGTCCGTACGCCGAGCAGCTGATCACGAAGGCCAAGACCGACACGGTGGCGAACCGCCGCCAGGTCGTGAAGGTCATCCGTGACAAGAGCGTGCTGCACACGCTGTTCACCGAGATCGGCCCGGCCATGGCCACCCGTCCGGGCGGCTACACGCGCATCACGAAGATCGGTCCGCGCAAGGGCGACAACGCCCCGATGGCCGTCATCGAGATCGTGGAGTCCAAGGAGTTCGCGGCGCAGAACCAGACGCCGAAGAAGCCGAAGGCCGAGAAGAAGCCGGCCCCGGCTCCGGTGGAGGACGTCGTCGAGGACGAGACCCCCGAGGTCAACGCCGCTGACGACGCCGCCGAGGTCGAGACCGACGTCGTCCCGGGCGCGCCCGCCGACGACGCCGAGAACGAGCCCGTCTCCGAGGACGAGGTCGAGGTCGCGGCGGAGAAGGTCGCCGACGCCACCGAGGCTGAGGCTGAGGCCGACGAGCCCACCGAGACGGACGAGTCCGCCGAGGGCGACGACTCCAAGTAGCACTGAGATCAGCGACCCCGGTCCCCGTGTGGGGCCGGGGTCGCTGTCTGTCGAAACGATGACGAGGCACTTCCGACGCTGATAGCGTCCCAGCGGGTGTGTGATCCCTCCACGCGCCCGTGACAAGGGGAAACTGCTATGCCCGCCCGTCGCCTCGCCATCGTCGTCACCGCGGTCGTCGCCGCCGTGCTGACCGGGGCGCTGGCCAGTCCCTCGTCGGCCGATCTTCCGACGTCGGAGCAGGGCACCAGTCACGTGGGGCCGGACGTCTCTCGGCATCCTTCACGGGCTGTCGGACTGATCGTCAAGACCAAGGCGAAACAGGCTACGGGCGACCTCGTGGCCCGCACCCAAGCGGCGATCGGCAGACGGGCGAAGGTGGCCTCGGCGCGGAATCTCACCGGGCGGATCTCTGCGGTGCGTTTCAGGGCGAGCCTCGACGGAAGCTCCGTGCTGGCCGCAGCCAAGGAGGTGGAGAAGCGTTCTGACGTGGAATGGGCCATCCCAGACATGGTGCGGCGCCCGTTCGTGACCCAACCTCCGAAGGACACGAACGATCAATATTTTTCGACGTTGAAGCACTTGTGGGACAACCGCAGTGCTTCGACATCACTGCCCTCCCCCTGGCCCAACGGAGGTTTCAGCACCAGGGCGCCCTACATCTGGAGAGCTCCACAGGGGATGGGTTCTGGCGACGTGGCTGTGGCCGTGATTGACACGGGTATCACCTCGCACCCGGATCTGGACGATCAGCGGCTGCCCGGATACGACTTCGCCTCAGCGTGGTCCGACCCGGACTACGGCAGTGAACCACCGGACTCTCAGGATCCCGACGGGAACCCGGGTTGGGACTCAGACCCATCCGATCCCGGTGATTGGATCCCAAGTAACAAGTGCGGTTTTGTGCACTCGTTGATCGAGAGTAGCTGGCACGGTACTCACGTAGCCGGCATCGTAGCCGCGGAGGGCGACAACGTCGTAGGCGTCGTGGGCGTAGCGCCGAAGGTCAAGATCATCCCGATTCGGGTCGTCGGACGCTGCGGGGCTATCGACTCAGACATTCTCACTGCGATCGAGTGGGCAACTGGGGGTCACATCACTGGCGTGCCGGACAACCCTCATCCCGCCAAGGTGGTCAATCTTTCGCTCGGAGCGGAGGACACGGCCTCGCGGGTCGACAAAGCCTGTATCGGGTATTCGGACGCTGCAACGGCTGCTCGAACCCGCGGGGCGGTGATTGTCGCCGCTGCGGGGAACGCCGGCGTTGACGTGAGGTACAGCGTCCCGGGTGCTTGCTCAGGGATCATCGCGGTCGGAGCTTCGAGCTCGCGTGGTCTACGAGCATCGTATTCCAACTGGGGGGAGAGGCTCTCCTTCTCTGCGATCGGCGGCGACTACCGAGTCGATGGCGACACGTACACCGTCATGTCGACCTACAACACCGGCACGATCGGACCGGTAGGACCGACCTATCTACGTCTTGAGGGGACGAGCATGGCGGCGCCGATGGCGTCGGCAGCAGCGGCGATCCTCTCCTCGCTTGGACTCGACACTGCAGCAAAGGTCGAGGCAGGACTGCGCGCGGCTTTGCGCACGTTTCCCGCGTACAACGCGAAGTACAGGGACTTCTTCAGCAACGGCAAGCCGTGGAGCGAGCTCAATTGCCGGTGGCCTAATCGCTCAGTGACCTACGCGTGCGGCGACGGGATCCTCGACCTCGCCCAGGTGCAGGCGAACATCTCGCCCCCGACCGTGTCGGGCTACTACCGGGTGGGGCAGACGCTGAAGGCGTCGACCGGCTCCTGGAACGCCTCAGGCCGCGGCCTGTCGTACCAGTGGCTGAGCGACAACCAGCCGATCGACGGCGCCACGTCGTCGACGTACAAGGCGCGTGGGTGGGATCTCAACCACCATCTCTCCGTCCGCATCACGCCCAAGGTGAGCGCGTTCAAGCCGCTTGCGAAGACGTCGGCGCAGACGCCGGCGCTCATCCAGGCGAAGTCGACGACGTCGATCTCGCTGCCGACGACGATCTCGCACACCAAGCGGGCCTACGTGTCCGTGACGGTGAAGGCGACGGGCTACTGGCCCACGGGCGAGCTGACTGTGTACGACCGCGACAAGAAGCTGCTCTCGGTCCACCTGACGTCGACGTCGCAGCACGGCACGCGCACGATCAAGCTGCCGGCGCTGGCGAAGGGTTATCACAAGATCACCGTTCAGTACGGCGGCACGAAGTACATCCTGCCGTCGACGTCACCCATGAAGCAGATCAAGTCGAAGTAGCGGTCAGCCGCGTCGCGTCCTGAGCACCCGGAAGCCCCGCTCGGACGCGACGCGGTCGGTAGGCCAGCCCTGGTCGGCGAGCCACCGCTGCAGCGAGTCCGCCCCGAGGTTCTTGCCGACGACCAGGCGCGCCTCGCCGTCGTCGGTGAGGCGGGGGAGCCAGGTCAACAGCAGCTCGTGCAGGGCGTCCTTGCCGACGCGGATCGGCGGGTTCGACCAGATGGCGTCGAACCGGACGTCGTCCGGGACCTCCTCCGGCCGGCCGGCGGTGACGGCGAGACCAGCGCGCTCGGCGTTCAGGCGGGTGAGCTCAAGGGCGCGCTCGTTGACGTCGACGGCCCAGACCGTGGCGCCGGTGGCGGCGACGGCGCAGGCGATCGCGCCCCAGCCGCTGCCGAGGTCGAGCACGGTGCCGGAGGGCGGCTCGTCGTGCCGCAGCAGCACGTCGGTGGCCCTGTCCAGGCCGTCGCGAGCGAAGACGCCCGTGGCCGTCGTCATGGTGAGCTCGTGACCCCACGCCGTCATGACGACGTCCTGGCGACGGTCCTCGACGCCGGGGTCGTCCTCGAAGTAGTGGCCGCTCACTCCGGGGCCGTCCGGACGTTGCGGGCCTCCGCGGCGCGGGCAGCGAGCTGGTCGTCCGGCGGGTAGACGACTTCCTCGAGCACCAGGCCGTGGGCCGGCATCACCGTGACCCGCGGGTCGCGCTCGGTGGCCGCCAGGATCTGCCCGGCCCACGCGGCCTCGTAGCGGCCCTCGCCGACCGCGACGAGCGCACCCATCAGGGACCGGACCATCGAGTGGCAGAACGCGTCGGCGCGGACCGTGGTGGCCACGAGGCCGTCGGGGAGCCGCTCGGGCCGCAGCTCGAGCAGCGTGCGGATCGTCGTGGCGCCCTCCCGCTGCTTGCAGAAGGAGGCGAAGTCGTGCTCACCGACCAGGTGCTCCGCCGCGGCCGCCATCGCCGCGACGTCGAGCGAGGATCGGTGGGCGACGACGAAACCCCTGGTCAGCGGGTCTCCGCCGGGGGTGTCACGGAGCCGGTAGACGTAGCGCCGCTCGGTCGCGGAGAACCGGGCGTCGAACCCGGGTGGCGCGGGCGAGCAGGCCACGAGCGTGACGTCGTCGGGGAGGAACCGCTGCAGCCGCCGGGCGAGTGTCTCCGGATCGACGCCGTCGAGGTCGACGTGTGCCACCTGACCGCGGGCGTGCACCCCGGCGTCGGTGCGGCCGGCGCAGGTCAGCGGCGCGGGGGAGTCGAGGCGCAGGACCGTCGCGATCGCGGCCTCCACCTCGCCCTGCACGGTGCGCAGGCCGGGCTGTGCGGCCCAGCCGTGGAACGCGCTGCCGTCGTAGGCGAGGTCGAGACGAATGCGCACGTCGGTCAGGCTATGGCACGCGCGTCCGGTCAGAGCGCGGTCGCCACCAGGACGGTGGTCACCACGACGACGACGGCGCCGAGCAGCTGACGCGGCCAGGTCCAGCGGGGCTCGCCACGGTCGCCGCCGACGATGCCGAGGACCTCCAGCGCCGCGCCGGGGATCGCCAGCAGGACGAACCCGGCCCGCAGGGCGTCGCGCTCCGAGCCGTCGAAGCGCGAGTCGATGAGGTTGGCCATCGCCAGGCCCACAAGGACCATCACGAGGACGGCCACCACCCCGCGCGGCAGCACGGAGGCCAGGCGCTTGACGTCGGGGACGGCGTCGCCGACGAGGGCGAGCAGCTGCGGGACGGCGAAGATCGCCACCCCCACCCAGAGCTGCCAGCAGGATCCGATGACCGCGCCGGCGAAGAACGCCACGAGCGCGGCGCGGATCACGATGCCGCGCAGCTGGTGCACCAGCGTCGGCTCGTGCATCGAGGTCGCCTCGACGGCGTCGAGGCGCAGCGGATAGCCGTGCGCGATCAGCTCCTCGACCAGGTAGCGACCCACGACCGCAGCCATGGCCACCCAGGCCAGCGCGCCGGCGTGATCGGTGATCGCGAGGTCCTGGCGGGTGAGGTCGCCCAGGCCGCCGACGATGCCGTAGACCGCCCACCCGCTGACCAGCGCGGCGATGACCACGTCGCCCAATCGATCCCAGCCGTAGACGTGACCGGGCTCGGACTTCCGCCGGAGCGGTCGAGCGGCCGCGGCCACGAGCGGGGTGACGAACCAGAGCGCCGCGAGGCCGAGCAGCCCGCGCACGCCGTCGCCGAGCGACAGCCCGTCGGCGGTCAAGCCACCGCGGCTCACGGCGACGGCGGCGAAGACGAGGAAGCCGACGATCCCGGCGGTCGAGTCGAGGACCGCCAGGACCAGGAGGGCAGCGGTGATGCCGAGCGCCGGGGGCAGCGGGGTCGCTGAGCTGTCCGACGCCGCGGCGACGCCGAGCGCCACGCCGGCGACCGGCAGCAGGAGCCACAGCACGCCGAGCGCGGCCCGGAGATAGGTCGCGTCGGCGAGCACCCGCGCGATCAGGGGGAACCGCCGCGACAGGTTGGTCGGCACCGCGACGCTCGCGGCGTCGGCGCGCTTCCAGCCCGGCGTCCGCCACGTGATCGAGCGGTCACCCCACGCCAGGCCGAACGGGTTGTCCCGGCCGGCGTCGTCGCCGGCGCCGTCGACCTCGCCATCGGGCGCGATCGTTGCAGCAAGAGGGGCGGCGCCGCTGCCAGCCCGCTCGGCGTGCTTCGGCGGACCGGACGCCGACGCCCACGCCAGGCGCCGGGGCAGGACCATCCCTCGTGGCCCGACGAGGTACAGGATCGCGAAGCCCGCCAGCATCAGCAGCAGCAGGCGCAGCACGTCGTCGGGGCTGTGGACGAGCGGTGCGGCGGCCTTGGTCTTCGTGGTCGTCGGGGTCTCCTCGGCCGAGGTCTCGGACGGCGTCTCGTCGTCGGACGGTGCGGGCCCGTCGGAGATGGGCGTGGTGTCCGGCGGCGGAGCCAGGGGGATCGGGACCGAGTCAGGGGTGGCCGGGTCGTCGGGCCCGGGGCCAGGGTTCGGCGTCGGGTCGTCGGGCGGGCCGGGCGGTGGAGCGGGGTCGTCGACGTCGAAGTGGAAGGTGATCTCGTCCAGCAGGGTGGTGATGTTGCTGTACTCGCTGACGATGGCGGTGTAGTTGCCGGGCGGCAGCGCCATCGGGAGGACGAGCCCGGCTGGCCGGACGGGCGCGCTCATCGGTGCGGACAGCGACGACTGCGGCTCGAGCACGTAGGTGCAGACGAACTGCTCGCTCTCCGCATCGCCGACGTCGCACGGTCGTGGCGCGCGGAACAACGGCTCGTCGTCGCGCAGGAGCATCCACTCGACGGAGATCTCGCCCATCTCGCGGTAGCCCTCGACCGTGATGGTGTCGTCGGCGATCACGGGGGGCGTCGTCCTCTGGAGGTTGGACCGGGCGAAGTGGAGGGTCACCTTGGTCGCGTCCGAGCGACTTCCGTCGGCGAAGACCTGGACCACTCGGATGTCCTTCGTGGTCCCGGCCAGCTCCGGCGAGGTGAACACCCGCAGCTGGCACTGGTAGAACGTCAGCCCTTGCAACGTGCCGCATCCCGCGAGCAGGTTCCCAGCCTCGTCCTCCACGACGATCTCGTCACCATCAGTGACCACGGACCGGTGACCGGTGATCCAGAGGTCGGCGAGGAAGGGCACGTCGATGTCGGGTGCGCCGTCGACCGTCGGAGCCTCCGGCGCCGCAGCGGACGCAGGCAGGAGCGAGGCCAGCACGACGGTGCAGACCACCCCGAGTCCTGCGAGCACAGACGCCCAGCGCCGCATGGTCGCAGCGTAGGGGCTGTGGAACGGGCGTCGCAGGAAGTTCGGAACATTGGTTGCGATGCGAGACGACGCCTCGTGGACGTACGGTGTCGGGGTGAACCGGGCCGTCGCCGTCGCCGTCGCCGCCGTGGCGGGTCTCGCCATGCTCGGGCTCGCGTGCGAGTCGGCGCCGACCACCGCGGCCGGCGGCACGCCGCCGTCGTTCATCGTGCTCAACCCCACGGCCGACCCGTCGACGTCGCAGACCGTCACCTGGCGCTCGTCGGCCTACGCGGACCAGCGGATCATCGTGCGACCGGCCGCCGGCGGCAACGGCATCACCTTCAAGGCCACGCGCAAGCCGGCCACCAGCGTCGACACCACCGGCAGCGCCCGCCCCGCGTACACCGCCACCGCGACGGGCCTCAAGCCCGGCACGTCGTACACGTACGTCGTCAAGAACGCCCACGCGATCTCGGCGACGCTGCCGTTCACCACCGCCACCAGCGGTTACACGGGCCCGTGGTCCTTCATCGGCCTCGGCGACACCCAGGTCAAGAACGCGGACGTGCCGGCCAAGATCGTCTCCCGCGCGTTCCACACCGTGCCGCGCGCCCGGATCGTACTCCAGGCCGGCGACTCGGTGAACCGCCCGTACATCCACCAGGAGTGGGTCGACCTGTTCCGCGCGATGGGCCGCAGCGGCTCGACCCGCGACTGGCTCATCTCCATCGGCAACCACGAGCAGTGCATCCTCGTGAAGAGCTGCCAGTCGGACGACGCCCTGGCGTTCCGCACGTACTTCACCTGGCCGGGCGGCCAGGTCGACGGGCAGCGGCCCACGTGGTTCGCCACCGACTACCAGGGCGTGCGGTTCGTGGTCATCGACTCGTTCGGCCCCGACCTCGCGGAGCAGGCGGAGTTCCTGGACCAGCAGCTGAGCGACAACCCGTACAAGTGGTCGGTGGTGCTGATGCACGCGGGCCCGTTCGCGTCGCGAGGAGACCGCACCAACTCGAAGGTCTTCTCGCTCGTCCAGCCGGTGCTCGAGCGTCACGACGTCGACCTCGTGCTTGCCGGGCACGACCACTCCTACGCGCGCGGCTTCCACGGCGGTCACCACACGACGGTCTACGCGACGTCGGACTCCGGACCGAAGTACTACAGCTCCTCGAAGACGGACTGGGTGCGCCGCGGCGCCACCAGGGTCCGCTGGGGCACCGACGTGTCGACGTTCCAGATCATCGACGTCCGCCGCGACACCCTGACCTACCGGGCGATCGTCGCGGCCAAGGGCGCGCACCCCACGACGTCGCGACCGCTCGGCGCCACCCTCGACAAGGTCGTGATCAGCAAGGACGCCGAGGGCACCAAGACCGTGACCTGGTAGGTCAGGCCCACCGCTCCGAGGCCGGGACGAAGTCCAGCCCGCGGTCGCCGGTGTAGATCTGCTTCGGCCGGGCGATCTTCTGCTCCTTGTCGTCGACCAGCTCGGTCCACTGGGCGAGCCAGCCCGACGTGCGCGGGATCGCGAACAGCACGGTGAACATCTCCGGCGGGAACTGCAGCGCCTCGTAGATGAGGCCGGAGTAGAAGTCGACGTTCGGGTAGAGCTTGCGCTTGACGAAGTACTCGTCCTCGAGCGCGATCTTCTCCAGCTCCTGCGCGATCTCCAGCAGCGGGTTGACGCCGGTGACCTCGAAGACGTCGTCGCAGGCCTTCTTGATGATCTTGGCGCGCGGGTCGTAGTTCTTGTAGACGCGGTGGCCGAAGCCCATCAGGCGCTCGTCGCCGTTCTTGACGCCCTCGATGAACTCGCCGACCTTGTCCTTGCTGCCGATGCGCTTGAGCATCCGCAGCACCGCCTCGTTGGCGCCGCCGTGCAGCGGGCCGTAGAGGGCAGCGATGCCGGCGGAGACGGCCGAGTACGGATCGACCTGGCTGGAGCCGACGGACCGGACCGCGTTGGTGGAGCAGTTCTGCTCGTGGTCGGCGTGCAGGATGAACAGCACCTCGAGCGCCTTTGCGAGCCGCGGGTCGGGCTCGTAGGTGTGCTCGCTCATCTTGAACAGCATCGACAGGAAGTTCTCGGTGTACGTGAGGTCGTTGTCCGGGTACACGTACGGCTTGCCCTGGGCGTGCCGGAAGGCCCAGGCGCCGAGGGTGGGCATCTTCGCGATGAGTCGCACCATCTGCTCGTGGCGCAGGTCGACGTCGGAGATCTTGGTGGCCTCGGGATAGAACGTCGAGAGCGCGCCGACGCTCGACAGCAGCATGCCCATCGGGTGCGCGTCGTAGCGGAAGCCCTGCATGAGGCTCTTGAGGTTCTCGTGCACGAACGTGTGGAACGTGATCTCGTGCACCCACTTCTCGTGCTGCTCCTTGGTGGGCAGCTCGCCGTGGATCAGCAGGTACGCGACCTCGAGGTACGTGGACGACTCCGCCAGCTGCTCGATCGGGTAGCCGCGGTACTCCAGGATGCCCTTCTCGCCGTCGATGAAGGTGACGGCCGAGCGGCAGGACGCGGTGTTGGTGAATCCGGGGTCGTACAGCGCGATGCCGGCCTGGTCGTCGGTCTTGCCGATCTTGCCGAGGTCGGAGGCGCTGATCGTGCCGTCGGTGATCGGGAGCTCGTACTCCTCGCCCGTACGGTTGTCGCGCACGGTCAGGGTGGGGTTGTCGGTCACGTCGGTTCTCCTGTGCCGTCACACGGTCACCCGCAGGGTGCCGCGGGCTCATCCAACGTAGTGCGGTGCGCCACACCCTGCACAGAGGGGGTCCGCGCACCGGTACCCGTTTTGACCCGGCGTGGAAGGGCCGGTTATTCTTGGATGTCGTCGTGCCCAGCGTCAACGCGTGAGGCCGACGCTCCTCATCGGAGCACTCGACAACCCACTTTCGACACGAGAAGGTCACGCCGTGCGCACGTACAGCCCGAAGCCTGCTGACATCACCCGTCAGTGGCACGTCATCGACGCCGAAGACGTCGTCCTCGGCCGTCTGGCCGTCCAGGCTGCGACGCTGCTGCGCGGCAAGCACAAGCCGACCTACGCCCCTCACGTCGACGGTGGCGACTTCGTCATCATCGTGAACGCCGAGAAGGTGGCGCTGTCGGGCCAGAAGCGCACCGACAAGCTTGCCCACCGCCACAGCGGCTACCCGGGTGGACTGAAGTCGATCGCCTACGGCGACCTCCTCGAGAAGGACGCCCGCAAGGCCGTCGAGAAGTCCGTCCGCGGCATGCTGCCGAAGAACCGCCTCGGCCGTCAGATGATCAAGAAGCTGAAGGTCTACGCCGGTTCCGAGCACCCGCACGCCGCCCAGAAGCCCCAGCCGTTCGAGATCACGCAGATCTCCCAGTGACGCAGACCGGAGAAGAGACCACCGTGGCCGAGAACGAGACCGCCGAGACCGAGTTCGAGACGAACGCCGAGGGCGTCGCCTACACGTCGGAGACCACGTCGTCCGCCGTCGTCACCGACCGCCCGGCCACCATCGCCGACGGTGCCGCCACCGGCCGCCGCAAGGAGGCCATCGCGCGCGTCCGCATCAAGCCGGGCACGGGTGAGTGGACCGTCAACGGCAAGCCGCTGGAGGAGTACCTCCCCAACAAGCTGCACCAGCAGATCGCCAAGGAAGCCCTCACCGAGACCGGTCTCGACGGTCGTTTCGACGTCATCGCCCGGGTCACGGGTGGCGGCATGACCGGCCAGGCCGGCGCCCTGCGCCTCGGCGTGGCCCGCGCGCTCAACGCGATCGACGAAGAGGTCAACCGACCGCTGCTGAAGAAGGCCGGGCTGCTCACGCGCGACGCGCGCATCAAGGAGCGCAAGAAGGCCGGTCTCAAGAAGGCCCGCAAGGCGCCGCAGTACAGCAAGCGCTGACGGTCACGGTCCGAGCAGGCTGATCCACCGTGGGTCGCATCTTCGGCACCGACGGGGTCCGTGGCCTCGCCAACCGCGATCTCACGGCCGAGCTCGCGCTCGACCTGTCGGTCGCCGCTGCCCACGTGCTCGGCGAGGCCGGCGCGTTCGCCGACCAGCGCCCCACAGCGGTCGTGGCGCGTGATCCGCGCGCGTCCGGCGAGTTCCTCGAGGCCGCCGTCGTGGCGGGCCTTGCGTCGGCCGGCGTCGACGTCCACCTGCTCGGCGTCATCCCCACGCCCGGTGCGGCGTACCTGACGGCCGAGCTGTCCGCCGACATGGGCGTGATGATCTCCGCCAGCCACAACCCGATGCCCGACAACGGCATCAAGTTCCTGGCGCGGGGCGGGCTCAAGCTCGACGACGACATCGAGGACGCGATCGAGAACCGGCTCGAGGAGCCGTGGGACCGGCCCACCGGCGCCGAGGTCGGTCGCGTCGGCGACAGCCACGCCGGCGTCGGCACGTACATCAAGCACATCGTCGAGACCTCTCCGGTGCCGCTCGACGGGCTCCGCGTCGTGCTCGACTGCGCCAACGGCGCCGCCTACCAGGTCGCACCCGACGCGTTCCGGCGCCTGGGCGCCACGGTCGTCACCATCCACGCCGAGCCCGACGGCCTCAACATCAACCTCAACTGCGGCTCCACGCACCTGGAGGACCTGCAGAAGGCGGTCGTGGAGTTCGGCGCCGACGCCGGCTTCGCCTTCGACGGCGACGCCGACCGCTGCCTCGCGGTCGACGCGGCCGGCGAGGTCGTCGACGGCGATCACATCCTCGCGGTGCTGGCCGTCGCGGCGCGCGACGCCGGCCGCCTGCGCGACGACACGGTCGTCGCCACGGTGATGAGCAACCTCGGGTTCGTCCAGGCCATGGAGCAGTCCGGCATCACCGTCGTGCAGACCACCGTGGGCGACCGCTACGTGCTGGAGGCCATGCGCGCCGGCGACTTCTCCCTGGGCGGCGAGCAGTCCGGCCACGTCATCATGAGCGACCACGCCACCACCGGCGACGGCGTGCTCACCGCGATCCACGTGGCCGCCCGCATGGTCTCGTCGGGCCGCTCGCTCGCCGAGCTGGCGTCGGTGATGACCCGCCTGCCCCAGGTGCTCGTGAACGTCCCCGACGTCGACAAGACCCGCGCCGACACCGACCCGGTCCTGCAGGGCGAGGTCGCCCTCGCCGAGGCCCGCCTCGGCTCGTCGGGCCGCGTGCTCCTGCGCCAGTCCGGCACCGAGCCCGTCGTCCGCGTGATGGTCGAGGCCCAGACGCACGAGCAGGCCTCGGAGGTCGCCGAGCACCTCGCCGGCGTCGTCCGCACCACGCTGGCCCTCTGATCTCCGAGATGTGGCGGGTTGTCCACTCATCTCGTCCACGTCGCCGCAGAATTCGGTGGATGAGCGGCCACATCTCGAGGACCTAGGATCTCCGGATGACCTCGATCGAGCGGGTGGACCCGGCGGACGACGCGGTGTTCGCGGCGCTCCACGACGTCTACCTGCGGGCGCACGACCGGGACATCGACCAGCCGTACACCGCGCTGGAGAAGCGGGTCGGGCTGCGGTCCGACGACTACAAGACGATGGTGGCGCTGCTGGCGCGGGACGACGGCGGCACGCCCGTCGGCGGCGGGTGGGCGCAGATGCCGTTGCGCGACAACCTCGCGTTCGTGTTCTTCGACGTGTTCGTGGCGCCGGAGCACCGCCGCCGGGGCCACGGGTCAGTCCTGCTCGCCGCGCTGGAGGACCTCGCGCGGGAGGCCGGGCGGTCGACGATGTTCACCGAGGCGTCGTGGCTGATGGACGAGGACGAGCCCGTCGCGAAGGCGTTCGCCGACGCACGCGGGTACCGGCTCGACCTGCTCGACGCCCACCGCGTGCTCGACCTCCCGGCCGACCTCCCGCGGCTGCGGCTGTCCGAGGGCTACACGCTGCACGGCTGGCGCGGCCGCTGCCCGGACGAGTGGGCCCAGGGGTACGCCGACGTCCGTGGGCTGATGGTCCAGGAGGCACCGAGCGGCGACGCCCCGCTCGAGAACGAGTTCTGGGACGTCGGCCGGGTGCGCCGCGAGGAGGAGATGTGGGAGGCGCAGCAGCGCGTCCCACAGGTCTCCGTCGCCCAGGCGGCGGACGGGACGCTGGTGGGCCACACCCAGCTGGTGTTCTCGCTCGACTCCGAGAACGTCTATCAGTGGGACACCCTCGTGCTCCCGGAGCACCGCGGGCACGGCCTCGGCCTGGCGCTGAAGGTCTTCACGATGCAGGAGGCCGCCGACCTCCTCGAAGGCCGGCGGCGCATCCACACCTACAACGCGGCGAGCAACGTGCACATGATCGCCGTGAACGAGAAGCTCGGGTTCCGGCAGGCGTCCTGGTCGGCCGAGCTCGTCCGGGATCTCTGATCACTTCACCTCGGAGCGGAGCATCAGGCGCCACGCGAGGAGGAACGGCAGGACCAGCCAGATGACCGTCGTGACGCCGATCTGAGCCCACATCTCACCGGTCAGGGTGTTGTCGTAGAGGCGGGTGACGGCCCAGTTGTGGTCGAACCAGGCGCCGTTGTCGTTCCACCACTGCTGGGCGGACGCGAGGGCACCGGAGGCACCCGGCAGGACCAGCGCGTAGACGAAGTACCCGACGATCGCGCCCGGCGAGCTGCGGAACAGCAGGCCGAGCATGAAGCCCATCGCCATGCCGATCTGGTTGGCCAGGACGATCTGCAGGAACTGACTCACGGTGATGTCCCAGGTGAGGTCGACGCCGGCGATCGACGAGCCGATGACGTTGCCGAGGGCGCCGATCGCCATGGCGACGACCATGCCGGCGACGCCGATCATCACGGTGACGGCCGCCTTGGCCCCGAGGACGCGCGTCCGGCTGGGCACGAGCGTGAACGTGGTCAGTGCGCTGCGCTGGCTCCACTCGCTGCTCACGGCCAGGGCCGCGATCATCGGCAGGATGACGGTCATCGGGAACCCGACCGCGGCGGCGAACGAGTTGTACGTCAGCTCGTCGTCCGGCGCGAAGATGATCGTCGCGGCCGTGGCGAGCACGGCGGCGATGCCGATGCTGGCCATCAGCCAGAACCCGGACCGGGTGTCGAACATCTTCCGCGCCTCGACGCCGAGCAGGCTGCTCGTCGGGATGGGCGCGATGGTGGTGGGACGGGGGACGGTGAGCGTGCTCATGCGGCACTTCCTTCCATGGCACTGTCGGTCAGGTGGTCGCGCTGACTGTCCGCGGTCAGCTGCAGGAACATCTCCTCGAGCCCGGAGCCGTCGGCGCCGCGGAGCTCGGTGACGGCGATGCCGGCGTCGAACGCGGCGCGTCCGACGGAGGCCGCGTCGGCGTCGACGATGACGCCGTCCGAGCTCGACGACGTGACGGCGAGCCCGGCCGCGGTGACCGCGAGGGCGAGCCCGTCGAGGTCGTCGGCGCGGACCAGGGTGCCGCTGGAGCTGAGGATCTCGTCCTTCGTGCCGCCGGCGACGATCCGGCCGTTGCCGATGACGACGATGTCGTCGGCGATGACCTCGATCTCGTGCAGCAGGTGCGAGGACAGCAGCACGGTGCCGCCGTCGTCGGCGAACCCGCGCAGCAGGTCGCGCATCCAACGGATGCCGGCCGGGTCGAGGCCGTTGGCGGGCTCGTCGAGGATGAGCACCTCCGGACGGCCGATCAGGGCCGTGGCGATGCCGAGACGCTGTCGCATGCCGAGGGAGTAGTTCTTCACCCGGCGCGACGACTCGGCCTCGGTGAGGCTGACGAGGTCGAGCATGTCCTCGACGGCCGTCGCCGGGAGCCGCATGGTCTTCTGGGCGATGGTCAGGATCTCCCGGCCGGTGCGCCCGGCGTGCTGGGCGGAGGCGTCGAGCAGGACGCCGACCTCGCGGCCGGGGTTCGGCAGGTCGGCGAAGCGCCGGCCGAGGATCGTGGCGCTGCCGGCGGTCGGCTCGGTGAGCCCGACCATGACGCGCATGGTGGTGGACTTCCCGGCGCCGTTCGGCCCCAGGAAGCCGGTGACGCGCCCGGGCTGGGCGGTGAACGTCACGTCGTCCAGGGCGGTGAACCCGCCGTACCTCTTGGTGAGGGAATCGATGGTGATCATGGCTCAGAGCCTCCCGTCATACGGCTCTCCACCGCTTCGGGCAGACCCCTGAACCGACCCCCGGTCGGACCCTGATGACCCCTAGGTCACATCTTGCGGAAGCGGACCCACTTCACCGAGTGGTCGGGTCCCTTGCGCAGGACGAGGTCGGCTCGGCCGCGGGTGGTCTGGATGTTCTCGCGGAGGTTGGGCCAGTTGATCGTGTCCCACAGCTCGCCGGCGCGGGTCTCGGCCTCGTCGTCGGTGAGCGTGCTGTACCGGTGGAAGTACGACGCCGGGTCGGCGAACGCGGTCTTGCGGAGCTTGAGGAACCGCTCCACGTACCAGCGGCGGATGTCCTTGCTCGACGCGTCGACGTAGATTCCGAAGTCGAAGTAGTCGCTGACGGCCGCGCCCGGGCTGCCGTCGCCGCGGGTGCCGGCCGGGGCGAGGACGTTCAGGCCCTCGACGATGACGATGTCGGGGTCGTCGAGGGTGACGACCTCGTCGGTGCGGTCGTAGGTGAGGTGCGAGTACACCGGGGCCTGTACCTTCTCGACGCCGGACTTCACGTCGATGATGAACCGCAGCAGCGCCTTGCGGTCGTAGGACTCGGGGAAGCCCTTCCGCTCGAGCAGGCCGCGCGCCTCGAGCTCCGCGTTCGGGAGCAGGAACCCGTCGGTGGTGACGAGCTGGACGCGGGGGTGGTCGGGCGACTGCGCCAGGAGCTCACGCAGGAGGCGGGCGGTGGTGGACTTGCCGACGGCGACCGACCCGGCGATGCCGATGACGAACGGGGTGCGCTCGGGCTGCGGCTGGCGCAGGAACGCCTCGGTGGCCCGCCAGAGCTCGGTGGCCGTGCGGATGCGCAGACTGATCAGCTCGGTGAGCGGGAGGTAGACCTCGCGGACCTCCACGGGATCCAGCTCGTCGCCGAGGCCACGCAGCTGCTCGATCTGCTCGACCGACAGCGGCTGCGGGACGTCGTCGGCGAGGTCGGCCCACGCCGAGCGCTCGAGCTCGACGTAGGGGCCCTGGTCACGGCTCACCAGTCCATCTTGCCGGTAGGGATCGGGTGGTGCTCCACTCGGTAGGCTTCATCCCATGTGCGGAATCGTCGGGTACGTGGGTCATCGTCCGGCGGTCGACGTCCTGATAGGGGGTCTGCGCCGCCTGGAGTACCGCGGCTACGACTCCACCGGAGTGGCCGTGGCGGCTGACGGCCACATGGCGGTCGCGAAGAAGGCCGGCAAGCTCTCGAATCTCGAGGCGGTCCTCGACGAGACGGCGCTCCCGGCCTCCACCACGGGCATCGGCCACACCCGGTGGGCCACCCACGGCGCCCCCAACGACGTCAACGCGCACCCGCACACCGACGCCGACGGCCGGATCGCGGTCATCCACAACGGCATCATCGAGAACTTCGCCGAGCTCCGCTCCGAGCTCGAGCGGGACGGCTACGAGATGGTGTCCGAGACCGACACCGAGGTCGTCGCACACCTGCTGCACCGCGAGCTCCAGACCGTTCCCGACCTGTCCGAGGCCGTGTGCGCGGTGTGCCGGCGACTCCAGGGCGCCTTCACCCTCGTCTTCGCGGACGCGACGCAGCCCGGCACGGTCGTGGGCGCTCGCCGCAACTCGCCCCTGGTGGTCGGCCGCGGCGACGGCGAGAACTTCCTCGGCTCCGACGTCGCGGCGTTCATCGAGTTCACCCGGGAGGCGATCGAGCTCGGCCAGGACCAGGTCGTCACCATCACCACTGACGACATCGTGGTCACCGACTTCGACGGCCGGCCGGTCGAGACCACCGACTACCACGTCGACTGGGACGTGTCGGCCGCCGAGAAGGGCGGCTACGACTGGTTCATGCTCAAGGAGATCGCCGAGCAGCCTCAGGCCGTCGCCGACACCCTGCTCGGCCGGCACACCGTCGACGGCCAGCTCCAGCTCGACGAGATGCGCCTGAGCGACGACGAGCTGCGCGACGTCGACAAGATCATCATCGTCGCGTGCGGCACCGCGTCGTACGCCGGACTCGTCGCGAAGTACGCGATCGAGCACTGGACCCGCATCCCGTGCGAGGTCGAGCTCGCGTCGGAGTTCCGCTACCGCGACCCGATCCTCGACCGCTCCACGCTCGTGGTGTCGATCAGCCAGTCCGGCGAGACCATGGACACCCTGATGGCCATCCGGTACGCGCGCCAGCAGCGGGCCAGGGTGCTGTCCATCTGCAACACCAACGGCTCCACCATCCCGCGCGAGTCCGACGCCGTCCTCTACACACACGCCGGCCCGGAGATCGCGGTCGCGTCCACCAAGGGCTTCCTGTCGCAGATCGTCGCCTGCTACCTGCTGGGGCTGTACCTCGCGCAGGTGAAGGGCACCAAGTACGGCGACGAGATCGCCGACATCGTCCACGAGCTGGAGAAGATCCCGGCCGGCATCCAGCGGATGCTCGACGACGCCGACCAGGTGCGCAAGCTCGCCCAGGACCTCGTCGGGTCCAAGTCGGTGCTGTTCCTCGGCCGCCACGTCGGCTTCCCTGTGGCACTCGAGGGCGCGCTCAAGCTGAAGGAGCTCGCGTACATCCACGCCGAGGGCTTCGCGGCCGGCGAGCTGAAGCACGGGCCCATCGCCGTCATCGAGGAGGGCGTGCCGGTGTTCGTCGTCGTGCCGCCCAAGGCGCGCGACCAGCTGCAGGAGAAGATCGTCAGCAACATCCAGGAGATCCGGGCCCGCGGTGCCCGCACGATCGTGCTCGCGGAGGACGGCGACGAGGACGTCGTGCCGTACGCCGACCACCTGATCCGGATGCCCAAGGTCCCGACGCTGCTGCAGCCGCTCGTCGCCGCCGTGCCGCTCCAGGTGTTCGCCTGCGAGCTGGCCGACCAGCTGGGCCACGACGTCGACCAGCCGCGGAACCTCGCCAAGTCGGTCACGGTCGAGTAGTGGCGATCTGGGGAGTCGGCGTCGACGTCGTCGACCTCGCGAGGTTCGAGGCCAGCCTCGAGCGCACACCCGACCTGCGCTCGCGGCTGTTCACCGACGCCGAGGCCGAGCTGTCGGTCGAGTCGATGGCCGGCCGGTTCGCGGCCAAGGAGGCCTTCGTGAAGGCGCTCCGGGCGCCCGCCGGGATGGCCTGGCGCGACATCGAGGTCGTCACCGATGCCGCCGGCGCGCCGTCGTTCCTGCTGCACGGCGCGGCCGAGGCGCGGACCAAGGAGCTCGAGATCGCCGCCGTGCACCTGTCCATCTCCCACGACACCAGCGTCGCCACGGCGTTCGTGGTGGCGGAGACCTGACATGTTGACCGCGCACTCCGTCGCCGACATCCGCGCGGCCGAGGAGACCCTGGCCGCCACGCTGCCGGACGGGGTGCTGATGCAGCGCGCGGCGCGCGGCCTCGCGGAGGCGCTCGCCGACGTCCCGACCGGTGACCTCGTGATCGCGCTGATCGGCCCGGGCAACAACGGGGGAGATGCGCTGTTCGCCGCGACGCACCTTCTCGATCGCGGGGTGCGCGTCGACCTGTGCCTGTTCGACGAGCAGAAGGTGCACGCGGAAGGACTCGCGGCGGCCACGGCCGCCGGCGCCCAGGTCGTCGCGGCGCCCACGCAGCAGCGGTGGTGCCTCGACGCCGTGCTCGGCATCGGCGCGCGGCCCGGACTCGAGGGCAAGGCGGCCGACTGGGCGGCCTGGATCGCCGAGCAGCGGCCGTTCACGGTCGCGGTGGACGTGCCGTCCGGGGTCGACGTCGACGGCGCCACCACCCCAGGGACGCACGTCCGGGCGGACGCCACGGTCACCTTCGGCACCCACAAGGCCGCGCTGCTGGCCGACCCGTCCGCGCCGGCGGCCGGCGACGTCCACCTCGTCGACATCGGGCTCGGGCCGCACCTCGGCGAGCCGCTGCTCGAGGCGATCGAGCCGTCCGACGGTCACCTGCTCGCCCCGGCGCTGGAGTGGCTCGACGACCCGCGGGCGCACAAGTACAAGCGCGGCGTCGTGGGCGTCATGGCCGGATCCGAGCAGTACGCCGGCGCGGCGCACCTCTGCGTCGCCGGCGCCCAGGCCGGCACCGCGGGCATGGTGCGCTTCGTCGGCTCCGACGCCCTGAGCGCGCGCGTCGTCGACCGGGCCCCGGAGGTCGTGGCGGGCCGCGGCCGCGTGCAGGCCTGGGTCGTCGGGCCGGGCGGTGGCGACGACGCCGGCGAGCAGCTCGCGAGCGCGCTCGAGGACGACCTCCCGGTGGTCGTCGACGCCAGTGCGCTGGAGCACCTGCCCACCACGTTCCTCGTCCCCGCCCTCCTGACGCCGCACGCCGGCGAGCTCGCGGCGATGCTCGGCGTCGACCGTGACGACGTCGAGTCCGACCCGCTCGGCCACGCCACCCAGGCCGCCTTCCGCTGGGGCGCCACCGTCCTGCTCAAGGGCCGGCGCACGCTGGTGGTCACGCAGAGCCGCGTCACCCGCGTGAACCTCACCGGCTCGTCGTGGCTGGGTACCGCGGGCGCCGGCGACGTGCTCGCCGGCTTCGCCGGGTCGCTCATGGCGTCCGGCCTCCACCCGCACGACGCCGGGTCGCTGGCGGCGTTCCTGCACGGTGCCGCGGCGGACGTCGCGAACCCGGACGGTCCGCTCACCGCCACGGACGTCGCCGCCGCACTCCCCGTCGCCACCGCGGAGTTCCTGGGGGGACGGCTGTGAGCGCGCCGCAGGCCGAGGCGGTCGTCGACCTCGACGCATACCGCGACAACCTCGCCGCCCTCGCTGAGTGCGCGCCCGACGCCGCGCTGATGGCCGTGGTCAAGGCGGACGGCTACGGGCACGGCATGGCCGAGTGCGCCCGGGCGGCGCGTGAGGCCGGAGCGTCATGGCTCGGCGTCGCCACGCCCGACGAGGCGCTGCGACTCCGCTCGTCCGGGGACGAGGGCCCGCTGCTGTGCTGGCTCGCATCGCCCGGCGCCGACTTCGCCGCGGTGATCCAGGCGGGCGTGCAGGTCACCGCGTCGTCCGTGGCGCAGCTCGAGGAGATCCTGGCCGCCGCGCCGTCGCGGGTCCCCCTGCAGCTGAAGGTCGACACCGGACTGTCCCGCAACGGGGCGTTCGGCGACGAGTGGCCGCGGCTGGTCGAGGCCGCGGGCCGGGCCCAGGCCGCCGGCCGCATCGAGCTCACCGGCGTCTGGTCGCACTTCGCCTGCGCCGACGAGCCGGACCACCCGGCCAACGACGCCCAGGAGAAGGCCTTCGCCGACGCGCTCGACGTGGTGACGGCTGCGGGCCTCGAGCCGGGTCTCCGCCACCTCTGCAACTCCGCCGGCACGATCGCCCGGCCGAGCGCCCACCTCGACCTCGTCCGTGTGGGCATCTCCTCCTACGGACTCGCACCCGCGAAGACGATGACCGTCGACGTCCCGCTCCGGCCGGTGATGACGTTGCGCGGCCGGCTCGCCGCGGTGAAGCGCGTCCCCGCCGGCACGAGCGTCTCCTACGGCCACACGTTCACCACCGACCGCGAGACCACGCTCGGCCTGGTGCCGCTCGGCTACGCCGAGGGGGTGCCACGCGTGGCGTCCAACCGCGCGGAGGCCGCGTTCGCGGGTCAGCGGGTGCCGCAGGTCGGGATCGTCTGCATGGACCAGATCGTCGTCGACCTCGGCGACCTGCCGGCCGAGCGCGGCGACGTCGTCACGCTGTTCGGTCCGGGCGACGACGGGGAGCCCTCCGCCCAGGACTGGGCGGACGCCGCCGATACCATCACGTACGAGGTCGTCACCCGCATCGGCGGCCGCACCGTCCGCACCTACCGAGGAGCTCGTTAGCCATGGCCCGGCGTGCGTCGACGCGACTCGCAGCGACCGCCGGAGCCTTCGTCGCCGCCGGTGTCGCCACGAAGGTGCTCAGCGACCAGCAGGCGAAGAGGCGCCGGCTCAAGCGCGGGGAGGACGTCGAGTTCGGCTCCGTGCACTCGCCTACCCGCTCGGTGATCTCTGCCGACGGGAGCCGCATCAACGTCGAGATCGACGATGCCGACAGCCCGATCACCGTCGTGTTTGTCCACGGCATCCTCTGCTCGATCGACGCCTGGCACTACCAGCGGCTCGCTCTCCGGGGCAGCGTGCGCATGGTCTTCATGGACCAGCGGTCGCACGGGAGGTCCGGGGCCTCGAACCGCGCGGGGAGCACGACGGAGAACCTGGCGAACGACCTGCGTGCGGTGATCCAGCAGTGCACGTCCGGACCGGTCCTGGTGGTCGGCCACTCCCTGGGCGGCATGACCACGATGTCGCTGGCCGCGCACCACCCGGACCTGTTCGGCGACCCCATCGTCGGGGTGGTGCTGCTCGCCACGAGCACCGGCAAGCTGTTCGTGTCCAGCCCGTCGCTGCGCCGGCTGGTCGGGGTGTCCCGGGCGCTGGCGCCCGCCGTCACCTGGGGCCGTGCCTTCAACAGCTACTCGGTGGTGCGGCGGTGGGCGGTCGGGCCCGACGCTCCCGCGAAGTACGCCGACATGACCAACGAGATGATCTCCCGCACACCCACGCGCATCCTCACCGACTTCCACCCGATGCTCGCGTCGCTCGACCTGCGCGACGCGTTCAAGGTCCTGTCCACCGTCCCGACGGTGGTGGTCTGCGGCACGCACGACGCCATCACGCCGCTGAGCCACTCGCGCCGGATCGCGGCGGGCGTCGAGGGCTCGAACCTGGTGATCCTCGAGCGCACGGGGCACATGGTCATGTTCGAGGAGCACGTCCGGGTCACCGAGATCATCCAGGAGATGGTCGAGAAGGTGGCGCCGTGAGCTCCATCGCGCTCGACGTCATCAACGCCGGCCCGGAGCACGCCCCGGCGATCGTCGACATCATCCAGCGCTCGTTCGGCGCGCGGCCGGAGCTCGACCCGCCGTCGGACGCGCTGGACGAGTCGGTCGAGTCGGTGGCGGCGACGCTCGCCGGCCCGGGCGGTCTCCTCGTCGAGCGCCGCGGCCAGCCCATGGGCGCGTTGCTGTTCGACGAGTCCCGCCCCGGACTGCTCGGCCTGCGCCGCGTGGCGGTCGACCCGGACCTGCAGGCGCGTGGCGTCGCGTCGGCCATGGTCGGCGTCGCGGAGGACACCGCCGAGGAGCGCGGCAAGGACGGCATCTGGCTGCGGGTGCGCGAGGAGCTGCCCGACACCGTGCGGTTCTGGACCCGGCGCCGCTACTACCCGCTCCGGCGGGAAGGGGCGTTCCTCGAGCTCGGCAAGACCCTGTGGCTGGCCCGCGAGGTGCCCACGCCGGAGGCCATGCAGGAGCTCGCGGCGCGGGTCTCAACGCTGGTGCGCGCGGGCGACCTCCTCGTGCTGGCAGGTGACCTGGGCGCCGGGAAGACCACGTTCACCCAAGGTCTCGGTGCGGGCCTCGACGTCCGCGGGCCCATCACGTCGCCGACGTTCGTGCTGGCCCGCACCCACCCGTCGCTCAACGACGGACCGCCACTCGTGCACGTCGACGCGTACCGCCTCGGCAGCGTCGAGGAGGTCGACGACATCGACCTCGACGCATCCACCGAGGAGGCCGTCACCGTCGTGGAGTGGGGGACCGGTGTGGCGGAGCAGCTCAGCGACAGCTGGCTCTCGGTCACCATCGAGGTGCGCGGCGCCCGCCCGATCGACCCGCTCGGCACGCCCGCGGGCGAGGACGAGGTCGGTGACGACGCGGAGCCGCGCGTCGTGACGATCAAGCCCAACGGCCCGCGCTGGGTCGGCGTCCCGCTCCGCTCGACGCTGCTCGGTCAGGGGGCGTAGTGCTGCTGCTCGCCTTCGACACCGCCACGCCCGCGATCACCGTCGCGCTGCACGACGGCTCCGACGTCGTCGCGGTCGCCGGTGGCGAGGGTACGATGGCGCACGGTGAGCTGCTCGCTCCGGCCATCCGCTCGGTGCTCGACGAGGCGGGAGCAGCGGCCCGCGACCTCACCGACGTCGCCGTCGGCGTCGGCCCGGGTCCGTTCACCGGCCTGCGCGTCGGCGTGGTCACGGCGCTGACCATGGGGTCGACGCTCGGGATCACGACGCACGGCGTCTGCACGCTCGACATCCTGGCCGCCGAGATCGCGCAGGCGGCCGGCGCGCCCGGCGGGGGTGCCGGGCCGTGGGCGGCGAACGAGCACAGGGAGGTCGTCGTGGCCACCGACGCCCGCCGCAAGGAGGTCTACTGGGCGCACCACCGTGTCGAGGGCGGTCGCGCCGAGCGGCTCGACGGTCCGCACGTCACCTACCCGGCCGACCTCGCCGAGCTGCACCCCGACCTGCCCGTCTTCGGCCGCGGAGCGACGCTCTACCCGGACGCCCTCAGCGCGACGGACGGCCCGCTCGACCCGTCGGCGTCGGCGCTGGCACGTGCGGTGGTCGAGAACGCGGTGGAGGAGCTCCCGCTGGAGCCCCTCTACCTGCGCCGGCCGGACGCCACGCCGGCGTCCGGCGTCAAGCAGGCCTAGTTGTAGTTCCCCGTCACGTTGTGGACGCGGTCTGCGGGGGTGAGGCCATCGATGCCGGTGTGGGGTCGATGGTGATTGTAGTGATGGAGCCAGGTGGCGTAGGTGGCTGCGCGGGCGGCGTCTGAGAG
>NZ_VDUX01000006.1 GCF_008039565.1 Aeromicrobium terrae
TGACTCCAGCGCGACCAGCTCACAGCCCACAACTGGCTCTTCGGAAAAGCCTCTTCCCGGACCCGCCACAACCCAGCCTAAGCCCGCGCTCCCGGCCGCCTCTTGACACAGAAGGGAGCCATGAGCGAGCGTTTCGGCGTCACCCGTGGCCGTGTCGACGACCGATTCGATATCCGGCGACTCCTGCGCCGATAACCGCCGAAACCGCCACGAGGGCCCATCCCACCATCTCCTCGTCGCTGAGGAACCTCCCGCCCGTGAAGGAGAGCGGATCGTCGGACAGGGGCGCGTAGGCGAACCAGCTAGGGCTGCCGTCCCAGACGAGGACGAGCAGAAGTCCGGCGACCAATCCAGCAACTGCAACGAGGATCAAGACTCTCGGCGCCGTCATGCGTGCACTGTCTCAGATTTGCCGAGACCCATCAGCCGGTTCGCGGCATGAGCGGGCGCTTCTTGATCTGCTGCAGATCTTTAGCCGGAACTCGCCCTTAGCGGTGGCACGTCGGTCTCATTCAGCGATCGCAAGTGGTCACGGATCTTATCAGCGATGGCACCCCGGTTACCGAGGTTCTCATCCCACTCCCGCAACAAGGCGTACAGCTCGTCTCCACGCGCCGGCTCCCATAGATCGGGCACGTCGCTGACGATCTCGAGGACGTATTGAGCAGACGCGTATGGCGCATGAGTTTCATCCATACGGTCCACGGCCCACCAGATCCCCTCCCAGTAGCCTCTCCACGGCTCGTACTCCCATGGGAAGTCACTTCCAGTCATCGGATGACCGAGTTCGGCTACAACCTCGGGTAGGAGCTGGCGAGCCTCCATCGCGTCTCGTCGAGTCAAACCGGCAAGCTCCCGAAGAAGCGGCGAGTCGTAACCGTCGGCTAACCAATGAGCTGCCAGGGCGGGCAGCTCATCATCACGAACGACTCGCCCGTGACTGATCTGCTCCGGTGATATCGACCCATTGACCACGGTCCGATCCTCACACGAACGCAGCGTTCAGCTCGGACACTTGGCTGGACCATCTGGCACAGCGCTACTCGCCGCGTCGCGGCATGAGCGTGCACTTCAAGCCGGTACCTGCAGGCTGTGCTCAGACCTTCGAGGCAGAACTCTGGCGGTCCCGTGGATCACCACATGAGGACGCGCATCAGGTTCGTCAAGCTTGAGCTTCTTGATTACCCCGGCATGAGCGGACCGATCGATGGATCGATTTCGACGACTGCACCGATCGTGCCGATGGGGATTCCATTCAGCTGCGCACCAGCCAGGCCACGAACAACACCAGAACTGTCACCCCAAACGTCAGCACCCTCAACTTGATCCTCCGAGCCCATCGCTCACGGTCAGTAAACGGGCGACCGCGCTTCTTCTCAACCCGCCGACTCCACCAGACCCACACCACTGCGCCCGGCACCACGACCAGCCAGAATCGCCAGTCCGTCAGGGCGTCGGTCTTCGAGGACCCGTCGGCCAACAGCATGACCCGACGCTAGGACTCGCTATCGGACTTCGCTACTGCAGACGCACGAGCGACAAGGACCGAATCGCGGCATGAGCGGACGTTCTGGAACACGCGCTTCTAGGCAGGCTGGTCCGGAAACCAGGCCCGTACGGAGTCTCTGTCGACGGTTCGCATCGTGTAGGTCCGGGTGCCGTTCTGGTCAGTGATTTCATGTTCTTCGCCGTCCTGGTTGAACCAGAAGTCTGAGCCGTCCGCCCATGACACTTCGTAGTCGTAGTGCATCTCTGCGTCTGCGGCCGAGGGGCCATGGACGAAATCAGCCTGGATCCACTGCTCGTCTTGCCAACGCCCGAGCGAACGGGCCGCGATTCGTTCGCGCCAGGTGTTGGCAACTTTGATCGTGACAGGGTGGACCCACGCTGCACCGACTGGGCGGGAATCATGCATCAGTAGGTAGAAGCACTCCATGGTGTAGCCATGGTGCCCGTAGAGGACGTCCTCTGACCCGACAAGTGCAATAGCTCCGCGCCATACGCGGCATGAGCGGACACTTAAAGTCCGGCGAGCAGACGACGGTGAGCGGTTACGCCTCACCTCTCGCGATCGATATCGCTCGTCGAACTGCGGACTCCGCCTCCGCTGCTGAGTAGGAGCCCCAGAGCACAATCTGCGGAAGAACTCGGCGGAATCGCGCTTCACGCAACGTCACGATTCCGGTGGGCCATGCAGGCGGCGGTGTTGTCGTCGCAATGATGGACCACGCGTTCATTTGGTCCTCAATGTCGAACTCGACGATGTCGGCTACTGGAACAGCAGCCAGGGTGCGACCGCCGCGTCTCACTTCGAGATTGGTGGTGGTCACGACGTACTCGTTCCGCGATGTGACTGCAAGCCACCAAACGCCCCACGCGAGCCCATATGCGAGGGCGAGTGCGACGGCGATGAGGCCGACGATCGGAAGATCGTTCATTTCCGCCTCGCCGGCTGCTACAGCGCAAAGTAGGAGCGGGGTTGCAAGCACAGCCATTGCGCACGACGCCAGCGCGGCGAAGTACCACCACGAGCTCCTCTCACCCCGGACCCGAACGATTTCCGCCGTCGGCGACATCCAGTTCTGGGAGGCCCTGCCGTATTCCACGGTGCGCGCACCGGTTGGACCGGAGGTCTTGTTGACAGTAGGCGAGACATCCTTGCGATGACGACGCGAGCCACCGGCGACCTTCACCATCCATGCGGGCGGACGAATCGGCGACATGCGCCATCGTTGCACTAGCGCTCAGTCGGGAATCGGGAATGACGCGGATTCACGGTTGAGCAGATGGGGACGACCGTTGTGCGGCATGAGCGAGCGTTTAGGGAGAACGTGGCGGCGGCTGACTCATTCTCCTGCCGATTCGCCATGTGCCGTCCGCGGCGTGAATGGCAAGCGTCGTGCGTACGCCGAAAATGCCTCGACGGCTTTCAATCTCGTAGTCGTTCGAGAGATAGGCAACCACTACGCGGGCCAGGCGCTCGAGTGCTTGCCGGACATCGTCTCCGTCGTCGCTCGCGGTGATAAGGAAGGTGCTTCGATGAGGAACCGCGAAGCGGGCTTCTTGCCACTCCGGTGAGGTGAGCAGATAGCCAACCAGCCCGTCTGAGCCTTCAAGTCGCGCGTGCGCGGACCAGCCTGGCGACTCCAACCAATCGACCTGGATCTCCTCCGCGACCGTGTTCCCGATCACCTGCTCCAGAAGGGTCCGTCGATCGTCGTCCGAGAGCATGAGTTGAGGATGCCAGGTGCTTGCGAGCGTTTTCCGCTCATCGGCATGAGCGGACGGTTTTCGGGTTCTCCACAGCACGGCTGGCGGCTCTAGTGGGTGTCGGTCGATGCCACTAGAATCGTATGTATGTTCGAGGACGTTCCTGCAGGTCAGGTCCTGGATGCGGTGGCTTGTCATGCGTTCAGCGATCCGCTGGAGCGCGCCGGTCAGCGGCTGGACGGAATCCGGGCGCTGGACCGACTGATCCGGGCCGCGCAAGCGGCACAGGCGGAGCTCATCGTCGACTTCTACGAAGACCCGCAGGCGCTGCACATGTCCGGCGGCAGCGACATGACCACGGCCACGATCGCCGAGATCAGCCTGGCCCGGAACATCTCCCCCGGCGCCGCCGGCAACCAGTTCGGATTTGCCCTCGGCCTGTCCCGCCTCCCTTCCGTCCACGCCGCGCTGAGAGACGGCGTGATCAGCGAACCCACCGCCAAAGCGGTGGTGAACGAGACCGTCGCCCTCGACGGCGACGCTCTGGTGTTGTTCGACGGCGAGATCACCGATCGCCTCACCGGCCTGACCCCCGGCCGAGCACGACTGTTGGCCAGGCGCCTGGTCATCGCGATCGACGCCGAGGCCGCCCGCCGGCGTGAAGAACGCAACCGCGCCGACCAGCGCGTCAGCCTGATGCCCGAGCTCGACGGCGTCGCTGTTCTGCAGGTCCGCGGACCCGCAGAACAGCTCGTCGCCGCCCACAAGACGTTGGAGTCCTGGGCCCTGGGGCTCCGCTCGACCGGCGACGAACGACCAGTCGGCACGATCATGGTCCAAACCCTCGTCGAACGCCTCACCGGCCGCACCCACGTCGACGACCTCGACGTCGAGATCGGTGTCGTCGTCGGCGCCGAGACCCTCGTCGGCGCCGACCACCAGCCCGCCGAGATCGACGGCTACGGCCCCATCTCCCCCGACCTCGCCGACACCATCATCAGCCGCGCCCACCGCGCCTTCTACCGCCGCCTCATCACCGACCCCCTCGACCACACCCTGGTCGGCCGCGACCCACGACGCCGCCGGTTCGACGGACCCCTCGCCGGCTACCTCAAAGCCCGCGACCGCAGATGCCGACAGCCCGGCTGCGACTGCCGCATCCGCGACCTCGACCACATCCGCGACCACCAACACGGCGGACCCACCGCCCCCGACAACGGCCAAGGCCTCTGCCGCCGATCCCACACCTTCAAACACCTCCCCGGCTGGAACGTCACCCGAGCCAAGAACGGCGACCTCCGCTGGCGCACCGCCGCCGGACGCACCTACACCTCCACCACCCCGCCCTACCTGGTCCGGTCACGAACGTGAGTCCACGTCGATAGCATCGGCGGGTGACCGACAGCACACCGAAGATCCCCGCCGACCTCCTGCCCCGCGACGGCCGATTCGGCTGCGGGCCGTCCAAGGTGCGCCGCGACGCGCTCGAGCGGCTCGGCATCCGGCACGACCTGATGGGCACCTCGCACCGGCAGGCGCCGGTGCGGGACGTGGTCGGGCAGATCCGCGACGGGCTCACGAACCTCTTCTCCCTGCCCGACGGCTACGAGATCGTGCTCGGCAACGGCGGTTCGACCGGGTTCTGGGACGTCGCCGCCGCCGGTCTCGTCCAGCGCCGCGCCCTGCACCTGACGTTCGGCGAGTTCTCGCAGAAGTTCGCGAACGTCACCAAGGGTGCGCCGTTCCTCGAGGACCCGATCGTCGTGTCTGCCGAGCCGGGCAGCGCGCCCGAGCCCACCAGTGACCCCGACGCGGACGTCGTCGCCTGGGCGCACAACGAGACGTCCACCGGCGTGATGCTCGACGTCAAACGTCCGGCGGGCGACGGCCTCGTGCTCATCGACGCCACGTCCGGCGCGGGCGGCCTTCCGGTCGACGTCTCGCAGACCGACGTCTACTACTTCGCCCCGCAGAAGTCGTTCGGCTCCGACGGCGGGCTGTGGGTCGCCGCGATGAGCCCGGCCGCCATCGAGCGCGCCGAGCAGGTGGCCGCGGACCCCGGCGACCGCTGGATCCCCGAGTCGCTGTCGCTCACTACCGCGATCAGCAACTCCCGGCAGAACCAGACGTACAACACCCCGGCCCTCGCGACGCTGCTCCTGCTCGCCGACCAGGTCGAGTGGATGCTCGCCGGCGGAGGCCTCGACTTCTGCGTCGAGCGCACCACCGCGTCGTCGTCACACCTCTACGGCTGGGCCGACGCCTCGGAGTTCGCCACCCCGTTCGTCACCGACCCGGCGCTCCGGTCGCTCGTCGTCGGCACGATCGACTTCTCCGACGACGTCGACGCAGCCGCGATCGCGAAGACGCTGCGCGCCAACGGGATCGTCGACACCGAGCCGTACCGCAAGCTCGGCCGCAACCAGCTGCGCATCGGCATGTTCCCGGCGGTGGAGCCCAGCGACGTCGAGGCGCTCACGGCCTGCATCGACTGGGTCGTGAGCCAGTGAAGGTCCTGGTCGCCGAGGACGTCGGCGCGTCCGGCATCGACCTGCTGCGCGACGCGGGCCTCCACGTCGACCTGGGCTTCGACTGGACCCGCGAGCAGCTGCTCGAGCGCATCGGCGAGTACCAGGGCATCCTCATCCGCTCCGCGACGAAGGCGGACGCCGAGCTCCTCGCGCGCGCCAGCAACCTGCAGGTCGTCGCGCGCGCCGGCGTGGGAGTCGACAACGTCGACGTCGACACCGCCACCCGCCAGGGCGTCGTGGTGGCCAACGCTCCGCAGTCGAACGTCGTCACGGCTGCCGAGCACACCATGGCGCTGCTGCTCGCACTCGCGCGCAACGTGCCGCAGGCCCACGCGTCACTCGTCGACGGGCGCTGGGACCGCTCCAAGTACAGCGGGGTCGAGCTGCAGGGGAAGGTGCTCGGCGTGCTCGGATTCGGCCGCATCGGCCAGCTGGTGGCGCACCGCGCGCGCGGCTTCGGCATGCAGGTCGTCGCGTACGACCCTTACCTGGCCGAGGACCGGTTCGCCGAGCTCGGCGCCGAGCGGGCCGCCGACCCCGCGGACGTCTACGCCGTCGCCGACTTCGTCACCGTCCACCTGCCCAAGAACAAGGACACCGAGAACTTCCTCGACGCCGACGCGTTCGCCGCGATGAAGCCCGGCGTGCGGATCCTCAACGTCGCCCGCGGGCCGCTGGTCGACGACGACGCCCTCAAGGCGGCGCTCGACTCCGGCCACGTCTCCGGGGCGGCGCTCGACGTCTTCCGCGAGGAGCCCGTCACGGACCACCCGTTGTTCGGCTACCCGAACGTCGTCGTCACGCCGCACCTCGGCGCATCGACGGCCGAGGCCACCGACCGCGCCGGCTACCAAGCCGCCGAGCAGGTCGTCGCCGCGCTCACCGGCCAGCCCGTCACCACCGCCGTCAACGTGCCGGCCATCGGCGCGGACGATCTCGCGGCGGTGGAGCCGTTCCTCGGACTCTGCGTCTCCCTCGGCCGCATCGCCGCCGCCCTCGCACCGGAGCCGTCGCTGGAAGGTCTCGAGGTCGAGTTCCTCGGCCGCGTCGCCGACCGCGACCACCGCCTGCTCACGATCCAGGTGGTCAAGGGCGCCCTCACCGGTCGCACCGAGGAGGCGGTCAACGACGTCAACGCGCTCGCCCTCGCCGCCGAGCGCGGCCTCGCCGTCACCGCCACGAGCCACTCCACCGCTCGCGACTTCACCGACCTCGTGCGCGTCACCGTCCGCACCGCTGCGGGCGACACCCGCGTCGCCGGAACCGTCGTCGGCCGCCGGCACCGCCCACACCTGCTCGAGGCGTGGGGCTCGCGCTTCAACCTGCAGCTCGAGCCGCACCTCGCCGTGTTCAGCTACACGGACCGCCCGGGCATGCTGGGGCGCCTGGGCACCGCGCTCGGCGACGCCGGCATCAACATCGTGTCGGCAGCCGTCGGCCGCCGGCCGGACGACGAGAGCGACTCGGCCACTCTCGTCGTCACGACCGACGGCGACGTTCCTGCCTCGGTGCTGACCGCCCTGGGCGACGACTTCGCCGCCGCCCGGGCGATCAACCTCTAGACCCCGCGGTCAGGGCGTGTCGCAGCCGAACGCGCCTCCGCTCGTGCTGTTCTTGCCGGTCCAGCTCGTGAGCGTGCACACGGCGTACCCGATCGCCACGGGCGTCGTCGCCACGAGTGTCGACTTGTACGAGTACGAGCCGCTGACCGACGTCGCCGCGGCGAACTCCAGGCCGTAGGAGCTGTACAGACCGCACAGGGCGTCGGTGTGGGTCACGTTCTTGCCCGCGGCGTAGCTCACCGGTCGGGTGTGCAGCGTGAGCCGGCCGCGGAGTGTGCCCGCGGCGTAGTTCACGCTCGTCACGGTGAAGCGACACTGCGTCTTGACCACGCCGTCGGAGGTGTTCACCTCGCGCCGGGGCGGCACCGGTGCCGACTCGGCCGGCGTCAGGGCCACCAGTCCGGACGTGATGGCGATGGCACCGGCGAGCCCCGACGCGATGCGCAGTCCGCGCCTCGATCCGCGGCTCACGGGAGTGAGTTCCCGTAGAGGATGCCGGTCGTCCCGTTGCGCAGCGTGTACGCCGCGACCGCCACCACGTCATAGGAGAAGTGGAACGGGAGCGTGAAGAGCTCGGTCTCGTACGTGTACGGACCGTTGGCCTCGTCGTAGACGAAGGCGAGGGCCGGACCGACCAGGCCGCCGGCGAACAACGTGCAGGACGTGGCCACGTGGGCGTTGCGGAAGCCGCCGTACCCGTAGCCGTTGGTCTGGGTCGTCAGTCGGGCCCGGAGGGTGCCGGCGGCGAGGTTGACCGACGTCACCGTGAATCGGCACTGGGTTCGCGTGTACTGGTCCTTGGCGATAGCCACCTTGGGATCAGGCTTGGTCACGGCTTCTGCCGGGGCGGCGAGGGCGACCGAGCCGAGGCCGGCCACCATGAGACCGGCGAGGGCGACTCGCCAGCCAGTCTTGGAGGGTTTCATCGATGCTCCTTGGGAGGGAGCCGGCACCTGGGCACCGGCAGGAGGATGGGACGTACCTACGAGTCGACAGTTGCCGGATGAAACAAGTGGGAGTGGGCTATCGATTCATGTCTATTCAAACGACCTGACCCCACGCGTGTCATGGCCCTTTCAGGTGATCTGCGACCTAGTCCCAACGGACTAGTCTCGGGCCATGCCTGAAGCCCGACGGGTCGTCTCGCTCGTCCCCTCGCTCACCGAGGCGATCGCCGAGACCCGTCGCGACGCGCTCGTCGGGGCCACCGACTGGTGCACCCACCCGGAGGACCTGGACGTCGCCCGGGTCCGCGGCACCAAGAATCCGGACCGCGCCGCGATCGTCGCGCTCGAGCCGGACATCGTGATCGCGAACCGCGAGGAGAACCGCAAGCTCGACGTCGAGCGGCTCGAGGCCGAGGGCGTGCGGGTCTGGGTGTCGGAGATCGAGACGGTCGACGAGGCGTTCGCGCAGATGCGGACGATGTTCGACGACGTGCTCGGGTGGGGAGCACCGGACTGGCTCGCTGAGGCCGAGCAGGAGTGGGCCGAGGTCGACGCGCCGCGCGGCCGGGTCGCCGTCCCGATCTGGCGTGACCCGTGGATGGTGGTCGGGCGCGACACGTTCGCCGGCGACCTGCTGCGCCGCCTCGGCTGGGTGAACGCCTATGCCGACCACGCCGAGCGTTACCCGCACGTCGAGCTCGCGGAGATCGACGACCCGGACCTCGACCTCGTGGTGCTGCCGGACGAGCCCTACGTGTTCGCCGAGAAGGACCGGCACGCCTTCACGAAGGCACCGACCCGACTCGTCTCGGGCCGTCTGCTCACCTGGTACGGCCCGTCACTGGTCACGGCTCGTCGTCGCCTGACGACGGACCTCGGCTGACCTGCGCCTTCGCGTACTCCTGGTCGAGCTCCGCGGCCCGCTTGCCCCACTCCTCGCGCGGCGTGGCCGGACGCTTGCGCTTGTCGTCGTCGCGCGCGAGCGGCTCGATGACGAGCGGCTCGACGGGGATGACCGGCGGCGTCTCGCCGACGATCGCGTTGTGGCTGTTGCGGGTGAGGTACTTGGCCGTGAGGTTGGTCAGAGTCGCGAACCGGTTGCGGTTGCCGAGCAGCGTCACGATGTGCAGGCCGACCCAGATGATCCAGGCGAAGAAGCCGGTCATCTTCGGCATGAACTTGATCTCCGCCACGGCGGACGCGCGGCCGATGGTGGCCATCGTGCCCTTGTCGCGGTAGCGGAACGCCTTGACCGTCCGGCCCTTCTGCTCGGCCTTGATCAGCTTCGCGACGTACTTGCCGCCCTGGATGGCGGGCTGGGCCAGCTGCGGCAGCTGCTCCGGGCCGAGCGACACGTCGCCGATCGCGAAGACGTTCTTCAGGCCCTTCACACGGCGCTGCTCGTCGGTCTCGATGCGGCCGCCGCGACCCTGGGGGATGTTCCAGTCGCCGAGGGTCGAGTGGGCCGTGACACCCGACGCCCACACGACGATGCCGGCCGGAAGGAACTCCTCCTTGCCCTCGCGCTCGATGACGACGCCGTCCTCGCGCACCTCCTTGACCGCCGTCTCGAGGCGGAGGTCGACGTCGCGCTTGATCAGCGACTTCTTGGCGTACTCGCGCAAGCGCGGCGCGAACGGGCCGAGCACGTGCGGCAGCATCTCGACGAGCGTGATGTGCACGCGCTTGCGGTCGAGCTCGGGGTACGTGGTGGGCATGTCGAGGTTGCGCAGCTCGGCGAACGCGCCGGCCGTCTCGACACCGGTCGCGCCGCCGCCGACCACGACGATGCGGAGGTCGCGCCGCTGGCCGTTGATGGCCGCGTTCTCGAGGTTGGCGAACATCTTGTCGCGCACCGCGAGGGCCTGCGAGCGCTTGTACAGCGGCATCGCGAACTCCTCAGCGCCGGGGACGCCGAAGAAGTTGGTGGTGACGCCGACGGCGATGACGAGGTAGTCGTAGCGGACCTCGACGCCGCCCTCGAGGTGGACGGTCTGGGTGTCGTGGTCCATCGCCGTGACCGTGCCCTTGAGGAAGCGCACGTTGCTCTGCTTGGCTCGGATGGCGCGCAGGAACCAGGTGATGTCGCCGGGGTTCAGGCTGGCCGTGGCCACCTGGTACAGCAGCGGGTTGAAGGTGTTGTACGTGTGCCGGTCGATGAGCGTGACGTCCACGTCGGCCCGCTTGAGCTTGCGGACTGCGGCGATCCCGCCGAACCCACCTCCGACGACGACGACGTGCGGGCGCTTGGCCGGTACGGGAGTCGGAGTGGTCATACCTCCACTTTACGTGCGGAACCAGGCGCGCGACTCCTCGCGGTTGAGCAGCGTGATCACGAAGAGGGCCAGGGCGGAGCCGATCAGCCCGACCGGGAGCGCGAGGATCCCCGCCGGGATGGTGACCCACGACACGACCAGCGTCGCGACCCGCGCCGGACGCTTGCCGGCGAGCAGCAGGGCGCCGGAGATCACCCCGGCGACGGCCAGCGGCAGGGCCGCGAGGCACATGTAGAACGTGGTGCGGAAGGCGTCGTCGATCTCGCCGTCGTTCAGCATCCGGCCGACGATGCCGTCGCGGGCGGCGTCGATCAGGGCGTCGCTGGCCGCCGCGTAGACGAGGACGTAGAGCGCCGACGCCCCCAATGCGAACGCGGACGCGATGACCGTGACGAGCCCCGCGGTGCGGACCGGCTCGGGGCGGGACGCGGGGGGAGGCGACGACGGCGCCTCGACGGCTGCGGGCTGGACCGGCGGCGGAGCGGCGAACGGCGACGGCGTCGAGGACGCGGGAGCGACCGGAGCGAACCAGGCCCGCGCGTCGGACGTCCACAGCGTCGCGGCGCACGCGAACAGCAGGCCGGCCTGCAGCGCGCCGAGCAGGCCGAGGGCCGGCATGACGAGGGCGAGCAGGACGGCGACGACCGTGAGGCCGATGCGGGCGGAGCGGTCGCGCCGCAGGGTGTAGACGCACAGGACGATGCCGGCGATCGTGATCGCCACGTAGACGAAGGCGACCCAGCGGAGCGCGTCGAGCAGGCCTTGGAGGGAGACGGCGTAGCCGTCGTCGCGCAGCGTCTTGACCGTGGGCTCGAGCGCGTCCTGCATCTCGATGCTGCCCCAGTCGTTGAGCAGCCCGGTGACGGAGAAGAACAGGAACAGTGCCGTGACCCCGATCAGCGTGCAGGCCATGGTGACGGCCGGCGGGCGGGGTCGGGGCTCGTTCATGTCTCCACGGTAGTCGGCACCACCGCAAGGCCGATCCGCGTGATCTCGTCGACGACCTCGTCGTGGGTCAGGTCGATCTCCCCGGCGAGCCAGCGGCTGAGCACCTCGGTGGTGCCGCCGACCACCAGCAGGCCGGCCAGCTGCACGCGGGCGTCAGCGGTGTCGACGCCCAGGACGTCTCCCATGATCAGGTCGGCGAAGCCGGTCATCGACGCCTCACGCCGCGCGTTCAGGGCGGGGTGCACCGGGGCCTCGATGTAGAGCCGCGCCTGGCGCCGGTCGGCGTCGAAGAAGGAGACCAGGGCGTCCGCGGTGAGCCGGGTGCGCTCCTCCGCGGAGTCCCCGGCACCCGCGAGGGCGGCGCCGATGCGCTCGCGGACGCCGTCGAGCATGGCGTCGATCAACGCCTCGAACAGGGCGTCGCGGTCGGCGAAGCTCTCGTAGAAGTAGCGCTTGGTGAGGCCGGCCTCGGCGCAGACGGTCTCGACGGTGGCGGCGGCGACGCCGTCGCGGCCGACGACGTCCAGGGTGGCGGCGACCAGCGCTTCGCGCCGGGACGCCTTGCGGTCGTCCGCGCTCACCCCGCGGTACGGACGTGCGGTCGCCATGACGACATCTTGACACGCGAACGTTCCCGTTCTAGCGTCCCATCTGATACGCGGACGTTTCAGATGGGATCGCCATGGGCTGCTGCCTCCTCGCCGCCTTCCTGATCGCCGGTGTGCGCCGAGCCTGGTTCGCGGTGTTCCCGGACCGCCGTCCCCCGGTCGCGACGTTCGCCCCCGCTGCCTCGCGACCCGCACCGGGAGCGAGGCTCGAGGCCACGCCCGGCGGGGGTGCCGGGCCGTGGACGGCAGATTCAGCACGGCTGGGTCTCCCCCTCGTCGCCGCCGCCACTGTCGCCGCATATGCCCTGGTCACCTGGTGCCTGGACCTGCTGGGGACCGTCGAGACCCCGTCCTCGCTCGTCCGCGACGTCGCCCTCGCCGGCCTCCTCGCGGCGTGCGTGCTGCTGGCCGTCTCGTCGAAGCCGGCACCCTCACGCGGGAACCACGTCGGCATGGCCCTCGCCGCCAGCGGACTGGCGTGGACCGTCCTCTCCCTCGTCGACATGCACCTGCTCGGCGGCATCGAGGTCGCAGCGGCGTCGACGGTCGTCGAGCTGGTCGTCCACGGAACGGGCCTCGCCCTGCTCTCCACCGGCGTCGCGCTGATGCGCGCACCGGCCCTCCTGAGAGGAGCACCCGCATGACCACGACCACCGCGATCCTGCTGCCGACACCGCAGAAGGCGTTCGGCCCGGTCACGGCCCGGCGCATGGGACGGGCCGCGTCCGTCTACCTGGTGATCTGGGTGCTCGGGCTGCTGCCGACACTGCTCGACGCCGGACCGGGCTGGACCGCGACCGGCGCCAGCGTGGCCCTGCCGGGCGGCGGCTTCCTCGCCGCCGGCCACCCGTGGATCGCGGTCGTCGTCCTGGGGGCGTTCGTCCTCTCGCTCGTCACCTGGTGGTTCGTCGGGGCGACCGTGCTGCCGCCGATCGTCTGGCTGGGCGCTGCCGCCCTGGCGGGGGCGCAGGCCGACGCCGTCTCCGACTCCGGTCGCCTCGTCGCACTGGCCGCCGCGCCGGTCCTGCTCGCGCTCTCCGTCGCCGTGCACGTGGTGCGCCACCGCGCCCAGGTCCGGGCCGGAGAGGCCGCGAACGCCCGGCTGGCGACGACCGACATGACCGTCGGCGGTCCGCCCGACCTCGACGCCGGACTGCCGGTCGTCGAGAGCTCGGCCGAGGACCTCGCCCGGCTCCGCTACGGGCTCGACCTCGCGCTCCAGCCGCTCGAGTCGTTCGAAGGCTTCACCCACCTCGACCAGTACCGGGAGGCGGCGCTCCGCTACCAGCTCAACGCGCTGTCGTACGGGCTGTCGATGGCGCAGTACACGCGCACCCCGGCGTTCACCGGCTACCTCGCCGAGGCGCAGCGCAACGCCATCGAGAAGATGCTGCAGCGCAAGGTCTGGGGCTACTGGGCCCGCGAGAACCTGTGGGGCAACCTGCGCTGGGACCCCGAGCCGGTCGAGAACGACGAGAACATCATGCTGACCGGCTACCACGGCCTCATGGTCGGCATGTACGAGACGCTCAACGACGACCGCTACTCACGCCCGGGCGGACTGCCCTACCGCTGGTCCGCGACGCGCACCTACGACCACGACCTCGGCACGCTCGCCGCGTCGATCCACCGGAACATGGCGGGCTCGGACTACGCGCTGTTCCCGTGCGAGCCGAACTGGGTCTACACGGTCTGCAACACGTTCGGCCTGAACACGCTGATCAGCCACGACCGGCTGCACGGCACCACCTACGCGGCCGACGTGCACGACCACCTGGTGCGCGGCTACGAGACCGAGTTCCTGCGACCCGACGGCAAGATCGTGGGTGTCCGCGCCCGGCACCTCGGCCTGTCCTGGAACTTCTGGGCGAGTCCGTCGGTGCAGACCACCACCGCGTACTGGATGCACGCCGGCATGCCGGAGCTGTCGCTGCGCACCTGGTACCTCCTGCGCGAGCGCCTGACGATCCGCGACGGGCAGCTGCAGCTCCCGTCGTTCCTCACCAGCGGGCTCGACCCGGGCAACTACCTGATGGGCCGCGACACGTTCGGCCAGATCGTCACGATGATGGCCGCCCGCGAGGTGGGCGACGAGGAGTACGCGCTCGCCGCCGAGCGGACGATCGACGAGCGCGAGCCCGTCGCCGAGCAGGACGGCGCTCGCCGCCTGGCGGACTCCTCAGGGCTCGCCAACCACTACGCGAACCTCGGGCGCTTCGGCCGCCGGGACGGGCTGCGCGACCTCGTCGCGCACGGCGCCCCGTCGGCCTGGCTGACCGGCCCGGTGCTCGCCGAGGCCGCCTACCCAGAGGTGCTGGTGGCCCGCGCCGTCACCGACGGCCACGCGCTGGACCTCGTGCTCCTGCCGGGCAAGGGCGCGGTGCGCACCACCCTCGCCGTCGAGCGCCTCGTGCCGGGCCGCACGTACGTCGTCAGCGGCGGGCTGGAGACGTCGACCATCGCCGACGACCAGGGTCGCGCCCTCGTCGGGGTCGACCTGGGCGCTCGCCTGGAGGTCTCGCTCAGGCCTTCTTGAGCCGGGCGATGACGCCGTCGATGTCGCGCTGCAGCATGTCGCGGCGGACGAAGTGCGCGCCGGGCAGCTCGTACCACTCGTGCGGGATGCCGCGCTGGTTGAGCAGGCCGCGGAACTCGCGCTGGCCGTTGCGGACCGGCGTCTCGTTGACGTCCTCGTCGAGCCCGCAGACCAGGAAGATGCGCTTGTTGCGGTAGCTCTCGAGCCGCTCCACCGGGTTGTCCGCGGTGACACGGCCTTGGTCCCAGAACGGCGCGCCGTAGACGGTGCCGCCGTTGAGCTCGGCGAACGCCGAGCTGGTGTTGGCCCAGTGGACGACCAGGCCGGCGTCGCGGCGGAGGCTGGCCGGGCCGGAGTGCGCGCTGACCGACGCGAAGTGGCCGTAGTACTTGGCCGTGTACTTGAGCGCGCCGAAGCCGCCCATGGAGAAGCCGGAGACCGCGCGGCCGTCGTACTCGGCATAGGTGCGGAAGTTCGCGTCGATCCACGGGATCAGCTGGTTCATGTGGAACGCCTCCCAGTTGTGCGCTCCCGCGAAGGAGGTCACCGGGTTGCTGTACCAGCCGGCCGGACCGCCGTCGGGCATGACGACGATGAGCTTGCGCCCGGCGGTCAGACCGCGGATGTCGTCCTCCATGTCGAACTTCCGGAAGTCCTGCACGCCGCCGTGCAGGAGGTACATGACCGGGTACCGGCGCCATGTCTCCGTGGCGTAGCCGTCGGGCAGCAGCACGTTGACCCCGGGCTGCCACGCGATGTTGCTCGTGGCGAACCGGTAGTACTGCATGCGGCCGAAGTCGCCGTAGTCGGTGATCGTCAGGCCGAAGCCGTTGCCGACGGCGCCCGCGGGCGAGGCCCCGAGACCGATCGACGTGAGAGAGGTCAGGGCGGCCGCGCCACCGGCGGCCTTGAGCATCGTGCGGCGGCTCACTTCTTTGGTCATGTGCCTCAGTTTCTGCTCGGACCTGCGCGGAGACCATGACGCCACGGGCCGAAGTTGTTGGCAGGATGGGCCACATGAAGCTGGACGACCTCAGCCGACCGGCCGTGCCGGTCGGGTACGGCCAGCTCATCCTCGACGTCGCCGCCACGCACGACGTCGACCCGGCGGACCTCCTGGCGGCCGCCGGCGTCCCGGCCGAGCTGATGGCCGATCCCAACGGGCGGCTGTCCGCCTTGCAGTCCGGCGCCCTCCTGCTCTTCGCGATGGAGCTGAGCGGCGAGCCGGCGATCGGCTACGAGATCGGCCTGCACAGCAGCCTGACCTCGCACGGGCTGATGGGCTACGGGCTGCTCAGCTCGCCGACCGTGCGCCAGGCCATCGGCCTCAGCGAGCGGTACATGCCGGCGCGGCTGCCGATGCTCACGATGTCGCTCACCGTCGACGGCCCCGTCGCGGCGATCGAGGTCGTCGAGAACGCCCCGCTCGGACCGGTCCGCCAGTGCACGCTCGACCTGTTCCTCGTCGGCATCGCCCGCATCGCGCCGATCCTCACCGACCGGCTCCGGCGGCCCGAGGAGCTGGAGCTGTGGTTCGACTACCCCGAGCCCGACTACCACGCACGGTTCAAGGACCGCCTGCCCGCGATGCGCTTCGACATGGGCGTGAACCAAGCACGCTTCCCGGCGTCGGACCTCGAGCTGACCCCTGAGACCGCGAACCTCGGCACCGTCGCGATGGTGGAGGAGCAGCTGCGGCGCGAGCTGGAGCAGCTCGGCCTCGACGGCGACCTCGTCGTGCAGGTGCAGGCCGCGCTGCGCGAGGTGCCCGGCAGCCTGCCGGACCTGGACACCGTGGCCGAGCGCCTCTCGATGTCCAGCCGGACGTTCAAGCGCCGGCTGAAGGAGCACGGCACCAGCTTCCGTCAGCTCGTCGAGGCCGGCCGCAAGGCCGAGGCCGTCCGGCTGCTCAACACGACGTCACTGTCCGTCGCGCAGGTCGCCGACCGCCTCGGCTACGCCGACGCCAGCAGCTTCAGCCGTGCGTTCCAGAAATGGACCTCGACCACCCCCGGCGCGTTCCGCAGTCAGCCGTGACACGTCGTCGCTTCGGTCGCTGGCGCTCCCTCCCGGGCCTCCGGCCCTAGCGACCGAGGTGAGGTCACGGTCGCTAGCGGCGAAGCCGCGGGAGGGAGCTCTGCGACCGAAGCGACATGCGTGATCAGATCGACTGGACCGTCAGCTCGTCGGCGTCGACCACCCCTGGCGCGTTCCGCAGTCAGCCGTGACACGTCGTCGCTTCGGTCGCTGGCGCTCCCTCCCGGGCCTCCGGCCCTAGCGACCGAGGTGAGGTCACGGTCGCTAGCGGCGAAGCCGCGGGAGGGAGTTCTGCGACCGAAGCGACATGCGTGATCAGATCGACTGGACCGTCAGCTCGTCGGCGTCGACGACGCCCGACGCGTTCCGCAGTCAGCCGTGACGCGGTCGTCGCTTCGGTCGCTGGCGCTCCCTCGCGGGCCTTCGGCCCTAGCGACCGAGGTGAGGGTAACGGTCGCTAGCGGCGAAGCCGCGGGAGGGAGTTCTGCGACCGAAGCGACATGCGTGATCAGATCGACTGGACCGTCAGCTCGTCGGCGTCCTCGGCGCGGTCGACGCGGACGGTGTCGCCGTCGCGGACGTCGCCGGAGAGCAGGGCCTTGGCGAGCCGGTCGCCGATGGCCTGCTGCACGAGGCGGCGGAGCGGGCGGGCGCCGTAAGCCGGGTCCCAGCCGGTGAGGGCGAGCCACTCCTTGGCGGCGTCGGTGACCTCGAGCGTTATGCGACGCTGCGCGAGGCGCTTGCCGAGGGCGTCGAGCTGCAGGTCGACGATGTGGGTGAGCTCGTCGGTGCCGAGGGCGTCGAACATGACGACCTCGTCGAGCCGGTTCAGGAACTCCGGCTTGAACGACGCGCGCACGACCTCCATCACCGCGTCCTTCGTCGCGGCGTCGTCGAGGGCCGGGTCGGCCAGGAAGCTCGAGCCCAGGTTCGACGTCAGCACCAGGATGGTGTTGCGGAAGTCGACCGTGCGGCCCTGGCCGTCGGTGAGGCGGCCGTCGTCGAGCACCTGCAGGAGGATGTCGAAGACCTCCGGGTGCGCCTTCTCGACCTCGTCGAGCAGCACCACCGAGTACGGGCGACGGCGCACGGCCTCGGTGAGCTGGCCGCCCTCCTCGTACCCGACGTAGCCCGGAGGGGCGCCGACGAGCCGCGCGACGCTGTGCTTCTCGGCGTACTCGCTCATGTCGATGCGGATGATCGCCCGTTCGTCGTCGAACAGGAACTCCGCGAGCGTCTTGGCGAGCTCGGTCTTGCCGACGCCGGTGGGGCCGAGGAACAGGAACGAGCCGGTGGGGCGGTCGGGGTCGCTGATGCCCGCGCGTGAGCGGCGGACTGCGTCGGACACGGCGGTGACGGCGGCGTCCTGCCCGATCAGGCGCTCGTGGAGCACCTCCTCCATGCGCAGGAGCTTGCCGGTCTCGCCCTCCATCAGGCGGCCGACCGGGATGCCGGTCCACGACGCCACCACCTCGGCGACGTCGTCGGCCTCGACCTCCTCGTGCACCATCCGCTCCTCGGACGCGGAGGACGACTCAGCGGCCTGGGCTTCAGCGAGCTGCTTCTCCATGGCCGGGATCTCGGCGTAGAGCAGCCGGCTGGACGTCTCGAGGTCGCCCTCGCGCTGGGCCCGCTCGGCGGCCACGCGGGTCTCGTCGATGCGCTTGGTGATCTCGCCGACGGCGTTGAGACTCTGCTTCTCGGCCTCCCACCGCTGCTCGAGGGCGCGCAGGGTCTCCTGCTGGTCGGCGAGCTCGGTGCGCAGGGCGGCGAGCCGCTCCTTGCTGGCGTCGTCGTCCTCCTTGGCGAGGTGCATCTCCTCCATCTGGAGGCGGTCGACGGAGCGGCGGAGCTCGTCGATCTCGACGGGGCTGGAGTCGATCTCCATGCGCAGGCGGCTGCCGGCCTCGTCGATCAGGTCGATGGCCTTGTCGGGCAGCTGACGGCCCGGGATGTAGCGGTCGGACAGCGTCGCGGCGGCGACCAGCGCAGCGTCGGAGATCCGGACGCCGTGGTGCGCGGAGTACTTCTCCTTCAGGCCACGGAGGATGGCGATGGTGTCCTCGGCGCTCGGCTCGCCGACGAAGACCTGCTGGAAGCGACGCTCCAGCGCGGGGTCCTTCTCGATCCGCTCGCGGTACTCGTCGAGCGTGGTGGCGCCGATCATCCGGAGCTCGCCGCGGGCGAGCATCGGCTTGAGCATGTTGCCGGCGTCCATCGCGCTGTCGCCGCCGGCGCCCGCGCCGACGACCGTGTGCAGCTCGTCGATGAACGTGATGACCTGGCCCTCGGACTCCTTGATCTCCGCGAGCACGGCCTTGAGGCGCTCTTCGAACTCACCGCGGTACTTCGCACCCGCGACCATGGCGCCGAGATCGAGCGCGACGAGACGGCGGCCGCGCAGCGACTCCGGGACGTCGCCCGCGACGATGCGCTGCGCGAGCCCCTCGACGACGGCGGTCTTGCCGACGCCGGGCTCGCCGATGAGCACGGGGTTGTTCTTGGTGCGCCGGCTCAGCACCTGCACGACACGACGGATCTCGGCGTCACGGCCGATCACCGGGTCGAGCTTGCCCTCGCGAGCGACGGCGGTGAGGTCGACGCCGTACTTCTCCAGCGACTGGTAGGTGTCCTCGGCGTCGGCGCTCGTGGCCCGCGTGCTGCCGCGAACGGCGGTGAAGGCCGCCTGCAGCGAGTCCGGGGTGGCACCGGCCGAGGTCAGGGCGTCGCGGGCTGGCGACTCCACCGTCGCGATGCCGACCACCAGGTGCTCGCTGGACACGAACTCGTCGCCCAGCTGCGCCGCGAGGTCCTGGGCGCGCTGCAGCACCTCGTGGCTGCTGCGGGACAGGCCTGGCGAGGCGACGCTCGCGCCGGAGGCGGACGGCAGTCGTCCGATCGCGTCCTTCACCTGGGCCGTGACGGCCTGCGGGTCGACGCCCGCGGCGGCGAGCAGGGGGGCGGTCGTGCCGCCCGGCTGGGTCAGTAGCGCGTCGAGGAGGTGCAGCGGCTCCACGGCGGGCTGACCCGCCGCGGCCGCGGACTGGATGGCGCTCGCCAGCGCCTGCTGGCTGCGCGTGGTGAACGTCGAGAGATCCATACCTGGTACAACCTCGCCAAAGTTGAGTCCATTCCGCTCAACTCTACGAAATTTCAGCGCGTCAGGCGACGTCGCAGCAGGCCGTACGCCTGCCACGTCACGATGCCCACCGCCAACGACGCGAGCAGCGCCAACACCGAGTGGTCGACCTCCAGCGGCGGGTAGACGACCCAGTGCGTGAGGTAGATGAAGTACGTCGCCGCGCCCACGGTGACAATCACCCGCGCCAGCAGTGCCGGCACCGGGACCCGCGGGAGCCACGCGAGCAGCAAGAGCCCCGCGATGACCAGGACCTCACGCCGCGGCTCGCCGAAGAACCCCGCGCACGAGACGACGACCAGCGCCGACGCCAGCACCCGTTGCGGCACCGACGTCGCCCGGGCGATCACCCAGCCCAGCGCCACCGACCATGCCACCGTCGGGACCGCGTACCGCTCGAGCGGGCCGGCCTCGATCCCGGCGAGGACCAGGCGCAGCGCCAGCGTCGCGGCCAGCACGACGAGCGCGACCGCGAACGGGCGAGCGCGTTCCCACCGGTCCACCACCGGGACGGCGACGAGCGCGCCGATCCCGAGCACCGTCCAGAGCACGGCCTCGAGGAACCAGAACTGCCACTGGTCGGTGAAGCGGCCCGGGCCGAACCAGGAGTTCGCCAGCAGGACGGTCGAGAGGTCGTACTTCCCCGAGACGAGCGCGACCCCACCGATCCACAGGACGGCGGGCACGACGAGCTCGCGCAGCGACGCACCCACCAGCGCGAGTCGCTCGCGACGCGGCACGGCCGCCAGCTGGAACCGCGCCAGGTTGAAGCCGACGACGCCGAGCATCACGTGCGCCCCGCCCATGAGGTCGAACAGCTCGACGTGCGACCCGACGACCAGCACGATCGCCAGGGCGCGCAGCACCACGGCGGTCTCCAGCCGCGTCGTCCAGCGCCGGCGACGACGGGTGCTCGCGTCGAGCTCGGCGATCGACCGCTCGGGCCAGTCGCGCGGCAGGTGCCCGAGCATCCGCTCCAGCCGGTACGACACCTCGACGAACGACAGCGAGTCGCCGCGCAGGCTCACGAACGAGTCGTCGTCGCCGGCGTCCGGCCGTCCCAGCACGGTGGCGTACATCGCCCGCACGGAGTCGTCGACCGTTGGGCGATCCGCGACGTGGCGGGCCAGCGCCGGGTAGTCGGTCTTGCCGTTCGGCGTCACGGGGAACCGGTCGACGATCGTCACGTCCACCGCGTGCGCTGGGAGGCAGTGTTCCCTCTGGATCAATCCGCTCACGCGCTCGGCGAGCGAGTGCCGCCGGACGAAGACGGCGAGCCGGCCGTCGTGCTCGATCGCGCGGGCGTCGATGCCGCACTCGCCGAGAAGCCGCTCGACGACGTCGAGGTCGAGGCGGGTGCCGAACAGCTTCGCCAGCCGGTTGCAGCGGCCGGTGATCTCGTACAGGCCGTCGTCGTGCTGGCGGGCGAGGTCGCCGGTGCGGAGCTCGTGGACGGTGCGGCCGAGCGCGAGGTCGGCCGGCGTCTCGGCGTAGCCGAGCATGACGTTCGGTCCGGAGTAGACGAGCTCTCCGCCCTCGATGCGCAGGTCGCCCCCCGGGATCGGGATGCCGATCGTCCCGGCCCGCTCGGCGGCCAGGTGCGGCGGCAGGTACGCCATCCGCGCCGTCGCCTCGGTCTGCCCGTACATGACGACGAGGTCGAAGCCGTGCTCCTCGCCGCGCCGGGCCCAAGCCCGAGCTCGGTCCGCGGGCATCGCGCCACCCGCCTGGGTGACGAGGCGGAGCGAGGAGAGGTCCCGCCCCTCGAACCCGCTCTGCTCGAGCAGCTCGAACGTGTAGGGCACGCCGGCGAACGACGTCGCGCGGTGCCGCGCGAACCCGTCCCAGAACTCGTCCTCGACGACGGACCGCTCGGTCAGCCAGAGCGACGCCCCACGGACGAGGTGGCTGTTGAGGACGGACAGGCCGTAGCAGTAGTGGACGGGCAACGACGTGGCCGCGCGGTCGTCGGCGGTGATGCCCAGCGACTCGGCGATCGCCTCGGCGTTGGTCACGAGGTTCTCGCGCGACAGGCGGACCAGCTTCGGCGTGCCGGTGGACCCGGACGTGCCCAGCAGCAGCGCCAGGTCGGGGTGCAGCTCGTGGACGGTTCCCGCCCGATGCTCCTCGAGGCTCCAGACTCCGTCGCGACGATGGGTGACGTCCGGCCGGTACGACTCCAGCAACCGGTCCCACTGCCGCCGGGGCGCCCCCTCGCGCGTGCCCGGGACCAGCAGGACGGGATGCCCTCCCGCCAGCGCGGCGAGGTAGGTGACGATCGGCTCGAGCGCGTTCGCCCCCTCCACCATCACGAGCCGCCGGACCGGACCGAGCCACGCAGCACGGTCGTTCACCAGCTGCTGCAGCTCCGCATACGTGACGAGACGATCGTCGAGCACGAGAGCCGGGGCGTCGCCGTAGCGGGAGAGGTCGAACACCCCCTGGACCTGCAGGCTCATGCGTCCACCCCGTAGCCGCGGACGGACCCCTGGACGACGACGCCCACGAGGTCGCCGACCGACGGTGGCCGCGATGCCGGCCCGCGTGCCATGATCGCCGTGCCGTCCCGCAGCTCGAGGTGCACGACGACCTGCGCTCCGTAGTAGTCGACCTCGCTCACGGTGGCGGGTGTCTCCTCCCCGGCCGCGACGATCTCGACCTGCTCCGGCCGGACGACGAGCCGGGCGTGGCCCTCCACCGCGGGCTCGACCACGAGCTCGCCGGCCGCAGTCTTCGCGACCCCGCCGCGCACCTCGGCGTCGAGCACGGTGCCGCCGCCGACGAACTCGGCGGTGGCCGGGTCAGCCGGGGCGTCGTAGACGTCGGAGGGCGACGCGACCTGGACGAAGCGGCCCTCGCGCATGACGGCGACCTGGTCGGCGAGCGAGAGCGCCTCGCCCTGGTCGTGGGTGACGATGAGCGCCGTGGCCTCCGCGTGGCGGAGCACCCGCGCGACCTCCCGGCCCGCGCTCACCCGGAGTCGTGCGTCGAGGGACGAGAACGGCTCGTCGAGCAGGACCACGGTGGGGGCCGGGGCGAGCGCCCGCGCGAGAGCCACGCGCTGCTGCTGGCCGCCGGACAGCTCGTGCGGGTAGCGCCCGGTGAGGCTCGGCGAGAGCTCGGCGATCTCGAGCATCTCGGTCAGGCGGCTCTTCGTGCGAGCCCGCCGCGGCAGGCCGTAGAGGATGTTGGCGGCGACGTCGAGGTGCGGGAACAGCGCACCCTCCTGGGGCACGTAGCCGACCCCGCGGTGCTGCGGCGCGACGCAGGTGACGGGGTCCTCCACGAGGCGGCCGCCGATCGTGACCGACCCCGCGTCGGAGCGCACGAAGCCCGCCACGATGCGCAGCAGGGTGGTCTTGCCACAGCCGGACGCGCCGAGCACGGACGTGATCGAGCCGTCGGGGACGTAGAGGTCGACGGCGCGCAGCACCGGCTGCGGGCCGTAGGCCTTGGAGAGTCCCTTGATCGCGACGTCGCTCATGCTGCGAGCACCACCGGTTCGGCGACGGTCGGCTTGCGGGTCGCCTGGCGGGCCAGCAGGAACGTCGCCGGGATGGACACGAGGATCAGCAGCAGCGCGTACGGGGCGGCGGCGCCGTACTGCACGGACGAGGAGTTGTTCCAGAACTCCGTCGCCAGCGTCGTGGTGCCGATCGGCGCGAGCAGCAGGGTGCCGGTGAGCTCCGTGCTGATGGCCAGGAAGACGAGGGCGGCACCGGACCCGATGCCGGGGGCGACGAGCGGCAGCGTGACGCGGCGGAACGTGGACCAGGCCGACTGGCCGAGGCTGCGCGAGACGTCGTCGAGCAGTGGCGGCGCGTTCTCGAGGGACGCCTTCACGCTGACCACGGCGCGCGGGAGGAAGAGGATCGCGTAGGCGACCAGGAGCAGCGGCAGCGTCTGGTACAGCGGCGGGACCGCCCGGATGGAGACCGCGACGAGCGCCAGGGCGACGACGATGCCTGGCAAGGCGTTCGCCACGTAGGTGCCGCGCTCGACGAGCATCGCCGCCGGTCCGCGCCGCCGGACTGCCAGCCAGGCAACCGGGAGCGCGAGGAGCGTGGTGACCGCAGTGCCCGCCAGCGCGAGCGCGACGGTGCTGCCGAGGGCGGAGGACAGCTCACCCATCGGGAACTCCGTCGACGATCCGACCGCGAGCCAGTGGGCCAGGGACGCCAGCGGCACGCCCAGCGTCAGCGTCACGAAGCCGAGCAGCGCCAGCAGCACGGCGGGAGCCCGGCGGCCGAGCACGATCCGCTCCGCGGGATGACCGGCGCCCCGGCCCACGCGGGCGTAGCGCCGTCGGCCGCGGGCCAGCAGCTCCAGCGTCAGCAGCAGCACGCACAGCGTGACCAGCACCCCGGCGAGCACCGTGCCCGCGTCGCCGGCGAAGGCGGAGCGGTACTGCCCGTAGATGGCGGTGGTGAACGTCGGGAAGGCGAGCAGCTGCAGCGCGCCGAACTCGGCCAGCACGTGGAGGCCGACGAGCAGGGCGCCGCCGAGCACGGCGGGCGAGAGCCTTGGCAACACGACGGTCCAGAACGTGCGCCACGACGACCGGCCGAGCGACCGCGCGACGTCCTCCGGTGCGGCCTCGAGGCCCATGAGCGCCGCGACGACCGGCAGGTACACGAGCGGGTAGTACGAGAGCGTCACGACCAGGACGGCGCCCTGGTACGACTGCACGGCGTGGGTCAACGAGACCCAGCCGTAGGAGTTCACGAACGCCGGCACGGCGAGCGGCGCCGCCAGCAGCACGTGCCACAGCGGGCGGAACGGCACGTCGGTGCGCACCACGACGAACGCCGCCGCGACCCCGATGACCGTGGTCGCGACGACGGTGCCCACGAGCAGCGTCACGGTGTTGCCGAGCAGCTCCCCGACTCGGGGCCGGATCAGCAGGTCGTGCAGCTCGCCCGGCCCCATCTCGACCGTCGCCCAGACGATGTACCCGAGCGGGATGAGCGTGAGCACCGCGACGGCGGCACCCGCGACCAACGCCGCAGAGGGTCGGCTCACAGGAAGCCGGCGTCCTGGAGCAGCTCGACCGTGCGCTTGCTGTTGAGCGAGCTGATGTCGACGTCCGGCGGGTCGAGCTCGGAGAGCGGCTTCACGCCGCGGGTGAGCGGGACGTCCGGGTTCAGCGTGTACTCGAGCGCGTAGCTGTCGGCGATGATCTTCTGGCCCTCGGCGCTCGTCAGGTACTTCACGAACTCCCGCGCGTCCTTCTGGTGGTCACCACCGGCCAGGACGCCCGCGCCCGACGTGCTGAGGAACGCGCCCGGGTCCTTCTCGCCGAAGAAGTGCAGCTTCGTGTTGTCGCTGTTGTCGCCGGCCTCCTCCTGGTCGCGGTACCAGTAGTAGTGGTAGATGATCCCGGCGGCGGTCTGGCCGGAGTTCACCGACTCGAGCACGACGTTGTTGCCGTCGTAGACGGTGCCGTTGGCCTTGAGGCCCTTGAGCCAGTCACGCGTGGCCTGCTCGCCCTTGAGCGCGAGGACGGCGCTGACGATCGCCTGGAAGTCGGCGCCGGTCGGCGAGAACGAGATCTTGCCCTTCCACTCCGGCTTCGCCACGTCCAGCAGCGAGGTCGGGAGGTCGGCCGGCTTCACCATCGACGTGTTGTAGACCATCACGGTCGAGCGCGCGGCGAACCCGGTCCAGTGGCCGTTGTCGGGGCGGAACTGGTCGGGGATGTTGGCCAGCGTCGACTGGTCGAGCGGCTCGAACAGCCCGGCGGCGTCGACGAGCGACATCGCGGGCGAGTTCTCGGTGAGGAACACGTCGGCCGGCGACCGGTCACCTTCGGTGACGAGCTGGTTCGCGAGCTCGAGGTCGGAGCCGTTGCGGAGCTTGACGTCGACGCCGGTCTTCTTCTCGAACGCCTTCGCGACGGCGGCGATGAGCTCCTCGTGCTGCGCGTTGTACACGACGACCTCCGGGCCGTCGTCACCCCCGCACGCGCTGAGCGTGGTGAGGGTCAGCAGGGCGGCGAGCACGGCACCGAGCCGGCGTGCGGTCATCGTTCGACCTCCGGGATGGGGGGTAAGGCTTGGCTTACCTTATAGCGAACGCAGGACCGACTGCGCAGCGCGGTACCCACCCATGCCGTGCACCCCGCCCCCGGGCGGGGTCGAGGCCGAGCAGAGGAACAGTCCGTCGGCCAGCCAGTACGGGTTGTGCGTGACCCGTGGGCGGAAGACGGTCTGCAGCGGCGTGCCGGCGCCGCCGGTGATGTCGCCGCCGATGTAGTTGGCGTTCTCGGCGTACGCCTCGGCCGGGTTGCGCGTGGAGATCGCGACGATGCGGTCGCGGACGCCGGGTGCGAATCGCTCGATCTGCCGGATCACGTGCTCGGTCGCGTCGCCGGTGTAGCCGTGCGGCACGTGCGCGTACGACCAGACCGGGTGGACGTCGCCGACCGACCGCGACGGGTCGGCGAGGTACTGCTGGCAGACGAGCACGAACGGCCGCTCCGGCATGCGCCCGGCGACGGCGTCGCTGTCGGCCGCCACGATCTCCTCGATCGTGCCGCCCGCGTGCACCGTCCCCGCGCGCCGCGCGACCTCGTTCGTCCACGGGATGCCGCCCTCGACCGCGAGGTCGACCTTGTACGCGGCCGGGCCGTGCTTCCACCGCCGCAGCGGCCTCGCCACGCGTCGCGGCAAGCGGTGGCCGGCCAGCGACAGGACCTGGTCCGGGGACGTGTCGAACACGACGACGTCGGCCTCGGGCAGCTCGGTGACCCGGTGGCCGGTCTCGATCCGGCCACCCGCTTCGCGCAGCACCGCCTCGAGCGCGCGGGCAATGGCTGCGGACCCGCCGACGGCGACCGGCCAGCCGTAGGCGTGGCCGAAGACGCCGAACATCATCCCGAGCGCACCGGTGGTGGGCCGGTCCAGCGGGGAGATCGCGTGCGCTGCCAGGCCGGCGAACAGCCCGCGCGCCTCGTCGGTCTCCCAGCGCCGGGCGATCCAGGTGGCCGGCTGCAGCGCGCGCAGGCCGAACCGGGCCATGCCGATCGGGTGCCGCGGGATGCTGACGATCGGGCCGAACAGGTCGCCGACGAGCTGATCGGCCTGGGCCACGAGCGGCTCGTACAGCTTCCGCCAGGCCTCGCCGTCGACGCCGAGCCCGTCGGCCGTGCGCCCGACGTCCCGGTACATCGCGCCCGCGCGGCCGCCGTCGAGCGGGTGCGCGGCCTCGACGTCGGTCCACGCCCACTCCAGGCCGTACCGCTCCAGCCCCAGCGTCTGGAAGTACGGCGACGCGATGGCGGTCGGGTGCGCGGCCGAGCAGACGTCGTGCAGCAGCCCGGGGACCGTGAGCTCGGCCGACCGCATGCCGCCGCCGATCTCGTCGTTCGCCTCCAGCACCGTGACGTCAAGCCCGGCTTGGGCGAGCGCGATCGCGCACGCCAGCCCGTTGGGGCCGGAGCCGATCACGACGGCGGTGGTCATGCAGACACCGTAGTGCCGCACACGACGGCGCCCCACCGCGGACGATGGGGCGCCGTGCGTTGGTGCTGGACGGTCAGGAGCCGTCGGTGCCGATCAGGCCGCCGTCACCGCCGGATCCGAACCCGTCGGCGTCGCCACCGTTGCCGATGACCGCACCGCCGTCACCGCCATTGCCGATGAAGCCTCCGCCGTCACCGCCGTTGCCGATCAGGCCGGTGGAGTCGCCACCGTCGCCGATCACCCCGACGCTTCCGCCGTTGCCGAGGACGGCTCCGCCCTCGCCGCCGCTGCCGACCGTGTAGCTGTCGCCGCCGTTGCCGATCAGGCCGGCGTCGCCACCGTCGCCGGCGATGACGTCGCCGCCGCCGCCGATCAGGCCGCCGTCGCCACCGGTGCCGACGAGCGCGCCGCCGCCGAAGCCGAGCACGTCGCCGCCGTCACCGCCGGCGAGCGCGCTGTCGCCACCCTTGCCGATCAGGCCGGCGTCGCCGCCCGCGGTACCACCGTTGCCGCCGCTGCCGATCAGGCCGCCGTCACCGCCGGTGCCGAGGGCCGAGCTGCCGCCCTTGCCGAGCAGCAGGCCGGCGTCGCCACCGTCTCCGGTCGCGCTGCTCGTGCCGTTGCTGATCAGGCTCTTGACGAGCGTCTGCAGGAAGTTCGCGGACAGCTGGACGTCATCCGACGGGGCCGCCGACGGGCTTGCGGCCGGTCCGGCGAAGATCGCCGCGAGGCCGAGGACGCCGCTGCCGGCGAGGAGACCACCCTTGGTCGTGGCGGAGGCGATGTGCTCCTTGGTGGCGGACGGCCGCTTGTGGGCTCCACCCTTGATCTTCTTGTGATTCATGTGCAGGGGACCTTTCGGGAGTGGTGACCCGTCCCCCGCAACGGCTCACAAGGCACAACTGGGAGTAGATGCATGCTGCCACGATTTCAACGATCTCGCGCCCCTAAGGTGACGCGGCCGGCGCGCTACCGCGCGGAGTCGTCGGTCCGTGCAACCACCCGGAACGGCAGGCTCCCGTCCCAGGGCTGCCGGCTGATCATCTCGGCGACGTCGACCTCGCCGGACTCGATCAGGCCGGTCGCGGCGTCGTGGATCCGGTACTGCTGCACCGGCCGCCCCATGGGCGGCGACTCCATCATGATCACCCGCAGGTCGCCGGGCGCGAACCCGCAGCGCTCCTGGACGGCGGCGAGGAGCGCCTCGTGGTGCAGGTGCCCGTCGCCGAAGTTCCAGCCAATCGCCGATCCGGCCACCATCTCGCCGTCGAGGACCAGCCGGTCCTCGTGGTCGTCGGCGGCGTGCGGGTACAGGCCCGCCATCGCGCGCCCGTGCGGGTGCAAGCCGCGCCAGGCGCCGAGCTTGCCCATCATCAGGTCCACGGCCTCCGGCGGGTACAGCCGCGCGAGCTGGCGCTGCGGGAGCTGGGCCGCCTTGGCGATCTTCTGCGCGTAGACCTCCTCGGCCTCCGGCCGGAACAGCCAGACCGACGTCGCCCAGGTGCCCGCGTAGTAGCGCATCGACGGCAGGAACGACCACTGGTCCGGACGCACGTTGCCCCAGGCCACGGCGGCCACGATCAGCGCGAGCAGCCCGTAGACGAGGAGCGGCTGGGTGACGTCGCCGAACCCGTAGTCGGAGTACTCGCCGAACAGCACCCAGGCGCCGAACATCATCATCACGTTCCACTCCAGCGGGACGCCCATCGGAATCGCGCTGAGGATGTTGAGGTGGAAGAGCGTGATGACCAGCAGGGCCACGAGGGTCAACCAGCCGCCGGTCGACAGCAGCAGCACGAGGGGGATGCCGAACTCGACGACCGTTCCTGCGTGCGCGACGAACCGTGCGTACGGCGACGGCGTGACGTCCTCCTTCACGTCGCGCCACAGGAACGGCTTGAGGAACGGCGGCACGAGCGGCGAGTTCGCCAGCATCGTGGCGACGACGTACGGGAAGTGGTCATTGAGCTTCGACGTCGCGGCACCCCACCAGATGGCGACCATGATCAGCTTCGCCGCGACGATCATGTCGACGAACGGGAAGAAGAAGACCAGCAGCGTCACCCAGTAGTGCTCCGCGCGGGCGGCCAGGAAGATCGTCTTGTCGCGCAGGCCGAGCAGGGGCAGCAGGACTGCGAGCGGCACGAGTCGGTGCGGCTCGAGGATCGCGAACCCGTCGCCGTTCAAGCCCGTCACCAGGCGGTCGGCAGGGGCGAGCAGCGCGTAGAGCGCCGCGGCGATCACGCCCAGGTAGAGCACCACGTCGACGATCGTCCGCCGCGAGCCGCGGGTGAGGGGAACGCGGTCCGGCCACGGAGGCAGCCGGATGGTGCCGGGCCGGAGCCAGTACAGGAACGTCCCGATCGGCGGCAGGAACCGCAGCGTCAGCGGCCCGAAGCCGCAGCCGAAGCCGAGGACCTCGAACATCAGCGTCCAGAGGATGACCTTCTGGAAGACGACCGGCTGGTTCCACCAGTCCGACAGGTCGCCCAGACCGCCGATGCCCGGCGTCGACGCGGCGAACAGCAGCCCGCCGAGCATGTAGAGCCCGATCTTCAGGACGTAGAGCAGGTACACGGCGTACGGGGTGCCGAAGCCGTTGGTGGCCCAGTGCTGCTGGAGGGCCTTGGTGCGCTCGGCGCGCGGCTTGGCGCGCCACTCCTCGACGTCGAGGTCCGGCAGGTTCGGTGAGACGAGACCCATAGAGGGAGACTAGCGATCATGATCACCATCGGAGCCCACGTCGACCAGGTCGATCCGATCGCCGAGGCCGCGGCCCGCGACGTCGCGCTGGTCCAGTTCTTCCTCGGCAACCCGCAGGGCTACAAGGGGCCGGAGGTGAAGTACGCCGGCGGCGCCGAGCAGCTCAAGGCCGACGCCGAGAAGGCCGGCGTCGACCTCTACGTCCACGCGCCGTACCTCGTGAACGTGGCCACCACCAACAACCGCATCCGCATCCCGTCGCGCAAGCTGCTGCAGAAGCACGTCGACGGTGCGGCCGAGATCGGCGCCAAGGGCCTGATCGTGCACGGCGGTCACCTGGAGGCCGGCGAGGACCCCGCCATCGGCTTCGACAACTGGCGCAAGGCCATCGAGGCCACCGACCTCAAGGTCCCCGTGCTGATCGAGAACACCGCGGGTGGTGACAACGCCATGACGCGCTACCTCGACCGCATCGCCGGCGTCTTCGACGCCATCTCGTCGGCGTCGGGCTCCGAGAACGTCGGGTTCTGCCTGGACACCTGCCACGCGCATGCCGGCGGCAACGCGTTGGAGACCATCGTCGACGACGTCAAGAAGATCACGGGCCGCATCGACCTCGTGCACTGCAACGACAGCCGCGACGCCTTCGACTCCGGCGCCGACCGCCACACCAACCTCGGCCAGGGCCACGTCGACCCCGATCTGCTCACCGCGATCGTCCGCGACGCCGGTGCCCCGGTCATCCTCGAGACACCCGGCGACGGTCATCTGGACGACATCGCCTGGCTGCAGGATCGGCTCGGCTAGAGCAGATCCTTCTCGAGGGCGTCCTCGATCCACGGGATCAGCTCGTCGAGCATCTCGTCGAGCGTCACCTTGGCCTCGAACCCGATCAGGTCACGTGCCTTGTCGACCGACGGGATGCGCTTCTGGACGTCGTGCTCGAACGGGTCGTCGTGCGCGACGCGCAAGGGCTCGTCCGGGCCCTTGATCTTGCGCCAGACCGCCTCGGCCAGCTCGAGCACCGTGGTGGGCGTGGGCGTGGAGATGTTGAAGTCCTCGTTCGTGGCGGCCTCGTGCTCCATCGTCGCGATGATGCCGGCGGCGAGGTCGGAGCCGTGCGTGTAGCAGCGCACCTGGCTGCCGTCTCCGAGGATGTGCAGCGGATCCTGACCCTTGAGCAGCTTCTGGATCAGGTCGGGCACGACGTGGCTCAGCGCGAGCTTGACGTTGCCGGACTCCTCCGCGACGTCGCCAAGCGCGCGGGTCTCGCCGACGCCGACGGCGTTGAACGGCCGGACGATCGTGTACGGCAGCTTGTACTGCTGCCACGCGGCGCGGGCCCAGTACTCGACGGCCAGCTTCTGGAAGCCGTAGCTCGAGCCGGGCGGCGGGATGGTCAGCTCGTCGCCCTCGACGGACGGCCACCGGTCCGTGGACCCGTACGCCATCGAGCTGGACAGGTACGTGACCTTCTTGAGCTGACCCTTCGGGAACACCTTGATCGCCGCGTCGCACGACGACGCGATGATGCGCTCGTTGATCGCCATCAGGTCGTACGCGTGGGCGTGGAAGTACGAGATGCCGCCGATCATCGCCGCGGCGGCGATGAGGTGGTCGCAGCCGTCGAGCAGCTCGACCATCAGGTCGGTGTCGCGGGCGTCGCCCTCCACGAAGTGGTAGTTCGGGTGGTCGTCGTACGAGCGCTGCACCGGCCCGTACTTGCTGAAGTTGTCGATCCCGACGACGTCCCAGCCCTTGGCCAGCATGGCCTCGACGAGGTAGCCACCGATGAAACCGGCGGACCCGGTCATGAGCACCTTGGGCATCAGATGCGAACTCCCTGCTCGAAGAGGTTCCACACGTCGGCGACCGGTGCGGAGATGTCGAGGCCACGGTAGTCGGGGTGCGGCGTCGCGATGATGACGAGGTCGGCCTTCTCGAGCACCTCGTCGAGCGGGCGCAGCTCCGGGTCCGTGGTGACGTACGGGTCGGTGGTGAGCACCTCGCCCGCCTTGAAGGTGAGGATGCGCTTGAGCTTGTAGGACAGGCTCTCGCGGGTGTCGTCGGAGCCACCCTTGAACGCCATGCCGAGGATCGCGACCGTCATCGTGGACAGGTCGTACTTCTCCTCCAGCCGGCTGACGACGTGCAGCGGCAGGCCCTCGTTGACGAGCATCGCGGCGTGGCCGAGCGCGAAGTTGTTGTCGTTGAACGCGCCCAGCTGCATCGTGTCCTTGAACAGGCACGGGCCGGCGGCGAAGCCGGCGCGCGGCATGTGCTTGGCGCGGTCGTAGTCCTGCGTGATGGCTCGGCGGATCTCCTCGAAGTCGAGGCCGCGCTCGTTGGCCATCATGTAGAACTGGTTGACCGTGGCGAACTGGATGTAGCGGTAGACGTTCGTGAACAGCTTCGCCAGCTCCGCCTCCTCCGGGCCCGTGTAGACGAGCTTGTCGGCGAGCACGCCGAACAGCTCGGTGGCGCGGGCCTTGGCGGACTCGGTGCGGGTGCCGATGATCTGCGGGAGCGAGTACAGCTCCTCCATCGCGTGTCCCTCGAGGATGCGCTCGGGACAGAACGCGACGTCGACGTCGATCCCGCCCTCGGCGAACTTGCGCTCGATCAGCGCGGTGACGCCCGGGTACACGGTGCTGCGCAGCACGACGAGCTGACCGTCGCGGAAGTGCTCGAAGCAGGCGGAGAGCGCGCGGGGCAGCGAGTTGGGGTCGGGGTTCAGGTGCTCGTCGACCGGGGTGCCAATGACCACGATGACGTGGCGGGCGCTGCCGACGACGGAGGCGTCCGTGCTGGCGACCAGGCGGCCGGCGTCGACGGCCTCACGCAACGCCTCCTCGGCGCCGGGCTCGTCGAACGGCATCGTGCCGTCGTTGACGGTCTTCACGGTGAGCTCGTTCAGGTCGTACGCGGCCACGTTCTGGCCCTCCTTGGCGAACGCGATCGCCAACGGAAGACCCACACGGCCGCAGCCGCCGACGACGACGACGTCGCGCTCGAACGCAGGAGAATCAGCAGAGGGGGAAGTCACCCGGACACTCTAGATGGAGCCGGTCAGTCCGCGGGTAGGGTTCCGCGCATGCACATCGTCTTCGACGCGTTCGGCATCAAGCCGGGCAGCGGTTCGATCGTCATCGGCAACATGGTGCAGGGGTGGTCGGAGCTCCCGCACGGCGACCGGATCACCGTCCTCACCGAGGGTGAGTCGCCGTTCCCGCTGCCGCCGGGCGTCGAGCTCCAGTCCGTCGAGTCGCCCGTCTCGGGCAAGCTCGGCACCGCCTGGCGCCGCTCGTTCGGGCTGCGCCGGAAGACGAAGGCCATCGGCGCCGACGCCGTCGTCTGCGCGGTCACCGCGAGCGCGCTCGCCGGCACGAAGGCGAAGCGCGCCGTCGTCGTCCACGACCTCCGCCACGAGCTGCGCCCGGCCCAGTTCAGCCGTCAGTCCCGCGCCGTGCGGGCCGTCACCTGGGGCTGGTCGCTGCGCACCGCCGACGCGGTCTTCACCATCACCGGCCGCACGCAGGACGACCTCGAGAAGTCCCGCCCGTGGCTCAAGGGCCGCACCACGGTCGCGTACTACGGCGCCGACCACGTCGACACCTGGGGCGAGCCGAAGCCGGAGTCCCCGCCGTGGGCGGTGGCGTTCGGCCAGACGTCCAACAAGAACGTGCACGAGGTGCTGCACGGCTGGGCTCTGTTCTGCGAGAAGAACGACGACATGACGCTGCGTCTCGTCGCCATGAGCAAGGCCGACCGCGAGGTCTGCACCGCGCTGGTCGCCGAGCTCGGCATCCAGGACCGCGTCGAGCTGATGCCGTTCCTCGAGGACAAGGAGTTCCAGCGCTGCTTCACCGGCGCCAGCCTGGTGATCTTCCCGTCCGACTTCGAAGGCTTCGGCCTCCCGGCCATCGAGGCCCTGCGACTCCGCGTCCCTGTGGTCATCTCCACGGACCCGGCCGTCGTGGAGATCAGCGGCGGTCACGCCACCATCGCCCACGACATCCGGCCCGAGACGCTGGCGGCCGCGATGCACGAGGCCCTGGAGCGCACCCCCGAGCAGCTGGACGCCGGTCGCGAGTACACCGAGTCGTTCAAGTGGTCGAAGATGGCGCAGACCATCCGCGACGGCATCCTCGCCTCCTGAGTGTGACCTGATTCACATCACCGCAGGTCAGGCACGGTCCACATGGTGGAACGTGTTCTAGTTCGTTTGTCAGGGCCCCCTAAGTTTGAGCCCATGAGCAGACAGCTGCGCGTCGCCGTCGTGGGCGCCGGTCCGGCCGGCATCTACGCCGCGGACATCCTCACCAAGTCCGAGCTCCCCGAGGGCGTCGAGAGCGTCACTGTCGACCTCATCGAGCGCGACCCCACGCCGTTCGGGCTCATCCGCTACGGCGTGGCACCGGACCACCCGCGCATCAAGGAGATCGTCAAGGCGCTCAAGCGTGTGCTGTCGAACCCGGACATCCGGTTCTTCGGCAACGTCTCCTACGGCGACGACCTCAAGCTCGACCACCTGCGCCAGTTCTACGACGCGGTCGTCTTCGCCACCGGAGCGCGCCGCGACCGCGAGCTCGACATCCCCGGCATCGACCTCAAGGGCTCGTTCGGCGCCGCCGACTTCGTGTCCTGGTACGACGGCCACCCCGACGTCGACCGCGAGTGGCCGTTCGAGCCGGACGCGGAGACCGTCGCCGTCCTCGGCGTCGGCAACGTCGGCCTCGACGTCGCCCGCATCCTCGCGAAGACCGCCGAGGAGCTGCTCGTCACCGAGATCCCGGACAACGTCGCCGACGGCCTGCGCCGCAACGCCACCAAGGACGTCCACGTGTTCGCGCGCCGCGGCCCGGCCCAGGTGAAGTTCACGCCGATGGAGCTGCGCGAGCTCAGCCACTCCCCCAGCATCGACGTCATCGTGCACCCGGAGGGCTTCGAGCTCGACGAGGGCTCGATGGACGCCATCCGCGCGGCCAAGAGCCAGAAGCTCGTCGTCGACGTGCTGCAGAACTACCTGGCCAAGGAGCCGAGCGGCGCGCCGCACCGGATCCACATCCACTTCTGCCAGAGCCCGGTCGAGATCCTCGGCGAGGACGGCCGCGTCGTCGCCCTGCGCACCGAGGTCACCGAGCTCGACGGCACCGGCAACGTCCGCGGCACCGGTGAGCACGTCGACTGGCCGGTGCAGGCGGTCTACCGCGCCGTCGGCTACTACTCCGACAACCTCGCCGGCCTGCCGTTCGACCTCGCCGGCGGCGTGGTGCCCAACGACGGTGGTCGCGTCATCGACATCGACGGCTCGCCGCTCCCCGGCGCGTACGTCACCGGGTGGATCAAGCGCGGCCCGGTCGGCCTGATCGGGCACACCAAGTCCGACGCCGCCCAGACCGTCGAGCTGCTGCTCAGCGACGTCGCCCTTCGACAGGCTCAGGGAACGTGGGAAGAGCTGGAGCAGCCGGCCCGCGAGGCGGTCGACGCGTACTTCGCCGAGCGCGGCCTCGAGGTCACCACGTGGGAGGGCTGGGAGAAGCTCGACGAGCACGAGATCGCGCTGGGCGCGGCGCACGAGCACAGCCGCGAGCGCGTGAAGGTTGTCGACCGGAACGACATGGTGCGGATCGCCCGATCGTAGGATTCAGGGGTGCCGACCGACCTGACGTTCCGTGGGCGCCGGGTCGTGCGCGACCGGGCGCTGGTCATGGCGATCGTCAACCGCACGCCGGACTCGTTCTACGACAAGGGCGCCACGTTCGAGCCCACCGTCGCCCTGGAGGCCGTCCGCCGAGCCGTCGGTGACGGGGCGGACATCATCGACGTCGGCGGCGTGAAGGCCGGCCCCGGCGACGTGGTCGATCCCACGGAGGAATCACTCCGCACGGTGCCGTTCATCGAGCGCGTGCGCGGCGAGTTCCCCGACGTGGTCATCAGCATCGACACCTGGCGGGCCGAGGTCGGCCGCCAGTGCCTCGCCGTGGGCGCGGACATCGTCAACGACACCTGGCAGGGCGCCGACCCCGAGCTCGTCGACGTCGCGGCCGAGGCCGGTGCGGGCTACGTCTGCTCGCACACCGGCGGGGCCGAGCCGCGCACCCGGCCGCACCGGGTGGCGTACGACGACGTGGTGGCCGACGTGATCGCCGAGACGACCCGGGCGGCGGAGGCGGCGGTCGACCGCGGCGTCCCGCGCGACGGCGTCCTCATCGACCCCACCCACGACTTCGGCAAGAACACCTGGCACGGCCTCGCGCTGCTGCGCCGCGTCGACGAGCTCGTCGCCACCGGGTGGCCGGTGCTGATGGCGCTCTCGCGCAAGGACTTCATCGGGGAGACGCTCGGACTGCCGCCCGACGAGCGCCTGGAGGGCACTCTCGCCGCCACGGCGCTGGCCGCCGCCGCGGGGTGCGCCGCGTTCCGCGCGCACGACGTCGTCGCCACCCGGCGCGTGCTGGAGATGACCGCCAGCATCACCGGCGACCGGACCCCCGCACGAACGGTGCGCGGCCTTGTCTAGCGAGGCAGCGGCCTGGTTCCGCCGCCGTACCCTGCCGAGCACCGATGACGCCGCCGCGGTGGCCGCACGACTCCGCGGCCGGCAGGTCAGCGTCGTGCTGCCCGCCCGCAACGAGGAGTCGACGATCGGCCAGATCGTCACCACGATTCGCGAGCAGCTCGTCGACGAGATCCCACTCGTGCACGAGATCATCGTGGTCGACTCCCGCTCCACCGACGCCACCACGATCCGCGCCGGGTCGTCGGGCGCGATCGTGCACCGCGTGCCGCGACACGGCCGCGACGGCGGCAAGGGCGAGGCGCTCCAGGCGGGTCTGTCCCGCATGACCGGCGACGTCGGGGTGTTCCTGGACTCCGACGTCCGGGCGTTCGACCCCGCGTACGTCGTGCGGCTCGTCGACGCCCTGATCAGCGATCCGTCGTTGGTCCTCGTCAAGGCGTTCTACGACCGGCCGTCGGACCAGGGCGGCGGCGGACGAGTCACCGAGCTGGTCGCGCGACCGCTGCTGCGCCGGCTCGCCCCGGAGCTGTCCGCGGTGGTCCAGCCGCTGGCCGGCGAGACCGCGTTCGTGCGCGGCCCGATGATGCGGCTGCCGTTCGTCTCCGGCTACGGCGTCGAGATCGGCATGCTGCTGCAGGTGCTCGCCGCGCACGGACTCGACGCGATCGGCCAGACCGACCTCGGCGTCCGCGAGCACTCCCACCAGGACCTCGCGGCGCTGGCGCGCATGGCGGTGCAGATCCAGTCCGCGTTCGCCCTCTGCACCGACGACGCTCCTGAGCCCGACGACACCCGGGTCACGTTCCGGCGCGACGGCGAGGGCGCCATGGAGATGCGCCGCGAGCGCGTCCCCACCTGGCTGCTGCCCCCGCTCACCGAGGACTAGGCGACCGTCCAGGTGTCGTGGCCGGCGAGGAGCGCGCCGAGCGCCGCCTTGGTGTCCGGCGTGTCCGCCCCAGCCGTCTCGAGCTGCTCGCGGGCGAGGTCGTCGTAGGTCGGGCGGTCCACCTGGCGGAAGATGCCGATCGGCGTCTGCTGCAGCACGCCCGCGCCGCTGAGCTGGGAGAGCGCGAAGGCCGTGCTCGGGTCGGCGAGGCCGACCCGGTGCACGAGCAGCGCGTCCTCCCCGACGTCGTCGACGTCGACCACGCGCACGCCGCCCTCGGGGTCGCGGACCACGCCGCGACGCCCGTCGGTGCCGAAGCGGATGGGCTCACCCTCGACCAGCGGGATGATCGCGTCGTCCTTCGTGTCCGGCTTCTTGACCGCGTCGAAGGCGCCGTCGTTGAAGATCGGGCAGTTCTGCAGGATCTCCACGAGCGCGGTGCCCCGGTGCGCGGCGGCCGCCGAGAGCACCGACGTCAGGTGCTTGCGGTCGGAGTCGACGGTGCGGGCGACGAACGTGGCCTCCGCGCCGAGCGCCAGCGTGACCGGGTTGAACGGGTGGTCGACCGACCCCATGGGCGTCGACTTGGTGACCTTGCCGGGCTCCGACGTGGGCGAGTACTGGCCCTTGGTGAGTCCGTAGATGCGGTTGTTGAACAGCAGGATCGTCATGTTCACGTTGCGGCGCATCGCGTGGATCAGGTGGTTGCCGCCGATCGACAGCGCGTCACCGTCACCCGTCACGACCCAGACGGAGAGGTCGCTCCGCGTGGTGGCGAGCCCGGTGGCGATGGCCGGCGCGCGGCCGTGGATGGAGTGCATGCCGTACGTGTCGAGGTAGTACGGGAAGCGAGCGGCGCAGCCGATGCCGGAGATGAACACGATGTTCTCGCGGCGCAGGCCGAGGTCGGGCAGGAATCCCTGGACGGCCTTGAGGATGGCGTAGTCGCCGCAGCCGGGGCACCAGCGGACCTCCTGGTCGCTGGAGAAGTCCTTCGCGGTGAGCTCGAGCTCGATCGTCATCGGGTCTCCTTCTCGAGCGTCGTGATGACCTCGACCAGCTCGTCGACGTGCAGTGGCAACCCCCGCATGCGGTTGTGGCCGACGGCGTCGACCAGGTACTTCGCTCGCAGGAGCATGCGCAGCTGTCCGAGGTTCATCTCCGGCACGAGCACCCGGTCGTAGCGCTGCAGCACGTCGCCGAGGTCGGCCGGGAACGGGTTCAGGTGGCGCAGGTGCGCCTGCGCGACGGAGATGCCGGACGCGCGGACCGCTCGGCACGCCGCGCCGATCGGGCCGAAGCTCGAGCCCCAGCCGATGACGAGCACGCGGGCGTCGCCGTCGGGGTCGTCGACGAACGTGGGGCCGACGTCCTGGGCCACGCGGTCGACCTTCTCCTGCCGCAGCCGGACCATCAGGTCGTGGTTGTCGGGGTCGTAGGAGATGTCTCCCGACCCGTCGGCCTTCTCGAGCCCGCCGATGCGGTGCTCCAGGCCGGCGACGCCGGGCACGGCCCATGGACGGGCCAGCGTGGCCGCGTCGCGGGCGTACGGCTGGAACGGCCCGTCGCCGTTCTGCGGCGCGGTGGCGAACCGCGGCTCGATGGCGGGCAATGCCTCGACGTCGGGCACGAGCCACGGCTCGGAGCCGTTGGCGAGGTAGCCGTCGGAGAGCAGGATCACCGGCGTCCGGTAGGTGACGGCGATGCGCGCGGCCTCGAGCGCGGCGTCGAAGCAGTCGGCCGGTGACTGCGGCGCGACGATCGGCACCGGCGCCTCGCCGTTGCGGCCGAACATCGCCTGCAGCAGGTCGGCCTGCTCGGTCTTGGTGGGCAGGCCGGTGGACGGGCCGCCGCGCTGCACGCACACGACGACGAGCGGCAGCTCCAGCATCACCGCGAGGCCGATGGTCTCCGACTTCAGCGAGACGCCCGGACCCGACGTGGTGGTGAAGCCGAGAGCGCCGCCGAACGACGCCCCGAGGGCGGCGCCGATGCCGGCGATCTCGTCCTCGGCCTGGAACGTGGTGACGCCGAAGCGCTTGTGCTTGCTGAGCTCGTGCAGGATGTCCGACGCCGGGGTGATCGGGTAGCTGCCGAGGAACACCGGCAGGCCGGACGTCACGCCGGACGCGACGATCCCGTACGCCAGCGCGAGGTTGCCGGTGATGCTGCGGTACGTGCCGGTCCTCATCGGCGCGGGGCCGATCTCGTACCGGACGCCGAACGCCTCGGTGGTCTCGCCGAAGTTGTAGCCCGCCGTGAGGGCCGCGATGTTGGCGTCGCGCACGTCCGGCGCGGCCGCGAACCGTGCGGAGATGAACGCCGCGGTGGTGTCGGTCTCGCGGCCGTACATCCAGGACACGAGCCCGAGGGCGAACATGTTCTTCGACCGGGCGGCGTCCTTGCGGCCGAGGTCGAACTCCTCGACCGACGCGACGGTCATGCCGGTGAGGTCGATGGCGTGCACGACGTAGTCGTCGAGCGAGCCGTCCTCCAAGGGGTTGGAGGCGTAGCCGGCCTTGGAGAGGTTCCGGTCGGTGAAGTCATGGGTGTCGACGATGATCGTTCCACCGCGGCGGAGGTCGCCGAGGTTCACCTTCAGCGCCGCCGGGTTCATCGCCACCAGGACGTCGGGGGTGTCGCCGGGCGTGAGGATGTCGTGGTCGGCCAGGTGCAGCTGGAACGACGAGACGCCGGGGAGCGTGCCCTGCGGCGCGCGGATCTCGGCAGGGAAGTTCGGCAGCGTGGCGATGTCGTTCCCGAACACCGCCGACTCCTGGGTGAATCGGTCGCCGGTCAGCTGCATCCCGTCGCCGGAGTCTCCGGCAAATCGGATGACGACGCTCGCCAGCTCCTCGACGCCCGAGGAGGACTCGGTCGTGGTCACCTCTCCACTGTATGGGGCGCCGACCATACTGAGGGCGTAGATCGTCAGACAGGAGCGAAGGATGCCCGCCGACCGCCTCATGCCCACCGAGGAGGCGCAGGACCTGATCGACCTGACGCGCGCGATCGTCGACAAGGAGATCCGGCCGCGCGTCAACGACACCGAGGCTCGTTCCGCGTTCCCCCGGGAGCGGTTCCGGACGCTGGGCGCCGCGGGGCTGATGAGCCTCCCCTACCCGGAGGAGTACGGCGGCGGTGGTCAGCCGTACGAGGTGTACCTGCAGGCGCTGGAGGAGATCGCCTCCGGATCGGCCAGCATCGGCGTCGGGGTGAGCGTGCACGCGCTGTCGTGCTTCGGGCTGTTCACCGCGGGCACGGAGGAGCAGAAGCAGCGCTGGCTGCCGGAGATGCTGTCCGGTGAGCTGCTGGGCGCCTACTGCCTCTCGGAGCCGCACGCGGGCTCGGACCCGTCGGCGATGCGGACGACGGCCGTGCGGGACGGCAACGACTACGTCATCAACGGCGTCAAGGCCTGGACGACGCACGGCGGCAAGGCCGACTACTACAAGCTGATGGCCCGGGCCGAGGGCGGCATCACCTGCTTCCTCGTCCCGGCCGACGTGGACGGGCTCACCGCCGACAACCCCGAGCAGAAGATGGGTCTCACCGGTTCCACCACGGCGACGATGATGTTCGACGACGTGCGCATCCCGGCCGAGCGCCGCCTCGGCGAGGAGGGCCAAGGCCTGCAGATCGCCCTCGCGGCCCTCGACGCCGGCCGGCTCGGCATCGCGGCCGTCGCCACCGGGCTGGCGCAGCAGGCGCTCGAGGTCGCCGTCGCGTACGCCAAGGAGCGCGAGACGTTCGGCAAGCCCATCATCGAGCACCAGGGCTTGACGTTCGTGCTGGCCGACATGGCGGCCGCGGTCGAGTCGGGACGCGCGACGTACCTCGCCGCCGCACGGATGAAGGACGCCGGCCGGCCGTTCAGCCGGCAGGCCTCCATCGCCAAGCTGGTGTGCACCGACAACGCGATGAAGGTGACCACCGACGCCGTCCAGGTGCTCGGCGGAGCCGGCTACACCCGTGACTTCCCCGTGGAGCGCTACATGCGCGAGGCGAAGGTCATGCAGATCTTCGAGGGCACCAACCAGATCCAGCGGCTCGTCATCGGCCGCCACCTCGCGCGCTAGACCGGGTTCGCGAGCAGCTGTACCTGGCAGGGGCCGTCGGGCGCCGAGGCGGGGATCTTCAGCACCTTGACGGTCACCGACCCGCCGGCGTTGACGCGGCCGACGCTCTGGGTGCGGGCCGGTGACGCCTCCCCCTCGGCGGGACCGACGTGCACGGTGATCTGGTAGTCCTGCGCCTTCTTCGTGCCGTTCTTGACGACGGCGATCGCGTTCCAGCGGCCGTCGGCGTTCTTGGCGCACCGGAAGCTGGCGAGGTCCGCCGGGGCCGGCTTCCCAGTGACCTTCGAGGCCGCCGGCGACGGCGAGGCCGTCGTCCTCGTCGGGGTCGGGGTCGGCTCGGCGGTGTCGTCACCGCCGCCACCGCAGGCGCCGAGCACGACCACGAGCGAGAGGGCCGCGGCCGCCGGGATGCGCATGGATCCATCTTCACGCGCCGTCGCGCGCAGACCGACGAGACACGCGCGGCTAAGGTCCGATCATGACCACGACGCTCGCCGACCTCACCTGGCCGGTCCGCACCGAGCGCCTCGAGCTGCGGCCCGCCCGCGTCGAGGATGCCGAGGCGGTCTGGACGTACCGGCAGCTGCCGGAGGTCAGCCGCTGGACCGGCAGCTTCTCGCCCGAGCACGACGCCTGGGTGGAGTCGTTCTTCGGTGAGGAGCGGATCGACGATGCCCTCGTCGTCGAGCACGAGGGCCGCATCGTCGGTGACCTGATGGTGAAGCTCGAGGACGGCTGGGCCCAGCACGAGGTGAAGGACCAGGTGGCGAAGTGCCAGGCCGAGCTCGGCTGGACGTTCGACCCCGCGGTCGGCGGCCGCGGACTGGCCACCGAGGCGGTGCGCGCCCTGTTCGGCATCTGCTTCGACGGCCTCGGCCTGCGCCGCGTCATCGCCCTGTGCTTCGCCGACAACGAGCCGTCGTGGCGGCTGATGGAGCGCGTCGGCATGCGCCGCGAGCAGCACAACGTCAACGAGTCCCTGCACGCCGAGCTCGGCTGGCGCGACGGCTTCGGCTACGCCCTGCTAGCCGACGAGTGGCGTGCGTCCTCCGGGTGACCGGGTGCAGGATGGAAGGAACCATCCAGGGAGGGTCTGATGTTCTTTCCGCTCACCATCCGTGACTTCCTCGATCGCGCCGAGACGGTCTACCCGGACCGGGTGGCGGTGGTCGACGAGCCGGACCAGCCGGCCGACTCCTGGGGCGAGATCACGTACGCCGAGCTCGCCCGTCGCGCCAGGTCGCAGGCCGCGACGCTCGACGAGATGGGCGTCCCGGTGGGCGGACGCGTCGCGATCGTCTCGCAGAACTCCGCGCGCTTCCTGACGTCGTTCTTCGGGGTCAGCGGCTGGGGCCGCATCCTGGTGCCGGTCAACTTCCGGCTGTCCGTGCCCGAGGTGCGGTACATCGTGGAGCACTCCGGCGCCGAGGTGCTGATGGTGGACCCCGCGCTGAAGCACCTGATCGACGAGGTGGAGTGCGAGCGCTCGTTCGTCCTCGGCCAGGACGACGACAAAATCTGGTCCTCCTCGGCCGACCCGCAGCCGTGGGACGGCGACGAGAGCGCCACGGCGACGATCAACTACACGTCAGGCACCACGGCCCGACCCAAGGGCGTCCAGCTGACGCACCGCAACAACTGGCTCAACGCCGTGGTGTTCGGCTGGCAGGCGTCGGTCGACGACCGCGACGTGTACCTGCACACGCTGCCGATGTTCCACGCCAACGGCTGGGGAATGCCGTTCGCGGCCACCGCCATGGGTGCGAAGCACGTCGTCCTCCGCCAGGTCGACGGCACCGAGATCCTCCGCAGAATCGACCAGCACGGCGTCACCTACCTCTGCGCAGCACCGGCCGTCGTCGCGGCCGCGCTCGAGGGCGCCAAGACGTGGGCCGGCGAGATCCCCGGCCGCGACCGCGTGCGCATCATCGTCGCCGGCGCCCCGCCGCCCACCCGCACGATCGAGCGCGTCCGCGAGGAGCTCGGCTGGGAGTTCATCCAGATCTACGGGCTCACCGAGACGTCGCCGCTGCTCACGATGAGCCGCATGCGCGCGGAGTGGGACGACCTCGACCCGCACGAGCAGGCTCGTCTCCTGGGCCGCGCAGGCGCCCCGGCCGTCGGGGTGCGCATCACGGTCGACGACGAGGGTGAGGTGCTGGCGCAGAGCAACCACAACCTCGAGGCGTACTGGGAGAACCCGGAGGCCACCGCCGAGGCGCAGGCGGACAACTGGTTCCACACCGGCGACGGCGGCACGTTCGAGGACGGCTACGTCTCGATCTCCGACCGCAAGAAGGACGTCATCATCTCCGGCGGCGAGAACGTCTCGTCGATCGAGGTCGAGGACGCCCTGATGTCGCACCCGGCCGTCACGGAGGTCGCCGTCATCGGCATCCCCGACGAGAAGTGGGGCGAGCTCGTCACCGCGCTCGTCGTGCTCGACCCCGAGGCTGGCCAGGTCACCGAGGCCGAGCTCATCGCCCACTGCCGGGAGAACCTCGCGGGCTACAAGTGCCCGAAGCGCGTCGAGTTCCGGGAGGAGCTGGCACGCACGGCCACCGGCAAGCTGCAGAAGTTCAAGCTGCGCGAGACGTTCTGGAAGGACAGCGAGCGCCAGGTCAACTGAGGCGAGTGCCGCAAACGACGGCTCGACCCGAGTTCCGGTTCTACCCTGGGATTCATGGACTTCGGTGAGACGAAGTACGCGCACGCGGGCGAGGTCGACGTCGCCTACCGCGTGTTCGGCGACGGGCCGATGAACCTCGTCGTCGTGCCCGGGATCTTCTCCCACCTCGACCTGTTCTTCACGTTCGACCTGTTCTGCGACTTCATGGAGCGCTTCGCCGCCTTCGGTCGCGTCGTGACCTTCGACAAGCGCGGCACCGGCCTCTCCGACCCGACTCCCGGGGCGGCGCAGCTCGACGCACGGATGGACGACATCCGCGCCGTCATGGACGCCGTCGGGATGGACCGCGCAGCCATCATCGGGATCTCCGAGGGCGGTCCCCTCTCCCTGCTGTTCGCCGCCACCTACCCCGAGCGGACCAACGCCGTCGTGGTGTGCGGATCGTTCGGCCACGTCGAGCCCGGGTCCGAGATGATGCGGATGCTCGAGGACGGGTCGCAGGTGTGGGGCACCGGACAGGTCTCGATCGAGCTGTCCCCCGGGCTGCGACGGTCCAGCGCGCTGCTCCGGCGCTCCCTCGGCTTCCTGGAGCGCGCGTCCGCCAGCCCGCACATGGCGCGATCCCTGGTGGACTTCGTCAAGAACATCGACATCCGGCCGGTGCTCCCGTCGGTGCAGGCGCCCGTGCTCGCGGTGCACCGTGCCGAGGAGGCGATCCCCCTCGAGTACGCCCGCGAGATCGCCGACGGGGTCCCCGACGGCCGTCTCGTGGTGCTGGAGGGCGACGACCACCTGCCGTGGGTGGGCAACACGACCGCCTACGTCAACGCGATCGAGGAGTTCCTCACCGGCAGCAGGCACGAGGTGGAGCCGGAACGCGGGCTGTCGACGGTGCTCTTCACCGACATCGTGTCGTCGACCAGTCAGAACGCCCAGCTGGGCGACGACGCCTGGCGGCGGCTGCTCGACCAGCACAACACCTTGGTGCGGGAGGCGCTCGACACCCACCGAGGCCGCGAGATCAAGACGATCGGGGACGGCTTCCTGTCCACGTTCGACGGACCCGCCCGGGCGCTCCGCTGCGCGAAGTCGATCGTCGACGAGGTCGGCGAGCTGGGGATCGCGGTCCGCGCCGGAGTCCACACCGGCGAGGTGGAGCTCTACCCCGACGGCGACATCGGCGGCATGGCCGTGAATCTCGGCGCCCGCATCGGCGCGGCTGCCGGCGGGGGCGAGGTGCTCGTGTCGTCGACCATCAAGGATCTGGTGTTCGGCTCCGGCTTCCGATTCGTCCCGCGCGGGGAGCACGAGCTGAAGGGCGTGCCGGGCACGTGGCCGTTGTTCGCGCTCGAGGGCGAGGGCGTCGACCCGCAGCCGGTGGCCAGGTCCGTCGACGAGCACCTCGGCCCGCTCGACCGGACTCGGGTCCGGATGGCGCGGCGGAACCCGCGCACGACCCGGGCCATCTCGCGACTCATCATGCGCGGCGCCGACAAGTCCCTCTCGCAGTACTAGAGGTACGGTGCCTCCGTGAGCGAGCACCCGTCCATCTCCCACTTCCGCGCCGTTCTCAAGGAGCGGGGCGGCACCGGGCGGATCGTCGTCCTCCCGGACTCCGTCCACACGGCCGCGCTCGCGGCCGAGGCCGTGGGGTGCGAGGTCGGCGCGATCGCGAACAGCCTGGTCTTCGTCGGCGTCCAGCACGACGGCGAGGACGTGCCGGTCCTGATCCTCACGTCCGGCGGGCACCGCGTCGACACCACGAAGGTCACGCGGACCATCGGCCTCGCGGCGCTCGAGCGGGCCACGCCCCAGTTCGTGCGCGAGCACACCGGCCAGGTGATCGGTGGCGTCTCCCCGATCGCTCACCCGCGCGAGATCCGCACGTACCTGGACCCGACCCTGCGTCAGTACGACGAGATCTGGGCCGCCGCCGGCCATCCCGCGGCGATCTTCTCCACCACCTACGACGAGCTGCTCGCCATGACCGGCGCCGAGGAGATCGCGGTCAACTGAGGCCGACGAGGTCGGCGAGTGCGTCGACCTGGTGCTCGAAGAACGCGGCCGGGTCCGAGAACGTCCCCGGGCCGTACTGCCCGAAGACGTCGAACGAGACGGCCCCGAACAGCCCGGACCAGACGGCGAACCCCCGGCTCAGCAGGTCGGCGGGCATCGTGAGGGCGTACTCGCGCCGGATCGCGTCGAGGTCGCGGCGCACCGAGCGCGCGAGGCGCCGCGGCTCGTGCTCGACGTGCCCCTCCGCGAACGCGATCTCCAGGATCGCGATCAGCGACATGACCACGCGCGTCCCGGGCTCGGTGGTGCGCTCGGCGGGCGCGTCGTACCCAGGCACCGGCGTGCCGTAGAGCAGCGCGTACCGCGACGGTTCCCGTACCGCCCAGTCGCGCACCGCGGACGCCAGCGCGTGCAGCTGCGCCCGGGGCGCCGTGGGCGCGTCCGCCAGAGCGGCGTCGACCTCGTCGGCCATCTCGTCATAGGCGTCGATGATCAGCAGGGTGAGCAGCTCGTCGCGGCTGCGGACGTACCGGTAGACGGCCGAGGAGACGACCCCGAGCTCGCGAGCGACGGCGCGGAGCGACAGGTCCGCCGGACCGACGGAGGCGAGCTGCTCGCGGCCGATCCGGACGATGTCGCGCATGGTCTGCTCGCGCGCGAGCTGCCGCGGTGTCCCGGTCATGACCCGATCATGACACAAATGTGAGCACTGCTCTTGTTTTCCTGTCCCGGCCGTGTCACGATCGAAACGGAGAGCACCGCTCACAGTTTGGAGAGATCATGACCATCGTCATCACCGGAGCCGGCCCCATCGGCAGCACCATCGCCCGCCAGTACGCCGACCGCGGCGTCGCCGTGCGCATCCTGACGCGCTCCGGGTCCGGTCCGGACCACCCGCTGGTCGAGCGCCGGAAGGTCGACGTCACCGACCGCGACGCCCTCCTGAAGGCCGCACGCGACGCCGACGTCATCCACCACTGCATCCACGCGTCGGCCTACGTCGCGGACGTGTGGCGCCGCGAGCTGCCGTACGCGGAGCAGGTCGTGCTCGACGTCGCCGAGCAGGTCGGCGCGGTCGTCGTGTTCCCGGAGAGCCTGTACGCGTTCGACACCTCGGGCGTCATCACCGAGTCCGGGCCCCGCTCGACCAATGGCGGGAAGCCGGCGATCCGCCGGGAGCTCCTGGCTGCCCGCGCGGCCTCCCCGGCTCGCACCATCAGCGTCGTGGCGTCGGACTACTTCGGTCCCGGCGCCGGCGCCAGGGCCCACGCCGGCGACCGGATGCTCGAGCCGGCCACACGTGGCGGCACCTTCCGGGCCCTCGGGTCGGTCGACCTGCCGCACAGCTGGACCTACCTGCCGGACCTCGCCGCCGCGATGATCGCCGCGTCCGAGCTGCCGCCGCAGGGTGACCGCATCCTCTTCGCCCCGACCAACGCTCCCCGCACGCAGCGGGAGATCGCCACGGACTACGCGAACGCCGCCGGGCGTCCCACGCCGAAGGTCGGCAGGCTCCCCTCCTGGGTCGTCCGCCTCGTCGGACGCGTGCACGCGGAGACCGGCGGCATCGCGGAGATGCTGTACATGTTCGAGCGACCGCTGGTCATGGACTCCTCCGCGAGCGAGGCCGAGCTGGGACTCGCCCCCACGCCGTGGGACGTCGCCGTCAAGACGACCGTCGAGGACTAGGCAAGGACCAGCAGGAGGTCGCCGCCCTCGGCCTGCCGGGTGTCGGCGATGACCAGCCGCTCGACGGTGCCGGCGGACGGCGCAGTGATCGAGGCCTCCATCTTCATGGCCTCGATCGTCGCGACGGTCTGCCCGGCCTCGACCCGGTCGCCCTCCGCCACCACCGCGTGCACGACGCCCGCGAACGGCACGGCCACCTGCTTGGGGTCCGAAGGTTCTGCCTTCTCCGCTGTCGCGACCGCGGCGTCGACGGACCGGTCGCGCACCTCGGTGGGCCGGAGCTGGCCGTTCACGGTGCCCAGCACGTTGCGCATGCCGCGCTCGTCGGGCTCGCCCACGGCCTCGACGCCGAACAGGTGCAGCGTGCCCTCGCCCAGGACGACCTCGGTCTCCTCGTCCGGGCGCAGGCCGTAGAGGAAAGCGTCCGTGGGGACGGCCGCCAGGTCGCCGTGCTCCGCGCGGGCCTTCTCGTAGTCGTCGGTCGGGCCGGGGAACAGCAGCCGGTTGAGCGTCGCGCGACGGGTGCCGGCGTCGTCGGAGCCCAGGGCGGACGACTCCTCGACGCTGAGCTCGGTGACCCGCGGCTTGGCGTTGCGGCCCTCGAGCGCCTTGCTGCGGAACGGCTCGGGCCAGCCGCCGGGCGGGTCGCCCAGCTCGCCGGAGAGGAACCCGATCACGGAGTCGGGGATGTCGAACGACGTGGGGTCCGCCTCGAACTCGGCGGGATCGGCGTCGGCCGCGACGAGGTGCAGGGCGAGGTCGCCGACGACCTTGCTGGACGGCGTCACCTTGACGATGTTGCCGAGCAGGTCGTTGGCCGCGGCGTACATGTCCTCGATCTGCTCGAACTTCTCGCCGAGGCCGAGCGCGATGGCCTGCTGGCGCAGGTTGGACAGCTGCCCGCCGGGGATCTCGTGCCGGTAGACGCGGCCGGTGGGTCCGGGCAGCCCGGACTCGAACGGCGCGTACAACCGGCGGACCGCCTCCCAGTACGGCTCCAGCGCATTGACCGCCGCGATGTCGAGTCCCGTGGTGCGGTCGGTGTGGTCGGTGGCCGCGACGAGAGCCGACATCGGCGGCTGGCTCGTGGTGCCGGCCAGCGGTGCCGACGCGGCGTCGACGGCGTCGACTCCGGCGTCGATCGCGGCGACGAGCGTGGCCAGCTGACCGCCCGGGGTGTCGTGGGTGTGCAGGTGGACCGGCAGGTCGAACCGCTCGCGCAGCGCGGTGACCAGCGTGCGCGCGGCCGGCACCCGCAGGAGGCCGGCCATGTCCTTGATCGCGAGGACGTGGGCCCCGGCGTCGACGATCTTCTCGGCGAGGGTCAAGTAGTAGTCGAGCGTGTAGAGCGTCTCGCCGGGGTCGGACAGGTCGCCGGTGTAGCAGAGGGCCACCTCGGCGACGGCCTGCCCGGTCTCGCGGACGGCCTCGATGGCCGGCCGCATCTGTGCCACGTCGTTGAGGGCGTCGAAGATGCGGAACACGTCGATGCCGGTGGCGGTGGCCTCCCGGACGAACGCCTCGGTGACGGCGGTGGGGTACGGCGTGTAACCGACGGTGTTGCGCCCGCGCAGCAGCATCTGCAGGCACAGGTTGGGCATCGCCTCGCGCAGGGCGGCGAGCCGCTCCCACGGGTCCTCGTGCAGGAAGCGCAGCGCGACGTCGTACGTGGCGCCGCCCCAGCACTCGACGCTGAGCAGCTGCGGGGTGGTGCGCGCGACGACCGGGGCGACCTCGAGGAGATCACGCGTTCGCACCCGCGTGGCCAGCAACGACTGGTGCGCGTCGCGGAACGTGGTGTCGGTGACGCCGACGGTCGTCGACTCCCGGAGCGCGCGAGCCCATTCCGTGGGCCCGACCTCCAACAGCTTCTGCCGCGACCCCGCGGGCGGTTCCCCCTCGACGGAGGGCAGCTTCGTCCGCGGGTCGACGCTGACCGGCGCGGGGCCGTGCGGCTGGTTGACCGTGACGTCGGCGAGGAAACCGAGCAGCCGCTCGCTCTCCTCGGCGGGAGGCTGCACCTGCAGCAGCTCAGGGTGCTCGTCGATGAAGCTGGTGGTGACGTGGCCGGCCACGAAGTCCGGGTGCGCCAGCAGGCCCTGCAGGAAGCCGATGTTGGTGGACACCCCGCCGACGTGGAACTCGCCCAGCGCCCGGCGGGCGCGGGTGACGGCGGCGTCGAAGTCGCGGCCGCGACACGTCATCTTGCTGAGCATCGAGTCGAAGTGCGCGCTGATCTCGGCGCCGGTGTACGTGGTGCCGCCGTCGAGGCGCACGCCCGGGCCGCCGGGCGAGCGGTACGCGCTGATGACGCCGGTGTCGGGCCGGAACTCGTTGCCCGGGTCCTCGGTGGTGATGCGGCACTGCAGCGCGAAGCCGCGGGCCTTGATGTTCTCCTGCACGTCGAGGCCGAGGTCGGCGAGCGAGGCGCCCGCTGCGATTCGCATCTGCGCCTGGACGAGGTCGACGTTCGTGACCTCCTCGGTGACCGTGTGCTCCACCTGGATGCGCGGGTTCATCTCGATGAAGACGTACCGGCCATCAGCACCGAGCAGGAACTCGACGGTGCCGGCGCACGAGTAGCCGATCGACTCGGCGAACCGGACGGCGTCCGCGCACATCGCCTTGCGGGTGTCGCGGTCGATGTTCGGTGCGGGCGCGATCTCGACGACCTTCTGGTGGCGCCGCTGCACCGAGCAGTCGCGCTCGCGCAGGTGGACGACGTTCCCGTCGGTGTCCGCGAGGATCTGCACCTCGATGTGCCGGGCGTCGACCACCGCCTCCTCGATGAAGCAGGTGGGGTCGCCGAAGGCGCCGTCGGCCTCGCGCATCGCGGACTCCACGGCGTCGCGAAGCTTGTCGGGATCCGTGACGCGCCGCATGCCGCGTCCGCCACCGCCGGCGACGGCCTTCACGAACAGCGGGTACGTCAGCTCGGCCGCGGCCTCGACCAGCGTGGCCGCGTCGTCGGACGGCTCGACCGACGCGAGCACCGGGACGCCGGCCTCTCGGGCGGCAGCGATGGCGCGCGCCTTGTTGCCGGTGAGCTCGAGCACCGACGCGGGCGGACCGATGAACGTGATGCCGGCGTCGGCGCACGCCTCGGCCAGCTCGGGGTTCTCCGACAGGAAGCCGTACCCGGGGTAGACGGCGTCGGCGCCGGCCCGCTTCGCCGCGCCGACGATCGCCTCCGGATCGAGGTACGCGCGCACCGGGTGGCCACGCTCCCCGATCTCGTACGCCTCGTCGGCACGCACCCGGTGCTCGGATCCGCGGTCCTCGTACGGGAACACCGCGACGGTGTGGGCGCCCAGCTCGTGCGCCGCCCGGAACGCCCGCACGGCGATCTCGCCGCGGTTGGCGACGAGGATCTTGGCGAACACAGGTCCAACCTACCGAGACCGGCCTCGATCGCAGCGGGAGAGAATCGCGTCATGGCCATCACCTTCGGCGTCCTGCTCTGGGCGCACGCCGGACTCGCCGACGACCTCACGGCGTACGAGGACGACGTGCTTGCGCTTCTGCCGGACCACGGCGGCCGCGTCGACGCCCGACTGCGCAGCGACGACCCAGCGGCACCAACCGAGATGCAGGTCATCACGTTCGCCGACGAGGCAGGGTTCGAGTCGTACATGGCCGATCCCCGGCGCACGGCGAACACGGACGAGCGTGATCGCGTCATCGCCCGGACCGAGCTGTACCGCGGAATTCCTGCCGAGTTGTCCTGAACTGCTTGCAGGAGCGCCCGACGGACGAGCATGATCAGGAGGTCTCGGGACGATCTCGGGCCTTGGCCGCAGGGGGATCTATGCGGAACCGTCATCTTCACGCTCGGCTGCGTCGCGCCACCGCGACCGTCGGCGTCGCCGCGGCCGCCGTCATGGGGTCCGCGCTCACGCTCGCGCCCGCTGCGCTCGCCGACGACACCGGCACGACGCCGGACCCGGCCGACCAGACCGTCGAGGTCCCGCCGCCGGCGGACACCCCGCCGCCGCCTGAGACGCCCGCCGATCCCGGCAGCGACGAGCCCGCCGATCCCCCGGCGGACGACCGGGTCGAGGAGACGCCGGACCCGGCTGTCGGTGGCGAGACGGCCGAGGAGCCGGAGCAGCCGACCCCGGAGAAGCGCTCGACCGCAGCCGTGGCTGCCGCCGTCGAGCCCGACTTCGGCTACAACAAGTTCCGCGTCGGCGTGCAGATCGAGGACGGCCGGTACGTCCCCGACGGCGTCACCACACTCGGCAGCCAGATCCGGATCACGGAGACCGGCCCCAACGTGCCCGGCGGCGAGGTCACCGCCACCTGCACGACGACGCTCGTCGACGACGTCGACCCGACCACCACGTACTGCGAAAGTCTCAACGGCGACAGCGGTACACCGCTGGACGACTTCGTCCTGGCGAACTTCGGCGACTCGGTCACGATCACACAGATCACCGTCAACGGTGGGTTGCGCATCGTCGACGGCACCAAGATCGACGTGCCCAGCTGCGATCCGGAAGAGTCCCAGAACTGCCTCTTCAACGGCGGCGACATCCTCCTGACCGACGCGCCCCTGCCACCTGACGCCGCCGACGACGAGACCTGCGTCGACCCGGGCGAGCCGGTAAGCATCGACGTGCTGGACAACGACACCCTGCGCGGCGCCCCGCTGACGGACCTCGAGGTGACCCTCGACCCGGACCAGGGCAGCGCGAGCGTCACCGGCAGCGGCGACGACCGCAAGATCCGGTTCGCGCCGAGCCCGAGCTTCAGCGGCTCCGACTCCTTCGACTACCGCATCACCACGGACAACGGCAGCGCCGACGCCACGGTCGACGTCACGCGGTGCCCGGAGCCTGAGGCCGTCCTGCCCGACACCGGCGGCGGCGACCCGTGGGTCCTCGGCACCGGGCTCGCCCTGGTCGTCGGTGGCGGCGCACTCGTCGCGGCCGGCAGCCGCCGGCGTCTCGAGCTCAGTGTCACCGACTGACGACTCCGCCACCGACTGGTGGCACTGCTGGGCCCGCCGCGAGGACGGGACGTTCGCCTGGTTCGCCGGGGTGCACACCGACGCCCATGCACGCGGTGAGCGGGTCGAGCTGCCCGAGGCGGAGGCGCGTGAGGCCGCGGGTAACGATGTCCACTGCGTCGCCCACTTCGACGCCGACGGCCGCGTCGTCCGACTCGAGATCCCGCGCGCGGCCGCGCCCAAGGCACCACCCCTGTGGTTCGTGGAGGCGCCGGAACCGGACGGAAGGCCTCCGGCCACCAGCCTCGTCGCGTTCACGGGGCACGACGTCCTCGACGGCACGCTGCTGGACGGGACGTCGCTCGCGGACGTCGAGGTGACCAGCGCCGACCAGGTCGCCGCCGTCCGCTGGTACCCGGAGACCGGCGAGGGCGACCAGGTCTACGTCCAGCCGGACTGGCGTCGTCGCGGCATCGCCGGCGCCATCGTCACCGCGGCGAGCACCCTGACCGTGGCGCGCGGCAAGCCGCCGATGTGGAGCGACGGGCAGCGCACGGCGATGGGCGACCGGTGGCTCAAGGCCAGCCCGTGGTCGCACCGCGGCGCCGAGCTGACCCACATGGCTCCACCGATGACGCCGATCGAGAAGCGCTAGCGGCCGATCCGCGTGCGGGCGGTGTCGCTGCCGCTCCCGACGGGGAACACCCGCCCGGCCTTCATCAGCCCGATGTCCGGCATGTTCTGGTAGACGGCCTCGTACTCACCGGCGCGGACCGCGTAGGTCTCGTGCCAGATGCCGGCGTGCCGGTTCTTGTCCTGCTTCCGCCGGTACCAGTCGAGCCACACGGGGCGGTGCAGGCGCTCCATGCTCCGCGAGTAGCGCTCGAGGTCGTCGAACGAGCGCCAGTACTGCACGATGACCCCGAACGGGCCACCGTGCTGGTGGAAGCCGAGCAGTCCGATCTCCGGGTTCTCCTCGACCTCCTTGAGCATCTTGCGCATCGTCGAGAGCAGGCGGACGGCACGCAGCCCGCGCAGGCCGAGGCGGGCGCCGATGATGAAGACGATGAAGTCGCCGTCGATCTGGACGCTCTGCCGCCCTTCATGGATCGTCTTGCCCATGGAGAAACCTTAGTTCGACAATCACGGCATGAGCATCGTCATCGGGATCCTCATCGGCGTCGTCGGGTTCGTCGTGCTGCGCATCGTCTTCGCGCGACTGCTGTTGGCGAAGCTGCGGCGCGACGTCGCGACCATGGCGGCCGGCGACCACCGCCCCTTGCTGAACGGCTACGCGAAGGACGCCGTCCTCGTCTTCACCGAGGGCGACCACCGCTGGTCCGGCACCTACCGCGGCCGCGACGAGATCGGACGGTTCCTCGAGGACTTCGTCCGCTACGGCCTGAAGGGCGAGATCACCGACCTCTGGACGGGCGGCTGGCCGTGGTCGATGACGATCCTCGCCGCCTTCGACGACCACGCCGACGACGAGCAGGGCAATCGTGTGTACGAGAACCACACGATCCTGAAGTGCCGCACGCGCTGGGGGAAGATCGTCCACCAGGAGGACTTCTACGTCGACACCGTGCGCATGGTCGCGTTCGACCGCAACCTCACCGCTCGCGGCCTGTGACGTGGGTCAGCGCTGGCGCCAGAGGGTGACCTGCGTGCTCCGCATCGGGACCGGGAGGTTCTGGACCGTGGCCAGCTGAGCCTGCAGCTCCGCGACCTTCTGCTGGAGCGCGGCGACCTGGTTCTCCAGCTCGATGACGCGCTTGACGCCCTCGAGGCCGAGGCCCTCCGCGGAGAGGCGGGCGACCTGGCGGAGCAGCTCGATGTCGCGCAGCGAGTAGCGGCGACCGCCGCCCCCGGTGCGGCCGGCCTGGACGAGACCGAGGCGGTCGTAGGTGCGAAGGGTCTGCGGGTGCAAGCCGGACAGCTCGGCCGCGACGCTGATCACGAAGACCTTCGCCTCCGGTCCGGGCGCTCCCAAGGGCTGACTCATCGTGCCTCCTCCATCAGCGTGGCACGCGGATCGTCGGTGCCACGGGCGGCGCGCAGGGCCTCCACGGCGGCGCGCGCCTCGTCGTCGAGCTCGGGCGGCACCTGCACGTCGACGGTGACGAGGAGGTCGCCGCGGCCCCCATTCTTTCCAGCACTGCCCTTGATCGGCGCGCCCTTGCCCTTGGCGCGGAACGTGCGGCCGCTCGGCGTGCCGGGTGGAATCTTGATCGAGACCGGCGGACCGTCGAGCGTCGGCACCGAGATGGTCGCGCCGAGCGCGGCCTCGTCGAAGGCGACCGGCACCGTGATGGTGAGATGGTCGCCCTTGCGCCCGAAGACCTTGTGCTTCTCGACGTGCACGACGAGGTAGAGGTCGCCGTCGGGTGCCGGGCCCTCGCCGCGACCCCCCTTGCCCTTCAACCGGATGCGCTGGCCGTCCTTCACCCCGGCGGGGACACGGACCTGGAGGGTCCGGCTGGACGGGGCACGACCGGAACCGTGGCAGGTGGCGCACGGGTCCTCGACGATCATGCCGCGACCGCGGCACTGGTCGCACGGCTCGGTCATCGCGAAGACGCCGCCGCTCGTGCCGGTCTGCATGCCGCTGCCCTGACACTTCGGGCACACCTTGGGGACGGTGCCCGGTCGCGCGCCCGTGCCGTGACACGTGGGGCACGCATCGTCGGACGTCATGCGCAGCGGGAGCGTGGCCCCCTCGACGGCCTGCTGGAACGTGATGGTGGCCTCGGTCTCGATGTCGTCGCCCCGACGACCCTGCGGCGCGCGGCGGCCCCCACGGCCGCGACCGCCGCCCCCGCCGAAGATGCCGCCCAGCAGGTCGCTGAGGTCGAAGTCGACGCCGGGACCCGCGCCGAAGCCGCCCCCGGGTGCGCCCTGGAAGCCGCCGCGAAACTGCCCGAACAGCGTGCGCTGCTCGTCGTACTCCTTGCGCTTCTCCGGCGAGGACAGCACGCCGTACGCCTCGGAGACCTCCTTGAAGCGCTCCTCGGCGGCCTTGTTGCCGGGGTTGGAGTCGGGGTGGTTGTCGCGCGCCAGCTTCCGGTAGGCCTTCTTGATCTCGGCCTGCGACGCGGTCTTGGAGACCCCGAGCGTCTTGTAGAAGTCCTTGCTCGCCCAGTCACTGGATGCCACGACAACTCACCCCCTTACTCGTCTTCAGTCGTTTCGACAGGCTCGACGACCGGTTCCGCGGAGGCCGGGTCGACGACGCCGACCTGCGCGTGGCGGACGACCTCGTCGCCCACCCGGTAGCCGGTGCGCACCACCGAGTCGATGGTGGTGACCTCGACGTCGGCGGACTCCCCCGCGTGGAAGAGCGCCTCGTGGAGCCGCGGGTCGAACGGGTCGCCCTTGGCCCCGAAGGACTCCAGGTGGTGCGACTTCAGCGCCTGGTGCAGCGCGTCGGCCACGGCCTTGAAGCCGCCCTCGAGCTCGCCGTGCTCCTCGGCACGGCCGATGTCGTCGAGCACGGTCAGCAGCGAGCGCAGGACCGCGATCTCGCCCTGGCCGCGCGCCGCCGCACGGTCGCGCTCGACGCGCCGGCGGTAGTTGACGTACTCGGCCTGGAGCCGCTGCAGGTCGGCGGTGCGCTCGGCCAGCTGCTCCTCGAGGGTCGGCTCCGTGCTGGTGTCGTCGGACGCCTCGACGGGCTCGTCCGACGGGGCCTCCTCCGGCGCCTCTTCAGGCGTCGGAGGGGCCTCCTCGTTCGACTCGGAGGGCTGGGTCACTTGGACTCGTCCTCGTCGTCGACGATCTCAGCATCCACGACGTCCCCGTCGTCGGCAACGTCGCTGTCACCGGCTCCACCAGCGGCGTCACCGGCAGCGGCCTGCTCCGCGGCAGCGGCGGCGTACATCGCCTCGCCCATCTTGGAGCTGGACTCACCGAGCTTGGTCACTGCGGCCTGCACGGCGTCGGCGTCGTCGCCCTTCAGCGCCTCGTTCAGCGCATCGAGGTCGGCCTGCACCTCGGTCTTGACGTCGTCGCCCACCTTGTCGCCGTTCTCGGCGAGGAACTTCTCGGTGGTGTGCGCGAGCGTCTCGGCCTGGTTCCGCGTCTCGACGGCCTCGCGGCGCTTGCGGTCCTCCTCGGCGTACTGCTCGGCGTCCTTGACCATCTTGTCGATCTCTTCCTTGGACAGCGCCGAGCCGCCGGTGATGGTCATCGACTGCTCCTTGCCGGTGCCCCGGTCCTTGGCGGAGACGTTGACGATGCCGTTGGCGTCGATGTCGAAGGTGACCTCGATCTGCGGCACACCACGCGGCGCCGGCGGCAGGCCGGTGAGCTCGAACGTGGCCAGCAGCTGGTTGCCGGCGGCCATCTCGCGCTCGCCCTGGTAGACCTGGATCGCCACGGACGGCTGGTTGTCGTCGGCCGTGGTGAAGACCTCGGACCGCTTGGTCGGGATCGTGGTGTTGCGCTCGATGAGCTTGGTCATCACGCCGCCCTTGGTCTCGATGCCGAGGCTGAGCGGAGTGACGTCGAGCAGGAGCACGTCCTTGACCTCGCCCTTCAGCACGCCGGCCTGCAGGCTGGCGCCGATGGCGACGACCTCGTCGGGGTTGACGCCCTTGTTGGGCTCCTTGCCGCCGGTGAGCTGCTTCACGAGCTCGGAGACGGCGGGCATGCGGGTGGAACCACCCACGAGCACGACGTGGTCGATGGACGAGACGTCGATGCCGGCGTCCTTGATGACGTTGTTGAACGGCGCCTTGGTGCGCTCGAGCAGGTCGGCGGTGATCTTCTCGAACTCCGCACGCGTCAGCGTCTCGTCGAGGAACACGGGGTTCTTCTCGGCGTCGACGGTGATGTACGGCAGGTTGATCGACGTCGAGGAGCTCGACGACAGCTCGATCTTGGCGCGCTCGGCGGCCTCACGGACGCGCGGCATGGCCATCTTGTCCTTGGTGAGGTCGAGGCCCGTGCTGCCCTTGAAGCGGGTGACGATCCAGTCGACGATCTTCTCGTCCCAGTCGTCGCCGCCGAGGTGGTTGTCGCCGCTGGTGGCCTTCACCTCGATGACGCCCTCGCCGATCTCGAGGAGGGACACGTCGAACGTGCCGCCGCCGAGGTCGAAGACGAGGATCGTCTGGTCGTCGCCCTTGTCGAGGCCGTAGGCCAGGGCCGCAGCAGTCGGCTCGTTGATGATGCGGCTGACGTTGAGGCCCGCGATCTCGCCGGCCTCCTTGGTGGCCTGGCGCTGGTGGTCGTTGAAGTACGCGGGCACCGTGATGACGGCGTCCGTGACCGACTCACCGAGGTACGCCTCGGCGTCGCGCTTGAGCTTCTGCAGGATGAACGCGGAGATCTGCTGGGGGTTGAACGTCTTGCCGTCGATCTCGACGCTCCAGTCGGTGCCCATGTGGCGCTTGACGGAGCGGACGGTGCGATCGACGTTCGTGACGCCCTGGCGCTTGGCGACCTCGCCGGCCAGGACCTCGCCGTCCTTGGCGAAGGCGACGACCGACGGGGTGGTGCGGGCGCCCTCGGCGTTGGCGATGACGGTGGGTTCTCCACCTTCGAGCACGGCGACGACGGAGTTCGTCGTGCCGAGGTCGATTCCGACGGCACGTGCCATGGGTATTCCTCCTGGAATTGCAGGGTGTGGGATCTTGAGGACTCTGAGTCAGATGACTTGAGTCTAATCGTATCAACTTCATCCACGGGGTCGTCATTCCCCCTGGCAGGGCGAATTTTGGAAGACTGCCGGCATGAGCGACGCGGTGGTACGACGGGTGCGGGCGGAGCTGATCGAGCTCGCGGTCGACCAGATCTCCAAGCCCATCGCGCACGAGTTCGACATCCGGATCGAGCTCGCCGAGGACGACGGGGAGGCCGACGTGGTCGTCGAGGCGGCGTCCCGGTCGGTGCGTCCGGTCGTCACCCAGATCCTCGTCAGCGTGCGGCTCGACGGCGACACGATCGTCGTCTCCCGCGACGGCGGCGCGCAACGGGTCGAGGCCGACCTCACGGAGGCCGAGCCCGACATCGCGACGTCCTTCCGGCACCGGCTCAGCGACTTCGTCGCCGGCTGCATCGCCGCCGCCCTCTCCCGCCTCAACGCGGAGATGCAACGACGCCTCGGCGGGTACGGCGGTTCGTAGCGATCGACACCTGCGTCAGTCGACGTCAGCGAGGAAGGAAGTGGATCCGGAAGCCGAACGCGTCGAGGCCGTACGGGAGCGGCTGGGACTCGTCGAGCGTCGCCCCCACCAGCTCCGGGGTCCTCTTGTCCACGACGCTCGCGAGGAACGCCTGACCGAGGAAGACGGACAGGCCGGCGCCCGGGCAGCCCTGGGGGCCGTGGCTGAAGAAGTTGAACAGCCAGCTCTCGCCGGCGTCGCCTCCGGACCACTCGCCCGGGGCGAACCGGTCGGCGAAAGGCACCCGGTCGCGGTTGCGGTGGTTGAAGACGTTGTAGATGAGGACCTGCGTCCCTTCGGGGACGACCTGACCACCGGGCATCTCGACGTCGCGCGTGGTGACCCGGCCGAACAGCGCGGTGGTCGGCCACAGGCGCATGGTGTCGAGCAGGCACCCGGCGACGTAGTCGAGACCCGCGACGTAGCCCGCATCCCTCGTGTCCACGCGTCCGACCTCGGCTCGCGCCTCGTGCAGCTGCTCGGGGTGCGTGGCCAGCAGCGCGAGCGTGCGGAACAGGTTGAGCGCGAGGGTGTCGCCCATCGCGAACAGCCAGTGGATGACCTGGCCGGCCGCATCGACGTCGCCCGGCGCGTCCGCGACCAGACCGGCGAGGCTCTTCGGGTCGCCCGCCTCCACGTAGGTGCGCAGGTGCGCGACGAAGTCGTCGTACCCCGCCGCAGGCTTGCCGGGCTGCTTGTTGCCGGCGGCCATCAGCTCGCCGAGCTGACGGGTCAGCCCGAGATCTCCGGCGGCGTCGTCGCCGAGGACGACGCGTCGGGTGACCCGGGCGAAGGCGTCGTTGACGTCCTCCCAGCCCACCTCCTCCAGCGCGACCAGCCCGGCCACCGCGTCGGTCACCACGTCGAGGAAGACCGGGCCCAGCGGGTGCAGCGGCGCACCTGTCGCGAGGACGTGCTCGGCGAACGCACGCCGCGTCCGCCACAGGTCGCCGCGGGAGATCGTCAGGGCGTCGGGCTGGAACGCGGCCATGCCCTTGCGCTTGGCCTCGGGGTCGGACGCGAACGGGTCCGGCGAGCCGCCCAGCACGTGCTCGATGTCGGCCGGGTCGGTGAGCAGGAGCGCCTCGTCAGTGGCGACGCGGACGTAGAACGGGTCGGTCCCGAGCCGCTCCACCAGCCCCGCCACCAGCGCGTACCCCTGCGCCTCGGCCTTCGCGATCGCCGCGACCTTGGTCGGCAGCTCGCGCTTCTTGAACAGTCCCTGCACGACGTTCGGCAGGCCGACCTGGGCGGTGAACCGCACCCCCTCGACGACCGACGCGTGCCGATACTCGGCTACCACGGCATGTACGCCTTGACCGTGTCCGCGACACGGACCACTGGGTTCTTCCCGCCCGGCGCAGGGCTGCCGAGCTTCGGCCACGGCGCGAACACCCGCTCGACGTCACCGATCACCGGCTGCAGCTCCGGGTAGTGGCGCAGCAGCACGTCCTTCATCGAGGTGTTGTTCACCCAGTCGAAGCCGACCTTCGTGTAGACCTCCGGGCGGAAGTCGGTGGTGAAGAACCGGTCGCTCTTGAGCCGCCGCGACGCCATCAGGATGAAGATGCGGAACGCGGTGTCGGAGAACCCGAAGCCCTTCGGCGGCTTCTCCGCGTACATGCCGACCTGCAGGTCCACCGCGTCGACGTCGCCGTTGTAGACCTCGTAGATCTCCCGTGCCCAGGTGGGATTGGGCGTCAGCTGGTCGAACGTCTTGCGCCGTGGCATCCGCAGCGCCTCGCGGAAGTCGTTGTAGCGGGGGACGCCGCGCTCGCGGTCGCGGACGATGTCGAGCGTCGCGAGGTCGGTGACCTGCCCGTCGATCCGCGTGAGCTTCCGCAGCGCGTTCGGGTAGTTGTGCAGGCACACGGCGCCGGCGCTCGCGAGGCCGAACGAGTACCAGAGGTCGCCCATCTGGTGCCGGTCCATGACGTCGCGCGTGCTGCGGCCCTGGATGTCGGTGAAGTCGAACGTCTCGAGCAGCTCACCGGACTCGAGCGAGTGGAACTCCCACTCGTCGGGGATCAACGGGTGCATGCGGTAGACGGAGACGAACTCCTCGGTGAGCGAGAACGGCGCCGAGTGGTGGTCCTTCGTCGAGCCGACGATGCCGCTCAGCGCCTCGCTGTCGCCGACGCGGCCGACGCGGTCGCGGAACGTCTCGCCGAGCGCGCCGTACCAGTTGGCGTTCATGCCGATCTGCAGCGCCGGGTGGCGGAGCACGCAGGTGGTCCACTCGACGGTGTGGATCTTCGCGATCAGGGCGGCGATGACCAGCCAGGCGACCTCGAACAGCCGCTGGTCGTCGAAGCTGGGGTAGTTCTTCTTCAGCTCGTCGCAGACGGCGTTGTGCTCGCGCGCGAACAGCGTGTGCAGCAGGCCCATCCCGACCCACCAGTTCTCGCGCATGCCGGTGATGTCGAGGCCCGCCTCGTCCGGGTTCATGCTCGGGGGCAGCCGCCCGTCGTCGTTGATCTTGACCTTGCCGTCGACGAACGTCCGCACCTCGCTCTGCCGGTCCGGGCCACTGCCGTAGATCTGCGACGCGTCCCACCAGTGCGTCTCGGTGTTCGCGTACAGCGGCGCGCGGTCGCGCGGGTTCGGCGGCGAGCCGGCCAGCGGCTGCGTCGTGCGGATGCGCATCGGGCGCTCCGGCCAGTCGTCGCCGTCGCGCACCGGCACCTCGATGACGTCGTCCGGAAGTCCGTTGCCGTGGAAGAACCAGTTGTGGTTCTCGAACTGGAGCCAGGCGGCGGCGAGGGCGTTGATGATGCCGGCCGGCTTGAACTCGTCGCGCGCCATCAGCCGCTCGCTGATCAGCCGGGGGTTCGGCTCGAGCAGCCGCCGGCGGTCCGGCTTGGTCAGGTGCAGCGGCACGTTCCGCCCGAACCCAGTCCCGCTGGCGCCGATCATCGGGTCGTCGAGGTCGTTCCAGGTGCCGTCCGGCGTGCGCGCCCGGAGGACCTCCTCGGTGGGCTTCGCGCCGTCCGTCTTGGGTCGCATCTTCGGCGCCTCGAAGAGGTTCTTGTCGCGAAGCTCCGCCCGCAGCCTCGCGAGACTCCCCGTCTGCAGGATCAACGAGGGGTACTCGTACCACTGCGGGCTCATGAGGCGAAAGTTAGACCTGTCTGAGCAGGTGACGGACCTTTTTGCAGAGAGTGGAGATCGTAACCCGACTCATGGTCTCCAGGCCGGGTCCCGGCCGATGAAGCCGACCAGCCGCTCGTGAGCAGGGGCGTCGTCGGGCACCGGCACCTTCGCCCCGTACTGCCCGGAGGCCCTGAGCATCTCGTCGATCGGCTGCATGCCGGCCAGCATCCGCTCCGCCTCGTCGGCGTCGAGAGTCTCGTCCTGGCCAGTGGCCCGCGCCAGGTCCCAGGTGTGCATGAACACGTCCGACGTGTAGAAGGCGTCGATCGCCGCGCTCAGCCGGTGACTGCCGGCGCGCGGGTGGGTGAACGGCCGGTCCGCGTCCGAGGCGTAGAGCAGGGCTTGGACGGCAGCGGCGTGCGCGTCCCACGCCGCCACCGGGTCGTCGTCGACGGACGGGACCGCGCCGAGCTCCACCCCGCCGTCCCGCAGGAACGACGGGAACCACTCGACGAGGTGCCGGACGACGTCACGCGCCGTCCAACCCTCGACGGGCGCCGGCGCCTCCCAGTCGCGGGCACCTCGCACCCGCTCCGCGAAGACGCCGGCCACCTCGCGGTGCCGCTCGGCCGGAGCCTCAGACAGAGCCATCGGCCAGCATCTGGTCGAGCTTGGCGTAGCCGTCGTTGACGCCGACCTCCATGCCGCTGCGCAGCCAGGCGTCGCGCTCCTCGAAGCTGTCGCAGAGCGACTGGGCGTGCAGGCGGGTGCGGCCGTCGCCGAGGTCCTCGAACGTGAGGGTCTCGAGCGAGACGCCCTCGGGCTGACCCTCCCAGGTGAACGTCTGCACGATGCGGTGCTCGCTCACCTCGTGGAAGCAGCCGCGGAAGCCGAACTCGTCGCCGCCCTCGTTGACGCCGACGAAGCGCCAGCTGCCGCCGGTGCGGGCGTCCCAGTGGTCGATCTTCGTGACCGAGCCGTGGGGCCCGACCCAGCGCGCGTAGAGCTCCGGGTCCGTGTGAGCCCGCAGCACCTGCGCGGGGGTCGCGTTGAAGTCCCGCGTGATGCGGATGACCGGGACCTTCTCGTCGGCCTCGATGGTGGCCTCGGAAATCGTGGTCATGATGCTTTCCCTTCGTCTGTCGTGTCGTCGGCTGTCTCGGTGAGCTCCGCCAGCACCGCGTCGAGGCGCTGGTAGCGCTCCTCGGCCTGCCGGCGGTAGCGCTCGATCCACTTCGTCATCAGGTCGAACACCTCCGCCTCGAGGTGCACGGGACGCTTCTGCGCCTCGCGCGAACGACTCACCAGACCGGCGGACTCGAGCACCTTGAGGTGCTTCGACACCGCCTGGACGCTGACGTCGTACGGCTCGGCGAGCTCGCCGACGGTGGCGTCGGCGACGGTGAGCCGCGCGACCATGTCACGTCGGGTCGGGTCGGCCAGGGCTGCGAAGACCTGCGAGAGCTGATCGGGCATCGTCGTTGTTCCTCAACTGGTTGGTTGAATACAACGTAGGTCCGACTCGCCGGACTTGTCAACCGTTTGGTTGAGAAGGATTCAGGCGTCGACCGCCGTGAGCGGCTTGGCGATGTCCTCCAGGGTCTCCCCCTCGGCCCGCACGCCAAGGAAGATCGCGACGATCCCGGCGCCGATCATCAATGCCGCGCCGATGAAGTAGCCGACGGCGATCTGAGTGATGTCCTTCGCGTCGGTGGCGTCGTCGATGAGGCGACCGAACAGCAGCGGTCCGGCGATGCCACCGATCGCGGTGCCGACGGCGTAGAAGAACGCGATGCACAGCGCGCGCGTCTCCATCGGGAACACCTCGCTCGCGGTGAGGTACGCCGAGCTCGCGCCCGCGGAGGCGAAGAAGAACACGACCGCGCCGAAGATCGTCAGCGTCGTGGCGGTGAGGTCGCCCAGCATGACGCCCGCGACCGCCAGCAGGACGCCGGACACGATGTACGTGCCGGAGATCATCGGGATGCGACCGACTCGGTCGAACAGTGGGCCGAGCGCGAGAGCACCGACGAAGTTGCTCACCGCGAAGATCGCGATGTACCAGCCGCTCTGCTTCACGTCGAGGAACGTCGTGAGGGTGTCGCCGTAGGTGAAGAAGAAGGCGTTGTAGAGGAACGCCTGGCCGGCGAAGAGCGAGAGGCACAGGATCGTCCGCTTGGGGTAGAGCGTGAAGACGGTGTGCGCGATCTCGGCCATGCTGATCGTGCGGCGCTGCCGGATGGTGATGGTGTCGTCGACGTCCTCGAGGGTGACGTCGTCCTCCCTCTCGACGCGTTCCTCGATGCCGCGGACGATGCGCTCGCCCTCGTCCTCCTTGCCGTGGATGAACAGCCAGCGCGGGCTCTCCGGCACGTTCTTGCGCACGAACAGGACGCCGACGCCGAGGATCGCGCCGAGCGCGAAGCAGAACCGCCAGCCGACCTCGGGGTCGACCACCGTCGGGTCGGTCAGCGGGATCGTCAGCAGCGACCCGATCGCGGCGCCGACCCAGAACGAGCCGTTGATGGTGATGTCGATGCGGCCTCGGTACTTGGCCGGGATGAGCTCGTCGATGGCGGAGTTGATGGCCGCGTACTCACCACCGATGCCGGTGCCGGTGATGAAGCGGCAGACGAAGTAGAACATCGGGTTCATCGCGAACGCGGTCAGGACCGTGCCGACGAGGTAGACGAGGAGGGTGAGGATGAACAGCTTCTTCCGGCCGAACCGGTCGGTGAGCTGCCCGAAGAACAACGCGCCGAGACAGGCGCCGGCGACGTAGATCGCACCGGCCATGCCGACGTCGCTGCTGCTGAGCCCGAGCCCGGTCTTGTCGTCCTTGAGGACGTCGGACAGGTTGCCGACGATCGTGACCTCGAGGCCGTCGAGGATCCACACGGTGCCGAGTCCGATGACGATCATCCAGTGCCAGCGCGCCCAGGGGAGGCGGTCCATGCGGGCGGGGATGTCAGTGGTGATCCGGCCGATCTCAGGGCTCTGACTCATGAGTCAGTGATACGGCCGGTCGCGCATCGCCGCACGTCGGAGCGACGTCAGTCAACCAGGAAGGTCGCGAGCTCGTGCTCGGCGTGCGATGCATCGGCGATCGGTGGCGAGTGGGCCACTCGTTCGGCGGGGACGACTCGTCCGGACGGCAGCATCCAGTGCAGGACCTCATGGCCCTTCAGCTGGTGGTGTCTTCGGCACAGCGGCCACAGATTCCGACCGCTCGTGAGACCGGCCGGGTGTGGGACCCGGTGGTCGATGTCGCACTCGGCGGAGGGTCTCGTACAGCCGGGCGCCTGGCAGACGCCGTCGCGGAACGCGATGGCCTTGGTGACGACCTCAGGAGCGAACCGGCCCAGGTACGTGTGGTCGAGCGTCTTGCCCGCGGCGTCGGTGATGATCCGGTGCCAGAGAGTGTTCGACCCTGCGAGGTCCTTGATCCATCCCGCGGGCCCGGTCCAGGAGCCGTCGGCGGCGACGATCGGGTCGTCGTTCACCCCGGCCAGAGCGTCGGCGCTGATGGTGACGGCGACGTCGGCGCCGATCGCGGCCTCGCCTGCCTCGTTGGTCGTGAGCCACGCAGCAGCCAGGTCGGCGCGACGCTGCTGGGCGGTGCGCTCGTCGTCGGCGCCGAACGCCTTGGCCTCGCGGTTGAGTCGCTTGTCGACGGCGGCGGCCACGAGTGACGTCGTGTAGATGTTCAGCCAGGCCATGCCGTCATCGACGTGCTCGACGTGGACGGCGCGCTTGGCCCGCTCATCCTCGGCGCGTTCCTTGACGAGGTCGGCCTCGACGCGGGCGACGAACCGCCGGACCCACTGTCGGAGCTCGGCGGTGGTGTGGGTCTCCGCGTACGCGACGACGCGTTGGTCGAGCCGCATCACGGACTCGTCGCGCTTCAGCTTGTCCATGCCGTCGGAGATCACGGTCACTCGCGCGGCGTCGATCCGGCCCTTCCGGAACGCCAGCCAGGTCTGGGGCGCCCGCTCGCGGACGTCGCGCGCGATGCTGAGCCGACGGCGCACCTGCCCCTCGGACAGGCCCGTGGAGGTGCCGATCTCCATCGCGATCATCGCGATGCGCGCCTGCTTGGCCAGCGGCGACAGGTCGGCGGCGTCGATCGCTGCTTCCTCTGCGATCGAGTACTCCAGCTGACCCGACCACAACGCGAACTCGGCCCGCGCCGCGGCGCGCGCGAGGTCGGTCATCCGACCCTCCGAAACCGCGCCTGACCTGGTCATACCTTCAACCTAGGGGTGCCCACCGACAGACCGTTCCGAGCACCGTCATCTGTCCACAGCGGTCAGGTCTGGGCCTCCGGCGCGACCGCCGTGTACTGCAGCGCGACGAGCTGCCACGGGCCGTCGTCGCGATTCCAGACACTGGTCACGCGGAACGCTCCGTCGATGCGCTCACCCTCGAAGATGCACTCCGACTCCTGGAGCTCCACGACCACGGCCGTGTCGCGGTACTCCTCGACGACCCGCTCCACCTTCCGCAGCGTCACCATCTCGAACACGTGGTCCACGTGCGGCCGGATCCATTCCTCCTTGTCGATGTGGAAGCCCTTCGGCCCGACGATCCGGCACCGCTCGCCGACGATGCGCCGCAGCGCGGCCTCGTCCTGCGCGATCAACGCCTCGTTCAGCGCCTGGTGGGCGGCGGCCGCGTCCTGGATCTCCCCGATCATGCTCATGGCTCCACCCTGCGCCGGCCGCGCGGCCGAGTCCAGGGGCCGCTCAGGAGATGGCGCGAACTCTGGCAAGCGTGTCCGCTTCGGCCGCGGTCTTGTCGTCGCGGTACCGGATGACGCGGGCGAAGCGGAGGGCGAGGCCGCCGGGGTAGCGGGTGCTGCGCTGGAGTCCGTCGAAGGCGATCTCGACGACCTGCTCCGGGCGGACGTGCACGACGTGGCCCTCCCGGGAGGTCTCCAGCTCGAGGAACCGCTTCGTCTGCCACTCGAGCATCTCGTCGGTCATGCCCTTGAACGTCTTGCCGAGCATCACGAAGCCGTCGCCATCACGAGCGCCGATGTGGATGTTCGACAGCCAGCCCTTGCGGCGGCCACTGCCCCACTCGACGGCGAGGACGACGAGGTCGAGCGTGTGCCGCGGCTTGACCTTCACCCAACCGGAGCCACGACGACCGGCCTCCCACGGGGTGTCGGCCGCCTTCACGACGACGCCCTCGTGGCCGTCGGCGAGGACCTGGGCCTGGAAGTCGGCAGCCGTGTCGGCGTCCTCAGCCAGCAGCCGCGGCACCAGGTGCTCGTCCGGCACCAAGTCGGCCAGCGCGTCAGCCCGCTCGGTGGCCGGCGCGTCGAGTAGGTCGCGGCCGTCGACGTGGAGCACGTCGAAGAAGAACGGCGAGAGCTCGGCCGACGACGCGGTGTCCTGAAACATCGCCGGGCGGCCCGCGTCGTCGACGAGCAGCGCCTCGCCGTCGAGGACGAAGGACTCCGCCGGCAGCGAGCGAGCCAGATCGGCGATGGCCGGGAAGCGCTCGGTGAGGTCGTCGAGGCTGCGCGAGTAGATGCCGACGTCCTGGCCGCGCCGGTGCACCTGGATGCGGATGCCGTCGAGCTTCCCGTCGACGAGACAGGGCAGACCGACGGTCTCGAGCGCGACGGCCAGGTCGGGTGCGCTGCCGGCCAGCATCGGCTTCACCGGGCGGCCGACCTCGAGCCCGAACGCGGCCAGCGCCTCCTCGCCGCCCGTGGCCGCGGCGTGAGCGGCGAACGGTGCCGACCCGCTCAGCATCACCGCGCGACGGACGACCGGACCGGGCACGTCGAACGCCGCCGCGATCGCCTCGACGAGGATGCCCTCAAGAGCGCCCGTGCGGACCTCACCCGTGACCAGCCCGGCCAGCAGCCGCTGCTCGTCCTCCGTCGCGGCGCCGAACAGCGCCCCCAGTTGCTGCCGGCGCTCGGCCTGCGACCCGGCGCCGCCGATCGCAGCGATCCGCTCGAACGCCGCGTCCACCTCCAGCACCCCGAGGGTGGGCTCCGGCGCGGGCGGCGGCAGCTCGCTCAGCGACCGCCAGCCGATGCCCGTGCGCCGCTGGGTCAGCGAGCCGCCCAGGTACGTGGCGACCACGAGCACCTCGTCGTCGCCGGCGGCCCGCAGCGCCTCGGCGACCGCCGCGATCTTGGCCTTGCGCGAGCGCGTGGCGCGGACGGCGTCGAACGTCGCGACGAGGTCGATGAGCTGCACGAGCCCATTCAACCGCCGGGCACCGTCAGGTTCGCGCCGAGCGGACCGTCTCCTGGACCTTGGCGATCGCGAAGCCCCACGCGTCGCCGATGGAGACTCGGCCGGGAACCGAGATCTCGTCCGGGTTCGTGACGACGTCGAGCAGCACGGGACCACCGTGCGCGAGTGCCGCGGCAACCGCGCCGTCGAGCTCGTGCGGGTCCTCGACACGTACGCCGTGCAGCCCGCAGGCGCGCGCCACCTCCGCGAGGTCGGGATTCGCGAGGTCGGTGCCGAAGTACGGCAGGCCGCCCTGCTCCTGCTCGAGCTTCACCATGCCGAGGCTCCGGTTGTCGAAGACCACCAACACCACGGGCAGCTGATAGGTGACGGCGGTGATCAGGTCGCCCATCAGCATCGTCAGCCCGCCGTCGCCGCAGAACGCGACCACCTGACGGTCCCGGTCGAGTGCCGACGCGCCCAGCGCCTGCGGCATCGCGTTCGCCATGGAGCCGAGGTTGAACGAGCCGATCAGCCGCCGCGACCCGCGCATGCGCACGAAGCGGGACAGCCAGACCGTGGACATGCCGGTGTCGGCGGTGAAGATCGCGTCCTCCGCCGCATGCCGGTCCAGAGCGGCCGCCACGGCCTCGGGCCGAATGGCGTGCTCGGGGTTGTCGAACATCTTCCGCACGACGCCGAGGTGCTCGTGGTCGTACTCGGGGTCCGCGAGGCGCTGTTGTCCCTCGTGCCAGTCCCGGTACTCGTCGCGGGTCTCCTCGAGATGGCCGCGGTCGGTCTTGTTCTCCAGCATCGGCAGCAGAGCCTCCAGGGTCGGACGGGCGTGGCCGACCAGCCCGAGCTCCACGTGGGTGCGCCGCCCGATGTGCTGGCCCTTGGCGTCGATCTGGATCACCCGCTTCCCCTCCGGGTACCAGTCCCGGTACGGGAAGTCGGTGCCGACCATGAGGAGCGCGTCGCACTTCTCGAACGCCGTCTGAGCGGCACGGTTGCCGATGAGGCCGGACTGGCCGACCTCGTACGGGTTGTCGTGCTCGAGACCCTCCTTGGCCTTCAGAGTCAGCACCATCGGGGCCGCAAGCGCGTCCGCCACCTGGAGCGCGACGTCGCGCGCCTCCCGGGAGCCCTGGCCCACCAGCATCGTCACCTTCTCCGCGCCGTTGAGGATGGTCGCGGCCTTCCCCAGGTCGTCCACCGTCGGCATGGTCTGCGGGTGGGCGTCGACGAACGTCGGGGCCGGAGCCGACGGCGGCAGGTCGAGCCCGCCGACGTCGCCGGGCAGCGTCAGCACCGCGACGCCCTGGTGCGCGAACGCCGCGTTGACCGCCTGCTCGAGCAGGTACGGCGCCTGCTCCGGCGACGTGATCGTCCGTGAGTACACGGCGACGTCGCGGAACACCGCGTCGTTGTCGACCTCCTGGAAGAAGTCGCTGCCGAGCTCGGACAGCGGCACCTGGCCGCAGATCGCGAGCACCGGCGCGTGCGACTTCTTCGCGTCGTAGAGGCCGTTCAGCAGGTGCAGCGAGCCCGGGCCGACGGTGCCCATGCACACGGCGAGCGTCCCGGTCAGCTGCGCCTGCGCCGATGCGGCGAACGCGCCCGCCTCCTCGTGACGGACGCCGATCCACTCCAGCCGGTCCTCGGTGCGGATCGCGTCCGTCACCGGGTTGAGGGCGTCACCGACGACGCCCCAGACGTTTTTCACCCCCAGGTCGGCGAGCGCGGTCGTGATCATGCGGGCGACGGTGGTGCTCATCGGGAGACCTCCTGGGCTCGGGAGAACGTGTCCGGGTCGGCGGCGAGCCAGTCGGCGGCCCACGACTCCGGGACCTGGCTGAGCAGCTCACCGGGCTGCAGCCAGTCGTACAGCTCGTCATATCCCTGTACCCGCAACGGGGCGATGACACGCCTCAGCATCGACGGGCGCAGCTCCTCGGGACCCCCGAGACCCATCGACGCGATGATCTGGACCGCTTCCTCGACGGTGTCGCGGTGGTACCGGTGAACACGGTGCCGCTTGTCCTCGACGTCGAGGGCGCGGATGCGGAGGGGGTCCTGCGTAGCGACGCCGACGGGGCAGGTGTTGGTGTGGCACAGCTGGGACTGGATGCAGCCGGTCGCCATCATCATCGCCCGGGCGGCGTTGGTGTAGTCGGCGCCCTGGATGAGGCGCATGACGATGTGCGCGCCGGTCGCGACCTTGCCCGACGCGCCGATCCGCACGCGGTCGCGCAGGCCCGTGCCGACCAGCGCGTTGTGCATCGTCACGAGGCCCTCGGTGAGCGGCGTGCCGACGCGGTTCTGGAACTCCAGCGGGCCGGCTCCGGTGCCGCCCTCGGCCCCGTCGACGACGATGAAGTCGGGTGCCGTGCCCTCGGCGAGCATCGCCTTGCACATCGCGAGCACCTCGTGCCGCGATCCGACGCACAGCTTCATCCCGACCGGCTTGCCGCCTGCCAGCTCGCGCATGCGGGCGAGGAACTCGATGAGCCCGCGGGGCGTGGAGAACATCCGGTGATACGCGGGACTGACCACGGCCTCGCCCGGCTTCACGTCGCGGGCGCGCGCGAGGTCGGCGTCCACCTTCGCGGCCGGCAGCACGCCGCCGAGGCCCGGCTTGGCACCTTGGCTGAGCTTGAGCTCGACGCACTTCACCGCCGGGTGGGCCGACTTCTCCGCGAACTCGTCGGCGTCGAACAGCCCGTCCTTCGTCCGGGCGCCGAAGTAGGCGGTGCCGAGCTCCCAGACGAGGTCGCCGCCGTGGGACAGGTGGTGCTCGGTCAGTCCGCCCTCGCCGGTGTCCTGCGCGAAGCCGCCGAGTGCCGCCCCGCCGTTCATCGCCTGGATCGCGCGGCCGGACAAGGCGCCGAAGCTCATCGCGGAGACGTTGAGCAGGGACATGTCGTACGGCTGCGTGCAGTCCGGACCGCCCACGTGCACGCGGTGCGGCTCCTGCGGGGTGTCCCGCGGCGCGGTGGAGTGCTGGAGGAACTCGTAGCCGACCTCGTTGACGTCGAGCTCGGTGCCGAACGACGTCTCGCTGCGCACGCCCTTGGCCCGCTGGTAGATCAGCGAGCGGTCGTACCGGTCGAACGGCCGGCCCTCGATGTTGCGCTCGACGAAGTACTGCTGGAGCTCCGGGCGGATCGACTCCAGCAGGTAGCGGAGGTGGCCGATGACGGGGTAGTTGCGCAGCACCGAGTGCTTCGACTGGAGCAGGTCCCAGACGCCGAGCACGAGCAGCGCAGCCACGAGAACGGCGAGGGCGAGCCACGCCCACGACCCCACCGCGGCCGCGACACCGGTGAGGAGCAGGAAGAGGGCGAGCAGGAGGAGAACGAGGAATCTAGCCACCGTTCGTTTCTAGTCGCAACTATCTGCCCGCGCAGGTCGACCTGTGTCCGTGCTGGCAGGGAGACTGGAACCATGCCAGCCGCACGACCCGAGGACGTCGACGCGATCGCCGCTGCCCTGCCGCACACCGAGAAGGGCATCAGCTGGGGCGACCGGCCCACGTGGAAGGTCCCGGAGGGCGACAAGGGCAAGGGCTTCGTGCTCGAGCGGCACCCGCACAAGACCGCCGTCGACCCGGAGACCGGGGAGATGTACGACGACCTGCTGGTCATCCGCGTGCCCGACGCCGGAGCCAAGCAGGCGCTCGTCGAGGACGACGGCCCGTTCTTCACCATCCCGCACTTCAACGGCTACAACGCGGTGCTGGTGCAGCAGTCGCGGCTCGGCGAGATCAGCCGCGACGAGCTGGAGGAGATCATCACCGACGCCTGGATCACCGTCGCGCCCAAGAAGCTGGCGCGCGAGATGCTGTCCTCGTGACCGAGCTCCACGACCTCGACGCCCACGGCCAGGCCGAGCTCCTGCGCCGCCGCGAGGTGTCGTCGGTCGAGCTCGTCCGGCACCACCTCGACCGCATCGACCGGTACGCCGAGCCGCTCGGCGCGTTCATCACCGTCACGGCCGAGCAGGCGCTCGAGCGGGCCGAGGCGGCCGACGCCCGGCTCGCCGCCGGCGACGCTCCCACCTTCTGCGGCGTGCCCACGGCCTTCAAGGACCTCACGTCCACCGTCGGCGTCCGCACCACGATGGGCTCGGCGCTCATGAGGGAGAACGTGCCGGTCGTCGACGCGTACGTCGTCACCCTCATGCAGCAGGCCGGGTTCATCAGCCTCGGCAAGACCAACACCCCGGAGTTCGGGCTCTCCTCGTACACCGACAACGACGTGATCGGCCCGACCGCCACCCCGTGGGACCTGACCCGGAACGCCGGCGGGTCCAGCGGTGGCGCGGCGGCAGCCGTGGCCGCTCGCCTCGTGCCGCTCGCCGAGGGCAGCGACGGCGGCGGATCCATCCGCATCCCGGCCAGCTGCTGCGGGATCGTCGGGTTCAAGCCGAGCCGCGGCCGGGTCAGCGCCGGTCCGCTCGGCAGCGACTGGAGCGGTCTCGCCGGCGACGGCCCGCTGGCCCGCACCGTGCGCGACGCCGCCGCGCTGCTCGACGTCATGGCTCACCCGATGCCCGGCGACTTCCGGCCGCTGCCCGACCCGCCCGTCCCGTTCACCGACTGGATCCGCCGCGAGCCCGGCCGGCTGCGCGTCGCCCGCTGGTCCACCCCGTACCTGCCGTTCGCCGAGACGTCGCCGGAGTCGCTCGCCGCGTGGGAGTCCGCCAGCCGGCTGCTCGAGTCGCTCGGCCACGAGGTCGTCGACGTCGACAACCCCTTCCCCGCCGAGCTCGAGCCGCAGTTCAACGTCGTCTGGTCGAGCGGGATGGCCGCCGCGCCGGTGCCTGAGGAGGCCGTGCCGCTGCTGCGGCAGAACACGCGCTACTGGTTCGCCCGCGGCAAGGAGGCCACCGGCGTCGAGCTCGCACGCGCCATCCAGTTCCTCGAGGCCACCTGCCGCGACGTCGTCACAAGGATGCAGGACTTCGACGTCTGGCTCACCCCGACGCTCGCGCTGCCGCCCCAGCCGCACGCCTGGTTCACCGAGTCCGGCGACCCCGCCGAGGACCACCGCCGCGAGCTGCTGTTCACCCCGTTCACCGCGGTCTACAACATGGCCGGCGTCCCGGCGGCCAGCCTGCCGCTGCACTGGACTGACGGGGGGCTGCCCATCGGCGTCATGCTCGCCGGCCGCCCGGGCGAGGACGGCCCCCTGTTCAGCCTGCTCGCCCAGGTGGAGGCGGCGGCCCCGTGGACCGAACGCGTCCCGCCGACCCCCTCCACCTGAGTACGCTCGGCGGGTGCCCTCGGAGCGTCGACAGCGCCGGACCCAGCCACTCGGGTCGTGGCTGCTCGGCCCGGGCGACGAGGAGACCGGCCGCCTCCGGGTCCGCGTGCAGATCCTGCTCACCGCGGCGCTCGTCATCGCCAACGTCATCGGGATGGTGCTGGTCGTCGCCCTGGTGACGCTGGTGCTCCCGGGCGACCCGGTCCTCACCGACGACCTGCTCGTCGTGAACTTCGTCGTCGTGCCCGCGTACTGCCTGTTCGCCCTCGTCGTCGGCGCGACGTGGGGCACGGTCCGCGCCCTGCGCATGTTGCAGTGGTCGCTCGAGGACCGCGAGGCCACCCGCAAGGACCGCATCGCCACCCTCCGCGTGCCCTGGATGCTGACCCTCGTCCAGGCCGTCCTCTGGGCCAGCGGGTTCGGCCTCTTCACGCTGCTCTACGGCCTGCACGGCGCCGACCTGATCGCCAAGGTCGGCTTCACGACGTTCGCCGGCGGCGTCGTGGTCTGTGCCAACACGTACCTGCTCAGCGAGTTCGCCCTGCGGCCGGTCGCGGCCCGGGCTCTCACGAGCGCGCCGATGCGGCGGGCGCGCGGCGTCGGCATCACGATGCGGTCGCTGCTGATCTGGCTGCTCGGCGCCGTCCCCGTCATCGGCCTGATGGTCGTCGCGATCTTCGCGCTCGCCCGCAAGGACGTCACCGCCGACCGGCTCGCGATCTGCATCCTGGCCCTCGGCGGCATCGGTCTGGTGTTCGGGCTGCTGCTGATGGTGCTCAACACCCGCGCCATGATGGCGCCGATCCGCACGGTCACCGGTGCGCTCTCCCGAGTCCAGAAGGGCGACCTCGACGCCGAGGTGCTGGTCTTCGACGGCACCGAGCTCGGCATGCTCCAGTCCGGCTTCAACCGCATGGTCCACGACGTCCGCGAGCGCGAGCAGCTCCGCGACCTGTTCGGCCGGCACGTCGGCGAGGACGTCGCCCGCGCCGCGATGTCGCAGCAGATCGAGCTGGGCGGCGAGGTGCGCGAGGTCGCCGTGCTCTTCGTCGACGTCGTGGGGTCCACGGAGCTCGCCGCCACCAGACCCCCGGAGGAGGTCGTGGACGTGCTCAACCGGTTCTTCGGCGTGGTGGTCGCCGAGGTGCAGGACCACGGCGGCTTCGTCAACAAGTTCGAGGGCGACGCCGCGCTCGCGGTCTTCGGTGCTCCGCGCGAGCTCGACGACGCCGCGGGTGCGGCGCTCGCGGCCGCGCGGTCGATGTCGGCCCGCCTGACCGAGGAGGTCAGCGACGTCCAGGCCGGCATCGGCGTCGCCTACGGGCCCGCGGTCGCCGGCAACATCGGTGCGGAGAGCCGGTTCGAGTACACGGTCATCGGCGACCCGGTGAACGAGGGCGCCCGGCTGTGCGAGCAGGCCAAGACCGTCGAGGGCATGGTCGCGGCGTCGATGACGGCGGTCGAGGCCGCCCACGAGGACGAGGCGTCGCACTGGCGCGCCCAGGACGAGGTCACCCTCCGCGGCCGCACCGAGGCGACGACGATCGCCGTCCCGGCGACCTGAGCGACCCTGTGCGGTCGCTAGCGGCGGAGCCGCGGGAGGGAGCGCCAGCGACCGAAGCGACACAGACGCAAGAGTCGCTTCGCTTCGCTCCCGGGCTTCGCCCTAGCGACCGAGTGGTGGAGCTGTAGCGTCAATCTCGGGCGGTGAGGACGATCGGCTCGTCGTCGGTGACGGCGATGGTGTGCTCGGAGTGGGCGCCGCGGGAGCCGTCGGCGCTGCGGATGGTCCAGCCGTCGGCGTCCATGACGATCTCGTCGGTGGACGCGAGCAGCCAGGGCTCGATGGCGATGACGAGGCCCGGCTTGAGCGGGAGGCCACGGCCGGCGCGGCCGTCGTTGGGGACGTGCGGGTCGCCGTGCATGGTGCGGCCGACGCCGTGCCCGCCGAACTGGGTGTTGACGCTGTAGCCGGCGTCGCGGGCGACGTCGCCGATGGCGGCGGAGATGTCGCCGAGCTTGTTGCCGGGCCGCGCGACAGCGATGGCGGCGGCGAGCGCCTGCTGCGTGGTGTCGATGAGCCGGACGTCGTCGGGGTTGGGCGTGCCGACGATCGTGCTCACGGCCGAGTCGGCGACCCACCCGTCGACGGAGACGGCGAAGTCGAGGCTCAGCAGGTCGCCGTCGGCGAGCTTGTAGGAGTGTGGCAGGCCGTGCAGCACCGCGTCGTTGACCGACGTGCAGAGCACCTTGCCGAACGGCATCGCGCCGAACGACGGGTGGTAGTCGATGTAGCAGGACTCGGCGCCGCGGTCGCGGATCATGGCGTGCGCGAGGGCGTCGAGCTCGAGCAGGTTCACGCCGACGTCGGCCGCCTCGACGAGCCTCGTCAGCACCTCGGCGACGAACCGCCCGGCAGGACGCATCTCCTCGACCTGACGCGGGGTGCGGAGCTCGATCGCCATGCCGTCACCCTATCGACCGCACCATGTGACGCTGAGGGCGTCATCCGGCGTCCATGACGCCCTGAGCGTCACATTTCGCGAAGACTCAGACCGTCGCCTTCAGCCGGCTCGGCGTCTCGTCGTCGCAGGTGTCGAAGAACGTGCCGACGACGTCCTCGAGCTGGTCGAGCGAGTCGGCGGCGAACAGCACCGGCTGGTACGCCGTGATGTCGTAGTTGATGGTGCCCATCTCGGCGATGTCGAGCGGCCGGATCTCCATGTGCGCGTACTCGTCCATCTCGCCGTAGCTGGAGAGGATGCCGGCGCCGTAGGCCTTGAGGTCGCCGTCCTCCCACATGACTCCGAACTCGAGCGTGAACCAGAAGACGTCGGCGATGAACTTCACGGTGTCGTCGAGCTCGGCCCGCGCGGTGGCCTTGCCGGCCGCCTCGGTGAGCGCCGCGAACCGCGGGCTGGCGAGCTGGTTCGCGTGGCCCATCACCTCGTGGATGATGTCCGGCTCCGGCGTGTAGAGCGGCTGCGACGGGTGGCGCAGGTACTGCGTGGAGTGGAACTCGCGGCGGCCGAGGGACTCGTAGAACTCGCGGAGCGGGACGAGGCCCGGGGCCGGGACGTAGGTGAACCCGGTCAGCGGGACGAGCCGCTCGCCGACCTCGCCGAGCTGGGGGACGTGGTCCGACGGGAGGCCGAGGGCCTCCTTGGCGTGGAGGTACTCGCTGTGCGCGTGCTTCTCGTGCTTGGGCGCGAGCTCGCGGGCGACCTCGCGCCAGATGTCCTGCTCGCCCTCGGTGTAGTCGACGGTGGGGATCGGCGCGCCCGGCGACCAGGCCACGGCGATCTCGGCGATGTCGTTCCGGCGGGCGCGGTACGCCTCGTCGCGGAACCCCGGGTGGTTCTCGCCGAGGTGCACCTCGACGGAGCCGTCGTCCTTCGTGGACACGGGTGAGTAGAGCTGACCGTCCTCGAACATCTGCGCCTCCCTCGGGTTGGCACCCAGCACACCAGTCGCCGGGCTCGGGAGCGAGTTCCATCAGCCCGGATGAGCAGATGTGCTCGATACAGCCAGTATGCGCCCGATCGGGTCGGCGATCTGTCTAGGCAATGCCTGGCGGACCCCCGCGCCACCCGGACGACCTCGCATCCCGGCTGACGTCGTTCTCGGCCCTCGCAAGACAACACCCGGTATGGCTTCGGACCTCGGCCTCGTCAGCCGGGCGCGAATGCCGCCCGGATCGACTGCGCGGGTCCACCAGACACTGCCTAGGACAGCGAGTTCCGGAACCACTGCATGCCGCTGAGCCACTGGTCCGGGTCGGCGGCCTTCTTGGCGTACATCTCGGCGACGGACGCGTGCGGCAGCGCGAGGAACCGGCCGGCCTCGATCGCGTCGAGGAGCGAGTCCGCGACCTCCTCCGGCGTCAGGGTCGCGCCGGCGGTGGTGACGGCGGCGTGGCCGAGTCGGGCGTCGGGATCCTCGTGGACCTCGCCGGCCTCGATCATCTGCGTCCGCACGCCCATCGGGCAGAGCGCCGCGACCTGGACGCCCCGGTCGCCGTAGGTGGCGGCCAGCCACTCGGCGAACCCGACGGCGGCGTGCTTGGTGGTCGAGTACGTCGGGGACCCGAGCTGGGTGAGCAGACCGGCGGCCGACGCGGTCACGGCGAAGCACCCACCGTCTCCCTCGAGCCAGCGCGGCACCAGGAGGCGGGCGGCCCGCACGTGCGCCATCACGTTGACGTCCCAGCTCGTGGCCCAGTCCTGCTCGTCGGCGTCGAGGCCGAAGCCGTGGAAGACCCCGGCGTTGGCGACGAACAGGTCGACGCCGCCGAACGACTCGTCGGCCGCAGCGATGAGCGCTTCCAGGTGAGCGCTGTCGCCGACGTCGCCGGCGAGCTGGATGACGTTCCCGTCCAGGTCGGCGGTCGTCGACGCGAGCCGGTCGGCGTCGAGGTCGGTGAGCAGCACGGAGGCGCCGCGCTCGGTCAGTCGCCGGGCGATGGCGGCGCCGATGCCGCCGGCCGCGCCGGTGACGATCGCGCGCGATCCCTCGAGGTTCATCGCAGCTGCTTGCGGAGCTCGGCCCGGGCGAGGCTGGTCTTGTGCACCTCGTCGGGGCCGTCGGCGAAGCGCAGCGTGCGCATGCCGGCGAACCACTCGGCGAGCGGGAAGTCCTGGCTCAGGCCGCCGGCGCCGTGCACCTGGATGGCCTTGTCGAGGATCCATTCCACCGTGGCCGGCGTCGCGATCTTGATCGCCTGGATCTCGGTGTGCGCGGCCTTGTTGCCCTGGGTGTCCATCAGCCACGCGGCCTTGAGCACCAGCAGCCGCAGCTGCTCGAGGCGCACGCGGGACTCCGCGATCCAGTCGCGCACGACGCCCTGCTCGGCGATGGTCTTGCCGAACGCGACGCGAGACGCGGCGCGCTGGCACATCATCTCGATAGCCCGCTCGGCCAGGCCGATCGAGCGCATGCAGTGGTGGATGCGGCCGGGCCCGAGCCGGGCCTGCGCGATGGCGAAGCCCTCGCCCTCGCCGCCGATGATGTTCGACGCGGGCACGCGGACGTCGTGGAACGCGAGCTCGGCGTGGCCGCCGTGGTCGCGGTCGGCGTAGCCGAACACCCGCATGCCGCGCTTGATCTCCAGACCCGGGGTGTCGCGTGGGACGAGGATCATCGACTGCTGGCGGTGCCGCTCCGCCTCCGGGTCGGTCTTGCCCATCACGATGAAGATCGCGGAGTCCGGGTTCATCGCGCCGGTGATCCACCACTTGCGGCCGTTGATCACGTAGTCGCCGCCGTCGCGGACGATCGACAGCTCGATGTTGGTGGCGTCGGACGACGCGACCTGCGGCTCCGTCATCGCGAACGACGACCGGATCGTGCCCTCGAGCAGCGGCTCGAGCCACTGCTCCTTCTGCTCGGGCGTGCCGAAGAGGTGCAGCACCTCCATGTTGCCGGTGTCCGGGGCGGCGCAGTTGAACGCGCTCGGCGCGAGCTGGATGCTGCGGCCGGTCAGCTCGGCGATCGGTGCGTACTGCAGGTTGGTCAGGCCGCGGCCGTGCGGGCCCTCGTAGCCGGGCAGGAAGAAGTTCCAGAGGCCCTGCTCCTTGGCCTTGGCGCGCACCTCGCCGACCACCGCCGGGAACGTCCAGGCGTCGTCGGCGGCCAGCTGGTCGATCTCCTCGCGCAGGCGGCCCTCGTTCGGGAACACCTCCGCGTCCATGAAGGCACCGACCTGCTCCAGCAGCGCGTTGGTCTCGTCGTCGTAGGCGAAGTCCATCACGCAGCCGCCATCACGTAGACGACCTCGGCGATGCACGCCGGCTTCTCCGCACCCTCGAGCTCGATCACGAAGGTGATGGTGACCTGCGTGCCGATCGGGATGTCCGCGACGTCCTTGAGCGTCGCCGTCGCACGGATGCGCGAGTCGACGGGGACGGCGTTGGGGAAGCGGATCTTGTTGGCGCCGTAGTTGACGCCCATCGCCAGGCCCTTGACCTCGTAGATCGACTGCGCGAGCACCGGCAGCAGGGACAGGGTCAGGTAGCCGTGGGCGATCGTCGTGCCGAACGGCCCGCTCGCCGACTTCTCCGGGTCGACGTGGATCCACTGGTGGTCGCCGGTCGCGTCGGCGAACGTGTTGATCTGCTCCTGGGTGACGGTGTGCCACTCACCGGTGCCGAGCTCCTCCCCGGCGGCGGCTCGGAACTCCTCGAGACTCTCGAACGTGCGGGGCATGGGACTCCCTCGGTCGGGTACTAAGCGCTTGCTTAGTCAGCACCCTAGCCCTTCAGTCGCCGCTGGAGAAGGCGGCGTCGAACGCCGCCTCGGGGGCGTCGAACAGGTTCGCCTTCACGAACGCGAGCGCCTCCGGGGCCCCGAGCAGCCGGTCCATGCCGGCGTCCTCCCACTCGATCGAGATGGGACCGTCGTAGCCGATCGTGTTGAGCATGCGGAAGCACGCCTCCCACGGGACGTCGCCGCGACCCGTGGACACGAAGTCCCAGCCGCGCCGCGGGTCCGCCCACGGCAGGTGCGAGCCGAGCCGGCCGTTCCGGCCGTTGCCGACCTGCTTCTTCGCGTCCTTGCAGTCGACGTGGTAGATCCGGTCGCGGAAGTCCCACAGGAAGCCGAGCGGGTCGAGGTCCTGCCACACGAAGTGCGACGGGTCCCAGTTCAGGCCGAACGCCTCGCGGTGGCCGATCGCCTCCAGCGCCGCGTGGGTGGTCCAGTAGTCGTAGGCGATCTCGCTGGGGTGCACCTCGTGGGCGAACCGCACGCCCTCCTCGTCGAAGACGTCGAGGATCGGGTTCCAGCGGTCGGCGAAGTCCTGGTAGCCGGCGGCCACCATCTCCTCCGACGCCGGCGGGAACATCGCGACGTACTTCCAGATCGACGAGCCGGTGAAGCCGATCACCGTGTCGACGCCGAGCAGCTTCGCACCGCGCGCGGTGTTCTTCAGCTCCTCCGCGGCGCGCTGGCGGACGCCCTCGGGGTCGCCGTCGCCCCAGATGCGCGACGACAGGATGCCCTCGTGCCGGGCGTCGATCGGGTCGTCGCAGACCGCCTGGCCGGTGAGGTGGTTGGAGATCGCGTAGACCTTGAGGCCGTTCTTCTCCAGGATGTCGTGCCGCGACTGCACGTAGGCCGGGTCCTCGACGGCCTGCCAGGGGTCGAAGTGGTCGCCCCAGCAGGCGATCTCGAGACCGTCGTAGCCCCACTCGCCGGCGAGGCGCGCGACCTCCTCGAACGGCAGGTCGGCCCATTGCCCGGTGAACAACGTGATCGGTCGAGACATCTCAAGCTCCTGTCGTGTGGGTGGTGCCGTCGGCCGAGCTCGCCTCGACCGCGGCCAGCACGCGCTGGACGGCGAGGCCGTCGGCGAACGACGGCGAGGGGTCGGTGCCGTCCGCGATGGCGGTGACGAGGTCGACGACCTGGTGCGTGAAGCCGTGCTCGTACCCGAGGCCGTGTCCCGGCGGCCACCAGGCGGCGACGTACGGGTGCGTCGCCTCGGTGACGATGATCCGGCGGAAGCCGGCCGTCGCGGGGTCCTCGTTCGCGTCGAAGTACTGGAGGACGTTCATGTCCTCGAAGTCGAACGCCAGCGAGCCCGTGGACCCGTTGACCTCGATGCGGAGCGCGTTCTTGCGGCCGGTGGCGAAGCGCGTCGCCTCGAAGACGCCGACGGAGCCGTCGTCGAAGCGGGACGTGAAGACGGCGGCGTCGTCGACGGTGACCGGGCCGCGCTCGCCGTCGCCGCTCGACGAACCACCGAGGGTCGCGTGGTCGCCGGCGACGGGTCGGGTCGTCACGAAGGTCTCCATCAGGCCGCTGACCGACGCGATCCGCGAGCCGGTGACGAACTGCGCCATGTCGACGATGTGGGCGCCGATGTCGCCGAGGGCACCCGAGCCGGCCTTCTCCTTGTCGAGGCGCCAGCTGAGCGGGGTGTTCTCGTCGTTGAGCCAGTCCTGCAAGTACTGGGCGCGGACGTGGCGGATGGTGCCCAGCCAGCCGTCGGCGGCGAGCTTCCGGGCCATGGCGACGGCGGGCGTGCGGCGGTAGGTGAAGCCGACCATGGCCCGCACGCCGTGCTGCGCGGCCTCGGCGGCCGCCTCGGCCATCGCCTCCGCCTCGGCGACGGTGTTGGCCAGCGGCTTCTCGCACAGCACGTGCTTGCCGGCCCGGAGCGCCGCGATCGCGATCTCCGCGTGCGTGTCTCCCGGCGTGCAGATGTCGATGACGTCGATGTCGTCGCGCTCGAGCAGGGCCCGCCAGTCGGTCTCGACGGACTCCCAGCCGAAGCGCTCGGCGACCTTCGTGGCCGCCTCCTTGTCGCGCCCGCAGACCGCGGTCATGCGCGGGTGCATCGGGAGGTCGAAGAAGGCCGGGGCCGTGCGCCACGCCTGGGAGTGCGCGGCTCCCATGAAGGCGTAGCCGACCATGCCGATCCGGAGATCGGTTCGTGCGTCAGTCATCTGCGTCTGCTTTCCGAGCTGGATGGTGGAGGGGACCTGCGCACCGGCCCCGAGTGCCGGTGCGCAGGTCCCGGTCGGTCAGGACTCGAACGCCGACGGCAGGTAGGTGTCGACGTTGTCCTTCGTCACCACGGGGGCCGACAGCTTGACCTCGCGCGGCACCTCGATCTCGGCGAGGTCGGACATCGACTTGCCCTGCACCAGCAGTCGGGCCAGCTTGATGCCGTCCGCGGCCTGGGTCGACGGGTAGATGACCGTCGCCTTGAGCACCGTGTTGTCGGCCTTGATGTCGCGCATGACGTTGGCCGAGCCGGCGCCGCCGATCATGACGAACTCGTCACGGTTGGCGTTCTTGATGGCGGCGAGGACGCCGACACCCTGGTCGTCGTCGTGGTTCCACAGGTAGTCGATCTTCGGAGCGGCCTGGAGCAGGTTGGACGCGGCCTTCTCGCCCGACTCCACCGTGAACTCCGCGGCGACGCGGTTGTTGACCTTGAGGCCGCACTTCTTGAGCGCGTCCGCGAAGCCCTTCGACCGGTCCTGCGTCAGCGGCAGCGAGTCGATGCCCGCGATCTCGGCGACGACCTTGTTCTTGTCGCCCTTGGCCTGGTCGCACACGTACGTGCCGGCCGAGACGCCCATGCCGTAGTTGTCGCCGAGCACCGTGGTGCGGGCGGCGAACGGCGAGTCGAACTCGCGGTCGACGTTGATGACGACGATGCCGGCGTCCATGGCCTTGCGGGCCACGGCGGTCATCGCGGCGCCGTCGAACGGCAGCAGGACGATCGCGTCGACCTTGTCGTTGATGAACGTCTCCACCTGCGAGATCTGCAGGTTGACGTCGTTGGTGCCCTCGGCGACCTTCAGCTCGATGTCGTCGTACTTCTTCGCCTGGGCGACGGCCGACTTCGTGATCGAGCCCATCCAGCCGTGGTCGGCGGCCGGTGCGGAGAAGCCGATGACGACCTTCTTGCCGGACTTGTCGTTGTCGGTGTTGCTCTTGCCGATCGCGGAGCTGGTGTCGCCGTCGTCGGAGCCGTTCGTACAGGCTCCGAGGACCAGCGTCGCCGCCGCGAAGGCACCGACGAGGGCGAAGGCTCGACGCCTCCGGGGATGGATGGTGGACATGGGCAACTCCTGTTGTGAGGTGGTGACGGGTCGATCAGGTCTTGCGGTTCGCGATCCGCTGCTGGAGGAGCACAGCGACCACGATGATCACGCCCTTCGCGACGTTCTGGGACGACGTCGAGAGGTTGTTGAGCGTGAAGACGTTGGTGAGGGTGGTGAAGATCAGCACGCCGAAGAGCGTGCCGACGACCGTCCCTCGTCCCCCGCTGAGCAGCGTGCCGCCGATGACGACGGCCGCGATGGCGTCGAGCTCCAGCAGCGTGCCGTGGGTCGACGACCCGGTGGTGGTGCGCGACATCAGCATCACGGCGGCGATGCCGCAGGTCAGCCCGGCCAGCGCGTACAGGTAGACGGTGTGGCGCTGCACCTTGATGCCGGCCAGGCGGGCCGCCTCGGGGTTGCCGCCGACCGCGAACGTCCGGCGGCCGAAGGTCGTGCGGTTGAGCAGGAACCAGCCGCCGACGACCACGAGCGCGAACATGATGACGATCACCGGGATGCCGAGCGGCTCGGCGCCGAAGAAGTCGGTGAATCCCTGGTTCCGGATGATCTGCGTCTTGCGGTCCGCGATGATCTCCGCGAGCCCGCGCGCCGAGGCGAGCATCGCCAGCGTGGCGATGAACGGGACGACCTTGCCGTAGGCGATCACGATGCCGTTGATCAGTCCGCACGCCGTGCCGACCAGCAGGGCGCTGAGCACCATGACGATCCAGCCGTAGTCGTCGGCCATGGACTGGGTGCCGGTCGTGGTGGCCCAGACGGACGAGAGCGCCAGGATCGCGCCGACGGACAGGTCGATGCCGCCGCCGGTGATCACGAACGTCATGCCGATCGAGACGACACCGACCACCGAGGCCAGGCGCAGGATCGTGATCACGTTGTCCTTGCTGGCGAACTGGTCGCCCGAGGTCATCACCCCGACCACGCACAGGATGACGAGCGCGATGACCAGCCCGAGGTTGCGGACCACCCCGAGGGACCCGCCACTGTCGCCGCGGGTCTTGGTCACCTCGGTGGACTCTTCCTGCTGAACGGTGCTCACGCGGCGTCTCCGTCTCCCTGGATCATCTGCTGGTCGTCGTGGGTCGCGAGGATGCGGTCGAGCACGCCCGAGGCGTCGATCGCGTCGCTGGGGCCCTCGTGCACGACGTGGCCGTCGGCCACCACGAGCACGCGGTCCGAGAGGCCGAGCACCTCGTCGATGTCGCTGGACACGATCACCAGTGCCACGCCGGAGTCGGCGAGCTCGCGGATGAGCGTGTAGATCTCGGCGCGCGCCCCGACGTCGACGCCGCGGGTGGGCTCGTCGAGCAGCAGCACCTTGCACGACCGGAGCAGCCAACGGGCCAGGACGACCTTCTGCTGATTGCCGCCCGACAGCGTGCGGACGATGCGGTCCGGGGCGTCCGGACGGATGTCGACCGACGTCGCGACCTGCCGGGCGGCGCGACGCTCGGCCGCCTCGGTGGTGATCCCGTACCGGGAGAAGCGCTCGAGGCTGGCGAGCGAGATGTTGCGGTAGACGGCGTCGTCGAGGACCAGGCCCTGGGACTTCCGCTCCTCGGGGCAGAGGCCGACGCCGGCGGCGACGGCCGCGTCGACCGACCCGTTGCGCAGCCGCTTGCCCTCGACGGTGACGGAGCCGCGCGTTGCGCGCCGTGCCCCGTAGATGGTCTCGATGATCTCGCTGCGACCCGCGCCGACGAGTCCGGCGATGCCGACGATCTCTCCGGGGCGCACCGCGAACGACACGTCGTGGAACTCCCGGTCGCGGCTGATCCCGTCGACGGTCAGGAGCGGTGCCGCGTCGGGCAGCTCGGTGGTCCGGCGGGGGAAGACCGACGAGACCGTGCGGCCGGTCATCAGCTGGACGAGGTCGGCCGTCGAGGTCTCCTTCGCGGGGAGGTCCGTGGCGACGGTACGACCGTCCTTGAGCACCGTGAGCCGGTCGCCGATGCGACGGATCTCCTCGAGCCGGTGCGAGATGTAGATGATGGCGGTGCCCGACGCGCGGAGGTCGTCGACGACCTGGAACAGGCCGTCCACCTCGTCGGGGTCGAGCACGGCGGAGGGCTCGTCCATCACGATCACGCGCGCGTCGTGCGACAGCGCGCGGGCCATGGAGACGATCTGCTTGCCGGCCGCCGACAGGCTGCCGACCTCACGGGTGGGGCGGATCTCCGGGTGGCCGAGCCGCGCGAGCAGCTGGCGCGCCCGCTTGTTCATGTCGGAGTCGCGGGTGATGCCGCCGCGTGCCAGCTCGTGGCCGAGGAAGATGTTGTCGGCGACGCTCAGGCCGTCGATGAGGTCGAGCTCCTGGTAGATCGTCGCGACGCCGGTGGCGATGGCGGCCAGCGGGTCGGCGAACGAGATCGGCTCGCCCTCCCACAGGATGGTGCCCTCATCGACGTCGTGAGCCCCCGCGAGGACCTTGATCAGCGTGCTCTTGCCGGCGCCGTTCTGGCCGAGCAGGCAGTGCACCTCGCCCGCGCGGACCGTGAGGTCGACGCCGTCGAGCGCGCGGACGCCCGGGAACTGCTTGACGATGCCGCGCATCTCCAACAGCGGGGCGGCCGGGTCCGACATGCGTGTGACCGTAGTCACGGGTAATGACACGTGTCAAGCAAAAGTCCGTCGAGTCTCGACATGCTTGTGCAGGACTTGACTCCAGAAGTCAGCGTGGTTCACTTTCGCCATGGCTGCGCGTCCCAGACCCGGTTCCGATGCCGGGATCCCGTCGGCCGCGTCGGGCGCGGGCGAGCTGTTCCAGTACCTCCGGGACGGCAAGCCGCGCACCAAGGCCGAGCTCGCCGAGCTGAGCTCGCTGGCCCGCTCCACGATCACCCTGCGCATCGACGCGCTGCTCGCGTCCGGCCTGCTCGCCCCGTACGGCGAGGCGGCCTCCACCGGCGGACGGCCTCCGCAGCGGTTCGCCCTCAACGGCGCAGGCCACGTGGTCCTCGGCATCGACCTCGGCGCCTCACATGCCGCGGTCGCCGCGGTCGACCTCGCCGGCAAGGTGCTCGAGGAGACGTCAGTGGCGTCCGACATCGCGGACGGTCCGAGCGTCGTGCTGGACCGCGTCACCGACCTCGCGCACGAGCTGCTGCAGCGCATCGGGTTGGCGGACGACCAGGTCGTCGGCATCGGGATCGGCGTGCCCGGCCCCGTCGAGCACTCCACCGGCCGGCCGGCGAACCCGCCGATCATGCCGGGCTGGCACGAGTTCGACATCCCGGCGCACCTGTCCCGCACGTTCCCCGTGCCGGTGCTGGTCGACAACGACGTGAACGTGATGGCCCTCGGCGAGCACGTCACGTCGTGGTCGGGCGTCGACCACCTGCTCTACGTGAAGGTCGCCACGGGCATCGGCGCCGGCATCATCACCAACCGCCGGCTGACCCGCGGCGCGCTCGGCACGGCCGGCGACCTCGGCCACGTCCGGGTCGTCGACGCCGACGACAGCGTCGTGTGCCGCTGCGGCAACGTCGGCTGCCTCGAGGCGCTGGCCGCCGGTCCGGCCGTCGCGGCCCGACTCCGCGCGGCGGGCCTCGACATCGACTCACCGCAGGACGTCGTCGACTCCGTGCTGCGTGGCGACGTCGCCGCCCTGCAGGCGGTTCGGGAGGCCGGCCGCTCCATCGGGTCCGTCCTCGCGACGTGCGTGAGCCTGCTCAACCCGTCCGTCATCGTCATCGGCGGCTCGCTCTCGCTGGCCGGGGAGTATCTGATCGCCGGCGTGCGTGAGGTGGTCTACCAGCGCTCGCTGCCGCTGGCCACGAGCCGACTGCGCATCGTGGCTGCCACCACCGGCGACCGCGCCGGCATCCTCGGTGCCGCCGCCCTGGTGCTCGACGAGGTGCTGTCCCCCGAGGCCGTCGACGCCCTGGTCGATCGGCAGCGACAGCCCGCGCGAGCCTCAGGCTAGGACGGTCAGCAACGGCGCGACGGCGCCGAGCGCGGCGGCGAGGACGACCGTCATCACGTCCAGGCGCGTCCAGTCCGCGGGCTCGGCCCAGGTGCGGCGATGAGCGGTGGCGAACCCCCGGGCGTCCATCGCGATCGAGGCGTGCGAGGCGCCGCGCATGGCCTGGACCAGCAGGGCGAACGTCATGCTCGCGGCGTAGCGGCCGTTGCTGATCGGGTTGCGGGTGCGGCCGACGCCGCGGACCCGGCGCACCTGGTCGAGCTGCTCCCAGGCGAGGCCGAATCCGGTGAACCGTTGCATCGCGGCGGCGAACGCGGCCACGAGCCTGGCCGGCAGGCGGAGGCTCTGCGCGAGGTAGTCAGCCAGCCGCGTCGGGTCGACGTACCCGGCCATCACCGAGCCCGGCCAGGCCAGCACGACGATGCGGACGCCGTTCGCGAAGGCCTCCTCGACGTCGTGGCCGCCGAGCCGCCAGGTGGAGTAGACGATCGTGACCGCCGCGATGCTCGTGAACCCGAGGCAGACCAGCGGGTACTTCCAGCCCGGCAGGAACAGGACGGCGGCGACCGCGTAGACGCCGAGCGCGAGGAGAGCGACGTCGAGGTCGTCGATCCAGAACGAGCCGAGCAGCGAGAACATGCCGATGCTCAGCTGGGCGAGCGGGTTGGCCCGCAGGACGGCCGACCTCATGACGAGACGCCCGCCTCGAGCCGGTGCTCGACGTCGCGCGGCAGGTCCGGGTCATGGGTGGAGACTGCGACCGTCGCGCCGGCGTCGCGCGCGGCGGCGACCCAGCCGGTCACCGCGGCCCAGGTGCCGGGGTCCTGGCCGACCGTCGGCTCGTCGAGAAGCACGACCGACGGACGATGGGCCAGCGCCGCGGCCAGGGCGAGCCGGCGCTGCTCGCCTCCCGACAGCCGGTACGGGTGGGCGTCGGCCAGGCCGCCGAGCCCGAAGACGTCGAGCACCGCCGCGGCGTCGACGGACCGCCCGACGCGCCCTGCGGTGCGTGCGACCTCGTCGGCCACCTTCAGCGTCAGGAATCCGTGCTCCGGGTTCTGCGGCACCCACCCGACGGACGTCGCCAGCTCGAGGGTCCGGCGCGACGCCAGGTCGGGCGTGACGCGACCGTTCGTCGGCTTCCGGAGGCCGCCGATGACCGCGAGCGCCGTGGACTTCCCGGCCCCGCTCGGCCCGGTGAGGGCGGTCGTGGTGCCGGGGGCGAGCACGGCGGTGAAGCCGTCGAGGGCGCGGGTGCGCTGGACGCCCCGGAGCGTGCGCGTGGTGAGGTCGGCGACGACGTCCTCGGCCGTCACTCCGAGCGCGTCGGCGGGGCGCACCAGGTCGGCCGGGACGGCGAGCGGCTCCGGGGTCGGCAGGCCGGGCATCCAGACGCCGGCCGGAGCCGGACCGGCGAGGAACGACGCGACGCTGCCGTCGCTGACGACCTCGCCATCGGACGACAGCACGACGACGCGGTCGACGTGCTCGAGCCACGGCCCGATCCGGTGCTCGACGACGACCATCGTGCGGTCGCCGGCCGCGTCGAGGATCGCCTGCCTGACGGAGGTGGCGGTGGCGTCGTCGAGCATCGACGTCGGCTCGTCGAGCAGCAGCACGTCGGGCTCGAGCACCAGCACGCCGGCCAGCGCCAGACGCTGCTGCTCGCCGCCGGACAGCGCGGCCGTGAAGTGGTGGCGGCCGTAGACCCCGAGCCCGACGCGGTCGAGGGCGGCATCGACGCGCGGCCACATCTCCGACCGTGGAACTGACGCGTTCTCCAGCCCGAACGCGACGTCGCGCCCGAGGTGCTCGGCGACGATCGCGTCAGCGGGGTTCTGCAGGAGCAGCCCGAGCCGCCCGTCGACCTCGGCGGTGCCGGTCAGCTCGCCGGCGAGGGTCGTGCCGAGGGCCCCGGCCAGGCCGTGCAAGATCGTCGACTTGCCCGCGCCGCTCGGGCCGACGAGCAGCACCCGTTCGCCGGGCTCGACGGCGAGGTCGAGCCCGGCGACGACCGGGGCCTTGCGCCCCAGCGGGCGCCAGGTGAAGTCCGAGAGCCGGATCGCTCCCCGCACTAGACCTCGGAGACCTGCTCGCGTCCGGGTCCGAACGCGTCGAGCACGCCGGCGGCCGCGAGGGCGCGGACGAGGTAGTAGCCGCCGATCCCGGCGATCACGGCGCCGGACAGGGCGAAGAAGCCCATGTGGGCGAGCTTGGAGCCGAACGAGTAGTCGGGGATGTAGGCCGACCACTCGTACCGCGACTCGAAGACGCCGGCGAGGGCGCCGGCGAGCGTCGCGGTGACGATCCCGAACCGGCGGTAGAAGAACAGCAGGAAGATCAGCTCGGCGCCGAGGCCCTGCCAGAAGCCGGACGCGAAGACGCTCCAGCCCCACTGCGTGCCGCCGACGATGACCGTCGAGACGGCTGCGGCGAGGAACTCCGTGGCGAACGCGGCACCGGGCTTGCGGATGATCAGCCCGCCGACGACGCCGGCGGACAGCCAGACGCCGCCCAGCAGCGCCGAGCTCGGCGGGTAGGAGAACACCGCGAGGTTCGACAGGGGCTCGTACAGCTTGCCCCAGGCCCAGAACACGACGCCGAAGGCGACCGCGAGCGTGGTGAGTGAGACGAGGTCGATGGTCCGGTACCGGATGTCGAAACCTCGGGACGTGACGGCAGAACTCATGATGACTCCCTTCGCCGGTGCTAACCGGAGCAGGTTCAAGGGTCTGCGGCTTCTCCGCACTCTCAGCGCCCTCTGCCAGGCGCTCCCCTGTCTTTCGGCTCAGCCTACCGTGGCCCCATGGAGCTCCTCGTTCGCGCCGCGACGGCGTCCGACCTCCCCGCCGTCCTCGCCCTCCAGCGCGAGGACTCGATGCACTACTTCGACGAGCCCGGCGACGTCACCGACCGCCAGCGATCGGCGTTCGAGGAGATCAGTGCGGACCCGAACCAGGACCTCCTCGTCGGCGAGCTGGACGGTCGCGTCGTGGCCACCGCCCAGGTCACCTGGATGCGGATGCTCGCGGCCGACGGCGGGCTGTACTGCCAGGTCGAGGCGGTGCGGACGACGGCCGACCTTCGCAGCCAGGGCATCGGCGCTGCCCTGATGCAGCACGTGGAGGACGAAGCCCGTCGGCGCGGCGCCGCGCGCCTCCAGCTGACCTCCAACCGCAAGCGCGCCGACGCCCACCGCTTCTACGAGCGACTGGGCTTCGAGGCGTCGCATGTTGGCATGAAGAAGTACTTGTAGGTCCTGCGAGAATGTCGCGCATGGCGTCCGTCCGCACCCCTGACCCGAACCCCGGCTGGCTCTCCGAGATCGCGCTGGACGAGACGCGCTCGCGCGTGCCGATCCTCTACGTCGAGGCGGTGCCGGTGCGGGTCGACACGTACGGCCAGATCGAGCACGTCGGCGTGCTGCTGCGCGGCTCGTCGAGCGGCGAGCTGACCCGCACGCTCGTCTCCGGGCGGGTCTATCACAACGAGTCGGTGCGGGAGGCCCTGCTCCGCAACCTCGAGAAGGACCTGGGCCCCACCGCGTTCCCGCAGCTGCCGGCCTCCCTCACCCCGTTCACCGTCGCGGAGTACTTCCCGCTCCCCGGCGTCGCCCCGCTGCACGACCCGCGCCAGCACGCCGTCGCCCTCGCCTACGTGGTGCCGGTCTCCGGCGAGTGCGACCCCCGCCAGGACGCCCTCGAGCTCACCTGGCTCACCCCCGACGAGGCCATGGAGCCCGAGGTCCTCGACGACATGGAGGGCGGCCGCGGCCACCTCCTCAAGCAGGCCCTCGCCTGGTCCGGCGCCCTTCCCCGCTGACACCCCACGGTCGCTAGGGCCGGAGGCCCGGGAGGGAGCTCTGCGACCGAAGCGACGTCTGTGGACACGACGACGCAGGATCACGTCTCGTCGGACATGCTCCGCCGATGGGCTTCATGTACATCCTCATCTGCGCCGACAAGACGTTCTACGTCGGCGGCACGCGCGACCTCCTCTACCGGCTCCGCCAGCACAAGCGCGGCGAAGGTGCCGAGTACACCAAGCGACGGCGGCCGGTCCGGCTCGTCTACTACGAGGAGTACCCGACAGTCGCCGAGGCGTTCTGGCGCGAGCACCGGGTCCAGGGCCTGACGCGGAGCAAGAAGAAGCGACTGATCAGCAACGGCCCCGGTGTCGGCGTCGACGACGACACGACCCTCTTCGGCGCTGTCGTCTGACGTCGCTTCGGTCGCTGGCGCTCCCTCCCGCGGCTCCGCCGCTAGCGACCGTGACCCGACCCTCGGTCGCTAGGGCCGAAGGCCCGGGAGGGAGCTCTGCGACCGAAGCGCCCGGAATGCGGATCGGTGCTGGCGACGCTTGGGCGGCGCGGGGATGCTGACGGCATGACGACGCCGAGACCTTGGGTGATGCTCGGCGTCGGGATGGTGGCGCAGGTCGCGGGGACGATCCTCGCGAACACGTCGATCTTCCTGATCCCGTACCTGCACCTCGAGCGGGGGCTCAGCCTGGCGCACGCGGGCGTGCTGGCGGCGGCGCCGCTGGCGGGCACGATGATCTCGTTGGTGGCGTGGGGGGCGGTCGTCGACCGGATCGGTGAGCGGCTGTCGCTGACCATCGGGCTCGTCCTCGTGACTGTCGCCGGGTTCGCTGCGGTGCTCGCGAGCGGCTCGTACGTCGGCCTCGGCGTCTGCTGGTTCCTCGGCGGCATCGGCGCGGCGAGCACCAACTCCGCCAGCGGCCGACTCGTGGTCGGGTGGTTCCCGGCGAACCGGCGCGGCGTGGCGATGGGCATCCGCCAGACGGCGCTGCCTCTCGGCGTCGGCCTCGCGGCCCTGATCGTCCCGACGACCGCCGAGGCCGCGGGCCTGCGCGCCGCCCTCGTCGTACCGGCGATCATCTGCGCGGTGGCCGCCGTGCTGACGGCCGTCCTCGTCGTCGACCCGCCGCGCCCGACGCGCGAGGAGGCCGCCGACCTCGGGCAGCTCGACAACCCCTACCGCGGCAGCCTGACGCTCGGCCGCATCCACGTCGCCTCGATGCTTCTCGTGGTGCCGCAGTTCACCGTCTGGACGTACATGCTCGTCTGGCTGATCGACGAGCGCGGCTGGTCGTCCGGAGCCGCCGGAGCGCTCGTCGCGGTCACCCAGCTCGGCGGTGCGGCCGGGCGCATCGCCGTCGGGTGGTGGTCCGACCGGGCCGGCAGCCGGCTCGGGCCGATGCGCGTCGTGGCCGTCGCCGCGCTCGCGACGATGCTGCTGCTCGGCCTCGTCGAGGACACCGCTCTCGCCGTCGTGGTCATCGTCGTGGCGACGGTCGTGACCGTGGCCGACAACGGCCTGGCCTTCACCGCCGTCGCCGAGCTCGGTGGTCCGTACTGGTCCGGGCGGGCGATGGGCGTCCAGAACACCGGGCAGTACCTCGCCAGCACGCTCGTCCCGCCGCTGGTCGGCGCCACGATCGCCGGGCAGGGCTACGGGTTCGCGTTCGCCGCGGTGGCCGTCTTCCCGCTGCTCGCGATCCCCCTGATCCCGGTCCGGGGCTGACCGGGACAAAGTTGCAGAAATCAATCACACGAGACGGCCGCGCAGTGGCATCCTGTCGCGTAGGGGAATGGAGGAGGAGCCATGCGCAAGGCCTACCGGATTCTTGCCGACATCATCGCGATCGAGGTCGTCATCCAGGCCATGATGATCGTCTTCGCCGTCGCCGGTCTGTTCCACTGGATCGACGGTGGTGCGACGCTCGACCAGTCCGTCATCGACGGCTGGGAGGACGACCCTCCCACGTGGCAGGGCGCCATCGGCCACTTCGTCCACGTGATGAACGGCCAGTTCCTGATCCCGCTGCTCGGCCTGGCGCTCCTGATCGTGTCGTTCTTCGCCGCGGTGCCCAAGGGCACCATGCTCGCGGCCGTGGTCCTCGGCTCGATCATCATCCAGGTCGCGGCCGGCATCATCGCCGCGGACGCACCGTGGGTCGGACTGGTCCACGGACTCAACGCGTTCGTGCTGTTCGGCGCGGCGCTGCAGGCGGCGAAGATGGCCAAGCCGGAAGGCGCGGCACAACCAGTCACCGCTCCGGCCTAGGTCGGTGAGGGGAACCCGCCTCCGCGTGCTCGTCGGCGTGGCGGCTGCTGCCGTCGTGCTCGGGCCGCTCGGCTGGTTCTGGCAGCAGAGCCTCCTGCCCGACACGTACTCCGTCATGGACATGGGGTACATGGACTACGGCGGCGGGCCGAAGGAGGGCCACGCGCACGGTCACCACGACGGCGCGACCGACATCACCACCTTCACGGCCGATCCTGATCGCCCGGCGGACGTCAGTGTCGACCTGGTCACGCGCAAGACGAAGGACGGCTACACGATCAACGGCTCGACACCGGGCCCGACGATCACCGCGCAGGTGGGCCAGCTCGTCGAGGTGCACGTGCGGAATGCGTCCGTCGACGACGGCGTCTCCGTCCACTGGCACGGCGTCGACGTGCCGAACTCGCAGGACGGGGTCGCCGGCGTCACCCAGGACGCGATCGGCGTCGGCAAGGAGTTCACGTACCGCTTCGTCGTGACGCGGCCCGGCACGTACTGGTACCACTCGCACCAGGTGTCGCACGAGCAGGTGATCGGCGGCTTGCTCGGGGCGCTCGTCGTGGAGCCCCGCCGGCCGATCACGCAGGACGTCGACCAGGTCGCGGTCGCGCACACGTACAAGGGCCGCCGGACGATCAACGGCGAGGAGGGCGTCCAGCGCGTCGCCGCCGAGCCGGGCGACCACGTCCGCGTGCGCGTGGTGAACACCGACAACGGCACGGTGTCGGCGTGGGCGAGCGCGCCGTACACGGTGCTCGCGATCGACGGCACCGACCTCGTCGGCCCCACCCCGGTCGACGGCCGGCACGTGCCGATCCCCGCCGGCGGGCGCGCCGACCTCGAGGTCACCGTGCCCACCTCCGACGCCGTCCGCGTCCAGGTCGGGCTCGCCACGGCGCTCGTCGTCGGGCCGCGCGACGCCCCGGTGCCGGACCGCGTCGCTCAGCCGAAGAAGGCCGTCGACTTCCTCACCTACGGCACCCACGCCAACGTCCCCATCGCGAGCCAGGACCCGGACCGGAGCTTCGAGTACTCCATCGGCAAGCGCCCCGGCTTCCTCGACGGCAAGCCCGGTCTCTGGTGGACCATCAACGGCCACCTCTACCCGGACATCCCGATGTTCGTCGTGAGCGAGGGCGACGTCGTGCGCGTGCACATCGACAACCACAGCGGCGACGTGCACCCGATGCACCTGCACGGCCACCACGCGCTGCTGCTCTCGCGGGAGGGCAAGCGCTCCACCGGCAGCCCGATCTGGGTGGACTCCGTCGACGTCGAGGACGGCGAGACGGTGGACCTCGCGTTCGTCGCGGACAACCCCGGCGTGTGGATGGACCACTGCCACAACCTGCCCCACGCGACCCAGGGACTCGTGTCCCACCTGATGTACGCGGGAGTAACCACGCCGTTCGACGTCGGGGGCGACACCGGCAACACCCCTGAGTGACGGGTAGTCTCTGCGCCATGATCCTGACGCTGGTCCTCGGATTGATCCTGAACGCGATCGTCCTGCCGATCGCCGCGAAGCGGGTCCTCTTCCTGTATCGCCTCATCACGAGCGGCCAGCCGGCCCCCGACCGCATCGAGCACGTCCGCGAGCGGCTGCCCGAGGCGATCAAGACGCAGGTCACCGAGGTCTTCGGCCAGAAGAAGCTGCTCAAGTGGTCGGTGCCCGGCGCCGCGCACTTCTTCGTGTTCTGGGCCTTCCTGATCCTGGCGTCGGTCTACTTCGAGGCCTACGCGGTGCTCATCTCCCGCGACCCGGAGTGGCACTGGTTCATCTTCAACAGCTGGTCGGTGCTCGGCTTCGTCCAGGACCTGATCAGCGTTCTCTGCCTGATCTCGCTCGGCGTCTTCACGCTGATCCGCATCAAGAACGCCCCGGAGCGCCTGGGCCGCAAGTCCCGCTTCAAGGGCTCGCACCTGTCCGGCGCGTGGATCACGCTGTTCATGATCTTCAACGTCATCTGGACGCTGTTCCTCTTCCGCGGCGCGGTCGCGGCGCACGACATCGCCGAGGGCGAGGGCAACGGCTACGGCAAGGCGGCGTTCGTCTCCTACCTGCTCGGCAAGGTGCTGCCGGACAGCACCGGGCTCATCGGCGCGGGGCTGCTGCTCCACATCGGCGTCATGCTGGTGTTCCTGATCTTCGTGCTGAACTCCAAGCACCTCCACATCTTCCTGGCTCCGCTGAACGTGATGTTCGGCCGCCGGCCCAACGCGCTCGGCGCGCTCAAGCCGCTGACCATCAATGGCAACGCGCTGACGATGGAGGCGATGGAGGACCTCGAGGAGGAGGACTTCGAGAAGCTCGGGGTCGGCAAGGTCGAGGACTTCACCTGGAAGGGCATGCTCGACTTCTCGACGTGCACCGAGTGCGGCCGCTGCCAGAGCCAGTGCCCGGCGTGGAACACCGAGAAGCCGCTCAGCCCGAAGCTGCTGATCATGGGCCTGCGCGACCACGCGTTCGCCAAGGCGCCGTACCTGCTCGCCGACGGCGAGGAGGCCAAGGCCAACGTGTCGGCCACCGCGCTCGCCGAGGCCGAGCGCCCGCTCGTCGGTGAGACCGAGGGCGACGCGTGGCACCCGACCGGCGGCGCCGTCATCGACCCCGACGTGCTGTGGTCCTGCGTCAACTGCGGCGCGTGCGTCGAGCAGTGCCCGGTCGACATCGAGCACATCGACCACATCGACGACATGCGCCGCTACCAGGTGCTCGTCGAGTCGAACTTCCCGAGCGAGCTCAACAACATCTTCAAGGGCCTCGAGCGCAAGGGGAACCCGTGGGGCATGGATCCCAAGGGCCGCATGGACTGGGCCAAGGGCCTGGACTTCGAGGTCAAGCAGGTCGGCGTCGACGTGGAGAGCCTCGACGAGGTCGACTGGCTGTTCTGGGTCGGCTGCGCCGGCGCGTTCGAGGACCGGCAGAAGAAGACGACGCAGGCCGTCGCCGAGCTGCTGCACATGGCGGACGTCGACTTCGCCGTCCTGGGCGACGGCGAGACCTGCACCGGCGACCCCGCCCGTCGCGCCGGCAACGAGGTCATCTTCATGCAGCTCGCGGCCGAGAACGCCGAGGTGCTCAAGGAGACCAAGGCCAAGAAGGTCGTCTCCACCTGCGCCCACTGCTTCAACACGCTGAAGAACGAGTACGCCGAGTTCGGCGTCGAGCTCGAGGTCGTGCACCACACGCAGCTGCTGAACCGCCTCGTGCGCGACGGGAAGCTCAAGCCGATCGCGCCCACCACGGCGACGGTCAAGAACAAGACCATCACGTACCACGACCCGTGCTTCCTGGGCCGTCACAACAAGGTCTACGAGCCGCCGCGCGAGCTGCTCAGCGTCATCCCGAACACCGAGTTCAAGGAGATGCCGCGCAACTCCGAGATGTCGTTCTGCTGCGGCGGCGGCGGTGCCCGCATGTGGATGGAGGAGGACCTCGGCACGCGCATCAACATCAACCGCACCAAGGAGGCCGTCGCCACCGGCGCCGACCAGATCGCCGTGGGCTGCCCGTTCTGCCGCGTGATGCTGTCCGACGGACTCACCGCGCAGCAGGCCGACGGCAAGGCGCGCGAGGAGGTGGAGGTGCTCGACGTCGCGCAGATGCTGCTGGCGTCCGTCAAGCGTGACGACGATCCCGCGACCGAGGCCGAGCCGTCCGCCGAGGACGAGGCCGACCCCGACTCGATCAGTGCGACCGCTGCCGCGGCTCCGGCCGCCGACGCCGCGGAGAGCGGCGCATCGTCGGACGACGAGGTCGAGACCGACGACCAGGCTGACGCGGCCAAGCACAACGTCGTCGAGGACGACAAGGGCGAGGCGGTCGACACCAACGAGGTCGTCGAGGAGCCGGCGGGCGAGGACGCCCCGGCCGTCGAGGAGGTCCCCGAGCCGGAGGCTCAGAGTGACACCGAGCCCGAGAACGAGGCCGAGACCGACGACCGTGCCGCCTCCGAGAAGGAGGACGCCGCGTGGGCCAACGTGGGGCCGGTGAACACCGACCTGCAGGGCGGCGGCAGCACCGACTCCGAGCCGGACGCGCAGCCGGACCCCGAGCCCGACCCGTCCGACGTGCCCGGCACTCCGAGCGCCGACGAGACGGCGGACGAGCCCGACGAGGCGGAGGCGGCTCCGGCCGAGGAGGTCACCAACGTCCCGGACGAGTCCGAGCCCGTCGAGGAGGACGCCCGCGACGAGGAGGCCGGCACCATCACGCCGGTCGAGGACGTCAAGGACGAGACCGTCGTCGAGGACGCCGCTCCCCCCACCGGCGAGGGCGCCAAGCTCAGCGAGGCCGCCACCGACCTCACCAAGGACGACGAGGACGACAAGGCCTAGAGCACCTGGGCCACCAGGGGCACGCCGGGCCGGTAGGCCAGGTGGACGTGCGACGGCGCGTCCAGCACGACGAGGTCCGCCTTCGCGCCCACGCGGAGGTGGCCCACGTCCGTGCGCTGCAGCGACATCGCGCCGCCCTGGGTCGCCGACCACAGCGCCTCCAGCGGCGTCATGCCCATCTCGCGGACGGCCAGGGCGATGCAGAACGGCATCGACGACGTGTATGAGCTGCCGGGGTTGCAGTCGGTGGCCAGGGCGATCGTCACACCGGCGTCGAAGAGCCGGCGGGCGTCGGGATACGGCGATCGGGTGGAGAACTCCACGCCCGGCAGGAGCCCGGCCACCACGCCGGCGTCGGCGAGCGCGGCGACGTCGGCGTCGTCGAGGTAGGTGCAGTGGTCGGCGGCAGCGGCACCCACCTCTGCCGCGACCTGCACGCCCGGGCCGTGGCCGAGCTGGTTGGCGTGCACGCGAGGCACGAGCCCAGCGGTCTGGCCGGCGGTCAGCACGGCGCGCGCCTCGTCGGCGCCGAACGCCCCGTCCTCGCAGAAGACGTCGACCCAGCGGGCATGCGGAGCGCACGCCTCGAGCATCGGGCCGGTGACCAGGTCGACGTACTCGGCAACCTCCGAGCCCTCCGGCACCACGTGCGCGCCGAGGTAGGTCGTCTCCGGCGTGGCCTGCTGCGCGATGGCCAGCGAGCGGGCCTCGTCGTGGACGGTCAATCCGTAACCGCTCTTGATCTCGAGGGTCGTGGTGCCCTGCGCGCGCATCGCCGCGACGTGGCGCGCGACGTTCGCGGTGAGCTGCTCGTCGGTGGCGGCGCGAGTGGCGGCGACGGTGGTGCGGATCCCACCGGCCTCGTACGAGCGGCCGGACATCCGGGCCTCGAACTCCGCCGACCGGTCGCCGGCGAACACCAGGTGCGTGTGCGAGTCCACGAAGCCGGGGATGACGGCGGCGCCCGCGACGTCACGGACGGCGTCGGCCGTGGGGGCGGCCGCGCGGTCGCCGACCCACGCGACCTTCCCGTGCTCGACCACCAGGGCGGCGTCGCGCCGCACGGGCTGCTCGTCGTCCCAGGTCACCAGCTCGCCGATGCCGGTGACCAGGAGCGACGTCATACCCGGCTCCAGCAGGCGCCGATCGCGGCGGCGAGGTCGTGCGCGACCTCGGCGGGATCGAGATCCGGGCAGACGACGTCGGCCGCGGTGGCTGACCACAGCAGGTCGTCGGAGCCGGCGGTGCGGACCGACGGCGCGACCTCGAGCTCGCCGCCGTCGGGGAGGCCGAGCGACGCGAAGCCAGTGGTCGTCGCCGCGTCCCACAGCTGGGCGGCCGTCCACGCGCCGCGGCGTCCGGAGGCGAGCCGTTCGTGCATCTCCACGGCGCGGGCCTCGGCGAACATGTCGATGACGGTATTGCTGTCCGAGCCGAGTGTCAGCCGGGCGCCGGCGTTCCGCAGCGCGACGCTCGGGCCGATGCCGTCGGCGAGCTCGGCCTCGGTGGTCGGGCAGAAGCAGACGAAGGAGCGGGCGGCGCCGAGCGTGGCGACGTCGTCGTCGGTCAGGTGGGTGGCGTGGACCGCCGTCGTGCGCTCGGTCCAGACGCCGGCCTCGGCGAGCAGCGCCACCGGAGTGAGCCCGGTCTCCGCGACGCACTGCTCGTTCTCCGCCGGCTGCTCCGAGACGTGCACGTGCAGGGGCGCATCAGGCAGCGCGGACGCGACCGTGGCGAGCTGCCCGCGCGGGACGCCCCGCACCGAGTGGATCGCCGCCCCGATCACCACGTCGTCGGCGTCGGCGTGCCGCGCGTCGAGGGCGGCGACCCGCGCCGCCCAGGCGTCCGCGTCGGCGTCACGGAAGCGGTCGAGACCGCCGCGCGTGTAGCAGGTGTCGAGCAGGCAGATCCGCAGGCCGACGTCGCGGGCGGCGGCGATCAGGACCTCGCCCGTCTCGTTCGGGTCGGCGTACGGCGTGCCGTTCGGATGGTGGTGCAGGTAGTGGAACTCGCCGACCGCGTCGATGCCCGCCAGCCGCATCTCCGCGTAGGTGGCCCGGGCGAGGCGGTGCAGCAGGTCCGGGTCGAGCACCGCCGCGAGCGCGTACATGCCGTCGCGCCAGGACCAGAAATCGGCAGGGGTGCCGGGCCCTGGGCGGCTGATGGCAGAGTCGCCGCCGGAACGGCCCCGCAGCGCGCGGTGGAAGACGTGCGAGTGGCAGTTCGCGAACGTCTTCACGTCAGCTCCTGGATCACCCGCGCCAGTGCGTCAACTCCGGCCTCGCAGTCGTCCTCCTCGGCGTGCTCGGCCGGGGAGTGCGAGACGCCGGTGGGGTTGCGGACGAACAGCATCGCCGTGGGCAGCTGCTTGCTGAGCACGCCGGCGTCGTGGCCCGCGGCAGTGGGCAGCACCGGGGCGTCGAGGAGCGACGCCAGCTGGTCACGAAGTGGCACGTCGAACTCGACGGCCGGGCTCACCGACTCGGCCGTCAGCTCGACGGTGGTCTCCTCGCCCTCGGACGCACGCTGCGCCTCCGCGGTGATGCGCTCGACGAGCTGCTCGAGCTCGCCCTGGTCCTCGGCGCGCGCGTCGAGCCAGGCGGTCACCCGCGACGGGACGGCGTTGGTGCCGTTGGGCTCCACCTCGAGACGACCGAACGTCGCCCGGGTGTCGCCGTCGTCGGCCAGCCGCTGGGCCGCGAGGACGGTGGCGGCGTAGGCGGTCATCGGGTCGCGGCGGTCGCCCATCGCGGTGGCCCCGGCGTGGTTCGCCTCCCCGCAGAAGTCGAGCCGCCAGCGTCCGTGCGGCCAGATGGCGGTGGCGACGCCCACCGCGTCGCCGGTGTGCACGAGGTGCCGGCCCTGCTCGACGTGCAGCTCGACCGCGGTGCCGACGTGCTGGAGCCACTCGGCGCGGCCGGTCGCCTTGGGGTCGCGGCCGTGCACGATCATCAGCTCGGCGAGCGTGCGGCCGTCGCGGTCCCGCAGGCCGAGGGCCTTCGCCGGGTCGAGCGCACCCGTCGCCAGCTGCGAACCGACGCAGGCGATGCCGAACCGCGCGCCCTCCTCGTCGGCGAAGTTCGCGACGACGACCGGACGGTCGCGGTCGGGCACACGGTCGAGCGCCGCGAACGCCGACACGATGCCCAGCGGGCCGTCGAACGCGCCGCCGTCGGGCACCGAGTCGAGGTGCGAGCCGAGCAGCAGCGCGTCGGACCCGAAATGGGTCCAGGCGAGCTGGTTGCCGTTCCCGTCCTCCGTGACCTCCATCCCTCGGGACTCGGCCTCGCCACAGAACCACTCACGCAGCTCCATGTCGGCGTCGGACCACGCGAAGCGGCGGTAGCCGCCCGACGCGGCCCGGCGGCCGATGCCGGCGATGGCGTCAAGCATCAGTGAATCCCCCTGTGGTCTCGATACACCCGAGCTCGCTGGCGCTCGCCGGGCACTCGACCACCGGTGATCGAGTGCCTGCGAGCTCTGCGAGCGGGCGTATCGAGATCACACATCGTCAGCTTCCGACATCGGGACTCGCACGCCGCGATCGCGGGCGACCTCGGCGGCCTCGTCGTAGCCGGCGTCGACGTGGCGGATGACGCCCATGCCGGGGTCGTTGGTGAGGACCCGCTCGGCCTTCTGACCGGCGAGCGGCGTCCCGTCGACGACGCAGACCTGCCCGGCGTGGATGGAACGGCCGATGCCGACACCGCCGCCGTGGTGGATGGAGACCCAGGTGGCGCCGGATGCGACGTTGACCATGGCGTTCAGCAGCGGCCAGTCGGCGATGGCGTCGGAGCCGTCGAGCATCGCCTCGGTCTCGCGGTAGGGCGACGCGACCGAGCCGCAGTCGAGGTGGTCGCGGCCGATCACGATCGGTGCGCTGACCTCCCCGCTCGCCACCATGTCGTTGAACCGGAGGCCGGCATTCTCTCGCTCGCCGTAGCCGAGCCAGCAGATGCGGGCGGGCAGGCCTTGGTAGGCGACGCGGTCCTGGGCGGTGCGGATCCAGCGCTCGAGGTGCTCGTTCTCCGGGAACAGGTCGAGCACCGCCTCGTCGGTGGCGCGGATGTCCTCCGCGTCGCCGGACAGCGCCGCCCAGCGGAACGGGCCCTTGCCCTCGCAGAACAGCGGCCGGATGTACGCCGGCACGAAGCCCGGGTAGTCGAACGCGCGCTCGTAGCCGCCCTCGCGCGCCTCGGCCCGCAGGGAGTTGCCGTAGTCGAACACCTCGGCACCCGCGTCCGCGAACCCGACCATGCCTTCACAGTGACGTGCCATCGACTCGCGCGCACGTTCGGTGAACCCGGCCGGGTCCTTCTCCCGCTCCGCTGACCAGTCGTCGAAGTCCACGCCACTCGGCAGGTAGTACAGCGGGTCGTGCGCGCTGGTCTGGTCGGTGACGACGTCGATCGGGGCTCCCGACGCGAGCAGCTCGGGCACCAGGTCGGCGGCGTTGCCGAGGACGCCGATGGACAGCGGGCGTCGCTCGGCCTTCGCCTCCTCGGCCAATCGCATCGCGTGAGCGAGGTCGTCGGCCTGGACGTCGAGATAGCGGTGCTCGATGCGGCGGGTGATGCGGCTCTGGTCCACCTCGAGGCAGACGCACACGCCGTCGTTCATCGTGACGGCCAGCGGCTGCGCGCCGCCCATGCCGCCGAGACCGGCGGTGAGCGTGATCGTCCCGGCCAGCGTCCCGCCGAAGCGCTTCGCCGCGACGGCGCCGAACGTCTCGTACGTGCCCTGGAGGATGCCCTGGGTGCCGATGTAGATCCACGACCCGGCGGTCATCTGGCCGTACATCGTCAGCCCGGCCTCCTCGAGCCGCCGGAACTCCGGCCACGTGGCCCAGTCGCCGACGAGGTTCGAGTTGGCGATCAGCACCCGCGGCGCCCACTCGTGCGTGCGCATCACGCCGACCGGACGGCCCGACTGCACGAGCAGCGTCTCGTCGTCGCGCAGGTCGGTGAGCGTGCGGACGATGGCGTCGTACGACCGCCAGTCACGCGCCGCCTTGCCGCTCCCGCCGTAGACGACGAGCTCCTCCGGGTGCTCGGCCACCTCGGGATCGAGGTTGTTCATCAGCATCCGCAGCGGCGCCTCGGTCTGCCACGACCGGGCGGTCAGCGTCGTGCCCCGCGGGGCGTGGATCTCAGGCATCTGTGGACTCCTGTTCTCGCTGAGCGTGACGTTTTCGCCCAGTTTTCGCTGAATTCTGGGCGAAAAGGTCACTCTCAGCGGTGGCGGTGGTCTCGACGAGGGCTCCGGACAGCACGAGCTCCGTGGCGGCGTCGAGGTCGGGGGCGAGGAAGCGGTCGGGTCCGGGGCCGGGGACGCGGTCGCGCAGGGCGGCGATGGCGGCGCCGGTGCCGGCGGCGGGCTCGAGGGGCGCGCGCAGCTCGATGCCGCGGGCCGCGGTGACGAGCTCGACGGCGAGCACCCGCGCCAGGCCGTCGATCGCGCGGCGCAGCTTGCGGGCCGAGGACCAGCCCATCGAGACGTGGTCCTCCTGCATCGCGCTGGACGGGATGGAGTCGACGCTCGCCGGGTTCGCGAGCCGCTTGAGCTCGCTGACGATCGCGGCCTGCGTGTACTGCGCGATCATCAGGCCGGAGTCGACGCCCGGGTCGTCGGCGAGGAACGCGGGCAGGCCGTGGTTCCGGCTGACGTCGAGGAACCGGTCGGTGCGTCGCTCGCTCATGCCGGCGACGTCGGCGACCGCGATGGCGAGAAAGTCGAGCACGTACGCCAACGGGGCGCCGTGGAAGTTGCCGTGCGACTCCAGGCGCCCGTCGTCGAGCACCGACGGGTTGTCGATCGCCGACGCCAGCTCCCGTTCGGCCACCGTCGCGGCGTGGTCGACGGTGTCGCGCGCGGCACCGTGCACCTGCGGCGCGCACCGCAGCGAGTAGGCGTCCTGCACGCGGCCGTCGCCGTACCGGTGGCTCGCGACGATCGGCGACCCGGCGAGCAGCGCCGCCATGCGTGCGGCGGACGTGGCCTGGCCGGGGTGCGGCCGCAGGGCCTGGAGGTCGGCGGCGAGCACCCGGTCGGTGCCCATCAGGCCCTCGATGCTCATCGCGGCGGTGAGGTCGGCGGTGTCGAGCAGCCGGCGCAGGTCGTGGATCGCGAGGACGAGCATGCCGAGCATCCCGTCGGTGCCGTTGATGAGGGCGAGGCCCTCCTTCTCGGCCAGCTCGACCGGCTCGAGCCCGTGGTCGCGCAACGCGTCAGCGGCAGGCCGTTCAACACCACCGTCGGCGACGGTCCCTTCGCCCATGATCGCCAGCGCGCAGTGGGCCAGCGGGGCGAGGTCGCCCGAGCAGCCGAGGCTCCCGTGCTCGCGCACGACCGGGACGATGCCGGCGTTCAGCATCGCGGCGTAAGCCTCGGCGGTCTCCAGACGCACGCCGGTGCGACCGGTGCAGAGCGTCGACAGCCGCAGCAGCATCAGCGCGCGCACGACCTCGTCCTCCACCCGCGGTCCGGTGCCGGCGGCGTGCGAGCGGATCAGGCTCTTCTGCAGCTGGGTCCGCTGCGCCGGCTCGATGTGCCGCGTCGCCAGCGCGCCGAAGCCGGTGGAGACGCCGTAGACCGGGGTGTCCGACGCGGCCAGGTCGTCGACGTGCTTGCGTGCCCGGACGATCGCCTCGCGTGCCTCGGCCCCGATCTCCACGCGCGCACCGCCGCGCGCGACGCTCACCACGTCGTCCATCGAGAGCGGCCCGACGTCCACGGTCACGGTCATGACTCCATGGGACTCCTCGGGGCCACCGGTGTGACAGATCGAAGCGCCACATTCTGTCTCGGATACGAGACACTGAAGTCATGGCCCGACCCGTCCCCGCCGCCACCGCCGCGCTCCGCGTCCTGCGGCTGCTGTCGGGGCAGCCGGTCCCGATGCCGGCCGCGCGGATCGCCGACGCGCTCGGGCTGCCGCGATCCACGACGTACCACCTGCTCACGGTGATGGCCGACGAGGACTTCGTCGTCCACTACCCCGAGGACCGCACCTGGGGCATGGGCCTGGCGGCGTGGGAGGTCGGCCACGGCTTCACCCGGCAGGAGCCGCTCGCGCGGCTGGCCCGGGTTCCGCTGGCCCGACTGGTCGACGCGGTCGGAGAGTCGGCGCACCTCGTCGTGCTGCTCGGCTCGGACGTCCTCTACGTCATCGAGGAACGGGCGCCGGGGCGACCGCCGCTCGTCACCGACGTCGGGGTCCGCCTGCCCGCCCACCTCACCGCGTCGGGCCGCGCGATCCTCGCCGGCCTGCCGGCCGCTCAGGTGCGGGCGCTGTACCCGAACCGGGACGCGTTCGTCAGCCGCACCGGCCTCGGGCCGACGTCACCGACCGAGCTCCGACGGCTCCTCGTCGACACCCGCGCCCGCGGTCACGCCACCGAGGACGGCGAGGTGACGTCCGGCTTCGCCTCCGTCGCCGCGGCGGTGGCCGCCGGCACGATCCACGCGAGCGTCGCCGTCACCTGGGAGAGCCGTCGCGCCCCTGACCTGCCCGAGCTCGCCGACGCCGTCCGCGCCACCGCCGCCGAGATCACCGCCCGCCTGCGGCACGGCCCTTAGGGACGAAGGACCAGCCGGCCCGGGATCCCGCCCTGGCGCAGCCGCTGGTGTGCGGCTTCCGCCTCGGCGAGCGGGACGTCCTCGACGGTCATCGCGAACGGCCGGCCACCGCGCAGCTCGAGGAGGTCGGCCATGTCGTTCGGCGTCGCTCCGCTGGACCCGACGACCCGCAGCGCCCGGACGATGACGAAGCCGAGGTTGACCTCGAGCCGCTGCGTCGGCACCACGTTGCCGATGACGACGACGGTGCCGCCCAGGCGCAGGCAGCGCAGCGACGAGTTCATCGTCGGGGTGCCGACGTTGTCGAGGACGAGGTCGGCGTTCGCCGTCTCGGGGTGCTTGTGGAACGTGGTGCCGTCGTCGACGACCACCGCATCGGCACCCAGGCCCTTCACGTAGTCCTCGCGGTTCGGGTCCCGGATCACCGCGACGACGCGGGCGCCCATGCGCGTGGCCAGCTCGATCGCCGCGCTGCCCACACCGCCCGATGCGCCGGTGATGACCGCCGTCTTGCCGGGCCCGCAGCCGCCCGTCCGCAGCCCGCGGAAGGCCGTGCCGTACGTGCAGTTGAGGATCGCCGCCTCGCTGGCGGACAGGTCGTCCGGCATCGCGTACAGCCCGCGCTCGGGCAGCGTCAGGTGCGTGGCGTAGCCGCCGTCGGCGACGATGCCGAGCGCGTGCGCGCCGTTCTGGCAGATCGAGACCTCACCCGCCTGGCACGCCTCGCACTCCCCGCACGAGTCGCGATGGATGGTGGCGACACGGTCGCCGACCTTCCACATCGAGACGTCGGGGCCCACTGCCGTCACGCGGCCGGCGGCCTCGTGGCCGAGCGTGATCGGCAGCGTGATGAACGGGACCCCGCCGCCACGGTCGATGAGGTCGCGGTGGCAGACGCCGCACGCCTCCACCTCGACGACGACCTGGTTGCCCTGCGGCTCGCCCGGGTCCGGCAGCTCCTCGACCTCCAGGGGCACGTCGAGGTCCATGGCGTCCATGCGGATTCGGATCACGGTCGAAGTGTCCACGACTCGTCAGGCGGCAACAAGCACCCTCTCGAAGAGCACCGACCGTTCGGCGCCGATGTGCGACGTGCACGGTCGGTCGCGCACCAGCCGCAGCCCGGCCTCCGCCGCCGCGCGCTCCAGCCACTCCCGGGTCACGGCGTTGGACCGGCTGCCGCGGAGTCGCTCGCGCAGACGCAGGACGGCGCCGCCGAGGCCCGCACGCATCGTGAACGAGCAGATGACATGGCGCCGAGAGACCCGGGAGAACTCCTTCAGCACGGCCACCTGCGTCTCGTGCGGCAGGTGCTTGGTGAAGGCGTGGCAGAAGACGAGGTCGAACGACGCGTCCTGGTACGGCAGGTGCTCGGCGTTCGTCCGCACGCCGGGCCAGCGATCGTTGTAGCTGCTCCGGCCGTGCTCGAGCATCTCGAGCGAGACGTCGTTCTCCAGCACGACGATCGGGTCCAGCCGCTCGATCACCGGCAGCCAGCGCCCGAACCCGCTCGGGCAGTCGAGCACCGTCTCGGCCGACCCGACCGACGCGACGTTCCGGCCCACCGCACGCTGCTCGCGACGCCAGACGTACCGGCCGACGAGCCCGCTGAAGCGTCGGCGCTCGTACTCCTCGACGACGCTCTCGTCCTGGTAGGCGGTCAGCGCCTTGTACTCGCTCATGCGACGGACCGGTAGAGGTCGGTCCAGCCGGCGACCAGGCTGGACAGCCCGGCGCGGCGGAGGGCGTCGTGGCGAGCGGTGTCGGCCAGCTTGTCCGCGCGCTCGCGGTCGTCGTGCAGCTCTTGCAGGCGGTCGGCGAGCTGCCCGACGTCGCCGGCGTCGACGAGGAGGCCGTTCTCGCCGTCCTCGATGATCTCCGGGATGATCCCGCTCCGGGATCCGATGCTCGGCACCCGCATGGCCATCGCCTCGAGCAGCGCGACGCCGTCGTGCTCCTCGTGGTCGGGCAGCACGAGCGACGGCATCACGAACGCGTCGAGCGTCACGAGGAAGTCGGGCAGCTCGCGGTTCGGGAGCGTGCCGTGGAACGTCGTCCAGTCGTGCCGCTGCGCGTGCTCGGCGAACGCGGGGTCGTGGACCCGGCCCACGAGGTCGAGCCGGACGTGCTCGCCGACCCGTTCGCGCAGCTCGGCGACAGCGGCGACCAGGACCTCCACGCCCTTGTGCGGCAGCAGGCTCCCGACGTACCCGACCCGGAACTCGTCGGTGGGTTCCTCGCGACGGCCGTCGAACACCGTCTTGTCGATCGGCACGTTGTGCAGCACCTCGATGCGCTGGTCGGTGAAGCCGAGCCGACGGTAGACATTCTCGGCGGCGCGACTGACCGCCACCACGAGCGTGCTGCGCGCGACGCCGAGCCGCGTGAGCACCCGCTCGGGCCAGCCGAGCGGACCGCGCGGGACGTGCCGGGTGTTCTTGCGGGTGCCGATCACCCAGCGGGCGCGCGGGTGCAGCAGGAGCAGCGGCAGCATCGCGCTCCAGAACTCCGGGGTCCACGGGTCGTACTCGACGTGCACCACGTCGGGCCTGGCCCGGCGGTACTCGCGCCAGTCGGGCCGGTAGAGGTGCCGACTGCCGATCCGCCACGGCCGGTTGGCGAGCACGGTCACCGCCGGCGAGGTCGGGCGGGCGGACATCGTGCCGAACGCGGGCGTCCGGATCTCCTCTGGCGTCAGGAGCGTGAGGTCGTGCTCGGCGCCGACACGCTCCAGCAGCGCGAAGCGGCCGGCGTCGTTGTAGGCCGGACTCACCAGGAGGACACGCATGGCGCCTGCCTTTCATGACAATCTCTAGTGACTTACTAGTGTATTGCATGGCGTGACGTGACGGCGCTCACGCTCGTTAACGCTCCGGTGGGTGCACGGTGCACTCACATCGCCCGCGCGAGGAGCACCATGCGCCTGTCCCGTCCCCTGCTCGGCCTCACGGCCATCGGCCTCTCGCTCGGCACCCTCGCCGTGCCCGCCTCGACGGCCAGCGCCGCAGACCCGTACACCGTGACCACGCTGCACTTCCGCACCGTCGTCGGCCCGAACAACGACAAGGTGTGCGACGTCGTCGGCGACCTGTACCTGCCGGCCGGCGCGTCGGCGTCGTCCCCGGTGCCGGCCATCCTCACGACCAACGGCTTCGGCGGCTCGAAGGACGACCAGGCCGGCATCGGCAAGGCGTTCTCGCAGCGCGGGTACGCGGTGCTCTCGTACTCCGGCCTCGGCTTCGGTGGCTCCGACTGCAAGATCACGCTCGACGACCCGGACTGGGACGGCAAGGCCGGCAGCCAGCTCGTCAGCTACCTCGGCGGCAAGGCCGGCATCGCGTTCACCGACGACGCGCACACGCACCCCGCTCCGGTGCTCGATGCCATCGTCCGCGACTCGCACGACCACGCCGGTCACGCGTCGACCAACGACCCGCGCGTCGGCATGGTCGGCGGCTCCTACGGCGGCGGTGCCCAGTTCGCCACGGCCGGTGTCGATCCGCGCGTCGACACCATCGTCCCGATCATCACCTGGAACGACCTCGCCTACTCCCTCGGCCCGAACGGCACGGACCAGGCCACGGCCACCGGCGTCACCACCAAGACGCCGGGCAGCATCAAGCTCGCGTGGGGCCTGCTGTTCTCGGCGTTCGGCGTGGTGGACGGCCTGTCGAACGGCCAGACCGACCCCTCGCGCCTGCTCCCCTGCCCGAACTTCGCGACGTTCGTGTGTCCGGCACTCGTCACCGCCGGATCGCTCGGCTTCTTCAACGCGGCGTCCACCGCGTCGCTGCGGCACGCGTCGGTGACGACGTACATGGCGAAGATCAAGATCCCGACGCTGCTGATGCAGGGCCAGGCCGACACGCTGTTCAACCTGAACGAGGCGGCGGCCACCTACCGCGCGCTGAAGGCCCAGGGCACGCCGGTGAAGATGGTCTGGCAGTCGTGGGGCCACTCGAGCAGCACGCCGGCGCCCGGCGAGCTCGACCTCGGCAACCCCGATCCCGCGTCGCAGTACGAGACCGGCCGCATCTCCGACTGGTTCGAGCACTACCTCAAGGACAGCCCGGTCGGCACCGGCCCGAACTTCGCGTACTTCCGCGACTGGGTGGACTACACGGGCAACGCCGCACCCGCGTACGCCACGTCGAGCACGTTCCCGGTCGGCACGGCGAAGCGCTACTACCTTTCCGGCAACACCGGCCTGCAGACGTCACCGCTCGGCATCGACCGCAAGGGCCAGCTGTTCCTCACCACCGGCGGCGGCCTGCCGACGACGCTCAACGAGCTCGACGCGCTCGGCGGCTACGTGAAGCTCCCGCTCCCCGAGGTCGACGTGCCCGGCACCTTCGCCAAGTTCACGACGCCGGCGCTCACCAGCAAGGTCGACGTCGTCGGCTCCCCGACACTGAAGCTGACGGTCAAGGCGCCGACGGCGGTGCTGTCGCAGCGCACCGGGCCGCTCGGCCAGCTCGTGCTGTTCGTCCGCGTCCAGGACGTCGGTCCGGACGGCAAGGCGTCGGACATCCGCGCGACGAACATGCCGGTGCGCGTGCCCGACGTGCGGAAGTCGTTCACGGTCACGCTGCCCGGGATCGTGCACCGGTTCGCGCCGGGTCACAAGATCCGGCTGGTCGTCTCCGGCGGCTCGATCAACTACCGCGGCGGCCTCACGCCGCAGACGGTCGGCATCCAGACCGGCACGACGAGCCAGGTGCTGACGCTCCCGGTGGTCAACTAGTAGTCGATGCACTCGCCGCCACCGAGGGCGGCGAGTCCGGCACGGTCGCCGGGGCCCCACTCGGTGACGTCCTCCGAGCCGGTGGCGTACATCAGCTCGCCGCGATCCTTCACGTGGTCGAGCCCGACGAGGTGGCCGAGCTCGTGCATCACGACGGCTCGGACGGACGTGCGGCCGGCCTCGGACCGCAGCAGCTGACGGAGCTGCGGGCCGTCGAGGGTGACGCCGCCGGTGACGAACCACTCGTGCCCGTCGCGCCGCACCGCGGTGCTGCCGCCGACGCCCGCGACCGGACCCTTGAGCGCCGGGGTCTCGTCCGGATCGCTCCAGGAGATGAGCACCGGCCGCCACGACCGGACGCCCTGCGGGTCGGCGGTGGTCTGCCGCTCGTCGTCCGGTCGCCGGTCGGTGCGACCGTCGAGGACGAAGGCGAGACCGGTGGCATCCGAGACCGAGTCGACCGCTTGCCGGACGATGCCGTCCGCGCCCGGCACCGCGGTCCGCTCGTTGACGACGACGTGGATCGGCGCACAGGGGTCGTAGGTGACCGGCTCGTTGTCGTCCTTCGGCTGGGTGCGGACGAACTGGTACGTGCCTTCGTCCCGGACCGTGGGCGGTTGTCCGATGGGCTGCTCCATCGCGTCGTTCGGCCGGTCGGGGAACGTCGCCTTGGTGCCGCGCCCCTCCGTGAGCTGCAGCGCAAGCAGCGACAGGCCGAGCACGAGCACGAACCCGGCGACCGCCCGGCGTGCCCGCCCCCGTGGCTCGGCGCGACGTCTCACCCCTCCATCGTGTCGGAGTGGTGGTCACTCCGCCCGTCGGCGACGGTCAGTAGTCGACGCAGTCGCCGGAGCCGAGTGCCGCGAGACCTGCGCGGTCGCCCGGGCCCCAGGTGGTCATGCGCGAGCCGTGCGGCTGCATCAGCTCGCGCTCGTCGTCGACGTGCGCCAGACCGACCAGGTGCCCTAGCTCGTGCATGACGATCGCTCTGACCATCGCCTCGCCGTCCGGGTCACGCGCCAGGATCCGCCGTGCGCGCGGTCCGTCGAGGGCCACGGTTCCCGTGACGAACCACTGGTGGCGACCTACGGCGCGAGAGGTGCTTCCGCCCACGCCGGCAACGTTGCCCTTGAGGTCGACGACCTCGTCCGGGTCGCTCCAGGCGACGAGCACGGGATTCCAGCCGTCGGCAGTGCCTGCATCGCCGTCCCAGGTCGGCGACTCGTCGGACTCGCCGTCGACGACGAACTGCAGGCCGGTCGCCTGAGACACCTCCTCCAGGGCGCTGCCGAGAATGCGGTCAGCGTGCGGCACGTCCTGACGGTGGTTCACGACGACGTGGATCGGCACGCAGGGGTCGTACGTGACCGGGTCGTCGGAGCCGGGCTGCGTCTGGATGAACTCGAACGACCCGGTCGTGGTGACGTCGGGCGGCTGCCCCAGTGGTGAGTCCGACGCATCGGCCGGGCGCTGAGGCCAGCCCGGCGGGCCAGACGTATGAGTCAGCCGGAAGCCCATCGCCCCGAGGCCGGCGACGAGGACGACCACCGCCGACACCGCCCGCAACCGGCTCGTCGACCTCACCCGCCGCGCCCGGACCGGCTTTCGGTCCAGGCGTTCCATCGTTCGCAGCATGCGTCGTATGCGCCTGCGACGGCGCAGCTCGACCAGCGGGTTCTCCCTCACGCGGACGATCGTGCATGACGGAAGGGTCAGGCCGGGCGGGCTCCGAGGTGGGTCACGCAGGTCTCGGCGGCGGAACGCCCGGCGTCGAGGGCGGCCTGGGGGTCGGCGCCGCGGAGGTGGGCGGCGAGGAAGCCGGCGGCGAAGGCGTCGCCGGCGCCGGTGGTGTCGACGACGTCGACGTGCGGGGCGGTCACCTGGGCGCGCTGGTCGCCGCCGAGGTACGCGGCACCCATCCGGCCGAGGGTCACGACGACGTGCGGGAAGCGTGCGGCCAGGGCCTCGAGGTCGATCTGCGGACCGGTCGAGCCGGACAGCACGCGCGCCTCGTCGAGGTTGGGCAGCAGCACGTCGGCGCCGGCCACCCAGTCGAGGAACGTCTCGGCGCCGATCTCGCGGAGGTACGCGACGGAGCTCGGGTCGACGCTCACGCGGGCACCGCGCTCCCGCGCCTCGGCCACCAGGCCCAGTGCCACCGGGCGCACGGACTCGCAGAAGAACGAGTAGCCGGTCAGGTGCAACCAGGTGACGCCCGACCACGCCTCCTCGGGAACGTCGGACGCGACGAGGCCGGCGTTCGCGCCACGATCCACGAACATCGTGCGCTCGCCCTCACCGTCGAGCTGGAGCACGATCGTCGCGGTCGTCCGCTCCGGGTCGCCCGCCAGCACGGCGTTCACGCCGTGACCGGCCAGCGCCGTGGTGTGCCGCTCGACGGCGTCCGCTCCGACTCGTCCGCAGAACGTCACGTCGGCGCCGAGGTGCCCGAGCCACGCAGCGACGTTCGCCGCAGAGCCGCCGGGCCGCAGCCGGATCTCGGCCGTGGTGTCGCTGGCCGGGGTGACCTCACCGAGCGCGCGGACGCTGATGTCGTCGACGACGTCCCCGACGACCAGGACCGTCATCGCCGGGCCCAGGCCGTCGCGATCTCGGCGGCTACCCGGATGTTGTTCTCCGCGATCTTCAGGTTCACCGCCAGGCTCTCGCCGCCGGTGATCTCGACGATCGTCTCCAGCAGGAACGGCGTGACCTCCTTGCCGGTGACGTGCTTCTCCTCCGCTCGCCGCAGCGCCTCCTCGAGGGCTCGGTCGTGCGTGGCCGGGTCGAGCTGCTCGTCCACGGGCAGCGGGTTGGCGACGACGATCGCCGACGACTGACCGAGCTCGTCCCGCGACGCCATCACCGCCGCCACGGCCGCCGCGTCGGGCACCGACCAGTCGAGCGGGTGACCCGACGACCGCAGCCAGAAGCTCGGGAACTCCTCGGTGCCGTAGCCGAGCACGGTGACACTCAGCGTCTCGAGCCGCTCGAGCGTGGCGCCGATGTCGAGGATCGACTTCACCCCGGCCGAGACGACGGTGATCGGCACCTCCGACAACACGGTGAGGTCGGCGGACTCGTCGAACGTCTCGGCCGCGCCGCGGTGCACCCCACCGAGCCCGCCGGTGGCGAACACCCGGATGCCGGCGCGGTCGGCGATGAACGACGTGGCCGCCACCGTGGTGGCGCCGCTGCCGCCGCGCGCGAGAGCGACCGGCAGGTCGCGGACGCTCAGCTTCGGGACGTCCTCGTTCGCGATGCGGTCCAGCTCGTCCGGCGTGAGGCCGGCCTTGAGCTCACCGTCGAGCACCGCGATCGTGGCGGGCACGACGCCCGCGTCGACGAGCAGCTGCTCGAACAGATGGGCGGCCGCGAGGTTGTCAGGGCGCGGGAGCCCGTGGGAGATGATCGTCGACTCGAGCGCGACGACCGGGCGGCCGGACGCCAAGGCGTCGGCGACGTCGGGTGCGACGGAGAGCCGCACCTCAGATCTGGGTCCGGTGGAAGTTCGCGTGCGAGCGCGACGCCGTCGGGCCGCGCTGGCCCTGGTAGCGCGAGCCGTACTTCTCCGAGCCGTACGGGTGCTCGGCCGGCGAGCTGAGCCGGAAGAAGCAGAGCTGGCCGATCTTCATGCCCGGGTAGAGCTTGATCGGCAGGGTCGCGACGTTGGCGAGCTCGAGCGTGACGTGTCCGGAGAACCCGGGGTCGATGAAGCCCGCGGTGGAGTGCGTCATCAGCCCGAGACGGCCGAGCGACGACTTGCCCTCCAGTCGCGCGGCGACGTCGTCGGGCAGCGTCACCAGCTCGTACGTGGACCCGAGCACGAACTCGCCCGGGTGCAGCACGAACGCCTCCTCGTGCGTGACCTCGACCTGGCGCGTGAGGTCGGACTGGTCGGCCGCGGGGTCGATGTGCGGGTACTTGTGGTTGTCGAAGACCCGGAAGAACTTGTCGAGCCGGACGTCGATGCTCGACGGCTGGATCATCTCGCGGGCGAGCGGGTCGAGCTGCACGCGACCGGCGTCGAGCTCGGCCAGGATGTCGCGGTCGGAGAGGAGCACGGGGAAAACGTAACCTATGCGTTCCGACCCGTCCGGCGTCTGGCCGCGACCGCGGAAGCCACCAGCACCATGACCACCAGCACCCCCGTCAGCACCAGCCACGAGACGACGTAGGGCCGGTTCATCAGGCTGTCGTTGTCCGGCTTGCCACCGACGTCGAGCAGCACGTTCGCGGCCCCGACGGTGACGGTGCCCCAGATCAGGAACGCGACGGCGACGAGCGAGCGCCGGCTCCTCGGCAGCCAGTGCGCGGCGGCCACGCCGAGCAGCACGACGGTCGGCGCGAGGACCGCGTCGTGCAGCACCACACCCCCGACGAGCCAGACAGCCACGTTGACCAGCCGGCTTGTCCCGTCGTCGCTGAGCATCACCACGCCCCACACCGCGGCGGCGACCCCGACCGCACCGAGCGCGAGCCGCCCGGTCACGCGACGACCTCCAGGTTGCGGACCCACTTCGTCTGCATCACCCCGGGACGGTTCGGCGCGATGATCCGGCACGGGTAGCCGTGGTCGAGGTCGAGCACCTCGCCGTTGAGCTCGAGCGCGAGCAGGGTGCGCGGGTCGGACACGAAGTCACCCGGGAGCTCCGACGTCCCGAACGCGCCGCGGGTCTGCATCGACCGCACCTTCACCGTCGAGTCCGCCGGGGCGTCGACCAGCGCGAGCAGGTCGTGGATCGCGACGCCGGTCCACGTGGCGTTCCGGCTCCAGCCCTCGACGCACGCGATCGGCAGGCGATGGGTGCGCTGCGGCAGCTCGGCCAGCTGCGCGCGAGTGAGGCTGACGACCTTGGCGCCGTGCCGCACCTCCAGGACGAACGACGGGTCCTGAGCCGCCTCACGGGCCCCGGCGGCGCGCGCGGTCCGGTTGACCGGCAGGTCCTGCGGTCCGTCCCCGTCGCGGACGCCGAGCACGGACACCTTCCGCAGGAACGGCACCGTCTGACCGGCCGTCAGCAGCACCGCGAGCCCCGAGGCGGCGCCGGCGCCGAGGAGCACGGCCCGTCGACTCGGCCCGTCCGACGCCTCAGACTCCCCGTCGTCCGCACGGCCAACGAGCGCCTCGCGGATCACCGGCAGCTTCACCGCGACGTGCACGAGGATGCTGCCGATCGCGATCCACGCGACCGCCTCGTGGGTGCGGCGGAAGCTGAACTCCCAGGGGTACCACTGCGCGATGTTCAGCACCCCGGTCGCGAGCTGGAAGATCCCGGACGCGACGAGCACGGCGATGGACGCGCGCTCCAGCCCGTCGAGCGCCAGGGCGCGAATCTCACGCGGGGGCCGCAGGAACAGTCGTGGGTAGACCGACCACAGCTTCACCAGCAGCAGCGGGATCGCGGCCGTCCCGCTGATCACGTGGACGCCCTGGGTGACGCGGTAGAGCCACGACGGGTTCGGCCCGATCGGCAGCCAGCCGGGCATCGAGTACTGGTAGTGGCTCCACATCCCGGTCAGGAAGCAGATCCCGAACGCGACGCCGAGCGCGAGGCCGAGCCGCGCGGTGGTGCGCGGGCCACGGGCCGGGCTTGTGAAGTCGTCCGGGTGCGGCAGTCGTCGCTCCACCTGGGCGACGAGGTCGGGCAGCGCCATCAAGCCCCCTCGTGGATCAGCACGGCGGCGTGGCGGCCGCCGACGGACGTGGTCGTCTCGACGGAGAACCCGGAGACCTCGGCGATCCGGCCGATCGCGTCGAGGCCCACGCGGGCCCAGTCGAACGCTGGCGTCATCCGCCGCCCGACGCGCAGGTGGATCCGGTGGTGGCGGAGCCCGGTCCCGGCCGGCTCGAGCTCGACCACGACGCGACCGCCGGGACGCACCAGCTCGTGGGCGCGGCGCAACAGGCGGACCGGGTCGCCGCCGATGCCGATGTTGCCGTCGGCGAGCAGCGCCACGTCCCAGCGTCCCTCGCCGGGGACGGTGCCGAAGACGTCGCGAAGGAGGGCGAGCCCGCCGCGGTCGCGGGTCAGGCGCACCGCCTCCGGCGAGATGTCGATGCCCAGCGCCGGGACGTCCCGGTCCGCCAGGCCCTCCACCAGCCGCCCCGGGCCACAGCCGACGTCGATCGTCCGGCCGCGGCAGTGCGCGAGCAGGAGGCGATGGTCGGCGGCGCCGTGCGCGCCAGTCCAGCGGTGGACGGGCATCGGTCGCGCGCGCCCGGAGGCGTCGACGAGGTGACAGGCTCGGCCGGAGAACGCGGCGTCCATCGCCTGGACCGGAGCGATGAAGTCGGCGCTCATGCCAGGATCTCCGCGGCACGCACCGCGGCGGCGAACCGGCTCGCGGGAGCCTGCCGCGCCACCGCCTGCGCGTCCGCCCAGGTGTCGACGTCGCACAGCCTGCGCAGCTCCCCCACGGGGTGCGGGAGCACGGTGCGGGTGTGCTGCCCGGTGAACGACGTGGACATCCGGACGGACGTGAGCGCGGACGCGTCGCGGCCGTTGCGGACGCCCAGCAGCCACCAGCCGCCGTCCTCGGCGGGACCGAGCACGCTCGGCCACCTCTCGAGGAGCGCGGTCGCCTCGAGCAGGTCGTCCGCCGTGACCTGCGGCGTGTCCATGCCGATCTGCACGACGCCGTGGCCGGCATCCGCGTCGAGGTGCGCCTGGGCGAGCCGGTCGCCGAACGTCTCGCCCTCCTGCGGCACGACGCGGACGGCGTCCAGCGCCGCGACGATCTCCTCGGACCGGGCTGCTTCGGACAGGTCTCCGGTGAGCGCGACGACGGCGGGAAGGTCGCTGCCGCGGACCGCGTCCAGGGTGTCGAGCAGGGCCGCGGCGGCGAGGTCGGCGGCGGAGTCGTCGCCGACGGTGCGGGCCACCCGGGTCTTCGCCAGTCCGGGGACGGGCGCCTTGGCGACGACGAGGACGGTCGGTGCGCTCATCGGGCCGCCCTCCAGACCGCGCCGAAGTCACGGGCCACCTGCGTGGTGCCGCGCACGGAGCCGGACACCTTCGAGCGGGTGCCCGCCGCCCGCGGCCGGTAGTCGACGTCGAGCTCGGCGACCGACCAGCCGGCCTTCGCCGCCTTGAGCATCAGCTCGAGCGGATAGCCGAAGCGGCGGTCGCGCAGGTCGAGGGCGAGGAGGTCGTCGCGCCGGCAGACGCGCATCGGCGCGAGGTCGTGGATGCCGAACCCGCTCGACCGGCGGATCCAGCCGGCCAGCAGCGTCGTGCCGACCCGGGCGTGCCACGGCCACACCCCGCGAGCCACCGGACGCCGCCGACCGACCGCCATCGTCACGTCCTCGTCGACGACCGCGTGGAGCAGGCGGGGCAGGTCCGCGAGGTCCATGGAGTCGTCCCCGTCGATCACCGCGACGTAGGGCGCGGCGGCGGCCAGGACACCCGCGTGCACTGCGGCTCCGTAGCCGGGCCGCGGCTCCGCGACGACGGTGGCGCCGTGCTGCCGGGCGACGTCCGCGGTGCCGTCCCGCGAGCCGTTGTCCACGACGATCGCCCGGAACCCGTCCGGCACCGCGCCCAGCACGAGCGGCAGCGCCGCGGCCTCGTCGCGACACGGGATGACCACGTCACACCGCGTCGCCACCCCGTCCTCGGTCATGATTCGAACCTAGGGTCGGCCGACCGCGAATCTCCACGGCCGACGGGTGACGGACCCGTGACGTCGCTCGTCACGAGCCCGCTCGACCCGGGAGAGCGCCACTACTGTGACGGGCATGGAGGTCCGGCGGTCGAGCGCTCTCGGGAGGGCCCTGATCGCGGCCGCTGCAGGCATCGCGCTGGTGGTCGCCGCGATGGTCGTCCCGCGGATCTCCGACCGCGACGTCCGCGTCCACTGGCCGCCGCTGCACGCCGACTGGGACCCGCGGTTCGGGTGGCGCTTCGTCGTCGCGATCCTCGTCGGCGTCGCGCTCTGGTACCTCCTGCCGCGCCTCACCGACCGGCTCTCCTGGGGCGCCACCGTCGCGGTCAGCACGGCCGGCGCCTGGGTCTGGGCGATGTCGCTGGCGCTGACCGACGGCCGGTACGGCCTCGCCCGCATCTACGAGCGCGAGGGCGAGTACCTCTTCGACGCCAAGCGGGTCGACGACGTGGGACAGGCGCTCAGCACGTTCATCGACCGCATCCCGCGGGGCTCCGAGGACCACTGGCACATCCACGTCTCCGGCCACCCGCCCGGCGCTCTGCTCTCCTTCGTCCTGCTCGACCGCATCGGCATCGACGACCCGTTCTGGGTCGGCGTCGTCATCCTCACGCTGGGCACCACCGCCGTCGCCGCCGTGCTGCTCACCCTCGACGTCCTCGGCTCCCGCGAGCTCGCCCGCAAGGCGGCACCGTGGGTCGCGCTCGCGCCGCTCGCTGTCTGGGCCGGCGCGGGCGAGAGCCTCTACGCCGCCGTCGCGGCCTGGGGCCTCCTGCTGCTCGCCGGCGCCTGCCGGCACTCCCTCCCCGCCGTCGCGATCGCGGCGGGCCTCGTCCTCGGCTTCTGCCTGTTCCTGTCCTACGGACTCGTCCTGTTCGGCCTCCTCGCCCTGGCGGTGCTCGCGCTCACCGGCGGGTGGCGGATGCTGCCCTGGGCCGCGGCCGGCGTCGCGACGGTGGCCGTCCTGTTCTGGTCGCTCGGCTACGCGTGGTGGGAGGCCTACCCCGTGCTGCGCGAGCGCTATTACGCCGGCATCGCGTCGGAGCGGCCGTACTCCTACTGGGTGTGGGCGGACCTCGCGGCGTGGACGTTCACCGTCGGCCTCGCGACGTGGGCCGCGTTCCCGCAGCTGGCCCGCTCGCTCCGAGACCGCATCCCGCTGGCCGTGCTCGCCTCCACAGCGCTCACCGCGATCGTCGCGGCGTCGCTGTCCGCCATGAGCAAGGCCGAGGTGGAGCGCATCTGGCTCCCGTTCACGGTGTGGGTCGTCGCGGCGCCCGCGCTGCTCCCCGTTCGCTGGCGCGCGCCCCTGCTCTCGACGCAGGTCGGCGTGGCCCTGTTCTCCCAGATCTTCCTGGTGACGAGGTGGTGACCATGACGGAACGACGCGACCAGGTGCTGGTGGTCGAGGACGACCCACAGGTGCGTGACGTGGTGCGACGCTACCTCGAGCGCGAGGGTCTCGCGGTGCAGGTCTCCGGCAACGGGACCGAGGGCCTCGAGCTCGCGCGGCGCGGCCACCCGGACCTCGTGGTCCTCGACGTGATGCTGCCCGGCCTCAGCGGCCTGGAGGTCTGCCGCATCCTGCGCGAGGTGGACGGCTCGGACGTCCCGATCGTCATGCTCACGGCGCTCGACGACACCGACGACCGCATCGCCGGCCTGGAGTCCGGCGCCGACGACTACGTCGGCAAGCCGTTCAGCGCCAAGGAGCTGACCCTGCGCATCCAGTCGGTGCTGCGTCGCTCCCGGGCGTCGGCCGAGCCGTCCGACGAGGAGACGCTGACCGACGGGGACCTCGTCGTCGACCCGTCGTCGCGCTCGGCCCGGCGCGACGGCGAGCCGCTGCCGCTGACGAGCCGCGAGCTCGACCTGCTCGTCTTCTTCCTGCGCCACCCGGGCGTGGTGCACAGCCGGGCCGATCTGCTGACGCAGGTGTGGGGCTGGGACTTCGGCGACCACTCGACGGTCACCGTCCACGTCAAGCGGCTGCGGCACAAGATCGAGCCGACCCCGTCGGAGCCACGACGCATCGTCACGGTCTACGGCCTCGGCTACCGCTACGACCTCGCGGAGGAGTCGTCATGAGCGCCCTCGACATCTTCTACGTCCTCCTGGGCGTCGCCTGCTCGCTCGCCGCGGTGGGCCTCGGCATCCTGGGCCTGCGCAGGATGCGGGCCCGCACGCTCGTCGCCTCGCTCCTCCTGCTCACGCTGACCCCGACGACGGCGGTCATCGTCGGCATCGTCGTCGCGAGCGGCTTCATGTTCAGCGCCGAGATCGCGCACAGCGCGGTGATCTGGGCGTCCGTCGCCGTCGTCTGCGTCCCGAGCGCGGTCTGGCTCGGCCGCGCCCTCGCCCACGAGATCGTCTGGGAGCGTGAGGCCCGCGAGCGCGAGCGCCAGGCGGAGGCATCCCGCCGCCGGATGCTCGCCTGGCTGAGCCACGACCTCCGCACCCCGGTCTCCGGCGTGCTGGCGATGGCCGAGGCCATGGAGGACGGCGTCGTCGACCAGCCGGACGAGATCCGGGAGTACGCCGGCCTGATCCGCAACGAGACGAACCGCCTGGCCGGGATGATCGACGACCTCTTCGAGCTGGCCCGCATCGACGCCGGGGACCTCCGGCTCGAGCTCGAGCCCGTGGCGGTGGCCGACGTGCTGAAGAACGCCGTGCAGGCGTCGCGAGCCTCCGCCGATCGTCGTGGCGTCCGCCTCGAGGTAGAGGTGCCGGCCGACGTGACGCAGGCGCTCGGCGAGGGGCCGGCGCTCGTCCGCGTGGTGCGGAACCTGCTGGGCAACGCCATCCGCCACACACCCGCCGACGGCGTCGTCGCCGTCTCCGCCGGACGGGCGGACGGCGAGGTCTGGCTCAGCGTCGAGGACACCTGCGGCGGCATCCCCGAGGACGACCTCCCGCACGTCTTCGAGGCGGCGTTCCGCGGCACCACGGCCCGCGAGACCGAGCAGGCCGGCGACCCCACCGGCGCCGGGATGGGCCTGACCATCGCCCACGGCCTCGTCGACGCGCAGCACGGCACGATCGCCGTCCGCAACGTCGACGACGGCTGCCGCTTCGAGGTCCGCCTGCCCGTGGCCTCGCCCTCTCGCTGAGCGTGACGTTTTCGCCCACTTTTCCCGAAATTTCGGGCGAAAACGTCACTCCCAGCGCGTGCGGAGGGGGTCGGTGGCGAGCCGGGCGAGGCCGTCCTCGGGGTGGACGGACGCTCGGAAGCCGAGGCGTTCGGCGGCGGCGTCGGGCGACGCGAGCACGTGGCGCACGTCGAAGGCGCGGTAGTCGCCGGTGACGACGGGCGCCGGCCCGCCGCCGGCCTCGGCCAGCACCTCGGCCATGCGCCCGATCGTGAACGGGTGACCGGACGCGACGTTGTACGGCGTCACGCCGCTCGGGTGGTCGGCCACCTGCTCGATCGACAGGACGTTGGCCTGCGCGACGTCGTCGACGTGCACGAAGTCGCGCACCTGCGCGCCGTCCTCGAACACCCGCGGTGCCTCGCCGCGCGCCAGCGCGGAGCGGAAGATCGCCGCGACGCCGGAGTACGGGGTGTCCGCGGGCATCCCCGGGCCGTAGACGTTGTGGTACCTCAGCGCGATCGTGCGGGCGCCCTCGAGCGTGCACCACGCGTCGGCGAAGTGCTCCTGCGCGACCTTCGACGCGGCGTACCCGGTGCGCGGCCGGAACGGGGTGTCCTCGCCGATGCGTCGCCAGGTGACGTCGCCGCCGCAGACCGGACAGCGCGGGTCGAACCACCCGGCGGCCAGGTCGTCCTCGCGGCGCGGCGCCGGCGGCACGTCACCGTGCTCCGGGCAGTCGTAGCGGCCGTCGCCGTAGACCACCATCGACGACGCGAGCACCAGGTCCTTCACCCCGGCCCGCGCCATCGCGGCGAGCAGCTCGGCGGTGCCGACGTCGTTGTGCGCGGCGTAGCCCGGGAGGTCCTGGGCGTCGACGCCGTTGCCGACCATCGCGGCCTGGTGGCAGACCACGTCGACGTCACCGAGCACGGCGTCCAACGGGTCGGTCCGGAGATCGAGCGTGTGGACACCGTCGCCACCGCGGGCGTCCAGCCCCACGACGTCGTGACCGCGCTCGGCGGCCGCGAGGGCGATCCGGCTGCCGATGAACCCGGCAGCACCCGTGAGCAGGACCTTCACGGCAGCTCGATGGGCAGGTCGAGCCCGTCGACGGCATGCGAGCACGAGCAGTCCCGGTCGGTGCCGACCGCCGCGATGACCTCGGCCAGCCCGCCCTTGAGGGAGTCGATGTGCTCCGCGAACACCCGCATGACGTCGTCCTGGGTGACGGCGCTGGCCTCGTCGACGCCGGCGTCGTGGTCGGTGACCAGGCAGACGGTGGCGTAGCAGAGCGCCAGCTCGCGGGCGAGGATCGCCTCCGGGTGGGTGGTCATGCCGATGACCGACCAGCCGTGCGAGGCGTACCACTTGGACTCGGCACGGGTGGAGAACCGCGGGCCGTCGATGACGACGAGCGTCCCGCCGTCCACCGGCTCGAGGCCGGCGAGGCCGTTCTGCAGGTGGCCGCGGAGGCGCGGGCAGAACGGGTCGGCGAACGCGACGTGACAGGCGTTCTCGTCATAGTACGTCTGGATGCGCTTGGTGGTGCGGTCGACGAGCTGGTCGGGCACCACGAACGTGCCGGGACCGAGCTCCACCTGCAGACCGCCCACGGCGCACGGCGCGAGGACCTGCCGGACGCCGAGGCTGCGCAGGGCCCACAGGTTCGCCCGGTACGGCACCTGGTGGGCCGGGAAGCGGTGGCCCGGGCCGTGCCGGGGCAGGAACGCGACGCTGCGGCCGCCCACCGTGCCGATCGCGATCGGCGCCGACGGAGCCCCGTACGGGGTCTCGACCTCGACGGTCTCGACGTCGTCCAGGAACGTGTAGAAGCCCGATCCACCGATGACCGCGAGGTCCGGATTCGTCATGACTCAGAGCATGTCATCCGGATGCGAAAACGCCGATCACCGGTACGGTCGTAGAAATCATGAGTACCGGGGGGTTCCCATGTGGTTGACCAAGTCGAAGACCGACGACGACACCGACCAGGACGTCACTGACGACACCGTCGTCCAGCCCGAGATCCGCGAGGAGCGCGTCCACCGCGACGACGACCGCGTGCGCGGCACCCACGTCGCCGAGCGCGCCGAGGAGGACGATGCTCCGGTCACGGAGCCGGTCGTCGCCACCACCGAGGAGCAGCGGGACGAGTTCGGGGGCCTGCACCTCGGCGCCTGCATCCTCGGCTGGCTGTCCGGGGTGGGCCTGGCCGTGATCCTGCTCGGCATCGTCGGCGCCGTCGCTGCCGCCGTCGGCGATCGCATCGACTTCACGCAGGACGACTTCCAGCGCAACGGCCCCGAGCTGACGACGGCCGCCGCCATCACGGCTGTCGCGCTGCTCGCCATCGCGTACGCCGTCGCCGGCTACGTCGCCGGCCGCATGTCGCGGTTCCACGGCTTCCGCCAGGGCCTCGGCGTGTGGCTCGTCGGCGTGGTGGTCATCGGCGCCGCCACGGCGGTCGGCCTGGTCTTCGGCGACGAGTACGACGTGCTGCAGCGCATCGACCTCCCGGAGATCCCGGTGCCCGACGACGACCTCACCACCGGCGCCCTGGTCACCGGCGGCGCCGCCCTCGTCGCGACCCTCCTCGCCGCCCTCATCGGCGGCAAGATCGGCACCCGCTTCCACCGCCGCATCGACCGCCTCTGAACCGAGCCCGTTGGGTAGAGTTGCGTCGTCGCCGATGTAGCTCAATGGCAGAGCGCTTGCTTCCCAAGCAAGACACGCGGGTTCGATTCCCGTCATCGGCTCCGCTAGCCCGAAGGGCTCCGTCAGGCGATGACGGGGATCGAAGGGGGCCCCATCGACGCGGCGAAGCCGCCCGACGAGGGATCCCGTCATCGGCTCCACGGCGCAGCCGTCCGTTCCCGGTGACGGGAATCGAAGGGGGCCCCATCGACGCGGCGAAGCCGCCCGACGAGGGATCCCGTCAGCGGCTCCGTGCGAAGCCGTTCAGCGCGGACGTGTCGTCCATCCTGACCGGAACCGATCCAGCAATGCGGGTCCCCCGGCCCGGAGCGGACTCCACCTGCATGGTCCCGCCGAGGGCGCCGATGCGGTCGATCATGTTCTGGAAGCTGTCCTGCTTCACGGCCGCGGGGTCGAAGCCGTGGCCGTCGTCGACGACCTCGAACCGGACGTCGCCGCGGTCCTCGGTCAGCAGGACCCGCACCTGGGCCTGCGCACCCGCGTACTTGGAGGCGTTCTGGATCGCCTCCAGGCAGCAGAAGTAGATGGCCGCCTCGATCTCGGTCGCGTAACGGCCGAACGACCGGGTCTCGATGACGGGCGACTTCGCGCCGACGACGATCGTGAGGGCCGCCGGGATGCCGTCGGACGCCAGGATCTCGGGGTACACGCCGTGGGCCAGGTCGCGGAGCTCCTGGAGCGCGACGGCCAGGTCGGCGCGGGCCTCTCGCAGGAGTCCGGCGGCCTGGGCCGGATCCGACTCGATCTGGCGCTGGATGACACCGAGCTTGAGGTTGAGCAGCAGCAGGCTCTGCTGGGCACCGTCATGGAGGTCGCGCTCGACGCGGCGCCGCGCCTGGTCGGACGCGACGACGACGCGCGCCCGTGAGGCCTTCAGACCCTCCGACGTCATCTGGAGCGTGCTGATCATCGCGTTGAACGTGGCGGCCAGCTCGCCGAGCTCGTCGGCCGAGGTGACCGGCACGCGCGCGCCGAGGTCGCCCGCGGTCACGGCCCGGGCGCCGGCGATCAGGTGGCGCACCGGGTTGCGGACGGACATCGTGATCGGCGCCGACACCGCGAGCAGGAACACGCCGGACACCCCGGCGGCCAGGGCGTACGTGCGGATCAGACCTCCCGGGTCGCCCGGCTCGATCGTCAGGGCGCCGACGACCGAGCCGCTGGAAAGGGTGAGCACGGCCAGCGAGACGGCGAGGCGGGACGAGAGGCCAAGCTCGGTGTGCGCGGGCAGCTCGGTGAGCCCGCTGGCGTGGGCGATGACGCCGGCCATCGTCGACGCCGCCGCGTAGCCGGCCATCGCGCCCGTGACGATCGTGATGACCGCGCCGACCGCCGTCTCCGTGAGGCTGACGAGCGACCAGTCGTCGGCCGCGACGGCGTACGTGATCATCAGCGCGGGCAGCGTCATGAGCACGATCCGGCCCAGGACGGCTCGCACCAGCCGCTCGGGGAACCGGAGCACGGCGCCCGGATCACCCGCGTCGATCGCGCGCACGTCCGAACGGAACGCGACCAGGCCCCAGGCGGTGGCGACGGCGAGGATGCTCGTCACGATGGCGGCGGACACGAGGGCGGTCCCGAGCGAGAGGCCGAGGTACCGCGTCTGCAGGCCGAGCCCGACGAAGACGGGGACGCCGACGGATACGGGCACCAGCAGCGCCACCAGCCGCCAGAGCGCCCCGGCCCGGCCGTGGCGTGCGAGCAGGCCCACCATCCACGACTCGACTCGGCTCTCCACGCGTCACCTCACCTGCTCGGCGACGGCCAGGCGTCGCTGATGCCTGAACGATGGCAGTCCGCACGCCGTGGGCGCACCGGTGCGGACACCGAATCGCGGCTGCGTGTCAGCGCTGAGACGACCGCCTAGTTGCGACACTCGTACAAGGAAACAGCAGTGTCTGCACTGAGGCCCCGACCTGCGACGACCCACAAGAATGAAGCATGGCCGGATCCGCACCCACCCTGCTGATCGTCGACGACCATGCCCCGTTCCGCGGGTTCGCGCGGTCGGTGCTCAGCGCCGACGGCTTCGACGTGCGCGGAGAGAGCGAGGACGGCGAGTCGGCGATCCGCGCGGTCGAGGAGCTCCGGCCCGACCTGGTCCTGCTCGACGTCCAGCTGCCCGACATGGACGGCTTCGAGGTGGCCCGCCGGCTCCACGACCTGGACGACGCCCCCGACGTCATCCTCACCTCCAGCCGCGACGCCGCCGACTACGGCTCCCGCCTGACCGAGGCCCACGTGCTCGGCTTCGTGCCCAAGCACGAGCTCTCCGGCTCAGCTCTCGAGGCGCTGACGACCAAGGCGAACTGAGCTCCGGCCCGGGAACGGGAATCAGCGGCACTCCGTTGCGGTTGTCATCCTCCGTGCCTCCCGAACGCGTCGCCCGCTCAGCCGTCGGCCTCCGCTCGGAGCGCGGGCCGATCCTGCTGGCGGTGATGCTGTCCACCTCGCTGGTGGCCATCGACGCGACGATCCTCGCCACCGCGGTCCCGTCCGTCGTCGAGGACCTCGGCGGCTTCACGCAGTTCCCGTGGCTCTTCTCGATCTACCTGCTCGCCCAGGCCGTCTCGGTCCCCCTGTACGGCAAGTTCGCCGACCAGGTCGGCCGCAAGCCGATGATGCAGATCGGCATCGCGCTGTTCCTGCTCGGTTCCATCCTGTGCGGCCTCGCCTGGAGCATGCCCGCGCTGATCGTGTTCCGCGCCCTCCAGGGCCTCGGCGCCGGCGCGGTCCTGCCGATGGGCCAGACGATCATCGGCGACCTCTACTCACTCTCCGAGCGCGCCACCGTCCAGGGCTACGTCGCCAGCGTGTGGGGCATCTCCTCGGTCGTCGGCCCGACGCTCGGCGGCGTGTTCTCCGACTACCTGTCCTGGCGCTGGATCTTCTTCGCCAACATCCCCATCGCCATCGCGGCGTCGGTGATGCTGGCGCGCGGCTTCAAGGAGGACGTCACCCGCAGGAAGCACCGCATCGACGTCCTCGGCGCGACGCTGCTCGCCGTCGGCGGCTCGCTGCTCGTGCTCGGGCTCATCGAGGGCGGCATCGCCTGGGACTGGGACTCCCCCACGAGCATCGGCGTCCTCGCCGGCGCGGGCGTCCTGCTCGTCCTCTTCGGATTCGTCGAGAGCCGCGCCGCCGAGCCGATCCTTCCGCTGTGGGTCTTCGGCCGGCGCATCTTCGCGAGCACCAGCCTCGTCTCGCTCATCGTCGGCGTCCTGCTCATCGGCCTGTCGTCCTACGTGCCGCTGTACGCCCAGGGCGTCTTCGGCACCACGGCCCTCGTCGGCGGCTTCACCGTCGCGGCGATGACGGTCGGCTGGCCCATCGCCGCATCGCTGTCCGGCCGCCTCTACCTGCGCCACGGCTTCCGCACCACCGCGTTCGTCGGCTCGGCCCTGATCCTCGCCGGCAGCGTCGCGCTGCTGTTCGTCGACGCCGGTGACACCGCGGTCCACCTCGCCGTCGCCTGCTTCGTGATCGGTGCGGGCCTCGGCCTCACGTCGGCTCCCTCCCTCGTCGCCGCCCAGCACGCGTCCACGTGGAGCACGCGCGGCGTGGTCACCGGCACCAACATGTTCGCCCGGTCGGTCGGCAGCGCCGTCGGCATCGCCGTCTTCGGCGCCATCGCCAACGCGGCCGTGACCCGTCGGCTGGGCGGCGAGCACCCGGAGCTGGAGAAGCTGTCCGCCCACGTCCTGGCCCCGTCCATCCACGAGGTGTTCGTCGGCGGGGCCGTCGCGGCGGTCGTGATGGTCGCGGCCGTCTTCCTCATGCCGCGGAAGGTCGAGGCTCCGGAGTCCTGACCTGTGGTTGCATGAGCGGATGCTGCTCGATCCCAACCAGCACGACCGGTTCGTCCTGCGCCAGCACGTGAAGCTGGTCATCAACCAGTACGAGTTCTCCGTGCCCGACGCCACTGGCGACGGCACGCCGTTCTGCTTCGTCGAGCAGAAGCGGTTCAAGTTCAAGGAGGACATCCGGTTCTTCACCGACACCTCCAAGAGCACCGAGGTGCTGAAGATCCTCGCCCGGCAGCGCTTCGACCCGCGCGCCCGCTACGACATCACCGAGCCGGACGGCACGAAGATCGGCGAGATCCAGAAGGTGTTCGGGAAGTCCCTCCTCCGGTCCACGTACACGCTGTTCGACGCGACCGGCACCGAGGTCGCGACGGTCCGCGAGAAGAAGCTGGTCACCGCGCTGTTCCGCCGCCTCATCGGGCTCGTGCCGTACGTCGGCGACTTCGCCGACATCCTGCCGATCGCCTACGACTTCGAGTTCCGCGTCGGCGAGCAGATCATCGGCACCCACCGCCGGCGTCGCTGGAAGTGGCGCGACATCTACGACATGGACCTCACGGCCGACACCCAGCACGTCCTGGACCGCCGCCTCGTGCTGGCCACCGCCGTCGGCCTCGACGCCCTCCAGGCACGATGACGCTCGTCCGGCTCGAGTCCGAGGGCGACGTCCGCACGATCACGCTCGACGCCCCGGACCGCCGGAACGCGCTCGACTGGCCGCTGCTCGAGGAGCTGGCGGCCGCGATCGCGTCCGTCGCCGCGGACGACGCGGCGCGGGTCCTCGTGGTCGCCGGAGCGGGCAAGGCGTTCTGCGCCGGCGCCGACCTCCACGACCTGTTCGGCGACGTCGAGCGGCCGGTCGACGAGCTCCGCGACCACCTGATGCGGGTGTACTCGTCGTTCCTCGGCCTCCACGAGCTCGCCATCCCGACGATCGCCGCCGTGCAGGGCGCGGCCATCGGCGCCGGGCTCAACATCGCGCTTGCCTGCGACGTGATCGTCGCCGGCCCGCACGCCCGGTTCGGCCCGACGTTCTCCCAGATCGGTCTCCACCCCGGCGGCGGGTGCACCTGGCTGCTCACCCGCCGTATCGGGGCCGCGGAGGCGGCCGCCGCGCTCTACTCCGGCGACGTGATCGACGCCGAGGCCGGCTACTGGCTCGGGATCGCCCAGGAGCTGGTCGACGACCCGCTCGCGCGCGCCCAGGAGCTCGCAGCCCTCTACGCCGAGCGCGACCCCACGCTCATGCGCTCCATCAAGCACACGATCGAGGTCGCGAGGACGACCGACCTCGCCACGACGCTCGCGGTCGAGGCCGCCGCGCAGGCCGAGACGCTGCGCAGCGAGCAGTTCCGCGCCCACATGGAGCGCTTCCGCCGCGACGAGTGACCATCAGGCGGCCGAGTGGGCCTGGGCCACGGCCTTGGCCTCGTCGCGGAGCGCGTCGATGACGGCGCGCACCGACGGCCGCTCGTAGCGGTCGGGACGCAGCAGCGCGGAGATCTCTCGCTTGGCGCGGATGCCGACCAGGGGCCGGGTGACGAGACCGTTGCCGTGCTCGCGCGTGGTGAACCGCGGGAGGATCGCGATCCCGTGTCCGCCGGCCACCAGAGCCTCGACGATCCCGTTGTCGGCGATCCGCTGGGCGACCCGCACGGGCTCGCCCGTCACGGCGACCACACGCTCCAGCACCTGGTCGAACGGGTAGTCGTGCGGCACCCCGATCCAGGTCTCCCCGACGACGTCCTTGGCCGCGAGGCTCTCCTTCGCGGCGAGCGGGTGGTCCTCCGGCAGCGCGACGTCGAGCGGCTCGCTCATCAGCGGCACGACCTGGAGGTTGCGCTCGTGCCACGTCTCCGACGTCGTCGGTCCGTCGGCCAGCACGACGTCGAAGTCGGCGGTCTGGTCGGCGAAGTCGATCGTGCCGTCGTTGTCGCTCAGCACGAGCTCGACGTCCGGCCGCTCGGCCATGCGGGTCAGCAGACCGGGGAGGAGCATCTCGCCGGCGGTCGGGAACGTGGCCAGCGTGACCCGGCCCGCGGGCTGCGCCATGAACTCGCGCCACGCGCCCTCCGCCTTCGCCACTGCGACGGCGATCTCAGTGGCCGTCCGGGCCAGCGCCCGGCCCGCCTCGGTCAGCGCGACGCCACGGCCGGCGGGCTCGACGAGGGTGTATCCGGCCTCCCGTTCGAGGACTTTCAGCTGTTGGGAGACCGCCGAGGGTGTGACCTTCATCGCAGCCGCGACGGCCCCGACGCTGCCGCGCTCGGACAATTCCCTGAGAATCCCGAGTCTCCGCACATCCATATAGCAATGCTACACGTTACGTGCAGTTCCGTTCGCTTGTGCTTGACAGTTGAACGGCGGACCATGGAGGTACAGACACACGCCGAAGGAGGCACCCCATGTTCGTCCTCATCACCGCCATCAGCGCCCTGACCGTCCTCGGCGTGGCCCGCACCGTCCAGACCGTCGTCCACGACGGCCCCGGACGCGTGCCGACGCGCTAGGACGCGGCTCTCCCGAACGGTTCGAGGAACGCGTGGTGCCGCGCTCGTCTGGCAAGGCCGAGGAGGAAGGCGCACCGGGGTTGTGCGGCGACCGACGAGAACGCAGCCAGGCGAGATGTGGCGCCGCGTGGGCCCGGACCGTACGGGGGAGTCGTGTCCTAGGGCCTGAGCGAGGCCTCACGCGAGCGATGACGGGGATCACACCCCGTCATCGCTCTTTCCGCTTGCCTGCGCACCCATACCGGACGGATACTCGAAGTTACCGGCCAGTAAACTGGCCTGGTTCCGCACCGTCCCACAGATGAGGCAGGCATGAGCCACTACCGCAGCAACCTGCGCGACGTCGAGTTCAATCTCTTCGAGCTCTTCAAGCGCGACGAGATCCTCGGCTCCGGCCCGTTCGAGGAGATCGACCTCGACACCGCCAAGAGCATGCTGAGCGAGATCGAGCGCATCTCCCGCGAGGACCTCGCCGCGTCCTTCGACGACTCCGACCGCAACCCGCCGGTCTACGACCCCGAGACCCACTCGGTCACCATGAACGAGAAGTTCGCCGAGTCGTACCGCGCCTGGATGGACGCCGAGTGGTGGCGCCTGCAGACCCCCGCCGAGCTCGGCGGCCAGGTCACCCCGGCCTCGATCGTGTGGAGCTCCGCCGAGTTCGTCCTCGGCGCCAACGCCCCGATCTGGATGTTCGCCTGCGGCCCGGCCTTCGCGCGCATCGTCTTCGAGAACGGCATCGAGCGCGACCAGAAGATCGCGCAGCACATGGTCGACCGCCAGTGGGGCGCCACCATGGTCCTCACCGAGCCCGACGCGGGCTCCGACGTCGGCGCCGGCCGCACCAAGGCCTTCCCGAACGAGGACGGCTCCTGGAACATCGAGGGCGTCAAGCGCTTCATCACCTCGGCCGAGCACGACATGGCCGAGAACATCATGCATCTCGTCCTCGCGCGTCCCCAGGGCGTCGAGGGCGTCGGCGGCCCGGGCACCAAGGGCCTGAGCCTCTTCCTCGTGCCGAAGTTCCACTTCGACCACGAGACCGGCGAGCTCACCGGCGAGCGCAACGGCGCCTACGTGACCAACGTCGAGAAGAAGATGGGCATCAAGGTGTCCACCACGTGCGAGGTCACCTTCGGCGACTCCTCCACCGGTGGCGGTGAGCCCGCCCGCGGCTGGCTGCTCGGCGAGGTGCACGACGGCATCAACCAGATGTTCCGCGTCATCGAGAACGCGCGCATGATGGTCGGCGCCAAGGCCATCGCAACGCTGTCCACCGGCTACCTGAACGCCCTCGAGTACGCCAAGGAGCGCGTGCAGGGTGCCGACCTGACGCAGGCGTCCGACAAGACCGCCCCGCGCGTCACGATCACGCACCACCCCGACGTCCGTCGCTCGCTGATGACGCAGAAGGCGTTCGCCGAGGGCTTGCGCTCCCTGATGATCTACGCCGCCACCTGGCAGGACGAGATCATGATCAAGGGCGCCGCCGGCGAGGACGCCGACCTCGAGGAGGCCGTCAACGACCTCCTGCTCCCGATCGTGAAGGGCTACGGCTCGGAGCGCTCGTGGGTGCTGCTGGGCACCGAGTCCCTGCAGACGTTCGGCGGTTCGGGCTTCCTGCAGGACTACCCGCTCGAGCAGTACGTCCGCGACGCCAAGATCGACACCCTCTACGAGGGCACCACGGCGATCCAGGGCCAGGACCTGTTCTTCCGCAAGATCGTGAAGGACAAGGGCCGCGCCATCGGTCACCTCGCCAACGAGATCCAGGAGTTCGCCCAGAGCGACGCCGGCAACGGCCGCCTCAAGGTCGAGCGCGAGCTGCTCGCCACCGGCCTGGAGGACACGCAGGCGATCCTCGGTGCCGTGTTCCAGGACCTCATGTCGGCCAACCCGGCCGAGGAGAGCGGCGAGATCACGAACATCTACAAGGTGGGCCTGAACACCACCCGCCTGGTGTACGTGCTCGGCGACCTGGTCGTCGCGTGGCTGCTGCTCCGCAGCGCCGAGGTCGCGCTGGAGAAGCTGTCCGGTGACGTCTCCGCTGCCGACAAGGCCTTCTACGAGGGCAAGGTCGCCGCGGCCCAGTTCTTCGCGCGCAACGTGCTGCCGGGTCTGTCGGCCCAGCGCACGATGGCGGAGAACGTCGACGACTCGATCATGGAGCTCGACGAAGCCGCGTTCTGATCCACGCACGCGAGAAGGCCCCACCCGATTCCGGGTGGGGCCTTCTGCGTCTGGTGCGGGTCAGGCGCGCTTCGCGTACTTGCGGGCGGCGACACCGGTGGCGGTGACGACCGCGCCGCCGGCGAGGAACCAGACGATGCTCAGGCCGCCCTCGTCCTCCTGCGCGGCGACGGTCTCGTCCGCGGCCGGGAGCGTGGTGCCACCGAGGCGGCTCTCCGCGTTCAGGTCGACGACCCGGTGCGACGCGGCCTCGGCCTGGTCGGCGTCGGAACCGGTCGACGCCTTCTTGGTGTCGGCGGCCGGAGCGCTGCCGCCACCGTTGCCCTGCGGGGCGTGAGGATCGACGACCGGCTTGGGCGCCGGGGCGGCAAGATCCTTCGGGCCCTGGGGGTTCGGCTTCGGCTTCGGCTTCGGGACGGCGATGTCGTCGGGCCCGTCCAGCGGGTCCTCCTCGGGGGTGCCGATGACGACGGGGCCGTTGGGGTTGAGCTCGGCGTGGGCGGTCGAGGCGCCGAACGCGACGGCGGAGGCGGCGAGCGGGGCGACGACGGCGAGGCGGATGATCGTGCGGTTCATGATGGTCTCCTGAGTGGTGGTGGTGGGGTGCTGCTGTGGTCTTCGTGTGGGTAGGAGCCCCCAGCCGCTCAGGTCTTGCACTTTCTCGAGAACTTTTTCCGCTCGTCGCTGCCAGGCGTCCTGACCTGCGACAGCGCTGTGCCACAGTGGTCCGGTGCGTCCCCGCAGCCCCCTCTGGTACCTCGCCGCGCTGTTCCTGGCGCTCGGCGCCTGGGTGATCGGCGCGGTCGTCGCCGCCGGGGCGTGGGACATCGTGCGCGACGCGGGCGTGAGCTCGTCCACCGCGCCGGTGGACGCCGCCGACCGGAGCGTCGCGATCTTCACCGACGTCGTGCAGCCAGAACGCCGGGTCACCTGCAGCTACACGGTGGCGCCCGCGAAGAAGGGCGCCAAGCCGCAGGCGATCGAGCCCGCCCCCATCGACCTGACGATCGCCGACGACGGCACCGAGTGGTACCTCATCGGGTTCGTGCTGGACGGCAAGGACGGGATGACCGTCGCCTGCACGCCGCGCGACAAGCGCACCGACAACGCCAGCTACGCGGTCTCCGCGGTCGACGGGTTCTCCCAGCGCGCCAACGTCGGCAACGGCATCGCCATCCTGGGCACGGTCGCCGGCATCGGCCTCGGCATCTGGACGTTCATCAACCGCCGGCGACGACTGCAGGAGGCCGACGATGCATCCGCTTGAGCCCTTCGTGGAGGCGTGGCGCGGCACCACCCGCGACGTCCTCGACCTGCTCCCGACACTGTCCGACGACGACTGGGTGCGTCCCACGGACTGCCCCGGATGGTCCGTGCACGACGTCGTGGCGCACCTCGCGCACCTGGAGTCGGTCCTCGCCGGACTGGAGGCGGACGACTGGCCGCGCGGTGACGCGGTCCCGCCGAGCTCCTACACACAGGCGGGCGTCGACGCCCGCCGCGACCGCACCCCGGCCGAGCTCGCGGACGAGCTCGAGCGCGCCGTCGGCATCCGGTCCGACGCCCTGACCGAGCTGCCCGACCCGGACGGCACGCCCGGCAAGACGCCGGGCGACGCCCCGTGGTCGTGGCAGACGCTGCTGAGCAACCGCTCCATCGACTTCTGGGTGCACGAGCAGGACGTCCGCCGCGCGGTCGACCGGCCCGGCAGCCTCGACTCCGGCGGGGCGCAGGTCACCACGCACTCGTTCGCCGCGGGCATGCCGTTCGTGCTCGGCAAGCGGGTCAAGCCCCTGGCCGGCACGTCGGTGGTCTGGACGCTCACCGGCGGGGTGCCGCTCGAGGTCGGCGCCGTGATGGGTGACGACGGCCGGGCCAGCGGGGACGTCGCGACGGATCCCACCACCCGGCTGGTCCTCACGTCCGAGGCGTTCACCGTGCTCGGCGCCGGCCGCCGCGGGCCCGAGGCCGTCGACGTCGAGATCGAGGGCGACGAGGAGCTCGGCCGCGCGGTCCTGGGAGGCATGGCGCTGACTCGCTAGGTACCGTTCTCTCCGTGACCTGGACGACTGACGACATCCCCGACCTCACCGGCAAGCGCGCCGTCATCACCGGCGTGACCGGCTTCGGGCTCGGGCACCACACGGCGCTCGAGCTCGCGCGCAAGGGCGCCGAGCTGGTCGTGACCGCCCGCAACGCCGAGAAGGCGAAGGCCACCGTCGCCGACATCGAGGACAAGGTGCCGGGAGCCGTCGTCGACGTCGTCGACCTCGACCTGTCCGAGCTCGCCGGCACCGTCGCCGCCGCCGAGGAGGTCCGTCAGCGCTACGACCGCGTCGACATCCTCATCAACAACGCCGGCATCATGGCGACGCCGAAGGCCACCACCGCCGACGGGTTCGAGCTGCAGATGGGCACCAACCACCTCGGCCACTTCGCCTGGACGGCGACGCTCTGGCCGCTGCTGACGTCCAGCTCCGCGCGCGTCGTGACCATCAGCTCGCTCGCGCACGCCTGGGCCCGCGGCATCGACCTCGACACGCTCACGCCCGAGGGCTCGTCGCGTCGCTACGGGAAGTGGCGGGTCTACGGCGAGACCAAGCTCGCGAACCTGCTCTTCGCCAAGGAGCTGGACCGCCGGGTGAAGGCGGCCGGCGTCGACGTCCTGAGCGTCGCCGCGCACCCCGGCTACTCGGCGACCAACCTGCAGAAGACCGGCCTCGCCATGGGCAACAAGCTGTTCGCCACCGGAGTCTTCCAGGTCTCCAAGATCATCGGGCAGTCGCCGGCCGCCGGCGCGTGGCCGGCCCTGCGCGCGGCCACCGAGCCGGGCCTCGAGGGCGGCGAGTACTTCGGCCCCAACGGGCCCGGCGGGTACCGCGGCCGACCGAAGCGGGCGGGCATGACGCGCATCGCCCGAGACCCCGATCTGGCTGCTCAGCTGTGGTCCGCGTCGGAGAAGGCGACGGGGATCACGTTTGACGTCGGCTGAGGCCGCTTGCGGCCGAACGCCGACGGCAGGTCGAGTGTGCTGCGGCGAAGCCGCCCGGCGTATCGAGACCAGTGTGAGATGCCTCATGGCATCGGGCCCTCGGCTCGATCGAGGCGCCAGGTTGACGTAACGTCGAACGCAATGAGCCCAGACATGACTGTCCGAGACATCACGTTCGACGACCTCGACACCGTGGTCGACATCAACCAGACGGCGCTCGAGGGCGTCGGCCCGCTGGACCGCGAGGGCCTCGCGCTCCTCGTGAAGCAGGCCGACCAGGCCCTGGTCGTGGACGACGACGGCGACATCGCCGGCTTCGTCATCACGCTGCCGCCCGGCGCCACCTACGAGTCGAGCCGCTACGAGTGGTTCGAGAAGCGCCTGGACGACTACGTCTACCTCGACCGCATCGTCGTGGCCGACACGCACCGCCGCCTCGGCGTCGCGTCGCGCCTGTACGACGAGATCGAGGGCGAGAAGCCCGTCGCGCTCGAGGTCTACGAGACCAACGACGCGTCCCTCGCGTTCCACGAGCAGCGCGGCTTCGAGCCGGTCGGCGAGCTCGAGCACGCCGGCAAGACGAACATCATGTTCGTCCGTGAGCCCGACGCGGCCTGAGTCCCGTCGGCATCAGCCCAGGCCGGACATCCGCGCCCAGGCCTCGGGGTCGTCGGCCTTGAGCCGCGCCCGGGCCCGGACGCGGTAGCGGACGAGCTGGGTCAGGCCCAGCGCCCAGAACACGTACTGGCACGACATCGCCCAGCGGAACGCCCCGGGCGAGTAGTCGGTGCTCGCGCCAGGCGTGCGCCAGTCGAGCACGACGCCGATGCCGAGCACGAGCACCAGGCTGGCGAGGAAGCCGCCCTGGTTGATGATTCCCGTGGCGGCGCCGAGACGTGACGCCGGGTTGAAGCTGCGGCCGAAGTCGAACCCGATCATCGACGCGGGACCGCCGACCCCCGCGACCAGGACGAGCAGCACCAGCAGCCACGAAGGTGCCGTGCCCGGCCAGACGAGCACGACGGTCCACACCACGGCGATCGACGCCACGATGCCGATCACGAGCGTCGAGCGGTGCCACGGGTGATGGGTGATCAGCCAGCCGAGCACGGGCCCGGCCGCCATGACGGCGACGACCAGCAGCGTGAGCAGCAGGCCCGCCTCGGCGTCGGAGCGGTGCTCGCCCTGCACGAAGAACGGGTAGCCCCACAGCAGCGCGAGCGTCGTTGCGCTGAACTGCGTGGAGAAGTGCGTCCAGAAGCCGAGTCGCGTGCCCGGGTGCTCCCACGAGTCCGCCAGGCTGCGCCGCACGGTCGCGAGCGACAGCGGCGCTCCGGAGACGATGCGCTGCTCGGGGCTGTCACGGATGATCACGACGAGGGCGACGGCCAGCACGACGCCGATCGAGGCGGCGATCAGGTACGAACGGGTCCAGCCGAGCTCGCGCAGCGACCATGTCATCGGCGCCGCCGCGGCGATCGCGCCGAGCTGCCCGAGCACGCCGGTCAGCTGCGTGACGAGCGGGATGCGGCGGGAGATGAACCAGGTGTTCACCAGGCGCAGGACGCAGACGAACGTCATGGCGTCGCCCATGCCGACGAACGCGCGGGCCACGAGGGCCAGGCCGTAGGAGTCGGCCAGGGCGAACCCGGTCTGCGCGGCGATCAGGACCAGGACCCCGACGAGCATCACCCGGCGCGACCCGAACCGGTCGAGGATCAGGCCGACCGGCACCTGGAGCCCGGCGTAGACGAGCAGCTGCAGCACCGCGAACGTCGACAGCTGGGCGGCCGTGATGTCGAACCGCTCGGTGGCGGCCAGTCCGGCCACTGCCAGCGACGAGCGGTGGAACACCGCGAGCATGTAGACCGCGAGCGCCACCAGCCAGATCGTGACAGCGCCTCTCGCTTGCTCCGGCGTCGTCACCAGCCCAGTCTAGGAACGTGCAGCCTTCCCCCGTGACGCTCGTCGACTGGCGGACCAGGATGAGCGCCCTCTACGCAGAGGTGTGCGCGGACGACGACCCGGAGCGCGGCCACGCGACGTGGCGCGCCGGTCGCGACGACCTGTTCCGCACGCATCCGCAGTCCCCCTTGCCGGCCCGCGACCCGCTCCGGGAGACCGGCCTGCCCTACTGGCCGTACGACCCGGCATGGCGCCTCTCGGCGCCGATCGGACCGGCCGATCCCGACGACCGCCCCGGCGGGGGTGCCGGGCCGTGGGCGGCAGAACGTACTGTCGACGGCGGCGACGACGGCAACGTGACGATGGTGCGCATCGGGGCACTCGACGTCCCGGGCGTCGGGTCGCTCGACGTCTGGCGGCTGCACCAGTACGCCGGCGGGCTGTTCGTGCCGATCAAGGACGGCACGTCCGGCCAGGAGAGCTACGGCGCCGGGCGGTACCTGCTGGACACCGCGAAGGGCGCGTGGCTCGGCACCGACGGCGACGAGCTCGTGCTCGACCTCAACTTCACCTACCACCCGTCGTGCCGGTACGACGACCGCTGGCGCTGCCCGCTGGCCCCACCCGGCAACACCGTGGGCGTGCGGGTGGAGGCCGGCGAACGTCTCAGCGCCTAGCGGTGTCGCCGCGCCAGACCGAGACCACCGCCATCGCGCCGATCAGCACCGGGACCAGCCAGGCGACGGCGTAGGGCGTCGGGACGATCCGGTCGTAGGCCTCTCCGCCCATCGAGAGGTTCGTCAGGGCCACGACGACGCCGAGCCCCAGCAGCGAGGCCGTCGTCCAGCGAGCCGTCATGGTGGGCCGGCGGGCGATCCACAGCGACACCAGGTACCCGATGACGCCGAGGGCGCCGACGGTGACCAGGTAGGCGCCGATGGCGGTGCGGTCGGCGTCGACGTCCGACGCGCTCCAGCCCGGGTAGGCGTCGCGGACGTGGGCGGCGATCGAGTCGCCGTTCTGCATGTCGATCAGCGGCGCGACGGTCAGGGCGATGGTGGTGAGCGCGCCGGCCAGCAACCACCCTCGGGTTCGATTCATGATGATCTCCTTGCGTGTCGATTCTCTTACAACGTAAGAGACGGTACCCTTACACTGTAAGAAAGCCAAACGAAGGAGACCCCGTGGCCGTGCAGCGGGCCGGACTGAGCCGCGACCGGGTGCTGCGCGCAGCCGTCGCGCTCGTCGACCGAGAGGGTCTGGACCGCCTGACGATGCGACGCCTCGGCGCGGACCTGGGCGTCGAGGCGATGACGCTGTACCACTACGTCGCGAACCGCGAGGCCCTGCTCGACGGCATCGTCGAGGTCGTGGTGGGCGACGCCGTCCCGGCCATCGACACGACCACGGACTGGCGTCCTGTGCTGCGCGCGTACGGCACCGAGCTGCGGGAGGCGCTGCGGAAGCGCCCGGGCGTGCTGCCGCTGGTGATGAGCCGGCCCGCCGTCACGCCCTCGATGCTCGACGTCGTCGAGTCGGTGCTCGACCTCCTCCAGCGCAGCGGCTTCTCGCTCGAGCAGGCCTGGTCGCTCGTCCGCGGGACCACCGTGCTCGCCACCGGCAGCGCGGTCGACCCGGGCAGCCTCGGCGAGGACGACCCGATCACCCAGTCCCACCCGCAGGCGGCCGCGGCGTTCGCGGCCGCCGCGGACCGGCCGGACGCCATGTTCGAGCTGGCCCTGGACGGGCTGCTCGACGGCTACGCGGGGCTGCTCAGTACGTGAGAGCGGTGGCCGGGTCGCGCAGGATCGCAGCGACGTCGGCCAGGAAGCGGGAGCCCTGCTCGCCGTCGACGACCCGGTGGTCGAAGCTCAGCGCGAGCGTGGTGACCCAGCGCGCGACGATCTCGTCGTCGTCGCCGACCCACGGCCGCTTCTCGATGGCCCCGACGCTGAGGATCCCAGACTCACCCGGGTTGATGATCGGCGTGCCGGCGTCGACGCCGAAGACGCCGATGTTCGTGATGGTGAATGTGCCGCCGCTCATCTGGGCCGGCTGCGTCTTGCCCGCGCGAGCCGTGGCGGTGAGCTCGTCGAGTGCCTCGGCGAGCTCGTGCAGCGACTTGTCCTGCGCGCCCGGGATGTTGGGCACGACGAGGCCGCGGTCGGTGGCCGCGGCGATGCCGAGGTTGACCGAGCCCTTGAGCACGATCTCCTGCGCGTCGCCGTCCCACTGCGAGTTCAGCTCCGGGGTGCGGCGCATCGCGAGGCAGACCGCCTTGGCGACGACCAGCGTCGGCGACACCTTGACGTCGGAGAACGCGCGGTCGGCCTTCAGCCGGGTGACGAGCTCCATCGTGCGGCTCACGTCGACGGTGATCCACTCGGTGACGTGCGGCGCGGTGAACGCGGACGCCACCATCGCGTCGGCGGTCCACTTGCGCACGCCCTTGATCGGTATGCGGACGTCGCCATCGTGGTCCTTGAGCTGGGGGTACCTCCCGCCGCTCTGCGGTGGGGGCGCGAAAGGACGCTTCGACAAGCTCAACGTCCCCTCGCTGCCGCCGTCACGGTTCGCGGCGTAGGCCTCGACGTCGGCGCGGGTGACGACGGGTCCGTCGCACGGCACCTCGGCGAGGTCGATGCCGAGGTCCTTGGCCAGCTTCCGCACGGGCGGCTTGGCCAGCGCGCGGGCGGGCGCGGGGTAGGTCTGCTCGACGTCGCGCGGCGCGACGTTGGCCTTGCGCCGGCGTGCGGGTGCACCGGACCGCGGACCGTAGCCGACGAGCACCGCCTGGCGCTCGGGCTCCTTCTCGGTCGGCGCGGGGGCGGTCTCGCCCTCGACGATCGAGCCGGCGGTGGCCGTGCTGGAGAACGCGTCGGCGGCCTCGCGGTCGCCGATGGCGATGATCGGCGTGCCCACCGGCACCGTGTTGCCCTCCTCGACGAGCAGCGCCGTCACGACGCCGGCGTACGGGCTGGGCAGCTCCACGATGGACTTGGCGGTCTCGATGTCGACGATGACGTCGTTGACCTTGACGGTGTCGCCCACGGCGACACGCCAGGTGACGATCTCGGCCTCGGTGAGTCCCTCACCGACGTCGGGCAGCCTGAACTCGCTCATGCAACAGCTCCTAGTACGCGCGGGCGTGGTCGACGGCGTCGAGGATGCGGTCGATCCCCGGCAGGAAGTCGTCCTCGACACGGCTGGGCGGGTAGGGAGTGTCGTAACCGGTGACGCGCTGCACCGGCGACTCGAGGGAGTAGAAGCACTCCTCCGTGACGCGGGCGGCGACCTCGGCGCCGAGGCCGAGCGTGCGCGACGCCTCGTGCACGACGATCGCGTGACCGGTGCGGCGCACGGACTCGTGCACCGGGGCCAGGTCGAGCGGCGACAGCGTGCGAAGGTCGATGACCTCGAGGTCGACGCCGTCCTCGTTGGCGGCCTCCGCCGCCTCGAGGCAGGTGGTGACCATCGGGCCGTACGTGATGAGCGTGGCGTCGGAACCGTCGCGGCGGATCAGCGACTGCCAGGGCGACATCGGCTCCGAGTCGAGGTCGACCTCGCCGGCCTCCCAGTAGCGCCGCTTGGGCTCCATGAAGACGACCGGGTCGTCGGTCTGCACGGCCTGCTGGATCATCCAGTAGGCGTCGTTGGCGGTGGCCGGGGCGAGGACCTTGAGGCCGGCGGTCATGACGAACTGCGCCTCGGGGCTCTCGGAGTGGTGCTCGACCGCGCCGATGCCGCCGCCGTAGGGGATGCGGATGACGATGGGCATGCGCACGGCGCCGCTGCTGCGGAAGTGCAGCTTGGCGACCTGGCTGACGATCTGGTCGTACGCGGGGTAGACGAAGCCGTCGAACTGGATCTCGACGATCGGCCGGTAGCCGCGGAACGCCAGACCGATGGCGGTGCCGACGATGCCGGACTCGGCCAGCGGGGTGTCCATGACGCGGCTCTCGCCGAAGTCCTTCTGGAGCCCGTCGGTGACGCGGAAGACGCCGCCCAGCGGGCCGACGTCCTCGCCCATGACGAGCACCTTCTCGTCGGACTCCAGCGCGGCGCGCAGCCCGGCGTTGATGGCCTTCGCGATCGGCAGCTTGTCGCTCATGACTCGACCCCCTCGTACTGGCTGCGCCAGGCGACGTAGGCCGCCTGCTGCTCCTTCAGCTCGTCGGTCTGCTCGGTGTAGACCTGGTCGAACAGCGCCGCCAGGTCGGGCTCGGGCAGGGCGTGGCAGGCGGCGCGGATGTCCTCGCCCAGCTGCTCGGCCTCGGCCGCGATGTCGGTGAAAAACTGATCAATGGTGCCGTTCGACCGCAAGTACGCTTCAACTCTTGCTATCGGGTCCTTGGCCTTCCACTCCTCGACCTCGTCGGCGTCGCGGTAGCGGGAGGCGTCGTCGGACGTGGTGTGCGCACCCATGCGGTAGGTGACCGCCTCGATGAGCATCGGGCCGCCGCCGTCGCGAGCCTGCTGGAGCGCCGCCGCGGTGACCGCCTGGCAGGCGAGGACGTCGTTGCCGTCGACGCGGACGCCCCGGAAGCCGAAGCCGGCCGCGCGCTGCGCGACCGGGACGGTCATCTGGCGGGACACCGGCACGCTGATCGCGTACTGGTTGTTCTGGCAGAAGAAGACGACGGGCGCGTGGTTGACGGCCGCGAAGTCGAACGCCTCGTTGACGTCGCCTTGGCTGCTCGCGCCGTCGCCGAAGTAGGCGATGACGGCGGCGTCGCGGTCGGGGTCGCCCGTGCCGACGACGCCGTCGAGCGACAATCCGAGCGCGTAGCCGGTGGCGTGCAGGGTGTGCGCGCCGATGATGATGCTGATGAGCGCGAAGCCGTGCTCCGCCGGGACCCACCCGCCGAGGGAGACGCCGCGGAACAGTGCGAGGGCGGGGTCGACGCCGAGGCAGTACGCCACGCCGTGCTCGCGGTACGTGGGGAACGCGTAGTCCTGCTTGCGGAGCGCGCGGGCGGAGCCGACCTGGGCGGCCTCCTGGCCGAGGGCCTGCGGCCAGAGGCCGAGCTCACCGTGGCGCTGGAGCGCGAAGGCCTCGTTGTCGATGCGACGCGACATGACGAGGTCGCGGTAGAGGCTGCGGATCGCGGCGTCGTCGCCGTCGAAGTGGAACTCCGGGTGCTGCAGGCGCTCGCCCTCAGGGCTGAGCAGCTGGACGAGCGGGAGGTCGGCGCCCGGCGCCGACTCTACGGATGCGCTCACCGGAATGGTCATGAGATCCCCTCATCTCGGCCGGTTGACGGGGTTGCCGCACCGGTGTCGAGTCTGGCCCGACGCCGGGCCGCATGGGTGGTGGACTCGAAATCGGGTGGACGTGACCGCTGTCACATCTGGCGCAAGGGTATCAGGCGCGGAAGGCCGCGGAGGCCTTCAGGAAGCGATCGTTCGCCGCCGGATCGCCGATGCTGACGCGCACCCCGTCGCCGGCGAACGGACGCACCGAGAGAGGGGCGCAGGCCTCGGCGAACGCGGTCGCGTCGTCGCCCAGCGGCAGCCAGACGAAGTTGGCCTGGGAGTCGGGGACCTCCCACCCCTGGGAGATGAGCGCGCGCCGCACGCGGGTGCGCTCGCCGACGATCGACTCGACCCGCTCCATCAGCTCGTCCTCCGACTCCAGCGACGCCACGGCGGCCGCCTGGGCGAGGTCGGTGACGGTGAACGGCGGCGTCGCCTTGCGGATCGACGCCGCGACGTCGGGGTCGGCGATCGCGTAGCCGACGCGCAGGCCGGCCAGGCCGTAGGCCTTGGAGAACGTGCGGAGGACGACGACGTTGTCGTGACCGTCGAGCAAGCAGGACAGGCCGCTGGCGGCGTCCTCGCTGCGGACGAACTCGACGTACGCCTCGTCGACCACCACGAGCACGTGGTCGGGCACGACGTCGAGGAACGACTCGAGCACCTCCTGCGTGACGGCCGGGCCGGTGGGGTTGTTCGGGGTGCAGACGAGGACGACCTTGGTGCGCTCGGTGACCGCCTCGGCCATCGCGATGAGGTCGTGCGTGGCGTCGGGCCGCAGCGGGACACGGACCGAGGTGGCGCCGGTCATGTCGGCGGCGATCGGGTACGCCTCGAACGAGCGCCAGGCGTAGACGATCTCGTCGCCGGCCTCGCAGTACGCCGACAGCAGCGAGAACAGCACGGCGACCGATCCGGTGCCGGCGGCGAACCGCTCCGTCGGGAGGTCGAACTTCTTGCCGAGGGCGTCGTACAGGTCGGTCATGCCGGCGTCGGGGTAGCGGTTGATCCGCTCGAGCGCCTCGGTGGCGCGCTTCATGACGCCGGGGAGCGGCGGGTACGGGTTCTCGTTGCTCGACAGCTTGAGGTCGTCGCTGTCGGCGGGCCTCCCGGGCTTGTAGGGCGGGATGCCGTCGAGAACCTTCCGGGCCGGTGGGATGGGCATGCAGCGAGGCTATCCCCGTCACGGTGCACAATCAGCCCGTGACCCGTGAGCACCGGCTGGCCTACGCGCTCGTGGTGCTCGCGGCGACGCTGTTCGGGCTGAACGCCGGGGTGTCGCGCATCCCGCTGCGCACCGGAACGCCCACGGACACGTTCACGACGGTCCGCATCACGGCGGCCTTCGCGGCGTTCGTGCTGATCGCGCTGCTGTTCGATCGGGCCGCGCTGCGCGTGCCGCGGGGCCGCGAGCTGCTGCTGATCGTCGGTCTCGGGCTGGTCGGGTTCGCCGGCGTGCAGTGGACGTACAACGTCGCGATCAACCGGCTGCCGCTGAGCATCGCGCTGCTGCTGGAGTACCTCGGGCCGGTGCTCGTGGTGCTGTGGGTGCGAGTGGTGCGGCGCGAGGCCGTGCACCCGCGCATGTGGCCCGCGCTCGGACTGGCGGTCGGCGGCCTGGCGGTGGTGAGCCAGGTCTGGGACGGCCTGACGCTCGACGGCCTCGGCGTCGCCATGGCCCTCGGCGCCGCTGTCTGCTTCGCCGCCTACTTCCTGATGGGCGAGCACAGCCACACCGTCGAGAGCGGTGGCCCGCTGCGCACGATCCTCTGGTCGTTCGCCGTCGCGGCGGTCGCGATGAACCTCGTCCAGCCGGCCTGGACCGCCGACGCCCTCGGCCACGACGTCTCGATGCTGGGCCGGCTGTCCGAGACGTCGCTGCCCGCGTGGGTGGCGATGATCTACGTCGTCCTGCTCGGCACGGTGACGCCGTTCTTCCTGCTGCTCGTCGCCCTGCGGACGTTGAGCGCGACCGTCGTGAGCATCGTCGCGATGCTCGAGCCGGTCGTCGCCGCCACCGTCGGCTGGGCCTGGTTCCGCGAGAGCCTCACGCCGGTGCAGCTCCTCGGCATGGCGGCCGTCCTCGGCGGCATCGTCATGGCCCAGACCGCCCGCGCCGTCGAGCCCGAGCCCTCGCTCCCGCCGCCGCAGTAGAACACGACGCGTGGTCTTCCCGCGACACCCGCGGGCCCCTCAGTGCTCGCTGAAGAACTGCAGCAACAGCGGGCCGAGGATCTGTGGGTCGACGACGTGATCCGGCCCCTCGAGGGTCTCCCGTCGGGCGTGGGGCAGGAGGTCGGCAAGCTCGTCGGCTGCGCGGTCGAAGAAGTCCGAGGGCAGGCCTGCCATGTAGGGGACCGTGATCGGTCCTCCGGTGGTGATCAGGACCGGTTGGGTCACCGTTGCCAGTCGATCGGCCGGCAGCTGGTAGCGGTTGAGGAAGAGGCTGTCATGGACCAGCGTGGGCGCGAGGGCGACCGACTCCGCCCAATGCGCCGTCTGCTTGCCTGCCGCTTTCCTGGCCGCGATGTTGTCGTCGGAGGCGCCGGTCATCCGCATGAACAGCTCGAGAACCTCCTCGTCTCGTCCGGCGTCGAAGGCGCGTCGCGTGTCCGCGACGTACTCCTCGAATCGCGGACGTAGGTCGTCCCCGACCGCGTACGGCACCTCCCACACCGCGATCCGGTCGATGGCTGACCCGGCCGCGGCGGCCTCCAGCGCCAGAGCGCCCCCAGAGGACGCCCCGAACAGGTGCGCCGAACCGCCGGCCTCCGCGACCAACGCATCGAGGTCCTCGATCTCCCGCTCCACGGCGTAGGGCTCGGTGAAGCCGCTCGCGCCGCGTCCCCGACGGGCATAGTTGTAGACCGTGAAGTGCTCGGCGAGAGCAGGGACCAAGGAAGCGTTCTCGGCTCCGTCGTCCTGTGCGCCGCCCACCAGGACGACAGCCGGGCCGCTTCCCTTCCGGTCGTAGGCGATGGTGGTGCCGTCGTGTGATGTCACGCGGAAGGCCATCTCGTTCATCTCACATCTCCGTTCGAGAGGTTGGTCTCAGCGCCTGAGCAGTGTGCCGACGACGGCCTCGGTGCGCGACCACCGCGCCCTTGCGATCACGGCCGCCACGACGAGAAGGGCGAGCGGCAGCCAAGGGCTCTGCTCGATCACGAACAGATCAGTGATGACAGCACCGGTCAGCAATGCCGCCAACCCGAGACCGGCCAGGCCCGCCAGAGCCGGGATCAGCAGTCCGATCCCTCCCGCGACCTCCAGCGCTCCGACCAGGTACCGGAGCCACTGGCCGGCCCCGATGTCGGCGAACATGTCGACCATCGCCGGGTCGCCGGCGAGCTTCGAGATGCCGCCACCGGCGATGATCGCCGCCAGCACGACGTGCAGGATCCAGACCCCGATGCTGCTCGCCCGCCTGGGCGTGCGCGCGACGGTCTGCGAGCTGTTCTTGAGGATGGTGCTCATGCGGCTCTCCCTGCCATGTCCGGGCTTGACTGACTAGTCAAGTTTGATTACTTGGTCCACGGTAGGCGAGGAGAAACATCTAGTCAAGGTTGATTAGTGGACGGTTCGCCACGACCCCGGATCATCGGCCATGGTGTAGGCGCCCTCAGCCAGTCGTTGGCTCAGGCTCTTCGCCCACTCCAGCTCGGTGCGTGCATGTCCCGCCCACAGCTCGGCCTGATCGCGGACGTGTTCGGGAACGTCGGGATTCGGGTGCTCCCGCCACGTGGTCTGCTCCACGAGCTCCGCTTCCAGGCGCGCGACCCGCTCGTCGACGTGCGCGATGGCATCTGCCCTCGTCAGCATGGGCAGCATGGCGATCGACGCGTTCAGCATGGTGGGGTCATGGGTGCGCCGCAGCCCGTCGCGGACCAGCTCGACCATCTCGTCACGTCCCCGAGCTGTCACGCGGTACAGAACGCGTTCCGGGCCGGAGCTGCCCGGCTCGGCGTGCTCGGTGAGGAGGCCATCAGCGGCCGCCTTCTTCAGCGCGTGATAGATCGAGCCGGGCTTGATCTTGGCCCAGATCTCCGCACGCCAGCCCTGCAGCTCGGACCGCACCTGGTAGCCGTGCGCGCCGCCAGAGAGGTGCACGACACCGAGTACCAGGAGCCTCGTCGCCGACATGCGCCCACCTCCGCTCCATCTGCTCGGACTCGCACCGCTGGCGCGCCGCCAGGGTGTGATGTCAACACCCAGCAACACTAGGGTGCCCCCTCTTGGCCCGGGTAGGAGCAGGCACTTCCGCGTCGCGCGGAGGACGGATCGGGTCCAGCCCATAGGCTGGGCGCATGCCCCGACTGATCACGTCCTGGATCCTCAGCGCCGCGTCGCTCGCGGTCGCCGCGTGGCTCCTCGGCTCGCACATGAGCATCGGCGTGGAGTCCGACTCGACGTCCGACCGGCTCCTCACGCTCGCCGCGGTGGCGGCCGTCTTCACGATCATCGACTCGTTCGTCGGTCCGGTGGTCAAGGTGCTGTCGCTGCCGTTCATCATCGTGACGCTCGGCTTCGCACTGCTCGTCATCAACGCGCTGCTCCTGATGCTGACGGACAAGATCACCGGCGAGCTCGACGTCGCCTTCTACGTCGAGAGCTTCGGCTGGGCGCTGCTGGGCTCGATCGTCATCTCGATCGTCAACGCGATCCTCGGGGGGTTCGCGAAGCGGTGAGCGAGCCGTTCCGCATCGGGATCGTCTGCCTCGGCAACATCTGCCGGTCCCCCATGGCCCACGTCGTCCTCCAGGACCGCATCGACCGCGCCGGGCTCACTGACCAGGTCGTCGTGTCGTCGTCGGGCACGGGCGGGTGGCACCGGGGCGAGCCGATGGACCGGCGCGCCGCCACCACCCTCACCGACGCCGGCTATGACGCGACCCGGCACGTCGCCCGCACGTTCTCGCCCGACTGGTACGCCGAGAACGACCTCCTGCTCGCCATGGACCAGAGCAACTACGCCGACATGATCGAGCAGGCCCCGACCGTCGAGGCGCAGCAGCAGGTGCGCATGTTCCGGTCGTTCGACCCCGAGGCGCCGAGCCCCGACGCCGAGGTGCCCGATCCCTGGTACGGCGGGCCCGAAGGCTTCGCCGAGGTGCTCGAGATGGTGGAGCGCACGGCCGACGAGATCATCGAACGACTTCCGGAGTTTGCGCCCGGGGTGCGTTGGTGAAGTCCGCGCAGTCGATCCGGGCGTCATCCGCGCCCGCCTGACGAGGCCGAGGTCCGAAGCCATACCGGGGTTGTCTTGCGAGGGCCGAGAACGATGTCAGGCGGGATGCGGGGGCGTCCGGGCGGCGCGGGGACTTCGCCAACGTGCCCAGCTTTCCCGGTAACGTCGCAGGCATGGCACGGATGTCGGGCACCGCGGCGCGGGCCGAGGCGCTCCTCGGCCACGGCGTCATCTCGACGACGCCCGTGGCCGGCGGCGACATCTGCACCTCCACGCGCCTGCGCCTGAGCGACGGGCGCAACGCGATCATCAAGACCCGTCCGCAGCCGCCCGAGGGTTTCTTCGCGCGCGAGGCCGAGGGCCTGAAGTGGCTCGCCGAGGCCAAGGGCGCTCGCGTGGCCGAGCTGCTCGCCGTCGCCGACGACTGCATCATCGTCGCCTGGGTCGAGCCGGGGAAGCCCACCACCGACGCGGCCGAGCGGCTCGGCCAGTCGCTGGCCGCCCTGCACGCCGCGGGCGCCGAGCAGTTCGGTGCCGACGTCGACGGCTACATCGGTCTCGCACCGCTGCCCAACCGGCCGCTGCCTACCTGGCCGGAGTTCTACGCGTCGCGGCGGGTGATGCCGTACGTGCGGGCAGCCGTCGACCGCAAGGCCCTCAGCATCGAGCAGGCCAACACCATCGAGGCCGCGATGCGTCGCATCCACGACTTCGCCGGCGAGGCCGAGCCGCCCGCCCGCATCCACGGTGACCTGTGGTCGGGCAACGTCGTGTGGGGCACCGACGGCGACGCCTGGCTGATCGACCCCGCCGCCCACGGCGGCCACCGCGAGACCGACCTGGCGATGCTCGCGCTGTTCGGCCTCCCGCACCTGCAGCGCGTGCTCGACGCCTACGACGAGGCCGCGCCGCTCGCGGAGGGCTGGAAGGAGCGCGTCGGCCTGCACCAGCTGCACCCGCTGCTCGTGCACGCCGTGCTGTTCGGCGGCACGTACGGCGCCCGCGCCACCGCGGCCGCCCAGTCGCTGCTCGACGGACCGTCCGAGGACTGACCGTCGGTCTGCGGGCGCGACGGCAGCCCGCGGTCGCTAGGGCGAAGCCCGGGAGCGAAGCGAAGCGACCTTCCGTGGGAGTTGACGGTGACGTCGCTTCGGTCGCAGAGCTCCCTCCCGCGGCTCCGCCGCTAGCGACCGTCGGACGGAGGCGAGCCGAGCGAGGACCCGACCGTCGGTCTTCGGGCGCGACGCCAGCCCGCGGTCGCTAGGGCGAAGCCCGGGAGCGAAGCGAAGCGACCTTCCGTGGGAGTTGACGGTGACGTCGCTTCGGTCGCAGAGCTCCCTCCCGCGGCTCCGCCGCTAGCGACCTTCGGACGGAGGCGAGCCCACGTCGACCGGCGTCTCAGCGAGGACTCAGCCGCACCCGGCACACTGGGGTCATGCGGATTCTCGTGGTCGACGACGACCGGGCGGTGCGTGACTCGCTGCGCCGTTCCCTGGAGTTCAACGGCTACAGCGTCGAGCTCGCGTCCGACGGAGCGGAGGCGCTCGTGCGGGTGCCCCAGGTCGACCCCGACGTCATCGTCATGGACGTGATGATGCCGCGGCTGGACGGCCTCGAGGCCACGCGAGCCCTGCGCAGCGCCGGCAACGACGTCCCCATCCTCGTGCTCACCGCGCGCGACGCCGTCAACGACCGCGTCGACGGTCTCGACGCCGGTGCCGACGACTACCTCACCAAGCCCTTCGCGCTGGACGAGCTGCTGGCCCGCGTCCGTGCCCTGCACCGTCGCGCCGCGCGGCGGGCCGAGCTGGAGGCCGACGAGGCCCCGCTCACGTTCTCCGACCTGACCCTCGACCCGGTCACGCGCGACGTCACCCGAGGCGACCGTGCCCTGTCGCTCACCCGCACCGAGTTCGCGCTGCTCGAGCTGTTCATGCGCCGACCGAAGCGCGTGCTGGAGCGTTCGTTCATCCTCGAGGAGGTGTGGGGCTTCGACTTCCCCACCACGGCCAACTCGCTCGAGGTCTACGTCGGCTACGTCCGGCGCAAGCTCGAGGCCGAGGGCGAGGAGCGCCTGCTGCACACGGTCCGCGGCGTCGGGTACGTGCTGCGCGAGACTCCCCCATGAGCACGATCCGCGAGCTGATCCACCCCCTCACCGCCCGGGCGTCGCTCGCACTACGTGTCGCGCTGCTGACCACGGCGGCCGTCGCCGTCACCTTGTCCGCCGTCAGCGCCATCGTCTTCTTCACGGTGCGCGCGGAGTTCGAGAGCTCGCTCGACGACTCGATGCTCCGCCGTGCCAACGCCGCCGTCTCCGCCGGCTACACGCCGACCACGGAGGAGCTCGACGTCGTCGGCATCAAGATCTTCGTCGTGCGCGGCGGCCAGGTGTTCAACCGCAAGGGCGACACCGCGACGCTCCCGCTCAACCACCACGAGATCGAGGTGTCGATCGGGCAGGCGAAGACGTCGCGCCGCTCCACCACGATCGACGGCGAGCTGTACCGCGTCGTCGCCGTGCAGGCAGGTGCCGGCACGGCGCTGGTGCTCGCGCAGCCGATGGAGTCGATCCAGCAGGCCCTCGACCGGCTGCGCCTGATGCTCTGGCTGTGCAGCGCGGCGGGCGTCGTGCTCGCCGGCGGCGCCGGCTGGGTGGTGGCCGCCAACGGCCTGCGCCCGGTGCGCCGCCTCACCGCAGCCACCGAGCGCGTCGCGCGGACCAACGAGCTGCGACCGATCGAGGTCACCGGCCACGACGAGCTGGCCCGCCTCACCGCGTCGTTCAACCAGATGCTCCTGGCGCTCGACGCGTCGCAGCACCGGCAGCGCCAGCTGGTGGCCGATGCGGGGCACGAGCTGCGCACGCCGCTCACCAGTCTGCGCACGAACATCGAGCTGCTCGGCCAGGCGTCCGAGGACCCCGAGCGCACCCTGTCGCCGGGCGAGCGCACCGAGATCATGGACGACGTCCGCGCCCAGCTGCTCGAGCTGACGACGCTGGTCGGCGACCTCGTCGAGCTCGCCCGCGACGAGCCCATGGTCCGCGATCCCGAGCCGCTCGACCTGGCCGACGCGGTGATGTCCGCCGTCGACCGGGTCCGCCCGCGCGCCACCGGTGTGGAGATCGACGTCGACGCCGAGTCGTGGTCGGTGTTCGGCGAGCCGGCGCTCCTCGAGCGTGCCGTCACGAACCTGCTCGACAACGCGGTGAAGTGGAGCCCGGAAGGCGGCACCGTCACCGTGCGCCTGGCCAACGGGGAGCTGACCGTGCGCGACGAGGGCCCCGGCATCGCCGAGGACGACCTCCCGCACGTCTTCGACCGCTTCTACCGCTCCAGCGAGGCGCGCACACTGCCCGGCTCCGGGCTCGGCCTGTCGATCGTCCGTCGCGCCGCCGAGCGGCACGGCGGGACGGTCACCGCGGCGTCGCCTCCTGATGGTGGCAGCCTGTTCACGATGACCATCCCGTCGTCCGACCCACCGAGCTGAGTTCTTTCGGGGCTCACACGTCCCGCTCAGCGCGTTCTCAGTCATCAGGGAGAATCTGAAGCTATGAGCGACTCGAACGATCCCTTCGCCGCGCAGCCCTACATCCCGCCGACGAAGGTCGACGACCCGGAGCCCGCCGACACCGAGGTGACGGCTCCGGTGGAGCAGGCTCCCGTCTCCGAGGAGCAGCCGCCGGCCGCCGCGCCGCCGGCCGCCCCTTCCGACACCGAGCCCACCGAGCAGATCCCGACGCGCGAGGCCGACCGCCCCGAGCCGACAGTCACCATGCCCGTGGCCGAGCCTGTCGTGAACCCCGACGACGGCTCGCACGGTGGCGACGACGGCGGCACGATCGGCGGCACGCCCCCGTCGCCGGACCAGCGCGGACGTCGTCGGGTCGCCGGCGTCGCAGCGGTGGCACTGATCGCCGCAGCAGCAGGCGTCGGTGGCGCGGCCGCGTACGACGCGATCAACGGCGACGACAACAGCCCCGTGGTCAGCTCGCTCAACACGGGCAACGACTCGAAGAGCGCTCCGACCGGCGACGTCGAGAAGGTCGCGCAGAAGCTGCTGCCGTCGGTGGTGCAGATCAACGTCCGCGGCAGCCAGGAGGCCGGCTCCGGCACCGGCATCATCATCAGCAGCGACGGGCAGATCCTCACCAACAACCACGTCGTCGAGGCGGCGGCCGACGGTGGCTCGATCACGGTCTCGTTCAACGACGCCACCAACGCGAAGGCCGAGATCCTGGGTCGCGACCCGGTCACCGACCTCGCCGTCATCAAGGCCGACGGCAAGAGCGGCCTCACCCCGGCCGCGCTCGGCTCGTCGAACAACCTGGAGGTCGGCCAGGAGGTCGTCGCCATCGGCTCGCCGTACGGCCTCGACAGCACGGTGACCAGCGGCATCATCAGCGCGCTGAACCGCCCGGTCGCCTCCTCCGGCGGCGCCGGCGACAACGACCAGACCGTGTTCCCCGCCGTGCAGACCGACGCGGCCATCAACCCCGGCAACTCGGGTGGCCCGCTGGTGGACATGGAGGGCAACGTCATCGGCATCAACTCCGCGATCCGCGCGGGTACGACCACGAGCGGCGATGCCGGCTCCATCGGCCTCGGCTTCGCCATCCCGATCGACCTCGCCAAGAACGTGTCGAAGCACCTGGTGAAGGGCGAGAAGGTGCAGCACGCCCGCATCGGCGTGACCGTCGCCCCGGCCGTCTCCAGCGACGACATCACCGGCGTCGGCGCGGAGATCAAGGAGGTCAACAAGGGCAGCGCGGGCGACAAGGCGGGCCTGAAGACCGGCGACATCATCACCGCCGTCAACGACTCCCCCGTGGTCAGCTCGAACGCCCTCGTAGCGTCCATCCGCGGCTACCAGCCCGGCGAGAAGATCACGATCACCTACACCCGTGACGGCCAGAAGAAGACCGCCGAGGTCACCCTGGACTCCGACGGCGGAGACCTGGGCAGCTAGACCGCCCCCGACTCAGCGCCCCACCCCGTACGCCGCGGGTGGGGCGCTTGTCTTTGGCCGATCCGCCCGCTCATGCCGACGAACGCCTACCGTGTCGAGCGTGGGTCCAGCGCGGCGTCGAATCGCGATCGGGGTCGCCGTGGCGGCCGTGGTCGCGCTGGTTGCTGTGTGGCTCGTCTCGGCCTCCGGCGACGACGCTCCGACGTCGGAGGAGACGACGGCCCCCGCTCCGCGCGTGCGACCCACGCAGAGCATCAACACGAGCGAAGCACCCTGCCCGAAGGAGCTGCCGCGCGACGAGATGGGAGAGGGCTTCGAGACCTTCGACCCCGCGCGCGAGGCGCCGTCACTCCCCGCGCCTGAGGACGCGTGGATCTGCGGGTACAGCTCGCTCGACCCCGACCGCGACGTCGAGGACATCGCCGACGCCGCGTGGAAGCACGTCGGGGAGGTCCAGCACGTGCGAGCCGCCGACCTGCCGAAGCTCCGGGACGCGTTCAAGGAGCTGAGACCGACGGAACGAGATCGCGTCTGCACCTTGGACCTGGGACCGCGCTGGCTGATCGTCTACCGGCACGGTCGCGTGCGCGCGGGAGTCGTGATCGACGACTACGGCTGCCGCGACGCGCGCCTCATCGACGAAGCGCGCCTGGTCGACCCCCGAGGCGAAGCCGATCCCCGAACGGTGGAAGGCACGCTCGACGGTGGCAGGGCAATTCTCGCCGCCCTGGCCGTCGGGCGTGGTGCCGGCTGATCGATTCGTGACGCCAGATGCGCCATTCGGGTCCGACAACGCCCTGGGCGTCACATGTCGCGAAACCGTCCGAATCCCGCGCTGCGCTGTCCGATTTTCGCTCGTGAAGTGTCAGTGCTGAGCCCTAGCGTTGACTCGTGAGCACCCCCGTCATCGAGCGCGATCTGTCCATGCCTGCCCTGGCGGTGACGGTGCTGCTGTGGGCGTCGGCGTTCGTGGGCATCCGGGCGGCAGGCGAGTCGTTCGAGCCGGGGCCGCTGTCGCTCGGGCGGCTGGCGGTCGGGCTCGTGGCGCTCACCATCATCGCGCGGCCGTGGCAGCGGCGGCTGCCCACCGGGCGTCCGCTGTACTTCCTCCTCATCGCCGGCGTCTTCTGGTTCGGCGTCTACAACGTCGCGCTCAACGCCGGTGAGCAGCACCTCGACGCGGGCACGTCCGCGCTCGTGGTCAACATCGGGCCCATCCTCATCGCGCTGCTCGCGGGGGTCCTGCTGAAGGAAGGCTTCCCGAAGCCACTGCTCGTCGGCATCGCGGTCGCGTTCGCCGGCGTCGCGCTCATCGCCGCCAGCACCAACGACGACTCCGGCGTCGCCACCGCCAGCACCACCGGCGTCGTGCTCTGCCTCGTCGCCGCGGTCACCTACGCCATCGGCGTGCTCGCGCAGAAACCTGCGCTCGGCACGGTCGCGCCCGCCACCACCGTGTGGATCGCGTGCCTCGTCGGCATGGTCGTCTGCCTGCCCTACGCGCCCAGCCTGATCGACGAGCTCGGCGACGCCACCGCCGGCGACATCGTCTGGCTCGTCTACCTCGGCGTCTTCCCCACGGCCATCGGCTTCAGCACCTGGTCCTACGCCCTCAAGCGCCTCAGCGCCGGGCAGGTCGCATCCACCACGTACCTCGTCCCCGCGGTCGCCACCCTCATCTCCTGGGTGGCCCTCGACGAGGTGCCGGCCGCCCTCGCGTTCGTCGGCGGCGGCCTCTGCCTCCTCGGCGTCGCGGTCACGCGCTACAAGCCGCGCGCCGCCGTCCCCGCAACGCCCTGACCTGCAGTTCCTAAAACCTCAGAGGTGTGGCCACGCGGACGCGGTTCGCCAGGTAACGTCGCGCCCGACACCGGGAGAGGGGGAACCCATGGCCGACGGCCCGAAGCGCGCCGAGCTCGCGGACGCGATGATGCAGAAGCACCAGTCGACGGACGCTCGTGGACGCATCATCGCGACGATCGTCATCGTCCTCGCCGCCGTCGCCATCATCTCCGCAGGCGCGTACTTCAAGTCCCAGAAGGACGACGACACCAGCGGCGCCGACGCCCCGAAGCACTCCAAGGACCACGGCTTCGTCCTCACCCCCGCGGTCGCCACCGGTGACAAGAAGGCCAAGAAGCCCAAGGTCACCATCGAGCTCTACGAGGACTTCCTCTGCCCGTCCTGCGGCATCTTCGAGAAGCGCAGCCAGAAGTTCCTCGACAAGCAGGTCAAGAAGGGCAAGATCACCCTGGTCTACAAGCCCGTGCCGTTCCTCGTCGGCGCCAGCACCAACCGGTACACCGAGCGCGCACACAATGCCGCCGCCTGCGTCGCCGACGCCGCCGGCATCCGCGCGTACCGGAAGTTCCACCACTCCCTCTACAAGATCCAGCCCAAGGAGGGCACCGCCGGGCCCAGCGACGCCAAGCTCATCGCGCTCGCGAAACGCGCCGGTGCGCCCAAGGTCTCGAAGTGCGTCAAGGACGAGAAGTTCGAGGACTGGCTCGCCGAGGGCGTCAACCTCGCCAAGGAGGCCGACGTCCAGCACACCCCGACGATCGTCGTGAACGACCAGATCCTGCGGGTGTTCGGCGACAACGGCAACGTCGTCATGCCGGGCAACGACGAGCTGAAACGAGCCATCAAGCAAGCCGCCAAATCGTAGGATGTGAACGTGTCCGACGACGCGCGGCCCGGTGACCAGGCCCCCGACGACACCGCGGGGAGGGCCGAACGACCCGCGCCCGCACGACCCACGTTCGCCAGCGGGCTGCCGCAGCGCGAGGAGCTCCAGACGCCCCGCACCATCGGGTTCGCCCACGCCACGATCTTCGCCAGCGCCATCGCGTTCCTGGTGCCGACGGCCGTGGCGCTCACCCGGATCGACGAGCTGCGGTCGGCGCTGCGCAAGTCCATCAGCGACAAGGCTGACGACTACTCCGCCGAGGACATCCGCCACGCCGTCGACGTCGCGCTCGCCGGCGTCGGGCTGATCGCCCTGCTGCTGCTGATCCTGGAGATCGCGGCAGTACGGAGCCTGGCGCGACGCCAGCAGTCCGCGCGCACGATGCTGATGGTCCTCACCGTCATCCACCTGCCCGCGATGATCGTGACGTCCGCGTTCCGCGACGGGGGCGTCTCCGACCTCGCCTGGACCGCCGCTCAAGCGCTGTTCCTGGTCCTGACGTTCACGATGGCGGCGGTGCACCCGACGAAACGCTGGCTCCAGGCGAAGCCGCCCATCGCCGCCCGCACCTTGACGAGCTACGGGTTCGGCTCACCGTCCGAGTAGTGGCTCAGACCGTCGCGAAGTGGGCCTGCGACAGCTCGTCGAGGATGCCCTCGCAGCTGCGCCGCACGACGCGGCAGGCCGCGGCGGTGTCGCGGTCGATCAGCGGGTGCTCGGCCCGCTCGGTCCACGCCCACAGCGCGTCGTAGGCGGCGCGGTGCGCGGTGAGGTCGTCGACGTCCTCGTCGAGGCCGAGCCGCTGCTTGGGCGAGGTGCCGTTGCCGCCGGTCAGGCGGATGAGCTCCTCGAGCTCCTCCGGCGCCAGGGCCAGCTTCACCGACCGCACGTGGCTGATCAGGCGCATCTCGCGGAACGCGTGGGCGTTGGCGAGGAACTCCTCCGCGTCCTCGAGCAGCTCCTGCGTGTGCTCGCGCGGGTTGTCCTGCAGGACCCGGTAGACCGCCGAGATGGCCGAGTGGGCCTTGAGCTCGGCGTGCCGCTGCTGGAAGTGCACGTCGATCACGCGACGCAGCTCGTCCAGGCCGCTGCGACGGACCAGCTCGGCGGACAGCGTCGGCGCGTCCTTGATGCCCGTGCGGAGGACCGCGATGGCCAGCCGGATGCCGTAGACGCCGAACCGCTCGACGAGCGACGCCCGCACGCGCGGGCTCGGCAGGTTCTCGTCCTCGGCGGTGATGAACCGGTCGACCGACGCCAGCAGCGCCTCGCGCTCGTCGCGCGGCAGCTTCTCCAGCGCGACGAAGGCGGAGAACTCCGACTGGCGGAGCGTCGTGCTGGCCAGGGCGAGCAGGCCGGCCACGGGGACCAGCGCCTCGCAGACGCCGTCGAGCGCGGGGTCGGTGCGGAGCTTGGCCGCCGCGGCGTTGACCGACACCATGGCGTCGAGGCGACCACCGCCCAGCTCGTCCGCCCGCGAGAGGACGGCGATGGAGCGTGGGGCCGAGCCGTCGGCGCGACCGTGGTGGTTCTTCACGTCGTGGAGGAACTCGACGTCGCTGAGGTGCAGGGAGCGGAGCATGTAGATGACCGCGTCCGCCTCCGAGACCCCGTCCGGCGGCGCGAGGAACTTCTGGGTGCGGCTCGAGATGCTTTCGGAGATGGAGACCGTGCCGGGGGTGTCGACGAGGATCAGCTCGGCCAGCGGGTCGGCCGGCCAGGTGACGTCGATGCGCTCGAGGCTGTCCGCCGTGGCGTCGCCGAGGTCGAGCTCGAGCCGGCCGTGCTGGCGGTGCACCGGCAGGTTCTCCGGCGAGCCGTTCACCGGCTTCGCGACGACCTGCGGGGTGGACCCGTGCCGGTACCAGGTGACGACGCGGGTGCACTCGCGTGCGTCCGTGGGCGCGAGGTGCTCACCCAGCAGCGCGTTGAGCAGCGTCGACTTGCCGGCCTTGACCGAGCCGACGAGCGCCACGCGCAGCGGCTCGTCGAGCCGGACGCGGTGCGCCTGGAGCGTCTCCAGGATCTCCGGCTCGCGCCGGTAGGCGCGGATCGCCAGGTCCAGCAGGTCTCGCGCGGTCGTCATCGCCGCGCTCTCTCGGATGTCGTTCATGCCACGACCGCCTCACTGTCGCCGGCGGGAACCGCCGACTCGTTGGCCGCCCCCGGGGGCAGGAGCCTTCTCGCGCGCTCGGCCAGCTCGGCGAGCGTGGCCTCCCGCGCCTGCAGGGTGGAGATGCGGTCGGTGCGACCGCCCTCCGTCTTGCTCTTCGCGCCGGCCTTGGCCGAGTCGATGGCCTCCTGCAGCGAGCGCTTCATGTGCTCGGCCATGTCGGCGAAGTGGTCGCGGAGCGTCTTCTTGACCTCGCGGAAGCGGTCGCGCTGCTCCTTGCCGACCTGGAACATCGCCTCGTCGATGAGCCGCCTGACGGCGACCTTGGCCATCGAGCGACGACGCTCGAGCCGGGCCGCGGCGTCCTGCCGGTAGGAGAAGCCGCCGACGAGCATGCCGGCGCCGATGGAGAACGGGTTGACCAGCGGCATGCCGGACAGGCTGGTGAGCAGGCCGAACATCAGGATGCCGCCGTAGGAGTTCCGCATCCCGAGGATGACCTTCTGCGGGAGCGACATGTGCCCCGACGGCAGCGCCTCCAGGCCGGCGATCGGGTTGAGCACTCCCTCGGTGTCGGAGAAGCGCAGCGACGGCAGCTCGACGGCACCCTCGACGCTGAAGTGGTCGGCGACGCGGGCCGCCAGCCACTCCGCGCGCTGGTGCGACCAGACGAAGTTGTCCGCGACGGCCTGGGCGATGGAGTCGGCCAGCCAGGCGCCGATCTCCTCCCACACCTCGGACGGGTCGCAGTCGTCGATGAGCATCTCGCACTCGCGGCCGACCCGGCGCAGGCGATCGCGCAGGTCGTACTCCATGTCGGAGATCCAGTCGTTCGACCCGTCGCTGAGGGTCTGCTGCCACTTGGCGGACTTCTGGCTCAGCGCCTGGGCCGCGGCCTGCGACTCCTTCAGCGACTTCACGACGGCGCCGCTGCGTCCGGGGTCGCGGAGCGTGGCCAGCTCGGAGTCGATCGGCAGCCGCAGGTGGTCGACGACGCTGATCACCTGGCGGCCGACGGCCTGGCCGGTCTCGGTGAGCACCCGGTCGAGCAGGTCGCCGGTGAGGTCGGCCTTCAGCTGCGGGATGCCGGACTCGCGGTCGAGCGCGGCGTCGTTCGTGGCGACGGCCCGCAGGTGCGAGGCGGCGGACGCGGGCATCAGCGGCAGGTCCAGGCCGGCGGCGGCGAGGTGCTCCCGGTTGGCCTCGGCGATCGTCCGCCACTGGACGTGCAGGTCGGTCTTGCTGAGCACGCAGGAGACGGTCGGGCACAGGGTCATCGCCTGCTTGAGGAAGGCGAGCTCGGGCTGCGTGTACTCCTGGCTCGCGTCCGACAGCATGAACACCGCGTCGGCCACCGGGATCATCGACAACGTGCTCGCGACGTGCGCCTTCGTGACGCCGCCGACACCCGGGGTGTCGATGAACGAGATGCCCTGGGCCAGGAGCTGGTTGGGGAGGTAGACGTCCACGCGCACGGGGCGCACGCCGTCCTGGCTCTCCGCGGCCTCGGTGACGTGCTGGCGCAGCGAGTCGATCGGGATGCTCCGCGACTGAAGTCCCTCGACGCCGTCGACCTCGGACCACATCACCGCGGACGGCGTCTCGCCGTACTGCACGACGGTGGGCACGGCGGTGCCGATCACGTCGTCGATCGGGCACACGGACTGGTCGACCATGGCGTTGACCAGGGCGCTCTTGCCCTGCTTGAACTGGCCGACGACGACGACGCGGATGGTCGGGTCCTCGACGCGCTGGGACAGCTGCTTCAGGCTGTCCACCAGGTCGTCGCGATCCGTGGTCGACGCCGCGGCAGCGGCGTCGGCCAGGAGTCGCAGCAGGTCAGCGCGCTCAGGAACGCTCAGGGGTGTGGCGGTCATGCAGCAACGTCGTTTCCTCGTGGGAGTCTTTCGTCGCCATGGTGACATGACAACTCGTCCCCCAGACCCACTTTCGTGAATCTGGGGGACGCGCTGGGTGGTGAGGCAGCCCGAGCTGCTCACGTCTTGTTACGGGATGATCACCGCGTTGTCGGTCACGATCGTCTGATCGACGTCGTGGCTGTCAACGGTGGAGTGATCGTCCACGGTGGTGGTGTCGTGCGAGTCCGTCGTGGAGCTGCTGTTGGTGTTGCTGGCTCCACCGGCGCCACCCTCGAGGTCGTACCCGTCGTTGTCCTCCGTGTGCGTGTCCGTGGAGACGATCGACGTGTTGTCGTGCGAGTCGGTGTCGTCGTCGGACCAGGAGTTGCCGGCCGGGCCGGAACCACCCTCCATGTCGTAGCCGTCGTTGTCGTCGTGCGAGTCGACGGTCGTGGTGTCGTTGTCCTGCGACATGTCCATGTGCGTGGAGTTGTCGTTGGCCGAGTCCGTCAGGACGACGTTGCCGGAGTCGTTGGTGCTGTTGTTCTGGCGGTTGTCGTCGTGCGAGTCCGTGTCGTTGTCCTCGTACGAGTTGCCGACACCGGCCTGACCCTCGTTGTCGATGCCGTCGTCGTCGGAGTGGTCGTCCGTGTTGCCCACGAGCGCGCCACCCTCGGCGTCGATGCCGTCGTCGTCGGAGTGATCGTCGGTGTTGTCGCCGATCTGGGCGCCGTCCTCGGCAGCGTCGCCGCCGGAGTGCTGGGCGTCGTCCTCGGTGGCGTCGCCACCGGCTGCCTGAGCGTCGTCCTCGGCAGCGTTGCCGCCCGCGGCGATCGCGTCGTCCTCGGCAGCGTTGCCGCCGGCGACGATCGCGTCGTCGTCCGCTGCGTTGCCGCCCGCGATGATCGCGTCGTCGCGCGCCACCGTGACGTCGCCGCCACCGATGACGGCCTCGTCCTCGCCGTGGATGGCGTCGCGGCCGGCGACCTGGTTGTCGTCACCGATGATGGCGTTGCCGCCGTGATCGGCGAAAGCCTGGTTCAGGTCCCCGCCATCGGTCCAGATGTTCTGGGCGATGTTGTTGACGTCGCCCGTCTGGAACACGCTGACGAGCTCCTTGATGAAGTGACCGGGGTGGCTGTGGTGCCCGAAGCTGTGCGAGACGGGGATGTAGTCCGCCACGACCGGAACGAGTGCGTCGACATCCGCACACGAGATGCCCCCAAGACCAGCGGCAGCGAGCGCGCCTTCCGGATCCTCCGAGAAGGCGGCCGCCTTCGCGCCGTCACCCAGGAGCCCGAGAATAAAATTGAGCAATGTGGTGGTGTCCATGATTTCTCCTGCGTCGTTCGCTGACTGATGTGCCAGCTGACAGCACCGTAGGAATCGGACCACCCCCCGTGCATCGGGGTGCGATCCCTAACTTCCCGCCCATGACGACAGGGACTCGGGCTCGGGGAATCCCCTATTCATGGGGGATCGGAGATTAGGGGATTTTCCTGCGGTGCCCTGATCTGCGGAGTTAGGCTCCCCCAAGTCTCACCTGAGCTGGACCACGACAAGGGGGAGGAACCCAGCACGATGGGGATCGGCTTCGACATCGGCGCCCACGGCGACTCGGTGTCCGACGGAGAGGGTCGCACTGCGACCCCGCCGACCGATGCCCTGCGCCGCCGCCTGATCGCCCAGGCGATCCCGCGGGTCGGTGATCCGGTGCCCCTCGTCTACCGCGACGAGCACGGCACGATCCAGCACCGGCTGGCCCACGAGATCTACGCCTCGGCCGTGGCCGACCTCATGGAGCTCGCCGGCGAGGTCTCCGTCGCCCAGGGCGGCCGCGGAGTCGCCGTCGCCGTCCCTGCCTGGTGGACGGCTCGCGCCGCGTCGGTCACCCGCGACGCCATCCGCGAGATCGCCGGCCGCCACGTCGCCGTCATCACCGACGCCCATGCCGCGGTGCGCCGCGCCCGGGCGACGGACCTGCCGATCGACGACGTCACCGCCGTCCTCGACCTCGGAGCCAGCACGTCGAGCGCCGCCGTGGTCGTCCAGTGCCGTACCCCCGCCCCCGAGGTCTCGGGCACGGCGGGTGTCCTCTCCAACGACGGTGGCGACGAGCTCGACGCCCTCGTGATGCATCACCTGCTGACGAGCGTCCGGGACTACGGCTTCGAGCTCGACCACGACGACCCCGCGGTCGTCGCCGCCGTCCGCGAGTTCCTCGTCGAGTGCCGGCGCCTCCGCGAGAACCTCTCGCGGCACTCCGCGATGACGGTCGAGCCCGACCTCCCCGGCGTCGACGCCCGGCTCCGGCTCGTGCGGGCCGAGTTCGACGAGATCGCCGAGCCGTGGGCCCATCGCGTCGTCACCATGCTGAAGTCGACCATCGAGTCGAGCCGGATGAGCCCGACCACCGTGCTCGCCATCGGCGGTCTCGCGAGCACCCCGATCGTGGCGCAGCGCATCTCCGCCGAGCTCGGGCTCACCGTCCTCATCGAGCCGGACCCGACGCTGACGGTGGCGCGCGGCGCCCGGCTCAGCGCGAGCGCCGTGCTGCCGCGGATCGTCGCCACGCGGCGTGCCGACCGGCGCCGGTCGGTGGAGGCGCCCGGCGGCGAGGTCGTCGGCGCGGAGTCCGTGTCGGTCGAGGCACCGGTGCACGCCGAGGCCGTCCAGGGAACGGCCGCCACCCGTCAGGCACCGCGCATCGCCGAGCCCGTGATCCAGGCCCCCGTGGACTCCGGTCCGCCGTCCGAGCCCCCGGCCGACGAGCCGTCGCGCCCCGGCTGGCGTCAGCGACGCGCCGAGCGCCGAGCCGCCGAGCGTGAGGCCGCAGAGGCCGAGAGGGCTCGCGTCGCCGCCGAGCAGGAGGCCGCCGACGCGGAGGAGGCGCGTCTCGCCGCCGAGCGCGAGGCGGCCGAGCGCGCAGCCGCCGAGCAGGAGGCCGCCGAGCGCGCCGAGCAGGAGGCCGCCGAGGCCGAGGCCGCGCGCGTCGCCGCCGAGCAGGCCGAGGCCGAGCACCGGGCCCACATCCGGACCCAGGCCGAGAGCGTCCTGGCCGAGCGCCGCGCCGCCGAGAAGGAGGCCGCCGAGCAGGCCGAGGCCGAGCGGCAGGCTCGCCTCGCCGCCGAGCAGGCCGAGGCGGAGCGCAGGGCCGCCGAGAAGGAGGCCGCCGAGCAGGCCAGGCTCGCTGCCGCGCTCCAGCGCGAAGCCGAGCGGGAGGCCGAGGAGCGTGCCGCCGCCGAGCGGTGGCAGGCCCAGGAGGACGCCGCTCGCGCCGAGGCCGAGCGCAAGGAGGCCGAGCGTGAGGCGGCCCGGCTCGCCGAGGAGGAGCGCCGGCAGGCCAAGCACGCCGCGCGGTCGGCCGCGGCCGAGCGCAAGCAGGCCAAGCGCGAGGCGGCGATGCGGGAGGCGGAGGAGCGCCAGGCTGCCAAGCGCCAGGTCAAGGCCGAGGCGGCCGAGCGCAAGGCGGCCCAGCGCGAAGCGGCACGGCTGGAGTCCCAGCACCGCAAGGAGGCGAAGCTCGAGGCCGCGCGCAAGAAGGCGGAGGCCAAGGAGATCGAGCGCGAGATCGCGCGGATCGAGGCCGACGAGCGTCAGGCTGCCAAGGGAGAAGCCGAGGCCCGCAAGAACGCCGAACGCGAAGCCGCCCGCCTCGAGAAGGCCCAGCGCGACGAGGCCAAGGCCGCCGCCAAGGCAGAAGCCGAGGCCCGCAAGAACGCCGAACGCGAAGCCGCCCGTCTCGAGAAGGCCCAGCGCGACGAGGCCAGGGCCGCCGCCAAGGCGGAAGCCGAGGCCCGCAAGGCCGCCGAGCGCGCCGCCCAGGCGGAGCAGGCCGAGCAGGAGGACGTCCAGGTCGAGGCCGCGCCGGTCGAGGCCGTCGAGCAGTCGGACGACGACGCTCGCGAGGAGGCCGAGCGCGAGACCGCTCGCCGTGCCGCCGAGCAGGCCCGCGAGGCGAAGGCCGCCACCAAGGCCGAGGCCGCCGAGCGCAAGCGCCTCGAGCGCGAGGCCCAGGCCGCCACGAAGGCCGAGGCCGCCGAGCGCAAGCGTCTCGAGCGCGTCGCCGCCGAGATCGACGCGGCCGCCGCCCAGGAGGAGGACACCTCCGAGGTCGACGACCGCAAGCGCCAGGAGCAGGAGGCCAAGGCCGCCGCCAAGGCCGAGGCCGCCGAGCGCAAGCAGGCCGCCCGCGAGGCCGTCCGGGCCGAGAAGGAAGCGCGCAAGGAGGCCAAGCGCGCGGCGAAGCTCGAGGCCGCGCAGCGCAAGGAGATCGAGCGCGAGGCAGCCCAGATCGAGGCGGAGGAGCGCAAGGCCCTCGAGGACGCCGACAAGGCCGAGGTGGCCGCGCAGCGTGCGGCCGAGCGCGAGGCCGCCGCGATCGAGAAGGCCGAGCGCCGCGCCGCCAAGCAGGCCCGCGCCGAGGAGGCCGCACAGCGCAAGGCCGCCGAGCGCGAGCTGTCCGACGCCGACTCCGCCGAGCGCCGCGAGGCGAAGGCCGCCGCGAAGGCCGAGGCCGCCGAGCGCAAGCAGGCCATGCGCGAGGCCGCTCGGATCGAGAAGGCCGAGCGCGACGCCGCGAAGGCCGCCGCCAAGGCCGAGGCCGCCGAGCAGAAGGCGATGCTGCGCGAGGCCGCCCGACTCGAGGCCGAGGAGCGCAAGGCGCTCAAGCGGGCGGCGAAGGCCGGCGACGTCGAGGACGTCGAGCCCGAGCCGGAGAAGAAGCCCCGGTCCCGGCGTCGCAACGACGACGACGAGCCGCCGGCCGGCCAGAACGGGTCGTCGAGCAACGGCACCGTCCGCCCGAGCTCCGTGGTCCGACCCCAGGGCAAGCGGCGCAGCGACGCCGTCGAGCCCGAGCCCAAGCCCACCGCCACGTCGGACGCCGACGCCCCGGACCAGGGGGCACCGGCGGCGACCCCGACCAAGCGCCGACGCACGATCTCGGCCCTGTTCCTGCAGTAGGGCGTGACTCGGCATGACCGTCCGACCTGACCTGCGACCCGACGACGTCGAGCCCGAGCTCGAACGGGTCCTGCTCGCGGCGGCCGTGACCGGCACCACCGACGTCGACACCGTGGCCGCCGTGGTCGACGCGCACCCCACGGCCGTCAGCGACCACCTCCGCGCGGCGGCCGAGCGCGGGATCGTCGACCTCGAGGAGGACCGCCTTGACCCGGCCCACCGCGACACCGTCCTCGGGACCGCGTCCCGCGCCGAGCTGGCGTCGCTGCACGACGCGGTCCTGGACGCGCAGATCCCCGGCGGCCTGTCGATCGCCACGGCTCGCGGTCTCGTCGCGTCCGGCTGCCGGGATCGTCGCCTCGTCGACGTGTTGCTGTCGGCGGCCCAGGAGTCCGTCCTGAGCGACGAGGGCTGGGACGACGAGCCCTTCGAGCTGGCGCAGCGCGCCGGTGCGAGCCCGACCGAGATCGCCGCCCTCCGCGCGCACGTCGCGGCCGCCACCGGCGACTTCGACCTGGCGCTGCGCACCAGCGACGTGGTCCTCTCCGACCCGAGTGGCGCGGACCTGCCGATGGCCGTGCGCGCCGCCGCCGTGTCCCACGCCCATCGCGGCGCGCTCGAGCACACCCGGATGCTCTACGACTACCTCGGCCCGGACGCCCTCGGCATGGACGCCGCGTTCGGTGCCTGGGCGCACCTCGGCGCCGGTGATCGCGACGCCGCCCGCGGCATGCTCGACGTCGCCGGACACGCGCTGCCCACGACGGTCGGCCGCAGCCTCGCCCTGGTGGCCCGCGGGCTCGAGCAGTCGCTCGACGGCGCCGGCCAGGCCGCCCTCCCGACGCTCGTCCAGTCGGCCACCACCCTGCGCACGGCGAGCCGCGACGTCATCGTCCCCGAGTCCCCGGCCGCCCTCGCGGCCCTCGTCGCCATCAACTGCGGCGAGCTCTCCACGGCCGAGGCCGTCCTGACCGCCGCGGTGGAGGCCGACCTGTGCGGCCCGTCGTACCGCGCGCGTCATCAGCTGCTGCTGGCCTGGACGTCGATGCTCCGCGGCGACACCGTGGCGGCGCGCGAGCGGCTCGAGGCCGTGACCGCGGCCGGCCAGCCGGAGATGCGCGACATCCTCCTCGTCCAGGCCCTCACCGTCGGTCTGGCCCGGCGCGAGTCCGACGTCCCGGCGCTCGCGCAGGCGTGGGTCGCGGCGCAGGAGTCCATCACCGGCCACAGCATCGACCTGTACTCCCTGCTGGCGCTCGGCGAGCTGTGGGTGGCCGCCGCCCGGCTCCGCGACGCCCCCCGGCTGCGCGCCCACCTCGACGAGGCCGACCGGCTGCTCGACGCGCTCGGCCAGCCGCCGCTGTGGTCGGCGATGTACCACTGGTGCGGCGTGCAGGCGGCGATCCTCGCCGAGGAGCCCGCGAGCCTGGTGCCGCACTCGCAGGCCCTGGTCGTCGCGGCCCGGACCAGTCCGTTCGCCGGCATCCTCGCCGGAGCGGGGAAGGTCTGGCTGGAGATGTTGCAGGAGCGGTTCCAGGCGGCGGACGTCCAGGCGTCGGCTGCCGCCCTCGACCGGCACGGACTCACCTGGGACGCCACGCGCCTCGCCGCCCAGGCGGCCGCGCGCTCGTCCGACCGCGACGACATGCTCACGCTCATGCAGCTGGCCCGCTCGCTGCAGCGACCCACGTTCTCCCGCGGATCGTCCGAGGACGAGGCGGGACTCCGTCCGCACCTGACCGACCGCGAGGCGGAGGTCGCCCAGCTGGTCGCCAACGGCATGTCCTACCGCGACATCGGCGAGAAGCTGTTCATCTCGCCCAAGACCGTCGAGCACCACGTGGCCCGCATCCGGCGCCGGCTCGGTGCCGACAGCCGCAGCGAGATGCTCGAGGTGCTGCGGTCGCTCAACTGGGACGACCTCAGGACCTAGCCGAGCGCGAGGTCGACGGCGGCCTCGACGTGCAGTCGCGTGGTGGGGAAGGCCGGGACGTCCAGGTCGTCCGCGCCGATCAGCAGCTCGATCTCCGTGCAGCCGAGGATGATGCCCTCGGCGCCCGCGGCGACGAGGCGGTCGACCACGTCGAGGTAATAGGCCTTCGAGGGGTCGGTGACGACGTCGTGGCACAGCTCGTCGTAGATGATGTCGCTGACCTTGGCGCGGTCGTCGGCGTCGGGCACGAGCACGTCGAGGCCGTGCGACGCCACCCGGTCGCGGTAGAACGCCTGCTCCATCGTGAACAGCGTGCCGAGCAGCCCGACGCGCTGCAGCCCGGCGGCGCGGACGGCGTAGGCCGTCGTGTCGGCGAGGTGCACGAACGGCACGGTCGTCACCGCCTCGATGGCGTCCGCGACGTGGTGCATCGTGTTGGTGCAGAGGACCAGCACCTCGGCGCCGGCGATCTCCAGGCGGACGGCGGCGCCGGCGAGCCGGGCCCCGACCTCGTCCCAGCGGTCGGCACGCTTGAGCTCCTCGATCTCGGCGAAGTCGACGGACTCCATGAGGATCGGAGCGGAGTGCAGCCCGCCCAGGCGCTCGGCCACCCGCTCGTTGGCGAGGCGGTAGTACTCGGCCGTGCTCACCCAGCTCATGCCGCCGACGAGACCGAGGGTCTTCATCAGCCGATCAGCTCGGTGACCAGGTCGCGCAGGATCGCGTAGCCGTTCTGGGTCAGGATGGACTCGGCGTGGAACTGCACGCCGCGATAGTGCGGGCCGGCGAGCAGGTGGATGTCGCCGTTCGGGTCGGTCTCGACGGTGAGGCCGTCCGGCAGGCCGGACTCAGGCACCCGGGCGACGAACGTGTTGTAGAACCCGACGGTCTCCTCACGGCCCAGCACGGGCAGCCGGCTCTGCGTGCCCTGGAAGACGATGTCCTTGAACGCGAGGTCGAGCCCGAGACGGCCGCTGAGCACCTGGTGGCCGAGGCAGACGGCGAGGAACGGGCGCTGCTCGTCCAGCAGCTCGGCGACGACGCCGTCGACGACGCGGATCTTGGGGTCGTCGAGCTCGCGCGGGTCGCCCGGGCCGGGGCCGACCACGACGAGGTCATAGCCGTCGAGGGCGCCGTCGCTGTACGCATCGTGGCGGACGAAGTCGGTGCTCATGCCGAGCACGCCGAACACGTGGCCGAGCATGTTGACGAAGTCGTCCTCGCCGTCGAGCACGACGACCCGCTTGCCGACGAGCGACGGCACCGGCGGCGTGCCGGACTGGTCGGAGAGCCAGAACTGGCTGAGCCGCTGGTTGCGCGAGCCGAGGGCGATGAGTACGTCGTCCTCGCGGGTGAACGCGTCGACGTCGGCCTCTTCAGTCGGCGGCGCCTGCTCGACGAGCCCGAACGCGCTGAGGATGCCCGACGCCTTGGCCCAGGTCTCCTTGGTCTCGTAGGCGGGGTCGGAGTCGCGGACGAGCGTGGCGCCGGCGGTGACCTTCACGTTGCCGTTGAGGTCGACGTCGGCGGTGCGGATGAGGATGGGCGCGTCGGCCATCGGCATCCCGTCGGCGTCGCGGCCGACGAGGGCGGCCACCGACGCGTAGTAGCCGCGGCCGTGCGGCTCGTACTGCTTGATGAGCCGGCAGGCGTTCTCCACCGGGCTGCCAGTGACAGTGGCGGCGAACATCGAGTCGCGCAGCACCTCGCGGACGTCGCGGTGCGTGCGGCCGGCGAGCAGGTACTCGGTGTGCACGAGGTGGCTCATCGGCTTGAGGTACGGCCCGAGCACCATGCCGCCCTCGTGGCAGATGTCGCACATCATCTTGAGCTCCTCGTCGACGACCATGAAGAGCTCGTAGATCTCCTTCTCGTCGGCGAGGAACTCCAGCAGCGCGCGCTTGCGGTCGACGTGGGTGTCGAGGCCGCGCATGCGGAACGTGCCGCTGATCGGGTTCATGCGGACCTGGCCGGCCTCGACACTGACGTGCCGCTCCGGGCTCGCGCCGATCAGGTAGCGGTCGCCGGTGAAGATGCAGAACGTCCAGAACGCGCCGCGCTCGCGCTCGAGCAGGCGGCGGAATACGGACAGCGCGCGCTCGTGGCCCCAGTCGGCGACCTGCGCGCGGTAGTGCCGCCCGATGACGAGATTCGCGCCCTCGCCGCAGCCGATCTCCTCGTCGATGACGTGGCGCACCATCTCGGCGTAGTCGTCGTCGGACGTCTCGAAGCCGCCGCGGTCGACGAGGTCGATCGGGACGTCCGGGAGCTCGGCGAGCAGGTCGGCCAGCGGCACCTCGCGCTGCACGTCGGCCGCGATCACGCTCAGCGGCGTGCCGTCCTGGTGTGCCTCGAAGCCCCGCTCGCGCACCTGCGCGTACGGCACGAGGACGAGGTGGTCCCACCGCTGCTCCGTGCCGCTGACAAGCGGGATGTCCGCGAGGGACTCGACGTCCGTGCGCGGGCCGCCGACGAGCGTGACCGTGTCGGCGTCGCGCACCCGGATGAGTGCGAACGCCGGCTGGGCCAGGAGGTCGTCGAGCATGAGGAGACGATCCTAGTGGTTGGTTCCGCGCGACCTTCTCGGCTGGCATCCTGGCCGCGTGGGCATCCCGATCGACGTCGACCTCGTGCGGCGTGACCTCGCGCAGATCGTCAGCTACGCCAGCGTGGGCGGCAGCGAGGCGGAGTCCGCCGTGCAGCGCTGGTGCGCTGCGACCATGCAGGGTCTCGGCCTCGACGTCGACCTGTGGCCGTTCGACCTCGACGCGCTCCGCGCCGACCCCGACTACCCCGGGGAAGAGGTGGAGCGCGAGGAGGCGTGGGGCTGCGTCGGCACCTCCGGAGACGGCACACCGCGACTGATCCTCAACGGGCACGTCGACGTCGTGCCGCCCGGCGAGCACGAGTGGTGGACCGGCCACGACCCCTGGTACCTGCACGAGTCCGGCGGCCGCTGGTACGGGCGCGGCGTCTGCGACATGAAGGGCGGGGTCGTGGCGATACTGGCCGCCGTGCGCGCGGTGGGTCACCAGCTCGAGCGCCCGTTCGCCGTGCACACCGTCATCGGCGAGGAGGACGGCGGGCTCGGGACGTTCGGCACGCTCAAGCGCGGTCACACCGGCGAGGCGTGTCTGATCGCCGAGCCGACCGCCGGCCAGATCGTCTCCGCGAACGCCGGCTCCCTGACGTTCCGGCTCGAGGTGCGCGGCAAGGCCACCCACGGGTCGATGGCCGGCTACGGCATCAGCGCCGTCGACCTCTACGAGCACGTGCGCATGGCGCTGCGCGACCTCGACGCCCGGCGCAACGCGAACCCGCCCGCCCCGTTCGAGGACCGGCCGTGGCCGATCTCCGTCGGACGCGTCCAGGCCGGCGACTGGCCGAGCACCGTGCCCGACCTGCTCGTCGCCGAGGGCCGCTTCGGCACGATGCCGGGCGAGACGTTCGCCGAGGCCACCGCCGCGTTCGAGGCGGCGATCGCCGCCGTCGACGAGCCGTGGTTCCGCGAGCACCCGGTCGAGGTCACGTGGCCCGGCGGCCGGTTCGCCGCCGGTTCCCTGCCGTCCGGCCATCCGTTCGGCGACGAGACCGTCGCGGCCGCGATCGAGGCCGGGTTCGACCGCCCGACGCTCGTCGGCGCGCCCTACGGCTCGGACCTCCGTCAGTACGCCGGCGCCGGCGTCCCGACGCTCCAGCTCGGACCCGGCGTGATCGACCAGGCCCACGCCGTCGACGAGAGCGTCCCCATCGACGAGGTCGTCCGCTGCGCCGAGGCCTACGCCCACCTCCTCCTCACGCGCTGCGGCTGAGGTCTAGCGCGGCGACGGCGTGATCGGGGTGTAGTCGGCGACCTCGATGATGCCGCCGGGCTGGAAGCTGACGGGCTGGAGGCCGACGGGGGCGCCGTCGCGGAACGTCACGACGGTGACCTGGGCCTGCCGGCGCAGCTTGCTGCCCAGCGCGAACGCGTAGACCGCACCACCGGTGGACGCCGTGGTCATGGTGGTGACCGACCGGCCGTTGGCGCCGGTGACGAGGCTCGGGCCGACCTGGCGATGCAGGTGCCCGGAGAGCGCGAGGTCGACGCAGCCGTCGGCGACGGTCTTCTTCGCCGACGTCGGGCTGTGCGTGATCAGGACGTCGACCTCGCCGTCGTCGCAGGCGACCTTGGCGAGCGCCTCGCTCTGGTCGCGGACGGCGGTGATGTTGTCGCTCTCGTTGCCGTCGTAGCCGGCAGTGAAGCCGGAGCTGCGCGGGTCACTGGAGCCGAGGAACCTGATGCCCTCGACGTCGACCGGCTCGCCGCTGAGCACACGGAAGCCGCGCTCCTTCATGGCGTTCACCACCGTGGAGCCCTGGTCGTGGTTGCCGGCCACCGAGACGACGTCGTAGCCCTCGAACTCGCGCGCGAGGGAGTTGATGCTGAACTTCTCCCAGCTGCCGCCGTTGGACGTGTCGTCGCCGAGGTCGATCAGGATCGACGCGCGGGCGCGGTCGCCGATGGCGCGCGCCACCGGGTCCATGCCCACGTTGTCGTGCCGGTCGGTGACCACGATGGCTGTGGTCTCCCCCGGCTCAGGGCGGCGGACGTCGGCCGTGGCGGCCCGGACGGCGAGCGCGCCGTAGAACCGCACCGACGCGCGGTACGTCTCGAGCGCGCCCTCCACCAGGGCCCGGCTGCTGCGGGTGGCGGAACCGGCGACCAGCTCCACCCGGTCGAGCACCGGGTCGCTCGGAACCTCCGGGAAGACCTGCGCCAGCGGCACCCACGCGTTCTCCGGGCGCGACTGCCCGCGCTCGGGCACGGCGATCAGCACACCCGCGACGACGACGGCCGCACCGGTGGCCGTGGCCAGCGCCGCACGCCGCAGCGTCGCGTGCCGGAGGAGCAGCCCGATCTCCCTGCGTCGTTGTGGACCGACGGCGCGCCACGCGAGCCCGACGGTGAGCGCCGCCAGCAGCCCGACGCCCACGCCGCGCAGCATCGCCGCGACGCCCATGTCGATGATTTCCGAGCGCACGGCCGCGATCTCACCTTGCGGCTGGCTGGCGATCACGGCGTCGCGGGCGACCAGCTGGTCGAGCGAGTCCACCTGGGCGTTGCCGAGGGAGATGTCGACGCCGAGGTTGGCCGGCGCCTCGGCCGGCAGGCGGACGTGCGGCAGCAGCGGGCCGAAGTCGATGGTGGCGTAGCCGTCGAACGACGGGACGACCGTGGCCTCGTGCGCGCCGATCGTGATGTGCCGCTCGCTGTGCACGAACGTGCTGAGCGCGGTGGGCACCGCGACCACGAGGGCGACGGCCAGCAGCGCGACGCCCTGGAGCGTGCGCACGAGGAAGCGGTGCCGGGTCACGAGACGGCGGCGCGCCACCGCTCGGTGCTGCCGACGGTGGCCAGCAGCTGCGTGGCGCGCGTCAGGACGACGTACAGCGTGCGCCACCCGGACTCCGACTCCTCCACGACGTCGTCGGGCTCGACGACCACGACGGCGTCGAACTCCAGGCCCTTGGTGTCGAGACCGTCGAGCACGCGCAGCCGGTCCGGGTGCTCCGCGACGAGGCCGGCGAAAGCGGCGTCGACCTCGGCCAGGCGGGCGCGGCCGGCCACGACGGCCACCGTGCCCTCCACACGGTCGAGCATCGACCGGGTGCGCTCCAGCGCCTCGGCCACGACCTGCGCGCCGTCGACGACGGCGTGCTCGGGGTGCTCGCCGGTGCGGCGGACGGCCTCGGCGAGGTCCGGGTCGGGCACGGCGTGCCGGGCCACCAGCGCGGCGAGGTCGTAGATCTCGGCGGAGTTGCGGTAGTTGGTGGACAGCCGGAAGACGTGCTCGGGCTTGCCGTCGAGCGCCTTCGCCCGCGCCTCGCGCGACTCCTCCGGGTGCGGCCACGACGCCTGCGCCTGGTCGCCGACGATCGTCCAGCTGGCGAACCGGCCACGGCGGCCGAGCATCCGCCACTGCATCGGCGAGAGGTCCTGCGCCTCGTCGACCAGCACGTGGGCGTAACCGTCGTCCTCGATGCTCCGGGTGGCACGCACGCGGTCGTCGCGCTCCTCGCGCTCGCGCCGCTCGAAGCTCATCAGCTGGCGCGGGACGTCGTCATCGTCGTCGTCCTTCTCCGGCAGCTCGCCGAGGAGGTAGCGGAGCTCGTCGATGAGCGGAACGTCCTCGATGCGCGGCTCTCCGTCGGCCCACGACTCCTTGAGGGCCGCGAGCTCGGCCTCGTTGAACACGCCGTTGGCGAGCTCACCGATGCGGTCCGGCAGGGTCTGCCACAGCTCGACGGCGTCGACCGGCGGCCACCAGGCCTCGACGAAGTCGATGAACGCGTCGTCGGACGTGATGACGTCGAGGAAGCCGGACTCGCCCTTCTCCAGCGCGCGCTCGCCGCTGACCTGGCGCCACAGCGCGTCGGCGATCGCGGCCGGCGCGCGCGTGTACGCGCGGTTCCGCTTCATGCCGGACAGGAGCTGGCGACGGATGCCGGCGAGCTGCCGGGCGTCGAGGCGGAGGACGTCGTCCTTGTAGAAGTAGCGGAGCTCGGTGGGCTCGCCCGGCTGCGGCGCGGAGGCGAGCCGGCGCAGCACCGGGAGCATGCGCGACGAGCCCTTGGCCGCGGCGGCGACCGACTCGTCGTGGCGCGAGGCACGGATGCCGTCGACGACCTCGCCGACCGAGCGCAGCGTCACGCTCGTCTCGCCGAGGCTGGGCAGCACCCGCTCGATGTACTTCATGAAGACGGTGGACGGGCCGATCACCAGCACGCCGCCGGACTCGAAGCGCCGGCGGTCGGTGTAGAGGAGATATGCGGCCCGGTGCAGCGCGACGACGGTCTTGCCGGTGCCGGGACCGCCGCTGATGATCGTGGCGCCGCGGGCGGGGGCGCGGATCGCCTCGTCCTGCTCCTTCTGGATGGTGGCGACGACCGAGTGCATCGACGAGTCGCGGGCGCGGCTCAGGCTGGCGAGCAGCGCACCCTCGCCGACGACGACCATGTCGTCGGGGGCCGCGGCGGCGTCGAGGAGGTCGTCCTCGATGCCGATGACCGTGCTGCCGGCGCAGCGCAGCACGCGGCGGCGCACGACGCCGGCCGGGTCCTGGGCGGTGGCCTGGTAGAAGACAGCTGCCGCGGGGGCGCGCCAGTCGACGAGGAGGATCTCGCGGTCCTCGTCTCGGACGCCGATGCGGCCGATGTAGCGCGACTCGCCGTCGGCGAGGTTGAGCCGGCCGAACACCAGCCCGTCGTGGGCGGCGTTGAGCGCGGAGAGCCGCCGCGAGGCCTGGTAGACCATCGCGTCGCGCTCGACGAGCGCGCCCTCGTTGCCGACGTGACCTCGCGCGATGCCCTCGGCGACGAGGGACTGGGCCACCTTCGCGGACTCGTCGAGCCGCTCGTGCACCGTGTCGACGTACGCCTGCTCCGCGGCGATCTCACGATCCTCGGCGCTGGTGGATGCCACCGGACTCCTCTTCCTGGTTTACCGAACTGTCAAGTCTATTGGGTCCGCGAGCTATTCCGCAGCGACTCGGCCAACCGTTGGACACGCCGCCCGCATCCCCTGCAATGCCAGGGAGGAACGGCATACTTGCGGGGACGTCAGGAGGACTTCATGGGGGGTGCGGTGTCCCGCAGCGGCGTCGTGCCGTTGCCCCAGGCGGAGTTCGCTCCCGCGCCGGGCCGGCATCGACGGATCGCGAGCGCTGCCGACGACGGCGCCGCGGCGATCGAGGTCGACGTCATGGTCGAGCGGCGGACGGCCCACGTGGTCATCGCGGTGGAGCGCCAGGGCGGCGGCGATCCCGCCACCGGCGAGGTCGAGCTGGTGACCCGCGACCTGGAGATCGTGCTCCCGCTGGTCGACGGACGAGCGACGTTCCTGCTCACCGGCCGCGGCGCCGGCGGCTCACCCGTCGTCGGCCGCAAGGCGTGGGTCAACTACTTCGGCGACGCCCGCACGGAGGCCGCCACCACGTCCTTCCGGCTCAGCCCTTCTTACGGTTGAGGAAGGCCGTCATCGCTTCCCTCGCCTCGTCGCTGCCGAACAGTCGCGTCGACTGAGCCGCCACGTCCCCGCCGAGCGCGTCGAGCCGCTCGATGACGTCGTGGTTGAGCAGCGCCTTGGTCTCGCGGAGTCCCTGCGGGTAGCCCTTCGCGAGGTCGTCGAGGACGGACTGGACCGCGGAGGTGAGGTCGTCGTCCGGCACCGTGCGGGTGACGAGCCCGAGGCTCGCCGCCTCGGCCGCGTCGAACGTGCGGCCGGTGAGGAAGACGTCGGACGCCGCGCGAGGCGACAGCCGCGGCAGCAGGCTGAGCGAGATGACCGCCGGGGCGAGCGCGAGCCGCACCTCGGTGAGCGCGAACGTCACCGACTCGGCGGCCACCACGACGTCGGCCGCGCCGACGATGCCGAGACCGCCGGCGCGCACCGGTCCGCCGAGCTCGACCACGACCGGGGTGCCGCCCGCGAGGATCTGCCGCTGCAGGGCGACGATCGCCTGAGCGCCCTGCTCCATCCCGCCCGACGCCGCCTCGCTGAGGTCGGCGCCGGAGCAGAACACCCGGCCGGCCGAGCGGACGAGGATGACACGCACGGCGTCGTCGGCCTCCGCCGTCGCCAGGTGCTCACCCAGCTCGGTGACCAGCTGCCGGCTCAGCGCGTTGCGGTTGTGCTCGCTGTCCAGCGTGATCGTGGCGATCGCGGCCGCGACCTCCAGGTGCACCAGCTCGTCGGTCATGGCCTTCCTTTCCCCGTGAGCGTGACGTTTTCGACCTCTTTTCCCGAATTTCCGGGCGAAAACGTCACTCTCAGCGCGAACGAATCAGTACGACTTGGGCAGGCCCAGGGAGAACTGGGCGATGAAGTTGAGCACCATCTCGCGGCTCACCGGGGCGATGCGGGACAGGCGCGAGCCGGCCAGCATCTGCACGAGACCGTACTCGTTGGCCAGGCCGTTGCCGCCGTGCGTCTGGATGGCGCGGTCGACGGTGTTGCAGACGGCCTCGCCGGCGGCGTACTTGGCCATGTTCGCGGCCTCGCCGGCACCCATGTGGTCGCCGGCGGCGTAGAGCGCGGCGGCGCGCTGGGTCATCAGCCGCGCCATCTCGATCTCGATGTACGACTGGGCGAGCGGGTGGGCGATCGCCTGGTGCGAGCCGATCGGCGCCTTCCAGACCTGCCGATCCTTCGCGTACTCGCAGGCCTTCGTCAGCGCGAGCCGCGCGGTGCCGCAGGCGAACGAGGCGCCCATGATGCGCTCGGGGTTCAGGCCGGCGAAGAGCTGCTCGATGCCGGCGTCCTCGCTGCCGATCAGCGCGTCGCCCGGCAGGCGGACGTCGTCGAAGAACAGCGTGAACTGCTTCTCCGGCGACGTGATGCCCATGTCGATCTCGGTGTACGTGAAGCCCTCGGCGTCCGTCGGCACCAGGAACAGCGCCGGCTTGAGGTTGCCGGTCTTCGCGTCCGCCGTGCGCGAGACGACGAGCACGTGGCTCGCCTCGTCGACGCCGGAGATGTACGTCTTCTGGCCCTTGAGCAGCCACTCCTCGCCGTCGCGCGTCGCCGTGGTGGTGATGCGGTGCGAGTTGGAGCCGGCGTCGGGCTCGGTGATCGAGAACGCGAACGTCGACGTGCCGTCGGCCAGGCCGGGCAGCCAGCGCTGCTTCTGCTCGTCGGTGCCGTACTGGGCGATGATCGTGCCGACGATCGCCGGGGAGACCACCATCAGCAGCAGCGGGCTGCCGGCCGCGGCGAGCTCCTCGCAGACGGCCGCGAGGTCGCCGATGTCGCCGCCGCCTCCGCCGTACTCCTCGGGCACGGCGACGCCGAGGTAGCCGAGCTTTCCGGCCTCCTGCCACAGCTCGGTGGTCTTGCGACCCTCCTTGGCGGCCTGCTCGAAGTAGTCGCGGCCGTACTTGGCGCCGAGCTCGGCGACGGCCTTGCGGAGCGCCTTGCGCTCGTCGGTCTCGGTGAACGTGCTCATTGGTCCTTGCTCTCTTCCTCGATGACGGCCAGGACGGCCCCCGACTCGACCTGCTGGCCGGGGCTCACGTCGAGCTCGCTGACCACGCCGTCGGTCGGCGCGGTGATGGTGTGCTGCATCTTCATGGCCTCGAGGACGACGACGACGTCGCCCTTGCTGACCTGCTGCCCGGCCTCGACGGCGACGCTGATGACCGACGCCGGCATCGGCGCCAGCAGCGATCCCTCCGCGACGACGTCGGCCGGGTCGACGAACTGCGGCACCGGCGTGAACGACCACGACCCGTCCGGACCGTCGACGTCGACGCTGCCCGGGGCGACCGCCACGACGTAGGTGTCCGTGACGCCGCCGTCCTCGAGCACCACGCGACCGGACGAGGCGGAGACGACGGTGACGCCCTCGATCTCGTCCTGCGTGAGGCCCGCGCGTCCGCCCGCGTAGCTGACCGTGAGCGAGTCCTCGCTCCTTGAGCTTGTCGAGAGGTAGGTCCGGGTGCGCGGCTGCGACGGCACGTTCCTGAACGCCGCCGGAATGCGGTGGAGGACGCGAGCTCCCTCTCGCGCGTGCTCCGCCTCGGCCAGCGCTGCCGCCAGCGCGGCCTTCCGCACCGACCGCTCGTCGTGACGCGGTGCGGTCCAGTCGGCCAGCCGGTCGTCGAGCAGCGCGGTGCTGAGCCGCTCGGCGACGAAGTCGTCGTCGGTGATGATCGAGCGCAGCAGGTCGACGTTGGTGACGAGTCCGTGCACTCGAGTCCCGCGGAGCGCGCCATCCAGCTTGCGCAGCGCCTCGGTGCGGTCGGCCCCGTACGCGACGATCTTCGCGATCATCGCGTCGTAGTGGATGCCGACCGTGGAGCCGGACTCCACCGCGGAGTCGACGCGGATGCCTGCCGTCCCCGGCACCTCGAACCGGCGGATCGTGCCGGTGCTCGGCGCCCAGTCGTCGGCCGGGTCCTCAGCGTAGAGGCGGACCTCGACGGCGTGTCCGGTCGGGCCGGCCGGCGGCTCGCCCAGCTCGCGGCCCTCGGCCACGGCGACCTGGTGCGCGACGAGGTCGACGCCGAACACCTCTTCCGTGACCGGGTGCTCGACCTGCAGGCGCGTGTTCATCTCCAGGAAGAAGACCCGCTCGCCGTCGACCAGGAACTCGACCGTGCCGGCGCCGACGTACGAGACCGCCTCGGCCGCGGCGCGGGCCGCGTCGTGCAGCGTCTTGCGCGTGGCGTCGGTGAGGTTCGGCGCGGGCGCCTCCTCCACCACCTTCTGGTGGCGACGCTGGATCGAGCAGTCGCGGTCACCGACGACCCACACGGTGCCGTGCGTGTCGGCCATGACCTGGACCTCGACGTGGCGAGCGCGCGGCAGGTACGGCTCGACGAACACGGTGTCGTCGCCGAACGCGGACGCCGCCTCGGCGCCGGCCTTCGCCATCTCGCCGGCCAGGTCCTCGGGCTTCTCGACGACGCGCATGCCGCGGCCGCCGCCACCGGCGGAGGCCTTCACGAGCAGCGGGAAGTCCTCGGCCTTCGCGGAGTCCGGGTCGACCGAGAGGATCGGCACGCCCGCCTTCGCCATCAGCTCCTTGGCGCGGATCTTCGAGCCCATCGCCTCGATCGTCTCGGCCGCCGGGCCGATCCAGACCAGCCCGGCCTCGACGACCTGACGGGCGAAGTCCGCGTTCTCGGACAGGAACCCGTAGCCCGGGTGGATCGCGTCGGCCCCGGCCTTCTTGGCGGCCTCGATGACGAGGTCGCCACGCAGGTACGTCTCGGACGGCGCATTGCCCGGCAGGTGAACGGCTCGGTCGGCCTCGCGGACGAACGGCGCGTCGGCGTCGGCGTCGGAGTGCACGGCGACGGTGCGGATGCCGAGGTCGCGGCAGGTGCGGAACACCCGCCGCGCGATCTCTCCGCGGTTCGCCACCAGGACTGACGTGATCATCGGACCTCCTGGTGGTCTCGATACACGCCCAGCTCGCTGGCGCTCGCGGGCGCACTCGACCACCGGTGGTCGAGTAGCGGAGGCCGCCCGCGGCCGGAGCGTATCGAGACCACGTCGTTCGGGTTCACAGTCGGAACACCCCGAATCCGCCTTCCTTGACGCCCTCGACGGGCACGGTGTGGATGGCCGAGAGGCACATCCCGAGGATCGAGCGGGTGTCGCGCGGGTCGATGACGCCGTCGTCGTAGACCATCCCCGACGTGAAGTACGCCAGCGACTGCTCCTCGATCTGCTGCTCGACGAGGGCGCGCATCTGGGCGTCGCCCTCCTCGTCGTACGGCAGCCCCTTGGCCTCGGCCGCGCCGCGGGCGACGATCGAGATGACGCCGGCCAGCTGCGCCGGGCCCATCACCGCCGACTTCGCGTTCGGCCAGCTGAACATGAACCGCGGGTCGTACGCGCGGCCGCTCATGCCGTAGTTGCCGGCGCCGTACGAGCCGCCGATCACGACGGAGATGTGCGGCACCTTGGAGTTGGAGACCGCATTCACCATCTGCGCGCCGTGCTTGATGATGCCCTTCTGCTCGTACTCCGCGCCCACCATGTAGCCCGTGGTGTTGTGCAGGAACAGCAGCGGGGTGTCGATCTGGTTGGCGAGCTGGATGAACTGCGCCGCCTTCTGCGAGTCCTCGCTGAACAGCACGCCCTGCGCGTTGGCGAGGATGCCGATCGGGTAGCCGTGCAGCTGCGCGAACCCGGTGACGAGGCTGGTGCCGTACAACGGCTTGAACTCGTCGAACTCGCTGCCGTCGACGATTCGGGCGATCACCTCGCGCGGGTCGAACGGCACCTTCAGGTCGGTGGACACGATGCCGAGCAGCTCGTCGGCGTCGTACAGCGGCTCGGCGTAGTCGGCGGCCGGCGCGCGACCCTTCTTCTCCCAGTTGAGGCGCCGGACGATCTGGCGGCCGAGCCGGATCGCGTCGTGCTCGTCGACGGCGAGGTAGTCCGCCAGGCCGGACTGGCGCGCGTGCATCTCCGCGCCGCCGAGCGACTCGTCGTCGGACTCCTCGCCGGTGGCCATCTTCACCAGCGGCGGGCCGCCGAGGAACACCTTGGCGCCCTCCTTCACCATGACGACGTAGTCGCTCATGCCCGGGATGTAGGCGCCGCCGGCGGTGGAGTTGCCGAACACGAGGGCGACGGTGGGGCGCTTCGCCGCGCTGGCCCGGGTGATGTTGCGGAACGACGCGCCACCCGGGATGAAGATGTCCTTCTGCGTCGGCAGGTCGGCGCCGCCGGACTCGACGAGCTGGATGCTCGGCAGCCCGTTCTCGGCGGCGATCTGCGCGGCGCGGTGGCCCTTCTTCAGCGTCGACGGGTTGGACGTGCCGCCCTTCACCGTCGGGTCGTTGGCGACGATCATGCACTCGACGCCCTCGACGACGCCGATGCCGCAGACCACGGACGCGCCGACGGTGAAGTCGGTGCCCCACGCGGCCAGCGTCGACAGCTCGAGGAACGGCGAGTCCGGGTCGACGAGCAGCTCGATGCGCTCGCGGGCCGTCAGCTTGCCGCGCTCGTGGTGGCGGGTGACGTACCGCTCGCCACCACCCTCCAGCGCCTTGGCGTGCTGCTCGGCGAGGTCGGCGACGCGCTCGAGCATCGCCTCGTGGTTCTGCTTGAACGTCTCGCTGGACGTGTCGATCGCGGTGCTCATGAATACCCCAGAAGCTTGGCGGCCAGGTCGTTCAGGACCTCGTTCGCGCCGCCGCCGATGCCGAGGAGGCGGGCGTCGCGGTAGTGGCGGTCGATCTCGGACTCCCGCATGTAGCCCATGCCGCCGAAGATCTGCACGGCCTCGTTCACGACGAACTCGACCGCGTCGACGGCCTGGCGCTTGGCGAGCACCGCGTCGGCGATGACCTTCGGATCGGTGGTGGAGCTCGCCGCGGCCTGCGCGTACGCCTCGGCTGTGTAGGCCCGTGCGGCGGCCGTGCGGCGGTGCATGTCGACGAGCTTGTGCCGGATCACCTGGCGCGACGAGAGCGGCTGGCCGAACGTCACGCGCTGCTTGGCGTAGTCCGAGGCGAGGGCGATGGCGCGCTGGGCCGTGGCGACGCCCTGCGCGGCGAGGCTCAGGCGCTCGTTGACGAACTGCTGCATGACCAGCACGAATCCGCCGTTCTCCTCGCCGACCAGGTTCTCGGCCGGCACCCGGACGTCCTCGAAGGTCAGCTCGGCGGTGTCGGAGCAGTGCCAGCCCATCTTGCGCAGCGGCCGCGCGACGGTGAAGCCCGGCGTGTTCTTGTCGATGACCAGCAGGCTGATGCCGGCGTAGCCGTCGCCGCCGGTGCGCACCGCGGTGGTGACGAAGTCGGCCCGCACGCCGGAGGTGATGAACGTCTTGGCGCCGTTGACGACGTAGTGGTCGCCGTCGCGGACCGCTCTGGTCTTCAGGCCGGCCACGTCGGACCCGCCGCCCGGCTCGGTGATGCCGAGCGAGCCGATCAGCTCGCCGGCGAGCGTGGGCCGGACGTAGCGGTCGATCAGGTCGGCGTTGCCGCTCTGCACGATGTGCGGCAGCGCGATGCCGTGGGTGAACAGCGACGCCATGACGCCCGTGGAGCCGCCGCCGTCGAGCACGCCCTCGGACACGACCGCGGAGTCGATGACGTCACCGCCCTGGCCGCCGACCTCCTCCGGGAACGAGACGCCCATCAGCCCGGCTTTGGCCGCGGCCAGGTGCAGCTCGCGCGGCAGCTGGCCGTCGTCCTCCCACTGGGCGATGTTCGGCGCGATCTCCCGCTCGGTGAACCGGCGCGCGCTCTCACGCAGCGCCAGCCGCTCGGGGGTGTCGAAGACGGTCACAGGAACTCCTCCGGGATGTCGGCGTCGCGGGCCCGGAACCACTCGCCGAGCCCCTTCGCCTGCGGGTCGAGCCGGGTGGACGAGGAGACACCCTCGCCCAGCAGTCCGTGCACGACGACGTTGACCGCGGCCAGGTTCGGCAACGGGTGGATCTCCAGCTCGAGCTCGGCGGCCTCCGGCAGCAGCGCGCGCACGGCGTCCTCGTCGAGGAAGCCGGCCAGCCAGGCGTAGGCGTCGTCGCGGCGCGGGTGGTCGGCGGGCACCCAGACGCCGAGGTTCGCGTCGCCGCCCTTGTCGCCCGACCGGGCGTGCACCAGCTTGCCGAGGGGGACGCGCTTCACGCTTCGGTCGCTGGCGCTCCCTCCCGCGGCTCCGCCGCTAGCGACCGATTCGTGTGCGGTCGCTAGCCCCGAAGGGGCGGGAGGGAGCTCTGCGACCGAAGCGACGTCGGCAGGCGGCGCGATCTCGATCCGCTCCCCGTCGGGCATGACGACGACGTGCGGGACCTCGGTCTGCGGGACGAACGCCGGGCGGTAGACACCGAACGGGGTGCCCGCGGCCGGGGGGCGGGTGACGCTGAAGCCGGGGTACGACGCGAGGGCCAGCTCGATGGCGGCGCTGCTGAACGCGCGGCCGACCGGGTCGGCCTGCGGGTCCTTCACGTGCAGGCCGAGCAGCGACGTCGCGGCGGCCTCCGTGGGCGGGTCGACGACGTCGGTGCGGTCGAGCACCCACTCCACGACCTCGGGCCGCGTGCCGGCCTCGAACGCGGCCTCCATCTGCTCGCGGATCCAGGCGGCCTTCTCGTCGATGTCGAGGCCGGTGAGCAGGAACTCGACGCTGTTGCGGAAGCCGCCGACGGTGTTGAGGCAGACCTTCGCGGTCTCGGGCGGCGCCTCCCCCGTCACCCCGGTGATGGCCACGCGATCGGTGGCTTCCTGCGTGACGGTCATGGTGTCGAGGCGCGTGGAGACGTCGGGGCCGAGGTAGACCGGGCCGCCGATCTCGTACATCAGCTGCGCCGTGACGGTGTCGACGGTGACCGCGCCGCCCGTGCCGGGGTGCTTGGTGATGACCGACGAGCCGTCGGCCGCCACCTCGGCGATCGGGAAGCCCAGCGGCTTCGACCGGTCGATGGAGCGGAACCCGGAGAAGTTGCCGCCGGTGGCTTGCGTGCCGCACTCGATGACGTGGCCCGCGACGACGGCGCCCGCCAGGGCATCGAGGTCGTCACGGCCCCAGCCGTGGTGCGCGATCGCCGGGCCGACGACGACGGACGCGTCGGTGACCCGTCCGGTGACCACGACGTCGGCGCCGCGGTTCAGGGCCTCGGCGATGCCGAACGCGCCGAGGTAGGCGTTGGCGGTCAGCACGCTGCCGAAGCCGAGCTCCTCGGCCCGCGGCAGGAGGTCGTCGCCCTCGACGTGGGCGATCACGACGTCGGCGCCCTGGTCGGCCGCGACCTTGCGCAGCGTCTCCGCGAGCCCGGCCGGGTTGAGCCCGCCGGCGTTCGCGACGATCCGCACGCCGCGCTCCTTCGCGAGCAGGAGGCACTCGGTCAGCTGGCGGACGAACGTCTTGGCGTAGCCGAGGTCGGCGTCCTTCATCCGGTCGCGGCCCAGGATGAGCATGGTGAGCTCGGCCAGGTAGTCGCCGGTGAGGTAGTCGAGCGCCCCGCCCTCGAGCTGCTCCTTCATCGCGGAGAGGCGGTCGCCGTAGTAGCCCGAGCAGTTCCCGATGCGCACGGAGCCATCCGCCGCCCCCGGCCCGGCACCCCCGCCGGGCATGCCCGCCGTCATCGGTCCGCCAGCCGCTGCGGGTCGTTGCCGGGCAGGCCGGCGAACGCCTGGATGATCGTCAGCCAGTGCGCGGCGTCGTCGCCCTCGGCATGGACGTCGACGTCCTCGACGTGCCGGCGGCGCGTGGCCAGCAGGGCGAAGTCGTAGCCGGAGCCGGTGACCCGCTGCTCGGCCTCGACGGAGCCCCAGGTCCACAGGTCGCCGGACGGGCCGGTGAGCGCGACGTGGATCTCCACGTCGGGCGCCTGCTCGCCGCGCATCAGGTACGCGAAGCCGCGGGTGCGGACGCCGAGGTGGCAGACGTGCTTGCACCGGTCGGTCTGCGGCGGCGTGATGCCGAGCGACTCGGCGACGTCGTGCGAGTGCGCCCAGGTCTCCATGATCCGCGCGGTGGCCATCGACGTCGGCGCCATCGGCGGGCCGTACCAGCCGATCTTCTCGCCGTCGGGCACCTCGGCCAGCGACGTCGCGAGCCGGGTCCGGCCCTCGCGCCAGCGCTCGAGGATCTCGGCGGGCTCGAGCTTCGCCCACTCCTCGGCGCCCTCGTCGACGTAGTGCTCGGGGTTGGCGGCCGCGAGCTTCAGGCTCTCGCCGAACGCCTCCGGGTCGTGGATGGCCAGCAGCGACGCCTCGTCGGTCCAGGCGAGGTGGCCGACCTGGTGCCGGATCGTCCAGCCCTCGGGCGTGGTGACGGTGTCCCAGGCGGCGGCGTCGAGCGGGGCGACCCAGCTCTCCAGCTGAGCCCCCTCGGCCTCGAGATCGGCGATCACGGACGTGCGGACGTCGGTCATGAGGTCTCCAGCTGGTCATCGAGGACGGTGGCCCAGGCGTCGAGCACGACGCTGCGGCGCTTGCTGTCGTCACTGAGGGAGGCGGCGAGGCCGAGGCCGCGCACGAGGTCGAGAGTGGCCTGCACGAGCGCGCGGTTGTCGCCCTTGGCCTCGTCGATGCCGAGGAGCTCGACCGCGAACGCGTGCGTCTCGCGGCCGACGCGGCGCTCCAGCGGCCCGACGGCCTTGCGCAGCTCCGCGTCGGTGCGGGCGGCGACCCACAGCTCGAGGGCCGCGAAGAAGACCGGCGAGACGAACTGGGCGGCGAGGACGTCGAGCACGGCGCGGGTGCGTCCGTGCTCCGGCAGGTCAGCGGCCGACTTGGCCATGTCCTCGCGACGTCGCTCGCTCAGGTGCCCGACGGCGGCGACGACGAGATCCTGCTTGCTCGGGAAGTGGTGCAGCTGCGCGCCGCGGGAGACGCCCGCGCGCTGGCTGACCACCGTGGTGGACGTGCCGGCCCAGCCGAGCTCGACCAGGCACTCGACCGTGGCCTCCATCAGCCGCAGCCGCATGGCGCGCGTGCGCTCCCCCTGCGGCGTGCGCGTGGTCGGCTCGTCGGTCACCGGGCCATCATGGGCGAGAAAGAACAAACAGTCAAGCCTGCTTTTAAGTGTCGGACCGAGTTCCCCAATTCACGGACACCGGTGTCTGCCGCTGTCTACGTTGGACCCGCAAGCTCGTCTCGGGAACAAAGGGCACGCACATGACCAGCACGGACATCGCCGACGACCCGTCGGCGGAGAAGTCGTCGGTACCCGGTCGCGGTGGACTGGTCGCGACGCTCGGCCTCGCCGCCGTCGCCGTCACCGCATCCGCTCTCGCCGGCATCGGCTACCAGCTCTCCGGCGGCGGCACCCAGCCGCACGACGTCCTGCCGGCCGACACGATCGCGTACGCGCGCATCGACCTCGACCCGTCCGCAGGCCAGAAGGTGGCCGCGTTCCGGCTGGTCAAGAAGTTCCCGGAGCTCGCGAAGTCGCTCGGCATCGAGGACCCCGACCAGGACCTCCGTCGCCTGATCGTGGACCAGGCCGCGAGCGGCTGCGGTCTCGACTTCGCCGACGACATCAAGCCGTGGATCGGTGAGCGCGCCGGTGTCGCCGTCGTGGGCACCGCACCGGACGTCGTCTTCGCCCTGCAGGTCGACGACGAGACCGCGGCCCGCAAGACGCTGAAGCAGCTCGCCGACTGCGGCGACGCCGACAACGCGGGCCTGGCCTTCAGCCACGGCTACGCGATCGTGGCCGAGACCCAGGCGATCGCCGACGAGACGGTGGCCGACGCCGACCGGTCCGCACTGGCCGACGACTCGACGTTCTCCCGCGACATGGACGACCTGGGCAACCAGGGCGTCGCCTCGTTCTGGGTCGACGGCAACGCCGTCGCCAATCTCGCGTCGGTCAGGAAGGAGCTGCCGCAGCCGCTCCTCTCGGCGCTTCCCGACAGCAGCACCGCCGCCGCGGCCCTGCGCGCCGGGTCGTCGTCGGTGGAGCTGGACGTGGTGTCCCGCGGGTTGCCGTTCGCGACCACCGAGGACACGCAGATCGAGACCCTCCCGGCGTCGACCGTGGCGGCCGTCGCGCTGCAGGGGTCCGAGGACCAGATCCGCTCGCAGTGGACCCAGTTCATCGACGACATGGAGGCCGACGGCGTCGACTCCGACCAGGTCGGCCGCTTCGTCGACGCCCTCGGCATGAAGCTGCCGGACGACCTCGTGGCCCTCCTGTCGCCCGGCCTGACGCTCGCCGTGGGCGAGCGCAACATCGGCACGGTGGCGCAGATCGAGGACGTCAGCGACATCGACGCCTACGACATCGGTGCGCGCGTCGCGGACCCGGACGCCAAGGACGCCGCCGACCGCCTGGCGCGGCTCCTGCGCAACCTCGCCGGGGTCAGCTTCGACGCGACGACCGCCGACGGCGCCACGCTGATCGCGAACCACCCCGACGCGCTGCAGACGTCCGGCACGAGGCTCAGCGAGAGCCAGCGGTACACCGACGTGATCCTGCCCGACGCCACGAACGCCCTGCTGTTCGCCGACCTCGGCACCGTGATCGACGCGCTGCTGCAGGAGGACCCGCCGCCGGACGTCGTCGCCGACCTCGAGCAGGCCCGTCCCCTCGGCACCGTCGGCATCTCGACGAAGCGCGACGGCGACATCACCCGGGCACAGGTCAAGCTGACCTTCCGGGGCTAGCAGCCTAGGACGCCTGGAAGAACCAGCGCTTCCGGTCGTCGGACCCGGTCTCGAGCTCGACGTCGATGACCTCGTCGTCCTCGCTGACGTCGTCGGGCACGAGCTCGCCGACCACTGTCTCGACGTGCTGGTCCGGATCCTTCACGTGGTGCTGCTCGGGCTCCCCGACCGCGCGACGGGCGAAGTCGGCGGCCAGCTTCAGGGCCTCGCGGCTCTCCGGCATGGCGTCGGCCAGCACCGGGAACGCGTGCACCTGGCCGCGCCACAGGTGGGTCTCGACGTCGACGTCGCGCTCGCTGAGCTGGAGCGCCATCGCCTCGACCTCGGGCCGGAGCATCTCGTCCTCGGCCGCGACGAAGAACGCCGGGGAGCTGATGTAGCCCGTCGCGAACAGCGGCGACGCGTAGCCCTCGATGGCCGAGCCCTCGGGCACCCAGCGCTCGCGCGCGACCCCGACCCGCTTCATGGGCAGGTAGGCGTCGCGGATGCGGGTGACGCGGGCGATGCCCTTGTCCTCGCGGTCGAAGTCGAGGCTGAGCATCGGCGAGAAGGTCAGCAGGGCGGCGGGCGGCGTGAGGCCGCGACGCGTCGCGAGCTCGGCGATCTTCATGGTCAGGTAGCCGCCGGCGCTGTCGCCGGCCACGACGACCTTGTCCGGGTGGGCGACGGTGTCGAGCAGGGCCTCGTAGGCGGTGATGGCGTCCTGGACGGAGTCGGCCACGGTGCCCTCTGGCAGCTGGACGTAGTCGACCGAGACCACCTGGGCGCCGGAGTAGAGGGCGAGCCGCTCACAGACGCGGCGGTGCGTCTCGATGCCGCAGGAGAAGAACGCGCCACCGTGCAGGTAGAGGATCGTCATGTCGCTCGACGGTCCGTAGCGGTGCGTCATCGACTCGACGCGCACGCCGCCGAGCTCGAACTGCACCGGCTCGACGTACTTCGACCGCGGCCCGCGGGCGGACCACCGGTCGATGGAGCGGAGGGCCTTCAGGGTGGTGTCGTTGAGCGGCAGCAGCAGGAACAGCGGCTTGACGAACATCCGCGCGCCGCGAGCCACGATCCGGGAGCGGAAGCTGGGGCGTTCGTGGACGACGGCCTGCTCGTAGACCACCCGCATCGGGCGCGCCCTGCTCCATCTGCCGCCCACGGCCCGGCGCCCCCGCCCATGACTGACCACGCGGATCCGGCGGGGCAGCGCCGGCCGCCTCGGCCGCCAGGTGAGCACCCGGAGGCTCTGCCGGAGGTCGTGCGCCGCGGTCAGCAGACGCGGGGCGAACGACTGCCGGCTGCGGGTGACGACCTGTCGGAGACGGGCCGGGAGCAGGGACCACATGCCAGCCAACATACCGGCGGTATCCCAGTGCGGCAAGCGCGCTTGATCACGTTTGCGCAGGTCAGGCGGCACGTGTGGTGTTCAGCACGCCTCGGGCCAGGTCACTCAGCGGTGAAGCGGGCATCGACCGCGACGTGGATCACGATCTCGTCAGGGGTCAGGTCGAGGCCCGCTCTGTCGTCCGCGCCCTCGAACGTGGCCGCCATCCGGGCCATCGGCTCGGGCGGTCGCTCGGCCGGTCCGTCGAGCATGCCCGGGTCGGCCAGCTGCACGGCGATCACCCGGCCCCGTCGGACCGCGTCGGCGTAGGCCTGCGCCTTGCTCACGGCGTCGTCGACGGCCGCCTTGCGCGCCTCGGACTCGTACGAGCGACGGTGCCGCGGCGTGACGTCCCAGTGGACCGACGCGATCTCGACGCCGTCGCGGCCGGCCCAGTAGTCGATGAAGCCGCTGAGCCGCTCGAAGTCGGTGAACTCGGCCGAGACGTCGAGGCGGGCGACGTGCGTGAGGTCGCCGCGCTGGCCGTCGCCGAGCCACGGCCGGTGGCTGAACACCCGGACCTGCTCGCTGCTCCACGTGATGACGGCGTTGCGGTCGGCGAGGTCGCGGAGCTGCTGCGTCAGCGGCTCCTGGATGGCGACGGCGTCGTCGAAGGCCCGCTGCTTGTCGGGCCCCTCGATCGCGGCGACCATCGAGACGACCGCGCGCTCCGCCGGGTAACGCAGCTCGGCCGACCCACGAACGGTGATCTCCAGCGTCATGGCGTCCATCCTGCCGTACGGCCCTTGCGCCCACCTCCGCGATTCGGATACCGTCGGTATCTGAACTCAGGAGGTCGGGATGTCCCGCACACCCACGGTCCACGACGCCGTCATCATCGGTGCCGGCTTCGGCGGCATGGGAGCCGCCATCGCCCTGCGCCGCCTCGGCCACGACGACCTCGTCATCCTCGAGCGCGAGGACGACCTCGGCGGCACCTGGCACGTGAACCGCTACCCCGGCCTCGCCGTCGACATCCCGTCGGCCACCTACTCGTACTCGTTCGAGCCGAACCCGTACTGGTCGCGGCTCTACGCCCCGGGCGCCGAGCTCAAGAAGTATTGCGACCACGTCGCCACCAAGTACGACCTGCGCCGCCACATGCGCTTCGGCGTCACCGTCGAGAGCGCCCGGTGGGACGAGGAGGCGCGGCACTGGGCGGTCACGACCCGCGACGGCGAGGTCGTGCTCGGCCGGTACCTGCTGACCGCCACCGGCTTCCTCTCCCAGCCGAAGATGCCCGAGATCCCCGGCATCGAGACGTTCGAGGGCACGGTGATGCACACGACGAAGTGGGACGACTCCGTCGACCTCACCGGCCGCCGTGCCGCCGTCATCGGCACCGGCGCCACCGCCGTGCAGCTCATCCCGGAGATCGCGCCGAGGCTGGCCGAGCTCACCGTGTTCCAGCGCACCGCGATCTGGGTGACCCCGAAGTCCGACGGCCCGGTGCCCAAGGCGATCCAGCGCCTGTACGCCCGCGTGCCGCTGACCCAGCGGGTCGCGCGCGGCGTCGGGTCCACTGCGCTGGAGGGACTGATGGTGCTGGGCGTGCTGCACTACCGCCGCTTCAAGGCGTTCAACCGGATGGCCGAGCGCTGGGCGACGCGGCACATGGAGCGTCAGGTCAAGGACCCGAAGACTCGGCGCAAGCTGACGCCCGACTACTCGTTCGGCTGCAAGCGTCCGACGTTCTCCAACACGTACTACCCCACGTTCAACCAGCCGCACGTGCACCTGGAGACCACGCCGATCGCCCACGTCGAGCCGGACGCGATCGTCACCGAGGACGGCACCCGCCACGAGATCGACACGCTGCTGCTCGCCACCGGCTTCAACCTCTGGGACGTCAACTTCCCCGCCATCGAGGTCATCGGCCGTGAGGGCCGCAACCTCGGCAAGTGGTGGCGCGAGAACCGCTTCCAGGCGTACGAGGGCGTCGCGGTGCCGAAGTTCCCCAACTACTTCAGCCTGAACAGCCCGTACTCGTACTCCGGCCTCTCGTACTTCACGACGATCGAGAGCCAGATGAAGCACATGACCCGGCTGCTGACCGCGATGGAGAAGCGCGGGGCCACCGAGTTCGAGGTCACCGAGGAGGCGAACGCCCGGTTCCTCGCCCGGATGCGGCACAACCTCGAGGACTCCGTGTTCGCGCTCGGCTCGTGCGCGACGGCCCGCAGCTACTACTACAACCAGCACGGCGAGGCCACGCTGCTGCGCCCGACGTCGACGCTCGGCGCCCTCCGCGAGGCGTCCCGCTTCCCGATCAGCGACTACGCGCTGACCTGATTCCATACCTCAGAACGGCTCGTCGTGGGACGGGCACCCGCGTGCTGAGACGCGTCCACATCGCCTCGGATGAGTGACACGGTCGGTGCTCCGACGAGTCCACCCCGAGGAGCACACCATGAGCGATCAGTGGTCGTTCGAGACCAAGCAGATCCACGCCGGCCAGGTGCCGGACCCCACCACCGGGGCCCGCGCCCTGCCGATCTACCAGACGACCTCGTTCCAGTTCAGGGACACCGACCACGCGGCCGCACTGTTCTCCCTGGCGGAGCCGGGCAACATCTACACCCGCATCATCAACCCGACCCAGGACGTCGTCGAGCAGCGGCTCGCCGCGCTCGAGGGCGGCGTGGGCGCGCTGCTGTTCGCCTCCGGGCAGGCGGCGACGACGGGCGCGCTGACGAACGTGGCCGAGGCCGGCGACCACATCGTCGCGTCGTCCAGCCTCTACGGCGGCACTGACAGCCTGCTGCGGCACACGTTCCCGAAGCTGGGCATCCAGGTGACGTTCGTGGCCGACCCCGACGACCCGAACCAGTGGCGCGCCGCCACGCAGGAGAACACCAAGGCGTTCTTCGGCGAGACGGTCGGCAACCCGAAGGGCGACGTGCTCGACCTCGAGGCCATCGCCGGCGTCGCCCACGAGGTCGGCGTGCCCTTCATCGTCGACAACACCATCGCGACGCCGTACCTGCTCAACCCGCTGAACCACGGCGTCGACACCGTCGTGCACTCGGCGACGAAGTACATCGGCGGCCACGGCACCACGATCGCCGGCGTCGTCATCGACGGCGGCACGTTCGACTACGGCGCCCACGGCGACAAGTTCCCCGGGTTCACCACGCCCGACGAGAGCTACCACGGCCTGGTGTTCGCCGAGGCCCTCGGCCCGGCGGCGTACATCGCGAAGCTGCGCGTGCAGTACCTGCGCAACGTCGGACCGGCGATCAGCCCGTTCTCCGCGTTCCTGCTGGCGCAGGGCCTGGAGACGCTGAGCCTGCGGGTCGAGCGGCACGTGCAGAACGCCCGCGCCGTCGCCGAGTGGCTCGAGGCGCGCGACGACGTCGCGAAGGTGACCTGGGCCAGCCTCGACTCCAGCCCGTACAAGTCGCTCGCCGACAAGTACGTGCCACGTGGCGCCGGTGCGGTGCTGACGTTCGAGCTGCCCGGCGGTCTCGAGGCCGGCAAGGCGTTCATCGACGCGCTCGAGCTGCACAGCCACGTCGCGAACATCGGCGACGTCCGCAGCCTCGCGATCCACCCGGCGTCGACGACGCACTCGCAGCTGACGCCCGAGGAGCAGGCCGGGACCGGCGTGACACCCGGACTCGTGCGGCTCGCCGTCGGCCTGGAGGGCATCGACGACATCCTCGCCGACCTCGACGCAGGGTTCCGCGCGGCGAAGCCGTGACGGTCACGACGGGGGCACGCCACGTGACGGGGGCGTGGCGGGCCGGCGACCCACCCGGCCCCCGGCGGTTCGCCGGCGTCGGGGAGGTGGCGCTCGAGAACGGGCGCGTCCTCCCCGACGTCACCCTCGCGTACGAGACCTGGGGCGAGCACCGCGGCGACAACGGCGTGCTCGTCCTGCACGCGCTGACCGGCGACAGCCACTTGGCCGGCGCGGCGGACGACGCGCACCCGTCGCCCGGGTGGTGGGACGCGCTGGTCGGGCCGGGCAAGGCGATCGACACCGGCCGGTTCTTCGTCGTCGCGCCGAACATCCTCGGCGGCTGCCAGGGGTCCACCGGCCCGGCGTCCGAGGATCCCGACGGCCTCCCGTGGGGCCGCGACTTCCCGTCGCTGACGGTGCGCGACCAGGTGCAGGCCGAGGTCCGGCTCGCCGACGCGCTCGGCATCGGCCGATGGCACGCCGTGATCGGCGGATCGGCCGGCGGCATGCGCGCGCTGGAGTGGGCGATCGAGCACCCGGCCCGCGTCGAGCGACTCTTCGTCCTGGCGTCGTCGCCCTGGGCGTCGGCCGAGCAGATCGCCCTGTCGGCGACCCAGTGCGACGTGATCCGCGCCGACCCGGACTTCCACGGCGGCGACTACTACGACGCACCGGAGGGACCGATCGCCGGTCTCGACCTGGCGCGGCGCATCGCGCACATCTCGTACCGGAGCGAGCGCGAGCTCCACGAGCGGTTCGGCCGGGACCGTCAGGACGACGAGCGGTTCGCCGTCGAGTCCTACCTCGCGCACCACGGTGCGAAGCTCGTGCGCCGGTTCGACGCGAACTCCTACATCGTGCTGAGCGAGGCGATGAACAGCCACGACGTCGGCCGGGGTCGCGGCGGCGTCGAGGCCGCCCTGGCGCGGATCACGGCCCGGACCGTGGTCGCGGGCATCGACTCGGACCGCCTCTACCCGCTCGCGCAGCAGCAGGTGCTGGCTGACGGCATCGCCGGAGCGGACGGGCTGGACGTCGTCTCGTCGCTGCACGGCCACGACGGGTTCCTGGTCGAGAGCGAGCAGGTCGGCGAGCTGGCGAAGCGCCTTCTGGACTGACGTCCCGGGCGTAGCATCGACCCATGAGGTGGCTCGTGACCTGGGCCTTGGTGGTCGTCGCCGCGCTCGCCGGCTGCACGTCCGACGACGCGCCGAAGGCAACGCCGACCCCGTCCGCGTCGGTCGCCGGGTGCAGCACCGACTACCCGGCGCGTGAGCTGCCGTCCTGGGCGGCCACCGGCTTCCAGAAGGGCGCCACCATCCCGTTCGTCATGGGCGACGAGGAGCAGATCGCCGCCATCGTCTGGGAGGAGCACGCGCCGCTCACGGTCCCGTCCCTGGAGGGCCGCAACAACAAGATCCTCTGGGCGGCCCGCGGACCACAGCAGCTGGGTGAGGACCTGCACATCCGCGCGACCCTCGAGGGCACGGACGAGACGGTCGACCGCACCATCGAAGGCGGGCCCGGCCCCTCCACCGTCGACCTCCCCAAGGCCGGGTGCTGGTCGATGGACCTCAGCTGGGGCGAGCACCACGACCACCTGCGCCTCGCCTACGCGGCCGCCTGACGGAGCGAGCCCGTAGGGTCGGCCCCATGGACGCCGGGGGTTCACGTGTCGCCGACCTCGTGCTCGAGGGCGGCGGGGTCAAGGGCATCGCGCTGACCGGTGCCATCGGCGCGTTCGACGAGCAGGGCTGGTCGTTCCCGCGCATCGCCGGCACGTCGGCCGGCGCGATCGTCGGCTCGGTGCTCGCCGCGCTGCAGACCGGCGGCGAGCCGATGTCGCAGGTCGTCGAGATCGCCAAGACCCTCGACTACCGCCGGTTCCGCGACCGCGGGTTCCCCGGCAACGTGCTCGGCCCGCTCGGGGTGCTGACCGACCCGTTCTCCGTCCTCGTCGAGCAGGGCGTGTACGAGGGCGACTACCTGCACGACTGGCTGCGCGGGGTCCTCGCCGACCTCGGGGTGAAGACGTTCGGCGACCTGAAGCGCGTCGACCCGGACGGCGACGGCCACGTGCACCACGAGTACGGCCTGGTGGTCACGGCCAGCGACATCTCCCGCAAGCGGCTGGCGTACCTCCCGTGGGACTACGCCGACTACGGCCTCGACCCCGACGAGCAGCACGTCGCCGACGCGGTGCGCGCGTCGGCCTCCATCCCGTACTTCTTCGAGCCGGTCACGCTCGAGGGCGCGCACGGGGCGTCCACCCTCGTCGACGGCGGCCTGCTCTCCAACTACCCGATCTCCGCGTTCGACCGGCTCGACGAGCTGCCGCCGCGCTGGGCCACGGTCGGGGTGCGGCTCGACGCCCTCGGCATCGCTGCCGAGCCCGACCCGAAGCCCGTGCGCAACGTGGTGACGATGGGGCTGGCCCTCGTCGAGACGGCGATCGAGGCCAACCAGGCCGAGCACGTGCTCGACCCGTGCAACATCGCCCGGAGCGTCTACGTCGACACCCACGGGTTCGGCACCGTCGACTTCACCATCGACGCCGAGCAGCAGCAGGAGCTCATCGACCGCGGGCGGGCCGCGGCCGAGACGTTCCTCGCCGGGTGGGACTACGACGCGTGGCTCGCGCGTTGCAGACCAGCATGGGTGAGATGACCTCCGCGGAGACCTGGGACGAGCGCTACCGCTCGTCCGACCGGATCTGGAGCGGCCGGCCCAACCCGCAGCTCGTCCAGGAGGTCACCGGCCTCACGCCCGGCCGCGCGCTCGACGTCGGTTGCGGCGAGGGCGCCGACGCCATCTGGCTCGCCGAGCACGGGTGGACGGTCGTCGGCGTCGACGTCTCCCAGGTGGCGCTGGACCGCGCGGCGTCGCATGCGCCGGAGATGGCCGGCCGGATCACCTGGCAGCAGGCCGACCTGGTCGAGGACCCGCCGGAGCCGGAGGCCTTCGACCTCGTCACGGCGCACTACATGCACCTGCCGCCCACCCCGCGCGAGCGGATGTTCCGCGGCCTCGTCGCCGCCGTACGACCCGGCGGCACGCTCCTGCTCGTCGCCCACGACGTCGCGGACGTGCACCACGGACCCGGACGTCACCAGGGCCCGGAGGTGTACTTCACCACCGAGGAGGTGGCCGGATACCTCACCGGCACCTGGGAGATCGAGGTCGCCGAGATGCGCCCCCGCCCCGCCGGCGACGCCCACCGCCACGACCTCGTCTTCCGCGCCCGTCGGCTGTGACCGCCGGTCCTCGAGATATGGCCGCTTGGCAACCCTTTTGAGCGGCTCGAGCCGAGATTTTGGGGCACAACCGGCCAAATCTCGGAGACCCGGGGGCTAGACCATCCGACGGACGATGGCGAGGGGGGCGTGCTTCATGACCTGGCCGAGGGGGGCCCAGGGCCAGGTGGGGACGGCGGCGTCGACGACCTCGCGCTCGATCACCTTGACCAGGGCCTTGCAGCCGGTCTCGGTGTCGACCATCATCTTCGCCTCCTGCTGGACGCCCTCGTTCATCTCCGACGCGATGTAGCCGGGGAAGACCGTCGTGACCTTGATGTCGTGGCCCTTGCGGGTGATCAGGTCGGAGCGGATGCCCTCCGCCAGGTGGGCGACGGCGGCCTTGGTGGCGGCGTACGTGGTCATCGACGACGGCATGCCGCGCATCGCGGACATCGACGACACCATCACGAGATGGCCGGACTTCCGCTCGTAGAAGTGCTCCATGGCCGCCTCGCACTGGGCGAGCGCCGCGATGAAGTTCGTCTCGGCCGTCTGCTTGTTGGCGTAGAACTTGCCGGTGCCGATCCGGCCGCCCTTGCCGAGCCCGGCGTTCACGATCACGCGGTCGAGGCCGCCGAGGTCGGCCGCGGCCTTCTTGAAGACCTCGAACACCTGGTCGTGGTCGTTCACGTCGAGCGCGTGCACGACCACCTCGATGCCGGGGTTCGCGGCCAGCAGCTCGTCGCGGAGCGCCTCCAGGCGGTCGACGCGACGCGCGGTGAGCGCGAGGTGGTGGCCCTTGGCGGCGAAGATGCGGGCCATCCCGGCGCCGAGGCCGGAGCTCGCTCCGGTGATGAGGACGTTCTTGCGCATCCCCGGAGACTAGCCAAGCCGCCACCTCGCCGCGTCACCGCACGGGGACGGGTTCGCTCACCCGCAGCGACCGCGCCGCCGGCACGAACGCGACGAGGGCAGCCGCCACACCGACGATCCCGAGCGCGACGCCGCCGGAACCACCAGCCACCGCGAACACCACGCCCGCCACGACCGCCCACACCGGGACTCGGCCCGCCATGCGCAGGCCGATCAGCAGCACGATCGTGCCGAGGATCAGGCCGGCGATGAACAGGACGATGAGGAGGACGAGCAGCGGGTAGGACTCCGACTCGCTGTCGAGCGCCTTGAGGGCGGCGTCCGACGTGCCGGCGCGGTCGTACAGCGCGTACGGGGCGTAGAACGCGACGGCGTGGCCGACGGACGCGAGCAGACCGAGGCCGAGCAGGCAGCCGCCGACGAGCGTCGTCGTGCTGCCACGGCCGCGAGCCGTCGCGACGACCGCCGCCACACCGGGCAGGAACGCGACCGGGGCGAGCGCGCTGAGCAGCGCCGCCGCGAGCCAAAGGCCGGGCTTGTCCGCGACGGCATCGGTGATGCCGGTCGCGGAGGAACCGGCGTCCTGGTCGACGACGCGCCGGAGCACGTCGCCGATCGTGAACATCAACGGGCCGACGAGGAGTCCGACGGCACACACACGGGTCATCTTCTGGGAGTTCATGCCGCCACCGTCGCCGCTCGACGTGGTCCGCCGATTCCCCCTGAGCACCGGTCCTGCTCCCCCTGGAGGTGGATCCCTCTCCGCCCGAAAGCGGACCACGGCGCCGTCACGCAGCCCTACGCTCGAACGGTGAGATCGTTGCGCGTGCGAATCATCGGCGGCGTGCCGGTGCTCGACGTCGCGCTCGCGACGATCCTCCTGGTCGCATCCGTCGGCGGCCTGGTCACCGGCGAGGTCGAGGAGACCCCACTGACGGTGACGCTCCCCGTGGCGGTCGTCAGCAGTCTCGGCGTCCTTGGTCGTTCCCGCGCGCCGCTCCTCGCCGTGGTGCTCACGAGTGCCGCGACGCTGGTTCAGACGTTCGGCACGGGCGCGGCACCGGGCTCGCTCATGTCCCTGGTGATCGTCCTCGTGCTCGCGTTCTCGGTGGGCGCCGAGTGCGACGAGGGGCAGGCGGCGATCGGCATCGGCGTCCTGGCCACCGCCCTCTGCATCGGCGAGTGGGTGGACCACGGCTCGGACTACGCCTTCATCGTCATCATGCTCGGCGGCGCCTGGCTGGTTGGTCGTGCGACCCGGACCCTGCGCGAGCGGGCGACGTTCGCCGAGCAGCACCAGCGCGACCTGGCGCGGCTCGCCGTCGCCGACGAGCGCACCCGCATCGCCCGCGAGCTGCACGACGTCGTGGCGCACGGGCTCAGCGTCATCGCCGTGCAGGCCGACGCCGCGGAGGCCGCGCTCGCGAAAGACCCGTCCCGTGCGGCGGCGCCGCTCGACGCGATCCGGGCCAGCGCGCGCGAGGCGCTCGACGACATGCGCCAGCTGCTGCACGTGCTCCGCGACGTGCACAACCCGGAGCGCGCCCCGGCCCGCGGTCTCGCGGACCTCGAGCCCTTGGTCGCAGGGCTGCGCGACGCCGGCTTGCCCCTCGAGGCGGACGTGCAGGTGCGCGAGCCGGTGCCCGCCGGCATCGAGCTGGCGGTCTACCGCATCGCCCAGGAAGGACTCACCAACGTCGTGAAGCACGCCGGGACCGTGCCGACCCGGCTCGTCGTCGAGTCGGCGGGCGACGGGATCCAGGTGACCGTGCGCAACGCCACCGGTCGGCGGGCCATCCCTCCCCCGACGTCGGGGCACGGCCTGCACGGCGCCCGCGAGCGCGCGGAGGCCGCCGGCGGCGATCTTCAGGCCCGGCGTACCGACGACGGCGGGTTCGAGCTCGTCGCGCACCTCCCGGTCCGTCAGGAGGAACGATGACCAGCGTCCTGCTGTGCGACGACCAGCAGCTCGTGCGCGACGGGTTCCGGCTCATCCTCGATCTCGAGGACGACATGGACGTCGTGGGCGAGGCCGCCGACGGCGCCGCGTGCATCGAGCAGGTGGCCGCGCACCGGCCGGACGTCGTGCTGATGGACATCCGCATGCCACGGATGGACGGCGTCGAGGCGACGCGACGGCTGGTGGCGGCCGCGACGCCGGCGAAGATCCTCGTCCTCACCACGTTCGACCTCGACGAGTACGTGTACGAGGCGCTGCACGCGGGGGCGAGCGGCTTCATGCTCAAGGACGTCCCCCGCGAGCAGCTCGTCGCGGCCATCCGACTCGTGGCGAGCGGCGACGCGGTCACCGCCCCGAAGATCACCAGCCGGCTCATCGAGCAGTACGTCAGCACGCCGCCGCCGTCGGCCGGCGTCCCGGATGCCGTGTCCGCGCTCAGCGAGCGTGAGCTGGACGTGTTCCGCCTGCTCGCCCGCGGCCGGTCGAACTCCGAGATCGCGGCAGAGCTCTTCCTCGGCGAGGCCACGATCAAGACGCACGTCGGCAGCATCCTCACCAAGCTGGACCTTCGCGACCGCGTGCAGGCGGTGGTGCTGGCGTACGAGTGCGGGCTGGTCCGGCCCGGCGCCTAGAGGACCCAGCCGAAGCTGCGGGCGTCCCAGGACGGCTCGGTGCGCTCGTAGAAGCGGTGGGCGTCGACGCGGGTGAACGCCGAGTCGAGCTCGAGGTGGGCGGCGCCGTGCTCGCGCGCCCACGCCTTCGCGGCGTCGAGCAGCGCTCCGCCGAGGCCGCCGGACCGGGCGTCGGGCGCGACGGCGAGGTCCTCGACCCATACCCGCTGGCCGTACCGGACGGAGAGGATGTCGAGGTACACGGTGATGAACCCCTGGACCTCGCCGTCGACGTCAGCGACGAACACCGTCCCGCGGTCGGAGTCGAGCAGTGCGTGCAACCTCTCGGCGGCGGTGCCGGCGTCCCAGTCGGCGACGCGACGCCCGGGCGCGGCGAACAGCCACTCGTAGCCCTCGACGAGGGCGGGAACGTCGGCGGCGGTGGCTTCTCTGATCACCGGCTCATCGTCCCATCAGCGGAACGTCTGGGAGTCCCGCGGCACGTGCGTGTGCTCGTTGAAGCTCAGCAGCCGGGTGCCGCCGCGGCCGACAATGACCGTGGTGACCGACGCGTTCACGATCACCCGGTTGAGGGTGATGAACAGCGACGCGTCACCGGCGAGCAGGTGCGACGTCACCAGTGCGATCGGCCCGCCCGACGTGAAGACGGCAGCGCTCTGGCCGGACCCGGTGTGTGCGACGGCGTCCTCGAGCCCGCCGATCACGCGCGCGCCGAAGTCGGCGAACGTCTCGTGGCCGTCACTGCCGGAGCCGCCGACCCAGCCCTCCAGCGCGGCGTCGAGCTGGGACTGGAACTCGCGGGCGTCCGCGGGGCGACCCGCCGCCTCCAGGTGACCGGTGAGCGCGAGGTGGTCGTACTCGTTCCAGCGGGGGTCGATGTCGTACTGGTCGCCGTCGACGGCGTCGAGCGCGGCGACGGCGGTCTGGGTGTGCCGGCGCATCGACCCGCTCACCGACCAGTCGGGCCGGAAGCCCGAGGCCTCCCACGACTGGCCGAGCCACGTGCCCTGCTTCGTGCCGAGCTCGGACAGGAGGTCGTAGTCGTCAGCACCCCAGGACGCCTGGCCGTGCCGGATCAGATGGATGGCTCCCACGCGGGCACCCTACTGGGACATGGAACGAGGTCCGGCCCGGGAGACTGGGCCGGACCTCGCGTCCATGAGAACACCTCCGAGGGTCAGCTCGGAGCCGTTTCAGCTAGGCGGCATCAGGACGGTGTCGATGAGGTACACCGTCGCGTTGGCCGTCTTGACGCCACCACAGATGACGCCGGCCTGGTCGCCGACGCGGATGTCGTCGCCGGAGCCCGTGACCTTCAGCTCGGCGCCGTTGACGGTCTTGTGCGTGCCGTCGATGTCGGCCGGAGCGATCTGGCCCGGGATCACGTGGTACGTCAGCACCGACTCGAGCGTCTTCGCGCCTGCCTCGGTGCCGAGCGTCTTGACCGTGTCGGCCGGCAGCTTGGCGAACGCGTCGTCGACCGGGGCGAACACCGTGAACTCCCCGCCGTTGAGCGTGTCGACGAGATCGACCTTCGGGTTGAGCTGGCCACTGACGGCGGCGACGAGGGTCTTCAGCAGCGGGTTGTTGCTGGCGGCCGTGGCGACCGGGTCCTGCGCCATGCCGTCGACCGAGCCGGCGCCGGACGGAACCGCCTTGGCGTAGTCGGCGCAGCCGGGTCCGACGAGGTCAGCACCCGCATCTGCCGCGGTGTCGGTCGTCGAGGTGTCCGACGCCTTGGCGTCGCCGCCGTCGCTGTCCGAGCCGCAGGCTGCGGTGAAGAGCGACAGGAGGGCCACCGCCGCGACGGCGAGGGTCTTGCTCCTGGTGGTGCGCATGATTTCTCCTTCGGTTGGGTCGTGCTCAGGCGACGCGGAACTGGACGCTGTGCCAGCCGGTCGATCCGTCCGGCGCGATGCGTGCGCGGTCGGAGGTCTGGGTCGTTCCGTTCTTGTCGGTGGCGCGGACGGTGAGCTGGTGCGAGCCCTCGGTGGCGTCGTCCCACTGCCACGACCACTGGCGCCACGTGTCGACGCTGTCCTCGTCGGCGAGGTCCACGTCCTGCCAGGCGCCGTCGTCGACCTTCACCTCGACGCGCTCGATGCCGGTGTTCTGCGCCCAGGCGACGCCGCCGACACGGACGGCGTCTCGCGGGAAGGTCTGGAACGACGTCGGCACGTCGATGCGCGACGACATCTTGATCGGCGCCTCGGCGTCGTAGCCGCGCTTCGTCCAGTAGGCCTTGAAGTCGGCGAACCGGGTGACCTCGAGGTCGACGAGCCACTTGGTCGCGGACACGTAGCCGTAGAGGCCGGGAACGACCATGCGTACCGGGAACCCGTGGGCCAGCGGCAGCGGCTCGCCGTTCATCCCGACGGCGATCAGGGCGTCCCGGTTCTCGTCGGTGAGTGCGCTGAGCGGGGTGCCGATGGTCATGTCGTCGGCGCTCGTCGTCTTGACCGCGTCCGCGCCGGACTGGACGCCCGCACGGGCAAGGAGGTCGCGTACGGGCACGCCCAGCCAGGTCGCGTTGCCGACATAGGGGCCGCCGACCTCGTTCGAGACGCAGGTCAGCGTGATGCGGCGCTCGACGAGACGCTCCTTGAGCAGGTCGCGGAAGCTGAGGTTCAGCTCGCGGTCGACCATCCCGTGGATGCGCAGCGAGTAGCCCTCGACCGGCACCTGAGGGACCCGCAGGGCCGTGTCGATCCGGTAGAAGTCGCGGTTCGACGTGATGAACCGGCTGACGCCGTCCACGTCGGCCTGGGCGCCGGCCGGCACCGCCGACGCCGCCTCGGCAGCGGCCGGCAGCCGGACGGCACGACGGGAGTCCGCTGCGGCGTTCTTCCCGAGGTACTTCGTGACCACACCGCCGAGGACGATCCCGGCGCTCGCTCCGAGCACCGCGCGGAGGAAGGCGCGGCGATCGAACGAGCCGGAGACGTCGTCCCCGGCCCTCGGCGCGAGCTCGAGCGTCCGCAGCAGGACGGCGAGCAGACCGAGGCTGACGGCGAGCGTCACGAGCGCCGGGACCAGCGTGAGGGTACGGGACGCGGTCGCCGTGCGGTCGAGGGCCGCGGTGGTCAGGGCCAACAGGCCGAGCGCGGCGAAGATGCCGTACGCGACCCGGGGCCGGCGCAGCCCGATCCAGCCCGCTACTCCCGCGGCGACGAGAAGGGTCACGGCCACGCCGGCGATCAGGACCGGCTTGTCGTTCGTGCCGAACTGCCGGATGGCGAGCTCCTTGAGGGACCGCGGCGTCAAGTCGATCGCCCGGTTCCCCACGGACTCGATCGGGGAGGGCACCCCGGTCAGCAGAGCGGCCAGCCCGGTCGCGAGAGCCACTCCCGCGGCGGCCGACAGGACGCCCGTGAGCACTCCCGTCCACCACGGTGCGGTCCGGCCCTTGCTCTGCATGTGGGTGGTTCGGCGCCCCGGCCCGCTTGGATGGGTCCAAGTTCCCGGAGCTCCCGGTCAGGTTGGGAACGTGCACCCATCCCACGGGACACGGCACGGGTGGACGCTGGACTCACGCTGGACCCAGGAGGTTCCATGACTACCGACACCGAGGCCTTCCTCGCCGACGTGATGCCGCGCTGGTCCGCCGCCGACGTCGCGCTGCACAACGGCGACGCCACGCCGCGCTTCGACCTCTGGTCGCACGACGACCCGGTGACGCTGTTCGGCGCGGCGCTCTCGGCGAGCGGCTGGGACGACGTGTCGGCGGTCTTCCGGCACCTGGAGGACGAGTTCTCCGACTGCACGCACGCCGACATCGAGCTCGTCGCGGCCGGTGCCAGCGGCGACCTCGCCTACACCGTCACCTACGAGCACACCAGCGCGTCGGTCCGGGGCGAGCCGCGGACGTACACGCTGCGGTCGACGCAGGTCTACCGCCGCGAGGACGGCGTCTGGAAGGTCGTCCACCGGCACGGGGACACCCCGCCGAGCGGCGACCTCGAGGAGTCCGTGACCCGCTGACTCCTCAGGTCAAGAGGCGCGCCACTGACCCAGCAGGGTCTGCAGCAGGGCGATGAGGGCGATCGGCTGGTCGAGCATGATGTGGTGCCCCGCGTCGGGGACGACGGTCACCGGCACGTGACCGCCGAGCCGGCCCTTGACCACCTCGGTGATGTCGGTGGTGGCCATACCCCGCTCGCCGCGCACGAGGGCGACGGGGCACGCGGTCGTCGCAAGGTCCTCCGGCTCCATCTGCGAGCGCAGGAAGATGTGCGGGTCGAACTTCCAGGTCCACCCGCCGGTCTCACCTGCCGCCCGCGGCCCGGCACCCCCGCCGTCGACCTTACGCACGGAGCCGGCGGCGATGTGACGACGGACGTACTCCAGGGAGGACTCGTCCTTCGGCAGGGTCCGGAAGCGCGCTTCGGTCTCCTCGCGGGTGGGGTGGATCTTGTTCGGCGGGACGTCGCGCCCGGACGCGAGCCACTCCTTGACCTCCGGCGACAGCTCGCGCACCGGCGAGTCGATGGCGACCGCGCCGGCGAGCTCCGCACCGTGGTCGCGGGCCGCGGTGAGCGCGACGAACCCGCCCATGCTGTGGCCGAAGATGATCGGCTCGACGTCGGACTCCGCCCGCGCGACGGCGAGCACCTCGTCCGCCCAGGTCTCCAGCGAGTACGTCTCGCGGCGGTCGCTGTCGCCGTGCCCGGACAGGTCGATCGACAGCACGCGGCTCTCGGCCACCAGGTGCGGGCCGATGTGGTCCCACCAGCCGCCGTGCGCCGCACCGCCGTGCACGAGGACGACGGGCGGGAGGCCGGGCTTGCCCCAGGCGCGGTAGACGATGCGCGCGCCGTCGACCGCGACCTCGGCCTCGTCGCGGGGCGCGTCGACCGCGTCGGTGAACCACGTGGGGGTATCCATGCCGTGCCCTTCCAGTTACAGTCACCCTTGACTGTTTGTGCGCACTCCGCACGATATCGCCCGGCGGACGTCAGGAGAACTCCATGTCGCTGGCTGACAGCACGATCATCATGTCCGGCGGCAGCCGGGGCATCGGAGAGGCCATCGCCGTGAAGGCGGCGCGCGACGGAGCCAACGTGGCCCTGCTCGCCAAGACCACCGAGCCCCACCCGAAGCTTCCCGGCACCATCTACACGGCGGCGGCCGCGATCGAGGAGGCCGGCGGCCACGCGCTGCCGATCGTCGGCGACATCCGCGACGACGACTTCGCCGCCGCGGCCGTCGAGCAGACCGCCGCCCAGTTCGGCGGGATCGACGTCGTCGTCAACAACGCCAGCGCGATCAACCTGACGAACACCGACGAGCTGCCGATGAAGGCGTACGACCTGATGAACGACATCAACTGTCGCGGGTCGTTCCTGCTGGCCAAGCTGTCGATCCCGTGGCTCCGCCAGTCCACGCGCAACCCGCACATCCTCACGCTCTCGCCGCCGATCTCCACGGACCCGAAGTGGTTCGGCCGGCACACCGGCTACACGATCGCGAAGTTCGGCATGAGCCTCGTGACGCTCGGCCTGAGCGAGGAGCTCCGCGAGGACGGCATCGCCGCCAACTCGCTGTGGCCGCGCACCGCCATCGACACCGCGGCGGTCCGGAACGTCGTGGGCAGCGGCCTGGAGTCGCACTCACGCACGCCGGAGATCATGGCCGACGCCGCCTACGAGATCCTCACCCGTCCGGCGCGCGAGTGCACCGGCAACTTCTACATCGACGACGACGTGCTCGAGGAGGCCGGCGTCACCGACTTCTCGGTCTACCTGAACGGCGGCGAGGAGAAGGACCTTGCCCTCGACTTCTGGGTCGAGCCCAAGGGCCCGCACAACCCGGACCTGCGGCTGCACTGATGGCGATCGGCCGACTGCACCACACGATCGTGGACGCCCGCGACCCGCAGGCGTGCGCCGAGTTCTGGTCCGAGGTGCTGGGGCAGCCGATCACGTTCGACGACGGCGACTTCGTGGTCGTCTCGGCGAGCACGACGTCGTCGGGTCTGGCGTTCCAGCGCGCGCCGGACAACGCCCCGTCGACGTGGCCGGACCCGGAGATCCCGCAGCAGCTGCACCTCGACGTCATGGTCGACGACCTCGAGGCCGCTCGGGGCCACTTGGTGCGGCTCGGCGCCCGGCACCTCGCGGGCGACACGTACGCCGACCCCGCCGGGCACCCGTTCTGCCTGATCAGGCGGCCCGGCTGGGCGCCGCCGGTCGGCGGCTGATCACCGCCGTCGGGTGAGCGCGGCGAAGGAGTCGCTGCCCGCCTCGGTCAGCTCGGTGCGGGTCATCTCGACCGCACCGGTGAGCCACGCCGCGACGAGCTCGGCCAGGCCGGCGATGAACATCAGACCCTGGACGTGGTCGCGCGGCTCGGGCCAGGCGTCGTCACCGTAGACGCGCCGGGCCTCGGTGGCCACAAGGGTGGCGAAGTCGTCGAGCAGCTCGTGCCGGCGGGCGCGGAGCGACTCGTTGGCGTTGGACTCGATCACCACGACGCGCCCCTTGGCCTGGTCGCCCGCCACGATGTCGACGAACGCCTCGACGGCCGCGTGCACCCGCTGCTCCGGGGCGCCGTCGGTCTCGGCGATCGCCCGGAGGGTGGCCGCGACGATCTCGTCGCACACCGCGTCGAGCGCCGCCATCATCGCCTCGTCGCGCGAGGAGAAGCTCTCGTAGAAGTAGCGCTCGGTGAGCCCGGCTCGTGCGCAGATGGCCGTCATGGTGGTGCGGGCCTCGCCCTCGGAGGCCATGAGGTCGGTGGTGGCGCGCAGGAGAGCGGCTCGCCGCTGGGCGACGCGCTCGTCGGCGGTGCGACCGCCATAGCTGCGCGCGGTGACCGCTTCACGACTGCTCACGCCGACATCTTGACAGCGCACAGGGACCTTCGACAAACTGACAGCGCATCCTGTCAGATGGAGGCTCCATGGCTGTCGCCGACCGACCAGCACCCCGCGCACCGCTCCGCCGGTTCATCCCGTTCGTGGGCGCGACGCTCGCCTACTTCCACGACCCCTTGGCGACGATGGCGCACCGGTACCGCACGCAGGGGCCCGTCTCGGAGATGAACTTCGTCGGCCGGAAGTGGACGATGCTGCTCGGACCCGACGCCTGCGAGGCCGCGCTCCGCAACGTCGACAAGGCGTTCGCGAACGGCCCCGGCTGGGGCTACCTGATCGGCCCGTTCTTCGACCGCGGCCTGATGCTGCTCGACTTCGAGGAGCACCTGCACCACCGCCGCATCATGCAGGAGGCGTTCACCCGCGACCGCCTGATCGACTACACGACGGCGATGGGTCCGGCCGTCGCGAAGGGCCTCGACGCCTGGACGCCGCAGCAGCAGTTCCCGGTCTACCGCCCGCTGAAGGACCTCACCCTCGACGTCGCCGCCCAGGTCTTCATGGGCGGCGCCGACCCTTCGACAGGCTCAGGACAAGGCTGGATTGAATCGGGCGAGCTCCGCCGCGTGAACGACGCGTTCATCGACTGCGTCCAGGCCGCCATGGGCTTCGTCCGCTACCCCGTGCCCGGCACGCGCTGGAACCGCGGGGTCAAGGGCCGCAAGCTCCTCGAGGAGTTCTTCCGCCGCCACATCCCGTCGCGCCGGGAGTCCGAGGGCAAGGACATGTTCTCGATCCTGTGCCACGTCGAGACCGACGACGGCCACCGCTTCAGCGACGACGATGTCGTCAACCACATGATCTTCCTGATGATGGCCGCGCACGACACGTCGACCATCACCACCACGACGATCCTCCAGCGCCTCGGCCAGAACCCCGAGTGGCAGGAGCGCTGCCGCGAGGAGTCCATGGCGCTCGGCGAGTTCCCGACGTACGACGAGATCGAGAAGCTCACCTCCTTGGACCTGGTGATGAAGGAGTCGCTGCGGCTCGTCACGCCGGTCCCCGGCCAGGCCCGCTACACGGTCAAGGAGACCGAGGTGTGCGGCCAGACCATCCCGGCCAACCGGTACGTGTCCGTCGGCGTGCACCTCTCGCACTACCTCGAGGAGTACTGGCCCGACCCGCACCGGTTCGACCCGGAACGCTTCGCCGAGGACCGTCGCGAGGACAAGGTGCACCGGTTCGCGTGGCAGCCGTTCGGCGGCGGCGTGCACAAGTGCATCGGCATGTACTTCGGCGAGACCGAGGTGAAGATGATCATCCACCAGCTCTTGCGCCGGTTCTCCTGGACGGTCGACCCTGACTACGTCGCCCCGATGAACTACCACTCCCTCCCCTTCCCGTCCGACGGACTTCCCGTCGACCTTTACCCCCTTGGAGTCCGAGCATGAGCCGTCGAGACATCTCGACCCTGTCCGTCATCGTCACCGGAGGTGCCCGCGGCATCGGCCGCGCGATCGTCGAGCGCCTCGTCGCTCAGGGTGCCCGCGTCGCCATCGGCGACCGCGACGACGCGGTCGCGAAGGCCACCGCCGAGGAGATCGGCCACGGCGTCGTCGCGGCCCACCTCGACGTCACCGACGCCGCGTCCTGGGCGAGCTTCCTGAGCGAGGTCGAGAGCGTCGGCCCGTTCGACGTCCTGGTCAACAACGCCGGCATCATGCCGATCGGCTCGCTGCTCAAGGAGCCGGAGGAGGTCACCCGCCGCATCGTCGACATCAACCTGCACGGCGTCATCAACGGCACGAAGGCCGTCGCGCCCGGCATGATCGAGCGCGGCAGCGGGCACATCGTGAACATCGCGTCGGTCGTCGGCCGCTACGCGGTGGCGAACGGCGCCTCGTACACGGCGTCGAAGTTCGCCGTCGTCGGCCTGAGCGAGTCGCTGCGGGCCGAGCTGGCTCCGCAGGGCATCGACGTGAGCCTCGTGCTCCCGAGCATCGTGAAGACGGAGCTCTCGGCGGGCGTTCCGGACTCGCGCGGCGTCAAGCCGGTGACGGCCGACGACGTCGCCAAGGTCGTCGAGGCCACGATCCGCAAGCCCAAGGCCGAGCAGTGGGTGCCCCGGTACAGCCAGTCGATGATGAAGATGACCGGCATGCTGCCCAAGCGCCTCCAGCTCGCGATCGCCAAGAGCATGAAGGCCGACTCCGTGTTCGTGAACGCCGACTCCGCGGCCCGTGCCGCGTACGAGGAGCGCGCTCGCGAGAGCTGAACCAGACTGTCGGGATGACCCGCAGCCTCGTCACCGGTGCGACCGGCTACATCGGCGGGCGGCTCGTCCCGGAGCTGCTCGACGCCGGGCACGACGTCCGCGTCCTCGTCCGCGACGAGGGCAAGGCGCGGGCGCACGCCTGGGCGGACGACGTCGAGATCGCCGTCGGCGATGCGGGGAAGCCGGACGACGTCGCCAAGGCCGTGGCCGACGTGGACGTCGTGTACTACCTGCTGCACTCGATCGGGACGGGCGCCGGGTTCGCCGACACCGAGCAGGAGACGGCCGCGCTCTTCGCGGAGGCGAGCGAGAAGGCGGGCGTCACGCGGATCGTCTATCTCGGCGGGATGATCCCACAGGACGAGGAGCTGTCCGAACACCTGAAGTCACGCGCTCAGGTCGGCGACGTGCTGCTGGAGTCGGCGGTGCCGGCCACGGTGCTGCAGGCCGGCGTCGTCATCGGGTCGGGGTCGGCGTCGTTCGAGATGCTCCGCTACCTGACCGAGCGGCTGCCGGTGATGGTGACGCCACGCTGGGTGCGCTCGCGGATCCAGCCGATCGCCATCCGCGACGTGCTCCGCTACCTCGTCGGCAGCGCCTCGATGCCCGCCGACGTGAACCGGCGCTTCGACATCGGGGGGCCGGACGTGCTCACCTACTTCGACATGATGCAGCGCTACGCGAAAGTCGCCGGGCTGCCGCGCCGCCGGGTGCTGCCCGTGCCCGTGCTGTCGCCCTGGCTGTCGTCGCACTGGGTCGGACTGATCACGCCGGTCCCCGCGTCACTGGCGCGGCCGCTCGTCGAGTCGCTCCGCAACACCGTCGTCGCGCAGGACCACGACATCGCCCAGCACGTCCCCGACCCGCCCGACGGACTGATCGGCTACGAGCGCTCCGTCCAGCTCGCGCTGACCAAGATCCAGGACCTCGACGTCCCGACGCGGTGGTCGTCGGCGTCCACCCCCGGCGCGCCCTCGGAGCCGCTGCCGTCGGACCCGGACTGGTCGGGCGGCTCGCTCTACAAGGACGAGCGCACGCGGGAGGTCGACGCCTCGCCGGAGGCGCTGTGGTCGGTCATCGAGGGCATCGGCGGGCACAACGGCTGGTACTCCTGGAACCTCGCCTGGACGATCCGCGGCCTGCTCGACCGCATGGTCGGCGGGCCGGGCCTGCGGCGCGGCCGGCGCGACTCACGCGACCTCGTCGTCGGCGACGCCCTCGACTTCTGGCGCGTGGAGGCCACCGACGACCGGTCGTTCCTGCGGCTCCGCGCGGAGATGAAGCTGCCCGGGCTGGCGTGGCTCGAGCTCCAGGTGGGCTCGACGGACGGCGGGACCACGACGTTCCACCACCGCGCGCTGTTCCACCCGCGCGGCCTCCTCGGCCACCTCTACTGGTGGGCGATCCTGCCGTTCCACGGGATCGTGTTCGGCGGGATGCAGCGCAACATCGCGCGCGCCGCCGAGCAGGCGGATCAGTCGCGCGAGCGGCGGCGGTAGGCGCCCAGGGCCAGCGGCGCGAAGATCGCCGTCAGCAGCAGCGACCACGCCACGGACATCAGCACCGGGTGCTGGAGCTGCCACGCGGCGTCGGACGGCGCGGTGACGCCGTTGCCCCACAGCTCGCGGCAGGCCTGCGTCAGCGCGGACACCGGGTTCCACTCGGCGACCGCCGCCAGCCACGACGGCATCTGCTCGGTGGGCGCGAACGTGTTGGCCACGAACGTCAGCGGGAACATCACGGTGAACATGAAGCCCTGCACGGCCTCGACGGTGCGCATCAGCGACCCGACGTAGATGCCGAGCCAGATCATCGCGAACCCGAACAGCAGGATCAGGCCGAAGCCGAGCACCGTCTCGCCGACGCTCTCCCGGACGCGCCAGCCGATCAGCAGGCCGGTGACGGCCATGACGGCGATGCCGATGCTGGAGTGGATGAGGCTGGAGATGCTGCGGCCGACCAGCACGGACGAGCGCGAGATCGGCAGCGACTTGAGCCGGTCGACGATGCCCTTCTGCAGGTCGTTGGTGAGACCCATGGCCGCGATGGCGGACGTGAAGATCATCGTCTGCACCATGATCCCGGGGAGCAGGAACTCCTTGTAGGAGACGTCACCGGGCGGGTTGATGGACCCGCCGAAGACATACGCGAACAGCAGCACGAACATCACCGACTGCACGGTGACGTCGAGCAGCATCTCCGGCATCCGCTTGATGTGGATGAGGTTGCGCCAGACGATCGTGGCCGACGCGCGCAGCATCGACGGCGGGTTGATCGGCGGACGCTGGGCGGTGAGCATGCTGGTCATCGCAAGGCCTCCTCGAGCTCGTCGGTCTCGGACGGCTCGCCCTCGGCCCCATCATGATCAGCACGGTGGCCGGTGAGGTGCAGGAACACGTCGTCGAGACTCGGGCGCTTGAGGCCGAGGTCGTCGACCTCGATGCCGGCCTCCTGGAACGCCGCGCCGATGCGGGACATGTCGCCGAGCCCGTCGGCCTGGGCGGTGATCCGGCGCGCCGTGACGTCGACGTGGACCTCGGGCGAGTGGTCGCGGACGAGACCCTCGGCGCGCTCGAGGTCGGCGGCGTGCGTGAGGGTGACGACCACGCTGGCCGCGCCGGCCTGGTCCTTCAGCTGCGTCGGGGTGCCGGCCGCGATGACGCGTCCCTTGTCGATGACGATGATGTCGTCGGCGAGGTGGTCGGCCTCCTCCAGGTACTGCGTGGTGAGCACGAGCGTGGTGCCCTCGCGGACGAGCTCGCGCAGGACCTCCCACAGCTCGGTGCGGCTGCGCGGGTCGAGGCCCGTGGTGGGCTCGTCGAGGAACAGCACCGGCGGTGCGGCCATCAGGCTGACGGCGAGATCGAGGCGGCGCCGCATGCCGCCGGAGTACGTCTTGACCGGGCGGTCGGCCGCCTGGACGAGGTCGAACCGCTCGAGCAGCTCGCCGATGCTGGAGCGGACGTACGTCTTGGGGAGCCCGTACAGCCGGCCGATGAGCTTGAGGTTCTCGCGAGCGGTCAGCAGCTCGTCGACCGTGGCGGCCTGACCGGCCAGGCCCATGCTGCGGCGGACGGCGTCCGCCTCCTTCACGACGTCGTGCCCGGCCACGCGGGCCGTGCCGCTGGTGGGGACGCTCAGCGTGGTGAGCATGCGGGTGGTGGTGGTCTTGCCGGCGCCGTTGGGTCCGAGCAGGCCGAGCACCGTGCCCTCGGGCACGACGAAGCTCACGCCGTCGACGGCCGTGTTCTCGCCGAAGCGCTTGACCAGGTCGATCGCCTCGACCGCAGGTGACGTCATGACTGCATGCTCCCGTTCACCTCGGACACTTTAGCCCACTGTTCCGAATAGGAATAGAGGCGCGTCAGGCGCTGAAGCCCCGGTCGACCGTGAGCACCGCGCCCGTGACGGACGCGGCGGCGTCGGAGGCCAGGTAGGCGACGACGTCCGCGACGTCGCTCGGCGGCATCGAGCCGTACCGCGCGCCGGCGGTCTCCATCAGCAGTCCCCAGTCGAGGTCGGAGTCGACGTGCTCGGCCGCGGCCTTGACCGGCAGCTCGGTCTCGACCCCACCCGGACAGACGGTGTTGACCCGGATGCCGTCGGCGGCGAGCTCGAGCGCCAGCGACTTCATCAGCGCGATCACGCCGGCCTTCGACGAGCAGTACGCGGCTTGGTATGGCTGCGCCCGGAGCCCGGCCACCGACGCGATGGTGACGACATTTCCGTGGCTCTCCCGCAGGTGCGGCAGCGCGGCCTGGCTGACGAGCATCGGCCCGGTGAGGTTCACGCCGAGATGGCGGTGCCAGGTCGCGAGGTCGAGCTCGTCGAACTTCCGGAACTGGTCGATGCCGGCGACGTTGACCACGACGTCGATGCCGCCCAGCCGCTCGGCGGCCTCGGTGACGGCCGAGCTCACCGACTCGGCGTCGCTGACGTCACAGGCGAGGACACCGTCGGTGGCATTGAGGTCGAGCCCCACCACCGACGCGCCCTCGGCGGTGAACAGCTCCGCCACGGCACGCCCGACACCGGCGGCCGCCCCCGTGACGACGACCCGCTGGCCCTCGAACCGACGCGTGGAGGTCATGCCGATCACCTCATCCTTGTAGTGGTCGAGCCGAGACTAGAGCACCGGACGCGCGGTGCGGCTGTGCCAAGATGACACCCGTGGGCCGTACGCGAGTCGAGCTGCGCCGTTCCGAGCGCATCGCGGTGGTTGCGCTGCTCCTCGTCGCGAGCCTGTTGGTCGCCCACCCGGCCGCCGCAGCGCCCGCAGCGCGGTGCGAGCTCCCGGCAGCCGGCGAGCCCTTCCGCACCGCCACCCCCGAGCAGCAGGACCTCGACGTCACGCAGCTCCGCCGTGCGGTCAACCAGCTCAGCCTGCGGAGCCGGTTGTCGGTCCGCGTGTTCCGCAACAACTGTCTCGTGGCCCAGTCGGCCCTGACGCCGATCACCGACAACGTGTCGAACAACCTGTGGAGCGTCACCAAGTCGGTCACGTCGCTGCTCACCGGCATCGCGATCGGCGACGGGAAGCTCTCCCTCGACGACCCCATCGGCAGGTACCTCCCCGAGGGTCCGTCCTGGGGCTCCCCGAAGCATCGCGCCCTCACCGTCCGCCAGCTGTTGACCCAGAGCAGCGGGCTCGACCAGGCGATCCTCGCCGAGGCCCTCACCCTCGGTCTCGACCCGAGCCAGCCACGCCAGGCCCTCGCGCAGCCGTTCGTGCACGAGCCGGGCACGACGTTCCAGTACTCGCAGCTGAACATCTCGCTGCTCGGGTTCGTCGTGCAGCGGGCCGTCGGCGAGGACCTCCAGGAGTACGCACAGCGTCGGCTGTTCGGGCCGATCGGCATCCGGGACGGGTCCTACTTCTGGCTGCGGGACCGGTCCGGCCTGGTCTACGGCTACAGCAACCTGTTCATGAAGCCGAAGCAGCTGGCGAGGCTAGCCCTGCTGATGAGCAACGGCGGCACGTGGCGCGGCACCCGGGTCGTGCCGGCGGACTACGTCAAGGCCGTCAGCCAGCCGTCGCCGACGAACGGGTGCTACGGGTTCCTCTTCTGGACCAACCGCGGCACCCCCTGCACCGGCGCCGACATCCCGAGCGCGCAGACCGTCGACCATCGGATGGTGCCCAGCGCACCCGTCGACACGTACGAGATGAACGGCACCGGCGGACAGCTGGCGATCATGGTGCCGAGTCTCGGTCTCACCGTCGTGACCACCGGCTACTTCGGCAACATCGCCCTCAACCCGCAGACGCTGCTCGGCGCAGGCCCGTCGGACGAGATGCAGTACACCTTCTTCCGCAGCCTCCTCAAGGCCTTCCGGGACGTCGACGTGCCCGACCCCGGACCGTTCCGGGGTGACCGCTTGCAGCTCGACCTGAACCCCATGAACTTCCTGAGCCCCAAGGTCCTGCTCCGGAGCCTCCTGGCCTCGCCGTCCTGCAACGTGCTGGTGTGCGACGGGACGATCCCCACGCAAGGGCTCATCCGCAACGTCCAGGCCCTCCCGGGCCTGGCCGCTGCGGGGTGAGTCCGCTCAGGCGAACTTCTCGCCGTTCTTGGCCTTCTCCAGCAGGAGCGCCGGGGGCTCGAACCGCTCGCCGTACTTCTGGGCGAGCTCCTGCGCGCGCTCGGTGAACGCCTCGACGCCGATGCGGCCGTCGGGGGTCTCCCAGCCGTTGATGGCCTGGATCGCACCGCCGAGCATGGGCGGGAAGCCGATGCCGAAGATCGAGCCGATGTTCGCGTCCGGCACGGTGCGCAGGACGCCCTCCTCGAGGCAGCGCACGGTGTCGAGCGACATCGAGAAGATCAGGCGGTCCTTCAGGTCACGGAAGTCCGGCTGCTCGTCGGCCACCGGGAACTTCTCGGCGAGGCCCTCCCAGAGCCCGGCGCGCTTGCCGTTCTCGTCGTAGTCGAAGAAGCCCTTGCCGGCGAGACGGCCGCTGCGGCCCTCGTCGATCATCGCGTCGATGACGTCCTCGGCCGGGACGGGCACCCAGGTGCCACCCTCGGCCTCGACCGCCGTCTTGGACGCGATGCGGATCTTCTTCATCAGCTCGAGGTTGAGCTCGTCGCTGAGCTGCAGCACGCCGGTCGGGAAGCCCGCCTGCGTGGCGGCGCGGTCGATCGACGTGGGGGCGACGCCCTCGGTCAGCATCGACAGGCCCTCGTTGACGAACTGGCCGATGACGCGGCTGGTGAAGAAGCCGCGGCTGTCGTTGACGACGATCGGCGTCTTCTTGATCGCCTGCACGTAGTCGAGCGCGCCGGCGATGGTGGCGTCGTTCGTCTTCTCACCGGCGATGATCTCGACCAGCGGCATCTTGTCGACCGGGCTGAAGAAGTGGATGCCGATGAAGTCCTCGGGACGCTTGACGCCCTCGGCCAGCTCGGTGATCGGCAGCGTCGACGTGTTGGAGCCGAGGAGCGCGTCGGCGTTGACGATCGGCTCCAGCTCGCCGAAGACCTGGTGCTTCAGCTCGACGGACTCGAACACCGCCTCGACGACGAGGTCGCAGCCTTCGAGGTCGGCGTAGTCGTCGGTGGGCTTGATGCGACCGAGGAACTCGTCGACCTTCTCCTGCGTGGTGCGGCCCTTCTCGAGCTGCTTGGCGAGGAGCTTCTCGCTGTACGCCTTGCCCTTCTCGGCGGCCTCGAGGCTGACGTCCTTGAGGACGACCTCCATGCCGGCCTTCGCCGAGACGTAGGCGATGCCCGCGCCCATCATGCCGGCGCCGAGCACGGCGACCTTGGTGAACTTCCGCGGCTCGATGCCTTCGGGGCGGGAGCCACCGGCGTTGATCGACCCGAGGTCGAAGAAGAACGCCTGCGTCATGTTCTTGAACTGCTGGCCGACGACGAGCTCGACCAGGTAGCGCGACTCGATCCGGCTCGCGGTGTCGAAGTCGACCTGGGCGCCCTCGACCGCGGCGGCCATGATGTTCTTCGGCGCGCGGAAGTCGGCGCCCTTGACCTGCTTGCGCAGGTTGGACGGGAACGCCGGCAGGAACTGCGCGAGCTTCGGGCTCGACGGCGCGCCGCCGGGGATCTTGTAGCCCTTGCGGTCCCACGGCTGCGTGGCCGCCTCCTCGTCGCCCTGCACCGACTCGATCCACGCCTTGGCGGCGTCGAGCAGCGCGTCGGGCGCGACGACCTCGTCGACCAGGCCCTTCTCCAGCGCCTGGGCCGGCTTCATGCGCGGGCCCTGCAGCAGGATGCCCATCAGGGCGTCCTGCAGGCCGAACATGCGCACGGTGCGGGTGACGCCGCCGCCGCCGGGGAGCAGGCCGAGCGTCGCCTCGGGGAGGCCGATCTCGTAGCCGCCCTCGGCCGCCACGCGGTGGTGGCAGGACAGCGCGATCTCCAGGCCGCCGCCGAGCGCGGCGCCGTTGATGGCCGCCACGACCGGCTTGCCACACGTCTCGAGCTTGCGCAGCGTCGCCTTGATCGACTCGATGTTCTCGAAGATGTCGTCGGCGTCGGCGGGCGTCGCCTGCGTCATCAGCTTGAGGTCGCCGCCGGCGAAGAACATCTTCTTGCCCGACGAGACGATGACGCCCTTGATGGAGTCGCCGTCGGACGCGATCTCGTCGACCAGCTGGTTGACGGCCTTCTCCATCGAGTCGCGGTACGCCTGGTTCATCGTGTTGGCGCTCTGCGAGGGGTCGTCGATGACGAGGTTGACGATCCCGTCGGCCTTCTCGTAGCGCACGGCTGATTCAGTCACGGTGGTTCCTTCTGGTGGTCGTGAAGAGCAAGGGCGCCCGGCGGGGGTGCCGGGCCGTGGGCGGCAGATCGAGCACTGTCAGAGGCGCTCGACGACGGTGGCGATGCCCATGCCGCCGCCGACGCACAGCGTGGCGAGGCCGTACTTCTTGTCGCGACGCTCGAGCTCGTCGATCAGCGTGCCGAGGATCATCGCGCCGGTGGCGCCGAGGGGGTGACCCATGGCGATGGCGCCGCCGTTGACGTTGGTCTGGTCGTGCGGGTAGTCGCCGAGGTCGCTCATCAGCTTCATGGCGACGGCGGCGAACGCCTCGTTGATCTCGATCAGGTCGAGGTCCTCGACCGACAGGCCGGCCTTCTCCAGCGCCTTGCGGCTGGCCGGGGCGGGGCCGGTGAGCATGATCGTCGGCTCGGAGCCGCTCACCGCGGTGGCGAGGACCCGGGCGCGCGGGGTGAGGCCGTGACGCTCGCCGGCGGCCTCGGAGCCCACGAGCACGAGGGCGGCGCCGTCGACGATGCCGGAGCTGTTGCCGGCGTGGTGGACGTGGTTGATCTTCTCGACCTGGTGGTACTTCTCCAGCGCGACGGCGTCGAAGCCGCCGAAGTCGCCGATGCCCTCGAAGGACGGGGCGAGGCCGGACAGGCTCTCCACGGTGGTGCCCTCACGCACGAACTCGTCGTGATCGAGGATCGTCAGGCCGTTGGCGTCGACGACCGGGATGACGGACTTGCTGAAGTAGCCGTTGGCGATGGCCTTCGCGGCGCGCGCCTGCGACTCGGCGGCGAACGTGTCGACGTCCTCGCGGCTGTAGCCCTCGATCGTGGCGATCAGGTCGGCGCCGATGCCCTGCGGCACGAAGTCCGTGTCGAACGCGGTGCGCGGGTCCATGGCCCAGGCGCCGCCGTCGGAGGCCATGGGCACGCGGCTCATGGACTCGACGCCACCGGCGAGGATCAGGTCCTCCCAGCCGGAGCGGACGCGCTGCGCGGCCTGGTTGACGGCCTCGAGGCCGGAGGCACAGAAGCGGTTCAGCTGGACGCCGGCGACGGTGTCGGGCAGCCCCGCGGCGAGCGCGGCGGTCTTCGCGATGTCCGCGCCCTGGTCGCCGACCGGCGACACGCAGCCGAGGACAAGGTCCTCGATGCCGGCGGGATCGAGCGACGGATTGCGCTTCTGGATCTCGTCGATCAGGCCGGTGACCAGCGAGATCGGCTTCACCTCGTGGAGGGAGCCGGTCTTCTTGCCGCGACCACGCGGCGTCCGGATGGCGTCGTAGACGAATGCCTCGGTCATGGATGAGTCCTCACAGAAGTAGAGTTGCCAACGATTGTGACACCATGACTGTCAGAGTGGTAGGTCGGGTCCCGTGGAATGGATCACGCCTGCACCCCGGTCATCGAGAGGGAACCGAGGCATGACGATCACCGATCCGGTGGAGACGCTGAGCGTCGAGCAACTGGCGTCGCGCGTCGGCATGACCGTGCGCACCGTCCGCTTCTACGCCGGCCGCGGGCTGATCCCGCCGCCGCGGCGCGAGGGCCGCAACGGCTACTACGGGCCGGACCACATCGCCCGGCTCGAGCTCGTCCGCGAGCTGCAGGGGCACGGCTTCACGCTCTCGGCGATCGAGGGATACCTCGAGCGGATCCCGGCCGACGCCTCCCCCGAGGACGTCGCCGTCCACCGCACGCTGCTCGCACCCTGGGCTCCGGGGCTGCCGGAGACCATCACCCGTGCCGAGCTCGAGACCCGCGCCGGCCGGCCGCTCGCCGACGACGACATCGAGCTGCTCGTCGCCATCGGCGTCGTCGAGCCGACGCCCACCGAGGACGTCTTCCAGCTCGCGCCGGCGCACCTCGCCGTCGGCATCGCATTCCTCGAGCTCGGCTTCCCCGTCGACGCGGCCCTCGCCGCGCGCCGGATCTTCACCGAGCACGGCCAGGCCATCGCGAACGAGCTCACCGAGGTCTTCCGCACCCAGGTGTGGCCGCTGCTCAAGGACTCCGGCCGCCCCACCGAGGCCATCACGTCGATGATCGAGCGGTTCAAGCCGTTGACGGTGCAGGCGCTCGTGACGGCCTACGAGGAAGCGGTCGACGAGGCCAAGCGCGACGTGATCAGGCGGCGCTGAGCCTCGCGTAGAGCTCTTCGGCCTCGGCCAGCAGCTGCTGCGACTCCGGGTCGAGGTCGGCGAGCATCTCGTCGGCGGTGCGCCGCTTCGCCGACGGCCTCGGGGCCTTCGCCTCGATCTGGTCCTCCGGCGTGGTGGCGGCCATGATCTCGTCGATCTTCGCCGCGATCGCCGCCTCGTCCGCGTCGGTCTTCACGTAGCGGACGAAGCTCGTGCCGAACTTCTCGTTGCACCGCTCGATGACGGCGCCGAAGTCGGAGATCACCTCGGTGAAGTCGGCCAGGACGATCCGGTCGACGAGCGGCAGCACCCGGCGGTAGTAGGAGAGGTAGGCGTCGAGGAACTCGGCCGCGGTGCCGGTGTCGTCGTACTGCATGACCGACGCGGTCACGGCGCGCGGCTCGCGCACCAGGGCGATCGTCGGGCGGCCGAGCTCGACGCCGCGCTCGATGGCCCGCGGCGTGTGCAGGTGGTGCGCGATCGAGAGGCCGGGCTGCGTGTGCAGCAGCGCGACGTAGGAGTAGGAGTTCGCGGAACGGGCGATGCCGTCGATCACCAGGTCGGTGTGCCGCGTCGGGCGCTGCGGCCGGAAGCGCGGGTCGGCCCACAGGTAGAGGTCCGTGAGCCGCTTGCCGCGGGTGAGGCGGAGCCACAGCCGGCGACGCAGCTCCGGGCTGAGCACGCGCTGGGCCACCCGTCGCACCGGGCTGACGCGGTAGTCGGCACCGGTCGTCTCGTTCGTCACGCGGCGATCATAGGAGGCTCGTCGGATCGCGAGGCCCGAGCATCCGGATTAGCGTCGCGAGCATGAGCGACCAGCGGAGCCCCCAGGTGCGCCGGCAGGCCGAGGAGCACGCCGAGCGCGCGCAGCAGAAGATGGACGAGCGGCGCGCCAAGACCGACGACGGCGTGGCCGGATGGATCACCCAGCGTGCCGGCGAGTGGAGCACCGACGGCCCCGACGAGACCGTCATGCAGCGCCAGAAGTTCCTCTGGAACACGCTCGTCGACCACTACTTCCGGATGGAGATGGACGGCTGGGACAACGTGCCCGACACGCCCGTCCTGCTCGTCGGCATCCACTCCGGCGCGCCGTTCGTCTGGGACGCCTGGACCGTCGGCGTGCAGTGGTGGCGGCACTACGGGATGGAGCGCCCGCTGCTCGGCACCGCGCACGACGTGCTGATGGCCGCGCCGCTCATCGGGAAGTACTTCCGCGCGATGGGCGTGCTGCCCGCGGCGCCGGACTCGATCGCGACGGCGCTCGCCGAGGGCAAGGACGTCGCCCTGTGGCCGGGTGGCGAGGTGGACTCGCTGCGCCCGTGGAGCGAGCGCGACCAGGCGACGCTCGCCGGCCGCACCGGCTTCGTGAAGATGGCGATCCGCGCCGGCGTGCCGATCGTCCCCATCGCCACGGTCGGCGGGGCCGACGCGATGCCGGTGCTGATCCGCGGCGACAAGCTGTCGAAGGCCCTGCGCCTCGACAAGGCGCTCCGGCTCAAGGTCTTCCCGATCGCCGTCTCGCTGCCCTGGGGCATCGCCCCGGCGGCCCTGCCGCAGTTCCCGCTGCCGGCGAAGATCCGCACCCGGCTCATGCCCGCCGTCGAGCTCGACCACGACCCCGACCGCGCCGAGGACGACGACTACGTCGAGCAGAAGTACCGCGAGGTCGAGGACAGCATCCAGGCCGGCATGGACGCCCTCGCCCGCAAGCGCGCCTTCCCGCTCTTCGGCTGACCCCCTACGTCGCTTCGCCTACAGCCCCATCGTGCGGCCGACGATCTCCTTCATGATCTCGGTCGTGCCGCCGTAGATGGTCTGGATGCGGGTGTCGAGGTACGCCTTGGAGATCGGGTACTCGCTCATGTAGCCGTAGCCGCCGTGCAGCTGGAGGCAGGTGTCGACGGCGCGCTTCTGCAGCTCCGTCGTCCACCACTTGCCCATGGCCGCGTCGGAGACGGACAGGTTGCCGGCGTTGTGCTCGGTGATGGAGCGGTCGACGAACACCTGGGCGATCTGCTGCTCGGTCTCCAGCTCGGCGAGCGCGAACCGGGAGTTCTGGAACGAGCCGATCGGCTTGCCGAACGCCTTGCGCTCCTTCACGTAGTCGACCGTCATGTCGATGATCCGGCGCGTCGCAGCGGCGGCGATGTACGTGATGCTCAGGCGCTCCTGCGGCAGGTTCTCCATCAGGTAGATGAATCCCTTGCCCTCCTCGCCGATCAGGTTGTCGACGGGGACGTGGACGTTGTCGAAGAACAGCTCGGCCGTGTCCTGCGCCTTCAAGCCGATCTTCTCCAGGTTGCGGCCGCGCTCGAAGCCCTCGGCCCCGCGCTCGACGACGATCAGCGAGAAGCCCATCGCGCCGGCCTCGGGGTCGGTCTGGCAGACGACGATGACGAAGTCGGCGTTGATGCCGTTGGTGATGAACGTCTTCGCGCCGTTGATGACGTACTCGTCGCCCTCACGCTTGGCCGTGGTCTTGATGCCCTGCAGGTCGGAGCCGGTGCCGGGCTCGGTCATCGCGATCGCGGTGATCATCTCGCCGCTGCAGAACGTCGGGTACCAGCGCTGCTTCTGCTCGTCGGTGGCGTACTTCTGCAGGTAGCCGGAGACGAGGTCGGTCTGGATGACGAAGCCGAGGCCGCTCGCGCCGATCTTGGTGATCTCCTCACCGAGCACGACGTTGAAGCGGAAGTCGTCGATCCCGCCGCCGCCGAGCTCCTCCGGCATCATGAAGCCGAGCAGGCCCAGCTCGCCCGCCTTCGTCCAGACCTCGCGGGGGACGATCGAGTCCTTCTCCCACTGCTCGTGGTGCGGCGCGACCTCCTTCTCGAGGAACGCGCGGACGGTGTCGCGGAAGGCGTCGTGGTCGGCCTCGAAGATGTTGCGGTCCATGTCAGTCCTTTCTTGGCCCGACGGCGGCAGCCGTCAAGATTGAACGGCGACGCCGTCCTCGATCAGCGTCTCGACGTCGTCGACGCCCCAGGCAGCGAGTGCCTCGCGGGTGTCGGCGCCGGGGCGAGACGGCGGGGTGGTCAGGGCCGCCGGGGTGGCGGAGAACCGGGGAGCGGGCGCGGGCTGCACGAGCCCGTGGTGCTCGACGTACGTGCCCCGCGCCTTGTTGTGCGGCTGCTCGTACGCCTCGGTGAGTGGCACGACGGGGGCGACGCATGCGTCGCTGCCGTCGAAGATCTCGGTCCACTCGGCCTGCGTCCGCTGCGCGAACGTCGCGCGAAGCGTCTCGCGCAGCGCGGGCCACTGGGTGAGGTCGTTGCGGTCGGGCAGCTCGACGTCGAGCAGCTTCTCCATCGCCGCGTAGAACTGCGGCTCGAGACCACCGACGGACATCCAGCGTCCGTCCGACGTCTCGTACACGTCGTAGAACGGGGCGCCGCCGCTGAGCAGGCCGGTACCGCGCGAGCCGTCCCACGCGCCGGTCTGCTGGATGGTGAGCGACATGGCCAGCAGGTGCGCGACGCCGTCGGTGATGGCGCAGTCGACGACCTGGCCCTCGCCGGTGGCCCGGGCGTGGGTGAGCGCCGCGAGCACGCCGCTCACGAGGTAGAGCGCGCCGCCGCCGAAGTCGCCCAGCAGGTTCTGCGGGAACGCGGGGGCGTCGCCGGCGTGGCCGAGCCCGTCGAGCGCGCCGGCCACGGAGATGTAGTTGATGTCGTGCCCGGCGGTGTGCGCCAGCGGGCCGTCCTGGCCCCAGCCGGTCATCCGCCCGAAGATCAGCTGCGGGTTCCGGGCGAGGCAGACCTCCGGGCCGAGCCCGAGCCGCTCCATCACGCCGGGCCGGAAGCCCTCGATGAGGATGTCGGCCTTCTCGACGAGCTGGAGCACGACGTCGACACCGCGCTCGGACTTCAGGTCGAGGGCGACGTTCGGCCGGCCGCGCGCGAGCACGTCCTTGTCGGGCTGGGACACGGCGATCGCCTGGCCGTTGGCTCGGTCGATGCGGATCACGTCGGCACCGAGGTCCGCCAGCATCATCGCGGCGAAGGGGCCGGGCCCGATGCCGACGATCTCGACGACGCGCACTCCGCTCAGGGGTCCTGATCTCGTCACCGCAGCATCATGACAGTAACGCTGTCACGGTGTCACGCGCGGGGGTCACGTGGGGGTCGTCACGTGGGCTCGCCCGTACCGTCGGTATGTGACATCATCAGTGGCGCATTCGTCCCGAAAGGTCCTCCATGCCCGAGCTGCCCGACCTCGTCCACGACCGCCGCGGATCCGGTGAGCCCCTCGTCCTCATCCACGGGATCGGCCACCGCCGGCAGATCTGGGACCCGATCGTCGACGACCTCGCCACCCGCTACGAGGTCATCACGCTCGACCTCGCGGGCTTCGGCCAGTCCGAGCCGTTCCCCAAGGGACACGCCTACTCGATGTCGAACGCGTGCGACCACCTGAGCAACCAGTTCGCGAAGTGGGGCATCGAGAAGCCCCACGTCGTCGGCAACTCGCTCGGCGGAGCCATCGCGCTCGAGCTCGGCGCCCGCAACCTCGTCTCGTCGGTCACCGCCCTCAGCCCGGCCGGGTTCTTCGGCACGTTCAGCCGCTTCCAGGCCCTCGCGGTGCTCCTGTTCCTGCGGCTCTCGGCGTTCCTCACCCCGGCGTTCCTGCTGCGTCGGCTCTCGCGCACCCGGGTCGGCAAGTGGCTGGCCGGCTCGACGCTGTACGTCCACCCGCAGCGCCACAGCGCGGAGTCGACGTACGGCGACGCGATGGGTCTCAAGCGCTGCAAGGGGTTCGAGCGCACCGCTCTGCACGGCGTCACCTACGCGTTCCACGGCCCGACTCCGGTGCCCACGACCGTCGCGTGGGGCACGCACGACCGCATCCTCATCCACAGCCAGTCCCTCATCGCGAGCGAGCGGCTGCCCGAGGCGCACCACGTCGACCTGCCCCGCTGCGGGCACGTCCCGATCGCCGACGACCCGGAGCTGGTCACGCGGGTGATCGACCAGACGATCGCCGAGGCGCGCGCGGCGAAGGCTGCGTGAGCCTCGCCCGCTGAAAGCGCTTTCACGTCTCACCAGCGGAAAAAGACTGAGGTCTTGACACTCAGTGTGACCAGGACCATAGTGACCTGCCAATGAGAGTGGAAGCGCTCTCAGGCTGCGACTGAGACGGCCGCGGCCCCGTTTGACTCACGGCAGGAGCAGTAACGGTGCAGAACAACTCCACTCGACGCTGGCGCAGGACGCTGGCCCTCGGAGCCGCCGCAACGCTGGTCGGTGGCCTCGCCTCCGCCTGCGGGAGCGACGACGGCTCGTCGAGCTCCTTGGGCAAGAACGACACCCTCACGATCACGACCTTCGGCGACTTCGGGTACGCCGACGTGATCAAGAAGTGGAACGACGACCCCGACCGTCCCTTCAAGATCAAGGAGACCCGCGTCGCGGAGTGGGACACCTGGAAGCAGACCCTCACCTCCGACCTCCAGGCCGGGCACGGACTGACCGACGTCGTCGCCATCGAGGGCGACGCGATGCCGCAGTTCCTCTCCGAGGGCGCGTCCGACCAGTTCGTCGACCTGACCGACTCCTCCCTCGACAAGCGCTGGGTCGAGTACAAGTACAAGGCCGGCCAGACCGCCGACGGCAAGCAGATCGGCTATCCGACCGACGCCGGGCCCGAGGCGTTCTGCTACCGCGCCGACCTGTTCAAGAAGGCCGGGCTGCCGAGCGACCGCGACGACGTGGCGAAGATCTTCGCCACGTGGGACAGCTACTTCGCCGCCGGCCGCGACTTCGTGAAGGCCATGCCGAAGACCGCGTGGTACGACGCGAGCGGCTCGATCGCGCAGGCGATGCTGAACCAGGTCGAGTTCCCGTTCCAGACCGCCGACAACAAGATCGACGTCGAGAACGACGGCCTCAAGAACGTCTACAAGACGGTCACCGACAACGCGAAGACGCTCTCGACCCGCGCCGTCCAGTGGAGCGACGACTGGACCGCGAACTTCACCAACGACGGGTTCGCCACGCTGCCGTGCCCCGGCTGGATGTTCGCCAACGTGAAGAGCTCGGCCCCCAAGGTCAAGGGCTGGGACATCGTGGACGCGTTCCCGGGTGGCGGCGGCAACTGGGGCGGCTCGTTCCTCGCCGTGCCGAAGACGTCGAAGCACCAGAAGGAGGCCAAGCAGGTCGCCAGCTGGCTCACCGACACCGAGCAGCAGATCGGCGCGTTCGAGAAGGCCGGCGCGTACCCGGCCAACCTCGCGGCGGAGGAGCAGCTGACCACCACCGGGAAGCCGGATCCGTACTTCAACGACGCGCCGACCGCGCAGATCCTCGCGAACCGGGCCAAGGCCGTGCCGCCGGGTGTTCCCTACAAGGGTGACAAGTACTCCGACATCCTCGGCCTCCTCCAGACCGCGATCCAGCGCGTCGACGAGGGCAAGTCTGCGGACTCCTCCTGGAAGACGTTCACCCAGGCAGTCGCACGACTCAGCTGACCGATGACCGACCACCACGACCTCCCCGGGCGGGGACACGGCGGCAGCGCCGTCCTCGACCGGGGAGGTCCCCCACGCCGGCCCCGTGACCCGGGGCCGGCGTCGACCCCGAGCTGGCGGCACCGGCTCAGCCGCTGGGACCTGAAGGTCTCGCCGTACCTCTACGTGCTGCCGTTCTTCGGTGTCTTCGCCGTCATCGGGCTCTACCCGATGCTCTACACCGGCTACCTCTCCTTCTTCTCCTGGCCGCGGTTCGGCACCGCGCACGGCGACGCCGTCGGCTGGGCCAACTACGCGCACGTCCTTCAGGACCCGGTCTTCCGCAAGGCCCTGGTCAACACGATCGGGATCTTCCTGCTCTCGTCGGTGCCGCAGATCATCGTGGCCACGCTCGTCGCCGCGCTCCTCGACATGAACCTGCGCGGTCGCTCGTGGTGGCGGATGAGCGTGCTGCTGCCGTTCGTCGTCGCCCCGGCCGCGACAGCCCTGATCTTCGGGTCGCTCTTCGCCGACAAGTCCGGTCTCGTCAACGACGTGCTCGGCGGTCTCGGGCTGTCGCCCGTCCACTGGCACGGCGACCGGTTCGCCAGCTGGACCGCGATCGCCACGATGGTGAACTGGCGCTGGACCGGCTACAACGCGCTGATCCTGCTGGCCGCCATGCAGGCCGTGCCGCGCGACCTGTACGAGGCCGCGGCGATGGACGGCGCGAGCCGCGTGCGCCAGTTCGTCAGCGTCACGCTGCCGTCGATCCGCACGACGATGATGTTCGTCATCATCACGTCGACGATCGGCGGTCTGCAGATCTTCACCGAGCCCCGGCTGTTCGACACGAACCTGCAGCACCAGGGCGGCGCCGACTACCAGTACCAGACCCTTGCGATGTACGTGTTCAACACCGCGAACAGCGCGGTCGACCCGTATCCGCGTGCCGCGGCCGCCGCCTGGCTGCTGTTCCTGCTGATCATCGGGTTCGCCCTGCTCAACTTCGTCCTCACCCGCGCGCTGCAGAGGAGGTCGCTGGCATGACCCGACGTCCCCGCCCGTTGGTCTACGCGCTGCTCGCGGCGTTCGTGCTCGGCTCGGCGTTCCCGCTCTACTGGTCCTTCATCATCGGCTCCGTCACGCGCCAGCGGGCGTCGCAGAACCCGCCCCCGCTGCTGCCCGGCGGCCACTTCCTCGACAACGCGTCGCAGGTCTTCGACCGCATCGACTTCTGGTCGGCGCTGCTGAACTCGATCCTCATCTCCGGGTTCTCCGCGCTCTCCGTCGTGCTGTTCTCGACGCTCGCCGGGTACTCGTTCGCCAAGCTGCGGTTCCGCGGGAGCAACGCCGCCATGGTGTTCGTCGTCATGACGATGGCGATCCCGCCGCAGCTCGCGCTGATCCCCCTGCTCAAGGAGTTCAGCAACCTCGGCCTCACCGGCACCCACTTCGCCGTCGCGCTGCCGTGGCTGGTGACCGCGTTCGGCGTGTTCTTCATGCGGCAGTACCTGGTCGACGCCATCCCCGACGAGCTCATCGACGCCGCCCGCGTGGACGGGTGCTCGATGATCCGGACGTTCTGGACCGTCGCGGTCCCGGCCGCCCGCCCGGCGATGGCGATCCTCGGCCTGTTCACGTTCATGCAGGTCTGGACCGACTTCATGTGGCCGCTCCTGGTGCTCCAGGGCTCCGACGTTCAGACGCTGCAGACAGCACTCGACCAGCTGAAGATCGCACCCGGTCAGACGCTCACCGACATGGCACTGCTGCAGGCGGGCACGATCCTCGCCACGGTGCCGCTGCTGTTGCTGTTCATCGCGACCGGGCGACACCTGGTCACCGGGATCATGCAAGGAGCCGTGAAGGGATGACGTCCACCGCCCAGCCCACGACTGCACCGCACCGAGCGGACGTCCTGTCGTTCCCGCCCGGGTTCCTCTGGGGCGCGGCGACCGCGTCGTACCAGATCGAGGGCGCCCACGACGTCGACGGGAGATCCCCGTCGATCTGGGACACGTTCGCCCGGACCCCCGGCGCCGTGCTCGGCGGCGACACCGGCGACGTCGCGTGCGACCACTTCCACCGCGTGCCGGAGGACGTCGCGCTGATGAAGCGGCTGGGCCTGACGTCGTACCGGTTCTCCACCGCGTGGCCGCGGGTCCGCCCGGACGGTGGCGCGGTCGAGCAGCGCGGCGTGGACTTCTACGCGCGACTCGTCGACGAGCTGCTCGAGGCCGACATCGTGCCGTGGCTGACCCTGTACCACTGGGACCTCCCGCAGACCCTCGAGGACGCCGGCGGCTGGACGAACCGCGACACGGCGTACCGCTTCGTCGAGTACGCGCTCACGATGTACGACGCGCTCGGCGACCGCGTCCCGTACTGGACGACGCTGAACGAGCCGTGGTGCTCCGCGTTCCTCGGCTACACCGGCGGGCACCACGCGCCCGGACGTCAGGAGGGCGCCGCCGGTCTCGTCGCCGCGCACCACCTGATGCTCGCCCACGGACTCGTGGTCCGGGAGCTGCGTAGCCGCGGCGCGGCCCCGGACCACGGCCGACACCTGGGGATCACCCTCAACATGACGGTCGCCGACCCCTACGACCCGGCCGACCCGGCCGACGTCGAGGCCGCCCGGCGGCTCGACGGCTTCTTCAACCGGGTGTTCCTCGAGCCGATCCTCACCGGCCGGTACGCCGACGACCTGCACACCGACACCGAGGGCTGCACGTTCGAGGGCCGGCCGTGGCAGGACTGGGTCCAGGACGGCGACCTCGAGGTGATCAACCAGACGCTCGACGTGCTCGGCGTGAACTACTACCACGGCGACGGCGCGAGCGGCCGTGCCCACGACCAGGTCCTGGGGGCGGACGTCGTCCACCCGGAGCGGCCCACGCTCCCGCCGTACCCGGACGGCCGTGCCATCACGTTCCCCGACCGCGGGCTCCCGACGACCGACATGGGCTGGGAGGTCCAGCCGGAGGCACTCACCCGGCTGTTGCTGCGGCTCCGCGACACCTACGACCTCCCGCCGCTGTACGTCACCGAGAACGGCGCGGCGTACGACGACGTCGTCACGCCGGACGGCGCGGTGCACGACGAGGAGCGTCGCGCCTACCTGGAGTCGCACGTCCGGGCGATCCACGCGGCGATCGACCAGGGCGTCGACGTCCGCGGCTACTTCGCGTGGTCGTTGCTGGACAACTTCGAGTGGGCCTACGGTTACCGCCAGCGGTTCGGCATCGTGCACGTCGACTACGAGACGCTGCGCCGGACCCCCAAGGACAGTGCTCTCTGGTACGCCCGTCTCGCCGCGTCGGGCCGGTTGCCGGTCGACGGAGGTGACGGATGAGCGACGAGCCCGACGTCGACGCGCCGTCGCCACGCGGTGCCGCCACCCTGGACGAGGTCGCGCGCCTCGCCGGGGTCAGCCGCGCGACCGCGTCGCGCGCGATCAACGGCGGCAGCCGGGTGAGCGAGCGCGCGCGGGTGGCGGTCGACGACGCCGTCCGGCGCCTCGGCTACACGCCGAACCTCGCGGCCAGGTCGCTGGTCACCCGTCGCACCGGCTCCGTCGCGCTCGTCGTCCCCGAGCCGGACGAGCGAGTGTTCTCCGACCCGTTCTTTGCCCGCACCCTGCACGTCGTCACCCGCGTCCTCTCCGAGCGCGACCTCCAGGTGGTGCTGCTGATCGCCGGCCCGGGCGAGCAGGAGGAGCGGATGCTCCGCTACCTGCGCAACCGGCACAGCGACGGCGCGATCGTCGTCTCGCACCACCGGCGTGACTCGTTCGCCGACCAGCTCGTGTCGCTCGGCCTGCCGGCCTCGTTCATCGGCCGGCCGTGGCGGCACGACGACGAGGTCTCCTGGGTCGACACAGACAACGTCGCCGGCGGGCGCGAGGCGGCCCGGCTCCTGCAGGAGCGCGGGTGCCGCCGGATCGCGACGATCGCCGGACCGGCCGACATGACCGCCGGCGTCGACCGCCTCGAGGGCTGGCGGCAGGCGATGGCCGACGCCGGGCACGCGGACGACGCGGTCGCGCGCGGCGACTTCACCATCGAGGGCGGCGAGGCGGCCTGCAAGCAGCTGCTGGCGGAGCACCCCGACGTCGACGGCATCGCCGTCGCGTCGGACCTGATGGCGCTCGGCGCCCTGCGCGTGCTCTCGGCCGCCGGGCGGCGCGTGCCCGACGACGTCGCCGTCACCGGCTACGACGACCTCGGCGTCGCCGAGCGGTCGGACCCGCCGCTCACCACCCTGAGCAACCCGATCTCCGAGATGGCCGCCGAGGCGGCGCGTCTCCTCCTCGCCCAGCTCGAGGGCGGCTCCGCGGCCCCCCGCCGCGTCGTCTTCGCGCCCACCCTCGTGCGGCGGGCGTCCGCATGACCCCGAACCTCCCGGTGCGCCGGGACCGATCCTGGAGAATTCCCTGATGGCATCGATCACCTTCCAGCAGGTGCGGCGCACGTACCCGGGCAGCACGCGCCCCGCGGTCGACGACCTCGACCTCGTGGTCGAGGACGGCGAGCTCATGGTGCTGGTCGGCCCGTCGGGCTGCGGGAAGTCCACCACCCTGCGCATGCTCGCCGGGCTGGAGGAGGTCGACGCCGGCAGGATCCTGATCGGCGACCGCGACGTGACGAACCTGCCGCCGAAGGATCGCGACATCGCGATGGTCTTCCAGAACTACGCGCTCTACCCGCACATGACGGTGGCCGAGAACATGGGCTTCGCGCTCAAGCTCGCCGGCATGGACAAGGCGGAGCGCGCGGCCCGCGTCGCGGCGGCGGCCGAGATGCTCGACCTCACCGACTACCTCGAGCGGAAGCCGAAGGCGCTCTCCGGCGGCCAGCGCCAGCGCGTGGCCATGGGTCGCGCGATCGTCCGCTCGCCCCAGGTGTTCTGCATGGACGAGCCGCTGTCCAACCTCGACGCGAAGATGCGCGTGCGCACCCGCTCCGACATCGCCCGGCTCCAGGCCGAGCTCGGGGTGACGACGCTCTACGTCACTCACGACCAGGTCGAGGCCATGACGATGGGCGACCGCGTCGCGGTGATGAAGGACGGCGTCCTCCAGCAGGTCGGCCCGCCGCTCGACCTCTACGACCGGCCGCAGAACCTCTTCGTCGCGAGCTTCATCGGCTCGCCGCAGATGAACCTGATGGACGGCGTGGCCCACGGCGACGCCGTCGACGTCGGCGGCCACTCGCTCCCGGCGAAGGCGCCCGAGGCCGGGCCGGTCGTCGTCGGCGTGCGCCCGGAGGACTGGCGGCTCAGCGACGACCCCGACGCCCTGACCGTGACGGTGACCCTCGTCGAGGAGCTCGGGTCCGACAGCTTCGTCCACGGCACCTGCGACGTCTCCGGCACCCCGCACACCGTGATCGTGCGTGCTCCCGCGCGGGGCCGCACGGCGAAGGGTGACGAGGTCCGGGTCACGACCGATCCCGAGCGGGTCCACCTGTTCGACCCCGCCACCGGCGCCCGCTTCGACTAGCGGCGGCATATCGAGGCGTCTCGAGGCGTTGCACCTGGTGTGGAGGTCCTCGAGAGTCTCGTGATCGGCGCCGGCCAGGCCGGCCTCTCGACGTCGTTCCACCTGTCGCGGCTCGGCATCGACCACGTCGTCCTCGACGCCGACGACCAGCCCGGCGGTGCGTGGCAGCACCGGTGGGACTCGCTCTCGATGGCCGACGTGCACGGCATCGCCGACCTGCCCGGCGCCCCGGTGCCGCCGGCCGACGAGCACGAGCGCGCCAACGTCTTCGTGCCCCGATACTTCGCGACGTACGAGCGCGAGCACGACCTCCCGGTGATCCGCCCGGTCAGCGCCGACCGCGTGACGGGTGTGCGTGACCTGCTGCGCGTCGAGGCCGGCGACCGCTCCTGGCTGACCCGCACGCTCGTCAACGCGACCGGCACGTGGAGCCATCCGTTCGTGCCGCACTACCCCGGCATCGAGACGTTCGCCGGCACCCAGCTGCACACCGTCGACTACCCGGGCCGCGAGGCGTTCGCCGGCCAGCGGGTGCTCGTCGTCGGCGGCGGGGCATCCGCCGTCCAGTTCCTCGGCGAGATCGCCCCGATCGCCGACACCGTCTGGGTCACCCGCCGCGAGCCGGTGTGGCGCACCGACGACTTCACCCCCGAGGTCGGCCGGGCCGTCGTGGCCAAGGTCGAGGAGCGGGTGCGCCGCGGCCTGCCACCGCGCAGCGTCGTGAGCGTCACCGGCCTGGGCCTGCGTCCGCAGGAGATGGAGGCCGCGCGGCTCGGCGCGTACGAGCGCCGGCCGATGTTCGAGCGCATCGAGCCGGACGGCGTCCGCTGGGCCGACGGCACGTTCGAGCGCGTCGACGTCATCCTCTGGGCCACCGGGTTCCGCCACGCGATCGAGCACCTAGCGCCGCTGCACCTCCGGAGCTCGCTCGGCGGCATCCAGCTGGACGGCACCACGGCGGTCGCCGATCCGCGCGTCCAGCTCGTCGGCTACGGACCGTCCGCGTCGACGATCGGCGCCAACCGGGCCGGTCGCGCCGCGGCCGTCGCCGTCCGCCGGTACCTCGCCGAGGAGGCCCAGCCCGTCAGCGCGTGAGGAACGACGCGTCGAGGTCGCGGGCGTTCGGGCAGCCGAGCAGGGCCAGCGTCGTGTCGAGCTCATCGTGCAGCTGGGTGAGCACGGCCTCCGCGCCGGCCTGACCGTTCTGCGCGAGACCCCAGAGCACCGGCCGCCCGACGAGCACCGCGTCGGCGCCGAGGCACAGCGCCTTGGCGACGTCCCAGCCGCGACGGATGCCGCCGTCGACGAGCACGTCGGCCCGGCCGGCGACAGCATCGACGACGGGCGGCAGGGCGTCGGCCCCCGAGAGGACGGTGTCGAGCTGGCGGCCGCCGTGGTTGCTCACGACGATCCCGGCTGCGCCGACGTCGACGGCCCGCTCGGCGTCGTCCGGCCGCAGGATGCCCTTGAGCAGCAGCGGCATGCCGGCCGCGTCGGTGAACTCACCGATGTCGTCCCAGGTGAGCGACGGGTCGTGCATCGCGAACAGCTCGCTCGTGGTCATCGACTCACCCGTGGGATTGATCGCCAGCGGATGAGTGACGCTGAAGCCCGTGCGCCGGTCACGCTCGCGCCAGCCGCCCACCGGGAAGTCGACGGTGACGACAAGCGCCTCGTACCCGTGCTCACGGGCCTGCGCGACGAGGTCGAGCGAGACCTGCCGGTCCTTGAACACGTAGAGCTGGAACCACCGGCGTGCGTCCGGCGCCGCGGCCGCGACGTCGGCGATGCTCGTCGTGCTCTGCGAGGAGAGGACGAACGTGGAGTCGGTGGCGGCCGCCGCCCGAGCCGTGCCGGACTCGCCGTCCTCGTGCGCGTGTCGCTGGTACGCCATCGGCGCGACGACGACCGGGTGCGGCAGCCGTTGACCGAGCACGGTGACCGACGCGTCGCGGCTCGAGACGTCGACCAGCACCTGCGGACTCAGCCGGATCCGCGACCACGACGCCTCGTTGTCGCGCAGCGTGAGCTCGTCGCCGGCACCACCCGCGAAGTATCCGTGCGCCCCCTCGCCCAGCAGCGCGATGAGCTCGGCGTCGTCCATGGGTGCACGCTACCCATCTGAGAATTAGTTGAACCTTGAGACAATCGCCCAGAACTTTCCTACCGTCGAGTAATCGCCGGCGGGGTGCCGGTGAACACTCTCAAGGGGGATTCTTCACGCATCGCACTACTCGCTGCCTTGCCGCTCTGGCCGGCAGCCTGGTCGCCGGCGCGGCACTGATCTCGCCGGCGTCCGCCGCGGAACCCACGGGACCGTGGGCTCCGTTCAGCCACTGCCCGGTCGACGACCCGCAGCTGATGAACGCGCCACCGTCGACGTTCGGCGCGGCCTGCGTGTCGTCAGTCGCGCAGACCGGGTCGTTCACCATCGGCGGCACGAAGGTCACCACGGGGCTCACGGAGCTGCAGCTGGGTGCCACCGGCACCGCGGACGACAACAGCACCGTGATCGTCCCGGCCACCGACGGCAGGACGCTCGTGTCCGACACGGTGACCGTCCCCGGCGGTCTCCTCGGACTGGAGCTCCCGGAGGACGGGGCCGGTCTCGGTGCCGTCCTGAACCGACTGCTGTCCGGCCCGCCGCTCGGCGTGCAGGCGACGGTCGAGCTGGCCGGCCTCCCGTCGGACTTCGACGGTGGTGCGGCCCTCGGTTCGGGCGGCTCGATCGTCACGCTCCCCGTCCGGGTCCATCTGCAGAACGCGATCCTCGGCAGCCGGTGCTACATCGGCTCGGCGAAGGACCCGATCCTGCTGAAGCCCATGCTCCAGACGGCGCCGGAGAACATCTCGACGGCGCTCTTCTCCGGCGGGTTCATCGTGGGTCTCACCGCGACCCTGGGTGACGACACCTTCACGGTGCCCGAGGCGCACGGCTGCGGCCCGCTCAACCTGCTCGACAAGGTGATCAACGCGAAGCTGGGCCTTCCCTCGGCGTCGGGTGCGAACCACCTCGTGCTGAGCGACGCGCGACTCAGCGTCGCGCTGACGCAGCAGGGCGGCCAGGTGCTGCACGACGCCTGGCACGCCGCCGCGCAGTAGGTACGACTCGGTGGGTCAGGTCGCCGGCCAGGGAACGTCCAGTCGGCGGTCTGGCCCACCGTCCTCGGCCAGGACCCAGGCCGCGGTGATCGAGGCGCGATAGAGGCGGAGCTCCGCGTCGCCGGTGACGTCGTCGACGGTCCAGGCCCCGATTCCCTGCCGGTCGCACTCCGCGGCGAAGACCGCGACACCGCCCGCCAGCTCGCCGTCGGGCACCAGTCCGGCGCGGGCCCGCGCGTAGAACGAGCTCGCCGAGCCGACGGCGACCGTCGAGTCGAAGACGACCAACGAGACGTCCGGTCGCTCGGCGATGTTCCGCGAGTGCTGCGCGCCCGGCCGCGAGACCCAGTAGAAGTCGTCGCCCTCGCGGGCGAACCAGACGGGCGTCGCCCACGGCGTCCCGTCGGCGTCGGCCGTGGCCAGCACCATGTACGTGATCGCGCCGAGCACCCGCTCGGCCATCGCCCCCGTGTCCGTCATCGCCCGAGCGTAACCCCGGTTCGGCTAGGCAATTGGTTGCATTGCAACTCGTTGCATAGTACGGTCTCGGCCATGGCGTTGGAGCACGCGATCCTCGTGTCGCTCGCGGAGCGGTCCGCGAGCGGCTACGACCTGGCCCGTCGCTTCGACGCCTCCATCGGGCACTTTTGGAAGGCCAGCCACCAGCAGATCTACAAGGTGCTCGGCCGGATGGAGAGCGACAAGCTCGTCGAGTCGCACCTGGTCGCGCAGGACGGCCGCCCGGACAAGAAGGTCTACGCCATCACCACCGAGGGCCGCAGCGAGCTGACGTCCTGGCTCGTCACCCCCACGCCGGTCGAGGCGCTGCGCAGCGAGTTCGCGGTCAAGCTGCGCGCCCTGCACCTGTCCGACCGCGACGCCGTGCTCGCCGACGTCCGCCGACGCCGCGAGCAGCACGCCGCCCAGCTGGAGTCCTACGAGTCCAGCGCCGCCCACTACTACCCGCACCCGGACCGGCTCGACGACGACGAGCTCGGACCCTGGCTGGTGCTGCGCGGCGGCATCATCGCCGAGCAGGCCGGCCTCGCCTGGTGCGACGAGATCCTCAAGGAGCTGTCATGAAGGAGTTCCGAGCCGCCATCGAGGCGCGCGACTTCGACGGGGTCGGTGCCCTGTTCGCCGACGACGTCGTGTTCCGCAGCCCGGTCGCGTTCAAGCCGTACGAGGGCCGCCCGATCGTGCACGCGATCATCCGCGGCGTCGGTCGCGTCTTCGAGGACTTCCGGTACGTCAACGAGATCGCCGACGGCGCCGACAGCGTCCTCGTCTTCGAGACCCGCATCGGCGACGTCACCGTGCACGGCGCCGACTTCATCCACGCGAACGAAGCCGGACTCATCGACGAGCTCACCGTCATGGTGCGCCCGCTCAAGGCCGCGCACGCTCTCGCCGACGCGATGGCCGCCCAGTTCGAGCAGATCCAGACCGAGGCCGCGGCCGCGATGCCCGAAGGACTGAAATGAGCACCTCCCCCTACCCCCACCTGCTCAGCCCGCTCGACCTCGGGCACACCACCCTGCGCAACCGCGTGATCATGGGCTCGATGCACACCGGCCTGGAGGACCGGGCCAAGCACCTGCCCGAGCTGGCCGCGTACTTCGCCGAGCGCGCCCAGGGCGGCGTGGCCCTGTCCGTCACCGGCGGCTACGCGCCCAACTGGCACGGCTGGCTGCTGCCCGCCGGGTCGCTGATGGCCAGCAAGAAGCTGGCCGACAAGCACCGCCTCGTCACCGACGCCGTCCACGAGCACGACGGCAAGATCGCGCTGCAGATCCTGCACGCCGGCCGCTACGGCTACCACCCGTTCAAGCGCGCGGCGTCCACCATCAAGTCGCCGATCACGCCGTTCGGCGCGCCCAAGGCGATGTCGACCAAGGAGGTCGACCGGACGGTCTCCGACTTCGCCCGTGCGGCGAAGCTGGCCCGTCATGCCGGCTACGACGGCGTCGAGATCATGGGCTCCGAGGGCTACCTGATCAACCAGATGCTCGCCGCCCGCACCAACAACCGCACCGACCGCTGGGGCGGCTCGGCCGAGAACCGCATGCGCTTCCCGGTCGAGATCGTCGAGCGGGTGCGCGAGGCCGTCGGCGACGACTTCATCGTGATGTACCGGATGAGCCTGCTCGACCTCGTCGACGACGCGCAGAGCTGGGACGAGACGGCCGAGCTCGCGCGCCGCGTCGAGGCCGCCGGCGTGTCGATCATCAACACCGGCATCGGCTGGCACGAGGCCCGCATCCCCACCATCGTCACGTCGGTGCCGCGCGCCGCGTTCACGTGGACGACGGCCAAGCTGAAGGGCGTCGTCGACGTCCCGGTCGTCGCGTCGAACCGGATCAACACCCCCGAGATCGCCGAGCAGATCCTCGCCGACGGCCAGGCCGACCTGATCTCGATGGCGCGCCCGCTGCTCGCCGACGCGTTCTTCGTGCAGAAGGCCGAGGAGGGTCGCGCCGACGAGATCAACACCTGCATCGCCTGCAACCAGGCCTGCCTCGACCACACCTTCGTGAACAAGCGCGCCACCTGCATGCTCAACCCGCGCGCCGTCCGCGAGACCCAGCTGCAGCTGCTGCCCACGCGCACGGTCAAGCGCGTCGCCGTCGTCGGCGCCGGCCCGGCCGGCCTCGCCGCCGCCAGCGAGCTCGCGCACCGCGGCCACCAGGTCGAGCTGTTCGAGGAGCAGCAGGAGATCGGCGGCCAGTTCCGCCTCGCCATGCAGATCCCCGGCAAGGAGGAGTTCCGCGAGACCCTCCGCTACTACACGCGGCGCCTCGAGCTGGGCGGCGTGAAGCTGCACCTCGGCCGACGCGCGACGGTCGACGACTTGGCCGGCTTTGACGAGGTCGTCATCGCCACCGGCGTCGCGCCGCGTGTCCCGAGCATCCCCGGCATCGACCACCCGAAGGTCGTCACCTACCAGCAGGTCATCCGCGAACGGGTCCCCGTCGGCGAGCGCGTCGCCGTCATGGGCGCCGGCGGCATCGGCTTCGACGTCTCGGAGTTCCTGCTGCACGACCCCGACGAGTCGGTCGAGGAGTGGATGGAACGCTGGGGCGTCACCGACCCGGAGGTCGAGCGCGGCGGGCTCGCCACCAAGGTGAAGGCGCCGCCGCGCCGCCAGGTTCACCTGCTGCAGCGCAAGACGTCGTCGCTCGGCAAGGGCCTCGGCAAGACGACCGGCTGGGTGCACCGCACCACGCTCAAGGACTCCGACGTCGAGATGGTGCCGGGCGTCGTCTACGAGCGCATCGACGACGACGGCCTGCACATCACCGTGCCGGTGAAGGGCGAGAAGGACGTGCGCGAGGCGCGGGTGCTCGACGTCGACACGATCGTGCTGTGCACCGGACAGGAGTCGGTGCGCGACCTCGCCGACGCCCTCGAGGCCGCGGGCGTCACCCCCCACGTCATCGGTGGCGCCGACGTCGCGGCGGAGCTGGACGCCAAGCGGGCCATCAAGCAGGCCACTGAACTGGCGGCTGCGCTGTAAGTCAATAGCCTGGAAACCATGAACATCATCTGGTTCCTGATCGTCGGCCTGCTCGCTGGTCTCATCGCTCGCGCCCTCGTGCCGGGCAAGGACTCCATGGGACTCCTCGCCACGATGCTGCTCGGCATCGTCGGCTCCTTCGTCGGCGGCGCGATCGGTGCGCTGTTCACGGACGACCGGGAGGTCCTCGACTTCAGCACGGCCGGCCTGATCATGTCGATCGTCGGTGCCGTCGTCGCGCTGCTGCTCTACAACCGCTTCGCCGGCGGACGCGCGCGCCACGCCTGACCTGCCGCATAGTCACAAAGGACTAGGTGCAACTAGTTCTATCCACCTAGTTATCCACGGCCCTGGGATAACTACCCGGCAGCAGCGGCGTGTCGCCGGATCGCGTCCAGGGCCTCGTCGACGCGTGACACGTCGGTGCGGTGGTTGAGGATGCAGATCCGGCCGACGTAGCGGCCGTCCACCAGCGTGCTCGACAGGAACGCCCGCCCCTCGGCGTCGACCTCGGCGATGATCCGCCGGGTGTCGTCGTCGGTGGCGGCGTGGAAGCCGAGCACGGTGAGCTGCGGCCGAGCCAGCACCTCCAGGTTCGGGTCCGACGCCAGGACGTCGTAGGCGTGCTGGGCGAGGTCGAGCTTCTCGTCGAGGGCGTCGCGGAACGCCCCGACGCCGTGCAAGTGCAGGGGCAGCCAGAGCCGCAGCCCGCGGAAGTCGCGAGTGAGCTCCGGACTGAGGTCGCCGAAGCTCGGCAGGTCGCGGACGGCGAGGTCCTGGAGGTAGTGCGCCTCGTCGCCGGCGTGACTCTCCTGGAGCGTGGCGACGTCGCGGACGAGCAGGCAGCCGGTGCCGAACGGCAGGAACAGCCCCTTGTGCGCGTCGAGCACGATCGAGTCCGCGCGCTCGATGCCCGTGAGCAGGGCGCGGCCACGCTCGGTGAGCTGGAAGAACCCTCCGTACGCCGCGTCGACGTGGAACCAGAGGCCTTCCTCGACGGCGAGGTCGGCGATCTCGGGCAGTGGGTCCAGCACGCCGAGGTTGGTGGTGCCGGCGGTGCCGACCACGACGGCCGGGCGGCGTCCGTCGCTGCGGTCGTCCGCGATCATCTGGCGCAGCGCCGCGAGGTCGAGCCGCGCGTCCGCGTCGCTCGGGACGATGCGGATGGCACGCGCCGGGAAGCCCACGATCCTCGCGGCCTTCGCGATCGACGCGTGCGCCTGGTCGCTGACGTAGACGGTGCCGTCGGCGAAGTCCTCGCCGAGCTGCGTGTGCCGGGCGGCGACCAGCGCGGACAGGGCCGCCATCGAGCCACCCGTGGTCAGGATGCCGCCGCCCGACGCGGGGAGGCCGAAGACGTCGGCGAGCCAGCGCACCAGGTGGGCCTCGAGCGCGACCATGCCGGGGCTGGCGTCGGCGAGGCCGGTGTAGCGGTTCACGACGTCAGCGACGAGGTCCGCCACGCCGGCGCTGACGACGCCGCTGCCCGGGATGTACGCCATGTGCCCGCCGCTCGGCCCGATGTGCCCCTTCGACGCGGCGCGCTCGACGACGTCGAGCAGCTCGGTGAGCGGCCGGCCCGCCTCGCCCGGCGGTCGGCTCAGGTCGGGATCGGCGAGCAGCTGCGGGACGTCCTCGCCGTCGTACGCGCGGCCGGTGGGCAGCGCCTCGACGGCGTCGACCAGGAAGTCGCCGGCCGTGCCGAGCAGGGAGCGGAACTCTTCGGGCGTCGGCTCGAGCGGCCGTGAGGTGTGCACCAGCGCAGTATGCCGTGTGATGGACGTCAAGTCGTGGGATCAACAGTGGCTATGTAAGATACATAGGTCTAAGGAGATTCGATGCCACACACCCCCGCCGTCGGGCGACGCCACCCGGGCGTCACCGTCGCCGCGCTCTGCTTCGGCGGCATGGCCGCAGCGCTGACGCAGACCCTCGTCATCCCGATCCAGTCCGAGCTGCCGCAGCTGCTGCACACGTCGGCCGCCAACGCCTCGTGGGTCGTGACGGTGACGCTGCTCGCCGCCGCCGTGTCCATGCCGGTGTCGGGCCGGCTCGCCGACCTGTTCGGCAAGCAGCGCGTCATCGCCGCGAGCGCCGCCACCCTGCTGGTGGGCTCGCTGATCTGCGCGCTCTCCAGCTCCTTGACCCCGATGCTCGCCGGCCGCGCGATCCAGGGCCTGGCCATGGGCTTCATCCCGATCGGCATCTCCCTGATGCGTGAGGTGACGCCGCCGCACCTGACGTCCACGGCCGTCGCCGCGATGAGCGCGACACTCGGCGTCGGTGGCGCGATCGGCCTGCCGCTGTCGGCGTGGATCGCCGACGTCGGCAGCTGGCACGCGCTGTTCTGGGTGTCGACCGGTGTCGCCGCCGTGGTGCTCGCGCTCGTCGTCCTCGTCGTGCCGCACGTGCACGACCGGCACGAGGGAACGGTCGACGTCCCCGGTGCGATCGGCCTGACCGTCGGCCTGGTCGCCGTCCTCGTCGGGGTGTCCAAGGCCAACGACTGGGGCTGGACCTCGGCCCGCACCCTCGGCTCGATCGTGTTCGGCGTCGTCGTCCTGCTGCTGTGGGGCCTGTTCGAGCTCGGACGTCGCGACCCGCTCGTCGACCTCCGCACGTCCGCGCAGCGCCCGGTGCTGATGACGAACGTCGCCGCCGTCGCGATCGGTTTCGGCATGATGGCGCAGTCGATCGTCGTGCCGCAGCTGCTCCAGCTGCCGGAGTCGACCGGCTACGGACTCGGCCAGTCGCTGCTCGCCGCCGGCCTCTGGATGGCGCCGGGCGGCCTGATGATGCTGCTGTTCGCGCCGATCTCCAGCCGGATGCTGGACCACCTCGGCGCGAAGATCACGCTGATGGTCGGCGCCTCGGTGCTCGGTGTCGGCTACCTGCTGGCGACGCTGCTGATGGACTCGCCGTGGCACCTGCTGATCGCGTCGTGCGTCGCCGCCTCGGGCGTCGGAATCGGCTACGCGGCCATGCCCACGCTGATCCTCGACGCGGCGCCGCCGCGCGAGGCCGCAGCGGCTGTCGGGTTCAACTCGCTCGCGCGCTCCGGAGGCACGACGATCGCCGCGGCCGTGATGGCGGCGATCCTGACGAGCAGCACGACGTCGCTCGGGTCGGTCGCGGTGCCGTCGGAGACGGCGTTCTGCCTCTGCTTCGTCGTGGGTGCCGCGGCGGCGTTCGTCGGCGTGGCCCTGGCCGCGACGATCCCGTCCCGGAAGAAGGCACCGGAGCCCGAGCTGGCTCCGGTGGCTGCTGCCTAGCTGTAGTTCCCCACGAGGTTGTGAACAGGTGACGTGAGACGAGGACCTCCGGTATTGGAGGGGTTACCACAACCAACTCCGCCGGAGGTCCTCGTGACTCACGTTAATGCTCCGATGATGCCTGAGGG
>NZ_VDUX01000007.1 GCF_008039565.1 Aeromicrobium terrae
GCTCTGCGACCGAAGCGACGCCAGCCGCCACGATCACGACTCCGCATGGACACTGCCGTCTGTCGCTTCGGTCGCTGGCGCTCCCTCCCGCGGCTCCGCCGCTAGCGACCACGAACACCCCCGGGCGACTCGAGCGTGACCCGACCCGCGGTCGCGACCACGAACACCCCCGGGCGGCTCGAGCGTGACCCGACCCCACGGTCGCTAGGGCCGGAGGCCCGGGAGGGAGCTCTGCGACCGAAGCGACGCCAGCCGCCACCATCACGACTCCGCATGGACACTGCCGTCTGTCGCTTCGGTCGCTGGCGCTCCCTCCCGCGGCTCCGCCGCTAGCGACCGAATGCCTCAGTAGGAGCGGGGGAGGCGGAGCATCTGGGTGCCGATGTGGGCGAGGACGAGCTCCTCGGCCACGGGGATGTTCTTGCCGATGCGGGCGTCGCGGAAGAGGCGCTCGACGGGGAACTCCTTGGAGTAGGCCATGCCGCCGAACGTCTGGAAGGCCTGGTTCGCCGACTCCCACGCGACCTGGGCGGCGGTCAGCTTGGCGACGTTCGCCTCGTTGCCGCACGGCTGGCCCTGGTCGAACAGCCAGGCCGCCTTGTACGTCATCAGCCGGGCCAGCTCGGTCTTCGCCTTGATCTGCGCGAGCGGGAACTGGATGGCCTGGTTCGCGCCGATCGGCCGGCCGAACACCTCGCGCTGCCGGGCGTAGTCGCAGGCGAGGTCGAGGGCCGCGTCCGAGGAGCCGACGCCACCGGCGGCGGCCAGGATCCGCTCGGGGTTGAGCACGTCCCACAGCACGCCGAAGCCCTCGCCCACCTCACCGACGACCCGGTCGGCGGGCACGCGGACGTCGTCGAAGAACACCTGGCTCGACGTGACGATGTTGCCACCGAGCTTGGGGATCGGCTGGAAGGTCAGCGTGCCCGCGGCGAGCGCCTCCTTCACGTCGACGAGCAGCAGCGTGAAGCCCGAGGTCCGCGGTGCCCCGTCGGCGGGCGGCTGCCGAGTGATGGCCAGCATCCAGTCCGCGCGGTCCACGCCGGAGATCCAGATCTTCTGGCCCGAGATCAGGAAGTCGTCGCCGTCGCGACGCGCCTGCGTGGAGATCTCCAGTGCGTTGCTGCCGGCGTCGGGCTCGGTCAGCGCCATGCAGAACTGCGTCTCGCCGGCCGCCAGCCCGGGCAGCAGCTCCTTCTTCTGCTCCGGCGTGCCGTGGCGCGTGATCGTCATGGCGCCGAAGCCGGGCGTGAGGATGTAGAGGAACGTGCCCTGGGTGCCGCCGCTCGCAGCCAGCGCCTCGTTCGCGATCGCCACCTCGAGCAGACCCTGGCCGCCGCCGCCGTACTCCTCCGGCACGCCGATGCCGAGCCAGCCGCCCTCGGCCAGCGCGGCCCAGGCCTCCTCCGGGAAGCGGTGCTCCTCGTCGCAGCGCGACCAGTACGCATGGTCGAAGCCGCTGACGGCGCGGGTGACGCCGTCTCTCACCGCTGCGGCGGTGTCGGGCAGCGTGAAGTCCATGGTCGTCCTCTCGTCAGCGGGTGGGCCCGGGAACGTGCTGGGCCCCGCGCTGCTGCACGAGGGGGTCCTCGACGGTGCAGTGCGCGTCAGTGCGTGCGGGGGTGCGGGTGGGGTCGAGCGGGCTGCGGTTCGGGGTGCCGTAGTCGCACGTCTTGCTCGGGTTCGGCACGAGGAGGACGTGTCCCTTGCGGCCGCGCGTGCTGTCGGCCATGCCGAACATCTGGGCCGGTCCCCACTCGAGCCAGTGGTCGAGTCCGGGCAGCCGGTCGTTCGCGAGCGTCGCCATCGTCAGGCTGCGGTCCAGGAGCGGCCCGAGCGTCGGGGTGATGTCCGCCAGCAGCCGGTCCACGAGCGGGGCCGCCTTCACGGCCTCGTCGACGAGACCGCGGATCGTGCCGTCGGACCGCTCCAGCTCGGCGCTGAGGTCGTCGACGCTCGACGCGAACGTACGCAGCTCGTCCGCCTTCGCGTCCACCGTGCGCAGCGGCGCCTGCGCCTGCTCCATCAGGTGGTGCAGCGTGGGCTGGAGCCGGGCGAGCAGCGCGAGGGTCGTGTTCGCGCGGTGGCCGATGGTCTTCAGGTCCGTGGAGGTGTCGGTGGCCTCACCGAGCTCGCGGGTGATGGTGCGCACGTCGCGCGGCTCGATCCGCCGTGCCACGTCGACGACGTCGGCGAGCAGCGTGTCGAACCGCAGCGGCACCCGGGTGTCGGCGAGGTGCACCACGTCGCCGTCGTCGAGGTAGGGGCCGTGGTCGACCCGCGGCCGGAAGTCGAGGTGCTGCTCGCCGATCGCCGAGAGGTTCGCGACGACGGCCTCGGTGTCGACCGGCACCTTCGCGTCGCCGTCGAGCCGGACCGTCGCGCGGACGTGGTCGCCCTCGAGGTCGACGTGCTTCACGAGGCCGACGCGGTTCCCGCGGTACGTGGCCGTCGAGCCCGGGTAGAGGCCGCCGCCCGACGGCAGCTCGACCGTCACCGTGCGCGACGAGGAGAACAGCCCGCCGCGGATGACCGAGTCGCCCAGGTAGACGACGCCGGCGATCGTGATCGCCAGCACCAGGATCTCGGCGAGCCGGACGCGACGTCGCGACCTCCGCACCCTCGCCGTGGTCTCCGGGAGCTCCGCCCAGTCGGTCATCGCTGCGCTCCCTTCCCGAGGATCCCGAGCAGTGACGACAGCGGTCCGGCCGGGCTCGTCAGGTCCTCGGCGAGCTGCTTCAGCGGCGGCGGTCCCGGGTCCGGGCCGGCTCCCTTGACCAGGTTGGTCAGCGGCAGGTCGCCACCCAGGTACGGGTTCGCGAGGATCGTCAGGTCGAACATCGCGTAGTCGCCCGGCGTCGCGCGGTCGAGCCCGTCGGCGAACGCCTGCACGCCGGTGAGGATCGGGCCGATGCTCTCCTGCGCGGCGACGATCTCCTTCAGCACGGCGTCGAGGTCGCGCACCTGCTGCCCGATGGTGCTGCGCGTGCGCTCGATGACGTCGGAGCCGGCGTCGCCCAGCTTGGTGAGGGACGTGACCATGCGCATCGCGTCGTCCTGCCGCGCAGCGAGCTGACGCACCGCCGGGGCGATGGACGCCGTGGATGCGGCGAGCGAGTCGGTGTCGGCGGCGAGGTGCGCCGAGAGCCGGTCGAGTCCGTCGAGCGCGGCGTCGATCTCGTCGCGCCGGTCGTTCACCGTGGTGACGAACCGGTCCAGGCGCTTCACCAACGTGCGGACGTCCTTGCCGCGCCCGTCGAACGCCTTCACCAGCTCCTCGACGACGACCTTGAGGTCGGCGTAGCTGCCGCCGGTCACGGCGGTCGAGAGTCCGGTCAGCAGGTCGGTGGTGTCCGGCGCGGTGCCGGTGTCGTCGCGCTGGATGACGTCGCCGTCCTTCAGCACTGGAGCCGAAGCCTTGGCCGGTGGCGTCAGCGCGACGAACGCCTCACCCACCGGCGCGCTCAGTCGCACCTCGGCGCGCGTGCCGACGGGCAGCCGGGTGTCCTTCGAGACGGTCATCCGGACGTGAGCGGTGTAGTCCACGGCCTTCACGGACTCGACCTGCCCGACCGTGCGCCCGTCCACCTTCACCGGCGCCTGGCGCGGGAGGTTGAGGGCACTGTCGAAGACGGCGTCCAGCTCGTAGGTGGGCCCGGAGACCTCGCTCGGCAGCGGGACGTCGGACAGGCTCTTGCCGCACCCCGCGAGGAGGAGTGCGACGACCACCATGCACGCGCGCTTCACAGGTCCTCCGGGAACAGATCCGTCATCCACTGGAACAGCGGGTCGAGCGCTCCGGTGCCGTTCTTGTTGGTGACCGCGTCGCAGTCCGGGATCACCCGCAGCACGCGGCACAGCTCGGAGCGGCCGACGCGGGAGACCGGACCGGTGTTGCGGACGTCGACGCGGACGCGGGTGCTGCGGGTCTTCGGGTCGTACGCGCGGGTGATGTTCTCGGCGACGGTCGGCAGCACGTCGAAGACCTCCGCGATCGATCCCTTCCGCCTCGTCGCCTGCGCGAGCACGGCAGCCGCCTGGTCCAGGTCCGCACTCACCCGCGACCGGTTCTCGCGGATGAAGGCCGACGTCGTCGCGCTGAGCCTCCGCAACGACTCGAGCGTGGCCGTCAGGTCCTTCCGCTGCTCGGCGAGCAGCGTGCTGGACGCGGCCACCGAGTCGCTGAGGCTGCGGACCGTCGAGTCCCGCTTCGCCAGCATCGTGGTGAGCGAGTCGAGGTCTCGGACGACGTCGGCGAGGTCCTGCTCCCGCCCGTCGACGGTGCCGAGCGCGTCGGACGTGGCGTCAAGGGCATCCGCGATCTGCCGTCCGGTGCCGTCCAGGGCCTTCGCGCTCACGGCCACCAGGTCGCCGACGTCCTTGCCGGCGCCGGTGGTGTCCTTGAGCGCGACGACCAGGTCGTGCACGGCGGCCAGCACGTCGTCGACGTTCGCCGGGCTCCTCGTGCGGGCCAGCGGGATGACGGCACCGTCGTGCAGCTGCGCGCCCTCGGTCCACGGCTCGGTGAGCTCGATGAACCGGTCGGTCACCAGCGAGGACTGCATGACCACGGCGCCGGTGTCCGCCGCCACCGGCACGTCGGCGTCGATGCGGACCTTCACGTCGACGCGGGTGCCGTGCGGCTCGATGGCCTTCACCGTCCCGACCGGCACGCCGACCACCTGCACGTCGTTGCCGACGTAGAGACCCGTCGTGTCCGTGAGCTGCACGGTGAGGTCGGTGCCGTCGGGCGACCGCGACCCGAACACCAGGGCGCCGACGACCAGCGCCGCACCCACCAGCACGGTGAGCGGGAGGAGTCCGCGGACCAGCCCGGGCCTCACTGGCAGCTCTTCGGGTCGAGGGCGCAGACGGCCTTGTCGGGCAGGAGGAAGAAGGGCGCGTAGACGTCGATCCACGGGCCGTTGCCGGTGGCGTTCGCGAAGTAGCGGGCCATCGGAGCGAGCCGCTCGAGCGAGCGGTCGAGCTGGTCGGCGTTCGCCCGCAGGACGCCGAGCACGGCGTGGAACTGGTCGAGCACCTCGGAGACGCCCTCGGTGTTGGCGGCCGCGAGCCGCTCCAGTCCGGCGGTGACGTCCTCGGCCGTGGTGAGCAACCGCTTCACGGTGTCGCGCCGGCGAGCGACGAGCGATGCGACGGTGTCCGCGTCGCCGAGCAGCTCGTCGAGGTCGTCCTGCTGGGCGCGCACCATCGCGGTGACGTCGTGCACGTGGGTGAGCAGTCGGTCGACCTGCTCGTCCTTCTGCCCGATCGTCCGGGCCAGCCGGGTGGCGCCGCGCAGCGCGGCGTCGGTCTGCTTCGGGTCCTGGTCGAGCGTGGTGGCCATCGCGCCGACGGCCTGGTCGATGGCGTCGAGGTCGAGCGAGCCGACGGTCTCGTTGGTCTGGGTGACGACGTCGGAGACGGTGTACGCGGGCGTGGTCCGGCTGGTCGGGATGGGCTGGTCGGTGACGGGCCCGTGACCGGGCACGACCTCCAGGTAGTTCTGCCCGAGCAGGGTCGCCATCTTCACCGCGGCGGTGGAGTCGACGTGCAGCTCGACGCCGCCGTCGAGCTCGAAGGACACGACCGCGTCCGCGCCGTCCAGCCGGATGGACGTGACGTGTCCGCTCGGGATGCCGGCGACGCGGACGGCGTCGCCCGCCCGGAGCCCGGAGGCGTGCACGAACCGGGCCTGGTGCTCGGTGCCGCCGCTCAGCACGGTGGTGGCGAGGCCCACGACGATGAGCGCGAGCACCGCCACGGCCGCCGCGATCTTCAGCAAGGCGTTGCTCGTCATCGGCAGACCCCCGAGGCGAGCTTCCCGGTCTTGTCCGTGTAGATCGGCAGGCCGGGCAGGGCGATGCTGACGTGGCAGAGGTAGATGCTCAGCCAGCTGCCGTAGCTCATCGACCGCGCGTAAGCGTCGAGCATCGTGGGCAGCTTCTGGGTGGCGCCGCGGAACTCGTCGAGCTGGTCCACCATCTCCGTGCCCACCGACTGCATCGACCGCACCGACGACGTCAGCGGGTCGGCCGTCTCGTCGAGCAGGCCGCGGACGCCGGTGGTGAGCCGGTCCATGCTGGTGATGGCCGCGTCGACGTCCTTGCGGTCGTCGGCGAGCCCGCCGACCAGGTCGTGCAGCCCGCTGATGACGCCGCTGATCTCGTCGCGGTGGTCGGACATCGACTGCATGACCACGGAGACGTTGTCGATGACGCGGGTGACGATCTCGTCGCGGTCCGCGAGGTGCGCGGTGAGGTCCGCGGTCTGCGCGGTGAGGTGCGCGACGACCGGGCCCTGGCCCTGCATCGCGTCGACGATCTCGCGGGCGAGCACGTTGACGTCGTCGGGGTCGAGCGCGTCGAAGAGCGGCTTGAACGCGTTGAACAGCTCGGTGAGGTCGAGCGCGGGGGCGGTGCGGTCGACGCCGATGACGTCGCCCTCCTTCATGGCGCGGCCGGGCTTCGCCCCGGGCTCGAGCGCGATGTACCGCTGACCGAGCAGGTTCAGGTAGGAGATCCGCGCGCGGGTGTCGGTACGCATCGGCTGGTCGGACGCCACCGAGAACGTGATCCGGGCGTGGTCCCCGTCGAGCGTCCGTCCGTCGACGCGCCCGACGCGGACTCCGGCCATCCGGACCTCGTCTCCGACCTGCAGGCCGGAGGCGTCGATGAAGTCCGCGACGAACGTCGAGCGGTCGCCGCCGCCGGTCTGGCGCAACGTGTTCGCGATCAGTGACGTGAGGAACAGCGAGAGGACCGTGAACGCGACGACGCCGATCACCTCGAGCGGATGCCTCCTGATGATCCTCATCGCCCGAGTCCGATCAGGCGGAGGAGGCGGTCCAGGCCGCGCGGCTGCGGAGCGTCGGCGGACGGCGACGGCGCGGGGGCGTTCTTCGGCTGCGCCGCCGCGGCCTTCTTCTCCGTCGGCGCGAGCTTCCCGAGCAGGCTCTCGATCGTGCCGACCGTGTCGACGTCGGACCCGGTGGCGGCGGGCGCGTCGTCGCAGTTGTCGCCCTTCAGCGCGCCGTAGCGCGGGCAGTCGGCCGACGTGTACGGGTTCATCGGGTCGAGCCCGATCTGGCCCTCGAGCACGATCGCGGAGTCGCTGATGCTCGTCGCGCCGTTGTGCAGGACGTTCGGCACGCGCTGGAGAATCACGCGCAGGTCGGCGTGGTGGGCGGCGAACGTCCGCATCGGTCCCGCCGACGTGGTCGCGAGCGCGACGCCGGTGTCGGCGTGCTGGTGCAGCAGCCGGCCGGCGCGGTCGGCCACCGCCGCGCTGCCGGCCAGGAGTCGGTCGATCGTCGCCTTCTTCGCGACGAGGGTGTCGGCGGTGGTGGCTGTGTGCCTCGCTCCCGAGACCGCGTCCGGCTCGATGCTGTCGATGACGGCCATCGCCCGCGTGGCGCCACGCAGCGTGCCGAAGAACAGGTCCTCGTCGTCCTGCATCGCCGCCAGGACCTCGTTCGCCCGCTCGACGAACCGCCCGACGTCCTCGCCGTGCCCGTCGATGGCTGCGGCGACCCGGCTGGTGGCGGTGGTCAGCTGCTCGACGTCGAGCGAACGGATGAGCCGGTCCGCGGTGTCGTACGACTCCATCAGCCGCACCGACGCGGCCGTGGTGTCCGCCTTCACGACGTCGCCGGACTCCAGGTGCCGGCCGGCGCTCACTCCCCGGCCCAGCAGCTCGACGTACTCCGAGCCGAACAGCGTGCTCGGCAGCACGCGGGCGGTGGCGCCGGCCGGAATGGTCTCGGCGTGCTGCTTCTGGACCAGGAGCTCGGCGCGGTAGCCGTCGCCGCCACGGTCGACCGACACGACGCGACCGACGATGATGCCGTGGTACCTGACCTTGGCGCCGGGCCCGAGCGCGTCGCCGAGGTCGGGCAGCGTCGCCTCGACCCGGACGTCGCGGCTGACGACGCCGAGGTACGACAGCCCCAGGTACGCGGCGGCACCGCCGAAGACCAGCAGCCCGACCACGGCCACGGCCACCTTGCGGAGCGCGTCCTGACTCATCCGGAGATCGTCACCTTCTGGCCGGGACCCCAGAGCAGCAGCGTCAGCACGATGTCGACGACGGTGATGGCGATGATGCTCGTGCGGATGGCCCGGCCGGTCGCGCGGCCGACGCCCTCGGGTCCGCCGCTCGCGTGGAAGCCGTGGTAGCAGTGCACGAGGGTGACCATCGTGGTGAGCACGGTGACCTTGATCGCGGAGCACACCACGTCGCGCAGGCTGACGAACGTCGTGAAGTAGTGGTCGTACGTGCCGGCGGACTGGTGGAAGAAGTGGGTCACCACCCAGTCCGTGGTCACGTACGTGCCGACGAGGCCGAGCAGGTACAGCGGGACGACCATGGCCAGCGCGGCCATCAGCCGGGTGGACACGAGGTACGCCACGGGCCGGATCGACATCGCCTCGAGCGCGTCGATCTCCTCGTTGATGCGCATGGCGCCGAGCCGCGACGTGTACCCGCAGCCGATGCGGGCGGCGAACGCGAGCGCGACGACGATGGGCGCGAGCTCCCGGGTGTTGGCGTAGCCGGAGATGAAGCCGACCAGCGGGGCGAGGCCGATGATGTCGAGTCCCTGGTGGCCCTCGAGCCCGACCTCGGTGCCGGTCAGCGTCGACATCAGCAGCACGACGCCGATCGCGCCTCCGCCGACGACGAGCGCACCGCCGCCGAGGCTCACCTCCGCCAGCAGCCGCCCGACCTGCACCCGGTGGTACCGGATCGCGAGCGGCACCTGGCCGATGGCTCGCGCGAAGAACAGCAGCTGGTCGCCGAGGGACACGAGCGGGCGCATCACCTTGGGTGCCGGCGTCGTGGTGATCGCCATCAGATCGGCCCCCCGACGAGCACGGTGTAGACCTGCGAGATCACGAAGTTGGCCGCGAACAGCGCGACGAAGTTGAGGACGACCGCGGACGTCACCGCGTCGCTCACCCCGGCCGGACCGGCCTCCACGTGCAGCCCGCGGTACGCCGCGACGGACGCACAGATCACCCCGAAGACCCCGGCCTTCACCAACGACAGCACGAGGTCGGACGGCTGGGCGAGCAGGGCGACGGACGCGAGATAGCCGCCGGCCGAGAGGTCCTGCACGACGGTGCTCACCACGAGCGTCGTGATGATGGCGAAGAACATCACCACACCGTTGAGGAGCAGCGCGACGGTGGTGGCGGCGAGCACGCGCGGGATGACGACGCGCTCGGTGACGTCGACGCCCATGACCTCCAGGGCGTCGAGCTCTTCACGGATGCGGCGCGAGCCGAGCTCGGCACAGATGGCCGAGCCGGCGACGCCCGCCAGCATCAGGGCGGTGATGAGCGGGGCCGCCTGCCGCACGACGGCTAAGGTGTTGCCGGCGCCGGTGAAGCCGGTGGCCCCGACCTCCTGAGCGAGCACACTGACCTGCAGCGCCAGGATCACGCCGAACGGGATGGAGACGGCGAGGGCCGGCAGCGTGCAGACCGTGATCATGAACCAGGTCTGGCGCACGTACTCCTCGGCCGGGAACGTCCGGCGCAGGATCGAGCGAGGCAGCCGGATGGCCATCCGAACCGCCAGGTCGGTCAGTCCGAGCACGTCCTCGACGGGACGCAGTGTGCGCAGCCGATCGGCGGCGCTGACGGTGCCTGGGCCGCCCCCCGTCAGCCGGACGGACTCGGACACATCCATCCCCTCTCGAATGACAGTCGGACTGTAACAGTGAACGGCTGCCGGGCGTCAAGGTTACGGAGGCGGGATTCCGCCCGCCCTCGGTTGCCTGAGCGACGATGACAGTTGTACTGTGCCAGTCATGTCCATCGTCACGGAGCCCGCAGCCGACGAGCTGATGACCGTCGACGAGCTGTCCGCGGAGGCGGGCCTCTCGGTCCGCACCACGCGGTACTACGCGTCCCTCGGCCTGCTGCCGCCGCCGACGCGTCGTGGCCGCCTCGCCTACTACGACGAGGGCCACCTGGCCCGGCTGTCGCTGATCCGCACCCTGCAGTCGAACGGCTTCACCCTCGCGGCCATCGAGTCCTACGTGCGCCGCATCCCGGAGTCGACGACGCCCGGTCACCTCGCCATGCAGCAAGCGGTGCTCCAGGCCTGGGCCCCGGCCGAGCACACTCGGCTCGACCGCGCCGGCCTCGAGGCCCACGCCGGCCGGGCGCTCGACGACGAGCAGCTCGACGTCCTCGTCCGCAGCGGCGTGCTCGTCCGCCACGGTGCCGGGTCGAACGGGGACGAGTTCGAGCCGCTGCCCGGCTTCGAGGTGGGCGTCGAGCTGTTCGACCTCACCCTCGGCGTCGACGTCGTCGTGGAGGCGGCCACCACCATCGAGAAGCACATGACGGCGCTCGCCGACGACCTCAGCGACATCATGCGGCGCGGCGTCATGCTGCCGAACCGGGCGTCCGGCGGACCCGACGTCGAGCAGACGATCAAGCGGCTCCAGGCGCTCAGCGTGCAGGCCGTCGTCACCGGCTTCCAGCGCGCCACCCACGACCTCATCACCCGCACGTTCGACCGCTCGCAGCAGGAGGCACCGTGACCCGCAGCGCGTCCACCCTCGTCGACACCGTCAACGGCGCCGGCCTGCTCGCCGGCGCGGCGAACGTGATCATGCAGCTCGGCGTCCCGGGCGTCGGCCACGGCGTCGTGGAGAGCCGGGTGGAGAGCGGGCGGATCTTCGACCACCCGTACAAGCGCACCCGCACGACGCTCACCTATCTCGCGGTCGCGGTCCTGGGCGACGACGACGACCGCGCCATGTACCGCCGCGCGGTCAACAAGGCGCACGCCCAGGTCTTCTCCACCGACGAGAGCCCGGTGAAGTACCACGCGATGGATCCCGGTCTGCAGCTCTGGGTCGCCGCCTGCCTCTACCGCGGGTTCGAGGACACCTACGCCGCACTGATCGGCGAGCTCGACCCGGCCGAGGCCGAGCGCGTCTACCAGGCGTCGGCGCCGCTGGGCACCACGCTCCAGGTCCGCCCCGAGATGTGGCCGGCCACGCGCGAGGACTTCCAGAAGTACTGGGACGACATGATGGACCAGGTCCACATCGACGACACGGTGCGCGCGTACCTGCACGCGATCACGCGGGCGAAGTTCCTGCCGCGTCCCATCCCGTGGATCATCGGCGGCTTCAACCAGTTCGTCACCACGGGCTTCCTGCCGCAGCGGTTCCGCGACGAGATGCACTACACGTGGACGGACCGCCAGCAGCGCCGCTTCGACCGACTGATGCGCACCATCGGCTTCGTCAGCCGCGTCGTCCCCCGGTTCGTGCGCGAGTTGCCGTTCAACGTCCTGCTCCGCGACGTCCGCCTCCGCGCCCGCCGCGGCTGGACCGTCGTCTGACTGGTCTCGATACACCCGACTCGCTGGCGCTCGCCGGGCACTCGACCAGCGTGATTCCTCGGTGATCGAGTGCCTGCGAGCTCTGCGAGCAGGCGTATCGAGATCACTGACGCTCCGACCACCACTGCTTGAGCGCTTCCGCCGCGGCCTCCTCGGACTGAGGTCCCTCGTCCATGCGGAGCTCGAGCAGGAACCGGTAGGCCTCGCCGACCTCGCGGCCGGGGCCGACGCCGAGGATCTCCATGATCTGGTTGCCGTCGAGGTCGGGCCGGATGGCGTCGAGCTCCTCCTGCTCGGCGAGCACGGCGATGCGCTCCTCCAGCTCGTCGTAGGTGCGCTGGAGGCGGGCGGCCTTCTGCCGGTTGCGGGTGGTGCAGTCGGCGCGGGTGAGGATGTGCAGCCGCTCGAGCTGGTCGCCGGCGTCGCGGACGTAGCGCCGCACCGCCGAGTCGGTCCACTCGCCGGATCCGTAGCCGTGGAACCGGAGGTGCAGCTCCACGAGCAGGCAGACCTGGTCGACGGTCGCATTGTCGAACCGCAGCGCCCGCAGCCGCTTGCGCGCCATCTTCGCGCCGACGACGTCGTGGTGGTGGAAGGTGACCGTGCCGCCCTCCTGGAACTTCCGCGTCCGCGGCTTGCCGATGTCGTGCAGCAGCGCGGCGAGCCGCACCACGAGGTCGGGCTGCTGCTCGAGGCGCGACTCCAGCGCGATCGCCTGGCGCAGCACCGTCAGCGAGTGCTCGTAGACGTCCTTGTGCCGGTGGTGCTCGTCGCGCTCGAGCATGAGCGCGGGCAGCTCGGGCAGCACGTGCTCGGCGAGGCCGGTGTCCACCAGCAGCCTCAGCCCGTCGACGGGGGCGGGGGCGCACAGCAGCTTGACCAGCTCGTCGCGCACGCGCTCGGCCGAGACGATGTCGATGCGGTCGGCCATCGCTTGCATGGCGACGACGACCTGCTCGTCGGCGACGAAGCCGAGCTGCGCGACGAATCGCGCGGCCCGCATCATGCGCAACGGGTCGTCGCCGAACGAGATGCCGGCCGCGACGGGCGTGCGCACGAGGCCGGTCTCCAGGTCGGTGAGCCCGCCGAACTTGTCGACGAACTCGCCGGACGGCAGCCGCACCGCCATGGCGTTCACGGCGAAGTCGCGGCGCGACAGGTCGCCGTCGAGCGAGTCGCCGAATCGGACCTGGGGCTTGCGCGACGTGTGGTCGTACTCGTCGGAGCGGTAGGTGGTGATCTCGACGTGGGCGTCGCCCTTGCGCAGCGCGATGGTGCCGAACTCGCGGCCGACGTCCCACAGGGCGTCGGCCCAGCCGGAGACGAGCGCCTCGATCTGCTCGGGACGCGCGTCCGTGGTGAGGTCCCAGTCCTGCCCGGGGCGTCCCATCAGGGCGTCGCGCACGGGGCCGCCGACGAGCGCGAGCTCGTGCCCTGCCTCGGCGAAGCGCCGGCCCAGCTCGACGAGCGCCGGCTCGGCCGTGACGAGACGGTCGAGGCGCGCGCGCTGCTCCGGCGTCAGCGCGACGGTGGGCGGGGTGGACACGACCATGCAGTCTACGGAGGCCGGGTGGGGCGAGCACCCGCCACTACGATGTGCAGGTGGGTTCCCGTCGTGCCGTCATCTGGACGGCCGTGGTGAGCCTCCTCCTGCCGGCGGTCGCGAGCGTCGCCCCGGCGTCGGCGGCGCCCGACAAGAACCCCGACCTCGACGTCCGCATCACCGGACTCACCCCGAGCCGGCTGAGCGCCGGTGCCACCGTCACGATGACGGGCACGGTCACCAACCAGGACGACCACGTGTGGTCCGACGCCCAGGCGTACCTCGTCATCCCGGCGACGCCGTTCACCACGCGGAAGCAGCTCGACGACGCCGTGGCCGACGACGCGGGCTACACCGGTCAGCGGGTCGTGGAGCTCGACACGATCGACGACATGGGCGACCTGAAGCCCGGCAGCACCACGTCGTTCCGCGTCCGCGTCCGGTACGGCGCGCTCGGCATCTCCGGGGCGGAGGGCGTGTATCCCGTCGGGGTGCAGATCCTTGCCACGGACACCGACGGCACCCGCGCCTCCAACGCCATCGCCCGGGCCACCACGTTCCTGCCGCTGATCTCCAGCAGCGAGCACCCGGCGGTGTCGGCCGGCCTGGTGTGGCCGTTCCTGATGCCCGACCGGCGCAAGCCCGACGGCACCTACGCCGCACCCGACCACCTGCTTGACCTGATCTCCACCGGCGGCCGGCTGCGCAACCAGCTCGACCTGGCCTCGGCCGGCCCGGCGCGCGCCACCACCGTCATCCTCGACCCGGCGCTGCTCGTCGGCGTCGACGACCTCGCGCACGGCCGGCACCTCCCGGACGACTTCACCGTCAGCGACGCGGGCCGCGCCTCGGCCACCCGGTTCCGCGACGACCTCGTCGCCCTCGCGCGTCGCGACGCGGTCTGGGTGCTGGGCTTCGACCGGCCCGACGTGCTGGCACTGACTCGCTCCTCGGCGACGCAGCGCCTGCTCCGCGTCGTCGAGCGTGCCACCGCCACCACGCTGGCCACGTTCCAGCTCACCGGCCGGCGCGTCGCATGGCCCACCCGCAAGGGCGTCTCCGCCGACCTGCTCGCCGCCGTGCGCGGCACCGGGGAACAGCCGGTGCTCGTGACCCCGGGCGCCCTGCCGGACTGGGAGCGGCGCGACGGGTCCCTGATCCAGTACACGTCCACCAGAGGTCCGGTGCCGCTCCTGGTGAACGACTCGCTCGACGCCGGCGTGCCTGGCCGGACCAGCGCCGTCACGCTGCGGCAGCGGGTGCTGAGCGAGGCCGGCCTGGCGTCGCTGCAGCGCGGCGCCGACCCGGACTCGCGGGCGGACGCGGTCACGATCGTCGACCCCGGCTGGGACCCGGGACAGGTGGCCCCCACCGTCCTCGACCCGGTGTTCACCGCCCCGTTCGTGTCGGGCGCCAGCCTCGAGGACCTCATCACCGGGCGCCTCACGCAGTACGACGACCGCGTCGCGAAGGCCACGGTCCGGCCGGTCGATCCCGTGCAGATCGGTGAGGCCGCCACGGCTGCCCAGACCGCCAACCTGCTCGCGTCGGTGGTGCCGGACAGCGAGGCGGTCGACGCGGCCGCGGCGCGGGGCATCGCCTCCGTGCTCGGTGTCCGCTGGCGTGACCACCGCGGCGAGGGCCTGCGCGCGGCCGAGGCCCAGGCGTCGGCCATCCGCAAGCAGATCACCCGGCTGACCGTCGAGGGCCCCGACGCGGTCACCCTGTCGAGCTCGGAAGGCAGCTTCCCGCTCACCATCAGCAACCGCACGGACAACCCCGTGCGCGTCGCGGTCTCGATCGACTCCAGCAACCCGGCCCTCGACGTGCCCGACCTGCGTGGCGTCGAGGTGGCCGCCGGGGAGCGCCGCACCGTCACCGTCACCGTCGACATGGGCCGGCAGACCTCCGCCACCCTCTCGGCGCACCTCACCACGCCCGACGGCACCACGTTCGGCGACCCCGCCGTCTTCAACGTGCGCTCCAGCCACGTCGGCACCGCGCTGTGGATCGCCATCGGCCTGGCCGCCGCGTTCGTCGTCGTCGCCCTCGTGCGCCGCTTCCGAGGACGCTCCGCGTGACCGAGAACCCCGACATCGCCCGGAGCAGCGCCTGGATGGCGCTGGGCACCATCGGCTCCCGCGTCACCGGCTTCGTCCGGCTGCTGCTCATCGCCGCCACGATCGGCACCGCGCTCGACGCCGACATCTTCAACAACGCCAACACCATCCCCAACGCGCTGTACATCCTCGTGGCGGGCGGCGTCTTCAACGTCGTGCTCGTGCCCCAGCTGGTCCGCACCATGAAGCGCGACGAGGACGGCGGCGAGGCCTACGCCCAGCGCGTCATCACACTCGGTCTGCTCGTGCTGCTGGCCGCCACCGTCGTGCTGGTGCTCGTCGTGCCGGCCCTCGTGCACGTCGTCTTCGACCAGCGACTCTTCGACGCCGGCTTCGAGGAGCAGCGCCGCTCGGCCCGGCTGCTGATGGCGCTGTGCATGCCGCAGGTCTTCTTCTACGGCGCGTTCGTCCTCGTCGGTCAGGTGCTCAACGCGCGCGGCCGCTTCGGCCCGATGATGTGGGCGCCGATCGCCAACAACGTCGTGGCGTGCGTCGTCCTCGGCATCTACCTCGCGGTGTTCGGCGCGTCCGCCGGCACCGACGGGTTCACCACCGGCCAGGCACTGCTGCTCGGCCTGGGCTCCACCGCGGGCATCGTCGTCCAGACGCTCGTGCTGCTGCCGTACCTGCGGCTCGCCGGGTTCCACTACCGGCCCCGGTTCGACTTCCGTGGCGTCGGGCTCGGGCACACGCTGCGGCTGGGCGCCTGGACACTGGCGTTCATCCTGGCCAACCAGGTGGCGTTCATCGTCATCCAGCGCCTCGGCACCCGCGGCACCCTGGCCGGCGCCGACACCGGCGAGCAGGCGGCCGGTGCCGCCGTGTACGAGATCGGCTTCCTGGTCAGCCAGGTGCCGCACGGCGTCATCACGGTGTCCCTCGCGACGGCGGTCATCCCGCTGCTGTCGTCGCTGGCCGCCGACCGGCAGCACGACCGGATGCGGCGCGAGCTGGGGCGCACGCTGCGGCTGGCGCTGAGCATCATCGCGCCGCTCGCCGTCGCCGCGGCGTGCCTGGGGCAGCCGGCCGCGCACGCGATCGCCTACGGCGGCATCTCCGGCAACGCGGACGTCATCGGCAGCACCGTCGCCGCGTTCTCCCCGGCGATGATCGCGTTCACCGTCCACTACCTGATGCTGCGCGGCTTCTACGCCGACGAAGACACCCGCACCCCGTTCTTCGTGCAGCTGCTCATCGCGGCCGTGAACATCGTGGCGGCGGTCCTGCTCACCAACGCCGTCGAGCCGGCACACGTCGCGGCGATGCTGGCACTGTCGTTCGGCCTCGCGTACGTCGTGGGCGCCACGGTCTCGACCACGCTGCTCTCCCGCTCGATCGGCCCGGTCATCGACGCCGAGACCACCCGCTTCGCCGCCCAGCTCGCCGTCGCGTGCGCGGCAGCCGCCGCCGTCATGCTCGGTGCCGTGACCCTGCTCGACCGGATCGGCCTGGACACCTCGTCGGCCCTGGAGTCGCTCGTCGTGCTGGTCCTCGCCGGCGTTCTCGGTGTGGCCGCCTACCTCGGTGCCACCCGGCTCATGCACATGGACCAGCTGACGTACGTGGTCCGCAGTCTCAAGCGGCGCTGATTCAGCCGCCCACGGCCCGGCACCCCCGCCGCGACCCGGCACCGTCCTAGCATGGAGACGGTCACAGAAGGGGTGGCGATGAGCGACAGGCGCGCGTTGGCCTCAGGCGACGTGCTCGCCGAGCGCTACGAGCTCCAGGACCTCGTGACCGAGCGGCTCGGTTCCACGACCTGGCGGGCCAACGACCGGGTCCTGAACCGGAACGTCGGCATCGAGATGCTCCCCAGCACCGACCCGCGCGCCCACCAGTTCCTCGACGCGGCACGCCTGTCCACGTCGGTCACGGACCCGCGGTTCCTGCGCGTGCTCGACCTCATCGAGGACGACCACGGACAGCACCTCGTCGTCCGGGAGTGGGCCAAGGCGTTCCCGCTCGACCAGGTCCTCGCCGAGTCGCCGCTGCCGAGCCAGCGGGCCGCGCGCGTCGTCGCCGAGGTGGCCGAGGCGATCGCGGAGGCACATGAGCGTGGCGTCCACCACCGCCGCCTCACGCCGCACCACGTCCTGCTCAAGCAGTCCGGCGCCGTGCGTGTCGTCGGGCTCGGAGTCGCCTCGGCCCTGGCGCCGGCGGGCCACCACGACACGCTCGACGACATCCACGAGTACGAGCGACTCGACGTCCAGGCGCTCGGCAAGCTGCTCTACGCCTGCGTCACCAGCCGGTGGCCCGGCGCCCACATCGACCAGCTCCGCGCCGCCCCCACCGAGCACGGCCGCCTCCTGCGGCCGCGCCAGGTCAAGGCCGGCGTCTCCCGCGAGCTCGACACGATCTGCGACCGCATCCTCGGCACCCCGCCTGCCCACCACCGTCCGCCGCTCACCACCGCCGCCGACATCGCGCAGGCGCTGCACCTCGCCGGCGACGACGACGTCCGCCGCGACGGTCCCACGACCCTGACCCGCGCCTCGTCACCCGACCTCCTGCGGCTCGACCCTGTCGTCCAGCCGCAGGGTCCGCCTCCCGGGCTCGAGCCGCCACGTCGGCGGCCGAAGGCCTACGAGCCGGCGCCACCCACTCCCTTCGAGCGCGGCAAGGCGCGGGCGCTCGCCACCACGAAGGGCGACCGCGGCCTGGTGCTCGCCGGCATCCTCGTCGCGATCGTCATCGTCTCGATCCTGGCGTTCCTCGCCGGCCGAAACACCGGTGGCGACGACGACTCGGGCCCGGACGGCACCTCCTCCGACGTCCGCGCCCTGCCGATCCAGGGCGTGCGCGACCTCGACCCGCAGGGCGACGACAAGGAGGAGAACCGCAGCACGGTCAAGCGGGTCATCGACGGCCGCCTGAGCACCGGCTGGCGCACCGCCACCTACTTCGGCCAGGCCAGGCTCGGCGGCATCAAGGACGGCGTGGGCGTGGTCCTCGACCTCGGCGGTCCGCGTGAGCTCTCGGCCGTGCGGGTCCGGCTGGCCGGCCGGCCCACCGACATCTCGGTCTACGCGTCCACCGCCGGTGCCGATCCGCCACGCAGCCTGAAGGGGCTCCGGAAGGTCGCGATGCTCGACCGCGCGGGCCAGGATGCCAGCATCCAGGTGCGCTCCGGGGTCCTGACTCGGTACGTCGTGATCTGGCTGACCCGCCTGCCCGAGATCGGCGACGGGGAGTTCCGTGGAGAGATCCGCGAGGTCACCGTCGAGGGTGCCTCGTGAGGGAATTCTGACGACCTAGACTGCGTTGCAGCCATCAGCACCGATTCTTCGTCAGAGAGCACTCATGAGCGACGACGTCCGCAACCTCATCATCATCGGCTCCGGCCCCTCCGGGTACACCGCTGCCGTCTACGCAGCTCGCGCCAACCTCGAGCCGCTCGTCTTCGAGGGGTCCGTCACCGCCGGCGGCGCGCTGATGAACACCACCGACGTCGAGAACTTCCCGGGCTTCCCCGACGGCATCATGGGCCCCGAGCTGATGGACAAGCTCCGCGCCCAGGCCGAGCGCTTCGGCGCCGAGCTCATCGCCGACGACGTCACCGCCGTCCAGCTGGAGGGCGACATCAAGACCGTGTCGCTCGCCGACGGCACCACGTACCGCGCCCGCGCGGTGGTGCTCGCCATGGGCTCCGGCTACCGCAAGCTCGAGATCGAGGGCGAGGACCGGCTCTCCGGTCACGGCGTCAGCTGGTGTGCCACCTGTGACGGCTTCTTCTTCCGCGAGCAGAACATCGTCGTGGTCGGCGGCGGCGACTCCGCCGTCGAGGAGGCCACGTTCCTCACCCGGTTCGCCTCCAAGGTCACCCTGGTGCACCGCCGCGACGAGCTGCGGGCCTCCAAGATCATGCAGGACCGCGCGTTCGCCAACGAGAAGATCGAGTTCGCGTGGAACTCCGAGGTCGCGGAGCTGCACGGGGACGACCGCCTCGAGGGCATCACGCTGCGCGACACCGTCACCGGCGAGACTCGGCGCATCGACGCCACCGGCCTGTTCATCGCGATCGGCCACGACCCGCGCTCGGAGCTGCTGAAGGGTCAGGTCCAGCTGGACGACGAGGGCTACGTCCTCGTGCAGCCCGGCTCCACCGCCACCAACCTCCCGGGCGTGTTCGCCGCCGGCGACCTCGTCGACCACACCTACCGCCAGGCCGTCACCGCGGCCGGCACCGGATGCGCCGCGTCCCTGGACGCCGAGCGCTTCCTCGCCGACATCGAGCATGCCGGCCAGCCCGCACCCGCCGAAGCACTGACCGAGTAACAGGAGAGATTCGCATGGCTGAGATCACCGCCGTCACCGACGCCGACTTCGAGGAGAAGGTCCTCAAGGCCGACGGTCCTGTGCTCGTCGACTTCTGGGCAGCGTGGTGCGGTCCGTGCCGCCAGCTGAACCCGATCCTCGAGGAGATCGCTCAGGAGAAGGACGGCAAGCTCACCATCGTGAAGATGGACGCCGACGCGAACCCGGTCACCCCGGCGCAGTTCCGCGTCGTCGGCCTGCCGACGATGAACCTCTACAACAACGGCGAGCTCGTCCGTTCCATCGTGGGCGTGCGCCCGAAGAGCGCGATCCTCAACGAGCTCTCCGAGTTCGCCTGAGTCGATCCGACTACTTGTTGATTAGTCGCTTTGTCGACAAAGTGACTACTGTGGATCCATCATCTTGACGATCCGCTCCAGGTCCTCGACGGTCGCGAACTCGACGATGACCTTGCCCTTGCTCCGGCCGAGCTCGACCTTCACGCGCGTGTCGAACCGATCCGACAGCCGCGCAGCCAGGTCGGCCAGCCGGGGCGAGTGAGCCCGGCCGCCGGGCCGTCGAGCCGGCCGGCGGGAGCCCTCGGGGCCGACGGTCACGATCTCCTCGAGGGCCCGGACCGAGAGCCCCTCGGCGACGACGCGCTGGGCCAGCCGGTCCTGGATCTCGGCGTTCGACACCGACACGAGCGCGCGGGCGTGGCCGGCCGAGAGGACGCCGGCGGCGACGCGGCGCTGGACCGCGGGCGAGAGCTTCAGCAGCCGGAGGGTGTTGCTGATCTGCGGGCGCGATCGGCCGATCCGGTCGGCCAGCTCCTCGTGCGTGCAGCCGAAGTCGTCGAGCAGCTGCTGGTACGCCGCCGCCTCCTCGAGCGGGTTCAGCTGGGACCGGTGCAGGTTCTCCAGGAGCGCGTCGCGGAGCAGGTCCTCGTCGGACGTGTCGCGGACGATGGCGCCGATCGTGTCGAGCCCCGCCTCGCGGCTGGCGCGCCAGCGGCGCTCCCCCATGATGAGCTCGTACTCGTCCTTGCCGGTGCTCCGCACGACGACGGGCTGCAGCAGCCCGACCTCGCGGATCGAGTGCACCAGCTCGGCCATGTCGGCCTCGTCGAACACCTGCCGCGGCTGACGCGGGTTGGGCACGATCTGGTCGAGCGGGACCTCGGCGAACCGTGCGCCGGCGACCTCCTGCAGGCCGGACTCCTCCGCCTCGGCGGGCGACGACGGGATCAGTGCCTCCAGCCCGCGCCCGAGTCCTCGTCGTGTGCTCATCCCGCTGACCTGGCCTTTCGTGCCGCTTCGGAGATCTCTCGGGCCGCTTCGAGGTACGACAGCGCGCCCGACGAGGTGCGATCGTACGTGAGCACGGTCTGCTGGTAGCTGGGGGCCTCGGAGATGCGCACGGAACGCGGAATCGCGGTGCGGAGCACCTTGTCGCCGAAGTGGTTCCGCACCTCGTCCGCCACCCCGGACGACAGTCGCGTACGGGCGTCGTGCATCGTCAGCAGGATCGTCGTGATCGCCAGGTTCGGGTTCAGGTGGCGGTGCACCAGGTCGATGTTGCGCACCAGCTGGCCGAGACCCTCGAGCGCGTAGTACTCGCACTGGATCGGGATGAGCACCTCACGGCCGGCCACCAGAGCGTTGACCGTCAGCAGGCCGAGCGACGGCGGGCAGTCGATCAGCACGTAGTCGATCCGGTCCCCTGCGTCCTTGCACTCGGCGAGGTACGCCTGGAGCGCCTTGTCCAGACGCGTCTCGCGGGCGACGAGCGACACCAGCTCGATCTCGGCACCGGCGAGGTCGATGGTCGCCGGCAGCACCGTGAGCCCGGGGATGTCCGGGCACGGCCGGATCAGCTCGTCCAGGTCGGTGCCGTCGACGAGGGCTTCGTAGACACCGGGGGTGCCCTCGGTGTGGTCGATGTTCAGGGCGGTCGACGCGTTGCCTTGGGGATCGAGGTCGATCACCAGCACGCGCAGTCCCTTGAGGGCGAGCGCGGCCGCGATGTTCACCGCGGTGGTCGTCTTGCCGACGCCGCCCTTCTGGTTGGCCACGACGAAGATCCGGGTGTCCGCGGGCCGCTCCAGCTCTCGGGTGGCCTCCACCCGGCGGGCCAGCTCGACGTGCTCCTGGGCCTCGCTGGCCAACGGCGTCGAGTCGTCACTGAGCTCCGGGGAACGTTCCTCGCTGATGGCTCCGGCGGACTGCGCGGGGGTCGCGGTCACGGCCGGCCTGTTTCACGTGGAACATCCCACCTAGTCACCGCGATACCTCCACGACCGTCGTCGGCACGTCCAGATCCCCGTACGAGGTCACCACGATATCGGTAGCACCCTGCTTCTGTAGAGCCCCTCTGGATGCTCTGACCTCCTCCGATGCCTTCTGCCCCTTCAGGGCCAGCAGCACTCCGCCGGGACGCACCAGCGGCAGGCACCACGAGCCGAGCTTCTCCAGCGACGCGACGGCCCGTGCCGTCACGACGTCGAAGGTCTCGTCGACCTCCTCGGCCCGCGCCCGGAGCACGGTCACCGAGTCGAGCCCGAGGTCCGTCACGGCCTCCTCGAGAAAGGTGGTCCGGCGCAACAGCGGTTCGATCAGGGTGACCTGAAGGTCGGGCCGCGCGATCGCCCAGACGAGCCCTGGCAGTCCCGCTCCGGACCCGACATCGGCCACGGTGGCGCTCTCGGGGATCCGCGGCACGACCACTGCGCAGTTCAGGACGTGACGGGACCACAGCCGAGGGACCTCGCGGGGGCCGATCAGTCCGCGCTCGACTCCCGCCGTCGCCAACATGTCGACATATCGCTCTGCCAGCTCGAGCCGATCAGCAAACACCCCCGCCGCGGACGACGGGGGTGTTTCACGTGAAACAGACATGGGCGAAGCCTACGAAGCGGGATGGACCACCACGTGGCGCTGACGATCGGCGCCCTCGGACTCACTGGTGAGTCCAGCCTCCGCCACGACGTCGTGGACGACCTTGCGCTCGAACGGCGACATCGGGTCCAGCGCGACCGGCTGACCTTCGGCCTTGACCTTCTCGATCGCCCCAGCGGCGACGGCCTCCAGCTCGAGGCGGCGCGCGGCCCGGAAGCCATCGACGTCGAGCATCAGCCGGCTGCGCTCGCCGGTCTCGCGGTAGACCGCCAGGCGGGTGAGCTCCTGCAGAGCCTCCAGCACCTCGCCGTCACGGCCGACCAGGTGCTTCAGGTCGCCACCGATGATGGACACCGCGGCACGGTCGCCGTCGACGTCCATGTCGATGTCACCGTCCAGGTCGGCGATGTCGAGGAGCTCCTCCAGGAAGTCCGCGGCGATGTCGCCCTCGGCCTCGAGCTTGGTGGAATCGGTCACGAGCGGTTGCCCTTCTTCTTGCGCTGGTTGCGTGACTGGTTCTTCGGCTGCTGACGCACCGGCGGCTTCGGGTGCGGCTCCTCCAGCTCCTTGAGCGGATCGGCCGTCACCGCCTTGCCATGCTTCTTGTCACGCTCCTGCTTGGCCTTGAACGCCGGCGTGCCCGGCGCCGGGTTGTTCCGGATGACGTAGAACTGCTGACCCATCGTCCACAGGTTCGACGTGGTCCAGTAGAAGAGGACGCCGAGCGGAAACGCGACACCGCCCACGGCGAAGACGATCGGCAGGACGTAGAGGAGCATCTTCTGCTGCTGGGCGTACGGACCGCTCATCGCGTCCGGCGGCATGTTCTTGCTCATCAGCTGACGCTGGGTCGTGAACTGGGTGATGCACATCGCCACCACGAGCGCCATCGTCAGGACGCGCGTCTGGGTGAGATCGGTGTTGACGAAGGTGTCGGCGATCTTGGCGCCGAGCAGCTTGGCCTGCGACAACGACTCCGCGTCGCCACCGGACAGGAACCCGCGAGCACCTTCGGCACCGTTCTTGGCGGCCTGGTCGATCACGCGGAACAACGCGAAGAAGATCGGCATCTGCAGGAGGAGCGGCAAGCAGGAGGCGAACGGGTTGGTGCCCGTCTCCTTCCACAGCTTCATCTGCTCCTGCGTCAGCCGCTCACGATCGTGGCCGTACTTCTTCTGCAGCTCCTTGATCTGCGGCTGCAGCAGCTGCATGTTGCGGCTCGACTTGATCTGCTTCACGAACAGCGGGATCAGCAGCGCACGAATGGTGACGGTCAGGCCGACGATGGCCAGAGCCCAGGTCCAGCCACTGTCCTCCGACAGGAACGTCGAGAACAGCTTGTGCCACGCGAGCAGCACGCCGGAGACGGCGTAGTAGAGCGGCGTCATGATCGCCGATCCGATGTCGCCTAGGAAGCCCATGTTTCTCCTGTGGTGGTGACGGCCGCTGACGACCGACGGGAACGAGCGGAACGAGGAGGCACCGGGTCAAGACCACCGGCGGCCCAGGGGTGGCAGCGAGCCACACGACGCGCGGCGAGCCAGGTGCCGCGCAGTGCACCGTGCGTCTCGACGGCCTCGAGGGCGTACGCCGAGCACGTCGGGTGGTACCGGCAGACCTGGCCGTACAGCGGGCTGATCGCGAAGCGATACGCGCGCAGAGCCCAGATGAGCAGGTGCTTCACCGGGCACCCCGCACATCAGCCGCCCGGGGCCCGGCACCCCCGCCAGCCTTCCACAGCGCCGAGTCGAGCTGCTCGCCCAGGGTGGACGACGCGGCCGCGGCCGCCGACGGCAGGGCACGGACGACGACACGCGAGCCCGCGGGGACGCGGTCGAGGCGGTCCCGCATCAGGTGCCGGAGCCGGCGCTTGACCCGGTTCCGGTCCACGGCCGACCCGACGGCCTTGCTCACCACGAACCCGACCGACGTGGACGCCGGCGCGTGGTCAGCCGACGGGGGCAGGACATGGGTGACCAGGGTCGGCTGGGCGACCTTCACACCGCCTCGGACGGTGGCGCGGAAGTCCTCGCTGCTGCGCATGCGATGGACCGCTTCGAGCAACGGCTCAGGCGGACAGCTTGGCGCGGCCCTTGCGGCGGCGCGACGACAGGATCGCCCGGCCGGCGCGGGTCCGCATGCGCAGACGGAAGCCGTGCTTGCGGGCACGACGACGGTTGTTCGGCTGGTAGGTGCGCTTGCTCACGACTGGTTCCTCACGAATCGGGCGGTGACAGGTGACCGGATCGGTCAAGGTGCGGCCGGGTCGACGGCCACCGCTCGCTCACAGAATCTGACCGCTGTGAGCACGCGGCAGGTGTCGGATCTTGCACGACCAGACCACGGTACGGGGGCCGGTCAACAAGGGTCAAACCGACCTCTATATGCCATCGAGGACCACCCGTCCATCCGACACGCCGAGCGATGTTCCCCGGGTGGGGAAATCCGCTTGAACTGGGTCTGGCACGCTGCTAGCGTCGCCGCGGTATCGCGACTTTTCCACAGTGGGTTACTCCCCCCCGGTGCCGATGCACATTGTGTGGAAAACCATGTGGAGCAACTGGAGGTACCACGAATGGCTGAGGCGTCGGAGCCGGGCACAGACATCGATCTGCACGGCATCTGGAGCCAAGCGGTCGACACGCTCTCCCCCGGCGCCAAGGTGTGGGTCTACTCCGCCACCCCCCTCAGCCTTCACGGCGGCATCCTCATCGTCGCGGTCCAGGACGACCTCACCCGAGCCCAGCTCGAGTCGCGCGTCCGGCCGGCTCTGGAGCACGCCCTGTCGGCCCGGCTCGACGAGGAGATCCGGCTCGTCGTCACGATCGAGCCCACCCTCTCCGACGTCCCTGATCTGGCCGTTCAACCACAAGACGACTTGTCGACAAATGGACAGATCGACAGTGAGATGGAGTCGCTGGACGAGGACCTCGACGACGAGGATGACGGGTTCGTCCCCAGCTGGGCCCAGCGCCAGACCCCCTCGCCGCCCCGCAACGGATCGATCGCCGAGGCGCGGATCAACCCCAAGTACCTCTTCGAGAACTTCGTCATCGGCTCGTCCAACCGCTTCGCCCACGCCGCCGCGGTGGCCGTCGCCGAGGCGCCCGGCAAGGCGTACAACCCGCTCGTCATCCACGGCGAGTCCGGGCTCGGCAAGACCCACCTGCTGCACGCCATCGGCCATTACGTCCTGAACCTCTACCCCTCCTCGCGCGTGCGGTACGTCAACACCGAGGAGTTCACCAACGACGTCATCCACGCGATCCAGGAGCGCAAGACCGCGGAGCTCAAGCGCAAGTACCGCGAGGTCGACGTCCTGCTTGTCGACGACATCCAGTTCCTGGAGAACAAGGAGTCGACGCAGGCGGAGTTCTTCCACACGTTCAACGCGCTGCACAACGAGAACAAGCAGATCGTGATGACGTCGGACCGGCCGCCGAAGGCCCTCCGCACCCTGGAGGAGCGCCTGCGCAACCGGTTCGAGTGGGGCCTGCTCACCGAGACACTGCCGCCGGACCTCGAGACCCGCATCGCGATCCTCCGCAAGAAGGCCGCCAACGAGAAGCTCACCGCGCCGGCCGACGTGCTCGAGTTCATCGCCAGCAAGGTGCAGACCAACATCCGTGAGCTCGAAGGCGCGCTGATCCGTGCCACCGCGTTCGCGAACCTGCAGGGCACCACCGTCGACCTCCAGCTGGCCCAGATCGTGCTGAAGGACCTGGTCGCCGAGGGCGTCGAGCCCGACATCACGGTCGGCATGATCATGGCGCAGACCGCGGCCTACTCGGAGTTCTCCATCGACGAGCTCTGCGGCACGAACCGCAGCCGCAACCTCGTGCTCGCCCGCCAGATCGCGATGTACCTGTGCCGCGAGCTCACCGAGATGTCGCTGCCGAAGATCGGCCAGGAGTTCGGCGGCCGCGACCACACCACCGTCATGCACGCCGAGCGGAAGATCCGCAAGCTCATGGCCGAGAAGCACGCGGTGTTCAACCAGGTCACGGAGCTGACGAACCGCATCAAGCAGCAGGCCCGGCAGTCCTAGCCGTGGCGAACCCTCAACCCGTGATTCACACCTGGGGACGAGCATGTGGGAAAGTCCCCGCACGCCGTGGAAAGCCGCGACGTCCGTGTGAACGCGATGTGTACGCCCGATGGACATCCACAGGGAACGACAGCTCGCCCACGGGTGGAACCACAGCTCGTCCACGGGCCGTCATGGCGTCCCACCAGCACGAACACCGCTTGTCCACGGTTTCCACACCACCTACGACAACGACGATCCATCTATGCATCACGAAGGTTCGTCAAGGTCACCTCGGGGCCTGTGTGTGGATCTCCCCTCGCGTGGCAGGATTCATCCCGTCGGCATCCGTCCTTTCGAAAGGTCCCCGTCCGTGAAGTTCCGCATCGATCGCGACACGTTCGCCGACGCCGTCGCCTGGACGGCACGCAGCCTGCCGAACCGGCCGAGCGTCCCCGTCCTCGCCGGCCTCATGATCGAGACGTCCTCCGACGGCCTCACGCTCTCCGGCTTCGACTACGACACCTCCACCCGTGCCACGCTGCCGGCCGAGGTCGCCGACGACGGCAAGGTCCTGGTCTCCGGCCGCCTGCTGTCGGAGATCGTCAAGGCGCTGCCGAACAAGCCGGTCGACGTCGCGCTCGACGGCACGAAGGTCCAGGTCACCTGCGGCAGCTCGCGGTTCAGCCTGCAGACGATGCCCGTCGAGGAGTACCCGCAGCTGCCGGAGATGCCCACGGCCACCGGCACGGTGAAGGCGGACGAGTTCGCCACCGCCGTCGCGCAGGCGAGCGCCGCGGCCGGCCGCGACGAGATGCTGCCGCTCCTCACCGGCGTGCGCCTCGAGCTCGAGGGCTCCGCCATCTCCCTGATGGCCACCGACCGCTTCCGCGCCAGCCTCCGCGATCTCTCCTGGTACCCCGAGGACAGCAGCCTGTCCGCGCAGGTCCTCGTCCCGGCCCGCGTGCTCGGCGAGACCGCACGGTCCCTGGTCGCCGGCGGCGACATCACCATCGCCGTCTCCGCCGGTGAGTCCGGCGACGGGCTCATCGGCTTCGAGGGCACCGTCGGCAACGGCTCGCGCCGCACCACCACCCGCCTGCTCGAGGGCGACTTCCCGCGGGTCCGCCAGCTGTTCCAGGCGCAGGCCGAGACCGTCGCGTACGTCTCCACGCCCGAGCTGGTCGACGCGGTCAAGCGCGTCTCGCTCGTGGCCGAGCGCAACACCCCGGTCCGCCTGACGTTCTCCGACGGCCACGTGCTCCTCGAGGCCGGCAGCGGCGACGACGCCCAGGCGTCGGAGTCCATCGAGGCCACCATCAACGGCGCCGACATCTCGATCGGCTTCAACCCGAACTACCTGCTGGAGGGCCTGAGCGTCATGAGCGACCCGGTCGTCCACCTGTCGTTCACCCAGCACACCAAGCCGGCCGCCATCTCCGGTGTCCCGGAGGTCGGAGCAGAGCCGGACGCCGCGTTCCGGTACCTGATCATGCCGGTGCGCCTGCAGAACTGACGTCAATCACGGGAGGGACTGCCATGCACATCGGCCTCGTCGGTCTGGGCAAGATGGGCGGCAACATGCGCACCCGCATGCGCAACGCTGGTCTGACGGTCGTCGGCTACGACCGCAACCCCGACGTCTCCGACGTCGGCTCCCTGGAGGAGATGGTCCAGCAGCTCCCGGAGCCCAAGGTCGTGTGGGTGATGGTGCCGGCCGGTGAGCCCACCCGCGCCACGGTCACCGAGCTCGTCGAGCTGCTCGGCGAGGGCGACGTCATCGTCGACGGTGGCAACTCGCGCTGGACCGACGACGAGAAGCACGCCGCCATCGCCGCCGAGAAGAACATCGGCTACGTCGACTGCGGCGTGAGCGGTGGCGTCTGGGGTCTCGACAACGGGTACGCGCTGATGGCGGGCGGCGACGCCGACGACATCGCCAAGGTGCAGCCGGCGTTCGACGCCCTGCGTCCCGACGAGGAGTCCGGCTTCGTGCACGCCGGCCGCGTGGGTGCGGGGCACTTCTCGAAGATGGTCCACAACGGCATCGAGTACGCCATGATGCAGGCTTACGCCGAGGGCTTCGAGCTGCTCGAGAAGGTCGACATGGTCGACGACGTCACCGAGGTGTTCAACTCCTGGCGCACGGGCACCGTGGTGCGGTCCTGGCTGCTGGACCTGCTGGTCAAGGCGCTGCAGGACGACCCCGGCCTGTCCAAGATCCGCGGCTACGCCGAGGACTCCGGAGAGGGTCGGTGGACGGTGGAGGCGGCCATCGACAACGCGGTCCCCATGCACACCATCGCGGCCTCGCTGTTCGCCCGGTTCACGTCGCGGCAGGAGGAGTCGCCGGCGATGCAGGCCGTCGCGGCGATGCGGCAGCAGTTCGGTGGCCACGCCGTCCAGGCCGCGAAGGAGACCGGCGTCGACCCCGCCGCTCCTGACCCCGACGAGCCCACGAACCCGTCGGCCTGACCCATGCACGTCGTCCGGCTGTGGCTGCACGACTTCCGGTCGTACCCGCAGGTCGAGCTGGAGCTGGAGCCCGGGCCCACCGCGTTCATCGGCGCCAACGGTCAGGGCAAGACCAACCTCGTCGAGGCGGTCGACTACGTCTCGCGACTCGACTCGCACCGCGTCTCCAGCGACGCTCCCCTCGTGCGCGCCGGCGCGGATCAGGCGGTGGTGCGGCTCGAGGTGCGACGCATCGACCGGACCGCGCTCCTCGAGGTGGAGATCACGCCCGGCCGGGCCAACCGCGCCCGCATCAACAAGTCGCCCCTGAGCCGGACCCGCGACATCGTCGGCGTGCTCCGCACGGTGATGTTCTCGCCGGACGATCTTGCGCTGGTGAAGGGCGACCCGTCCGACCGCCGCCGGTTCCTCGACACCCTGCTGACGATGCGCACCCCGCGGCTCGCCGGCGTCCGGTCCGACTACGACCGCGTGCTGCGGCAGCGCAACACGCTGCTCAAGTCGGCCCGCACACGACGTGATGTAGACATGTCGACATTGGACATCTGGGACGACAAGCTCGCCACTCTCGGCGGAGAGCTCGTCGCGCAGCGGCTGCAGCTCCTCGAGGACCTCGGGCCACACCTCGGCAAGGCCTACCTCGAGGTCGCGGCCGAGGCCGCGCCCGACCGTCGCGACGTCCGCGCCTCCTACGTCCCGTCGGTGCAGCTCGACGGCACCAGCACCGAGGCGGTGCGCGATGCGCTGCTCGCCGGCATCGCCGATCGCCGTCGCGACGAGCTCGAGCGCGGAGTCAGCCTCGTCGGTCCGCACCGCGACGAGGCGTTGCTCGAGATCGGCACGCTGCCGGCCAAGGGGTACGCGAGCCACGGCGAGTCGTGGTCGCTGGCGCTCGCACTGAAGCTCGCGTCGTTCGCGCTGCTGCGCGAGGACGACGACGACCCGGTGCTGATCCTCGACGACGTCTTCGCCGAGCTCGACCAGGGACGTCGCGAGCAGCTCGCCACCCTGGTGGCTGACGCGGAGCAGGTGCTCGTCACGGCCGCGGTCGCCGACGACGTGCCGAAGGCCCTGCTCGGTCGTCGCTTCCGGGTGCACGATGGGCAGGTCCTGCATGACCGAGCCTGACGACCCGACCCCCGACGAGCAGCCGGACAGCCTCGGCCTCGCGCGGGACATCGCGGACTCGTACCGCGGTGGTCCGCCGGCCGACCCGCGCAAGCGCCGCCGCCGTGCGCGACCGTCACCCCGCCGTGGCCAGCGCGACGACCCTGTCCCCCTCGCCGACGTCATGGGCGACATGCTCAAGGAGCGCGGCTGGGACGAGCGTCTCTCCACCCAGCGCATCTACACGGACTGGGCCGGCATCGTCGGCCCCGAGGTGGCCGAGCACAGCGAGGTCGTGGGCTACGCCGACGGGATCGTCGAGATCAAGGCCGACTCCACGGCCTGGGCCCGCGAGCTGCAGTTCCTCGCGGCGACCCTGGTCAGAAAGCTAAACGAGGAGCTCGGCCACGGCTCCGTGCTCCGCATCGACGTCCGCGGCCCTCAGGCCCCGTCGTGGACGAAGGGCAAGCGGACGCTTCGCAACGCTCGCGGCCCCCGCGACACCTACGGCTGAGCCGAGACGTGGTCGGCCAGGGTCACAATGAGGGCAGTGGCCAGCGCGAGCACGCCCAGGACGCCGGCGGCGTCGACGAACCCGACCCAGCCGTACGACGGGCGGACGCCGATGCCGACGAGCAGGAGCAGGCCACCGGCCGCACCGACGAGTGCCGACAAGCCGGTGCTGGGCAGCTCGGTCACGTCGTGCGTGCTGCCGAGCACCATGCCGGCGCCGGCGGACCAGAGCAGCGCGACGGCCAGCGCGGCGAGGACGTCGGCCGGGCGGTGCCACCCGGCCACGACGGTGGACGTGCCGGTGGTGGTCACGGCGAAGGCGCCGAGCAGCGCGACGGGCTGACGCCACGACCGCGGCGCGACGATGATCAGGGCGCACACTGCGCCGGCGACGCCGGTGGTGTGACCGCTCGGCAGGCTGTTGGGCGCGACGACGTCGAACGCGGTGCGGTCGAGGATCCCGTGCTTCAGGACCTGCGTGGTGATGTTGGAACCGAGCAGGACGACGAGTGCCGCGACGCCGAGCCGGGCGCGGCCGCGCAGCAGCGCGATGCCGACGGTCACGATCGCGACGGTCAGCACAGCGGTGGCGGAGACGTGGCCGAGCAGGCTCAGGACGGCGAGCTCGGTGTCGCGTCCGGCGACGACGGTGCGCAGCGCGCGGTCGTCGATGCGCTGACCCGCGGCGGTGTGCAGGGCGACCTGCGCGAGGACGGCGAGGCTGACGGCGGCGAGGACGGCGACGGGCAGCGACCGCACGGCGGCCTCACGTCGGACGGCCGTCGAGGTCATGACACTACGATGACGGACGGCCTCAACCGGCCGCCGACCGGGACGCCGTTCTGAGCCGTTTTGAGAGCCGTCAGACGTACAGGGCATGAGGCGGGCCCCTGCGGAGGCGTCTCAGCGGCGCTTTTGAGGCGCTGAGAGCCATCGGAGCGGCCGGACACGTCGCTTTTTCTGGGGACCAACACGCTGGGAGCCACAGAATGCCCCGTATACTGGAATGGTGACCCAAACTTCAGATCCGACCGAGACCACCGACGGCAGCACGTACGACGCCAGCAACATCCAGGTCCTCGAAGGTCTGGAAGCGGTGCGCAAGCGGCCGGGCATGTACATCGGCTCCACCGGTGAGCGCGGCCTGCACCACCTGGTCTACGAGGTCGTCGACAACTCGGTCGACGAGGCTCTCGCCGGGTACGCCTCGCACATCGCGGTCACGCTGCAGGCCGACGGTGGCGTCCGCGTCGTCGACGACGGCCGCGGCATCCCCGTCGACGAGCACCCGATCGAGAAGATCCCCGCGGTCACGCTGGTCCTCACCTCGCTGCACGCCGGCGGCAAGTTCGGCGGCGGCGGCTACAAGGTCTCCGGCGGCCTGCACGGCGTCGGCGTCTCCGTGGTCAACGCGCTGAGCGAGAAGCTGCACGTCGAGGTCAAGCGCGACGGTTACCGCTGGACGCAGAGCTTCACGTTCGGCGAGCCGGACGCCCCGCTCGAGCGGCACGAGAAGACCGACGAGACCGGCACCACCACCACGTTCTACGCCAGCGGCGACATCTTCGAGACCACCGACTACTCCTACGAGACGCTCAAGACGCGGTTCCGCGAGATGGCGTTCCTCAACAAGGGTCTCGAGCTCGTGCTCAAGGACGAGCGCCCGCACGCCGACGACGACGAGGGCGTCGACGAGGTCGAGCGAGAGGTGACGTTCCGGTACGACGGCGGGCTCGTCGACTACGTCGACCACATCAACTCCGGCGCCAAGTCCCCGCTGCACCGAGAGGTCATCGCGCTCGAGCGCGAGGACGAGGGCAACGGCCTGTCGCTCGAGATCGCGATGCAGTGGAACGTCAGCTACGCCGAGTCGGTGCACACGTTCGCCAACACCATCAACACGCACGAGGGCGGCACCCACGAGGAGGGCTTCCGCACCGCGCTCACCCGCACCGTCAACCGCTTCGCCGAGGTGCAGGGCCTCATCAAGAAGAAGGAAGACGCGCTCACCGGCGACGACATCCGCGAGGGCCTCACGGCGATCATCTCGGTCAAGCTCGCCGAGCCGCAGTTCGAGGGTCAGACCAAGACCAAGCTCGGCAACACCGAGGCGCGCTCCTTCGTCCAGACCGTCCTCAACGACGAGCTGGCCGCGTGGTTCGAGCGCAACCCCAGCGACGGAAAGACCATCGTCCGCAAGTCCATCGACGCCGCGTCGGCGCGCCTGGCCGCCCGCAAGGCCAAGGAGCTGGCCCGCAACCGCAAGGGCCTGCTCGGCGGCGGCGGCCTCCCCGGCAAGCTGTCCGACTGCCAGTCGCGCGACCCGGAGGAGTGCGAGATCTTCATCGTCGAGGGCAACTCGGCCGGCGGCTCCGCCAAGGGCGGTCGCGACCCGCGCACCCAGGCGATCCTGCCGTTGCGCGGCAAGATCCTGAATGTCGAGAAGGCGCGCATCGACAAGATCCTGCAGAACGCCGAGGTGCAGGCCATCATCTCCGCGCTCGGCACCGGCGTGCACGACGACTTCGACATCGACAAGCTTCGGTACCACAAGATCGTGCTGATGGCCGACGCCGACGTCGACGGGCAGCACATCTCCACGCTGCTGCTGACGCTGCTGTTCCGGTTCATGAAGCCGCTCATCGACGGCGGGTACGTCTATCTCGCGCAGCCGCCGCTCTACAAGATCAAGTGGTCCAACGGCGCGCACGAGCTGGCGTACTCCGACCGCGAGCTCGCCGCGCTGCAGAAGGCCGGCGAGGAGGCCGGTCGCCGGCTGCCCAAGGAGGCGCCCATCCAGCGCTACAAGGGTCTCGGCGAGATGAACGACCACGAGCTCTGGGAGACCACGATGGATCCCGACGCCCGGATCCTGCGCCAGGTGACCCTCGAGGACGCCGCCATGGCCGACGAGATGTTCACCATCCTCATGGGCGAGGACGTCGAGCAGCGGCGCCACTTCATCCAGCGCAACGCCAAGGACGTCAGGTTCTTGGACATCTGATGACCCAGCCACCGGTGGTCGAGTGCCCGCGAGGAACGAGCGGGTGTATCGAGACCACACAGACAGGACTGACACGTGACTGACACCCCGATCGAACGGGACCGCATCGAGCCGGTCGAGCTGCAGGTCGAGATGCAGCGCTCGTACATCGACTACGCCATGAGCGTCATCGTGTCGCGAGCCCTGCCCGACGTGCGCGACGGCCTCAAGCCCGTGCACCGCCGCGTGCTCTACGCGATGTACGACGGCGGCTACCGCCCCGACCGCGGCTTCAGCAAGTGCAGCCGCATCGTCGGTGACGTCATGGGTCAGTACCACCCGCACGGCGACACGGCGATCTACGACACCCTGGTCCGCCTGGCCCAGCCGTGGGTCATGCGCGCGCCGATGGTGTCGGGCCAGGGCAACTTCGGCTCGCCGGGCAACGACGGCGCCGCGGCGATGCGGTACACCGAGTGCAAGCTCGCGCCCATCGCCATGGAGATGGTGCGCGACATCGACGAGGAGACCGTCGACTTCAAGCCCAACTACGACGGCCGCTCGCAGGAGCCCACGGTCCTGCCGTCGCGCATCCCGAACCTGCTGGTCAACGGCTCGGCCGGCATCGCCGTCGGCATGGCCACCAACATCCCGCCGCACAACCTCCGCGAGGTCGCCGAGGGCGTGCAGTGGGCGCTCGACCACCCCGACGCCGGCCGCGAGGAGCTGCTCGAGGCGCTGATGGAGCGCATCAAGGGCCCCGACTTCCCGACGTCCGGCCTCATCGTCGGCACCAACGGCATCCAGGACATGTACCGCACCGGCCGCGGCTCGGTCACGATGCGCGCGGTGGTCAGCATCGAGGAGGACACCAAGGGCCGCATGCAGCTCGTCGTCACCGAGCTGCCGTACCAGGTGAACCCCGACAACCTGGCCATCAAGATCGCCGAGCTCGCCGACTCCGGCCGGGTGCAGGGCATAGCGGACGTCCGCGACGACTCCTCGTCGCGCACCGGCCGCCGCCTCGTCATCGTGCTGAAGAAGGACGCCGTCGCCCGCGTCGTGCTGAACAACCTCTACAAGCACACCGAGCTGCAGACGAACTTCAGCGCCAACATGCTCGCGCTCGTCGACGACGTCCCGCGCACGCTCACCCTCGACGGCTTCATCACGAACTGGATCACCCACCAGATCGCGGTCATCCGCCGGCGCACCGAGTATCGCCTCCGCAAGGCCGAGGAGCAGGCGCACATCTACCGCGGCCTGGTGAAGGCGCTCGACGCGCTCGACGAGGTCATCGCGCTCATCCGCCGCAGCCCCACGGTCGACGAGGCGCGCACCGGCCTGATCAACCTGCTCGAGATCGACGAGCTCCAGGCCAACGCCATCCTCCAGATGCAGCTGCGCCAGCTTGCGGCCCTCGAGCGGCAGAAGATCATCGATGCCCTCGCCGCGCTCGAGGCGGACATCGCCGAGTTCAAGGCGATCCTGGAGAGCGTCGACCGGCAGCGCCAGATCGTCGGCGAGGAGCTCGCCGCGATCGTCGAGAAGTACGGCGACGACCGCCGCAGCCAGCTCATCGCGGCCGACGGCGACCTCTCGATGGAGGACCTCATCCCCGACGAGGAGGTCGTCGTCACCATCACGCGCGGCGGCTACGCCAAGCGCACCAAGACCGACCTGTACCGCGTGCAGAACCGCGGCGGCAAGGGCGTGCGCGGTGCGCAGCTGCGCGACGGCGACTTCGTCGAGCACCTGTTCCCGACCACCAGCCACCACTGGATCCTGTTCTTCACCACGGCCGGCCGGGTCTACCGCACCAAGGCGTACCAGCTGCCCGAGGGCGGCCGCGACGCCAAGGGCGGCCACGTCGCCGGGCTCCTGTCGTTCCAGCCGGACGAGGAGATCGCGCAGGTGCTGGCGATCCGCGACTACGAGCAGGCGCCGTACTTGGTGCTCGCCACCCGCAAGGGCCTGGTCAAGAAGACTCGGCTCGAGGACTTCAACAGCCCGCGCCAGGCCGGCGTCATCGCCATCAACTTCCGCACCGACGACGACGAGCTCATCGGCGCCGAGCTGGTGAACCCCGAGGACGACCTGCTGCTCATCTCGCGCAAGGCGCAGGCCATCCGGTTCCGCGCCGACGACGAGCAGCTGCGCCCGATGGGCCGCGCCACGTCGGGCGTCACCGGCATGAAGTTCCGCGGCGACGACTCGCTGCTCTCCATGACCGTCATCCGCGCCCGGCACAGCGAGCTCGAGACCGAGGACGTGCCGGACGAGGAGAAGCTGTACGTCTTCACCGTCACCGACGGCGGCTTCGCCAAGAAGACCACCATCGACCAGTACCGGCTCCAGGGCCGCGGCGGCATCGGCATCAAGGCCATGGAGATCACCGAGAAGCGCGGCGAGCTGGTGGGCGGTCTCGTGCTCACGGACACCGACGACGTCATCTCGGTCACCGAGGGCGGTCAGGTCACGCGAAGCCTCGTTTCGGGTGTGCCCGCCAAGGGTCGTGGCACGATGGGGGTGAGCTTCGTCAAGTTCAAGGGGGACGACCGCGTGGTCACCATCGCCCGCAACGCCGAGCTGCCGAGCGACGACGAGGCTCCCGAGACTGACGAAGCAGTGTCCGACGACAGCCCGACCGACGAGGAGCCGAGCGAGTGAGCGACAGCACGCCGGGCAAGTCCGCGTCGGACAAGCCTGTCGCGAGCACGGCCACCAAGCCGGACGCCAAGCCGTCGGACGTGAAGAACGACGCCACGAAGCCGCACGTCGTCGAGCCGGTGAAGGCCGGCACGCGACCGGACCCTCGCACCACCGCCGGGGCCGACACCACGGCGATCATCCCGCCGGTGAAGGACGACCGGGCGGCCCCATCGCCCGCGGTCTCGTCCGCCGCCGCCCCGGCGTCCGCTCGACGCGCCCGCCTCCGGCTGGCCCACATCGAGCCGTGGTCCGTCACCCGTCTGGCGTTCGTCGTGTCCGTGGCGATGATGATCGTCGCCGTCGTCGCGGTGTCGCTGTTCTGGCTGGTGCTCGACATGACCGGCGTGTGGGGACAGGTCAACGACAGCGTCACGTCGGTGCTCAGCGACAGCGAGAACAGCTTCGACATCACCGACTACCTCGGCTTCGGCCGCCTGTTCGGGCTCACCCTCCTGCTGTCGGCGATCAACGTCGTCGTCATGACGGTCCTCGCCACCGTCGCGGCGCATCTGTACAACCTCGCTGCCCAGCTGCTCGGGGGCATCGAGGTCACCTTCCGCGAGGACTGACCACCACTCGGTGGTCGAGTGCCGGCGAGGAACGAGCCGGTGTATCGAGACCACCCCGGCCGATTCGTTCGGAGCGTGGGGCGTGCGGTAATGTTTCGCGCTGTTGCGGGCCTATAGCTCAGCCTGGTTAGAGCGCTTCCCTGATAAGGAAGAGGTCGGAGGTTCAAGTCCTCCTAGGCCCACCGGACCGACTCATGAGCGGAGGCTGCGATGAAGAAGATCCTGCTGCTGGGGGTCGCTGTCGCCGGCGCCGTCTGGGCCCTCGGGCGCAAGAAGTCCGAGCCGACTCCCGACGTCTGGGCGAGGGCCTCCGACCCGGTCTGATCCCGTTCCACCACGGGGCTGTGGCGCAATTGGTAGCGCACCTGCTTTGCAAGCAGGGGGTTAGGGGTTCGAGTCCCCTCAGCTCCACCATCGGTTGACCTCACTCAGGAGCGGGTCGATCCTTTCGGAGTGACTGATCCGCGACGTGCGCGCTGGCTGGCGGCAGTACTTCTGACCCTGGCCGTGGTGTCGGGATGCACGTCGGAGTCCTTTCCGAAGGAGACGCTAGGGAGCCCATCGCCGTCGCCGCGCGCGGACGCAGAGCAGCGTGAGCGCGCCCTCGCCGAGCTGGCGGCGAAGACCGAGGAGCGAGCCAAGGAGCTGGGGACCCGCTCCCGGGTGGAGTCGGCGGCGCTGGCGAGGTTTGGCGACCTGGAGGCGAACGCCGACCTCCGTACTCACCCGGGGCCGGACGGCATGATCTGTGTGGAGATGGCCAGCGCTGAGCCACGGCACGTGGTCGTCGATCCGGAGGACCTCAGCGTCACAGAACCCGTCAGCGGCCTCTGTCCGACCGACTGACGCGGTCCGCTACAGCTTGTCGCGGAGCTCGGTGCCGATGCGAGCGGCGAGGCCGGCGAGTGCGTCGTCGAGCGTCTCGGCGACCACGAGGTCGTCGAGGATGTCCTGACGGAGGAAGCCGGCGTCGACCATGCCCTGGAGGGCGTCGAGCATCGGCGTCCAGAAGCCTCCGGTGTTCAGGAACGCGACGGGGTCCGGGTTGAGCTTGAGCTGACGCCAGCTCCAGACCTCGAAGATCTCCTCCAGGGTGCCGAGGCCGCCGGGCAGGCAGAGGAAGGCGTCGGCGAGGTCGGCCATCATCGCCTTGCGCTCGTGCATGCCGTCGACGAGGTGCAGCTCGGTGAGGTCGTCGCGGCCCCACTCACGCTCGATCATCACGTGCGGAAGCACGCCGATGACCTCGCCGCCGGCGTCCAGCGCGCCCTGCGAGACGTCGCCCATCAGGCCGTGGCCGCCACCGCCGTAGACGAGGCCGATGCCGCGCTCGGCGAGTCCGCGACCCACCTCGTAGGCGGCGCGGCCGAGCTCAGGGTCGACGCCGGGGCTCGAGGCGCAGAAGACGGCGACACGTCCGAGGGGTTGGTCCACGACGACGAAGTCTAGGCGGGCGCCTCATCGCATCCGCGGGTCCTCGGTCGGGTCGGCGTACATGGCGGGGCAGCCCTGCTGCGGGGCGTCGGGGCGGAGCTGGAAGTGCCAGACCTCGTTGCCGTAGGTGCGGCACAGGCCGTACCGGGCGCCGTGGCGCTGGAGCCACTGTGCGGCGCGATTGGACGAGACGTCGACCGCGTCGCCGGAGACGTGCGCGGACTTGTCCGGCGCGGCCACCCAGCGTGACGCCGCGGCCACGGACCCGTACTTGCCGACCGCCTCGCGGAGCAGCTGGTCCTGGTACTCGGGTGAGCGCCAGCCGCTGGTGATCCGGACGGTCACGCCGGCCTGGTCGGCGTCGGTCGCGGCACGGCGCAGCGCGGCGAGCAGGTCGTCGTCGAGCTTGGCGACGGCGGGGATGCCGTCGTCGAAGACGGAGGCGGTCTCGGGGATGACGCCGTCCCGCGCGGAGAGGACGCCGCTGGAGTTGTCCTTCAGGAGCTCGCCGAACGGGACGTCGTCCGCCGACGCCGACGCCGACGACGAGGACGAGGCCGTCCCGTGGTCGAGGGAGACGACGGTGATGGTGCCGACGACGGCCAGGGCGATGAGCAGGAGCCAGGGTGTGCGATTCATGGCTCGAGTCCACGAGATCCCGCGTTGCCAGGCCGTATGCGGTTTCGGTACACGGACGATATGCCCGGACTCGTACAGTCGAGGGGTGCGCGTGCTGGTCGTCGAGGACGAGCCCTACATGGCCGAGGCCATCCGGGCCGGCCTGCGCCTGGAGGCGATCGCGGCCGACGTCGCCGGCGACGGCGACACCGCGCTCGAGCTGCTGAGCGTCAACGCGTACGACATCGCGGTCCTCGACCGCGACGTCCCCGGCCCGTCGGGCGACGAGATTGCCGAGAGCATCGTCGCGTCCGGCAGCGGCATGCCGATCCTGATGCTGACGGCCGCCGACCGGCTCGACGACAAGGCGTCCGGCTTCGAGCTCGGCGCCGACGACTACCTGACCAAGCCGTTTGACCTCCGCGAGCTCGTGCTCCGGCTCCGCGCACTCGACCGCCGGCGCGGCCATCGGCGGCCGCCCGTGCTCGAGGTCGCCGGACTGCGGCTCGACCCGTTCCGTCGGGAGGTCTACCGCGACGGGCGGTACGTCGCGCTGACCCGCAAGCAGTTCGCGGTCCTCGAGGTGCTGATGGGAGCGCAGGGCGGCGTCGTCAGCGCGGAGGAGCTGCTCGAGCGCGCCTGGGACGAGAACGCCGACCCCTTCACCAACGCGGTGCGCATCACCGTGTCCGCACTCCGCAAGCGGCTCGGCGAGCCCTGGCTGATCGCCACCGTGCCCGGCGTCGGGTACCGCATCGACACCCCGAGCGACGATGGCTAGGCAGCCCGGGCTGAGCGTCCGGCTCAAGCTCACGCTCAGCTACGTCGGCCTCCTGATGGTGGCCGGCACCCTGCTGCTCGCGACGGTGTGGGTCTTCCTCCTCCGCTACGTCCCCGACGGCCCTGGTTTCGGGAACGGCCCGTTCAACCCCACCCGCTCGGACCTCCTCGACGCGTTCACGCCGCGGGCCGCGCAGGCGCTCGGGTTCCTGCTCGTGTTCAGCGTCGTCGGCGGCTGGATCGTGGCCGGCCGGATGCTCTCGCCACTGCGGAAGATCACCGACGCCACCCGGCGGGCCGCCGCCGGCTCGCTGTCGCACCGGATCGAGATGGAGGGGCGCGACGACGAGCTCCGCGAGCTCGCCGACGCCTTCGACGCCATGCTGGCCCGGCTCGAGGCGCAGGTGGCGGAGCAGCAGCGGTTCGCCGCGAACGCGTCGCACGAGCTGCGCACCCCGCTCGCCGTCACCCAGACGTTGCTCGACGTCGCCCGCACCGACCCGGACCACGACTCCCGTGAGCTCGTGGAGCGGCTGCACGCCGTCAACGCGCGCGCGATCGAGCTGACCGAGGCGTTGCTGCTGCTCAGCCGCACGGACCAACGGTCGTTCACGCGCGAGCACGTCGACCTGTCCCTGCTGGCCGAGGAGGCGACCGAGACCCTGCTCGCCCTCGCGGAGAAGCGCGGCGTGGTGCTCGAGACGTCGGGCGAGGCCGCCCCGACGCTGGGCTCGCCGACCCTGCTGCTGCAGATGACCACGAACCTCGTGCACAACGCGATCGTGCACAACCTCCCGGCCGACGGCGCCGTGTGGGTGCGGACCGGGACGCGGTCCGGGCGCGCGTGGCTCACCGTCGAGAGCTCCGGCGAGCGGCTCACCCCGCAGCTGGTCGCCACGCTCGTCGAGCCGTTCCAGCGCGGCACGCAGCGCGTGCACTCCGACCACGCCGGGGTCGGGCTCGGACTCGCGATCGTCCGGAGCATCGTCCAGGCCCACGACGGCACGCTGACTCTCGCGCCACGCGACGAGGGCGGGCTCAGCGTCACCGTGCGGCTGCCTGACCAGCCCGCGTAGGCATCCTTCACCCCGTGTGAAAAGATGGTTGGCAGCTGCAAAAGAGCGGCTGTTCGCACGATCTCCAGGAAGTTGCCCCTCCCATGTCCGAGAGATCGCTCTCTTTTGCCGACTTCGTCGAACAGGTTCGCTCGAACCTGAGCTCCGACACCGCGTCCCTCCTGCTGATGGACGAGTCGCGCACCGTGCTCGAGCCGGCTGCATCAGCCGGCCTCGGCGGCCAGTGGCGTGGCGCCACCCACGTCCGCCTGGGCCGCGGGTTCGCCGGGCGGGTCGCGGAGTCCGGCCAGCCGGTGTTTCTCGACCACATCACCCCGGAGTCGGTCCTGAACCCGATCTTGCGCGACTCCGGCGTCCACAGCCTCCTCGGCGTCCCGGTGGAGCACGGCGACCTGGTGCTCGGCGTCCTGCACGTGGGGAGCAAGACCCCGCGAAGGTTCGACGACCACGACCGCGAGCTCCTCGAGAAGGCCGCTGCCGAGATCGCCCAGCGGCTCACCAGGACCAACGGCGCCGACGACCACACCGCGGCTCTCGCGCTGCAGCGCAGCCTCCTGCCCGCGGCGCCGCCGCTGATCGAGGGGCTCGACGTGGCGGTCCGCTATCTGCCGTCCGCCGGCGACGTCGGCGGCGACTGGTACGACATCTTCACGCTGCCGGGCGGCGACGTCGCGCTCGTGATGGGCGACGTCCAGGGCCACGGACTCCGGTCCGCCGTGGTGATGGGACGGCTCCGCAGCGCGCTGCGCGCCTACGCACTCGAGACCCACGAGCCGGCGGAGATCCTGCGCCGGCTCGACCGCAAGCTCACGCACTTCGAGACCGGGACGCTGGCCACGGTGGCGCTGGCGATCACCCGTCCGCCGTTCGACTCCGTCACGCTGTCCCTCGCCGGGCACCCGGCGCCGGTCCTCGCGCGGCCAGGCGAGCAACCCGCCGAGCTGGAGGTCGAGGAGCGTGACCTCATGCTCGGCGTCGACCCGGAGACGCCGCGCACGCAGGTCGAGATCCCGTTCCCGGTCGGCACGGCGCTCGGCTTCTACACCGACGGACTGATCGACCTCCGGCCCGGGACCAAGCTGGTCACGCCACGCGCGTACCGGATGCAGGCCATCTGCGGGCGCATGAAGGCGGACCAGGACGCGGAGACGATCTGCTCGCGCATGGTCGCGGTGGCCCTCGGCGACGAGGAGCTCACCGACGACGTGGCGCTCATGGTCGTCCGTCACGAACGCTGACGGACCGGGGGCGTACGGTCACGGGGTGTACGCGTTGCGGCCGCTGGGGCCAGAGCACGAGCAGGCCGTGCTGGCCTTCGAGCTCGAGAACCGCGACTACTTCCGCGAGCTCATCGCCGACCGTGGCGACGAGTACTTCGAGCACTACTCCCAGCGGCACCGCGCGCTGCTGATCGAGCAGGTCGCCGGCGTGTGCGCCTTCCACGTCCTGGTCGACGACGACGGGTCCGTCGTCGGCCGGTTCAACCTCTACGACCTCGCCGACGGCAGCGCCGAGGTCGGCTACCGCGTCGCCGCGTCGGTGGCCGGGAGCGGGGTCGCGACCTCGACGGCGCTCGAGCTCTGCCGGATCGCCCGCGACGACCACGCGCTCACCGGGCTCACCGCCGAGGTCTCGGACTCCAACGTCGCCTCGCGGCGCGTCCTGGAGAAGGCCGGGTTCGTCCGGGTCGGGTCCACCGAGGTCGACGGGCAGCCGGCCTCGGCGTTCGAGCGCGCCCTCACCTGACGCACGCCGCTCGACCACTGAGGCTGGAGCGAGCCACGGTCCTTGAGCTGGTCGAAAGGACAGACGTCATTTCGACAAGCTCAATGACCGGTGGTCGAGGCAGCGGAGGTGGGGCTCAGCTGCTCTTCTTGGCCGGAGCCTTCTTCGCGGCCTTCTTGGCCGGCTTCTTCTTCGCGGCGTCGTCGAGCGGGTCGCCGTGGACGGCGTCGGGCGTGGGGCCGGGCTCGGCGACCGGGTCGGCCGGTGCGTCGTCGCCCTTGACCTTGGCCGCGACCTTGGACCCGGCGGTGGTGGCGGCGTCGACGACCTTCTCGCCCGCGGCCGACGCGGCCTGCTTCGCGACGGTCTCGGCCTCCTGAACCCCCTGCTGCACGGGACCGGAGTTCCACACCTTCGACGACTGGCGCTGGATCTGCTCGTACCGCTCGCGTCCCGCCTTGGCCCCCAGGACGTACCCGGCTCCGAAGGCGACGAGGATGGGCAGCTTCTTCACGTGGACCACTCCCTGTCGATGTCTGGTGTTGATCCTAGGAGGCCTCCACCAGCGAGGCGAGCCGGTCGATGGAGGCCATGAGCGCCTCGGCCCCGGTGCGGCGGGCCCGCGGGATGCGGTTCTCGTCGGTGAGGTCGGTCCAGTCGTACGTGTGCCTGACCAGCGTCTTCCCCGGTCCGAGCGGCTCGAGCTCCCAGCGCCAGAGGTGTCCGGGCTGCGGCTTGCCGACCTCCGAAGGCCGCCACGCGATGCGCCGGCCCTCCTCGAACTCCACGACGTGGTTCTCCCGGACCGAGCCGGTGTGGACGAGCATCGTGAAGACGTCGCCGACGGCGTGCACGCGCTGACCGGGCGCGGCCTCCACGAGGTTGTCCATGCCGTCCCAGCGCGGCTGCTGCTCGGGGTCGGCGATGAGTTCGAAGATGCGGTCGGCGGGTGCGGCGACCTCCCGCTCGGCCATCGCGACCCGGGTCTCGTCGGCGTCCGTCATGCCTCGAACCTACGACGGATCGACGACCAATTTCTCCTGCGAACAGGGTGCTTCTGCAACAAGTTTCAGAAAACCCACGTCGTTCCATAACCCAACTGATAGAAACTCCGCAGCGCGGTGTGCCCTTGCCGCGTCATCGGGGTCATCACAACCAACTGGATAGGTCCCATGCGCGAAAACACTCCCGTTCGCTCATCTCGCCTCGGTCGCAAGGGTGGCCGTACCCGGCGAGCCCTTGTGGCATCCCTGGCACTGCTCGCCGGCGCCTTGGTCGTCGCCGAGGGGCCCGCGGCCAACGCTGCGCAGGCTCCGGGCAACGACGTGGCCGCCTGGTCGACCGGTTGGTCCTGGACGTACCAGACGACGTTCAAGTACGTCGACGCGGAGAGCGGCACTGACGCGACGATCAACGAGAACGTCACGTACACCGTCGGCGGCTCCACCACGTTCAACGGGCAGGACGCCTACCAGCTGAACATCAACGGCTCCATCACCGGCGGCAGCGGCAAGGCCGTGATCGAGGGCACCGGCACGGTGAACCTGTCCAGCTTCTCCGGCTCGGTGAGCGGCACGCGCATCGTGCGCAAGTCCGACCTCGCGCTGCTGCAGGAGAACCAGCACCAGACCGCGCACGCGACGGCGAAGTACAGCATCTTCTCGATCGGCGTCGACGCCGTGATCGACCTCCAGCTGACCCCGAGCCCGGGCTGGCGCACCCGTGACTTCCCGCTGAACGCCGGCGACTCGTGGCAGAACGACGAGGGCATCACCTACCACGGTGGCTTCAGCTACTCCAGCTCGCTGGCCGACGGCAACGAGCCGTTCGACGGCAGCTTCGACTTCGACGGCACCTCGACCGTCACCAACGAGACGATCTCCGTCCCGGCCGGCTCCCTCGCGACCAACAAGGTGCACGCCCAGGCCGCGACCGAGGACGGCACGGCCGTCGACGACATCTGGTGGTCCGCCGCCCGGATGAACGACGCGAAGGAGCACCTGCAGCTCCCGCTCGACGGCGCGACCCTGACGATCGACCGCAACCTCAGCTCGTCGTCCACCCCGGCGCCCAGCTCGCCGATGACGCTGCTCGCCTCCCCGTCGCTCACCTGTGCCGGCGGCGAGGTCGCGATCTCCGGCAAGGTCGGCAACGCGTCCGGCGTCCCGGTGGCGATCTACCTCGACAAGTCCCCGATCAACACCAGCCAGCGGATCGCGGCCAACACGACCACCGGCGCCAACGGCAACTTCTCCACCACGGTGACGGCGCCGGTCGAGAGCGACGGCTTCGCCAAGAACGGTGCCCGCGGCAGCTGGGGCGTCTACGCCTCGAGCGGCACCTCCAACGCGGCGACGACGATCGTCGTCACCCCGAAGGACTGCACGACGCTCGACTACACCGGCGTCACGTCGGCGCCGCGCAGCACGAACGCGGCGGTCAGCGCCAAGCTCACGAACCTCGGTGGCGGATCCGCCAGCGGCCGGACCATCACGTTCAGCCTCGACGGCGGCGCGTCGGTGAACGCCGTCACGAACGCGAGCGGTGTCGCCACGGCGTCGTTGCCGACCGGCGCCACCGCGCGGAGCACGACCGTCCGCGCCAGCTACGCCGGGTCCTCGACGATCGAGGCCGCGAACGCCGCGGCGGCGTTCACCGTTGGCAAGGTCGACACCATCACGGCCGTCTCGCCCTCGCTGCCGAGCGTCGAGGCGAACGAGCCGGTGACCTTCACGGCCGACGTGACCCCGGGCCAGTCCGGTGTCGGTGACGCCGACGGCACGGTCCAGTTCAAGATCGACGGCAACAACTTCGGTGCCGCCGTGCCGCTGTCCGGCGGCTCGGCCACCAGCGCCGCGTTCAGCACGGGTGACATCGGCCAGCACGACGTCCAGGCCGTGTACTCCGGCAGCGCCGGCTTCAACGGCAGCTCGTCGGCAACGACGATCTTCGAGGTCACCACACCACGTGCCCCGACCACGACCACTGCGTCGGTGAGCCCCTCGACCTCGGTGTTCGGCCAGACCGTCACGCTGTCGGCCGACGTCTCCCCGAACGGTGGGGGCGCGACCCCGACCGGCTCGGTGACCTTCAAGCGAGGCGCCACGACGATCGGCCACGCCGACCTCGACGCCTCCGGTCACGCGACGCTCGACACGGGCTCGCTGGCGGTCGGCTCCGGGACGATCACCGCGGTCTACGGCGGTGACGGCACGTACAAGAGCAGCACGTCCACGCCGCAGAGCGCGGTCGTGAACAAGGCCTCCTCGGTGGTCGCGCTGCAGTCCTCGCAGTCGCCGACGATGACCGGCGAGGCCGTCGACTTCAGCGCCACCGTCGGCGCCGTCGCCCCGGGCGCCGGCACCCCGACCGGCACCGTGCAGCTGCAGGTCGACGGCTCGGACGTCGGCTCCCCGGTCGCCCTGGTCGGCGGCGTCGCGTCGTTCGACCCGGTGACCTCGCTGGGCGCCGGCCCCCACACGGTCAAGGCCGTCTACAGCGGCAGCGGCAGCTTCCTGGGCGACGACGACTCCATCACCCAGACGGTGGAGAAGGCGGCCACGAGCACGTCGGTGATCACGTCGCCGTCGACCTCGAACGAGGGCTCCAACGTCACGGTCACGGCCGCGGTCACCGCAAGCTCCCCCGGCTCGGGCACCCCGACCGGAACGGTGTCGTTCACCGCCGACGGCGAGTCCATCGGCGCCGCGGCGATCGACGGCGACGGACTCGCGTCAATCTCCATCGACTCGCTGACCCCGGGTGACCACGAGATCAAGGCCACCTACGGCGGCAGCTCCGACTACACGGGCAGCGCCAGCGACACGGTGACCCACTCGGTCATCGAGGGCGCCGCGATCATCGGCACCTCGGTCGACCTCAGCTCGACGGAGAACCCGACGACCTACGGCAAGCTGATCCGCTTCACCGCCCACGTCTCCGCGCAGGACGGCAGCTCGCCGACCGGCTCGGTCCAGTTCTCCGTGGACGGCACGAACATCGGCGGACCCGTCGCCATCAACGGCGACGGCGAGGCCCAGAGCGCTCAGCTGAACGCACCCGAGCCGGGTGACCACACGGTCATCGCGACGTTCCTGCCCGACGCCGGCTACTCCGGCAACGGCGCGATCTTCACGCAGACCGTGACGGACGCCGACGTGGACCTGGCTCTGGCCTCGTCCGACCCGAGCAGCGACTACGGGCAGGCCGTCCACTTCACGGCGCACGTGACCTCGGCGCAGGCCGGCACGGCGTCGCCGACCGGCTACGTCCAGTTCAGCGTCGACGGCGTTGCCCTCGGTGACGCGGTCGAGATCAACAGCGGCGGCACGGCCGTCAGCCCGTCGATCGACGACCTCGCACCGGGCGACCACGCGGTCACCGCGCTGTACTCCGGTGACGAGCACTTCCTGTCCGACAGCACCGCGCTGACGCAGGAGGTCCAGAAGGTCGGCACGACGACGACGCTCACCGCGTCGCCGGCGTCGAGCACCTACGGCGACGCGGTCACCCTGACCGCGACGGTCTCGCCGGCGCAGTCGTCGGCCGGGACCCCGGTCGGCTCCGTGGAGTTCATCGACGGATCGACGTCGCTCGGCACCGTGGCGGTCGACGCCAACGGCAAGGCGACGCTGACGCGCAGCGACATCGGCGCGGGATCGCACTCCGTGAAGGCGGTCTACTCCGGCTCGCCGGTGTTCGCCGCCAGCACGTCGGCGGCGAAGACGCTGAGCATCGCGAAGCGAGCCACCAGCATCTCCGCCGACCCCGCGGTGGTGAAGCTGCTGCCGCTGGGCCTGCCGCTCGGCCAGCTGAAGGTCAAGGTCAGCTCCACGCTCGGCCCGCTGGCCGGCGTTCCGGTGGTGTTCACGATCGGCAACAACGTCGCCGGGACCGTCACCACCGACGTCAACGGCGTGGCTCAGCTGAGCGCGACCAGCCAGCTGGTGCAGCTGATCCTCCACGGCGGCTACGACGTCACGTTCGCCGGCAACGCCAACTTCCAAGGCTCGTCGGCCCACGGCGCGATCCTCCGATGACCACCCGCAGAAGGAGCACTCCCGTGCGCAGACTGATCACGGTGCTGAGCACCGTCGCCCTCGCCTTCGGGCTCACCCTGGTCGCGGCGGAGGCGTCCATCACCTCGCCCGCGGTGAACGCCGTGCTGCGCGGCAACGCCACCCTGGCTGAGACCGGCGGCTACGACGACTCGTCCCTCAACCACTGCGGCCTGGCCGGTCTCGGTGACGACGGCTCGACGACGCTGCAGCTGATCAACTCCGCCAACCAGGTGAAGTTCGAGCAGCACTGGGAGGGCGAAGGCGCCCGCAGCGTCACGATCGACACGCACAACTACCCGAACGGCGCCTACACCGTGCGCGGCATCATCGAGATCCGCAAGAACAGCGGCTTCGGCGGCCTCGGCTGCAAGACCGACACGGTGACGTCGAACCGCGCGGTGACGATCGACAACATCAGCGAGATCACGTACACCGGGGCGACGTCGGGCGTCGCGACGACGTCCGTCACGGTGAGCGCGAAGCTGATCGACCCGAACCGGAACCCGCAGGAGCTCTCCGGCAAGGTCATCTCGTTCGCCCTGTCCGGCGGCTCCACCGTCTCGGCCACGACGAACAGCAGCGGCATCGCCAGCACGAGCATGCCGATCGGCGGGGCGCCACGCACCGCGACGCTGACGACGTCGTTCGCCGGCGACACGTTCTTCAAGGCCAGCTCGAAGGCGACCACCTTCACGGTGAACAAGCAGGACACGGCGACGACCGTCGACCCGCCGGCGGACGTCGTGCACGGCCAGCCCGCGAGCTACGTCGCGCACGTCGCGGTGACCCAGGGCACCGGCACGGTCGGCAACGGGACCGTGCAGTTCAAGCAGGACGGCACCAACATCGGGTCCGCGGTCGCGGTCTCCGGTGGCGTGGCCACCAGCCCGTCGATCAGCACCCTGACCACAGGTGACCACGACATCACCGCGGTCTACAGCGGCAGCACGTCGTACGAGAACAGCACGTCGGCCCCCGTCACGCAGACGGTGACGAAGGCGGACACGACGACCTCGGTGACGCAGAACATCAACCCGACGGTGCACGGTCAGTCGGTCACGTTCACCGCGACCGTCGGCGTCGTCAGCCCGGGCAACGGCACCATCACCGGTGACGTGCAGTTCACCATCGACGGCCAGCCCAAGGGCGCCGCACGTCCGCTCACCGGCAACCAGGCGACGCTCCAGGTGTCCGACCTGGCGGCTGGCAACCACGACGTCGTCGCCACCTACAACGGCAACGGCGACCTGAAGAAGAGCGACTCCGCGGCCATCGTGCACGGCGTCGACCAGGCGCAGACGCAGGTCGCCCTGACGTCGTCCGACCCGAGCGCCGTCGCGGGTCAGCCGCTGACGTTCACCGCCCAGGTGTCCCCGACGGGTGACGGTGGCGGTGAGCCCACCGGTGACGTCACGTTCTTCGCGGACGGCGACCAGATCGGCGACCCGGTCCCGGTCGGCTCCAACGGCTCGGCGACGTCCGACGCGGTCGGCCTGGCGGCCGGCACGCACCAGATCGTGGCCACGTACTCCGGTGACACCAACTTCGCCGGCTCGACCAAGACCATCGAGCAGGAGGTGAACGCGGCCCAGACGCACACGGCCGTCTCCACCTCGCCGAACCCGTCGGTCTTCGGGCAGCCGGTCACCGCGCACGCCGTGGTCACGCCGGTCAGCCCGGCGACCGGTCACCCGGCCGGCGCGGTGAAGTTCGTCGTCGACGGTGAGGACGAGTACTACGCGAACATCGAGGACGGTGCCGCGGACGCCACGATCACCGGCCTGGCGGTCGGTGACCACTCGATCGTCGCCACCTACCTGAGTGGTGACCCGAACTTCGTCACCAGCACGTCCCCCGAGGCGTCGCACCAGGTGAACAAGGCGGCGACCTCGACCGAGGTCACCAGCTCCTCGCCGACCTCGGTCTGGGGCCAGCCGGTCACGTTCACCGCGACCATCTCGGTGGACTCGCCTGGCGCCGGCTCGCCCAGCGGCACGGTCACCTTCACCGACGGCTCGACGGTCCTCGGCTCCGCGCCGGTGAGCTCGAGCACCGGTGAGCAGGCGTCCATCGTCGTGGACACCCTGTCCGTCGCGCAGCACCAGATCGTCGCGACGTACAGCGGCGACGACTCGTTCCTCGAGAGCGACGGCTCGGTGGCGCAGAAGGTGAACCGCGCGCAGACGTCCACGCTGGTCACGTCGTCGGCGAACCCGGCGGCCTCCGGCGAGCCGATCTCGTTCACCGCGCACGTCAGCCCGGTGGCCCCGGGCGCCGGGCACCCGCTCGGCACGGTGGTCTTCACCGTGAACGGCGCCCAGCTGGGCAACGCGGTGATGGTGGACAGTGACGGGAACGCGACGAGCGAGGCGTTCGCCACGCTCACCCCGGGCACGTACACGATCGCGGCCACCTACAGCGGCGACGGACACTTCGTCGGCAGCACCGGCGGTCTCGACCAGGGTGCGGGGCTCAACGTGGTCAAGGGCGCGAGCTCGCTGACGCTCGAGTCCTCGGACCCGGCGGCGGGCTACGGCGCGCCGGTGACGTTCACGGCGACGGCGAAGGCCGTGGCTCCTGCCACGGGCCGTCCGTCCGGCGTCGTCCGCTTCTGGGAGGGCAACAAGCTCCTGGGGGCGAGCAACCTCGCGGCGGCGGAGGCCAGCGGCACCTCGACGGCACAGTTCGTGACGTCGACGCTGTCGCCGGGCGCCCACTCGATCCGCGCGGAGTACGTCGGCAACTTCAACTTCGAGGGTGCGACGGCCAGCACGTCACAGGACATCGGGCCGTCAGGCACCGTCACCGGGATCTCGGCGACGCCGAACCCGGCGTCGTTCGGCCAGGACGTCACCCTGAAGGCGACGGTCGCGGGTGCTCCGGGCACGCCGGGCGAGCCCACCGGGACGGTCACGTTCCGCGACGGATCCACGGTCCTCGGCACGGTGACGCTCGACGGCGATCAGCACGCGACGCTGGAGGTCTCCGGCCTGCACGGCGGTCAGCACGTCCTGACGGCGCAGTACTCCGGCGGCGGACTGTTCGACGCGAGCACGTCGGCGGACTACACGCTGACGGTCCAGCGCGCGGCGAGCTCGATCCACGCGGAGCGACTGACCAGCTTCACCGGCGGTGAGGCGAACGTCCGGATCGGCGTGGTGAAGGCGGTCCTCACCGGACTGGACGGCGAGCCGCTCCAGGGCGAGACCATCGTCTTCACGACCCACGAGCCGGGTCCGAACGGCGCGGTGCTGCCGGTCTGCCAGGCCGTCACCAACGAGCGTGGTGCCGCCAGCTGCCAGTCGGCGCTCCCGCACACGGTGCTGGTGCTGCTCGGCCAGGGCTACGAGGCCACGTTCGAGGGCAACGCCGACTACCAGCCGTCGACGGATCACGGCAACGAGTTCGCGACCGACGAGGTGAACCCTTAGGAGGCGTTCTCGCGCAGGTACCGGCCGAAGTGGGGCACGGTGAACGCTATGCGACCGCGTTCACCGGAGTAGATGAGCCCCTTCTTCATCAAGGTGTCGCGCGCCGGTGAGAGCGACTGGGGCTTGCGCCCGAGGTGCTCGGCGACCGATGCGGTAGGAACTGCGTCGGTGTCGTCGCCGAGCACGTGGGCGACGTCGGCCATGGCGCGCAGGTACTCCCGCTCGCCCGGCGTGGCGCGGTCGTAGCGCGAGCCGAAGAACCCGACGGCGAGCTCCCGTTCCGCAGCCGGTGCGGCCACGGCGACGTCCTCGGCGGTCATCGGGCTGCGCGGCGCCTGCTCCCAGACCTCCTTGCCGTACGCCTGGATGAAGTAGGGGTAGCCACCGGTGGCGGCGAACATCGCGTCGAGCGCGTCGGGCGTGAATGCCGCGCCTTCCTCCTCCGCCGGGGCCGTGAGCGCGTGGTCGGCGGCCGTGCGGTCGAGCCGGTCGATGCGCTGGTAGCGGAACAAGCGCTCGCTGTACGACTTGCTCGCCGACAGCACGGACGGCAGGTGCGGCAGACCGGCGCCGACGACGATGACCGGCAGCGACGCCTGCCCGATCTCGTGGCACGCCGCGCAGAGCGCCGAGACGTCGTCGGGTCCGACGTCCTGCATCTCGTCGACGAAGATCGCGACGCCCTTGCCGACGTCGCCGGCCAGGCCGCCCACGTCGGTGAGCAGCTCGACGAGGTCGATCTCGATGTCGCCGGAGTCGGCCCGGCCGCGAACGGCCGGCACGTCGATGCCAGGGCTCCAGCGGTCGCGCAGCTTGGCGTCGGGCCCGGCGTCGCGCTGCGCGAACGACTTCAGCACGCCGAGCACGTGGTCGACGTCCTCACCCTGCGGGTGCCCGAGCTCGCGGACGGCGGTGTGCAGCGCGGAGCTGAGCGGGCGGCGGAGCGGCTGGTCCGGGCGGGCCTCGAGCTTGCCGGTTCCCCATCCGGCGCGCACCGCCGACGACCGCAACGCGTTCAGCAGCACGGTCTTCCCGACGCCGCGCAGGCCGGTGAGCACCAGCGAGCGCTCCGGCCGGTTGCGGGCCACGCGCTCGAGGACGACCTCGAAGGCGCGCAGCTGCTCGTCGCGGCCGGCGAGCGCGGGCGGGCGCTGGCCGGCGCCGGGAGCGTAGGGGTTCCGGATCGGGTCCACGCTACGACCGTATGGCGTTGTCTAGCGTCAGCCCGATATTTCGAGATACAGGCCGATCGTGTCGGGCTTCGACGAGCTCAACCGACGGGCGGGCGCATGGCCCAGCGGATGGCCGAGGTGACGACGACGCCACTCGCCCGGACCGCCGTGCCCTCGACGACGGGGAGGTACGGCAGCCGGAGTGCCAGTCGGGTCCACCGGGGCATCAAGCCGATCGCGGCGGCCGAGAGCATCGAGTACGGGACGCGGATCGCGAGCGGCACCGGCGGGTGCACCAGGATGAACCGCGCGGCGCGGCGGGCGGCGGCCGTCGACTCGAGCTCCGGCCGGTAAGCGGCCAGCGCCGCGTCGAGCTCGGTGACGGTCTCGGGCACGTCGGTGGCTCCGAGGGCGCGGCCGATGACGGCGGTCTGGGCGACGTAGGTGTCGCGCTGCTCGGGTGTCAGCTTCACGTCGCCGTAGCGGTCGTGGGCGCGCAGGAAGCTGTCGACCTCGGCGACGTGCACCCAGCGGAGCAGGTGCGGGTCGGCGACGGCGTAGGGACGTCCGTCCGGGGTGGTGCCGGTGATGCGCTTGTGGACGGCGCGGACGATCCGGACGGCCCGGTCGGCGTCCTCGACGGTGCCGAACGTGGTCTCGGCGAGGAACGTGCTGGTGCGCTGCAGGCGTCCCCACGGGTCACCGCGGTAGCCCGAGTGCTGGTCGACGGCCGCCATCGCGAGCGGGTGCAGCGACTGCAGGAGGAGCGCCCGGATGCCGCCCACGAACATCGACGCGTCGGAGTGCACGATGCAGATCGGGTCGTCGGCCGTGAACCGCCGCGGCCCAGGCGCCCCGTGGATGCGGTCGCGTCGCTCCGGCCCCTCGTCACCCGCGATCCGCGCGAAGATCGCCGCCGCCACGCGCTGCCTGACCGGCTCGAGGGTGCTGCTCATCGCACCATTGTCCCCGGGTCTCCGAGATTTGGCCGGTTGCCCACCGAAATCCGGCGCCGTCGGCGCCGAAAGGGTGACCAAGCGGCCAGATCTCGAGGACCGGAGGGTCAGGAGATGTCGGTGAGGAGGTGGCCCCGCTGTTCCCGGCGGCGGCGCTGCTCCTCGGGGTCGGGGACCGGGACGGCCGCGATGAGGCGCTGCGTGTACTCCTCCTGCGGCGACCCGAGCACCTGCTCGCGCGGGCCGACCTCGACGAGCTTGCCGTGCTGCATCACCGCGACGCGGTTGGCGAGCGAGTCGACGACGGCGAGGTCGTGGCTGATGAACAGGCACGCGAACTGCAGGCGCTGCTGCAGCTCGGTGAACAGCTCGAGGACGCGCGCCTGCACTGAGACGTCGAGCGCGGACGTGGGCTCGTCGGCGATCAGCAGGTCCGGGTCGAGCGACAGGGACCGCGCCAGGCTGACGCGCTGGCGCTGGCCGCCGGAGAGCTCGTGCGGGAACCGCTCGGCGTACGAGCCGGGCAGCTCGACGCTCTCCAGCAGCTCGCGCACCTTCGCCTCGACTTCGCGGTCGCTCATCTCGGTCTGGACGCGCAGAGGCTCACCGATGCAGTCGCCGATCGACATGCGCGGGTTGAGCGAGGCGGCCGGGTCCTGGAAGACGAACCCGAACCGCGACCGCAGGGGCCGGAGCTGCTGGTCGCTGAGCCCCGAGATCTCCGTGCCCGACACCGACACCCGGCCGCCCGTAGGCTGCTGGAGCCCGACGGTGGCGCGGCCGACCGTGGTCTTGCCGGACCCGGACTCGCCCACGAGGCCGAGCACCTCACCCCGCCTGACCTGCAGAGACACGTGGTCGACGGCGCGGAACGTCGGCTGCCCGAGGCGGCCGGCGAACTCGACGACCAGGTCGTCGACGTCGAGGACGACCTCGGCGGACTCGGCGACCGGCTGCGGCCCGTTCTCGCGACCGAGGTGCGGCACGGCGTCGAGCAGCGCCCGCGTGTACGGGTGGCGCGGCGACGAGAACAGCTGCGACGACGGCGCCTCCTCGACGACCTGGCCGCGGTACATCACCACGACGCGGTCGGCCATGTCGGCCACCACGCCCATGTTGTGCGTGATGAGCACGATCGCCGTGCCGATCCGGTCGCGCAGCGAGAGCAGCAGCTCCAGGATCGCGGCCTGCACGGTGACGTCGAGCGCGGTGGTCGGCTCGTCGGCGATGATCACGTCCGGGTCGCACGCGATGGCCATGGCGATGACCACGCGCTGCTTCTGACCACCGGACAGCTGGTGCGGGTAGTAGTCGACGCGCTGCTCGGGATCGGGCAGGCCGACCAGGTCGAGCAGCTCGATCGCGCGGGCGCGGGCGTCCTTCTTGCTGACCTCGCCGTGCGCCTGGAGGCCCTCCGCGATCTGCCACCCGACGGTGTAGACCGGGTTGAGCGCGGTGGACGGCTCCTGGAACACCATCGAGACCTGGTCGCCGCGGATCGGTCGCAGCTTCGACGTGGGCAGGCCGATGAGCTGCTGCTCCTTGCCGTCCTTCGTCAGCGTGGCCTCACCCTCGACCGACGCGGTGTTCGGGAGCAGCCCGAGCACCGCGCGGGAGCTGACCGACTTGCCGGACCCGGACTCGCCGACGACGGCCAGGACCTCGCCCGGAGCGACGTCGAAGCTGACGTCGCGCACCGCACGCACCAGTCCGCTGTCGGTGCGGAACGTGACCGAGAGGTCGGACAACGACAGAGCCGCGACCCGTCGCTCGCCACTCGCCGCGACGACCGGCTCCTCGACGCCGGTGCCGATGGCCTCGGCCAGCTCCTCCTCGTCGGCGGTGGTGGTCTCACCTCCACGCGTGCGGAGCAGCGGGTTGAGGATGTCGTTCAGGCTCTCGCCCACGAGCGTCACGCCGAGCACGATCAGCACGATGGCGAGACCCGGGAACGTGCCGGTCCACCAGATGCCGTTGGTGGCGTCGGGCAGGGCCTTGTTCAGGTCGAAGCCCCACTCGGCCGCGTCGGACGGCTCGATGCCGAAGCCGAGGAAGCCGAGGCCGGCCAGCGTGAGCACCGCCTCCGACGCGTTGAGCGTGCCGATGATCGGCAGGTTCTGCGCGACGTTGGAGAAGATGTGCCGGCCCAGGATGCGCGGCGTCCGGACGCCCACCACGCGGGCGGCGTCGACGTACGGCTCCACCTTCACCGCGATCGTGGCGTTGCGGATGACGCGGTAGTACTGCGGGATGAAGATGACGGTGATCGAGATCGCTGCCGCCAGGATGCCGCTCAGCGCGCCGCCGCTCGGGTCGGGCAGGATCCAGCCGACGAACCCCTCGTGCTTGGTGGTGAGCACGATCGAGACGACGATCGCCAGCAGCAGCGACGGAAACGCGTAGAGCGCGTCCATGATCAGCACCAGCAGCCGGTCGAGCCAGCCACCGAGGTAGCCGGAGATCAGGCCGAGCGGGATGCCGATGACCGCCGACAGGATCACGGCGAGCACGATCACCTCGATGGCCGTGCGGGCGCCGAAGATGACGCGCGAGAGCACGTCGGTGCCGCCGACCGTGGTGCCGAGCCAGTGCGCCGACGACGGCGCCTGCTGCGTCGCGAACAGGACACCGTCGGAGCCGCGGTTGTCGTTGAAGCCGTACGGCGCGAGCCATGGCGCGAAGATCGCGATGAGGACGAACGCGGCGATGATCACGAAGCCGAGCAGCAGCATGAAGCGCTGCAGGCCGTGCGACTGCCGGACGACGCTAGGAACGAAGCGCTTCATCAGAACCTCACTCGCGGGTCGACGAACGCCACGATGACGTCGATGAGGAAGCTCGAGATGCAGACCACCAGGGCGATCAGCGTGACGATGCCCTGGACGGCGACGAAGTCACGGTCGATCAGGTACTGCGCCAGCTGGTAGCCGAGTCCCTTCCACTCGAACGTGGTCTCGGTGAGGACCGCGCCGGCGAGCAGGATGGCGATCTGCATGCCCATCACGGTGACGACGGGCACGAGCGCGGTGCGGAAGGCGTGCTTCCTCAGCACTCGTCGCTCGGAGACGCCGCGCGCTCGCGCGGCGGTGACGTAGTCGGCCCGCAGGGTCTGCAGCAGGTTGACGCGCACCAGGCGCAGGAAGACGCCACCGGTCAGCAGGCCGAGCGCGATGGCCGGCAGCACGGCGTGCTGCAGGACGTCGCGGATGTAGTAGCCGTCGCCGGAGATCAGCGCGTCGACGATCATGATGTTCGTGTGGGGGTGGACGTCCTGCAGGGCCAGCTCGGTGCTGGTGGTGGCCCGTCCTGACGACGGCCAGCCGAACGGCGTGAACGCCAGCTTGAGCAGCAGGCCGACGAAGAACACCGGCGCCGCGTAGAACAGGATCGCGAAGAGGCGCAGCGCGACGTCGGGCCAGCGGTCGCGGTACCGGGCGGCGACGCGGCCGAGCGGGATGCCGACGCCGAACGCGACGATCAGCGACCAGAAGGACAGCTCGAGCGTCGCGGCGCCGTTCTGCAGCAGGATGTCGGAGATCTCGCGCTTGTCGGTGAGCGTGACGCCGAGGTCGCCGTGCAGGAGGTTGCGGAGGTAGTCCCAGTACTGGTTGATCAGCGGCGCGGTGAGGCCGGCGGCCTCCTTGCGCTCGGCGATCTGCTCCGCGTTGAGGCGCCCGCCCTGCGCCGCGGTGATCGGGTCGCCGATCACCCGCATCAGGATGAACACCATCGTGATGAGGACCCACATCATCACGGGGACCAGCGCGAGACGGGTCAGGAGGTAGCGGGCGAGCGGGCTGAGCGGACCCCGCTTGCGCCCCGGCTCGTCAGGATGCGGCGCGTCCGGGTACGGCTCGGCGGCGAGGATCTCGGCGTTGGCCATCGGGCCTTCCTACATTCCGGTCCTTGAGCTTGTCGAAAGGACCTTGCTAGAGGGCCAGGTGGCTTCGACAGGCTCAACCACCTGAACGGACGAAAGGGGGCGGGTCCAGTGTGGACCCGCCCCCTTCGTCGATGTCAGCCCTTCGACAGGGACGTGAAGCGGAACTTGAACGACGGGTCGAGGGTCTTCTCGATGCCCTGGATGTCGTCGCGTCCGATTCCGACCTGGGCGCCGGTGAGGAGCGGCAGGATCGGGACCTGCTCGGCGACCATCTTCTGCGCCTCGCCGATGGTGGCGAGTCGCGAGTCCTTGTCGCTGTCGGTCGACTCCTTCTTCAGCAGCGCGGTCATCGCGTCGTCCTCGTAGTGAGACTGGAGGAAGTTGTTCGGCGCGAAGAACGGCGTCAGGTAGTTGTCCGGGTCCGGGAAGTCCGGGTACCAGCCCAGCTGGAAGATCGGGTAGGTGTCCTTCACCCGCTCCTCGCTGTAGGTGTCGTACTCGGTCGAGTCCAGCTTGACCTTGAACAGGCCGGTCGCCTCGAGCTGACGCTTCACCGCGTTGTACTCCTCGGTGGAGGCTCCGCCGTAGTGGTCGGTGTTGTACTCGATGTTCAGCGAGACCGGCGTCTTGACCCCGGCGTCGGAGAGGTACTTCTCGGCCTTGGCCTTGTCCGGCTTCTCGCCGTACATGTCCTTGAACGGCTCGGTCGCGCCGGGCTGGCCCTGCGGGACCGCGGAGTAGGCCGGCGTGTACGTGCCCTTGTAGACCTGGTCCGAGATCTCCTGGCGATCGAGCGAGGAGGCCATCGCCTGGCGGATCGCCAGCTTCTGGTCGTCGTCGTCGCCCGGCATGGTCTTCAGGTTGAAGACGATGTAGCGGAGCTCGCCACCGGGGCCGGTGTGCACCTTGACGCCCTTGGCCTTCTTCAGGCTGTCCACGTCGGTGGGCGTCAGCGAGCGGTACGCGACGTCGATGTCACCGTTCTGGATGTCCAGCTTCAGGTTGTTGGCGTCGGAGTAGACCTTCTGCGTGATGGTCTTGACCTTGGCCTTGCCCAGGGCGCCGTCGTAGTCGGGGTTCGCCTTGAACTGCGCGAGCTGGTTCTTGTCGTACTTGGCGATCGTGTACGGACCGGAGAACCCGTTGGCCTTCACGGCCTCCTCGTCGCTCATGACCTTGTCGGCCGGGTAGGTCTCCTCGTCGACGATCGGGCCGGCGGACGTGACCAGGATCTGCGGGAACGTCTGGTCGTTCGCGGCCTTCAGCGTGAAGACGACCGTCTTGTCGTCCTTCGCCGCGACCGAGTCCATGTTGCCCAGCAGCGAGGCGGGACCGTTCGGGTCGTTGATCTTGACGATGCGGTTGAAGGAGAAGGCGACGTCGGACGCGGTCAGCGCGTGGCCGTTGGCGAACTTGAGGCCGTCCTTCAGGGTGCAGGTGTACTCCTTCGGACCGCTGAAGTCGCACTTCTCGGCGGCGTCGGGGGTCAGGTCCGTGGTGCCCTCGGGGAACTGCATGAGGTACTGGTAGACCTGCGTCTGCACGGTGAGCGAGCCGTTGTCGTACGAGCCCGCGGGGTCGATCGCGACGACCTTGTCGGTGGTGCCGATGACGATCGAGTCACCGGATCCGCCACCGCTGTCGCTCGAGCCGCACGCGGCCAGGGCCATGGTCGCGAGGACCGATGAGGCGAGGACGATCGGTCCTCGTCGGATGTTCTTCATTCAGAAACCTCCCGGCTGGTGTCCGCATGCCGGACACAACTTCTTGGCACGCTACACCGCGCGGACGGTTGCGCTGCCGGGCTTGGAGGTTGCGATTTGGTTACCCATACCGACCACTACTCTGGGGCCATGGATCACAACCAGCACCTGTCTGCGTTCGACCCCGAGATCGCGCGCCTCCTGGACGCCGAGCTCACCCGCCAGCAGACGACGCTGGAGATGATCGCCTCGGAGAACTTCGCCCCCGTCGCGGCCCTCGAGGCCATGGGCACCGTCCTCACCAACAAGTACGCCGAGGGCTACCCGGGCAAGCGCTACTACGGCGGCTGCGAGGTCGTCGACCAGGTCGAGACCATCGCCATCGAGCGCCTCAAGCAGCTCTTCGACGCCCAGTTCGCCAACGTCCAGCCGCACTCCGGCGCCACGGCCAACGCCGCCGCGTACCACGCGATCGCGCAGGCCGGCGACACCGTGCTCGGCCTCGACCTCGCCAACGGCGGTCACCTGACGCACGGCATGAAGCTGAACTTCTCCGGCCGCCTCTACAACGTCGTGCCGTACCACGTGGACGACGACGGCATCGTCGACATGGAGGAGGTCGCGTCCCTCGCCCGCGAGCACCGGCCCACCGTGATCCTCGCCGGCTGGTCGGCCTACCCGCGGCACCTCGACTTCGCCGCCTTCCGCGCCATCGCCGACGAGGTGGGCGCCAAGCTCTTCGTCGACATGGCGCACTTCGCCGGCCTCGTCGCCGCGGGCCTGCACCCGAGCCCGCTGCCGCACGCGCACATCGTCACCACCACCACGCACAAGACGCTGGGCGGCCCCCGTGGCGGCGCGATCCTCACCAACGACGAGGAGGTCGCCAAGAAGATGCGCTCGGCCGTGTTCCCCGGCCAGCAGGGCGGCCCGCTCGAGCACGTCATCGCCGCCAAGGCCGTCGCGTTCAAGATGGCGCTCGAGCCGGAGTTCACGGAGCGTCAGCAGCGCACCCTCGACGGCGCGCGCATCCTCGCCGAGCGGCTGCTCGCCGACGACGCGAAGGAGGCCGGCGTCCAGGTGCTCAGCGGCGGCACCGACGTCCACCTGGTGCTCGTCGACCTGCGCAACAGCGAGCTCGACGGCCAGCAGGCCGAGAACCGCCTCGACGAGGTCGGCATCACCGTCAACCGCAACGCGGTGCCCAACGACCCGCGTCCGCCGATGGTCACCTCCGGCGTGCGCATCGGCACCCCGGCCCTGGCCACCCGCGGCTTCGGTCCCGACGAGTTCGCCGAGGTCGCCGACATCATCGCCGAGGCGCTCAAGCCGGGTGACGTCGACGTGGAGAGCCTGCGCAAGCGGGCCACGGTCCTGGCGGAGCGCTTCCCGCTCTACCCGGACCTGCCGCGCTTCATGTCGTGAGGCTCTGGCTCCGGCCGGCGCTCCTCGGCCTGCACGCGTTCGCGGTCGTCGCCGTGGGCTTCTGCGTCCTCATGGGGTTGTGGCAGCTCGGCGTGTACGAAGGCCATCAGGGCGACGCCAAGGAGCGGGCGCTGCACGAGGTCGCGCCGCTCGCCGAGGTGTGGAAGCCGAGCCAGCCGTTCCGGTCCGACCTGGAGGACCAGCGCGTCACGGTGACCGGGCACTTCGCGACCGACGACGTCGTGGTGAAGCGCGACGACGGCTCCACCTGGCTGGTCACCCCGTTCGTCGTGGGTGACCGGGCGCTGCTCGTCGTCCGCGGCGAAGGGGCCGAGGCGCCCCGCAGCGACGCCACGACGCTCGAGGCCGTGCTCCGGCCGAGCGAGCCCGGCGGCACCGCGCTCTCCCCGGACCGCAGCACGAACGCGATCACCGTGCCGGTCCTGCTCAACGACCTGCCGCAGCGGCTGTACGCCGGCTACGCGATCTCCTTGACCGACACCGGGCTGCCGCTCGTCGAGCCGCCCGAGCCGGGGGTCTCGTGGACCGAGGGCCTGCGGAACCTCGCCTACGCGCTGCAGTGGTGGATCTTCGGCGCCTTCGCGGTGTTCATGTGGTGGCGGATGGCGTCGGAGAACGTGGCGGAGGCCCGCGAGGAGCGCGCGGCTACCCTGGCGCCGTGAAGACCGCCCTGCTCCGGTACCGCGTCATGGCCAACGTCGTCGGCGTCCTGCTCATCGTCCTGGTGCTGGTGGGGGTGCCGCTGAAGTACCTGTCCGACGACGGCACGGCGGCCCACGACGCCGGCGAGGCGATCACCACGTACCTCGGCATCGCGCACGGCTGGCTCTACATGATCTTCCTGGTGATGGCCGCTCTGCTGGCCCGCAAGGCGCGCTGGACCATCCCGTTCACGGTCACCACGCTGCTCGCCGGCACCGTGCCGATCCTGACGTTCTGGGCCGAGCGACGTGCCACCCGCGCGGTTCACGCCGCCCACCCGGAGACCCTCTAACGACCCTGGAACGTCGCCTTGCCGGGGCCGTTCTCGAGGAACGACGCCATGCCGTGCTGGAGGTCCTCGGTGTCGAACAGGTCGACCGCGATGGCCGTGGTGCGCTCGACCGCCTGCGGGACACCGCCGGCCTCGAACTCGCGCAGGATGCGCTTGGCGGCGCCGAACGCCTGAGTGGGGCCCACCGCCACCTGACGCACGATCTCCATCACGGCGTCCTCGAAGCCGTCGTCGGGCAGGACGCGGTTCACGACGTTCCAGCGCTCGAGCGTGGCGGCGTCGAAGAGCTCGCCGGTGAAGACGAGCTCCTTCGCGCGGCCGACGCCGGCGCGACCGGCGAGGCGCTGGGTGCCGCCCATCGTCGGGGTGAGCCCGATGACCCGCTCCACGAGCCCGAACGTCGCCTTTTCGGCCGCCAGGATCACGTCGCACGCCAGCGCCACCTCGAACGCCCAGGTGAGCGTGAGGGCGTGCGCGGCGAAGAACGTCGGGACGTCGAGCGCCGCGACCCGCTCGGGCAGCTGGATCATCCGGTCGTACAAGGCCTTGGTGTCGTCCTTGGTGCCCTGCGCGTGGAACTGCGAGACGTCGACGCCGCCGGAGACGATCTTCCCGTCAGCGCGGATGAGCAGCGCCCGGGGCAGGTCGGCCTCGACGTCGTCGAGCGCGGCGTCGAGGTCCGCGTGCATCTGCAGGCTGTAGAGGTTGACCGGCGGCTCGGCGAACGTGAGCACCGCGACCCCCTGGTCGCGGACGACCTCGACGGTCACTTTTCGTCGGCAGGGTCGTAGCTGCCGCCGCGATCGGACGTGGCGGCGCGGATCACGGCGCGGACGGCGACGGCGACGGCCGCGAGCACCCCGAGGCGTCGCAGCGGGTGGCTCTTCTTCTTGGACATCCGCCCAAGGTACTCCGACCTGCGGCGACACCGCCTGCCTGCCCGGCACTCCTTGGGTCCGCATGAAACGATGGGTCGCAGTCGAATGAAAGGACGCCCGTGGCCGCCCCCCTGACCGCCACCCTCGCGACGTCGCGAGGTGACATCGTCATCCAGCTGTTCCCGGATCACGCGCCCAAGACCGTCGAGAACTTCGTCGGCCTGGCCGAGGGCACGAAGGAGTGGCTCGATCCCGCCACCGGCAAGGTCTCCGGCGAGCCGTTCTACGACGGCCTCACCTTCCACCGGGTCATCTCCAACTTCATGCTGCAGGGCGGCTGTCCGCTCGGCACCGGCACCGGCGGCCCCGGCTACCAGTTCGAGGACGAGTTCCACCCCGACCTGCGCTTCGACCGCCCGTACCTGCTCGCGATGGCCAACGCCGGCCCCGGCACCAACGGCTCGCAGTTCTTCATCACGGTCGTGCCCACCGACTGGCTGAACCGCAAGCACACGATCTTCGGCGAGGTGGTCGACGAGGCCAGCCGCAAGGTCGTCGACGAGATCGCCGCCACCCCCACCGACGGCTTCGACCGTCCGGTGGAGCCCGTGACCATCTCCAAGGTCACGATCAACCGGTAGCTCTGAGGTGTCCGAGTCCTCGTCGGTCGAGCAGCGCTGCTACCGGCACCCCGACCGCGAGGCCTACATCCGTTGCCAGCGGTGTGAGCGGCTGATCTGCCCCGACTGCATGCGCGACGCGTCCGTCGGGTTCCAGTGCCCGTCGTGCATCGCCGAGGGCGCCAATTCCGTCCGCACCCCGCGCACGATCGCCGGCGGCATCGTGTCGGCACGGCCCGGTGTCGCGACGTTCACGATCATCGGCGTCAACGTCGTCGTGTTCCTGCTGACCCTGGCGTGGGGCGGCACGCGCGGCACCCTGTTCGACGGCGGGGCGATGATCGCCCAGACCGCGCAGGACGCCTCGGGCAACGTGCTGACGGGTGTCTCCGACGGTGGCTACTGGCGGCTGCTCACCGCGGCGTTCCTGCACAGTGGCGCCGGCCACCTGATCTTCAACATGTTCACGCTGGTGCTGTTCGGCCCGATGGTCGAGCAGATCCTCGGCGTCCGGAGGTTCGTGGCCGCCTACCTCACCACGGCCATCGGCTCGTCGGTCTTCGTGTACTGGCTGTCGCCGCCGTTGACCCCGACCATCGGCGCGTCCGGCGCGGTCTTCGGCGTCCTCGGCCTGACCCTCGTGCTGCTGATCCGCACCGGCAACGACCTGCGCGGCCTGCTCGTGCTGCTCGCGATCAACGCCTTCTACAGCCTCCGGCCCGGCATCAGCTGGGAGGGCCACCTCGGCGGCTTCGTCGTCGGCGTCGTCCTGGGCGCGGTCCTCGCCTACGCCCCGCGCGAGAACCGCACGACCTGGCAGGTCGGCGGCTTCGTCGTGGTCTGGGTGGCGATGCTCATCGCCGTGCTCCTCCGCACCGCTCAGCTGTCATGACCTGGGTAATCACACGGCTGTAGTTATCCCCCGATGTGTACACACTTGTGGAAAAGTGGATTGCTCGACCTCGCAAGCACGCGTCGTCACGATAGGGCGGGACGAAGTCCCGCCGGAGAGCCGCTGTGGTGCGCTCTGGCGCGCCACAGCTTTGAGCGCCGAGGAACGAGGCGCGGGCTATTCCCATTTCATAGCGAACCCGAAGGCCGCCATGATGAAGCCCATCCCGATGACGATGTTCCACTGGCCCAGGTCGCTGTAGACCGGGATGTCGGTGTCGGTGCCGTTGATGACGTAGAAGACGACGATCCACACCAGGCCGATGACGGCCGAGGCGATCATCGCGGGACCGGCCCAGCGGTTGCCGACCTTCTGCGGGCCGCCGGGCGGAGGCTCGGGACGCGTCCGGTCGGCCACGGTCATGGCGAGGAAGCCGAGGACCGCGGCGATGGCGTAGTTCCACTTGCCGAGGTCGAAGAGCCCGGGGATCTCGCCGACGCCGGGGAAGTCGTTGTCGGTGGTGGCGAACACGGTGCCGACCACCCAGGCGATGCCGGCCAGCAGCAGCACGATGGCGAGCGGGTGCTTCCAGCCGCCACCCGTCTTGGGCGCGTCCAGCTTCCGCCTGGTCTTGTTCTTCGCCACGATGACCTCTCACACGTTCGGGGCTGAGTTTTCCGGGCTAGCCTAGACCGGGTCGCGAACGAGAGGTGGGGCGCATGGCGTTGCCGGGGTCCCACGCGCGCGTGCGCTGGCCGTTGTCGGTCCTGGTGGTGTGTGCGCTCGCCGGCGGCCTGTTCGCTGCCGCGTCGGTCACGTCGGAGGGCACCGACCTGCGTCCGGCCGGTGGCGACGTCGGGTCCCTGCTGAAGGAGCGGGCCGCGCGGGTGGAGCGGGGGCGCGCCGAGGCGCGGTCGCTGCAGGCCGACATCGACGCGCTCTCCAAGCGCGAGACCGGCGGATCCCTCGACAAGCTCCTCGACCGGGTGGCCAGTCTCCAGCAGGCCACGGGGCTCACGGCGGTCAAGGGCCCGGGCGTGCGCGTCACCCTCACCGACGCCCCGCGCTCCGTCGACGTGCCGGGCCTCGACCCGAACGTGCTCGTCGTGCACCAGCAGGACATCCAGGCGTTCGTGAACGCCCTGTGGTCCGGCGGCGCCGAGGCGCTGACGCTGCAGGGCCAGCGGCTGATCTCCACCACGGGCATCAAGTGCGTCGGCAACACGGTGGTGCTCGACGGCGTGCCCTACTCGCCGCCCTACGTCATCGAGGCGATCGGCGACGTCGGGTCGATGAACGCGGCGCTCCAGACGTCGCCGGAGGTCATCACATATCGCGAGTACGTGGACCGGTACCAGCTGGGCCTCGAGGTCGAGACCGTGGACGGCATGAAGGCGCCGGCCTACGCGGGCACCGTCAGCCTGTCGTACGCCACGGCGCTCGACCCGGACGAGTCTTAGCCGTCGTCCCCGCCGAGGACGTCGCCGCCGTCAGTGTCGCCCTGGTCCTGCTTGGCGACGACGGTGATCTCGATCGTCGTGCCGGGCGACCTCTGCTCACCGGCGGGCACCGACTGCGCGGTGACCTGACCCTCCGGTCCCTGCGCGTTCGGGTCCTCGGTGACCTTCACCTTGAAGCCGGCGTCCTCGAGCGTCTTGGTGGCCGTGGCCTGGTCGGCGCCGACGACGTTCGGCACGGTGGCCTGGCCCTTGGAGACGATGAGGGTCACGGTGGAGCCCTTGTCGACCGACTGACCGGCCGGCGGGTCGCTGTTCAGGACGGAGTCCTTGGGCTCGTTGCTGTCCTGCGTGGCCTTCTTGACCTTCAAGCCGTACTGGTCGCTCTCCAGGAGCTTCTTGGCGCGGTCGTAGGAGTACCCGTCGAGGCTCGGGATGCTCACCTGCTCCGGACCGGACGACACGACGAGGTCGACGGTCGAGCCCTCGTCCGCCTCGCTGCCCGCCTCGGGATCGGTGGAGATGACCTGGCCCTTGTCGACGTCGGCCGACGTCTGCTCGGTGGTCTCGCCCACGACGAACTTGGCGTTCTCCAGCGCGCGCGTGGCGGTCTCGACGTCCTGGCCGGCGACGTCGGGCACCTTCACCTGCGTCACGTCGTCGGGCTGTGACGCCTGGTAGATGCCCCACCCGACGAGGCCCAGGATGATGACGGCCAGCACGGCCAGGCCGATCCAGAGCGCCTTGCGGTCGGGCGCCTCGTCGTCGTCGCGGTGGCTGACCGGGGGCATGGTGCCGGTGCCTCCGGCGGCCGGGGCGACGGCGGTGGCGCCGGCGGCGGCAGCACCGAGACCGGCGACGGCCATGGTCGGGGCGTCGACGTGGTGACCGGCGAGCGCGCGCTCGATGTCGCGGCGCATCTCGTCGGCACTCTGGTAGCGGTCGTCCGTGCGCTTGGCCAGGGCCTTCGCGACGATGTGGTCGACCGCGGTGCTGACGTCCGGGTTCAGCTGCGACGGGGGTCGGGCGTCCTCGCGGACGTGCTGGTAGGCCACGGACACCGGGCTCTCGCCGACGAACGGCGGGCGGCCGGTGAGCAGCTCGTAGAGCAGGCAGCCGGTGGAGTAGATGTCGGACCGGGCGTCGACGGTCTCGCCGCGCGCCTGCTCCGGGGAGAGGTACTGCGCGGTGCCGATCACGGCGGCGGTCTGGGTCATGGCGGACGACGCGTCGGCGATGGCGCGGGCGATGCCGAAGTCCATCACCTTGACCTTGCCCTCGGGGGTCAGCATGACGTTGGCCGGCTTGATGTCGCGGTGGATGATGCCGCTGCGGTGGCTGTAGTCGAGCGCGCTCAGCACGTCGGCGGTGATGGACAGCGCCCGCTCGGGGAGGATCTTGCGGTCGTCGCGCATGATCTCGCGCAGCGTCTGGCCCTCGACGTACTCCATGACGATGTACGGCACGTGGTTGCCCTGGGCGTCCGTGGCCTCGCCGGTGTCGTAGACGGCGACGATCGAGGGGTGGTTGAGCGCGGCGGCCGACTGGGCCTCACGGCGGAAGCGCGCCTGGAACGTGTCGTCGGAGGCGAGGTCGGACCGCAGCTGCTTGATGGCCACCGTGCGGCCGAGCCGCAGGTCGCGTCCGACTCGGACGTCGGCCATGCCACCACGGCCCAGCAGTCCGCCGAGCTCGTAGCGGTCGCCGAGGCGAATGGTCTCGTCGTCGGTCATGGTCTCAGTCTCCCAAAGGGTTGTGGATCACGGTTCAGGGCTGTTCGTGGGGTCATTTCCCGAGCACCGCCTCGATGACGGAGCGGGCGATCGGTCCGGCGAGCCGGCCGCCGGCGATCTCGTCGCGCGCTGTGTTGCTCGACTCGACCACGACGGCCACGGCCACCTTGGGGTTGTCGGCCGGCGCGAGGGCGACGAACCAGGCGTACGGGGGCCGGTCGGCCGTGGACTGGGCGGTGCCGGTCTTGGCGCCGACCTTCACGCCCGGGATGCGGGCCGACGTGGCGGTGCCGCGCTCGACGGTGCTGACCATCATGTCGCGGAGCTGGGCGGCGTTGCCGGACGACATCGCCTGGCTGAGCCGCTCCGGCTCGGTCTGGTCGAGCACGCGCAGGTTGGGCGACCGGACCGTCTTCACGACGTAGGGACGCATCACGTCGCCGTCGTTGCCGATGCCGGCCGCGACCATCGCCATCTGCAGCGGCGTGGCCGCCACCTCGAACTGGCCGATGCCGGACTGCGCCAGCTGCGGCCCGGCGATGTCCGTTCCCTCGGTGGTGAACCGGCTCGGGTTGGCGGCGATGCCGGCGAGCGGGTCGGTGCCGAAGCCGAACTTCCGGGCCTGTGCCGCGAGCTTGTCCTGGCCGAGCTTGAGGGCGAGGCCGCCGAAGGCGACGTTGCAGGAGACGTTGAGCGCCTGCTCGAACGTGATGCGGTCGCCGCCGCAGTTGCTGCCGTTCTCGTTGACGAGCTTGTACGTGATGCCGCCCTTGAACCCGAGGGTGCGGCCGGCCTTGATCTTGTCGCTCGGGTCGAGGTCGAGGTCCTCCAGCGCGGCCGCGGCGGTGACCAGCTTGAACGTCGAACCCGGCGGCAGGATCTGCTGCGTGCCGCGGTTCAGCATCGGCTGGTCCTTGTCCTTGCGGAGGTCGTCCCAGGCCTTCTGCACCTTGCTGAAGTCGTGGGCGGCGAGCCGGTTGGGGTCGTACGACGGCTGCGTGACCATCGCCAGCACGGCACCGGTGCTGGGATCGAGCGCGACGACGGCGCCCTTGGTGTCCTTGCCGAGGTCGGCGAGCCCGGCGGCGGCGGTCTTCTGCGCGAACGGGTCGATGGTGAGCTCGACGCTGCCGCCCTTGGGCTGCTTGTTGGACAGCAGGTCGACGACGCGGTTCACGAACAACCGGTTGTCGCTGCCGGACAGCACGGAGTTCTGTGCGTTCTCCAGCGCGCTGCGCCCGAAGATGTAGGAGAAGTAGCCGGTGAGCGGGGCGTAGAGCTTCGCGTTCGGGTAGCGCCGCTGGTACTTGTACTGGTCGTCGCTCTTGACGCTCTCGGCGACGGGGTCGCCCTTCACGAGGATGGCGCCGCGGTCGCGCGAGAACTCCTCGTTGATGACGCGCTTGTTGCCGTTCTTGGCGTTCAGGCTGTCGGCCTCGACGAACTGCACGTAGTTCACGTTGGCGAGCAGCGCCACGAACATCACGAGGCAGGCGATGGCGAGGGCGCGGATGGGGCGGTTCACGACATCTTCACCACCTGCGTCTCCTCGTCGTGCTCGAACGTGGAGATCTCGGGGGCGGGACGACGCGTCTGGTCGCTGATGCGGAGCAGGAGCGCGATGATGGCCCAGTTCATCAGCACCGACGACCCGCCCTGCGCCATGAACGGCGTGGTGAGGCCGGTGAGCGGGATGAGCCGGGTGACGCCGCCGATGACGACGAACACCTGCAGGGCGAACGAGAACGCGAGGCCGGCGGCGAGCAGCTTGCCGAACGCGTCGCGGCAGGTGAGCGCGATGCGGAGGCCGCGCTCGACGATGAGTCCGTAGATCACCAGGATGGCCATCAGGCCGGTGAGTCCGAGCTCCTCGCCCATGGACGCGGCGATGAAGTCGGAGAACGAGTACGGCGTCAGCTGCGGACTGCCCTGCCCGAGACCGCGGCCGAGGATGCCGCCGTGCGCGAGCCCGAACAGGCCGTTGATGATCTGGCCGTTGCGGTCGGGGTCGCCGAACGGGTCGAGCCAGGCGTCGAAGCGCACCTGGACGTGCGAGAACGCGAGGTAGCCGAACCACGCGCCCGCGGCGAACAGGCCGGCACCGACGACGAGCCACCCGGGCCGCTCGGTGGCGACGTAGAGCATGACGACGAACAGGCCGAAGAAGAGGAGCGACGAGCCGAGGTCGCGCTGGAACACGAGGATGCCGACGCTGACCAGCCAGCCCGCGAGGATCGGGCCCAGGTCGCGGCCGCGGGGCAGGTCGACGCCCAGCACGCGGCGGCCGGCCAGCGCGAGCGCGTCGCGCTTCACCACGAGGTAGCCGGCGAAGAAGATGGCCAGGCAGATCTTGGCCGCCTCACCGGGCTGGAAGCTGAACGGGCCGAAGTTGACCCAGATGCGGGCGCCGTTGATGGTGCGACCGACGACCGGCAGCAGGGGGAGGGTCAGCAGCGCGATGGCGGCGAACCCGAACGTGTAGGTGAGCGCCTGCAGGCGGCGGTGGTCGCGGATGACGACGAGCACCACCGCGAACGCGCCGATGCCGAGCAAGGTCCAGATCAGCTGGGAGTTCGCGAACTGCTGGCGGTTCGCGTCGATCTCGGTGCGGCCGAGGTCGAGCCGGTAGATCATCGCCAGGCCGAGCCCGTTGAGCGCGAGCACCAGCGGCAGGAGCACCGGGTCGGCGTACGGGGCGACCCGACGCACCAGCATGTGCGCGATGACGGCGAAGGCGATGAGCGCGACGGCGAGCTTCACGACGCCGGCCGGGATGCTGCCCTTCACGCCGAGGCCCACGGCGCAGTACGCGGCGATGCCGATGAGCACCGCGAGGATGGTCAGGAAGAACTCGGCGCCGCGGCGCTTGCGGGGTACCCAGGTGGGCTGGGCGGTCATGACTTCTTCTTCGTCGGCGACGCGGACGGCGAGGGCGACGGTGACGGCGAGGGCTTGGGCGTGGCGAGCTGCTGGAGGTCGTTGACGATCGTGGTGGCGTCGTCGCGGCTGGACGCCTCGATGCCCTCGCGCACCTGCTTCTGCAGGTAGCCGGGCAGCGTGTCGACGGAGACGTCGGTGACGGCGTCGACGTGCTTGAGCGTGATGCCCGGCAGGTCGGCCTCGACACCCTTGTAGATGGTGACCTTGCCGTCGTGCGCGGCGACGAAGTACTGGTCCTGGCTCCAGCTGTACGCGTAGACGCCGGCCACGACGAGGGCCCCGATGATCACCACGATCGCCAGGATCCGCCGGAACCACCGCATCCGGCCGGGCGGCCGGGGGGCGTAGCGCAGCTCCTCGGGATCGACGGCGAGGTGCTGGCCCTCGGTGCCGTGCCCGGCCTCGTGACCCGTGCGCCCGCGCGGGCCACCCGCCGCCGCGCCGACGAGCTGGGGCCGGCCGTCGGAGGAGGAGAGGTGCTCGTCCGGGTCCTCGCTCGCGTCGACGAGCTCGCCGATGACGACGGTGACGTTGTCGTAGCCGCCGGCCTCGAGCGCGAGCCGGACGAGCTCGGTGGCGGCCATGTCGATGGTCTCGGCCGCCAGGGCCTCGGCGATGACGTCGTCCTCGACCATGTCGCTGAGGCCGTCGCTGCAGAGCAGGAACCGGTCGCCGAGCCGGCCCTCGACGTAGTCGAGGTCGGGGGCGTTGTCGTCGCGGCCGAGCAGCACGCGGCGCAGGAGCGAGCGGTGCGGGTGGATCCGCGCCTCCTCCTTGGTGAGCTTGCCCTCCTCGACGAGGCTCTGCACGAACGTGTGGTCGGTGCTGACCTGCGTCAGCTCGCCGTCGCGCAGGAGGTACGCGCGGGAGTCGCCGATGTGCGCCCGGGCGAACCGGTGGCCGTCCCACAGCATCGCCTCGAGCGTGGTGCCCATGCCCTCGACGGCCGGGTCGTCGACGATCAGCTCGCCGAGCCGGTCGTTGGCCGCCTGGACGGCGGTGCCGAGCGCCTGGAGCGGGTCGACGTCGCTGAGGTCGCGGTCGAGCTCGCGGATGACGTTCATGACCGAGGCGGACGCGAGGTCACCGGCGGCCGCTCCGCCCATGCCGTCGGCGATGGCGATCAGCCGGTCGCTCGCGTAGCCGGAGTCCTGGTTGGTCGACCGGCGCAGACCGGTGTCGGTGAGCGCGACGTATCGAAGTTTCAGTGAGGTCATCGCTTACTTCCGCAGCTCGACGATCGTCTTGCCGAGACGGACCTGGATGCCCAGGCCCACCGCGACCGGCGACGTGATGCGCTGGCTGCCGAGGTAGGTGCCGTTGGTGGAGCCGAGATCTTCCACGAACCACTGCTCACCGTTGCTGGCGAACCGCGCGTGTCGGGTGGAGACGTAGTCGTCGTCGAGCCGGATGGTGGCGTCGGTGCCGCGGCCCAGCAGGATCGGGTCCTCGCCGAGCGGCACGCTCTGTCCACTGTTGGGCCCGCCGACGATCTGCAGCTTGGTGGGCACGCCGCGGGACGGCTTGCGCTGCTTCTGGCGGGGCTTGGCCGGCTGCTTCTTGGGCTTCGCCTGCGGCCGGCCGGCCGGGGCCGGTGCCTTGGTGCCGAAGATGTCCGAGCGGATGACCGAGATGGCCGAGAGCACGAACAGCCAGAGCACGGCGAGGAAGCCGAGCTTGATGAGGGTGAGGGTGAGCTCGGACATCAGCCGGGCGCCTCCGAGGTGGAGATGCGGATCGTGATCACCGTGTTGCCGAGCCGGATCTCCGAGCCGTCGCGGACAGGGGCCTTGTCGACGCGGTGGCCGTTGAGGATGACGCCGTTGGTGGAGCCGAGGTCCTTCACGGTGACGACGGTGGTGCCGTCGACCTCGTGGACCGAGATCTCGGCGTGCCGGCGGGAGATGCCGGGGTCGTCGATGCGCAGCGCGGCGTCGGAGCTGCGGCCGATCACGACGCCCGGCGGCGTGAGCGGGTGCTGCATGCCGTTGACCTCGATCACCACGTCCGACGAGCGGATGGCGGTCTCGGTCATCCGCTGCCCCTCGACCGGGCGGACGGAGGCGTTGGTGCGGCCCTTCACGCGGAAGCGGCCGGTGCCGAGGTCCGGAGCCTCGACGAAGCGGATGGCCAGCGGCCCGGACAGCGTGTAGTGCTGCTCCTTGACGTGCTCCTCGACCAGCTTCGCGAGCTCGGCGGCCAGGGTGTCGCCGAACTGGGTCAGGCGCTCGTGGTCCGTCGGGGCGAGCTCGACGGTGAAGTCGTTGGGCACCAGGCGTCGCTCACGGGACAGGATGTGCGCGGAGTTGTCGACCTCGCGCTGGAGGGCGGCCGCGATCTCCACCGGCTGCACGGCGCTGCGGAACGCGCGCGCGAACGCACCCGTGACGGCGCCCTCGAGCCGCTGCTCGAACCGCTGCAGGACTCCGGCCATCGCTTCCACCCCCTCTCCTCGATCGATTCGGCGTCCTTGCGATCGTATCGGCCCTGGCCGAGATGACGACCTGGCGCGGCTGTTAGACTCGTCCTCCGGTCCTGGAGAACGTTTTCGGGGCCACTGCGCGGGTGGCGGAATGGTAGACGCGCTGGCTTCAGGTGCCAGTGTCCGCAAGGGCGTGGGGGTTCGACTCCCCCCTCGCGCACCACAGCAGTCAAGCCCCGGTGCGGATCATGCCGGGGCTTGCTGCATGTCTGGGGGCGTAGCGTCCCGACGCCTCGGTGAGGAACAGCCCGTAGAGCGGCACGCAGGTGAGAGCGAACGCCACCAGCGGCCAGGTCTGGTCGGCGAGGCCGACGACGATCGAGACGTGCAGCAGCACGCCGAGGGCCACGGCCAGGGGGCGGAACCGGCGCGACCAGAGCGCGACCGCGATGAACAGCTCGGTGAGGACGGCCCCGATCGCCATGGCGAACGTGAGCAGCACCGGCAGGTCCCACCGCAGCCACGCGTGCAGGGGCGCGCCGGTCAGGAACGTCGTGTTCAGCTTGCTGAGCGCGGCGAACAGGTAGCAGACCGACAGCTGGCTCATCATCAGCAGCCGCGGCCACGGGGGCGGCTCGGCCTCGCTGCGGCGCACCGCCCACGTGCGGTCCGAGCCGGCGAACGCGAGCAGGACGAGCAGGATCGTCGAGAGCAGCCGGTGGCTGCTGTACGTCTGCTGGTCCCACAGCAGGACCAGCACGTCGGTGCCGGCGAGGACGAGGGCCGCGGCGCGGGTCCGCCAGCCGAGGACCACGGCGAGAGCCGCCAGCATCGCAGCGCCGGTGAGGACGGCCACCGACCACGTCTGCACCGGGGGCGCGGCGTCGGTCACCGGCAGCGCGAGGCGTCCGTCGGCGATCCGGGTCAGCAGGGTCCACCCCTCCGCGGCGTTCAGCAGACCGGCCAGGCCGAGCCCGATGCGGGCCAGCGCGGTGGCGCGGTCGGCGGTCAGCACGTCGCCCTCCGCGTGTCGCCGTTCTGGCTGACCTCCACGGTCGCGGCGTCCGGGACGTGCTTGCAGAGGTAGTCCGGCAGCGCGTCGAGCCAGGACAGCTCCGGACGCACGATGCCGGCGAACAGGTCGGGGTCGACCCGGAGCCGGTGACCGTCGTCGTCGAGCACCGTCATCCGGACCGTCCCGAGCGCGGAGTACATCTGGAACCCACCGCGATTGGGGAGGTCGGGGGAGAACAGCGCGACGAGCGGCACCAGGACCTGGACCGCGATCGCGAGGACCACCCACCGGGGCGGCGATGACGTGCGCACGGCACCATCGTCGCGCCGGAGAGGGTCAGGCGAGGCCGGTTTGCGCCACGGGCCTCCGCTCGGCCGAGGTCACGATCCAGACGCGCTGACCGACGTCGAGACCGCGCTCGTCGGCGTGGGTGCGGGTCAGGTGGACGGTCACGTGCTCGCCGCCGGCGGTGTCGATCGTGGCCCGGACGTCGAAGCCGATCCGCTTGAGCTCGGTCAGCGTGCCCTCCACCGCGGGCCCGGCGACCGGCTGGTTGAAGACGTCGATGTCGTGCGGGCGGACGGCCGAGCCGTTCAGCGTGGTCGTGGGGCCGAGGAAGCTCATCACGAAGTCGTTGGCCGGCTGGTGGTACACCTCGTCCGGCGTGCCGACCTGCTCGACGCGACCGTGGTTGATCACCACGATCTCGTCGGCCACCTCGAGCGCCTCCTCCTGATCGTGGGTGACGAAGACGGTGGTCACCGGGATCTCGTCGTGCAGGCGGCGCAGCCAGTCGCGCAGCTCCTTGCGGACCTGGGCGTCGAGCGCGCCGAAGGGCTCGTCGAGCAGCAGCACCGACGGCTCCACCGCGAGCGCGCGGGCCAGGGCCATGCGCTGGCGCTGGCCGCCGGACAGCTGCGACGGCATCCGGTCGGCGAACTGGCTGAGGTGCACGAGCTCGAGCAGCTCCTTCACCTTGGCGTCGATGTCCGCCTTCTTGCGCTTGCGGATTTCGAGACCGAACGCGACGTTCTTGGCCACCGACATGTGCTTGAACGCGGCGTAGTGCTGGAACACGAAGCCGACGTTGCGCTTCTGCGGCGGCAGGTGGCTGGCCTCGACGCCCTCGATCTCGACGGTGCCGGAGTCGGCGGTGTCGAGGCCGGCGATGATCCGCAGGAGCGTGGACTTGCCGCCGCCCGACGGGCCGAGCAGGGCCGTGAGGTGGCCGGTGGGGAGGTCCACGGTGACGTCGTCGAGGGCGACGAAGTCGCCGAACGTCTTGGTCACGTTCGTGGCGCGGATGGACATCAGTGCTGCTCCTTCGGACGGAGGATCGCGACGACGATCAGGCAGAGCATCGCGGTGAAGGCGAGGAGGGCGGCGATCGCGTAGGCCGCCTGGTGGTCGAAGTTCTGGTACGTCTGCTCCACGGCGAGCGTCGCGGTCTGGCTCTGACCGGTGATGTTGCCGGAGACGATCTTCACCGCGCCGAACTCGCCGATGGAGCGCGCGACGGCGAGCACCAGACCGTAGACGATCGCCCAGCGGATGCCGGGCAGCGTGATGCGCCAGAACGTCTGGAAGCCGCCGGCGCCGAGGCTGCGCGCCGCCTGCTCCTGGTCGGTGCCGATCTCCTCGAGCACCGGCGTGACCTCGCGGACGACGAGGGGCAGGGCGACGAAGACGGTCGCCATGATCATGCCGGGGGTGGAGAAGATGACCTGGAAGCCCCAGGTGGCGAGGGTCGTGCCGAACCACCCGTCGCGCGCGTTGTAGACGAGCACGAGCGCGAGGCCGACGACCACCGGCGACACCGACAGTGGCACGTCGATCAGGACGGAGAGGATGCGGCGGCCCGGGAACCGGTAGCGCACGAGCAGCAGCGAGATCGCGACGCCGAACACCAGGTTGATGACGACCGCCCAGCCGGCGACGGTCACGGTGAGCGCGAGCGCGTGCTGCACGTCGGGCGAGGTCAGCGAGCTGAAGAACGTGTCGATGCCGTCCTGGAACGCGCGCTTGAACACCAGGCCGGTGGGCCAGGCGACCAGCAGCACGACGTAGGTGACGACGACGCCACGCAGCACCCAGCCTCCGGCGCCGGTCCTCCGATCAGCCCTCATGACGCCTCAGCCTCCGCTGGAGCAGGTCGAGGGCGATGATTGCCAGCAGCGCCACGACGAGCAGCACGGCGCTGACCGACGCGGCCGCGGCACGGTTGCCGTTCTCGATGTAGGTGAGCACGCGGACGGACGCGACCTCGGTGTGGTTGGGGAGGTTGCCGGACAGCAGCACGAGCGAGCCGTACTCGCTGATGCCGCGGGCGAACGAGAGCGCGGCGCCGGCGGTGATGGCCGGCACCAGCGCGGGGAGGATCACGCGCCGGAACGTCGTCACGCGGCTCGCGCCGAGCGACTGGGCGGCCTCCTCGACCTCCGGCTCGAGCGCCTCGAGCACGGGCTGCACGGTGCGCACGACGAACGGCAGCGTCACGAACGCGAGCGCGAGAAAGACCGCGAACCGGGTGTTCGCGACGTTGACGCCGACCGGGCTGTTCTGCCCGTACAGCGCCAGGAGCACGAGGCCGGCGACGATCGTCGGGAGCGCGAACGGCACGTCGACGACGATGTCGAGCGCGCGCCGGCCCCAGAACCGGTCGCGGACGAGCACCCACGCCAGCGCGGTGCCCATGACGACGTTGACCGCCGTGACCATCAGCGCCTGGGTGACGGTGAGGACGATCGCGGCGGCGGTCTGCGAGCTGGTGAGGACGTTCCAGAAGTCCGACCAGCCGTCAGCCGCCGCGGCAGCGACCACGGCGGCGAGAGGGATCAGGACGAGCAGGCTGAACCAGAGCGTCGAGATCCCGAGTGCGAGGGCGGACCCCGCCTGCAGCTGATCGGCAGCGGGAGTCCGCCGGGTGCGACCAGGTCTGAGCCTGGCCGCACCCGACGTGGCTACCACGTCAGCTCTTCCCGGACTTCGCCAGGAGCTTGGTGATGATGCCGTTCTTCTCGTCGAAGAACTTCTTGTTCGCCTCGCTCCAGCCACCGAAGTCGTCGTCGATCGTCAGCAGGGTCGTCGGCTGCGGGAACGGGTCCGACTCGCTGTTCGCGCCCTTCACCGAGACCTTGATGTCCGGGTTCAGCGGACGGAAGCCGAAGGTGGCGTAGACCTTCTGGGCCGCGTCGCTGAGCTGGTACTCCAGGAACGTCTTCGACGCCTCGCTCGCGTCCTTGGTCAGCGCGACCGGGTTCTGGATCAGCAGCGTGGTGTCCGGCACGACGTAGTCGGCGTCGAGCCCGGCCTGCTTGGCCTGGATCGCCTCGTTCTCGTAGGAGAGGAGGACGTCACCGGTGCCGCCCTGGAACGCGGTGGTCGCGTCGTGGCCGCTGCCCGGGAAGGCGACGATGTTCTTCAGCAGCTTCGTGATGAACGCGGTGGCCGAGGCGTCGCCGTCGTCCGCGCCGAGGCCCGCCGAGCCCCAGGCCGCGAGGATGTTCCACTTGGCGGAGCCGGAGGAGCCGGGGTTCGGCGAGACGATCTCGACGCCCGGCTTGGCGAGGTCGGCCCACGTCTTGAGGTTCTTCGGGTTGCCCTTGCGGACCACGAAGACCACCACGGACTGGGTGAGGATGCCCTTGTTGGCGTTGTCCTTCCAGCTGTCCGCGACGAGGCCGGCGTCGACGAGCTTCGCGACGTCGGGCTCGAGCGACAGGTGCGCCTCGTCGGCCTTCAGGCCGGCGATGACCGAGCGGGCCTGGTCGCCGGACGCGCCGTACGACTCCTTGAAGCTGATGTCCTTGCCCTCGTCGGTCTTCTTGAAGTCCGCGATGACCTTCTTGTTCGCGGTCTGCATGACCGAGAAGCCGACGATGCTGACGTTGCCCTTGGCGGAGTCGGAGTCGCCGGAGGTGTCCGCGCAGGACGCGAGGATCACCGACGCTGCCAGGAGCAGGGCTGTCACCACCGCGGGGCGACGTCGGAACGGAACGGTCCTGTGCATGGAGCTTCTCCTTGTGCTGGTGGGCGGCTGGGGGTGCCAAACCCGTCTAGATCAAGTAAAACAACTATATTGATCGACTTAGATGGTGTCTCGGGAACTGAGACATCGGTCCACGCACGCTCTGAGATAGTGGGCGCATGCGGGTGTCGACGAAGTCGGACTATGCGCTCCGGGCGCTGATCGAGATCGCCCGTTCCGACGACGTCGTCTCGGCCGAGCGCATCGCGGCGAAGCAGGACATCCCGGCGACGTTCCTCCAGGCGATCCTGGCCGACCTGCGGCGAGCCGCCATCGTCGCGAGCCAGCGCGGGCAGGCGGGCGGCTGGCGGATGGCCGCCGATCCGTCGTCCGTCGCGATCGCCGACGTCATCCGCGCCGTCGACGGTCCGCTGCTCAGCGTCTACGGCCTGCGGCCGGAGAACGTGAAGTACAACGAGTCCGCCGAGGTGCTGCAGACCGTCTGGATCGCGGCGCGCAGCAGCCTGCGCGAGGTCTTCGAGACCACCACCCTCGCCCACCTGGCCGCCGGCGACCTCCCGAAGGACGTCGTCGCGCGCACGGTCGACGAGGACGCCTGGCAGACCCGCTAGGCCCCTCGTCCTAGGCCCCGGTTGGGCCGAGCTCGGGCCCACGGGCCCTCGTCCCGGCACTGCCGGGCGGGCGACCGTGGTCGTGTTGCCGGTGCCGCGCTCCAGCCTGACGACCGGGGGGCGCCAGGACGGAGCGCGGTACTAGGCGGCTCGCGTGGACTGCAACAGCTCGTGGCGCTCGGACTCGCTGAGCCCGCCCCACACGCCGTACGGCTCCTGGACGGTGAGCGCGTGCTCGCGGCACACGTCGAGCACCGGGCACCGGGCGCACAGGGCCTTGGCGGCCTCCTCGCGGCGCACCCGCCGCAGGCCGCGCTCGGCCTCGGGGGAGAAGAAGGCGTCGGGCTCGACGTCCCGGCACGCTCCCTCGTTCTGCCAGTCGTAAGACTCCATGATCGGCATCGGCAGCCGTTTCACGTTCACCATCGTCGACCTCTCCGTCCACCCCCGAAGGGGTTGTCGCTTGGTCCCGCCCCGAAACGTTGATCTGTTCAGCAACGTAGCGGTCCCGGCGGACGGGCGCACGGGCCGCCGATACCCTCGGTACGTGACCGAACCCCGTGTACGTACCGAGATCGAGGGCCCGATCGCGTACGTCTGGCTGAACCGGCCGGACAAGCTGAACGGCATCGAGCTCGACATGCTGCAGGGCCTGCTCGACGCCGCCGCGGCCATCAAGCGCAACCGTGACGTGCGCGTCGTGATCCTGCAGGGCGCTGGGGAGTCGTTCTGCGCGGGCCTCGACTTCGCCGCCGCCGGCAAGAAGCCGTCGCGGGTCGTCCGGTTCTTCGTGCCCAACCCGTTCCGCGGAACCAACCTGTTCCAACAGGCGCTGTGGACGTGGCGCGAGCTGCCCGTCCCGGTCATCGCGGTGACGCGCGGTCACGTGTTCGGGGGCGGCTTCCAGCTCGCCGTCGCCGCCGACTTCCGGTTCACGACCCCCGACTGCCAGTGGTCGATCCTCGAGGCCAAGTGGGGCCTCGTGCCCGACATGAGCGGCACCGTGCCGCTGTCCGAGCTCGTCCCGGCCGACGTCGCCAAGCGTCTGGTGATGACCGGCGAGGTGTTCTCCGGGCAGCAGGCCGCCGACCACGGCCTCGCCACCGGCGTCGCGGACGACCCGATGAAGCCGGCCATGGAGCTGGTGGACGCGCTGGTCGCGCGGTCGCCGGACTCGGTCTCGGCGTCGAAGAAGCTGCTCAACCGCTCCCGTCGCGGCGGGCTCCGGGGTGCGTTCGGGCGCGAGCGCCGCTACCAGCTGCGCATGTTCCGCTCGCCCAACACGAAGGTCGCCCGCAAGGCCGGAATGACCAAGACGGAGCCGAATTTCGGGCCTCGTCGATTCCGTTAGGGTTGCCGGGTGACGGACGAGAAGCCCAGCAAGAAGGTCGCCGACCAGTACGACCGGGGGTACGACTACACCAAGTACTGGGACAACCGCGACTACGAGCACGCGGCCGAGGAGATCGCCATCCGGCGGCTGCTCGACGGACGCCACTTCGGCCGCGCCGCCGACGTCGGCGGCGGGTTCGGGCGCCTCTGCCTGCTGCTGCGTGAGTACGCCGACCACGTGACCCTGGCCGAGCCCAGCCTCACCCAGCTCGAGGCCGCCAAGAAGGTGCTCGCGGGCACCGACGTCGAGCAGATCCAGATGCAGGCCGACGACCTCCAGTTCGACGACGCCTCGCTCGACCTCCTCACGATGGTGCGCGTCATGCACCACATCCCCGAGCCGTCGGCGGAGTTCGCGGAGATCGCCCGCGTGCTGAAGCCGGGCGCCACCGCACTCATCGAGGTCGCCAACTACGGGCACTTCAAGAACCGCCGCCGGTACAAGAAGGAGGGCAAGCCGCTGCCCACCGAGCCGGTGAGCATCCGCACCGCGCCGGCCGACGAGCCCGACGCGATCGCGTTCGTGAACCACAACATCGACACCGTGGTCGGCCAGCTGTCGTCGGCCGGACTGCACCTCGTCGACAAGCTGTCGGTGTCGAACCTGCGCAGCGAGCGGCTGAAGAAGATGCTGCCCATGAGCGTCATGCTCGCCGCGGAGAAGGCCGCGCAGCGGCGCCTCGCCTCACGCGACTTCGGCCCGAGCATCTTCCTCGAGCTGCGCAAGAACGGTTCTTGAGCATGGGGGCACCTCCCACGAGCTCTGCGAGTGGGGGAGCGAAAGGACGTGGCTTCGACAAGCTCAACCACCTGAGAGAGCTGCTGCCGGAGTCCGTCGTCCTCACCGACCCCGACGTCGTCGAGGGGTACCGGTTCGACTGGTCGCAGGACCCGAACGCCGGGACGCCGATCGCTGTCGTGCGGGCGGAGGACGCGTCGCAGGTGCAGACCACGGTGCGGTGGGCCGCCGAGCACGGTGTGCCCGTGGTGCCGCGTGGCGCGGGCAGCGGGCTGTCCGGCGGCTCGAGCGCCGTCGACGGCGGCATCGTGCTCAGCCTGGAGAGGATGCGGGCGATCGAGATCGACACCGAGTGCCAGGTCGCGGTCGTCGAGCCGGGCGCGTTCAACCGCGAGGTGAAGCTTGCCGCCGCGGAGCACAGGCTCTGGTACCCGCCTGATCCGTCGTCGTACGAGATCTGCTCCATCGGCGGCAACATCGCCACCAACGCCGGCGGCCTGTGCTGCGTGAAGTACGGCGTCACCACCGACTACGTGCTCGGCCTCGACGTCGTGCTGGCCGACGGCCGGCTCGTCACGCTCGGCGGCAAGCGCATCAAGGACGTCGCGGGGCTGAGCCTGCTCAAGCTGTTCGTCGGATCGGAGGGCACGCTCGGCATCGTCACGCGGGCGATCCTGCGGCTGGTCCCGGAACAGGCCGCGCGGTCGACGCTCGTCGCGACGTTCCCCACGGTCGACGCCTCGGCGCGCGCGGTCGTGGCGATGCGCCGGACGCTGCGCCCGTCGATGCTCGAGCTGATGGACGCCGCGTCGATCAACGCGGTCGAGGACTATCGGCCGATGGGGCTCGACCGGAGCGCCGGTGCGCTGCTCGTCGCCCAGTCGGACGCGCCGGCGTCGGCGCGGCCGGAGGAGATCGGCCTGATGCGCGACGCGTGCACCGCCGCGGGCGCCACCGAGGTCTTCGTCACCGACGACCCGGACGAGGGCGAGCAGTTCGTCGAGGCCCGGCGCGCTGCGTTCCCGGCGATCGAGGCCCGCGGCACGCTCATGCTCGAGGACGTCGGCGCGGCCGTCCCGCTGCTGCCCGACCTGCTCGCCGCCATCGCCGCCATCGCGGCCGAGCACGACGTCGAGATCCCCGTCGTCGCGCACGCCGGCGACGGCAACACCCATCCGATCATCGTGTTCGACGAGAAGGACCCCGACTCCGTGCGCCGTGCGGCCGAGGCGTTCGCCGCCGTGATGAAGGCCGCCATCAGGCTCGGCGGCACCATCACCGGTGAGCACGGCGTGGGCCGGACCAAGAAGTCCGCCCTCCCCGACCAGCTCGGCGAGGACGTCATGGACCTGAACCGCCGGGTCAAGGAAGCCCTGGATCCGCAGGGAATTCTCAATCCCGGCGCGGTGCTCTGAGGTCTACAGTGGGGTGATCGGGGACGAGCGAGGTCCCCATGGTCGCGAAGCTGAGCTCCCTGGTCGTGAGCCTCGTGCTGGCCACCACCGCGTGCAGCAGCGGCAGCGACGAGCCGAAGGCCGCGAGCTCACCCGAGCCCGTTCCGTCGCCGACCTCCACCTACTCGAAGCTGCCGTCGCACGTTCAGCCGGCGTCGTGGGTCGCCACCGACCTCGAGGAGGCGGACGTGTTCGCCGGGAAGGACTCGATCCTGGTCGGGTCCGACACGTCGGTCGTGAGCGTCGACCCGGAGAGGGAGCGGCTGCGCTGGCGGCGTGACGTCCCGGCCTACGACGCGGTGGACGCGTTCGGCTCGGTGTGGGTGTCGGACGGCGAGGGCGGCGTGGTGCACCGGCTGGACCGCGCGACGGGGAAGATCACCGCGAAGGTCACGATCGAGGACTACCCGATCGGGCTCGCGGCCACCACCGACGAGGTGTGGGTGGCGGAGCACCACGGGGGGACGGTGGCGCGCATCGACCCGAAGACCGAGAAGGTCGCGGGCCGCGTGAAGGTCGGCACCCCAGGCAACGGCGGCCCCATGCGGGTGCTCGCCCACGACGACCGTCTCTACGTCGACATGTTCGACGACAACCGCATCGCCGAGGTCGACCCCACGAGCGCGACGGTCGTGCGCACGTTCGCCATGCCGAAGCCGTTCGTGGCGTGCGGCCCGATGCGCGTGGTCGACGACGCGCTCTGGGTGACGGGCTGCCTCGAGGTGGAGCGCGTCGCGCGGATCGACCTCGCGTCCGGGAAGGTCACCGTGAGCGACGACCTCGGCGGCTGGGCCGGTGGGTTCCTCGCGCGCGGGAGGACCCTCTGGCTGTCCGGCAAGCACACGCCACCGGACTTCACCCGCAGCGGCGGCTTCTTCGTCGCGGTCGACCCAGCCGGCCGCAAGGTCGCGAGCGTGCCCACGGACACCACCGGCTACTCATCCGTCGAGGCCTTCGGCTCGTGGTGGCTCACCACGAAGGGCGGCGTGGCCCGCTACGACCCGGCCGACCTGGAGGAGCATTCGTAGCTACGCGAGGACGAGCGCGACCTCGTCGATCTCCCCGTCGCGCGCGAGCGCGTACCCCGAGTCGTGACCGACGACCTGGAAGCCACACTTCTCGAGCACCCGGACCGAAGCGGCGTTGTCTGCGGCCGCGTGGGCGTGCATCGGGCGGGTGCCGTCCAGCTCGAGCAGCAGCGTCAGCGCGGTGGTGGCGACGCCGCGGCCCCAGTGCTGCGGGTCGATCCAGTAGGTGACCTCCCGCTCGTCCGGGTCGCCGAACGTGGCGACGTTCCCGGCGACCGCCCCGTCGGCCACGACCGTGCGCGGCAGGATGCTCGGGTCGGCCAGGATCTTCGCCCAGTGGACGTCGAAGGCGTCGCGGTCGTAGTGGTACGGCCGGGTGAAGGCGGCCATGCGCTGGGCTTCCGGGTCGCGCAGGTGGGTCCAGAAGATCGGGAGGTCGGCGGCCTCGATCTTGCGCAGCTCGATCACGACGGAATCGTGTCACGGCGCTCTGACAGCGCCCGGTAGCGTCGCGGGCATGGAGATCCCCCACCGCCACCTGTTCGGCCCCGGCCCCACGAACCCGTACCCGGGGGCCACGGCGGCGTTCGCCGATCCCCTGCTCGGGCACCTCGACCCGGTGTTCCTGGAGCTGATGGACGAGACGTGCGCGATGCTCCGCCAGGTGTGGGGCACCGACAACGCCCGAACCATCCCGCTGTCGGCCACCGGCTCGGCGGGCATGGAAGCCGCGTTCGTGAACACGGTGCACGAGGGCGACGTCGTGGTGGTCGCGGTCAATGGACTCTTCGGCCAGCGCATGTGCGACGTGGCGGCCCGCTGCGGCGCCGAGGTGGTGCCGGTCGAGCACGAGTGGGGCCAGCCGGTCGACGTCGACCGCGTGCTGTCCGCCCAGCCGTCGCCGGCGATCATCGCGGCCGTGCACGCCGAGACCTCCACGGGCGTGCGCTCCGACATCGCGGCGCTCGGCGCCGACAAGGGGGACGCGCTGCTGCTCGTCGACGCGGTCACGAGCATCGCCGGCATCGAGCTGCGCGCCGACGACTGGGGCATCGACGTCGGCTACGCCGGCACGCAGAAGTGCATCGGCGTCGCGCCGGGGCTCGCGCCGTTCACGATCAACGACCGCGCGTTCGAGCGTCGGGTCGAGAAGCCGCGTTCCTGGTACCTCGACCTCGGGCTGCTCGGTGGCTACGTCGGCGAGGCGTCCGGCTCGGGCGGCCGCACCTACCACCACACGGCGCCGACGGCGATGGTCGCGAGCCTGCACGCCGGTCTCGCGCGGATCCTCGACGAGGGCCTGCCCGCCGTCTGGGAGCGGCACGCGGCTGCCGGAAAGCTGCTCCAGGACGGCCTGGAGGAGCGCGGCCTCGAGCTGTTCGCCGCCGAGGGCCACCGCCTGCCCGAGCTCACCACGGTCAAGGTGCCCGACGGCGTCGACTCGGCCACCGTCCGCAAGGCGCTGCTCGAGAAGCACAGCATCGAGATCGGTGCCGGTGCCGGTGCCTACGCGTCGTCCGTCTGGCGCATCGGCCTCATGGGCCCCAACGCCACGCCGGAGTCCGTCGAGCTGATCCTCGCGGCCCTCGACGACGTGCTCGCCTAGAGCACGTCGAGCCGCTTGAGCACGGCGCGGACGTGCTTGAGGGCACTCTTCTCGGCGAGGCCGGTGGTGTCGTCGAAGTAGAGGCCGTCGCCGATGAGCTGGATGGTGCGGGCGAGGGCCTCGTCGCCGAGGTGCTCGCGCAGGACGGCGAACCAGCCGTCGCGGAGGTCGGCCAGCGCGGCGCCGGCGCGCGAGTCGTTCTCCTGCGCGATGCGGGCGGCGGCGGTGAGGGCGCGGTCGAAGTCGCTGCCGTTGTTCACCGACGTCTCGAGGTAGTAGGCGACGGGCCCGTTCTTCGCAGCCGCCATCCGCTCGGCGTCGGCCGCCCCCATCTCGCGGAGCCGCTCGAGCATGGCGTCGACGAGCTCGTCCTTGCTCGGGAAGTGGTAGAGCAGGCCGCCCTTGGAGACGTCGGCCTCGGCGGCGACGGCGTCGAGAGTGGCGGCCCGGCTGCCGGCGGTGACGAGCAGCGTCTCGAAGGCGTCGAGCAGCCGGTCACGCGTCGATCGCTCCGTGGCCGGCATGCGGTGAGCATAGCGTCCGAGATCACAGTGGTCGGCGTTTGAACTGTACCGTCTGGACGGTATAGTTGAGCGGGTGACCTTGATCGACGTTCGCCCGCACCGGGCCGGTCCCCGCGAGTGGCTCGCCCTCGCGGTCATCGTGCTGCCCGTGCTGCTGACGTCCATCGACAACACGGTGCTCACGTTCGCGTTGCCGCAGGTCAGCGTCGCCCTGCGTCCCACCGGCGAGCAGCTGATGTGGCTCGTCGACATCTATCCGCTGATGCTCGCCGGCCTGCTCGTGGCCGCCGGCAGCCTCGGTGACCGCATCGGCCGTCGCCGCCTCCTGCTCATCGGCGCCACCGGCTTCGGCGCCGCGTCGGTGCTCGCCGCGTTCAGCCCGTCCGCCGAGGCGCTGCTGGGCGCCCGCGCGCTGCTCGGCGTCTTCGGCGCGACGCTCATGCCGTCGACGCTCTCGCTCATCCGCACGGTCTTCGCTCATCGCGCAGACCGACGCGTCGCCGTGGCCGTCTGGGCTGCGACGTTCGCCGGCGGCTCCGCCCTCGGCCCGGTCGTCGGCGGCTACCTGCTCGAGCACTTCTGGTGGGGCTCGGTGTTCCTGGTCAACGTGCCGATCATCGTGGTCTTCCTCGCGACGGCCGTCCTGCTCGTGCCCGAGTCGCGCGACCCGAACCCCGGCCGCATCGACGTCCCCGGGATCGTCTGGTCGATGACGGCGATGCTGCCGTTCGTCTACGGCATCAAGCAGATCGCCGAGCACGGCGTCGGCCAGCACGTGCTGATGGCGCTCGGGATCAGTGCGGTCGGCGGCGCGCTCTTCGTGCACCGCCAGGCCACCGCGGCCAACCCGCTGATCGACCTGTCGCTGTTCTCCGACCGCGTCTTCACCGGTGCGATCGTCGCGAACCTGCTCAGCCTGATGGGCTACGCAGGCTTCCTGTTCTTCGCGGCGCAGTTCCTGCAGCTCGTCGCCGGCCTGAGCCCGATGTCGGCGGCCGCGGTGCTGGTGCCCGGGCTGCTGGTGACGATCGTCGCCGGCCTCGTCGTCGTGCGCATCGTCCGGCACGCACCGGTGCGCGTCGTGGTGAGCGTGAGCTTCGGCCTCTCGGCCGCCGGCTACGCGATCGCCGCGATCGGCACGCCCACGGTCTGGACGGTGATGATCGCGTTCGCCGTCATGGGCCTGGGCATCGGCTTCGCCGAGACGCTCACCAACGACGTGATGCTGTCCAGCGTCCCGGTCGACCGGGCCGGCGCCGCGTCGGCTATCTCCGAGACCGCCTACGAGATCGGCGCCGTGCTGGGCACCGCCGTGCTCGGCAGCGTCCTGACGATGACGTACCGCGAGCAGCTGACCATTCCGGCGGTGGCGCGCTTCGGCAGCCACGACTCCGCGTTCGAGACGCTCGGCGGCACGATGGAGCAGGCGAAGAACTTCCCGAACTCGCTTGGCGACGAGCTGATCGGGTCCGCCCACCAGGCGTTCGACCTCGCGGTGCAGACCACGTCGGCGGTGGCGATCCTGGTCGCCCTCGGCGCCGCGGTCGTCAGCTGGCGGACGTTGCGTGGTGCATCCGTCGACTGATCCGATCTAGTCTCGGACGGTGCGCCGCCTCGTCGTCCTGCTCCTCCTCGCCACCGCACTCACCTCGTGCGGTGGCGACGACACCGTCGACGTCCCGAAGGGCGTCACCGTCCGGCTTGAGCAGGTGCGCCAGGACCTGCAGAACCGGAAGTTCTCGGTGCAGGTCGTCAACCACGGCACGACGTCGATCACCGTGGAGAAGGCGCGGCTCGAGTCCGGCCGGCTGCCCAAGGCGGCCGTCTACACCGGACCGGCGGTCATCGAGCCGGGCACGGAGGTGAACCTCACGACGGAGATGCCACCCGCCCGCTGCGGTCGCGGCCTCGACGCGACGGTGCGCCTCACGTACTCCGTCGACGACGGCAAGACCGTCGAGTCGACCGTGAAGCCGACCGATCACTTCGGCAGCGTCGGCCGGTTCATGAAGCGCGACTGCGCGGCCCGCACGCTCGGGAAGCTCGTGATCGATGACCGGCTGACCGTGCGGGGAAAGGGCAAGAACGCGACGATCTCCGTCGGCTTCACCGTCACCCCGCCGGCGAAGGGCGACCCCGTCCACCTCGTCCGCGTCGACGGCTCCACGCTGCTGGCGCCGGAGAGCGATGCCGCCACGACGATCGACCGGACCACCGAGCCCGGAGGCGAGCCGCTGCACGCCGAGGTCACGTTCATCCCGAACCGGTGCGACGTCCACGTCGTCGCCGAGGACCGCACCGGCGGCATCGTGCCGCTGCGACTGGAGTCCAAGGCGTTCGGGTCGTCGCCGATCTACCTGCGCTTCAAGGAGCCGCAGAAGGCGCAGATCTTCGACTACCTGGCCGAGCGCTGCGGCTTCGGCAAGGTGCAGGACCCGCTCAACGCGCCCTGATCCGATCCGAGTGACACCCGCCACGACCGGTGCGACGATGACGCCATGGTCCGGTGGTTCACCGTCTTCATGCTCCTCGTCATCGCGGGGATGGCCACCTCGCTCGCCTTCGCGTTCAAGGCCGCCTGGATCATCGCCGTGCCGCTGGTGTTCTTCGCCGTCCTCGGCGTCTACGACGTCGTGCAGAAGCGGCACAGCATCCTGCGCAACTACCCGGTCCTCGGGCACGCGCGGTTCCTGCTCGAGCACATCCGGCCCGAGATCCAGCAGTACTTCATCGAGGCGAACACCGAGGGCAAGCCGTTCGACCGCGAGGTGCGCGACCTCGTCTACGACCGCGCCAAGGGCAACCACGGCGAGGAGCCCTTCGGCACCAAGCGCGACGTCACGGCCGTCGGCTACGAGTTCGTGGCTCACTCGCTGCGGGCCAAGCCGAAGCCCGACGGAGGAGCGCCGCGCGTCCGAGTGGGCGGGCCGCACTGCACGAAGCCGTACGACATCGCGCTGCTGAACGTCTCGGCGATGAGCTTCGGGTCGCTGTCCGGCAACGCGATCCAGGCGCTGAACGGCGGCGCCGCGCTCGGCGGGTTCGCGCACGACACCGGCGAGGGCTCGATCAGCAAGCACCACACCCGGTTCGGCGGCGACCTGATCATGGAGGTCGCGTCGGGCTACTTCGGCTGCCGTACCGAGGACGGCCACTTCGACCCGGACCGGTTCGCCGAGCGGGCGACGCTCGACCAGGTGAAGGCCATCAACATCAAGCTGTCGCAGGGCGCGAAGCCCGGGCTCGGCGGCTTGCTCCCGGGGTCGAAGGTGAACGCCGAGGTGGCCGAGGCGCGCGGCGTACCGATCGGCCAGACCGTCATCTCCCCGCCGGCGCACAACGCCTTCGACTCGCCGCTCGGGCTGATCGACTTCATCCAGCAGCTGCGCGAGCTCAGCGGCGGCAAGCCCGTCGGGTTCAAGCTCTGCATCGGCTCGCGTCGCGAGTTCCTGGCCATCTGCAAGGCGATGATCGAGACCGGCAACGGGCCGGACTTCATCATCGTCGACGGGTCGGAGGGCGGCACCGGTGCCGGACCCGTCGAGTTCGAGGACAACGTCGGGATGCCGCTGACCGAGGGCCTGATGTTCGTGCACAACTCGCTCGTCGGCTGCGGGCTGCGGGAGAACGTGAAGATCGGCGTGAGCGGCAAGGTCGCCACCGGCATCGACATCGTCAAGCGCATCTGCCAGGGCGCCGACTTCACCCTCGCGGCCAGGGCGATGATGTTCGCCGTCGGCTGCATCCAGGCGCAGACGTGCCACACCAACACGTGCCCGGTCGGCGTCGCGACGCAGGACCCGTGGCGCTCGCGCGCCCTCGTCGTCGAGGACAAGCGGCACCGGGTCCACCAGTTCCAGGAGAAGACGGTGAACAGCGCGATGCAGATCGTCGCGTCGATGGGCCTGGACTCGTTCGACCAGCTCAATCCGCGCAAGCTGTTCCGCCGCGTCGACCCGCAGGTCACGAAGACGTACTACGACCTGTTCGAGTGGCTCGAGCCCGACCAGCTACTGTCCGACGTCCCGGAGCACTGGCGGCGCGACTGGAAGGCCGCGTCACCCAAGACGTTCGACCCTGTCTAGGCGCCAGCGAGCTTCGCCGCCTCGCCGCCGGTGGCGCCGAGGCTCGTGCCGAGCTGCTCGAGCGCCTTGCCGACGGTGCTGAGGACGGCGGACACCTCGTCGAGGTTCCCAGCCAGCGCGTCGAGGTTGGCCTTGGTGTCGCCGAGCGCGTGGGCGGCCGACGCCAGCTCCTTCGCCGGCCCGCTCATCAGCGGCACCTTCGCGACGTCGTCCGCCGCGTCGCCGACGAGCTTCGCGATGACCGTCAGGCTCGTCGAGATCGACGCCATCGCCTTGGTCCCGTCGCTCAGCCGCCCGGTGGCACCAGACGCCCCGGTGAGCGCAGTGCCGGCGTTCGATGCGTGCTTGCCCGACTCCGCGAGCCCGGTGGCGAGCACCTTGAGCAGCGCCGGCAGCTCCGCCGCCAGCTGCGCGCTGACCATCAGGTCGTCCTTGCGGCTGAGGACGAAGTCCACGACCTCCTGAAGCCGCTTCACGTCCGTCCCCGCCCCGAGGATCTTGCCCAGGTCCACCATCCCCGGAGTCTAGGGGGCAGAGAGGGAGCGCTGGGCCATGTCGGCCAGGAGCCGGCGCATCGCCGGGGCGCTGATGCGGGCGCTGTGCGGCGTGGAGTTGAGCAGGCCGAACGTCGCCTGGACGGCGGCGCGGGCGGTGGGGTGGTCGAGCGCCGGGCGGAGGGCGCGGACGGTGTCGACCCAGACGTCGATGTACTCCAGCTGTGCCGCGCGGACGGCCTTGCGAGCCGTTGCCTGGAGGTTGGGCCACTCGCGGTCCTGGAGCAGGATCACCGACGGGTGGGTGACGGCGAACTCGACGTGCCAGTCGATGAGCGCCGCGAGCGCCTCCTCCGGCGACGCCGCGGCCTTCGCCCGCTTGGTCCCCTCCTTGAGCAGCGTCTCGCTGATGTCGGTGAGCGACGCGGCCAGCAGCTCGTCCTTGTTGCGGAAGTGCTTGTAGAGCGCCGGGCCGCTGATGCCGCAGGCCGAGCCGATCTCGTGCACGGTGACGCCGTGGAAGCCGCGGGCCGCGAACAGCTCGGCCGCGGTGTCGAGGATCTGCTGACGACGCTGGGTCACAGGACGAGTGTATCCACAAGTTAACGATCGTTAACCGTGAATGCTAGCCTTGCCCGCATGAAGGAACTGGTCGACGAGCTCCGCGAGCGGCTCGACGTCGTGCGACAGGGTGGCAGCCAACAGTCCCGCGATCGCCACGTCTCGCGCGGCAAGCTGCTCCCGCGCGACCGGGTCGACCACCTCCTCGACCCCGGCTCGCCCTTCCTCGAGATCGCCCCTCTCGCGGCGTGGGACATGTACGGCGGCGAGGTGCCGAGCGCCGGCATCATCACCGGCATCGGCCGCGTCTCCGGGCGCGACTGCATGATCGTCGCCAACGACGCCACGGTGAAGGGCGGCACGTACTACCCGCTCACCGTCAAGAAGCACCTCCGCGCGCAGACCATCGCCAAGCAGAACAACCTGCACTGCATCTACCTCGTCGACTCCGGCGGCGCGTTCCTGCCGATGCAGGACGAGGTCTTCCCCGACCGTCACCACTTCGGGCGCATCTTCTTCAACCAGGCACAGATGTCGGCGGCCGGCATCGGGCAGGTCGCGGCCGTCATGGGCTCGTGCACGGCCGGCGGTGCCTACGTCCCGGCGATGAGCGACGAGACCGTCATCGTGAAGGGCCAGGGCACGATCTTCCTCGGCGGCCCGCCGCTGGTGAAGGCGGCCACGGGCGAGGAGGTCTCGGCCGAGGACCTCGGCGGCGGCGACGTCCACGCGCGCCAGTCCGGCGTTGTCGACCACCTCGCCGACGACGACGACCACGCGTTGCAGATCGTCCGCTCCATCGTCGACACCTTCGAGCGGCCCACCCCGTCGAGCATCCACGTCCACCCGGTCGAGGAGCCCGCTGAGGACCCGGCCGGCATCTACGACGTGGTGCCGTCCGACCCGCGTCAGCCGTACGACGTCCGCGAGGTCATCCGCCGCATCGTCGACGGCTCGCGCATGCACGAGTTCAAGCCGCTCTACGGCGACACCCTGGTCTGCGGCTTCGCGCGCATCTGGGGCCACCCGGTCGCGATCATCGCCAACAACGGGATCCTGTTCAGCGAGTCGGCGCTCAAGGGCGCGCACTTCATCGAGCTGGCCAACCAGCGCGGCATCCCGCTGGTGTTCCTGCAGAACATCACCGGCTTCATGGTCGGCCGCGAGTACGAGAACCGCGGCATCGCCAAGGACGGCGCCAAGCTCGTCACGGCGGTCACGTCGTCGGTGGTGCCGAAGTTCACCGTCGTCATCGGCGGCTCGTACGGCGCCGGCAACTACGGCATGTGCGGCCGCGCCTACGACCCGCGCTTCCTCTGGGCCTGGCCCAACGCCCGCATCTCGGTGATGGGCGGCGAGCAGGCGGCTTCCGTGCTGGCCACCGTGCGTCGCGACGCGATGGCGGCCCGCGGCGAGGAGTGGTCGGAGGAGGACGAGGCCGCGTTCCGCGCACCGATCCTCGAGCAGTACGAGGAGCAGGGCTCGGCGTACTACTCCACGGCCCGGCTCTGGGACGACGGGATCATCGACCCCGTCGACACCCGCCGCGTCCTCGCCCTCGGTCTCGCCGCCGCGACCCACGCCCCGATCCCGATGCCGCAGTTCGGCGTCTTCCGGATGTAGCCGATGAGCTTCTCCTCCGTCCTGATCGCGAACCGCGGCGAGATCGCCCGGCGGGTGATCCGCGCGTGCTCCGAGCGCGGGCTGCGCAGCATCGCCGTCTACTCCGAGGCCGACGCCGACGCGGCGTTCGTCCGTGAGGCTGACCATGCCGTGCTCATCGGGCCCGCGTCGCCGCTGCACTCCTACCTCGACGTCGAGCGCATCCTCGCCGCCGCCAAGGAGTCCGGCGCCGAGGCCGTGCACCCGGGCTACGGGTTCCTGTCCGAGCGGGCCGACTTCGCCCGCGCGGTCGCGGACGCCGGGCTGGTGTGGATCGGTCCGTCGGCCGACGTCATCGAGGTGATGGGACGCAAGGACCGCGCCCGTGAGCTCGCCGAGCGCGCCGGCGTCCCGGTCACCGCGCGCTTCGACGAGGGCGACGTCCCCGCCGATGCCTACCCGGTGCTGGTCAAGGCCGCGGCCGGTGGTGGCGGCAAGGGCATGCATGTGGTGCGCGACCCCGCCGACCTCGAGGCGGCCATCGCCACCGCCCGTCGCGAGGCGTCGTCGGCGTTCGGCGACGACACCCTGCTCATCGAGACCTACGTCGAGCGCGGCAAGCACGTCGAGGTGCAGGTGCTCGCCGACGCCGCCGGCAACGTCGTCGCGCTCGCCGATCGCGACTGCTCGGCCCAGCGGCGCCACCAGAAGATCGTCGAGGAGGCGCCCGCGCCGTTCCTCGACGCGTCCGTGCATGCCAAGCTCCGTGACGCGTCCATCGCGCTGTGCAAGGAGGTCGGCTACACCAACGCGGGCACCGTCGAGTACCTCGTCACCCCGGACGGCAACGCCTACTTCCTGGAGATGAACACCCGCCTGCAGGTCGAGCACCCGGTCACCGAGGAGGTCACCGGCATCGACCTCGTGCAGGCACAGCTCGACGTCGCCGCGGGCCGATCGCTGCAGGTCACGCAGGACGAGGTGGAGGTGCGCGGCCACGCCATCGAGGTGCGCGTCTACGCCGAGGACCCCTACGCCGGGTTCCTGCCGCAGTCCGGAACGATCGACGGACTCGTCTGGCCCGACGACGCCCGCATCGAGGCCGCCTTCGACGGCCCCGGCGTCGTCACCACGTCCTACGACCCGATGGTGGCCAAGATCATCGTGCACGGCGCCGACCGCGAGGCCGCCCGGCTCCGCCTGATCGACGCGCTTGACGAGGCCGCCGTGTTCGGGCTGGTCACCAACCTGGGCTTCGCGCGCCGGCTGGTGGCGTCGCCGGAGTTCGCGGCCGGGGAGGTGCACACCAGCTGGCTCGACGGCGACGAGGCCGCCGCCCTGCTCGAGCCGCCCCCGCTCCCGGTGGAGGCCATGCGGGTGGCGGCCGACGTCCTCGCCGCCGGCCCGGCCGACCCGTCGCCCTTCGCGCTCGCCGACGGCTGGCGCTCGGCCGGCCCGTCGGCAGCCCGGCGCGTCGCGCTGATGGATCTCGACGGCGTCAGCCACTGGGTCGACGCGGTCGTCGAGACGCCGCACGCGCTCTGGCACAAGCACGCGTCGGGTGCCGTCACCGTCGTCTGGCAGGGCCAGCCGTGGGTGCTCACCCCGCCCGACCCGATGCGCCAGGGCCGCGACCACAGCCTCGCCGGCGACGCCGAGGTCACCGCCCCGATGCCGGGGACTGTCCTGTCCATCGATGTCGTGCAGGGCGACACCGTCACGGCCGGTCAGCGGCTCGGCACCGTCGAGGCCATGAAGATGGAGCTCGCGCTCACCGCGCCGCACGACGGCGTCGTCACCGAGGTCGAGGCCAAGACCGGCGACCAGGTGAAGCTCGGCCAGCACCTCCTGACCGTCGAGGCGAGCGAGTCGTGACCCTGCCCGCCGTCGTCCCCGATCCGTCGTTCCCGGACCGCGTCACGATCTACGAGGTCGGCCCGCGCGACGGCCTGCAGAACGAGAGCGCGATCGTCCCGGTCGAGGTGAAGGCCGAGTTCGTGCACCGGCTCGCCGCCGCCGGGCTGCCGATCGTCGAGGCCACCAGCTTCGTCCACCCGAAGTGGGTGCCGCAGCTCGCCGACGCCGAGGAGCTCCTGACGTTCCTCGACCTCGCCGACGCCAGCGTGCCGCTGCCCGTGCTCGTCCCCAACGAGCGCGGCCTCGACCGCGCGCTCGCCGCCGGCTGCACTCACGTCGCGATCTTCGGCAGCGCCACGGAGACGTTCGCGCAGAAGAACCTGAACAGCACGCTCGACGGCCAGTACGCGATGTTCGAGCCGGTCGTGAAGCGCGCGCTCGAGGCGGGCCTCGACGTCCGCGCCTACGTCTCCATGTGCTTCGGCGACCCGTGGGAGGGCGAGGTGCCGATCGACCAGGTCGTCGACGCCGGCCGCCGCCTGCTCGACATGGGCGCCACGCAGCTCTCGCTCGGCGACACCATCGGCGTCGGCACCGCCGCGCACGTCGGCGCGCTGATCGACGCGTTCGGCGCCGCGGGCGTCGGCGTCGACCGGCTCGCCATGCACTTCCACGACACCTACGGCCAGGCGCTCGCCAACGCGCACGCCGCGCTGCGGCACGGCATCACCACGTTCGACGCGTCGGCCGGCGGCCTCGGCGGCTGCCCGTACGCGGAGAGCGCCACCGGCAACCTCGCCACCGAGGACCTCGTCTGGATGCTCACCGGCCTCGGCATCGAGCACGGCGTCGACCTGAACGCCCTCGTCGCCACGAGTGTGTGGATGGCGGGGCAGCTCGGCCGTCCGTCGCCGTCGGCCGTGGTCCGAGCGCTCGGCTGAGTGATCGTTGAGCTTGTCGAAACGTCCTTTCGACACGCTCAAGGACCGTGACGGCGGTTCTTCAATTCATCCTGCGCGTAGCGGCCGATCTGCCAGGTGGCGAAGGCGTCGCTGCCGCCGCCGACGGCACCGCCGAGCAGCGGGACGCGGCGGCCGACGAGCGTCACGGCGCGACGGCCGGCGGTACGAGCCACCAGCTCCGTGGTGACCTCACGCGAGATGCGCTCGTCGATCTCCGGGTCGTGGACCGGCGACGTGGCCAGCGCCATCGGCGGCACCGGCAACGCGTTGGACTTCAGCAGGTCCTTCACCGAGTCCTCGCCGAGCATGCAGGCCAGGATCGCGTTCCGGACCCGGGGATCCTCGAGGTCGTAGCCGCGCAGGTAGGCGATGCCGGCGACGAGGTGGCACTGCACGAGCGTCACGCCGACGACGTTGGCGGGCACGGACCAGGCGAGCGTCGCGATGCCGCCGAGGTTGGTGACGAAGCCCTGGACGCCGGCCAGACCGACGTGCAGGCGCACCAGCGAGGTCACGGCCGCCTCGACGTCGCCGTTCGCGTCGACGAGCTTGGTGTCGGCGGTGGCGGCGGCCGAGCGGAGCGGGCCGATGCCGTCGATCGCGCGGTCGAGCACCGTGCGGACGTAGCCCGAGGCCACCGACGGAGCGATCCGCGTGCCGGCCTTGGTCGCCACCGTCCTGCGCACACCCATGCGGCGACCCTACGCTGAGCCCGATGTCATCAGCCGCCCACGGCCCGGCACCCCCGCCGGGCCCCGCACCCGCCCAGCCGTTCTCGGTGCTCGTCGCCTCGGACGCCTGGCGTGCGGAGGTCGATGCGTGGGTCCACGACCGCGTCGAGGAGGGCGGCCGTCGCATCACCGGGCCACTGGACCAGCGCCGCATCCGTCCGTGGTCGACGCAGATCGTGGTGCCCACGGATGCCGGGCCGCTGTGGTTCAAGGCCAACTGCCCGCCGATGGCGTTCGAGCCGGCGCTGCACGACCTCTTGGCCACGCTGACACCCGACGACGTCGACCGGCCGTTCGCGATCGACGCCGACCGCGGCTGGATGATGACCACCGACCGCGGCACGACCCTGGGCGAGAGCCACGAGCCGACGCTCGAGGACTGGCAGGCGGTGGTCACGACGACCGCGCACCTGCAGCGCGTCGCCGCCGACCACCGCGACGAGGTGCTGGCCACCGGCGTCCCGGACTGCTCGCCGTCGACCGTGCCGCACCGGTTCGACGTGCTGCTCGAGCGGTTCGCGACCCTCCCGGCCGACCACCCGACGCACACCGACGCCGACCTGGTGGCTCGCCTGACCGCCGTTCGGCCGCGCATCGTCGAGGCCGTGGAGCAGATCGACGCCTCGGCCGTGCCGTGCTCGATCCAGCACGGCGACCTCCATCCCTGGAACGTCTTCGCCGTCGGCGGATCACTCCGTGTCTTCGACTTCGGCGACGTGCAGTGGGCGCCGGTGATGGAGGCCCTGGCCGTGCCGTACGGCGTGATCGCCGACGAGGGCCGGCTGCCGTGGGAGCCCGTGCGCGACGCCTACGTGGAGCGGTGGGCCGACGTCGCCGACGCGCGCACCATGCACGCGCTCTGGGAGGCGACCGCGTTCACGCAGCCGGTCAACCGGACGCAGACGTGGTGGGACGCGATCGCCGGCGCCACCGACGATGAGGTCGCCGAGCTCGGCTCGTACCCCCTCCAGCACCTCAGCCGGGTCCTCGACGCATGACTCCGGTCGACCTCCCGCCGTCGCCGTGGGTGTTCGACCCGGCGAGCTGGCCGGCCGACGACTGCGTCGCCGTGGGCGCCGATCTCGAGCCGGCCACGATCGTCGACGCCTACCGGCACGGCGCCTTCCCGATGCCGCACGACGGCGAGCTGCTGTGGTGGTCGCCGGTGCGGCGCGGCGTCCTGGAGCCCGGCGGGATGAAGGTGTCGCGCTCGCTGCGCCGCTCGGCCCGTCGGTTCGAGATCACGGTCGACACCGCGTTTGCGCAGGTCATCGACGCGTGCGCCGACCCCCGACGGCCCGGCGCCTGGATCGACACCCGCATGCGCGACGCCTACGTCCGGCTCCACGAGCTCGGCTGGGCGCACTGCGTCGAGGCTCGCCTGGACGGCCGGCTCGTCGGCGGTCTCTACGGCCTGGCGGTCGGCGGCCTCTTCGCGGGCGAGTCGATGTTCCACTCCGAGACGGACGCCTCGAAGGTGGCGTTGCTCGCCCTCGTGGAGCGGGTCGGGCCCGATGCGTTGGTCGACGTGCAGTGGCAGACGCCGCACCTGGCGTCGCTCGGTGTCGTCGAGTGGGACCGCTCCCGGTACCTCGCTGCGCTGCCCGCGCTGGTCGACCGACCACCCCTCGACCTGCGATGACAGCGAGACGTAACCCGCCGTACGGCGGGGGGTTGCGGAGATTGTGGGCAGGCGCTCCTTAGACTGACCGACGGAATCCATCCGTTTCTCTCAAGGAGCTCTCGTGGCAATCTCACGCAGCGACCTCGTCGCGGCCCTCGCCGACAAGGCCGACACCAGCAAGACCGACGCCGACAAGGTGCTCTCGGCCTTCAGCGACATCCTGATCGATGCCGTGAACAAGGGCGAGAAGGTCTCCATCCCCGGCATCATCGCGGTCGAGCGCGTCAAGCGTGCCGCGCGCACGGGTCGCAACCCGTCCACGGGCGAGACCATCAACATCCCCGCCGGCTTCGGCGTGAAGGTCAGCGCCGGCTCGCGTCTGAAGGCTGCCGCCAAGTAAGGCACCCAAGACCAACGGCGACGCCCCCGGATTCTCCGGGGGCGCTGTCGTTCCCGGACCTAGCGGACGATCGGGCGCTGCGCGTCCTCCCAGGCGTCCATGCCGCCGTGCAGGTTCACCGCGTCGTGGCCCTGCTGCACCAGCCAGGCCGTGGCGCGCGCGGAGCGTCCGCCCACGTGGCAGACCACGAGCGTGCGGGTCTGCGGATCGAGCTCGTCGACGCGGCCCGGCAGGTCGCCGAGGGGGATGTGGAGGGCTCCGTCGATGTGGCCGGCGGCCCACTCGTGGGGCTCGCGGACGTCGAGCACGACCCACTCGTCGGTGGCCCGGATGGGCGCCTCGTCCACGCCGATGCTGGGCACGTTCACGGGAGCTCCCTGGATCTGAAACGGCCGTGGCACATGTGATCTGCGCTACGGGTGCGGCGCGGGAGTAGTCAAGAACCACTCCGCATGGTTATTTTGGACTATATGCGAGTAGCCCTCGGTGTCCACGAGTGCGCTCCCGAGCACCATGGCGCGGGGGTCTGACATGCGCGCCCACGACACGATCCGTCTTCCTTTCGCGTCCTCGACGCCCAGCATCGCGCGCACGAAGCTGGCCGGGTTCCTCACGATCAACCGCGCGGCGCCCGGAGTCATCGACAACGCCCTCATCGTCGTGAGCGAGATGATCGCCAACGCGGTCAGCCACGGCGTGCCCACGGCGGACGGCACCATCGAGATCTCCTGGACCATCACCGACGACCTGCTCGAGATCAGCGTCCACGACGCCGGCCAGGGCGGCTCGCTCAAGCCCATCGACTTCGACGAGGACTCCCTCAGCGGTCGTGGGCTCTCGATCATCAACCGGGTCGCCGACCGCTGGTGGGTCGACATGTCGCAGGGCACCCGGGTGAACGCCGAGCTGGCGCTCGGCCAGTACCGCTGACCCTCAGGTCTGAGGCAGCGCCGACCCGTTCCTGACGGCGGCCTCGACGAGGTCGGCCGCCGCTGATCGTCCGTCCGCCTCCCGGATCGCCGCACCCAGGCGCGCAGCCGCAGCTCGGTGCGGACCGTCGGCCAGCAGCTCGGCGATGACCGGGCGCAGGGTGTCGACGCTCGCGGACTTCTTGAGCACGCGGCCGGCGCCGGCCTTCTGCACGGCCTTGCCCACCATCGGCTGGTCGAGCAGCGGGTGCATCGGGATGACGAGGACGGGCAAGTCGTGCGCCAGGGCTCGCATCGTCGTCGCGTGCCCACCGTGACCCACCACCATCTCGACGTGCGGCATCAGCTCGTCGTGCGGCACGAAGCGGTGGAGCTCGGTGTTCGCCGCGGGACGCAGCTCGGCGGGGTCGACGACCGGGCCGGTGGTGACGATGACGCGGGTGTCGAGGTCGGCGGTCGCGTCGATGACGCGCTGGAGTACACGGGCCATGCCGGAGTAGCGGTAGGTGCTGAGGCTGACGAGGATGCCGCGGGCGTCGGTCGCTCGCGGCGCGGGCGCGTCGAGCACCGGGCCGACGAACCGCAGGTTCTCCGGGTGCCGCCCCGCGGCGGACGGGTCGAGCTCCGCGGGCGCGGCGACGATCGACACCGCCGCCTCGTCGATGCGGCGCGACGGCCGCAGCCCCTTGAGGCGCATCGCGAGACCGAGCGGGCCGCGCAGCCAGCCCTTCCGCAGGTACGCGTCGAAGAAGTGCTCGAGCACCGCGTACTTCAGGCCTGTGCGGGCGACGCTGTCGGCGACGCCGGCGAGGAGGCAGTCGACGACCACGAGGTCGGCCGCGTGACGCTGGGCGGAGTCGACGACGTCAGCTCCCATCGCGCGGTCGCCGAACATGCCGATCAGGCGCGGGACGGAGTTCTCGTCGACGGCGGAGAACGGGCGGGCGGTGGCGTACGGCTCGAAGGCGAGGCCGGCCGCCTCGACGTCGACCTGCTGACGCGGGTGGCCGAGCACGACGACCGTGTGGCCTCTCCGCTGCAGCTCGGCGGCGATGAGCAGGGCGGGCGGGACGTTGCCGCCCCCGTCCCAGGTGGCGACGAGGATGGTGGCCATGGTCAGGCCCCTTTCCGGGTGGTGGCGGCCAGCACGGCGGCCACGAGGGTGCCCATCTGCTGCTCGGTGCGGGCCCGGCTGAGGGCGCGGTCGCGTCGGAGCAGCTTCCAGGTGTAGACGTCGGTGGCGACGACGAGGAGGTTCGTCGTCAGCTCGGGATCCTCCGCGGCGGCCAGCTGGGGCGCGAACGCCTCCTGCACCCACCCGCGATGCATCTTTTTGCCGCGCTCGGTCCAGTCGGCGACCATCGCGTCGCTCGACTCCTGAGCCAGCATCATCAGCGCGGTGTGGCCGCGCTTCTCGTAGTGGTCGACGACGCTGCGGACGGCGGCGTCGACGTCGTCGGCCTCGGGGAGGTGTCGTTCGGCGGCGATGACCTCGTTCGCGAAGGTGACCGCGTCCTCGAAGAGATCGGAGCGAGAGCCGAACTGCCGGAGCACGGTCTGCACGCTGACGCCTGCCGTGGCGGCCACGGCGTCGAGGCTGATGTCGGAGATCAGCCGGTCCGCCGAGAGCTCCATGCAGGCCTCGAGGATGCGTCGGCGGGTGGCCTGGACGGCTTCGGCCCGGGCTCCCATGGTGTAGGTGCGCTTCTGATTCATGTCAGTGACAGTTGACACCAAATCAATTTTCGTGTCAAGGGGGAGTCACATGAAATCTACTCGCCTAGAGTGGCGCCCCATGGGCAAGAAGTCGCGACGCAAGAAGACCGCCAAGGAGCGCATGCCGTTCGTGGCCCGCACGTTCGAGGGGCTGCCCGGCGAGGCCGACTGGATCGCGCTGCGCGAGTTCGTCCCGGCCGGCACCGCGGACGTGACGCTGAAGGACGGCTCCAGCGTGCGGGTGTGCTCGCTGCTGCCGGGCGCCGGCGCTGGGCTGGTGCGCACGGACGGCCAGGTGTGGCTCGGCCTGCAGGTGCAGCACAACTTCGGTGACATCAGCCGCGACCTCGCCCACGTGCTGGAGCTCGCCGCGGAGACCGAGCCGGGCACCCCGATCACGATGGACGACCCGGGCGTCGGCCCGCGGCTCCAGGATCTCGTCGACCCGGCCTCGTCGTTCGACGTCACGGTGCACGAGGGCTTCGACTTCTGGGTCGAGGGCACTGTCCCCCACTCGCAGAGCTCGCGGGAGGTGCCCCCATCCTCGGGCTCCGACGCGATCGCCCAGGCCAACGAGGGCATCGCGCCGACCACCCGGCTCACGTCGGTGGAGGGCGCCTACTGGACCCGCGTCGGCGACCACCGCTGGCTTCGCTGGGTGCTCCCGCACGACGAGTCGAAGATGCTCGACGCGCTCGCCCGGCTGCAGCAGCGCGGCGACGACCGACTGGGTGAGGGCACGCGGCTGCTCGGCTCGTTCCGCGCCCACGGCCTGCTCGTGCCGGTCTGGGAGATGGATCCCGCGGTCACCGACGGCGCCGAGGCGCTGGAGGAGCCGGCCGTCGCGTTCGGGAAGCGCCTCGAGGAGGCCCTGGCCGACACGTCCGACCTCACGTCGGAGCAGCGCGCCGTCCGCAACAGCCTGGCCCACCGCCAGCTCACCGTCCGCTGAGCCCCGGGTCCACGAGATGTGGCCGTTTGGCCACCCTTTTCGAGCGCCTCCGGCGCAATTTCGGTGCGCAACCGGCCAATTCTCGAGGACCCGGGGTGTCACGATCCGCGGGGGTGCGTCGTCTGCAGGGTGAAGTCCACCTGAGGAGACACGATGACCACCCGCATTCCAGCCGTCGCCCCGCGCGACGCCAGCCTGCTCACCCGCATCGGCTACTGGTTCGCCAAGCGCCGCCTCGGCGAGGTGCCTGAGCCGTTCGCGGTCACCGCCCACCACCCGCGCCTGTTCCGCGCGTCGGCCACGCACGAGCTGATGGTCGAGCGCGCCACGCACGTGCTGCCCAAGGCCGTCTACGAGCTCGCCGTCTACCGCACCGCCTGGACCGTCGGCTGCTCGTGGTGCGTCGACTTCGGCACGATGCTGCAGCGCCTCGACGGCCTCGACGTCGACCGGCTCAAGAACATCGCCGACTTCGAGACGTCGGACGCGTTCAGCGAGGAGGACCGCGAGGTCATCCGCTACGCCGACGCCGTGACGGCCACCCCGACGACCGTCACCGACGAGCAGGTCGCCGCGCTCGTCGAGCGGTACGGGAACGCCGGCGTCGTCGAGCTGACCTACCAGATCTCGCTGGAGAACCAGCGCGCCCGGTTCAACCACTCGCTCGGCATCACCGACCAGGGCTTCGGCTCCGGCGACACCTGCCGCGTCCCGTGGCTCACCGACGCCGCGGAGCCCGCTACAGCCTGACGCCGGTGTGCTTCTCCGGGTTCGCGACGTCGTACGTGGCGAGCACCAGACCATCGCGGACGGTGAAGCCGGCCACCCGGGCGGGGGAGCTCGTCCGGGTGTCGGCGCCCCGCCAGCCCGACGTGTAGAAGCCGAGCTGCCCGTTGACCTGCACGGGCAGCAGCGACTCGAAGGCGGCGTCGCCGTACCGGCGGAGGAGACCGAGGTAGAACCGGGCGAACTTCTCCGGCCCGCGGATGACGTTGACCGCGGTGCCGGTGGTGCCGTTCGCGTCGCCGATGACGTACGCGTCCGGGTGCAGCGTCGCGACGATGGCCTCGATGTCGCCGGTGGCCATCGCCTCGAGGAAGCGGGCGACCGCCTCGTCGTGCTCGCGGTTCGTCACCGGTGGCGGGGCGTCGGCCATCGCGCGCCGGGCTCGTGAGGCGTACTGACGCGCGGCGTCGGGCGCGACGTCGAGGATCTCCGCGATCTCCGGGAACGGGACGTCGAACGCGTCGTGCAGCACGAACGCGACGCGCTGCGGCGGCGTGAGCGTGTCCATCAGCACCATCGCGGCCATCCGGGTGTCGTCGTCCTGCACGACGACGTCGAGCGGGTCGGGCTCGGCCACCACGCCGAGCGGCCGGACCACCGGCTCCGGAAGCCACTGACCGACGTACGTCTCGCGCCGCTTGGCCGCGGAGCCGAGTCGGTCCAGGCACAGCCGGCTCACCACCCGGGTGAGCCAGGCCTGCAGGTTGTCGATGGGGGATGACTGTCCGTCGAGCCGCAGCCAGGCCTCCTGCACGGCGTCCTCGGCGTCGGCGACGCTGCCCGTCATTCGGTACGCGATCCGCAGCAGTCGGGGCCGTTCGACCTGGAAGTCGTCGACGAGCGTCATGGTCAGTCCCGCACGATCGGGCACGACATGCAGCGCGGGCCCCCTCGGCCCGAGCCGAGCTCGGAGCCGCGGATGGCCACGACCTCGATGCCGTGCTCCTCCAAGCGGGCGTTGGTCTGCTCGTTGCGCTCGTACGCGACGGTGAGCCGCGGGCCGATCGCGAGCGTGTTGTTGCCGTCGTCCCACTGCTCGCGCTCGGCGGTGACGGGGTCGAGGCCGGTGTCGATCTGGTGCAGCGTGTCGATGCCCATGGCCTCGGCGGCGGCCGCGAAGAACGACCGTTCGGGCGAGACGACCAGCTCGTCACCGTCCGACGTCACCGAGAACGCGCGCAGGTGGTCGGCGACGTTCGGGTAGATGACGACGGTGTCGACGTCGACCATCGTGACGATCGTGTCGAGGTGCATGGTGGCCCGCTCCTGTGCGATCGGCACCGCCAGCACCGTCTCGGCGAGCCCGGCGGCGAGCACCTGCCGGGCGAACCGCTCGAACCCGGCGGGGGTCGTGCGCTCGCCCACGCCGACGGCGATGACGCCGGGCGCGAGCAGCAGGACGTCGCCGCCCTCGAGGTGCTCCAGGTGCGGGCCGTGCAGCCGCTCGACGCCGGCGAACCGCGGGTGGTGCTCGTAGACGAGGTTCGTCAGCTGCGTCTCCCGCATCCGTGCCGGCATGGCCAGGCTCGTGACAGCCACTCGCTGCACATCAGCCGCCCCCGGCCCGGCACCCCCGCCGGGCGGCAGCCACACCGACGAGTCGCGCGTGAAGAGCAGGTTGGGCAGCGGGTCGACGAGGAAGTCGTCGGGCCGCAACAGGCTGGTGACGATGCTGCGGTGCTTGACCTCGTCGTTGCGGAGCCCGGCGGTGACGACGGTGGCCAGGTCGGCCGGGGCGAGGTCCGCCATGGCGGACGCGAGGTAGGCGCGGAGCCCCTCGCCGAGGTGCAGCGTGGTGGTGGTGCTGTCGATGATCTCCTCGCGCGCGTCGGGATTCTCGAGCGTCTCGGTGAGCAGGTCGACGAGGTAGAGCACCTCGACGTCGTGGGCGCGCAGGGCGTCGGCGAACGCGTCGTGCTCCTCCTGCGCCCGCCCGACCCACGGGATGCCGTCGAACAGCAGCGAGTCGTTGTTGCGCGGTGTCAGCCGGGCCAGCTCCGGACCGGGCCGGTGCAACATCACGGTGCGCAGTCTGCCGACCTCGCTGCAGGCTCCCAGGCTGGTCATCCCGCCACCCTATGCGTCGGTGGGCGGGAGCCGGGAGTCCAGCAGTCGTGCGCCCCACGCCAGCGCCAGCATCAGCGCGGCGACGACGACGCAGGTGAGCAGCACCGTCGGGTAGCCGTGCTCGCCGACGTCGATGAACGGGTACGGGTACCAGTCGACGAACGCGCCCCGGACCAGCGTGTACACCAGCCAACCGACCGGGACGACGAGAAAGGCCGCGACGTCGCGCGGCTCCACCCGTGGCCGCGGACCGTAGGCGAGCCAGCTGACGAGCACGAGGATCGGCACGGCCACGTGGAGCAGCTTGTCGGCGACCAGGTCGGCGCCGTCGAGGTCGAGCAGCGGCCGCAGCGCCACCCAGTGCACGATGCCGCCGCCGACGGCGATGACGAGCGCGTCGAGCCGGAGCGCCCGCCAGACGCGCCCGTCGCGGCCGGGGTCGATCGCCAGCGTCAGCGAGGTGCCGGCGACGAGCATGTTGAACCAGATGGTCAGGTAGCTGAAGAACCGGACGAGACGGACGTCGAGGTCGGGGCGTCCGACCGAGCCCTCCGCCTCGCCGAGGTGCTGGTGCCCCTGCACGACGAGCACGAGCTGCAGCACGAGTGCCCCGAGCGCCACGGCCGCGGTGACGCCGTGGAACAGGCGGGCCGACGTGGCGTCACGACGCATGTCAGGAGCGTATGGCCTGACGCCCGCCGACGCGGGCACCCCCGAGGTCGGCGCGCTTTCCCGCGGCGTAGCCGGACGCACCGCCGCGGCCCGACAACGTTCGTGGGCGTCCACGATGCAGGTGCGGGTACGCCTGATGCATCGCCTCGTCGACTCGCGCCGACCGATCGGATAGCACCAGGGACGTGGACGCTCCACCGTCGTGCTGTGCCTGCGCTGCCTGCTCGGCCCGCCGCTCAGCCTGCAGCAGCCGTGTGCTGACGGCCTGACGGAAGCCGGCCATCCACGAGCGTCGGAACGCGGCCTTGTGCTCGTGGGCCGGCACCGTCACCTGGGCGAGGGCGGTGGCGGACTGGACCAGCAGACTGGTGAAGAGCATCTCGACGCGCGCGAGGTCGGACTCATGACCGAAGACGTGGACCGAGATCTCGCGCCTGCCGTCGGATCCCCAGCTGCCGCGCACGCAGGCGCAGCGGAGTCGAACGGCGATCGTGGCGAGGAGGTCGGCCTTGTCGGCCGCGTAGGGCGGGTCCAGCACGACCCGACGATTGCCGATGGCGGCGCGGTCGCCCTGCTCGTGGGCGAGCATGGCCTGGTCGATGCCGTAGGAGGCGATGAGCTGGGTGGCCTTGGCGGTGAAGAGCTCCGCCTCGGCGGAAGTGATGCCGGGGTCCTCGGCCTTCGCGAGCAGCTTGCGGATCTTGGCGAGCATCGGGTCGGTGGACTTCATGGGCGGCTCCTCGGGTCGGTGGGTCCATCACGCTTCCACCGCGTACCGACAACGTCAGGAACGCACGAGCTCGTACCGGGCGGCGGCGAACTCGCCGTTCTGGGCGAGCTCGACGAGCTTCAGCTCCTGGTGGCGCGGGAACAGTGGTGCGCCGGACCCGAGGAAGACCGGGGCGATGTAGACGATGACCTCGTCGAGCAGCCCGGCGTCGGCCAGCTGACCGGCCAGGTCGCCGCCGCCGACCATCCAGACGTCCTTGCCGCCCGCGGCCTCGACCATCGCGGCGTGATGCTCCGCGATGTCGCCGGAGACGATCCGGACGTCGTCGGTGACCGGCGTCAGGTCGCGGTGGCTGAAGACCCAGGTGGGCAGCTCGTACGGCCAGCTGCCCTTCTCGTGGTCGAGCACCCACTCGTACGTGGTTCGGCCCATGGCCATCGCGCCGATCGTCGCGATGAACTCCTCGTAATTGAGGGCGCCGGCCTGGTCCTGCTCGCGCGACATCAGCCAGTCGAGCGTCGCGTCCGGCTCGTCGGCGATGTACCCGTCGAGGCTGGTGGCGGTGTAGTAGACGGTGCGCGTCATGGGCCCCATCGTCGCACCGTCTCTTCCCCGGAGGCATACCCTCGTGACGTGGACTGGAGCAACTACGACGCGGCCCTGTTCGACCTCGACGGCGTGCTCACGCCGACCGCCGAGGTGCACATGCGCGCCTGGGCGGAGATGTTCACCGAGTTCCTCGAGGGCGAGGACGGCCAGGCGCCGTACACGGACGACGACTACTTCAGGTACGTCGACGGCAAGCCGCGCTACGACGGGGTGCGCTCGTTCCTGGAGTCGCGCGGGATCGAGCTGCCCGAGGGCGACCCGTCCGACGCCCCGACGGAGCGCACCGTGTGCGGTCTCGGCAACCGCAAGGACGCCGCCTTCAAGAAGGTGCTCGAGCGCGACGGCGTCGACCCGTACCCCGGCTCTCGCCGGCTGATCGAGTCGCTCCGCGACCGCGGCGTCTCCATGGCCGTCGTGTCCAGCTCGCGCAACGCGCCCGACGTGCTCGACGCCGCGGGCATCGCCGACTTCTTCCCGGTCGTGGTCAGCGGCGCCGTGGCGGAGGATCGCCATCTCGCCGGCAAGCCCGCGCCCGACACCTTCCTCTTCGCCGCCCAGCAGGTGCAGTCCGAGCCGTCGCGTGCCGTCGTGCTCGAGGACGCGCTGAGCGGGGTCGCTGCCGGCCGCGCCGGTCGCTTCGGCCTCGTCGTGGGCGTCGACCGCGGCGCGGGCGGCGAGGCGCTCACCGAGAACGGCGCCGACACGGTCGTCGGCGACCTGGAGGAGCTGCTGTGAGCGAGAACCCTGAGCGGCTCCCCGGCGCCGCCGGATCGGCGACGCACGGCGAGATGCACGCCGCCGGCCCGTCCGACGAGGCGCCCGCCCAGGAGGACTTCCTCGACCGCAGCCGGTTCCCGCTCGACCCGTGGCGGCTCGTCGAGCAGCGCTTCGGCGCCGACGACCTCGGCACCACCGAGTCGCTGTTCTCGGTGGCCAACGGCTACCTGGGCATGCGCGGCAACGTCGAGGAGGGCCGCGAGTCCTACTCGCACGGCACGTTCATCAACGGCTTCCACGAGACCTGGCCGATCCAGCACGCCGAGGAGGCGTACGGCTTCGCGCGCGTCGGCCAGACGATCGTCAACGTCCCCGACGCCAAGGTCATCCGGCTCTACGTCGACGACGAGCCGCTGCTCCTGCCCGTGGCCGACCTGAACGAGTACGAGCGCGGCCTCGACTTCCGCGACGGCTACCTCTACCGCGACCTGCTCTGGCGCACGCCCGCCGGCAAGCGCGTCCGGGTGCGCACGCGGCGGATGGTCTCCCTCACCCAGCGCCACCTGGCGGTGATGACGTTCGAGGTCACCATGCTCGACGAGGCCGCGCCGGTGGCCGTCTCGTCGCAGATCCTCAACCGGCAGGACGGCGAGGACGAGTACCACGTCGCCGACAAGGCGATGGGCGAAGGCGTCGACCCGCGCAAGGCGTCGCGCGTCCAGCGCCGGGTCCTCGCGCCCATCCACCACTCCGGCGACGCGGACGCGGGCCGGGTCGCCCTCGGGTTCCGCTGCGTGGACAGCGGCATGACGCTCGCCGTCGCGGCCGACCACACGATCGAGACGAAGAACCGGTTCACCACGCACCTGCAGGTCGAGGAGGACCTCGCGAAGCTGGTCTACCGGATCGACGCCCAGCCGGGCGAGACCATCACGCTGACCAAGCTGGTCAGCTATCACACGTCGCGCGGCGTGCCGCCCAAGGAGCTGCTCGACCGGTGCCGTCGCACGCTCGACCGGGCCGCCGCCGATGGGCTCGAGTCCCTGTTCGCGCAGCAGCGCTCCTGGCTCGACGACTTCTGGCAGCGCAGCGACGTCGAGGTCGAGGGCCAGCTGGAGATCCAGCAGGCGATGCGCTGGAACCTCTTCCAGATCGCGCAGGCCGCGGCCCGCGCGGAGGGCAGCGGCATCCCGGCCAAGGGCCTCACCGGCTCCGGCTACGGCGGCCACTACTTCTGGGACACCGAGATCTACGTCCTGCCGTTCCTCACGTACACGCGGCCGTCAGCGGCCCGTGCGGCCATGCGGTTCCGGTACTCGCTCCTCGATGCGGCCCGCCGCCGCGCGCACGAGGTGTCGCAGTCCGGGGCGCTGTTCCCGTGGCGCACGATCAACGGCGAGGAGGCGTCCGCCTATTACGCCGCGGGCACCGCGCAGTACCACATCAACGCCGACATCGCGTACGCGCTGATGCAGTACGTCGCCGCCACCGGCGACCTCGACTTCCTCGTCCGCGAGGGCATCGACGTGCTCGTCGAGACCGCGCGCATGTGGGCCGACCTCGGCTTCCGCCGGGAGGAGGACGACGGCGAGTTCCACATCCACGGAGTCACCGGCCCGGACGAGTACACCACCGTCGTCAACGACAACCTCTTCACCAACGTCATGGCGCGGTTCAACCTCCAGCGCGCCGCCGACGCCGTCCGCGAGCTGCAGCGTCGCGACGGCCCGGAGTACGACGAGCTCGTCGCCCGCCTCGAGCTCCAGATGAGCGAGGTCGAGGAGTGGGAGCGGGCGGCCGCCGGCATGTCGATCCCGTTCGACGAGCACATGGGCGTGCACCCGCAGGACTTCCACTTCCTCGAGCGCGAGGTGTGGGACCTGGAGAACACCCCGCTGGAGAAGCGGCCGCTGCTGCTGCACTACCACCCGCTGGTCATCTACCGGTTCCAGGTGCTCAAGCAGGCCGACGTCGTGCTCGCGCTGTTCCTGCAGGGCGACCTGTTCAGCGACGAGGAGAAGCGGGCCGACTTCGAGTACTACGACCCGATCACCACCGGCGACTCCTCGCTCTCGGCGGTCGTGCAGTCGATCATCGCCGCCGAGGTGGGCTACGACGAGCTCGCGCTGCGCTACTTCCGCGGCGCCCTGTTCGTCGACCTCGCCGACCTGCACCACAACACGTCCGACGGCGTGCACGTCGCGTCCACGGGCGGCGTCTGGAGCGCGCTGGTCTACGGGTTCGGCGGCTTCCGCGACTACAACGGCGAGTTCACGCTCGACCCGCGCCTCCCGGAGGACTGGACGTCGCTGACGTTCCGGCTGACGCTGCAGGGTGCGCGAGTGCGGGCGACGGTGCGGCAGGACGAGCTCGAGCTCGAGATCGAGGACGGCGAGCAGGCCACCCTGGGGGTGCGCGGCGAGAGCGTCACGGTCAAGGCGTCGGAGCCGGTCACGGTGCCGCTGGACGGCCAGGGCCCACGCATCGAGGGCGCTCCGCCGCCGGTCGCCGGCCGCGAGCGGGCCGACGGAACGGTGATTGCCGCGATCGTGCCCGGAGCCTGACCCTCCGACCTACACTCGATGGCGTGCTGATCGTGAAGTACCGCCTGAGCTCGGGGGAGTCCGGCGAGGACGTCGTCGTGGGCGACGACAAGTGGTCGTTCGGCCGCGGCGGGGGTGACGACGTTCCCACCGTGTCCGTCGACGACCGCCGCATCAGCCGCACCGCCCTTGTCATCCGCGACAGCGGTCCCGGGCCCGTCGTCTTCCGCGGTCAGCGGGGCGAGCAGGCCCGTGTCGGCCTGATCTCCAACGACGGCAGCACCGCCTGGCTCGAGGAGGGCACCGCCGGGCACTTCACGAACGAGGCCCGTCGCGTCGAGTTCTACCTGGGTGACGAGAAGGTGCTCACCCTGGAGGTCGACTTCGCCGAGCGCGGGTCGGTCGTCGAGCGGCAGCAGCGACCCGGCGGGGGTGCCGGGCCGCAGGCGGCAGATGTCGCGGCACAATCGGAGGCGTGACCTTCGTCGAGGGCCTGCCCAAGGCCGAGCTGCACGTCCATCACGTCGGATCCGCGTCGATCGAGGCGGTCTCCACGCTCGCGGCACGGCATGAGGGCTCGACCTCGGTGCCGAGCGATCCGGCCGAGCTGGCCCGGTACTTCGAGTTCACCGACTTCGGCCACTTCATCGAGGTCTACCTGTCGGTCGTCGACCTGCTGCGCACGCCCGAGGACATCTGGACGCTGACGCACGAGGTCGCGCGTGACCTGGCCGCGCAGAACGTCCGCTACGCCGAGCTGACGATGACGCCGTACACGTCGATCGTCCGCGGCATCGCCGCCGAGGCGTACTGCGAGGCCATCGAGGACGCCCGCCGCACGGCCGAGTCCGACTTCGACCTGACGCTGCGCTGGTGCTTCGACATCCCCGGTGAGTCGGGCGTCCCGTCGGCCGACGTCACGCTCGACACCGCCCTGCGGCTCAAGCCCGACGGACTCGTGAGCTTCGGCCTCGGTGGCCCGGAGGTCGGCGTCCCGCGGCCGCAGTTCGCACCGCACTTCGAGCAGGCCCGCGCCGCCGGGCTGCACAGCGTCCCGCACGCCGGCGAGTCCACCGGCCCGGAGAGCATCTGGGACTCGGTGCGGCACCTCGGCGCCGAGCGCATCGGCCACGGCATCGCCGCCGCGCAGGACCCCGAGCTGATGGCGCACCTGGCGTCGGAGGGCATCGTGCTGGAGGTCTGCCCGACGTCGAACGTCCGCACCCGCTCGGTGCCGTCGCTCGCGGAGCACCCGCTGCCGACGCTCGTCGCGGCCGGCGTGCCGGTCACCATCAACTCCGACGACCCACCGATGTTCGACACCACGCTCAACGCCGAGTACGAGGTCGCGCGGGAGCTGCTCGGCCTCGACGACGCTGGCGTGGCCGACCTCGCTCGTGCGTCGGTCCGTGCCTCGTTCGCGCCGGTCGACGTGAAGTCGGCGATCCTCGCCGAGATCGACGCCTACGCGGGCTGACCCGGCACGGGCTCGACACCAGCAATGCTCACCAGGAGAACCCGATGACCGTCTTCACGCACATGACGATGTCGCTCGACGGCTTCATCGCCGATCCTGACGACGGCATCGAGGAGCTCTTCGGCTGGTACGGGGCCGGCGACGTCGCGGTGCCGTCGGCGAACGAGGGCGTCTCGCTGTCGGTCGACGAGCGCTCGGCCGAGATGCTCGCGAGCTACATGACCGCGGGCGCACTTGTCTGCGGCCGCCGACTGTTCGACCTCACGGACGGTTGGGGCGATCAGCACCCTGTCGGAGCGCCGGTCGTCGTGGTCACCCACCGTCCGCCCGAGGACGCGGACCGGTGGCCGCGCACGACGTTCGTCGACTCCGTCGAAGCCGCGATCGAGCGGGCCAAGGACGTCGCAGGGGATCGAAACGTCACGATCGCCAGCGCCGACATCGCCGCCCAGGCTCTCGACCTGGGGCTGGTCGACGAGGTGCACGTCAGCCTGGTGCCAGTGCTCATGGGCGAAGGCATCCCGTACTTCGCGAGGCTCGGGGCCGCGCCGCACCGGTTCGAGGACCCGACGGTCGTCGAGGGCAAGCGGGCAACCCACCTGGCGTACCGGGTCCGCCGGGACTGACCTCAGGCCGGGGCGGGGGCCGGGGCGATGGGGACTCGCACCAGCAGGACGCCGTGCTGCACCTCGGCGGTGATCTCCGTGCCGTCGCCCACCGGGTCGCCGTCGAGCTGCATCGGCATCGGCTTCTCGGCCCGGATGACGACCTTCTTGCCGGCCAGCCGGTCGAGCCGCTCGTTGGTGCGCCGCTGCCGGCCCATGACGCGCACGACGATGGCGAGCCAGCCGATGAACCGCTTCGGCGCGAGCACCACGACGTCGAGCTGGCCGTCGTCGATCTGCGCGTCCGGGAGCAGCGGGATTCCGGCCTGCAGGAACCCGACGTTGCCGATGACCACGGTGCGGGCGCGGAACTTCTTGAACTCGCCGTCGTCGACGCTGATCTCGACCCGCATGGCGGGGAACCGCAGGGCCTTGACGCCGGAGACGAAGTAGGCGAACCAGCCGACCTTCTGCTTCAGGTTGTCGTCGACGCCGGTCATGATCGCGGCGTCCATGCCGAGGCCGGCCATCACGAGGAAGCAGGTCTCCGTGCCGGTGGGGGTCTCGTTCTCGTCCGCGTCCTCGCGGTCGTCGTCCGTCTCGGCCGCCGGGTCCTGGAGGACGGCGTCGGTGCGGAACGTCGCGAGGTCGACGGCCTTGTCCTGCCCGCCGAACGCGACCTCGAGGGCATCGCGCATGTTGAGCGGGATGCCGATGTTGCGAGCCAGCAGGTTGCCGGTGCCGTGCGGGATGATCCCGACCGCGATGCCCGTGCGGGCCGCCTCCTCGCACACGGCGCGGACGGTGCCGTCGCCGCCCGCCGCCACGATGAGGTCGACGTCGGCCTCGAGGGCGGCCTGCGTCTGCCCGCGACCGGTGTCCTCGATGGTGGTCTCGAACCACAGCGGCTCGCGCCAGCCGGCCGGTCGGGAGACGGCCAGGACGCGGGCCTTGAACTCGTTCAGGTCGCCGACCTTCGACGGGTTGACCACCACCGCGAACCGCTTGCGGCCGGTGCCCGTGAGCACGGCGAGCTCGTGCGGCAGCCGGGCGGCCGCGGGCACCAGCACGTGCCAGGCCGCGAGCGTGACGGCGACGCCGACGCAGAACCCGGCGATGACGTCGGAGAGGTAGTGGACGCCGAGCAGGATGCGGCTCAGCCCGACGCCGAGACCGATCAGCACCCAGAGGGCGATCAGGATCCGCCGGCGCCAGCCGCGCCCGGTGAGGACGATCGTCAGCAGCGTCGCGACGGTGACGAGCAGCCCGGCCGCGGCCGAGTGGCCGCTCGGGAAGGAGTAGGAGACGAGCTCGCGGAGCGGCTCGTCGAACGACGGCCGGTCCCGGCGGAAGATCAGCTTGAGCAACGCGTTGCCGCCGAGCGCCAGCGTGCCGCTGACGACGACCCAGCCGGCGAGCCGCCGCTCCCCGCGCCAGGCGGTGTACGCCGCGACGAGCAGGAGGACGCCGATGACCGGCAGGTTCGAGAACGCGATGGCCACGCCGTCGAGGAACGACAGCATCCGGTCGGAGCTGCTGCCGATGTCGTAGCCCCAGTCGGCGACGTCGTCGTCGACGCCCTGGGTGGCCCCCACGGCGACCAGCACGGCCAGCACCACCCACAGCACGACCGGGACGGCGATCGCCTGGGTGAAGAGCGAGGGTCGCGTCGGTTCGGCGCGTCGCAGGTCGAACGGCACGGCACTCCCGGGCTCCGGCGAAAGGGTCGCTCAAGCCTAGTCGACTGCGCAGATAAGGTGGATTCGTGATCGACCCCCGGCTGCTGCGCGACGACCCGGACACCCTGCGCGAGGCCCAGCGCCGACGGGGTGCGTCCCCCGATCTCGTCGACGAGCTCATCGCCGCCGACGAGCAGCGCCGCCACTCCATCGCCGCGTTCGAGGCGGTCCGCTCCGAGCAGAAGAATCTCGGCAAGCTGATCCCGAAGGCGAAGGGCGAGGAGAAGCAGGCGCTGCTCGCGCAGACCAAGGAGCTCAGCGCGAAGGTCAAGGAGGCCGAGGCCGCGCAGGCCGAGGCCGGGCAGGCGTTCGACGCCCTGCTGCGCGCGCTGCCCAACCCCGCGTCCACCGACGCTCCGGAGGGCGGCGAGGACGACTTCGTCGTGCTCGACACCGTCGGCACCCCGCGCGACTTCGCCGCCGAGGGCTTCGAGCCGCGCGACCACCTCGAGCTCGGCCGCATCCTCGGCGCCATCGACACCGAGCGCGGCGCCAAGGTCAGCGGCGCCCGGTTCTACTACCTCACCGGCGCAGGCGCCCGGCTCGAGCTGGCGCTCACCCAGCTCGCCATGAACACGGCGTCGGAGTGGGGCTTCACGCCGATGATCCCGCCGGCGCTCGTGAAGCCGAGCGCCATGGAGGGCACCGGCTTCCTCGGCCAGGCGGCCGACGACGTCTACCACCTGGAAAAGGACGACCTCTACCTCGTCGGCACGTCCGAGGTGCCGCTCGCCGCGTACCACTCCGACGAGATCCTCGACGCCGACTCGCTCCCGCGCCGCTACGCCGGGTTCAGCCCCTGCTACCGGCGCGAGGCCGGCTCGTACGGCAAGGACACGCGCGGCATCTTCCGGGTCCACTGGTTCGACAAGGTCGAGATGTTCGTCTTCACCACGCCCGAGGAGGCCGCCGCCGAGCACGAGCGGCTGCTCGGCTGGGAGCGCGCCTGGCTCGACGCGCTCGAGCTGCCGTACCGCGTCATCGACGTCGCGGCCGGCGACCTCGGCCTGTCCGCCGTCCGGAAGTTCGACTGCGAGGCCTGGATCCCGACGCAGGAGCGCTACCGCGAGGTGTCGTCGGCCTCCAACTGCACGCAGTTCCAGGCCCGGCGCCTCGACATCCGCGTGCGCGAGGGGGACTCCGTCTCGCCGCTGGCCACCCTCAACGGCACGCTCTGCGCGATGACGCGCACCATCGTCGCGCTGCTGGAGAACGGCCAGCAGGCGGACGGCTCCGTGCGCCTGCCCGCCGCGCTGCACCCCTTCATCGGTGAGGTCCTGGAGCCCATCACGTGACGTTCCACCCGCGGGTGGCCGCCCTGGACGTCGACGGCACGCTGGTGGACAACCACAACGGGCTCAGCCCGGCTGTCCGGGAGAGCGTGCGCGCGCTCGCCGACGCCGGCGTCGAGATCGTCGTGGCCACCGGCCGCGCCGCTCCTGGCGCCATGGAGGTCATCGACCGCCTCGGCCTCGACGACGGACTCGTCGTCACGAGCAACGGCGCCATCGTCGCCGGGTATCACCCGTTCGAGGTGCTGCAGAGCGTCACGTTCGACGCGTCCGAGGCGGTCCGTCGCGTGCTCGAGCACGTGCCCGACGCCCTCGTCGCCGTCGAGGAGGTCGGCGTCGGCTACCGGGTGAGCCAGCCGTTCCCCGAAGGCGAGGTCAGCGGGCGCATCACGGTGGAGGACGTCGACTCACTCGTCGCCGAGCCGGTCACCCGCGTCATCATCCGCGCCGTCGACCAGGACCCGCACGAGTTCGCGTCGCTCGTCGACGGCCTCGGCCTGCACGACATCAACTACTACATCGGCTACACCGCGTGGCTCGACCTCGCGCCGCAAGGCGTCTCCAAGGCGTCGGGCCTGGAGATGGTGTGCGCGCGGCTCGACGTCGCGGCCGCCGACGTGCTCGCCGTCGGCGACGGCTTCAACGACGTCGAGATGCTCGAGTGGGCCGGGCGGGGCGTGGCCATGGGCCAGGCGCCGCCCGAGGTGCAGGCCGCAGCCGACGACGTGACCGCCGTCGTCGAGGACGACGGCCTCGTCGCCGAGCTGTCCCGCTACCTCTAGCCGCCGCTCGGTGGTCGAGTGCCTCGCGAGCGCCAGCGAGTGAGGTGTATCGAGACCACACGCAGGTATGAAGGCTCGCGTGGTCTCGATACGCCGCTCGTTCCTCGCGGCTACTCGACCACCGGTGACTGGGTCTAGGCCACGTGCGCCGTGGAGAGCTGGTCGAACGCGTCGAGCACCTGCTCGAGCGTCGGCCGGCTCTCGGACGTCGCGTCGTCGACGGCCGTGGCCGCCTTCTGACGCTCACGCCGCAGGTGCCGCTTGATCGTCGACGTCGAGCACCCCAGCCGTTCGGCGAGCTGCTGGCAGGTGTCCTTCGGGTGCGCCTGCCGGGCAGCGATGACCGCCTCGTGACTGACCGGACCGCCGCCGACCCGAGGTGCGCCGAACGGCGCAAGACTCGGTTGCGCCACCTCGATGCCGAGCTGCCGGCGCATGGCCGTCCGCTCGGACTCGGTGGTGCAGGCGACGTAGCCCGAGATGTCGACCTCGACCACCGCGCGATACAGGCAGTCGAACATCACCGGACATCCGGCGCACTGCCGGTGCAGCGATCGGACGGTGCCGATCATGGTGACGGACGGGTCGTTCAGACGTTCGTCGAGATACGTGTCCGGCGCCGCAGCGCACGGAGGCATAGCACTATCAGTGGACCACATGGGCTCCCTCTTCCCACTGGTGCACGGAACTCCCATACCGTGCACTTGGTCACACTCTAGAGGTACATGCCCCCACTGTGCGTCGAATCGTCCGAAGTAGCCGAATCGTCACCTTTGTCGTCGTTTGACGACGGAAGCGCCAGCCTCATGTTCTGGAACTGCGACTGGGCCTGGACCTGCTGCGCGTAGAGCGCGGCCTGGATGCCGTGGAACAGCCCCTCGAGCCAGCCGACGAGCTGGGCCTGCGCGATCCGCAGCTCGCCCTCGCTCGGTGCGGCCTCCTCGAACGGGAGGCTGAGCCGCTCGAGCTCCTCCACCAGCTCGGGGGCGAGACCGTCCTCCAGCTCCTTGATGGACTGCTGGTGGATCTCGCGGAGCCGGACACGGCTGGCCTCGTCGAGAGGCGCCGCCTTCACCTCCTCGAGCAGCTGGCGGATCATGCCGCCGATCCGCATGACCTTGGCGGGCTGCTCGACGAGGTCGGAGAGGGCGGACTCGCGTCGGGCCGGCGTGACGGGCGAGCCGTCGGGTCCGACGACGGGGTTGGACTCGGTCTCGGTCATGCCTCCAGCCTACGAGGGCGTCGCGACGTGGGCTCGGTCACGGTGCACGCGCTCTCCTCATGCGGCTTTCAGCCGGCGGTGGCACCGTGGAAGAGATATGCCGAAGACACGTGACCGACGACTCGACGTGCTCAAGGGCCTGCTCATCACCGGGGTGGTCCTGGGGCACTTCCTGGAGACCTCCGGCGGAGGTCCGCCGAGCGGGCTCTACCCGGGCTGGGACCACGAGCCTCAGCGCACCGTGCTGACGTTCCTCTACCTGTTCCACATGCCGCTGTTCATCTTCCTGGCGGGAATCACGGCGCGGGAGCGCGACCTCGTGCACCGCGTCGTGCAGATGGTCGGCCTGTACGCCGTGCTCCAGGTCGCCTACCTGCTGATCCGGCCGCAGTACACGCTCACGCTCGACACGTTCGTCCATCCCGTCTACGGCCTGTGGTTCCTCTTGGCAATGGGGTGGTGGCTCGCGTCGCTGCCGATCGTCCGCCGCCTGGGCCACTGGGCCTTGCCGGTCGCGCTCGTCGTGTCCCTGGCCGCGGTCGTCGCGCCGTTCTCCGACACCGACATCGGCGCGTGGTCGCGCGCGATCTGCTACTGGCCGTTCTTCGTCGCCGGCCAGCTCTACGGCACGCAGGTCCTGCGCCGCACCGCGCCGACCCGTGTGCTGCGCATGCTCGCCGCCGCCGTGGTGGGCGCTGCCGTGACGGGCGGCGTGATGCTCTCCGGGCTCGACCCGAACTGGTACCGGGGCGACTCGATCGCCGCCACGATGAACGAGAACGACGTCACCGCCGTGCTGGCTCGCGTGGTCTCGCTCGTCGCCGCCGTGACGCTGTCGTGGGCGGTGCTGACGCTGGTGCCGAAGCACCTGTCCCTGGTCGAGGGACTCGGTCGTCGCAGCCTCGGCGTCTACGCCCTGCACATCCCGGTCGTGTTCTTCGCCCAGGCCTGGTTCGAGCACGCAGGCCTGGCCATGTGGCCGGCGTCCGGCATCGCGGTGCTCATGACGGTGGCGACGCTCAGCGTCCTGCGGCTGCCGATCTTCGACCGCGCGGTGCGCACCACCGCCGGCACAGTGGCCGACGTCGTCGTCCCGGACGCGCTGCGCCCGCACGAGGAGCTCAGCTCGCCGAAGTCGTGAGCAGCACCTTGCCGACGTTCGAGGAGTCCTCGAGCACCTGGTGGGCCGCGCCCACCTCGTCGAGCGGGAACGTCGTGTGGATCATCGGCCGCACGGCGCCGGCCTCGATCATCGGCCAGACGTTCTCGACGGTGGCGGCGACGATCGCCGCCTTCTCCGCAGGCGGCCGGGCGCGCAGTGCGGTGGCCGACACCGAGGCGCGCTTGGCGAGCAGGGCGCCGAGATCGATCTCCGCCTTGGTGCCGCCCTGGAGCCCGATGACGACGAGCCGGCCGTTGGTGGCCAACACGTCCACGTTCTTCTCGAGGTACTTGGCGCCGATGATGTCGAGCACGACGTCGGGCCGGAGGTCCGCATCCTTCAGCACCTCGACGAAGTCCTGCTCCTTGTAGTTGATGACGAGGTCGGCACCGAGCTGCCGGCACACCTCCGCCTTCTCGGGGCCGCCGACGGTGACCGCCACGCGGGCGCCGAGCTCCTTGGCGACCTGGATCGCCATCGTGCCGATGCCGCTGCCGCCGCCGTGGGCGAGCAGCGTCTCGCCGGGCTGGAGCCGGCCGACCATGACGACGTTCGACCAGACGGTGCACGCCACCTCCATCAGGCCGGCCGCGTCGACGAGGTCGACGCCTGCCGGCACCCGGGCGACCTGGCCCGCCGGCGCCACCACCGTCTCGGCGTACGCGCCGCCGGACAGGAGGGCGGCCACCTCGTCGCCGACGTCGAAACCGGTCACACCGTCGCCGAGCGCCGAGACGACACCCGAGCACTCCAGGCCGAGGATGTCGGTGGCGCCGGGCGGCGGGTTGTAGAAGCCCTGGCGCTGCAGCAGGTCGGCCCGGTTGATGCCGGCCGCGCGGACCGCGATCTGGACCTCCCCGGGACCCGGCTCGGGATCCGGCCGGTCCACCACCTTCAGGGCGTCGACTCCACCGGGCTCCGGGACGACCACTGCGCGCATGCCTGCACGCTACGACGTCTCCTGGAGGGCGGCGTCGATCAGGGCCCGTGCCGCCCAGAGCGACGTCTGCGTGCGGTCGTCGGCGTCGAGGCCGCGGACGTCGTCGAGCACGATGAGCGCCTCCCAGCCGACCACCATGGCCAGCGCGGAGACGAGCCGCTCGAAGGCCACCGGCTCCAGGTCGTCACGCAGCGGCTCGAGGGCCTGCTCGATCCAGCCCACGCGTCGGTGGCCGCGGCGCTGGCCCGGCGCCGGGGGTTGGGCGAGGGTGAGGCGCACCATCGAGCGACCGAGCCGCAGGGTCTCCTCGCTCATCGTGGACAGGGTGCGCACCATGGCCTCGACGCGCTTCCCCGCGTCCGTGCCGCCCGGGTCGGCCTCGGCGATGGCGGTGTCGACCTCGCGCTCGGAGAGCTCGCCGAGCATCGCGTCGAGCAACAGCTGGTCGAGGGTCGGGAAGTGCTGGTAGAGCGTGCGGCGCGAGACGTCGGCCGCCTCGGCGATCTCCGCCATGGACGGGGTCGCGCCGTCGGCGAGCAGCTGCTGCGTGGCGGCCAGGATCGCGGTGCGGGTGCGGCGCTTCTGGCGGGCCTTCCCGGCGACGGCGGCGGTCGGTTCGTCGGTCATGCGCTCACTCTCTTGACAGGCTCGGCTCAATAGTACACCATCGTGCAGTCAATACACAGTTGTGCAAGATTGGACAAGACCCATGACGATCACCCCCGAGGACCGGACGGCGCCCGCCGGCGCCGAGCAGGCCGCCGGCCGCGTCACCCTGATGAACCGCTTCGTCGTCGCCCCCGAGCGCGACGACGACTTCCACGCCGCCTGGTACGAGACGAGTCGCTACTTCGTCGTCCAGCCGGGCTTCATCTCGCTGCGGCTGCACCGCGCGGTCAACGACGAGGCCAGCCATCGCTGGGTCAACGTCGCCGTGTGGGAGTCGGAGCAGGCCTTCCGCGCCGCGCACTCGACGGACGACTTCCGCCGCCTCGTCTCCCAGGAGAAGTGGCAGGAGTTCCCGAGCGAGCCGGTGCTGTTCCAGACCGTCGTCGCCGAGGGAGAGATGCCCTGAGAGTTCAGGTCGTTCTCAGAACCCTCCTGAGACAATGGGCGGATGCAGGTGGCCCTGGTGCAGCTGGCGTCGAGCACGGACTCGGCGGCCAATCGCGAGCTCGTCGAGACCCGTCTCGGCGGGCTCGACGGCGCTGCCGACCTGGTCCTCCTGCCCGAGGCCACGATGCACGACTTCGGGGACCCGCAGCACGACCTCGCGTCGGCCGCGGAGCCGCTCGACGGTCCGTTCGTCTCGCTGCTCGCGGCGCAGGCCCGGCGCCTCGGCAGCGTGGTGGTGGCCGGGATGTTCGAGCAGACCGACGACCTGCCGTTCAACACCCTGGTCGCCGTCGGTCCGGACGGCAGCCTGCTGGCGACGTACCGCAAGATCCATTTGTACGACTCGTTCGGGTACCAGGAGTCCGACAGGCTCCGCGCCGGTGACATCGAGCCCGTGACACTGAAGGTCGGGGGCACGCGCGTCGGGCTGATGACCTGCTACGACCTCCGTTTCCCCGAGCTGGCCCGCGCCGTCGTCGACGCCGGCGCCGAGCTCGTCGCGCTGCCCGCCGCGTGGGTGGCCGGCGAGCACAAGCTGCACCACTGGCGGACGCTGCTGACCGCCCGGGCCATCGAGAACACGGTCGCGTTCGCGGCTGCGGCGCAGGGCGGACGGCGCTACACCGGACACTCGCTCGTCGTCGACGCGTGGGGTTCTATCGTGGCTGAGGCGGGTGACGACGACGATCTGCTGCAGGCCGACCTCGACCCCGCCGACGTCGCACGAGCCCGCGACGTGAACCCCTCGTTGGCCAACCGAAGGATGCGATCCGCATGGTGACCGCTCCGGCCGGCCGACGACGCCTCGACACCGCCGCCCCGGAGTACGAGGTCCCGACGCGTGAGCCGCGTCTGGTCTCGCCCGCGTCGGTGCGGCTCGCGAACGCGGGCGTCTTCACCGCCTGGGCCATCGGGACCGCGATGTCGGCCACGTCGGTCATCGCGATCGGCGCGCCGACCTGGATCGAGCGGCCCGGCGCTGCGATCCTCCTGCTGGTCTTCGCCGTCGGGCTCACGCACCGCTCCGGCGGTCACATGCGCATCTGGGCGACGCTCGCCGGCGTGCTCGGGCTGGCCGCCGTGGTGATGGAGACCAACGTGCTCCTCGCCGGCGCCGCCACGACGACGGCCGTGCTGTCGGCCGTGGGCGCGGTGATGATCACGAGACCGGCCACCAACCTGCCTGGCGTGCTCGTCGAGTACGGGCTGTCGCTGGGCCTGGCGCTGAGCGGCACCGTCGCCGTCGCGGCCTGGAACGCGCCGGTGACCTACCAGCGGTTCGGCCTGTCGGTGCTCGCCGCGTCGCTCGGCCTCGCCATCATCCTCGTCTGGAACCTCGGCGCCGGCCTCCACGGACTGCAGCGGCAGAACCTCGCCGTCCTCGCCGGTGTGGCCGCGCTCGTCGTCATCGTGGTGGCCTACAGCAGCTTCGTCCGGACGCACGGCTCCGAGACCATCACCGACGGCATCGAGGACCTCATCATCTGGATGCGCCAGGTCTTCGGCGGCGTGCCACGACCCGTCGAGGTGGTCATCGGGTTCCCCGCGCTGGTCGTCGGCGTCTCGATGCGCTCGAGGAACCGCGAGGGCTGGTGGATCCTCGTCTTCGCCGTGCTCGGCACCGGGTTCGTGACCACGTCGCTGGTCTCGCCGGGCGCGTTCCCCACCTACATCGCGCTGTCGACGCTGTACTCGGCGATCCTCGGCCTCGGCGTCGGCCTCGTCGCGCGGCACCTCACGATGCGCGATCGATCAGCCCGGGCGGCCCGCGCGGTGGAACAGCAGCGCCGCGTCGAGCCGCCTCGCCTCGCCGCGCTGAAGTAAGGGACACTGGACCTACCCTTGGAGGGGTGCCGGAGTGGCCGATCGGAACCGCCTTGAAAGCGGTCGCTGGCAGCGATGTCAGCCGCGGGTTCGAATCCCGCCCCCTCTGCCATGAGCAGCTATCGGTTGGACCGCAGCGTCGCCCTCGTCACCGTGGGCGTCTGCCTCGTCGTGTCCGCGGTCGCCGTGTTCGTCGCGTTCGTGGCGTCCGACTGGCTCCGCGTGCTGGCCGCGGTGGTGGCGGCGGTGGCCGTGCTCGTCGCTCTCCGCTTCGCCCTCCGCCCACCGGTGGTCCTCCGCCTCGACGCCGACGGCTACCGGTCCCGGTCGGCCACCGGCCGCTGGCTCGATGTCGAGGACGTCACGTTCTCCGACGACGTCCTCCGCCTCCGCCGCACCGACGGGACCGAGCAGCGTCTGCCCCTCGGCTTCGCCGGCGCCTCCCGCCTCGCCCTGCTCCGCGACGTCCACGAGCACCTCAACGCCGCCAACGGGTATCGACGCTTCGAGGGCTGACTGCTTCCACAAGTCCTGGCCCGCCGGGACCTTCGCCGGTGCCCTGCGTCTCGGTCAGCGACGAGAGTGGACGTGTGAACGGTACGAGTGCACAGGCGCCGGTGCCCTTCGCCTCCGTCACCACGCCGCGAGGCTGGGGCTGGTATCTCGGTGCGTTCTACCTGGTGATGGCCGGCATCAACATCGGGCTGACCGTCGCTGACTCTCAGACATACCGACACTTCGCGGACGAGGGCCTGTTCCCGTTCGTGCGCAGCGGCTGGCGCGACATCGTCATGGCGCATCCAGAGGTGTGGATCGGGCTGCTCGCCGCCGGCGAGATCGCGGTCGGCTTCGCGTTCCTCGCGGCGGGGTGGTGGCGTCGAGTCGCCTACGCCGCAGCGATCGTCTTCCACGTCGCCCTGATGACGTTCGGGTGGGGCTTCTGGCTGTGGAGCGTTCCGGCGATCACGATCCTGACCGCCGGTATGCGGCACGACCGACCGGCTGTGGCGGGCGCATCATGAGTGTCGCGCGGGCGGAGCGGGCTCCGGAGAGGGTCACGCCCAGCTCGGACCTGCAGGTGGTGGCAGCCATCGACCTGCTCGCCAAGTTGATCCTGGTCCTCTTCCTGGTGCGCGTCAGCGTGGATCGGGCGTGGGGCCACATGGAGGGCAAGGCGCCGCTGACCCGAGCGATCGTGTATCCGTGCCTCGGGGCTGTGGTGCCGTTGCTCCACCTGGTCCGAAACCGTGCTGAGCCGTACCCGTGGGCGGCCGACCTGCTGGTCACGCTCGCCGGCTTCTCCGACATCCTGGGAAACCGGCTGGACCTCTACGACCGGATCCGGTGGTTCGACGACTGGATGCACGTCATGAACACCGGCTTCGTCGCTGCGGCCGTCCTGCTGCTGACGACCACCAGCGCGACGCTCGGCCGACTCCTGGAGAGATCCGTGGCCGTGGGCATGACGACGTCCCTGGTCTGGGAGGTCTGGGAGTACTTCGCCTTCGTCACGCGGTCGCCGGAGCACCCCGACGCGTATGCCGACACCGTGGGTGATCTCGCGCTCGGTTGGATCGGTGCGCTCACCGCCGCCATCGTCGTGGCGGAGATTCGCCGTCGGCATGCTGGTGCACGCGAGTAACGCGCTGGGAGCATGAGGCATGACTGCCCACCTCGAGCTGAGCCGCGTGCTCGGGTGTCCCGTGGTCACGGCCGATGGGGTCCGGGCCGGAGTCGTCGCCGACCTCACGGCGCGCCTGCCGGGTGGAGCGCCGCGCGTCGAACGGCTCGCCGTTGGCACACGGCGGCGAGCGGAATACCTCGTCCCGTGGTCGTCGGTGCAGACGGTCGACGCCGGGATGGTCCGACTGTCGAGCCCGGCACAGGCTCTCGATCGTGACCACCGGATCGGCGGCGGAGGACTGACCGATCGCGCGCTGAGCGAGGAGGAGATCCTGCTCGGCCGTGACGTCATGGACAGCCAGGTGGTCGACCTCGCCGGGCTCCGGCTCTCGCGGGTGTCGGACGTGCTGCTCGAGACCGCGGAGGACGGCGTCTGGGTCGCTGCGGTCGACCTCGGCATCGGGGCCGTGCTGGCGCGCCTCGGGCTTCGTCGGCTCGGCGAGCGGCTGCCACCGGTAGTCGTCGCGTGGGAGGACCTGCACCTGGCCTCGCCGCGGGGCCACAGCGTGCAGCTGGCCACGGCGGCAGAACAACTTCGTCGCCTGGACGCCGCCACGCTGAGCGCGGTCGTGACCCGCATGCCGACGGAGCCAGCCACCGACGTCCTGCGCGCGATCGGCCCGGAGCACGCGGACCGCGTCCTTCGGGCCAGTCACGCCGTGCACCGTCGACGGCTCCGCGACGAGCTGGTGGGGGAGCCGTCACCGCGGTTGCGTCGTTCGCGACGGACGGCCGGGTGGCGGGTCCACCGATCTCCCCATGGCACGGGTGAGGAGTCATGACGTCCGCGACGCGAGAGGCGGTCGGTCGTGGGTGGCGGGTTCGGCTGCTCGCCCTCGTGGCGGTGGTCGGACCCGGACTGCTCGCAGGTTTGTCGGACGACGATCCGCCGGGCATCACGACGTACTCCGTCCTCGGCGCGGACTACGGGTATGAGCTGCTGTGGGTTCTGCTGCTGTCGACGTGCGCCTTGATCGTCTTTCACGCCCTCGCCGTGCGCATGGGTGTCGTCACGAGCCAGGGCCTGATCGGGCTCGTGCGCGACCGGTACGGGGTACGGGTCGGCGCTCTCGCGCTCGTCCTGCTCCTCGTCGCGAACCTCGGCACGACCTGTGCCGAGCTGGCAGGGATCGCCGCAGGTTCCGAGCTCTTCGGAGTCAGCCGATACATCTCCGTGCCGCTGGTCGCCGCCGTGGTCACGTTGCTCGTCCTCAAGGGCGCCTTCCACCGGGTGGAGCACATCCTGATGGCGCTGGCCGCGGCGTTCGTCTCGTACCTCGCCGCGGGGTTCTTCGCCCACCCGGACTGGGGTCAGGCGGCGGGCGGACTGGTGACACCCCGCATGCCGCTCACCGAGGACGCGATCCTCGTCGTGACGGCCACCGTGGGAACGACGCTGGCGCCGTGGGGCCTGAGCTTCATCCAGTCGTACGCCGTCGACAAGAAGCTGAGGACCAGCGACCTGCGCTACGAGCGGATCGACGTCGTCGTCGGCTCGGTGCTGACCGGCGTCATCGGCTTCTTCATCGTCGTCACCTGCGCCGCCACGCTGCACGTCCAAGGCGTCTCGATCGACTCCGCGGCTGATGCCGCCGAGGCGCTCGAGCCGCTGGCCGGCACGTACGCGCGGGCGCTGTTCGGGATCGGCCTGCTCGGCGCCGCCGTGCTCGCGGCGGCGATCCTGCCGCTCTCCACGGCATACTCCGTCTGCGAGTACGTGGGTCACGAGGGCGCGCTGAACGACGGGTTCCGTCAGGCGCCTTACTTCTACTCGACCTACGTCGGTCTCGTCGGCCTGGCCGCGACCCTGGTGCTTCTTCCCGGTGTCTCGCTCGTCCCGCTGCTGGTGCTCACGCAGGTGCTCAACGCCGTGCTGCTGCTGCCGTTGATGGTGCTCATGCACCGGCTCTCCCGCGACGGTCAGCTGATGGGCGGTTTCGTCGTGGGCCGGGGCCTCGCCCTCCTGCACGTCGGGACGATCGCGCTTGTCGGCGGTTGCATCGCGGCGTTGCTGTCGATCTCGCTCTGAGGCCTCAGGGGACGACGACCGCTCGACCGCGGATGTCGTCCTCACCCAGTCTCCGGTAGGCCTCGGACGCCTCGTCCAGCGAAAACCGCTCGGTCTCCACGGACACCTGGCCCGTGCGGGCCAGCGCGATGATCTCCTCGAGCTCGGGCCGAGTCCCCCAATAGGTGTTGCGCACCCGGACACCGAACGGGGTCGAGAAGAACCCCGCGGGAAGCACGCCGCCGCCGATCCCGACGATGACGATCGATCCGTCGATCCGGACGCAGGTGCGCGCCGTCTCGAGCGTGGCGGACGATCCGACGAAGTCGAGGACGACGTCCGCCCCGACCTCGCCGGTGAGGTGGCGGACTTTGTGTGCGGCGTCCGCGTCGGAGTGCAGGGCCTCATGAGCACCGACCTTGACCGCCATGTCGAGCTTCTCCTGGTGCACGTCCAAGGCGATGACCTGGCACGCCGAGAGAGCGCGAAGGATCTGGATGGCGAGGTGCCCGAGGCCGCCGGCCCCGATCACCACGGCGGTGCTGCCCGGTGCAAGGTGGCTGAGCTCGCCGCTGATGGCGTGGTACGGGGTCAGGCCGGCGTCGGTCAGGGCGACGATCTCGACCGGATCCAGCCCACCGATCGGCACGAGGTGCCGGGGGTCGTCGACGATCATGAGCTCGGCCATCGCGCCGGGAACGCCGAGTCCAGGTGGCATGATCCCGGCAGCCGCGGCGCGGGTGCAGTAGTTCTCCGCGCCCCTCAGGCAGGCGTCGCACCGGCCGCACCCCCAAGGGCCGTAGACGGCGACGGCGTCACCCACCTCCACGCCCGCGGCGCCGGGGCCGAGCTCGGCGACCACACCGGCGCCCTCGTGGCCGAGGGTCAGCGGCAGACCGTAGACGTAGTGATCCTCGGGCAGTCCCATGATGAAGAGGTCCGAGTGGCAGATCCCGGCGGCCGTGACCTCCAGGAGCACCTGTCCCGGTCCGGGGACCGGCTTCGGCACCTCGACCACCTCGGGTGGCTTCCCGATCGCGCGGTACTGCAGGGCGCGCATGACGTCAGTGGGCCGACCGAACGCCTGCGGCGCCGGCGTGGGTGGTTCCGTAGGCGGGGTCGACGACGACGAGCGGACACTGGGCCACCGTCGTGAGGCGGTACGCGACACCGCGGCCGAAGAGGTCGGCGTGACGGGGCCGGCCGACGACCATGAGCTCGGACCGCTCGGAGAGGTCGGCCAGGCTCGCCACGACGTAGTCGTCAGCAGCGACCCTGGTGGCGACGACCACGTCGGGAAACTCCGACCGCCAGCCGGCGAGCACCTCGGCCAGGCCGCGCCGTCCGGACTCGGTCTCGGCAGTGTCCAAGCCCTCGGGGACGACGTGGAGCACGAGCAGCGTGGCGTGCCGGGCCGCAGCCGTCTCGAACGCGAAGCGCAGCGGGCCCGCGGCCGTGTGGTCGGACTCGATGGCGACGCAGACGCCGCCGTAGAGCGTCGACAGGTCATGGACCGGAGGCACGACGACCACGGGGCACGCAGCGTGCAGAGCGAGGTGACGTGCCACGGCACCTCCGAACGCTCGCTCGAACCACGAGACGTCGTCGGTCCCGAGCACCAGCAGCTGCGGCTGCACGTCGTTCACGAACGCGTCGATGACCTCGACCGCGGAACCGAGCTCGGCCACGTAGTGAGTTGAAGGGCGCTCGCTGAGCCGGGTGACGACGCTCTCGGCGTCGCTGAGGACGTTCTTCGCGTCCTCTGCCGCAGCCGCGATCAAGGCTTGCGACGGCACCACGCCGGCGACCACGTCCGCCGTCCCGTAGGCGTGCAGGACGATGAGCGGAACACCCCTGCGGATCGCCTCCTGGGCCGCGAAGGTGACGACCGCGGGCTGGTCGGCCTCGACCGCGACGAGGACGGGTCCTGTCGTGTCGCGGGTGCTCATGACTTGTCCTTGGTGACGGCGGCATCGAGCTCCTGCGCGATGCTGTCGGCCCAGGCGTCGATGGCGGCCCAGTCACGGAGGTCGCCCTCGGGTGCCCTGGCGGCGCGCGCGATCCAGCGCTCCCAGAACGACAGCAGGCGTGAGTCGAGCCGCCCGCCGAAGACGGCGTGGTCCCGGACCCCGAGCGGCTTGACGCGTCGGTCGGCGGTGATGAGGTCGCGGTCCTCGCCGGCGACACCCGAGATGGGTCCGCTGCTGAACAACCAGATCTCCATGCTCGGGTCCAGGCGGTCGAGCGCCTCGCGGGCGGGCCGCAGCCAGCGGCCGAGGTAGATCGCGCTCCCGAGGATCACGACGTCGGCGTCGTCGATCGTGGGCCAGTCGAGGACGTCGGCGTGGACCACCGACCAGCTGGGAAGGTCGGTGCGCAGTCGCGTGGCGATGCGGTCGGCGATCTCCGCGGTCGCGCCGTGCCGGGAGGCGGCGGCGACGACGATGCGGCTGCGGTGGACCTCGACCGACGTGTAAGTCTCGGCCGGTGTGTCGGTGGTGCCCATGGCTGCTCCTCGTGCTGCTGGGGTCTTCAGGATCGGTCGGGGACCGGCCAGCCCGACACGGCCGCTCGGCGGTACTTCGGAGGACGAAGGTCCCGGTCTCAGCCGAGGTCGCGCACCCGGAACCGAGCGACGGCCGCCGTGAGCGCCACGACGCCAAGAGCCAGTAGCGCCGTGGCCGCTGCCGGGTCGAACGGCTCGACCGGCATCGCGGGGGCGTGCGAGTACGGGGACAGGTTGACCACCCAGTCCGGCAGGCGGAGCAGCTCGCCGAGCTGCCCGACGGTGACGAAGGCGGCCAAGAACACCCAGCCGACGTGGTGCCAGGTGCAGCGCCACGACCACGCCACCGCGGTGAGCAGGACGACGAGACAGACGGCGGGCGCCTGGCCGAGCGCCGCCGCCACCAGGCTGCGGACGCTCGACGTGAGGGTCCCTTCCTCCGCCCCGAAGCCCACGCCCATGCAGACGCCGGTGACGACGAGGAGCCAGAGCGAACCGGCGAGGGCCACGACGAGGTGCGACCCGATGATCGCGCCGCGAGACCCCTCGGCAGCCATGAGCTCGTCAGTGCGCCCGGACCGTTCGTCCTCGCCGGCCTGCGCGATGACGCTGATGCCGAAGCAGGTGAGGACGACGGCCGACACGGACAGCTCGGCGGCGAGCAGAGTCTCCTGGATCACGCCGACGCCCCCGAGTCGCTCGATCATCTCCCGGGCGCTGCTGGAGTCGAGCATGTCGCTGATGTCCGGTGCCACGGTGCCGAAGAAGACGGACAGCGCGGCCACGGCGACGGTCCAGATCAGCAGCGACGCCCGGTGTCCTCGCACCGTCACTGCCAGCACGGAACGCAGGCGTGGGGAGGCCTGCGCGGGCCCGGTGCGCTCCGCGACCAGCCCGGAACCGAGATCGCGACGGCCGCGGACCAGGGCTGCTGACGTGATCAGTCCGACGGCGGTCAGGGCGTACAGGGCGAGAACCCACCAACGCGGCTCGGACCAGGCCCGCAGCTGGGTGGACCAGCCGAACGGCGAGGCCCAGCGCAAGGCGTGAAGCGGTCCGGTGCTGGTGTCGCCGACCGCCCGGAACGCGTAGAGGACGGCGATGGCGCCGGCGGAGAACGCAGCGCACGTCCGCGAGCTGGCGGAGAGCTGGCACGCGATCGCGGTGAGTCCAACGCTGACCAGCCCGACGCCGGCCCAGGAGGCGCCGAAGGCGAGCGAGCCCTCGAGTGGCAGACCGCCGGCGAGGTCGGCGAGACCGGCCAGGGCGCCGAGGACGAGGCTCAGCCCGCAGCCGAGGAGGACGGCGGCGGCCAGCGGAGCGGTGCTGCGGACGGCGGTCCCACCGACCAGCTCGGTGAGTCCCGACTCCTCGTCGGTGCGGGTGTGCCGGCGGATGACGACGACCATGAAGACCGCCACGAAGACGGCGTACAGGACGGTGAGCTTCGTCATCGCCAGCTCGCCGATGCTCGTCACGTCGACGACCGGGCCGTAGAGCGCCACGATTGACGGGCTGGAGTTGATCGCCTCCGCAGCGCGCACCCGCTCCGCGAGACTGGGGTAGAGGGAGGTCGTCGCCTCGGCCGAGGCGTAGCAGACCCCCACGAGCAGCAGCAGCCAGATCGCCACGAGGACACGGTCCCGGCGCAGCGCCAGTCGCGTCAGCAGCAGGGTGCCCGTCATGGCCGGTCGTCGTGCGGTTGGCGGTAGGCGTCGAGGAACAGGTCCTCGAGCGTCGGCGGCGTGATCGTCAGGTCCCTGACGCCCGCCCCGGTGAGTGCAGCCAGGACCGGGGTGAGCGCGTCGGGCTCGACCGTGAACGACAGATCATCACCGTCGGTCTGCACGTCGAAGACGCCGGCCATGGTCGTGAGCGAAGGCACGGCCTCCTTGACCGTGGCTCGCACCCTGTTGCGACGCAAGTGGCGCAGGTCCGCCAGGGCACCGGACTCCACGACGTGGCCGGCGCGGACGATGGTCACGTGGTCGACGAGCCGCTCCACCTCGCTCAGGATGTGGCTCGACAGCAGCACCGTCGCGCCGCGTCGAACATGCTCGGCGACGCAGTCGTTGAACTCCTGCTCCATCAAGGGGTCGAGGCCGGCGGTCGGCTCGTCGAGGACCAGCAGCTCCGGGTCGGTGGCGAAGGCCGCGACGAGCGCCACCTTCTGCCGGTTGCCCTTGGAGTAGGCCCGTCCCTTCGTGGTCGGGTCCAGCTCGAACCGGTCGATCAGCTCGGCCCGGCGAGACCGCTGCGGGTCGGCGCCGCGCAGGCGGATGAAGAGGTCGATGATCTCGCCACCGGTCAGGTTCGGCCACAGGGCGACGTCGCCCGGGACGTAGGCGAGGCGCCGGTGGATGGCGACGGCATCACGCCACGGGTCGAGCCCGAAGACGGTGGCGCTGCCGGCGTTGACACGGATGAGTCCGAGCAGCGCACGGATCGTCGTCGACTTGCCCGCGCCGTTGGGTCCGAGGAACCCGTGCACCTGCCCGCGGGTGACGACCAGGTCGAGGTCGTCGAGCGCCCGCAGGCGCCCGAAACGCTTCACCAGGCCGGCGACCTCGACGACGGGATCCATACCGCTCGACATCTCTGGTCTCAGCTCTCGGTGCCGTAGGTCGGCGGCACGACGACGACCGGACAGGTCGCCGACTGGGCGATGGCGCGGGCGGTCGACGAGGTGGACCACGCGTGGGGGCGGGTGAGCGAGCGACTGACGACGAGGACCGAGGCGCCGAGTTCCGAGACCTCCGCGACGTTCGCTGCGTCGCCGGTCAGCTCTCGGTGCTCGAACCGGACATCGGGGTGCATGATGCGCCAACGCTCGAGCTGGTCGGCGAACCGCTCCTCGTGCTGCTCCAGCTCGGCGACGCTGGCGAGTGGTGGGTCGACCTGGACCAGGCGCACGCGTCGGCCGTGCAGCTTGGCCGTCTCGCAGGCGTTGTGCAGCGGTCCATCGGGAAGACTGATGCCGTCGAGGAGGACGACCACGGGCCGCTCGTCCGGGTGCAGCGACCACGTGCTCGGGACGATGGCCACCGGGCCGGCCGCGTGGCGCACGAGATGACGCGCGGTGCGTCCCTCGAACAACCGCAAGGGCCAGGGCTTCTCGAGATCCGGGCCGATGACGATGAGACGTGCGGACCGGCTGAGTCGCTCCAGCGTGTCGGGCGCCGTGCCCCGCACGACGGATGTTTCCACCGGCACGGCGGGGTGACGATCGTCCAGGAGTGCCTTCGCCTCGCTCATCACCTCTTCGGCGGACTCCCGGAACATCGCCGGGATGTCGAGCCCGTAGAGCGAGCCGAAAGCCGTGGGCGCCACGACGTAGGTGTGGACGAGGTGCAACGGGGCGTGGGACCGTTCGGCCTCGTCCAGCGCGAGCTCGAGTACTGCACGATCCTTGTGGGCGATGCCGGCCACGACCGGCGCAGCGTCACGCATGGACGTCTCCCTGCGTGATGGGCAAGGTCACCGTGACCTCGCCGCCGTCCCGGGCGAGTGTGGCGCCGGCGTTGGCGAACACGTCCAGCATCAGGTGGTTGGAAGCCAGCACCTCGGCCACGAGCAGGCACACCCCACGAGCGCGCGCGTCTTCGACGGCTGCGGCCAACAGCGTGGTTCCGACACCGTGGTGGTGCAGGCTGCTCGCGACGAGGAGAGCGACTTCTTCGGCGTGGTCGCCCACTGAGGCCATCTCCACGACGCCAACGATCTGGTCATCGTGGCCGACGGCGACGAGGCATCGGGGCCCGTCCACCGACGCGAGGTCCGCCAGGTGTGTCTCGACGATGTGTCTGCCGATGGTGAAGAAGCGGTCGTGGATGTCTTCGGTGGCGGCCTCGCAGTAGAGATCCGCGACCCGGTCGAGATCCTCAGCACGCATCAGGCGGACGCAGACGTCCACCCGAGCGGGTTGGCTGACGGTCGTGAGAGCGGCGGGGCTCATCCTGCGGCCACCATCGGTCGTGGCGGCGGAGCCAGCCTCTCGAGGCCGGTCGACCGGGACGACTTCCACACCGCCGGATCGGAGGACTCTCGCGCCGGGACCAGCAAAACGTCATGGGGGTCCGTGCGACGACCAGCGAGGCTGGAGAGCGAACCGCGGATGAGCTCGCACTCGACGCGGGTCTCGGGCCCGACGAAACCACAGGCGAGCCTCGCCACGTCCGCGAGCCGCTCGAGCGCGCGCCCCCGGCGCAGCAAGAAGCGGTCGAGCGGGTGTGGTTCGTGGAAGTTCGGGGCGGGGACCGCGGCGACGATGCGCAACACGCTCGGGTGATGTTCGGCAGCCACGCGCAGGGTCGCTTCCTCGCGACCCCGCGGGGGTAGCGCCACCGTGACGGTGAGGTCGTTGGTCATGTGTCGATCGTCGGGCTGGGAGCCACGACGCACCCAGTGCCGATGCGCCTCGATGCGAATGCCCCTGGTCCCGGCAGTGACGGGACCTTCGGCCGTGGTCCGGAGCGTCGTCGAGCACCACGATGGGTCGCATGATTCCGACCACCCGCTCTCCGGGCGTCTCCACGATGTCCTCAATCCCCGAGCACCGCTGCTGGAGGCTTCTCAGCACGACGACGGTCGGGCGGCTCGCGTTCGCGACGGACGACGGCATCGTGATCTTGCCGGTCAACTTCATCGAGCTCGACCGACGGATCTATGTACGCACCGAGCCGGGCTCGACCATCGCGTCCCTCTCAGAGGGATTTGACGACGTCGCGTTCGAGGTCGACTATCACGACGACCTGAACCAGTCCGGATGGAACGTCCTGGTGAAGTGCACGGCGCGAGTCGCCGGCATCACCGAGGCGGAGCGCGCACTCAGGAGCACAGGACGCCTGGGCCCGTGGGCGCCAGGCGAGCGGCCGCTCATGATCGTCCTGACGCCTCGCCAGATCAGCGGGCGCAAGGTCGCCATGCGCCGCAGCCCGCGCCGGACGCCGAGCATCATTGACGCCGATGTCGCGGGTCCTCTGCCTAGCGATCCGTCGTGACGGTCGGCACCCTCAAGCACTGAATCAGCGCGATCGCGCACAGGATGGCGATCGACGTGATGGGGAGGACGACACCCCATGCGACGGCGTGCCCGCGCAGCGCAGCGACGAAGGGGGTTGCGACGATCGGGAGGGACATCACGACGAAGAAGCTGAGCATCACCGGGGCTAGCAGGACAGCCCACCGGCGTCGCGCGCGCATGCCCCAACCGGCCAGGAACGCCAGGGGGAGGGCGAACGCCAGGTCCAGCACGTGCACGGGGTTCGTCGGGACCTCCCACTGCTGCGCGCTCGTCGAGCCCGTGCCGTCGTGGAGGTCCGGCACTATCTCCAGGAGCCAGAGGGTGGCGAACAGGACAGCCACTGTGCACAGGACGATGGACGGCAGCAGCCCTGGTTGGACGAGGCGCTCCATGTGCAGACGTTCTGCGCGCCACAGCCCGATGACGCTGAGCACAGTCGTCAGCCCCAGCAGTGCTGTCCAGAAGAGGAACAGCGGTCCGAAGGTGACCGAGAAGCAGTAGATCGCGTAGTTGTACGCCAGGAACGCCAGGATTCCGACCGAGACAAGGTGCGCGCGGGCGGAGCCGAGAGCAGCGCGGCGCGATGCCACAGCCAGCGCCGGCACCGCGATCACAGCAGTGATGACGTCCTGCGCCATGGCAGCGTCCGCCAGCTCCTCGGTCTCGGAGCCGTACACCCCCACTCGGTCGATCAGGGCCGCTAGCGCGGCGAACATCGCGCCTTCCGCCGCAGCCTGGGTGGCGATGCGAAAGCCTCGGGTCGTCGCAGGCTGGGATGTGGTGGCTCCGACGTGCATGGGTGCGCCTCCTTCTTGGCAACCAGCGTCTCGGTCGACGGGGGGCTCGCACGAGAGTCGGTGTCCCTGTTGCCCTGGGGACCTTCGGCCCCCCGATCACGGACTCCGTCCTCTGACCTGGGACGGCTCCGGTGGCGATGCTCGAGGAGAAGTCAGCACGAGCGAAGGAGCTCATCATGATCGACGTCGGCGGTGGCGTCCTCGTCGGACACGACGGATCGAAGGACGCGCACGCAGCACTGGAGGAGGCGGTGCGGATCGCCCGCGCGCTGAAGACCCACGTCACGGTCGTGCGCGCCTGGCAGGTGACGACCATGGGGCGTCCCGCCAACGCGGAGTTCGGGTACGTCCCGCCGCTCGACGAGTACGCGGCCGAGGCGCGCAAGAACCTGGAGCGTGACGTCGAGCCGGTCCGCGAGGAGCACCCTGACGTCCCGATCGAGACCGCAGTGGTCAATGGGGACCCGGCGGGCCAGCTCGTCCTGGCGTCCGGCACGGCCACGATGGCCGTCGTCGGCAGGCGCGGCAGTGGCGGAGTCTCGCGTCTCCTGCTCGGTTCGGTGAGCGGCCGGCTCGCCAGCCACGCGCGGTGCCCGGTTCTCGTCGTCAATCCTCAGGCCGCCGCCACTGCGGCCGAGGTGGACGAGGAGCAGCGTCTCGAGGCAGCGCTCGCCAGCGAGCTCCACCTCGACCGCTGATGTCGACGACCACCGCCGAGACCGGTCGTGCACCCGCAGATCCCGACGGTGCGGCACTCGCCTTCGAGACCTTGCTGCCGGGCCGGACCTGGAGCGGCCTCACGTCCCGCGAGGCGACGGTCGCCCTCCAGGCAGTCGGACCGAACGACCTCCCCGACGCCGAGCGCTCGTCCTGGGTCAGCGTGCTGGTGGCCCAGCTCGTGCACCCGTTGGCGATCCTGCTCTGGGCCGCCGCCGCCCTCGCAGCACTGACGCACGAGACCACGCTCGCCGTCGCGATCGTCGTGGTCCTCGGGATCAACGCCGCGTTCGCCTTCGTCCAGGAGAGCCAGGCGGAGCACGCCGTCGACGCGATCAAGGACGCCCTGCCGCCGCAGGCGCGGGTGTGTCGGGACGGACGTTTCACGGCTGTCCCGGCGTCCGACCTGGTCCCGGGCGACGTCATCATCGTCGGCGAGGGTGATCAGGCACCGGCCGACGCGCGGATCGTCGACGGTGGCGCGAGCGTCGACGCCTCCATGCTGACGGGGGAGTCGGCGACGGTCGAGCGAGTCCCGGTTGCCGACCCCGTCGTGGGACCCCTCTTGCAGGCCCCGCAGCTGATCCTGCGTGGGACGTCGGTCGTCGCCGGAGACGTCAAGGCCGTCGTGTTCGCCACCGGTGAGCGCACCCAGATCGGGGAGGTCGCGCGGCTGACGTCCGGCATCAGGCCGGAACCCAGTCCCCTGGAGCGGCAGGTCCGGCGCGTGGCGTGGGTGATCTCGGTGATCGCCGTCGCGATCGGCATGGTCTTCCTGCCCGTGGGCATCCTGGCCGGCCTGTCGTGGAAGGCGGCCACGGTGTTCGCGATCGGCCTGCTCATCGCGAACGTCCCCGAAGGCCTGCTGCCGACGATCACGCTGGCGCTGGCGGGCGGCGTGCGGCGGCTCGCGCGTCATGGGGCCGTCCTCAAGCGGCTCTCCGCCGTCGAGACGCTCGGCTCGACATCGACCATCTGCACGGACAAGACCGGGACCCTGACTCAGAACCGCATGACCGTGCGTCGGCTCTGGACGCCCCCCGGTACCGACACTGCAGCGGCTGCCCGGGTGATGGGGTGGTGCCACTCCGTGCACCAGGAGGACGAAGCCCTGCTCGGAGACCCGACCGAGATCGCGCTGGTGGAGCACGCCCAGGTGCTCACGGGACCGTTCGACCTCGTGGAGCGGGACGCGCAGATCGTCACGCGGCACCGGTTCGACGCCGGCCTCCGGCGGATGTCCGTGGTCGCACGGACCGACGGGGTGCTCGAGGTCCTGACCAAGGGCGCCCTGGAAGCGGTCCTGCCGCGGTGCGCCGACCTCCCGGACGGTTCCCCGCTTCAGCAGGGCGACCGCGACGCGATCACGGCAGCCGCCGAGGCGCTCGCCGCGTCGGGCTGCCGGGTCCTTGCCCTGGCGACGAAGCCGACCGACATGGCGGGTGCCGAGCGCAGCGTCGACGAGACGGATCTGCGGTTCGCCGGGCTCGTCGGTCTCATGGACCCGCCGCGCGTCGACGCCAAGGACGCCGTCGCCCGCTGCCACACCGCGGGCATCAGGGTGCACATGATCACCGGCGACCACCCCAGCACCGCGGCCGCGGTGGCACGAGAGGTCGGCATCGCGACCACGCGAGTCGTCGACGGCGACGCCTTGAGCGCGATGACCGACGAGGAGCTGCGAGCCACGGTGCAGGAGGGCGAGGTCGTCTTCGCGCGATCGTCCCCGCAGGACAAGCTGCGCATCGCCCGGGCCGTCCGGGCCACCGGCTCGGTCTTCGCGATGACCGGTGACGGGGTCAACGATGCGCCGGCCCTGAGGTACGCCGACATCGGCATCGCCATGGGCCGTGGCGGCACCGACGTGGCTCGCGAGGCCGCAAGCATGGTCCTCGCCGACGACGACTTCGCCACGATCGTCACGGCGATCGAGTCCGGCCGTCAGGTGTACGCGAACATCCGGAAGTTCATCGTCTACGTGTTCGCGCACGCCATCCCGGAGGTCGTGCCGTTCATCGTGTTCGCACTCTCCGGTGGCGCCGTCCCGCTCGGCATCACGGGCATGCAGATCCTGGCCGTGGACCTCGGCACCGAGACTCTCCCGGCACTCGCGCTTGGTCAGGAGAGGGCCGAACCCGGTGCCATGGAACGCCCGCCGCGCGCGCCGTCGGAGCACATCATCACGAAGGGTCTGCTCATCAGGTCGTGGCTGCTTCTGGGAGGGGTGTCTGCCGTCTTGACCGGGGGCGCCTACCTCCTTCACCTCCACCTTGGTGGCTGGTCACCCGGTATGGACACCGGTCCTGGCTCGCCGCTCCACCAGACGTACCGGGAGGCCACCACGATCACCTTCCTCGGGATCGTCCTGTGCCAGGTGGGCACGGCGTTCGCGGCCCGGACGTCGTGGGCGTCGTTGCGTGACATCGGCGTCCTCTCGAACCGCCCGTTGCTGTGGGGCATCGCCTTCGAGCTCGTCGTGACGGCAGGCGTCGTCTACCTGCCAGCCGCCCAGGAGGCGTTCGGCACCGCTGCTCTGTCCCTGACGGACATCCTCCCGCTGCTCACCTTCCCGGTGATCGTCTGGGGCGTCGACGAGCTCTGGCGCGCGGCACGACGGCGTCGTGTCCGGAGGTTCTGGCCATGACCCGTGCTTTGATACGACAGAGGCGCCCACGGCGCACGAAGGAGCAACCATGACCACTCGCGTCTTCCTGCTCGACGACCACGAGGTCGTCCGCACCGGACTGAAGCACCTGCTGGAGAGCAGCGGCGACATCGAGGTGGTCGGCGACGTCGGGACCGCGGCGGCAGCCCTGGCCCGCATCCCGGCGCTCAAGCCCGACGTGGCCATCCTCGACGCCCGACTGCCCGACGGCAGCGGCATCGACGTCTGTCGGGAGATCCGGTCCAGCCGGCCCGAGACGAAGGCGATCATCCTGACGTCGTACGACGACGACGAGGCGCTGTTCGCCGCGATCATGGCCGGCGCAGCGGGATACGTCCTCAAGCAGGTCACCGGGCAGGACCTCGTCTCCGCCGTCCACCACGTGGCAGCGGGTGGGTCTCTGCTCGATCCCAGCATCACGGCCAAGGTGATGGAGCGGCTCCGCAACGGCGAGCCGGACGAGCCGGAGGAGCTGAAGTCGCTCACCGCGCAGGAGCGCAGGATCCTCGAGCTCGTCGCGGAGGGCCTGACGAACCGGCAGATCGGCGAGCGGCTGTTCCTTGCCGAGAAGACGGTCAAGAACTACATGTCGAACGTGCTGGCCAAGCTCGGGCTGGAGCGACGGACGCAGGCGGCCGTCTTCGCCAGCAAGATGCTCGAGAGGGAATGACGTCAGGCCGGCACCGACCAGGTCACCCGCGTCCCGCCGCTCGAGCCCTGGGTGACCTCGAAGAGTCCGCCTCGTGCGTCGGACCGGTCGCGCAGGTTGGCCAGACCACTCAGGCGGGGTGATTCGCCCGGTCCCACCCCGTCGTCCATGACCTCGATCGTCACGCGTCCGGCAGCGGCCGAGACGGTGATGTCCACGTGCTGGGCCTGGGCGTGGCGCACCGCGTTCGACAACGTCTCGGTGACCACGGCCGCGACGTCGTCGGTGAGCGCGGCGTCGGCCATGAGGTCGACGGGCCCGAGGAAGGAGACCCGCGGCTTCGACGGCAGCTGGTCGCCGGAGCGATCGACGATCTCCAGGATGCGGGCGCGCAGGCTGGTCGACGTCGCCTCCGAGTCCTGACGCATGGCGAAGATGCTTTGCCGGATCTGGGCGATGGCGCCGTCGAGCTCCTGGATCTGGTCCATGATCTTGGTGGCCGTCGCCTCGTCCGCGGCCGCCGCGGTGGCCTGCAGGTTGAGACCGGTCGCGAAGAGCCGCTGGATGACGTGGTCGTGCAGGTCGCGGGCGATGCGGGACCGGTCCTCGAGCAGTGCCACGCGCCGGCGGGTCAGGCGCGCCTCGTAGCGGTCGAGCGCCACGCTCACGTGACCGGCGAACGAGACCCCCATGTCGAGGTCGCGGGCCGCGAAGGGCATGCTGTCGCGCTTCCTCGCCACGCCCACGACGCCGGACAACGTCTCGCCCGCACTGAACGGGATGACCATGGCGTTGCCGAGCAGCGAGTGCTCCTCGAAGCCGTCGGCCTCGTAGGCGCTGACGTCCGTGACGATGCTCGGTTCGCCGGATCGGATCGCCTCGGCGGCCGAGGACGCGGCGATCGCGAAGGACATCCCGGTCAAAGTGTCGGCGCCGAGACCCGTCGCCCGCTCAACCACCATGTGCTCGCGATCGGCGGAGACCAGGGACACCGAGACCAGATCGGCCTGGGCGAGCTCGCGGAGCTGCTCGATCAGCGTGTCCAGCTCGTCGGTCTCGTCGGCCGTGATGAGTCGACGGGACACGTCGACGAGCGCGGTCGACCAGCGGGCGCGGTACTCGGCATCCTCGAACAGGCGCGCGTTCTCGATGGCGATGCCGGCCGTGGCGGCCAAGGCCTGGGCGAGCTCCTCGTCGTCGACGGAGAACTCGCCGTTCTTGCTGTCGGTCAGGTAGAGGTTGCCGAACACCTTGTCGCGGACGCGGATGGGGACGCCGATGAAGCTCTCCATCGGCGGGTGGTGTGCAGGGAAGCCGCTGGAACGGGCGTCCGATGAGATGACGGCCAGGCGCACCGGCTGCGGGTCGTCGATCAGGGCGCCCAGCAGCCCCTTGCCCTCGGGCAGGTGGTCGATCTGCGCGACGATCTCCTCCTCCATGCCCACGTGGATGAACTGCTCGAGCCGCCGCTCGTCCCCGATGACGCCCATCGCTCCGTACCGCGCGCCGACCAGCTCAAGACCGATCTCGACGATCCGGCGCAGGACCGTAGGGAGGTCGAGGTTGCTGGTCAGGTCGTTGTTGACCCGGATGAGGTCACGCAGGCGGGAGTGGGAGGCCATCGTGTCCTGGGCACGCTCGACGAACTGCTTCAGCAGCGCCTCGAACTCCAGGATCGGCCCAGCGGCTCCCGGTTCGGCGTCGTTCACGTGCCCCTCCCAAGAAACTCCCCGCGAAGACGCTACTCCCGTGTGGTGGCGGACGGAAGGAAAGACGTTCGCGCGCTCTAGGGACCTTCGTCACCGCAGGTGGGGCCCGCCGCCCGTGGTCCGCGGGTGCTGCCTCGGCGGATCGTGGAACCACCGGACATCGGAGGACCCATGGACCACACCCCCCAACCCGTCGTCATCGCCGTCGCGGACAAACAGCCCCTGGCGCTGCGCTTCGCGGTCGACGAGGCCCGTCGCCGTCGCGCGCCGCTCCGCGTCGTGCACTCCACGAACGTGCCGCTGCAGGTCGCCGAGCTCTTCGCCGGTGATGTGATGACGATGCCGGAGGAGTTCAGGGCAGCTGGGGAGATGGTGATCGACGGCGCCCGCCACGTGCTCGAGGACCTGGGAGTCGGTGCCGACGTGGAGTACGTCCTCACACCGAGCACACCGATCGACGTCCTCATGCACGAGGCCGAGAACGCCGCACTCATCGTGGTCGGAGCCGATGACGTGCCCTGGCTCGAGCGTCTGATGCGGACGAAGATCGCTGGACACCTCGCCAAGCACGCCCCGTGTCCCGTCGTCGTCGTGCCGGAGCGGGAGCTTCCCCCAGGGCCTGACGGTGAGGTCGTCCTCACGCTGGACGGCCGGACCGCGGCAACCGGCCCGCTGCGATTCGCCTTCGAGGAGGCGAATGCGCGCGACTGCCTGCTCCACGTCCTGCACGCGACGCCCCTCGGCACGCTCAAGGCGGACGAGGAGGCAGCGCGAGCGCGGGTCGGCGAGGTCCTTGCCGGGTGGCGAGTGACCTACCCCGACGTCGCCGTGCTGGAAGGCTTCACGAGCGACGATCCGGAGGCCGCCCTGATCCGGGCGACGCGCAGCGCGGAGCTGGCGGTCTTGGGGCGACCCCACGACACTCTGCTGCCGCTGGCACTCACCCGCCCGCTCGCCATGCGGGTCCTGCTGCGGGCTCAGTGCCCTGTAGCCGTGGTCCCCGCCGACTACCGGGGCGCTTGACATGAGCCGGCCGGCTCTGACGCTCGTCGCCAGCCGGTCGGTAGTGGTCGCGGCAGCCAGTCGTCATGGCGTGATCCGCGGGATCGCCGACCGCATCGCGCGTGAGCTCGCCGCCGCCCTGCCACGCACCTGGGCCGTGTCCCGGGTGGAGCTGTCGGACCTGCGCGCACTCGACGGCGCCGATGCCGTCGTGCTGGGCAGTGCCGTCTACGACGGGCACTGGATGCACGGGGCCGCGAGGGCCCTGGAGCACCTCCGCGAGAACCCGCCGGCGGACGTCTGGCTGTTCAGCAACGCCCCGGTCTCGGAGACGAGGACGGAGGACGAGCGAATGCTCTGTGCCGACACTCTCGTCGATCACGGCGAGGCCGACGAGCACGTCGTCTTCGGAGGCGACCTCGACGACACCGAGCTGTCGGCGGGCGAGCGTCTTGTCGTCCAGGTGCTCCGCGGGCTGCGCGAGGACCATCGCAGGTGGGAGGCGGTGGACCGATGGGCGCAGCACATCGCCGGCGTGCTCATGGGACATGAGGTCCCGACCGGCGGGACCAAAGACACCCGAGGTCAGGGCATCGGCCTCTGACCCGGGACCACCCCGTGAAACGACGGTGGAATCACCACATTCACGACTCAGGAGAACATCATGGCCACCTTGCTCGAGCGCCGTCACCACGGCGCCCACGCGCACGACGCCGCTGTGGTGCACCGCATGGGGCTGTCGCAGTCGACCGCCCTCATCGTGGGCAGCATCATCGGCGTCGGCATCTTCAGCCTTCCGTACTCCCTCGCCGGATACGGGCCCATCAGCCTCGTTGCCATGGGCATCGCCAGCGTGGCGGCTCTCGCCTTCGCGCTCCTTTTCGCCTCCCTCAGCCGGCGCATGCCGGCAGACGGCGGACCTTACGCCTACTCGCGCAGTGCCTTCGGCAACGGCGTCGGTTTCGGCAACGCGTGGTCCTACTGGATCACCGCTTGGGCCGGAAACGCGGCGATCGCCGTGGGGTGGGTCTACTACGTCGAGCACTTCATCAACAAGGACGGAGCCAAGGCCTTCAGCATCCTCATTGCCCTCGCGGGTCTGTGGATCCCGGCCGCGGTCAACCTGTCCGGTCTCCGGAACATCGGTGCCTTCCAGGTCGTGACGACCGTCCTGAAGTTCGTGCCGCTGCTCTTCATGGCTGTCATCGGGCTGTTCTTCATCAGTGCGGCCAACTTCACGCCGTGGAACACCAGCGGTGACACGACCTGGGGTGCGATCGGCGGGGCGATGGCGATCTGCCTGTTCAGCTACCTGGGCGTCGAGACCGCGGCAGTCGCCGCCGCGAAGGTCCGCGACCCGCAGCGCAACGTGCCCCGTGCCACCGTGCTGGGGACGCTGGCGAGCGCCGTTGTGTACCTGATGTCCATGGTCGCCGTGTTCGGCATCCTGTCGACAGACGCACTGGCGTTGGACGAGAACAAGGCGTCGTACGCCGTCGCCTCGAACACCATCTTCGGCGGGACCTGGTCCGGACACGTCGTCGCAGCGGCCGTGATCATCTCCGGCATCGGGGCGCTCAACGGCTGGACGATGATCTGCGCCGAGATGCCGCGCGCTGCTGCCAAGGACGGCCTGTTTCCGGCTCGGTTCGCGTCGGTCAACGGCCGCGGTGAGCCCGCCTTCGGCATCGTGTCCTCGACGTTGTTCGCGTCGCTGGCCGTGCTGATCAGCTTCTGGGGCACCAACGGCTCGACCGTGTTCACGACCCTCGTGCTGATGACCGGCATCACGGCCGCGATCCCGTTCGGATTCTCGGCGTTGGCGCAGATCGCGTGGCGCGTGCGTGACCGTCGCATGGGTCTTGACGCCCACGTGGTCCGGGACGTCCTCGTCGCTGTCGCCGCAGTCGCTGCGTCCATCGCGTTCGTCTATTACTCGCGGAACACCGGCAGCTCCTGGTACGTGGTCTGGGGTCCGTTCCTGATGACTGGTGGAGCGTTCGCCATCGGCGTGCCGGTCTACCTGGCCCAGCGCGGTCGGATGACCGAGCCGGCGCCGGTTCCGTACTACGGGCAGACGGGTCGATGAGCATGTTCCACGTCGACTCCGAGGTCGGGACGCTGCGCGAGGTCATCGTGCATCGTCCCGGCAGCGAGCTCTCGCGCCTGACCCCTGACAACGTCGACGACCTACTGTTCGACGACGTGATGTGGGCCGAACGGGCCCGCGAGGAGCATGACGCCTTCGTCGCCCAGATGCGGCAGCGGGGCGTCACCGTCCACCACTTCGAGACCCTCCTGGCCGAATCCCTCGACCAGGAGGGGGCCCGGGAGTTCCTGCAGGACCGGCTGACCACGGCCACCCGGTTCGGCCCGGCTCTCGACGCCCCGCTGGATGCGATCGTCGGCCACACGGACGCCGTCGAGCTGACCGACATGCTCATCGGCGGCGTGCTCAAGCGGGAGGTGGCCCCCTTGCTCCACACGGCCAGCCTCCTGATGGAGTACCTCGGCGACGAGGACTTCCTGCTGCGTCCCCTCCCCAACCACCTGTTCCAGCGCGACAACTCGGCCTGGATCTACGGTGGCCTGTCCATCAACCCGATGGCCAAGGCCGCCCGCCAGCGCGAGACGATCAACTCGCGCGTGGTCTACCGGTTCCACCCGATGTTCCGCGACTCCCAGCACGTCGACCTGTACGGCAACGATTCGCTGCCGCACCAGGCGGCGACGATCGAGGGCGGCGACATCGCCGTGCTCGGTCACGGCGTCGTGATGATCGGCATGGGCGAACGCACCACGCCGCAGGGCGTCGAGGTCCTCTCCCGTCGGCTCTTCGAGACCGGCACGGCGAACAAGGTGATCGTCGTCGAGCTGCCGAAGGCGAGGGCGTTCATGCACCTCGACACGGCGATGACGATGGTGGATCGGGACGCGTTCTGCGTCTATCCGTACCTGCCGGAGTCGCTGCGCTCGTTCACGCTGACCCCGGTCGGCCGCGTCGGGCACTACGACGTGCGAGAGAACGGCGATCTGTTCGACACGATCGCCGCTGCCCTCGACCTCGACAAGCTCCGCGTCCTGCGCGTCCCGACCACCCGGATGGCCGCGGCGCGAGAGCAGTGGGACGACGGAAACAACTTCCTCGCCCTGGCCCCTGGCGTCGTCATGGGCTACGAGCGCAACACCTTCACGAACCAGTTCCTCACCGAGAACGGCATCGAGATCATCCCCGTCGTCGGCTCCGAGCTGGGACGTGGACGCGGCGGACCGCGCTGCATGACCTGCCCGATCGTCAGAGAGGCGTAAGACCATGACCCATCTCGACCAGACGCTCGTCGACGACGTGCCGATGACCAACCTCGGCCTCTGTGGCCGCAGCATCACCAAGGAGCTCGACCTCACCCTCGACGAGTGGAGCGGACTGCTCCAGCTCACCGAGGACCTCAAGGAGGAGAAGCGCTGGCACCGTGAGGTCCAGCGACTCCGGGGCCGCAACATCGCTCTCGTCTTCGCGAAGAACTCAACCCGCACGCGCTGCGCGTTCGAGGTCGCGGCACACGACCAGGGCGCCCACGTCACGTACCTGGACCCCACGGGATCGCAACTGGGGCACAAGGAGAGCGTCAAGGACACCGGCCGGGTGCTCGGTCGCATGTTCGACGGGATCGAGTACCGCGGCTTTGCGCACGCCAGCGTCGAGGAGCTCGCCCGCAGCTCGGGCGTCCCGGTCTGGAACGGCTTGAGCGACACCTGGCACCCGACCCAGTCGCTCTGCGACATGTTCACGATGCTCGAACACGCCGACGAGGACATCGACGGCCTCTCGTTCGCCTTCGTCGGCGACGCGCGGAGCAACGTCGGCAACTCCCTGCTGGTCGCCGGCGCGATGACGGGCATGGACGTACGCATGGTCGGCCCGAAGCCGCTGTGGAACACCCCCGACGTGGTCAAGGCCGCCTCGGAGATCGCCGTCGGCACCGGAGCGTCCATCCTCCAGACCACCGACCCGGTCAAGGGCCTGGCCGGTGTCGACTTCGTCTACACCGACGTCTGGGTCTCCATGGGAGAGGCGGACAGCGTGTGGGCCAAGCGCATCGAGCTGCTTCGCGAGTACCAGGTGAACGCCGAGCTGATGGCACTGACCGGACGACGCGAGACCGCCTTCATGCACTGTCTTCCCGCGTTCCACGACCGGCACACCGAAGTCGGTGACGCGATCTACCGGCAGACGGGGATGACAGCTCTGGAGGTCACGGACGACGTGTTCGAGTCCTCCCAGTCGATCGTCTTCGACCAGGCGGAGAACCGGATGCACTCGATCAAGGCGATGATGGTCGCCACGCTGGAGCGGTCATGAGAGTCGTGGTGGCGCTCGGCGGCAACGCGATCCTGCGCCGCGGCGAGCCGATGACCGTGGCCAACCAGCGAGCGGCGATCGCCGAGGCCTGCGGGCCGCTCGCCGAGATCTCCCAACAGCACGAGCTGGTCGTGTCCCACGGGAACGGTCCTCAGGTCGGACTGCTCGCCCTTCAGGCTGCGGCCTTCGACGAGGTCAGCGCCTACCCGTTCGATGTCCTCGGCGCCCAGACGGAAGGGATGATCGGCTACCTGATCGAGCAGGAGCTGGGGAACGCCACCGGTAACGAACGCGTCCTCGTCACCCTGGTGACTCGCACGATCGTGGACCGCGAAGACCCGGCGTTCGCAAACCCCGAGAAGTTCGTCGGGCCCGTCTACGACGAGCACCAGGCGAAGCGGCTGGCGGCAGAGCACGGCTGGGCGGTCAAGCCGGACGGGAACGCGTATCGCCGTGTCGTGCCGTCGCCGCGCCCGCTGCGCGTCGTGGAGACCCAGCCCGTGGAGTGGATCCTCGGCAAGGGCGGCATCGTCATCTGCGCTGGCGGAGGCGGTGTCCCGACGACGGTCGACGACGAGACCGACCTCATGGCCGGCGTCGAGGCCGTCATCGACAAGGACCTGGCGAGCGCCGTGCTGGCCCGGGACATCGATGCCGACCTATTGATCATCGCCACCGATGTGGACGGCGTCTACGTCGACTGGGACACGAACGTGCGGCGACGCGTCGCCCGGGCCCATCCGGACGCCATCGACGCCGACGCGTTCCCGGCCGGCTCGATGGGACCGAAGGTCCGTGCCGCGCAGCAGTTCGCCCGCGGCACCGGCGGGACGGCCGTCATCGGTTCGCTGACGCAGCTGCGGGACATCATGGCCGGCCGTGCCGGCTCCGTCATCACCACGCGTCACTCCGGATTGGAGACCCTGCCATGACGATCGACCACGCGGAGAATCGATCGACCACCACGCACCGGACGCCGGCGCGACGGCGCACCATCGCAGTCGCCCAGCTCGGCGGTTCGGGGACCGGCGCACTGGCCTACGCCCTCGGGGAGGCCCTGCGCGACCCGGCTCGCGTGATCGTCTACGCCACCTCCGACGCCATGACGACGAGCGCACCGCTGCAGACGGTGCACCTCGACGGAGATCCCGCCGCAGCGCTCACCGACGTCAGCGCTGGCGTCGACCTCCTCGTGGTCCAGGTGCCGGAGGAGACCGCGGCCGCCACTGACCCCGTGCTGGCCACGCTCCGGCGGGAATCCCGGTGCCTGCTCGTCGAGGTCGACGAGGACGGAGAGCTCGTCCGCGCCAGCGGGCCCGAGGGCTGGTCCTACGCGGCCCGGGAGCCGGTGTCGACCGGCGCGGGGTCCGGGGAGGTCGTGGTCGGGGTCGACGGCTCGGACAGCAGCGCCGCCGCGGTGAGGTGGGCGGCTCAGTACGCGCACCGCACGGGCCACCAGCTGCGCCTGGTGTGTGCGTTCGAGCGAGACGCCGACGACGCGAGCCGGCACCATGCCCAGGACCTGATCCGGGCGGCCCGTCGGATCGCGGGCGACGACGTCGCCGGCACCACGATCCCGGGCGAGCCCGCCCAGGTGCTGGTGGACCTGAGCACGCGAGCGGACGTCCTGGTGCTGGGCCGCCACGGCACCAGCGGCCTCATCCACAGCGCGCTCGGGTCGGTCGGCGACACGTGCGCACGCATGGCTGCGTGCCCTGTCGTCGTCGTCCCGGCCGGGTGACGGTCAGGCGGGGAAGAGCCGACGGCCGGTGATCTGCGTCGGCACGATGTGCAGCAGCACCTCGCGCGGTCCCTCCGGCCACGTGTAGGGCCGCTCGTCGTCGGAGAATCCTTCGGTCGGCACGATCGCGGCGCGGCCGCGCACGAGAACGCTCGCCCCGTCCTCGTTGAACTCGTCGACGTCGTCCACCTCGAACGCGACCAGGCTGCCGGGGACGTACGAGTGGAGGCTCGACCCGGTCGCGGTGGCGATCAGGATCGCCCCGTTGGTGACGGAGTAGTTCACCGGCAGGACGACGGGACCGCTGGGGTCGTTGAAGGCGATCCGCCCGACCTGGTTGTTCCCCAGAACCTCGAGGCAGTCGTCCAGAGGCATCTCTCGGAGCTTCGCCTTGAACCAGTGGTGCGTGGAGCTCATGTCGACCACCGCCCTTCAAGCGTGGGAAGTCTTGACGGACGTGGCGACTGGGACGACCCGGACACCCCAGCGAGCGCACTCGGATCGAGGGAGGGATGGGGGAGATCCCCAGTCCTCGCTGTCTTCATCTTGGCCTCCGTGTCGGTCGCCACGTCCGTCACCTTCACGGTGCTCGCGCGAGCACCCCACGGATAGAGACCTACGCCTCGCGAATCGTGGACGAAGGTCCCGCACGCAAGACGCCCTTGGCCCATGTCACTCCCGTTCGTGCCGGAGGAGGCTGGAAGCAACGCCATCTCGTGAAGGAGCAGCCATGACCCACACGACTCGCCCCGTCGTCGTCGGCCTCATCGACAAGCAACCCACGGCTGTGCAGCTCGCGGTGCGCGAAGCCCGGCGCCTGAACGCCCCGCTCCGCGTGATTCACGCCCACGGTGACTACGCCTACGCGAGCGGTCTCGGCGGCTTCACGCGGATGGTCGAGGACCTCGAGAAGATCGGGGAGGAGGTGCTGGACGACGCCCGCAGCCTGATCGAGCAGGAGCCGGCCCAGCCGGTCGCGGTCGAGTACGACCTCGACCCCGGCTCGGCACCGTACGCGCTCGAGGACGCCAGCCGCGACGCCTGCCTGCTCGTGCTCGGGGCCGACCAGATCTCCTTCCTCGAGCGACTCATCCGCGGGACGGTGACGTCGCACCTCGTGAAGACCTCGAGCTGTCCGATCATCTTCGTCCCTGAGGCAACATTCCTGCGCTCGTCGAGCGGTGGAGTGGTCGTCGCATTGGACGGCGACACCGCCGCAACCGGGCCGCTGACCTTCGCCTTCGAGCAGGCGCAGTGCCGTGCCGGCCATCTGGAGGTCCTCCACGCGCTTTCGGGCCGGGACACCGGCATCGACGCTGACGAAGACCGCGCCGCCATCGCAGAAGTCGTCGCCGGATGGCGCGAACGCTACCCCGACGTCCGTGTCACGACGACGTTCAGCATCGCCGAGCCCGACGAGGCGTGCCGCAACGCCAGCCGTCGCGCCGAGCTCGTCGTCCTGGGCGCCCCGCACGTCAAGGCAGCGTTCGTGATGCGCCCATTGGCCACCGCCGTCGTGCGTGCTGCCGAGGGACCTGTGGCCGTGGTCCCGGCCGACTACGCCGGCACCCGTCGCTGACGCTCAGACCCGGGACACGCGTCGGCCGTCGATCTCCGCCACGACGATCCGAATCACGAGCGTTCGATCCCCTCCGGCCCACGGCACAGCGAGGCCGGCTGCCTGGGCCCGCTCGATGGTCTCTGGGTCGGTGACGCCTTCGGTCTCACCGCGGACGGTCACGTTCCATCCCTGACCGAAGGCGCTGTCGACGTGGTCGACGCCGAAGGCGACGTGGGTCGGGGTTTCGGTGAGGGCCGCCAAGGGGCCGCGTGGACTCGTACGGAAGTAGATCTCCCGGTCGACGGCGACGAAGTTCACCGGCAGCAGCTCGATCCGACCGCCGTGGCCCAGAAATGCGAGCCGTCCGACCGTCGCACCTGCGAGCAACGTCAGGCACACGTCGGGCGGAATGGCGCTGATGGAGCCTCCGCCGTCGTCAGGCTCAGATGATCCATCGTTCGTCACGCGCCACCTCCGTCTCCAGCCTAAGACGTCGTCCCGGAGGTCCCACCGACTCAGGACCTATGACCGTGGCGCGCCGTGCCTGGCCGGACCAGCATCGACATGACGGAGATCGACCGAAGGAATCGTGATGTCGCCAGCACGTACAGCATTGACGAGACCCGCACGGGTGGGGATCGTGGACACGGTCATGCCGGAGCGAGCCGAGGCGAGCCGAGACCAAGGGACGCGGTCCCCGTGGCTCATGCTGGCCCTCGCGACGTTCGGGTTCGCCGCCAACTTCTGGGCCTGGGCGCTGATCAGTCCCCTGGGTCCGATGTTCCGCGACACGGGAACGCTGGGGAGGCTCAGCGAGTCCGACGTCGCTCTTCTCGTCGCCGTCCCCGTCCTCGTCGGATCACTCGGCCGGATCATCGTCGGTGCGTTGACCGACCGGTACGGCGGCCGCGTCATGTTCCCTCTCGTGTCGGTCGCGACCATCGTCCCGACCCTGTTCGTCGGCCTCGTCGCCATCGACTCGTACTCTCTGCTCTTGGTCGGCGGGTTCTTCCTCGGCATCGGAGGAACGGCGTTCGCCGTGGGCGTTCCGTTCGTGAATGCGTGGTTCCCACCGGAACGCCGCGGCCTTGCCGTCGGCATCTTCGGTGCCGGCATGGGCGGTACCGCCATCAGCGCGCTGACGACCGTGAAGCTCTACACCGACGCGGGCGAATCCGCACCGTTCCTGATCACCGCCACGGTTCTCGCGTTGTACGCCGCAGTCGCCTGGATCGTCCTGCGCGACGCCCCCGGCCGGGTGATCGCGTCGACGCCTTTGTTGACCCGCCTGGTGGCTACGGCACGACTGCCGATCACCTGGCAGGCCTGCATCCTGTACGCCGTGACCTTCGGCGGGTACGTCGCCTTCTCGGTCTACCTGCCCGCGTACCTCAAGACGGCACATGGGCTGACGCCGGCGGATGCCGCCAACCGGATGGCCGGCTTCGTGATCATTGCGGTGCTCTCGCGGCCTCTCGGAGGGTGGCTCTCGGACCGGTTGGGTCCGATCCCGGTGCTCACTGGAGTCCTCGGCGTGGTCACGGTCTGCGCGGGCGTCTCGGCGGGAACGCCGCCGCTTGACGGCATCGGAACGGTCGCGTTCCTCGTCATGGCCGCGGCGTTGGGCGCCGGCAGCGGTGCCACGTTCGCGCTGATCGCCAGGGCCACCGACCCGTCGCGCGTCGGCGGTGTCACCGGTCTGGTCGGAGCCGCCGGGGGTCTGGGAGGTTTCGTGCCACCGCTCCTCATGGGCTACATCTACGGCCGCACGGACTCCTATGCCATAGGCCTGTGGCTGCTCGCAGCGACGGCGGCTCTGACCCTGCTGCTGACCGTGGTGGTCGTCAGCCGGACGGCCCGCGCTCACGACGTATGAGCTGCGCACCCTTGATCCGCTCACTCGACGCGTGGTTGAGTCGCGAGCAGGGGGCGACCAGAGGAGGGTCCGGGTGACGACTGACGTGCAGCCCGATGGTGCTCCTGGCGCAGCGGCACCGGGGATGGACGGGGAGCTCACCGAGGCGCTGGTCCGCACACGTCGGTTCTTCACGAGATCGAGGGTCTCCGACGACCTGCGCACTCTCCACAAGGTCGGCGGACGTGAGGCCGACTCCTTCTACCGCGATCGCTGGAGCCACGACCGGGTGGTGCGATCCACCCACGGCGTCAACTGCACCGGGTCCTGCTCGTGGAAGGTGTACGTCAAGGACGGAATCATCACCTGGGAGACGCAGCAGACCGACTACCCGTCGGTCGGGCCGGACAAGCCCGAGTACGAGCCCCGCGGTTGCCCTCGTGGCGCAGCGTTCTCCTGGTACACCTACTCGCCCACGCGAGTCCGGTACCCGTACGTCCGCGGCGTCCTGCTCACGATGTTCCGCGAGGCGAAGGCGCAGCACGGCGGCGACCCGGTGAAGGCATGGGCACACATCGTCGACCACCCCCAGCGCGCGAAGGCCTACAAGTCGGCTCGCGGCAAGGGCGGGCTGGTTCGCGCGACCTGGGACGAATCGACCGAGATGATCGCCGCGGCGTACGTGCACACCATCCAGAAGTGGGGACCGGACCGCGTCGCGGGATTCTCACCGATTCCAGCGATGTCGATGGTCTCCCACGCCTCGGGCGCGCGCTTCACGTCCCTGGTCGGCGGATCCATGCTGTCGTTCTACGACTGGTACGCCGATCTCCCCGTCGCCTCACCGCAGGTGTTCGGCGACCAGACCGACGTGCCGGAGTCCGGTGACTGGTGGGACGCCGGCTACCTCGTCATGTGGGGCTCCAACGTGCCCGTCACGCGCACGCCCGACGCGCACTGGATGACCGAGGCGCGGTACCGGGGACAGAAGGTCGTCGTGGTCTCGCCGGACTATGCCGACAACGTCAAGTTCGCCGACGACTGGCTGGCCATCGCCCCGGGCACCGACGGAGCCCTGGCCATGGCCATGGGGCACGTCGTGCTCAAGGAGTTCTTCGTCGACCGCCAGACCCCGTACTTCGTCGACTACACGAAGCGCTACACCGACCTGCCCTACCTCGTGGCCCTCGAGCCGGCTGGCGACGCCCATCGTCCCGCCAAGTTCCTCACCGCCGCGGACCTCCCCGAGCACGCCGCCGAGGAGAACGCCCACTTCAAGACCGTGCTCGTCGACGCCCGGACCGGGGACCTCGCGGTGCCGAACGGAGCACTCGGCCACCGGTTCGGCGACGCCGGCGCCGGCCGCTGGAACCTCGACCTCGGCGACGTCGACCCCCGGCTGACCCTGCTCGAGCCCGGAGCGGAGACCGTCTCGGTCGAGCTGCCCCGCTTCGACGACGTCGACGGCACCGCACGGGCGCTGACCCGCGACGTCCCGGTGCGTCGCGTCGGCGACCGGTTGGTGACCACCGTCTTCGACCTGATGCTGGCCCAGTACGGCGTCGGCAGGGACGGGCTCGGCGGCGGCTACGCCACGTCGTACGACGACGTGGAAGCCCCGTACACGCCGGCGTGGCAGGAGGCGATCACCGGCGTCCCCGCGGCCGCTGCCGCCCGGGTCGCCCGTGAGCTCGCGCAGAACGCCGAGGAGTCCAAGGGCCGCTCGATGATCCTGATGGGCGCGGGCACGAACCACTGGTTCCACTCCGACACGATCTACCGCGCCTTCCTCGCCCTGACCACCCTCACCGGGTGCCAGGGGGTGAACGGCGGAGGATGGGCGCACTACGTCGGCCAGGAGAAGTGCCGGCCCGTCACCGGCTGGGCCCAGCTCGCCTTCGGGCTGGACTGGGCGCGTCCCCCGCGCCAGATGATCCAGACCGCGTACTGGTACCTGCACACCGACCAGTTCCGCTACGACACGTTCTCGGCCGACGCCACCGCGGCCGCCACGGGGAGCGGGGCGTTCGCCGGCCTGAGCACGGCCGACGTCATCGCCAAGAGCGCACGCATGGGCTGGATGCCGTCCTACCCCACGTTCGACCGCAACCCGCTCGACCTCGCGGACGAGGCCGCACAGGCCGGACGTCCGGTGGCTGAGCACGTCGTCGACCAGCTCCAGTCGGGCGACCTGCGATTCGCCGCGGAGGACCCGGACGCCCCGGAGAACGTCCCTCGTGTGCTCGCGATCTGGCGGGCCAACCTGCTCGGCTCGTCCGGCAAGGGGAACGAGTACTTCCTCAAGCACCTGCTCGGCACGGAGAGCTCGCTGCGCGCCGTCGAGGCCGACGAGGACCAGCGGCCACGGGAGGTCGAGTGGCACGACGACGCGCCGGAGGGGAAGCTCGACCTCCTGCTCACGCTGGACTTCCGGCAGACGAGCACGACGCTGTTCTCCGACGTCGTGCTGCCTGCGGCGACCTGGTACGAGAAGCACGACCTGAACACCACGGACATGCATCCGTACATCCACTCGTTCAACCCCGCGATCGCGCCACCGTGGCAGACCCGCACCGACTGGGACGCGTGGCAGACCATCGCCTCGAAGTTCAGCGAGCTCGCCGCCGGCCGGCTCGACATCCGCAAGGACGTCGTGGCCGTCCCGCTGCTGCACGACACCCCCGACGCCATGGCCAACCCGCACGGGGTCGTGCGGGACTGGAAGCTCGGGGAGTGCGACCCGGTGCCGGGCGTCACGATGCCGAAGATCGTGGAGGTCGAACGCGACTACACCGCGGTCGGGGCGCAGATGGGGGCGCTGGGGCCCCTGTTGGAACAGCTCGGCACGACCACCAAGGGCGTGACCTACGACGTGGCTCGGGCGGTCGAGTACCTGCGCGGCAAGAACGGGCCCATCCGCGGTGGTCCGGCCGACGGCCGGCCCTCGCTGGTGGAGGACATCCACGCCTGCGAGGCCGTCCTGGCCCTGTCCGGGACGACGAACGGCCACCTCGCCACCCAGGGCTTCAAGACGCTCGAGAAACGCACCGGCACGCCGCTGCACGACCTCGCCGCCGAGCACGAGGGCAAGCAGATCACCTTCGCCGACACCGTCGCCGCGCCCGTCCCGGTGATCACGTCCCCGGAGTGGTCGGGCTCGGAGACCGGTGGCCGGCGGTACTCCCCGTTCACGATCAACGTCGAGCGGCTCAAGCCGTGGCACACCCTGACGGGGCGGCAGCACTTCTACCTCGACCACGACTGGATGACCGAGCTCGGCGAGGCGCTGCCGGTGTATCGGCCGCCGTTGAACATGGGCGCCCTGTTCGCCGAGCCGGAGATCGGGTCGACCGGCGAGCTGGGCGTCACGGTGCGCTACCTGACGCCGCACAACAAGTGGTCGATCCACTCCGAGTACCAGGACAACCTGTTCATGCTGTCGCTGTCGCGCGGCGGGCAGACCATCTGGATGAGCGACCGCGATGCAGCGAAGGTCGGGGTGGAGGACAACGACTGGATCGAGGCGGTGAACCGCAACGGCGTCGTCGTGGCGCGTGCGATCGTGTCGCACCGGATGCCCGAGGGCACGGTCTACATGCACCACGCCCAAGACCGGCTCATCGACGTCCCCATCGCGGAGACGTCGGGACAGCGCGGGGGCATCCACAACTCGCTGACCCGGATCCTGGTGAAGCCCACCCACCTCATCGGCGGCTACGCCCAGCTCGCCTTCGCCTTCAACTACCTCGGCCCCACCGGCAACCAGCGCGACGAGGTCACCGTCATCCGTCGCCGCAGCCAGGACGTGGAGTACTGACATGAGGGTCATGGCGCAGATGGCGATGGTGATGAACCTCGACAAGTGCATCGGGTGCCACACCTGCTCGGTGACGTGCAAGCAGGCGTGGACCAACCGCACCGGCACCGAGTACGTCTGGTTCAACAACGTCGAGACCCGGCCCGGTCAGGGCTACCCGCGACGCTACGAGGACCAGGAGGAGTGGAAGGGCGGCTGGACGCTCAACAAGCGAGGTCGGCTCGAGCTCAAGGCCGGCGGACGGCTGAGGAAGCTCCTCACGATCTTCTCGAACCCGAAGATGCCGTCCATCTCGGACTACTACGAGCCGTGGACGTACGACTACGCCACCCTCACCGACGCGCCCGCGCAGGAGCACACCCCGGTGGCTCGTCCGAAGTCGTTGCTGTCCGGCGAGGACATGAAGATCGAGTGGTCCTCGAACTGGGACGACGACCTCGGCGGATCCGCGGCCACGGAGAAGCACGACCCCATGCTCCGCAAGATCGCCGACAAGGTGAAGCTTGAGTTCGAGCAGACGTTCATGTTCTACCTGCCGAGGATCTGCGAGCACTGCCTCAATCCGTCGTGCGCGGCCTCCTGTCCGAGCGGGGCGATCTACAAGCGTTCCGAGGATGGCATCGTCCTGGTCGACCAGGACCGCTGCCGCGGCTGGCGCATGTGCATCTCGGGGTGCCCGTACAAGAAGGTCTACTTCAACCACCGCACCGGCAAGGCGGAGAAGTGCACGTTCTGCTTCCCCCGCGTCGAGGTCGGTCTGCCCACCGTCTGCTCGGAGACCTGCGTGGGGCGGCTCCGCTACATCGGCCTGATGCTCTACGACGCGGACAAGGTGCTCGAGGCGGCGTCCACGCCGGACGAGCACGACCTCTACGAGGCGCAGCGGGACGTGTTCCTCGACCCGGACGACCCCGACGTCCAGCGCGAGGCCGAGAAGGCCGGCATCCCGCGCGACTGGGTGCAGGCCGCCCAGCGGTCGCCCGTCTACGCGCTGATCAACCGGTTCAAGATCGCCCTCCCGCTGCATCCGGAGTACCGCACCATGCCGATGGTCTGGTACGTCCCGCCGCTGTCCCCCGTGGTCGACGTGGTCAAGGACACCGGTGAGGACGCCGAGGACCAGGGCAATCTGTTCGCCGCGATCGATGCGCTCCGCATCCCGGTCGAGTACCTGGCCGAGCTCTTCACCGCCGGCGACGTCGCCCCCGTGGACGGCGTCCTGAAGAAGCTCGCCGCCATGCGCTCCTACATGCGCGACATCAACATGGGCCGCGACCCGAACGGGGCGATCCCGCAGGCAGTCGCCATGAGCGAGGAGGAGATGTACGACATGTACCGGCTCCTCGCGATCGCGAAGTACGACGAGCGCTACGTGATCCCCCCGGCCCACGCCGAGCAGGCCCATGCGCTGGAGGAACTGGCCACCGAGTGCGCGGTCTCGGAGTACGGCGGTGGGAACCCGGAGATCTTCGGCGAGGGCTCGGGCGGCGTCGACCCGATCGCGGTCGAGAACTTCCAGATGCTCAAGGACCGCCAGACCTCCGACACCATCGCCTCTCCGTCGGACAGGTCGGCCCGCGTCAACCTGCTCAACTGGGACGGCAAGGGCACCCCGACCGGGATGTTCCCGCCACGCGCCGACGAGACGGAAAAGCCATGAGGGCCCGGTCGCGCCGCGCCGGCCTGGACGCCGCTCAGCTGACGGCAGCCTGGCAGTCCGCCTCGCTGCTGCTCAGCTACCCCGCCCCGGGTCATGCCACCACGCACGAGCTGGTCCGACGCGCGTCGGGCGTCCTCCCCGCCCCGGTGGGTGCGCCGTTACGGACCTGTCTCGGGCGGCTGGGCGAGCTGCCGCTCGACGAGCTGCAGGCCGAGTACGTCGAGACCTTCGACACCCGTCGCCGGCACAACCTGTTCCTCACCTACTTCGCGCACGGCGACACCCGCAAGCGCGGGGTGGCCCTCTTGCGGTTCAAGCAGACGTACCAGGAGGCCGGCTTCGACGTCACCGACGACGAGCTTCCCGACCACCTCTGCGTCGTGCTGGAGTATGCGGCGACGATCGACCAGACCAAGGGTCGGCAGCTGCTGCTGGACCACCGAGCAGGGCTGGAGCTGCTGCGCCTCTCGCTCGTCGACGCGGACTCGCGCTGGGCCGGAGCGTTGGAGGCGGTCTGCTCAACCCTCCCGCCCCTCGACGGCGACGAGCGTGAGGCCGTCCGTCGGCTCGCGGCCGACGGCCCGCCCGAGGAGGAGGTCGGCCTGACGCCGTACGCCACTCCGGGCTTCGACCCCGGACCGGCCACACCCGACGGGCCGACGCTCCTGCCGATGCCCTCGTTCCCGGGGGCGCGCTGATGGACGTCTTCTTGTGGGTGATCGTGCCGTACCTGTGCCTCGCCACGTTCGCCGTCGGGCACTTCTGGCGCTACCGGTACGACAAGTTCGGCTGGACCACCCGATCGTCGCAGCTCTACGAGGACCGGATGCTGCGGATCGGCAGCCCCCTGTTCCACTTCGGCATGCTCGGGGTGGTGGGCGGCCACGTCATCGGTCTGCTCGTGCCGGAGTCGTGGACCGACGCCATCGGCGTGACCACCGAGATGTACCACGGTGCGGCCATCGGTGGAGGCCTCGTCGCCGGGGTGATGACGCTCGTCGGGCTCGCGATCCTCATCTACCGGCGGCGCACCGTCGGTCCCGTCTTCTCGGCGACGACCCGCATGGACAAGGTGATGTACGCGTTCCTCGGCGTCGTGATCGTCCTCGGGATGTGGAACACGATCGCCGGCTCGGTCCTGTCCGTCGGCGGCCACTACGACTACCGGGAAGGCGTCTCGGTCTGGTACCGGTCCTTCTTGGCCTTCCAGCCGCAACCGGATCTGATGGCGGACGCACCGATCGGGTTCCAGCTCCACGGCCTCGTCGCGTTCGGCCTGTTCGCTCTGTGGCCCTTCACCCGTCTCGTCCACGTCTTCAGCGCCCCAGTGGGCTACCTGACCCGTCCGTACATCGTCTACCGCAGCCGCGACGACGCGGCGCTCGGCAGCCACGCACCCAGGCGCGGCTGGGACCGGGTCGGCTGACGCCGACAGGAGAGAGAGCCATGGACGCCACCTCCCTGACGAGACTCGCGCATGAACAACTCGAGCAGGCCCGCGACGCCAGCAGCGGCCGAGCAGCGACGACGGTCCACGGCGGCCACGAGCACGACCTTCGCCAGACGGTCATCGCCTTGGCTCACGGGCGCTCCCTCGGAGAGCACCAATCGCCCGGTGAAGCGACGCTCTACGTCCTCGTCGGTCGTGTCCGTCTTGTAGCGGGCGACAACTCCTGGGAGGGCAGTGAGGGCGACTTTCTCGTCATCCCGGCGGCTCGGCACGACCTGACTGCCCTGTCCGACGCAGCGGTGCTCCTGACCGTCGCCACGCGGGCCTGAGACGGAGGTAGGGACAGGCGCACCCCGGCCACGAGTAATGGCCGGGGCACGTCGGTGCGGATCGTCAGTGCGTACGGATGACGATCTGGTTGTCCACCTCGGACACGTGCGGTGAGGACCAGGCGGCATAGCCGGCCTGCTTCTTCTCCGCGTAGGACCCGACGGTGCCGTGCAGGACGACCTTGTTGCCGATGACGTTCACGTGGATGCTGTTGGCGTCCACGCTCGCGTTCCGCATCAGGGCCGCCTTGATCATCTTCTCGGTGTCGAGACCGCTGACTCGAGGAGTGAGGGTGATCTGGTTGGCGACACCCTTCACGCCGACGAGGTTCTGGACGGCTCGCTTGGCCTCCAGTCGGACGTAGTTCCAGTCGACGGCGCCCGTCAGGGTGGCGACACCGTGACGAACCTCGACCTTCACCGCTCCGTCCGGGATGTTCGCGTTGAGGCGTAGCACGTTGCGGGCGTTCTCGGCGATCTCGGCGTCGGTCTTCGGATGTCCGGGGTAGATGATCTCGATGTCGTTGGCGATCGCGGTGACACCCCATGTGCGAAGGGCTGCCTTGCCGGCAGCGACCTTCTGGGCGAAGCTCTTGACCTCGCCCGTGAGGGTGACGACGCCGTCGTGGACGGCGACCCCGATGTTCGCGGCATCGTCGACCTGGCGCGCCCACCGAAGCTCCTTCTCGACCCGGTCCTGGACGTCCTTGTCCGTCTTGCTTGCTGTGGAGACGCTCATGTTCTCCTCCTTTCGTGGGATGGGGCTCGAGGCCCTCTGTCACCACTCACGGTTCCGCTCGAGGCTGTGGGAGAGAACGGCCGCAGGTCACGAGACCGAGGGTCGCAAGTCCCCGCGATCGGGGACCCTCGCACCTGCCTCCGGCCTGCTGCACGGTACGAGGATCGCGGTGCACGCCAGCAGCACCGCTTGACCTGGATGTGACGGTTCAATGACCCGCCCATGAGCGACGGAACCCGACGATGGGTCTCGCCCCGCACCGAGCCAGAGGAAGACCATGCCCACCACGTTCTACGGACTGCCGCTCCACCCACTCGTCGTCCACGCCACCGTGGTCATCATTCCTCTGGCGGCCTTGACGGTCGTCCTGGCCGCCGTCTCCTCGAGGTTCCGCGGCTGGGCCGGTCCCCTACCAGCCGGTCTGAGCCTGGTCGGGGTGATCCTCGTGCCGATGTCGACGTCCACCGGCGAGACGCTGGAGGAACACGTCGCGAACACGGCTGCGCTGCACCGGCACACTGAGATGGCCGAAGGGCTGTTTCCGTGGATGATCGGCCTGTTCGTCCTCGCCGTCGTCGCGTACGTGCTGCAGCGGCGAGCGGCGGCCGACCGTGGTCCGGCGAAGGCGGTGACCGTGGCGGTGTCGTTCCTGGCGATCGCCGCGGCGATCGGCACCGGCGTCCAGGTGGCGCGGATCGGCCACAGCGGCGCGAAGGCGGCGTGGAACGACACGAACATGTCGTCGATGCCTCTGACGCAGGAGTGACGTGCTCACCGGTCGGCCGTGGCACGGCGACGAGCCCCACGCGCCGGGCATGGCATCACGGCTGAACTGGTTGCGGGCTGGAGTTCTCGGCGCCAACGACGGCATCGTCTCGACCGCTGGTCTCGTCGTCGGCGTCGCGGGCGCCACCGCAGACCGAGGGGTCATCTTCACCGCAGGTCTCGCGGGGGTGGTCGCCGGCGCGGTGTCGATGGGTCTCGGCGAGTACATCTCGGTCAGCAGCCAGCGTGACAGCGAGAGGTCTCAGCTCGCCCTCGAACGTTGGGAACTGGCGAACAGGCCCGCGGACGAGCTCGAGGAGCTTGTCGGTCTGTACGTCGCGAAGGGCCTCTCGACGTCGACGGCGCGACAGGTCGCGGATGAGCTGACCCGGCACGACGCACTCGCGGCACATGTCGACGTCGAGCTGAGGATCGATCCCGAGGGACTGACCAACCCGTACCACGCCGCCGGTGCCTCGATGGTGGCGTTCACCCTGGGTGCGTTGCTTCCGCTCTTGGCGATCCTCCTCGCACCCTCGTCATCCCGCGTCCCCGTCACCGTGGGGATCGTCCTCGCGGCCCTTGCCGCAGCCGGCGTCGTCAGTGCTCGGCTCGGCCACAGCCGGATCCGCGTCGCCGTGACGCGCATCGTCGTGGGTGGTGCGGTGGGTTTGGCGCTCACATACGCGATCGGGCGGGCCTTCGGGACGGCCGTCAGCTGACGCACAGGCGACCCTCACCGGACTTGACCTCCATTTGGCGCAGGGCTGGTTCAACTTGATGACGTCGCGGTCGGGTGGTGAGTCCTCTGAAGTCGGGACGAACTGCCCTGGGCCAGGACGGGCGGCACGTCCAGGCTGGAAGAGAGGAAAGAGGAGGTCACATGATCGGCTGGAACATGGGGTGGCTCCTACCCTTCGTCTGGGCTGGGCTCGGCGTTCTCGTCGCCGCCTGCAGCGTCCTTGGGCGCAGGAGCCGTCGCGCTTACCTCATCGGCATCGCGGGGGTAGGCGTGCTGTGGATCCTGGCCGGCGCCTTCGTCAACGCGTACTTCCTCATCCGTGGCGACGACTACGCGGCCTTCGCCGACGACGCCTGGACCTCGTTCGTACGCGACGCGTGGAGGTCCGTGGTTGCGCCCCACCAGGGCATCTTCATCGGCCTCCTGATCGCGTTCGAGGCGGCCGCGGGGGTGCTCGTGCTGATCGAGGGGCGGGCTCGGCAGGCCGGCCTGGTCATGCTGGTGAGCTTCAACGTCCTCCTCGTGGCGTTCAGCTGGTGGTTTCTGCTCTGGTCCGTCCCACTCGTGCTGTCGCTGGTGTCGTTGTGGCGCGCAGCGCCGGTCACACGGTCCGGTCATCGACCGCCTTCCACCCGGCGGAACGTCCTTGGGAGTGAGGACCTTCCGCCCGCAGTAGTCGAGCCGTTCTGCTCTGCCGCCACGCCGGCGCACGTTGCGAACGTGGAGTCAACGCGGTGAACGGTTCGCCGCCATCACTTAGGAGTCATCATGCGCTCGGCATTCGACAAGCTCATCTCGTGGACGGGAGTCGCTCTCGCGGCCGTCCTCCTGGCCGCAGGCGGCCTCTTGACCTGGGGCAGCACCTTCATCGGTGACCAGGTCGATCACCAGCTCACCATGCAGGACATCACCATGCCCAGCGGGGACGCGCTCGCGTCGCTGCCCAAGGCGGACGCGAAGGCCCTGAAGCCCTACGCGGGCAGCGTCATGGACACCGGTCCCGAGGCCAAGGCCTTCGCCGACCACTACATCCTCGTCCACATGAACGCGGCCAGCAACGGACGCACCTACGAAGAGGTCAGCGGTGAGTTCATCGCGCTGTCCGACCAGGCCAAGGCATCAGCCGAGGGCCAGCAGCTCGGTCAGCTGCGGCAGACGCTCTTCATGGGCAACACGCTGCGAGGCCTGCTCCTGAACGCGTACGCGTTCGCCACGATCGGCACCATCGCCGGAATCGCCGCCTACGGAGCCTTCGGAGCCGGCGCCCTCCTGCTGGTGTTCGCCGGGCTCGGGATCCGGCACGCCCATCGGGTTGAGAAGCCCGCCGAGCGCGTCGTCACCCGACGGGTGGCCCAGCCGGCCTGAGCCGCGGTGCTCCCGGGTCCTGACGGGGGCCCGGGAGTACTCGTGTTCGGAGGGTGGTGCGGCTCGTTCGAGCCTGGACGTTGGGCGCGGAGATGGCGGGATTTGAACCCGCGAGAGGTTTGAACCTCAACCCGCTTAGCAGGCGGGCGCACTAGGCCACTATGCGACATCTCCCCGTCGCCGATCGGCGACCGGCAACCGGAACAGGATACCGAGACGTCAGAGTGGTCCCCGAGGCGGCGTGCGGTTGGCCAGAAACGGCTGTTCCGCTGCGGTAACGTCGGCGCGTGGACCTCCGCGACTACGTGATCGTCATCGCCCGGAACTGGATCATCGTGGGCGTCACCGTCGCCGTCGGTCTGCTCACCGCCGGGGTCCTCGCGCTCACGGCCACGACGAAGTACACGGCGTCGGCGCAGGTCCTCTTCACCGGGCACGCGTCGACGGGCGGGCAGGACCTCGCGTACGTCGGCAACTACGTGCAGTCGCGCATGCAGACGTACAAGAACCTCGGCACCTCGACGAGCATGCTCGAGTCCGTCATCGACGCCCTCGGCACCGACGAGACCACCGACGAGCTCGCCGACCGCACCTCGATCACCGTCAGCCAGATCAGCACCGTCGCCACCGTCACGGCCACCGACACGAAGGCCAAGGGCGCGGCGCGCACCGCGAACACGATGGCCGCGGCGCTCCTCAACACCGTCAAGGGGCTCGAGGCGGAGAACGCCGACACCGGCGAGGGCGACAAGGCGACGGCCACCGTCCAGGGCGTGATCACCGGCGAGGCCTCGGAGCCGTCGTCGCCGTCGGACCCCAACATTCCGTTCTACCTCCTCGCCGGCCTGCTGGCCGGCCTCGCCGTCAGCGTGGTCGTCGTCGCGCTCCGCGAGGTGCTGACGAACGAGAGCGTGAGGTCGCCATCCGCCACGGATCCGTGATGCAGTTCGGAAAGCGAGCCGCCGGCGCGCCACCCGCCTCCAACCTGCGGCGCACCGTCCACGCGTCGGCGTGGATGTACTCCTCCAGAGGGCTGCTGTTCGCCTGGGCACTGCTTCTCACCCACCAGTTCGGCATCGGCCACTACGGCACGTTCGCCATGGCGTTCGCCGTCGGCGCCCTCATCGGCACCCCCATCGACGCCTACTTCACGATCCGCGCACCCCGCGTCAGCCAAGGCGTGTTCGACGGCGAGCGCACCACGCGGGTGTTCATCGGCCTCGGTCTCGCGTTCCTCGGCTGGCTGCTGTGGCCGTTCACGTTCGTCGGCGGCTTCGCCGTCGGCAAGGCCGGCATCGACGTCTGCTTCCAGGCCTCGCGCAGCCCGCTGATCCGCGCCGGCCACCCGGACCGCGCACAGCGGGCCGACGCCGTCCGGCAGGTCGTCGGCATCGTCCTCGGCACCGCGTACGTCCTGCTGTTCCCGGGCGCGATCATCGAGGTCGCCGCGCTGGTCTACCTGGCCGGCTGCGCCTCGCCGATCCTGAGCGGCATCGGCAATCTCGTCGTGCACCCGCCGGTCCGGCCGGAGCTGACGTCCCGCACCGCCGCCCTGCTCGGGGAGTCGCTCGGCGGCGTGGCCTACGGGCAGGCGGGGGTCATCCTGCTCGGCATCCTGTCGTCCACGGAGGACGCGGGCTACTACTCGTTCGGGCTGACGCTCGTGCTGTCGCTCAGCGCCCTCGGCCAGAGCTTCGCGTTCACGTTCCACGAGGGTCTCCGGGAGTCCGGCGGCGCGGTGGGCAGCGGGCCGCCCGTGCGCACCGCGCTGCTCCTCTCGCTCAGCACCGGTCTCGCCGTGGCCGTCACGTCGGTGGGTCTGTGGATCGCCGGCTTCGACGAAGCCCTGTGGCTCACGTTCGCCTGGCTCGCCCCGGTCAGCTTCATGCGCACCCTGAGCAGCGTCTCCACCGTCGTGCTCTCCATGCAGCACCGCGATCTGTTCCGCCTCAAGGTCACGATCGTCAGCCTCGTGGTGAAGGTCGGCCTGATCGCGGTGCTCAGCTCCTACGGCGCACCCGGCGCGGCCGCCGCCTTCCTGGCCGCCGACACGATCATGTCGGTGGCCTACGCGGTGACGGTCTACGGCTCGCCCCGGCGGTCGCGGGCGGCCACCGATGGCTGAGCGTCTCGCCTTCCTGCTCGGGAAGGACCCGGCCACGTCGTTGGGCGGCGACATGACGATGTTCCGCCTGCTCACCGACATCGCGTCGGAGAAGTTCGAGACGGAGCTCATCTGCCTGTCGGAGAACCCGGAGCGCCAGGACCCGGGCGTCGTCCGCGTGCAGAAGCCGCCGCTGTCCTGGCCGCCGTTGCTCACCCGCTCGGCCGTGCAGCGACGGAGCCTCCTGCACACGCGCTTCGACGTCGACGGGCTGCGTGACGCCGTCGCGGCCTCCACGGCCGACCGGTTCGTCGCGCTGCACTGCCACCTCGCCGAGTCCTACCTGCGGGCGCCCGACGTCCGGCCCGCCGAGGACCTGTTCGTCAGCACCGAGATCCTCGAGTCCAAGATCTGGCGCCGCATGCACGGGGTGGCCGGCCGGATCGAGTCACGCCGGCTGCACCGTGACGAGCTGCGCGTCGTCCGGTCGGCGCGAGCCGTGAGCGGCTACGACCGCGACGACATGGACGCCTATCGCGCGCTGGGGGTCAGCGCGCACTGGCTGCCGATGACGCTGCCGCCCGCGCCGAAGGTCGACGTGAAGGACACGCCCCCGCGCCTGGTCATGCTCGGCAACCGCACCTGGAAGCCGAACGCCGACGCGGCGGACACCATCGTCCGGCTCTGGCCGCGCATCTCGGCCGGCATCGCCGACGCCGAGCTGTGGCTGGTCGGGCCCAAGTTGCACCAGACCGCCGGGCACCTCCCGCCGGGCGTCACGGACGCCGGCATGGTCGAGCAGGTCGACGCCGTGCTGTCGTCGTGCCGCGCCCTCACCGCGCCGGTGGAGGTCGGCGGAGGGGTCCGGGTGAAGCTGTTGGAGGCGGCCGCGCGCGGACTGCCCGTGGTGTGCAGCCCGGAGGCGGTCGGCTCGATCGAGGCCGAGATCGGCATGCAGCCCGCCGCGGACGAGGACGACTTCGTGCACCGCTGCCGGGCCTTCCTTCTCGACGCCGACCTGGCCGGCGCCGAGGGGTCGCGGCTGCACGCCACCAACGCGCAGCGCTGGTCGGACCGCGTCGCCCAGGACGCCGTGCTCGGGTGGCTGACGTCGTGAGCACCATGGCGAGCACGACGGTCTCTCACGTCGGCCCCTCGGCCTCCGGCCGGACCCGCTGGATGCTGCTCGCCGTCTCCGCCCTCCTCACGGTGGCGCCGCTGGTCGTGTTCCTGACCGGCGACCGGACGACCCGCGAGATCGTGCTGGCCACGGCGGCGGCGGGTGCCGCGGCCTACGCGGCGGCGGTCCACCCGCGGCTGGTGTTCGCCGGCTGGGCCGTGGTGCTGGGCGTCGTGCCGTACATGCACGTCCCCGGCACGTCGGTGCCGCTGCTGCTCGTCCTGTCGCTCGGGCTGTGGGGAGCCCTGCTCTTCGTGCCGGGCGTCGCGTTCCGCACAGCCGGTCTCGAGCTGGCCGTCGTCGTCCTCGGCTCGCTCGCCCTGTTGTCCGTCGTCGCGTCCGACCTCAGCCCGCGTGCCCTGGTCGAGTACGCCGCCTGGCTCGTGGCCACGGCCGTCGTCATCCCGATCCGGTTCCTCCCCGACGACGTGAGGTCCGCCGTCGTCCGGTCCTTCACGGTGGCCACGGCGGTCGGCGCAGTCGTGGGCGTGCTGATCCGGATGGACGCACTCGGGCCGCTGCTGGGCCACCTGTCGGTCGTCGGCTACGACCCGGAGCGCAACGTCCAGTACGTCTTCGGGGACGAGTCCAACACCGCCCGCCTCAGCGGCACCTTCCTCGAGCCGAACATCGCCGGCCTGATCCTCGCCGTCGGCGTGCTGCTGGCCGTCGCCTACTTCCGCGGCATGGCACGGATCGTGCTGGTCCTGGTCATCAGCGGCGGGCTGCTGCTCACGCTCAGCCGGGCGTCGATCGCGACGGTCGCCGTCGCGGCGCTCGTCGTGGTGCTCCGCTCGCCCGCGCGCCGGCTGGCGGTCGTCACGGCAGGAGCCGCGGCCGGCGTCGTCGCGCTGGCGATCCCGATCGTCCGCGAGCGACTGCTCGGCTCGTTCGGGCCCAGCGACTTCGGCAGCGTCGCGCGTGAGCTCGCCCTCAAGGAGTTCCCCGGCTCGATGGAGGGGCACTGGTGGTGGGGCCTCGGCTGGGACCGTCCGGAGTTCCGCGACCGGGACATCGGCCAGGTGGTCAACTACGTCGCCAACGTCCCGCTCGTCACGGTCTACCGCGGCGGCATCGTGCTCGGCCTGGTCGCCGTCGCGCTGCTGATCCTGCTGGTCCTCCGGTCGTGGCTCCACGCGGCGCGGTCGTTCGAGAGTGCCGTGCTGTGCGGCGGTGTCATCGGGTTCGTCCTGGTGGCGCTGCAGCTCGACTTCCCGGTCGCCCTCCAGGCGCCGGCCACGGCGGTCTTCTCGTTCCTGATCGCGCTGTCGCTGACGGCGTCACCGCCGCGGCCGCACCGGAGTGCCGATGCGTGACCCGAACAGCCAGGTCGGCCAGTACCTCGGCGGGCTCGACGGCGTGCGCGGCGCCGGCGCGCTCGCCATCCTGACCACGCACTGCATCGTGCAGTTCGCGCCGTCGTCCACGCCCAACGGCATCGCCCAGGTGCTCGGCCAGGCGCTCACGGTGTTCTTCGCGATGTCGGCGATGCTGATCTACACCCCGTTCGCCCGCGACATCGCGCGTGGCGAGCGGCGGGTGAAGGTGGGCATCTACCTGCGGCGTCGTCTGCTCCGGATCTTCCCCGCGTACCTGGTGATCTTCCTGATCTGCAACTTCGTCCTGCAGGCCGTGTACCTGCGGAACGCCGTCGAGGTGTCGGAGCGGGCGTCCGACGCGGGCACGGGGATGCTGACCGATCCGGGAGCGCTGCTCCTCAACCTGTCGCTGCTGCAGTCGTTCGTGCCCGACCACCTGCAGACGGGCATCAACCCGAGCTGGTCGCTCACCACGGAGCTGACGTTCTACGCGTCGCTGCCGCTGTTGGCGGTGTGGCTCGTCGGCCGGTCGCGCCATCGACTCGCGACGGCGCTGGTGCCGCCCGCGATCCTGCTGGTCGCCGGGCTCGCCGGCCGCGCCTGGGCCGAGCACCTCTATGACGGCATGTCCGGCCTGTCGACGTTCGAGGCTGAGTTCGGCGCCCACGGCGTCGCGGTGCTGTCCCGCAGCCTGCTCGGCCTCGGCGACACCTTCGCGATCGGCATGATCGCCGCGGTCCTCTTCGTCTGGACCGAGCGGGGCGAGCTGGCATGGTGGACGCGGCGCCGCGCGACCGCGGTCGCCTGGACGCTGGTGGTGGTGGGAGCCGTCGCGGGTGCACTGCTCCGCGACGTCCACCCGTGGTTCCTCGGGTCGGCGACGTCGGTGGCCGCCGGCGGCGTGATCGTGCTGATGGTCGACCCGGGAGCCCGGCGGGAGGACTCCTCGCTCGTGCGGATCGCGAGCTGGCGACCGATCGAGTACATCGGCGAGATCTCGCTCAGCGTGTACCTGTGGCACTACCCGATGATCATCCTGGCGTCGCGGGCCGGGTTGTTCGGCACGGACTCCGTCGCGAACCTGGTCGGCTCGGCCGTGTCGGTGGCCGCGGCGTCGATCCTGCTCGGCGCGATCACCTTCGCCCTGGTGGAGCGGCCGGCCATGACCGGACGATGGCCGTTCCTGAAGTCGCCCGCACGTCAGTGATGGCTTGTACCGTGGCGCCATGCCCGCGTACGACATGTATCGCGCGGTGGGCCGACGGACCGTCGAGGGGTGGGTCGATCCGCGCACCTTCGGGGTCCTTCGCGTCCTGAGCGACGAGCAGCAGCGCCTGGGGGTCACCGGCCCGGTCGCGGAGATCGGCGTGCACCACGGCAAGCTCTTCATCGCGCTCCAGCTCCTGGCCGAGCCTGGGGCGACGGCACTCGCGGTCGACGTGTTCGACGACCAGACCTTGAACGTCGACCAGTCCGGCCGCGGCGACCGACGTCGCTTCGAGCGCCAGGTCCGCCGGTGGGGCGACTGGTCGTCCGTCGTGGTCGAGCAGACCGACTCCACGCTGCTCACCGGTCTGGACATCATGCGGCTCGCCGACGGGGAGATCCGCCTGTTCAGCGTCGACGGCGGCCACACCGAGGAGACCGTGCTCGCCGACATGCGCACCGCCGAGGGAGCACTCGCGCCGGGCGGCGTGGTCATCGCCGACGACGTCTTCAACGACGAGTGGCCGAGCGTGTCCGTCGGCACCATGCGGTACCTGGGCACGAGTGGCCGCCTGGTGCCGTTCGCGATCGGGTTCGGCAAGACCTACTTCACCGACGAGGCGCACGTCGTCGCCTATCGCGAGGCGGTGCGCCGGGCCTACGGCAAGCGGTGGCGCATCGCGCACAAGACCACGGTGTTCCACGGCTTCGACGTCGAGGTGCTCTGGGGCACGCCGATCACGCCGCGCTCCGTGCTGCGGCGCAGCAGCCTCGCCCGTCGGCTGTACCACCGTCTGACCTCCCGCTGAACCGCGCCTCGATACGCTGGGGATTCCCGGTGGACGGAGTCCTGGCATGACCGAGCACGTGCGTGTGGCGATCGCGCACGACTACCTGACCCAGCGCGGCGGCGCCGAGCGGGTCGTGCTCGCGATGGCCAGGGCGTTCCCGGACGCGCCGATCTACACGACGCTGTACGACCCCGACGAGACGTTCCCCGAGTACGCCGAGCTCGACGTCCGCACCTCGCGGCTCAACCGCATCGGCTTCCTGCGCAAGCACCACCGCGCCGCGCTGCCGTTCCTGCCCGGTGCGGTCAGCTCGATGCGGATCGACGCCGACCTCGTGCTCGTCAGCAGCAGCGGCTGGGCGCACGGGGTCACGAGCACGGGGCAGAAGCTCGTCTACTGCTACTCGCCGGCGCGCTGGTTGCACCAGCAGCACCGCTACCTCGGCGACCACCCGTCACGCAGCACGGCCATCGCGCTCAAGCTGATGAGCCCGTGGCTGAAGCGCTGGGACTTCCGAGCCGCGCAGACCGCCACGAGCTACGTGACGATCTCGTCGGTCGTGCAGGACCGCGTGCACTCGGTCTACGGCCTGCCGTCCACGGTGCTCGCGGCGCCGCGCCCCGACACGGACGACTGCCCGTCGGAGCCCATGCCGTCGGTCGAGCAGTGGCTGGCGGGCGACCGCTACGAGCTGTGCGTGTCCCGGCTGCTGCCGTACAAGAACGTCGACCAGGTCGTCGCCGCCTACGCCCAGGAGCCGCGCCGCAAGCTCGTCGTGGTCGGCAGTGGGCCGGAGAAGCGGGCACTGCAGGAGGCCGCGGGGTCCAACGTGCTGTTCCTCCAAGGGATCACCGACGGCGAGCTCGCCTGGCTGTACCGGGGCTGCACGTCGCTGATCGCGATCAGCTACGAGGACTTCGGCCTCACCCCGCTGGAGGCCGCGTCGTTCGGCAAGCCGAGCATCGTGCTCCGGTGGGGCGGCTTCGTCGAGACGATGGTGGAGAACGAGACCGCCGTGTTCGTCGACGTGCCCGACGCCGAGCACCTGCGGGAGGCCTTCGCCCAGGTCGACGCCCACCCGTGGGACGCCGACCGCATCACCGAGCACGCCGCGCGCTACCACGAGGACGTGTTCGTCGAGTCCATCCGCGAGCTGGTGAAGGGGCATCTGGCCGGTCGGTGAGACGTTCTCGTCAACTACCTGCAGTTCGGGCCGGTTTGGGCCAGACTCTCCGTGGGAGGGGATCCTGTCGTGGAGGTGACCTGTGCTCACAGAGGTCACGTTCGCCATGGACTCGAACTCCGGCGCCCCGTCCGTCGTCGGCGCGATGCTGGTGCCGCACGCCCACCGCTACGCCCCTCGCTGGGTTGAGCGCGGTGACCGCACCTACGTGATCGTGACGGTCTCGCCGGCCGTGGCGGAAGGTCTCGTCGCGCGGCTGACGCGTCTCCACCGCAGCGTCCGCTGCATCGGCCAGCAGGACGTCGTCGCCGAACAGGCCGGCTGAGCCGTCCCGTGCACGTCGAGCACCTGGACTGCGCCGAGATGAACATCCCGGTGATGCCGCACTTCGTCGCGCACGTGCTGGTCTGCCACACCGACGCCGGGCTGGTGCTGGTCGACACGGGCTTCGGCACGTTGGACTACGTCGATCCCGGCCGGCGGATCGGTCCGATGCGCCACCTGCTGCGCCCCGGGTCGGACGACCGGAGCAGTGCGGTGCGCCAGCTCGAGCGTGCCGGCCACACGGCCGACGACGTGACACACATCGTCCTGACCCATCTGGACATCGATCACGTCGGTGGCATCGCGGACTTCCCGCACGCCACGGTCCACACGACCGCCGACGAGTACGCCGCCGCGTTCACGAACCCGGACTGGAACGACAAGGTGCGGTACCGGCACGCTCAGATGGAGCACGACGTCGTCTGGCGAACGCACGAGGGTCGCGGCGACGTGTGGGACCACGGACTCACCGGCCACGAGGTCCTGCCGGGCATCGTGCTGGTGCCGATGCCGGGCCACTCGCGCGGCCACGCCGCCGTGGCTGTCGACGCCGGCGACCGCGGCTGGCTGTTCCACGCCGGCGACGCCTGCTTCGACGCGAGCGCCTACGCCTCGACGTCCCCGGCCGGCCGCCCGCTGAGGAAGTACCGCACGGTGCGCGGCTTCGAGTGGAGCGTCGGACGCGACCACCAGGCCATCCGTGAGAACCACCGCACCCTCGCCCGCCTCGACGCCGAGCCCGACGTCACCGTCATCCCCGCCCACGACCAGCGGATCTTCGACGACCTCGCCGGTGGCCGCTAGGACCCCGCCAGCTCCTTGACCAGCTCGATGAACCGGGCCGCGGGGTCGGAGCGCTCGGGGCCGCCGAGGTAGTAGTCGGCGCGCTTCGGGCGGATCGAGGCGAGCGGGTCCTCGTCGAGCATCGCGTCCAGGGCGGCGTCGAGGGCGGTGAGGTCGCGGTCGAGGACGTAGGCCGAGACGGCCGTCGGGTGGGCGGCGCGGAAGGCCTCGGCGTCGGAGAACTGAGCCGCGTACATCGCGTACGGCTTCTCGCTGGCCATGAAGTCGACGACGATGCCGGAGATGTCGGAGACCATCGCGTCGGCCATGTTGAAGGCATCGACGAGCGGCATGGTCATCGCCTCCTCGCCCCAGCGGTGCGGCCGGTTGGTCTCGGCCGCATCGGCCTCGAGCATCGCGAAGCAGCGTTCGATCATCGCCTCGGCCTCCTCGTGGTTGCGGCCGGCGAAGTGGCGGCGGAACACGACGGTGCAGCCGCGGTCGATCAGCGCCTGCACGATCCGGTCCGCCACGGCGAGCGACGAGACGTTGAGGAGGTCGTCCGCGTGCCGCCAGGTCGGGGCGTAGAGGACGGTGGGCGGGTAGCGCACCCGCCCGGTCGCCAGCTGGATGCCCTCGGTCTGCGGCCGGCCGATGACGCGCAGCTTCTCCGGCGGCACCGTCAGCCCGGCGTCGGTGAAGCGGTCGATGGCGGCTTGCCCCGCCACGGTCACGAGGTCGTACGCGAGCACCCGCTCCGACGCACTGAGCGGCTTGTCGCTGTCGCCGTGGCCGAGGAACGCGTGCGTCACGTCGTCGCGCTCGAGGAACACCGAGTTCTTCCCGGCGCCGTGCGGGTACAGCGCACCGCGCACCGACGACGGGATCTCCCGCAGCACGATCGGCACGTCGTACTGCCGGGCCAGCTCGTCGAAGATCGCCCGGTCGTGCGCGACCACGCACCACGGCACCTCAGCACGGTCGATCCACGGTGACCACATGCCGACGTGGACGCCGACCTTGCCCGCGTAGGGGACGGCGATCAGGGGCGCGTAGGCCTTGATGGCGGCGGCCACGCCCTTCAGCGCGCGCCGTCGGCCGAGTCGTGCAGGGCGTGGAGACAGGTCGGGGTGCACGGGCTGCCCGGGGAAGTTCACCGCCAACGGCACCGACGTCACGGAGGTCAGCGTATCTGCGGTGACGTTCTGCCATCATCAGGCGCATGTGGTCGAGCCTTCCGTCCCAACCGCGCCGCGGCCTGCAGGTCGCCGGATTCCTGGTGCTGACGCTCGGCGTCGGCGCGTTCGCGCTCCCCGCCCTCGGGCGGATGGACGAGCGCACGGTCGGCATCGTCGAGCTCGAGCTGATGCGCACCACGTCGAAGGCGCAAGAGCTTCTCGCGCTGCTCGCGGGTGGCGGGATCGACTCGGCGCGAACGTCGATCTACCTCGACTTCCTGTTCCTGACCCTCTACGGCGCGACGCTCAGCGCGGCCTGCATCCTCGTCGCGGCGCGGGCGTCGGAGAAGGGGATGGACCTGTTCGAGGGTCTGGGCAAGGCGCTCGCCCCGGTCGCCGTCGTCGCGGCAGCGCTCGACGCGCTGGAGAACGTCGCGCTGCTCGTCGTGCTCGACGGGCATCCCGACCAGCCGTGGCCGGCGCTCGCCTTCGGCTTCGCGTCGGTGAAGTTCGTGCTGCTCGGCGTGGTGGTGCTGTTCGTGCTGGGCGGCCTCCTGGCCACCCGGCGACGCACCGCCTAGTCCAGGTCGGGGACCGGCAGGTCCTTCAGCGCCTTCACGACGCGGCCCTGGTAGTACTCCTGGCCGTCGCCGTTCGGGTGGATGCCGTCCTTGCCGATGTACAGGTCCTGGTTGCCGTCGCCCACCGGGTTCGCCGTCGAGCCGGACCCGGTGAACCACGGGTCGGTGTACGGGTCGATGAACCCGACGACGTTCGGGTGGCGTCCGACCATGCCGGCGAGGTTCGCCGTGAGGGCCGAGTAGTGCTTGACGCGGATCGGCGCGGCGCGCGCGTAGTAGAGCGGCTCGACGCCCACGAGGATGATCGGCAGGTCGGGCCGCAGCTGCTCGATCTTGGTCAGCATCGCGTCGACGGCCTGGCGGTGCTGCTCCGGTGACCACACCGGCTGGTCGTTCACAGTGCCGTTGATCAGGACGGCGTCGATCGGCGCGTCCTTCAGGGTCTCCAGGCGGCGGTCCGAGCCGTAGGGCGAGGAGTGGTAGCCCGGGAAGCCCTGGCCGTCGCCGGTCTGCGCGCCGTAGAGCCCGCTGCCGTCGTTGATGTAGCCCGTGCCCGACTCGGCCATGTCCCAGACCCGGAAACCGGTGAGCGTGTGCAGCATCGGCGCCGCGGAGCGGCTGAAGCACGACCCCGCGTAGCAGGGCTCGAAGAACGAGTCCGACACGACGCCCAGGGTGAAGGGCGTCGGGCTCGCGGTGATCACGGCGTTGTCTGCGGCCGGGGTGTGGACACCGGTGAAGATCAGCGGCCCGGCGAACCGGACGTTCACGGTCTTGCGCTGCGGCAGGGTGACCTGCAGGTAGTTGCGCGTCGCGGACCCGGTGTTGTTGATCGCGTCGACCGTCGTGGCGCTGACCGGGTGCCCGTCGATCCAGACCTGGGCGTCCGCGGTGGTGAACGTGCGGTACTCGATGGCGAAGCGGGTGCCGGTGAACTCGAAGCTGACGTCGGCGTTCTTGTAGTTGGAGTTGTCGGTGACGTACTCCGCGCCGGTCGCCGACGACACCGACAGCGAGTCGTCGTTCGCCTTCCGGAGGGTGCCGAAGGGGTGCGGCGTGAGGGAGTGCGTGAACGCGCCGGCGGTGTCCCAGCGGGTCAGCGTGTCGTTCGCCCACGTCGGCAGCGTGCCCAGGGGCTGGAAGTCGACGCCGAGCGAGGTGGCCAGCACCGACGACGCCGGGTGCATCAGGTCGCCGAAGGTGGTCGACGACGTGGGGGCCGCACCGGGCACCAGCAGGACGTCGCTGGTGCGGCTCACCGTGTCGACGCCCTCCGACGACGCCTCGACGGTCACGGTCAGCGACGTCGCGGAGTCCGCCTCGGTGAGCCGGTACATCGGCTCGGTGGCGCCCGGGATCGGCGTGCCGTTCCGCTTCCACTGGTACGTGACGGTCTCGGGCACGGGCAGCCACGCCGAGATGTCCGTGTGCACCATGCCGCCGACCTCGATGTCCCCGGTGATCTGGAGCGGCGCCGTGGTGAACGTGCCGCGGCCCACCGCGACCCCGGGCCGGCTCTCGCGGATGGTGCGCGAGCCGTCGCGGTCGGCGTAGACGACGGCGGTGATGTGGTGGCCGATGTCCTCGGCCGTGACCTGGTACGTGTACCAGTACCGCGGCAGCGGCACGCCGTCGCGCACCCATCGGTACGCGAACGTGGCGTCCGGCGACCAGGTGCCGGGGTCGACCTTGAGGAAGCTGCCCACGGTCATGGATCCGGAGACGGTCGGCAGCGGCGCGGTCTCGAACGGCGTCGCCGGCGCGGCCTCGACGGTCAGCGCGAGGGCGTCGGACGCCGCCGCTCGGAGCTCGGGTGTGCCAGGCGCGACGGCGCGGTAGGAGACCTTCCCGGCGATCGACGGAGTGATCCGGGCGGTGAAGCCGCCATCGGCGTCCGTGCTGACGGTGGCGACGTCGGTCCACGTCTGGCCGCGGAGCTCCTGGACGACGACGGGCGAGCCCTTCGGTGACGACGTCAGCGTGCCGTCCACCGTCATCTCCGCGCCGACCTGCGGATACGCGGCGTACCGGTGCAGGTCGAGGCTGCGGGCGACGGCCGATGCGTCGGGCACGAAGACGTTGCTGCTCGTGCGCGTGACGGTCGGGTACCCGTCCTTGGCGGCGGTCACCATGACGCTCAGGTCCGTGCCGCCGTCGGCGTCGGTGATCGTGTAGCTCGCGGCGGTGGCGCCGGGGATCGGCGTGCCGTTCCGCTTCCACTGGTAGGAGAGCGTGGTGGGCTGCGGGCTCCACGTCGAGACGTTGGCCGTCACCGTCGAGCCGACCGCGACGCTGCCGGAGATCACCGGCGGCTGCGTCGTGAACGTGCCGATGCTGACGATGCCGGTGGGGCGGCTCTCGCGGATGGTCTTCGCGCCGCTGCGCGTGGCGCTGACGGCGAGCGTGAGGTGGTGGCCGATGTCGTCGGCCGTGACCTGGTACGTGTACCAGTAGCGGCGGATCGGGACGCCGTCGCGCACCCATTGGTAGGAGAAGCCGCTGGGCGCAGGTGACCAGGTGCCCGGGTCACCCTTCAGCACGCTCCCGACGCTCATGGAACCGGTGACGGTCGGCAACGGGGCGGTGGTGAACGAGGTGGCCGGTGCCGCGGCGACGGTCAGTGTCTTGGTGCTCGACAGGGCGGCGCGCAGGTCGGGCGTCCCGGCGGCGAAGGCGCGGTACGAGATCTTGCCGCTGACGGTCGGCGTGACGCGGGCGGTGTAGGTGCCGTCGTCGTCGGTCTGCACCGTCGCGACGTCCTCCCACGAGCCGGAGCGCAGCTCCTGCACCACGACCGGGGAGTGCGTCGGCGAGGACGTGAGCGTCCCGTCGACCGTCATCTCCGCGCCGACCTGCGGGAACCCGGCGTAGGTGTTGAGGCTGACGCTGCGCGCGACGGCGGACGCGCTCGGCACGAACAGGCTGCTGCTGGTGCGCGTGACGGTCGGGTAGCCGTCGCTCGCGCCGGTGACCATGACGCTGACGTGCGTGCCGCCGTCGGCCGCGCCGAGCGTGTAGGTCCTCTGCGTGGCCCCGGGGATCGCGGTGCCGTCGCGCTTCCACTGGTAGCCGACCGTCTGCGGCTGCGGCGACCATGCGCTGATGTCCGCGGTCACGGTCTCGCCGACGGCCACGTCGCCGCGGATCTCCGGCGGCTGGGTCGTGAACGTGCCCTTCGTGACGACGTCGCCCGGCTTGCTCTCCCGGATCGTCGTCTGGCCGCTGCGCACGGCGCCGACGGCGAAGGTGAGGTGGTGCCCGACGTCGGCCGAGGTGACGGTGTACGTGTACCAGTAGCGGCGGATGGGGACGCCGTCGCGGATCCACTGGTAGGTGAACCGGCTCGGGTCGGGGGCGTAGGTGCCGGTCAGACCCTTGAGGGTGCTGCCGACGCTCATCGTCCCGGTGATCGTCGGCCGGGGTGCCGTGGTGAAGGTCGGCGACGGGGCCGCCGCGACCTTGACCTTCTGCGTCTCCGACGTCGTCGCCGCGAGGTCGCCGGACGCCGCGGACACCGCGCGGTACGAGAGCGTGCCGGCCTCCGTCAGCACGAACGAGTAGTCGAACTCGCCGTCCTCGTCGGTCTTCACGGTGGCCAGGTCGGTCCACGTGGTGCCGTCGAGCTCCTGGATGGTCACCGGCGACTCGTCGGGTGAGTCACTCAGGTCGCCGATCAACGTCGTCTCGGCGCCCACCTGCGCGTAGGCCGCGTAGGAGTGCAGCTCGAGCGTGCGCTCGGTCGCCGCGTGGGCAGGGACGGTCAGGCTGAGCGTGCCGGCACCGAGGGCGGTGACGAGCACAGCGACCAAGGGGAGTCGTCGCATGCGGGGGCTTTCTGGGAGTTGAAGTGAGCGGAACGTATCAATTTCCGCCCCCCCGCATGGTTAGTTTCCGCAATCAGTCGCGGAGCTGGTGCTGCTGGGGCGCCTGTGGCGCGTGCTCAGAGACCGAGGTCGCCGGCGACGCGCCGGTGGGCCTCCCAGATCTCCTCGGGGAGCCCGTCGAACTGCGACAGGTGACCCTCACGGAAGCCCATCTCCTGGCGCCAGCGCTCCTCGTCGATGGCCAGGATGCGGTCGAGGTCCTCGCCGATCTCCAGGCCGTCGAGGTTCAGCTCCTCGCGCGTCGGAATGATGCCGACCGGCGTCTTGTTGCCCTCGACCTCGCCGTTCTTGAGCTGCATCAGCCAGATCAGCGGGCGCAGGTTCTCGCGGTAGCCGGGCCACAGGAAGTGGCCGTCCTCCGGGTCCTTCTGGAACCAGTTGACGTGGGCGAAGATCGGCTTCTCGGTGGCCTCGCCGATGATCTTCAGCCAGTGGGCGGCGTAGGCGCCCTCCGGGTACGACATGAACGGACGCATCGACATCGGGTCGTAGCGCAGCTGGCCGTCGAGGCCGTCGGCCGCGAAGGTGGCCTCGGCGCCGAGCGTCAGGCCGTCGTACACGCCCTCGGCGACGTCGGTGATCGCGCGGATCAGCGGCTCGCGGTCGCGGGTGCGGCCACCGAAGATGATCGCGTCGATCGGGACGCCCTTCGGGTCCTCGAAGTCCTTCGCGACGTTCGGCACGTTGGCGAGCGTCGTGGTGAAGCGGCTGTTCGGGTGGGCCCAGGGCTCGTCGGCCTCGTCCTCGGAGCGCTCCGAGATCAGGTTGCCCTTCCAGTCACGCCAGCCGGTGATCTCGCTCGGCGGGTTCTTGGTCTTGCCCTCCCACCAGACCTCGTGGGTGTCCTCGTTGTACGCGACGTTCGTGAACAGCGCCTGCGTGCCGGGCTCGATGGAGTCCAGGGCCGTCGGGTTGGTGTCCGCGTTGGTGTCCTTCGCGACGCCGAAGACGCCGTTCTCCGGGTTCATCCCGTAGAGCTTGCCGTCGTCGCCGACCCACAGCCACGCGATGTCGTCGCCGTAGAACTCGACGTAGTAGCGGTCGCCGAGGGCGTCGGGGGCGAGCGTCATGGCGAGGTTCGTCTTGCCGGACGCGCTCGGGAAGCCACCGCAGATGTGGTACTTCTTCCCGGTCTCCTTGTCGGTGATGCCCAGGAGCATGAACTGCTCGACGAGGAACTTGCCGGAGGCCCAGCCGTCGTACGAGCCCTGGCGCAGGCCGTGGGCGATCTTGCCGAGCAGCGCGTTTCCGCCGTAGGACGAGCCGAAGTGCAGGATCGTGCGCTCGTCGGCGACGGTCACGAAGTAGCGCTGGTCGTGGGGCGTGCCCTGGCCGAGGTTCTCCAGGTCGCCGGTGACGTGCACGGCGCGGACGAAGCTGTCCTGGTCGTCGAGGTCGTTGATGTACGACGCGTCGACGCGGGCCATGCGGATCATGTGCAGCACGACGGAGCGGTTGTCGGTGAGCTCGACGCCGGCGGCGTACCGCTCGAGCGGGGACCCGGGAGGCGCCATCAGGTACGGGATCACGTACATGGTCTTGCCCGCCGATGCGCCGCGCATCTTGTCCATGAGCAGCGGCTTCATCTCCGACGCCGGGCGCCAGTTGTTGTAGATGCCGCGGTCCTCGGGACGGTTGGTGGCGACGATCGTGCGCTCCTCGGAGCGCGCCGTGTCCTTGAAGTAGGAGCGGGAGTAGTAGAGCCCCTCGCCGGCCGGCTGGATCTCGCCGGCCTCCAGTGCCTCGGCGATGAGACGGGCGTCGTCGGCGGCCGATACGACCTCGACGCGATCGGCGCCGGTGAGCTCAGCCCACTCCGCCACGTAGTCGCGAACGTACTTGTTGGTCAGGCCGCCCTCGTCGAGAGCCTGTGCCACATCCACCATGTCTTCTGGAGCCTTCCGCGGGGGGAAACGAGTGGCCAGGGGCGCCGTGGAACCGGCGCGCCAGGACCGATCGAATGTAACCGGCCGGTTTCGGAGGTCCCCAGCCACCCCCCGTTTTCGACCGTCTGGCCGATTGGGATAGCCGTGGACCCGTCCTATACGATGAACCGGTCCTGATCGCAGGACGAGCGCCCGTAGCTCAACGGATAGAGCATCTGACTACGGATCAGAAGGTTGGGGTTTCGAATACCTCCGGGCGCGCCACCTCGGGCCTCGCCCCCGCTACAGTCGGGCGCGTCAAGGAGGTCCGATGACGCAGCAGGACGAGCAGCTCGACGACGAGCTGGTGCGCTCCATGGGCGAGGAGCTGCTCCGCATCTCGCGCCGGCGCGTGCAGGCGCCGGAGGGCGTCCAGCTCGACCTCTCCGCGTTCCGGATCCTCTGGCTGCTCGCCCAGCGCGGGCCGAGCACGCACCGTGAGATCGGCGAGGAGCTGCAGCTCGAGCAGAGCACCGTCAGCCGGCAGGTGAAGGCGGCGGTCGAGCACGGGCTCGTCGAGCGCGAGGAGGTCGACGGCGCCCAGCGGCTCCGGGCCACCGAGCAGGGGCTCGAGGCATACCGGGTCGACCGGCAGGTGCGCGCCGCTGCGTTCCGCACCGCGCTCGCCGAGCTCGGGCCGCAGCGCGTCGAGCAGCTGCACCACGACCTGAAGGCGTTCAACGACGCCCTCGAGCGCGCGTCCTCCGAGCGCTAGGTGTACTTCCCCGTGAGGTTGTGGACGCGGGCTGCGGGGACAAGGCCGTCGATAGCGGTGTGGGGTCGATGGTGATTGTAGTGATGGATCCAGGCGCCGTAGGTTGCTGCGCGAGCTTCGTCTGAGAGGTAGACCTCGGCGTAGGCCCACTCCTCGGCGAGGGTGCGGTTGAACCGCTCGACCTTGCCGTTGGTCTGGGGTCGATAGGGGCGGGTCCGGATGTGTCTGGTGCCATCTCCGAGCGCTTCGGCGAAGACGTGAGATCGGTAGCAGGCGCCGTTGTCGGTCATGACAGCTTTGACCTCGATCCCGGCCTCGGCGAAGAAGCCACGGGCTCGTTTCCAGAACTCTGCAGCGGTCT
>NZ_VDUX01000008.1 GCF_008039565.1 Aeromicrobium terrae
CGAGCGGAGTCAAAGGGGCATTAGCGTGAGTCACGAGGACCTCCGGATCGAAGTTGGTGTCGTAACCCCTTCGATATCGGAGGTCCTCGCCTCACGTCACGCGATCACAACGTCCGGAGGAACTACACCTAGTCGAGCGAGTACGAGCCCGGCTCCCAGGCGCGGGTGCTCACTCCCACGGCGTTCCAGGCGTTGATCATGATGATCAGGCTCACCAGGGCGGCGATCTCCTCGGGGGAGTAGTGCGGTGTGAGGACGTCGTACGCGGCGTCCGGCACGTGGCTCTCGGCCATCAGCGTGACGGACTCGGTGAACGCGAGGGCGGCGCGCTCGGCCTCGGTGAAGAACGGCGTCTCCCGCCACGCCGGGAGCGCGTAGATCCGCTGCTCGGTCTCGCCGATCGCGCGCGCGTCCTTCGTGTGCATGTCGATGCAGTAGGCGCAGCCGTTGAGCTGCGAGGCGCGGATCCGCACCAGCTCGCGGAGTCGGCGGTCGAAGTCGACGGCGTCGAGCTGCTTGGTGGCCGCGTGGTCCAGGTGGGAGAGCGCCTTGGAGAACGTCGCGGCGTGGGTGTCGAAGTCCAGTCGGGGTGCGATCGTGGTAGTTTCCATGGAAACAAGAATACTTTCCACGGAATGTATAGTCAACCCATGAGCGGAGACACCGTGCCCCGGATCGTCGAGCAGTGGAGCGAGGTCAGGCCCGACCTGGATGCCTCGCCGCTGCTCGTCGTCGGCCGCATCCAGGTGGCCGCCCAGCTCGCCGAGTCCGCTCTGCGCCCGACGTTCGCCGAGGCTGGACTGGGTCGAGGCGACTTCAACGTGCTGGCCGCACTGCGCCGAGCAGGCGAGCCGCCGTCCCTCACCCCGAGCGAGCTCCGGGACGCGCTGATGGTCACCCAGGGCGCGGTGACCAAGCAGGTCGACCGGCTGATCGACAAGGGCCTCGTCACCCGTGAGGTGTCCCCGGAGGACGCCCGCGGTCGCACCGTCTCGCTCACCCCGGCCGGGGTGGCGCTCGTCGACGAGCTGATGGCCGTGCACCTCGAGAACCAGCGCCGGCTGCTCTCGGTGCTGACCGAGGACGAGGTCGCCCAGCTCGGCCGCCTGCTCGCGGCGCTGACCGAGGGTCAGGATGACTGAGCTGCGGCCCGCTGACGACGACGACATCCAGGCGATCGTCGCGCTCGAGCGGGCCGCATTCGGCGACGATGCCTGGTCGGTCGAGCTGGTCGACGCCGAGCTGCTCCACGGATCCGCCGCGGTCGTGGACGCCGACGGCGAGGTCCTGGGCTGGGTCGCCGTGCGCGGTGACGAGCCGGCCGACCTCACCCGAGTCGCCGTGCATCCCGACGCGAGGCGCCGCGGGCTCGGACGCGCGCTGGTGGACGGAGCGGTGGACCTCGCCCGGCTGGAGGGTGCGGACCGCATGCTCCTCGAGGTGGCGGCCACCAACGGCCCGGCGATCCAGCTCTACCGGTCTGCGGGCTTCGTCGAGATCTCCCGGCGCCGTGGCTACTACGGGGCCGGCGTCGACGCCCTCGTCATGGAGCTTGCGCCGCTCGGAGGTCATGCCACCCTTGACGCATGACCGAGACGCCATCGGAACAGACCAACGAGCCGTCGGAGATCCTCGACCAGATGCAGCCCGAGGACACGCTCGTCGACCGCGGGGTCGATGACGTCCTGGACGAGGGCTACTCGCCGCCCGAGCGGTACAGCGCGGGCGAGGGCTTCGGGTCCACCGCCGACGAACAGCTCCAGGGGGAGTCGCTCGACCAGCGGGTGGCCCAGGAGGAGCCCGACGTCGACCCGTACGCCGACGAGGACGTCGAGGACTACGACGACGAGGTGGGCGACCAGCGATCCGGCCGACTCGTCGACCCCGACCAGGGCCTCGGCGAGGACACCGAGAAGGACCTCGTGGGAGACGACGTCGGCATCGACGGTGCCGGCGCCAGCGCGGAGGAGGCGGCGGTCCACACGGTCCGCGACGACGACGAGTACTGACTGGATTGAGTGAACACGTGTGCACTAGGCTGACGTGATGCGCGACATCACCTATCCGCCGGTCATCCTCACGGCGAAGACCCTGTTCAAGGTCCTCGGCATGCGGTTCCAGATGTCGGGGACGGAGAACATCCCGCGCGAGGGCGGCGCGATCCTGGCCGCCAACCACATCGGCTACGTCGACTTCGTCTTCGACGGCTTCGCGGCCCAGCCGAGCAAGCGCCTCGTCCGGTTCATGGCCAAGCGGGAGGCGTTCGACCACAAGATCACCGGGCCGATCATGCGGTCGTTCCACCACATCTCGGTGGACCGGGAGAAGGGCGAGGAGTCCTACCGCAAGGCCGTCGAGTACGCGCGGGCCGGCGAGATCGTCGGCATCTTCCCGGAGGCCACGATCAGCCGCTCGTTCGAGATCAAGGAGCTGAAGACCGGCGCTGTGCGCATGGCCGCCGAGGCGGGCGTGCCGCTGATCCCGATGGTCACCTGGGGCACGCAGCTGCTGAAGACCAAGGACCACCCGTCCGACCTGACGGGCCGCGGCAAGACCATCGCGCTGCACGTCGGCGAGCCGCTCGAGGTCACCGGCGCCGACCCGGTCGCCGAGACCGAGCTGCTCCGCGCCGCCATGAGCGCGCTGCTCGACAAGGCCATCGCGGAGTACCCGATCAGCCCCGAGGGCCAGTGGTGGGCCCCCGCCCGCCACGGCGGCCTCGCCCCCACGCCCGAGGAGGCCCGCCGCCTCGACGAGGAGGAGAAGGCCGCCCGCGCGGCCAAGCGCGCGAAGGGCTAGTCGCCGACGCTGCCGTCGGCCATCTCGCGCAGGATGTCGAGGTGCCCGTTGTGACGGGCCGTCTCCTCGATCAGGTGGAGCAGCACCCAGCGCGTCGTCAGCGTCCGCTTCCGCTTCCGCCGGGTCTCGGCGTCGAGGTCCGCGTCGGCGAAGTACGCCAACGTGGCGGCGGCCTGCTCCTCGTACCGCCGGATCACCTCGTCGATCGGCAGCTCCGAGCCCTCGTCGAACTCCGCGTCCGGGTTCTCCTTCGTCCACGGGCCCTGGTCGGGCTCGTCGAGGAGGTCGACGTGGATCCAGGACCACTCGACCCAGCGCAGGTGGTTGAGCAGGTTCGCCGGTGACATCCGCGGCGACGTGCTGATTGGCGCGGTGCGGGCCAGGTCCTGGCTCAGGCCGCTGACCTTCTCGACGGCGGTCTGCTGCGTGTAGCGCAGCATCGTGAGCAGCAGCGACCGCTCGTCCCAGCTCTCACCCTCGGCGGGCAGGTCGTCTCGTGGCATGCGGACACCCTGACACAATGAACCGGTGAGTGAGCCCCTCGTCCTCGGCATCGAGTCGTCGTGCGACGAGACCGGCGTCGGCATCGTCCGGGGCACGGAGATGCTGGCCAACGCGGTGGCCTCAAGCGTGGACCTGCACGTCCGGTTCGGCGGCGTGGTGCCGGAGGTCGCGAGCCGCGCGCACCTGGAGGCGATGGTCCCGACGCTCGAGCAGGCGTACGCGCAGGCCGGCGTGCGGGTGGAGGACGTCGACGCCATCGCCGTCACCTGCGGACCCGGTCTCACCGGCGCCCTCCTCGTCGGCGTGGCCGCGGCCAAGGCGCTCGCGATCGCGCACGACAAGCCGCTGTACGGGGTGAACCACCTGGTCGGGCACGTGGCCGTCGACCAGCTCGAGCACGGCCGCCTCGACGAGCGCGTCGGTGCGCTGCTGGTCAGCGGCGGCCACACCGAGATCCTGCTCGTCGACGACATCGCCACCGACGTCACGATGCTCGGCACCACCATCGACGACGCGGCCGGCGAGGCGTTCGACAAGGTGGCGCGGCTGCTCGGCCTGCCGTACCCGGGCGGTCCGCACATCGATCGCGAGGCGCAGCGGGGGAGCACCACCGCGATCCCGTTCCCGCGGGCGCTCACGAAGGATCGTGACCTCCAGCGGCACCGCTACGACTTCTCGTTCTCCGGCCTCAAGAGCGCCGTCGCCCGCCACGTGCAGCACGAGCAGCGGATGGGCCGCGAGGTCGCCGTCGCCGACGTCGCGGCCTCGTTCCAGGACGCGGTGTGCGACGTGCTGTCGGCCAAGGCGATCGAGGCCTGCCGCGCGAACGACGTCGACACCCTCGTGGTGGGCGGTGGCGTCGCGGCCAACGGGCGCCTGCGGGCGCTCGTCGAGGAGCGGGCCTCCGCAGCCGGCCTCACCGTCCGCGTGCCACGTCCGGGGCTGTGCACGGACAACGGAGCGATGATCGCCGCGCTCGGCGCCGAGGTGGTGCGGCGCGGCCTGCCGCCGTCGTCGCTCGACCTGCCGGCCGACTCGAGCATGCCCGTCACGCAGATCGTTGCGGCGTAGGTCTATCCTCGAGGTGATCGTGATTCGACCGCAGGAGGTGAGCCCCATGAACCCAATCCACGTGGGCGCTCCCACGCAGTCCACGATCACGCGGCTGAGGTAGTCGCCGCCGGGAGCGCCGGACACGCATCGCGAAAGAGGCGACTCCTATGAACACTTCTTCTTCACCCACCCGTGCCCTCGTGCTGGGCGGCGGCGGATCGACCGGCAACGCCTGGTTGGTCGGCGTCGTGGGCGGACTGCTCGAGGGCGGGGTCGACGTCACCGACGCCGACCTGATCGTCGGGACGTCGGCCGGCGCCACGGCTGCCGTCCAGATCACCACGGCCGACCCGGCAGCGGTCTACACCGCGACGCTGGCGCCGGTCCAGGCCCGGCAGACCGGTCCGGGCCGACCGGTCTCCGACCAGCTCGAGCGGATGCTCGCGATCATCGACGGCTCGGCCGACGTGGTCGAGATGCGCCGGCGGATCGGCGCCGCGGCGCTGGAGCGCGACGCGGAGGCCGACGGCACCTGGCAGCCCCAGTGGCGGTTCACCGTCGCGGCTCGGCTGCCCAGCCAGGACTGGCCCGACCGGCTGATCCGGCTGACGGTCCTGGAGGCCGACACCGGCGAGCCGGCCGCGTTCGACCGCGACAGCGGGGTCTCCCTCGCCGACGCGGTGGCGGCCAGCTGCTCGAGCGGCCTGCCGTTCTGGATCGACGGCCGCCCGTACCTGGACGGCGGCTACCGGGCGAACGCCGAGAACGCGGACGTGGCCACCGGCTATGACCGCGTGCTGGTGCTGTCGCCGTTCGGCGGCAGGTCCCTCCACCCCGAGGAGTGGGGCACCCACCTCGCGGCTCAGGTCGACGCACTCCGTGCGGGCGGCAGCGCCGTCGAGGTGATCGGTCCCGACTCCGAGGAGCTGTTCGGCACCAACGCCATGGACGTGTCGCTGCGGCCCGCCGCGGCGCAGGCCGGGCACGCCGACGGGAAGGCGGCTGCCGAGCGCGTCGCCGAGCTCTGGCGGTGAGTCAGGGCCCCACTCCCTGAGGCGCAGCCCGGCGGCGGAACCTCACCACGTCGCCGGGCCGCGCCTGGGCCAGGTGGTCGACGTCTGCGTCGACCACCACGGCGATCACCGGGTAGCCGCCGGTCACGGGGTGGTCCGGGCCGAGCACGACGGGCGTGCCGGCCGAGACGACCTGCACGCTGCCTCGCACGCACGGTTCACTGGGCAGCTCGTCGGTGACCGCACGCTCCAGCGGAGGCCCCTCGAGCCGGACGCCGACGCGGTCGGACCGTGCCGACACCGTCCACGCCGCGGAGAAGAACGTGGCAACGGACTCGGGGGTGAACCAGTCGTCGCGCGGGCCGGGCACGGCGTCGATCGTCGTGGTGCCGGGCGTGAGCAGGGCAGGGACGTCCTCGGTCTCGTCGGGGTGGGCCGGCTCGCCGGCGTCGATGCGGTCGCCCTCCGCGAGGGCGGGAGGGCCGAGGCCGCTCATCGTGTCGGCCGACCGCGAGCCGAGCACCGGGTCCACGACGACGCCGCCGGCCACGCCGACGTAGGCGCGCAGGCCGACCGAGACCGGCCCGACCACCACGTCGTCGCCGGGATGCACGACGAATGCACGGCCGTGCGCCACCTGCTCGCCGGCGACCGTGATCGGTCCGACGGCCCCGGTGACCGCCATCCGGTGCTCCGCCTCGGCGCGCAGGTGCAGACCGCCGCCGAGCACCTCGAGGGCTGCCGCGTCGTCCGCGTCGCCGAGCAACCGGTGGAGCTGGCGCAGGGCCGCGCGGTCGAACGCACCTGCGGCGCCGACGCCCTGCGACCACAGGCCGGGCCGGCCGGCGTCCTGCACCAGCGTGAGCGGCCCGGGCCGCACGACGACGAGACTCATGTCGCGACGAACCTGACGGTGGCGCCGGGGGAGAGCAGAGCCGGCGGGTCGCGGTCGACGTCGAACATCACGGCGTCGGTGCGGCCGATCAGCTGCCACCCGCCGGGCGACGAGCGCGGGTAGACGCCGCTGAACTCCCCGGCCAGGCCGACCGATCCGGCTGGGACGCTCGTGCGCGGAGAGTCGCGGCGCGGGACGATCAACCTCTCGTCGCCGCCGACGAGGTACGCGAAGCCTGGCGCGAAGCCGCCGAACGCGACGGTCCACGGTGTGCCCGTGTGGGCCGCGACGACCTCGTCCGGCGTGAGCCCGGTGTGGGCGGCGACGTGGTCGAGGTCCTCGCCGTCGTAGGTGACCGCGATCTTGATCTCGGCGCCGGCTCCGACGGCCGAATCCTCCGCAGGCTGAGTGTGGGCGACCAGCCGGAGCAGCTCGGCTGGCGTCCCGCGCAGGAGCACGGTGCGGGCGCCCAGCACGGCGTCGGCCTGCTCGTGCAGGGCGGCGAACCAGGCCTGGGCCTCGTCGAGCGACTCGCAGTCGAGCAGGACCGCGCGATCGCCGCTCGGCAGGATCTTCATGCGAAGGCCTTGACCTCGTGGCCAGAGCCGCGCAGGGCCGACCCGACGGCGTGGGCGAGCGCGACCGCGCCGGGGGAGTCGCCGTGGACGCAGATCGAGTCGACGTCGCCCACGAGCTTCAACGCCTGCGCCACGACGTCGTCGGGATCGCTGAGCACCGCCCCGTCCTCGGTGCGCGGCACGAGCGTGCCGTCGTCTCGGTAGGCGCGATCGGCGAAGCCCTCACGGACCACCTCGAGCCCCTCCTCGGCGGCGATGCGCAGCGAGGCCGCGCCGGGCAGTCCGAGCAGGGGCAGCCCGTACGGTCCGACGGCCTCGACGACGGCTGCCGCCTGGCGCTCGTCACTCACGATCGTGTTGTACAGCGCGCCGTGCGGCTTCACGTAGGCCACGCGCCCACCGACCGCGTCGGCGATCTCGGCGAGCAGGTCGATCTGCCGTCGGAGCTCGTCGATCAGCTCGTCGCTCAGCGGGTCCATCGGCCGACGGCCGAACCCCTCGCGGTCCGGGTACCCGACCTGCGCCCCGATGGTGACCCCGAGCGGCACCGCCAGCTCGCACGCCTCGAGCATCAGCTCCTCGCTCCCGCCGTACGCCCCGCAGCACACGTTTGCGCTGGTGATGACGTCGAGCAGCGCCAGGTCGTCCGGCGACTCGGCCACGTCCGCGTTCAGGTCGATCCGCATGGTCCCGAGCCTAGAGCGGGTCGACGAGGAAGGCGCGGCCCTCTCCGGCGACGCGGGTCATGACGACCGTCGCGGTCACCTCGCCGCGAAGACGGAGGCGCTGGACGAGCCGCTCGGGGACGACGTCGACGCCGCGCTTCTTGACGGTCAGGGTGCCGACGCCGCGCTCGCGCAGGGCGGCGCGCAGCTGCTTCTCGCGGAACGGGAGCTCGGCGTCGATGCGGAACGAGCGGGCGAGCGGGTCGGTGACCGCGTCGTCCGTCGTGACGTAGGCGATGTGCGGGTCGACGAGCCGGCTGCCCATCCGCGCGGCGAGCTCGCCGACGAGCCCGGCCCGGATCACGGAGTCGTCGGGCTCGTGCAGGAAGCCGCCGACCTCGCCGACGACGCCGGGCTCGCCCGATCCGGCGAGCTCGCGCTCGCCTGGCAGCACAGTCGCGCGACGTGGCACCTCGGCCAGGCCCGGCCCCCAGAGGCAGGCCTCGACGAGGTCGCCGCCGTCGCTGACCCACTGCGCCTCCACGTCGTCAGGCACCAGCCCGTGGTCGAGGCCGGGCAGCGTCTTCACGACGGCCCGCCCGCGGAGGTGCTGCAGCACGACGTCCCACGGCGGCTCCATCGCGGCGGGATCGAAGACCCGGCCGGCACCGCTCCGTCGCGCGGGGTCGAGGAACGGCACCTCGTCCGCGGCGAGGGTGACGTCGGCCAGATCGCCCTCGATCACCTCGCCGTCCAGCCCCAGTGCCTCGAGGTTCGCGCGCGCGATCGCCGCCCGCACGGGGTCCCGCTCGACACCGCGCACGGTCACGCCGGCCCGGGCGAACGCGACGAGGTCCCCGCCGATCCCGCAGCCCAGGTCGACGACGCGCTCGGCCGACCGCGCCAGCCGCTCCGCCCGGAGGCGGGCCACCGTCGCACGGGTGGCCTGCTCCAGCGCGTCCGGCGTGAAGTACATCGACGCGGCGTCGTCCCCGAGCTTGGTGCGCGCCTTGGCCCGCAGCCGCACCTGCGAGACCGCGGCCGCGACGAGGTCCGCGTCGTGCTCGCGGCGCAGTCGCGTGCCCAGCGCCAGGTCGGACTCCGACGCCGCGCCGGCCGTCGCCTCTGCCAGCAGTGCCTGCCCCTCCGGGGTCAGCAGTCGTCGGAACGTCGCGAGGTCCACAGTCCGATTCTGCCGGGGGCGAACACCCTTTAGCACTCGCTAGGGGAGAGTGCTAAGTTTTGATCGAAGGTCTCGTTCACCGTTGAAAGGGGAGGTCGACACCGTGTCGGTCACCATCAAGCCGCTCGAGGATCGTCTTGTCATCAAGGCGGTCGAGGCCGAGCAGACCACTGCGTCCGGACTCGTCATCCCGGACACCGCCAAGGAGAAGCCGCAGGAGGGCGAGGTCATCGCCGTCGGCCCGGGCCGTGTCGACGACAACGGCAACCGCGTGCCGCTCGACGTCTCCGTCGGCGACAAGGTCATCTTCAGCAAGTACGGCGGAACCGAGGTCAAGTACGGCGGCGAGGAGCTTCTCATCCTCTCCGCCCGCGACGTCCTCGCCGTCGTCTCCTGACGCACCTGGCATCCCGGCTGGCGGCGTTCGCCGCCCGCCGGGCGCCAGGCACGCCAGGCCCTTCCTCTTTAGGAGAACCACATGCCCAAGATCCTGGAGTTCGACGAGGACGCCCGCCGCGCGCTCGAGCGCGGCGTCGACAAGCTCGCCGACACCGTCAAGGTCACCCTCGGCCCCAAGGGCCGCTACGTCGTCCTCGACAAGAAGTGGGGCGCGCCCACCATCACCAACGACGGCGTGACCGTCGCCCGTGAGGTCGAGCTGGACGACCCGTTCGAGAACCTCGGCGCTCAGCTCGCCAAGGAGGTCGCCACCAAGACCAACGACGTCGCCGGTGACGGCACCACCACCGCCACGGTGCTCGCCCAGGCCATGGTCCACGAAGGCCTGCGCGCCGTCGCGGCCGGCGCCAACCCGGTCGGCCTGAAGAAGGGCATCGAGCAGGGCGTCGACGCCGTCGTGGCCAAGCTCCGCGAGCTCGCCCGCGACGTCGACGACGTCAAGGACATGACCGCGGTTGCCACCGTGTCCTCGCGAGACGCCCACATCGGCGAGCTCATCGCCGAGGCGTTCGACAAGGTCGGCAAGGACGGCGTCATCACCGTCGAGGAGTCCAACACCCTCGGCACCGACCTCGAGTTCACCGAGGGCATGCAGTTCGACAAGGGCTACCTGTCGCCGTACATGGTCACCGACACCGAGCGCATGGAGTCGGTCCTCGACGACCCGTACATCCTCGTCCACCAGGGCAAGATCTCGGCCGTCGCCGAGCTGCTGCCGCTGCTGGAGAAGGTCATCGGCGCCGGCAAGTCGCTGTTCATCATCGCCGAGGACGTCGAGGGCGAGGCCCTGTCGACGCTCGTCGTGAACAAGATCCGCGGCACCTTCACCTCGGTCGCCGTCAAGGCCCCCGCGTTCGGTGACCGCCGCAAGGCCATGCTGCAGGACATCGCGACGCTCACCGGCGCGCAGGTCGTCACGGCCGACGTCGGCCTCAAGCTCGACCAGGTCGGGCTCGAGGTGCTCGGCAGCGCCCGCCGCGTCGTCGTCACCAAGGACGCCACGACGATCATCGACGGCGGCGGCGACGCCGCCGAGGTCGAGGGCCGGGTCAAGCAGATCAAGTCCGAGATCGAGCTCACCGACTCCGACTGGGACCGCGAGAAGCTGCAGGAGCGGCTGGCGAAGCTGGCCGGTGGCGTCTGCGTCATCCAGGTCGGCGCGGCCACCGAGGTCGAGCTCAAGGAGAAGAAGCACCGCATCGAGGACGCCGTCTCGGCCACCCGTGCGGCGATCGAGGAGGGCATCGTCGCCGGTGGCGGCTCCGCTCTCGTCCACGCCGTGTCGGTGCTCGACGGTGACCTCGGCCTGAGCGGCGACGAGGCCGTCGGCGTCCGCATCGTGCGGATCGGTGCCGACGCCCCGCTCGAGTGGATCGCCCGCAACGGCGGCCAGTCCGGCGAGGTCGTGGTCTCCAAGGTCCGCGAGTCCGGCGAGGGCTACAACGCGGCCACCGACACCTACGGCGACCTGGTCGCCCAGGGCGTCCTCGACCCGGTCAAGGTCACCCGCTCCGCGCTGGCCAACGCCGCGTCCATCACGGCGATGCTTCTCACCACGGAGACGCTGGTGGCCGACAAGCCCGCCGACGAGGACGAGCACGCCGGTCACAACCACTGACGCACCACCCCTGACGACGCCCGCCCCGGATTCCCGGGGCGGGTTTCGTCGTTAGGGTCGAGGCGTGGGTTCCCAGGACTTCTCCGCGCTGCGCGCCGAGCTCGACCTCCCTCCCGTGGAGCGGACGAGCGACTTCCCCGCCGACGTCGAGGCCGAGGCCGAGCGCATCGCCGGGGAGAAGCCCGAGGCGCCGCTCGACCTCACCGACGTCCCGTTCGTCACCATCGACCCGCCGGGGTCGATGGATCTCGACCAGGCCGTCCACCTCGAACGCCGGGGTGACGGCTTCCGCGTCCACTACGCCATCGCCGACGTCGGCGCGGCCCTGCCGCTCGGCGGCCCGGTCGACGAGGAGGCGCGCCGGCGCGGCGAGACGATCTACCTGCCGGACGGCCGAGTGCCGCTGCACCCGCCGCGGCTGTCCGAGGACGCGCTCAGCCTGCTGCCCGATCAGGAGCGTCGCGCGGTGGTCTGGACCATCGACGTCGGGGCGGACGGGAAGCCCGGCGACGTCGAGGTGAAGCGAGCCGTCGTCCGCTCGGTGGCTCGGCTCGACTACGACGAGGTCATGTCCGCCGTGGGCGACGGCAACGCGCACCCGTCGATCGAGGCGCTCCAGGACTTCGGCGAGGCCCGCCGCGCCTACCGCGTCGCCGCCGGAGCGCTCGAGCTCGGCATCCCGGAGCAGGTGGTGGTGACGTCCGAAGACCACTGGACGATCGAGTGGGCCCACCGCACCCCGGCGGACGACTGGAACGCGGAGCTGTCGCTGCTGACCGGCCTGGTGGCCGGCCGGATGATGGTCGACGCCAAAGTCGGCATCCTGCGCACGCTGCCGGCCCCGGCGGCCGAGGACGTCACCGGCTTCCTCAAGCGCGCTGCGTCGATGGGTGTCGACGTGAAGGACGACGACACCGCCGCGACCGTCCTGGCCCGGCTCGACATCACGGTCCCGGCGCACGTGGCCCTGATGAACGACGCCACCGTGCTGCTGCGCGGCGCCGGCTTCCACGCCTTCGACGGCGAGGATCCGGAGGTGGTGGAGCACGTGGGGGTCGGTGGCGCGTATGCGCAGGTCACGGCACCCTTGCGGCGCCTCGCCGACCGGTTCGCCACGGAGGTCTGCGTCGCCCTCGCGGCGGGCGAAGCCGTGCCGGACGGCATCCGCGAGGCGCTGCCGACGCTGCCCGACATCATGCGGGAGTCCGGACATCAAGCCTCCGCCGCCGACCGGGCCGCGGTCGCCCAGGTGGAGGCCTGGCAGCTCGCCGACCGGGTGGGGGACACGTTCCGTGCCCTGGTCGTGCACACCGACGGCACCGAGACCACCGTCCTCCTGGAGGACCCGTCCGTCCTCGCGCCGTGCACGGGTCAGGGCCTGAAGGAGGGCGAGACCGTCGACGTCCGGCTCGCGGAGGTGGACGTGGCCGCCCGCGAGGTCAGGTTCGACGTGCCGTGACGATCGACCCCGGCTGGCCCGTCGCGATCGCGCTCGTCGCGCTGCTCGTGCTGGCCCTCGCCGCGCACCGGATGGCCGGGTACGGCCTCGACCGCGACGTCCTCGTCGCCGCCGCTCGTGCGCTGCTGCAGCTCGTCGTCATCGCCCTGCTCATCAAGGCCGCCGTCGAGAACCTCGCCTGGTCGGCGGTGCTCGTCGCGGTGATGTTCGCGGTGGCCGTGCTCACCACGACGCGGCGCGTGGAGGCGCCACGCGCCTGGACCTGGGCGGCCCTCGCCATGGCAGCCGGTCTCGTGCCGGTGCTGGTGATTGTCCTGGCGTCGGGCGCAGTGCCGGCCGAGGGCATCGCGGTCATCCCCGTCGCCGGCATCGTGGTCGGCAACGCGATGACGGCGCACACCCTCGCCGGTCGCCGGGTGTTCGCCGCGCTCCGGGAGGAGCACTCGCAGTACGAGGCCTCCCTCGCGCTGGGGCTGCTGCCCGGCCAGGCGATCGACGAGATCATCCACCGCCGGGTCCCGGAGGCCCTGCTGCCCAACCTCGACCAGGTCCGCACCACCGGCCTGGTCACGCTGCCCGGCGCCTTCATCGGCGTGATGCTCGGTGGCGGCACGCCGGTCCAGGCGGCCACGACGCAGGTGCTGGTGCTCTTCGGCGTCATGGCCGCCCAGGCCGTCACGGTGCTCGTCGCCGAGCGGCTGGTCGCCGCTCGGCGGCTGCTCCCGGACGACCTCCGGCTCAGGCTCGTCGACTGAGGCTCTAGGCGATCGACCCGAGGATCGCCTGCGACTCGAGGATGCCCTCCTCGCTCGGCTTGCCGCCTTCCCCGAACACCTTGCGGTGCTGCTTGGCGCGCAGAGCGAGGTGCGCCTCGGCCGGCTTGTCGTAGCCGTAGCGCTCCCGCGCCTCGGCGGGCGTCAGCGTGACGGGGTTGACCGGCGGGACGCCCGCGAAGATCGGGGCCACGACCGGAACCGTCATGGGCGAGATCACCTTCACGACGGCCAGCTTGGCGCCCGGAATGTGCTCGACGACCGCGAACCCGATCCGCAGCGCGATGGTGGCGAGGACGTCCGTGAGACGGGACTGGCGCAGTCCGCCCATCGAGCGCATCCAGCGGGGCATCGTCGCGATCGTGCCGGCCCGGATGACCCGGCTGACCGCCCAGATGCCCGGCCGCACGACCAGCGGCATCTTCGGCATCATCACGTGGGTGTTCAGCAGGTGCGCCATCGTCCGCTGCGCCACTTCGGACCCGGCCAGCTTCGGGCGCATGTGCTCGAAGTACTCCCGGATGCCCTCGCGCGTGCGCGGGACGTCGTCGGGGGAGCAGGTCTGCAGCTCGGCCGCGACGGCGCACTCCTGCCAGTACTGCGCCTCATCCTCGGGGGAGAGCCGGCCGGGGCCGAACTTCTCGTAGGCGTAGAGGATCGAGTGCCATGCGGTCAGGTGGATCCACAGCTGCGAGTGCGGGTCGTTGGCGTCGTACGCCTTCTCGCTCAGCGGCTCGATGCCGATGCCCTTGGAGTGCACCTTGACCAGGACGTCCGCAGCCTGCGACGTCGAGCGGCTGTCGCCGAACGCGACCATCGAGAAGTAGCGGAGCGTGCGGTCGTACCGCGTGCGCGGGCGCTCGATGATCGCCTGCGTGGCGTCGACCGACGCGACGAGAGCGGGATCGAGCTCCTCGATCACGACGGATCGCTGGAACCCGATCGTGGCGGAGGTGGGGTAGCCCCACACCTTCCAGGTGACGGAGTCGGGTCCGAAGAATCCGTAGTCCTCGTGCGGCTCGGGTGCGTGGCGCTTCTTCATGGATCCAATTACTACACATGTGTAGTAAAGTTGGCAAGGTGCCGACCGTCACGAAGCGCCGCCCCTACGCCGCCCGCGTCCCGCGGGAGGTCCGTCGTGAGCAGCTGCTCGACGCGGCGATCGCGATCATCGACCGCGACGGGTACGGCGGCGTCTCGATCGACGCCATCGCACGCGAGGTCGGTGTCACCCGCCCCGTCGTGTACGGCGTCTTCGACGGTCTCGGTCCGCTGCTCTCCGCCCTCCTCGACCGCCAGGAGTCCCGCGCGCTGGGGCAGCTGGAGGACGCGTTCGCGGAGGCGAGCGGCGCCGGCTCGCTCGAGGAGATCGTCGTGGGCACCGCCACCCGGATGGTCGAGGCGGTCACGTCCGACCCGCAGACGTGGCGGCCCATCCTCCTCGCGCCGCACGGAACACCGGGCCCGGTGCGCGACCGCATCGACGGCGACCGCGAGGCCATCCGCCGGCGCATCGCCGAGCTGGCCGAGCTCGGCGTGCCCGGGACCGCCGACGTCGAGCTGCTCTCGCACGCCGTCGTGGCCGTGCTGGAGCACTTCGGCCGCCTCCTCCTGGAGGACCCGGACCGGTTCAGCGCCGACCGGCTCGTCGCGGGCGTCCGCGCCGTCCTGACGCTCGTCGAGCCGCCTGCCCCCCGCGAGTAGCATTGGTGCATGGAGCAGACCGGCATCCCTGATCCGTTCGCGAACCTCGGACTCACGTACGACGACGTCCTGCTCCTCCCCGGTGAGACGGACGTCATCCCGAGCGAGGTCGACACCACCACGCGGCTGACCCGCGAGACCGAGCTGCGCATCCCGTTGCTGTCCAGCGCCATGGACACGGTCACCGAGGCCCGCATGGCCATCGCGATGGCGCGCGAGGGCGGCATCGGCATCCTGCACCGCAACCTCTCGGTCGAGGACCAGGCGTACCAGGTCGACCTCGTCAAGCGGACGCAGACGGGCATGATCCCGAACCCGGTCACCATCGGCCCGAAGGCCACGCTCGAGGAGCTCGACGAGCTCTGCGGCGAGTACCGCGTCTCCGGCCTCCCGGTCGTCGACCCCGACGACAAGCTGCTCGGCATCGTCACCAACCGCGACCTCCGCTTCACCCCGGTGGCCGAGTGGGGCCGCACCCTCGTCGGCGACGTCATGACGCCGATGCCGCTGATCACCGGCCCCGTCGGCATCAGCCACGACGACGCCTCCGCCCTGCTGCGCGCCCACAAGCGCGAGCGCCTCCCGATCGTCGACGACGAGGGACGGCTCGCCGGGCTCATCACCGTCAAGGACTTCGTGAAGTCCGAGCAGTACCCGCGCGCCAGCAAGGCCGGCGACGGCCGACTCCTCGTCGGTGCCGCCGTCGGCTTCTTCGGCGACGCCTGGGACCGCGCCAACGCGCTCCGCGAGGCCGGCGTCGACGTCATCGTGGTGGACACGGCGCACGGCCACGCCCGGGCGCTGCTCGACATGATCCGTCGGCTCAAGGCCGACCCGGCGTTCCACGACGTGCAGGTCATCGGCGGCAACATCGCCACCCGCGAGGGCGCCCAGGCGCTCGTCGAGGCGGGCGTCGACGCCGTGAAGGTCGGCGTCGGGCCGGGCTCCATCTGCACCACCCGCGTCGTCGCCGGCGTGGGCGTGCCGCAGGTCACCGCGGTCTACGAGGCATCGCTCGCCTGCAAGCCGGCCGGCGTCCCGCTGATCGCCGACGGGGGCCTCCAGCACTCCGGCGACATCGCCAAGGCGCTCGTGGCCGGTGCCGACTCCGTCATGGTCGGTTCGCTGCTCGCGGGCTGCGAGGAGAGCCCGGGCGAGCTCATCTTCGTCAACGGCAAGCAGTTCAAGAGCTACCGCGGCATGGGCTCGATCGGCGCCATGGCCTCGCGCGGCAAGCAGTCGTACTCCAAGGACCGCTACTTCCAGGCCGACGTCGTCAGCGACGACAAGATCGTGCCCGAGGGCATCGAGGGCCAGGTCGCGTACCGCGGACCGCTCGGCGCCGTGGCGCACCAGCTCATCGGCGGCCTGCACCAGTCGATGTTCTACGTCGGCGCGCGCACCGTCCCCGACCTGCAGCAGAAGGGCCGCTTCGTGCGCATCACGGCCGCCGGGCTCAAGGAGAGTCACCCGCACGACATCCAGATGACCGTCGAGGCGCCCAACTACAGCTCGCGCTGACGTGGCCCGCTCATCCGCCGCGCGCCAGCGCAACGTCGGCGTGTTCATCGACGCCGAGAACCTGTTCAAGGGCTACGGGAAGCTGGAGATCCCGGACGTCTCGATGGCCGACATCCTCGAGCTCGTCGAGCGGGAGGCCGGCGAGGAGGCCGGGGCGGGCGGCATCGCCGTGGCGCACGCCTACGCCGACTGGAACCGGCTCGGCCTGGAGGACTTCCGCCGCGACGTCGAGCGCGACGGCGTGCGCACCATGCAGGTGTTCGCGGCCGGTGCGCCCACCAAGAACGCCGCCGACATCGAGCTCGTCGTCGACTGCCTGCGGTTCGCCACCGAGCGCGAGTCGATCGAGGTGTTCGTCATCGTCTCCGGCGACGGCGACTTCGTGCCGCTCGTCCGCCGCCTGCACGAGCTCGGCAAGTACGTCGTCGGCGCCACGCTCGCCGAGCACGACGTGAACTCGCTGCTCCGCGAGGAGGCCGACCTCTACGTCTCCATCCCGAGGCCGACGGTCGAGAAGAAGGCGCCGGCGAAGAAGACCGCGAAGAAGACCGCCAAGAAGGCGCAGCCGGAGAAGAAGGCCGAGCCGAAGAAGCAGCCGGAGCCGAAGAAGAAGGCCAAGAAGGCCGCCCCGCCCCCGGAGGAGCCACCGCCGTCGAGCACGCCCAACTGGCACGCCCTGGCGAAGGACATCGGCGTCGTCGTCAAGGGCCCGGCCTCGTCGCCGGAGCAGTACAAGGACGCCATCGCGAAGCTCCTCGCCACGCCCAAGTTCCACAGCTACTGCGACAAGCTCGTCGCGCGCGGCGGCACGCTGCCGCTGCTCGCGATGGCGATCCGTGCCGCCGCGCCGCAGCTCAGCCCGTCCGCGGTCGGCGTCCGCAACCTGTCGCGTGCCTTGCGCTTCGCGCTCGCCGGCACTCGCTACGCCCTGGCCCAGGGCGACGACGACGCCCAGCCCGTCCTGGTCATGCGCCGCTCCAAGCCCGCCGACATGCTCCCCGACCTGTCCCTGAAGGAGATTCGATGACTGACGCCGACGTGATCGTGGTCGGTGCGGGGCTGGCGGGCCTGGTCGCCACCCACGAGCTGGTGAAGGCCGGCAAGTCCGTGCTGATCGTGGACCAGGAGAACGAGGCCAACCGCGGCGGCCAGGCATTCTGGTCGCTCGGCGGCATCTTCCTCGTCGACAGCCCTGAGCAGCGCCGCCTCGGCATCCACGACTCGCACGCCCTGGCCCTGCAGGATTGGCACGGCTCGGCGCAGTTCGACCGCGAGGACGAGGACCACTGGCCCCGGCAGTGGGCCGAGGCGTACGTGGCGTTCGCCGCCGGCGAGAAGCGCGCCTACCTCACCGACCTCGGGCTGAAGTTCGTCCCGTTCGTCGGCTGGGCCGAGCGCGGCGACGGCACCGCGACGGGCCACGGCAACTCCGTGCCGCGGTTCCACCTCACCTGGGGCACCGGGCCGGAGGTCGTCCGGATCTTCCTCGAGCCGGTCGAGGCGGCCGAGCGTGCCGGCACGGTCCGGTTCGCGCACCGCCACCAGGTCGACGAGCTCGTCGTCGAGGGTGGCGCCGTGGTGGGCGTGCGCGGCACCCTGCTCGCCCCGTCCACCGAGGCCCGTGGGGTCGCGTCCAACCGCGAGGCCGTCGGCGACTTCGAGCTCCGCGCCCAGGCCGTGGTGGTGACGTCCGGCGGCATCGGTCACGCGCCCGACATCATCCGGGCCAACTGGCCCGTCGACCGGCTCGGGCCCGCGCCGAAGCACATGATCCCCGGCGTCCCGGCCCACGTCGACGGCCGCATGCTCGGCATCAGCGAGTCCGCCGGCGCGAACCTCGTCAACCGCGACCGCATGTGGCACTACGTCGAGGGCATCCACAACTGGGACCCGATCTGGCCCGACCACGCCATCCGGATCATCCCCGGGCCGTCGTCGCTGTGGTTCGACGCCACCGGCAGGCGGTTGCCGGCGCCGAACTTCCCGGGCTTCGACTCGCTCGGCACCCTGCGCCACATCGGGCACACCGGCTACGACTACACCTGGTTCGTCACCACCAAGCCGATCATCGAGAAGGAGTTCGCCCTCTCCGGCTCGGAGCAGAACCCCGACTTCACCGGCAAGGACGTCAAGTTCCTGGTCAAGAACCGGCTCGCCAAGGGTGCCCCGGTGCCGGTGCAGAAGTTCATCGACCACGGCATCGACTTCGTCCAGGCCGACACGCTCGACGAGCTGGTCAGGCGCATGAACGAGCTCACCGCGTCGACGCCGGACCGCGACCACGCCGTGCTCGACCACGAGCAGCTCCGCCGGCAGATCGAGGCCCGCGACGCCGAGGTCGACAACCCGTACTCCAAGGACCTGCAGGTCATGGCGATCGCCAACGCCCGACGCTTCCGCAGCGACCGCGTCGTCCGCGTGGCCAAGCCGCACCGGTTCCTCGACCCGGCCAACGGCCCCCTGCACGCCGTCCGGCTGAACATCCTGAGTCGCAAGACCCTCGGCGGTCTGGAGACCAACCTCGACTCACAGGTCATGCGGCCCGACGGCCAGCCGTTCCCCGGCCTCTATGCCGCCGGCGAGGTCGCCGGCTTCGGCGGCGGCGGCGTGCACGGCTACAACGCGCTGGAGGGCACGTTCCTCGGCGGCTGCATCTTCTCCGGCCTGCGCGCCGGCAGGGCACTAGCGGGGTCGCTTCAGTGACCACATCTCCTGCAGCTCGAACCCCTTGACCGACGTCCGGCGCATCCTCCGGAGCCGGAAGTCCTCGTCGCCCTTGAGCTGAGCGGCCATGTCGTGGTCGATCACGGCGTGGCCGGGGCGGGCCACGTTGGTCAGGCGTGACGCGAGGTTGACCACCGGACCGTAGACGTCGCCGAGGCGGTTCATCACCCGGCCGTAGGACATGCCGACGCGGATCTGCGGGAACGTCTTGTCCTGCTCGTGCTGCTCGAGCAGGTCCAGGGCGAGGGACGCGGCGTCGCGGACGTCGTCGGTGGCGAACAGGATCTCGTCGCCGATGCTCTTGATGACGCGGCCGTGGTGGTCGGTGATGAGCCCGGCGACCACGCTCTCGAACCGCTCCACCAGCTCGGCCAGCTCGCGGGCGGTCATCCGACGGCTGCGCGTCGTGTAGCCGACGATGTCGGCGAACCCGATGCACGTGTCCTCGGCGACGTCGACCTGCGTGTCGGTGAGGGCGAGCCGGCTCGCCGCCCCGACCAGGTGCCGCCGCCAGGCGTACGTCTGGATGCGCTCGCCGAGCGGGATGAGCTCCTCCAGCATCCCGAGCCGCTCCGCCGCGACCTTCGGGTCGCCGGCGTCCGCGAACAGCGCCACGAGCATCGCGCGGACCTCCCACTCGGCCAGCCGCGAGAACGTGCGGCCGATGGTGCGGATGAACGCCTGCTCGGTCTCGTCGTTGATGACACCGAGGTCGATCAGCTGCTGCGCCATCCCGAGCGCCTCGACGTCGGCCTGGGTGAACGCCACGTCGTCGTCGCCGACCTCCGGGAAGCCCAGCGCGCGCCAGCGGGCACGGGTGACCTCCGGCGACAGCCCCGACAGGCGGGCGACGTCCGCGCGCTTCAGGTTCGGCGCCTCACCGAGGACCAGCTCGGCGAGGGCGTCGACGATGAACGAGGGGTCGAAGGACTCCTCGTCGCTCACTCTCCCGCGTTGTCGGCGGTGCGCTCGGCGTCGGCCTCGGCGATGGCCTCGCCGATCGACGGGACGGCCGCGACGAGCTCGCGTCCGGACTCCGGCGTGAAGTTCAGCGCCGTGACCTCGGTCTTCGTGACCACCGCGGCCGACCGGATCGAGTGGTTCATGATCGCGGCCTCGCCGATGAAGGTGCCCGGGCCGAGGGTGGCGACCTCCTCGCCACCGCGACGGACCGACACCTCGCCCTCGAGGATGTAGTAGGCGGCGTCCGCAGGCGTGGTCTCCAGGATCAGGGACCAGCTGTCGGGGAGGTGCACGAGGCGGCCGAGCTCGGCGACCTTCTGCACGTCGTTGTCGTTGAGGCCGGACAGCTCCTTGAGCCGTGCGATCGTCTCCGGATCAGGGGCGAAGCGATCTCTGCGCATGGGAGGCACCACGAACTTCCTGCTCAGGGCGACCCGACGGGCCGCCGACCGGGCTCTTCCGTCGGAATACTTCCATCGACCGTGGCACCTGTCCACCAAACCACCAGGTCCGAGCTCGCTCTAGGCTGAACCCATGGACATCGAGATCGGCACCGCGAAGCGCGGTCGTCGCGCGTACTCCTTCGACGACATCGCCATCGTGCCGAGCCGTCGCACGCGTGATCCCGAGGAGGTCTCCACCGCCTGGCAGATCGACGCGTACCGCTTCGAGCTCCCGGTCATGGCCGCCCCGATGGACTCGGTGATGAGCCCCGACACCGCCATCGCGCTGGGCCGCCACGGCGGGCTCGGCGTCCTCGACCTCGAGGGTCTGTGGACCCGGTACGAGAACCCGGAGAAGCTGCTCGAGGAGATCCGCGGCATCGACGCGTCCCAGGCCACGCGGCGCCTCCAGGAGCTCTACGCCGAGCCGATCAGGCCCGAGCTCATCACCGAGCGGCTCCGCCAGATCCGCGACGCCGGCGTCACCGTCGCGGGCGCGCTCTCCCCGCAGCGCACCAAGCAGCTCGCCGACGTCGTCGTCGACTCCGGCGTCGACCTGTTCGTCATCCGCGGCACCACGGTGTCCGCCGAGCACGTCTCCGGCCAGACCGAGCCGCTGAACCTCAAGGAGTTCATCTACGAGCTCGACGTACCGGTCATCGTGGGCGGCTGCGCCACCCACCAGGCCGCCCTGCACCTGATGCGCACCGGTGCCGCCGGCGTCCTCGTCGGCTTCGGCGGGGGAGCGGCGCACACCACGCGGTCCGTGCTCGGCGTCGCGGTGCCCATGGCCTCCGCCGTCGCCGACGTCGCCGCCGCCCGGCGCGACTACCTCGACGAGTCCGGTGGTCGCTACGTCCACGTCATCGCCGACGGCTCGATCGGCCGCAGCGGCGACATCGCCAAGGCCATCGCCTGTGGTGCCGACGCCGTGATGATCGGCTCGCCGTTCGCCCGCGCCGTCGAGGCGCCCGGTGGCGGCTTCCACTGGGGCGCCGAGGCCTGGCACTCCGAGCTGCCACGCGGCGAGCGCGTGGAGATCGGCACCGTCGGCACGCTGGAGTCGGTGCTGTTCGGCCCGTCGTCGGTGCCCGACGGCACGATGAACCTGATCGGCGCCCTGCGGCGCGCGCTGGCTACCACCGGCTACACCGACCTCAAGGAGTTCCAGCGGGTCGAGGTCGTGGTTGGTTGAACGTCGACTGGCTGCACCCGGACGCGGTCCGGCTGCGCGAGGCGATGCAGGCCGAGGTCCGCGGGCTGTACGAGGACGCCGCGCACCTCGAGGGCGCCGCGGTCCAGGACCGCGACGGCGGGCTGACCATCGACCCGGCCACCGTGCTGCTCACCGAGGTCCTCTACGACGGTGACGAGCCCGTCGGCCACGTCGCGGTGCGCCGGCTCGGCGACGACGTGGAGATCAAGCGCATGTACGTCCCGCCCCAGCACCGCGGCGAGGGCGTCGCGGATCGGCTGCTGGCCGAGGTCGAGGAGTGGGCCCGCGAGCAGGGCGTCCCACGGCTCGTCCTGCACACCGGGGAGAAGCAGCTCGCGGCGATCGCGTTCTACACGCGGCACGGCTACACGCCCATCCCGGTGTACCCGCCGTACGAGCAGCTGGCCTACTCGCGGTGCTTCGCGAAGGTGTTCCCGAGCCCCCTCTGAGCCGCGCGGGAGAGGTGTCCTAGCATGGTGAGGCTCACCTAACTTTCAAGGAGCTCGTGCATGAAGTCCCTCGCCGCCCTCGGTGTCGTGTCCCTGGCTCTCGTCAGCCTCTCCGCCTGTGCGTCGGAGGACGCCGCGGGCTCGAAGGGCCTGACGGTCGAGGCCACCGACTCCTCGTGCAAGGTCTCCAAGACCGAGCTCGACGCCGGACCGTCGACCTTCACGGTCACGAACAAGGGCTCCAAGGTGACCGAGTTCTACGTGTACGCCAAGGGCGACCGGATCATGGGCGAGGTCGAGAACATCGGCCCGGGTCTGTCGCGCAACCTCGTGGTCGACCTGGAGAAGGGCACCTACGAGGGCGCCTGCAAGCCGGGCATGGTCGGCGACGGCATCCGCCAGAAGCTCACCGTCACCGGCGAGGCCGCCAAGAAGCTGTCCGACTCCGCCGAGCTCAAGGCCGCGGCCAAGAGCTACGAGCGCTATGTCGCGTCGCAGACCGACGCGCTGATCGACAAGACGAACGAGTTCGTCGCCGCCGTGAAGGCCGGCGAGGTCGACGAGGCCAAGAAGCTGTTCCCGGTCGCCCGTACGTACTGGGAGCGCATCGAGCCCGTGGCCGAGGTCTTCGGCGACCTCGACCCGCTGACCGACGGCCGCGAGCCCGACGCGAAGGCCGAGGGCCGCGACTTCACTGGTTGGCACCGCATCGAGAAGCAGCTCTGGGTGGCCGGCAACACCGACGGCATGGGCACGTACGCCGACGACCTGTTGGCGAACATCAAGAAGGTCGTCGCTCAGGCGAAGGACCAGCCGCTCACCGCGCTGCAGCTCGCGCAGGGCTCGAAGGGCCTGCTCGACGAGGTGGCCACCGGCAAGATCACCGGCGAGGAGGACGAGTTCAGCCACACCGACCTGTGGGACTTCAAGGCGAACATCGAGGGCTCCCAGGCGGCCATCGCGGCGCTGCGCCCGGTGCTCGAGGAGCAGGACCCGGACCTCGTCGCCCTGATCGACCAGCGGTTCAAGGAGCTCGACGCCGAGCTGAACCAGTACCAGGACAAGAGCACCGGCGAGTGGGCGCCGTACACGGACCTGTCCAAGGCGCAGGTCAAGAAGCTGTCCGACGCCGTGGCCGCCCTGAGCGAGCCGATCAGCAAGGTCGCCTCGGTGGTGGCTTCCTCAGCGTGAGTACCGTGGTTCCACGTGACTGACCTGTCCCGCCGCGCCCTCCTCGGCGCCGCCGGCATCGGTGCCGTCGCGGCCGGCGTCGGGGGCGGTTACGCCCTCGGGAGCTCCGACGACCCGCCGGTGAAGCCGGCGGAGGCGGCTCTCCCGGTGCCGTTCACCGGACGCCACCAGGCGGGCATCGTGACGCCGGCCCAGGACCGGCTCTACCTCGTCGCGCTGGACATGACGAGCGAGAAGCGCGACGACCTGATCTCGCTGCTGAAGGACTGGACGCGGGCGGCCCGCAAGCTCACGGCCGGGAACGAGATCGGCGTCTACGGTGCCGTCGCGGGCTCGCCGCTCGGCCCGCCGGAGGACACCGGGGAGGCGCTCGGCCTGCCGCCGTCGCAGCTGACCCTCACCTTCGGGTTCGGGCCGAGCCTGTTCGAGAAGGACGGCAAGCCCCGGTTCGGGCTCGACGGGAGGAAGCCGGAGAAGCTCACCGACCTGCCGGCGTTCTCCGGCGACCAGCTCGACCCGGCCATCTCGCACGGGGACCTCGTCGTCCAGGCGTGCGCCAACGACCCGCAGGTCGCGGTGCACGCGGTCCGCAACCTCGTGCGCATCGCGTTCGGCCGGGCCTCCGTGCGGTACTCGCAGATGGGCTTCGGCCGCACGTCGTCGACGTCGCAGGCGCAGGTCACCGCACGCAACATGCTCGGCTTCAAGGACGGCACGGCCAACATCAAGGTCGAGGAGCGCAGGAGCGTCGACGAGTTCGTCTGGGTCGGGCCCGACGACGGCCCCGACTGGCTGGTGGACGGCAGCTACCTCGTCACCCGCAAGATCAACATGCGGATCGAGACCTGGGACCGCGAGTCGCTGCAAGGCCAGGAGCAGATCATCGGGCGCACGAAGGGGTCGGGCGGTCCGCTGAGCGGCGGCGACGAGTTCGCGACGATCGACCTGAAGGCGAAGGGCCCTGACGGCGAGCTCGCCATCCCGGAAAAGTCGCACGTCCGGCTGGCCCACCCCGACACGAACGGCGGAGTCAAGATCCTGCGGCGCGGCTACAACTTCGTCGACGGGTCCGACGGCCTCGGCCAGCTGAGCGCGGGGCTGTTCTTCATCGCCTACCAGCGCGACCCGGAGCAGTTCATCCGAATCCAGAAGAGCCTCGCCGGCTCGCAGAACGACCTGCTCAACGAGTACATCGTCCACGTCAGCACCGGCGTCTTCGCCTGCCCGCCCGGAGTCGGCCGCACCGGGTTCGTCGGCGAGACCCTGTTCGCCTGAGTAGGTTCACGGCATGACGATGAACCTCGGCGACTCCGTGACCGTCCACATGAAGGCGTCGCCGGAAGAGGTCTGGGACCTCGTCAGCGACGTCACCCGCATCGGCGAGTTCAGCCCCGAGACGTTCGAGGCCCGCTGGACCCGGGGCTCCACCGGACCCGAGGTCGGTGCCCACTTCAAGGGCCACGTGAAGCGGAACGGCGTCGGCCCGGTCTACTGGACGCTGTGCCGCGTCGACCGCTGCGAGCCGGGCCGGCAGTTCGAGTTCACCGTGATCGTGGGGGACCGCGACGTGAACACGTGGGGCTACCGGATCGAACCGGCCGACGACGGCGTCGACGTCACCGAGTACTTCCAGCTCGCCGGGAACCCGCTGCTGAAGCTGTACTGGGGCGCCCTCGGCTGGGCCCGCGGCCGCACCAACCGCGAAGGCATGCGCACGACCCTCGAGCGCATCCGCGACGTCGTGGAGTCCGGCTCATCCAGCACGTGACATCGGCCATGTCACGCTTCGCATACTCGCGGTATCCTGACCGGCATGCCAGTCTCCGAGCGCATCGCTCCTGACCGGATCGCCACGCTCACGCGCCTGATCCGCACCACGACGCAGGAGTCCCGCACCACCATCTCGCCGCTGGACGGCGAGCCGGTCGCCGAGATCCCCGTCTCGAGCATCGAGGACGTCGAGGCGGCCTTCGACGCCGCCCGCGTCGCCCAGGCGTCCTGGTCGCAGACCTCCCTCCGTGAGCGCCGCCGCGCGCTGCTGCGCCTGCACGACCTGGTGCTCGAGCGCCGCGAGGAGCTGCTCGACCTCATCCAGATCGAGTCCGGCAAGTCGCGTGCGCACGCGTTCGACGAGGTGGCCCACCTGGCTTTGACGGCGCGCTACTACGCGCGGCGCCTCCGCCGGCAGATGAAGCCGGAGCGGCGCAACGGCGCCCTCCCGCTCCTCACGTCGGTGAAGCTGAACCACGTGCCCAAGGGCGTCGTCGGCATCATCAGCCCCTGGAACTACCCGCTCACGATGGCCATCTCCGACGGCCTGCCGGCGATCGCGGCCGGCAACGTGGTGGTGCACAAGCCCGACAGCCAGAGCCCGCTGATCGCGCTGGCAGGCGTCGAGCTGCTGCGTGACGCCGGGTTCCCGGCCGACGTCTGGCAGGTCGTCAGCGGCGCCGGCTCTGTGGTGGGCACCGCGATCATCGAGCGGGCCGACTACATCTGCTTCACCGGCTCCACCGCCACCGGCACGCTGATCGCCAAGCAGGCGGCCGAGCGTCTGGTCAGCACGTCGCTCGAGCTGGGCGGAAAGAATCCGATGATCGTGCTCCCGGGCGCTGACGTCGAGAATTCGGCGGCCGGCGCGGTGAACGCGTGCTTCAGCTCGGCCGGCCAGCTGTGCGTCTCGATCGAGCGCCTCTACGTCCCCGAGGCGCAGTACGACGCCTTCCGCGACGCCTTCGTCCGCCGGGTGCAGGCGCTCTCGCTCGGCGCGGGACTCGACTGGGACGCCGACATGGGGTCGCTCGTGTCGCAGGCCCAGGTGGAGACCATCACGAAGCACGTCGAGGACGCCGTCGCCAACGGTGCCACCGTGCTCACGGGCGGCAAGGCCCGCCCGGACCTCGGCCCGTTCTTCTACGAGCCCACCGTCCTGGAGGGCGTCACCGACGCGGCCGAGTGCTTCGCCGGCGAGACGTTCGGCCCGCTGGTCTCGCTGTACCCGTACCGCACTGTCGAGGAGGCCGTGGAGCTCGCCAACGGCGGCGAGTACGGCCTGAACGCGAGCATCTACGGGCCCACCCGCCTGGCCCGCCGGATCGCGCCGACGATCAAGGCCGGCACGGTCAACATCAACGAGGGGTTCGCCGCCAGCTTCGGCAGCATCGACGCACCCATGGGCGGCATGCGGCACTCCGGTGTCGGCCGCCGCCAGGGCGCCGAGGGCATCCACCGCTACACCGAGCCGCAGTCCGTGGCCGTCCAGCGCGCGATGCCGATGGCCGGTCCCGCGTTCCTCGCCCCGGAGCGCTACGCGAAGCTGCTCACCCTGGGCATGAAGATCCTCCGGAGGACACCGCGTGCCTGAGAGCAAGTTCGACCACGACGTCGTCGTCATCGGTTCGGGGTTCGGCGGGAGCGTCTCGGCGCTGCGGCTGACCGAGAAGGGCTACAAGGTGGCCGTGCTCGAGGCCGGCAAGCGCTACCGCGACGAGGACTTCGCCAAGACCTCGTGGCGCCTGCGCAAGTTCCTCTGGATGCCGCAGCTCGGCTGCTACGGCATCCAGCGCATCGACAAGCTCAAGGACGCGCTGATCCTCTCCGGTGCCGGCGTGGGCGGTGGCTCGCTGGTGTACGCCAACACGCTCTACGAGCCGCTCGACCCGTTCTACCGCGACCCCGCGTGGGGCCACATCACCGACTGGAAGGCCGAGCTCGAGCCGTACTACGACCAGGCGAAGCGGATGCTCGGCGTCACGACGTACCCGATCGAGACGGCCGCCGACCGGGTCATCAAGCAGGTGGCTGCCGACATGGGCGTCGAGGGCACGTTCCACCACACGCCGGTCGGCGTCGTCTTCGGCGAGCCCGGTGCCGACGTCGGCGACCCGTACTTCGGTGGCGTCGGCCCGCGGCGCAACGCGTGCCTCCAGGTGGGCGAGTGCATGACGGGCTGCCGGCACAACGCCAAGAACACCTTGGTCAAGAACTACCTGTATCTCGCCGAGAAGAACGGCGCCGAGGTGCACCCGCTCACCACCGTCGTCGCGGTCCGCCCGCTCCCCGGTGGCGGCTACGAGATCGAGACCCGACGCACGAACAAGCGCTTCCGTCCGCACCGGAAGATCACGGCCGAGCAGGTGGTGTTCGCGGCCAGCACGATGGGCACGCAGAAGCTGCTGCACCGGATGCGCGACAAGGGCCTGCTGCCGCAGGTCTCGCAGCGGCTCGGCGTGCTGACGCGGACGAACTCGGAGGCACTCCTCGGCTCCATCGCCGACGGCAAGGACGTCGACTACAGCCACGGCGTCGCGATCACGTCGTCGTTCCACCCGGACGAGCACACGCACGTCGAGCCGGTCCGCTACGGCAAGGGCTCGAACGCGATGTCGCTGCTGCAGACCGTCCTCACCGACGGCAGCCTGGCCACCCCGCGCTGGCGGACCTGGCTGAAGGAGCTGTGGCGGCAGAAGGGCAACATCTTCAAGCTGTACGACCTGCGGCACTGGTCCGAGCGCACGATCATCGCGCTGGTGATGCAGACCCACGACAACTCCATCACCACGTACACGAAGCGCACCCTCACCGGCCGCCGGAAGCTGACGTCCCGCCAGGGCCACGGCGCCCCGAACCCGACGTTCATCCCGCCGGCGCACGAGGCTGTGCAGCTGATGGCCAAGCACATGAAGGGCACGCCGGGCGGCACCATCGGCGAGCCGTTCAACGTCCCGATGACGGCGCACTTCATGGGCGGCTGCGCCATCGGCGACAGCCCCGAGACCGGCGTCATCGACCCGTACCACCGGCTCTACAACTACGAGGGCCTGCACGTGGTGGACGGCTCGGCGATCAGCGCGAACCTGGGCGTGAACCCGTCCCTGACGATCACCGCCCAGGCCGAGCGCGCGATGTCGTTCTGGCCCAACCGCGGCGAGGAGGACCCGCGCCCGCCCATGCACGAGGAGTACCGCGCGATCTCGCCCGTCGTGCCGAAGAACCCGGTCGTCCCCGCCGACGCCCCCGCCGCGCTGAGGCTTCCCATCTCGCCCGCCTGACCTCCGGTGGTCGAGTGCCCCCGCGAGCGCCAGCGAGCTGGGGGTGTATCGAGACCACATCGGCAGCGAGCCTGACTTCTCACCAGGTCTCGTCACCCTGACGCCTTCGGCGTGACGCGCTCGACCTCCTTCGGCGCCCGCTCGCAGGGCTCGCGTCGCCTCCGGACAGCACAGAGCCCGGCCGGGAGGGAGCTCACGGGCCGGGCTCTGTCGTGCCACGAGGAGCGGGCACCTGATCTAACGGGAGGGAGTGTAGTTAGATCACCCCGTTCAACGACCTTGGGAGCGAGAGGTTACTACCAGTTCGAACAATTTTCGGGCCGTTAGGATCATGGCGTGGGCCCTGACCATGACACCGTCCTCGTCGTCGACTTCGGGGCTCAGTACGCGCAGCTGATCGCCCGTCGCGTGCGTGAGGCCAAGGTCTACTCCGAGATCGTCCCGCACACGATGCCGGTCGAGGAGATGCTGGCCCGCAAGCCGGCCGCGATCATCCTGTCCGGCGGCCCGTCGAGCGTCTACGCCGACGGTGCTCCGCAGCTCGACGCCGCGATGTTCGACGGCTCCGTCCCGGTGTTCGGCATCTGCTACGGCTTCCAGGCGATGGCCCAGGCGCTCGGCGGCAGCGTCGCGCACACCGGCCAGCGCGAGTACGGCCGCACGGCCGTCTCGGTGCTCGAGCCGGGCGCCCTCCTCGCGGGTCTGCCCGAGGTGCTGACGTCCTGGATGTCCCACGGCGACGAGGTCGTCGCGGCGCCCGAGGGCTTCGCCGTCAACGCCACGTCGCCCCGCGCCACCGTCGCCGCCTTCGAGAACACCGAACGCCGCCTCGCCGGCGTGCAGTGGCACCCCGAGGTCATGCACACCGAGCACGGTCAGGCCATCCTCGAGCACTTCCTCGTCAATATCGCCGGCTGTCGCCAGACGTGGACGAGCGTCAACATCGTCGAGGAGCAGATCAAGGTCATCCGCGAGCAGGTGGGCGACAAGCGGGTCATCTGCGGGCTGTCCGGCGGCGTCGACTCCGCCGTGGCCGCCGCGCTCGTGCAGCGCGCCATCGGCGACCAGCTGACCTGCGTGTTCGTCGACCACGGACTTCTGCGCCAGGGCGAGGCCGAGCAGGTCGAGCGCGACTTCGTCGAGGCCACCGGCGTCGACCTCAAGGTCGTCGACGCTCAGGAGCGCTTCCTCGGCTTCCTCGACGGCGTCACCGACCCCGAGCAGAAGCGCAAGATCATCGGCCGCGAGTTCATCCGGGTCTTCGAGGCCGCGGAGCGCGAGATCGTCGAGGAGTCCGAAGGAACGCCCGTCGAGTTCCTCGTCCAGGGCACGCTGTATCCCGACGTCGTCGAGTCCGGCGGCGGCGAGGGCGCGGCCAACATCAAGAGCCACCACAATGTCGGCGGGCTGCCGGAGGACCTCCAGTTCACCCTGATCGAGCCGCTGCGCAGCCTGTTCAAGGACGAGGTGCGGCTCGTGGGGGAGCAGCTCGGCCTGCCGCCGGAGATCGTCTGGCGCCACCCGTTCCCCGGACCCGGCCTGGCCATCCGCATCATCGGCGCGGTCGACGCCGAGCGCCTCGACATCCTGCGGGAGGCCGACGCCATCGCCCGTGCGGAGGTCACCGCCGCCGGCCTCGACCGCGACATCTGGCAGTTCCCGGTCGTGCTGCTGGCCGACGTCCGCTCGGTCGGCGTCCAGGGCGACGGCCGCACCTACGGCCACCCGGTCGTCCTGCGTCCGGTGTCCAGCGAGGACGCGATGACGGCCGACTGGAGCCGCCTCCCGTACGACGTGCTGGAGCGCATCTCCACCCGCATCACGAACGAGGTCGAAGAGGTCAACCGCGTCGTCCTCGACATCACCAGCAAGCCCCCGGGAACCATCGAGTGGGAGTGACCCGATGACCACCGCACGCCTGCGCATCGCCGCGATCGTCATCGTCGCCCTCGCGGCGATCGGAGCCGCCGGGTGGGCGCTCCTCGACCTCGGCGGCGACGACGCCGACCCGGTCAACGCCGGTCCGAGCGCGGAGCCGTCGGCCACCGTCTCGTCGAGCCCGTCCGCCTCGCCGTCCCCGAAGGCGTCGCCGACGCCCACCTGCGAAGGCCCCACGACGCAGTTCAACCTGGAGGGCCGCGACCAGGACAGCCTCCTGCCCGACTGCGGCACCAAGGTCGTCACGCGGGCCGAGCAGAAGAAGTCCGGTCTCGGGCTCGGCTGCGGCGGCACCTACCCGGTCATCCTCTACAAGACCACCACGTCCGGCGCGAGGACGTCGATCTGCGGCAAGGACGCCACCGGCGAGACGTTCCGCTTCGTCACCCAGGCGAACGGCGGCGAGGTGATCGACATGAAGGGCGACTACAACCCCGGGGCCGACTCGTTCGTGGCCAAGAAGGACGGCGTCCGCTACGAGGTGCAGGCCTACGACGGCACGCTGGTCGTCACGCGCGACGGCCGGACCACCACGCAGAAGTCGAGCGAGTGGATCTCCCTCGACAACGAGTCCGACTACGACTGATCGTCCCGCTCGCGAGCCTCGATTCGCCGGTAGACGCGGTTCCGGGCGCGCAGCACCACCGCCGCCAGGGCGGCCGCGACGAGCGACCCGGCGAGGATGCCGACCTTGACGTGCTCGTCGGCCTCGCTGCCCGGCCCGAACGCCAGCTCGCCGATCAGCAGCGACACGGTGAACCCGATGCCCGCCAGGATCGACAGGCCGAGCACGTCCCACCACGACAGGTCGGTGTCGAGGTCGGCCCGGGTGAACCGGGCCATCAGCCACGTCGCGCCCAGCACGCCGATCGTCTTGCCCGCCACCAGCCCGAGCACCACGCCGAGCGTGACGCGATCACTGAGGGCGTCGGTGAGGCCTGACCACCCCCCGATCGCGACGCCGGCGGAGAAGAACGCGAACACCGGGACGGCGACGGCGGCCGACAGCGGCCGCAGCACGTGCTCGAGGCGCTCGGCCGCGCCGTGGACCGGGACGGTGAAGCCCAGGACCACGCCCGCGACGGTCGCGTGAACACCGGACTCGTGCACGCACGCCCAGGCCACGACAGCTAGTGGCACGAGCAGCCACGGCGAGGTGCGCCACCGGACGACGGCGGCGAAGAGTGCGATGGGCACGACGGCGGCCAGCAGCCAGAGGACGTCGAGGTCGTCGGTGTAGAACACTGCGATGATCGAGATCGCCAACAGGTCGTCGACGACCGCGAGCGTGAGCAGGAACGTCCGCAGGCCCGACGGGAGGTGGGTGCTGAGCGCCGCCAGGACCGCCAGGGCGAACGCGATGTCCGTGGCCGTCGGGACCGCCCAGCCGCGGGTGGCGCCGCCGAGGTTCACGAGCGTGTAGATCACCGCGGGCACGACCATGCCGCCGACCGCCGCGACGATCGGCACGGCGGCTCGCCTCGGGTCGCGCAGGTCGCCGGCCACCAGCTCGCGCTTCAGCTCCAGCCCCACGACGAAGAAGAAGATCGCCAGCAGGCCGTCGGACGCCCACGCGCCGATCGTGAGGTCCAGGTGCAGGCCCGACGGGCCGACGACGGTGTCGCGGACGTCGGCGTAGACGTCGCCGACGTTGGCCGCCAGCAGCGCGACGGCCGCGGCGCCGATCAGCAGGATGCCGCCGAGGGTCTCCTGCCGCAGCAGCTCGGCGATCCGCGCGGCCTCGAGGCGGCTGCCTCGTGCGAGGAGGCGGGGGCGGTCGTGGCTCATGGGCGCTCCGGGGGTCGGCGACAGGACGCCGACCAGACTTCCCGGCACACCGGGAGTCAGTCTACGGCGTACAGCTCGACGAACCGGCTGACGATCCGCGGCGGGTGGACGACGTGGCTGCGCGCCGCCGCGTCCTTGAGGTCCTGCGCCGTCTCCGGCGCGAAGTAGCCGTAGTTCTTGTAGACGTCGATCCGGGTCTGGATGCCCGGGATGTCGAGCTCGGGGTGGAACTGGGTGGCGTAGACGTTGCTGCCCACCCGGAACGCCTGCACCGGGCAGCTGGCCGACGACGCCAGGTTGGGCACACCGTCCGGCAGTGAGCTGACGTTCTCCTTGTGTCCCAGGAACGCCTCGAACGTGTCCGGCAGGATGCCGAGCAGCGGGTCGTCGCGGCCGGCGGCGGTGAGGTCGATCGTCATCGGGCCGACGGGCTCGGGGTGCGCGCGGTCCACCACGGCTCCCTGGTGCCGGCCGATCAGGCCGACCCCGTAGCAGGCGCCGAGGAACGGGTAGTCGCGCTCGACCACCTCGTCGAGCAGCGCCAGCAGCTCCGCCTCGACGCGTCGTTGCGCATCCGACTTCACGTCTTCCGAATCGGAGACGTTGTACGGGCTGCCGCCGAGGATGATGCCGGAGTAGGCGTCGAGGTCGACGGTGCCGAGCGGTTCCTGCTCGAGCCGGCGGCGCTCCAGCTGATCGTCGCGCAACCCGCCGAACCGCAGGAAGGCGTCATGCTCGCCGTCCGCGGCCGGGTCCTCGGCCCGCGTCGCGAGCAGCAGGAACGGCTTCACGACGAGCACCGTACCCGTGTGAGCCATGATGGCGGCGTGAACCTGCCCGTTCTCATCGCCCACCGCGGCGTCCCCGGCATGAGGCTCGAGCACACCCGTCCGTCGTACGAGCTGGCCGTCGAGAGCGGCGCCGACTACATCGAGCCGGACGTCGTCAGCACCCGCGACGGGGTGCTGGTCGTGCGACACGAGAACGAGATCGGCGGCACCACGGACGTGGCCGACCGCCCGGAGTTCGCCGACCGGATGGTCACGAAGCTTGTCGACGGCAAGGCGCTGACCGGCTGGTTCACCGAGGACTTCACCCTCGACGAGCTCAAGACGCTGCGCGCGCGGGAGCGGCTGCCCGAGATCCGCCCGCAGAACCTCCCGCTGGCGGGGCAGGAGCCGATCCTGACGTTCGACGAGGTCCTGGACGTCGCCGAACGGGCCAACGCCGGGCGGTCGGAGCCGATCGGGGTCTACGTCGAGACCAAGCACCCCACGTACTTCCGCAGCATCGGGCTCGACCTCGACGAGCGGCTGCTGGCGGCGCTCGAGGCTCGCGGCCTCAACCAGGCGGACGCGCCGACGCCGGTGGTGATCCAGTCGATGGAGACCGGCAACCTGCACGGCCTCCGGCCGCGGACGCCGCTCCCGCTCGTCCAGCTGATGGAGAAGAAGGGCGCGCCCGCCGACCTCGTCGCCTCAGGCGACCCCCGCACGTACCGCGACCTGACGCAGTCGGAGAACCTGGCCGAGATCGCGACGTACGCCGACGGGATCGGCCCGCACAAGGACCTGGTGATCGGGCGGGACCGTCAGAAGCGGTTCGCCGGCCCGACCGGCCTGGCGGACCGTGCGCACGCCGCCGGGCTGTTCGTGCACGTCTGGACGCTGCGCGACGAGGAGAGCTTCCGGCCGGTGGGCACCAGCGCCGTCGACGAGTATCTTGCGTTCTTCGACGCGGGCGTCGACGGCGTCTTCACCGACTTCACGCCGACGGCGGTACCGGTTCGTGAACGATGGTGGTCCGAGCGGGCTCGGTCCTCTTCGGCATGATCACCCACGCCAGCACGTAGGCGACGAACAGCGAGCCGAAGCCGAGCAGGGTCCCCACGGCCACGATGAACCGGATCAAGCCCGCCTCGGCGCCCGTGTACTCGGCGATGCCGCCGCACACGCCGCCGAACCAGCGGTTGCTGGTGCTGCGCTCAAGCTTCTTCGTGCTCATGGGTGGGTCCTTCCTCGGTGGTCTTGTCGGGGGTGTGCGGGGCCTGCTGCGGCCGGCGGCTGTTGCCCAGGGTGGCGACGATGCCGAGGACGCCCAGCAGGATCAGCGTGGCGGCGGCCAGGTAGCCGAGGTCCTCCGGCTCGAGCCAGTCCTGCTCCCAGACGGCCCACTGGCCGAGGACGGCCAGGAAGAACAGCCCGAAGGCCAGGCCCTCCCAGCGGAACGGGTGGCGGTTCATCGGCGGATCACCTCGATGTTGCCGAGTCCCTGGCGAAGCTTCAGGGTCAGGGCGGGTCGGTCCGGCTCGGCGGCCGGATAGGTCAGCTCGTTGTCGGTGCCGTTGACCTTGCGGTCGAAGGCGCGGATCTCGCCCGCCTCCAGCTCGGCGTCGATCACGACGTTCAGGTCGCTCGGGACGATGACACGCATCTCGCCGATGCCGTTCTCCAGGCTCACCGTGCTGCCGGTGAGCTGGTCGGCGTCCGTGAGGTCGGCCAGGTCCAGCTGGAGCTTGCCGATGCCGTGCTCGTACGAGCCGTTCACGTCGGCGGCCGAGAGTGGGTCGTACCTCCGCTCCCCGAGCGCGGGGCTCGGAAGCAGCGTGCCGACCGCGAGCGCGACGGCGAGCAGGCCGCCGATCGGCACCAGCGGGCCGGCCTGGCCGAACCGTGTCCCCACCAGCAGGCCGACCGAGACGACGGCGAGGGCGATCGCGACGTACGACGTCCAGTCGGTGCCGTCGTTGGCCTGCGCGATCAGCAGCGCGACGGCCACGGCGATCGCGGCGACCGAGAGGGTCAGCACGGTCAGGGCGGGCGAGCGCTCGGCCCGGCGGCGCAGCTTGCGCTCCAGGGCCTCGGCGGTCACGCGGTCGGTGTACTCGGAGACGGTCATCATGCCGGCGTCCGTCGACGACTCCTTCGGCGCGGCGAGCTCCGCATGGCGCCGGCGCGGCCGGACGACGAACAGCCAGTAGAGGAAGGCCACCGGGAGCAGGATCCACGGCAGCGCGCCGCCCCAGCCCCAGCTGTGGTCGCCGACGACGGCGAGCGCGGCGAGGACGGCGGCGACGAGGAGGCCCACGGCGCGGACCTGCTCCTCGTTCTTGTCGAGGTTGAACCAGTCGCTCGCGATGCTCCGGCCGGGCTCGCCCGACGGGGAGTCCTCCGGCGGGATCAGGAACCAGGCGGCGGCGTACAGGATGGCGCCGGCCAGGCCCACGAACGTCAGGACCGCGATGACCACGCGGACCACGACGGGATCGACGTTCAGGTAGCGGGCGGCGCCGGAGCAGACGCCGGCGAGCATGCGGTCGTCGCGGGAGCGCCGCATGTCGGCGATGGTGCGCAGACGATGGCTCTCGAAGCCGGTGTCGTCGTGCTGGGTCTCGTTCATGGCTCCATCGTGCAAGGCCGGGCGCGTGCGGACCATCGGGTACCACCCTGAAACCTCGGGGGCGGGGTTCAGGGTGCGACCGGGGTCCGGCACGGTGGCGGCGGTCTTCGCGCGCGTGTGACGATTCGAGGGTGAGCAGCCCTGCACCATCAGCAGCCCGCGGCCCGGCACCCCCGCCGTATCCGTACCGCCGCGCGACGCGCCCCGCCGACCATCGCCTCGCCGGTGGCGTCGCGGCGGGCCTCGCCGAGCACTTCGCCGTGCCGGTGATGGCCGTGCGCGTGGTGTTCGTCGTGGCCACCTGGTTCAACGGCGCAGGGGTCATCGCCTACCTGCTGCTCTGGCGCTTCATGGCACTCGCGGAGCCGGAGAGCTCACCCGGGCTGGAGTCGGCCGAGCGGCGGGGTCTGCGCTCCGGCAGCCGGCGGCGCTTCGGCCCGAAGGAGATCCTGCAGACCATCGCCATCTGCGCGATCGGCGCCGGCGTGCTGGTGCTGCTGCAGGTCACCGGCCGGGGCATCAGCGGTTCGCTCCTGCTTCCCGTGCTGGTCGGGCTGCTCGGGGTGGCGGTCGTCTGGCGCCAGCTCGACGACGCCGCGTGGCAGCGCTGGATGCGGCAGACGTCGGGCTGGGCGTTCGCCGCTCGCGCCGCGGCCGGCGTCGTGATGATCGTGCTCGCCGGTCTGTACTTCTTCTCCCAGGAGCGCGGCTGGAGCGGCATCGTCGACGTCGCGTCCGCCGCCGGCATCGCCCTGGTGGGCGCGGCGCTCATCCTCGGCCCCTGGATCAGCAAGCTGCTCGGCGACCTCGCGGCCGAGCGTCGTGAGCGCGTGCGCTCGCAGGAGCGGGCCGACGTCGCCGCCCACCTGCACGACTCCGTCCTGCAGACTCTGGCGCTGCTGCAGAAGAACGCCGGCGACGCCGCTGCCGTGGCCACGCTGGCCCGCCGCCAGGAGCGCGACCTGCGCTCGTGGCTGTACGGCGACGAGGCGCAGCACGGCGACTCGCTCGTCGCCGCCCTCCGGCTCGCGGCCGCCGAGGTCGAGGACGCCCACCACGTGCCGGTGGAGGTCGTGGGCGTCGGCGACGCGGCCCTCGATCCCGACGTCTCCGCGCTGGCCCGCGCGGCCCGGGAGGCGATGGTCAACGCCGCCAAGCACGCCCGCGTCGCCCGCATCGACGTCTACGCCGAGTCCGACGGGCGCACGGCCGAGGTGTTCGTGCGCGACCGCGGCGTCGGCTTCGACCCTGCTGCCGTCGCCGAGGACCGGCTCGGCCTCAAGGGGTCCATCATCGGCCGGGTCGAGCGCCACGGCGGTACGGTCGACGTCCGCAGCGCCCCCGGCGAGGGGACCGAGATCGCGATGCGCCTGCCCCTCCGCACCACCACCGACCAGGAGACCTCGACATGAGCACCTTGCGCGTCGCGATCGTCGACGACCACGCCATGTTCCGCACCGGCGTGCGCACCGAGCTGGAGTCGTCCGCGGACCGCGTCGAGATCGTCGCCGAGGCCGAGGACGTCGACTCCGCCGTGGCCGCGATCGCCGAGCAGCAGCCGGACGTGGTGCTGCTCGACGTGCACATGCCCGGCGGCGGCGGGCTCGAGGTCCTGCGCCGCGTGCCGAGCTCGGCGAAGACGACGTTCCTCGCCCTCTCGGTCAGCGACGCGGCCGAGGACGTCATCGGCATCATCCGCGCCGGCGCGCGCGGCTACGTCACCAAGAACATCAGCGGTCCTGAGCTGCTGGACGCGCTCGAGAGGGTCGCCGGCGGCGACGCCGTGTTCTCGCCGCGCCTCGCCGGATTCGTGCTCGACGCGTTCGCCGGCACCATCGAGATCGCCCAGGTGGACGAGGACCTCGACCGGCTCACCGAGCGCGAGCGCGAGGTCATGCGACTCATCGCCCGCGGCTACGCCTACAAGGAAGTGGCCAAGGAGCTGTTCATCTCGATCAAGACCGTGGAGACCCACGTGTCGAGCGTGCTGCGCAAGCTCCAGCTCTCCAGCCGCCACGAGCTCACCCGCTGGGCCAACGATCGTCGCTTGATCTAGCACGACGGGTGCAGGATGGACCAGTGCGCGTCGAGCTGCTCGGACCTCTGCGGGTCCTGGACGGGGGCGCCGAGGTCGACCTCGGCGGTGCGCTGAACCGCGCCCTCGTGGCCCGGCTCGCGCTCGAGCCCGGCCGGCCGGTCTCCACCACGACGCTCGTCGACGACCTCTGGGAGGATCCGCCGTCGGCGAACGCGCTGCAGTCGGTTGTCTCGCGCACCCGGCGCCGCCTGCCGGACGGCGCGCTGACGTCCAGCGCCGCCGGCTACGCGCTCGACGTCGACGAGGTCGACGCCGCCGAGCTGGAGCGCGCGGTGTCGAGCGGCGACGCGGCGAGCGCGCTGCGGCTGTGGCGCGGCGACCCGCTGGCCGATGTCGACGCACCGTTCGCGGACGCCGTCGCGTCGCGGCTGTCCGAGCTCCGGCTCGGCGCCGTCGAGGCGTCGATGCGCGAGCGCGCCGGCGCGCCCGACGCGGCCCTCGTCGCCGAGCTCGCCGACCTCACCGCGGCCCACCCGTACCGCGAGGGTCTGTGGAACATCTACCTCCAGGTGCTCGCCGCGCTCGGGCACCAGGCCGAGGCGCTCGCCGCGTACGAGCGGCTGCGCTCCTGCCTCGCCGAGGACCTCGGCGCGGACCCGTCGCCGGAGCTCCAGGCCACCCACGTCGCGCTGCTGCGTGGCGACGTCGTGCCGCAGCGGCGGTCGGCCGACCGGCTGCCCGTGGGTCTCACCACGTTCGTCGGCCGCGACGACGACGTCGCGCAGATCGTCGACGCGCTGGACGCGTATCGCCTGGTCACCGTGGTGGGGCCGGGCGGCGCCGGCAAGACCCGGCTGTCGGTCGAGGCGGCCCGGGCGTCCCGGCACGACGACGTCTGGCCGGTCGAGCTGGCGGCCATCACCAACGACGAGGACGTCGTGCCAGCCGTCCTGGCGGCCATGGGGCTGCTCGAGGTGACGGCCGTCGACCGCCGGCGGGCGGGCAGCTCCCAGGACAGCAAGGACCGACTCCTCGAGGCCGTGGCCGACGCGCACGGACTGCTGCTGCTCGACAACTGCGAGCACCTGGTCGACACCGTCGCGCAGGTCACCGAGGACGTCCTGCGGCACGCGCCCGGCATCGTCGTGCTCGCCACCAGCCGCGAGCCGCTCGGCCTGGTGGGCGAGCTCACCTATGCGCTCGAGCCGCTGAGCATCCCCGAGTCGGGGGTGAGCGCCGAGCAGGCGGCCAAGCACAGCGCCGTCGACCTCTTCGTCCAGCGCGCCCAGGCCGTGGACCGGGCGTTCGTGCTCGACGAGTCCACGGTCAGCGGCGTGGTGGAGGTCTGCCAGCGCCTCGACGGGCAGCCGCTCGCGCTCGAGCTGGCCGCGGCGAGGTTGCGCACGCTGACGGTCGACCAGGTGGCGGCCCGGCTGTCGGACCGTTTCCGCCTGCTCACCGGTGGCAGCCGCACCGCGTTGCCGCGGCACCGCACGCTCCGGGCCGTCGTCGAGTGGAGCTGGGACCTGCTCGACGAGGACGAGCGCGACCTCGCCGAACGCCTCGCCGTCTTCCCCGGCGGGGTGGACGCCGACGGTGCCTCCGCGGTGCTCGGCCGCGACGCCGCGGAGCTGCTCGAGTCGCTCGTCGACAAGTCCCTGCTGGTCCCTGTCCGTGGGCCGCAGCCACGGTTCCGGATGCTGGAGACGCTGCGTGAGTTCGGCGTCGAGCGGCTGCTCGAGCGCGGCATCGTCACCGAGGTGCGCTCGGCCCACCTGGATCACTATCTCCACCTCGCCGAGGCCGCCGAGCCCGACCTGCACGGCCCGGACCAGCTCGAGGCCCTCGCGATGCTCGACCGCGACGCCGGCAACCTGCTCGCCGCGTTGCGCTTCGCCGTCGACGAGCAGGACCGCGGTCGGGCCGGGCGGCTCGCCGCGGTCTTCGCGTGGTGGTGGGGGATCCGCGGGCAGGAGACCAACTTCCGGACCTGGATGGAGCTGATCGAGGGACTGCCGGGCACCGCCGACCCGAGCACCGAGGTGGCCATCAACGCGCTCGGCATCATCGCGGCGTTCGAGAAGGACCGCGACAGCGTCGCCCCGCGGATCGAGCGAGCGCTGGCCGCGTACGACACCGGCGAGGCGCACGGTCGGCTGGTCGACATGGCGGTGGCCGCCTTCGAGTTCTTCGGCGCCACCGGCGACCGGGTGATCCCCGAGCCCGAGGACCCGTGGACCCGGGCGGCCACCCGGCTGATGCGCGGAGCACTGCTCGAGAACGCCGGGGAGCCGGAGAACTCTGTGGCGCTGCTCGACCAGGCCCTCGAGGACCTGCGGGCCGTGGGCGACCGATGGGGGATCGCGATGGCGGCGTCACAGCGCGCGTCGTATGAGGGCCAGATCGGCAAGCTCGACGACGCGCTCGACTCGATGAACGAGGCGATCCCGCTGCTCGAGCAGCTCGGAGCCACCGACGACGCCACGTTCACGCGCCAGCGCATGCTGTCGCTCCGTCTCTCGTCGGCCACGCCCGACGACCTGCCGGCGCTGCGCGCGGAGGTCGAGCGACAGGTCGCGGCCTCCAGCGAGACCGGCGACGCGCGGGCCAGCCAGCTCTGGCGCCTCAACCTGGCCCAGGTCGAGCGGCTGTCCGGCAACACCGGCGCCGCGGTGGAGCTGCTGCAGGGTCTGGTCGCCGACATCGGCGAGATCACGGAGGGCATCCCCGGGAGCAGCCAGATGCGGGCGGTCATCCGCGCGGCGCTCGCCGTCGGGCTCGTCGACGACGGGAAGCTGGACCGCGCCCGTCAGGAGCTCGCCGCGGCGACGTCCTTCGCCACGGAGTCCGAGGACATGCCGGTGGTCTCGTCCGTCGGCGTGGCCGCGGCCGTGCTGGCCCACGCCGAGGGCGACCCGGGACGAGCTGCTCGTCTGCTCGGCGCCGCCGACAACATCCGCGGCCGCGGTGACCTGTCGAACCGCGACGACCGCGAGCTCTCCGAGCGCCTCCGTGTCGAGCTCGGCAACGACGCCTTCGAGGCCGAGCGCGCGCGAGGCGAGGGCCTCGATCGTGTCGAGGCCCTCGCCCTGGTGCGTGCTGTCAGCGGCTAGGCCTTGCGCCGGTAGGCGCGGACGGCCAGCGGGGCGAACACGGCCAGGATGACCGCGGAGGTGAGCGCCGCGATGGTGGCGTCCTCGGCGACCGGCCCGCCGGTGAGCAGGCCGCGGACGGCGTCGGTCAGGTGCGTGACCGGGTTGATCTTCACCCAGGTCTGCAGCCAGCCCGGCATCGTGTCGGCCGACGCGAACATCGACGACCCGAACGTCAGCGGGAACAGCGCCAGGAAGCCGAGACCCTGCACGGAGCCGGCCTCGCGGACGATCATGCCGAGCCAGATCGAGACCCAGCACAGGCACCAGGCGAAGGCGAGCACCATCAGCATGCCCAGCAGGACCGAGACGGGTGACGTGCTCGTCCGGAACCCCATCAGGACGCCCATGGCGAGGCTCACCACGATGGTGATGCCGTACCGCAGGCACTCGGCGATCGTCGCGCCGACCAGCGGAGCCGAGCGGGGGATGGGCAGTGACCGGAACCGGTCGAAGACGCCCTCCTTGATGTCGGTGCTCAGGTTCACGCCGATGCTGACCGTGCTGAACAGCACCGTCTGGATCATGATCCCGGGCAGGACGAACTGCAGGTAGTCGTGGGTGTTGCCGGAGATCGCGCCGCCGAGGACGTACACGAAGATCACCAGGAACAGTGCCGGCTGCAGCGTGACGTCGAAGAACTGCTCCGGGTGGCGCATCATCTTGGTCACCGAGCGGCCGGACAGCACGAGCGCGTGCCGCAGCCACGGCCACCAGGTGACGCGGTCGGCGTCGACGGTCCCGGGGACCGGACGCGGGGCGAGGGTGTTGCTCATCGGACGTTCTCCATCTCGTGTGACTCGTTTCGACCGGTCAGGGTGAAGAAGACCTCGTCGAGGTCGGGCAGCTCGAGCGCCAGCTCGGTGACGTCGATGCCCCGGGCGTCGAGGCCGGCCACGACTGCGGCGAGCGCCGCGCTGTCCTCGACCGGGACGCTCGCGTGACCCTTGAGCACCTCCGGCTCTCGACCGACGACGCGCGCGAGCAGCGCGGTGACGTCGGCGAGGTCGACCGGATCGGCGGGACGGACGCGCAGCGTGCGACCGCCGACGATCGCCTTGAGCTCGTCGGGCGTGCCGTGCGCGATCACCCGGCCGCGGTCGAACACCGAGATGGCGTCGGCGAGGGCGTCGGCCTCCTCCAGGTACTGGGTGGTCAGCAGGACCGTCGTGCCCTGGAGGGTGAGCTCGCGGACGACGTCCCACATGTCCTCGCGCTTGCTCGGGTCGAGCCCGGTGGTCGGCTCGTCGAGGTAGATGACCTCGGGCCGGCCGACGAGGCTGGCCGCCAGGTCGAGCCGCCGCCGCATGCCGCCCGAGTACGTCCGGGTGCGCCGGTCGGCGGCCTCGGTGAGGCCGAACTGCTCCAGCAGCTCCTCGGCGCGACGGGCGGCCGCGGCGCGGGTGAGGTCGAGCAGGCGGCCGACGAGCACGAGGTTCTCGCGCCCGGTGAGCTGCTCGTCGACGGCGGCGTACTGGCCGGTGAGGCCGATGGCGCGCCGCACGGCGTCGGGCTCGCGCAGCACGTCGTGTCCCGCGACGGTGGCCGAGCCGGCATCGGGCTGCAGCAGGGTCGCGAGGATGCGCACGGCCGTGGTCTTGCCGGCGCCGTTGGGCCCGAGGACGCCGAGCACCGTGCCGTGCGGCACGGACAGGTCGACGCCGTCGAGGGCGAGAGTCTCGCCGAAGCGCTTCGTGAGCCCCTCGGCGTGGATGGCGTGGTTGGTCATGACCACCACGGTGCTGGCCACGGCTGTCAGGTCGCTGTCACGCTGCTGACAGCGGGCTGACGTGGTCCTACGGGGCTACCGTGGTCGCGTGGACCAGCCGCATCTCATCGTGATCTTCGGCGCCACGGGCGACCTCGCCCGCCGCAAGCTGCTGCCCGGGATCCTCCACCTGCTCCAGTCCGGCCTCGTGGCGGACTTCCGCATGATCGGCGTCTCGCTCGACGAGCACGACGACACGTCGTTCCGCGAGTTCGCCCAAGAGGCGTGCCGCGAGTTCGGCAAGGACGACTTCGACACCGACCGCTGGGCCGAGTTCGCGTCGAAGCTGCACTACGTCAACGCCAAGGACGGCGCGGAGACGCTCGCCACCCGGGCCACCGAGCTCGAGGACGCCCTCGGCGGTGCGCCGGGGCGGCTGCACTACCTGAGCGTCCCGCCCAAGGCAGCGCTCGACGTCGTGAGCACCCTGGACGAGGCGCGCCTCGTGGAGCGCGCCCGGATCATCATGGAGAAGCCGTTCGGCACCGACCTGGAGTCCGCCAAGAAGCTGAACGCGTCGCTGCACGAGGTGTTCGACGAGGAGCAGATCTTCCGCATCGACCACTTCCTCGGCAAGGAGGCGGCGCTCAACATCCTCGCGTTCCGGTTCGCCAACGGCCTGTTCGAGCCGATCTGGAACCGCACGTTCATCGACCACGTGCAGATCGACGTGCCCGAGACCCTCTCCATCGAGGGCCGCGCCGGGTTCTACGAGGGCATCGGCGCGTTCCGCGACATGGTCGTCACCCACCTGTTCCAGATCCTCGGGTTCATGGCCATGGAGCCGCCCACCACGCTGGACTCGGAGTCCATCAGCGAGGAGAAGACCAAGGTCTTCCGCTCGATCCTCCCGCTCGACCCGGCGAACGTCGTGCGTGGCCAGTACCAGGGCTATCGCGACGAGGACGGCGTCTCGGCGGAGTCCGAGACCGAGACGTTCGTCGCGCTGGAGGCGCACGTCGACAACTGGCGGTGGGCCGGCGTCCCGTTCTACCTGCGCACGGGCAAGAACATGGCCGAGGGCGCACGCATCATCTCGATCGCGTTCCGCGAGCCGCCCAAGAGCATGTTCCCGGGCGGCTCGGGGGTCGGCCTCTCCGGCCCGGACCACCTGACGTTCGACCTCGCCGACTCGAGCCGGCTCTCGCTCTCGTTCTACGGCAAGCGCCCGGGCCCGGGCATGAAGCTCGACAAGCTGAGCATGCAGTTCGCCCTGCAGGACACCGAGCGGGCCGGTGACGTCCTCGAGGCCTACGAGCGGCTCATCTACGACGCCATGCGGGGCGACCGCACGCTCTTCACCAACGCCGAGGGCATCGAGCGGCTGTGGGAGATCAGCCAGCCGCTGCTCGACGACCCGCCGCCGGTGCGCCCGTACGCCCCGGGCACCTGGGGGCCGAACTCGGTGCACCAGCTGATCGCACCGCGCGCCTGGCGGCTGCCGTTCGAGCGCACCTGGCGCCGGCCGAATCCGAGCGGAGAGTAGGCGTCAGTCCGGGAGGTACCCGGCGACCAGTCTGACCAGCTCGGACACGAACTCCTCGCGAGGGATCGTCGGGTGCTCGAGCACGTACCGGACGGTGAGGTGCTCGATGGCGCGGACCATCACCCACGCCGCGGTGCTGGGCCGGGTGTCGCCGAGATCGGCCCGGCGCGCGGCCAGGTAGGCGCCGACGAGCCCGACGATGCGCTGCTCCAGCGCCTCGGTCCGGCTGCTGTTCTCCGCCCGGGGGATCTCGTCGGCGATGACGCGCAGGAACTCCGCGTTCTCCTCCAGGGCGTCGAGGAGCGCCTCGATCGTGGGCCGCACCATGGCGGGCCCGGCGTCGTCGATCCGATCGGCCAGCGACGCGGTGATGCGCTCGGCCAGCACGTCGGAGTACCGCTCGACGACCGCCTCGATGACGGCCTCCTTGTTCGGGAAGTACTGGTAGAGCGAGCCGGGGCTCACGCCCGCCTCGGCCGCGACGCGGTTGGTCGAGAGGGCGTCATAGCCGTCGCGCACGAGGACGGCGTGACCAGCCTCGATGATGCGTCCGACCATCTGCCGGGACCGTTCCTGCTGCGGGATCTTCTTCATCGGCGGGGGTGCCGGGCCGCGGGCGGCTGAGTCATGATGCGAATTGTATGCGAGCGATGACTCGTGTCAGCATGGAGCCATGACGACTAGCACCGTCGCCGTCCCGACCCGCTATCGCGCCGCCGAGCATCGCAGTCGCCGCATCGGCGCCGTGCTGCGTCGGGTGGCCCGCGTGCGGGAGGTCGACGAGGAGCTGATGCAGCGTCTGGCCCGCGGGTTCATGGAGCAGGACGAGCTCGGTGCCGCGGTGGCCCGGGCGATGCGGCTGCCGCACGGCGACCCGGACCGCGTCTCGATGGCGCAGCTGCGCACGGCGATCGACGCGGGCATCGACGCGGTCGACGACCCGCCACCGGCGCTGCGGGCGCTGTTCGACGTCGTGGACGTCGTGCCGGACTGGGTCGACTGGGACCTCGTCGAGGAGGGCGGCCGGGTGTCGCGCCGCCTCGGCCAGAACGCGGCCGACGTCCTCACCCAGCTGTCCCTGATCGGCGGCTACCGCTTCGGCGGCCCCACGGACCTCCTCGTCGCCACCGGCGGCCTGACCGGCGACGCGACGATGCGACGCCTCGGCGAGACGCAGAAGTGGACCGTCGCCGTGGGCCGGCCGCACGCGATGCGCCGCGACGGCGAGGGCTTCCGCCTGACCGTCCACGTCCGCGTGATGCACGCCCTGGTGAACGAGACGTTCACGAAGAAGTGGGACGTCGAGCGGTGGGGCCTGCCGATCAACCAGGCGGACCAGGCCGCGACGCTCGGGCTGTTCAACGGCGTGCTCCTGATCGGCTCCAAGGCGCTGGGCGTGCGGATCACGCGCGCCGAGTCCGACGCCGTGATGCACCTGTGGAAGTACATCGGCTGGCTCATGGGCGTCGACGAGCAGTGGCTGATGGAGACCGAGCGCGAGCAGCACCGGCTGAACTACCACGTCCTGCTGGCGCAGGACGACATCAGCGAGGCCGGGCCGAAGCTCGCCCAGGCGATCGTCGACGCGCAGCGCACGCTGCACTTCGACCGGTTCGCCGGGATCAGTCGCTGGCTGTCCCGCGAGCGGCTGCTGAGCATGCTGACCCTGCTGCTCGGCCCGCGCAGCATGAAGGAGTTCGGCCTGCCGCGCCGCCCGCCGTGGGCGATCCTCTACGTCCAGGCGCTGAACGTCGTGCGCTACCAGCTCGTCGGCCGCACGGCCTGGGGCGAGCGCCGTCTCCAGGCGTGGGGCGACCGGGTGCCGAAGCGGGTCATGTACCGCCACTTCGGGCCGGACCAGCCGGAGATCGGCACGCTCAAGGTCTGAGCCAGCAGGTCTCCACCAGGCGCTGCGCCTCCTCGATGGACAGCCCGCGGCTGCGCACCACGTGCACGTACGCCGCGGCGGCGTCGGCGGCGTCGGTGTCGCCGATCCGCCGGGTCGCGATGAGGGTGCCGTTGCGCCCGTGCGTCTCCACCACGCCGTCGACCTCCAGCTCGCGGTAGGCGCGGGCGACCGTGTTGGTGGCCAGCTTCAGGTCGCCGGCGAGACGTCGGACCGTCGGCAGCTTGTGCCCCGGCGCGAGGGCGCCGGCGGCGGCCGCCTCGGCGATCTGGCGTCGCACCTGCTCGTACGGTGGCTCGCTGCTCTCGATGTCGATGCTGACGAGATTCACCCGGCCGATTCTGGCACGCCGCCCGGAGCACTGTCGCCCCCGGAACGTACCCTGGAACGACGATGACGCTCCCCTTTCCCGTGCCGCCGCAGGCCGCTCCACCGCCGTCCTCGGACCAGCCGCGCGAGCGCCGTCGGCCGCGGTCCGAGACGCTGCTGGACGACCTCAACGACGCCCAGCGCGAAGCGGTCGGACACGCCCCCGGGCAGCTGCTCGTGGTCGCCGGCGCGGGCTCGGGCAAGACCCGGGTGCTCACGCGGCGCATCGCCTGGTTGATCGCCGCCCGGGGCGCCCACCCGGGCTCCGTCCTCGCCATCACGTTCACCAACAAGGCCGCGGCCGAGATGCGCGAGCGCGTGGCCGAGCTCGTGGGCGGCGCCGCCCGGGCCATGTGGGTCAGCACGTTCCACAGCGCCTGCGTCCGCATCCTGCGCCGCGAGGCCAACCGGTTCGGCTACACGTCCACGTTCAGCGTCTACGACGCCGCCGACTCGCGTCGGCTGATGACGCTCGTGTGCCGAGACATGGATCTCGATCCCAAGCGCGTCAACCCCCGCGCGGTCCTGCACTGGGTGTCCAACCTCAAGAACGACCTCGTCGACCACGAGGCCGCCGGCGGGCGCGCCGAGAACCCCACCGAGGAGCTGTACGCCGAGGCGTACGGGCACTACCAGCGTCGGCTCAAGGCTGCCAACGCCATGGACTTCGACGACCTCATCATGATGACGGTCCACCTGCTGCAGGCGTTCCCGGACGTGCGCGAGACGTACCGCCGCCGCTTCCGCCACGTGCTCGTCGACGAGTACCAGGACACCAACCACGCGCAGTACGCCCTGATCCGCGAGCTCTGCGACGAGGAGACCGACCTCATGGTCGTGGGCGACTCCGACCAGTCCATCTATGCGTTCCGCGGCGCGAGCATCCGCAACATCCTGGAGTTCGAGGACGACTTCCCCAAGGCCGAGACGATCCTGCTCGAGCAGAACTACCGCTCCACGCAGACCATCCTCTCGGCCGCGAACGCCGTGATCAGCCGCAACGAGGGCCGCAAGGACAAGAACCTGTGGTCCGCCGAGGGCGACGGCGACCTCATCGTCGGGTACGTCGGCGACGACGAGCGCGACGAGGCGCAGTTCGTGGCCGACGAGGTCGACCGGCTCACCGACGCGGGCGACGCCAAGCCGTCCGACGTCGCGGTGTTCTACCGCACCAACGCGCAGTCCCGTGTCTTCGAGGAAGTGTTCATCCGTGTCGGGCTGCCGTACCGCGTCGTCGGCGGTGTGCGGTTCTACGAGCGCAAGGAGGTCAAGGACGCGCTCGCGTACATCCGCGTCCTGGCCAACCCGCGCGACGCCGTCTCGCTACGGCGGATCATCAACGAGCCCAAGCGGGGCATCGGCGACCGCGCCCAGGCCTCGATCGAGCGGCTGGCCGCCCGCGAGGACATCTCGTTCTGGGACGCCATGCTGCGGGCCGAGGAGGCCGGCGACCTCGCCACCCGCTCCCTGACCTGCATCCGCGAGTTCGCCGACGTCATGGCGGAGCTCAAGACCATGGCCGACGCCGGCGAGCCGGCCGACGCCGTGCTCGAGGCTGCGCTCACCCGCACGGGCTACCTCGGCACGCTGGAGAAGAGCAACGACCCGCAGGACGAGACCCGCGTCGAGAACCTGGCCGAGCTCGTGGCCGTCGCCCGCGAGTTCGTCGTCGGCGCCGCCACGATGAGCGACGACGAGGCGGGCACCGAGCCCGACGACCTCGCCCGCGGTTCGCTCGGCGCGTTCCTCGAGCAGGTCTCGCTGGTGGCCGACGCCGACGCGGTGCCCGACGAGGGCGACGGCGTCGTCACCCTGATGACCCTGCACACCGCCAAGGGCCTGGAGTTCCCGGTGGTCTTCCTCACCGGCCTGGAGGACGGCGTCTTCCCGCACATGCGCTCGCTCGGCGACACCGACGAGCTGCAGGAGGAGCGGCGCCTCGCCTACGTCGGCATCACTCGCGCCCGCACGCGCCTCTACGTCACGCGCGCCATGAGCCGCTCGGCCTGGGGCGCCCCGTCGTACAACCCGGCGTCACGGTTCCTCGACGAGCTGCCCGGCCACCTGATCGACTGGCGCCGCGAGGCCCAGCCCGCCACCCAGTGGACCCGGCGCCCTGCGGCGTCGTCGAGCTTCCGCGCGTCCACCGTGGCGGCCAAGTCGAAGCGCTCGCGCGAGGTCCCGTCGTTGGAGCCCGGCGACCGCGTCACCCACGACAGCTTCGGCCTCGGCACCGTCGTGGCGCTCGAGGGCCAGGGCGACAACGCCGTGGCCGCCGTGGACTTCGGCTCCCAGGGCGTGAAGCGGCTGCTGCTGCGTTACGCGCCGGTGGAGAAGCTGTAGCCCCGGTTCTTCGCGAAATGTGACGCTCAAGGCGCCATTCGTCCCCGATGACGCTCTGGGCGTCACAGATTGCGGGCGCAGAGGCGCCAGGTCCGGGTCAGCTCAGGTGGCGGTCCGTCGTATCCGCGACGTCGAAGCGCCTCGAAGATGCGAGTCACGACGGAGATCGGGTGCTGGAAGTCCGCCACGGTGACGACGATCAGTGTCCATCCCGCTGCCTCGATGCGCTCACGACGGAAGTGGTCCTTCTGCCGTTGCTCAGCATCGCGCTCGTGGACCCAGCCGTCGTGCTCGATGACCACGCGCAGCTCCGGAAGGACGAGGTCGCCTCGGGCCAGCCATGTGCCGTCGTCGGCGTGCACATCGACGTTGACCTCGGGCTCGGGAAGCCCGGCCAGGACGATGAGCAGGCGGAGGTCGGTCTCGCGGAGGGAGTCGACGCGGGCGCGGACGAGTGCGGCTGCTTGTCTGGCGCGGACGACACCGTCGAGGTGTGACCTGGTGACGTAGTGGACCAAGTCGTCCACCGTCGTCAGGCCGGCGCGGACGAGGGCGTCGCCGGCGCGGACGAGCTGTCGAATGCCGAGGATCGTGGCGCTGTCCACGAAAGAGCGATCAGGCCCGAGCGTGTCGATGCCGCGGATGAGACGCGGCGAGATCGTGCCGATCCGGCGGTGCAGCACGATGTCTTCCCGCGTCTGACGCGGCCGGTTCGTGGAGAAGTGGATCGGAGTCTCACGTCCGACCTCGACGCCGAGCCAACGCAAGGCGGAGACGTGGCTCAGCACCGCGTCGCGGGCGAGCGCCATGCGCGCGGCGTGGACCTGGAACTCGAAGGTTCGCGGTGTGTCTGCCAGGGACCACACACCGCGGTGCACCTGCTCGACGTGTCTGCCGCGTCGCATCGACGCCGTCAGCCCGGCGGCGTCGGCCTCGGCCGTCGTGAATGGACGCCCGCGGAGCTCTTGCGGGATGAAGGGGTGTCGACTCATCCAGCCAGCGTCGTACCGGGCGCGGCGACGTCCGAGCGTCACGAGAGTCACTGTGGACGACGCGACGTGGTTCGTGACGCTGTGGGCGTCAACCGGAGCGAAAGACGCCCTGGGCGTCACATTTCGCGAAGATCAGGGGCGCACGGAGTGCTGGATCAGCACGGGGTACGGGTCGACCGGGTCGCCGCCGCCGGGGTGGACCTCGAGGTGCAGGTGCGGGCCGGTGACGTTTCCGGTGGAACCGGTGTAGCCGATGACCTGGCCGGGATCGACCTTGTCGCCCGGGGTGACGGCGATGCGGCTCTGGTGGCAGTACCAGATGTCCGTTCCGTCCTGGAGCGTGATGATGGTGCGGTTGCCGTAGGCGCCCTCGTAGCCGGTGGACTTCACGACGCCGGCCGCCACGGACACGATCGTGGAGCCGGACGGGCCGGCGAAGTCGAGGCCGGTGTGCATGCCGCTGGACCACAGCGAGCTGCGCTGGCCGAAGCGCGCGGTCAGGTGGTAGCCCGCCACGGGGAGGACCCACTGGTTCTTCTGCAGCTCGTCGGCGCGAGCCTGCGTCTTGGCGGTGAGGGCCTTGAGGGCCACCTCGCGCTGCGCGACCTGGGCCTTGGCCTGCTTCTCCAGCAGCTCGCGGTCGAAGTCGCGGCTGACGTCGACGGACGCGCCGGCGCCGGCGTCGTTCCCACCGGTGTAGTTGGCGGAGATGGTCTGGTAGTTCGCCCTCAGCACGCCGTCATCGGTGTGCGAGGAGGCCACAGCGGAGCCGATACCCGCCACGACCAGCGCAAAGGCGCCTGCCATGGCAGGGGTGGGACGGAACGAGGCCCGACGGCGACGGGTCGCAGCACGGCGACCGCCAGCGCGGTTGGGGGTCTGTTGACGTACGTCCAGTCGGCGTTTGGGCGCAGACGAACTCACGCAGAAGGCCTCCGGAGTGGGGGGTGGGACTTGACGAGTCTAGGGGACGAGCGATTCCCGTCAACCGTCACCCACCAACCCATGTGCATGAATGCACCCGTGCGAGACGATGGCGACATGGCTGACCGACGCGTCGTGGTGGGCTCCACGGCCACCGACGAGGGCGCCTCCGACCGCGCCGCGGCGGAGGCCCGCAGGCGCAGAGACGCAGGTCAGGAGGTGGTTCTCCTCGGCCACGGCCTCGACGTGGAGCACCTGGCGCGCGCGGCGGTTGCGGAGGACGCCGCGGAGGTCGTCGTCCTCGGGAGCGCTGCCGAGGCCGACACGCTGCGGGCGTGGCTCGCGGAGCACGCGTTCCCGGGCGTGTCCGTGCATCACGCCCCGGTCTGAGCCGCCTCGCGCTCGGAGACGTCCTGCACGAACGTGCGCACCGCGCCCGCGATCCGGCCCGGCTGGGTCCGCACGACCCAGTGGTTGGCGACGACGTCGATGCGCCGCAGGTCGGGCGCGAACGAGCTCACGTCGGCCAGGAGGCCCGGCGTCACGAAGGAGTCCTTCGTGGGCACGATCAGCTGCACCGGCACCGAGGTCGTGGCGCGCCGCAGGCTGGGCCGGTTGGCGCGGTAGAGGTTGACGCCGCGACGTGCGTCAGCACGGAACGTGGAGTCGTCCCAGTGGCCGTCGAGGTGCTGCGACTTCTCCAGCCGCGCGCGGATCGGCCCGCCGAGGCGGCCGAGCACGAGCTCGGGCAGGAACGGGACCTGGAACGCCCCCGCGTGCCAGGCGCGCAGCGCCTGTCCGACGAGCTGGGTGTAGTGGCCGCGGCGCACGCTCTCGCGCAGGAAGTGGCCCACCTGGTCGAGGCCGGGTCCGCTGATCGACGTGAACGACGCCAGGCGCCCCGTCAGTCGGGCGTCCCGGTCCTCACGCATCACGGCCGACCACAGCTGGATCGATCCCCAGTCGTGCCCGACGAGGTGCACCGGCCGGCCGTCGGGCGTCACGTGGTCCAGCACCGCGACGAGGTCGTCGACGAGCCGCGCCACCCGGTAGCCGGATCGGGACGACGGCGCGGTGGACGCCCCGGCGCCGCGGACGTCGTAGGCGACGACGCGGTGGTCGACCTCGAGGTCCTCGACGACCCGGCTCCAGACGCTGCGGTTGTCCGGGAACCCGTGGACGAGCACGACGACCGGCCCGTCCTCGGGACCACTCACCTTCAGGTCGAGCTCGACGTCGGCCGAGGAGATGCGGTCGGTCATGCAGGCGTCCTTCGTCATGGGGTCCGTAACAGTACCTATGTCACCGTACGGTCCCTCCACCCGCCGCGCTCGGGCACGCCGATGAGGGCTAGAGTCCAGAAGGCTCAAGACAACGCAGCAGAACGGACATTCCCGTGGATCTGATGGAGTACCAGGCGAAAGAGCTGTTCGCCAAGCACGACGTGCCGGTCACCGAAGGCATCGTCGCCACCACCCCCGACGAGGCGAAGGCCGCTGCCGAGCAGCTCGGCGTCGTCGTCGTGAAGGCCCAGGTCAAGGCCGGCGGCCGCGGCAAGGCCGGCGGCGTGAAGCTCGCCAAGACGCCGGACGAGGCCTACGAGCACGCCCAGGCGATCCTCGGCATGGAGATCAAGGGGCTCACGGTCAACCGCGTGCTCATCGCGCCGGGCGCGAGCATCGAGGAGGAGTACTACTTCTCCTTCCTGCTCGACCGCGCCAACCGCCGGTACCTCTGCATCGCCAGCGTCGAGGGCGGCGTGGAGATCGAGGAGGTCGCCAAGACCAACCCCGACGCCGTCAAGCAGATCCCGATCGACCCGGGCACCGGCGTCGACGAGGCCAAGGCCCGCGAGATCGTCGCCGAGGCCGCGTTCCCCGAGGCGCTCACCGACCAGGCCGTGCAGACCGTGCTCGCGCTCTGGAAGGTCTTCGTCGAGGAGGACGCCACCCTCGTCGAGGTCAACCCGCTCGCCCGTCTCGAGGGCGACGTGCTGGAGGCGCTCGACGGCAAGGTGTCGCTCGACGACAACGCCGACTTCCGCCACGAGGACCACGCTGCGTTCGAGGACAAGGCCGCGGCCGACCCGCTCGAGGCCAAGGCGAAGGCCAAGGGCCTCAACTACGTCAAGCTCGACGGTGCCGTCGGCATCATCGGCAACGGCGCCGGCCTGGTCATGAGCACGCTCGACGTCGTCGCGTACGCCGGTGAGGCGCACGGCGGCGTGAAGCCGGCCAACTTCCTGGACATCGGCGGCGGCGCCTCGGCCCAGGTGATGGCCGACGGCCTCGACGTCATCCTCGGCGACGAGCAGGTCAAGTCCGTGTTCGTCAACGTGTTCGGCGGCATCACGTCGTGCGACGCGGTGGCCAACGGCATCGTCGGCGCGCTCGACCTCCTGGGCGACGCCGCCACCAAGCCGCTCGTCGTCCGCCTGGACGGCAACGCGGTCGAGGAAGGACGACGGATCCTCGAGGAGAAGAACCATCCCCTCGTGACCCTCGTCGACACCATGGACGGTGCGGCCGACAAGGCCGCCGAGCTGGCGAACGCCTGAGGAACGGAACATGTCGATCTACCTGAACAAGGACTCCAAGGTCATCGTCCAGGGCATCACCGGCGGTGAGGGCACCAAGCACACCGCGCTGATGCTGAAGGCGGGCACGTCCATCGTCGGCGGCGTCAACGCGCGCAAGGCCGGCACGACGGTCAGCCACGTCGACGCCGACGGCAACGACGTCGAGCTGCCGGTGTTCGGCACCGTGGCCGAGGCCATGCAGGAGACGGGCGCCGACACGTCGGTCGTCTTCGTGCCGCCGGCGTTCACGAAGGACGCGGTCATCGAGGCCATCGACGCGGGCATCGGCCTGCTGGTCGTGATCACCGAGGGCGTGCCGGTGCAGGACACCGCCGAGTTCTACGCCTACTCGCAGAACAGCAGCACCCGGATCATCGGCCCGAACTGCCCCGGCATCATCACGCCGGGCGAGGCGCTGGCCGGCATCACGCCCGCGACGATCGCCGGCAAGGGCCCGATCGGCCTGGTCTCCAAGTCGGGCACGCTGACCTACCAGATGATGTTCGAGCTGCGTGACTTCGGCTTCTCCACCGCCATCGGCATCGGCGGCGACCCGGTCATCGGCACCACCCACATCGACGCCCTCGAGGCGTTCGAGGCGGACCCCGAGACCAAGGCCATCGTCATGATCGGCGAGATCGGCGGCGACGCCGAGGAGCGGGCGGCCGAGTTCATCAAGGCCAACGTCACCAAGCCGGTCGTCGGCTACGTGGCCGGCTTCACCGCTCCGGAGGGCAAGACCATGGGCCACGCCGGCGCCATCGTGTCGGGCTCGTCGGGCACCGCCCAGGCCAAGAAGGAGGCCCTCGAGGCCGCCGGGGTCAAGGTCGGCAAGACGCCGTCGGAGACCGCCGAGCTGATGCGGGAGATCCTCAAGAACGCCTGATCAGGGCATGTAGACGAGGCGCTGACCCGCCCGGGCGGCCAGGGTGCTGAACACCTTCTGGCTGATGTCGTAGCTCCCCGCAGGGGTGAACGTCACCTGGGCGACGTCGGCGCCTCGTCGCACGAGGGCCACGCGATAGTAGATGCGTGACTTCTTCGTGACCTCGAGGCCGACGCGCCACACCGTGCCCTTGGCCTCGCCGGAGGTGACCGACATCTTCTGGTCGACCCGGGCCGACAGGCTGTCGTCCTCGCACTTCTTCACGCGGTCGGTGATCTTGGCGACGAACTTCTTGGCCGTCGTGACGGACCGGAACTGCCCGACCGTCTCGGCCACGCCGAACTCCTGGGGCAGCTCACGCGCCTCGGGGATGACGAACACCCGCGACTGCGAGCGGCGGACGTCCTTGCTCTTGAACGACGCGCGGTCGCACTGCGTGGCGGCCGGGTTGATGCCACGCTCCGGGGAGTCGACGCCGGCCCAGACCTTGTCGATGTCGGCGATGGGCGGGAGGTCGACGATGCCGAGGAACTGCGGCGCCTCCGACGTGCGCGGCGGGTTGGCCGACAACACCTCGATGTCGTCGCTGCACCGGCCGCCGCTCTCCTTGCACACCCGCGCGACGGAGTCGTTGAGCGTCTGCGCGAACGTCTCGATCTCCGGCCCGGTGGCGCCGTCGACCTCGTGCACCACGGTGCTCGCGACGGTGCCGGAGTGGCTGAACCCGACGGTGAACGTGCGCTCGGGGGAGCGGTACGAGCGGAGCCGCAGGATGCGGAAGTCGCCGAACGGGCGCTTGACGACGTAGGAGCCGACGAGCTGCACCCGAGGGTGCTCGCAGTCGGAGTACCAGCGGACGAGCCGGCGGAACGCGTCGTCGGCCTCGTCGGTGCTGCGGGACACCTCGATCGCCTGCGCCACGCGCTCGTTGGTGCCGCCCTTCACCTCGTAGGTGCGGACGTACGCCTTGAGCGGGTCGCTGTTGGCGAACCGCTTGGTGGGGCAGGTGGCGTACGGCGTCTTGTCCTCGAGGTCGTCGTTGGTGTCGACCACGCGCCACGTGCGGGCGGGGTCGAGCTTCTTCACCTGCGCGCTGGTGAGGAGGTCGTCGGTGCCGATCTTCTGGGCCTCGAGGACGACGTCGGGGCCCTCGTCGCCGATCTTCTGGCGGTGCGGCAGGTCGGCGCGGCTGGCGAGAGCGTCGCCGTCGGTGACCAGGAACCCGCCACCCAGCACGAGGGCGACGGCCGCGGCGACCAGGAGCAGGGTGTTGCGGCGCTGGCCGATCTGGGCGCGGTGCCGGATGGTCTCCGCCGGTGGCATCTGCATCTGCCGGGTGACCGTGCCGAGCGCGTGCATGCGCTCCTCGAGCTGCTCGAGCGGCTGGCCGAGCCGCTTCTCGAGGACGTCGAGGGCGGTGGTGACCGTCTCCATGCCGTGCTCGGCGGGGACGCCCACCTCGCGGGACGCCTCGACGAGGTCGGTCTGCCCGAGCGTGAGCAGGACGATGAGCCGGCGGTCGTCGATCGGCATGTCGCCGAGCGCCTCAAGGAGCTCGACGTCGGCGTCCTCCTCGTGCTTGCGGCGCAGCGGGTGCGTGCCGCGGCTGAGCGCCGTGAGCCGCCAGGCCTCGTTGCGCACCCAGGCGAGGGGGCGGTGGTCGCGGATCTTCGTCCAGTCGCGCCAGGCGCGGCGGTAGGCGTCGACGGTGGCCTCGAAGGCCACCTGGCGGTCGCCGCACAGGGCGTACGTCGCCCGGAGGGTGGAGGCGGAGGTGGAGGTGTAGAAGCTCGTGAACTCGTCGACGCGAGTCATCGTGCTGCCCTCCTCCGGTCGGTCGGCGTGCCTGAACGCAACAGCCCGACTTTACAGGGACCATGGACGGGTGCCTGAGGCTCCGGAGACCCCTTACCTGAGGGCGGCGTTCCTCACGGCGGGGGTGGCGGTGGTCCTCGGGCTGGCGGTCAGTGCCCTGATCAGCGTCCTCGGGCGGGCCGGCATCGACGGTTCCGCGGCCGGTCTGGCCCGCACCGCGGTCCGCGGCTGGCTGGTGGCGCAGGGGTCGGGCATCGAGGTGCAGGGCACGTCGATCTCGCTCGTCCCGCTCGGCGCGTCGGTGCTCGTCGCCGCGCTCGTCGCGCAGTCGGCGGCGTGGATCTGCGCCGACCCGGTCGACGAGCTCGGACCGTTCGCGGCCACCGTCGCGGGGGCCCACGGCGTCGCCGCGGCCATCCTGTCCGCCGTCACCGAGACCTCGGAGGTGCGGACGTCCGTGGTGCGGGCGGCCTTCGGGGCGTTCGCCGTCGGCGGCGTCGGTGCCGCGCTGGGCGCGAGCCTGCGGCACGGCCGCACCGACGCGCTGTGGTTCACCGACCGCTCCGACGTGCGTGCGGTGGTCCGCGGGGCGGGCTGGGGCGTCGTGACGCTTGTCGGCTCGTCGGCGGTGCTGCTGACCGCGCTCCTCGTCGTCCACCTCGATCGTGCCGGTGACCTCTGGGCGATGCTGAACCCCGGGTTCTGGGGTGGGGTCTCCCTGGCCGTCGTGACGCTGCTCGCCGTGCCCACGGGAGTCCTGTGGACCGTCTCGGTCCTCCTCGGTCCCGGCTTCGCGCTCGGCACCGACACCTCCGTCGACCTGACCGGTGCCCAGCTCGGCCAGGTGCCGGGCTTCCCACTCCTCGCGGCGCTGCCCGCGCCGGGGGAGTTCGCCGGCTGGGTCTTCGTCCTCGGGCTCGTCCCGCTGGCCGCCGGGATCGCGGCGGGATTCCGCACCCCGTACGAGTCGACCGACGACCAGGCGCTCCTTCGTCGCCTCGGGCTCGGTGCTGCGGCCGGCGCGGTGGCCGGGTTCCTGGTCGGGCTGGCCGTGCTGCTGTCGTCCGGCGGCATCGGGCCGGGACGCATGGCGGACGCCGGGCCACCCGCGTTCACGCCCCTCCTGGTGGCGGTCCCCGTGCTCGCCGTGGGCGGTGCTCTGGGCGCCGTGCTGGCGCACTATCGTGGCGGCCGTGCCCTCGGCTCGCCTCGTCGTCCTCGTCTCCGGTGGCGGCACCAACCTCCAAGCGCTGATCGACGCGACGACGTCGGCTGACTACGGGGCTGAGATCGTCGCCGTCGGCGCCGACCGCGAGGGCATCGAGGGTCTGGCGCGCGCCGAGCGGGCGGGCATCCGCACGTTTGTCGTGCGCACCGCCGACCATCCCGACCGCGCGGCCTGGGACGTCGCCCTCGCCGAGGCCGTCGAGGACCACCAGCCCGACCTCGTGGTGCTCGCCGGGTTCATGAAGCTCGTCGGGCCGGCGTTCCTCGCGCTGTTCGGCGGCCGCACGGTCAACACGCACCCGTCCCTGCTCCCGTCGTTCCCGGGCATGCAGGCCCCGAAGGACGCCCTCGAGTTCGGGGTGAAGGTCACCGGCGCGACGCTGTTCGTCGTCGATGCCGGCGTGGACACCGGACCGATCATCGCCCAGGTGGCGGTGCCGGTCCTCGACGACGACGACGTCGAGTCCCTGCACGAACGCATCAAGGTCAGTGAGCGCACGATGCTGGTCGACTGGATCGGCCGGCTCGTGCGGGAAGCCAGCACAGGAGAGACCCCGTGAGCGACACCATCCGCCCCGTCAAGCGAGCCCTCGTCTCGGTCTACGACAAGACCGGCCTCGAGGACCTCGCCCGCGACCTGCACGCCGCCGGCGTCTCGATCGTGTCCACGGGTTCCACCGCCAAGACCATCGAGAGCGCCGGAGTCCCGGTGACGCCGGTCGAGGAGCTCACCGGGTTCCCCGAGTGCCTCGACGGGCGCGTCAAGACGCTGCACCCGAAGGTGCACGCGGGCATCCTGGCGGACCTGCGGCTCGAGTCCCACGTCAGCCAGCTGGCCGACCTCGGCGTCGAGCCGTTCGACCTGGTGGTCGTCAACCTGTACCCGTTCCGCGACACCGTGATGTCCGGCGCGACGCCGGACGAGTGCGTCGAGCAGATCGACATCGGCGGTCCGTCGATGGTGCGAGCGGCCGCCAAGAACCACCCGAGCGTGGCGGTCGTCGTGTCCCCGTCGGCCTACGACGACGTCCGCAAGGCCCTCGCCGACGGCGGCTTCACCCTCGAGCAGCGCAAGCGGCTCGCCGCGCAGGCGTTCGCGCACACCGCGTCGTACGACGTCGCCGTGGCGTCGTGGTTCGCCTCGGCCTACACGCAGCCCGAGGACGGGTCGTTCTTCCCCGACTTCACCGGCGCCACGTGGGAGAAGGGCGCGGTGCTGCGGTACGGCGAGAACCCGCACCAGCCGGCCGCGATGTACCGCCACTGGCGTGGAGGCTTGGCGGCTGCCGAGCAGCTGCACGGCAAGGAGATGTCGTACAACAACTACGTCGACACCGACGCCGCGCGCCGGGCCGCCTACGACTTCGACGAGCCGGCCGTGGCGATCATCAAGCACGCCAACCCGTGCGGCATCGCCGTCGGTGACGACGTCGGCTCCGCCCACGCGAAGGCGCACGCCTGCGACCCGGTGTCCGCCTATGGCGGCGTCATCGCGGCCAACCGTCCGGTGTCCGTCGCGATGGCCGAGCAGGTCGCCGAGGTGTTCACCGAGGTGATCGTGGCTCCCGACTACGAGGACGGCGCTCTCGAGGTGCTGCAGGGCAAGAAGAACCTGCGCATCCTGCGCGTCCCCGCGGACGCCCACCCCGACCCGATCGAGTTCCGCGGCATCAGCGGCGGCGTGCTCGTGCAGCAGGTCGACCGCATGCAGGCCGAGGGCGACGACCCGTCGACGTGGACGCTGGTGGCCGGCGACCCGGCCGACGAGGCCACGCTGGCCGACCTCGCGTTCGCCTGGACCGCCGTCCGCTCGGTGAAGTCGAACGCGATCCTGCTGGCCAAGGACCGCGCCTCGGTGGGTGTGGGCATGGGGCAGGTCAACCGCGTCGACTCGTGCCGCCTCGCGGTCGAGCGTGCGGGGGAGGAGCGGGCCTCAGGGTCCGTCGCCGCGTCCGACGCGTTCTTCCCGTTCCCCGACGGTCCGCAGATCCTGCTCGACGCGGGCGTGCGGGCGATCGTCCAGCCGGGCGGCTCCATCCGCGACGACGCCGTGATCGAGGCTGCTCAGGCGGCCGGCATCACGATGTACGTCACCGGCACGCGGCACTTCTTCCACTGACGCGTCAGGGCAGCGTGACGCCGGTGAGGCGCCCGATCGCCTGGACCAGCAGGCGCGCCTCCTCGGCGTCGGAGTACTGACCGGACTGGCGCCGCACGGCGCCACCGGCGATGAGGGCGATGACGGACGCCGCCACGCCCTGGGGGTCCTCGGCGCCGAAGCGGGCGAGGAGTCGTGCGGCGAACGCCTCGAAGGCGGTGAGCGCCTCGGCCGCGCTGGCGCGGAGCATCGGGTCCTTGCAGGCCGCGAGGAAGATCGACAGCTCGCGGGCCGCCACCTCCGGGGTCCGGACGGTGAACGCGTGGCGCACGAGCTCGGTGACGTCGGCGGCGCTGGCCGCCATCTCGCGCTCGACGGCGGTGATCGCCTGCATGGTCTCCGACCACTGCTCGATGTGCGCGGCCAACGCCTCGCGCAGCAGGTCCTCGATGGACGCGAAGTAGTACGTGGTGGTGGCCGGGGGCAGCCCGGCGCGGCGTGCGACGGCCCGGTGGGTGACGGCACGCGTGCCGCCCTCGGCGAACAGCTCGATGGCGGCCGCGAGCAGCTCCTCGCGGCGCTGGCGGCTGCGTCCTTGGGCGAGCTGGGCTCGGCTGGCCATGGTTCTCCCTCACGTGATGGTGCTGACAAGCATCGTGACAGACTCGACCCGTGGCGGAGCACGAGATGCAGCACAGGACGGCGCAGATCCTCGACGGCAAGGCGGTCGCAGCCGCCATCAAGACCGAGCTCACCACGCGGGTCGCCGCTCTTCGCGAGCGCGGCGTGGTGCCCGGGCTGGGCACGATCCTCGTCGGCGACGACCCGGGCAGCCGGTGGTACGTCAACGCCAAGCACAAGGACTGCGCCGAGGTCGGGCTGGAGTCCATCCGCGTCGAGCTGCCCGCCACCGCGACGCAGGCCGAGGTCGAGGACGCCGTCGACCGGCTGAACGCCGACCCGGCGTGCACGCTCTACATCGTCCAGCTGCCCCTGCCGAAGGGGATCGACGAGAACGCGATCATCGGCCGCATCGACCCCACCAAGGACGCGGACGGCCTGCACCCGACCAACCTCGGCTGGCTGGTGCTGGGCAAGCCCGCGCCCCTGCCGTGCACGCCGCGCGGCATCGTCGAGCTGCTGCGCCGCCACGACGTCGAGATCGCCGGGGCCAACGTCGTGGTCGTCGGCCGCGGCATCACCGTCGGCCGGCCCATGGGCCTGTTGCTGACGCGTCGCTCCGAGAACGCCACGGTCACCCTCTGCCACACCGGCACGAAGGACCTCGCCGCGGAGACCCGCCGCGCGGACATCGTCATCGCCGCCGCCGGCGTGCCCGGCATCATCACCGCGGACATGGTCAAGCCCGGCGCCGCGCTGCTCGACGTCGGCGTGAGCCGCGACGAGGACGGCAAGATCGTCGGCGACCTGCACCCGTCGGTGCACGACGTGGCCGGCTGGGTCGCGCCGAACCCCGGCGGCGTCGGCCCGATGACCCGGGCGATGCTGCTCAGCAACGTCGTCGACGAGGCCGAGGCCAGGCTGTGAGACTCCCGCGCAGCCGTGGGTCGCAGATCTACCTGCTGCTGCTCGTCGGGGTCTTCGTCGGCCTGGTGCTCGTGATCGCCGGCCCGTGGCGCGCCGGCCTGCTGACCGTCGGCAGCACGTTCGTGGTGGGCGCGATCGCCCGCCTGGTGGTGCCGGCCAACCACGTCGGCATGCTGCGCGTGCGCAGCAAGGCCTTCGACATCTTCTGGACCGGCACCCTCGGCGTCAGCCTGGTGCTCCTGGCGGTCGTCGTGCCGCCGGGGCCAGCGGGATGAGCGGACCACCGGTGGTCGAGTGCCTGCGAGCGCCAGCGCGAGCAGGTGTATCGAGACCACGTCAGCAGCGAGCCTGAACCCTCACCGGGTCTCGATACGACGGACGCCTTCGGCGTGACGCACTCGACCTGGCCGCACGCTCGCGCGCTGGGCGCGCTCGGTGCGTCTCAAATCAGCCCGAGCTCCTTGACCGCGTCGCGCTCCTCGACGAGCTCGGCGGCGGTGGCGTCCATCTTGCCGCGGCTGAACTCGTCGATCTCGAGGCCCTGGACGATCTCCCAGTCGCCGTTCGACGTGGTGACCGGGTACGAGTAGATGAGGCCCTCGGGGACGCCGTAGGAGCCGTCGGACACGACGGCCATGGAGGCCCAGTCACCCTCCGGCGTGCCGTGCAGCCAGTCGCGGGCGGCGTCGATGGTGGCCGACGCGGCGGACGCGGCCGAGGACGCACCGCGCGCCTCGATGATGGCGGCGCCGCGCTTGGCGACGGTGGGGATGAAGTCGTTCTCGATCCAGTCGCGGTCGTCGACGACCTCGGCGGCGTTGCGGCCGCCGATCTCGGCGTGGAACACGTCCGGGTACTGGGTGGCCGAGTGGTTGCCCCAGATCGTCATCTTGGTGATGTCGGCGACCTTGGAGCCGGTCTTCGCGGCCAGCTGCGAGAGGGCGCGGTTGTGGTCGAGGCGCGTGAGGGCGCTGAACCGCTCCTTCGGGATGTCCGGGGCGTTCGACATGGCGATGAGCGCGTTGGTGTTGGCCGGGTTGCCGGTGACGCCGATGCGGATGTCGTCGGCGGCCACCTCGTTGAGGGCCTTGCCCTGCGCGGTGAAGATCGCGCCGTTGGCCTCGAGCAGGTCGCCGCGCTCCATGCCCTTGGTGCGCGGGCGGGCGCCGACGAGGAGCGCCAGGTTGGCGCCGTCGAAGATGGTGTTGGCGTCGTCGCCGATCTCGACGGAGTCGAGGGTGGTGAACGCGCAGTCGTCGAGCTCCATCACGACGCCCTCGAGCGCCTTGAGCGCCGGCGTGATCTCCAGCAGACGCAGCTGCACCGGGGTGTCGGGGCCGAAGAGGGCTCCGCTCGCGATGCGGAAGAGAAGGCTGTAGCCGATCTGGCCTGCCGCGCCGGTGACGGCGACCTTGACGGGGGTGGTGCTCACGTAAACGCTCCTAGCATCTGGGGACCATCCGAAACTAGCGCAGCCCCTCCGGGCCCTCCGCGCCGGTCGGATAAGTTCACGTCATGGCCACGATCATCTACACGCACACCGACGAGGCGCCGCTGCTGGCGACGTACTCGTTCCTCCCGGTCATCGAGGCGTACGCCTCCACCGCCGGGGTCGCCGTCGAGACGCGCGACATCTCGCTCTCCGGCCGCATCATCGCCCAGTTCGCCGACCGTCTGCCCGAGGACCAGCGCATCGACGACGCGCTGGCCGAGCTCGGGGCGCTGGCCAAGACGCCCGAGGCCAACATCATCAAGCTGCCCAACATCAGCGCCTCCATCCCGCAGCTCAAGGCGGCCATCAAGGAGCTGCAGGACCAGGGCTACGCGCTGCCCGACTACCCGGACAGCCCCGCCACCGACGAGGACCGCGACGTCCGCGCCCGCTACGACGCGGTGAAGGGCAGCGCGGTCAACCCGGTGCTCCGCGAGGGCAACTCCGACCGCCGCGCCCCGGCGTCGGTCAAGAACTACGCGCGCTCGCACCCGCACTCGATGGGCGCCTGGAGCCCGGACTCGAAGACCAACGTGGCCACGATGGGTGCCGACGACTTCCGCTCCAACGAGAAGTCCGTCGTCCTCGAGTCCGACGACACCCTGACCATCCAGCACGTCGCGCCCGACGGCACGGTCACCGTGCTCAAGGAGTCGGTCCCGGTGCTCGCGGGCGAGGTCGTCGACGGCACGGTCATGCGGGCCGCCGCCCTCGACGCCTTCCTGACGGAGCAGGTGCAGCGGGCCAAGGACGAGGGCGTGCTCTTCTCGGTCCACCTGAAGGCCACGATGATGAAGGTCTCGGACCCGATCATCTTCGGCCACGTCGTGAAGGCGTTCCTGCCGGCCGTCTTCGACCAGTACGGCGACGAGCTCGCGGCCGCGGGCCTCAGCCCGAGCGACGGCCTCGGCTCGATCCTGACCGGCCTCGAGAAGGTCCAGAACGGTGCCGAGATCAAGGCCGCCATCGAACAGGGGCTGTCCGACGGACCCGCGCTCGCGATGGTCGACTCGGACCGCGGCATCACCAACCTGCACGTGCCGAGCGACGTCATCGTCGACGCGTCGATGCCCGCGATGATCCGCACGTCCGGCCACATGTGGGGCCCGGACGGCGAGGAGGCCGACACGCTCGCCGTCATCCCCGACAGCAGCTACGCCGGCGTGTACCAGGCCGTGATCGACGACTGCCGCGCGAACGGCGCCCTGGACCCCACCACGATGGGCTCGGTGCCCAACGTCGGCCTGATGGCGCAGGCCGCCGAGGAGTACGGCAGCCACGACAAGACGTTCGAGATCGGCGGCGAGGGCGTCGTGCAGGTCGTGAACACGGCCGGCGACGTCCTGGTCGAGCACGACGTGCAGGCCGGTGACATCTGGCGCGCCTGCCAGACCAAGGACGTGCCGATCCGCAACTGGGTCGAGCTCGCCGTCACTCGCGCCCGCGCGTCCGACACCCCGGCCGTCTTCTGGCTGGACCCGACCCGCGCCCACGACGCGAACCTGATCGAGAAGGTGAAGCAATACCTTCCTGAGCACGACACGGACGGCCTGCAGATCGAGATCATGCCCCCGGCCGAGGCGTGCGCGTTCTCGCTCGAGCGCATCCGCAAGGGCGAGGACACCATCAGCGTCACCGGCAACGTGCTGCGCGACTACAACACCGACCTGTTCCCGATCCTCGAGCTCGGCACCAGCGCGAAGATGCTGTCGATCGTGCCGCTGATCAACGGCGGCGGCCTGTTCGAGACCGGCGCCGGCGGGTCGGCTCCCAAGCACGTGCAGCAGCTCGTCAAGGAGAACCACCTGCGCTGGGACAGCCTCGGCGAGTTCCTCGCCCTCGCGTCGAGCTTCGAGCACCTCGCGACCACCACGGGCAACGCCCGCGCGCAGATCCTCGCCGACACCCTGGACCGCGCCACCGGCACGTTCCTGGAGGAGAACAAGTCGCCGAGCCGCAAGGCCGGCGAGATCGACAACCGCGGCAGCCACTTCTACCTGGCGCTCTACTGGGCGCAGGAGCTTGCGTCGCAACAGGAGGACGCCGACCTCGCCGCGGCCTTCGCGAAGGTGGCCGAGGACCTCGCCGCGAACGAGTCGGCGATCGCCGAGGAGCTGCTCGCCGTGCAGGGCTCGCCCGCCGACATCGGCGGCTACTACCGGCCCGACGACGCCAAGGCGAGCGCCGTGATGCGCCCGTCGGAGACCTTCAACGGGATCCTCGCGACCCTTGCCTGACGCGCTGGACGGCCTCGAGCTGCGGCGGGTACGGCTCGAGGACGCCTCGGCGCTCGCCGAGGCGTACCGGGTGAACGCGGAGCACCTCGCTCCGTGGGAGCCGCGGCGCTCGCCCGACTTCTTCACCGACGCGGGTCAGCGCATCGAGATCACCCGTCAGCTGATGGCGGTCGAGAACGGCCTCGTCGAGGCATGGGTCGTGCTCGAGGGCGACCGCGTGGTCGCCCGGCTGAACGTCAACAACATCATCCGCGGCGTCCTCCTGTCGGCGAGCCTGGGCTACTGGGTCGCCGCCACCCACGTCGGCCGCGGGATTGCCGGTGCGATGGTGCAGCACGCGATCGACCGGGCCGACGACCTCGGGCTGCATCGGCTCGAGGCCGCGACGTTGCCGGAGAACGCCGCGTCGCAGGCCGTGCTGCGCCGTCACGAATTCGTCGAGTTCGGCCGCGCGCCGCAGATGCTCTACATCGCGGGGGAGTGGCAGGACCAGGTGCTGTTCCAGCGGATCCTCAACGACCGGCCGGCCGGACCGGCCGTTCCCTAGCCGCGCAGCGCCTTCTCCACCTCGGTCCAGCCGCGGGCGCGGGCCTTGAGCCGAACCTCGCCGAGCATCTCGGTGAGGTCGGCCGCCCGAGCGGCGATGGCGTGCGTGGCCTCCTGCCCGACATCGGCCAGCACGCGGGTGACGACCTCGCCGTCGTCGCGCTGGGCCCAGCCGCCGACGATCCGGCCGTCGACCCACACGGTGGGTCCGGCGTTGCCGTTGGCGTCGTAGACCTGCTCGCGGTGCTCGCCCAGCAGCCAGTCGCGGTGCTTCCAGCCCATCGAGGACGGGTCGAGCGCGGGCAGCAGGGCGACCCAGGCGGGAGCCTCCACCGGCTCGACGTCGTCCGCGAGCACCACGCCGGGGCCCTGGTCGAGCTCGACCTCGACCAGGTCGAGCGTCTCGAGCGCCGCCTTCGTGCGCGACTTGGTCCAGCCGGTCCACCACTGCAGGTCGTCCGGGGTGGCCGGCCCGTACCGCTCCATCCACCACCGGGCCAGCTGCGCCGCCGCATCCGCGGTGTCGGGTCGCTCGACGGGGCCCAGCCAGGCCTCGGCGGTGGACCACCGGAACTGGGTGGACGTCCAGCCGCCGCGCGGCCGGGCGCGCATCACCGAGCCGTCGGCCGACATCAGCGTCAGCAGCCGGCTGGCGACGCTCACCTCGGCCGACCACTTGCCCGACCCGGCCTTCACCCGCGAGCCCAGCATGGGGTCGGCGGCGGCGAGCTCGGGGCCGGTGACCTCGCCGGCCTCGGCGATGACGGCCAGGGCGGCCGCCTCGGCCTTCTCGATCCACGGCTCCGGGTCGGCGGTGACGCCCGACTCCACGAGCATCTTGGCCAGCAGTGTCCGTTGCTGTCTCGCGACGACGTCGCCGGCGCCGGCCAGCACCACGGTGGCGTTCTCGCGCGGCACGGCGAACACCGTGCGGCGCATGGCGAGCACGCGGACGAGCGCCTTGTCGTCGTAGAGCGTCCGCTCCATGTCGGCGGGGGAGGCACCGTCCGTCCGGGCGAGCGCCGACAGGACCGTGGTGGCGGGATCCGTGCCGTGCAGCGCCACCACCGCGCGAGCGGCCTCGACGACATCGGGGGCGGGCGCGGCGAGAGCATGACGGACACCGAGTCGCGCTCGGCGCTCGTCGGGCGTGATGTGGCGCACGGGCCCAGCCTGTCACTGCCCGCCGACGGAATAGTGCGCCGACCAGTGGTCTTGACCACCACGTGACGACTCTCGAGACCGTGCGACGCATCCGCGCCTCCCACGCCGGCCTCGCGATCCTCGCGCTGGCTCTTGGCGGGTTCGCCATCGGCACCACGGAGTTCGTCACGATGGGCCTGCTGCAGGACATCTCCGAGGGCATCGACGAGTCGATCCCGCGCACCGGCCACATCATCACCGCGTACGCGTTCGGCGTCGTGGTCGGCGCCCCGGTCATCGTGTCGCTCGCCGCCCGCCTGCCGCGGCGCGAGCTGGCCGTCGGGCTCGTCCTGGCGCTCGGCGTCGGCAACGCGCTGACCGCCCTCGCCCACGGGTACTGGCAGGTCATGGGCGCTCGGTTCATCGCGGGCCTGCCGCACGGCGCCTACTTCGGCGTCGCGTCACTGCTCGCCGCGTCGCTGGTGACGCCGGAGCGTCGGGGGCGTGCGGTGAGCCGGGTGATGCTCGGCCTCTCGGTCGCCACCGTCGTGGGCGTGCCCGCCAGCACGTGGCTCGGGCAGAACCTGGGCTGGCGCAGCGCCTACTGGCTCGTCCTCGGCATCACCGTCGTGGCCGGCGCGCTCGTGCTGGCGTTCGTGCCGCACGCGCCCGGCAACCCTGGCGCGTCCGTCCGGGGTGAGCTCCAGGCGCTGAAGTGCTCGCAGGTCCTCTTCGCCGTCTCCGCCGGCATGATCGGCTTCGGCGGCGTCTTCGCGATGTACAGCTACGTCGGGCCCATCGTCACCGACGTCACCGAGCTCTCGCGGTCGGCGATCCCGTGGTTCCTGTTCTTCTTCGGCGTCGGGTCGGTGCTCGGCTCGTGGCTGGCCGGGGTCCTGGCCGACTGGGACGTCGAGCGGTCGGTGCTGGCCGGGTTCGTCGCGCTGGCCGCCACCCTCGTCGTGCTGTCCATGACGGCCGGCACCCCGGCGAGCGCCGCCGCCCTGGTCTTCGTCATCGGCGTGCTGGGGTCGGTGCTCGCCATCACGCTGCAGATGCGCCTTATGCACGCGGCGGGCGACGCGCAGATGCTCGGCGCCGCGCTCAACCACTCCGCGCTCAACGTGGCCAACGGCCTCGGGGCGTGGGTCGGCGCGGTCGTCATCGACGCCGGGTGGGGCTACCGGGCGCCGAGCGTCGTGGGTGCCGGTCTCGCCGTGCTCGGCCTGCTGATCTTCGCGGCCGGCCTCCGGACTCAGGCCGTGACGAGCCGCCCGGCCACCGCGAGGTCGTAGCCGGCGCACATCGCCGGGTACCAGCTCGGGATGGCGGAGTCGCGTCCCGGGTCGTGCAGCATGTCGAACGCCGCGTGCGCGGCCCAGCCGGCGGCGACGAGGTTACGGGTGCGCGTGGACCGCTCCTGCGCCGCCATCGACGCGACGGCGCCTGCGGCGACGAGCCCCGCGACCTCGCGCAGCAGCGGTCCGCCGAACGACCGCCTGCGCCGCGCGATCGGGTAGATCGCGGCGGCGGTGACGAGCCCGGCGGCCAGTGCGAGCGTGCGGTGCCTCGGCGCCAGCTTCTCGACGAGGACGTCGGTCCCGACGCCGGCCACGGCGCCGACGGCTGCGCTGACGGGTTGCTCCATGCCGTCACAGTAGCCGCCGACACCGCTGCCGGGCGCCCTCAGCGTGGGCCCGGCCTCCCGAAGCCGCCGCCGAGGATCTTGGCGTTGAACGCCTTCAGCACCGACGCCTTGTCGGCCTTCGTCAGGGTCCCGTCCTCGACGGCCTTGTCGAGGGGCTTCACCAGGTCGGCTCGGACCTCCTTGCGCACCTCGTCGCGGTCGACGCGGCCGGGGCGGTGCTGGTCGCGCACGGCGTCGAGCGCGTCCTTGACCTTGCTCTCGGAGACCCCGAGCTCCTTCGCCAGCGACTTCGCCAGGTCCCCGCGCTCGGCACGGTGAGGTGCGCCGGGGTGGACGCCCAGGTCCGGGCCGTCGCTGTCGGCCGAGGCCAGGGCCACGCCGCCGACCGCGAGCCCGAGGCTCGCCACGATGCCGGCGATGCCGATCCGTACTGCTGTCGATCTGTCCATGATGGTTCCGTTCTTCAGGGGGTGTCCCTTCGAACGGTGACTCCGAACCCTGTGACGACGCTGGGCGTCACCTGTGGAGATGCTGAGGTGTCGGGATCAGGACGACGGGCCGTCCGGCTCGGTGCGGCTGGGAGGACGCGGCGAGTCGTCGCCCGCGGCCTCCTGGATCGCCTTGTTCGTGAGCCGCTTGACCCGGGTCCGGCGCTGCCGGCGGGTCGGGATCATGGACCGCATCTCCTCGAGCTTGCCGAAGCACAGCAGCCGGTCGCCGGCCTCCAGCTCCAGCGAGCCGCGCGGGTTCGGGATGACCCGGGTGCCGCGGTGGACGGTCAGGGTCGTGATGTCGCGCTCGCGCAGGCCGGAGTCGTCGAGGGTCGTGCCGACGAGGTCGGACGCCGCCTGGACGACGATCTCGGCCACGCCGTAGCCGGTGGAGACCGTCAGCCGCTGCCGCACGTCGATCTCGGGGAACGCGACCTGGTTGTCGACGTAGTCGATGATCGCTCCCGCGACGTCGAGCTTCGTGGCCTCCTCGATGCCCTGCAGTCCGGGGGAGGAGTTGACCTCCATGACGAGCGGTCCGCGCCGGCCCTCGAGCATGTCGACGCCGGCGACGCGCAGTCCCATGATCTGCGCCGAGCGGACGGCGGCCTCCTCGTACGCCTCGTCGAGCTCCACCCGCTCCACGGTGCCGCCGCGGTGGACGTTCGAGCGGAACTCGTCGCCCTGGGCGGTCCGTCGCATCGCCGCCACGACGCGGTCGCCGACGACGAGGGCGCGGATGTCGCGACCCTTGCTCTCCTTCACGAAGCGCTGGATCAGGACGTTCTGGCGGGTGCTCTGCAGCGTCTCGATGATCGCCTCGGCCACCTTGATGGTCGGGGCGAGAATGACGCCGATGCCCTGGGTGCCCTCGAGCAGCTTGATGACCACGGGGGCGCCGCCGACCCGCTCGATCGCCGCGATCACGTCCTTGCGGTCGCGGACGAACGTGGTGGCCGGCATCTCGATGTTGTGCCGCGACAGGATCTGCGTGGCCCGCAGCTTGTCGCGGGAGTTCGCGATGCCGTACGACGTGTTCGGCGTGTACACGTCCATCTGCTCGAACTGCCGCACCACCGCGGTGCCGAAGTACGTGATGGAGCTTCCGATGCGCGGCAGGACGGCGTCGTAGTGCGACAGCTGCTTGCCCCGGTACTGCAGGTCGGGCTCGTCGTCGGACAGGTCGATCGCGAAGCGCAGCGTGTTGAGGACCTTCACCTCGTGGCCCCGGTCCAGGGCCGCCGCTCGGAGTCGCTGGGTGCTGTACGCGCGGGGCGACCGGGAGAGGATGGCGAGCTTCATGCGGTGTGCCTGCGAGGATGGGCCTGTGTCACCACCTCATTCAAACATCGTTGCCGGATGGCGCGAGTGGGTGAGCCTCCCGGACCTCGGCGTCCCGTGGATGAAGGCGAAGCTCGACACCGGGGCCCGCTCGTCGGCCCTGCACGCCTTCGACATCGAGGAGGTCGTGCGCGACGGCGAGGACTGCGTGCGATTCCGGGTACAGCCGTGGCAGCGGTCGTCCGACGACGCCGTCGAGGCCGAGCTGCCGGTGCACGACCGGCGTCGCGTGCGCAGCTCGTCCGGACACATCGAGGAGCGGGTCGTGGTGCTGATGGACGTCGAGCTGGTGGGCCGCGCGGTCACCGCCGAAGTCACCCTGAGCCGGCGCGACGAGATGGGGTTCCGCATGCTGATCGGCCGCGAGGCGCTGCGCGGCGCCTACGTCGTCGACCCCGGCCGGTCGTACCTCGGCGGCCGCCCGAAGAAGCGCGAGCGTCGCAAGAACCGGGGCCGCTGATGGTGCGTGAGTCCTTCGCCATCGGGTCGGTGCGCGTCCGGGCCGGTGCGGCGCGCGACCTCGCCCTGCCCATCACCCGCCTCGTCACCGGTGCCGACGTCGACCTGCCCGTCCGGGTGCTGCACGGCCGCGAGGACGGACCGACGGTCTGGGTGAACGCGGCCATCCACGGCGACGAGGTGGTCGGCGTCGAGGTCATCCGGCAGGTGCTCGCCGGCCTGTCGGCGAAGACGCTGCGCGGGACCCTCATCGCGGTGCCGATCGTCAACGTGCACGGCTTCATGATCGGCTCGCGCTACCTGCCCGACCGCCGCGACCTCAACCGCTCGTTCCCCGGCTCCCCCCGCGGCTCGCTCGCCGCCCGCATCGCGCACCTGATGATGACCGAGGTGGTGGCCAAGTGTGAGGTCGGCATCGACCTGCACACCGGCTCCGACCAGCGCTCCAACCTCCCGCAGATCCGCGCCGACCTCGACGACCCGCGCACCCGTGACCTCGCCGAGGCGTTCGCCGCCCCGGTCATGCTGAACGCCCGGCTGCGCGACGGCTCGCTGCGGCACGCCGCCCGCGAGCACGGCGCGACGGTGCTGCTCTACGAGGCCGGCGAGGCCCGCCGCTTCGACGACTGGGCCGTCGACGCCGGGGTGGACGGCGTCCGCCGGGTGCTCGCGCGCCTCGACATGATCGACGCCGAACCCGGGGAGGATCCACCCCCGAGCGTCGCGTGCGACCGCAGCGGCTGGGTCCGCGCCCGCGGCTCGGGAATCCTGCACCTCGACGTGCACCTCGGCCAGGAGGTCGAGCAGGGCCAGCGTCTCGGCGGCCTGTCCGACTCGTTCGGCCGCCGCGTCCGCCTCGTCCACGCCGACCGCACCGGCATCGTCGTCGGCCGCACCGAGGCGCCCCTGGTCAACAGCGGCGACGCCGTGGTGCACATCGCCGAGCGGGACTAGGCGAACACGACGGTCCGGGGGCCGTTGAGGAGGACGCGGGACTCGGCGTGCAGCTGGACCGCCCGGGAGAGGGTCTGCGACTCGACGTCGCGGCCGGCGCGGGCGAGGTCGGCGGGGGTCATGCGGTGGTCCACCCGCAGGACGCCCTGGTCGATGATCGGGCCCTCGTCGAGGTCGTTGGTGACGTAGTGGGCGGTGGCGCCGATGAGCTTCACGCCGCGGTCGTGCGCCTGGTGGTACGGGCGTGCGCCCTTGAAGCTCGGCAGGAAGCTGTGGTGGATGTTGATGGCGCGGCCGGCGAGCGCGGTGCACGTGGCGTCGGAGAGCACCTGCATGTAGCGAGCCAGGACGACGAGGTCGACGTCCAGCTCGTCGACGAGCTCGAGCAGGCGGGCCTCGGCCGCCGGCTTGGACTCCGGCGTGACCGGCACGTGGTGGAACGGAACATCGAAGCGAGCCACGAGGCGCTCGAGGTCGGCGTGGTTCGAGACCACGGCCGGCACGACGATGTTCAGTCCGCCGGTGGACTGCCGGAACAGCAGGTCGTTGAGGCAGTGCCCGTCCTTCGACGCCATGACCAGGGTGCGCAGCGGCCGCTCGGCCTCGACGATCGTGACGTCCATCGAGTGCTCCTGCGCCACCGGCTGCATCCCGGTGCGCAGGGCCTCGAGGTCCTGACCGGTCTCGAAGTGGACCCGCAGGAAGAACTCACCGTCGCTGGTGTCGGTGAACTGCTGGCTGTCGAGGATGTTGCCGCCACCTTCGGCGATCCACCGCGTGACCGCGTAGACCAGTCCGGGCCGGTCCGGGCACGAGAGCGTGAGGACGAAGGTGGGCGGCACGCTAGGCCTCCGCGGCGGGAGCCGGTGCCGCCGGCCGGGTCGCGTGGGCCGGCCGGGCGAACATCGCGGCGACGATCAGCCCGAGAGCCAGCGCGACGGCCGGCAGGACCACCGACTGCGCCATGGCGTCGGCGAACGGCCCGGCGACCTCTGCCGGGAGCTTCTGCCCGGCCGTCTGGGCGCCCTCCATGGAGCCGGAGAAGCTCGGCAGGTTGGCGGACAGACGGGCCTCCATGAGCGCCGCGATGGCCGCGCTGCCGAGCACCGCACCCACCTGGCGCGTCGTGTTGTAGACGCCCGCTCCCGCCCCGGCCGACGCCATCGGCAGGTTGCGGGTGGCGGTGGCGGACAGTGGCGCCCAGAGGAACGCGTTGCCGACGCCGAACAGGGCCATCGGCACGAGGATCTCCCAGACGGCGCTGCCGACGGTGGTGACCTGGATCAGCCAGAACAGTGCCACCGACGACGCGGCGAATCCGGTGCCGACCAGGTAGCGCGGGTGCAGCCGGTCGGTGAGTCGGCCGACGAACGGCGCCAGGATGCCGGTGACCAGGGCCATCGGCACCAGCAGCAGCGCCGACTTGGTGGGGCTCAGACCGCGCACCGCCTGCGCGTAGAACATGAACGGCAGCGCCATGGACGTGATGGCGAACGAGACGAGCGAGATGCCGGCGTTGGCCAGGGAGAAGTTGCGGTCGCGGAACAGGCCGAGCGGCACGAGCGGCTCGCGCTGGATCCGGCTCTGCCACCACAGGAACGCGGCGAGGATGAGGAGCCCGAGCGCGATGAGCAGCGGCACCGAGATGATGCCGGTCATCGTGCCCCAGTCGTACTTCTCGCCCTCCTGGATCCCGAACACCAGGCAGAACATGCCGACGGCGCTGAGGCCGACGCCCACCCAGTCGAACGTGTGCGAGTGCGTCTCCAGCGACGGCACCAGACGCCAGGCCATGACGAAACCGACGATCCCGACCGGGACGTTGATGAAGAAGATCCACTCCCAGCCGGCGCCGTCGACGAGCACGCCGCCGAGGATCGGGCCGACCAGGGTGGCCATGCCGGCCGTGGCGCCCCAGAGCGCCATGGCGCTGCCGCGATTGGCGGCCGGGAACGTGCGGGTGATGACGGCCATGGTCTGCGGGGTCATCATCGACGCGCCCAGGCCCTGCACGACGCGGGCGGTGATCAGCATCTCGATCGAACCGGTGAGCCCGCACCACAGCGACGACAGGGTGAAGATCGTGAGCCCGATCAGGTAGACGTTCTTGGGGCCGTACCGGTCGCCGAGCCGGCCGGTGACGAGCAGCGGCACGGCGTACGCGAGCAGGTAGGCGCTGGTGACCCAGATGACGCTGCCGACGTCGGTCTTCAGGTCGTCGAGGATGGCGGGCGTCGCGACGGACACGATGGTGTTGTCGACGAGGATCATGAAGAAGCCGATGACCATCGCCCAGAGGGCGGGCCAGGGGTTCACCCCGGCGGGCTGGTCGGTGGTGGCGTCAGGTTCGCGGACGGTCATGGGAAGCGATTCTGCTCCTGTCCGCCAACACATCGCTGCTCAGGGCCGCAGAACCTCGTAGGTGTTGAGGTCGTCGAAGGTCCCGTCGCCGAGCTGCTCGGCCGCGGTCTCGGTGCCGACGAGGCGGAAGCCGGCCGCGACCGCGACCCCGTTGCTCGCCGCGTTGGTGGCAGCGGCGTGGAGGGACACCCGGTGCCGATCGAGCCCGGCCGGGTCGAACGCGTGCTGGACGACGGCGCGGACGGCCTCGGTCATGATCCCGCGCCCGCGGGCGTCCGGGTGCATCCAGTAGCCGACCTCCGCGTCCGTGGGGCTGTGCAGCTTCATGAGGGCGACGGTGCCCAGCAGCTGGTCGTCGGCCCGGTCCGCGACCGCCCAGGTGATCTTGGTGCCGCGCGCCTCGCGCCAGCTGACGTCGTGCAGGAACTCCCGTGCGGACTCCGTCGTGTACGGGTGCGGCAGGTTCCGCAGCCACTGCCGCGACGCAGGATCGGAGCAGGCCTCGACGATCCGCGGGGTGTCGTCGTCGCGGAGCGGTCGCAGCCGGAGCCGTTCGGTCTCCAGGGCTGTCGCCTCGGCCCACGGCACGTCGGGCAGTGGGGCGTCGCCGAACCGCCGCGACGCCGTCCACGCGTCGATCACCTGACCGCGCTCGTGCAGGATCCCCGGCGTGATGCCGTGCAAGGTGAAGCCGGTCCGGTGCGCCACGCGCAGCGACGCGACGTTCCCGACGTGCGCCCGCCAGTGGACGATCTCGACGCCGCCGTGGGTGAAGGCCCAGTCGGTGGCGAGCCGGACGGCCCGCACCATCAGGCCACGTCCGCGAGCCGAGGGGTGGAGGGCGAAGCCGATGTCGGCGATCGGCATCCCGCGGACGTCGACGTTGCCGACGTACCCGCCGTCGGCCTCGATGGCCCAGCACCGGTTCGTGCCCTGGTCCCAGCCCTTCGGGATGACGGCGAACGCGAACTCCTCGGTACCCGCGCGCGTCTGTTCCTCCGGGACGGACGTCCAGCGCACCATCTCGGGGTCCTGGGCCATCTCGAGCATCGCGTCGACGTCGGCGCGGACGTGCGCGCGGAGCGTGACGACCCCGTCGGTCAGGACCGGGACGCTCAGAGGCCAAGCAAGGGTCATCCCTCGGCGCGGAACGGGTCGGCCGGGTAGACGCCGAGGATCTTGACCTCGGTCGTGAAGAAGGTCAGCTCCTCGAGCGCCCGCTTGACCCCGATGTCCTCGGGGTGGCCGTCGACCTCGGCGAGGAACTGGGTGGCGGTGAACTCGCCGCCGACCATGTAGCTCTCCAGCTTGGTCATGTTGACGCCGTTGGTGGCGAAGCCGCCGAGCGCCTTGTAGAGCGACGCCGGCAGGTTGCGCACGTTGAAGATGAAGCTCGTGACGACGGGACCCTGGCCGCGGGGCGCCTCCACCATCTCCGGCGACAGCACGACGAACCGGGTGGTGTTGTGGTCCTCGTCCTCGACGTCCTCGGCGAGGATCTCGAGGCCGTAGATCTCGGCGGCGAGCGGCGGCGCGATGGCGGCCTGCGTGACGTCCTGCGCGTCGGCGATCTCGCGCGCGGCGCCGGCGGTGTCGCCGGAGATGATCGGTGTCAGGCCGTGCTCGCGGATGACGCGACGGCACTGTCCGAGCGCGTGCACGTGGCTGTGCACCGTCTTGATGGTCTCGAGGCTCGAGCCCGGCACCGCCATGAGGTTGAACTGGATGCGCAGGAAGTGCTCGGCGATGATGTGCAGCCCGGACGTCGGCAGGAAGTGGTGGATGTCGGCGACGCGGCCGGCGATCGAGTTGTCGATCGGGATCAGCGCGAGCTCGGCGTCACCGTTCTCGACGGCGGCGAAGACGTCCTCGAACGACGCGCAGGCCACGGCCTCCCACTCGGGGTAGTGCTGCTTGCACACGATGTGGGAGTTGGCGCCGGGCTCGCCCTGGTACGCGATGCGTCGTGCGGTCACGCCTCTAGTCTCGCACCGTCGGACGGGTGGACGACGAAGATGTCCGGCGCCGGCCAGCCGACGGAGTCGTAGCGCTGCTCCACCAGTTCGCGCACGGGCCGGACCCGGTCCTGCGGCACGAGCGCCACGGCGCTGCCGCCGAAGCCGCCGCCGGTCATGCGGGCGCCGAGCGCGCCGGCCTCGAGCGCGGCGTCGACGGCGACGTCCAGCTCGGCGCAGCTGACCTGGAAGTCGTCGCGGAGCGACGCGTGCGACGCGGTGAGCATCGTGCCGAGCTGGGTCCACGCACCGGACTCGACCGCCCGCAGCGCCCCGCGGACTCGCGCGGTCTCGGTGATGACGTGCCGCGTGCGGGCCTTGAGGGTCTCGTCCTCGATCCGCAGGATCGCGTCCGGCCCCGCCTCAGCCAGGTGGTCGAGCCCCAGCAGGGCCGCGGCCTCCTCGCACTCACGCCGACGGTCGGCGTAGCCGCTGGTGCCGTGCTCGTGCGACGCCCCGGTGACGATCACGACGAGGGCCAGGCCGTCGGCCTCGACGTCGATCGGCACCTCGCGCACGGACGGCGGGTCGGTGGCGCAGTCGACGAGCACCGCGTGCCCGGCGCGACCGTGCAGCACGGCGAGCTGGTCCATCAGCCCGGTCGGTGCCCCCGACGTCTCGTGCTCGGCCTGCTGCGACGCCTTCGCCACGTCCATCCGGCTCAGCCCGAGCGACCCGAGCTCGTCGAGCGCGCTCGCCACGCCGCACGTGAGCGCTGCCGACGACGACAGCCCCGCGCCGACCGGCAGGTCGGACTCCACCACCAGGTCGGCGCCGCGGGCACCCGGCACCGCCCGCACCACCCCGGCGACCAGAGCCGCCCAGTCATCGGTCGACTCCCCGACGGTGAACGACGCCTTGCGCCCATCACTCCACACGTTCACCGTGTCGTCGTCGCGAGCCCGCGCCTTGAGCGTCAGACCGCGGTCGATGGCGAACGGGAGGGCCGGTCCGCCGGAGTAGTCGAGGTGCTCCCCGATGAGGTTGACCCGCCCCGGGATCCGCCATGTGCGCACGTCAGCCATGGCGTGAGCCTACGGGCGGAAGACCTGGACTGGCCTGGCAGAATGCACAGCATGCCTGATGCCCCCTCGAGGCCACGGGTGCTCTCCGGCGCCCAGCCGACCGCCGACTCGTACCACCTCGGCAACTACTTCGGGGCGTTCAAGCAGTGGGTGGCGCTCCAGGACGACTTCGAGGCGTTCTACTTCATCCCGGACCTCCACGCGATCACCATCGAGTACGACCCGGCGGCCCTTCGAGAGCGCACGTACGTCGCCGCGGCGCAGCTGCTCGCTGCGGGGGTCGACCCCGAGCGCAGCGCCGTGTTCGTCCAGAGCCAGGTGCCCGAGCACGCCCAGCTCGCGTGGGTGCTCGGCGGCATCACCGGCTTCGGCGAGGCCAGCCGCATGACGCAGTTCAAGGACAAGACCACCAAGGGCGGCTCGGAGTCCGCGAGCGTCGGGCTGTTCACCTACCCGATCCTCATGGCGGCGGACATCCTCCTGTACCAGGCCGACAAGGTCCCGGTGGGCGAGGACCAGCGGCAGCACGTCGAGCTCACCCGCAACCTCGCGCAGCGCTTCAACCACCGCTTCGGCGAGACGTTCACCGTGCCCGAGCCGTACGTCCTGAAGGCGACCGCCAAGATCTACGACCTGCAGGAGCCCGGCGCCAAGATGAGCAAGTCGCAGTCGTCGCCCAACGGCGTCGTCGACCTGCTCGACGACCCGAAGAAGGCGGCGAAGAAGATCCGCTCGGCCGTCACGGACTCCGGCTCGGAGATCCGGTTCGACCCGGTGGAGAAGCCCGGCATCTCGAACCTGCTCCTGATCTTCTCGGCGCTCACCGACCGGTCGATCGACGACATCGTCGCGGAGTTCGACGGCCAGCAGTACGGCCACTTCAAGGTGGCGCTCGGCGACCTGGTGGCCGACTTCGTCGGCACGTTCGGGGAGCGCACCCGCGAGCTGCTGGGCGACCGGGCCGAGCTCGACCGCATCCTGGCGCACGGTGCGGCGCAGGCCCGCGAGGTCGCCGCCACGACGCTCGCCACCGTGTACGACCGCTCGGGATTCCTGCCGGCGAAATGAGCGAGTCGGCGGGGGTGCCGGGCCGTGGGCGGCTGGTCCGAATGGGTGTCGCGATCGCGGTCCCGGATCCCTACGGCACTCAGCTCCAGGAGGCCCGCGCCGGCTTCGGCGACCCGCTCGCGGAGAGCGTCCCCAGTCACGTGACCCTCATGCCGCCGCACGACGTCGACGAGGCGGCGCTCGACGACGTCCGCGACCGCCTGCACGGCGCCGCAGCCCTCGTCTCGCCGTTCCGGATGGAGCTGCGCGGCACGGGCTCGTTCCGGCCCGTGTCGCCGGTGGTGTTCGTGGCGGTCAGCCAGGGCATCTCCGAGACCGAGATCCTGGCCTCGCACGTCCGCAGCACCCTCGGCGGTCCGGACCCGGAGTTCCCGTTCCACCCGCACGTCACGGTGGCCCACCACCTGGACGACGCCGCACTCGACCGGGCCGACGACTCCCTGCGCGACTACGCCTGCGCGTTCGACGTCACCGAGTTCGCGCTCTACCTGCACGAGGACGAGGCCGGCTGGGTCCCGCAGCACCGGTTCGCTCTCGGCGGCCACTAGAAGGACGCGAGCAGCTCGTCCCGGAAGGCCAGGGCGGCGAGCTGGAGCGCCGCCGGCCGGTTCGCGAGCGCGATCTCGCGCCGCAGCGACGGCTTGGTCAGTGCGGTGGCGCGCAGGCCGGGGCGCCGGCCCATGACCATCTCCGGCACGACGGCGTGCCCGAGACCGGCCTCGACGAACCGCAGCACGGCACTCATCTCTCCGCCCTCGACGGCCAGCCGCGGGGTGAAGCCGGCCGACGCGCAGGCCCGCAGGGTCACCTCGCGCAGGTCGTAGCCCTCGCGGAACATCACCAGCGGCAGGTCGCGCAGGTCCGACACCTCGAGCGCGTCGGGCAGCTCGGCGTCGCCGGGGCTGGCGAGCACGAGGCTCTCCCGGAGCAGTGGCGTGGTCTCCAGCCCGGCCATCTGGTCCGACCCGCGCGGCGGGACGATCAGCAGCGCCAGGTCGAGCTCGCCCTGCAGCAGCTCGCGGGTGAGGACGCGCGACCCGGCCTCCTGGATCTCGAGGTCGATGTCCGGGTGCGTCGCGTGGAACCTGGTCAGGATGTCCGGCAGCAGTCCGTCGCACAGCGACGGGGTGGCGCCGAGCCGGACCCGGCCGCGACGCAGCCCGGTGACCTCCTGCACGGAGCGCTCGGCACTCTCGACGTCGATCAGGATGCGCTCGGCGTGGGGGAGCAGGGCCTCACCGGCACTGGTCAGCTCGATGGCCCCGCGGTTGCGCACGAACAGCGCGGTGCCGAGCGAGTTCTCCAGCACGCGGATCTGCTTGGAGAGCGTGGGCTGGGCGACGCCGACGAGCTCGGCGGCCTGGGTGAAGTGGCGCGTCCGGGCGACGGCGGCGAAGTAGGCGAGCTGTTGGACCTGCACGAAACGGCATCCTACGCGTCGATAGACGGAGGCTATGAAAGGGAGCCTCACAATGACTTTGCCCCTCCCGCCGAGACGGGTCTACGGTGGCCGCGTATTGTCACGCGGGACTTCGGGCCACCGACGAGAACGGACCAGGCATGACGACAACTGCCCCCGACGCGGCGCCGCGCCAAGGCGCAGGGAGGGCCGCGATCGCGGCCAGGACCCTCCGTACCGACCGCTGGTGGTTCCCGCCGGCGATCCAGGCCGCGGGGCTGACGCTCTGGGTCGCCTACGCGACGTTCCGGGCGTTCATGCAGGACCACTACTGGATCGACCAGTACCACTACCTGACGCCGTTCTACTCGCCGTGCGTCTCGAACGGGTGCACGCCGGAGGCGGCGGAGTTCGGGCGGTTCCTGCCGGACTGGCCGATCCTGCCGTACGCGGCGATGACCCTGCCGTTCCTGCTGCTCTTCCGCCTGACCTGCTACTACTACCGCAAGGCGTACTACCGGGCGTTCTGGATGTCGCCGCCGGCCTGCGCCGTCGCCGAGCCGCACTCCTCGTACAGCGGCGAGACCCGCTTCCCGCTGATCGGCCAGAACGCGCACCGCTACTTCTTCTACGCCGCGGTGATCATCTCGGTGATCAACACCTGGGACGCGATCCACGCGTTCACCACCGCGGACGGTGAGTTCGGCTTCGGTCTCGGCAACGTGATCCTCGTGATCAACGTGCTGCTGCTCTGGACGTACACGGTCAGCTGCCACTCCTGCCGCAGCATCATGGGCGGCAAGCTGAACCACTTCTCCAAGCACCCGGTGCGCTACCGGCTCTGGCTGGGCATCTCCAAGCTCAACGGGCGGCACATGCTGCTGGCGTGGGTCACGCTCGGCACGCTCGCGATCACCGACTTCTACATCTGGGGCTTGTCGGCCGACTGGTTCGACGATCTCCGATTCGTGAACTGAGAGGACTCACTTCGTGAGCGAGATCGAGACGCACTCCTACGACGTCATCGTCATCGGCGCCGGAGGCTCCGGACTGCGGGCGGCCATTGCGGCCCGCGAGGCCGGCAAGAAGACGGCGATCATCAGCAAGTCGCTGTTCGGCAAGGCGCACACGGTGATGGCCGAGGGCGGCTGCGCGGCCGCCATGGGCAACGTGAACCCCAACGACAACTGGATGGTCCACTTCCGCGACACCATGCGCGGCGGCAAGTTCCTCAACAACTGGCGGATGGCGGAGCTGCACGCCAAGGAGGCGCCCGACCGCGTCTGGGAGCTCGAGACCTACGGCGCGCTGTTCGACCGCACGCCCGAGGGCAAGATCAGCCAGCGCAACTTCGGCGGCCACACCTACCCGCGCCTCGCGCACGTCGGCGACCGCACGGGCCTGGAGATGATCCGCACGCTGCAGCAGAAGATCGTCTCGCTGCAGCAGGACGACTTCGCCCGCACCGGCGACTACGAGGCCAACATCAAGGTCTACGCCGAGTGCACCGTCACCGACCTGATCAAGGACGGCGAGCGCATCGCCGGTGCGCTGGCCTACTGGCGCGAGTCCGGCCGGCACCTGCTGCTCGAGGCGCCCGCGATCGTCATGGCCACCGGCGGCGTCGGCAAGTCCTACAAGGTCACGAGCAACTCCTGGGAGTACACCGGCGACGGCCACGCGCTCGCGCTGCGGGCCGGGGCGTCGCTGATCAACATGGAGTTCCTGCAGTTCCACCCCACGGGCATGGTCTGGCCCCCGTCGGTGAAGGGCATCCTCGTCACCGAGTCGGTGCGCGGCGACGGCGGCGTCCTCACGAACTCCGAGGGCAAGCGGTTCATGTTCGACTACATCCCGGACGTGTTCAAGGACCAGTACGCCACCACCGAGGAGGAGGCGGACCGCTGGTACACCGACGCGGACAACAACAAGCGTCCGCCGGAGCTGCTGCCGCGTGACGAGGTCGCCCGCGCCATCAACTCCGAGGTGCAGGCCGGTCGCGGGTCACCGCACGGTGGCGTCTTCCTCGACGTGTCCAGCCGCATGCCGGCCGAGACGATCATCAAGCGCCTCCCGTCGATGCACCACCAGTTCAAGGAGCTGGCCGACGTCGACATCACGAAGGAGCCGATGGAGGTCGGCCCCACGTGCCACTACGTCATGGGCGGCATCGAGGTCGACCCGGACACCGGCCAGGCGTCCGTGCCGGGCCTGTTCGCCGCGGGCGAGTGCTCCGGCGGCATGCACGGCTCGAACCGCCTCGGCGGCAACTCGTTGTCCGACCTGCTGGTCTTCGGCAAGCGCGCCGGCGACGGCGCCGCCGCGTACGTCGACAGCCTGAGTGCGCGCCCGGTCCTCGACGAGGTCGAGGTCAAGCGGGCGCAGGAGCGCTCGGTGGCCCCGTTCGGTGACGGCTCGCAGGACGGTGCCGAGAACCCGTACACGCTGCACCAGGAGCTCCAGCAGACGATGAACGACCTCGTCGGCATCATCCGCAAGGAGGAGGAGGTCCGGCAGGCGATCACCAAGCTCGGTGAGCTGAAGGAGCGCGCCAAGAACCTCGTCGTCGAGGGGCACCGGCAGTTCAACCCGGGCTGGCACCTCGCGCTCGACCTGCGCAACATGCTGCTGGTCAGCGAGTGCGTCGCCAACGCCGCCGTCCTCCGCCAGGAGAGCCGCGGCGGTCACACCCGCGACGACTACACGACGATGGACGCCGAGTGGCGGCACAAGCTGCTCGTCTGCACCGCTGACGGCGACGACGGCGTGCAGATCGTCGAGCAGGAGCAGATCCCGATGCGGTCCGACCTCATGGAGCTGTTCGAGCTCGACGAGCTCAAGAAGTACTTCACCGACGCAGAGCTTCCGGGAGGGGCAACCGCATGAGCTACCAGCAGAAGTTCAGTGTCTGGCGCGGCGACAGCGACGGAGGTGACTTCGTCGAGTACGACGTCGAGGTCAACGAGGGCGAGGTCGTGCTCGACGTCGTCCACCGCCTCCAGGCCACCGAGGCGCCCGACCTCGCGGTGCGCTGGAACTGCAAGGCCGGCAAGTGCGGGTCGTGCAGCGCCGAGATCAACGGTCGGCCGCGGCTCATGTGCATGACGCGCATGTCGACGCTGCCGCAGGACACCACCGTCAGCATCACGCCGATGCGCACGTTCCCGGTGATCCGCGACCTCGTCACCGACGTCTCGTTCAACTACGAGAAGGCGCGCGAGGTGCGCGCGTTCGTCCCGCCGGCCGACCTCGCCCCCGGCGAGTACCGGATGCAGCAGGTCGACGTCGAGCGCTCGCAGGAGTTCCGCAAGTGCATCGAGTGCTTCCTGTGCCAGAACACCTGCCACGTCGTCCGTGACCACGAGGAGAACAAGCTCGCGTTCTCCGGTCCGCGCTTCCTGATGCGCGTCGCCGAGCTCGACATGCACCCGCTCGACGCCGCCGAGGACCAGGAGGGCCTGAACCGCAAGGCCGCCGCGCAGGACGAGCACGGACTCGGCTACTGCAACATCACCAAGTGCTGCACCGAGGTGTGCCCGGAGCACATCAAGATCACGGACAACGCCCTGATCCCGCTCAAGGAGCGCGTGGTCGACCTCAAGTTCGACCCGATGTTCATCCGCCGCCGCAAGCGGAAGAGCAAGGAGAAGGAGCAGGTCAGCGAGGAGGGCTGAGCGCTCGTCTCGGTGCCGTCCCTGAGACGGTTCGGTGCGCGCACGGTAGTTAAGTCGCGTTCACCCGCGCCATGATCGAAGCGTGCTGAGAACGCGGATGGTGGCGGTCCTCTTCACCGACATGGTCGGGTCGACGACGCTGCTCAGCGAGCTGGGAGCGTCGGCGGCCGACGAGCTGCGCGACCGGCACTTCGCGGAGATGCGCAGTGCGCTCGCCGTACACCACGGCACCGAGGTCAAGACGCTCGGCGACGGCATGATGGCCGTCTTCGAGAGCGTCACCGACGCCCTGGCGTGCGCCGTGACGATGCAGCAGGCGTCGCAGCAGAACATCCGGATCGGGTTGAGCGTCGGCGAGGCCACGGTCGAGAACAGCGACTACTTCGGGATCCCCGTGGTCGAGGCCAGCCGTCTGTGCGCGGCCGCCGACGACGGCCAGATCCTGGTGGCGGACCTGGTCCGCGCCGTCGTCGCCACGCGCGACGTGCACCGGCTGGAGCCGGTCGGCGAGCTCACCCTGAAGGGACTGCCCGCGCCGACGATGGCGTGGGAGGTCGGGTGGGAGCCCGACGAGGACTCCGCCCTGCGGGTCGCGCTCGCCGACGACTCCGCGCTGCTGCGGGAGGGCATCGCCCGGGCCCTCGCCCAGGAGGGCATCGACGTCGTCTTCCAGGCCTCCGACGCGGAGGAGCTGCTCGCCGGTCTCGCCGGCGCGCGCCCGCACGCCGTCGTCGTCGACGTCCGCATGCCGCCCACGCACACCACCGAGGGCCTGGACGCCGCCGAGCGGATCAAGGCGGACTACCCGCAGGTCGGCGTGCTCGTCCTGTCGGCGACGCTGCAGGAGGAGGCCGCCCGGCGGCTGCTCGCCGCCGCGCCCGGCGGCGTGGGCTACCTGCTGAAGGACAGCGTGGGCGAGGTCGCCGAGCTGGTGTCGGCCGTGCGCACGGTGGCCAGCGGCGGCTCGGTGATCGCTCCGGAGATCGTCGCCCGTCTCCAGTGATTCACGAGCGGAGATAGGCCAGCACGGCCAGGACGCGACGGTGACCCTCGTCGGTGGGGGCGAGCTCGAGCTTGTGGAAGATCGCGCGCACGTGGCTCTCCACGGTGCGCTGGCTGAGGAAGAACCGCTCGCCGATGGACGCGTTCGACGCGCCCTCGGCCATGAGCGCGAGGATCTCCCGCTCGCGGTCGGTCAGGGTGTCGAGGTTCGACGCGGGCTGGGGCTTGCCGACCAGGGACGCGACGACCGCGGGGTCGACGACCGAGCCGCCCTCGCCGACCTGGCGGACGGCGGTGGCGAACACGTCGAGGTCGCCCACGCTCTCCTTGAGGAGGTAGCCGCGGCCGGCGCTGCCCTCCTCGAAGAGCCGCTGGGCGTAGCCGGACTCGATGTACTGCGAGAGGACGAGGACGCCGATCTCGGGATGGCCCTCGCCGATCTGCTGCGCCGCCTCGAGCCCTTCAGTGGTGTGGGTGGGTGGCATGCGGATGTCGACGATCGCGACGTCCGGCTGCGCGTCGACGATCTCGCCGACGAGCCCGTCGGAACCGTCGCTCTGGCCGACGACGTCGAAGCCCGCCTCGCCGAGGAGCCGGACCAGTCCTTCGCGAAACAGGAACGAGTCGTCGGCGACGAAGACGCGCATCGATGCGACTCTAGCCGGGTTCTTCAGGACACCAGTCGGAGCAACGCGGGACCGGAGAGCTCCTGCTTCGGCAGGAACCCGACCACCGGCGCCTCGTCGAGCATGGCGCCGTAGTCCGAGGCCGGACGGCTGGACGTGAGGACGACCTTCGGCCCGCCGGAGCCGGCGAGCCGCCGCGCGACCTCGAACCCGTCGACCGTCGGCAGGTTGATGTCGAGCAGGACGACGTCGGGGTGCAACGTGTCCGCGGCCTCGAGCGCCGCCTCTCCGTCGGCCGCCTCACCGGCAACCTCGATTCCCTCCGCCTCCAGCAAGGAGTGGGCGAAGGTCCGGAACGGGGTGTGGTCGTCCACGATGAGCACGCTCATAGCCATCGCCGTCCAGTGTGCCGGGCGCGGAGGTCACGGCCATCAGTGCAGGCACCGAGACGTGCGTGTCCGAGATCACGGGGCTTCCACCCGTGACGTCGGCGGATCGCCGGGCCATCATGAGGGACCAAGAGGTGGTTCCGTATGTCCAGCGTGGTCACCGGGGGGCATGCCCGCCGGTCCACGTTCGACCGGACGATCGAGTGGTTCTACGCGACCACGCGCTCCTACTTCATCGAGGCCATCGTGCTCGTCCTGATGGTCTCCGTCCTGGCGGTCATCCCGCTGTTCAGCCTCACCACGATCCCGATGCTGGACGCGCGGTGGGAGCTGCTGATGCGGATCGTCAGGTTCCACGAGATCGGGATGGCCCTGGCGATCCCGGTCGTCCTGCTGATCGTCCGGGGGATGTCCCGAGACTTCCGGTCGTGGCTCCGCGGGGACGACGACCCCAAAGTGCTCCGGGCCGCGGCCCGGTGGGTCATCGCCGGTCCGCCGCGGATGACCACCGTGATGGCCACCTGCCTGCTCGCCGTCTCCGTGCCGTCGACGATCTACATCGGACGGGACGTCGGACTGTCGTTCCTCGGCCTCAGCGCGTACCTGGTGATCTGCGCAGTGTTCGCCGTCGGTGGCGGCATCATCGCGTTCTTCTTCGTCGAGCAGATGATGAAGCCGGCGATCAACGAGCTCGTCGCCGAGCACCCGGGCCTGATGAAGCAGGGTGTCCGCGGTGTGACGCTCCGGTTCAAGGTCATGGTCCTGGTGCCGCTGATCATCCTCTACGCCGGCCTGACCATGGCCTCGCTCAACATCAACTCCTTGGACGTCGACCAGCGGCTGGCGGTCACCGTCGCGGTGAGCTTCCTGGTCAGCGCGACGCTGGCAGTCGGTACGGCGAGCCTGTTCCGCCGCTCGCTGCTCGACCGGCTCCAGACCCTGCGCTTCGCGCTGCGGCGGGTCGCCAAGGGTGACTACGACCGGCGCCTGATCCCGGCCTACGGCGACGAGCTCGACGACGTGGCGCAGGGGTTCAACGAGATGGCCGAGCGGCTGGCCGCGCACGACGCGGAGCTGCGGGCGTCGCGAGCCAGGATCGTCGCGGCAGGCGTGGAGTCACGCCGACGGGTCGAGCGCGACCTGCACGACGGCGCGCAGCAGTACCTGGTGCTGCTTGAGCTGAAGCTGGGCCTGCTGACGAAGGTGGTGGCGGGCGACGCCGCTGCGGCCGCGTCGGTGGCCGAGATCCGCGAGGACCTGCGACGCGCGCTGGCCGAGCTGCGGGACCTCGCCCACGGCATCTACCCGGCGGTGCTCGAGAGCGACGGCCTGCCCGCCGCCCTGCGCGAGGCGGTGCAGCGGTCGTCCCTGCCGGTGTCGGTGACCGCCGAGAGGATCAACCGGCACGACCGGGAGCTGGAGGCCGCGGTCTACTTCTGCTGCCTCGAGGCCCTGCAGAACGCCGCGAAGCACGCCGGCGACGGGGCGAAGGCCTGGGTGCGGCTCAACCGGGAGGACGGGCACCTGCAGTTCGAGGTCCAGGACGACGGGCGCGGCTACGACGTGGAAGCCGTCGGGGCGAGCGTCGGCCTGCAGAACATGGCCGACCGGATCGGTGCGCTCGGCGGCGAGCTGCAGATCGACTCGACGGTCGGGGTCGGCACGACGGTCCGGGGCAGCGTGCCTTTGAATTAGCGTAGGTAATGACCTATGCTAACTATATGCCGACCGACTCCCAACGCCTCTCGCGGTCGGTCGCGCGCCTCAACCGCCGCCTGCGCCAGGAGCGCCACAGCGAGCTGACGCCGACCCAGCTGTCGGTGCTCGGCACCGTGAGCCTCATCGGCCCGGCCACGCCGAGCGCGATCGCCGCCCGGGAGGGGGTGCGGCCGCCGTCGATCACCCGCGTGCTCAACTGCCTCACCGACGACGGCTACGTCGTCCGTGAACCGCATCCCGACGACAAGCGCCAGGTCCTGGTGCAGCTGTCCGACAAGGGCGAGGACATGCTCGCCGAGCAGCGCAACCGCCGCGACGCGTGGCTCGACGCCCGCCTCGCCGCGCTCACGGTCGACGAGCGCGCCACGCTTCGAGAGGCCGCCACCCTCCTCGAGAAGCTCGCCACCACCGAATGAGTCCCACGTTCCACGCCCTGTCCATCCGCAACTACCGCATCTACGCCGCCGGGGCCCTGGTCTCCAACGTCGGCACCTGGATGCAGCGTGTCGCGCAGGACTGGCTCGTCCTCCAGCTCACCCACAACGGCACCGCGCTCGGCATCACCACGGGTCTGCAGTTCCTGCCTGCCCTCCTGTTCTCCCCGATCGCCGGCGTCGTCGCCGACCGCTTCCCCAAGCGCACCGTCCTGCGGTGCACGCAGCTGTTCATGGCAGCCTCGTCGGCCGTGCTCGCGGTCCTCGCGGTCACGGGGGTCGCCCAGGTGTGGCACGTCTACGTCCTGGCGTTCGTGTTCGGCATCGGCACCGCCTTCGACGCTCCGGCCCGGCAGTCCTTCGTCGTCGAGATGGTCGGCCAGGACGACCTCGCGAACGCCGTCGGCCTCAACTCGGCGTCGTTCAACTCCGCCCGCATCATCGGCCCCGCCGTCGCCGGCTTCCTGATCGCCGCGTTCGGTTCCGGCGTCGAGGCCACCGGCTGGGTCATCGGGCTGAACGCGCTCAGCTACCTCGCGGTGTTCAGCTCGCTGACGCTGCTCGACGGGTCGAAGCTGCAGCCGTCCCCGGTCCGTCCCCGCGGTCGGGGCGCGGTCCGCGAGGGCGTGGCGTACGTGCGCTCGCGGCCTGATCTCGTCCTCGTCCTGACCTGCGTGTTCTTCGTCGGGACGTTCGGCATGAACTTCCAGATGACGAGCGCCCTGATGGCCACGGAGGTCTATCACGTCGGGGCCGGGCAGTACGGCGCCCTCGGCACCTTCATGGCCATCGGCTCGCTCACCGGCGCCCTGCTCGCCGCCCGACGGGCCCGGCCCCGGGCGCTGCTCGTGGTCGTGGCGGGCTCGGTCTTCGGGGTGCTGGAGATCGTGTCCGGCCTGATGCCCACCTACGTGTCCTTCGCCGCCGTGCTCCCGCTCGTCGGCCTCGCGTCGCTCACGATGGTCACGTCGGCCAACGCGATGATCCAGCTGACCACCAGCCCGGTGATGCGCGGCCGCGTCTCGGCGCTCTACCTGATGATCTTCATGGGCGGCACGCCCGCCGGCGCCCCGATCATCGGCTGGATCGGCGAGGCGTTCGGCGCCCGGTGGACGCTCATCGGCGGCGGCATCGCCTCGATCCTCGGCATCGCGGCGGCCGCGGCGTACTACCTGCGGCACCAGGACCAGTCGCGCGAGCACTGGCGGCGGACCGCGCTCGACCTGCGGCTGCGCCAGCGCACCGCGATACCCTGATCCAATGTCCGCGCACGAGCAGATCGCCCGCACGATCGAGGTCATCACGCCCGACCTCATCGAGCTGCGGCGCGACCTGCACGCCAGCCCGGAGCTCTCCTGGCACGAGGAGCGCACCACCGACGTCGTCGCGTCGTGGATGGACAAGGAGTCCATCAGCTTCGAGCGCCTCGACGGCACCGGCCTGATCGCCGAGATCGGTCCGCAGGAGGGCCCGATCGTCGCGCTGCGCGCCGACCTCGACGCGCTGCCCGTGCAGGACACCACGTCCGACCCCTGGCGTTCCACCGTGCCCGGCGTCGCCCACGCCTGCGGCCACGACGTCCACGTCGCCGGCCTGGTGGGCGCTGCCGTCGCCCTGCAGCGCCTGCACGAGAGCGGCGACCTCCCCACGCACGTGCGGCTGGTGTTCCAGCCGGCCGAGGAGGTCATGCCGGGCGGAGCGCTGCGCCTGCTCGCCGCCGGTGCGCTCAAGGGCGTCTCGCGGATCTTCGCGCTGCACTGCGACCCGACGCTCGACGTCGGCCAGGTCGGCCTGCGCGAGGGCCCCATCACCGGTGCGTCCGACCACGTGCACGTCGCGCTCGGTGGCCGCGGCGGCCACACGTCCCGCCCGCACCTCACCGAGGACCTGACGTACGCGCTGGCCAGCCTCGTCACCCAGCTCCCCGCCGTCCTGTCGCGGCGCTTCGACCCCCGCGCCGGCGTGAGCATGGTCTGGGGCCACGTCCGCGCCGGCAACGCCGCCAACGTCATCCCGGCGTCGGGCGAGCTCAGCGGCACGCTGCGCATGCTCGACGCGAGCGCCTGGCACTCCGCCGAGCACCTCGTGCGCGGCCTGATCGCCGACATCCTCGAGCCGTTCGGCGTCACCGGCGACGTCACGTACGTGCGCGGCGTCCCGCCCGTCGTCAACGACTTCGGCGCCACCGAGGTGCTCCGGCGCGCCGTGTCCGCGGCCGTCGGCGTGAACGGCGTCGCCGGCACCACGCAGAGTCTCGGCGGCGAGGACTTCGCCTGGTACGTCGAGTCCGTGCCGGGCGCCATGGGCCGTCTCGGCACCCGCACGCCGGACGGCCCCACGTACGACCTGCACCAGGGCAACCTGCGGGTCGACGAGCGCGCGATCGCCATCGGCGCCTCGGTGTTGGCCCACGCCGCGCTCGGCTGAGTCGTCGTCGCTAGGTGACAAATCGGTTACGGAGGCACTCCGTGTCCTCAGTGACCTGCCGCCCGCCCCTGCCGCGGACTAGGGTGCCAACGTGCCGGGAGCCCCGGCCACGTACCGAGGAGGAATTTTGCGTCGATTGACCCAGCTTTCCGCCGTCGTCTGTGTCGCCGCACTTGCCCTCACGGGTTGTGGCAGCGACTCCGACGGTGGCGGCAACGGCAGCAAGGACAGCGCCAGCAAGGACATCTGCAAGACCGCCAAGGGCGACGGCCCGAAGATCGGTCTCGCCTACGACGTGGGTGGCCGCGGCGACCAGTCGTTCAACGACTCGGCGTACGCCGGTCTCGAGAAGGCCGTCAAGGAGTTCGACGCCAGCTGCGTCGAGGGTGAGGCCACCGACGGCGAGGCCGAGTCAGCCCGCGAGGACCGCCTGCGCCAGATGGCCGACGGCGGCGCCACTGCTGTCATCGGTGTCGGCTTCGCGTACAGCGACGCCATCAACAAGGTCGCCCCGGACTACCCGGACGTGAACTTCGGCGTGGTCGACGGCTTCGACCCGGACACCGAGGCGAACAAGAACGTCGCCTACCTCGGCTTCGCCGAGGAGCAGGGCTCCTTCCTCGTCGGCGTCGCCGCCGCCGAGAAGAGCAAGTCCGGCACGATCGGCTTCGTCGGTGGCGTTCACAACGACCTCATCAAGAAGTTCGAGGCCGGCTACACGGCGGGCGCCAAGGCCGCCAAGCCGGACGTCAAGGTCCTGGTCAACTACATCCAGGAGTCCGACCTCAAGGGCTTCGGTGACCCGGCCGGTGGAAAGGCTGCCGCCGCAGGTCAGTACGACAAGGGCGCCGACGTGGTCTACCACGCCGCCGGTGGCTCCGGTGCCGGTGTCTTCGACGCCGCCGTCGAGGCCGACAAGCTGGCCATCGGTGTCGACTCCGACCAGTACCTGACCGCCACGGCGGAGCAGAAGCCGCACATCCTGACGTCGATGCTCAAGCGCGTCGACACCGCGACGTACGACTTCATCAAGTCGGTCGACGACGGCAAGGCGCTGACGAGCTACCAGGTCTACGACCTGAAGGCCGACGGCGTGGGCTACTCGAAGTCCGGTGGGTTCGTCGACGACATCGCGTCGGACATCGACGGGTTCAAGGAGAAGATCATCAGCGGCGAGATCAAGGTTCCGACCAAGCCGTAACGATCAGAACGGGACGGGCCTCGGGCTGGCGCGGTAGCGTCAGCGCGGGGCCCGTCATCGTGAGGGAAGGGAGCAGGATGAGCGTCGAGCTGGTGGGGATTGGCAAGCGCTTCCCCGGCGTGGTCGCGAACCACGACGTCGACGTCACGATCCGCCCCGGCACGGTGCACGCGCTGGTGGGCGAGAACGGCGCCGGCAAGTCGACGCTGATGAAGATCCTCTACGGCGTGCAGAGGCCGGACGACGGCATCATCCGCATCGACGGCGAGGAGGTCGCGTTCAAGTCGCCGACCGACGCCATCGAGCACGGCATCGGCATGGTCTTCCAGCACTTCATGCTGGCCGACAACCTCACCGTGCTGGAGAACCTCGTCCTCGGCGCCGAGAAGCTGCACGGCATCGGCGACGCCGCGCGCGCCGAGCTGGCGCGCATCTCCGAGCGGTTCGGGTTCTCGCTCGAGCCCGACGTGCTCGTCGAGCGGCTGGGCGTCGCGGCCCGGCAGCGGCTCGAGATCGCCAAGGTCCTGTACCGCGGCGCCAAGATCATCATCCTCGACGAGCCCACGGCCGTGCTCGTCCCGCAGGAGGTCGACGCCCTGTTCGACAACCTGCGTGAGCTCAAGCAGGCCGGCAACTCCGTCCTGTTCATCAGCCACAAGCTCGACGAGGTGCTCGCCATCGCCGACGACATCACCGTCATGCGTCGCGGCACCACCGTCGGCACCGCCGACCCCGCCACGGCCACCAAGCGCCAGCTCGCCGAGATGATGGTCGGCGCCGAGCTGCCGTCGCCGGAGACCGAGGAGTCCACGGTCACCGACACGGTCCAGCTGAGCCTCGAGGGCGTCACCGTCACCGACGAGTTCGGCCGCGACCTGTTGCGCGACGTCTCGCTGTCCATCCGCCAGGGCGAGGTGCTGGGCATCGCCGGCGTCGAGGGCAACGGCCAGACCGAGCTCGTCGAGGCGATCATGGGCCTGCGGATCCCGTCGGCCGGCCGGATCAAGCTCGGCGACCGCGACGTCACCCACTGGCACACGCGCCAGCTGCGCGAGGCCGGCATCGGCTACATCCCCGAGGACCGGCACCGCCACGGCCTGCTGCTCGACAGCCCGCTGTGGGAGAACCGCATCCTCGGTCACCAGACCCGGCCGCCGAACGTGAAGGGCCCGTGGATCAACCGGGCCGGCGCGCGCAAGGACACCGAGCGCATCGTCGAGGAGTACGACGTCCGCACACCCAGCATCGACACCGCCGCCCGCGCCCTGTCCGGCGGCAACCAGCAGAAGCTCATCGTGGGCCGCGAGATGAGCGGCAGCCCCGTGCTCCTGGTCGCCTCGCACCCCACCCGCGGCGTCGACGTCGGCGCGCAGGCGGCCATCTGGGAGCACATCAAGCGGGCCCGCCGCGCCGGCCTCGCCGTGCTGCTGATCTCCGCCGACCTCGACGAGCTGATCGGCCTGTCCGACACCATCCAGGTCATCCTGCGCGGCCGGATGGTCGGCACGTTCGACCCGGGCGACGTCACGCCGCAGGACCTGGGCGCCGCGATGACCGGCGGCGAGGCAGCATGACGCGCCTGCGCGCCGTGGGCCTGGCGCTCCTCGCTCCGCTGATCGCCGTCGTGGTCAGCGTCCTCGTCACCACGGCCGTCATCGCGGCGGCCGGCAGCTCGCCGGGCGACTTCTGGGACGCCATGTTCAGCAACCCGCTGCCGCGCATCCGGGTCAACATCGTCAACCAGGCGGCGATCATCTACATCTCCGCGGTCGCCGCGGCCATCGCGTTCCGGATGAACCTGTTCAACATCGGGCTCGAGGGCCAGTACACGATCGCGTCGTTCGCAGCGGCCTCGTTCGCCGGCGCGGCCTACCTGAGCGGCTTCCTCAACGTCGCGGTCGCGATCCTCATCGCGGCGCTGGTGGGCGCGGCCTGGTCCGGCATCGCCGGCATCCTCAAGACCACACGAGGGGTCAGCGAGGTCATCTCCACGATCATGCTGAACTCCATCGCCATCACGCTCGTGGGCTACCTGCTCAACCGCTACGGCGTGCACGAGGGCAACACGGTCCACACCACGAACCTCGAGAAGAGCAGCAAGCTCACCGGCTTCACGCCGTACGAGGCGCGCGACGGCCAGATCTGGGCCCTGTGCCTGCTCGCGGTGCTGGTGGGCGTCGGCTTCTGGGTCCTGCTCTCCAAGACCCGGTTCGGCTTCGACCTGCGGGCCAGCGGGCAGTCCGAGACCGCGGCGCTGGCCAGCGGCGTCAACCCGAAGCGGATGGTGGTCACCGCGATGCTGCTGTCCGGTGGCGTCGCGGGCCTGATCTGGATGCCGGCGCTGTTCGGGGCCGCCAGCTCCTACGGCACGTCGTTCCAGGCCGGCCTCGGCTTCACTGGCCTCGCCGTGGCCCTGCTCGGGCGGAACCGGCCGATCGGCATGGCGTTCGGCGCCGTGCTCTTCGCCTTCCTCACGGCGCAGTCCAACACGCTGACGTTCAGCACCGACATCTCGCCGAGCATCGTGCAGATCACCCAGGGCATCGCGGTGCTCGCGGTCGTGGTCGCCTACGAGATCGTCCGGCGGTGGCGCTCGAGGCTCGAGCAGCGTGACGTCGCCAAGGAGCTCGCCCCGGTCGGCCCGGGCACGGCAGGAGCGACCGCATGAGCCGCTACCTCAACCACTGGTACGTGTACGTGCTCGGCGGCATCGCCGCCGTCTCGCTGGTGCGCATCGTGTCCGACACCGACGACATCACGTCGGCCGGCACGATCCGGGCCGCGATCATCGCCACCTGCCCGATCCTGATGGCCGCCCTGGGTGGTCTGTGGGCCGAGCGTGCCGGCGTCGTGAACATCGGCCTCGAGGGCCAGATGATCCTCGGCACGTGGGGCGCCGCGTTCTTCACGTACCACTACGGCCCGTGGGTCGGCGTGATCGGCGCGGCGCTGTTCGGCATCATCGGCGGCCTGCTGCACGCGATCGCCACGGTGACGTTCGGCGTCGACCACATCGTCTCCGGTGTCGCGATCAACCTGATCGGCGCCGGTGCGGCCACGTTCCTCGCGGAGGCGGTCTTCCCCGACCTCGAGGGCGGCGGTCCGCGCCAGCTGATCGGCCTGGAGACGCCCACCCAGGTGACCATTCCCGGCATCTCGGACGCGGCGCTCGACCTCGCCGGCAAGCACTGGTTCTTCGTGTCCGACGTCGCGGCGTTCGTCGGAGCGCTCACCACACGCGTCTCGACGCTCAGCATCGTCGTGTTCGCCCTGGTCCTGGTGTCGGCGTACGTGCTGTGGCGGACGTCGTTCGGCCTGCGGCTGCGGTCCTGTGGCGAGAACCCGCAGGCCGCGGAGACGCTCGGCGTCAACGTCTACCTGTACAAGTACATCGCCGTGATCATCTCCGGCGCCCTCGCCGGCATCGGCGGCGGCTTCCTGGCGCTGGTCTCGTCGAGCGGCTTCAACACCGGGCAGACCGGTGGCCGCGGGTACATCGGCCTCGCCGCGATGATCTTCGGCAACTGGCGCCCGGGCGGCCTGCTGATGGGCGCGCTGACGTTCGGCTACACGGACTCGCTGCGCCTGCGCAACGCCGAGGCCGTCCACGCGCTGCTCCTGCTGCTGGCGGTGGGCCTGATCGCGTACGCGGTCTACCAGGTCGTGCGCGGCCAGCGCCGGGCAGCCGTCGGTGTCACGGCCGTCGGCGCGGCCCTGCTGGTCTGGTACGTCAGCACCGACAGCGTGCCGCGCGACTTCACCTCGATGACGCCGTACGTCACGACGCTGTTCGTGCTCGCCCTGGGCACACAACGGCTCCGCATGCCCGCGGCTGACGGACGTCCGTACCAGAAGGGATCAGCGGGATGAGTGGACCGGTCGACCCGGTCGTCAACTGGGACGACCTCATGCGCTACGCCACGCAGGTGATGGAGCGGGCCTACGCGCCGTACTCGAAGTTCAAGGTCGGTGCGGCCGGCCTGGTCGACGACGGCCGCGTGGTGCTGGGCTGCAACGTCGAGAACGCCTCATACGGCCTCGGGCTGTGCGCCGAGTGCGGGCTGGTGTCGGCCTTGCACGGCACCGGGGGCGGCCGGCTGGTCGCCGTCGCCGTCGTGGACGCCGAGGGCAACCCGCTGATGCCGTGCGGCCGCTGCCGGCAGCTGCTCTGGGAGAACGGCGGGCCGGAGATGCAGCTGAACACGTCATCCGGCGTGAAGACGATGACCGACATCCTGCCCGACGCGTTCGACGCGGAGGATCTCGACCGGTGACGGTCGACCTCACCGATCCCACCTTCGTCGCCGACCCGTACCCGACGCTCGCCGCCCTGCGCGCCGAGGCGCCGATGATCTGGCACGAGCCCAGCGACCGCTGGCTCGCCACCACGCACGCCGCGGTCTCGTCGACCCTGCGCGACCGTCGGCTGGGCCGGATCTGGTCGGACTGGGAGCCGGTCGAGGAGATGGAGCCGTTCAACGCGCTGCACAAGAACCAGATGATGGAGAACGAGCCGCCCGAGCACACCCGGCTGCGGCGTGCCGTGGCGGGCGCCTTCGCCCGGGGCCACGTCGAGCGCCTCGCGCCGCGGATCGACCAGCTCGTGGGGGAGCTGCTGGACCGGCTCGACGGCACCGTCGACGTGCTCGCCGACTACGCCGAGCCGCTGCCCGTGTTCGTGATCGCCGACCTGCTGGGCGTCCCGCGCGACGACCACGAGAGCCTCCGCGCCTGGTCGCAGGCCATCGTGCACATGTACGAGCACGGCGTCGACGAGACCACCAAGAAGGAGGCCGTCGCCGCGAGCGAGGCGTTCGCCGCCTACGTGCGCGGCGTCGTCACCGAGCGACGCGCCCACCCCGGCGACGACCTGGTCAGCCACCTCGTGGAGACGGACCTGACCGACGACGAGCTCGTCGCGTCCGTGGTGCTCCTGCTGAACGCGGGACACGAGGCGTCGGTGAACGTGTTCGGCAACGGGTTGAACGCGCTGCTCACCCATCCTGACCAGCGCGAACGCATCACCTCCGGTGAGGTGCCGATGGCCACCGCGCTGGAGGAGCTGATCCGCTTCGATGCACCGCTGCAGCTGTTCGAGCGCACTGCCACCGAGGACGTCGAGGTCGGCGGCGTCGAGGTCCGCGCCGGACAGAAGGTGGCCTGCCTGATGGGATCGGCCAACCGTGACGACGCGGTGTTCGAGCAGGCCGACCGGCTCGACGTCGGCCGTGACCCGAACCCGCACGTCGGCTTCGGCATGGGCCTGCACTTCTGCCTGGGCGCGCCGCTGGCGCGTCTGGAGCTGGAGATCACGTTCCGCCGGCTGCTCGAGCGCTTCCCGCGCCTCGAGCTCGCCGGTGACCCGCCGCGCCGCCCCACCTGGGTGCTGCGCGGCTTCGAGAGCATCGAGGTGGACTGTGTCTGATCTTGCCGCCCAGGGCCCGGCACCCCTGCCGGGCATGCGCGAACCGTTCGACGCGCCGGCGGTCATCGCGGCCAAGCGCGACCGCACCAAGCTCACCGGCGAGCAGATCGACTGGGTGGTGGACGCCTATACGCGTGGCGTCGTCGCGCCCGAGCAGATGTCCGCGCTGGCCATGGCGATCCTGCTCAACGGCATGGACCGCGAGGAGATCGCTCGCTGGACCCAGGCGATGATCGACAGCGGCGAGCGGATGGACTTCTCGTCGCTCTCGTGGCCCACGGCCGACAAGCACTCCACGGGCGGCGTGGGCGACAAGATCACCCTGCCGCTGGCTCCGCTCGTCGCGGCCTGCGGCGTGGCGGTGCCGCAGCTGTCCGGCCGCGGCCTCGGCCACACCGGCGGCACGCTCGACAAGCTGGAGTCCATCCCCGGTTGGCGCGCCTCGCTCAGCAACGAGGAGATGATGGCGCAGCTCGAGGACGTCGGGGCGGTCATCTGCGCTGCCGGCGCGGGACTCGCGCCGGCTGACAAGAAGCTCTACGCGCTGCGCGACGTCACCGGCACGGTGGAGGCCATCCCGCTCATCGCGAGCTCGATCATGAGCAAGAAGATCGCCGAGGGCACCGGGTCGCTCGTCCTCGACGTCAAGGTCGGCTCCGGCGCCTTCATGAAGGACGAGGCGAACGCCCGGGAGCTGGCCGAGACCATGGTGGCGCTCGGCACCGACGCGGGCGTCACCACCGTCGCGCTGCTCACCGACATGTCCACCCCGCTCGGCCTGACGGCCGGCAATGCCGTCGAGGTCGCGGAGTCGGTCGAGGTGCTGGCCGGTGGAGGACCGGCCGACGTCGTCGAGCTGACCCTCGCCCTCGCCCGCGAGATGCTCACGGCGGCCGGCAAGACCGACGTCGATCCGGCCGAGGCCCTCGCCTCCGGCGCGGCCATGGACGTCTGGCGCCGCATGATCGCGGCCCAAGGCGGCGACCCGGACGCCCCGCTGCCGCAGGCCCGGGAGACCGAGGTCGTCACCGCTCCCGCCGACGGCGTCCTCACGCATCTGGACGCCTTCGGCGTCGGCGTCGCGGCCTGGCGCCTGGGCGCCGGACGGTCGCGGCCCGGCGAGGACGTGCAGGCCGGCGCGGGCGTCGTCCTGCACGCCAAGCCGGGCGACACGGTGGCCGCCGGCGCACCGCTGATGGCGCTGCACACCGACACCCCGGACCGCTTCCCGCGCGCCCTGGAAGCTCTCGACGGCGCCTTCGACATCGGCGACGCGGCGCCGGAGGCACCCGGCGTCGTCCTCGGGCGGATTGGCTAGGTTGGAGGTCATGCGCGTCTTCAACAGCCGGAAAGAGATCGAGAAGGCAGCCGGAAGCGAGCTCGGGGTCAGCGAGTGGGTGCAGATCTCCCAAGAGCGCATCGACTCCTTCGCCGACGCCACCGGCGACCGCCAGTGGATCCACATCGACGCCGAGCGCGCGGCCGACGGCCCGTTCGGCGCCACCATTGCCCACGGCTACCTCACGCTCTCGCTCCTGCCGCTGCTCAGCGCCCAGGTGTACGCCTTCGCCGGCGACGTCGCGCGGGTGAACTACGGCCTGAACAAGGTGCGGTTCGTCTCGCCCGTCGTGGTCGACTCCAAGGTGCGCAACCGCGTCGAGATGCTCGAGGTCCACGACATCGAGAAGGGCCAGCAGGTCACCCTGCGTCACACGATCGAGATCAAGGGCGTCGAGAAGCCCGCCTGCGTCGCCGAGACCGTCACCCTGCTGATGGACGCGTCGTGACCGCCAGTCCCCAGCAGATCGCCGCGGCGCCGAAGGTCGCGCTGCACGAGCACCTGGACGGGGGAGTGCGGGCGAGCACGGTCGCGGAGATCGCCGAGGAGATCGGTCACGACCTCCCCACCGACGCCGCGTCACTGGGGGCGTGGTTCGAGGAGGCCTCCAGCTCCGGCTCGCTCGAGCGGTACCTCGAGACGTTCATCCACACCGTGGCCGTGATGCAGCGGCCCGAGGACCTCGCCCGGGTGGCGCGCGAGTCGGTCCTCGACCTCGCCGCGGACGGCGTCGTCTACGCCGAGCTGCGCTGGGCACCGGAGCAGCACCTGTCCGCGGGGCTCTCGCTGCGCGACGCGATCGAGGCCGTGCAGTCCGGCATCGACGAGGGCCGCCGGCGCGCGGAGGACGACGGGAACCCGATCGTCGTCGGCCAGCTCCTCACCGCCATGCGGCACGCCAAGCGCGGCCTGGAGATCGCCGAGCTCGTCGTCGAGTACCGCGACCGCGGCGTGTTCGGCTTCGACATCGCCGGCGCCGAGGACGGCTACCCGCCGATCCTGCACCTCGAGGCGTTCGAGTACCTGCGCCGCGAGAACGCCCACTTCACGATCCACGCCGGCGAGGCGTTCGGCCTGCCGTCCATCTGGCAGGCCATCCAGCGCTGCGGCGCGGACCGGCTCGGCCACGGCGTGCGCATCGTCGACGACATCGACCTGTCCGACCTGGACAACCCGCGGCTCGGGCGGCTCGCGGCCTACATCCGCGACCGGCGCATCCCGCTGGAGATGTGCCCGTCGTCGAACCTGCAGACCAACGCGGTGCCGGGCATGCAGTCGATCGCCGACCACCCGATCGGCCGGCTCAAGGAGCTCGGCTTCCGCGTCACGGTGAACTGCGACAACCGGCTGATGAGCAACACGTCCATGAGCCGGGAGATGAGCCTGCTCGTCGACGCGTTCGGCTACGGCCTGGACGACCTGCGCTGGTTCACCGTCAACGCGATGAAGAGCGCGTTCCTCCCGTTCGACGAGCGGCTCACCCTGATCAACGACGTGATCAAGCCGCGGTACGCCGCCCTCTAGGCGGGCTCCTCCTGGAAGGCCCGGACCTCGACCCGGCCGGCGCACGCCTTGGAGCCCTCCTTGGCCCACTGCAGCGCCTCGGCGTCGTCGGCGGCCTCGATGACCCAGAATCCGCCCAGGTACTCCTTGGACTCGACGAACGGTCCGTCGGTCACCACCGGCGAGTCACCGGTGTTGTCGACTCCGACAGCGGTCTGGATCGGCTGCAGCCCGCCGGCGAACACCCACGCGCCCGCGTCCCTCAGCTTCTGGTTGAAGGCATCGACGGCCTCGAAGATCGGCTGGAGCTCGGCCGGGTCCATGGTCTCCATCGTGGGCGCCTCGGCGGTGTCGTGGCTCACGGAGATCAGGTACTGCGTCATGTCGTTCCTCCTGCTAGGTGGCGCCCGGGTGGGTGCCTCTCACCCTGTCCACGAACCGGAGTCCCCCGATACGACACTGCCGGAGAAGAAAGTTCGCGTCGAGGGTCCTCAGTCCAGGACGCCGGCGACGGTCTGCCCGATCAGGGCGTAGCCGGCGTCGTTGGCGTGGATGTCACTGCGTGCGCACATCCAGGTCAGCGAGCAGATCACGCCGACGTTGGTCGGCACGCCGTTGACGGGCGTGGTGGTGAACGACTGGAACGCCGTCGCGACGTCGGCCGTGGTGCCGTAGGGCGCCGTGACGGCCGCGATCGTGTTGTTCAGCGCGACCTGCAGCTGCGTCGTGATCGCGGCGAGCGTCGGGTCGGAGAACCACAGCGCCAGGTACGGGTTGTAGTAGTTCGTCACGACGATCTTCGCGTCGGGCGCCGCGGCGTGGACCTTCGCCAGCGTCTGCTGGAGGTTGCCGGCGAGGGCCTGGAGCCGCTGCGCGACGCAGGCGTTGCGGTCGGGCGCGCTCAGGCACGGGGTGACGTCGTTGGCGCCGATGGTCACGGTGACCAGGCGCGTCGTGAACTTGTGCGCCGACAGGAAGTCGACGGCCTCGGCGAGCTGGCTGCCCAGCTCGTACTCGCAGCGGCCGCCGTTCACGAGCGTCGAGCTGGTCTCGCCGGAGCAGGCGAGGTTCACCAGCTTGGTCTTGGGGGCGATGGCCTGCTCGGCGGTGAGGACCTTGCCGACGTACCCGCCGTCCTTGTCGTCACCGGCGCCCGGCTGGTAGCCCGCGGCCAGCGAGTCGCCGAGGGCGACGTACCAGCCCATCGCCTTGGCGGCGCCCGGCGGAGGGGTGTCCGGTCGGGCGGCCTGCGCGGAGCTGCTGAGCAGTCCGAGGGTCGAGATGACGGCGACGGCGATGACGGCGAGCTTGCGCATGCAGGGTCCCTTTCGGAGCGGTCGGCTCAGCATGCAACAACTTTCACCCGAGTGGTGGGCGAACCGCCGATCAGACGCCGATCGGGTGCCAGACCGTCTTGGTCTCGACCCACTGCTCGAGGCGCGAGAGGGTCGGCTCCCGCAGCCAGTCCTCGTCGGACGGGCGGCGGACGCGCTTGAGGTTCTCCGCGCCGTCGGACTCCAGCGTGCGGGCGAGCTCCGGGTCGTCGACGCCGGTCAGGTCGAGGCCGTTGACGTCGCTGTGCGTGGCCAGCCACGGGGCGATCTCGGCCGAGCTGCCGGTGAGCAGGTTGACCACGCCGCTGGGGAGGTCGGACGTCGCCATGATCTCGGCCAGCGTGACGGCCGGGATCGGGTGCGCCTCGCTCGCGACGACGACGACGGTGTTGCCCGTGGTGATGGCGGGCAGCACGGTGCTGACGAGTCCGAGCAAGGGTCCCTGCCCATCAGCCGCCCGCGGCCCGGCACCCCCGCCTTGCGGCGCCACGATCGCCACGACACCGGTGGGCTCCGGCGACGACAGGTTGAAGAACGGACCCGAGACCGGGTTGGCGTTGCCGAGCACCTGGGCGTACTTGTCGGCCCAGCCCGCGTACCAGACGACGCGGTCGACGGCGGCGTCGACGACGGCTTCGGTCCTCTTCGGGCTCAGCCCCTCGGCCTCGCGCAGCTGCGTCGTGAGCTGGTCGCGACGCCCCTCCATCACTTCGGCGATCCGGTACAGGATCTGGCCGCGGTTGTACGGCGTGCGCGTGGACCAGCCGCCGAACGCCTTGCGCGCGGCGAGCACCGCGTCGCGGCCGTCCTTGCGCGACGCCTTGGCCATGTTCGCGAGGAACCGCCCCTTGGCGTCGACGGCCTCGTACGTGCGGCCGGACTCCGAGCGGGGGAACGCGCCGCCGATGTAGAGCTTGTGCGTCTTGCGCACCTCGACCCGACTCATGCGTGCTCCTTCAGGTACGAGGCGAGGCCGTGCCGGCCGCCCTCGCGGCCGTAGCCGGACTCCTTGTAGCCGCCGAACGGGCTGGTGGGGTCGAACTTGTTGAACGTGTTGGCCCAGACGACGCCGGCGCGCAGCTGCTCGGCCATCGACAGGATCCGCGAGCCCTTCTCGGTCCAGACGCCGGCCGACAGCCCGTACGGGGTGTTGTTGGCCTTCTCGACCGCCTCGGCGGGGGTGCGGAACGTGAGCACCGAGAGCACCGGCCCGAAGATCTCCTCGCGGGCGATGCGGTGGGCCTGCGTGACGCCGGTGAAGATCGTCGGCGCGAACCAGAACCCGTGGTCCGGGATCTCGCACGGCGCGGACCAGCGCTCGGCGCCCTCGGCGTCGCCGACGTCGGACAGCTCGCGGATGCGCGCGAGCTGCTCGGCGGAGTTGATGGCGCCGATGTCGGTGTTCTTGTCGAGCGGGTCGCCCAGGCGCAGCGTGCCCATGCGGCGCTTCAACCGTTCGAGCACCTCGTCGTAGACGCTCTCCTGCACCAGCAGGCGCGAACCGGCGCAGCAGACGTGGCCCTGGTTGAAGAAGATGCCGCCGACGATGCCCTCGACGGCCTGGTCGAGCGGGGCGTCGGCGAACACGATGTTCGCGGCCTTGCCGCCGAGCTCGAGCGTGAGCTTCTTGTCGGTACCGGCGACGGACCGGGCGATCTGGCGGCCGACGGCCGTGGAGCCGGTGAACGCGACTTTGTCGACGTCCGGGTGCTCGACGAGCGCCTGGCCGGTGGCGCCGGCACCGGTGACGATGTTCACGACGCCCGGCGGGAGGTCGGCCTGCTGGCAGATCTCCGCGAACAGCAGCGCGGTGAGCGGCGTGGTCTCGGCCGGCTTCAGCACGACCGTGTTGCCCGCGGCGAGCGCCGGCGCGATCTTCCAGGCCAGCATCATCAGCGGGAAGTTCCACGGGATGACCTGACCGGCGACGCCCAGCGGCTGCGGGTCGGGCCCGCGGCCGGCGTAGCCGAGCTTGTCGGCCCAGCCGGCGTAGTAGAAGAACCACTGTGAGACGAGCGGGATGTCGACGTCGCGCGACTCCTTGATCGGCTTGCCGTTGTCGAGCGACTCGAGCACCGCGAGCTCGCGGCTGCGCTCGGCGATGATCCGCGCGATCCGGTACAGGTACTTGGCGCGCTCGCGGCCGGGCATCGGGCCCCAGACCTTCTCGAACGCGCGCCGCGCCGCCTGAACGGCCTTGGTGACGTCGGCCTCGGAGGCCTCGCTGACCTCGGCCAGCACCTCCTCCGACGCCGGGCTGATCGACTTGAACGGCGTGCCCGTCCCGTCGACGAACTCGCCGTCGATGAACAGCCCGTACGAGCTCTTCAGGTCGACGATCGCCCGAGACTCGGGCGCTGGTGCGTACTCGAAAGCCATGATCAGTCCAAGGTGACGTAGTCGGGGCCGCTGTAGTGGCCGGTGATCATCTTCTGCCGCTGCAGGAGCAGGTCGTTGAGCAGCGAGGACGCGCCGAACCGGAACCAGTCGGGGCTCAGCCAGTCGTCGCCGCACGTCTCGTTGATGGTGACGAGGTACTTGATCGCGTCCTTCGACGTGCGGATGCCGCCCGCCGGCTTCACGCCGACCTGCCGGCCGGTGGCGATGCGGTAGTCGCGCACCGCCTCGAGCATCACCAGCGTCACAGGCAGCGTGGCCGCGGGCTGGATCTTGCCGGTGCTCGTCTTGATGAAGTCCGCGCCGGCGTCCATGGCCAGCCACGACGCGCGACGGACATTGTCGTACGTCTGGAGCTCGCCGGTCTCGAGGATGACCTTGAGGTGCGCGTCCCCACAGGCCTCCTTCACCGCGACGATCTCGTCGTGCACGCGCGTGTAGTCGCCGCGGAGGAACGCGCCGCGGTCGATCACCATGTCGACCTCGTCGGCCCCCGCCTCGACGGCGTCCTGGGTGTCGGCGAGCTTCACGTCGAGCGCGGCGCGGCCGGACGGGAACGCGGTGGCGACTGCCGCGACGTGCAGCCGGTCGCCGACGACCTCGCGGACGGTGCTGACCATGTCCGGGTAGACGCAGACGGCGGCGACGGGCGGGCACGTGGAGTCGGTCGGGTCGGGGCGCAGGGCCTTCGACGACAGGGCCCGCACCTTGCCCGGCGTGTCCGCACCCTCGAGGGTCGTGAGGTCGACCATCGAGATGGCGAGGTCGATCGCCCACTGCTTCGACGTCGTCTTGATCGAGCGCGTACCGAGCCCGGCCGCCCGGGCCTCGACCCCGACGGCGTCGACGCCGGGCAGCCCTTCGAGCGTCCTGCGCAGCGATTGCGTCGCGCTTGCCACGTGTCCCTCCCAACCTGCGGGCGCCTGGCGCGTCCGCGTCCTCCAGAGTACGGCGCAACGGCAGACTGAGGCCATGTCGGGACCCCTCAGCCTGGCCGTCGTCGTGGCCCACCCGGACGACGACGCCTACGGCATGGCCGGGATGGTCGCCCTGCACGCCGAGGACCCGGGGTTCCGGTTCATCCTGATCCACGCCACCGACGGGGGAGCGGGCGACATCCGCGAGGGATTTCCCGCGACGCGAGAGACCCTGGGCACCATCCGCAAGGGCGAGGACGAGGCCGCATGGCGCGCCCTCGGCCGGGAGCCCGACCGGCACGAGTGGCTCGACATCCCCGACGGCGAGGTCGGCGACGTGCCCCTGGAGGAGCTGGCCGGGCGGATCGAGGAGATCCTGGTCGAGGAGCAGCCGACCGTCGTCGGCACGTTCGGCCCGGACGGGATCTTCGCCCACCCGGACCACATCGCCGTCGGCGCGGCCACCGACGTCGCGTTCCTGCGGCACGCCCAGCGCAGCGGCACCGCGTTCCGGCGGCTGCTGCACAGCGCCATCCCGCAGTCGGTGTTCGAGCGGTGGCAGGAGCAGCGCGCGGCCATGGGCCTGTGGACCTGGGACCCGACGCAGGTCTTCCACATGCGCGGCGTCCCGGACGAGCAGATCGGCCTCGTCGTCGACACCCGCAGCGTCGCCCACCGCACCGTCGCCGGCCTCCGCGAGCACAAGAGCCAGCATCACGTCATGACCGACGACCCGGACGACGTCGAGCGCATGCAGAAGATCATGAGCCGCGACTGGGCCGTCGTCGCGTGGCCGGAGCGCGAGCCGGGGACGCCGGTGCTGACGGACCCGTTCGAGGATCTGCCGTAGGGCAGAAATCCCTTAAGTCACAGGGTTTTCCACTGGTATACGAACGTCTGTTCTAGTAGGCTCGAGTCATGGATTCGGGGCCCGTGATCGAGCGGTTGCGCACCGCCGCGCGGGCCCTCGGGTCCGGCGATGAGCGTGAGCTCGACGGCGCCTCCACGGTCACCACCTGGACCCGCAACGAGCTGCGGCTCGACGCCCGCCAGACTCACCAGCTGCTGCGCGCGGGCGCGGCGATGCGTGAGCTCGACGCCGTCGGCGAGGCAGCGCACGCGGGCCGCATCCGCCTGGACCATGTCGACGCGTTCGCCTACGGCATCAAGCACATCGACGCCGGCACCGTGCGCGAGGCGCAGCCGTGGCTGCTGGACGTCGCGCTCACGTGCGAGCCGAGCGCGCTGCGCCGGATCATGCGCGAGCTGCGTGAGGCCGTCTACCCCGGTTCGCTCGACGACGAATGGGCTCGGGGCATGAATCGCGAGGACCTCCAGGTCAACGCCGTGCCCGACGGGTGGCACGTGAACGGCTTCCTGAACACCGCCACCGGGGCCAAGCTCAAGACGGTTCTGGACACCCTGAGCGCTCCGTCCGATGCCGAGGACAAGCGAACGGGCGCCGAGCGTCGGGTCACCGCCGTCGACGACCTCTGCAGCCAGGTGCTGGAACACGGCCTGCCGTCCGACGGCGGCATCCGGCCCCACCTGTCCGTCCTCGTCGACGCCGACGGCACCGCCACCCTGGAGCGCTTCGGCCGCATCGGCCCCCAGCTGCTCGACTTCCTCGGGTGCGACGCCACCGCCACCGGGATCGTCGTCCGCGACGGCCAAGCCCTGGCGGTCGGACGCACCAAGAGGCTCGCCACCAAGGCCCAGCGACTCGCCGTGAACGCCCGCCAAGGCGGCATCTGCGCCGCCCCCGGCTGCACCCACACGCACCTGCAGTACCACCACATCGTCTCCTGGAGCGCCGGCGGCCCGACCGACCTCGACAACCTGATCGGCCTGTGCGTCCGCTGCCACCAGCTCCTCCACCGCGGCCACCTGCAGATCATCCAGACCCGCGACGGCACCCAACGCTTCGCCGGCCACAGCCCGCGCCCCGAGCGCGACGCCTACCGGCAACGGCTCGCCACCTACCGCGAGAAGCGCGCCGTCCACCGCACCAGCCGCACCATCGAACGCCACCGCGACCGCCCCGTCGCACCCCTGCGCACCTGAGCCAACGGAAGCACCGGATTTCACCTACGCCTATGCGCGCTCGCTGCGAGAGCACCGGCATGAGCGCGCGTATTCGCGATGCGTCAGAGGCCGAGGGCTGAGGCCAAGTCGGTCTTGATCCGCTCGATGGTCCCGCTGGCCTCGGAGCGGGCCACCTCCATGGACTCGCGCACGGGGATGACGACCTCGATGTAGCACTTCAGCTTGGGCTCGGTGCCGGACGGGCGGCAGATGATCCGGCCCGTGTCGCCGAGGCCGAGCCGCACGCCGTCGGTGGGCGGCAGACCCCGGTACCCGTCAGCCAGGTCGTCGACGCTGGTGACGTCGATGCCGGCGAGCGACGTCGGGGGAGCGGTGCGGAGGGTGGACATGGCGTCGCGGATGATCGCCAGGTCCTCGACCCGGACGGACAGCTGGCCGGTGGCGTGCAGGCCGTGCTCGCGGTAGAGGTCGTCGAGGCGGTTGATCAGGCTGCGGCCCTCGGCCTTCAGCTTGGCGGCCATCTCCAGCACGAGCAGGATCGCGGAGACGCCGTCCTTGTCGCGGGCGATGTCGGGAGCGACGCAGTAGCCCAGCGCCTCCTCGTAGCCGTAGGCGAGGTCGTCGATCTTGCCGATCCACTTGAAACCCGTCAGCGTCTGCGCCCAGGCCCGTCCGGCAGCCTCGGCCTGTCGACCCAAGAGATCAGAGCTGACGATCGACGCGGCGTACGTCCCGGCAGCGCCCCGCCCCAGCATGAAGTCCGCCAGCAGCGACCCGACCTGGTCACCCGTGAGCATCCGGTACGCCTCACCGTCTCGGACGCCGACGGCGCACCGGTCGGCGTCGGGGTCGTTGGCGACGATGATGTCGGCCTGCACCTCTGACGCGAGCTTGAGCGCCAGGTCCATCGCTCCCGGCTCCTCGGGGTTCGGGAACGCGACGGTGGGGAAGTCCGGGTCGGGCTCGGCCTGGTCGCGCACGACGTGCAGCGGCGGGAACCCGGCGCGGCGCACCACCTCGACGAGGGTGTCGCGCCCGACGCCGTGCAGCGGCGTGTAGACCGCCGTGATGTCGCGGGGGCCGTCACCGGGCAGCGCCACCACGGCGTCGACGTACGCCTCGGCCACCTCGGGCCCGAGCCGGGTGTACTCGTCGCTGCGCGCCATCTCGTCGACCCGTGGAGCCGCGTCGATGAGCGCTGAGATGTCCGAGTCGGCCGGAGGCACGATCTGGCTCGAGTCGGCCAGGTACACCTTGTAGCCGTTGTCCTGCGGCGGGTTGTGCGACGCCGTGACCATCACGCCGGCGGTGCAGCCGAGGTGGCGGATGGAGAACGCGGTGACTGGCGTGGGCAGCGGCTCGGGCAGCAGGTGCGCGTGCACGCCCAGCGCCGTCATGATCTCGGCGGTGTCGCGGGCGAAGACGTCGGAGTTGTACCGGGCGTCGAACCCCACGACGACGCTGGGCGACGATTCCCGCTCGAGCAGGTACTGAGCCAGCCCCCACGCCGCCTGCGCGACGATCACGCGGTTCATCCGGTTGGGGCCGGCGCCGAGCGCACCCCGCAGACCGGCGGTGCCGAACTGCAGCCGCTCGGAGAACCGCTCCTCGATGGCCTCGGTCTCGCCGGCGTCGACCAGCGCCTGCAGCTCGTCGCGCGTTGCCGGGTCGGGGTCCTGGGAGATCCAGTCGCGGGCGCGGTCGAGCAGGTCCATCGTCAGATCCGGGGAAGCACGTCCGCCAGGAGGGCGCCCATCCGCGCCGCCGACGAGCGGCCCGCCTCGAGCACCTCTTCGTGGTTCAGGGGAGCGCCGGTGATGCCGGCGGCGAGGTTGGTGACGAGCGAGATTCCGAGCACCTCGAGCCCGGCCTCGCGGGCGGCGATCGCCTCCAGCACCGTGGACATGCCGACGAGGTCGCCGCCGATGGCCCTGACCATGCCGATCTCGGCCGGCGTCTCGTAGTGCGGGCCGGGGAACTGGACGTAGACGCCCTCGTCGAGCGACGGGTCGACCTCCTGGCAGAGCTTCCGCAGCCGCGAGGAGTACAGGTCGGTCAGGTCGACGAAGTTCGCGCCCTCGATCGGCGACGTCCCCGTCAGGTTGATGTGATCCTTGATCAGGACCGGCGTGCCCGGCTCCCATGCGGGGTTGAGCCCGCCGCAGCCGTTGGTCAGCACGACCGTCCTCACGCCGGCTGCCGCGGCCGTGCGCATCGCGTGCACGACGGACGCGACGCCGCGCCCTTCGTAGAAGTGCGTGCGCCCGAGGAACACCAGGGCGCGCTTCTCACCGACCGGCACGGATCGGATCGTGCCGCCGTGCCCCTCGACTGCGGGAGCGCTGAATCCGGGCAGGTCGGCGGCCGGCAGCTCGTGCTCCGGCTCGCCCAGCGCGTCGGCGGCCGGGAGCCAGCCGGAGCCCATCACCAGGGCGACGTCGTGGGTGGCGCCCGCGGTGCGCTCGGCCAGCGCGGCGGCGGCTTCTCGGGCGAGGTCGGTCGGGCTCACCTGCCGTACATTACGGGGCGTGACACACGTGGGGATCATCGGCGGCGGACCCGGCGGCTACGAGGCGGCACTGGTCGCCGCGCGGCTCGGAGCCGACGTCACGGTGGTCGAGCGCGACGGTCTCGGCGGCTCCACGGTGCTCACCGACTGTGTCCCCAGCAAGACCCTGATCGCCACCAGCGACCTGCTCACCGAGGTCGAGTCGTCGGCCGAGCTCGGCGTCGACGTGCCGCGCGAGGCGAAGGCCGACCTCGCCGCCGTCAACGACCGTGTTCTCACCCTCGCGAAGGCGCAGTCGTCCGACATCGCGCAGCGCCTCGAGGCCAGCGGGATCGAGATGATCGCCGGATCGGCACGGCTCGACGGCCCCAAGACGATCGTGGTCGACGACCGCCGCATCGACGTCGACGCCGTGCTGCTCGCCACCGGCGCGCACCCGCGTGTCAGCCCCGACGCCCAGCCGGACGGCGCGCGGATCCTCACCTGGGAGCAGGTCTACAACCTCCGCGAGCTGCCCGAGCACATGATCGTCGTCGGCTCCGGCGTCACCGGCGCGGAGTTCGCCAGCGCCTACAACGGGCTCGGCGCGCAGGTCACCCTCGTCTCCAGCCGCGAGCGCGTGCTCCCGGGCGAGGACGCCGACGCCGCCTCCCTCATCGAGACCGTCTTCACCCGCCGCGGCATGGACGTGATGAGCACGTCCCGGATGGCGTCCGTCGAGCGCACCGACGGCGGTGTCCTCGTGACCCTCACCGACGGACGTACCGTCGCCGGCTCGCACTGCCTGCTCGCCATCGGCTCGATCCCCAACACCGCCGATCTGGGTCTGGAGAGCGCCGGCGTCGCCCTCGACGACTCCGGCTTCGTCCGCGTCGACCGCGTCTCGCGCACCACGGCGCCCGGCGTCTATGCCGCCGGCGACTGCACCGGCGTCCTGATGCTGGCGTCGGTCGCCGCGCAGCAGGGCCGCATCGCGATGTCCCACCTCCTTGGCGACGCCGTGCACCCGCTCGACCTCGAGAAGGTCTCCAGCAACATCTTCACGTCGCCGGAGATCGCGACGGTCGGGCTGTCGCAGCAGAAGATCGACGAGCGCGGGCTGCACTCGGACGTCGCGATGCTGCCGCTGAGCACGAATGCACGCGCCAAGATGCAGGGCGTCCACGACGGCTTCGTGAAGCTGTTCGCGCGTCGCGGCGGCGAGGTCGTCCTCGGCGGCGTCGTCGTGAGCCCCCGCGCCAGCGAGCTGATCCACGGCATCTCGCTCGCGGTGTCGGCGTCGCTCACCGTCGACCAGGTGGCCGACGCGTTCACGGTCTACCCGAGCCTCTCCGGTTCGGTCGCCGAGGTCGCCCGACGCCTCCATAGGGCCTGACCTGCGCAAATGACACGCGTGTAGTTCCGCAGGTCACCGCATCGTGCTTGGCGAACCCCTCCCACGTGTGGTCCGATTCTCCTACAGTCACAGCAATCACAGCCGCAACATCAGTCACAGGATTGGTCTTCCCCCATGCATTCCTGGCGCCTTCTCCGACGAGCCCTTCCCTTCACGATGGTGCTCGTGCTGCTCGGCGCGGTCCTCGTCACCAACGCCCGCGCGACGCTCGACGCCCAGGACGGGGCCGCGGCGAAGCCGGCGGTCGTGCACGAGCAGGACGTCCCCCGCGCTCCGGCCGCCACGACGAAGCAGCCGACCGCGAAGACGAAGACCTCCCGACCCGCCGTGGTGGCCCAGCTGCCCGAGACGACGGTCCGCTCCTTCTCGATGCTCGGCGTCACCTGGGACCCCGACGCCCGCTCCGCCGACCTGGCCGTCGAGGTCCGGTGGCGGCACGACGGCCGCTGGTCGTCCTGGACCCCCCTCGACCTCGAGCTCGGCCCCGACGTCGAGGGCGGCCGCCCCGGCACCGAGCCGCAGTGGACCGACGCCTCGGACGGTGTCGCCGTCCGCGTGACCTCGACGTCGGGCCACAAGCCGTCGGGCCTCCGCGTCGCGATGATCGACCCGGGTGCGGGCGCGGACGTGCGTCCCGTCGCCGCCACGGTCGGCCAGCCGGCGATCATCATGCGCAGCCAGTGGGGCGCGAGCGCCGGTGGCACCTGCTCGTCGCCGGTCTACGGTGCGACGACGCTCGGCGCGGTCATCCACCACACCGCCGGCTCGAACACGTACACGAAGGCGCAGTCCGCGAGCATCGTGAAGGCGACGCAGGCGTATCACATCAACAGCCGCGACTGGTGCGACATCGGCTACAACTTCCTGGTCGACAAGTACGGCCAGATCTTCGAGGGTCGCAAGGGCGGCATCACCAAGCCGGTCCGGGCCGCGCACTCGGGCAACGACCCCGTGAACCAGGAGACGATGGGCGTCTCGCTGATGGGCACGTTCACCTCCACGGAGCCGACCGCGGCCATGAAGGACTCGGTGGCCAAGCTCGTCGCCTGGCGCTTCGCTCTGTACAACCGGCCGGCGAAGGGCACCTACTCGCTCGGCGGCAAGACGCTCAACCGCATCGCCGGGCACCGCAACGTCGTGAGCACCGAGTGCCCGGGCGCCAAGGTCTACGCCTGGCTGAGCGCGAGCGGTGGCCTGCGTGACTCCGTCGAGAAGATCCTCGCCGGCGGCACCACGACGCAGCCGTCGCCGATCGCCCAGCTCGCGGCCCAGCTGGGTCCGGAGAAGACCGGCGCCCTGGTGAAGGCCGAGTACGGCTCGGACCGGGAGCGACGCGCCAACTACGAGAAGGTCGACATCATGTGGGCCGAGGGCTTCGGCACCCACTACGTCGCCGGGACGTTCCGCACCGAGTGGCTGCGGCTCGGCTCCAGCGCCGGCCAGCTGGACTTCATCACGTCGAACCAGCTGTCGACGAGTGACCCGAACGTGACCGTCCAGCGGTTCAAGAACGGGTCGATCTACCGGGTGAAGAGCCCGGACCGCTTCGACGCGTACGGGCTGTGGGGGCCGATCGCGGAGAAGTACAAGGCGTCGGACGAGGCCGGTGGTGTTCTCGGGGCACCACGGTCCTCGATCGACGAGGTGAAGCCCGGTGTCCTGAAGGCCACCTTCGACAAGGGCTTCATCCAGCTCGACGTGGCGACGGGCACCGTCACGCAGGAGCTCACGGGCACCTCGTCGACGCCGACGGACAGCGTCACCGTGCCGTCGAGCCGCTCGATCGCGCTCAAGGGTCACGGCTACGGGCACGGCATCGGCATGAGCCAGTACGGCGCGCAGTCGGCGGCCGGCGGCTGGCGCCAGCTCACGTACGACAAGATCCTCGCCTACTACTACCCGGGCACCGCCCTCGCGACGAAGACCGCGAACCTGCGCGTCCTGATCAGCAAGGACACCAGCTCCGACGTCGTGGTCAAGGACTCCGGCTCGATGACGGTCCGCGACGTCTCCGCCGCGAAGACGACCACGCTGTCCAGCACGTACGGCGGCACGGCCGTGTCGGAGTGGCGGATCGTCGTGCGCTCCGCCAAGCCCTCGGAGTCGTGGCTGCAGTACCGCTACTCGGGCGGCGCCTGGAAGCGCTACCCGAACCTGACGTTCAAGGGCTCGGCGTACTTCAAGCGCCCCGGCGCCCTCAAGCTCGTCCTGCCCGGCGGGTCGGTGGCCCGGTACTGGGGCGAGATGTGGTCGGTGAAGCCCAGCTCCACGTCTACGACGCGCGACACGATCAACAAGGTCTCGCTCGAGTACTACGCCCGGGGCGTGGTGCCGCGGGAGATGCCGTCGTCCTGGCGCGCCGAGGCGCTCAAGGCCCAGGCCGTGGCCGCCCGCACCTACGCACTCCGCACCTCCAACGCCTCGCGCTACTACGACGTCTGCGACACCACGTCGTGCCAGGTCTACGGCGGCGTCGACGACGAGACGTCGGCGACCAACGCGGCCGTCGCCGGGACGAAGGGCAAGATCGTCACCTACGACGGCAAGCCCGCGCTGACCCAGTTCTCGTCGTCGTCCGGCGGGCGGTCCGCCGCCGGCAGCGAGCCGTACCTCAAGGACAAGCTCGACACCTTCGACCTCGAGAGCGAGAACGCCAACCTCAACTGGTCGGTGTCGGTGGCGGCGTCGAAGCTGGAGAAGGCCTACCCGAGCATCGGGACGCTCCGCTCTTTGGCGGTGACCAAGCGCACGGGTTACGGTGACTTCGGAGGCAGGGTGGTCTCCCTCAAGCTCGTCGGGTCCAAGGGCTCGACGACCATCTCGGGAAGCACGGCACGTTCGGTGATGGGCCTGAAGTCCACCTGGTTCGCCTTCGACTGACACCGAGTCCGCCGTCGAGGAGCCGCATGCAGCACCCGCACCGCCCATCCGTCCCGCTGCTCCTCGTCCCCCTCCTGGCCCTGCTCGTACCGATGGCGCCGGCTGCCGCCCAGCCGACCGCCACCGTCGCCGAGGCGCGTCAGCCCGCGCCCGCGAAGGTCACGGAGCAGCGGGTCCCCGCCGTGCACACGAAGGCGGCGGTCGCCGAGCTGCCCGAGGTGGGCACCTCGACGTTCTCGCTGGTCGGTGTCACCTGGAAGCGCGGCAAGGACGACGCCGACGTGGACGTCTCGGTCCGCGTCCGCACCGGCAAGACCTGGGCCAAGTGGCAGCAGCTCGAGGTCGACGAGGACGGCGGCGACGTCGGCCGCGCCGGCACGGAGCCGCTCTGGGTCGACAAGGCCGACGGGGTGGCAGTTCGCGTCCGCGGTCACCGGCCGGCGGACCTCCGCGTCACGACGGTGAACGCCCCGGCCCCGGCCGCCCAGACGCTCGCCGCGGACGAAGCCCCGGCCGCGGACGGGTCACCGACGTTCACGCCGAAGCCGGCCATCCGCACGCGCAGCAGCTGGGGCGCCCGCCCGCACACCTACTGCGACAAGCCGCAGACCGGCGGGACCACCAAGGGCGTCATCGTCCACCACACGGCCGGCTCCAACAGCTACAGCGCGAGCCAGTCGGCGTCCATCGTCCGGGCCATCCAGGCGTACCACATGAACGGGCGCGACTGGTGCGACATCGGCTACAACTTCCTCGTCGACAAGTACGGCCAGATCTTCGAGGGCCGGTTCGGCGGCGTCGACCTCACGGTGCGCGGCGCGCACGCGGGCAACAAGTCCGTCAACACCGACACCATGGGCGTCTCGATGATGGGCACGTTCACGTCCACGATGCCGTCGAGCGACATGCAGGCCGCCATGGTGAAGCTGATCGGCTGGCGGCTCGGCACGTTCCTCCAGTCGCGCACCGGCACGTTCAGCTCCGGAGGGAAGACGTACAAGCGGATCTCCGGGCATCGCAACGTGGTGTCCACCGCCTGCCCGGGCACCAAGGCGTACGGCTGGCTGAGCGCGTCGGGCGGGCTGCGCGACCGCGTCGTCGCCTACGCCTCGAGCTACTCGACGCCGATCTCCACCCGGGCCGCCGAGCTCGGCTCGGCGTTCACTGGACCCACCTACCGCGGCGAGCGCGACCGCGGCAGCTTCCACGAGATCCGGATGAAGTACGTCGACATCTACGACCACGAGGGCACCGGCACGCACTACACGCGCTCGTACACGCGGACCGAGTACCGCAGCCGCGGCGAGCAGTCCGGGCCGCTCGGGTTCCCCACCACCGACCGCACGCACTCGACGACGGGTGCCATGGACGTGCAGCGCTTCGAGCACGGCAGCATCTACCAGGTCGACCGCGGCAACGGCGTCGTCCAGACCCCGGCGATGTGGGGCGTGATCGAGCAGAAGTACATCGAGCTCGGCGAGGGCAAGAGCGCCCTGGGGCGCCCGTCCAAGGGCATGACGCCGCTGAGCAACGGCCGGTTCCGGGTCGACTTCAACAACGGCAGCATCTACCAGAACTCCGACGGGTCGGCCTCGGTCCGCCTGACGTGAGGATTCCGCTTTGGCGGCGGTCTGGGATACTCGGGGCATGACGCAGCTGCTGAAGTCGGTCGGCATCTCAGCGGCGGCCAGTGCGGGGGCCCTGGCGCTCGCAGCGTGGATCTTCGACGACTTCGACGTCCGGTTCGGGTGGTTCGTCGTGGCCGTGGTCCTGTTCACCGCGCTGTCCGTGACGCTGCGCGAGATCGTGACGTCGACGGTCGACCGGTTCGTCCGGGGCTACACGATCCTCGGCGGTCTCGTGCTGACGTTCGTCGCGCTGTGGGTCACTGACCTCGCGGTGCCGAAGAGCGGCTTCGACATCGAGGGCACCTGGACGTGGATCGGCGTCACGGCGCTCGTGTGGGCGGCCGGGGTGGCCTACGGCGAGGTCGACACCCGCGCCCCGGCGGACGCGCCGCCGGTCAAGCGCAAGGGTTAGGCGTCGGCGATGTCGGCGATGACCGCGCCGGCGCCGACCGTCTCGCCCACGGTGGCCGCGAGGTTGCTGATCGTGCCCGCCTTGTGGGCGTTGATCGGCTGCTCCATCTTCATCGCCTCGATGACGACGACCAGGTCGCCCTCGGCGACCTCCTGACCGTCCTCGACGGCGATCTTCACGACCGTGCCCTGCATGGGCGAGGTGAGCGAGTCGCCGCTCACGGCGGCACCTCCGCCGCCTCCGCCCTTGCGCTTCGGCTTCTTGGCGCCGCCGGCCGCTGCTGCCGTGGCCCCGAGGCCGCCCGGCAGGACGACCTCGACGCGCTTGCCGCCGACCTCGACGACCACGCGCTCGCGCTCGGCCGGCTCGTCGGTCTCGGCACTGCCGCCGTAGGGCTCGAGCTGGTTGTCGTAGTCGGTCTCGATCCACGTGGTGTAGACGTCGAACGAGCCCTCCGACGCGTTGTACGCCGGGTTGTCGAGGACGTCGCGGTGGAACGGGATGACCGTGGGCATGCCGTCGACGACGAACTCGTCGAGGGCGCGGCGCGAGCGCTCGATCGCCTGCTCGCGCGTGGTGCCGGTGACGATCAGCTTGGCGACGAGAGAGTCGAACGAGCCCGGGACGGTCTCGCCCTCCTCGTAGCCGCCGTCCACGCGGACGCCCGGACCCGACGGGGGAGCCCACTTGGTCAGCGTGCCCGGCGCCGGGAGGAACCCGCGGCCGCCGTCCTCGGCGTTGATGCGGAACTCGATGGAGTGGCCGCGGATCTCCGGGTCGTCGTAGCCGAGCTCCTCGCCGGCGGCGATGCGAAACATCTCGCGGACCAGGTCGATGCCCGTGACCTCCTCGGAGACGGGGTGCTCGACCTGCAGGCGGGTGTTGACCTCGAGGAACGAGATCGTGCCGTCGCGGGCCACGAGGAATTCGCACGTGCCGGCGCCGACGTAGCCGGCTTCCTTGAGGATGGCCTTGGACGACTCGTAGAGCCGCTTCAGCTGGTCGTCGTCGAGGAACGGCGCGGGCGCCTCCTCGACGAGCTTCTGGTGGCGGCGCTGCAGCGAGCAGTCGCGCGTGGAGACGACGACGACGTTGCCGTGCTGGTCGGCGAGGCACTGGGTCTCGACGTGGCGCGGCTTGTCGAGGAACTTCTCGACGAGGCACTCGCCGCGGCCGAACGCCGCCACGGCCTCGCGGACGGCCGACTCGAACGCCTCGGGGATCTCCTCGCGGGTGCGGGCGACCTTGAGGCCGCGACCGCCGCCGCCGAAGACCGCCTTGATGGCGACCGGGAGGCCGTTCTCGTCGGCGAAGGCGAGGACCTCGTCGGCGTCCTTGACCGGGTCCTTGGTGCCGGGGGCGAGCGGCGCGTTCGCCTTCTGGGCGATCTGCTTGGCCTTGGCCTTGTCGCCGAGGTTCTCGATGGCGGACGGCGGCGGGCCGATCCAGATCAGGCCGGCGTCGATCACGGCCTGCGCGAAGTCGGCGTTCTCGGCGAGGAAGCCGTAGCCGGGGTGCACGCTGTCGGCGCCGCTCTTCTCGGCGACGGCGATGATCTTCTCGATCGAGAGGTACGAGTCGCCGGGCGTGGCGCCGTCGAGGGAGTAGGCCTCGTCGGCGAGCCGGACGAACAGTGCGTCACGGTCGGGCTCGGCGTAGACCGCCACGCTCCCGATGCCCGCGTCCTTGCACGCGCGGATGACCCGCACGGCGATCTCGCCACGGTTGGCGATGAGGACCTTGGTCAGGGGCTTGCTCACGGAGTCTCCTCGGTCGGCGCCGGATTGCCGACTAGATTCTAGGGGTGGTCGTGGCCGCTTGCTCTCCGGGACGGGGTTTGGGCCCTGGGGTTAACGGCCGTTAACATGAGGGCCATGACACTGTCAGCCGACCACGAGGACTTCCGCCGCACCGTCCGGGAGTTCGCCGAGTCCGAGATCGCGCCGCACGTCGCGCAGTGGGATCGCGACCACTTCTTCCCGGTCGACACCGTCCGCTCGATGGGCAAGCTCGGCCTCTTCGGGCTGACCGCGCCGGAGGAGTTCGGCGGCGCCGGCGGCGACTTCACCAGCCTCTGCGTGGCCATCGAGGAGCTCGGCCGCGTCGACCAGGCGCTCGGCGTCACGCTGGAGGCCGCCGTCGGCCTCGGCATCAACCCGATCCTGGAGTACGGCACGCAGGAGCAGAAGGAGCGCTGGCTCCCCGACCTCGTCGCCGGCCAGGCGCTCGCCGCGTTCGGCCTCACCGAGCCCGGCTCCGGGTCCGACGCCGGCAGCCTGCGCACGAAGGCCGACCTCGATGGGGACGAGTGGGTCGTCAACGGGTCGAAGCAGTTCATCACCAACTCCGGCAACGAGCTGACCTCGGTGGTCACCGTGGCCGCGCGCACGGGCGAACGGCCGGACGGCCGCCCGGAGATCTCGGCGATCCTGGTCCCGGCCGGCACCGACGGGTTCATCGTCGAGCCGCCGTACGACAAGCTCGGCTGGAACATCTCCGACACCCACCCGCTGACCTTCAACGACGTCCGCGTGCCGTCCGACCACCTGCTCGGGGAGCGCGGCCGCGGCTACTCGCAGTTCCTCGCGACGCTCGACGACGGCCGCATCGCCATCGCCGCGCTGGCCGTCGGCTGCATCCAGGCCTGCCTCGACCTGTGCGTCGCGTACGCGGGCGAGCGCACCACGCTCGGCGACATCCCGATCGGCCAGAAGCAGGGCGTGGCGTTCCCGATCGCCGACCTCGCCGTGATGGCCGAGGCCGGCCGGGCGCTCACGTACCAGGCGGCGGCCCTCAAGGACTCCGGCGCGAAGCACGCCGAGATCAAGAAGGCCGCGTCGATCGCGAAGCTCTACACGTCGGAGGCGGCCGTCACGGCCACCCGGATCGCCACGCAGGTGTTCGGCGGCTACGGCTTCATGGAGGAGTACCCGGTGGCCCGGTTCTACCGCGACGCCAAGATCCTCGAGATCGGCGAGGGCACCTCCGAGGTCCAGCGCATCCTCATCGCGCGCAGCTTGGGTCTACCCGCTGAATGACCAGAGGTCCGTCCACCGGACCCCGAGGTCACCGACCAGGTCGCGAAGGACGGGCAGGCTGATCCCGACGACGGTGTGGTGGTCGCCCTCGATACCCCGCACGAACGCGCCGCCGAGGCCGTCGATGGTGAACGCGCCGGCCACCTGGAGCGGCTCGCCGGTGGCGACGTAGGCGTCGATCTCGGCGTCGTCGAGGTCGGCGAAGTGCACGATCGTCTGGGCGGGCTCGATGAACTCGCGGTCGCCGCGTCGTACGCAGTGCCCGGTGTGCAGGACGCCGGACTTCCCGCGCATGCGTCGCCAGCGCACGACCGCCTCGGCGACGTCGGCCGGCTTGCCGAGGATCTCGCCCTCGAACGCCAGCACGGAGTCGCAGCCGATCACCAGGGCGTCGGGGTCGTCCAGCCGGTCGGCGACCGCCCGGCACTTCATCTGGGCGAGCGCGGAGGCCAGGTTGGCGGCGTCGTGCGACGTCACCTGCTCCTCGTCGACGCCGGAGACCACGACCTCGGGGTCGAGGCCGGCCGACCGGAGCGTGGCCAGGCGGGCCGGCGAGGCGGATGCCAGGACGACTCTCATCGTGTTTCCTCCCGATGGTCGTGGCGGGTGCGGACGACCTCGAGCCCCGGGGTCGCCAGCAGGTCCTCGACCAGCCTGGCCGTGCCGCCGACGCCCGTCCACTCGCTGTCGATGTTCGTGGTGACGGTCCACGCATGGTCGGCCGGCCAGATCAGGTTGGGGCTGTTCACGTCCCGGGGGTGGCCGGGCGCGTAGGGAGCGGCTCCCCACCGACCCGCGTCGGCGAGCGGGCCGGCGAACAGGAGGTAGTCGTGGTCGAGCGCGAGCTTCGGGCCGTCGAGCACGTCCTGGGGGAACGCCGGCGGTGGCGGCGGCTGCTTGCGCTCCGGTCGGAAGATCCGGCCGGGCCAGCGCATCGGTCCGCTGAAGGCGACGAGGAACCCGGCGGCGTCCCCGCCGTGCAGCTCGCCGTACCCGTCCCAGAGTCCGAAGCGGCAGTCGTCGGGGGTGGTGGTGTGCTGCGCCAGCACGTCGCAGAGCCGGCGAAGAAGCTCTTCCTCGACGTGGCCCTCCTGCCGCCAACCGTCGTCGGCGTGGTGGAGCAGGCGCGCGTAGGCCTCGAACCCGGACGGGCCGAGGCAGGGGTCGGCGCCGCGGAGCCAGTCGCCTGCCGCGACCTCGGACACCGGGCGCAGCGTCACCTCAGCTCCAGGCGGACCGGCGCCACTGGCCGGGACCGACGCGCAACGGCGTGCGGTGCGCCCGGGCCGGGTGGCCCCACTCGCTGCGCGGACGCTTCCTCGTGCGGGACGCCGCGTGCGCCGCCGCCGCGTTGCGAGCCGCCACGACGGCGACGAGCGCCGCGAGCTCCTCGGGCGTCAGGTCGCCCTTCACGACGCGCAGGACCGGCTTGGCCGGAGTGGTGGCCTCGTCGCTCACAGGGGCACGTTCCCGTGCTTGCGCGGGTGCCGGGTCTCGCGCTTGGTGCGGAGCAGGCGGAGCGCCTTGACGATCTCGACACGCGTCTCGCGGGGCTCGATGACCTGGTCGACGTAGCCGCGCTCGGCCGCGAGGTACGGGTTGCAGAGCGTGTCCTCGTACTCGGTCATCAGCTCGGCGCGCAGCGCCTCGGGGTCGTCGGCCTCCTTGAGCTGCTTGCGGTAGAGGATGCCGACCGCTCCGGACGCGCCGACGACGGCGATCTGGGCGGTGGGCCACGCGATGTTCAGGTCGGCGCCGAGGTGCTTGGAGCCCATGACGTCGTACGCGCCGCCGTAGGCCTTGCGCGTGATGACGGTGACCAGCGGCACGGTGGCCTCGGCGTAGGCGTAGATCAGCTTCGCGCCGCGGCGGATGATGCCGTTCCACTCCTGGTCGGTGCCCGGGAGGAAGCCGGGGACGTCGACGAACGTGAGCACAGGGATGTTGAACGCGTCGCAGGTGCGGACGAACCGGGCGGCCTTCTCGGACGCGTCGATGTCGAGGCAGCCGGCGAACTGCATCGGCTGGTTGGCGACGACGCCGACGCTGCGGCCCTCGACGCGGCCGAAGCCGATGACGAGGTTCGGGGCGAACAGGGCCTGGACCTCCAGGAAGTCCTGGTCGTCGAGGACGGTCTCGATCACGGTGCGGATGTCGTACGGCTGGTTGGCCGAGTCCGGGACGAGCGTGTCGAGGGCGATGTCGATGTCGTTCGGCTCCAGCTCCGCGACGTCGTCGTACGGCTCCGGCTCCTCCAGGTTGTTCTGCGGGAGGTAGGAGATCAGCGCCTTCACGTACTCGATCGCGTCCTCCTCGTCCGAGCCCATGTAGTGCGCGTTGCCGCTGCGGGTGTTGTGGGTCCGGGCGCCGCCGAGGTCCTCCATCGTGACGTCCTCGCCGGTGACCGTCTTGATGATCTCCGGGCCGGTGATGAACATGTTCGACGTCTGGTCGACCATCACGACGAAGTCGGTGAGCGCGGGGGAGTAGACGTGGCCGCCGGCGTTGGCACCCATGATCAGCGAGATCTGCGGGATGACGCCCGACGCGTCGACGTTGAGCTTGAAGATCTCGCCGTAGAGGCCGAGCGAGACGACGCCCTCCTGGATGCGGGCGCCGGAGCCCTCGTTGATGCCGATGATCGGGCAGCCGGCCTTGACCGCCATCTCCATGACCTTGACGATCTTCTCGCCGTAGACCTGGCCGAGGCTGCCGCCGAAGACGCTGAAGTCCTGGCTGAACACGCAGACCTGGCGGCCGTCGATGGTGCCGTAGCCGGTGATGACGCCGTCGCCGAGCGGGCGGTTCTTCTCCAGCCCGAACGCGGTGCTGCGGTGGCGGGCGAGCGCGTCGAGCTCGACGAACGAGCCCTCGTCGAGCAGCTGGTCGATGCGCTCACGGGCGCTCTGGCGGCCGCGGGCACTCTGCTTCTCGTGCGCGCGCTCGGCCATCTCGACCCGTGCGGTGTCGCGGCGCTTCTTGAAGTCGTCGAGCTTTCCGGCGGTGGTGTGCAGCTCGGGATGAGCCTCGATCTCGGCGTCGCTGGCGGCGTCAGTCATGACCAGAAGGGTATGCGAGGGTGCTGTTCATGTCGTACCGGGACCTGGGCCGCCCGCCACTGGACGGCCGCGCGCTGCGAGCCGCGCTGGTGGGCGAGAACACCTTCTGGACGGACGTCGTGGTCACCCCGACCACGGCCAGCACGAACGCCGACCTCGCCGAGGCCGCCCGCGCGGGTGCTCCCGAGGGCACCGTGCACACCACCGACCACCAGGTCGCCGGCCGCGGACGGCTCGACCGCACCTGGGAGTCGCCGGAGGGATCGGGCCTGGCCGTCTCGGTGCTCCTCCGCCCCGACGACGTCCCGGCCACCCGGTGGGTCTGGCTGCCGCTGCTCACCGGGCTGGCGGTCGCCGCGACCGTCGAGGAGTGCGGCGTCGAGTGCGGCGTGAAGTGGCCCAACGACGTCCTGGTGGACGAGCGCAAGATCGCCGGCATCCTGCTGGAGCGCGTGGAAACCGGGACGGGTCCCGCCGCAGTGGTCGGCATCGGCCTGAACGTCTCCCTCCGCGAGGACGAGCGACCGATCGAGACGGCCACCTCCCTCGCCATCGAGGGCGCCACCGAGACCGACCGGACCGTCGTCCTGCGCGTGCTGCTGCGCAACCTCGAGGCGCTGTACCGGGCCTGGCGATCCACCGGCGGCGACCCGTCCGCCGGGATCCGCGAGTCCTACGTCCGGCGCTGCCTGACGATCGGCTCGCAGGTGAGCGTCGCGATGCCGGACGGCTCCACGCTGACCGGGCGGGCCGAGGACGTCGACGAGCACGGCCGCCTCGTCGTCGACGGCCGCGCGCTGAGCGCCGGGGACATCACGCACGTGAGACCGGCCACCCCCGGTTCGTGACAAACTCGGACCATGACCTTGCCCCGCAAGCTGATGGTCGACGGCGAGCAGACCGTCGCCACGACCCGCACGCACGTGAAGGTGCTGTTCCTGCCGGTCGTCATCCTGCTGGCCGTGGCGCTGGCGGGCGGATTCCTCGCCGGCCGCATCGGCGACTCCGGCAACGGCGTGCCGCGCTGGATCGTGATCGGCGTCGCCGTCGTGCTCGTGCTCTGGGGATCGGTGCTCCCGTTCATCCGCTGGTACACGTGGACGTACACGATCACCAACAAGCGGCTGGTCGAGCAGAAGGGCATCCTGACGCGCACCGGTCGCGTCATCCCGCTCAGCCGCATCAACGACGTCTCGTTCGAGAAGAACCTGAACGACCGGATCCTCGGCTGCGGCACGTTGATCATCCACGACGCCAGCGAGCAGGCCGGGCTCGAGCTGCGCGACATCCCGCACATCGAGGACATCCACCGCACGATCACCGGGCTCGTCGACCGGGCCCACGGCGGGAGCGATGAATCCATCTGAGCCCAGGCAGCAGCTGAGGGAAGAGCTCGCCCGCCTGATCCTCGGCGGCGAGACCCGCCTGACCGGGGACGAGGTCCTCACCAAGGGTGGTCTCAGCCGTGAGCACGGCGACCGACTCTGGCGCGCCCTCGGCTTCCCCGACACCGGCAGCTCCCCGGCTTACGGCGAGACCGACGTCGAGGCGATCGAGATCGTGGCGGCCGCGCTCGAGGAGGGCCTGCTCGACGAGGCGACGATCTTTCGGATGACCCGCGCCCTCGGCCAGACGATGTCGCGGCTGGCGGACTGGCAGATGGGCACGCTCGTCGAGCAGGTCGAGTCGCACGTCGAGGAAGGGCGGGCCGGCGGCCGGCTCGAGGCCGCCGTGATGCTGGCCCAGCAGGCCGAGCCCGGCTTCGAGCGGCTGATGATCTACGCGTGGCGGCGGCACCTCGCGGCCGCGGCCACCCGCATGGAGGCCCTGGGCGCCGCCGACGCCGAGCTGCTCAGCACGACCATGAGCGTCGGGTTCGCCGACCTCTCCCGCTTCACGTCGCTGTCCAACCAGCTCGACGACGCGAGCCTCGGCGCGCTCGTGGAGAGCTTCGAGTCCCAGTGCACGGACGTCGTCACGGCGCACGGCGGCCGCGTCATCAAGGCGCTCGGCGACTCCATCCTGTTCGTCAACCCGGACCCGCGGGCGGCCACGGTGACCGCGCTGGAGATGGTCAGCAGCGTCGGGTCGCACGGCGAGCTGCCGGCCATCCGGGCCGGCTTGGCCACCGGCTCGGTGCTCAGTCGGCTCGGCGACGTCTTCGGCCCACCCGTCAACCTGGCGTCACGCCTGTCCCACGTGGCCCGGAGCAACCGGGTGCTCATCGACGACGACACCGCGTCCGCCCTCGACCCGGACGAGTTCGAGTGCCGGCCGCTCCCACCGCGTCCGCTGCGCGGCTTCGGCAACGTCTCGCCCATCACCGTGAGCGTCCGGACCGGGTTCCGCTCCTCTAGGCTCAACTCATGAGCAGTGCCGACCAAGGCCGCCCAAGGCCCGGCACCCCCGCCGGGCTCGCCGTGATCGGTGGCGGCCAGCTGGCTCGGATGATGCAGCAGGCGGCGATCGGTCTCGGGGTCCGGATCCGGCTCCTCGCCGAGGGCCCCGACGTCTCAGCGGCCCAGGTGATCCCCGACCACGTCGTGGGCGACTACACCGACCTCGACGACCTGCGCACCGCGGTCGCCGACGCCGCCGTCGTCACGTTCGACCACGAGCACGTGCCGCCGGAGCACCTGGCCGCCATCGAGGCCGAGGGCCACGCGTGCCGCCCCGGCCCGCACGCCCTGATCTACGCCCAGGACAAGCGCGCCATGCGCGAACGGCTCACCGAGCTCGGTGCGCCGTGCCCGCGCTGGGCGGTCGTCGAGTCGCCCGGAGACCTCGCGGACTTCGGTCTCCCCGCCGTCCTGAAGACCACCCGCGGCGGCTACGACGGCAAGGGCGTCTGGGTCGTGCGGGAGCCGGCCGACGCGGACGAGGCGTTCGCCAGTGGCCGGCCGCTGATCGCCGAGGAGCTCGTCGACTTCCGGCGCGAGCTGTCCGCCCAGGTGGCGCGCCGCCCGTCCGGCGACGTCGTGGCCTACCCGGTCGTCGAGTCCACGCAGGTGGACGGCGTCTGCAAGGAGGTCGTCGCACCGGCCCCCGACCACCCGGACGCCGCCCAGGACCTTGCGCGACGCATCTCCACCGAGCTCGACGTCGTCGGCATGCTCGCCGTGGAGCTGTTCGAGACCCGGGACGGCCGGCTGCTCGTCAACGAGCTGGCCATGCGGCCGCACAACACCGGCCACTGGTCCATCGACGGCTCGGCCACCAGCCAGTTCGAGAACCACCTGCGGGCCGTCCTCGACCTCCCGCTGGGACCCACCGATCCCCACCACCCGTGGTCCGTCATGGTCAACATCCTCGGCGGCGCCGTCGAGGACCTGGCGGCACAGCGCTCCGTCGTGCTTGCCGAGGACCCGGGCGTGCACGTCCACCTCTACGGCAAGACCGTCAAGGCCGGCCGCAAGGTCGGGCACGTCACCGTCGTCGGGGACGACCTGGACGAGACACTGTCCCGCGCGCGCCGCGCCGCAGACCTCTTCGAGAAGGGATCCACCGATGGCTGACGCACCCAGGGTCGGGATCGTCATGGGGTCGGACTCCGACTGGCCCACGATGCAGGAGGCGGCGACCGCCCTCGACGAGCTCGGCATCGCCTACGAGGCCGACGTCGTCTCCGCGCACCGGATGCCGGACGAGATGCTCGCCTACGGACGCGAGGCCCACGGCCGCGGCCTCGAGGTGATCATCGCCGGCGCCGGGGGAGCGGCCCACCTCCCCGGGATGCTCGCGTCGGTCACCCCGCTGCCGGTCATCGGTGTCCCGGTGCCGCTCAAGTACCTCGACGGCATGGACTCGCTGCTCTCGATCGTCCAGATGCCGGCCGGGGTCCCCGTGGCGACCGTGTCGATCGGCGGCGCGCGGAACGCCGGGCTGCTGGCCGTTCGCATCCTCGCCACCGGCGACCCGGCCCTGACGGACCGCATGACCGCGTTCCAGGCCGAGCTCACCGAGGCCGCCCGCGCGAAGGGCGCCAACGTCCGGTCGCCCGGGCCGTCGGCCGGCTTCCGCTAGCTAGTACAGGCCCTTGGCGTACTGCTCGCCGTAGTACGCCTCGAGCTCCTCGAGGGAGTCCTCGGGACGTTCCAGCGACTGCGCGATCCGGGCCCGCGACGGCACGGCGTCGGGCTGCCACGTGTCTGGCTCCCAGAGGTGGGACCGCAGGAACGCCTTCGCGCAGTGGAAGAAGACCTGCTCGACGGCGATCTCGCAGATCAGCGCGGGGCGGTGGCCCTTGACCACCATCTCGTCGGCGTACGGGGCGTCGGTCAGGAGCGTCGCCCGGCCGTTGACGCGCAGCGTGTCACCACGACCGGGCACGACGAACATCAGCCCGATCTGCGGGTTCTCCAGCAGGTTCCGGTAGCCGTCCGCGCGCCGGTTGCCGGGCCGCTCGGGCAGCGCGAGCGTGTGCTCGTCGACGACGCGCACGAACCCCGGCGGGTCGCCCTTGGGGGAGACGTCGCACGTGCCGTCCGCGGCCGACGTGGAGACGGCGCAGAACGGGGACGCGGCGATGAACGCCTGGTGCTCGGGGTGGAGCCGGTCGCGGTCCTTGGCGAGCACGCGGGGGAGCGGCTCGCCCAGGACCGCGGTCAGCGCGGCGAGGTCACGGATGGTGCTCACTTCGGCAGCCCGTCCTTCGTGCAGAGGTTCCCGATCTTGTCGGTCTGGTCGTTCTTGATGTAGCCGAAGAACTTCAGCGCGCGCTCGCGGTCCCAGTGCACGGCGAAGTCGGCCAGCGGCACCGTGCAGCTCTTGCCGTCGCCGCTCATCGCGGCCGAGAGCGCGAGCGCGAACCGCGCGAGCGCGATGCGTCCGGTGCCCTCCCCGATCTGCAGCGAGCTGGCCGCGCCGTCGTTGACCTTGTAGTACCGGATCGGGTCGATGAACGTCCAGGGCGACTTCGCCTTGCGGGCGACGCCCCCGAGCACCTCGCGCTGGCTCTGCACGCGCTGGATGTCCTGCGTGGCGTAGGCGTGCCGGGCCCGCGAGTAGGCGAGGGCCGTGGCGCCGTCGGCGGTCTGGCAGCCCTTCTTCACGTCCAGCCCGGAGTCCTTGTCCTTGATGTCCTGCTTCGGGCAGATCTCGACGCCGTCGAGCGAGTCGACGACCTTCACGAGGCCGCCGAAGCCGATCTCGACGTAGTGGTCGATCCGCACGCCGGTGGCGTCCTCGATCGTGTTCACGAGCAGCTGCGGGCCGCCGAACGCGTAGGCCGCGTTGATCTTGGTCGTCCCGTAGCCCTTCACGGGCACGAGCGAGTCGCGCGGCAGCGACACGAGCGTCGAGGGTCCGTCGCCGGTGTGCAGCAGGAGGATCGTGTCGGTGCGGCCGCGCCCGCCGGAGTCGCCGCCGGTGGCGAGCCGCTTCTGCTCCTCCTTGGTCAGGCCCTTCCGGCTGTCGGACCCGACGAGCAGGTACGTGGTGCCCGGCTGGTCGCCCGGGCGGTCGCCGCCCGGGTCGGCGTCGACGGTCGTGATGGTGCTGTACGCCCACAGCGGCACGGCGACGAGGTAGACGATCCAGGCCAGCAGGAGCACGCCGATGACCCGCAGCGTCTTCTTGACCCCGCCGGCGCCACCGCGACCCCGTGACGAACCGGGCGGCGGGAGGTTCGGAGGGGGAAGGTCGTCGCGTGGCTCGGTGGCCTGCACGGAGGTGGGCGTGTCGTCCTCGCCCTTGCCCTTGCCGTACAGCCAGTCGTAGCCGCCCTCGGGGCGCTCATCCGGCATGCGGCTCATCCTAGGTGGCGTCAGAACCACCGGCGTGTCGCACGCAAACCTCAACCTCAACTCGAGGCTTCTGTGGTTCGATCAAGGCGTCCCTCTAGATCTTCCCCCGTGAGGAACCCATGGTTGACCGCACCTCTGTGTTGAGCGCCTCGAACTCCGTGGCGTTCCGCCGGGCCCTCACCTTGACCTTCATGACGCTCGTCATGCCCGGGTCGGCCCAGCTCGTCATGGGTCACCGCACGATCGGTCGCATCGCCATCCGCATCTGGCTCGGCTGCCTCGCCGTCGGCGGGGTCGTCCTGGTCGTCGCGATGACGTCGCGCACCCATCTGTTCTCCCTCATGACCAACAGCACGCTCCTGGGTCTCGGGCGGTGGCTGCTCATCGCAGGCGCCGTCAGCTGGGTCGCGCTCCTCCTCGACGCCTGGCGGCTCGGACGACCTCTCCAGCTGTCGCGCAACCACCGGCTCTGGATGACCGGGGTGAACGCGGCACTGTGCTTCGCGACCGCCGGCGTGATGTTCTTCGCCGCGCACCTCGTGGCGGTGCAGAACAGCTTCATCGGCACCGTGTTCGCGTCCAGCACGGTGAAAGGCCCGGAAGGCGGCCGGTACAACGTGCTGCTGCTCGGCGGGGACTCCGGCCCCGACCGCAGCGGCCTGCGCCCGGACTCGCTCACCGTCGCCAGCATCGACGCCGACACCGGCCGCACGGTCCTGATCGGCCTGCCGCGCAACCTCCAGGACATCCACTTCCCGAAGGGCTCGGTGATGGCCAAGCAGTTCCCGCGCGGCTTCGACTGCGAGGGCTGCTACCTCAACGCCGTCAACACCTGGGCCAACGACCACGCCTCGCTGTTCCCGAAGACCACCAAGGACCCGGGCCTCGAGGCGACGATGGGCGCCGTCGAGGAGACGACGGGTCTCAAGCTCAGCTACTACGCCATGGTCAACATGCACGGCTTCTCCAAGCTGATCGACGCCGTCGGCGGCGTCACCGTGAACGTGCAGGAGCGCACCGCCATCGGCGGCATCGGCTCGCCGATCCGCGGGTGGATCCCGGCCGGCGAGCAGAAGCTCACCGGCGACCAAGCGCTCTGGTACTCGCGCAGCCGCGTGCAGAACGACGACTGGTCGCGCATGGGGCGGCAGAAGTGCGTGATGAACGCGATGCTGCACCAGGTCAGCCCGAAAAAGGTGCTGTTCAACGTCGAGAAGATCGCGGACTCCAGCAAGGCGCTGCTGACCACGAACATCCCGGCCAGCGACCTGGACGTCTTCATGGACCTCGCCCTCAAGGCGAAGTCGCAGAAGGTCTCGACGGTCTCGCTCGTGCCGCCCGTGATCTACACCGGCAGCCCCGACTTCGACAAGGTCCGTCGCATGATCGACAAGGCCATCGCGAAGGCGGAGGGCCGCTCCACGAACCCCGGCGGCATCATCGACGCGCGACTGTCCCTGCCGAAGCTCGACGACACGGCAGATCCGCGCCAGGCGAACCAGAGCGACGACCTCGACAGCACGTGCTGACGACGCGGAACCCTTGGCTGACTCTCAGCCTTCCTCGGTGATAATGGACCGTCGCCCTTCCACCCGTGAGGCCTCATGACGCATCGTGCGAGCTTGCTGGGGCGCGGATACGCAGGTCACCGCCTGGACTCTCCGCGTCTCCGGTTCCGTCGCGCCCTGGCGCTGTGCGCCATGACCGTCGTGGCCCCGGGGTCCGCCCAGGTCGCCGTCGGCCGTCGGTGGGTCGGGTGGGTCGCGCTCACGGCGTGGGCCGCGCTGCTCCTCGGTGGCGGGTACTACGTGTGGCACGCCGGCACCGACCGCGTCTCCGCCCTCAACAACGCCTTCGACGCCGACGCCCTGCTGCGCCTCCGCATCGGCCTCGCGGTCGTCGTCATCGCCTGGCTCGCCCTGTTCATCGACGCCTGGCGGCTGGCCCGCCCGTTCTCGCTGACGTTCTGGCGCGGCGCGCTCGTCATGGTGGTCAACACCGCCCTCGTGGCGGCGGTCGGCGGCTCCGCGGTCTTCGCGTCGGAGCTGCTGCAGGTGCAGCGTGACGTGGTGAAGACCGTCTTCAAGGCCACCAAGACGTCCGCGCCGCTGGAGGGCCGCTACAACATCCTGCTGATCGGCGCCGACTCCGGGAAGGACCGCACCGGCATCCGGCCGGACTCCCTGACCGTCGCGAGCATCGACGCGGGCACCGGCCGCACCGTGCTGGTCTCGATCCCGCGCAACCTCCAGAACGTGCCGTTCCCGGAGAGCTCTCCGATGCACCAGGTGTACCCGTACGGCTACAACTGCGGCTCGGAGTGCCTGATCAACGCGGTCCACACGGCGGCGCAGAACCGCACGGACCTGTACCCGAACAGTGCCGACCCGGGCCTGGACGCCACCATCGACGCGGTCGAGGGCGTCACGGACCTCAAGATCAACTACTACGTGATGGTCAACCTCAAGGGCTTCCGCAAGCTCGTCGACGCCGTCGGCGGCGTCGAGATGGACGTGAAGACCCGCATCGCGAAGTTCGGCCACGACGACGCCTGGAAGCAGCAGTACATCGAGCCCGGCAAGCAGGTCCTGGACGGCGACAACGCGCTCTGGTACGCCCGCAGCCGCGTCCAGTCCGACGACTACACCCGGATGGGCCGGCAGAAGTGCCTGATGGCGGCGATGCTCGACCAGCTCAGCCCGCAGAAGGTCGTGCTCAACGCCAAGGACATCGCGGCCTCCGGCAAGGAGCTCCTGAGCACGAACCTGCCGGCCAAGGAGCTCGGCCAGTTCGCCGACCTCGCGCTGAAGTCCCGCGGCGAGAAGGTGCGCACCGTCTCGCTCGTCCCGCCCGTGGTCAACACGATCACGCCCGACTTCGCGGCCATCCACCGGATGATCGACGAGGCGATCCAGAAGTCCGAGCGCAACGTGCCGCCGGACCCGAAGTCGACGGACGACCCGGAGACCTCCAAGCCCAACGACACCCAGTCGTCGGCCAACACCACCGACGACCTCGCCGCCTCCTGCTAGGAGGCCTCGTACGCGGCGATGACCTCGTCGGTGGGGCCGTCCATCATCAGGTCGCCCTGGTTGATCCAGAGCACCCGGTTGCAGGTGTCGGCGATGGAGCGCATCGAGTGGCTGACCAGGAACACGGTGCCGGCGTTGTCGCGGATCTCGCGGATCTTCGCCTCGCTGCGGTCGCGGAACGTCTTGTCGCCGACGGCGAGGGCCTCGTCGACGATGAGGATCTCGTGCTGGCGAGCCGTGGCGATCGCGAACTTGAGCCGGGCGGTCATGCCGGAGGAGTACGTGCGCATCGGCAGCTCGATGAACTTGCGGAGCCCGGCGAACTCGACGATCTCGTCGTACTTCTCGTGGATCTCCTCCAGCGTCAGGCCGAGCGCGAGGCCGCCGAGGATGACGTTGCGCTCACCGGAGAGGTCCTTGATCAGCGCGGCGCCGACGCCGAGCATGCTCGGTCGCGACGCCGCGTAGATCGAGCCCTGCGACGTGGGGGTCAGCCCGACGATCGCCCGCATCAGCGTGGACTTGCCCGACCCGTTCGAGCCGATGACGCCGATGCTGTCGTTCTCGTACGCGGTGAACGAGACGCCCTTGAGCGCGTGCACGGTGCGGGTCTTGCGGCTGCGCTGGAGGATCTTGCGCGCCGAGTCGGCCGCCGTCGCACGCTTGCCGGTGGCGAGCACCCGGTACTCGACGTGCACGTCGTCGGCGATGACGACGGGCTTGCGGTCAGTCGGTGCGGCCATAGCGCTCCTCCGCGGCCCAGAAGAAGAGGACGCCGATGATCAGCGTGCCGACGGCCCACACGCCGGAGTACAGCCAGTACTCGGCCTTGACGGCGTAGTACGTGCCGTCGAGCAGCAGGCCGCGACCCAGGCTCATGAACTCGTGGATGGGTTGGAAGTCCGCGATCTTCAGGACCGTCGGGTGCTCCTGGAAGCGCTTCTCGACGCTGAAGAAGACGCCGGACGTGTAGAAGAAGAACCGCGAGATGAACGGCAGCAGCTGCGTGAGGTCGCGGAAGTGGACCGTGAGGCGCGCCGTGATCAGGGTGAGGCCGGCGTTGAAGACCGTGAAGAGCACGACGAGCGGGACGAGCAGCAGCCACGCGGGCTTGGGCACCGTGCCGAACGCGGTGACGATGACCAGCATGATCACGACCATCGGCACGAACTGCAGCAGCCGTTGGGTGACCAGGGCGAGCGGCAGCGCCATCCGCGGGAAGCTCAGGCTCTGCACCAGGGCGGCGTTCGACGTGATCGACTTCGAGCCGGTGGTGAAGCACGTCGAGAAGAACTCGAACATGAACACGCCGATGATCAGGAACTCGACGAAGTGCGCCGGCCGGGCGTTGCTACCGAGCAGGATGCCGAAGATCGTGCCGTAGACGCCGGCGTTGATCAGCGGCTTGAGGACGACCCAGCCCATGCCGAGGCGGTTGCGGCCGTTCTCGGCCTCGATCCGGAACCGGGCGAGCGAGTACACGAACTCACGGCGACGCCAGACGTCGGACAGGTAGTGACCGAGGGGAGGACGCCCGCCGACCTTGTGGAGGCCTGCGCGCGCCGCGTCTTCGGCGAGACTCATCCGCGGGCCTCTCGTGATCGTGGTTGGGCGCGGACGAGTCTAGTGGATCGCCTCATGCGATCCGGGCTCGCTCCTGGTCGGCCACGCCGGTCAGCGCGTCGGGCGTGGCGGACGTCACGAGCACGAGCGAGCCACCGCCGAGTGCGGCCGCCACGAGGAGGTCCGCGTCGCGTCGCACCGTGCCCGGCTCCACGAGCAGGCGTTCGGCCGACGGAGCGGTCCCGGAGGCCAGCTCGGCATGGGTCAGCTCCTCGCCGTCGAGGTCGATCGCGACGGTCTGGGCGGTCGGCGGGTCGAGCGCCAGGAAGACGTCGCCGTGGGGCGGCACCTCGGCACCGAGGTCGAGGAAGCCTTCAGGGGGCTCGGCGAAGCGGGCGCCGAGCGGTCGCAGCGACGCGGCGACGCGGAGCGGCTCGTCGGCCACGAGGTCGGGACCGCTGACGCCGATGTCCGCCTCCACGTCGACGACCGCGGCACCGACGGTCCAGCAGGAGAGCAGCCAGACGAACCGCAGCCAGTGGCTCGGCAGCCCGATGCGCACGCGGCTGCCCGGTGCGGCGTCGAGGTCCTCGACGAGGAAGTTGGACGTCTTGGCGACCCAGTTCGCGGTGGTGACCCCGCTCAGCTCGACCCGCTCGCCGGTGGCCTGGTCGTAGTACGTGAGGAACGGGGCGGCCGGCTGGGGGAGCGCGTCCAGGAGGCGATCGAGCGTGGGCACGCCCGTCAGAGTAGGCGACACGCCGAGGAAACCGGGAATCTTGGAATTCGGCTTGACTTGTGAGAGTGAACAGGCGTGTAATTCCAAGTATGTCATTCGATGAGGCTCTGCTCGAGTCAGACGACGAAGAGCTCATGTGGCAGGAGCGTGCGCTGTGCGCTCAGACCGACCCCGAGGCGTTCTTCCCCGAGAAGGGCGGATCGACGCGCGAGGCGAAGCGGGTCTGCCTCACGTGCGACGTGCGGGGCGAGTGCCTCGAGTACGCTCTGGCGCACGACGAGCGGTTCGGCATCTGGGGCGGTCTGTCCGAGCGCGAGCGGCGGAAGCTCAAGAAGCGCGCCTGAGCGTCCTTTTCCTCGTCCACTAGGCTCGGCGCCTATGGACGAAACCGGGTTGTCGCGCCACTGGCTCGACGATCCGCCCACCGTGGGAGCGGTGCTCGTGGCCCACAACGGCGCCGCGTGGCTGCCGAAGGTGCTGGCCTCGTTCGCCGACATGTTCCACGCCCCCGCCGCCTGGCGCGTGGTCGACGTCAGCTCCACCGACGGCAGCGCCGACCTGCTGCGTGACTCCTTCGGTCCGGACCGCATCACGTACGCGCCGTCGGGCACCGGTTTCGGTGAGGCGGTGCGCCTCGGCGTCGAGTCGCTCCCGCGCACCGACTGGATCTGGCTGCTGCACGACGACGCCGCGGTCCTGCCCGGCACGCTCGCCGGCCTGCTCGACGTCGCCACGTCCGCCGACGACATCGGGGCCGTGGGGCCGAAGATCCGGGAGTGGCCGTCGCTGCGGCGTCTGCTCGAGGTCGGGCTGACCGTCACCAACACCGGAGCGCGCGAGACCGGGCTGGAGACGGGCGAGCCGGACGCCGGGCAGCACGACCGCCCGCGCGACGTCCTCGCGGTCAACAGCGCCGGCATGCTGGTGCGCCGCGACGTCTGGGACGAGCTCGACGGCTTCGACCCGAACATCCCGCTGCACTTCGACGACATCGACTTCGGGTGGCGCCTGGCGCGCGCCGGCTACCGCACACGTACCGCGCCCGGCGGCGTGCTGTTCCACGCCGAGGCGAGCCGGCGCGGCACGCGTCGCCGCACCGCCGGCGACGTCCCCCCGTGGGAGGCCCGCCGCGCCGCGCTGCACACGATGCTCGCGAACTCGCAGGGGGCGCGGTTCTACTGGCAGTACCTGCGGCTGTTCGTCGGGTCGCTCCTGCGCGTGCTCGGCTTCCTGGTGAGCAAGGACCCGGAGTCGGCCTCCGACGAGCTGCTCGCCCTCCGCGCCGTCTACGCCCACCCGATGGACCTGCGAGCAGCGCGCCGGTCGCGGGCCATGACGTCACGTCGCCGCAACCGCGACTTCTCCGGGCTCTTCGCCCCGTTCTGGCTCCCGTACCGGCACGGCTACGACGCGATCCGTGACGCCGTCGTGGCGCTGGTGAAGCCGGAGGCGGTCGAGACCGTCGGCCGGCGCTCGACCCTCGGCGACCAGAGCCCCGACGACGCCGACGACCTCGACGACGGCCCGACGCTCCTGCAGCGCCGGCCCTGGCTGGTCGCCGCGCTCGTCCTGTTCGCCCTGTCCTTCGTCGCCGGGCGCGGCCAGTTCGGCGGCGTCGACGGCGGCTCGCTCGTCGGCGGCGCGCTGCCGCCCACACCGGACACCGCAGGCGACTGGTGGCAGCTGGTCGTCGAGCGCAGCCACGACATCGGTCTCGGCAGCACGTCCATCGGCCCGGTCTTCTCGCTGCTGCTCGCGGCGGTGGCCACGCCGGTCTGGTTCCGGCCGAGCGCGGTGGTCACGTTCCTCATGCTGTTCGCGGTGCCGCTCGCGGGCCTCACGGCGCACCGCCTCGGCCGTCGCATCACGCCGCGCCGCGGCCTCCGCATCGTGTGGGCGGTCTCGTACGCCCTGGCCGTCGTCGCCACGGGCGCGGTCGCCCAGGGCCGCATCGGCACCGTCGTCGCGCTGATCGTCCTGCCGATCGTGGTGAACACCGCCGGTCAGCTCGTCGACGCGCCCGGCTGGCAGCTCGGCCTGCGCCTCGGCATCTGGGTCTCCGTCGCCGCCGCGTTCGCGCCGGTGGTGCTGCCGATCTGCCTCGCCGGCCTGGTGCTCCTGGTCGTCCTCGAGGGCCGGTGGGTCCTGCGCGACGGCATCATCGCCGCCGTCGTCCCGCTCGTCCTGCTCGGGCCGTGGCTGGTGCAGCGCGCCCTCCACCCGCTGCGGATGTGGTGGGAGGCCGGCTACCCGCTCCCGGGCGAGCGGCCCGGTCTCGACACCGCCGTCGACCTCGCCCTCGGCCGGGCCGGCGGCCCCGGCGCTGCGCCCGCGTGGCTGTCCGCCGGACTCGTCGTGCTCGCCGTGCTGGCCCTGGTGCCCACCCGGACCCGCGCGTACGTGCAGGTCAGCTGGGTCGTGGCCCTCGTCGGACTGGCGTTCGCCGTCCTCGGCACGACGCTCACGTACAGCACACCGGCCGGCGCCTCCGACATCACGCCGTGGGTCGGGGTCCCGGTCGTCATCTGGACGGCCGGGCTGCTCACGGCCGTCCTGGTGGCCGCCCCGGAGGTGGGCGGACTGCCTCGTCCGATGCTCGCCGGTCTGGCCGTCCTGGCGCTGCTCCTCCCGGTCGGCACCGGCGCCTGGTGGCTGGTGCGCGGCGTGAACGACCCGCTGGAGCACAGCCGCCCGGACGTCGTCCCGGCGTTCATGGTGCAGCGCCCCGGCGACACGCTGGTGGTCACCGGATCGGTCGAGCGCGGCGTCGACCTCCGCGTCGTCCGTGGCGACGGGCCGTTCCTCGGCCAGGAGGCGCTGGTGCCCGACGACGAGCGCACCGACCGGGCCCGGGCCGCGGTGAGCCGTCTCCTCGCACGCGCGTCGGTGAGCGACGTCCGCGCGCTCAGCGCCATCGGCGTCGACGCCATCTACGCCCCGCGGGCCGACCCGGAGGTGGCGCGTCGCATCGACTCCGCACCGCTCCTCGAGCCCGCCGGCAGCGACCGTCCCGGCTCGCGGGTGTGGTTCCTCAGCGGTAAGCCGAACACCGCCCACGCCGACGGTCCGGCGTGGCACTGGGTCCTCGGCGTCGGCCAGGCGTTCCTGTGGGTCGCCGCGATCGTCCTCACCGCCCCGGTGCGCCGTCGTCACGTGCCGGTGGCGCTCGGCGACGAGGACGAGCTCGACGAGGTGACGTCATGAACTCGATGGGCAGCCGCGTGCTGCGCACCGACCGGCCGGACCTCGCCGCGAGGCTGCGCAACCTCGCACCGCCGGTCGTCGGGGCGGGCCTGCTCGTGCTCGCCGCGGTCGTCCCCGCCGGCGGCGACGACAGCCGTCCGCCCGTCCCCGTCACGGTCCAGGAGTCCTCGTACGCCTGCCCGGCGGGCCAGGACATCACCGTCGCGGCGGGCCAGGTCGAGCGCGGCACCGGGGCCACCGCCCAGGCCCTCCCCGGCAAGACCCCGGTCACCGCCCTTGCCGACGCCGGCGCGTGGCGCACCACCCAGGCCACCGGGTCGGGCGTCATCGTGCGTCAGAAGGGCCGGGCGTCCGGCGCCGTCGGCTTCTACGCCGGCACGGCGAGCAAGAAGCACGGCGGCGGCCTCGCGGTCGGGTCGTGCCCCGCGACGTTCGAGGAGGGCTGGTTCCTCGGCCTGGGGTCCGGCGCCGAGCACGAGTCCACCCTCGTCCTCACCAACCTCTCGGAGTCGCCGGCCGTCGCCGACCTCACGTTCTGGGGACCGCGCGGACCGGTCGACGCGATCGACGCCGACGGGATCGTGGTCGACCCCTTCACCACCAAGCGGGTCAAGCTCGCCGACCTGGCGGCGGGGGAGCCCGAGCTGGCCGTGCACGTGGTCCGGCGGCGCGGCTCGCTGTCCGTGGTGGCCGACGACGAGTCGACGGCCGTCTTCAAGGGGACGGAGCCGGTCAGCAGCTCCCTCGCACCGAGCCGGAGCCAGGTCGTGCCCGGCCTGCCCGGCGACGCGGACGGCCGCACGCTGCTGCTGCTCAACCCGGGCGAGCAGTCGGCCCGGGTGGGGGTCCGGGTCATCGGCCCGAAGAGCACGTTCACGCCGCAGGGCCTCGCGACGGTCAAGGTCGGTCCCGGCCGCCTCAAGGCCGTCGAGGTGCCGCGCTCGGCCGGCTCCGGCCGCATCGCGCTGCGGCTGACGTCCGACCATCCCGTCGCCGCCTCGGTGCGGATCGCCCCGGACACCAAGGACCGTGCGTACGCCGAGGCCGTGGCGCCGCTCGAGGGCACGGCCGTCGTGCCGGTCGAGCTCGGCGACGACCTGAAGGCCCCCGAGCTGGTACTGACCGCTCCGCGTCGTGCGGGATCTGCGCACCTCGTCGCCTACGACGCCCGGATGCGCCGCCTGGCCGAGCACGACGTCACGATCGCGGCCGGCACCACGCAGCACGTCGCGCTCGCCAAGGAGCTCAAGGCCAAGGGGATCGCCTACGTCCTCCTGACCGTGCGCGGCACCGTGCTCGGCGCGGCCACGTACACCGACGGCCACCGCGTCAGCTCGCTCGTGCTCGCCCCGGCGCCCGTCACCGTGCTCGGGCCGCAGGTCCGGTAGGCGGGGGTGCCGGGCCGTGGGCGGCTGATGTGATCAGCGGGGATCGAGGTCATCCGGCGAGACGTGCCACACCTCGGCGAGCCGGTCGAGGACGACCTGCCACACGGCGTCCTCCAGCTCCATCGTGGTCGAGCAGCGCTGGCTGATCGGCAGCCGGTACAGCACGACGCGGTTGACCTCCCCGCGGACGACCGTGCTGCCGGGCACGTCGTCGGACCACTCCGGCGGCAGCAGCGGCGCCTCCTCCACGACGACGTCGACGTGGTCGGGCTCGGTGGCGAAGTGCTTCTCCAGGGCGGCGAGGACGTCGCCGACCAGCAGGTCGAACTGCTGCCGCGGGGTCCGGTGCGCCGGCACGCTGCCGGGCGACAACGGACCAGGCAGCGCCATGGGTCCGCGGGGTCCGCGGCCGCGGCGATCGCGCATCCGGCCGGGCCGCGGACCACTCACGACGGCACCGAACGGGGCTGGCATGCGGTGAGTCTACGTCCCGAGGACCGCGTCTCCGGTTACCCTCACCACGTGGGTGCAACTCGGCGGTGCACGCGATCGGCGTGCTCCCAGCAGGCCGTCGCGACGTTGACGTACGTCTACGCCGACCAGACCGCCGTGCTCGGTCCGCTCGCCACCTATGCCGAGCCGCACACCTACGACCTCTGCGCTGAGCACTCGCAGCGCCTGTCCGCCCCGCGCGGCTGGAACGTGCTGCGTCTCGCGCCGGATCCGGCCACGGTCGAGCCGAGCCACGACGACCTGGTCGCCCTGGCCGACGCGGTGCGCGAGGCCGGACGGCCAGCGGCGCCGGCGCCGGACGAGCCGCCCGCGCTGCGGCTCGTGAAGCCCCCGATTCCCGACGGAGTCTGATGGATCCACGCCTGGCGGCGGTGGTCAAGGCGTATGACGTCCGAGGCCGCTCGCCCGAACAGCTCGATGCCGCCCTCGCCCGTGCGATGGGTGCGGCGTTCGCCGACGAGACCGGGATCAGCGACGGCCGCGGCCGCGCCGTCGTCGGTCACGACATGCGCACGTCGTCGCCGGAGATCGCCGGCGCTGTCGCGGACGGCATCCGGTTCCGCGGCGCGAGCGTCGTCGCCATCGGGCTCGCCTCCACCGACCTGCTCTACTGCGCGTCCGGGGTGCTCGACCTCCCCGGCGTCATGGTCACGGCGAGCCACAACCCGGCCGGCGACAACGGCCTGAAGATGTGCCGCGCCGGCGCCCGCCCGATCGGCCTCGACACCGGTCTGGGAACGATGGCCGAGGCGGCGAGCCCGCTGCTCGACGCGACCGTCGAGCCGGCGGAGGGAACGTCGGTCGAGACGATCGACTTCCTCACCACCTACGTCGACACCCTCCTCGGGCTCGCCCCGGTGAAGGGCCGCCGACTGACGGTCGTCGTCGACGCCGGGAACGGGATGGCCGGCCACACTGTCCCGGCGGTGTTCGACCGCCTCGACGTCGACCTCGTGCCGCTCTACCTCGAGCTCGACGGCACCTTCCCCAACCACGAGGCCAACCCCCTCGACCACACGACGCTCGTCGACCTCCAGGCCGCCGTGCGCGAGCACGGCGCCGACATCGGCCTGGCGTTCGACGGCGACGCCGACCGCTGCTTCGTCATCGACGAGACCGGTGCCGTGGTCTCCCCGTCCGCGATCACCGCCCTCATCGCCACCCGCCACCTCGCGCACGAGCCGGGGGCCACGATCCTGCACAACGTCATCACGTCGCGCGCGGTGCCGGAGATCGTCACCGAGCACGGGGGGGTGGCGGTACGCACGCCGGTCGGCCACTCGCTGATCAAGGCCGAGATGGCGCGCACGGGCGCGGTCTTCGGCGGCGAGCACTCCGGCCACTTCTACTTCCGCGAGTTCTACCTCGCCGACTCCGGCATGCTCGCGGCCCTGCACGTGATGGGTGCGCTCGCGGAGACCGACACCACGGTGAGCGCGCTGATGGCGGAGTTCTCGCGCTACGCGGCGTCGGGCGAGATCAACAGCCGCGTCGACGACGCCGCCGCCGTGATCCAGCGTCTCGAGGCCGACTACGCCGAGCACGACCTCGACCGGCTCGACGGCCTCACCGTCACCGCGGACGACTGGTGGTTCAACGTGCGGCCGTCGAACACCGAGCCCCTGCTCCGGCTGAACGTCGAGGGGGCGGACGAGCCGACCATGGCCCGGGTGCGCGACGAGGTCCTGGCTAGGATCCGGGCATGAACCTCGACCCCGCCCTGCTCGACATTCTGGTGTGCCCGCAGTGCCGGGCCACCTTGTTCGTCGACGACGACGCCGAGGAGCTCGTGTGCAGCAGCTGCCAGCTGGCCTACCCCGTCCGCGCTGACATCCCGGTGATGCTCGTCGACGAGGCGCGGCCCCTGTGAGCTCGCCCGAGGGCGGCACCAAGGCCGTCATCGCCGCCCTGCTCGCGAACATCGGGATCGCGATCACGAAGTTCATCGCGTTCCTGCTGACCGGGTTCTCGTCGATGCTCGCCGAGTCCATCCACTCGGTCGCCGACTCCGGCAACCAGGCGCTCCTGCTGATCGGCGGCAAGCGGTCGAAGCGCGAGGCCACCGAGGAGCACCCGTTCGGCTTCGGCCGCGAGCGCTACATCTACGCGTTCATCGTCTCGATCGTGCTGTTCACCGTGGGCGGCCTGTTCGCGCTGTACGAGGCGTACCACAAGTTCCACGAGATCCACGGCGGTCACGGCGACGACCTGTTCGACAGCAAGTGGCGGCTCGTCCCGCTCGTCGTGCTCGGCATCGCGATCGTGCTCGAGGGCCTCTCGTTCCGCACCGCGATCATCGAGGGCAGCAAGGTGCGCGGCGACCACTCCTGGTGGTCGTACATCCGCAACGCGAAGTCGCCGGAGCTGCCGGTGATCCTGCTGGAGGACTTCGCCGCGCTCGTCGGCCTGGTCGCCGCGTTCGTGGCGGTCGGGCTGTCGCTCCTCACGGAGAACGCGTACTTCGACGTCGCCGGCACGGCGTTCATCGGCACGCTCCTGATCGTCGTCGCGATCGTCCTGGCCATCGAGGTCAAGAGCCTCCTGGTGGGGGAGTCCGCGACGCCGGCCGCGGTCTCGCGCATCCGCACCGCCATCGGCTCCACCGACGGCGTCGACCGGGTCATCCACCTCAAGACGCTGCACATCGCGCCCGAGGAGCTGCTGGTCGCCTGCAAGATCGGCGTGCTCCCCGAGGCGACGGCGGCCGACGTGGCCACCGCCATCGACGCCGCGGAGCGGGCGATCCGCGCCGCGGAGCCGATGGCGGTCCAGATCTACCTCGAGCCGGACATCTACCGCGGCTAGGCCGGCGGCGTCTCCAGCGGGTCCAGCTCCTCGACCACCTCGGGGTCGCCGGCGTCCGCGTGATAGTCCGACGGCTTCGTGTCGTCGATCCCCTCGTAGACCCCGGTGGCACGGAACACGACGGTGAGCACCACCGAGACGATCAGGTTCAGCACGAGCGCCGTCAGCCCGAAGTAGATGAGGTTGTCGCTGAGGTCGATGCCGAAGACCTCCAGCGGCGCCACCGATCCGCCGAAGTGTGAGCCCGGGTCGCCGACCGCCGGCGTGTTGTACGCGGCGATCGTGCCCCACGCCATGCCGACGGCCCAGCCGGCCAGCAGGGCGTGCCGGTGGAACCAGCGCGTGTAGAGGCCGATGACGATCGCCGGCAGCGTCTGCAGGATCCAGATGCCGCCGAGCAGCTGCAGGTTGATGGCGAAGTCGTTCGGCAGCGCGAGCACGAAGATCAGCGCGCCGAACTTCACCAACAGGCTGGCGACCTTGCTCTGCTGCGCCTCCTGCGCCTCGCTCGCGCTCGGGTTGATGAACGACTTGTAGATGTTGCGCGTCCAGAGGTTGGCCGCCGCGATCGACATGATCGCCGCCGGCACGAGCGCGCCGATGGCGATGGCCGCGAACGCCACACCCGCGAACCACGGGCTGAACTCCTGCTCGAACAGCTGCGGGATGGCCAGCTGCGCGTTGTCGACCTTCACGCCCGCGGCGATGGCCGCGAGACCGAGCAGGGCGAGCAGGCCGAGCAGGAACGAGTACGCGGGCAGCAGCGACGCGTTGCGCCGGATGACGCTGCGGCTCTTCGTGGACAGCACCGCCGTGACGGAGTGCGGGTACATGAACAGCGCGAGCGCCGAGCCCAGCGACAGCGACGCGTACGCCCACTGGGCCGTGCCCATGCCGGGGATCAGCCCCTTCGGCTTGGCGTCACCGGCCGCGATGGCGTCGGCGTTGTCCTGGTTGAACGCGTCGAACGCGTGGCCGGCCTTGTCGAAGATGCCGTCCCAGCCGCCGAGCTGGGTGGGCAGGTAGATCACCGCGACGATGATCACGATGTAGATCAGCGAGTCCTTGACGAACGCGATCAGCGCCGGCGCGCGCAGGCCTGACGAGTACGTGTACGCCGCGAGCAGTGCGAAGGCGATGAACAGCGGCAGGTCCTTCTCGAACCAGCCGGCGTCATCTCCGCCGCCGATGCCGATGACGTCGAGCACCGCCTGGATGCCGACGAGCTGCAGCGCGATGTACGGCATCGTCGCGAGGATTCCGGTGAACGCGACGGCCAGGCTGAGCGGGCGTGAGTCGAAGCGGCCCTGCACGAAGTCGGCCGGGGTCACGTAACGACGACGGTGCGAGACCGACCACAGCCGCGGCAGGAACACGAAGATGATCGGGTACAGGATGATCGTGTACGGCACCGCGAAGAAGCCGGTGGCGTTCCCCGCGTAGAGCAGCGCCGGCACGGCGATGAACGTGTACGCCGTGTAGATGTCGCCGCCGATCAGGAACCACGACACGAACGTGCCGAAGCTCCGGCCGCCCAGGCCCCATTCGTCGAGGTTGTCGAGCGCGGCGGCCCGGCGCCACCGGGCCGCGAGGAAGCCCATCACCGTGACGAGCAGGAAGAAGAACAGGAAGACCGCGAAGGCCACGCCGTCGACGTCGCTCATCGGCGACCACGCCCCTGCACGAGCCAGTACGCGACGCTCGTGAGGATCACCGACAGGATCACCAGCAGGAACTGGTACCAGAAGAAGAACGGGATCCCGGCGAGGTCAGGTGACTCCTTGGCGTACGTCCACGTCAGCAGTGGCACGACGATCGCGACGGCCAGGATCACTCCCGCCGCGTAGAGCCGTCCAGGTCCGGGCATCGGTCGGTCGGTCATGGGTCCCCCTTGTCCCCCCGGCTGTGACCCCCGTCACAGCACCATCGGCCACCGTAGTACACCGGTCCGTACGTGGCACCTGACCTGCCCCGGTACGATGGCGCCCATGGATTTCAACGTCGCTGACCTGTCCCTGGCCGAGTTCGGACGCAAGGAGATCGAGCTCGCCGAGCACGAGATGCCGGGACTCATGGCCATGCGCGAGCGCTACGGCGCCGAGCAGCCGCTCGCCGGTGCCCGGATCGCCGGCTCCCTCCACATGACCGTGCAGACGGCGGTCCTCATCGAGACGCTCACGGCGCTCGGTGCGGACGTCCGCTGGGCGACGTGCAACATCTTCTCCACGCAGGACCACGCGGCCGCCGCGGTCGTCGTCGGCAAGGACGGCACGCCGGACGACCCGAAGGGCACGCCCGTCTTCGCGTGGAAGGGCGAGACGCTCGCCGAGTACTGGGACGAGGCCGAGAAGGTCTTCGGCTTCGCCGAGGGCGGCCCGAACGTCCTCCTCGACGACGGTGGCGACATCACGCTGCTGCTCCACAAGGGTGTCGAGTTCGAGAAGGCCGGCGCCGTGCCGCCGCAGGACAGCACCGACAACGAGGAGTACAAGGAGGTCCTCCGGGTCCTCGAGCGCTCCCTCGCCAACGACCCGCAGCGCTGGACCAAGATCGCGCAGGACATCCGCGGCGTCTCCGAGGAGACCACCACCGGCGTCCTCCGCCTGTACGAGCGCTTCAAGGACGGCACGCTGCTGTTCCCGGCGATCAACGTCAACGACTCGGTCACCAAGAGCAAGTTCGACAACAAGTACGGCTGCCGTCACTCGCTGATCGACGGCATCAACCGCGCCACCGATGTCATGATCGGCGGCAAGGTCGCCGTGGTCTGCGGCTATGGCGACGTCGGCAAGGGCTGCGCGGAGTCGCTGCGCGGCCAGGGCGCTCGCGTCATCGTCACCGAGATCGACCCGATCTGCGCGCTGCAGGCCGCGATGGACGGCTACGAGGTCAAGCGCCTCGAGTCCGTCGTGGAGACCGCCGACATCTTCATCACGACCACGGGCAACTTCGACATCATCCGGGTCGAGCACTTCGAGAAGATGAAGCACCAGGCGATCGTCGGCAACATCGGCCACTTCGACAACGAGATCGACATGGCCGGCCTCGCCAAGATCCCGGGCATCGTCAAGGACGAGATCAAGCCCCAGGTCCACCAGTGGATCTTCCCCGACGGCAAGAAGATCATCGTGCTGTCGGAGGGCCGCCTCCTCAACCTCGGCAACGCCACCGGCCACCCGTCGTTCGTGATGTCGAACTCGTTCACGAACCAGGTGCTGGCGCAGATCGAGCTCTACTCCAAGGCCAACCAGTACGAGCTGGGCGTGCACGTCCTGCCGAAGCACCTCGACGAGGAGGTCGCCCGCCTGCACCTCGACGCCCTCGGCGTCGAGCTGACCGAGCTCAGCAAGGAGCAGGCCGAGTACCTCGGCGTCGACGTCGCCGGACCGTACAAGTCGGACCACTACCGCTACTGATTCCCGCTCCGGCGGCATCATTGGCTCCATGAGCTACAGGCGGAGCAAGCGCGACCGGGTGCTCGTCGTCGACGACGACGCGTCCCTGGCCGAGATGCTCAGCATCGTCCTCGACGGGGAGGGGCTGACCACCGAGGTCGTCCGCTCCGGCGACAAGGTGATGGAGGCGTTCGCGTCCTTCAAGCCGGACGTCGTGCTGCTCGACCTGATGCTGCCGGGACTGGACGGCATGAGCGTGTGCCGGCGCATCCGCGCGACGTCGGCGGTGCCGATCATCATGCTCACGGCGAAGTCCGACACCCCGGACGTCGTGCGGGGGCTCGAGGCCGGCGCGGACGACTACATCACGAAGCCGTTCAAGAACACCGAGCTCGTCGCCCGCATCCGGGCCCGCCTGCGTCGCACCGACCAGATCGCCGAGAAGCTCGAGTTCGGCGACATCGTGCTGGACCCGGCCGGGCACACCGTCACCCGCAAGGGTGAGCCGCTCGACCTCACGCCGCTGGAGTTCGACCTGCTGGCCTGCCTGCTGGGCAGCCCGCAGCAGGTGTTCACCCGCGAGGTGCTGCTGCAGAAGGTGTGGGGCTACCACCACCCCGGCGACACCAAGCTGGTGAACGTCCACATGACCCGACTGCGCTCGAAGATCGAGGACGACGCCGACGACCCGCAGGTGATCCGCACCGTGCGGGGGGTCGGCTACCAGGCGATCGCACCGGGATGACGCCGTGCGCCCCTTGATGCGCGTGCTGCGCCCGGTGGCACTCGTGTGGCGGCGATCCATCCAGGCGCGCGTGGTCGCGAGCACGATCGTCCTGAGCACGCTCGTCATCGGGGCCACCGGCTGGGCGCTGCTGAGCGACGTCGCCGACGGCCTGGCCGACTCCCGCCGCGAGGCCGCGATCGCGGAGGCCAAGTCGGGGTTCCGGTTCGCGCAGGACCAGCTCGACGCCTCCCTGGCGTCGGAGCCGGCCACGCAGGCGCAGGCGCTGACCCAGATGGTCGACTCCCTCACGGGGTCCCGCGGCGGTCAGCGCGGGTACGAGCTCGTGCTCGAGGGCCCGCTGGGCGGCGAGGACGTCCCGGTGCGCTCGTCGGCCGCCATCGCCCCAGGGTCGCTGCCGTCGGACCTCCGCAAGACGGTGTCCACGCGCACCGGCACGTACTGGAGCTTCTCCGGCCTGTCGGTGCTCGGCCGGAGCGACAGCGAGCCCGGCGTGGTCGTCGGCAGCCAGATCCGCTCGCCGCGCACCGGCGACGCGTACGCGATGTTCTACCTGTTCTCGCTGCACGACCAGCAGGACACGCTCGACCTCGTCCGCCGGGCGCTGCTCCTCGGCGGCCTGGCGATGGTGCTGATGGTCGGCGGCGTCGCCTGGCTGGTCTCGCGCCAGGTGCTCAACCCGGTGCGGCTGGCCCGTCGCATCGCCGAGCGGTACGCCGCCGGCAGCCTCGAGCAGCGGATGCTCGTGAGCGGCGAGGACGACATCGCCCGCCTGAGCATCTCGTTCAACCAGATGGCGGCCAGCCTGCAGAGCCAGATCCGTCGGCTGGAGAACCTGTCGCGGCTGCAGCAGCGCTTCGTCTCCGACGTCTCGCACGAGCTCCGCACCCCGCTGACCACCGTGCAGATGGCCAGCAGCGTGCTCTACGACCAGCGCGAGCGGTTCGACGCGCAGACCGCGCGTTCCGCGGAGCTGCTGAAGCGCGAGCTGGACCGGTTCGAGGAGCTGCTGTCCAACCTGCTGGACCTCAGTCGCTTCGACGCCGGCGCCGCGCAGCTCGAGCTCGACGCCGTCGACCTCAGCGAGATCGCCAAGCAGGCCGCGCAGGAGTCCATCCTCGGCCGGCACGGCATCGAGGTCCGGCTGATCGGGGTGGACCAGCCGGCCGTCGTCGAGGCCGACATCCGCCGCATCGACCGAATCGTGCGCAACCTGCTGACCAACGCGGCGAAGTACAGCGGGTCACCGGTGGTGGAGATCGAGGTGGCGCAGGACGACGAGCTGGTGTCGCTCGCCGTGCGCGACTTCGGCGTCGGCCTGTCCGGCGACGAGAACCTGCGCGTCTTCGACCGGTTCTGGCGCGCCGACCCCGCCCGCACGCAGGGCGGCACCGGGTTGGGCCTGGCCATCTCGCGCGAGGACGCCGCGCTGCACGGCGGCTCGCTGCTCGCCTGGGGGCGCAAGGGCGAGGGCAGCGAGTTCGTGCTCACCCTCCCGAAGATCGTGCCCATCGGCGACGAGGACACCGGGCGCGGCCCCACCCCCGTCGTGCGGACGGTCTACGCATGAGGTGGGTCGCGGTGGCGCTCACCGCCGTCCTCGTCTCCGGCTGTGCCGGCATCCCGTCGTCGGGGCCGGTCCAGCGCGTGGCGGACGACCGGGGCAAGCCGCAGAGCACCGTCCGGTACGCGCCGGTCGGCCCGGCGCGGGGAGCGTCGCCGCAGCAGATCGTCCGCGGCTACCTCGACGCGATGCTCGCCTACCCGGTCTCCACGGGCACGGCGGCGGCGTACCTGACGCCCGAGGCGGCCGACACCTGGAAGTCCGCCAACGGCGTGACGGTCTACGCCGAGCCGCGCGTCTCCCTGGCCCGATCCACGCTCTCCGACGGCGACGAGCAGACGTCGGTCGTCGAGCTGCGCTCCACCACGGTCGAGCGCCTCGACCGGCAGGGCCGCACCGTCCGGGCCGGCCAGGACGAGCCGCGGTCCTACATCCTGGCGAAGGTCCGCGGTCAGTGGCGCATCACCAACCCGCAGGCCGGAGTCATGGTCACCCGCTCGTACTACACCGACTACTTCCGGGCCTTCCCGATCTACTTCTTCGACGCCCCGGGTCAGCGGCTCGTCCCCGAGGTCGTGCACCTCGCGGTCGGCGACCAGCTCCCTACCGGGCTGGTCACGAGCCTCGCGCTGGGCACGTCCTCCGGGACGCTCCGCACCTACGTGCCGCGCGCGTCCGCGCTGCAGTCGTCGGTCTCGGTGAACGACCAGGGCATCGCCGACGTCCAGTTCTCGAACAGCCTCGCGCGGCTCGCCGAGGACCAGCGGAACCACCTCGCCGCCCAGATCGTGTGGACGCTGCGCGCGGTGCCGGGGCTCGCCGGGGTGCGGATCTTCGGCGACGACGCGATCCTCCGGGCCGGCGACGACCGGGTCCAGTCGATCGGGGCGTGGGGCGAGTTCGGCCCGCTGGCGGTCGACCGGCACACGTACGCGGTGGTCGGGAACCGCCTGGTGGAGGTCGACGGCGGCACGCTGAAGCGGGTCAGCGGCCCGTGGGGCACCGACGCCCTCGAGGCCGTCGACGTCGCCGTCTCCGGAGCGGCGATCGCGGCCGTGCTGCCTGGTCGCAGCCGGGTGCGGATCACCGATCGCGACGGCAAGAGCCCGCGCAGCCACGACGGCGAGGGCCTGATCGCCCCGCGGTGGGACGAGGACGGGCAGCTGTGGCTGGTCGACCGGCCCGACGGCGTCACCCGCGTCCGCCTGGTGCCGTCCGGCGACAAGGCGCGCGCCGTCCCGGCCGGCCGCCTGAGCGGCCTCACCGTCCGCTCCTTCGACGTCTCGCCCGACGGCGGCCGCGTGGCGCTGGAGGCGGATCGGCGCGGATCGACCGCCCTCTACGTCTGCGACGTCCTGCGCGACGGCAAGAACCGCGTCACCGGCCTGGGCGCACCGCAGCTCGTCGACACCGGCGTCCCCGCCCCGCACTCGGTGTCCTGGGCGTCGACCACCCGTCTGGTGTTCCTCGGCTCCACCGAGGCCGGCGTCCAGGTGCACGAGGCCGCGATCGACGGCACCGACGTCGAGGGCGGCGCCACGGGCGGTGGGCCACTGCTGCCCGACGTGCGGGCCACGCACCTCGTCGCCGACGCGGGAGCGGACGGCAGCGCGTGGGTCACGGACTCCCGCAAGCGGCTCTGGTACCTGGCTCCCGGCCGCTCCTGGCGCCTGCTCGACGACCGGGCGTTCAGTGGATTGACCTCGGGCGACTGACGGCGGGTCCGGCTAGCGTCGCGGCATGCGTCTCGCGACCGCCGCCGCCGACCTCCTCCTTGGGGCCCAGTGCCCCGGCTGCGGCGCGCCGAGCACCTCGGTGTGCCGGCGCTGCTGGATCGCGCTGGACCCGTCACCCCGGCTGGTCCGGCACCACGCCGTCCCGACCGTCGCCGCCGGCGAGCACACGGACCTCCTGCGCGACGTGATCGTGGCGTGGAAGGAGGAGAACCACGCCACCCTCCTGAACCCGCTGGCGCACCTGCTCGCCGCCTCGATCGCCGCGCTGCCGCTCGACGGGCCGCTCACGCTCGTCCCGGTGCCCGCCAGCCGCCGCAGCCGTCGCGCCCGAGGCGCGGATCTGGTGGCGGACCTGGCGGCAGCGGCGTCAGACCGCCTGCGCCCGGTCGGCGTCGAGGCCCACGTCAGCCCTGCGCTGCGCCTCACCCGCCGCACGGCGGACCAGTCGGGCCTCGACGCCGAGCAGCGTGCGCGGAACCTCCGCGGCGCGTACGTCTCCCGGCCAGGAGCCCTGCCGAACCTCGTCGTCGTCGACGACGTCGTCACCACCGGAGCCACGATCGGCGAGGCGGTGCGGGCGTTGCGCGCCGCCGGGCACCGGCCCGTCGCCGCCGCGGTCGTCGCCAACCGGCCATGAGTTTCGCTCCACGTCTGGTCTCTGCGCCATCTCCGGTCTACGGTCACAGATATGGCATGAGGAGTTCGCTTCGAGACGCAGGGAGGCCCCATGGAAATCGTCGTCAAAGGTCGGAACAGCGAGATCTCCGACCGGTTCCGGGAGCACGTGCAGGAGAAGCTGCTCCGGATCGAGAAGTACGACCAGCGTCAGAAGATCCATCGTGTCGAGGTCGAGGTCACGCACGAGAAGAACCCTCGTCAGCACGACACCGCCGCCCGTGTCGAGATGACCTTGCGGTCGCGCGGACCGGCCGTCCGGGCCGAGGCCGCCTCCACGGACCAGCACTCCGCCCTGGACGCCGCGATCGACAAGCTCGAGTCGCGCCTGCGCCGGGCCACGGACCGCCGGCGCATCAGCCACGGGCAGCACGCCCCGACGTCACTGGCCGCGGCCACCGCGGACATGCCGGCCGACCTGATCGTTCCTGACGACGACGACCCCGTCCCCACGCACTCCGTCGCCGGGGTGAAGGTGCAGGGCGAGGACTGCCCGCTCGTGGTGCGGGAGAAGACGCACAGCGCCCCGCCGATGACGCTCGAGCAGGCTCTTCACGAGATGGAGCTCGTCGGCCACGACTTCTTCCTGTTCCTGGAGAAGGACTCCATGCGGCCGAGCGTGGTGTACCTGCGCAAGGGTTACGACTACGGGGTCATCCACCTGGACGTCACGGACCAGTAGTTCCGAATCGCGCCCATCGTCCTGGATCGTGGCATGATCGGGGCGTGGCTGGACGGGGTGCAAGCATCAGGGTCCTCCTGGTCGACGACCAGGAGCTGTTCCGCCGTGGCGTCAAGATGGTCCTCAGCTCCGACGACTCCCTGGAGCTGGAGGAGGTTGACGACGGCGACAAGGCCATCGCGGCCGTGACCGACAACCCGCCGGACGTCGTGCTGCTCGATGTCCGCATGCCGGGGCGGTCAGGCGTGGAGGTCTGTGCGTCCATCAAGGAGCTCTCGCCCTCGACGGGCATCATCATGCTCACCGCGAGCGACGAGGAGAGCGACCTCTACGAGTCGATCAAGAGCGGGGCCTCCGGGTACCTGCTGAAGGACGGCTCCACCTACGACCAGGTGGCCGAGGCCGTGCGTCTCGTCGCCGCCGGGCAGTCGCTGATCAGCCCGAGCATGGCCACGAAGCTGCTCGACGAGTTCGTCACCATGACGAAGAGCCCGTCGCCGGCGGCCCAGCTCACCAACCGCGAGCTCCAGGTGCTCAAGCAGGTCGCGCGCGGCCAGAGCAACAAGGAGATCGCGGAGGAGCTGTTCATCAGCGAGAACACGGTCAAGAACCACATCCGGAACATGCTCGAGAAGCTGCAGATGAAGTCGCGCATGGAGGCCGCCATGTACGCCGTCCGCAGCAACCTGCTCCAGGATTGATCCGGCTCAGCCCGCTGCAGGCGCGCCGGATCGCGCTCGCGGCCCAGGGCTTCACTCGCTCACGACCAGCACGAGTCACGTCACGCCACCTGAACGCGACGATCGCGCGCCTGGGCTTCTTCCAGATCGACTCGGTCAACGTGCTGCAGCGCGCCCACTACCTCCCGATGTACTCACGGATGGGGCCGTACGACGTGGAGCTCCTGCACCGCGCCGCCGGCCGCGCCCCGCGCCGGCTGTTCGAGTACTGGGCGCACGAGGCGGCCTTCGTCGACGTCGCCCTGCGCCCCGCGTTCCAGTTCCGGATGGACTCCGGTGCCCGGATGTGGGGGAGCATGGCCCGGATCATCGAGGAGAAGCCTGATCTGGTGGCCTGGGTGCTCGACGAGGTGCGCCGGAAGGGCCCGCTGACCGCGCGCGAGATCGAGCACGACACCGAACGCTCCAAGGAGAACTGGGGCTGGAACTGGTCCGAGGCGAAGATCGCGCTGGAGTACCTCTTCTACAAGGGCGAGGTCACCGCGGCCCGGCGCACGACCCAGTTCGAGCGGGTCTACGACATCCCGGAGCGCGTCCTCCCGGCCGGGGTCCTCGCTCAACCGCCTCTCGCCCCCGACGCCGCCCACCTCGAGCTGGTCCGCCACGCCGCCCGCGCCCTCGGCGTCGGAACCGTCCAGTGCCTGCGCGACTACTTCCGCCTCCAGCCGGAGCCCACGCAGCGGGCCGTCGCGACGCTCGTCGAGTCCGGCGAGCTCGTGCCGGCCGAGATCGTCGGCTGGAAGCGCCCGGCGTACCTCCACGCGGAGGCGGCCCGGCCGCGGTCCGTGAAGGCTCGCGCCCTGCTCAGCCCGTTCGACCCGCTGATCTTCGAGCGCACCCGCACCGAGCAGCTGTTCGGCTTCCGGTACCGCATCGAGATCTACGTCCCGGAGCACAAGCGCGTCCACGGCTACTACGTGCTGCCGTTCCTCCTCGGCGACAGCCTCGTCGCCCGCGTCGACCTCAAGGCCGACCGTGCGGCGTCGACGCTCCGTGTCCTCAGCGCCTGGGCCGAGCCCGGTGCCCCGGAGAACACCGCCACCGAGCTGATGGCCGAGCTGCGCCTGATGGCCGACTGGCTGGGCCTGGAGCACATCGAGGTCCGGCCGAAGGGCGACCTCGCATTGCCGAGCACCTAGACTTGTCCGGTGCCCAAAGTCGTAGACAAGATCCTTCGCATGGGCGAAGGCAAGATCCTTCGCCAGCTCGAGGCGATCGCCAAGCAGGTCAACGCTCTCGAGCCCGAGTTCGAGGCCATGACCGACGCCGAGCTGCAAGGCATGACGGCCGAGTTCAAGGAGCGCCTCGCGGCCGGTGAGAGCCTCGACGACCTCATGCCCGAGGCGTTCGCCACGGTCCGTGAGGCGGCCAAGCGCGTGCTGGGCCAGCGGCACTTCGACGTCCAGCTCATGGGCGGCGCCGCGCTGCACCTCGGCAACATCGCCGAGATGAAGACCGGTGAGGGCAAGACGCTCGTCGCCACGCTGCCGTCGTACCTCAACGCGCTGGCCGGCGAGGGCGTCCACGTCGTCACGGTCAACGACTACCTCGCCAAGTACCACGCGGAGTGGATGGGCCGCGTCTACCACTTCCTCGGCCTGAGCGTCGGCATGATCCTGCCGAGCATGACCCCGGCCGAGCGCCGCGAGTCCTACGCCGCCGACATCACCTACGGCACCAACAACGAGTTCGGCTTCGACTACCTGCGCGACAACATGGCTGACGACCTCGCCGCCTGCGTCCAGCGCGGCCACTTCTTCGCCATCGTCGACGAGGTCGACTCGATCCTCATCGACGAGGCCCGCACGCCGCTGATCATCTCCGGCCCCACGGAGGACGAGGTCAAGTGGTACGGCGAGTTCGCCCGCATCGTCGGCGGCATGCAGGTCGACGTCCACTACGAGGTGGACGAGAAGAAGCGCACCATCGCCGTCAACGAGGCCGGCATCGACCGCGTCGAGGACCAGCTCGGCATCGACAACCTCTACGACGCCGTCAACACGCCCCTGATCAGCTTCCTGAACAACGCCATCAAGGCGAAGGAGCTGTTCAAGCGCGACAAGGACTACGTCGTCATGGACGGCAACGTGCTGATCGTCGACGAGCACACGGGCCGCATCCTCGACGGCCGCCGCTACAACGAGGGCCTGCACCAGGCGATCGAGGCCAAGGAGAACGTGCGGATCCGCGAGGAGTACCAGACCCTCGCCACGATCACGCTGCAGAACTACTTCCGCCTCTACGAGAAGCTCGCCGGCATGACCGGCACGGCCATGACCGAGGCCTCGGAGTTCGACAAGATCTACAAGCTCGGCGTCGTGCCGATCCCCACGAACAAGCCGATCGCGCGCGTCGACCAGCCGGACCTCGTCTACCGCACGGAGGTCGCGAAGTTCGACGCCGTCGTCGAAGACATCGCCGAGCGGCACGCCACCGGCCAGCCGATCCTCGTCGGCACCACGAGCGTCGAGAAGAGCGAGCGCCTCTCCGCCATGCTGCGCAAGCGCCGCATCCCGCACGAGGTCCTGAACGCCAAGCAGCACGAGCGTGAGGCGTCGATCGTCGCGATGGCGGGCCACAAGGGCGCCGTCACGGTCGCCACCAACATGGCCGGCCGCGGCACCGACATCATGCTCGGCGGCAGCGTCGAGTTCCTCGCCGACCAGGCCCTGCGCGAGAAGGGTCTCGACCCGCTCGAGGACTCCGAGGCGTACGAGGCTGCTTGGCCCGACATGCTCAAGCAGGTCGAGGCCCGCGTCGCGGCCGAGCACGAGGAGGTCACCGCCGCCGGTGGTCTCGCCGTCATCGGCACCGAGCGGCACGAGTCGCGCCGCATCGACAACCAGCTGCGCGGTCGTTCCGGCCGTCAGGGCGACCCGGGCGAGACGCGCTTCTACCTCTCGCTCGAGGACGACCTGATGCGCCTGTTCAAGGCCGACTGGGTCAACTGGGTGCTGCAGACGATGAAGATCCCCGACGACGTGCCGATCGAGAACAAGCGCGTCACCGGTGCCATCGCATCGGCGCAGGCGCAGGTCGAGGCGCAGAACTTCGACACCCGCAAGAACATCCTGAAGTACGACGACGTGATGAGCCGCCAGCGCGAGGTCGTCTACACCGAGCGCCGGCGTGTGCTCGAGGGCGAGGACCTGCAGGAGTGGGTCCAGTCGATGGTCACCGAGGTCACCGGCGCGTACATCGAGGGCGCCACCGACGGCTTCCCGGAGGAGTGGGACCTCGAGCAGCTCTGGACCGCGCTCGGCACGCTCTACCCGATCGGCCTGACGATCGCCGACGTCGAGGCACAGGCGGGCGGCCGTGAAGGCCTGAGCCGCGAGTACCTCCAGGAGCTCGTGGCCGAGGACGCCGCCGCCGCGTACGCCCGCCGCGAGGAGGAGCTCAGCCCGCAGATCATGCGCGAGCTCGAGCGCCGCGTCGTCCTGAGCGTGCTCGACCGCAAGTGGCGCGAGCACCTCTACGAGATGGACTACCTGCGCGAGGGCATCGGCCTGCGCGCGTACTCGCAGCGCGACCCGCTGGTGGAGTACCAGCGCGAGGGCTTCGACCTGTTCACGGCCATGATGGACGCCATCGCCGAGGAGTCCGTCGGGTTCCTGTTCAACCTGGACGTCCAGGTCGAGGAGGCGCAGCCCGACGACCCGGCCGCGGCCGTCGGTCCGGAGGCGCACCTGCGCGCCAAGGGCCTGCAGGAGCGGAAGGCGCCGCAGAACCTCGCGTACTCCGCTCCGAGCGAGGGTGGCGACGTCGAGGTCCGGGCCGGGGATCAGGAGTCCCTCGACCCGGAGGAGAACGAGCGCCGCGCCCAGCAGAACGCCAAGAACAAGGCCCGCCAGAAGGCGAAGCAGCAGCGCAAGTCCCGCAAGAAGAACCGCTGACAACAGTCTGGCTTCACCGTGGTCCGGTTTTCGATGGCGACGTCCGCTGGGCTAGACTGTCGCAGTTGCCTCGGCGAGGGTCGGCTGGCCGACCGTGATCGACAGGGCGCTCGTCCCGAGGTGCGCCAAGACATCCTGAACACCTTCTGAGGAGCATTCCCCCGTGGCCGAGATCAAGATCGCCGCCGAGAGCCGTACCGAGTTCGGCAAGGGCGCGGCCCGCCGCATCCGCCGGGCCGACAAGGTTCCCGCCGTCCTGTACGGATCGGGCATCGATCCCACACACATCACGCTGCCGGGCCACGACCTCGCGCTCGCGCTCAAGAACAGCAACGCGCTGCTCTCCATCGAGGTCGACGGCGACTCGCACCTCGCGATCCCGAAGCAGGTCCAGCGCGACCCGCTGAAGGGCTTCATCGAGCACGCCGACCTGCTGATCGTGAAGAAGGGCCAGAAGGTCACCGTCGACATCCGCGTGCACCTCGAGGGCGACGCCGCCCCGGACGCGCTGGTCGTCACCGAGAACTCCACGATCTCCGTCGAGGCCGAGGCCACGCACATCCCGGAGTCGGTCGAGGTGTCCATCGAGGGCCTCGAGGTCGGCTCGCAGATCCACGCAGGCGACCTGCAGCTCCCCGCCGGCGCCACGCTCGCCATCCCCGAGGACTGGCTCATCGTCAACATCGTCGCCGCTCCGACCGCCGAGGAGGTCGAGGCCGAGCTGGAGGAGGCCGAGGCCGAGGCCGGCATCGAGCACGACGAGCCCGAGGCCGAGGCTGAGGGTGACGCCGGCGAGGCCAAGCCCGCCGAGGGTGAGGGCAACGCCGACGAGGGCGAGTCCGAGTCCGAGTGACCTGGTTGATCGTCGGGCTCGGCAACCCGGGCCCGACGTACGCCGCCACCCGGCACAACGTCGGCTACCTCGTGGCCGACGTCCTGGCGAACCGTGTCGGGGGCAAGCTCAAGAAGCACACGTCCGGTCGCGCCGACGTCGTCGAGGGTCACCTCGCCGGTGAGCGGGCGATCGTCGGCCGCGCGCGTTCGTACATGAACGACAGCGGCGGACCGGTGTCCACGCTCGTGAAGTACTACGACGTCGAGCCGGAGAACGTCGTGATCATCCACGACGAGCTCGACATCGACTTCGGTCAGCTGCGGATCAAGCTCGGCGGCGGCGACAACGGCCACAACGGCCTGCGCAGCGTCCGCCAGTCGCTGGGCACCGGTGACTTCCACCGGGTCCGCGTGGGCATCGGCCGTCCGCCGGGCCGGCAGAGCGTGCACGACTTCGTCCTCAAGCCCTACTCGGCCGAGGAGCGCAAGGAACTCCCCGTCCTCGTGGAGGAGGCGGCCGACGCCGTCGAGAGCCTCGTCGAGCGCGGCCTCGCCGCGACGCAGAGCGCGTTCAACCGCTGATGGCGCCACTCACGTCCCTCGCCGACCGGGTACTCCCGATCCTGGGCGACCTGCGTCAGGGCCCGGAGGCCCTCCGCCCGTTCGCGGCGGCCAAGCTCGCCCGGTCGGGCACGGTCCTCGTGGTCACCGCCACCGCCCGCGAGGGCGAGGACCTCGTCGCTCAGCTGACCGACCTCGGCTGCAGCGTCGCGTTCTACCCGGCGTGGGAGACGCTCCCGCACGAGCGCCTGTCACCCCGCTCGGACACCGTCGGCCGCCGTCTCGCCGTGCTCCGCCGCCTCGTCCACGGGGATCCCTCCGCGCTGGAGATCGTGGTCGCGCCCGTCCGCTCGCTCCTCCAGCCGCAGGTCAAGGGCCTCGCGGACCTGGCGCCCGTCGCCGTGTCCACGGGCGACGACCGCGAGCTCGACTCTCTGGTGCGTGACCTCGCCGGCGCCGCCTACACCCGCGTCGACCTGGTGGAGCGACGCGGCGAGTTCGCGGTCCGCGGCGGCATCGTCGACGTCTTCCCGCCCACCGAGGAGCACCCGCTGCGCGTGGAGTTCTGGGGCGACACCGTCGAGGAGATCCGGCACTTCGCCGTCGCCGACCAGCGGTCGCTGGAGCCGGTCGATGCACTCTGGGCCCCGCCGTGCCGCGAGATGCTGCTGACCGACGAGGTCCGCGCCAAGGCCGCTGAGATGGCCACGTCGCACCCGTCGCTCGCCGAGCTCTTCACCAAGCTGGCCGAGGGCCACGCCGTCGAGGGCATGGAGTCTCTCGCGCCCGTCCTCGTCGGCGAGATGGAGACCCTGACCAGCCTGCTCCCCGAAGGCTCGTCGGTCCTGCTCTGCGACCCCGAGCGCATCCGGGCTCGGGCTCACGACCTGGTGGCCACGAGCGAGGAGTTCCTCGCCGCCTCCTGGGCGGCCGCGGCGACCGGTGCCGAGGCCCCCATCGACCTGGGGCCGGCCACCTTCCACACGCTCCAGGAGGCGCAGGCCGAAGCCACGGCTCTCGGCCACGACTGGGTCGGCCTCTCACCGTTCGGCCTGGACGAGCGGGCCGTCGGCGTGGAGCCGACGCCCACCTACCGCGGCGACACCGAGGCGGCGATCGCCGACATCAAGACCTGGCTCGGCGACGGCCAGGACGTCGTCGTCGTGGTCCCCCGCCAGGGCCAGGCGCAGCGCACCGTCGAGTGGCTGACCGAGCACGACGTCCCCGCGTCGCTGGATCCCAGCGACGGCTCCGTCGTCGAGGTGATGTGCGGCGAGCTGGCGCACGGCCTGGTCCTCGGCGGTCTCGTCGTCCTCACCCACGACGACCTCGTCGGTCAGCGGGCCACCGAGCGCGCCGAGCGCGCGAGCATGCCGGCCCGCCGGCGCAAGCAGGTCGACCCGCTCGAGCTGAAGTCCGGCGACCACGTCGTCCACGAGCAGCACGGCGTCGGCCGGTACGTCGAGCTGGTCAACCGCACGGTGCACGGCGCCGCCCGCGAGTACCTGGTCATCGAGTACGCGCCGAGCAAGCGCGGCCAGCCCGGCGACCGGCTGTTCGTGCCGATGGACCAGCTCGACCAGGTCAGCCGGTACGTCGGCGGCGAGCAGCCGAGCCTCGACAAGCTCGGCGGCTCCGACTGGTCGGCGCGCAAGAGCCGGGCACGGCGGGCGGTGCGCCAGATCGCCGGCGAGCTGATCAAGCTCTACGCCGCCCGGCAGGCCACGAAGGGCCACGCGTTCGGCCCGGACACGCCGTGGCAGGCCGAGCTGGAGGACGCGTTCGCGTTCGTCGAGACGCCCGACCAGCTCGCCACCGTCGAGGAGGTCAAGCGCGACATGGAGCGCAGCGTGCCGATGGACCGGCTCGTCTGCGGCGACGTCGGCTACGGCAAGACCGAGATCGCGGTCCGCGCGGCGTTCAAGGCCATCCAGGACGGCACGCAGGTGATCCTCCTGGTCCCGACCACGCTCCTCGTCCAGCAGCACCTCGCGACGTTCGCGGAGCGGTTCGGCCAGTTCCCGGTCACCATCCGGCCGCTGTCGCGCTTCCAGTCGGAGAAGGAGGCCAAGGACACCCTCGCCGGCCTCGCCGACGGCACCGTCGACCTCGTGATCGGCACCCACCGCCTCCTCCAGCCGGGCATCGCGATCAAGAACCTCGGCCTGGTGATCGTCGACGAGGAGCAGCGGTTCGGCGTCGAGCACAAGGAGGCGCTGAAGCACCTGCGCGCGGCCGTGGACGTCCTGTCCATGTCGGCCACGCCGATCCCGCGCACCCTGGAGATGGCGATCACCGGCATCCGCGAGATGTCCACGATCGCCACGCCGCCGGAGGAGCGGCACCCGGTGCTGAGCTTCGTCGGCGCGTACGACGAGAAGCAGGTCACCGCCGCCATCCGCCGCGAGCTCCTGCGCGAGGGCCAGGTCTTCTACATCCACAACCGGGTGCAGTCGATCGACAAGGCCGTCGCGCGGCTGCAGCAGCTCGTGCCGGAGGCGCGCATCACCGCTGCGCACGGGCAGATGGGGGAGCACCGGCTCGAGCAGGTGATGGTCGACTTCTGGGAGAAGCGGTTCGACGTCCTGGTCTGCACCACGATCGTCGAGTCCGGCCTGGACGTCTCCAACGCCAACACGATGATCATCGAGCGGGCCGACACCCTGGGTCTGTCGCAGCTGCATCAGCTGCGCGGCCGCGTCGGTCGTGGCCGGGAGCGCGCATACGCGTACTTCCTGTTCCCGCCGGACAAACCGCTCACCGAGACCGCCCACGACCGGCTGGCCACCATCGCCCAGCACTCCGAGCTCGGCGGCGGCATGCAGGTCGCCATGAAGGACCTGGAGATCCGCGGCGCCGGCAACCTGCTCGGCGGCGAGCAGAGCGGCCACATCGCCGACGTCGGGTTCGACCTCTACGTCCGGCTGGTCGGCGAGGCCGTCGCGGAGTTCCGCGGCGAGGGCGCACCGGAGCGCGAGGTCAAGATCGAGCTGCCCATCGAGGCGCACCTGCCGCACGACTACGTGCCCAGCGAGCGGCTCCGCCTGGAGATGTACAAGCACCTCGCCGACGTCCGCTCCGACGAGGACGTCGCCGAGCTGCGGGCCGAGCTCGTCGACCGCTACGGCGAGCCGCCGGCCACCGTCGAGACGCTGCTCGAGGTCGCCCGTCTGCGCGTCCGGATCCGCGAGTCCGGGCTCACCGAGGTCACCACCGCCGGCTCCAACGTGCGCTTCTCCGGCGTCACGCTGCCGGAGTCTGCCCAGCTGCGGCTGCGCCGCCTGCACCCCAAGAGCATCCACAAGGCGGCGGCCGGCGTGACCCTCGTGCCGCACCCGCGGACGGCCCCGATCGGCGGCGCTCCGCTGCGCGACCGCGAGCTCCTGGAGTGGGTGCGGACGGTCGTCGACACCCTCGTCCCGGCGGCTGGGTAGGGTTGGCGGCATGAAGGTGCGCGTCCTCGTCGCGGCCGTGGCGGCGTTGCTGCTCACCGGCTGCGGGTCGGTCCATCCGGGTGCTGCGGCTGTCGTCGACGACGACGTCATCTCGATGCATGACGCCGACGACACGGCCCAGGTCTACTGCTCGCTCACGCTGCTGCAGGGCACCCAGGGCCAGGAGCGCACCAACGCCGACATCCGCCGCGACGCCGTCCGCGACCTGGTCCTCGGCGTGGTCGCCCGCCGGATGGCCGAGCAGGACGACATCGACGTGAGCCCGTCGACGTACGAGGTCACCCCGGCCCAGCGACGTGAGCTCGCCAAGGCGTTCTCCGCCGACGACCTGAGCTCGGCGATCGACGCGATCGAGCACACGCAGCAGACCTACGCGATCGTCCAGGCGCTCGGGAAGCGCTCCAAGAACATCCCGGCCACGGACGACCCCAACGCCGTGCTCGACGCCGGCCTGAAGCTCGTGCAGGCCGAGATGAAGCAGCACGACATCTCCTACGACCCGCGCTTCGGCCTCACGGCCGCCGGCGACCCGAAGTCCGACCCGACGCCGCTGTCGGTGTCGCCGACCGCGCTCGACGCCAGCATGAAGGGGCTCCCCGCGACGCAGCGGTGCGCATGATGCGCATCCTGCTGGTCAGCCCCCGCGTGGCGCCCGGCCTGCTCACGCTCGAGGCCTGGGACGTCCTGCGCGCCGCCTCCCGCGTCTTCTCCGCGGAGGACGGGCCGCACATCGAGGCGATCGAGAAGGCCGGCATCACGGTGACGGTCTCGACGGAGCGCCCCAAGGGCGAGGACGTCCTCTGGATCGCACCGCCCGGCGACGTCGCCTGGGCCCACGAGGTGGCGGCGGAGCTCCTGGACGGGGACGGCCCCGAGGTCGAGGTGCTGCTCGGCTCGTACGACATGCCCGGGGCCCGGCTGCTGGACCTCGTCGCGGTCATGGACCGGCTGCGCCGCGAGTGCCCCTGGACCCAGCAGCAGACGCACACGTCGCTCGCCCCCTATCTCGCGGAGGAGTCGCAGGAGGCGCTGGAGGCCATCGAGTCCGGCGACCTCGACCACCTGCGCGAGGAGCTCGGCGACGTGCTCATGCAGGTCGTCTTCCATGCAGCGGTGTCCGGCGAGCAGCCGGAAGGCTGGGACGTCGACGACGTCGCCGCCGGCATCACCGAGAAGCTGATCCGGCGCAACCCGCACGTGTTCGGAGACGCCGTCGCGACCACCGTCGAGGAGATCGACGCGCAGTGGAACCGCATCAAGGAGCAGGAGCGGCACCAGCACTAGGCTGGGCACGATCCCAAACTTTCGGAGGAGCACACCTGTGGCCAGCATCGAAGCCGTCGGCGCGCGAGAGATTCTCGACTCGCGCGGCAACCCCACCGTCGAGGTCGAGGTGGCTCTCGACGACGGCACGATCGGGCGGGCGGCGGTGCCGTCCGGCGCCTCCACCGGCCAGTTCGAGGCGGTCGAGCTGCGCGACGGCGGTGACCGCTACCTCGGCAAGGGCGTGCTCAAGGCCGTCGAGGCCGTGAACAGCACGCTCGGTCCGGCGCTCGTCGGCTTCGACGCCGACGACCAGCGCGCTGTGGACCAGGCCATGAACGCTTTGGACGGCACACCGAACAAGGCCACGGTGGGCGCGAACGCGATCCTCGGCATCTCGCTGGCCACCGCGAAGGCCGCGGCGGAGTCCGCGCACCTCCCGCTGTTCCGCTACGTCGGCGGCCCGAACGCCCACGTCCTGCCCGTGCCGATGATGAACATCCTCAACGGCGGCGCCCACGCCGACTCCAACGTCGACGTGCAGGAGTTCATGATCGCGCCGATCGGCGCGCCCACGTTCGCCGAGGCACTGCGCAGCGGCGCCGAGGTCTACCACGCGCTGAAGTCCGTGCTGAAGGCCGACGGCCTGTCCACCGGCCTCGGCGACGAGGGCGGCTTCGCTCCCGACCTGCCGTCCAACCGCGCCGCGCTCGACCTGATCGCCACCGCGATCGAGAAGGCCGGTCTGACGCTCGGCACCGACGTCGCGCTGGCGCTCGACGTCGCGTCGTCGGAGTTCCACGGCAAGGACGGCTACACGTTCGAGGGCGAGACCAGGTCCGCCGAGGAGATGGCCGAGTACTACGCCGAGCTCGTCGACTCCTACCCGATCGTCTCGATCGAGGACCCGCTGGACGAGGACGACTGGGACGGCTGGATCAACCTCACCGAGACCCTGGGCGAGCGCGTCCAGCTCGTCGGCGACGACCTGTTCGTCACCAACGTCGAGCGCCTGAGCCGCGGCATCAGTGAGGGCGCGGCGAACGCGCTGCTCGTGAAGGTCAACCAGATCGGCTCGCTCACCGAGACCCTCGACTCCGTCGAGCTGGCCCACCGCAACGGCTTCTCCTGCATGATGAGCCACCGCTCCGGCGAGACCGAGGACGTCACGATCGCCGACCTCGCGGTCGCCACCGACTGCGGCCAGATCAAGACCGGCGCCCCGGCCCGCTCCGACCGCGTCGCGAAGTACAACCAGCTCCTGCGGATCGAGGAGCTGCTCGGCAGCTCGGCGGTGTACGCCGGCGCGTCCGCCTTCCCGCGGCTGGTGCAGTAGGTCTCATGGCTCCGGGGTCATCGCGTGGTCCGGGACGGCGGCCGAGCTCCGACCGCTCCCGCCGCCCGCAGCGCGCCGGGCGGCCCAAGCCGGTCGCCCCGCGCGGCCGGCAGGCCCCGCGGTTCACCGGTCGTGCGGTGGTCCTGCTCTCGGTGGTCCTCCTGCTGATCGCGTCGTACACGTCCGCGCTGCACGCTTGGTGGGAGCAGCGTGGCGACATCCAGTCGTCGCGGGCCGAGATCGCCATGCGCAAGGAGGCGATCGCGACGCTCGAGGACACCAAGAAGCGCTTCGACGATCCCGCGTACATCAAGCAGAAGGCGCGGGAGCGGTTCGGCTGGGTGATGCCCGGCGAGGTCGGCTATCGCGTGATCGGTGCCGACGGGTCGGTGCAGGGCTCGGTGCCCACGCTCGACGAGCCGCCGACGGCGACGAAGGACCAGGCCTGGTACGACACGCTGTGGGGCAGCGTCGAGCAGGCCGGCAAGGACCCCGCGAAGGCCAAGCCGCCGGCCGATCCCGACGAGGTGCTCAAGAAGCAGTGAGCGTCTTCGAGGAGGACATCGCAGCCATCAGGGAGCAGCTCGGACGACCGCCGCGAGGCATCGTCGAGGTCGCGTCCCGCTGCCCGTCCGGCCACCCGAACGTGGTGAAGACCGAGCCCCGGCTGCCCGACGGCACCCCGTTCCCGACGCTGTACTACATCACCTGTCCGCGGCTGGCCGGCGCGATCGGCACGCTCGAGGCGTCCGGCCTGATGGCCGAGATGAGCGAGCGGTTGACCGAGGACGACGAGCTGGCTCGCGCGTACGCGACGGCGCACGAGTCCTACCTGGCCGAGCGAGAAGCCCTCGGCCACGTCCCGGAGATCGAGGGCATCTCCGCCGGCGGGATGCCCACGCGGGTGAAGTGCCTGCACGTGCTCGTCGGGCACAGCCTCGCGAAGGGTCCGGGGCTGAATCCGCTCGGAGACCAGGCGCTCGAGCTGCTCGGGGAGTGGTGGGGCAGCTCCTCCTGCGCGCCCCGATAGCCTCGACGCATGCCCCGGCAACGCATCGCTGCCATCGACTGCGGCACGAACTCCATCCGTCTGCTGATCACGGATCTTTCAGATCAGCAGCATGACCTCGTCCGGGAGATGCGGATCGTCCGGCTCGGCCAGGGCGTCGACGCCACCGGCCGTCTCGACCGCGCCGCCATCGACCGCACCCTGCAGGCCACCCGCGAGTACGCCGAGCTGATCACGACGCTCGGTGCCGACGTCGTCCGGTTCTGCGCCACGTCGGCCGCGCGGGACGCCGAGAACGCCGACGAGTTCTCCGCCGAGGTGGAGTCCGTCCTCGGCATCCGGCCGCAGGTGCTCACCGGTGAGGAGGAGGCGGCGGCCTCCTTCCTCGGTGCCACGCGGTCGCTGGCCGGCGGGCGTGCGCTCGTCGCGGACATCGGCGGGGGATCCACCGAGCTGGTGGTCGGGCAGGACGGGACCGTCGAGTGGTCGACGTCGCTCGACATCGGATCCGTCCGCCTCACCGAGCGCTTCCTGCCCAGCGACCCGCCGGGTGTCACAGAGCTCACCGACTGCATGACGTACCTGGACGGCGTCCTCAAGCCGGCCCTCGACGGGCTGGCCGCGGTCGACACGATGGTCGGCGTCGCGGGCACGGTCACCACCGTCGCGGCCCACGCCCTGGAGCTGCCGTCGTACGACCGGGACGCCCTCCACGGCGCGCGCCTCGACGTCGACGTCCTGCGCAACGCGTGCATCTCGCTCGCCCAGATGTCCGTCGCCGATCGTCGTGCCCTGCCGTTCATGCACCCGGGCCGCGCCGACGTGATCGGTGGCGGCGCGCTCATCCTCGACCGGCTCCTCGACCACGTGGACATCGGCTCCGTCCTGGTCAGCGAGCACGACATCCTCGACGGGATCGCGTGGACGGCATGAGGATCAGCGTCCCGAACCAGCACATGCAGGAACGGCTCGCCGACCTGGACGTCATCGTCTGGGACTGGGACGCACCGCCGCCCGACGGCCCGCCGCTCGACCTGGCGGTCCGGCCGTACGTGCTCAGCGGTGGGTTCGAGCACCTGGACGCCGAGCGCGTGCGCGTCGTCCAGACCCAGTCGCTCGGCTACGACGACGCGATCGGCAACGTGCCGGAGGGCATCGTGTGGTGCAACGCCGTGGGCGTCCACGAGGGTCCGACGGCGGAGATCGCGATGGCCCTGGTGCTGGCGTCGCAGCGCGGCGTCGACGAGAACGCTCGCGCGATGCCGGACGGCCGCTGGGAGCGCCACTGGCATCCCGGGCTGCTGGGCGCTCGTGTCCTGCTGCTCGGCTACGGCGGCATCGGCACCGAGCTGGAGAGCCGACTGTCGGGATTCGGCGTCGAGATCGTCCGGGTGGCACGAACCGCCCGGGAGGGGATCCACGGGACCGACGAGCTGCCGGACCTCCTGCCCGACGCCGACGTCGTCGTCGTCGCCGTCCCGTACGGTCCGGCCACGCACCACCTGGTCGACGACGTGTTCCTGAGCGCCATGCGCGACGGCGCGCTGCTGGTCAACGTCGCGCGCGGCAAGGTGGCGGACACCGAGGCGATCGTTCGGCACACGGCGAGCGGCCACGTCCGGTTCGCCGCCGACGTGCTCGACCCCGAGCCGCTCCCGGCCGACCACCCGCTCTGGACCACGCCGGGCGTGCTGATCACCCCGCACGTCGGGGGAGCGGTCACGACGATGCACGACCGGGTCGAGGCGATGGTGCGCGAGCAGGTCCGTCGCCTTCAGGTGGGCGAGCCGCTGATGAACGTCGTCGACGTCAGCGGGTGACGGCGGACCCGAAGTAGAAGTCGAGCATCGCCTCGAGCGGCTGCTCGTTGCGACGTAGCCGGCTGCGGAGCGCCGCGCCCTCCCAGCAGTCGACGAGCAGGTTGGAGAGCCCGACCGGGTCGGCGTCCGGCGCGATGTCGCCGGCGTCCTGGGCCTCGGCAAGGCAGACCGCCATGCGTCCGGCGATGTAGGAGATGCAGCCCTCGATCTTCTGCGCGAACACGTCGTTCACGCCGGACAGCTCCTGCCCGAGCCCGCCGAGCAGGCAGCCGAGGTAGCCCTCGCCTCGGTAGGACTCGGCGGTGGCCTCGAAGAAGTCGCGCATCCGCTGCAGGGGAGCGCGGTCGGGGTTCGAGAGGCACGCGTCGAGCGCGCCGTGCACGCCGACCATGTACTGGTCGACGACCTGCAGCGCGAAGTCCTCCTTGGACTCGAAGTGGTGGTAGAACGACCCCTTCGGGGTGCCGGTGGCCGCGAGCAGCGTCTGGACGCCGAGGTCGTGGTACCCGTGCTCCAGCAGGAGCTCGAGCCCGGCGTCCAGGAGACGCTGCTTGGTGGTGTGAGTGGTGGTCTCCACGCTCCGGACGTTAGCCCTTCACCATGGCGACCATGTGCTCGATGACGTGACTGTGCTCGGCCTGCGGGCTGAACATCACGATCTCGGCGTCGTCGTCCACCCGGACGTTGTGGCCGGGCGGCCAGTAGAAGAGGTCGTGCTCCCGCACGGTTTCCTCGCTGCCCGACGCATCCGTGGTGGTGATCGTGCCGCTCAGGACGTAGCCCCAGTGCGGGCACTGGCACAGGTTGCCGTCGAGGCCCTGGAAGAGGGGCGTCGTGTCGACGCCCTTCGCGAGCGTGAAGTACTCGCCGCTGATCCCGTCGTACGCGCTGACGTCGCCGAACCCGAGCCGCTGCCGCATGACCACGCCCGGCATCTCGAGCTGGACGTCGACGTCCTGCTTCGCCACCTTCATCTGTCGATCCTCTCGCCGTCTTCCCGAGATTAGACCGATCGGTCTAGTCGGAGACTACGCCGATCCGAGGTGGTGTCAAGACTCGTCGAGGATGAACCCGGCGAGCTGGTGCTCCATCCAGGAGAGGTCCTCGATGGGTGGTGAGTGGGCGGCGGTCTCGGCGGGTGCTTCGCGTCCGGAGGGCAGGAGCCAGCGGATGACGTGGTGGCCCTTCTGCTGGTGATGTCGTCGGCACAGCGCCCAGAGATTCGTGCCGGAGGTCGGTCCGGTGGGGTGCGGGATGCGGTGGTCGGTGTCGCACTGGTCGGCGCGTCTGGTGCAGCCGGGGGCTTGGCAGGTGGCGTCGCGGTAGGCGATGGCCTTCTTGACGGTCTCGGGGGCGAAGCGTCCGAGGTAGGTGTGGTCGAGGGTGTGGCCGGCCGGGTCGGTGAGAATCCGGTGCCAGAGCGTGTTGCCGGTGGCGACTAGGTCGGTGATCCAGGCGGCCGGGATGGCCCAGTCTCCGTCGGCGGAGATGATCGGGTCGTCGTTCACGCCGGCGAGGGAGGCGGCGGGGATGGTGACGGCGATGTCGGCGTGGATCGCAGGCTCGCCGGCTTCGTTGGTGGTGAGCCAGGCGGCAAGGAGGTCGGCACGACGCTGCTGGAGGGTGCGGGGGTCGTCGGCGCCGAGGGCCTTGGCTTCCTTGATCAACCGCTTGTCGATCGCGGCCAGCAGGTAGGACGGCAGCTTGGCGTCGAGGAATCCCATGCCGTCCTCGCCGTGGAAGGCGTCGACCCGGCGCGTCTTCCGTTCGTCCTCGGCGCGCTTCTCGTGCTCGTCGGGCTCGACGCGGGCGATGAACCGGCGCACCCACTGCCGCAGCTGGGCGGTGGTGTGGGTCTCGGCGTACGTCACGACCCGCTGATCGAGCCGCACGATCGACGCGTCGCGCTTCAGCTTGTCGATCCCGTCGGAGATGATCTGGACCCGGGCGGCGTCGATCCGGCCCTTGCGGAACGCCAGCCACGTCATCGGCGCCTTCTCACGGACGCGACGGGTGACAGCCAACCGTCGGTGCACCTGCCCTTCGGACAGGCCCGTCGCGGTGCCGATCTCCAACGCGATCGCCGCGACGTTCATCTGCTTGACCATCGGCGACCACTGCGACGCCTGGATCGCGGCCTCGGCCTGATCGGCGTACTGCAGCATGCCTGACCACTCAGTCGCCTCCGCGGCCGCGCGAGCACGCGCAAAATCGGTCAGTCGATCCGCCGAGACGTGCTCTGACCTGGTCATACCTCCAACCTAGGCACCCCCACCGACAACCCGATTCGACGACCGCACGTTGTCCACACCGGGCGGTGAATCAGGAGAAGTGTCGGACCAGCCGCCGGTGCCGGTGCCCGAAGAACGCTCTCAGCACCCGCGCCAGAATGGCCGCGAGACCGGGGACCGGTAGTCTCGGCTCGAACGTGATCCGGTCGCGCACCTCAGTCTCGTCGCCGACCGCGGTCAGGGTCCGCTCGTGCTCCCATTGCCGCATGCTCAGCATCGTCGACACCTCGTGGAACCGGCGCCCGGGCTCCAGCTGGGCGATCGTGAGGTGGTCGTAGTCGAACGGGACGACGCCGAACAGTCGCAGCCACGCCCGCCCCAGCGGTTGGCCGACCGGCACGGTCTCGACGGTCAGCCCACGCGCCGCGCGCGGCATGGTCATCGTCATCCAGGGCCGCATCTCGTCGTTGATGCCCTCCGGCGTGACGACCCGTGCCCACACCTGGTCGACACCGGCGGGCACCAGGGACGTGCGCTCGAAGATCTTGGCGGCCATTCCGCTGAGGCTACGCGGAACTAGGCTGACCCTGCTCCCGTAGCCCAATCGGCAGAGGCAGGCGGCTTAAACCCGCCCCAGTGTGGGTTCGAGCCCCACCGGGAGCACGACTTCTTCGTGGTGCGACGAGCAGCACTCATCGCGGCTACTTGTTTCATTGACGGCACGGCCGGGGTCTGACGAGGCTCGGTTGAGGTGGTCGGGGTTGTCGCTCCCATTGCGGCTGCCCACGGATCGCGTGTGGCTCACTCATGGCCTGCGCTG
>NZ_VDUX01000009.1 GCF_008039565.1 Aeromicrobium terrae
CGAGCGGAGTCAAAGGGGCATTAGCGTGAGTCACGAGGACCTCCGGATCGAAGTTGGTGTCGTAACCCCTTCGATATCGGAGGTCCTCGCCTCACGTCACGCGATCACAACGTCCGGAGGAACTACAGCTAGCTGTTAGCCGTTGATGCGGGCGCGGCGGCGCTCGGCGGCGTGGACGACGCGCAGGGCGGTGCGGGCCAGGCCAGGGGCACGACGCGCCGTCGTCAGCGCGACCTTGTCGATCGGGGTCTTCATCGACTCCTCCGACGGGAGGGAGCCGGACTGGTCCCGGACATGCTTGACCGCGAAGAGCTCCCACCGGCCGGGGACGCCCTTCAGCTCGTGCAGCCCGCGGCTCTCGAACGTCATGCCCGAGCCGACGACGAGGTCGTGGACGGTCTGCGACACCATCACCCCGCCCGGGTCGGCCGCCGCGCCGACGCGGGCACCGATGTGCACCGCCATGCCGGCGACGTTCAGGCCGTCGCGCTCCAGCTCGCCGGTGTGCACCCCGCACCGGACCTCGATGCCGATCTCCCGGGCGTCCGCGAGGACGATCTCCGCGCACCGCAGGGCCTTGCTGGGTCCGTCGAACACGCTCATCGTGCCGTCGCCGGCGACGGTGGCGAGCCGTCCGCCGGTGTTCTCGACCGCGAGCCGCACGAGTCGCTCGTGGTCGGCCCGCATCTCGCGGTACTTCGTGTCGCCGACCCTGGCGAGCAGCTCCGTCGAGGAGGCGACGTCGGTGAACAGCACGGTGCCGAGGAACCGGTCGAGGTCCGCGCGGTGGTGCGAGCCGGTGGCGACCTCCTCGATGTGCTGGGCCACGCGCATCCAGGCCTGACCGATCGACGCGCCCGGCGGCGTGGGGTCGAGCTCGTAGAAGACGCCGTCGGGCATCAGCTCGGCGGCGTGCTTGCAGGCGGCCTCGGGCATGACGCCGGACGGCAGGTGGAGCACCCGGGCGGGGACCTGGACCGACTTGAGCACGTCGCGCACGTCGATCTCGAGGAGCCAGTCGAAGTACGCCTGCGCCGCGGCGGGCGTCGCCGAGCAGCGCTCGAGCAGACCCATGAGCCGGCGGTTGAACGAGGTGGCCAGCTCGGAGTCCCAGACGCCGATGATGTCGCCCGAGCCCCAGTTCGCGAACGCCTGCCGGTACCCGTTCACGAGCGTCGCGGCCTCGGCCTCGGTCCAGCCCTCCAGCTCGCTGCTGGACCGGGGACCTTGGAACATCGGGTTGTAGAAGACGAGGCCGTTCACGCGCTCGGGAGCCTTCGCGGCGAGCAGGGCCAGCGGGGCGGCGGTGCCGAGGAGGCCGACCAGGGTGGCGCGACGCATGCCGATGGCGTCCATGATCGCGAGCACGTCGTCGGCCTGCTGCTCGACGGTGGGCGCGTACGTCACCCGGTCGGACAGGCCGAAGCCGCGCCGCTGCAGGTGGACCGTGCGCGAGTACGCCGCGCTGCGCTCGAAGATGCGGTGGATGTCCGGATCCGTCCAGCAGAGATCGAGGTGCATCCCGATCTCGAGAAACACCACCACGTCGACCGGCCCATTGCCCAAGACCTGATAGGCCAGCGCCGCACCATCCCGATCGAGATAGTGCGTAGGCACCGGATCCATGGTCGGGATTCTAGGGGCGTAGAGCCCATCAGCAGAGTGATTTTCGCTACTGTGACACCTCAACTGTCATCGAGGAGCGACATGACCGAGACGCCGGACGCGACCTTCCTGACCGACTACCACGCCTATCGCGCGGAGCACGAGCCCGACGGCACCTGCTGGATCTTCGGAGACCGCACCTGGACCTGGCTCGAGGCGTGGGAGGACATCCAGCGCTTCGCCGGGGGCCTGAAGGGCGAGGGCATCGGCCGCGGCGACCACGTCGCGTTCCTCGACAAGAACAACCCGGCCATCCTGGTCGCCAACCAGGCGGTGAGCCTGCTCGGCGCGGCGAACGCCGTCGTCAACTGGCGGCTGGCCGGCGACGAGCTCGACTACGTCATCAACGACTCCGGCGCCCGCGTGCTGTTCGTCGGGCACGAGCTGATGCCGTCGATCGAGCTGGTCCGCGAGAAGCTCACCACGGTCGAGAAGATCGTCGTGGTCGGTGGCGAGGGCGACGAGCTCGAGCCCTGGCTCGCGGCGGCCGAGCCCGTCGACCGTCAGCCCGACGTCGACCCGCACGACCCGTGCCTCGTCATGTACAGCTCCGGCACCACGGGCCGCCCCAAGGGCGTGGTGCTGACGCAGCACAACATGGTCACCCACACCAAGAACGCGATGGGCGACATCGAGTACAGCGACGGCGACATGATGCTGATCGCCATGCCGATGTTCCACGTCGGCGGCTCGTCGTACGCGCTCTTCGGTCCCGCCACCGGCACGGCCGGCTACGTCATCAGCGAGGTCACGCCCGAGCTGCTCGCCGGCGCGATGATCGCGGGTGTCACGCACGCCTTCCTGGTGCCCGCCGTCGTCGCTGCCCTGCTGCAGGCCGGCCCGGACGCGATGGGGCTGTTCAGCCGGCTCAAGGCGTTCTCCTACGGCGCCGCCCCGATGCCGCTGCCGGTCCTGCGCGGCGCGCTCGAGGGCTGGCCCACCACCAAGTTCATGCAGGTCTACGGCATGACCGAGTTCGGCGGCGTCGTGACGATCCTCGACGACGACGCGCATCGCGACACCAGCCATCCCGAGCGGCTCGTCTCCGCCGGCCGCACCATCGCCGGCGTCGAGATGCGCGTCGTGGACCCGGCCACCCTGGAGGACGTCCCGACCGGCACGTCGGGCGAGCTGTGGTTCCGCACCGAGCAGTCCACCCCCGGCTACCTGGGCCGGCCCGAGGACACCGCCGAGCTGCTCACCGACGACGGGTGGGTGCGCACCGGCGACATCGGCCGCGTCGACGACGAGGGCTTCGTCTTCGTCGAGGACCGCGTGAAGGACATGATCATCACCGGCGGCGAGAACGTGTACTCCCCCGAGGTCGAGCGCGTCCTGGCCGAGCACCCCGCCGTCATGGAGCTCGCCGTCATCGGCGTGCCGGACGACCAGTGGGGCGAGTCCGTGAAGGCCGTCGTCGCGTTCCACCCCGGCCAGTCCGTCGAGCCCGACGAGCTCATCGCGTTCGCCCGGGAGCGGCTGGCCGGCTACAAGGCGCCGAAGTCGGTCGACGTCGTGGAAGCCCTGCCGCGGAACCCGTCCGGCAAGATCCTCAAGCGCGACCTGCGCAAGCCGTACTGGTCAGACCGCGACCGCCAGGTGTAGACGCGACCCCGATCCTCCAGGGGTGTGAACCGGGGTCGCGCGATGCCATCATGCCCGGAATTCCCGGGAATGCCTAGGGAGAGCAGCGCTGGTAGTAGACCGGTTCGGGTGCACCGCAGACCGTGGCCCCCTGCACGACCCACGTCGCGACGGCGTCTGCCAGGACGCTCGTGGCAGTTGCAAGGACCGGGGCGTTCCCGACGATGCACCCGAAGCCGCCGGTGAGCTCGACGTCGGCGGACTCCAGCCCACTCACCGTCGGCGGGGAGCTGACGACGGTCGGACCGTTCGGCCGGTCCGGCGCGACGGTGTCCGCGTAGGTGAGCCGCACGTCCGGATCGTTCCCCCGCGTGCTGTCTACGACGAGTCCGCACGTCCCGACCACGGGCATCGTCACCGGAATCGGGTCGTTCGTGGAGACACGGACGCGCTGCGTCACGGCGAAGGTCTTGTCGGCGGCGTTCGGGATCGCCTCCGCCCGCGGTCGATCGCCTGCATGCTCCGTCGAGTCGACGCGAAGGGTCACGTGGTCCTCGTCCGGCACGCCGGTCGTGCACTCGACGGGCGGCGAAGCGTCACAGTCCGGCAGGACAGCGACATCGGACACGGGGCGATCCGGGACCAGCAGAGTGAGGTATTGGGCCGCGACGTTGGTCAGGGGTACCGCCGTCGGCGGGTCGACGGTGGCCTCGCACCCGTCAGCATGGTCGTCGTTGGCGTCACGCCAGCCGTCGTCGCAGATGTACGTGAGGGTCCGGGTCGCCTCGTCGCAGATCACCTCCTCGTGCAGGTAGACGTCGTCGGGCGGGGTGTGCGTGGCGCACCACGTCGAGTGCGTCCCGCACGTCATCGAGATGGCGTCGTCAGCACCGACCACGACGGCCACCGTGCCGGTGCTGCCGTCGGCCCGCGTGCAGGTCGACCCGTCGAGTGCGTCGATCGACGCCGGGCCGGGCGCGCCGGTCGCACCGTCGTCGCCCTTCGGCCCCGTCGGGCCGGTCTGGTTCCAGCTGACCGGGTTCTCGGACCGACGACACGCCTTGTCCGGAGCGACGACGCGCAGAGCGCCGGAGTACTTGTTGACGCATCCGTGGAAGGTCCCGCCGGAGTCGGGACCGGTGGTGGCCGTGGCGTAGCCGACGGTTCCGAAGACCACCGCCGACAGCGCGGCAGCAACGAGACTGTTGCGCATCGCAACCTCCTGGGTCGCGCCGATCGTAGGACCACGCAACCAACGACGTCAGCGGAATGCGGAACATCGGCCCCTCTCGGCTTTACGCTTCTGGGATGCGCCTGGTGCCTTCCCCCACCGCGCGGATGACGGTCGCCGGCATGCTGGCCGCCCTCGCCGCCTCCGTCCTGCCTGCCTCCACCGCCCACGCGGCGGAGCCTCAAGCCCCCGGGAGCTTCACCGGGTACGGCTTCGACACGTGCGTCGCGCCGAGCCAGACGGTCATGGACCGCTGGAACCTGAGCTCCCAGTACTCGGCCATCGGCATCTACATCTCCGGCAACTCGCGGTATTGCGGCGACGCCTACCAGCCGAACCTCAGCCCCGCGTGGGTCGCCGACAACGCGGCCATCGGCTGGCGGTTCGTCCCGATCCACGTCGGCTACCAGGCGCCCTGCTTCAAGAACAACCCGGACAGCCGCGTGCAGAAGAAGCGCATGTCGCGCACCACGTCGACGGCACGCAGCCAGGCCACGAGCGACGCGAACGAGGCCGTCGCCGCCCTGAAGAAGTACGGGTTCCCGGCGGGGAGCTTCACGTATCTGGACATCGAGTACTACTCGCGATCCGACACCTCGTGCGACGCCGCCGTCCGCCAGTTCGTGGACGCGTTCGACGAGCGCGTCCACGCGCTCGGGTTCAGGACCGGCCTGTACTCCAGCGGCTCGGCCGCCATCGCGAGCATCAACGCGATCCGCACGGCGTCCTGGCTCGACAAGCCCGACCACATGTGGATCGCCTGGACCAACCGGATCGCCGACACCGACGGTGGGCCGTACCTGGCCGACTCGGCGTGGAACCACCACGAGCGGATCCACCAGTACCACAACGGCGTCAACGAGACGTACGGCGGAAAGACGCTCAACATCGACAAGGACTTCCTCGACGTCGGCAAGGGCTCGGTGCGTCCGGCCGAGCAACAGCCGTGCGGTCACCCGATGACCTACCAGACCTGGCCCGGCCTGACGCTCGGCTCCCGGGCGGACCAGGTGTGGGTCCTCGAGTGCCGGCTCAAGGCGGTCGGCCAGCTGCAGACCGTCGACGGCTACCTCAGCACCGGCACCATCGCCGCGATCAACCGCTTCCGCGCCTCGCTCGGCTGGTCGCAGAACAGCCGCACCAGCCGCGAGTTCTGGACCGCGCTGCTCTCGGCCGGGAGCCAGCCGCGCGTCCTGAAGTACGGGGACGTCGGCGAGGACGTCTACCGCCTGCAGCGCGCCCTGCGCGCCGCCGGCGAGGACATCACCTCGTACGGCAAGTTCAACGCCCAGACCGCCGCGGCCGTCCGCCGCTACCGCCTGGCGCGAGACCTCGCCGGGTACCGCACGGCCACCGCCGGCACCTGGGTCAACCTCCAGAAGGGCAAGCTGACCAAGTGACCGTCCTCGTCTCTGCGCACCGCGGCGGTGCCGGGGACGACGGCGTCCAGAACTCGCTGGAGGCGGTCGAGGCGGCGATCGACCTCGGCTGCGACTTCGTGGAGGTCGACCTGCGCCGGGACCGGCACGGCCGGCTGGTCGTCTCGCACGACGCCCCGGGCGACGACTCCGCCCCGTTCGACGCGGTGCTCGACCTCGTCGCCGGGCGGGCCGGCCTGCACCTCGACCTGAAGATCACCGAGGGTGCGCTCGAAGTCGTCGACGACGTGGTGGACCGGATCGGCACGGGCCACCTGGTGGTGACGTCGGCCGACGACGGGCTCGTCCGCGCGCTGAGGACGCGTGCCGAGGAGCGCGGGTCCGGGCTGCTCGTCGGGCTCTCGACCAGCCGGCGCTCGGCCCGCGGCCGGATCGATCGCTGGTGGACGCACGTGGTGTCGTGGTTCCCGCGCACGCGGATGCGGCTGAGCCACGCCAACGTCGTGGCCTCGCACCACGTGCTGGCGCGGCACTGGCTGCGCAGCTGGGCGCGGCACCGCCAGCTGCCGCTGCTGGTCTGGACCGTGGACGACCCGGTCGCCCTCGACTTCTGGATGAACGACCCGGACACCTGGGTGGTGACCACCAACCACCCTGCCCGGGCGCTGGCGGCTAGACGGTCGTGAGCGGCAGGAGCGCGGAGAGGTCGGACCGCTCTCCTGACGCCTGGACCCGGGCGTCGGCCCAGGCGAGGCGACCTCGCGCAAGGGCGATCCAGGTCTCGGCGTCCATCTCGACGACGGCCGGCGGCGTGCCACGCGTGTGGCGCTGACCCTCGATCACCTGCACCGCGGCGAACGGCGGGACGCGCACCTCGACGCTCGCGCCCGGCGCCTTCTGCTGCAGCAGCGCGAGCAGGTGCTTCGTCGCGGCCTTGAGGTCGTCGCGCGTGGCGTCGCCGGCGTCGATGCGAGAGCAGACGTCGGCGAACTCGGCGTCGTCGAGGGCTGTCAGCCGCCGTGCCATGACCGCCCCCCTTCCCGCTGAGAGTGACGTTTTCGCCCTGTTTTCGTCGAAACATGGGCGAAAACGTCACGCTCAGCGGGGACTGGGGGCATCAGCTGAGCATGGGGCCGAGGACGGCGGGGAGGGTGGCCGACCACGCGGCCCGCACCTCGCTGATCGGGACGCTGAAGGAGCCGACGACCTCGACGGCGTCGCCGCCCGTGCGTCCGATGGAGGAGAGCGCCAGGCCGTGGTCTGCCGCGAGCGTGACGAGCTCCTCGTGGTGCTCCTCCGCGACCGCGACGATCGCCCGGGCCGACGACTCGCTGAACAGGTCGACGAACGGGTCGTCGAGCTCGACGCGGACACCGACGTCGTGGCGGAGCGACGCCTCGACGAGCGCCATGGCGAGTCCACCGTCGGAGAGGTCGTGGGCGGCGGTCAGCAGCCCGCGGCGACCGGCCTCCTGCAGCACGGCGGCCAGCGCTTGCTCGGCCTCGAGGTCGACGGCCGGTGGGAGCCCGCCGAGGTGGTCGTGGACGACGTCGGCCCACGTGGAGCCGCTGAGCTCCTCGCGCGTCTCCCCGAGGAGGAGGACGTGGTCGCCCTCGCGAGCGAAGCCCTGTGTGACGCGGCGGCGGACGTCTTCGATCACGCCGAGCACGCCGACGACCGGCGTCGGGAGGATCGCGGTCTCGCCGGTCTGGTTGTAGAACGACACGTTGCCGCCGGTGACCGGGATGCCGAGCACCGCGCACGCGTCCTTGAGCCCGTGGGTGGCCTGCTCGAACTGCCACATCACGGCCGGGTCCTCCGGCGAGCCGAAGTTCAGGCAGTCGGTGACCGCGAGCGGCAGCGCTCCGGTGACGGCGACGTTGCGGAACGCCTCCGCGAGCGCGAGCTGCGCGCCGGCGTACGGGTCGAGCTGGGCGAACCGGCCGTTGCAGTCGGTGGAGACGGCGACGCCGAGGTGGCTCTCCTCGTCGACGCGCACGACGCCGGCGTCCTCGGGCTGCGCGAGCACGGTGTTGCCCTGGACGTAGCGGTCGTACTGGTCGGTGACCCAGGACTTGTCGGCGAGGTTCGGCGACCCGACCAGCCGGAGCAGGGTCTCGCGGAGCTCGTCGCCGGTGGTGGGCCGCGGGAGCCTCTCGGCACCGTCCGCCTGCAGCGCGTCCTGCGACGCGGGCCGGGCGAAGGGACGCTCGTAGACCGGGCCGTCGTGCGCGACCGACCGCGGCGGCACGTCGACGACGGTGCGGCCGTGCCAGTCGATGACCAGGCGGTCGCCGTCGGTGACCTCACCGATGGTGACGGCCTCGACGTCCCACTTCTCGCAGATCGCCATGAACGCGTCGAGGTGCTGCGGCTCGACGACCGCCATCATGCGCTCCTGGCTCTCGCTCATGAGGATCTCCTCCGGCGAGAGCGACGAGTCGCGCAGGGGAACCGTGTCGAGCTCGACGCGCATGCCGCCGTCGCCGGCGGAGGCGAGCTCGCTGGTGGCGCAGGAGAGGCCGGCACCGCCGAGGTCCTGGATGCCGTTGACGACGCCCGCCGCGAACAGCTCGAGGGTGCACTCGATCAGCAGCTTCTCCATGAACGGGTCGCCGACCTGGACGCTCGGGCGCTTGGTGGGCCCGCCCTCGGAGAACGTCTCCGACGCGAGCACGCTGACGCCGCCGATGCCGTCGCCGCCGGTGCGCGCACCGTAGAGGACGACCTTGTTGCCGACGCCGGACGCGAACGCGAGGTGGAGGTCCTCGTGGCGCAGCACGCCGACGCACAGCGCGTTGACCAGCGGGTTGCCGAGGTACGTGGGGTCGAAGACCACCTCGCCACCGATGTTGGGCAGGCCGAGGCAGTTCCCGTAGCCGCCGACGCCCGCGACGATGCCGGGCAGGACGCGGCGGGTGTCGTCGGCGGTGAGCGGTCCGAACCGGAGCGGGTCCATCACGGCGACCGGGCGGGCGCCCATGGCGAGGATGTCGCGGACGATGCCGCCGACGCCCGTGGCCGCGCCCTGGTACGGCTCGACGTAGCTGGGGTGGTTGTGCGACTCCACCTTGAACGTGACCGCATAGCCCTGGCCGATGTCGATGACGCCGGCGTTCTCGCCGATGCCGGCGAGCGTCTTGCCGAGCGGCGTCTCCTGGGGCAGCTCGCCGAACTTCTTGAGGTGCACCTTGCTCGACTTGTAGGAGCAGTGCTCGCTCCACATGACGGAGTACATGGCCAGCTCGGCGCTCGTGGGGCGGCGGCCGAGGATCTCGCGGATGCGCTCGTACTCGTCGGACTTCAGCCCGAGCTCGGCCCAGGGCTGCTCACGATCGGGCGTCTCGCTGGCGTGCTCGACGGTGTCGAGAACAGCTGAATCGGCGGGGGCGTCCGTCACGCGCACAGCCTATCCGGCGTCGGCGATGTCCTCGGCCGGGCGTCCCGGGGCCATGCCGGCCCAGGCGACGTCGATGGACACGCCCACGTCGATCACGCGGGTGGCGACGACGTGCGGCTTCTCCAGCTCGCGGGCGACGTACTTGGCGACGAAGCGGCGCAGCTCGCCGTCGATGTTGGCGACGCGCTTCAGCAACGTGGCGCGCAGGCCCTCGGCCTCGAGGTGGAGGTCCAGCTCGTCGGGGTTGGGCGGCGTGACGTCGACGATGATCCGGAGGTCGTGCGTGGCGTGCGCCGTGACCGTGAGCGGCACCTCGACGGCGGCGTGGAACCGCTCCTTCTCCACCTGCAGGTTGACGGTGAAGTCGAGGTCGACCGGGACCACCAGCTTGTACGAGATCGGGATGCCAGGGATCTCCGTGGCCCTGGCCGCGCCGATCTGGCCCTTGGCCGTGACGCTCGCGATGCGGCCTGGGCCGACGCCCATCGGACCGAAGTCGATCGGCTGGCCGGCGATGCCGTCGACGGCGCCGATGATCCGCTCCGGCGTCACGGCCGCCCGGAAGAACAGGGCGCCGAACTCCTCGTAGGAGCAGCGGATGTCCTCGGACGCGATGTCATCGACCTTCTCGACCATCCCCGAAAGATAGCGTCGGTCAGCGCCAGGCGCCCCGCCGGTACTGGGGCGGGTAGGGCGCCTGACGGGCCGGAACGCCCAGCTCGTGAGCGGCCCGGAGCGGCCACGCCGGCTCGCGCAGCCCGGCGCGGGCGACCATCACCGCGTCCGCGTCGCCGTCCGCGACGACCTCCTCGGCCTGCGCCGGGTCGGTGATCAGGCCGACGGCGGCCGTGGGCAGGTCGCTCTTCAGGCGCACCTCGCGGGCGAACGGCACCTGGTAGCCGGGACCGACGGCGATCTCCTGCTCGGCGATCAGCCCGCCGGAGGAGACGTCGATCAGGTCGACGCCGTGCCCGGCCAGGATCGCGGCGAGCTCGGCGGTCTGCGCGACGTCCCAGCCCTCGGGCCCGTCGGCGGGCGCCCAGTCGGTGGCCGAGAACCTGACGAAGACCGGCTTGCCCTCCGGCCAGACCGCGCGGACCGCGTCGACGACATCGATCACCAGCCGGGTGCGGTTCTCGAACGACCCGCCGTACCGGTCGTCGCGGTCGTTGGTCAGGGGCGAGAGGAACTGGTGGAGCAGGTAGCCGTGGGCCGCGTGGATCTCGACGATGTCGAACCCGGCCTCGTCGGCGCGCACGGCCGCGGCCGCGAAGTGGCCGGGGATCGCGGCCACCTCGTCGGTCTCGAGCCGCCGCGGCGCGGCGAAGCCGGTGTACGGCTGGTCCGTGGCGGAGACGGTGGGCCAGCCACCCTGGTCGAGCGGCACCGAGCCGTCGCCGTCCTTGAACGGCGACCACGTGGACGCCTTCCGGCCGGCGTGCGCGAGCTGGATGGCCGGGACGGCGCCCTGCTCACGGATGAAGCCGACGAACCGGGCCCAGGCAGCGGCCTGCTCGTCGTTCCAGATGCCCGCGTCCTCCGGGCTGATCCGGCCCTCGGGCGTCACGGCGGAGGCCTCGGCCATGACGACGCCGTAGCCGCCCGAGGCGTGCGAGCCGAGGTGCACGAGGTGCCAGTCGTTCGGCATCCCGTCGACGCTGGAGTACTGGCACATCGGCGACAGCCAGACGCGGTTGCGCGCGGTCACGCCGCGCAGGGTCAGGGGTTCGAAGAGAGCAGACATCGCCTGGTGCAACGTTGCACCACGCGCCGATGTTCCGTCAGAGGCCACCCAGCCCGTAGCGGATCAGGAAGTCCCGGTCGGTGTTCCGCCCGCCCTCGGGATCGGGCACCGGACGCACGTCGACCTCGGCCACCGTGTCCTCGAGCCGGACCGGCGCGGGGAGACGGGTGAACCGCTGCTCCTCAGCCATCCGCGACCTCCGTCAAGGCCACGCTCGGGTCCGCGAGCCTCGTGGCGTCCACGGTACGCCCGACCAGCGCGCGGAGGTCGTCGTTGACGTCCCACACGTTGACGTTCATGCCGGCGGTCACGCGGATCCCGTCAAGCCAGAACGCGATGAACTCGCCGGAGTCGAGGTCGCCGCGGATCACGACGTCGTCCGATGCCTTCCCGCGGCCGACGTACTCCATGCCGAGGTCGTACTGGTCGGTGAAGAAGTACGGCTGCCAGTCGTAGGCGACGTCCTGGCCCAGGAGCACCGCCGCCACGGCCTTGCCCTGACGGATCGCGTTGTCCCAGTGCTCCACCCGCAGGGGTCCGAGGTCGGTGTGTCGCGCGGCGGCGACGTCACCGATGGCAAGGATGTCCGGGAGGCTGGCGGTGAAGTGCTGGTCGACGACGACGCCGCCGTCGACCTCCAGGCCCGCGGCCTCGGCGAGCTCGGTGTTGGGGACCGCGCCGACCCCCATGACCACGAGGTCGGCGCGGATCTCCTCACCACCCGCGGTCACGCCGGTCTCGCTGATCGACTCGACGCCGGTCGAGGTCCGCAGGTCGACGCCGTGCTTGCGGTGCAGGTCCGCGAAGTACGAGCCGAGCTTCTCCCCCAGCACGGTCGCGAGGGGCACCGGTGCGACCTCGAGGACCGTGACGTCGAGCGCGGCCTCCCGGGCGGCGGCGGCGACCTCGAGGCCGATCCAGCCGGCGCCGATCACCACCAGCGACGACGCGGACGCGAACGCTCCGAGCAGGGCCTCGCTGTCCTCGACCCGGCGCAGCGTGAGGGCACGCGCCGCGCCGGGCACGTCGAGGACGCGGGGGCGGGCGCCCGTGGCGAGCACGAGCTTCCCGTAGTCGAGGACTGTGCCGTCGTCGAGCACCACCTGGTGCGCCGCGGGGTCGAGCTTCTCCGCGCGGCGGCCGGTCAGCAGGGTGACGTCGTGCTCGTCGTACCACTCGCGCGGATGCACCAGAGCGTCGTCGCGGCTGCCCTTGCCGAGCAGGATGTCCTTCGACAGCGGCGGTCGCTCGTACGGGGGATGCGGCTCCTCGCCGACGATCGTGACAGCTCCGTCGTAGCCGCCGTCGCGCAGGGCGGTGGCGGCCTTCGCGGCGGCCAGTCCGGCTCCGACGATGACGACATCAGGCTGACTCATGGTGCCTCCACTCTCACTGAAGGGCGTCGAGGAACTCGGCGCGAGTGTGCGGACGGTCGCGCACGAGGCCGCGCACCGCGGAGGTCCGCGTCGTGGTGCCGGCGGCCTGGACGCCGCGCAGCGTCATGCACAGGTGCTCGGCCTCGATCACGACGCCGACGCCGCGCGGTGCGAGACCGGCCACCAGCCAGTCCGCGACCTGCACGGTCAGCCGCTCCTGCACCTGCGGCCGTCGCGCGAACATCTCGACGACGCGGGCGAACTTGGACAGTCCCAGGATCCGGTCGCCCGGCAGGTAGCCGACGTGCGCGACGCCGGTGAAAGGCAGGAAGTGGTGCTCGCACACGGACTGCACGGGGATGTCCTTGACCACGACGAGCTCGTCGTAGCCCTCGTCGTTCGGGAACGACGTCATGTCGAACTCGCGGGCCGACAGCAGCGCCGCGTAGGCCTTCGCCATGCGGCGCGGTGTGTCGATGGTGCCGGGCAGGTCGCTCGGGACGCCCAGCGCCTCCAGGAGTCCGCGTGCGTGAAGGGTCGCGGCATCGAGGTCGACCTCCGGCATCTCGTCAGGGACAGCGACCAGCCCGGCGGTCATCAGGCGGTCACCCGGCGAGCGTGCTGGGCCTGCGCCAGGAGCCCGAGGACGACGGCGGCGACGAACAGGCCGAAGTCGCGCAGCGCGACGTCGTAGTAGTCCTGCAGGGTGAGCAGGTCGATGATGATCCCGGCCAGCCAGGCGGCGACGACGAACGCGCCGATGCGCGGCGCCACGGCGACCAGGAGGCCGGCGACGATCTCGATGACGCCGACGACGTACATCGCCTGGTCGGCGTTGCCGGGGACGATGTCGTTGATCCACGGGGCGAGGTAGTCCGACCAGTCGGTCATGACGTCGGCGAACTTGTCGAGCCCGAACGCGATGGGCGCGATGACGAACACGGTGTGCAGCAGCTGGAACGCCCGGGTCTCGAGGTCCGTGCTGGATGATGTGGTGACGGCCATGATGGCCCTCCTGTCTAAAGTACGATATTTTGGACTCTAGAACTTCCGGTACTGTTACGTCAAGATGATTGGTTTTTAGAGTGAGCAGCTTTCCCGAGCGCGTCGCGGGCATCGGTGCGCTCGCGGACCCGCTGCGGCGCGACCTCTACCTCTTCATCTGCGCCCAGGACCACGCCGTGTCCCGCGACGAGGCCGCCGACGCGGTCGATGTCCCGTTGCACAAGGCGAAGTTCCACCTCGACCGCCTGGCCGCCGACGGTCTGCTCGACGTGGAGTACGCCCGCCTCTCCGGCCGCTCCGGGCCGGGCGCCGGGCGACCGTCGAAGCTCTACCGCCGATCGGCCACGGAGATCTCCGTGTCGCTGCCCGAGCGCGAGTACGAGCTCGCCGGCCGGCTGATGGCCGAGGCGATCGCGGCCTCGTCGCGCGACGGCTCTCCCGTGCTCGACGCCCTGGTCACCGTGGCGTCGGAGCACGGCCGGGTCCTCGGCCGCGCGGCGCGCGAGGACGCCACCGCGGGCGACGCGCTCGGCATCGCCTGCGCCGCCCTCGCCGCGAACGGGTACGAGCCGCGTGCCGAGTCCGGGTCGGTGACCCTCGCGAACTGTCCGTTCCACTCCCTCGCCGAGTCGCACACCGACCTCGTCTGCCGGATGAACCTCGCGCTCGTCGAGGGCGTCGTCGACGGCGTCGGGGCCGACGACGTGGACGCCCAGCTCGACCCGGCGGACGGCCGATGCTGCGTGGTTCTCGCGGAAAGAACCCGCTGATCACGCTGTAACACTGGGATACGCTGCGGCGGTGGACGACATCGACTGGGTGGCCTTCGCGTCGATCCCTGTGTTCACGGGCGTGGTCGGCTGGCTGATCAACTGGACCGGCCTGATCATGCTGTTCAACCCGATCCGCTTCTACGGGTTCCGCATCCCTGGCCTGCGCGAGCTCGCGACGCTGCTGCCGCGCAAGCTCCAGGAGATCCCCGGGATCATGGAGGGCCGCGTCGGCTGGCAGGGCATCGTCCCCGCCCGTGCGGCGAAGATGGGCTCCATCGCGTCGGACAAGGCGATCTCCAAGCTGGGCACGCCCGCGGAGTTCTACCAGCAGCTCGAGCCCGACCAGATCGCCGGCCACATCGTCGCGATGTTCGAGCCGCAGATCCCCGAGGTCGTCGACGGCGTCATGCAGCGCGAGCAGCCCGAGCTGTGGAACAACCTGCCGCCCCGCGTGAAGGTCGCGGTCTACGAGCGGGTCACGCAGCAGCTGCCCAGCATCGTCAAGGGCATCACCGACCAGATCGGCGTCCACATCGACCAGCTGCTCGACCCGAAGCTCATGGTCATCGACCACTTCGAGCGCAACCCGGACCTCGTGGTCCGCATCTTCCGCGACATCGGGAAGAAGGAGCTGCGCCTGATGGTGAACGTGGGGTTCATCTTCGGGTTCCTGCTCGGCATCCCGGTCGCGTTCATCGACCACACGCTGCACCAGTGGTACCTGCTGCCGGTCCTCGGCGTGTTCGTCGGCTGGGTCACCAACCTGCTCGGCATGCAGCTGATCTTCGAACCGGTGGAGCCGCGCAAGATCGGCCCGTTCACGCTGCACGGCCTGTTCCTGCGTCGCCAGCCGGAGGTGGCCGAGGTGTACGCCGGCATCATCGCCGACGACGTCGTCACCCTGGAGAACATCGGCAACACCCTGATGGACGGCCCGCGCGGCGACCGCACCCGGGCGATGCTGGCTACCGCGATGCGTCCGGCGATCGACCGCGCCGCCGGGCCCGCTCGCTCCGCCGCCCGACTCGCCGTGGGCGGCCGCCAGTTCGACTCCATCCGCGACTCGTTCGCCGACGAGGCCGTCGACCGCACGATCACGCCGTTCCGGGACCCGGCGTTCTCCAAGCGCCAGAGCGACAAGATCCGTCGCCTGTTCGCGTCGCGCACGGCCGAGCTGCCGTACCAGGACTTCGTCGAGATGCTCCGCTCGGCCATCAAGGAGGATGAGTGGATGCTCTACGCGCACGGGGCGGTCATGGGACTCGCCGGCGGCTTCCTCCACCTCGCGATCTTCGGGGTGTCAGGTGGTTGAGCCGCAGGAGACGCCGCCCCTGAACGGCACCGAGCCGAACGGGGTGCCGCGCAGCGACGCCGAGGAGCTGCTCGGACTCGTCCGCGTCGCGGCCACCGCGTCGCTGCACACGGCCGAGTTCGCGGTGCAGGCGTACGCGCGCACCGGCTGGCGGCTCGTCGCGGCCGTGACGCCGGCACCCGCTCGCGAGCTGGCGGCGACGGTCGAGCGGACGGCTCGCGAGGTCGGCCAGATCACCGGCGTCACCGGCCGGCTCGAGGAGCTGGCCGCCTCGAACGAGGTGTTCCGGCTCGCGTCGAGCGGCTTGCGCAGCCTGCTCGGCGGTGCGCTGCCCAGCGCGTCACGACCCGCGCTCCCCTCGCTCAAGGAGAGCGGCGCCGACCTGATGCGCCGGTCGCGCGACGTGTGGAACGACGAGGTCTCCCACCCCGCCTACGCGCGCATCCTCAGCGAGCTTGCCCCCGACGAGGGCCGCGTCCTGATGCTGCTGCTGCGCGAGGGCCCGCAGCCGAGCGTCGACGTCCGCACCGGCGGGCCGCTCGGCATGGTCAACTCCCGGTTGATCGCCCCGGGCCTGACGATGATCGGCCCGCGCGCCGGCCTGCGGCACGTCGACCAGGTGCCGGCCTACCTGAACAACCTGTTCCGCCTCGGTCTCGTGTGGTTCTCCCGCGAGACCCTGCGCGACGTCAGCCAGTACCAGGTGGTGGAGGCGCAGCCCGACGTCCTCGACGCCATGCACTCCGTGCGGTACGCCAAGATCGTCCGCCGCTCGATCCACCTCACGCCGTTCGGCGAGGACTTCTGCCGCGCCTGCCTCGTGCTCGACGACATCGAGGACGTCGAGGCGCTCCCCAAGCACGCCCAGCCGAGCGTCGAGGACCACTCGACGCCGCCCACCGTCCTGGAGTGACGTCGCGTCGGCCCTGACGTCGCTTCGGTCGCTGGCGCTCCCTCCCGCGGCTCCGCCGCTGGCGACCGTGAAGTGGGCACGCGGTCGACTACGGCTTCACGGCGACGAGGCGCTCGACCATGCCGGCGAAGCCGTGGCGCTCCTGCTCGACGACGTCGAAGTCCTGGCGGTGGACCTCACGCGACGGGCGGCGGGTCATCCGGTCGCCGTCGAACCGCACCGTGAGCTGCTCGATGACCTTCTGCATCCCGTAGACCAGCCGGGAGGTGCTCGCGACGTGGTCGACGAGCACGAGCCGACCGCCGGGGCGCAGCACGCGGCGCATCTCGGCGATCGCGAGCGCCGGGTCCGGGATGTTGCAGAGCGAGTAGGTGCACACGACGACGTCGAAGCTGGCGTCGTCGAACGGCAGGTCCTGCGCGTCGCCGGTCCGGAGGTCGACGTCGTGGCCGGACAGCGAGATCCGGCGGCGAGCCAGCTCGAGCATCTCCGGGCTCAGGTCGATGCCCGTCACCCGGGAGTCGAGCGGGTACTCGGGCAGGTTCAGCCCGGTGCCGACGGCCACCTCGAGCACGTCGCCGTAGGCCTGGCCGCACGCCCAGGCGCGGTGCTGCTGGCCGCCGAACATCTTCCGCTCGAACCAGCCGATCTGCCGGTCGTAGGCCGCCGCCTGCTTGGCCCAGGCACGGCGGCGCTTGTCGTTCTGCGCCTCGAGATCACCTGTCATCCGCTCACGGTACTTGACCGTGCCGGGCGGCCGTGCCTATATTCAACACATGATGAATTTAGCCATCGAGGTACAGGGCCTCCGGGTCGTGCGAGGCGGCAATCCCGTCATCCCCGGCCTGGACGTCCAGATCCCCCGCGGCTCGGTGACCGGCCTGCTCGGTCCCAGCGGCTGCGGCAAGACCACCCTCATCCGCAGCATCGCGGGCGTGCAGGTGGTCAAGGCCGGCACGGTGACCGTGCTCGGCGAGCCCGCCGGGTCCCCGACGAACCGGGGCCGGGTCGGCTACGTGACGCAGGCCAGCTCGGTCTACTCCGACCTCACGGTCCGCCAGAACCTCGACTACTTCGCCGCCATCTACGGCGCCGCCCAGTCGTCGGTCGAGCGCGTGCTCGAGGAGGTCGGGCTCGCCGACCGGGGCGACTCGCTCACCGGCCAGCTGTCCGGCGGCCAGCGCACCCGCGTCTCCCTCGCCGCGGCGCTGCTGACCGACCCGGAGGTCTACCTGCTCGACGAGCCCACCGTCGGCCTCGACCCCGTGCTCCGTCGGGACCTCTGGCAGCTGTTCAACCGGCTCGCCGACGAGGGCCGCACGTTGCTCGTCTCGAGCCACGTCATGGACGAGGCCGAGCGGTGCCACCAGGTGCTGCTCATGCGCGACGGCGGGCTGATCGCCCACGGCAGCCCCGACGAGCTCCGCGCCCAGACGGGGGCGGACGACTTCGAGCAGGCGTTCCTGACGCTCGCGGAGAGGAGCGCAGCATGACGCGCACCCTGGCCACCGCCCGCCGCGTGCTGCAGCAGCTGTCGCACGACCGCCGCAGCGTCGCCCTCATCGTGCTGATGCCGTCGGTCCTGCTGCTGGTGTTCCGGTACGTCTACGACTCAGCCCCCGTGGTCTTCGACCGCGTCGGCCCGCAGATGCTCGGCCTCTTCCCGCTGATCATCATGTTCCTGATCACCTCGGTGACGATGGTCCGCGAGCGGACGTCGGGAACGCTGGAGCGACTGCTGACCACGCCGCTGCAGCGCGGCGAGTTCATCGGCGGGTACGCGCTCGCGTTCGGCGTCGCCGCCCTGGTGCAGTCCCTGGTCAGCTCGGCCGTCGCCATCTGGTGGCTGGGCCTCGACGTGGAGATCCCGTGGGCGATCGTGCTCTTCGCGATCCTCGACGCCGTGCTGGGCACCGCGCTCGGCCTGCTGATGTCGGCGTTCGCCGCCACGGAGTTCCAGGCCGTGCAGTTCATGCCGCTGGTGGTCGTGCCGCAGATCCTGCTGTGCGGGCTGCTCCAGCCGCGCGACATGATGCCTCGTGTGCTCGAGGTGATCTCCGACGTCCTCCCGCTGAGCTATGCGACCGACGCCTTCTCCGAGCTCGCCACCGCGGACGGGTTCAACGCGACGATGACCCGCGATCTCGGGCTGCTGCTCGGATTCGTCGTGGCGTCCATCGCGCTGGCGTCGCTGACCCTGCGGCGGCGCACGGCATGACAACCCGCAGAAGAGGGCGTCCGGCGGCGGGATCGTCGCCGGACACCCGCGCGGCGATCCTGGCTGCTGCCCGCAGCCAGTTCGCCGCGCGCGGGTTCAACGGAGCGTCCATGCGCTCGATCGCGAAGGAGGCCGGCGTCGACGCCAGCCTGATCAGTCACTACTTCGGCGACAAGGCCCAGCTGCTCGTCGCCACGATGCAGCTGCCGATCAACCCGCTGGAGAAGGTCCAGGGCGTGCTGGCCGGCGAGCTCGACGGCATGGGCGAACGGCTGATCGCGACGTTCCTCGGCGCCTGGGACCCGCACCGCGAGGTGTTCAGCACGATGGTCCGCTCCACCCTCGGCGGTCCCGACCCGCACGCCACGCCGGTCTTCCAGCTCGCCCAGAACGTCGTCGTCGCTGGGGTCCGCGACCGGATCCCCGGCACGGACGCCCACGTCCGCGCCACGATGGTCGCGTCGCAGATCGTGGGACTGGCCGTGATGCGCTACGTCCTCGAGCTCGAGCCGATCGCGTCGGCCGAGCCCGAGGACGTCGCGCGCCTCTACGGGGCAGCGGTTCAGACGCTGCTCGGCTGACGCAGCCGCGGCGCCGACCAGGCGTCCCGAGGCGTGCGGTGGATCTCCCGCGCGATCGCGCCGAAGGCGAGCACCACGAGGACGGCCGACAGGTACGACGCGCTGTCGCTGAGGCCCGTGCCGACGAACTCGACCACGATGAACAGCCAGACGACGACCGGCATCCAGCGCGGGACCACGCGCGTGCGGAACAGCGCGATCGACAGCAGCAGCATGCCGAGCACCGTGCCGACGAGACCGAGCATCGCGAAGAGCATGATCGGCGTCGACTCGATCCGGTCGACGAGCGTGGCGTACTGCGCCCGGTCGTCTGGATGCGAGGCCATCACGACGTAGGTGAGCGAGATGCCTCCGAAGACGGCGTGCCCGAACGTCCCCACGATGCCGAGCGACCCGCCGAGGTTGGACAGCGCGGGAGACCGCTCGCGCAGGAGGTGGGCGATTCCGAGCACGCCGGCCACCAGCGGCAGCTGGGCGGCGACGAACAAGGCCGCCGACGTGGCTGCCGCAGCGCCGCCGTCGTCGATGGCCGTGAGCCGTGCCGCGGCCCCGGACGGGAAGGCCGGCGCGAGCATCACCGAGACGGCCGAGAGCACGGCGTTGAGCAGAAGTCCGAGCGCGGCCACGTCGCGGCGGAACAGGGCGGTGTCCTTCATGGGGTTCTCCATCGTCGGGTCCCGGCTCGTCCGGGACTCGCCATCAGCCAACGCAGCGCCGGAGTAGCCCGTCATCGGCGCCGCGTGCCGACCCGATGACCCGAAGTTGACTCGACGATCAACTCCAGGACGACCCGCGGAGGGGGTCGCCGAACCTACATTGGGTTGGTGCTGCAACGACTGGATCGCGCCCGCGTCGCCGACTGGACGCTCGCGGCCGTCGTGACGGTGATCGGCGTGGCGGAGATCTGGATCCCGTTCGACTCGCGCGCCGGCGACGGATCCGCGACCGCGTCGACGGTCGTCGTGCTGGTGCTCGGCCTGCTGCTCACCCAACGGCGGACGCACCCGCTGGCGGTGCAGGTCCTCCTGGTCGTCACCTTGGTGCTCGGCTTCGCCCTGGGCGACCAGTACATCCTGTTCTTCGGAGGACTCGTCCCCATCGGGATCGCCGTGTTCTCCACCGCCCGTCACGGCACGGGGCGGGACCCGTTCTACGGCGCGCTCGCCACGGCTGTTCTCCTGCTGGGCGTCGACCTGTTCGTCGAGGAGCTGCAGGAGCCGGGCGAGATCGTCTTCCACTGGGGCGTCATGACGATCGTGTGGTCGTTCGGCTTCGCCCTGAGCCTGTACGAGCGCCGGACGCAGGCCTCGACGCAGCGCGCCATCGCGGCCGAGGTGGCCGCGGCCGAGCAGGCCCTGGCCGCCGTCGTCGAGGAACGGACGCGGATCGCCCGCGAGCTGCACGACGTCATCGCGCACGCGGTGAGCACGATGGTGGTGCAGGCGGGAGCGGCCCAGCAGGTGGTGGCCGACGACCCGGCGTTCGTGGCGCGCGCACTCGAGCACATCCGGACGACCGGCACCGGCGCGCTCGACGAGATGCGCCGGGTGGTCACCATGCTGCGCGACCCGACGTCCGACGGACCGTTGTCTCCGCAGCCGGGCCTCGCGCGCGTCCCCGCCCTGCTGGACGACGTCGCGGCCGCCGGGATCGAGACCACGTTGCGGCTGGAGGCGGCTCAGCCACTCCCTGCCGGACTCGACCTTGCGGCATACCGCATCGTGCAGGAGGCGCTGACCAACGTCCGACGTCACGCCCGGGCGACCCGCGTCCAGGTCTGCGTCGACCGGGTCGACGGCGAGGTGCGGATCGAGGTGACCGACGACGGTCGGGGCGCGACGGCTCCGTCGACCGGCGGCCACGGGCTCGTCGGCATGCGCGAGCGTGCCGCGCTCTACGGCGGGACGGTCGAGACGTCCTCCGCGCCGACCGGGTTCACCGTCCGGGCGACCCTCCCCGTGGAGGTCTCATGACGTCGGTCCTCGTCGTCGACGACCAGGAGCTCGTCCGCACCGGGTTCGTGCTGATCCTCGAGCGAGCAGGCATGACGGTCGTCGGCGAGGCGGCGGACGGCGTCGAGGCCGTCGAGCTCGCGGAGCAGACCCGGCCCGACGTCGTCCTGATGGACGTGCGGATGCCCCGACGCGACGGGATCGAGGCCACCCGCCTGGTCCTCGACGTCAGCCCGGAGTCTCGCGTGCTGGCGCTGACGACGTTCGACCTCGACGAGTACGTCTTCGCCGCGGTCCGCGCCGGTGCCAGCGGCTTCCTGCTCAAGGACGTCTCCCCCGCCGACCTCGTGCATGCGGTGGAGGTGGTGGCCCGCGGCGACGCGATGCTCGCGCCCTCCGTGACCGGCCGCCTGCTCGAGCGGTTCTCCGCAGCCCCGCTGCCCGGCGAGCGACCTGACGACCTCCACGACCTCTCCGACCGTGAGGTGGAGGTGCTGCGCGCCGTGGCCCGCGGCCGGTCGAACGACGAGATCGCCGCCGAGCTCTACCTCAGCGAGTCCACGGTCAAGACGTACGTGTCGCGGCTGCTCACCAAGGTCGGCTGCCGCGACCGGGTGCAGCTGGCCGTGCTGGCCTACGAATCCGGGCTCGTCCAGCCCGGCGGCTGAACGAGGTCGGACAGCCGCTCGGCGAGCGCCATCGCGTCGAACGGCGCCCGCACCTTCATGTCGTTGTCGAAGTAGACGAAGACGTCGGCGCCGTCCTCCGCCCAGGTGCGGACCTGGCCGGCCCAGGTGTCGAGCGCCTCGTCGTCGTAGCCGCTGGCGTAGAGCTCGGTGTCGCCGTGCAGGCGGACGTAGACGAAGTCGGACGTGACGTCGCGCAGGAGCGGCCACTTCCCCGCCGTGTCCGCGACGACGAGCCCGACGTCGTGCTCGCGCAGCAGCTCCGGCAACCCGGCGTCGACGAACGTGGGGTGCCGCACCTCCAGGCAGTGGCGCATCGGGCGGCCGTCCTCGGCCTCGGTGAGCGCACGGCCGTCGAGGCGCTCGTCGTGCTGCTTCGCGAGCTCGGCCGCCTCGGTGGTCGTGCGCGGGAGGAGGTCGAAGAACGACGCCAGCCGGCCGGCGTCGAAGCCGAGGGTCGGCGGCAGCTGCCACAGCAGCGGGCCGAGCGCGGGCCCGAGACCGAGGACCCCGGACGCGAAGAAGTTGGCGAGCGGGGTCTCCACGTCCGCGAGCTTCTTCATGTGCGTGATGAACCGGCCGCCCTTCACGGCGAAGCAGAACCCGTCGGGCACCTCCGCCCGCCATGAGCGGTAGCTCTCCGGCCGCTGCAGCGCGTAGAACGAGCCGTTGATCTCGATGCTCGACATCCGCTCGGCGGCGTACCTGAGCTCGTCCTTCTGGCGCAGGCCCTTCGGGTAGAACACCCCGCGCCACGGCGCGTACCGCCAGCCGGAGATCCCGATCCGCACCCGCCCCGACGTGCCCATGTCAGAACGTGCTGGCGACGGTCCCGATCAGCGTGAAGACGAGGACCACCACCGAGATCGGCACCAGCCACAGCGCGGCGACGGTCATCGTCACCGTGGTGCCGATGCGCGGGGGCACGAAGTAGCGCGCCCGGGGCAGGTCGCCGACGCCGTCGATCCAGCGCCCGGTCATGCCGACGCCGTTCCAGAGGCCGCGCAGCCGGGAGAAGATCCGCGCACCGCCGCCACCGCCGATCTGCTCGAGCACGCCGCGGGTCTCGTCGACCTTGCCGCTCAGGCTCACCGCGATGCCCAGCTCGGTGGCCAGCGCCGTGGGCACGGAGGCGGCCTCGAGGGTACGGGCACGCCGCAGACCGAAGGCGCCGGTCACCGCGGCCATCGCCGCGACGACGACCAGGCCGAGGACGCGCGCCGGTCCGTCGGCCGCGAGGACCAGCAGAAGCGTGGCGACCTCGAACGGGATCGGCGCCACCAGGAGCACGAGGGTCGGCAAGCGGAGGACCCGGACCGCGAGCGCGATGACCTGGGCGGCGCGGTCGGCGACCTCCACCGTCCGGCCGTCGACGCGCGACGTCATGCCGTCGACCGTGCGGTTCGCACGGGCACCCCAGGACGGTCGGCTCATCGCGGCGCCGCCGTAGAGAAGAGCAGAGAATACGGCAGCGCCTCGATGAGGTGCCGCCTGTTCGCTCGCTGGCGCTCGCTCATGCGTCAACTGTAGGCAGCCCGCACTAGGGTTTCCTGGTGGCGATCGTCCTGGCTCTGCTCTCCGCGGTCGCGTACGGCGTGTCCGACTTCCTCGGCGGCATCTTCTCCAAGACCGCCAGCTCGTGGCAGGTCGCCGTCGTCGGGCAGAGCTCGTCCACGATCACCAACGCGACGGCCGGGCTGGTCGTCGGCGGGTCGCCCACCGGATCGGACTGGGCGTGGGGTGCACTCGCCGGGATCGGCGGCGGGTGCGGCGTGGTGTTCCTCTACCGCGGTCTCGCCGGCGCCCGCATGGGCGTGGTGGCTCCGCTGTCGGCCGTCGGGTGCGCCCTCGTGCCGGTGGCCGTCGGCCTGGTCACCGGCGACCGCCCCTCGATGCTGGCCGTCATCGGCATCGTCTGCGCGTTCCCGGCGATGTACCTGATCTCGATGGTGGTCGACGAGGACCCGACCCACCGCGGTGGCGTGGTCGACGGCATCCTGGCCGGCCTCGGCTTCGGCGCGCTGTTCGCCTGCCTCGGCCAGATGCACGACGACGCCGGGCTGATGCCGCTGGCGCTCGCCCAGGGAACGTCGGTGTTTGCGGTGATCGGCACGGCCATGGTCTTCCGCCAGGCCTGGGTCCCGCGCACCCGCGCGCCGTACCGCGCCGTGGTGATGGGGCCGCTCGGTGCCACGGCGCTGGGCGCGTTCACCTACGCGACGCACCACGGCCTGCTGTCCGTCGTCTCGGTGATCGCGGCGCTGTACCCGGCCGGCACCGTCGTGCTCGCCACCGTCGTGCTGCGGGAGAAGATCCAGCCCTGGCAGGGCGTCGGGCTGGGGCTCGCGGCCGCCGCGGTGAGCCTGGTCGCCATCGGCTGACCCTTGCGCTCGCATACCCCCCGGGGGTATGGTCCATCGCATGACCGAGCACCACGAGCACCACTCCCACGACCAGGGACACGACCACGACCACGCCATGGGTGGCCTCAACGCGATGGCGGCCTCCGCCACCCTGCACTGCCTCACCGGCTGTGCGATCGGCGAGATCCTCGGCCTCGTCATCGGCACTGCGGCCGGCTTCAGCAACGCCTGGACCATCGTCATCTCGGTCGCCCTGGCGTTCTTCTTCGGCTACACGCTGTCGACGTTCCCGCTGCTGCGGGCCGGCCTGGCGCTCGGCACCGCGCTCACCGTCGTGCTCGCCGCCGACACCCTGTCGATCGCGACGATGGAGGTCGTCGACAACCTCGTCGTGGCCGTCATCCCGGGCGCGATGGACGCGGGCCTGGTGAACGACACGTTCTGGCTCAGCATGATGCTCGCCCTCGCCACCGCGTTCGTCGCCGCGTTCCCGGTGAACCGCTACCTGCTCCAGCGCGGCAAGGGCCACGCCCTCACGCACGAGTACCACCACGGCGCCGCCGAGGTCACCGGTGCGCGACGGTTCATCCCGTCCTTCTCGACCGGCACCCTCGTCTCGACGCTGGTGGCGTTCATGGCCGGCGGGCTGCTCGTCTCGATCGCCGAGCAGGCGAACCTCTAGGCAGTGTCTGGTGAACCGGCGCAGTCGATCCGGGCGTCATCCGCGCCCGGCTGACGAGGCCGAGGTCCGAAGCCATACCGGGTGTTGTCTCGCGAGGGCCGAGAACGATGTCAGCCGGGATGCGGGGGCGTCCGGGCGGCGCGAGGGTTTGCCAGACGCTGCCTAGCGAAGCTTGTCGCCGAAGAACTCCAGGACGCGGTCGACGCCCTCCTGCTGCCGGTGCTCGGTCAACGTCGAGTGCCCGCGACCGGGGAAGTCGACCCGGATGAAGGCGTCGCCGATCTCCCGGGTGAGCGTCTCGAAGCGCGTCCCGGTGGCCACGTCCTTCTCGTAGCGGAGACCGAGGACGGCACAGCCGCCGGCGGCGCGCTCCTTGACGACCGCGAGGTCCTCGGGCGAGAGGTTGAGGTCCGCCGCTCGCTTCCTCCCGACCGGGAACGGCAGCGACGGCTGGGCCAGCACGGGTGCCGCCACCGACGTGTCGACCATCATCGCGAGCGCGAACCCGCCGGTGAAGCACATGCCCAGTGCTCCGACGCCCGGCCCGCCGAGCTCCTCGTGCAGCGACCGCGCCAGGCTGCGCAGCCAGCCCGCGATCGGCGACGTCCTCCCGGTGGCCATGGTCGTGAACTCCCGGCTGACGCACACCTTCGGGAACGTCGACAGCATCGACTTCGGCCCCACCGGCGCCTCCGGCGTGCCGAACAGGTGCGGCAGCACCACGGTGAAGCCGGCCGCCACGACCTCCTCGGCGAACCCGATCACGCTCGGGGTGAGACCGGGGATCTCGTGGATGATGACCACGCCGGGGCCCGAGCCCTTGCGGTACGTCGGGTACGTGGTCCCGTCGGCGGTGTGCTCCCCGCGCGTCCAGCTGTCCAGCAACGTCATGCGCCGAGCATGGCAGACCCCGCCCCCTCGCTGGTCGAGTAGCCGCGAGGGACGAGCGGCGTATCGAGACCACGTCCCGCCCAGGTGGTGGTCTCGATACACGCCCAGCTCGCTGGCGCTCGCGGGCGCACTCGACCACCGGGAGAAGCGAGCTACTTCAGGAACTTGCTGGTGCTGCGGTCCTTGAGCGGCTTGCCGCCGGTCTGGCAGGTGGCGCAGTACTGGAGCGACGAGTCGGCGAACACCACCTCGCGCACCGTGTCGCCGCAGACCGGGCACGCCTCGCCGGTGCGGCCGTGGACTCGCATCCGCCCGCGCTTGCTGTCCTTGAGCTCCGACGCAGGCTTGCCGTGCGCCTCCGCGAGCGCCTCACGGAGCACGGTGTCGATCGCCGCGGACAGCCGCTCGACCTCCTCGGCGTCGAGATCGGCGGCGATGGCGAACGGCGACATCTTGGCGGCGTGCAGGATCTCGTCGCTGTACGCGTTGCCGATGCCCGCGACGACCTTCTGGTCGCGCAGCAGCCGCTTGACCTGCATCCGCCGGCCCTCCAGCAGCGGGGCGAGCTCGAAGCCCTCCGCGAGCGGGTCGGGACCGAGCGCCGCGACGCCCGGGACGTCCTGCGGGTCACGGACGGCATAGACGGCGAGGCCCTTGCGGGTGCCGGCCTCGGTGAGGTCGAACCCGACGTGCGGGCCGTCGCCCGCGTCGAGGCGGACGCGCATGGCGAGCGGGCCGTTGCCCAGCTTCAGCCGCTTGTCGCTGAGGTGGTCGGCCCAGCGCAGCCAGCCGGCCTTGGCCAGGTGGATGACGAGGTGGAGGCCGTCGACCTCGAGGTCGACGAACTTGCCGTGCCGCTGGACGTCGGTGACCTGCAGTCCCGAGTACGCCGTGACCGGCGGGTCGAACGTCTTCAGCACCGAGATGGAGGCCAGCTCGATCTCTGCGACGACGGCGCCGACCGCGCGCTCGCGCAGGAACGCGACGAGCGCGTCGACCTCCGGCATCTCGGGCACCCTCGAAATCTACCCGTCGTGTCGGACGTAGAACGCCTCCATGCCGGGCCAGGTGGTGCCCGCGGCGGCGCGGCCGGTGAGCACTCCGAGGTGGCCGCCCGGCGCCTCGAGCAGGTGCGCGTCGGCCGAGCCCGGGACGAGGTCGAGCAGGTGGGTGACCGCCGGGAGCGGCGCCAGGGTGTCGTTCAGCCCGGCGACGACCAGCACCGGCTGCTCGATGTCGGACAGCGCGACGGCGCGACCGCCGAGCTGCATGGTGCCGGTCGCGAACTCGTTGGTGCGCATCACCACGTGGTACAGCTGCCCGAACGTCCGGCCTGGGTAGGCGTACATGTTGTCCATGAACCGGTCGACGGCCTCGAGCTGGGCCAGGAAGTCGCGGTCGTCGGCGCGCATCAGCATCGAGATCGGCTTGGTCAGGTACTTGTCGATCGCGGAGAGCTGGAAGCCCAGCCGGGTCAGCGGCGCAGGAATGCCGCCGGCCAGCTTGTAGGTGGTGCTGACGACGCGGACGCCGGCGCGGTTGATCGGCCGGGCGATCGCGAGGATCGGCACGGCGTGCAGGTCGAACGGGCTGGCGATCGCGGTGGCCGTGGCGATCGGCAGGTCCTCGTGCGCCGCGGTGGTGAGCATCGTGAAGATGCCGCCGAGGCTCCACCCGGCCGCATGAACAGGCTCTGCTCCATCAGCCGCCCGCGGCCCGGCACCCCCGCCGGCCGCTTCGTCGGCCGTGCGCTGCACCGCCCACGGCAGGACCTCGTCGACCCAGTGCTCGATGCCCAGCCCGCGGTGGCCGAAGCTCACCGGCCCGTAGTCCACGAGGTAGACCGGCCGGCCCTGGTTGACGAAGTACTCGACGACGCTGCACCCGCGGCGCAGGTCGAACGCCAGCGCCGGTGCCGCCAGCGGCGGGATCAGCAGCAGCGGCTTGCCGTGCTGCTCGACGCCCGGGACGGGGTCGTAGCGGTACAGGTCCGCGTGGCCGGACTGGTCCACCCGCGTCCGCGGCGTCTGCCGCAGGTCCGCGATCGGCCGGCCGCGCACCTTGTCGCGCAGGTTCTCGACCGACGCCCCGAGGTCACGAGGGACGCGGAGCTGGGGAAGGGCCACGGGGCCGAGTCTCGCAGATCAGCCGGTGAGCGTGAGACCGAGGAGGGCGAGGTTCAGGCTGATCACGACCGCGGCGACGCCCCAGGCCGCGACCGTCAGGCCGCGCGGGTTCACGTGCTCGCCCATCACCTCGCGGTCGGCGGTCAGCAGCACCAGGGGCACCAGCGCGAACGGGATGCCGATCGACAGCACGACCTGCGAGATGACCAGTGCGTTGCTCGGCTCGGCGCCGAGGGCGAGCACGATGATCGCCGGGATCACCGTGACGAGCCGGCGCACGATCATCGCCAGCCGGATGCCGAGCAGGCCCTGCATGACCTCGGCGCCGGCCGCGCTGCCCACCGACGTCGAGGCCAGGCCCGATCCGAGCAGGGCCACCGCGAACAGCAGGGCGACGCCGGCGCCGAGCTCGGAGGTGATGACGTCGTGCACGCCGGTGAGCGTGTCGGTGCCGGGCAGCCCCTGCAGTCCCGCAGCCGCGACGACGAGCAGCGAGAGGTTCATCAGGCCGGCGAGGAGCAGGGCCGACGCGACGTCGACCCGCGTGACCCGCAGCAGCTCGGCGACCGAGAGGCCGTCGCCACGGTTCCCGAGCCGGTCGACGGTCAGGCTGGAGTGCAGGTAGATGACGTGCGGCATGACCGTCGCGCCGATGATGCCGGAGGCGAGCAGGACGCTGTCGCTGCCCGCGAACGTCGGGAGCAGTCCCTCGGCGAGCGGGGCGGCCTCCGGTGGGTTCACGAACAGGCCGGCGAGGAACCCGACCGCGATCAGCACGAGGAAGCCCATGATGACCCGCTCGAGCGTGCTCTGGCCGCGGACGTCGCCGATGCGCAGGATCACGATCGACGTGGCCGCCGTGATGAGCGCACCGACGATCAGCGGCAGGTCGAACAGCAGGTTCAGGGCGATCGCGCCGCCGACGACCTCGGCCATGTCGGTCGCGACCGCCACCACCTCCGCCTGCGCCCAGAACGCCAGCCGGGGCGCTCGGGACAGGCGGTCACCTACGTGGGTCGAGAGCGACCGTCCGGTGACCATGCCGAGCTTCGCCGACAGGTACTGCACGAGCACGGCCATGACGTTGGCCAGCACCACGACCCAGACGAGGGTGTAGCCGAACTTCGCCCCGGCCGTCACGTTCGTGGCGACGTTGCCGGGGTCGACGTAGGCGACGGCGGCCACGAAGGCCGGTCCGAGCAGCGCGAGGCTGCGGACCACCGGCGCCTTGCTGAGCATGGTCAGGAAGGCTACCGATCAGTGGTCAGCGAGCGTGCTGCGGTCGGCGCCTGCGGTTCCGGTTCCGGTTGCGGTTCCGGTTCTGCGACTGCCCCTGACCCTGGACCTGCTTCTGGGGGCGCGCGGTGCGCTGCGGAGCCACCGGTGCGGTCTCGCCGCTGGTGGCGAGCGCCTCGACGGTCAGCGGCCGCGGCGCACGACGGGCGTCGTGGCGGCGAGCCGAGACGCCGGCCTTGCGCTGCATCGTCACGACGTCGTGGAGGCCGGCCGGCGTCGTCATCGTGATGACGGCTCCGGACTCCCCCGCGCGGGCCGTGCGGCCGGAACGGTGCACGAACGCCTTGTGCTCGGCCGGGGCGTCGTAGTGCACGACCAGCCCGATGCCGTCGATGTGGATGCCGCGCGCAGCGACGTCGGTGGCCACGATGACCGAGGCGGCACCGCTGCGGAAGCGCTTGAGGTTCCGCTCGCGCTGGCCCTGCGAGAGGTCGCCGTGCAGGTCCACGGCGACGACGTCGCCCTGGGTGAGCTGACGGGCGAGGCGCTGCGCGCCGCGGCGCGTCCGGGTGAAGACGATCGAGCGCGGGTTCGCGGTGACGAGCTCACGGGCGATCGAGACGCGCTCGGTGTGCTCCGCGATCAGCAGGTGGTGCTCCATCGCGTCGGGCCGCTCGTCGGCCGAGTCGACCTCGTGCAACCGGTGGCGCGGAAGGTGACGGCGCACCAGCTTGTCGACCTGGCCGTCGAGCGTGGCCGACAGCAGCAGGCGCTGGCCGTCCTGCGGGGTGGACGCCAGCAGGGCGTCGACCGGCTTGAAGAAGCCGAGGTCGCACAGGTGGTCGGCCTCGTCGAGGACGGTGATCTCGACGGCATCGAGGCGGCAGGCCCGTCGCTCGATCAGGTCGTTGAGGCGACCCGGGGTGGCGATGACGACGTCGACACCGGACCGCAGTCGGTTGATCTGCTTGTTGATGGGGGCGCCGCCGTAGACGGTCGCCAGCTTCAGGCCGAGCGACGCGGCGATCGGGTCGAGCGCGTCGGCCACCTGGAGGGCGAGCTCGCGGGTCGGCAGCAGGATCAGGGCCCGGGGCGCGGTCGGACGACTCGTGCCGCCGGCGAGACGCGCGAGCACGGGCAGGCCGAACGCGAGCGTCTTGCCCGAGCCGGTGCGGGCCCGGCCCAGCACGTGGTAGCCGGCGAGCGCGTCGGGGACGACGGCCAGCTGCACCGGGGTGGGGGTGGTGATGCCGCGGCGACGCAGCACGTCGACGAGCGGGCGGGGAAGGGACAGGTCGGTAAAGGAGCGTGACGAGGCGTCACGGACAGGATTAGGCACAAGCTCACTGACTGGGAGAGGCCCGGTCAGTCCTGGTGGCGCCGAATGCGCACCCTCGCCGGGCAAGGAAGAACGCCCACTGCGACAGTGAGCGTTTCACGAGTTCACATGCTAACAGGGCCGTCCACGGGACCAGCCACCAGGTCCACGTACTCGGGGTGCTTGCCGAGGAAGTGCTTGATGTACTCGCAGGTCACGTGGATCATCAGCCCGTTCTTCCGGACGTCGTCGAGGGCGCCCGTGACGAGCTTCGACGCCAGACCCTGCCCCTCGTACGCGTCGTCGATGACGGTGTGCGGGAACAGCACGATCCCGTCGTCGCGGGGGTGGGCCTCGGTGAATCCGGCAGTCTTGGCGTCGACGCGGATCTCGTACCGCTCGGCCTCGGGGACGTGGACGACCTCGATGTCACTCATGGGTTCGACGTTAGGTCAGGAGGCCTGAGCGAGCGCGGCGAGGGCCGAGGTGAAGAACCCCAGCCCGTCGGTGCCGGGACCGCAGAGGTCCTCGATCGCGTGCTCGGGGTGCGGCATCAGGCCGACGACGTTGCCCCGCTCGTTGGTGATGCCGGCGATGTCGCGGGCCGACCCGTTCGGGTTGACGTCGACGTACCGGAAGACGATGCGACCCTCCCCCTCGAGCCGGTCGAGCGTCTCGGCGTCGGCGACGAAACCGCCCTCGCCGTTCTTCAGCGGGATGGTGATCTGCTGGCCGGTCTCGTAGTCCGACGTCCACGCGGTGCCGGCGTTCTCGACCCGGAGGACCTGGTCGCGGCAGATGAACGTGCGGTGGTCGTTGCGGATCAGCGCGCCCGGCAGCAGGTGCGACTCGCACAGGATCTGGAAGCCGTTGCAGATGCCGAGCACCGGCATCCCGCCGCGGGCGGCCTCGACGACCTCGGTCATCACCGGCGCGAACCGGGCGATGGCGCCGCAGCGCAGGTAGTCGCCGTAGGAGAAGCCGCCGGGCAGGATCACGGCGTCGACGCCCTGGAGGTCGTGGTCGCCGTGCCAGAGCGCGACCGGCTCTCCGCCGGCGAGGCGGACGGCACGGCGCGCGTCGACGTCGTCGAGCGAGCCGGGGAACGTGACGACCCCGATCCTCACGCGTCGACCCTGACCGTGAAGTCCTCGATGACCGGGTTGGAGAGCAGCGTCTCGGCGATCTGCCGGATCTCGGCGAGCGTGGCGTCGTCGGCCTCGTCGACCTCGAGCTCGAACCGCTTGCCCTGCCGGACGTCGGTGATGCCGTCGAAGCCGAGCCGCGGGAGGGCGCCGTGGACGGCCTTGCCCTGCGGGTCGAGGATCTCGGGCTTGGGCATCACGTCGACGATCACACGGGCCATGCCCGCATCCTATCGGCGCAGCCGCAGCACGATCACGGCCCCGATGTACGCCACGCCGCCGATCGCGCCGAGCTCGGCGTAGGGCGACGTGTCGGCTCCGCGCGCGACCTGGACGACGAACGCGCCGATCACCGCGACGATGAGGATCCAGCCGGCGAACAGCGACGCGTCCTTGTCGATCCCGCGGATCCGCTCGTCCTTGCGGTCCATCAGGCCCTTGACGGTCTCGCTGTAGCGGGCGAGCACCACCCAGGCGCCGGCGACGGCCGTCATCAGGGCCAGGCCGATCACCCCGAACCGCGTGTCGTCACCCACCAGTCCGGCGACGAAGTAGGCGATCCCGATCAGGATCGCGACCCCTGGGACGTACAGCGTGTGCAGCGTGGCCTTGACGTCATGCATCGAAAAACGTCTCCTCGACGGTCGTCTCGAAGTACCGGGCCAGCGCGATCGCCAGGGGGAGCGACGGCAGGTACCGCCCGGTCTCGATGGAGTTGATGGTCTGCCGTGAGACGCCCATCGCCTCGGCCAGCGCGGCCTGCGAGATGTCTGCCTGCGTGCGCAGCGCCCTCACGACGTTCTTCATGATGTCAAGGGTGCTTGACACTCCTCCCGATGTCAAGTCTGCTTGACACTCAGCGGTCGAGGTGCCGCGCGCGAGCGAGGCAGAACCCGCCGTAGCAGGCGAAGCCCGCCGCGATCGCGACGATCAGCACCGGCCCGTAGGGCTGGTCGAGCACCGTGCGCAGGGCGTCGTCGAGCCCGCCGGACTTGTCCGGGTCGTGCGTCCAGGCGGCCCAGACGAACAGGGCACCCACGAGGCCGATGGCACTGCCCTTGGCGACGTAGCCGACCTTCCCGAGGAGCACGTAGGTCCGCCCGGAGTCGCCGGTCTGCCCCTCGGCCTCCAGGTGCTCCCGGAACCTCTCGCTGAGCCCGCGCCACACCAGCCCGACGCCGTAGCCGACGACCGCCACGCCGGCGAGGCCGACGAGCCACACGCCCCAGCCGTGCCCCATCAGCCGGGCCGAGATCGTCTCGGACTTGTCTCCACCCGAGCCTCCCCCGCGCGCCGCGACCGAGACGGCCGCGTAGCCGAGGGCGCCGTAGACGCCGGCCTTGAACACGTCGACCCAGCGGCTCTGCCACGGGTCCGCGCCGTCCTCGTCGTGATGTCCCCAGACCAGCTCGACCAGGCGCCATAGCACCAGCAGCACCATGCCCACGGCGACGAGCCACACGACGACGCGCCCGAACGGCTGGCGGGCGAGCTCGGCCAGCGCGCCCTTGCCGCTGACGGACTCGCCGCGGTCCCCCAGCGCGAGCTGCACCGCGAGCCAGGCGATCAGGAAGTGCACCAGGGCGTACGCCAGCATGCCGACGCGCACGGCGTGGTCGACCCACTCGCTGTCGCGCGCCTGGCGCCCGGCGTCCGACTCCGCGATGTCGTCCATCGCCACAGGCTAGGGACGCCCGCGGGTCACCGCGAGGCGAGCAGAGCCTCGAGGCGGTCGAGGGTCTGGGACCAGCCGACCTCGATGCCGGCGAGCACCGCGTCGGCATCGTCAGCGTGGTCGTCGACGACGAGGACCAGCTCGAGCGCCGTGCCGGATGCCCTCGGCGCCAGGCGCAGGTCGTGCGTCAGCGACACCACGGGGCTGCCGTCCGGGCCGAGCGGGTCAAGCCTGAACGTCAGGCGCCGGCCGGGCTCGACGGCTCGGACCTGGCCAGCGGCGCGGTGCTCGGCGCCGTCGGGCTCGGACAGGACGACGGCGACTGGCCCTCCGACCACGGCGTCCATCGTGCAGTCGGCGACGCGCAGCGGTTCCGGGGCCCACCACGCCTGCATGACCGCCGGGTCGGTCCATGCCCTCCAGACTCGGCCCACGTCGGCGGGGACGGTGCGGCGGAGCCGGACACGACGGCCGCGGGGCTCCCCGCGGGCGGCGCGCTCCTCCACGACGCGGACGGCCCGCTCGTACTGCTCGAGCACGGAGTCCAGCGGGCTGGCCACGGCCAGCGCGGCGAGACGTCCGGCGAGGTCGCGGACCGTCTCACGGCGCAGCGCCACGACCCGGCGCCGGCCCAGCCGGTGCACCGTCACGACGCCGGCCGCCTCGAGGGCCTGGACGTGCTTGGTGGTCTGCGGCTGGCGAGCCTCGAGCAGCTGGGCCAGCTCGCCGACGGTCCGAGGAGCGGCGGCCAGCAGCTCGACGATGCGCATCCTCGTCGGCTCGGCGATCGCCGCGAGGGCGTCCTTCTGCTCCATGGCGGTCAGTATGTCGTGTCTTGACATATTCGTCGAGACGAATATATTGAGATCACCAACGAACCCGCGAGGAGACGAACCATGAACGAGACCACCACGATCGAGCGCACCGTCGCCGCCACCCCGCAGCAGGTCTGGAACCTGTGGACCACCGCCGACGGCATCAGCAGCTGGTGGGCGCCGGAGGGCTTCCGCACCGACGTGCAGGAGATCGACCTCACCGAGGGCGGCGCCCTCGTCTACACGATGACCGCCACGGCTCCCGAGCAGGTCGCCTTCATGGAGCAGCACGGGATGCCTCTCGCCACCGAGTCCCGGAAGACGTTCACCACGATCGACGAGCCCCGGCGCATCGCCTACCGCTCCCTCATCGACTTCGTGCCCGACCACTCGCCGTACGAGCACCTGACCACGGTCGATCTCGAGGAGGTGGACGGCGGGACGCTCGTCCGGATGGAGATGGAGCCGCTCCACGACGAGGTCTGGACGGAGCGCCTCGTCGGAGGCCGGACCATGGAGCTGGAGAACCTCGCGGCTCTCGTCAGCACCTGAGGTTCAGCTGAGCTCGCGCTTGAGGATCTTCCCGGTCGAGGTCATCGGCAGCTCGTCGCGGAACTCCACGACGCGCGGGTACTTGTACGACGCGAACTGCTCCTTGCCCCAGGCGACCAGGTCGTCCTCGGAGACGTCGTCGTGGTCCTTGTTCTTCACCACGACGGCCTTGATCTCCTCGCCGTGCGACTCGTGCGGGACGCCGATGACGGCCACCAGCGAGACCGCGGGGTGCTCCATCAGCACCTCCTCGAGCTCGCGCGGGTACACGTTGTAGCCGCCGCGGATGATCATGTCCTTCGAGCGGTCGACGATGTAGTAGTAGCCGTCCTCGTCCTTGCGCCCGAGGTCGCCGGAGCGGAACCAGCCGTCGCGGATCGCCTCGTCCGTGGCCTCCGGGCGGTCGTGGTAGCCCTTCATGATGTTGTGGCCCTTGATCGCGATCTCGCCGATCGCGTCCGGGTCGTCGGGCACGTCGGACCAGTCGTCGTTGATCAGCTTCATCTCCACGCCCGGGATCGGGACGCCGATGGAGCCGACGCGCGGCTCCTGCCCGTACGGCGAGAAGCTCGCGACCGGCGACGTCTCCGACAGGCCGTACCCCTCGAGGATCGTGACGCCGAACCGCTCCTTGAACTGGCGGTGGATGTCGACCGGGAGCGCCGAGCCACCGGCTGCGGCGACGCGCAGGTTCTTCGCCAGCGTCGCGACGTCGAAGCTCTCGTCGAGCGCGCCGAGCAGGCCCCAGTACATGGTGGGGACGCCGGCGAAGAACGTGACGCTCTCGCGCAGCATGAGGTTCAGCGCCGGCTCGGCCTCGAACCGCGGCAGCATGACGACGGTGCCACCGAACGCGAACGCGCCGTTCTGGATGACCGTCTGGCCGAACGAGTGGAACAGCGGCAGCACGCACAGGTAGGTGTCCGGCCGGTCCTCGTCGGCGCCGAACAGGTCCTTCCCAGCGAGCGCGTTGTCGCGCATGTTGCGGTGCCGCAGCTCGGCACCCTTGGGCTGGCCCGTGGTGCCGGACGTGTAGAGGATGACGGCGACGTCGTCGTCATCGGTGTCGACCGTGTCGAACGTCGGCGGCTGCTCGGCGACCAGCGGCGCGTAGTACTCCGGGGGCTCCAGCGGGGCGGGCGCCTCGGAGTCGAGCTTGATCAGGAAGAACTCCTGACAGGAGTCGGTGGCCTGGAAGCCCTCCCAGGCGGCGTCGCCGATCGGCAGCTCCGCCGAGCCCTCGAACGCGAAGTAGGCCTTCGCGCCGGAGTCGGCCAGGTGGTACGCCACCTCCCGCGGCTTGAGCAGCACGTTCAGCGGCACGACCGTGGCGCCGGCCTTGAGGATGCCGTAGTAGATGATCGTGAAGTAGGGCAGGTTCGGGCAGGAGAGCGCCACCGTGTCGCCCGGCTGCACGCCACGCGACGCCAGCAGGTTGGCCACCTGGTTCGCCGCGCCGTTCACCTGGGCGTACGTGAACCGGCTGTCGCCGAACACGATCGCGGTGCGGTCCGGGTACTTCTCGGCGGAGGTCTCCAGCAGCGAGGCAAGGTTGCCCATGACGTCTCCTCGGGGATGCGACGGGGATCTCACACTAGAACAGCTCGCCGGTGAGCCGCTCGTACGCCTGCACGTAGCGCTCCCGGGTCTTCTCGACGATCTCGGCCGGCAGCTGCGGCGGCTGCTGGTTGGAGGCACGGTCCCAGCCGCTCTCCGGCGAGACCAGCCAGTCGCGGACGAACTGCTTGTCGTACGAGGGCTGCGCGCGGCCGGGCTGCCACGAGTCGGCCGGCCAGAAGCGCGACGAGTCCGGCGTCAGGACCTCGTCGGCGAGGACGATCGTGCCGTCCGGCCGCACGCCGAACTCGAGCTTCGTGTCGGCCAGGATGATGCCGCGCTCCCGGGCGATGCCCTCGGCCCGCTCGTAGACCGCGAGGGTGAGGTCGCGGAGGCGCTCGGCGACGTCGGCGCCGACGGTCTCGACCACCGCCTCGAAGCTGACGTTTTCGTCGTGCTCGCCGATGGCCGCCTTCGTCGCCGGGGTGAAGATCGCCTCGGGCAGGCGCGACCCGTCGACCAGGCCGGGCGGCAGCGGCACGCCGCACACCTCGCCGGTGGCCTCGTAGTCGATGAGTCCGGAGCCGGTGAGGTAGCCACGCGCCACGCACTCGACGGGGTACATCTCCAGCCGTTCGCAGACGAGGGCCCGGCCGCGCACGCGCTCCGGCACCTGGGTGGAGATCACGTGATTGGGCACCAGGTCGGCGAGCCGGTCGAACCACCACAGCGACATCCGGGTGAGGATCTCCCCCTTGTCCGGGATGCCGGGCGTCAGGACGAAGTCGTAGGCCGAGATCCGGTCCGACGCCACCATGAGGAGATCTCCTGACGGCAGCGAGTACAGGTCACGCACCTTGCCCGAGTGGAGGTGCTCGGCGCCGGGGATGTCGAGGGGCACGCGGTCAGCGTAGTGGGCGGTCTCAGCGGGCGAAGTCCGTCCACCACTCGACGTGGTAGAGGTACGTCCCGATGATGACCGCGAGCGCGACGACGAGCCCGATCCACCGGTACGGCGGATCCGGCCGCTTCCCTCGCATGCGCCGATCCTACCCAGGGGTAGGAACGGGACTCAGAGGATCGCGCCCGGCGTATAGGCGGCGGCCCGGGGCTCCGCGGCGACGAGGGCGTCGATGCGCGCCACGACGTCGCGGACCTGCGCGGTGGCGGCACCGGTGAACTCGAGCGGGGCGGCGACCAGCGACTGCAGGTCGGCCTCGGTGAGCCCGAGACGCTCGTCGGCGGCGAGGCGGGCGAACAGGTCGTTCTCGGTGACGCCCTTCTCCCGCATCTCCAGGGCGACGGCCACGGCGTGCTGCTTGATGACCTCGTGCGCGGTCTCGCGCCCCACGCCGGCACGCACGGCGCCCATGAGCACCTTGGTGGTGGCGAGGAACGGCAGGTAGCGGTCGAGCTCGCGCTGGACGACGGCCGGGAAGACCCCGAACTCGTCGAGCACGGTCAGGAAGGTCTCGAAGAGTCCGTCGGCGGCGTAGAACGCGTCGGGCAGCGCGACGCGTCGAACGACGGAGCAGGAGACGTCGCCCTCGTTCCACTGGTCGCCGGCCAGCTCGCCGACCATCGACGCGTAGCCGCGCAGCACCACCGCGAGCCCGTTGACCCGCTCGCACGACCGCGTGTTCATCTTGTGCGGCATCGCCGACGAGCCCACCTGGCCGGGCCGGAAGCCCTCGGTGACCAGCTCGTTGCCGGCCATCAGGCGGATGGTGGTGGCGAGGTTCGAGGGGGCGGCGACGAGCTGGACCAGCGCGGTGACCACGTCGTAGTCGAGCGAGCGGGGGTACACCTGGCCGACGCTCGTCATGGTGGTGGAGAAGCCGAGGTGCGACGCCACGCGGCGCTCGAGCTCGGCGAGACGGTCGGGGTCTCCGCCCAGCAGGTCGAGCTGGTCCTGGGCCGTGCCCACCGGGCCCTTGATGCCGCGCAGCGGGTAGCGGTCGGTGAGGTCGTCGAGCCGGGCGACGGCGACGAACAGCTCGTCGGCGATGGTGGCGAAGCGCTTGCCGAGCGTGGTGGCCTGGGCGGCGACGTTGTGGCTGCGGCCGGCCATCACGAGCTCGGCGTGCTCGGTGGCGAGCCGGCCGAGGCGGGCGAGCGTGGCGACGGCCCGCTCGCGCAGGACCTCCAGCGACGCCCGCACCTGGAGCTGCTCGACGTTCTCGGTGAGGTCGCGCGACGTCATGCCCTTGTGGATGTGCTCGGTGCCCGCGAGCGCGCAGAACTCCTCGATGCGCGCCTTCACGTCGTGGCGGGTGACCGCCTCGCGCGCGGCGATGGACTCGAGGTCGACCTGGTCGACGACGGCCTCGTACGCCTCGATGACGCCGTCGGGGGTCTCGACGCCGAGGTCGCGCTGCGCCTTGAGCACGGCGATCCAGAGATGCCGCTCGAGCACGATCTTGTGCTCGGGCGACCAGACGCGGGCGATCTCCGGCGACGCGTACCGCGAGGCCAGGACGTTGGGAGTCACGGCACCAGTGTCCCACTCCCCTGGGCACTACCGTTCGGGCATGGAGGACTACCGCGACATCAACCGGGTGCACTGGGACGAGCGCGCGCCCGCACACGCCGGGTCGCCCGACTACGCGATCGAGCGGCTGGTGGCCGAGCCGGACCGGATCAGCGACGTCGTCGCGTTCGACCGGCCTGCTCTCGGCGACGTCGGCGGGCTCCGCGCCGTGCACCTGCAGTGCCACATCGGCACGGACACCGTGTCGCTCGCCCGGCTCGGCGCACAGGTCTCGGGCCTGGACTTCTCCCCCGCCTCGCTCGCCGAGGCTCGCGCGCTCGCCGGGCGGCTCGGCCTGGACGTCGACTTCCACGAGGCCGACGTCTACGACGCCGTGGAGATCCTCGGCGCCCACGCGTTCGACCTCGTCTACACCGGCATCGGCGCGATCGGGTGGCTGCCGAGCATCGACCGCTGGGCACAGACCGTCGCGGGCCTGCTGCGGCTCGGTGGCCGGCTGTTCATGCGCGAAGGTCATCCGTCGCTGTTCACCATCGACGACGTCCGCGACGACGGCCTGCTCGTGGTCCGCCACCCGTACTTCGAGTCCGAGGAGCCGCAGGTCTGGGACGAGCCCGGCACCTACGTCCAGACGGACGTCGAGCTGCGCCACACCCTCACCCACGAGTGGAACCACGGTATCGGCGAGATCCTGACGGCCCTGCTCGACCACGGCCTGCGGATCACGTCGTTCGTCGAGCACGACAGCGTGCCGTGGGAGGCGCTGCCCGGCGCCATGACGGTCGACGACCGCGGCGAGTGGTCGCTCACCGAGGGCCGCGACCGCCTGCCGCTCAGCTACACCGTGCAGGCGGTGCGGACCGGCTAGACCTCGCCCCGCGAGGCCGCCAGCGCGATGTCGGTGCGGTGGTGCGCCCCGTCGATGTGGATGTAGTCGAGCGCCGCGTACGCGCGCTCGCGGGCCTCGGCCAGGTCGTCGCCCACCGCGGTGACGGACAGGACGCGGCCACCGGCGGTGACCAGACGACCCTCGGCGTCGAAGGCCGTCCCGGCGTGGATGACGTCGACGCCGTCGACCGCGTCGGCCACCTCGGTGCCGTCGATGACGTCGCCGGTCCGAGGCGGGCCGGGGTAGTTCTCGGCGGCCACGACGACGGTGACGGCGGAGCCGGACTTCCACGCCGGCAGGCCGACCTCCGCGAGGGTCCCGGTGGAGGCCGCGTGCAGCAGCGTCGACAGCGGGGTGTCGAGGAGCGCGAGCAGGGCCTGCGTCTCGGGGTCGCCGAACCGCGCGTTGAACTCGACCACCCGCACGCCGCGGGAGGTCAGGGCCAACCCGGCGTAGAGGAGGCCGCGGAAGGGCGTGCCGCGGCGGGTCATCTCGTCGACCGTCGGCACGAGGACGCGCCGGGTGACGTCGGTGACCAGGTCCTTCGGCGCCCAGGGCAGCGGCGTGTACGCGCCCATGCCGCCGGTGTTCGGTCCCTCGTCGCCGTCGCGCGCCCGCTTGAAGTCCTGCGCGGGCTGCAGCGGGAGCACGGTGACGCCGTCGGTGATGGCGAACAGCGACACCTCCGGACCGTCGAGGTACTCCTCGATCACGACGCGGCCGCAGCTCGCCGCGTGATCGACGGCCTCCTGGCGGTCGTCGGTCACCACGACGCCCTTGCCGGCCGCGAGCGCGTCGTCCTTCACGACGTACGGCGGGCCGAACGCGTCGAGGGCGTCGGCCACCTCCTCGGGCGTCTCGCACACGCGAGCCAGGGCGGTGGGCACCTCCGCGGAGGCCATGACCTCCTTCGCGAACGCCTTGGACCCCTCCAGCCGCGCGGCCTCGCGGCTCGGCCCGAAGCAGGCGATGCCGACCGCGCGCACGGCGTCGGCGACTCCCTCGACGAGGGGCGCCTCCGGCCCGACGACCACGAGGTCGACGCCCAGCGAGTCGGCCAGCGCGGCGACGGCGTGACCGTCGAGCGGGTCGACGTCGTGGCGGGTGGCGATCGCTGCCATCCCCGGGTTTCCGGGCGCGACGTGCACCTCGGTGACGTGCGGGTCGCGGGACAGCGAGAGGGCCAGCGCGTGCTCTCGGCCGCCGGTGCCGATGACGAGGGTCTTCACGGCCGCGAGCCTATCCAGGCTCAAGCCTCGAGGTCGCGCAGCACCGACTCGGGGAACTCGTACCGGCCGCGCGTCGTCTCCAGCGCGAGCATCGTGAAGAAGACCGCGCCGCACGCGCCTAGGACGACGGCCAGCGCCAGGATCGAGGTCGTCACGAGCCAGCCCGGTGCGCCGAGCAGCAGGAGAAGCGGAACACCGACGATCAGCAGGGTCGGCGCCGCGAAGGACAGCCAGCCGTCGAGCCGCATCACGGCCGAGAGTCGTCGCTCACGCGTCGTCGCCATGCCCCAGCATGTCCGTTCCTGGGCGGCCGGCGCATCGTGCCACGGTCGGATCTTCGCGACTCTTCCTTCTGTCGGTGCGCTGCGGTGTGATCGGCTCATGACCACACGACTCAACCCGTACCTCAGCTTCCGCGGCCAGGCGCCGTGGGGCGACAGCTTCGGGATGTGCGTCGACCGCTTCGGCGTGCCGTGGATGGTGAACATCGCCGGCAGCCCGGCCTAGGGCATAGGTCGGCCCCGCGAGCCCGAGCTCACGGGGCCGACCAGTCTTGATGCGACTACCGGACGACGATGGTCGTCGACCCGGAGGCCGGGCCGGCCGTCGCCGAGCCGGCGAACGACACGTCGTACGTGTGGTCGCCGGCCGCGATGCCGCTGCCGATCCGGATGCGGAACGAGTGGCCGCGCAGCGTGTACGTCGCGACGGTCTCACCGCCCTCGCTGATGGTCAGCACGCCGCCGCGGGGGTTGCCCTTGGAGTCGACGCGACCGGACACGTAGGCCACACCACGGGCGTAGGTGTTGCGCCCGCTCAGCGTCATGCTCGAGGCCGCCTTCTCCACCGTCACCGTCACGGTGCTGGTGGTCGACTCGCCCTGGTCGTCCCTCGCCGTGTAGGTGAAGGTGGCATCACCGGCGAAGCCGTAGCTCGGCCGGAACGAGACGACGTTGGAGCCGCGAGCGAGTCGTGCGTACCCGTGGTCGGCCCGGGTGATCGAGTACGTCACCGCGCCGCCGTCAGGGTCGATGGCGTCGAGGTTGATCAGCACCGGGGTGCGGTACGCCGTGCTCACCGAGATCGGCGGGGCGATCGGCGCGCCGGTGCCCACGAAGGTGTAGGTGTCGGCGCCGAGCGTCATCGACGTGATCGTCGTGTCGGCGAGCACGCCCGAGCCGACGGACCAGCCGTAGGCCATGACGTGGGCGTTCGGGAACGCGTCGCGCCACTGGTCGAGGGTGCCGTTGTTGTCCGAGCCGAAGCCGCCGCCGTGCGACGGTGCCCCGTCCTTCACGAACTGCTTCGAGCCGTTGGACAGCCACCAGTTGTCGCCGTAGAGGATCGCGCCGCTGGCGTACGTGGGCTCGCCGACGAGTATGCCGTCGGCCGTGCCGTTGCCGTCGAAGTCGGTGACGAGCTGCTTGCCGGGCAGCAGCGTGGTGCCGGGACCGTTGCGTACCGACGTCATGCCGGGCTCGCCGACGTCGGCGAGGTCCTGGTCGACGGCGAAGTAGCCGGCCGCCTTGTCGGTGGTCGTGGCGCCCTCGGTCCAGACGTGGACGCCGTCGGGGACGAAGTCGTTGTGACCCGTGGCGCGGGTCTCGGACGTGTCGAGCTGGCCGGGGGTGATGACGTGGTCAGCCGCGCTCGCCGGCGTGGCGGCGAGGACGGCACCGGCGAACGCGATCGCGCCGGCGGTGCCGATGGAGAGGAGCCGGCGGCTCCTCAGGGGGGAGGGATGGGACATGCGCTGAGACCTTTCGTTGACGCGCGGGACTATTTCATACGACAACGAAGTTGTGACCTGTGTCACCGAATGCGCGAATTGGTTGAGAAATGGTTCTTTCGGGCTAGGGATTCCCTACGGCGATCAGAGCAGGTCGTGCACGACGACGGTCTGCTCCCGGCCCGGCCCGACACCGATGGCGGAGATGCGAGCGCCCGACATCTTCTCCAGCGCGGAGACGTAGGCCTGGGCCTGGACCGGCAGGTCGTCGAACGACCGGCAGTCGGAGATGTCCTCCTGCCAGCCGTCGAAGTACTCGTACACCGGCTTGGCGTGGTGGAAGTCGGTCTGCGTCATCGGCATCTCGTCGACCCGCTCGCCGTCGACCTCGTACGCGACGCACACCGGGATGCGGTCCCAGCCGGTGAGGACGTCGAGCTTGGTGAGGACGAAGTCGGTGACGCCGTTGACCCGCGCGGCGTAGCGGGCGATGGGGGCGTCGTACCAGCCGCAGCGACGCGGGCGGCCGGTGGTGGTGCCGAACTCGCCGCCGTTCTTGCGCAGCCGCTCGCCGTCGTCGTCGAAGAGCTCGGTCGGGAACGGGCCCTCGCCGACGCGGGTGGCGTAGGCCTTGACGATGCCGATCACGCGGGTGATCTCGGTGGGAGCGATGCCCGACCCGGTGCACGCGCCGCCGGTGGTGGCCGAGGAGGACGTGACGAACGGGTAGGTGCCGTGGTCGACGTCGAGCAGCGTGGCCTGACCGGCCTCGAGCAGCACCGTCTCGCCGCGGCCGAGCGCCTCGTGCAGCAGCAGGCCGGTGTCGGCGACCATCGGTCGGAGCCGGTCGGCGTAGCCGAGCAGGTCCTCGACGACCTCCTCGACCGTGACCGCGCGCCGGTTGTAGATCTTGCTGAGGATCTGGTTCTTCAGCTCGAGGGCGCCCTCGACCTTCTGGGTGAGGATCTTCTCGTCGAACAGGTCCTGCACGCGGATGCCGCGGCGGTTCATCTTGTCCGCGTAGGTGGGACCGATGCCGCGGCCCGTGGTGCCGATCTTGCGGCTGCCGAGGAACCGCTCGGTGACCTTGTCCATGGTGCGGTTGTAGTCGGGGATCACGTGTGCGTTGGCGCTGACGACGAGCTTGCTGGTGTCGATGCCGCGCGCGTCGAGGCCCTCGATCTCCTCGAACAGGACGGACAGGTCGATGACGACGCCGTTGCCGATGACGGGGGTGCAGCCGGGGCTGAGGATGCCGCTGGGCAGCAGGTGGAGCGCGTAGGTCTCACCGTCGATGACGACGGTGTGGCCGGCGTTGTTGCCGCCGTTGAACTTGACCACGTAGTCGACCCGGCTGCCGAGGAGGTCCGTGGCCTTCCCCTTGCCCTCGTCGCCCCACTGGGCTCCGACGATGACGACTGCTGGCATGGGATCCACCCACCTCGAACAGAAGACAAGCCCCGGTGCACGGGGCTCTTACGACAGCAGTCTAGTCGGGTTGCGCCTACGCTGGCCAACCATGAGAGCCGCCCTCGCCATCGCCAACTCCGACGCGGGCAGCTCCACCGACGAGGCCCGGGACGCCGCGCTCGAGGTGCTGCGCACCCGGCTCGACGTCGAGCTCGCCACCACGTCGTCCCCCGACGAGCTGGAGAGCGTCCTCGCCGACCACCCGGACGTCGATCTCGTCGTGGCGCTCGGCGGCGACGGCAGCTTGCACGCGGTGGTGGCCGCGCTCCACGACGCCGGCCGGCTCCCTGACGTGACGCTCGGGCTGGTCCCGCTCGGCACCGGCAACGACTTCGCGCGGAGCCTCGACCTGCCGCTCGAGCCGGAGGAGGCCGCACGGGTGATCCTCGACGGGCGCCTTGTCGAGATCGACCTGATGGTCGACGGCTCGGACTCCGTGGTCGTCAACGCCGCCCACGTCGGCATCGGCGCGGAGGCGGCCGCCAAGGCGGAGCCGTGGAAGAAGCGACTCGGGCCGGTCGGCTACGCCATCGGCGCGCTCATCACCGGGTTCACCAAGAAGGGTGCGGCCGTCGAGATCTTCCTCGACGGCGAGCCGATGCCGGCGAAGGACCGCGTCCTCCAGGTCGCCGTGGGCAACGGACGCTTCGTCGGCGGCGGCGCCGAGCTGCTGCCGAAGGCCGACCCCACGGACGGCCTCATCGACGTGGCGGTGTCTTACGCCGTCGGCTTCTGGCGCCGCCTGACCTACGGCTGGTACCTGCGGCGGGGCAAGCACCCGGAGCACGATGACGTCATCTACCGCCGCGCCAAGACCGTCGAGGTGCACGGCGAGCGCATGCGCTGCACCAGCGACGGCGAGGTCACGCCGCCCGAGCGTGAGCACTCCTGGCGCATCGAGCCGGGTGCGCTCCGCTTCGTCGTTCCTTAGGCGTTCTCGCGGCGGAAGGTCGCGGTGCCCCACCAGATGGCCAGGGCGAACAGCCCGACCGACCAGGCGGAGCCCCAGAACAGCGTCGAGCCGTCCCAGTTGCCGCCGAAGGCGTTGCGGACCGCGTCGACGACCCAGCGGATCGGCATGAAGTCGCTCGCCTTCTCCAGCCAGCCCGGGCCGATGGTCATCGGCAGGAGGATGCCGGAGAGCAGCAGCACCGGCATCATCACCATGTTGATGACCGGCGCCATCACGTCCTCGCTCTTGACGGTCAGCGCGAACGCCAGCGACGACGCGGCGCAGGCGCCGCCGATCAGCAGCGTCAGAGCGATGCCCAGCAGGATGCCGTCGAACGGTGCGTCCATGCCCATCGCGTAGCCGAGCGCCACGAGGATCAGCGCCTGGACCAGCAGCTGGAGCTCGTCGCGCATCAGCCGGCCGACGAGGAGCGCGGACCGGTTGGCCGGCGTGACCCGCTCGGCCTCGATGACGCCTTCGCGCCACTCGCCGATCAGGCCGAAGCCGGCGAAGAACGCGCCGAAGATGCCGAGCTGCACGAGCATGCCCGGGATGAAGAACGTGTACGCGTTCGTGGCGCCGAGCTGGCCGATCAGCGGCTTCAGCAGCGGGCCGAACAGCACGACGTAGAGCACCGGCTGGAACGCGCCGATGAACACCCACGCCGGGTTGCGGAGGTTCATCCGCAGCTGGCGGCGGAAGACGATGAAGCACTCGCGGAGGAACGTGCTCACTGGGGTGCTCCTTCAGGAGTAGGGGTCTCGGTACTCGCCTCGGCGTCACGGAGCGAGCGGCCGGTGAGGGTGAGGAAGACGTCGTCGAGCGTCGGGCGGTGCACCTCGATGGCGTCGAGGGCGATGCCGTTGGCGTCGAGGTCACGCAACAGGCCGGGCACGGCGCGGCCGGCGCGCCGCACGCGACCGCTGACCCGGTTGCCGTTCACCTCGACCTCGCTCGAGCCGTCGCCCAGCGAGCCGAGCCGCTTGGCCGCCTCGGCGACGTGCTCGGCGCCTGCGACCTCCAGGTCGACCAGGTCGCCGGAGACCGCGGACTTCAGGTTGTCGGAGGTGTCCGAGGCGACGATCTGGCCCTTGTCGATGATGATGATCCGGTCGCTGAGCGAGTCGGCCTCGTCGAGGTAGTGCGTCGTGAGGAAGACGGTGGCGCCGCGCCGCTCACGCAGGTCGGAGATGTGCGTCCAGAGGTTGGCGCGGGCCTGCGGGTCGAGGCCGGTGGTGGGCTCGTCGAGGAACACCAGGGTGGGGTCGTGGATGAGGCCCATCGCGATGTCGAGGCGGCGCTTCTGGCCGCCGGACATCGTCTTGGACTGCCGGTCCCACAGACCGTCGAGCTGCAGCTCCTCGAACAGCTCCTTGCCGCGCTTCTCGACCTGGGCCTTGGTGCGGCCGTAGAGCATCCCGTGGTCCATGACCTCCTCGCCGGCCCGGGCGTAGGAGGAGATGCCGCCGGTCTGCGAGACGTAGCCGATGCTGCGCCGCACGTCGGCCGACTGGGTGACCACGTCGTAGCCCGCGACGGTGGCCGTGCCCTCGGTGGGACGCAGCAGCGTGGTGAGCATGCGCAGCGTCGTGGTCTTGCCGGCTCCGTTCGGGCCGAGGAACCCGACGACCTCGCCCTCCTCGATGTCGAGGTCGACGCCGTCGACCGCCCTGACCTGCGTCGTCGTGCGGCCCTGCTTCGTCTCGAAGGTCTGGGCCAGGCCCCTGGCATGGATCATGCCGTCGACCCTATTCCAACTAGGAATACCCGGTCAATCAGCCGACGAGCTCGTCGTACGCCTCCGGGCTCGACTCACGCAGGAACTCGCGGCAGCGGTGCGCCTCGGTGGTGTCGTCGAACCGCTCCGACGCGGTGGCCAGCGCGGCCAGCGAGCGGAGGAAGCCCTGGTTCGGCTCGTGCGACCACGGCACCGGGCCGTGCCCCTTCCAGCCGTTGCGACGCAGCTGGTCCAGCGAGCGGTGGTAGGCGGTGCGCGCGAACGCGTAACCCTCCAGGTCGCGCCCCTCGTCCAACGCCGCCTCGGCGAGCAGGGCCCATGCGAGCGTGGAGTCCGGGTGCGCGGCGGCGACGTTCTGCACGTCGATGCCCTGGTTGAGGTCGGCCGCTCCCGTGTCGTCGGGCAGCAGCGTCTCCGGCGGCTCCCCCAGCAGGTTCGTCATGCGTCGACCCTAGCCAGCCGCGCATGACGGTTTACCAGGTTCAGTAGGCAAGTTGGCACTCCTCCAGGCAAATCTGCCTTGATGGGTGCGAGGTTGCCCCGAGGAGTCAGCTGCTGAGCGGAACATGCACGGCGTTCCGGGCGTAGAGACGGCGTGACCTTTCCAAGCCCGCCAGGATTCGCGCAGCCGTGTTCGTCCGACGACTCGGGTCGAGGTCCGTCCAGATCCAACGCGACATCCCGAAGTACTCGTCGCGCACCGCATCCTCCCGCCGCTTCTCGTCGACGAGCACCTGGCCGAGCTCGACGTCGCTGTATGGGTTAAGCCGCCCGTACTTGATGAGCCCGTCGAATTCTCCGACGTGCCGCCACTCCTCCCAGCCGAAGTCGTTGCGCGCCACCTCGATGCCATGGCTCATCAGCCGGAACTGGACCTCAGGGCGCGGAACCCCCGTCACGGAGAACATGTGGAGCGAACGGACCTCGCCGACCGACTCGCACGCGGGCTCGGCCTGCGCGAGAGCCAGACGCACGTTCAGCATCCCGGGCCACCGACGATGCTGGCCCATTCGCTCCGTCAGCTCGTCCCGAGTGCAGGAGTGCTCACGGAGGGCGAAGCTGGCCGCGACCATGCCCGACTCGACCGAGGCCAGGGAGCAGGACTCGATCACCGCCCGCGCAGGCACGACAGCCTGGCGGCCCTGCACCGTGCACAGGTCTTCGTCGGGCACGACGGCGCCGACGTGGAACGCCACGCCGGCCTCACTCCTGCCACCCCGACCATCGAGCCGCGTGACGTGAACGGTCGCCAGGTCGACTCCGTAGGACTGGCCGGTGTGCGCGACCGCCGCCGAGTGATGACTGAGCGCGACGCCTGGACCGAGCTTGTCGACGACCGAGAAGGCTCGCAGCAGGTGCTCTTCCTGCGGTGACATGCCGTCGATGAGGGACGCGAGTGCATACGTCCCGTGGCGCAGACGCCGAAGGATCCCGTTCCTGAGGGCCCAGCCGAGGTGGCGGTCCGTCAGTCCGAGGTCCAGGAGATCAGATCGGAAGGCGTACCCGCCGCGGTGCTCCATCGCGGCTCGCAGAAGGTCGTACATGGGACGAGCATCGAGCGAGTGCGTTCGACAAGACGTCCACGGAGGCGGGACGGTGGACGCAGCGCGGCGGGCCCCGAGCCTGTGGACGTCGCGACGAACCGAGCGAAACTGGCACTCCTCAAGGCAGATCTGCCATGAGATGTGCCGGATTGCCTACTGAACCTGGTAAACCGACACCGCGGCCGTCAGAGCTTCGTCCCGGCCGAGCGGAGGTTCTGGCAGGCCTCGGCGACGCGGGCGGCCATGCCGGCCTCGGCGGCCTTGCCCCAGGCGCGCGGGTCGTAGGCCTTCTTGTTGCCGACCTCGCCGTCGACCTTCAGCACGCCGTCGTAGTTCTGGAACATGTGCGCGGCGGCGGGGCGGGTGAAGGCGTACTGGGTGTCGGTGTCGACGTTCATCTTCACGACGCCGTAGTCGACGGCCGCGGAGATCTCCTCGGGCAGCGAGCCGGAGCCGCCGTGGAACACCAGGTCGAACGGGCGCTCCTTGCCGTACTTCTCGGCGACCGCCTTCTGCGCGGCGTCGAGGATCTCGGGGCGGAGCTTGACGTTGCCGGGCTTGTAGACGCCGTGCACGTTGCCGAAGGTCAGGGCCGTCATGTAGCGGCCCTTCTCGCCGACGCCGAGCGCCGCGGCCGTGGCCAGCGCGTCGTCGGGAGTCGTGTAGAGGTGCTCACCCATGCCGCCCTCGACGCCGTCCTCCTCGCCGCCGACGACGCCGATCTCGACCTCGAGGATGATGTTCGCCGCCGCGCACTGGGCCAACAGCTCCTCCGCGATCTGCAGGTTCTCCTCCAGCGGCACCGCCGAGCCGTCCCACATGTGCGACTGGAAGTACGGCAGCCCGCCGCCCTTCACCCGCTCGGCCGACGCGGCCAGGAGCGGACGGACGAAGCCGTCGAGCTTCTCCTTCGGGCAGTGGTCGGTGTGCAGCGCGACGTTGACCGGGTAGTTTTTGGCGACCTCCTCGGCGAACGCGGCGAAGGCCAGCGAGCCGGTCACCATGTCCTTCACCGTGGGGCCGGACAGGTACTCGGCGCCGCCGGTGGAGATCTGGATGATGCCGTCCGACTCGGCCTCCGCGAAGCCCTGCAGCGCGGCGTTCAGCGTCTGCGAGGACGAGACGTTGATGGCTGGGAACGCGAACGACTCGCGCTTGGCCTTGTCGAGCATCTCGGCATAGACATCGGGGGTGGCGACGGGCATGACCTTCTCCTCGGACGGCGGTGGAAACCACCCTAGGACAGGCGCTTGACCGCCTCTCGTGCAGCCACCTGGAGCGGGCTCCACACCGACGCGAACGGCGGCGCGTACGCGAGGTCGAGCATGACGACGTCGTCGACGGTCATCTCCGCCGTGATCGCGACGGCACCGGTGTCGATCCGCAGGCCGGCGTTCCGCTCCCCCACGACCTGGACGCCGAGCAGCCGGCGGGTGGCTCGGTCGGCGACCATCAGGACGGTCATCGTCCCGGCGTCCGGGAAGTAGCCGGCGGTGGTCGTGGTGTCGATCGTCGCCACCACGGGGTCGAACCCGGCGTCGCGCGCCTGTTGCTCGCCGAGCCCGGTGCGCGAGATCTCCAGCGAGCAGAACTTGGTGATGGCCGTCCGCACGATGCCCGGGAACCGGAGCCGCGGCGCCTCGCCGAGCAGGTCGGCCGCGATCGCGTCGGCCATCACGAGCCCCTGCTTGTTCGCGTGCGTGCCGAGCGGGACGTGCAGGAGGTCGCCGGTGATCCGGTCGCGCGTGACGACGCAGTCGCCGGCGGCCCAGACCCCGTCTGCGCCCTCGACGCGTTGGGTGTCGTCGACGACGATGCCGCCCTTGGCGCCCGTCGGGAGGCCGGCGTCCTGCGCGAGCCGGGTGCGGGCGACGACGCCGAGACCGAGCACCACCAGATCGGCCGGGTACGTCTCGCCGCCGGCCCGGACCCCGGCGACCCTCCCGTCCTCCTCGACGAAGCCGTCGACGGCCGTCCCCGTGCGGAGCGTGATGCCGAGGTCGCGCATCGCGTCGGCGACCTTCGTCCCGAGGCTGGGCTCGAGCAGGGACAGCGGCGTCTCGCCGCGCTCGATCACGGTGGTGTCGATGCCGCGCTGGGTCATCGCCTCGGCCATCTCCAGCCCGACGTAGCCGCTGCCCACCACGACGACGTGGCGCGGCCGCTCGCCGAGAGCCGCGATCACGGCCTCGCCGTCGGCGAGCGTCTGGATGCCGTAGATCCCTTCCGCGTCGATGCCGGGGAGATCCGGCCGGCGTGGCTCGGCGCCGGTGGCGATGACCAGCCGGTCGTAGTCCAGCGTCTGCTCGTCGTCAGCGTCGCGGTACGTCACGGACCTGGCCTCGACGTCGATCGCGGCGGCCTCGGCGCCGGTGCGCAGGTCGATGCCGTTGGCGCGGTGCTCCTCGGGCGACCGCGCCACGAGGTCGTCGACCGACTCGACCTCGCCGGACACCCAGTACGGGATGCCGCACGCGGAGTACGACGTGCGCTGCGTCCGCTCCAGCACGACGACCTCGTGCTCGGCCGGCAAGCGACGACGCAGCGCGGAGGCCGCGGTCATGCCGGCGGCGTCACCGCCGATGACGAGGACGCGAGATCCCATGCAGCGAGCCTAGGGCCGGGACTCGAGCCGCTCGACGATCTCGTCGAGCAGCTCCTGGATCGTCCCGCGGACCACCGGGAAGGACACGACGTCCACGAGGCTGCCCAGCACGCCCGGGGAGTCGTACGAGAACCGGATGATCAGCCAGGATCCGCCGTCCGGATGCTCGCGGAGGCGCAGGCGCAGGCGGTGGTCGACGCCGGTGAGCGTGGTCCAGGACATCTCCCGCGCCTTCTCGAACTCGATGATCTCGACGTTGCCGCCCACCGGCACCGGCCCGACGCGCAGCAGCACGCGGTACCGCGTGCCGACGCCCGGCGTTGAGCCCTCCTCGAGCTCGTGGACGATCACGGCGTCGCTGAGCGAGCCGATCGCGCACGGGTCGCTGACCACCTCCCACGCCTCGTCCGGGCTGACGGCGACGGCGCGCTTGACCTCGATCCTCATCCGATCACCGGCAGCCGTCGCTGGCGCTGCAGGTCGGTCAGGACCTCCTGCATCGACGTCGTGAGGTCGGCGTAGACCTCGTCGAGGTCGGGGTCCTCGCCGTACCGCTCGCGCAGGTCGATCGGCTCGAGCAGCCGCATCGAGACCTTCGCCGGCAGCGGGACGTGCGGCAGCGGACCCACCTGGAGGCCGAACGGGAGGCTGAGCATGATCGGCAGCGTCTTCAGTCGCATCGACTTGTCCACCCGGAGCAGCTTCGCCAGCCACTCCCCGCGCGAGAGGAAGAGCGCGGTCTCCTGGCCGCCGAGCGTCACCATCGGCACGATCGGCACGTCCTTGGTGAGCGCGAGCTTCAGGAAGCCCTTCCGGCCGCCCATGTCGACGCGGGCGGACTCCCAGCTCGGCCGGTAGACCTCGTAGTCCCCGCCGGGCCACACGGAGACGATGGCGCCGGCGTCAAGGGCGAGCTCGGCGTTGTTCGCGTCGGCCTCGACGGTGCCGAACCGGCGCAGCAGCGGGCCGACCGGAGAGTTCAGCACCATGCGGTGCGCGAGCTGGTAGTGCAGGCGCTCGACGCCGAAGTAGGTGCTGAAGGCGAGCTGCGAGATGTGCACCTCCGGCGACGACGCGCCGCCGGTGTGGTTCCCGACGACGAGCACCGGCCCCTCGCGCGGGATGTTCTCCAGCCCCTGGATGTCCGGCCGGAACCAGGCCGAGACGAACATCCAGGTGAGGGGCAGCACCTCCCGCATGAAGTCGGGGTCGCGGTCGTCGAGGTCGCCGGCCCTGAACCGTGGGGTGAGGGCCGAGACGGTCGAGCGCACGAGATCGGAGATCACGCCTGAATCGTGCCTCAGCGTGCGTGCTGCCGCATCCAGGCGTGCATCGCGATGGCCGCTGCAGCTCCGGCGTTGATGGAGCGCGTCGAGCCGTGCTGCGTGATCTCCAGGTGCAGCGCGCAGGCCTCGAGCGCCTCTCGCGTCAGGCCGGGTCCCTCCTGGCCGAAGACCATCACGCAGGCCGCCGGGATGTCGGCCGTCTCGATGGGCTTCGCCTCCGGGAGGTTGTCGATCCCGACGAGCGGCAGCTGCTCGGCGGCCGCCCAGGCGACGAGACCGGCCACGTCGGCGTGGTGCTCCACGCGCAGGTACCGGTCGGTGACCATCGCGCCGCGCCGGTTCCACCGCCGCTTGCCGATCACGTGCACGGCCGCGACGTTGAACGCGTTCGCGGTGCGCACGATCGAGCCGATGTTCAGGTCGTGCTGCCAGTTCTCGATCGCGACGTGCAGCGGGTGCCGCCGGGTGTCGAGGTCGGCGACGATGGCCTCGACCGTCCAGTACCGGTACCGGTCGAGGACGTTGCGCCGGTCGCCGTGCTCCAGCAGCTCGGGGTCGAGGCGGTCGTCGTCGGGCCAGGGGCCCTCCCAGGGGCCCACCCCGATGGTCATGCGCCGTACTGGTCCCGGTAGGTGCGGATCGCGTCGAGGTGCTCGGCGTGCTCGCCGGTGGTCTCGACGTACTCGACGACGTCGTCGAGCGTGACGATCGCATGGACCGGGACGCCGAGGTCACGCTCGGCCTCCTGGACCGCCGACAGCTCACCCTGACCGCGCTCCTGCCGGTCGATGGCCACGACGATGCCGGCGATCTCCGCTCCCTCGGCCCGCACGATCTCCACGACCTCGCGGATGGCAGTGCCGGCCGTGATGACGTCGTCGACGACAAGCACCCGGCCGGCGAGCGGCGCCCCGACGATCAGGCCGCCCTCGCCGTGGTCCTTCGGCTCCTTGCGGTTGAAGCACCACGGGACGTCGCGCCCGTGCTGCTCCGCGAGCTGCACCGCGGTGGCCGACGCGATCGGGATGCCCTTGTACGCCGGGCCGAGCAGCACGTCGAAGTCGACGCCGCTCTCCTGGATCGTGGCCGCGTACGCCCGGCCGAGCTCCGCGAGTCCCGCTCCGGTGTCGAGGGCGCCGGCGTTGAAGAAGTACGGCGACGTGCGGCCCGACTTGAGCGTGAAGCTGCCGAACCGCAGCACGTCGTGGGCGAGCGCGAGCTCGATGAACCGCCAGCGATGCTCCTGCATGCCTACGACTGGTCCGCCTCGGTGGCGTCGACGACGCGACCGGTGGCCTTGTCCTGCACCCGCTCCAGCTCGCCGATGACGACGTTGCGGTTGCGGGTGTGGAACAGCTCGGAGCAGGTGAGCATCGTCATGAGCCGCTCGGTGGGCCGGGCGCCGCGCTCGTCGGGGTCGGGCACCGCGAACAGCGGCCAGGACACCGTGAAGTCGACGGTGATCGAGTCGCCGTCGTTGCGCAGCTCGTAGGTGTAGATCTTCTTGCGCGTCTCGACGATGACCTCGTCGCCCTTCCGGAGCTTCAGGAAATCCTTGAACGGCTCGCCGTGGGTGACGCGGTGACCGGCCACGACGAAGTTGCCGATCTGGCCGGGCTTGCCGCCCTTGTCGTACCAGGCGACGCCGCGGGCCAGCGCGTCCGTGGACTTCTTGCCCTGGAAGTTGCCGCCGCTGTTGATCGGGACCTCGAAGTCCTTGCCGAAGCGGGGGACGCGCAGCAGGCCGATGGCCTTGCTGTCGATGCCCTTGTCCCAGTCGCGGTGGAGGGAGGTCTTGATGTCGGCCTGGCGCTGCTTGGCGACGATGTTCGTGCCCCAGTACTGCCAGGCGAAGTACCCGAGGAAGACCAGGCCGGCGAGCACCATCAGCACGCCGACGACCTGCGTGATCCGGCGTCCCACGGACCGGCGCGGAGCGGGCCGTGGCGGCGCTTCGATCGTCATGCGGGGAATTGTCGCACCCCAGTCCGCGAGCGACCTGAGAACACCCTCAGAAGCGCTCCGTCCACATGTCGGGCACTTGTCGAGATTTTTTCGCAAAACCGCTTGCGCCGTCTGCGGCGTCCGTAGACTTCTCGCAGCAGGGCCGATGAGGGCAACCCGTCAGCGCCTGTCTCGCCCCGCCGTTTCACCCCCCGAGAACGGCGGGGCGATCTATTTCCCCCGTAGCCTCGGACGCGTGAAGGCTCACAGCGCCCGCCTGGACGGCCTCGGCACGACGATCTTCGCCGAGATGAGCGCGCTCGCGCTGCGCACCGGGTCGGTGAACCTCGGGCAGGGCTTCCCGGACACCGACGGACCCGGCGCGGTGATCGAGGCCGCCGTCGAGGCGCTCCGCGGCGGCCGCAACCAGTACGCGCCCGGCACCGGCGTCCCGGAGCTGCGGGCGGCCGTCGCCGAGCACCAGCGCCGCTGGTACGGGATCGAGCTCGACCCGGACACCGAGGTCGCGGTCACGACCGGCGCCACCGAGGCGATCGCCGCCGCACTGCTCGGTCTCGTCGACCCGGGCGACGAGGTCATCGCGCTCGAGCCGTACTACGACTCCTACGTCGCCGTCATCCAGATGGCGGGCGGGGCGCGCCGGCCGGTGACCCTGCGTCCACCCGACTTCCGGCTCTCCGTCGACGAGCTGCGGGCCGCCGTCACGCCGCGCACCACGGCGATCCTGCTGAACACCCCGCACAACCCGACCGGCGCCGTGCTCACCCGTGAGGAGCTCGAGGCCGTCGCCGCGGTGGCGCGCGAGCACGACCTCGTCGTCATCAGCGACGAGGTCTACGAGCACCTCACGTTCGACGTCCCGCACGTCCCCGTCGCCACATTGCCCGGCATGGCCGAGCGGACGCTGACGATCTCCAGCGGCGGCAAGACGTTCTCGTTCACCGGCTGGAAGGTGGGCTGGGCCACCGGGCCAGCGTCGCTGGTGCAGGCGATGCTCGGCGCCAAGCAGTTCATGACCTACACGTCCGGCTCTCCTCTGCAGCCGGCCATCGCACTGGCGCTCGGCCTGGACGACGACTACTACGCGTCGTTCACCCAGCGCATGCGATCGCAACGCGACCAGCTCTGTGACGGGCTCGCCGCCCTCGGCCTCGAGGTCTTCGTCCCCGACGGCACGTACTTCGTCACCACGGACATCCGGCCGCTCGGCTTCGACGACGGCCTCGACTTCTGCCGCGGCCTGCCCGAGCGAGCCGGTGTCGTCGCCATCCCGCACCAGGTGTTCTGGGACGACAAGGAGACCGGCCGGCCGCTCGTGCGCTGGGCGTTCTGCAAACGCCCCGAGGTGATCAGCGAGGCACTGGACAGGTTGTCGACCATCCGGCGCTGAGCACCTGCAGACTGTGCTCGTGACGACACGAGCACTGGTCCTGGGCGGCGGCGGCATCACGGGCATCGCGTGGGAGACCGGGCTGCTCGCCGGTCTCGCGGCGGAGGGCGTCGACCTCACCGGCGCCGACCGAGTCATCGGCACGTCGGCCGGCTCGATCGTCGGCGCGCAGATCACCAGCGACCTCGACCTGGATGAGCTCTATCGGCGCCAGCTGCTGCCGCCGGCGGACCTCGGCGACGGCGGGGTGCCGCTCGCGAGCATCGGCCTGGGCGTGATGGTCAAGTACGCCACGGCCATGCTGCAGTCGCGCGGTGACGTCGAGCGGTTCTGCCGGGTGCTCGCCGCCAAGGCCGTGCGTGCCGCGTCGAACGGCGCCGTCCCGTCCGTCGCCGAGCGCTACGAGCAGGTGGCACAGCGGATCGGCGGCCTGACCTGGCCCGAGCGCGACCTGCGGGTCACGGCGATCGACGCCGAGACAGGCGCCCTCGTGGCGTTCGGGCCGGAGGGTGACCACCCGGACGCCTCGCTGGAGGACGCCGTCAACGCCAGCTGTGCCGTGCCGTGCGTCTACCCGCCGATCCCGATCGACGGCCGGCTCTACGTCGACGGCGGCGCCCGGTCCGGGTCGAACGCCGACCTCGCCGCCGGGTGCGACGTCGTGGTGGCGATCAGCCCGCTCGACCGCAGCATCGGCACCCAGCGGAGCGCCACGTCCCAGCTCCGCGACCTCGGCGTCCCGTACGTCGTGATCACACCCGACGCGGAAGCGCGCGCGGCGATCGGCAAGAACATCCTCGATCCCGCGGCCCGTCCCCCGTCGGCGCGGGCCGGGTTCGCCCAGGCCAAGGCCCACGTGGACGCGTTGCGCGACCTCTGGCTCTAGCGGTAGGCCGGCGCGCGGCCGGCGGCCTTCGCGTCGCGCGCGAGCATCGGCAGGACGCGGGGGTGCACCAGCTCGCTGAGCACGATGACGCTCGTGGACCGGACCACCGAGCCGGACTTGCTGATGTGCAGCAGCGTCTCCTGCAGGTCCTCGTGCGAGGTGGCTGCGATCTTGCAGACGACGTCGGCCTGGCCGCTGGTGACGTAGGCCTCGAGGACGTTGGGCAGCGACTCCAGCTCCTCGGCGACGACCTCGAGCCGGCCCTGCGCGATCTCGAGCGTGACGAACGCCTGCACGGGGTGGCCGGCGGCCGCGAGGTCGATGTCGGGGCCGTACCCGGTGATGATCCCGGCGGCCTCCATCTTCGCCAGCCGCGACTGCACGGTGGCCCGGGCCACCTTGGTGCGACGCGACAGCTCGAGGTCACCCGCCCGCGGGTGCTCCCGCAGCGCCTGGATCAACGCGACGTCCAGTGCATCCATCGCTCTCACTCCTCGGCAGATTGACCAGTTGGGCTCGATCATACTCGGCAGAACTTCCCCACCTGACCACCGTCATCTGGCCCGGTTGCCTCACCCGTCGCGGCCCCGGGAACCTGGACGCATGACGACCACCCACGACACCGTCCTCACGTCAGCCGAGCGCCTCGCGGAGCTCGACCTCGACCAGCTGAAGCAGCTCGTCGGCCTCGTCGAGTACGACAGCACCACCGACCCGTTCCCGGTCACCGGCTGGGACGCGATCGTGTGGGTCGTCGGCAACGCCACGCAGGCTGCGTCGTACTACCAGCTCGTCTACGGCATGGACCTCGTCGCGTACTCCGGCCCGGAGACCGGCAACCGCGACCACCACGCCTACGTCCTCGAGTCCGGAGCCACCCGGTTCGTCCTCACCGGCGCCGTCGACCCGGACAGCCCGCTCGTCGAGCACCACCGCGCGCACGGCGACGGCATCAGCGACATCGCCCTCGAGGTGCCGGACGTCGACACCTGCATCGAGCACGCCCGCGCTCAGGGCGCCACCGTCCTGGAGGAGCCGCACGACGTCAGCGACGAGCACGGCACCGTCCGCCGCGCCGCCATCGCCGCGTACGGCGACACCCGCCACACCCTGGTCGACCGCAGCCGCTACGACGGCCCGTACCTGCCCGGCTTCGTCGAGCGTCGCTCCACCATCAAGCGCGACGGCGACCACCGGATCTTCGAGGCCCTCGACCACGTCGTCGGCAACGTCGAGCTCGGCCGCATGGATGAGTGGGTCGACTTCTACAACCGGATCATGGGCTTCACGAACATGGCCGAGTTCGTCGGCGACGACATCGCCACCGAGTACTCCGCGCTGATGAGCAAGGTCGTGGCCAGCGGGAACCACCGCGTGAAGTTCCCGCTGAACGAGCCGGCCGTCGGCAAGAAGCGCTCGCAGATCGACGAGTACCTCGACTTCTATCGCGGTCCCGGCGCCCAGCACCTGGCCCTCGCGACGAGCGACATCCTCGCCACCGTCGACGCCCTGCGTGCCCGCGGCGTGGAGTTCCTCGACACGCCCGACTCGTACTACACCGACCCCGAGCTGCGCGCCCGGATCGGCGAGGTCCGCGTGCCGATCGAGGAGCTGCAGTCGCGCGGCATCCTGGTCGACCGCGACGAGGACGGCTACCTGCTCCAGATCTTCACCAAGCCGGTCGGCGACCGTCCCACGGTGTTCTTCGAGCTGATCGAGCGGCACGGCTCGCTGGGCTTCGGCAAGGGCAACTTCCAGGCCCTGTTCGAGGCCATCGAGCGCGAGCAGGCCAAGCGGGGCAACTTCTAGGTACGGTCATTGAGCCTGTCGGAATGACCTTTCGACAAGCTCAAGGTCCGGGAGGTATCAATGGCCCACTACCGACGCGCGGGGAACGTCCCGCCGAAGCGGCACACGCAGCACCGCTCCCCCGAGGGCGACCTCTACCGCGAGGAGCTGATGGGCGAGGAGGGGTTCAGCTCCGACTCGTCGCTGCTGTACCACGTCGGCGTCCCCTCGGCCGTGCTCGAGGCGCGCGAGTGGGAGCTGCCGGACCAGTCCACGACGCCCAACCAGCCGCTGCTCCCGCGCCACCTGAAGCTGCACGACCTGTTCAGTGACGCCGACCGCGACCTGGTCACCGGCCGTCGACTCGTCCTCGGCAACGGCGACGTGCGGATCTCGTACGCCGTCGGGTCCCAGGCGTCGCCGCTGTACCGGAACGCCACCGGCGACGAGTGCGTGTTCATCGAGGCCGGGTCCGGCGTGCTCGAGACCGTCTTCGGCCACCTGCCGTTCGGGCCGGGCGACTACCTGATCATCCCGCGCGCCACCACGCACCAGTGGCTGCCCGAGGGCGAGGTGCGGGCGTACTGCATCGAGGCCAACAGCCACATCAGCCCGCCGCGCCGGTACCTGTCGCGCTACGGCCAGCTGCTCGAGCACGCGCCGTACTGCGAGCGCGACCTGCGCGGCCCGTCGGAGCCCGAGGTCCGCGGTGCTGATTCGGCGGGGGATGGCGAGGTCGAGGTGTTCATCAAGCACCGCGGCACCGGCCCGGGCGGGCTGGCCGGCACCGTCCACGTCGTTCCGCGGCACCCGTTCGACGTCGTCGGGTGGGACGGCTGCCTGTACCCGTACGCGTTCAACGTGTCCGACTACGAGCCGATCACCGGCCGCGTCCACCAGCCGCCGCCGGTGCACCAGGTGTTCGAGGGCAACAACTTCGTCGTCTGCAACTTCGTGCCGCGCAAGGTCGACTACCACCCGCTGGCCATCCCGGTGCCGTACTACCACTCCAACGTCGACAGCGACGAGATCATGTTCTACGTCGACGGCGACTACGAGGCGCGCAAGGGCTCGGGCATCGGCAAGGGCTCGATCTCGGTGCACCCGGGCGGGCACTCCCACGGGCCCGTCCCGGCGGCGATCGAGGCCAGCCTCGGTGCCGAGCGGTTCGACGAGCTGGCCGTCATGGTCGACACGTTCCGGCCGCTCGAGCTGGGCGAGGGCGGCCGCGCGGTCGACGACGGCGTCTACGCCCAGTCGTGGACGTCGTGACGCCCGGCGACTTCGGCCGCACGACGCTGCCGTACTGCTCGTTCGTGGTGCCCGGTGAGAGCCGGCGCCGCGTGGGCGTGGGCGTCGACACCGACGTCCTCGACCTCACCACCGCCGCGGCCACCGTCGTGCCCGAGCACGCCGACCTGTTCGCCGACGGCTCGCTCGACGCGCTGCTCGCCGCCGGCCCGGAGACCTGGCACGCGATCCGCTCGGCGCTGCTCGCCTGGGTCGACGACGCGCACACCGGTGTCGTGCAGCACCACGTCTCCCCTGCCGACCAGGTCGAGCTGGTGCTGCCGTTCACGGTGGCCGACTACGTCGACTTCTACGCCTCCGAGCAGCACGCCACGAACCTCGGCCGGATGTTCCGCCCGGACGGCGAGGCGCTGATGCCCAACTGGAAGCACCTGCCGATCGGGTACCACGGCCGGTCCGGCACGATCGTCGTCTCCGGCACGCCGATCCATCGCCCGAGCGGCCAGCGTCGCACCGGGCAGGGCGAGATCGTGTTCGGCCCCTCGGTGCGGCTCGACATCGAGGCCGAGGTCGGCTTCGTCGTCGGCGGGGCGTCGACGCTTGGCGAGCCGGTGCCGCTGGCCGACGCCGGCACCCACCTGTTCGGCATCTGTCTCGTCAACGACTGGTCCGCCCGCGACATCCAGGCGTGGGAGTACCAGCCGCTCGGCCCGTTCCTCGGCAAGTCGTTCGCCACGTCGGTCTCGTCGTGGGTGGTGCCGATGGCCGCCCTCGACGCCGTGCGCACGCACCCGCCGGACCGCGACGTCCCGCTGCTGCCGTACCTCGACGACGACGGCCTTGAGCCGTGGGGACTCGACCTGCGGCTCGAGGTGCGCCTGAACGGCGAGGTCGTCTCGCGGCCGCCGTTCGCCGGCATGTACTGGACCGGTGCGCAGATGCTGGCTCACATGACGGTCAACGGCGCCACCGTGCGCCCGGGCGACCTGTTCGCCTCGGGCACCGTCAGCGGCAGCGAGCGCGACGAGCGCGGATCGTTCATCGAGCTGTCCTGGAACGGCGCCGAGCCGCTCACCCTGGCCGACGGATCGACCCACTCGTTCCTGGAGAACGGCGACACGGTCGCCATCTCCGCCACGGCCGGCGACCTCTGGCTGGGCGAGGTCAGCGGCACGATCGTGCTCTGACGCTCAGCGCGGCCCGTTCGTGTTGACGAACAGCACCGGACCGTCGCCGAACCGTCCGTCGGCGTCCATCTGCAGCAGGCCGTCGAGCGCCTTCGCGGTGTACACCGGTTCGAGCGTGAGACCCTCCTCGTCGCGAGCCCGGGCGAGGGCCGTGAGCGCCGTCGGGGTGGCGTGCCCGTACCCCTCGCCGAGCCAGTCCCGCGTCATCAGCAGGTCTGACGGGTCCGCACCGGGGTCCGGCACGTCGGCGCCGCGGCTCCGCAGCAGGTCGGCGGTGCGCCGGGCGAGCCGCGTCACCTGGCCGTGGTCCAGCCGCAGCTGGTCGTTGACGATCACGCCGACGACACGGGTCCGCAGCCCGGCGATCCGCAGGCCGAGCAGGAGGCCTGCGGTGGTCCCACCGGTGCCCACGGGCACGACGACGTGGGACGGCTCGGGCAGCACGCCGTCGGCCACCTGTCCGGCGAGCTCGAGCGCCGCTTCGACGTAGCCGAGCGCGCCGACCGGCGACGACCCACCGGCCGGCACGACGTACGGGGGCTTGAACCCGGTGCGGTGCCGCGCGAGAAGCCACGGAGCCATCGCCACGGTGCGCGCCTTGGAGTGGGTGAAGTGCAGGGTGGCCCCGGACGAGCGGTGCCGCTCCAGCTGGGCCCGGACGTGGTCGTCGACGGGCTGGTCGACGAGCGCGAGCGCCGTGCGCAGGCCGTGGTCGCGGGCGTACAGCGTCGCGGCGAGCCCCCAGTTGGTGCCGAGCGCGCCGAACGTGAGGATCGTGCGCCGCCCGCTGCGCTGGGCGTCGGGGATCAGCCACTCGAGCTTGCGCACCTTGTTGCCGCCCCACCCGCCGTCGCCGAACGCGCCGTCGTCCTTCAGCCAGATCTCGGCGGCTCCGGTGGAGAGCGCCTCCAGCCGGCGGACCGGCGTCGGGCGGGTGCCGAGCGCGACGTGCGGAAGGTTCTCGCGCAGGTCCGGGAAGCGCTCGTGCAGCAGCGATGTCACGCAGCGACTATCGCAGACGTCTATGAGGTAGGACGACGCCGATCTAGGGAGGTTCGCCGATGTCCGCAGATACCTCAGAGGGTCACGGTGGAGGCATGCCCGGACACATGATCCCGGTGGCGCTGCGCGAGCTCGATGCCACGGACGGCGGCCTCCTCGACGAGGTCTTCGCCGGCATGTCCGCGGAGAGCCGGGCCCTGCGCTACCTGACGCCGATGCCGGTGCTGCACGAGCAGACCCGACGCATCCTGAGCGCCGTGGACGGCTGCCGGCACGTCGCCGTCGTCGCCCTGGCGCACGGTGAGGCCATCGGCATCGCGCGCATGATCAGCCTCGGCGGCCGCCGGGCCGAGCTGGCCGTCGAGGTCGCCGACGACTGGCAGGGCCTCGGCGTCGGCACGCGGCTGGCGCTCTGGATCCGTGACCGCGCCGCCCGGCTCGGCTACACCGAGCTGGTCGCCGAGTCCTCCGCCCGGAACCACCGCGCCCACGCCCTGATGGACCGGGTCTTCCCCGACCACACCGCGCATCGCGAGGGCACGGACCTCGTCTTCACGTTCTCCCTGGCGCCGTCCCGTACCGACGTCGCCTGAGGCAGGATCTCGGCGGTTTCTGAGGTAGGCACCCTGGAAACCTGGGGATTCCGACCGATGTGGGGGCCTACCTCAGGAGCCCAGGATCGAGTCATGACACTCCTGATCCTGATCCTCGTCCCGTTCCTGGCGGTGGTGGTTGCCGCCTTGGTCCGCACCATCACGTCCGACGGCTACGGGCACCGCCCCGGCCCTCGCAGCCACTACGACGACCAGTTTCCGACCCGCTTCGCCTGACGGTTCAGCCCATCACGCGCAGCTGGTAGAAGCCGTGCGTGCGGGCGACGACCGTCCCGGCCTCGTCGGTGACCTCGGCCAGCAGCTCGAAGTCCGCCTTGCCGTTCTCGGTGGCCTCCGACTGCACCCGGGCGATCTCGTCCTCCGACAGCGTCGTGCGCGCGACCACGTCGGTGGTGGCCGGCCGGGTGAAGTCGATCTCCAGACGCTTCACCAACGGCACGCCGCCGGGCACGGTGAAGCTCGACTGGCCGATGAGGCCGCCCAACATCTCGGCGACCGAGAACAGGCTGCCGGCGTAGGAGACCCCGAAGTGGTTCACGTTGGGTCCGGTGGGCAGCTTCGCCGCGGCGGCTCCGCGCTCGCTCTGCACCACCTCGAGCCCCATGGCGCCGAGGATCGGCACCAGCGCGTGCACTCCCGCGGTCACCTCGGCCAGGTCGATCTGCTCGGTCATGGCGGCCAACCTAGCGTGAACGCTCCGAGTGCTCGTCGAACGCCCGGACCTCGATCCGGCCGCCACAGGCGCGGGACGCCCGGGCCGCGAGCTCCAGGGCGGTCGCCCGGTCGGGCACGTCGATGAGCCAGAACCCGGCCAGCAGCTCCTTGGACTCCAGGTACGGGCCGTCGGTGACGAGCGGAGCCTCGCCTTGGCCGTCGACCACGGCCGCCTTCGACGCGGACTCCAGGCCGCCGGCGAACACCCAGTACCCCTGCTCGCGGAGCTCCTCGTTGAACGCCTCCGTGGCGGCAAAGGCCTGCTCCATCGCCTCACGCGAGCCGTAGTTCGCGTGCCCGTCGACCTCACCGGGACCGTGCACGGTCATCAGGTAGTGCGTCATGGGGTGACGCTAATGGAGCCGCTTGTCGGAATCGAACCGACGACCTTGTCATGACGAGGAGCACGGTTGATACCGGCCAGAACCTTCGTCCCCTGAACGTGGAGCCGCTTGTCGGAATCGAACCGACGACCTTGTCATGA
>NZ_VDUX01000010.1 GCF_008039565.1 Aeromicrobium terrae
CGCAGGCACACGATCACCGAGCCGCTCCGGTGGTCGAGTGCCCCCGCGAGCGCCAGCAAGCTGGGGGTGTATCGAGACCACCAGCAACGGTGATCTCGAAACACCCGCTCGCAGACCTCGCAGGCACTCGATCACCGAGCCGCTCCGGTGGTCGAGTGCCCCCGCGAGCGCCAGCGAGCTGGGGGTGTATCGAGACCACCAGCAAGGGTGATCTCGAAACACCCGCTCGCAGAGCTCGCGGGCACTCAATGACAGGGACGTCGGTCAGAACAGGCGGCGCATCAGCTTGAGGGCGCGGTCGGTGTAGGGCGGGTAGACGAACTTCGGGTCCGGCTTGGACGGCTTGGCGAGCACGGCCTTGCGATGGCTGAACGTCTGGAAGCCCCACTCGCCGTGGTACGCGCCGGTGCCGCTGTCGCCGACGCCGCCGAACGGCAGCTGCGGCACGAGGACGTGCATCGCGATGTGGTTGAACACGGTGCCGCCGGCGGGGACGTCGGCCAGGCGGTCGCGCGTCGCTTTGGACTTCGTGAAGCCGTACAGGGCGAGCGGCTTCGGCCGGCCGTTGATGAACCGGACCGCCTCGTCGAGGTTGCTCACCGGGATGATCGGCAGGATCGGGCCGAAGATCTCGTCGGTCATGGCCGGCTCGTCGGGGTCGGGGTCGACGATGACGGTGGGCTGGATCGTGCAGTCGGCCGCCGACACCTCTCCGCCGGCGACGACCGTGCCCTTCGTGGCCTCGAGGTAGCTGGCGAGCCGCTGATGCTGGCGCTCGTTGACGATCGGCAGACCGGCGTCGGGCGCCTCGGAGCGGAACTCCTTGAGCGTCGAGAGCAGCGTGTCGACGAACTTCTGCCGCACGGGCTCCTCGACCAGGATGTAGTCCGGCGCGATGCACGTCTGGCCGGAGTTGAGCAGCTTCACCCAGGCGATGCGACGGGCGGCCACCTCGATGTCGGCGTCGGCGGCGATGACGACCGGGCTCTTGCCGCCCAGCTCGAGCGTGACCGGCGTGAGCGTCGGCGCCGCGCCGGCCATGATCTTGCGGCCGATCTCGGTGCCGCCGGTGAACAGGACGTGGTCGAAGCCGAGCGCCAGCAGGTTCTGCGACGTGGCGCCGTCGCCTTCGACGACCACGACGGCCTCGGGGTCGAGGTACTTCGGCAGCAGGTCGGCCATCAGCGCGGAGCAGGCCGGCGCGAGCTCGGACGGCTTGACGACCACGCAGTTGCCGGCCGCCACGGCGGCGACGAGCGGGCTCAGCGCGAGGTAGATCGGGTAGTTCCACGGCGAGATGACCAAGACGACGCCCAGCGGCTCGTACTGCACCCAGGCCTTGCTCGGGCGCTGGTTGAGCGGCAGGCCGGAACGACGCCGGCGCATCCACTTCTTCAGGTGCTTGCGCGCGTAGACGGCCTCGCCGAGGCTCGGGTTCACGTCCGCGAGCCACGCCTCCTCGGCGCTGCGACCGAGGTCGGCCTTCAGCGCAGCCGCGATGTCGGCCTCGCGCTCGGTGACGAGTCGCTCGATGCCCTCGATCTGCTTGAGGCGCCACTCGATCGACTTGGTGCGGCCTGACGCGTGCACGGCGCGCAGGCTCGCCATCAGGTCCTCGAGGCGCTCGGCCTCGGTGGACGCGGGGTTGATCTCGGTCGTGGTCATGGTGTTCCTCCGGTCAGACCGTGCAGGGCATGCGCTTGACCCCCCGCACGAAGTTTCCCACGAGGTGCTCCGGCTCGCCCAGGTCCAGGTTCGGCGCACGCGTGAGCAGCTGGGAGAAGATCTCGCGGATCTGGAACTTCGCGACGAAGTTCCCGAGGCAGAAGTGCGGCCCGCCGCCGCCGAACCCGACGTGCGGGTTGGGCTTGCGCAGCAGGTCGAGCTCGTAGGGGCGGTCGAAGACGCGCTCGTCGCGGTTGGCCGACGTGTACATCATCGCGACCCAGTCGCCCTCGGCGATCGGGACGCCGCGCAGCTCGGTGTCGCGGGTGACGGTGCGCCGGAACGTCATGACCGGCGACGCCCAGCGCAGCAGCTCGTCGGTGGCGGTGCCGATGACGCCGTCGAAGTCGTCGCGCAGGAGCGCGCGCTGCTCCGGGAAGTCCTGCAGCGCCCGCGCGCCGAGGCTGATGGTGTTGCGCGTCGTGTCGTTGCCTGCGACGGAGATGAGGACGAAGAACGCGGCGATCTCGTCGTCGGTGAGCCGCTGCCCGTCGACCTCGGCCTGGACGAGGTTCGTCATCAGGTCCTCGGCCGGGTGGTTGCGGCGGTGGTCGGCGAACTCCAGGCCCATCATCAGCAGACCGACGAGCGCCTCGTTGAGGACCTCGCCCGGCTCGCGGCCGTCGAGGACGTCGAGGTCGTTGAACCCGACCATCTGGTCGGCGAGGTGCGCGGCCTCGTCGCGCACGGCCGGGTCGAGGCCCATCATCTCGTAGACGGTCCACATCGGGAGGCGCTTGGAGACGAGCTCGACGAAGTCGCCCTCGCCGGCGTCGAGGAGGTCGTCGACGATTCGCTGCGCCTGCGCCTTGATCTGCTGCTCGATGAGCTGCACCTGCTTGCGGGTGAACGCGGCGCTCACCAGCGCCCGCAGCGCTCCGTGGCGCGGGGCGTCCTCGGCCAGGAACGAGTGCGACGCGCTGAGCAGGTCGTCGGGGACGTCCTCCCACTGCACGCCCTGGCCGGAGCAGAACGTCTCGGGGTCGCGGCTGACCGCGCGGACGTCCTCGTGGCGGGTGACGACCCAGACGCCCTCCTGCTCGGACGGCATGATCCCGCCCTCCATCGGCGGGTGCCAGCTGACCGGCGCCTCGTCGCGGAGCGTGCGGAACACCTCCTCGCGCTCGTCGAACGTGCGACCCCAGAAGTCGAGGTCGGTGACGCGGAGCGGGTGGAACGCGCGGTCCGTGGCGACGGTCATCCGTTCCTCCTGGGGTCCCCGTGAAAGCGCGAGCTCTCGCGGGTTCTGACGCGATACAGGCAGCTTGCGAGCGGTTTCATGGGGAGAACTACGCGACGACCAGGTCGTCGCGACCGTCCTGCTTGAGGCGGTCGACGTAGACGGGGTACAGCTTCTTGCTCAGCGGAGCCAGGCGAAGCAGCGAGGCGACGTTGCCGCTGACCTTGATCTTTCCCTTGGCCATCGCGAGCGGCAGGTTCTCCTTGCCCTGCCAGTACGCGTTGCCGACGTCCGCGGACATCGCCATGGTGGCGCCGACCTGGAGGTCGCCGACCTCCTCGCTGACCGCGCCGTTCGCCATGTCGACGACGAGGCGGGTGTCGGGATCGGAGAACTCGAACAGCAGCACGACGTCGGCGGCCTTGAGCTTGGGAGCGAGCTCGGGGTCCTGGAAGGCGGTCTCGAAGATGCCACCGATGTAGTGGACGACTTCGCCGGAATCACGGAACGACATTCCATAAGTCTACTTATGGAAACCCGGTCTTGTCTATACGATGTGCTCGTGCCGACCACGAACGACGCCCTGCAGGACCGCTACTACGTCGCGGGCCTGCAGATCCTCGCGGAGGACGGCTACGGCGGGCTGAAGCTCGCGCCGCTGTGCGCCCGGCTCGGCGTCACCACCGGCGCGTTCTACCACTCGTTCGAGTCGTGGCAGGACTACACCACACGTCTCATCGACCACTGGCACACCGAGCGCACCACCCGCACCAGCGAGCTGGCCCGCAGCGAGGGCGACATCAACGAGCGCATCGACCTGCTGATGCAGGCCGGCATCAGCCTTCCGCACTCCGCGGAGGCGGCGATCCGGGTGTGGGCGGGCATCGACCCGGCGGTCGCGGCGGTGCAGGAGGATGTCGACCGCGAGCGCCTGGACGCGGTGCAGGAGGCGTTCGAGGCGCTGATCGGCGATCCGGAGCGGGCCGCGGTGCTCGCGCGCGCCGCGTTGTACCTGCTCATCGGCTATGAGCAGTCCACCGGCGTCCACGACGTCGCCACGCTGGAGTGGTCCCTGGAGCAGTTCCGGGCGATGGCGCTCGCGATGGCGGACGAGTCCGGAAAAACTTTCTCGTCACCTCCGTAACCCCCTCGACTAGAACTCGTTGTAGTGAGTGCAGGTGGCACCAACTCCCTCCCGCCATTTGCTTCGCAAACCCGGCCCGTGGCTCCCTCCCGGCCGGGTTTTGCACGTCCGGGGGAAGAATCGCCTCATGAGCGAGCCGCGAGTCTTCCTCCTGAGAGCCGTCAACGTGGGCGGGGCCAAGCTCCCGATGGCCGAGCTGCGGGAGATCGCCGCCGACCTGGGCGCCACCCACGTCTCCACCTACATCGCGTCGGGCAACCTGATCGCCACCCCGCCGAAGGACCTCGACGCCTTCGAGCGCGGGCTCGAGCAGGCCATCGAGAAGCGGTACGGGTTCTTCCGCGAGGTGGTCTCGCGCACGCGCGCCGAGCTGCAGGAGGCCCTCGACGCCCACCCGTTCGAGGTGGTCCAGGCCAAGTTCTCGTACGTCTCGTTCATGGCGAAGGAGCCGACGAAGGCCGCGATCGAGAAGGCCCGGACGTTCGAGACCGGCGACGACCACTGGGAGGTCATCGGCCGCGACCTCCACATCCGCTACGCGGACGGCGCCGGCCACGAGCAGATGAAGACGAACACGATCCTCAAGGCCCTCGGCGAGCCGGCCACCGCCCGCAACCTCAACACCGTCGAGAAGCTCATCGGGCTGATTTCCGCGTGAGTCCTAGTCTGGACGGGTGATTCCCCCCGTCCTGACCGATCGCCGCTGGCTGGTTCTGACGGGCGCGGGCGTGTCCACCGACTCGGGGATCCCGGACTACCGCGGGCCGGGTGCGCCGGTCCGCACGCCGATGACCTATCAGGAGCTCGTCTCCGGCCCCGAGACTCAGCAGCGGTACTGGGCGCGGGCGCACGTCGGCTGGAGCCGGATGTCCGAGGCACAGCCGAACGCCACGCACCACGCGCTCGTCGAGCTCGAGGCGGCCGGACGGCTCAGCGGGCTGATCACGCAGAACGTCGACGGGCTGCACGAGAAGGCCGGGCACCGCGACGTCATCGACCTGCACGGGCGCGTCGACCGCGTCATCTGCCTCGACTGCCGTGAGCTGTCCACCCGCGACGAGCTCCAGGCCCGGCTGTCCGTCCTCAACCCCGGCTGGGCCGACCAGCACGCGACGATGCGCCCGGACGGCGACGTCGAGCTCGACGACACGTCGGGCTTCGCGGTCGCCGGCTGCTCGAGCTGCGGCGGGCGGCTCAAGCCGGACGTCGTCTTCTTCGGCGAGAACGTGCCGAAGGACCGGGTCGAGCGCTGCTACGCCCTGACCGAGGCGGCCGAGGCACTGGTGGTGTTCGGCTCGTCGTTGCAGGTGATGTCCGGCCTGCGGTTCGTCCGTCGGGCGCGAGCCAACGGGATCCCGGTCGTCATCGTCAACCGCGGCGCCACGCGCGGCGACGACCTCGCGGACGTGAAGCTCGACGCCGGGTGTGCCGAGACGCTCGCGGCCTGGTCGGGCACGGAGGTGACGACGGGTGCCCCCGTCTGACGACCTGTGCGTCCCCGACGGCACCCGGCTCCTCCACGTCGGCCCGCACAAGACCGGTACCACGTCGGTGCAGCACGCGTTCCACACGTCGCGGCCGGCACTCGCCCGGCAGGGCATCGCCTACGCCGGCGCCGACAGCCAGCCGATGGTGCAGGTGCAGACGCTCGTCGACGCCTACACGGATCGCGACGTCGTCGGCTCCGCGAAGACGCTGCGGCCGTGGAAGTCGTTCGCCCGGGAGGTCCGACGCAGTCGCGCGCGGTGCGTGGTCGTCAGCAGCGAGTTCTTCGCCGACGCCCGGCCCGCCGCGATCGAACGGGCGGTCGACGACCTGGGCGGGGGTTCCGGGCCGTGGGCGGAAAGATCTGGCTCGTCCGGCCTCCACGTCGTCGTCACGCTGCGGCCGATCGCCGGACTGCTCGCGTCGCAGTGGCAGCAGTACGTGCAGAGCGGCCTGCGCGCGGACCTGGACACCTGGCTCACCGCGATGCTCCACGAGGCCGACACCACGCGCTTGACCCCGACGTTCTGGTGGCGGCACCGGCACGACCGGCTGGTGGAGCGGTGGGCCGCCGCGGTGGGGACGGACCACGTCACCGTCGTCGTCGCCGACCGACGCCGTCCCGACCACCTCCTCCGGGTCTTCGAGCAGCTGACCGGCGCCGCCGAGGGGACCCTGTCGGCGGAGGACGACCTGGCGAACCGGTCGCTGTCCTGGTCCGAGGTCGAGCTCATCCGCGAGTTCAACCGGCAGTTCACGAAGGCGAAGCTGCCCAAGCACATGCATCTGCAGGCGATGCGACTCGGCGCCGCGCGCTACCTGCAGGCCCGCCCCCGCGACGCGTCGGAGCCGAAGGTCCGGGCACAGCAGTGGGCCCTCGACGAGGCGGCGGGCATCGGGGCGGAGATGGCCGGCGCCATCGCCGCGTCAGGAGTGCGCGTCGTCGGCGACCTCGCCGACCTGGCCACCACCCCCGAGGCCGGCGACGGCGTGGCGCCCACCGAGGTGTCCACCCGGCTGGCCGCCGCCGCGGCGATGGGCGTGCTGCACGCCAGCGGGATGACCGAGCCGTACCGCGACCCCGACGAGCTGCCCGTGCGTCCCGTGCCCACCCGCCACGTCGTCCGGCTCGGCCGCGCTCGCCTGCGCCGCAAGGCCAAGCAGGTGCTCTCCGGCGACGACGACGCCAACGGTTGAAGAACGCACCCGAAGCCCGGATTCAGCGGTACTTTCAGCCCATGACCGATGAGACCGTCACCCCCGCCGCAGGCACGCCTGCGTCGGGCTACCCGATCACCTACACGTTCGACACGCCCGAGAAGATCGCGCGCTGGCGACCGTTGGTGCACTGGCTGCTCGCCATCCCGCACATCATCGTGCTCTACGTGCTCGGCATCGTGGCCGAGCTCCTCGCCGTCGTCAGCTGGATCGTCGGCGTGATCACCGGCACGGTGCCGGAGGGCCTGCAGAAGCCGATCATCATGTACGTCCGCTACTCCGCACGGGTCGGCACCTACCTGTTCTGGCTGCGCGAGGAGTATCCGCCGTTCGCCTTCGACACGTCGTTCGACGACCCGGGAACGGACCCCCGTGTCCGCATCGACGTCGTCCCGTCGACCGAGGGACGCAACCGGCTCACCATCTTCTTCCGCCTGCTGCTGGCGATCCCGCAGTTCATCGTGCTCGCGCTGGTGGGCATCGCCGTCGGCGTCGTCGTCTTCGTCGGCTGGTTCGCCGTGATCATCCTCGGCCGCTGGCCCGAGGGCATGGGCCGGTTCGTCATCGGCGTCTCGCGCTGGAACACCAGGCTCGTCAGCTACGTCTACCTGCTGACCGACGAGTACCCGCCGTTCAGCACCCAGTAGGGCTCAGGAGAGCTGGCGCAGCCGGACCGTCTCGGGAAGCTGCGCCAGCTCGGCGAGCACCTCAGGTGCGACGGCCTCGGCGACGTCGGTGATGACGTAGCCGTGCTCGCCGCGGGTCGCGAGCGACTGCGCCTCGATGTTGACGCCGTGGTCGCCCATCAGCCCGTTGATCGTGGCGAGGACGCCGGGGGCGTTGAGGTGCACGTGCGCCAGGCGGTGCCGCGTGGTGTCGGCCGCGAGGTTGATCTCGGGCAGGTTCACGCTGAGCGACGTGCTGCCGAACGCGGTGTACGAGCGCAGCTTGGACGCGACGAAGCGCCCGATGTCCTGCTGCGCCTCCTCGGTGCTGCCGCCGACGTGCGGGGTGAGGATGACGTTCTTGAGGCCGCGGAGCTCGGACTCGAACGGGTCGCCCTGACGCTTGGGCTCGACCGGGAAGACGTCGACCGCGGCGCCGGCGATGTGGCCGGACTCGATGTGCGCCCGCAGCGCGGCCGGGTCGACGGCGATGCCGCGGGAGAGGTTGAGGAACAGCGAGCGCGGCTTCATCAGCGACATCTCCGCGTCGCCGAACAGGCCCGCGTTGCCCGGCCGGCCGTCGACGTGCAACGTGACGACGTCGGCCTCGGCGAGCAGCTCCTCGAGCGTGGCGCAGCGGCGCGCGTTGCCGAGGGCGAGCTTGTCGTCGATGTCGTAGAAGATCACCTTGAAGCCGAGCGCCTCGGCGAGCACCGACAGCTGGCTGCCGATGTTGCCGTAGCCGACGATGCCGAGCGTGCGGCCGCGCACCTCGTGGCTGCCGGCGGCCGACTTGTTCCAGATGCCGGCGTGCATGTCGGTGGACTTCTCGTGCAGGCGGCGGGCCAGCGAGATGATCTCCGCGATCGCGAGCTCCACCACCGAGCGGGTGTTGGAGTACGGCGCGTTGAAGACGGCGACGCCGCGGCGTGACGTGGCCGGCAGGTCGATCTGGTTGGTGCCGATGCAGAAGGCGCCGATGGCGAGCAGGTCCGGAGCGGCGTCGAGGACCTTCTCGGTGATGTACGTGGTGGACCGGATGCCGAGCAGGTGGACGCCCTGGATCGCCTCGATCAGCTCGTCCTCGCCGAGCGCGCGGTCGACCTGCTCGACCTGGTAGCCCTTGCCGCGCAGGAACTCGGCGCCGTCGGTGTGGATGTTCTCCAGCAGCAGCACGCGGACGTCGGCGTCGTCGATCGCCTCGGTGGGGAACGGCGTGGCTGGGGTCATGGTCATCATGGTCATGGTGGGCCTCCGTGCGGGAATTCTCGGAGGGGCCCAGGCGAACGGTCCCGTTGATCTCGGTCCGTCGGGGCTTCCCGGTGGTATCCACCTCAACGCCAGTCGCTCCCGACGTCACTAGTCTACGGACGCATGGGAGACCGGCGGGACCCGAGGGTCGACGAGTACCTGGAGAAGCTCCCGGACTGGCAGCAGGAGATCTTCGAGCAGGTGCGGGAGATCCTGCACGAGGCCGACCCGGAGCTGACGGAGACGATCAAGCGCACCGTCCAGCCCTACTTCGTTCTCGACGGGAACGTCGCGGCCTTCCTCGCCGCCAAGGACCACGTGAACGTCTTCGTCTACGACGGCGGCATCGTCCCCGACCCGGACGGGCTGATCACCGCCGGGCACGACAACCAGACCGCGCGGACCATCGGCTTCCGCGAGGGCGACGAGATCCGCCGCGAGCCCTTGCTGGCGTTCTTCCGTCAGCTGATCGCCGACAACCGCGCGGGTGGCTGGCGGAAGCTCAAGCAGCCCTGACCGCCGGTGGACGCGGAGCCACCGACACGCTGACGTCGCCCTGGGGCGGTGTGTAGGCGTCCACCTCGAGGGTCGCAGTGGACGCCAAGTCACCGCTCCAACGGGTCGATGGACGCTAGGTCACCGTTCAACGGAGACCACGGCGTCGAGCTCGACCTCGACCTTCCAGCGCGGGTCGAGCAGGCCGGCGACGACGACCATGGTGCTGGCCGGGCGGACGTCGCCGAAGGTCTCCCCGTGCACGGCGCCGATCGCGTCGGCGTCGGCGGCATCGATGATGAGCTGGCGGGTGCGGACGACGTCGGCGGGTGTCCCGCCGAGCTCGGCCAGGGCGTCGAGGGCGATCTCCCAGCAGCGACGCGCCTGGACGGCGGGGTCCGGGTCGACGTGGCCGTCCGGCCAGACCGGAGCAGTGCCGGAGACGGCGACCGTCTCGCCCACCCGGACGGCCCGGCTGAAGCCGATGGAGTCCTCGAACGGCGAGCCCGAGCGGGCGTGGCGGCGGGTCATCGCGGCTTGATGTTGGCCAGCCGGACCTGGCCCTGGGCGATCAGCCGGCCGTCCTGGTCGTGGGACTCCACGCGCCACAGCTGCTGCGTGCGGCCGCGCTGGATGGGCGTGGCGGTGACGTCGATGACGTCGCCGAGCTTGGCCTGACGCAGGAAGTCGCAGATGTTGTTCGTGCCGACGACGACGCTCTCGGGGTCGCGCTCCTGCAGCCAGATGTAGGCCGCAGAGCTCGCCGTCGACTCGTGCACCGAGCAGTAGACGCCGCCGTGCGGGATGCCGAAGGGCTGCAGGTGCTGCTCGCCGATCGTGAACCGCGCGACGACCTTGTCGGGGCCGGCCTCGATGTGCTCCACGCCGAGGACTCCGTCGAGCCCGGGTTGCTGTGTCATGGGCCGACTCTAGGAGCGGCCTTGAGATTCATACCCCTAGGGGGTACCGTCCGGGTCATGAGGTTGCTCGCTCCACTCCTGGCTGCGGTGCTGCTCCTGGCCGGGTGCGGGGGCGACACCGACCACAACGAGGCCGACATCGACTTCGCCCAGCAGATGGTCCCGCACCACGAGCAGGCCCTGGCGATGGCCGACCTGGTCGACGACGCCGGGGCGAGCGCGGAGGTCCGGGACCTGGCGGCACAGGTCGCGAAGAACCAGCGGCCGGAGATCCGCACGCTGAAGGCCTGGCTCGACGACTGGGACCCCCCCGACCCGCCGGGCCACGGGATGGCCCACATGCGGGAGGACTCGATGATGAGCGACTTCCGCATGAACCAGCTCGCCGCCGCCACCGGAACCGAGTTCGACCGGCTGTGGCTGAAGTCGATGATCCAGCACCACGAGGGCGCCGTGACCATGGCCGAGCGCGAGATGCGCGACGGCGAGAACTCCGAGGCCATCGACCTCGCCCACGACATCACCCGCACACAGGTGCGGGAGATCGACCTGATGAAGGAGCTCCTGCGATGAGCGATCCCAACCCCGGCTACAGCGACGACAAGGTCGCCGTCCTCGCCCGGCTCCGACGCATCGAGGGCCAGGTCCGCGGCCTGTCCCGCATGGTCGAGGAGGACACGTACTGCATCGACGTCCTCACCCAGGTCTCCGCGACGACCCGGGCGCTCGAGTCCGTCGCCCTGAAGCTGCTCGACGAGCACCTCGCCCACTGCGTCGTCGACGCCGCCCGCACCGGGGGTGACGAGGCCGACGTGAAGGTGCGCGAGGCCTCCGACGCCATCGCCCGACTCGTCCGATCCTGACCTTCGTTCCTTGAGCCCTTCGACAGGCTCAGGAACCACCTTCGAAAGGACCTTCATGACCACCGAGACCTTTTCCGTCACCGGCATGACCTGCGAGCACTGCGTCCACGCGGTGAGCGAGGAGGTCGGCGCGCTCGACGGCGTCACGTCCGTCGACGTCGACCTCGTCGCCGGCGGCACGTCCACCGTCACGGTCACGAGCGAGGCCCCGGTCTCGCGCGACTCCGTGGCGGAGGCGGTCGACGAGGCCGGCTACGCCCTGACATGACCGCTCCCACGGTGCTGCGGCTCGACGTGCAGGGGATGTCGTGCACGTCGTGCGCCGCGCGCATCGAGAAGAAGCTCAACCGGCTCGACGGTGTCACCGCCACGGTGAACTACGCGACCGAGAAGGCCACGGTCGAGCTGCCCGCGGGCCTCGACCCGCAGACGATCGTCGACACCGTCGCCAAGACCGGCTACTCCGCGACGCTCCCCCACGAGCAGCCCGCGGACGAGCATGGCGGCCTGCACGGCCTCCGCTCGATCCGGCGACGGCTGGTCGTCTCGGCGGTGCTGACCGTTCCGGTGCTCGTGCTGTCGATGGTGCCGGCGGCCCAGTTCGACTACTGGCAGTGGGTCGTGCTCGCGCTGGCCACGCCGGTCGTGCTGTGGGGCGCGTACCCGTTCCACTGGTCGGCCGCGCTCAACGCCCGGCACGGCGCCGCCACGATGGACACGCTGATCAGCGTCGGCGTCGGCGCCGCGTACCTGTGGTCGTTGTGGGCGCTGTTCGTCGGCGACGCCGGGGACCGGATGATGCGGATGGAGTGGACGTGGACGGCCGCCGGGGTGGGCGGCGACGAGATCTACCTCGAGGTCGCGTCCGCGGTCACCACGTTCATCCTCGCCGGCCACTTCCTGGAGGCGCGCGCGAAGAAGCAGTCGAGCGCCGCGCTCCGCGCCCTGATGGACCTGCAGCCGGTGGTCGACGTCGCGCTCGGCGAGGAGTTCACCGTGCGTCCGGGCGAGCGGATCGCCACCGACGGCGTCGTGGTCGAGGGCCGGTCCGGCGTCGACGAGTCGATGCTCACCGGTGAGTCCCTGCCGGTCGAGAAGGGTCCGGGTTCCGAGGTCACCGGCGCCACCGTGAACCTCGACGGCCGGCTGGTCGTCCGCGCCACCGCCGTCGGCGCCGACACCCGGCTCGCCCAGCTGGTGCGGCTCGTCGAGGAGGCCCAGGAGGGCAAGGCCGAGGTCCAGCGCCTGGCCGACCGCGTCTCCGCGTGGTTCGTGCCGGCCGTCATCGTGCTGGCCGTCCTGACGTTCGTCGGGTGGGTGCTTTCGACCAGCTCCACGACCGAGGCCTTCACCGCGGCCGTGGCCGTGCTGATCATCGCCTGCCCGTGCGCGCTCGGGCTCGCCACGCCGACCGCCCTGATGGTCGGCACCGGCCGGGGCGCCCAGCTCGGCATCCTGATCAAGGGCCCGCAGGTGCTGGAGTCGACGCGGCGCATCGACACCGTCGTGCTCGACAAGACCGGCACCGTCACCACCGGGCAGATGGCCGTCACCGACGTCACCCCCGCCGACGGGGTCGACGAGGACGACCTGCGGCACGTCGCCGCGACGCTCGAGCACGCGTCGGAGCACCCGGTCGCGCGGGCGATCGCGACGCTCACCGAGCCGGGTGCCGTCACCGAGTTCGAGAACGTCGCCGGCCAGGGCGTGCGGGGCGTCGTCGACGGCCGGGTCGTCCGGGCGGGGCGGCCGTCGTGGGTGGGTCACGTCCTTTCGACGAGCTCAAGGACCGAGGGCGCGGCAAGCATCGGGACCGTCGTCGCGGTGGAGGCGGACGGGCAGCCGCTCGGCACCATCACCGTCGCGGACACGGTGAAGGAGAGCTCAGCCGGTGCCGTCCGCGACCTCCGGGCGCTCGGGCTGGAGCCGGTGCTGCTGACCGGCGACCGTCGCGAGGTCGCCGAGGACGTGGCGCGCGAGGTCGGCATCGGGCGGGTCGAGGCCGAGGTGACGCCGGAGGACAAGCTCCGCACGGTCGAGAAGCTGCGCGACGAGGGTCGCGTCGTGGCGATGGTCGGCGACGGCGTCAACGATGCGGCGGCGCTCGCCGCGGCCGACCTCGGCATCGCGATGGGCACCGGCGCCGACGTCGCGATGGCCGCGTCCGACCTGACGCTCGTGCACGGCGACCTCGCCACCGCCGTCGACGCCGTCCGGCTGTCCCGCGCGACGCTGCGCACCATCCAGGGCAACCTGTTCTGGGCCTTCGCCTACAACGTCGCCGCCATCCCGCTGGCCGCCCTGGGCTTCCTCAACCCGATGATCGCCGGCCTGACCATGGCGTTCAGCTCGGTCTTCGTCGTCACCAACAGCCTCCGCCTGCGCCGGTTCCACTGACGACGTGTGATCTCGATACGCCTCACTCGCTGGCGCTCGCTCGGCACTCGATCACCGAGCATCCGGTGATCGAGTGCCGCCGAGGAACGAGGCGGTGTATCGAGATCACAGGGCGGCGAGCAGCTCCGCCTCATCGGCCGCGGTGAGGCCGGCGCGGCGCTCGCGGTCGAGGCCGCGGGCCCGCTCGTCCGCCATGATGTCGGCCAGCGTCTCGGCGAGCGGCCGCCGGGCCAGGCCGGCACCGGCGGCGCGGGACGTGTCCATCTCGACCATGCCCAGGGCGTCGTCGGGGATCCACAGCGACAGCGACCGCGGGCCCATCCAGGGCTGGACGTCGTGCTCGGCCAGCCAGTCCGCCGCCGCCGGCCGGGTCGAGCCGTCGTGGCCCGCGGCGCCCGCCGACATCGCGAGCACCTCGGCGAACGGCAGCGGCGTGCCGGCCGTGTTCATCACGCCGGTCACCCCGCGCAGCGCCGCGTCGACGATGAACGTGGCGAGGTCACGGACGTCGAGCACCTGGACGGGCAGGTCCGGGACGTCCGGCACGAGCGCGGGGCCGGGGTCCCGCGCGAAGCGAGCGACCCAGTAGCCGAGCCGGTCCGACGGGTCGCCCGGCCCGCCGAGCAGCCCGGCGCGGAGCACCAGGTGGTTCGGCAACGCCGTCACGGCCTGCTCGCACGCGACCTTGCCCTCGCCGTAGAGCTCGGGTGTCGCGACGTCGTCGGCCAGCGGCTCGAGCAGGGCGGCGTCCTCCACCAGCGGGACGGACAGGTCGGCGTAGACGTTGCCGGTGGACACGAACGTCCAGTGACCGGCGAGGTCGCCGAGGGTGAGCACCGCGCTGCGCGCATGGCCGGGCTGACGGGTGACGTCGACGACGGCGTCCCACCGCTGCTGGGTGAGGTCGTCGTAGGCCAGTGGGTCGTCGCGGTCGCCGCGGACGAACCGCACGCCGGGTGGGGCGTCGCCCGACTCGCCCCGGGCCAGGCACGTGACGTCGTGCCCGCGCGCCGCGGCCTCGCGCGCCACCTCCCGCCCGAGCCACGCCGTTCCGCCGAGGACCAGGAAGGACGTCATGCCCCCACGCAAGCACCCATCCGAGCGACCCGCCAGGCCCGTTCGCCCACAGCGCACGAACCGGGTGGGGGTGGGTGATGCCGCATAGCATCGAGGACGTGCCCCGCAGCAGCCCCGTCGTCACTCACCTCGGCCCCGCCGACGCTGAGCTCGACGAGCCGGTGCTCGGCCGCATCGCCGGGCTGCTCCACCCCTACCGCAGCAAGCTCGTGCTCGTCGCGGTCGCCGTCGTCTCGGCCGCGATCCTGAACTCGCTCGCACCGTTCCTCACCAAGGCGGTGTTCGACGACGCCCTGTTCCCGAAGTCCGGCGACCCGCGGATGGACCTGCTCGCCTGGCTGGTCGTCGGGCTGTGCGTCATCCCGATCGTGGCGGCCCTCATCGGCATCGCCCAGAACTGGCTGACGTCCACCGTCGGCAACTCCGCGATGGCCGACCTCCGCGGCGATCTGTTCGCGCACCTGCAGACGATGGAGCTGGCGTTCTTCACCGCCACCAAGACCGGCAACATCCAGTCGCGGCTGGCCAACGACGTCGCCGGCGTGCGCACCGTGCTCACCGACACCGCAACGTCGATCCTGCAGAACACCGTCACGGTCACGGCGGCGTTCATCGCGATGGTGGTCCTGTCCTGGCAGCTCACGATCCTGACCCTGATCCTGATGCCGGTGTTCATCGCCATCCAGCTGCGCGTCGGGCGACGTCGGCAGCGCCTCGCGCGCAAGACGCAGGAGTCGCTGTCGGAGATGACGGCCATCACCGAGGAGGCGCTCAGCGTCTCCGGCATCCTGCTCTCCAAGGTCTTCAACCGCGCCGACGCCGAGGTCGAGCGGTACCGCGAGGCCAATCGGCAGCAGACCCGCCTGCAGGTCGAGCAGGCGATGACCGGCCGCGCGTTCTTCGCCACCGTGCAGGCGTTCTTCGCCATCACGCCGGCCGTGCTCTACCTCGCCGCCGGCCTGATGATCACCGGCGGCTCGGCCACGCTGACGGCCGGCACGCTCGTCGCGTTCACCACGCTGCAGGCCCGGCTGCAGATGCCGCTGCTCCAGCTGATGCGCGTGAGCCTCGACGTCCAGACGTCGCTCGCGCTGTTCCGTCGGATCTTCGAGTACCTCGACCTCGAGCCGGCCATCACCGAGAAGCCCGGTGCGGTCCGCATCGACGACGCCGACCTGCACGGTGCCATCGAGTTCCGCGACGTCTGGTTCCAGTACCCCGAGCCGCGGGCCTTGTCCGGCACCGTCAACCGCGACCGGTTCGGGGACTCCGGCGTGCGGATCGAGCGCGACGAGGACGCGGCGCCGAGCGAGGGCTGGGCGCTGCGCGGAGTGAGCCTGCGGGTCGAGCCCGGACAGCTGGCCGCGATCGTCGGCCCGTCCGGTGCGGGCAAGACCACCATGACGTACCTGGTGCCGCGGTTCTACGACGTCACCGAGGGCGCGGTGCTCATCGACGGCCACGACGTCCGCGACCTGACGCTCGGCTCGGTGGCCGAGGCGGTCGGCATGGTCACCCAGGAGCCATACCTGTTCCACGGCACCATCCGCGACAACATCGCCTACGCCAAGCCCGACGCCACGGCGGCGGAGATCGAGCAAGCCGCACGCGACGCGAACATCCACGACCGCATCCTCGGGTTCGCCGACGGCTACGAGACCATCACCGGCGAGCGCGGCTACCGGCTGTCCGGCGGCGAGAAGCAACGCCTCGCCATCGCCCGCGTCCTGCTGATGGACCCGCGCATCCTGATCCTCGACGAGGCCACGTCGGCGCTCGACACCGAGACCGAGCGACTGGTGCAGGAGGCACTCGAGCGCGCCACCCGCGACCGCACCACCATCGCCATCGCCCACCGGCTGTCCACCATCCGCTCCGCCGACGTCATCTTCGGCATCGACGACGGCATGGTGGTGGAGAGCGGCAGCCACGACGAGCTGCTCGAGGCCGGCGGGCTCTACGCGCGGCTCTACGTCGAGCAGTTCGGCTCGGGCCAGATCGAGGCCCGGTTCACCGACGGCGTCCGGTACTCCGACGGCTCACTGGTCTGCGACCGCCGCCACGACGACCGTCGCGCCGACGTGTCCTTCTGAGACGCGCCGAGCGCGCTCAGCGCGCGAACGTGCGGCCAGGTCGAGTGTGCGCGCCGGAGGCGCCCGGCGTATCGAGACCTAGTGGGTGATCAAACTCGCTCCGGGAGTGGTCTCGATACACGCCCAGCTCGCTGGCGCTCGCGGGCGCACTCGACCACCGGGTCTCTTTAATTCCGAGCTGCCAGCTTGGCCGCGCGGGCCTCGGTGATGTGGAGCAGCCGCAGCGCCGCGAAGCTCAGCGGGCCCGACGGCTGGAGCTTGCCCTCGGTGTAGGTGAAGGAGATGTAGCGACCCTTCCGGCAGCTGCGTGCGTTGACCGACAGCTGCGTGCCGTACGCGGGGAAGGAGACGACCTCGTACGTGCCCTTCTTGCGACCGTAGATCTCCGACATCAGGGAGAACATGTCGCAGGCCTCCCGGTCGGTGATCTTGTCCGTGCCGTGCCGCACCTTCTTCTTGGCGGCGAGCAGCCGCTTCAGGAACGTCTTCTTCTTGGCGGCGCCGGCGGCGATGGCCCGGTCGACCTGCTGCGGGACGCTCTTGGACCACTGCTGCGCCGACGTGACCACCACCGCGATGAGCGTGGGGGTGGGTGCCTGCAGCGACTTCACCCACTTGCACTGGTACCCGCCGCGCGGGGCGTTGCCCGGCGCCACGACGTCGACCTTCGCGCCGGCGATCGACTTCCGCTCGGCGGACGTGAGCAGCTCGCAGGCCGGCGAGTCCTTCGCCGTCGGTCGCGGCGACGGCGACGACGCCGTGTCCAGGGGTCCGGGGTCCTTGGTCGGGGTCACCGGGGGGTCTCCCGCGCAGGCAGCCAGCACCAACGGGGCCAGCAGGGCGAGGACGAGCAGACGGAGACGCACCGGATGAATGTACCTAGTGGCTCATCGTCACAGGGCGAGACCGACGTACTTGGTCTCCAGGTACTCCTCGATGCCCTCGGCACCGCCCTCGCGGCCGAAGCCGGAGGCCTTCACGCCGCCGAACGGGGCGGCCGGGTTGGAGACGATGCCCTGGTTGATGCCGATCATCCCGGTCTGGATCTTCTCGTAGACGCGGACGACGCGGGAGACGTCGCGCGTGTAGGCGTAGGCGACGAGCCCGAACTCGGTGTCGTTGGCCAGCTCCAGTGCCTCGTCCTCGTCGCGGAACGTGATGATCGGTGCGACCGGGCCGAAGATCTCCTCACGACGAAGGCGGGCGTCCTCGGCGATGCCGGTCAGGACGGTGGGCTGGTAGAACCAGCCGTCGCCCTCGACGGCCGAGCCTCCGGTGAGGACCTCCGCGCCCTTGCCCACGGCGTCGTCGACGAGCTCGGCCACCTTGTCACGCTGCTTCTCCTCAACGAGCGGGCCGACGTCCACGCCGTCCTCGGTGCCGCGCCCGACGGTCAGCCCGCCCATCCGGTCGGCGAGCTTCTGTCCGAACTCCTCGGCCACCGCCTCGTGCACGATGAACCGGTTCGCGGCCGTGCACGCCTCGCCGATGTTGCGCATCTTCGCGAGCATCGCGCCGTCGACAGCCGCGTCGACGTCGGCGTCGTCGAACACCAGGAACGGGGCGTTGCCGCCGAGCTCCATCGAGACACGCAGCAGCCCCTCCGCGCTCTGCTCGACGAGCGTGCGGCCCACCTCGGTGGAGCCGGTGAACGTCAGCTTCCGCAGCCGCGGGTCGCGGATCAGCGGCTCCATCACGTCACCGGTGCGCGACGTGGTGACGACGTTCAGCACGCCGTCCGGGAGCCCCGCGTCGGCGAGCACCTGCGCGAGCCAGAGCATCGTGAGCGGCGTCAGCCCGGCCGGCTTCACGACCATCGTGCAGCCCGCCGCGATGGCCGGTCCGATCTTGCGCGTGCCCATGGCCAGGGGGAAGTTCCAGGGCGTGATCATCAGGCACGGGCCGACCGGTTGCTTCAGCGTCAGCAGCCGCGTGGCGCCGTTGGGGGCGGTCGAGTAGCGGCCGGCGATGCGCACGGCCTCCTCGGAGAACCAGCGGAAGAACTCGGCGCCGTAGGTGATCTCGGCCTTGCTCTCCGTGATGGTCTTGCCCATCTCAAGCGTCATCAGCAGCGCGAGCTCGTCGGCCCGCTCGGTGACGGACTCGAACGCCGACCGGAGGATCTCGCCACGGTCGCGGGGCGGGGTCGCGGCCCAGTCGGCCTGCGCGGCGACGGCCGCGTCGAGGGCCGCCGTGCCGTCCGCGACGGACGCGTCGGCGACCTCCACGAGCACCTCGCCGGTGGACGGATCGTGCACCGGGAACGTCGCGCCGCCCTCGGCGTCACGCCACGCACCCCCGATGAACAGCTGCGGATGGACCCCGTCGACGACTGACTTCTCGCTCATCGTGCGAGCGTATAACCGGCCCTGTCAGGCGGCCCGTCGTGCCTTGAGGTGGGTCCAGACGAACCAGGCGACCGCCGCGACGACGACCACGACGAGCAGGTACTTGAGGATGTTCGCGTACTCCTCGACCTTCTCCCAGTTGGAGCCGAGCTGGTAGCCCGCGACGATCCAGATGGTGTTCCAGATCAGGCTGCCCGCCGCGGTCCAGAGCGTGAACCGGGCGACGCCCATCGCCTCGACGCCGGCCGGCACGGACACGAGGCTGCGCACCGCCGGCACCATCCGGCCGAAGAAGACCGCGGCCGAGGCGTTGCGGGCGAACCACGCCTCGCCCTTGTCGATGTCGCGGGCGGTGACCAGCGGAGCCTTCAGGAGAAGGGCCCGGGTGCGGTCGCGGCCGAACGCCCGGGAGAACGCGTACAGGGCGAGGGCGCCGACGACGCTGCCGATCGTCGTCGCGACGATCACCGCGACGAGCCCGAAGTTGCCCGGGATGCTGGCCGTGAAGCCCGCTAGCGGGAGGGCGACCTCGCTCGGCAGGAACGGGAAGAACGTCTCGACGGCGAGCACCAGACCGGCGCCGAAGAGGCCGAGGTCGCCCATCAGGTCGGCGACCAGACCGGTCAGCCCGTCGGTCGGCACGGCCGACGTCTCGGCGGCCAGGTCGGCCAGTATGGTCACGGCCATGAGCGTAACCGGCCACGGCAATCGCCCGACCGTGCTCACCCTGATGGCCGCCGCCTGTGCCCTCCTGGTGGTCGGCGCCTCGGTCGGATTCACCTCCTCGACCGACGACGCCCGCGAGCCCGTCCGGCGCGGCGCCTCGCCGTTCGCGACTCCGGCCAAGGCGCTCGACGTGGTCCCCGCCTCCTCACCCGTCGGGTCGGCTCTCGGCACCAGCCGGCGCCTGTACCGCAGCGCGCCCGTCGTCGTGGTCGCACCGTCCGCCGACCCGGCCGCCCAGGGCCTCGCGGCCAGGGCCGCGGAGCAGCTTCGCGCCCCGATGCTGCTGGACGGTCCCGACACCGCCGAGGAGATCGCTCGGCTGCAGGCCCGCCGCGTCCTGGCCGTCGGCGCCGTCCGGAAGCTGTCGGACAGCGTCGCGGTCGGCGCCACCAGCTCGGCCGTCGACGCCGCGGTCGAGAGCGCCCGGCGCGCCCATCGCGTGCCGTCACCGCAGGCCAACGACGTCATCGTGCTCACCCGCTCGGTCACCGCGAACCTCGCGGCCGTGACCACCGCGCGGAACGCCGGGGCGACCGTGCTGCCCGTCCCGGACGCCGATCCACGGTCGGCACCGCGCGCCGCGCAGGTGCTGCGCGACCGGCCGCGGACTCCGGTCATCGCGCTCGGCACACCGTTCGCCCGCAGCCTCGGCTACACGCTCTCGGTCGTCCGGGACGGCGCCACCCAGCCCGGCGGCGGATACCTGCTGTTCCGGAACCGGCACCTCGTCGCGCTGTATGGGCACCCCGGTTCCGCGGCGCTCGGCGTGCTCGGCGAGCAGGGCGTCACGAAGTCGGTGCGCCGCGCCAAGGTCGTCGCGTCCCGGTACGCGCGGTACACCGACCGGCCCGTGGTCCCGACGTTCGAGCTCATCGCCACCATCGCGTCCGCCGGCGCGGGCAGGGACAAGGACTACTCGGCGGAGGCGTCGGTGAAGACGCTCAGGCCGTGGGTCGACGCCGCCCGCAAGGCCGGCATGTACGTGATCCTCGACCTGCAGCCGGGTCGCAGCGACTTCCTGAAGCAGGCCAAGCGGTACCGGTCGCTCCTGCGCGAGCCGCACGTCGGCCTGGCCCTCGATCCGGAGTGGCGGTTGAAGAAGGAGCAGAAGCCGCTGCAGCAGATCGGGTCGGTGTCGATCGGTGAGGTGAACCGCACCAGCGACTGGCTGGCCCGGCTCACCCGGAAGTACCGCCTGCCGCAGAAGGCGTTCGTGCTGCACCAGTTCTCCACCTCGATGATCCGGAACCGCTCGCGACTCGTGACCACGCATCCCGAGCTCGCCACCGTCGTGCACGTCGACGGCCAGGGCACCCAGGGCGAGAAGATGGGCACCTGGAAGGCGATCCGCCGCGGTCTCCCCGACGGGGTCGCGTTCGGCTGGAAGAACTTCTACGACGAGGACAAGCCCATCCGCTCACCCCGCAAGACCTGGGCGGTCCGCCCTCGACCCGACCTGATCACGTACCAATGAGCCCCTGGGTCCTGCACGTCGATCTCGACCAGTTCCTGGCCGCCGTCGAGATCCTGCGGAACCCCGAGCTGGCCGGCAAGCCCGTGATCGTCGGCGGGCGCGGCGACCCGAACGAGCGGGCCGTCGTCTCCACCGCGTCGTACGAGGCCCGTGAGTTCGGCGTCCGCTCCGGCATGGCGCTCAAGATCGCGATGCGCAAGTGCCCCGGCGCGATCCTGCTGCCGGTCGACCGGCCCGTCTACGAAGCGGCGTCCGCGCAGGTCATGGCGACGCTGAAGGCCATGCCCGGCGCCGTGGTGGAGGTGCTCGGCTGGGACGAGGCGTTCGTCGGCGTCGACACCGACGACCCGGTCGCGTACGCGCACGACATCCAGGCGGCCGTGCTCGCGGCGACGTCGCTGCACTGCTCCGTCGGCGTCGGCGACACCCTCGTCCGGGCGAAGGTGGCGACCGACTACGGCAAGCCGCGCGGCGTCTACGTGCTCACGGCGGACACCTGGCTCGACCTCCTGGGCGACCTGCCGACGGACGCCGTCTGGGGCATCGGCCCGCGCATCCGCGACCGGCTCGCCGACCTCGGCTACGCCACGGTGCGCGACCTGGCGGCGGCCGACGACGAGGCGCTCGCGGCGGAGTTCGGTCCGACCACCGGACCGCACATCGGACGGCTCGGGCGTGGCGAGGGACGCCGGACCGTCGACGACACCCCGTGGGTGGCGCGGGCGCACGGCCGCGAGACGACGTACCAGCAGGACCTGGTCGGCCGCGACGAGGTGGAACCGGCGCTGCGCGAGCTCGCCGACGCGGTGGTCGAGGACCTGCGCCGCGAGGGCCGCGCCTGCATGCGGGTGCACCTGAAGATCCGGTTCAAGCCGTTCTTCACCGTGAACCGGTCGCGGAAGCTGTCCGAGCCGACGTCGGACCCCGCCGTGATCGCCGCGACCGCGCTCGCCCTCTACGACCGGCTGGAGGACGACCGGCCGGTGCGCCTGCTCGGCATCCGCAGCGAGATGGTGCCGCCCGAGGGCGGGTACTGACCGAGGCTGCGGGCCAGCGGCGGGATCATCACCGCCGCCGCCACGAGGTGCAGCACGACGAGGGTGCCGGTCGTGCCCGCGTCGGCCGGCGCCAGGACCGGCGGCACGAGCGAGAGCGCCGTCAGTGCCGCGGCGACCCGGACGAAGAGCGTCGCCGGCCTGGCGCTCCACCGCCGGAGCGCCGCGGCGATCGCCACACCGACGAGCGAGAAGACGCCGGTCACGAAGGCCACGCCGGACACCGGGATCGAGTCGCCGGCGTCGGAGATCACGAAGCCCACACCGGCACCACGGGCCAGCGCCGCGCCGAGGGCGGTGGCCGCCATCGCGGCGACCGTGGCCAGCACGCCGGTGCGGATCGTGGTCCTCATGCCCGCTCCTCGACCAGGCGCTCGGGCAGCCCGAGCGACGGGAACCGGTCGGCACCGAAGATCGTGACGTCGGTGATCGCGCCGCCGACGATCCGCAGCACGTCGAGGGTCAGCGCCGTGAACGCGTTCTCCTGCTCGCTCCACAGGTAGAAGGCGACCGCCGGCTGCCGGTTCACCGCGGTCGGAACGCCGCGAAGCCCCTCGAGGCTGGTGAATCCGTCCGCGACCCAGTCGGCCAGGACGGCGTCGCGGCCGAGCCGGACCCCCGGCGTCGGCGGCATCGCGCTGCGCACGTCGTGCCGCAGCATCGACGTGATGCGGTCCAGGTCGGTGGCCACCGTGGCGTCGGTGAACCGGCGCACCAGCTCGCGCGCCTCGGCACCTTCGTCACCGTCGGTCCAGTCCTGCCGCTCGGTCGGCAGGTGCTCCCGGAGCCCGGCCCGGGCTCGCTGCAGGGCGCTGTTCACCGAGTTCACCGAGTCACCGAGCAGCTCCGCGACGTCCTTCGCCGGCCAGCCGACGACGTCGCGCAGGATCAGCACGGCCCGCGGTCGCGGAGCGAGGTGCTGGACCGCGGCCAGGTACGCGAGCTCGATGGTCTCTCGCGCGACGGCGACGCTCTCCGGCTCGTCGGCCTCGTCCGCCGGCAGCTCGTCGAGCAGCCGGTCCGGGTACGGCTGGAGCCACGGCACCTCACCGCCGGACGCGGGCTGCGGTCGACGCGTGGCGAGCAGGTCGAGACAGGTGTTCGTGGCGATGCGGTAGAGCCAGGCCCGGAACGTCGACCGACCCTCGAAGGTGGCCCGCTTCCGCCACGCACGCAGAAGCGTCTCCTGCACGGCGTCCTCGGCGTCCTCGAACGAGCCGAGCATCCGGTAGCAGTGCACGTGCAGCTCGCGCCGGTGGCGGTCGGCCAGTCCGGCAAAGGTCGGCTCGTCGACCGTGCCCAGGTCGCCCACGACCAGCTCCTCCCGCCGCGTGTCCGTCATCATCGCGTGATCCTTTCGTCGCCGTCACAGGTATGACGGCGACGAGCGGGGAAACTCATCACTGCGCCGGACGCGGCGCGGGGACTCAGCCGTAGAAGTCGCCGGCGGCGGCACCGGCGGAGGCGTCGGACTGGCGCGTCATGGGCATGAAGCGCGAGTAGTGGCCCTGGAACACCGTGGTGACGACGCTGGTGGGGCCGGAGCGGTTCTTGGCCAGGATGAGGTCGGCCTCGCCGGGTCGCTCGGACTCGCCGCCGTCGTGCATGTCGGGCCGGTTGAGCAGCAGCACGATGTCGGCGTCCTGCTCGATGGATCCGGACTCGCGGAGGTCGGAGAGCTGCGGCCGCTTGTCGGTGCGCTGCTCCGAACCACGGTTCAGCTGGCTGATGGCCACCACGGGGACCTCGAGCTCCTTGGCGAGCAGCTTGATCTGGCGGGAGAACTCCGAGACCTCGACCTGGCGGTTCTCCACCCGCTTGCCCGACGTCATCAGCTGGAGGTAGTCGATGACCAGCAGGCCGAGCCCGTGCTGCTTCTTGATCCGCCGGGCCTTGGACCGGATCTCCGGCATGGTCATGTTGGGCGAGTCGTCGATGGTGATGGGCGCGCTGTTCACCTTGGCCATCACGCGGCTGACGCTCGACCAGTCGGCGTCGGACATGCCGCCGCTGCTGCGCATGTGGTGGATGTTGACCTTGGCCTCGGCCGAGAGCAGACGCATGGCGATCTCGGCGCCCGTCATCTCCAGGCTGAAGATGGCGGACGGGACGTCCTGCTTGATGGAGGCGGCGCGGCAGAAGTCGAGGCCGAGCGTGGACTTGCCGACGCCGGGTCGGGCGGCGACGACGATCATCTGGCCGGGCCGGAAGCCGGTGGTGAGGCGGTCCAGGTCCGGGAAGCCGGACTCCAGGCCGGCGAGCTCGCCGACGCGGGTCTGGATGGCGTCGATCTCCTGGATGGTCTCCGGGAGGAGCTCGCCGATGACGCGGTAGTCCTCGCCGGCCGACGAGCCGTCGACGTCGAGCACCTCGGCGTGGGCGCGGTCGACGATCTCGGCGATCTCGCCCTGCTCGGACCAGCCGTACCCGGCGATCTTCTGCCCGACCTCGATGAGGCGGCGCAGGATGGCCTTCTCGCGGACGATCTCGGCGTAGAAGTCGGCGTTGGACGCGATGGGGACGCCCGCCACCAGCGTGTGGAGGTATGGCGCACCGCCGACCCGAGCCAGCTCGCCCTGGCGCTGGAGCTCGGCGGCGACGGTGATGGCGTCGGCCGGCTCGCCGCGCGAGGCGAGGTCGACGATGGTGTCGAAGATGGTCTCGTGCGCGGGGCGGTAGAAGTCGCGGCCCTGGAGGACGTCGGAGGCCGGGTCGATGGCCTGCTTCGACAGGAGCATGGCGCCGAGGACGCTCTGCTCCGCCGCCAGGTCCTGCGGAGGAACCCGGGCCGAGCCGTCGTGGTCGGGCTCGGCGCCCGCCGCGTAGAGATCCGCGACACTCACGAGCTCGGTCCTCCTCTCCATGCACAGGACGCTAGGCGTCCTGACTGACATTTCCCCCTGGCGACGTACGCCCGACGCACGACACTAGGTCCGCTCGGGGCCTGGGCTGAAGACGCCGGTGCACAAGGGGTGTGTGCAACGCTGGGTCGGCCCGTGGAAAACCCCGGCCAGGATGTGCACAGCACGTGGACCCAGCTGTGGACAGACATCGTTCCGACTTGGCCACATGGGTTCTGACCTGCGGAGATGCGCTCCACATGATGTGGAGCCAAGAAAGTTCGCGATGATCTCAGCGGGCGGACGCCGCGGGATCGACGTGTCGACTTCTCGACCGGTTTCCACAGGCGTTCCGAGGGCCCGGGTGGTTGTCTGGACGCATGGACACCCTCGAGTACGCGCCCGGCCGGGCCGTCGACGTCCACCCGGGCGGCACCCGCGGCCACGTGCTGGTCTGGCACGGTCGCGGGCCGAACCAGCGGCCCGCGCTCGTCACGCTCGGGGCGCTCGTCGCCGAGCACGGCCTCACCGTCGTGGTGCCCGACTGGAGCTCCGAGGAGCGCGACGGCGGACGGTCCGAGCTGCTGGCGTCGCTGCGGTTCACTCGTGACCTGATGGAGCGCGACGGGGCGGACCCGGACGCGCTCACCCTCGTCGGCTGGTCGCTCGGCGGGGCCGCGGCCGTCGGCGTCACCTTCGCCACCGACCGGCTCGGCGTGGGCGTGGCTCACGTCGTCGGCCTCGGCAACGGTGGCTACCGCGGTGACGAGCCGATCTCGGGCGGACCGATCCCGGCCGAGGTGCCGCGCGACGTCGACCGCCCGCCCTTCACCCTCCTCCACGGCGTCGCCGACGACATCGCGCCCGTGGCGGGTGCTCGCGCGTTCGCCCAGCAGCTGGAGCAGCAGGACTGGCCGGTCGAGCTCGTCGAGCTGCCCACCGACCACTGGGGCATCGTCGGCACCACCTACGACGCGGCCACCGACGTCTGCTCGCCGGCCGACGACGACGCCACCCGCCGCGTGGTGCAGGACGTGGCCGACCGGATCGCGGCGGCGGCGCTCAGTCGCGCGTCGCGCTGAAGCCGGCCCGTGTGTAGTCGGGCTGCTCGAACGTCGCGGCGCCGTAGTTGACCACGCCGGGCCGCACCACCATCACCGTGGGCACGACCGCGAGCGGCAGGACGACCGCGGCGTCGTCGAGGCGGCCGTCGAGCTTCTTCACGAGCGCGGCCTGCTTCTCCCGGTCCAGCTCCTCCGAGGCGTCGGACCACAGCGGGTTGAGCGACTTGGGCGTGACTCCCGTGTAGTTCTGGGGCGAGTCGATCGGGCGGAACCGGGGCTCGGCGGTCTCGACCGGGAACGGCGAGCCCGACCACGTGAACGTGACCAGGTCGAAGTCGAGCGGCACGACGGTGCCGGCGAAGAAGGTCTCCCCGTCGACGGTCGGCGTCTCCACGGTGATGCCGATCTTGGCCAGGTCGGTGACGATCCGACGAGCCCGGGCCGTGGCCGTGGGCGTCTCGGACGGGACGGGCATCGTCAGGGTGAGCGGGCGGCCCTTCTTGAGCGCCTTGCCGTTCTCGAACGTGTAGCCGGCCTTCAGCAGGAGCGCCTCCGCCCCCTTGCGGTCGGGCTTCGGAGCCTTCCCTTCCGGGTACCCGGGCTGGACCGGCAGGAGCACGTGGCTCAGCATCGGCAGCCCCGGAGCGTTCACACCGGCTCCCACCGACGCCGCGGCGGCCGGCCGGTCCAAGGCCTTCGCCACGGCTCGACGGACGTCGACGTCACGCAGCGGGCCGCGCCCGCCGTTGAGCGTGAGGTGCGTCCACTCGCTGCCGGAGGCGCGCTGCACCGACCCCTTGCCCGTGACCGACCGGTACGTGGAGGAGTCGACGCGCACGACGTCGAGCTCGCCGGCCACGAACGCCGCCGCCTGCACCTGCGGCGTGGCGATGCGCCAGACGATCCGCTCCAGCTTCGGCTTGGCGCCCCACCACTTCGGGTTGCGGGTCTCCTCGACCGTGCCGGTCTTCTCGTCGATGGACGACACCGTGAACGGACCGTTCGACGAGACCGCCTTGTCGCGGAAGCCCTCGTTGAACAGCTGGGGCGACGTCGACACGTTCTCGGCCAGGCGCGGGTACACGTACTTCGGCCAGTCGGACCGCTGCTCGTCGAACGTGATCGTGTACCGGAAGTCGCCGTCGGGCTCGACGGACTCGATGTCGTCCCACCCGTCGGTGCTCGCCACCTGCAGACCGGGGACCTGGCCGCTCATCGCTCGCCAGAACGCGACCATGTCGGCGGCCGTGATGGAGGATCCGCCCTCCCAGACCGCCTTCGTGTTGAGCTCGACCTCGACCGTCAGCGGGTCCTCCTCGACGACGCGCACCGAGCGCGCGTAGTCGCGGTCGACGGTCCAGCCGCCGTCGGCGGTGATCCGGACCGCTCCACCCGTGGTGGGACCCAGCAGCGTCGCGGCGTCGGGGGTGGCGCCGTCGGCCTGCACCGGGTTGAAGTTGCTCGGCAGCGACGCGACTGCCAGCCGGAGCGTGCCGCCGTCCCGCACCTGGGCCGGAGGGGCCTTCACCCATGCCGTGGCCGGCAGGGCCCGGCTGACACGTCCGCCGCCCTCACCGTCGTCCATCCGGTCGAGCAGCACCCGGCCGCCCAGGACCCCCGCCACGACGACGGCGAGCGCGAGCACGCCGAAGCCGATCCGGAACAGGGTCCGGTGCATGTAGTAGACGACGCGGAGTCGATGCATGGGAGTGGGAGTGTCCGAGGACGACAAAGGGCCCGGAAGAACTCCCCCCGGGCCCCGTGTCGAACGGGATCTACTTGCCGGCCACCACGTTGAGCCGCACCTGCGCGCGGACCTCGGGGTGGACACGGACGGCGACGTCGTGCGCGCCGAGCGTCTTGATCGGGTTGCCGACCTCGATGCGACGCTTGTCGACCGTGACACCCGTCGCGGCGAGCGCGTCGGCGATGTCGGAGACGGTGACGGCGCCGAACAGGCGGCCGGACTCGCCGGCGCGGACGCTCACGTTGACCGCCTCGGCCTCGAGCCGGCCCTTGATCTGCTGGGCCTCCTCGAGGTCGTGCACGGCGTGCGCGGCGCGGGCGGCCTTGATGGACTCGACCTGCTTGGCCCCGCCCTTCGTCCAGCGGATGGCGAAGTTGCGCGGGAGCAGGAAGTTGCGGCCGTAGCCGTCCTTGACGTCGACGATGTCGCCGGGTTCACCGAGGTTCGTGACCTCGTGCGTGAGGATGAGCTTCATGCGTCCTGCTTTCAGCGGTTGCTCGAGGTGTAGGGCAACAGCGCCATCTCGCGGGCGTTCTTGATGGCCTTGGCGATGAGGCGCTGCTCCTGGACGGTGACACCGGTGACCCGGCGGGCGCGGATCTTGCCGCGGTCGGAGATGAACTTGCGCAGCAGCGCGGTGTCCTTGTAGTCGATCGTGGTGACGCCGGCGGCCGCGAGCGGGTTGCTCTTCTTCTTCGGCTTCCGGACTACGGGCTTGGGCATTGCTTACTCCTTGTGGAATGTGGTCTCGATACGCCGCTCGTTCCTCGCGGCTACTCGACCACCGAAAATTTGTGTCAGAAGGGGGGCTCTTCGGTGGAGCCGCCGCCACCCCAGGCGTCGTTACCGCCGGACTGCTGCGGTGCGGCCGGCTGCTGGCCGCCCCAGGCGCTGGCGTTGCCGCCGCCGCCCTGGCCGCCACCGAAGTCGCCGCCGCCACCGCCACCGCCGCCGCGGCTGGTCTTGGTGACCTTGGCCGTGGCGAACCGCAGCGAGGGGCCGACCTCGTAGACGTTCATCTCGACGCTCGTGCCCTTGGAACCGTCCTGACGCTCGTAGTTCCGGATGTTCAGGGCGCCGTGCACGATGACCTGCTGGCCCTTCTGCAGGGACTCCGCGACGTTCTCGGCGATCTGGCGCCAGACGGAGCACCGGATGAACAGCGGCGTGCCGTCCTTCCACTCGTTGGTCTGCCGGTCGAACGTGCGAGGCGTCGAGGCCACGGTGAAGTTCGCCACCGGCGCACCGGAGGGGGTGAACTTCAGCTCGGGGTCGTCGGTGAGGTTTCCGATGACGGTGATGACGGTCTCGCCTGCCATGAGAGTGCCTTTCGAAGGGGCCGTTCTGGGTGGTCGGTCTTCAGTGAACCGCAGGGCGTGGACATGTGCGAGCAGATGTCCACACGACTGGCGCGGTCCTTACTTCACGTCGGGACGCGTGACCTTGGTGCGGACGACCGACTCGTTCAGCGTGAGCTGACGGTCGAGCTCCTTGACGGTCGTGGGCTCGGCGGTGAGCTGGACGACGGCGTAGATGCCCTCGGCCTTCTTGTTGATCTCGTAGGCCAGCCGGCGCTTGCCCCAGACGTCGACCTCCTCGATCGAGCCGCCGTCCTGGCGAACCACGTTGAGGTAGGTGTCGAGACTCGGAGCGACCGTGCGCTCATCGAGGTCGGGGTCGAGGATGACCATCACTTCGTACTGACGCAACGACAACGTGCGCCCTCCTTCGGTCTGAACGGCTACGGACGGTCCGCAGCAGGAGAGAGATGCCCTTCGGGCAACCGGGCGAGTCTATCGGGGCCTGTCCTCCCGGTCCAAATTCACAGGCCGGTCCGGCCGTCGATGCACTCGCGGAGGAGGTCGGCGTGGCCGAGGTGGCGGGCGTACTCCTCGACCATGTGGACGATGACGTCCCGGATCTCGGCGGGCTCGCCGTGGTGGTGGACGACGGTGTCGAAGTCCATGTCCTCGGACACCTCGCGGGCGTAGGCGACCTCGCGGTCCCACGCCTCCCAGGCCTCGGCGACGACGGCGTCGTCGGCGACCGCCTCGTCGAAGTCGACGTCGCGGACGTCGGCGCTCCAGAACGGGCGGGTGTCGGTGGACCCGCCGCCGATGCACTCGCGGAACCAGGTGTGCTCGACCTTGGCCATGTGCCGGACCAGCCCGAGCAGGGACAGCGTGGACGGCGGCACCGACCGCTGCGCCATCTGCCCTGCGTCGAGGTCCTCGCACTTGCGCTGCAGCGCGGCCCGGTAGTGGTCGAGGTACTCCAGCACCACGGGCTTCTCGCCGCTCGTGTACTCCTGTGTCGTCATCCCCCGAGTCTCGCTCACCGACTCGCAGGAGGGTCACGCAGCCGTCTGCGGTTTACCAGGTTCAGTGGGTAAACCTGCACATCACACGGCAGATTTGCCGTGAGGTGTGCGTGTTTGCCATGTGACGTCCGCGCGGACCGTCGATTTGCCTACTGAACCTGGTAAACCTCCGGCTACTCCTCGGAGGACGAGGCCCAGAGGTTCACCCCGTCGGCGTCGCCGGCCCAGCGATCGATCTCGGCGAGCTCCTCGTCGGTGAAGTCGGTGTTCTCGGCGGCCTTGAGGTTCTCGTCGAGCTGCTCCACCGACGAGACCCCGATGACGGCCGACGTGACGCCGCCCGACCGCAGCACCCAGGCCAGGGCCATCTGCGAGAGGGTCTGCCCGCGGCGCTCGGCGACCGCCGCGAGCTGGCGCAGCCGCTCGCGGTTCTCGTCGGTGAGGATGCTCTCGTCGAACGTCGGTCGCTTGACGGCGCGCTGCACCGGCTCGTCGTTCAGGTACCGGTCGGACAGCAGGCCCTGGGCCAGCGCGGTGAACGCGATCGAGCCCATGCCCTCCGCCCGGAGCGTGGCGAGCAGACCGCGCTCGACCCAGCGGTTCAGCATCGAGTACGCCGGCTGGTGGATCAGCAGCGGCGTGCCGAGCTCGCGAGCGATGCGGGCCGCCTCGGCCGTGCGCTCCGGCGAGTACGACGAGATGCCGGCGTAGAGCGCCTTGCCCTGGCGCACCGCGGTGTCGAGGGCGCCGATCGTCTCGGCCACCGGCGTCTCGGTGTCGACGCGGTGCGAGTAGAAGATGTCCACGTAGTCGACGCTCATCCGTCCCAGAGACGCGTCGAGGCTGGACAGGATGTACTTCCGCGAGCCGGCGTTGCCGTACGGGCCGGGCCACATGTCCCAGCCGGCCTTGGTGGAGAGCACCAGCTCGTCGCGGTAAGGCTTGAAGTCCGTGCGCATCATGCGCCCGAAGTTCTCCTCGGCCGAGCCGTACGGGGGGCCGTAGTTGTTGGCGAGGTCGAAGTGCGTGATGCCCCGGTCGAACGCGTGCCGCAGCACCTCGCGCTGGGTGTCGAACGGCCGGTTGTCGCCGAAGTTGTACCAGAGCCCGACGGACAGCGGCGGCAGCAGCAGCCCGCTGTCACCGACCCGGCGGTACTCGAGGTTCTGGTACCGGTCGGCCGCGGCGACGTACGGACGGTGCGTCTCCGGGACGTCCTGGGCGTAGTAGGCGTCGGTCATGTCAGCGCATCCTCGTGATCTCGACGGTGACGAACAGCTCGGAGTCGCCACGGGTGGAGTAGATGCCCCGCAGGGGCGGGACGTCCTCGTAGTCGCGGCCGCGGGCGACGACCACGTGCTGCTCACCGACCGGGCGGTCGTTGGTGGGGTCGTAGCCGACCCAGTCACCGTCCCACCACTCGATCCACGCGTGCGACTCGCCCTCGACCTCCTCGCCGACGGCCGGATCGCTGCCCGGATGAAGGTACCCGGAGACGTAGCGAGCGGGGATACCGGCGTCGCGCAGCAGGCCGAGGCTCAGGTGGGCGAAGTCCTGGCAGACGCCGACCCGCGCGTCCCACGCGTCGGCCGCACGGGTGGTGACCTCGGTGGCGCCGGTGACGTACCGGATCTGCTCGTACAGGTAGGTGCAGACGGCGCGGGCGAAGTCCGTCGGCGTCGCGGCCGTCTCGCGCAACGACGCGGTCGCCTGCTTGAGCTCCACCGACGGGACCACCCAGTCGGAGAGCTCGAGGTACTCGCACAGGTCGTCCTGCACCTCCGCGAGAGCGGACCACGGCCGTCCCTGCGGCTCGACCCGGGCCTCCTCGGTCTCGACGAGCGACGTCGCGACGACGCTGAGCTCGGTGTGCGGCTCGGTGACCTCGAACGCCGTGACGGTGGTGCCCCAGTAGTCGCGGAACTCCGACGTCCAGGGCGTCGGCGTGATGTCGAGCCGGGAGCGGAGCACCTGCTGCGCGGGGGTGGTGAGCGGCGTCATCCGTGCCTCGTTGAACGACGCGACGGCACCCTTCTCGTAGCGGTAGCCGGTGGAGTGCTTGATCCGGAGCTGCATCAGAGGACCACCCCTCCGGTCCACTGGTAGTAGTCGTGCTGGGCGAAGTAGCGCGCGGCCACGGCGTCGCTCGCGGCGGCGCAGCTGCGCTGGAGGCGCTCCATCTCCACCGGCAGGTCGAAGACGAGCTCGTCGAGCGGCCGGTACTCCAGCTCGGTGCGGGCCCGGCCGAGGAGCCGCTGCGCCTCGTCGCTGAACCCGGAGCGCGGGCCGACGTTGGCGAGCTTGCCGAGCGCCTTCTCCGCCTCCATCAACGACGACACGATGGAGCGCGGGAACCAGCGGTCGAGCAGCAGGAACTCGGCGGCCTGCCGGTCGGCCTCGGTGCCGCGGTAGGCGCGGATGAACGCCTCGTACGCGCCGCACGCGCGCAGCGTGGTGGGCCACGCCACCTGCGGCCCGGAGGCCAGCGCCGCGGTGGAGAGCAGGCGGGCGGTCATGTCGGCGCGCTCGATGCTGCGGCCGAGGATGTAGAACTGCCAGCCGTCGTCGCGCGTCATCGTCTCCGCGGCGATGCCGGAGATCATCGCCATCCGGCCGCGCACCCAGCTGAACATCTGCGGCGGGCGCATGGCTCGCGCGCTGCTGAGGCCGCGCCACGTGGTGTTGATGGCGGTCCAGAGGTCGGTGGAGAGCGTCTCCCGCGCGCTGCGGGCGCTCTCCCGCGAGCCGCTGATGGCCGCCGCGATCGACGTCGGGGAGTCGGGGTTGTGGGCGAGCAGGTCGAGGATCATCCAGCGGTTCGGCGTCCCGGTGTACTCCTCGACGCCCATGACGCTGAGCAGCTGCTCGCACGACGTCCGCTCGTCCATGCCGTGGTCCTCCACGAGCACCTGCATCTGCACGTCGAGGATGCGCGCGGTGTCGTCGGCCCGCTCGAGGTAGCGGCCGATCCAGAACAGGGACTCCGCGATGCGACTCAGCATGAGGACCGCCCCTGCTGTTGCTGCTGCTGTTGCTGCTGCATGTCCGCCCCCGGCGAGACGTCGAGGTCCGGGCTCTGCTGATGGGGAGTTCCGGCGACGGGCGTCGCCCGCGGGACGCCGGCCTCCTCCGCGGCCTCGTCGGTGGGGCCGGCAAGCACCCAGGTGTCCTTGGAGCCGCCGCCGCGACTGGAGTTCACGATCAGCTCGCCCTCCGGCAGCGCGACGCGGGTGAGGCCACCAGGCAGCACCCAGACGTCGTCGCCGTCGTGCACGGCGAACGGCCGGAGGTCGACGTGCCGTGGGCGGATGCCGTCCTCCACCAGCGTCGGGACGGTGGAGAGCGACACCACTGGCTGGGCGATCCACGCCCGCGGGTCGGCGCGGATCTTGCCGCGCAGCGCGTCGAGCTCTTCCTGCGTGGCGGCCGGACCGATCACGATGCCCTTGCCACCCGACCCGTCGACCGGCTTGAGCACCAGCTCGTCGAGCCGGTCGAGCACCTCCTCGCGGGCGTCCTCGTCGCCGAGCCGCCAGGTGTCGACGTTGCGCAGGATCGGCTCCTCGGACAGGTAGTAGCGGATCAGGTCGGGCACGTACGTGTAGAGCAGCTTGTCGTCGGCCACGCCGTTGCCCACCGCGTTGGCGATGGTCACGTGGCCGGCGCGCGCGGCGTTGATGATGCCGGGGACGCCGAGCGAGGACTCGGGTCGGAACTGGACGGGGTCGAGCCAGTCGTCGTCGATGCGCCGGTAGATGACGTGCACCGGCTCGAGGCCCTGCGTGGTGCGCATGAGGACGCGGCCGCCGCGGCACACCAGGTCGCGTCCCTCGACGAGCTCGACGCCCATCGTGCGGGCGAGCAGCGTGTGCTCGAAGTACGCGGAGTTGTAGACGCCCGGCGTGAGCACGACGACGGTCGGGTCGCTGACGCCGGCGGGCGCCGCCTTCCGGAGAGCCGCGAGCAGCGCGCGCGAGTACTGGGCGACCGGGCGGATGCGGTGGTCGGCGAACACCTCGGGCAGGGCGGCGGAGAGCGCGCGCCGGTTGGTCATCACGTACGAGACGCCGGACGGGCATCGCACGTTGTCCTCGAGCACGCGGAAGTCGCCCTCGCCGTCGCGGATCAGGTCGACGCCGGAGACATGGATGCGGACGCCGTTGGCCGGCTCGAGCCCGGCGACGACGCGGTGGAAGTGCGGGGAGGAGGTGACGACCGACCTCGGCACGACCCCGTCGGCGAACAGCTCGCCGGACCCGTAGACGTCGGCCAGGAACGCCTCGAGCGCCCGCACCCGCTGCCGGACACCGTGGTCGACCTGCTGCCACTGCTCCGCCTCGATCAGCCGCGGCACGATGTCGAGCGGGAACGGCCGCTCCTCGCCGGCGACGCCGAACGTGATGCCCTGGTCGAGGTACGACGACGCCAGCGCGTCGGCCCGCTGCCGGACCTCCTCGTCGCCCATCGTCTGGAACGCGTCCCGGATCTCGAGGTAGCTCTCGCGCGTCACCATGGATCGCGCGTCCTCACCCATGCGCTCATACATCTCGTCGAACCCGGACACGGGTCCGTAGCCCTCGAAGAGATGTGCGTCGCTCACGTCCCTTGTCTACCGAACCGGGCCTGGTCGTGCATCCCACGTCACATTGTTTGGGGCACCAAACATTGCCACACTTGAGGCATGGAAGCCGACCGAGATCCCCTGGCCCTCGACGAGCAGCTGTGCTTCGCGCTCGCCGTCGCCTCCCGCGCCGTCGTCATGGCCTACCGCCCGGTGCTGGAGCCGATCGGGCTCACGCACCCGCAGTACCTGGTCATGCTCGCCCTCTGGCAGCACGGCGAGGTGTCGGTCGGCGAGCTCAGCACGCTGCTCCACCTCGACGCCGGCACCTTGTCTCCGCTGCTGAAGCGCCTGGAGCGCGCCGGTCTCGTCGACCGGACCCGGTCGCCGGAGGACGAGCGCGTCGTGCGGGTCTCGCTGACGCAGGACGGCAAGCGGCTCCGCCGGCGGGCGCTGCAGGTCCCGACGACGATGCTCGAGAAGTTCGGCATGGACGTCTCCGACCTCGACGACGTCAACCGCGTCCTGCACGGGATCATCGACCGAGCCGCCGCCGTGAGTGCCGCATGAGTGCCACGAAGACCACCGACTCGCCGTCGCTGATCCGCGTGCAGCGCCGCGTCTTCGCCATCGGCTTCTTCACCGTCACCATCCACGGCGTGCTCGGGCTGATCGGCGTCGCGCACGTGCTGGTCGGTCAGGACCGGCACTCGGACGCCGTGGCACTGGTGTTCATGTCCGGCGTCGCGGCGGTGCTCGTCTACCTCGGCGTGCGGGCCATCCTGGCCAAGCCGTTCTGGTCGCCGGCGTGGATCGCGCTCGCCCTGACGCCGACGGCGGCCGCCTTCATCTGGGTGGTCTGACCCCGTCGACGGTCGGCACGTCGGCGCTCCACCGCGCCTCGCGCTCCTCGTCCGACTGCTCCCACCACGGCACGCCGCGCTCGCCGAGCGCGACGTGGTGGCCGTCTGGTGTCGTCTCGGGCACGGCGCCGACGCTAGACGCCACGCGTGACGACCGCACCCGGATCCATGCCTGGGAGGGCTAGGATTTCGCCAGAAAGGTGCGGCCGATGGCGGATTCCTACGTCCTGGTGCTCAACGCGAGCTACGAGCCCCTGCAGCGCGTCTCCCTGCGCCACGCCATCAAGATGCTGGTCCGCGAGGTCGCCGTCGTCGAGGAGGAGGCCGGCGGCACGTTCGGCCCGTTCCCCGTGCCCAAGGTGCTGCGACTCGTCCGCTACGTCGTGGCCAAGTGGCGGCACCGACGTGGCCACCTGTGCACGAAGTCGGCCATCAAGGCCCGCGACCGCATGTGCGCGTACTGCGGCGGCTCGGCCGAGACCGTCGACCACATCGTGCCGCGCAGCCGAGGTGGCGGGCTGACGTGGGAGAACGCCGTCGCCGCCTGCCTGCGCTGCAACCACCGCAAGGCCGACCGCACCCCGGCCGAGGCGGGCATGACCCTGCTGCTCCAGCCGTCGGCGCCACCGGCCTGGTCCTGGCACCCACCAGCGGCCGAGCAGCCTGCCTGACCGTTCAGCCCTTGGCGTAGGTCTCCGCGCTCTCGAACTCGAAGCCGACGGCCGGCTCGTCACCGATCACCCACGCGTCGTGACCCGGCTCGATCACGTACGCCGTGCCCGCGCTGATGGTGGCGGTGCTCCCGTCGTCGTGCGCGACCTCGAGCTGCCCGGACACCAGGGCGCCGACGTGGCGGGCCTGGCACGAGTCGGTGCCCACGACGGGCTTGACGCACTCCGACCACTTCCAGCCCGGCTGGAACGTGGTGCGCGCGACGGTGGCTCCGGACAGCCGGACGACGTCGACCGCCGTCTTCGGCGGTGTGCGCTGCTCGTCCGGTGAGTCGAAGGACTTGCTCGACAGACTGGTCATGATTCCTCCTGCATGACGCCCCGATGTCTCGAGCGTGGCCCTGAAATCCCTGGAACACCAGGGGTCGGTGCGTGACGGACCGGTGACGTGCAGGGTCTCAGAGACCGGCGTTCTCGTAGATGTCGTCCAGGGCGTCGAGGTAGGCGCCCTCGTCGTCGCCGACCTGGGCACGGGCGCGCTCGGCCTCCGCCGTGAGCTGGTCGGCGACCTCCTCGTAACGCCGGTTCCAGCGCTCCGCGTCGAGCTGCCAGTAGCCGCACGCGTAGAAGTCGGACTGCGGCCAGCCGAGCTCGCGACGCAGGTGACGGCGGACGGCGCGGCTCGCGCTGGCCTCGCCGGCCAGCCAGACGTACCGGCTGCCCGCGGTCGGCAGGTCGTGCTCGACGACGGCCGCGGTCAGGGCGCCGATCACGTCGGTGTCGGAGTCCACGACCCGCCAGGTCACCGTGACGTCGGCCGGGCTCGGGAGCGGGATCTCGTCGTCTGGGCTGGTGGTCACGACCACGACCTCGGCTCGCTGCCCGACCTCCAGGCCCCGCAGGATGCGGCCCGCAGCGGGCACACCGGTGAGGTCGCAGACCAGCAGCTGCCGCTCCGTGTCCGGCGACGCCGTGTAGAGGCCGTGCGGGTCGGTGATGCCGACCGCGTCGCCGGGCCGGCACGTGCGCGCCCAGTCGGAGCCGATGCCCTCGTCGTGCAGGGCGACGTCGACGTCCACCTGCACGCTCCCCTCGACGACGCGGTGGTCGGAGATCGTGTAGACCCGGGCGGCCGGCTCGACGGCGCCCTCGGGGTAGGTGACCGTCCAGTCGTCGTCGATCGTCGGCAGGAAGAGCTCGGCGCCCGTCGGCGGGATCATCACGCGGACGTACTCGTCGGGGATGCCGGTGGACTCGTAGTCGTCGGGCACGCCGAGCGTGATGGAGACCAGGTGCGACGAGAGCGTGCGGCGGCCGAGGACGGTGGCGGCATGGGTGCGGACGGTCATGGTTAGGTCAGCCTAACTTGGTCCTTCGCCCGTAGACTTCAGCGGGTGACGTCAGCGCTCGTGGTCCGGCCCATCAGCACGCCCGAGCACCTCGCGTTCATCGAGGGACGCCGGTCGGTGAGCTTCCTGCAGACGCCCGCCTGGGGGCAGGTCAAGAACGAGTGGCGCGCCGAGTCCATCGGCTGGCACCGGGAGGGAACGCTCGTCGGCGCCGGACTCGTGCTCTACCGGCAGGTGCCGCGACTCAAGCGTTACCTCGCCTACCTGCCTGAGGGCCCGGACATCGGGTGGCTCGACGGCGACCTGCAGTCGTGGCTCGCGCCGATGGCCGCGTACCTGAAGCAGCAGGGCGCGTTCGGCATCCGGATCGGTCCGCCGGTGGTCACCCGACGGTGGCACGCCGCGACGATCAAGGCTGCCATCGCCGACGACGCGCTGCGCACGCTCGGCGAGGTCCCCGCCGACGCCAGCGACGACACGGCCCTCGACGTCGCCGCCACGCTCGCCGACCTCGGCTGGCGCCAGGACTCCGCCGAGGGCGGGTTCTCCGCCGGCCAGCCCCGCTACAACTTCTGGGTGCCGCTGGACGGACGCAGCGAGGACGACGTGCTGGCGGGGATGAACCAGCAGTGGCGGCGCAACATCAAGAAGGCGACGAAGAACGGCGTCGAGGTCACCCACGGCACCCGCGACGATCTCGCCGCCTTCCACCGCGTCTACGCCGAGACCGCCGAGCGCGACCACTTCACCCCGCGCCCGCTGTCCTACTTCGAGCGGATGTGGGACGCGCTCACCGCCGAGGCGTCCGACCGGCTCACCCTCTACCTCGCGCACCACGAGGGCGACCTCGTCGCCGCCACCACGATGGTCCGCGTCGGTGAGCACGCCTGGTACTCCTACGGCGCCTCCACGTCGGCCAAGCGCGACGTCCGTGGCTCCAACGCCGTGCAGTGGCAGATGATGCGCGACGCGATGGCCGCCGGGGCCACCGTCTACGACATGCGCGGCATCACCGAGACGCTGGACTCGGACGACCCGCACCTCGGCCTCATCCAGTTCAAGGTCGGCACCGGCGGTGACGCGGTGGAGTACCTCGGCGAGTGGGACCTCCCGCTCAACCGGGCGCTCTACTTCGCGTTCACCCAGTATCTGAAGAGGCGCGGATGAGCTTCGACCTGCACGTGGACGCGGCGCGGTGGCGCCGGCACCTCTCGACGTTCGCCGAGGCCACGCCCGGGCTCGTCCCGGTCGTGAAGGGCAACGGCTACGGCCTCGGCCGCGACCTGCTGGCCGCCGAGGCCACGACGCTCGGCTGCTCCACCCTCGCCGTCGGCACCTACGCCGAGGTGCCCGGCGCGCTCGCCGCGTTCGGCGGCGACGTCATGGTGCTGTCGCCGTGGCGCCCGTTCCTCACCGACGCCGTCTACGACGCGCGCGTGATCCACACCGTCGGCCGGGTCGACGACGTCGCGGCGCTGGCGGCCCGCGGCGAGGCCGTCCGGGTCGTCATCGAGGGCGAGACGTCGATGGCCCGCCACGGCTTCGACCGGCACGAGCTCGCCGCCGCCGTGGCCGCGCTCGGCGACCTCCGGGTCGAGGGGTTCGCCGTCCACCTGCCGCTCGCGGGTACCGGTGCGAACCTGGTCGAGGCCGAGAGCTGGGCAGCCGCCCTGGGTGCGTCGCAGGTCGAGACCGAGTCGTTCTACGTCTCCCACCTGACGGCCGCGGAGCTTGCAGCCCTGCGCGACCGCCGCCCGAACCTCGACATCCGCCCGCGTATCGGCACCGCCCTGTGGCTCGGCGACCTCGGCGCGTTCGACGTCCGCGCCACCGTGCTCGACGTCCACCACGTCTCGCGCGGCGAGCGCGTCGGCTACCGCCAGCGACCAGTGCCTCGCGACGGCGCCCTGCTCGTCATCGCCGGCGGCACGAGCCACGGCCTCGGCATGGAGGCGCCGCGCGCGGTCGGCGGCGTCGTGCAGCGTGGCAAGACGATCGCCAAGGGCGGGCTGGAGGCGGCCGGCTACATGCTGAGCCCGTTCACCGTCGCCGGCAAGCAGCGCTGGTTCGCCGAGCCGCCCCACATGCAGGCCAGCCTCGTGCTCCTGCCGTCGGGCGTGCCGGAGCCGGCGGTCGGCGACACCGTGGGTGCCGCCGTCCGCTACACCACGACGACGTTCGACGCCGTCACTCTCGACTGAGCTCGTCCTCGCGCCTCGGCACCAGCGTCAGCATCCCGATCGGCAGGACCCAGAGCCAGCCGTTGCCCGGCTTCCCCGGCTTGCCCGGCTTCCCGCCGGTGCTGCCGTCGTCCGGCGGCGGGGTCGTCGGGCAGTCGGGCTGCAACGGTCCCCCGCAGTCGCTGGTCGGGGTCGGGGACGGCGTCGGGATCGTCGGCGTCGGCGTCGGGGTCGGCCTCGGCACGCACCTCGTCTTGGAGTCGTTGAGCAGCTCGTCGGCGTCGCACTTCGGCGGCGGCGGCTTGTAGATCGTGCCCTTGTCGGCCTTGATGTTGGCCGGCTTCGGGAACGTGCCGCAGTCGGAGCCCGCGAGTGCGGCATCCATGTAGGCCTTGAACGTCATGGCCGGGTAGGTGCCGCCGTAGAACGGGTTGAGGTAACCCTCGAGGTCCTCGTTGCCGACGCCCTTGTTGTACATGACCGCCGTGGCGAGCTTCGGCGTGTAGCCGGCGAACCACGACGACGAGACGTGCTGGTCGTCGTCCGCGCCCGCGGTGGCCGTGCCGGTCTTGCCCGCGGTGGGGCAGATGGTGCGGCCCCGGGTGCCGGTGCCGCCGTCGACCACGCCACGCATCGCCGCGATGGTGTCCGCGGCGACGTCCTCGGGGATGGTGCGCTCGTTCTGCTTCTTGTGCTGGTGGAGATCGGCGCCGTTCTGGTCCGTGACCTTCTCGATGATGTACCAGTCGGCCTTCTTGCCCTGCGCGGCGATGGTGGCGTACGCGTTGGCCATGTCGACCGGCGGCACCGGCGCGTAGCCGAGCGGGGTGACGGCGAACGGCTCGATCTTGTCCACCACGGACTGCGGGATGCCGGCCTCCGCCGCGGCCTCGAGCACCTTCTTCGCGCCCTCGCCGACGTCGGCGTCCTTGCCGCCGCCCATCTGACGGGTGAGGTCGACGAACGCGGTGTTGATCGACTTCTGCGTCGCGCGTGCCAGGGACACCCGGCCGAACGACTCACCGCCGCTGTCGCCCTGGTTCTCGATGAGGGCGTTGCCGATCTTCAGCGGGGAGCTGCCGTTGAGCTGGGTCTTGAGGCTGTAGCCGTCCTCCAGCGCCGCGATGACCGCGAACGCCTTGAACGTCGACCCCGGCTGCACCCCGGACGTGGCCCAGTTGAGCTGGCTCTTCAGGTAGTCGGGGCCGCCGTACATGGCGCGCACCGCACCGGTGCCGGGCTGCACGGAGACCAGCGCCGTGTGCAGCTTCTTCAAGCCCTTCGGCTGCACGGCCTTGACCGCCTTCACCGCCGCCTTCTGCTTCTTGTAGTCGAAGGTGGTGACGATGCGGAGGCCGCCGCCCTGGATCTGGGAGTCGGTGAACTCGAGCGCGCGCATCTTCCGCTGCACCAGGTCGAGCAGGTAGCCCTTGGTGCCGCTGAAGCGGTTGATGTCCTTCTTCTTGGCGAAGGTCGGCAGCTTGTCGTGGAACTTCGCCTCCTGCTCCGCGGTGATGGCGCCGGTGCGCCGCATGCCGTTGAGCACGTAGTTGTAGCGCCCGACGAGGTGCTCCTTGCCGCCCTCGACGTACGGGTCGTAGTACGACGGGCTGTTGATGATCGCGGCGAGCGCGGCGGCCTGCGGGTAGTTGAGCTCGGACGCCGGCTTGTCGAAGTACGTCTGCGCCGCGACCTCGACGCCGTAGGCGCCGTTGCCGAAGTAGATCGTGTTCAGGTAGCCCTGCAGGATCTCCTTCTTGCTCAGCTGGTTGTGGATCTTGATCGAGAGGATCGCTTCCTTGACCTTGCGCGTGTACGACTGCTCCTGGCTGAGGTACAGGATCTTCACGTACTGCTGCGTGATCGTGGACGCACCCTGCGTGGTGTTCGAGGTCGCGTTGTTGCGGGCCGCGCGGATGATGCCCTTGATGTCGATGCCGCGGTTCGAGTAGAACGTGCGGTCCTCGGCCGCGATGACGGCCGCCTTCATCACCTCGGGGACGTCGTCGATGTCGACGTTCTCGCGGTCCTGCATCGCGAACGTGCCGAGCACGTGCTTGCCGTCGGAGTAGTAGACCTTCGTGGTCTGCGTCTGGAAGGCGGCGTTCGGGTTCGGGATGTCGATGAACTGGTAGAGCAGGAAGAACGTGAGCGCGCCGACGAGCGATCCGGAGACGCCCAGGAGTGCGACCCAGCGGATCGTCTTCTGCCACCAGGGGCCGTGGCCCGAGACCTTCGCGGCGAACCGCTTCAGGGCACCCAGAGGCCCCGCGGTCGTGTTCTGGGTCAAGGTCGTTTCCTTCGTGTCGGTCCGGCGAGAAGTCGCCCCGGCATCATCGCAGTTTGACGGGCGAACCTGAGAGCATCCTCAGTCGCCCGCGGGGATCGTGACGAGCGCCACGGAAACAGGGTGTGGCGTCCACGTGACGACACGATGTATCGTTTCGATATACCGAATCGTCATCCCACGGCAGCAAGGACCATCATGACACGGCGCGGAGCGGCTCTCGAGCTGGCAGTCCTCGGGCTGCTGCACGACGCCCCCATGCACGGTTATGAGCTGCGCAAGCAGCTGATCGCCCTGCTCGGCTGGGGACGCGTCCTGTCCTACGGCACGCTCTACCCCTGCCTCAAGGCGCTGGTGAAGGAAGGCTTCATCGTCGCCGACGAGGACACGAACGTCGCCGTCCGCGGTCGCCGCAACCGGATCGTGTACCGGCTGACCGCCGAGGGCAAGGAGCACTTCGCCGGGATCATGGAGGAGTCGGGTCCTTCCACCTGGGACGACGAGAACTTCGGCGTGCGGTTCGCGTTCTTCGCGCGCACCGACGCGCCGACACGAGTCCGCATCCTCGAAGGCCGGCGCAGCCGCCTCGAGGAGCGCTTGGAGAACGTGCGTGCCTCGGCCCTCAAGGGTCGTGAGCGTGCGGACTCCTACACGCTGGAGCTGCAGCGGCACGGGTTGGAGTCGGTCGAGCGCGAGGTGCGCTGGCTGACCGAGCTCATCGACCGTGAGCGCTCGGGGGGTTACGGGGACGAGCTCGCAGCCGGCACGACAGAGAACGACAAGACAGCTAACCAATGAAGATCACCAGTGGAGGAGAACCCATGGGTTCGGTACGTGTAGCCATCGTGGGCGTGGGCAACTGCGCCACGTCGCTGATCCAGGGAGTCGAGTACTACCGGGACGCTGACCCCGAGGGCACCGTCCCGGGTCTCATGCACGTCCAGTTCGGCGACTACCACGTCAAGGACATCGAGTTCGTCGCAGCGTTCGACGTCGACGCGAAGAAGGTCGGCTTCGACCTCTCCGAGGCGACCACCGCCAGCGAGAACAACACCATCAAGATCGCCGACGTCCCGCCGCTCGGCGTCACCGTGCAGCGCGGACACACGCTCGACGGTCTCGGCAAGTACTACCTGCAGACCATCGAGGAGTCCGACGCCCCGGCCGTCGACGTCGTGCAGGTGCTCAAGGACACCCAGGCCGACGTGCTGGTCTCGTACCTGCCCGTGGGCTCGGAGGAGGCCGACAAGTTCTACGCGCAGTGCGCCATCGACGCGGGCGTCGCCTTCGTCAACGCCCTGCCCGTGTTCATCGCCTCCGACCCGGAGTGGTCCAAGAAGTTCGAGGACGCCGGCGTCCCGATCATCGGCGACGACATCAAGAGCCAGGTCGGCGCCACCATCACGCACCGCGTGCTGGCCAAGCTGTTCGAGGACCGCGGCGTCTCGCTCGACCGCACCTACCAGCTGAACGTCGGCGGCAACATGGACTTCAAGAACATGCTCGAGCGTGAGCGTCTGGAGTCCAAGAAGGTCTCGAAGACCCAGGCCGTCACGTCCAACCTCACCGGCTCGCTCGCCGGCAAGGTCGAGGACAAGAACGTGCACATCGGCCCGTCGGACTACGTCGCGTGGCTCGACGACCGCAAGTGGGCGTACGTCCGCCTCGAGGGTCGCGCGTTCGGCGACGTCCCGCTGAACCTGGAGTACAAGCTCGAGGTCTGGGACTCCCCGAACTCGGCCGGCATCATCATCGACGCCATCCGTGCGGCGAAGATCGCCAAGGACCGTGGCATCGGCGGCGCCCTCCTGAGCGCCTCGTCCTACCTGATGAAGTCCCCGCCGGAGCAGCGCCCCGACGACCTCGGTCGCGCCAAGCTCGAGGCGTTCATCCGCGGCGAGGAAGAGCGCTGAGCACCACCCTCCACTGACGGCGGCCGGATCCTTTGGGATCCGGCCGCTGTCGTTCGTCCACACACCCCCGGGCGACTCGAGCGTGACCCGACCCCACGGTCGCTAGGGCCGGAGGCCCGGGAGGGAGCTCTGCGACCGAAGCGACGCCAGCCGCCACGATCACGACTCCGCATGGACACTGCCGTCTGTCGCTTCGGTCGCTGGCGCTCCCTCCCGCGGCTCCGCCGCTAGCGACCACGAACACCCCCGGGCGGCTCGAGCGTGACCCGACCCGCGGTCGCGACCACGAACACCCCCGGGCGACTCGAGCATGACCGACCCGCGGTCGCGACCACGAACACCCCCGGGCGACTCGAGCGTGACCCGACCCCACGGTCGCTAGGGCCGGAGGCCCGGGAGGGAGCTCTGCGACCGAAGCGACGCCAGCCGCCACGATCACGACTCCGCATGGACACTGCCGTCTG
>NZ_VDUX01000011.1 GCF_008039565.1 Aeromicrobium terrae
CTCTCAGACGCCGCCCGCGCAGCCACCTACGCCACCTGGCTCCATCACTACAATCACCATCGACCCCACACCGGCATCGATGGCCTCACCCCCGCAGACCGCGTCCACAACGTGACGGGGAACTACAGCTAGCCGAGCAGGTAGGCGGTGAAGAAGCCGAGCGCGGTGGCCAGCCCCACCCACCAGCCGCCGTCCTCGTAGGCCTCCGGCATCAGGGTGTCGGCGAGCACCGCGATGGTGGCGCCGCCGGCGAACGCCTGCGACGTGGCGATGGTCGTGGTGCCGACCGAGTCGGCGACGCCGTGCGCGGCGACGGTGACCACGATCAGGATCACGCCGGTGGCGGCCCACATCAGCATCCCTCGGCGAGCGCCCATGCCCGGCATCGACCGCAGCGACGCCGCGCTGCCGATCGCCTCGGGGGTGTTGCCGACGGCGATGGCCACGAGCAGGGCGACGCTGCCTTCGGACATGGAGACGCCGAGCGCCGCGTTCTCCGGCACGCCGTCGAGGATCGCGCCCAGCATCAGCGCCCAGCCCACGGAGGCCGCGCCCAGTCTCGTCTCGATCAGGTGGTTCGCGACGACGTAGACGCCGGCGCCCAGCATCAGCGCGCCGCCCATCAGGGCCGCCGGCCCGACCTCGAACGCCGGCCCGAACAGCTCCTCGGCCGACGCCGCGATCATCGTCCCGGCACCGAACGCCATCAGCGCGGCGAGCACCTTCTTCGGGATGTGCCAGCGCAGCCCGATGGCGGCACCGATGACGAGCGGTGCCGCTGTCCCAAGTCCGTACAGGAGCGCCTTGACCACACCGGGACGGTACCCCCGTAGACTCGTGGTGTGCCCCGCGGAGACGGTCGCCTGACCCACGACCTCGACCCCCACGACCTCGGCCCCCAGGACGCCTGTGGCGTGTTCGGCGTCTGGGCTCCCGGCGAGGAGGTCGCCAAGCTCACGTACTTCGGCCTCTACGCGTTGCAGCACCGCGGCCAGGAGTCGGCGGGCATCGCGGTGAGCAACGGCCGGCAGATCCTGGTCTACAAGGACATGGGCCTGGTGTCGCAGGTCTTCGACGAGTCCACGCTCGAGTCCCTCAAGGGCTCGGTGGCCATCGGTCACTCCCGGTACAGCACCACCGGCTCCAGCGTCTGGCAGAACGCGCAGCCCACGTTCCGGCCCACCACGAGCGGCTCGGTCGCGCTGGCCCACAACGGCAACCTCACCAACACCCACGACCTCGTCGAGCTGCTCCGTCAGCGCACCGACGCCACGGACGTCCGCGCCACGGGGGAGACCGACAGCAGCAGCGACACCGGCGTGATGGCCAGCCTGCTCTCGTCGTACCCGGACCGCTCGGTCGAGGAAGCCGCGCTCGACGTCCTGCCCCAGCTGCGCGGTGCCTTCTCCCTGGTCTTCATGGACGAGGGCACGCTCTACGCCGCCCGCGACCCGCAGGGCATCCGGCCGTTGGTGCTCGGCCGCCTCGAGCGCGGCTGGGTCATCGCCAGCGAGACCGCCGCCCTCGACATCGTCGGTGCCTCGTTCATCCGCGAGATCGAGCCCGGCGAGTTCGTCGCCATCGACGAGAACGGACTGCGCACCGAGCACTTCGCGAAGCCCGAGCCCAAGGGCTGCCTGTTCGAGTACGTCTACCTCGCGCGCCCCGACACGACGATCAACGACCAGCGCGTCTTCTCGGTGCGTGCGGAGATCGGTCGCCGGCTGGCCCGCGAGCACCCGGTCGAGGCCGACCTGGTCATCCCCGTCCCGGAGTCCGGCACGCCGGCCGCCATCGGCTACGCCGAGGAGAGCGGCATCCCGTTCGGCCACGGCCTGGTCAAGAACTCCTACGTCGGCCGCACGTTCATCCAGCCGTCGCAGACCATCCGCCAGCTCGGCATCCGGCTCAAGCTCAACCCGCTGCGCGACGTCATCGCCGGCAAGCGCCTCGTGGTGGTCGACGACTCGATCGTCCGCGGCAACACCCAGCGCGCCCTTGTCAGCATGCTGCGCGAGTTCGGCGCCGCGGAGGTGCACGTCCGGATCTCCAGCCCGCCGGTCAAGTGGCCGTGCTTCTACGGCATCGACTTCGCGTCGCGCGCCGAGCTGATCGCCAACGGCATCTCGGTCGACGAGATCTGCCGCTCCATCGGCGCCGACACCCTGTCGTACGTCGACCTCGACTCCCTGATCGAGGCCACGAACGTGCCCAAGGACAACCTGTGCCGCGCCTGCTTCGACGGCATCTACCCCGTCGCGCTGCCGGAGGACGACCTCATCGGCAAGCACCTGCTCGAGCAGGCCCCGACGACGGTCGAGGTCAACCCTTGACGGACTACGCCGCGGCCGGCGTCTCCATCGAGGCCGGCGACCGCGCCGTCGAGCTGATGAAGGAGTGGGTCGAGAAGGCCCGCCGTCCTGAGGTCGTCGGCGGCATCGGCGGCTTCGCCGGGCTCTTCGACGCCTCCGCTCTCAAGGGCTATCAGCGTCCGCTGCTCGCCACCTCCGCCGACGGCGTCGGCACCAAGGTCGCCATCGCCCAGGCCATGGACGTGCACGACACCATCGGCTTCGACCTCGTCGGCATGCTCGTCGACGACCTCGTGGTCTGCGGCGCCGAGCCGCTGTTCCTCACCGACTACATCGCCTGCGGCCGCGTGGTGCCCGAGCGCATCGCCGACGTCGTCAAGGGCATCGCGCAGGCGTGCGCCGAGGCGGGCACCGCGCTGCTGGGCGGCGAGACCGCCGAGCACCCCGGGCTCCTGGGCCCGGACGAGTACGACGTCGCCGGCTCCACCACCGGCGTCGTCGAGGCCGACGCCCTGCTCGGTGCCGAGCGGGTGCGCGAGGGCGACGTCGTCGTCGCGATGGCCTCGTCCGGCCTGCACTCCAACGGCTACTCGCTCGTCCGCCACGTCCTCCTCGAGAAGGCCGGCTGGGCCCTGGACCGCGACGTCCCCGAGCTCGGCGGCGCCCTCGGCCCGGCCCTGCTCACCCCCACCCGGCTCTACACCAAGCCCTGCCTCGACCTGGCCGCCCGCACCGACGTGCACGCGATGTCCCACGTCACCGGCGGCGGGCTGGCCGCGAACCTCGCTCGCGTGGTGCCCGACGACGTCTCCGTGCGCGTCGACCGCTCCACCTGGACCCGGCCGGCCATCTTCTCGCTGGTGGCAGACGTCGGGTCGGTCGGTGAAGACGCCCTGGAGGAGGCGCTCAACATCGGTGTCGGGATGGTGGCCCTGGTGGCCCCGGACGACGCCGAGACCGCGGTCTCCCTGCTGGGAGAGCACGGGATCGACGCCTGGATCGCCGGCGACGTCGCCGCGGCAGGCGTGCACGGGGCCGGCGGGTCCGTCACGCTGACCGGCGCACACGCCTAGTTCACCCCTGCTACCGGATTAGTTGAAGACTTTGGGTAGGCTTGACCCACGATCAAACTGACTATTTCTGTGCGAGGGGGTCGGACCTCATGGGGCGCGGCCGTGCGAAAGCAAAGCAGACCAAGGTTGCACGCGACCTGAAGTACCGTACTTTCGATCCGGACTTCAGCGATCTGCAGCGTGAGCTTCACGGGGACTCCGGTGATCCGGTCCCGGAGCAGTACGCGGACCTCCTCGACGAGCGCGAGGGCCCTGCCGCCAGCTGATCGGACCTTGAGCCTGGGGGCACCGCCCGCGGGGATACCCGTGGGGGAGCGAACCAGGCTCAAGGACCGTGATCAGCTCGGCAGCCACATGGCGCGCAGCCGGCCCACGTCGCGCATGCGCTGCTCGGCCTGACGGTCGGCGGCGATCGACGGAGGCACACCCTCCGCCTTGCCGCGATCGAGCACGTCCAGCGTCGTGTCGAAGATTCCGGCCGCGCGCGACTTGGCGCGGTCGAAGTGGAAGCCGTCGGACTCGCGCTCGTCGGCCACCTGGATCAGGCCGCCGGAGTTGACGCAGTAGTCGGGGGCGTAGGTGATCTCGCGCTCGGCGAGGCGCTTCTCGATGCCCTCGTGGGCGAGCTGGTTGTTGGCGGCGCCGCACACGATGGACGCGCTCAGCACCTCGACGACCTCGTCGGTGAGGGCGTGGCCGAGTGCGCACGGGGCGTAGACGTCGAGCGGCTCGCGCACGAGCGCGTCGGCGTCGGCCACCACGCGGACCTGCGGGTGGGCCTCGACGACCCTGGCCACGGCGGCCTCGTTGACGTCGGTGATGATCACGGTTGCGCCCTCCTCGACGAGGCGGCTCACGAGGTGGTGGCCGACCTTGCCGACGCCGGCCACGCCGACGGTGCGGCCGGCGAGCGAGGTGTCGCCCCAGACGTGCTGCGCGGAGGCGCGCATGCCCTGGTAGACGCCGAACGCGGTCAGCACGGACGAGTCGCCGGCGCCGCCGTGCTCGACGGTGCGGCCGGTGACGAAGTCGCACTCGCGCGCGATGACGTCCATGTCGACGCTGTAGGTGCCGACGTCGCACGCGGTGTAGTACCGGCCGCCGAGCGACTGCACGAACCGGCCGTAGGCCCGCAGCAGGGCCTCGCTCTTCAGCGTGGCCGGGTCGCCGATGATCACGGCCTTGCCGCCGCCGAGGTCGAGACCGGCGAGTGCCGCCTTGTACGCCATGCCCTGGCTGAGGTCGAGGACGTCGGCGAGCGCGGCCTGCTCCGAGCCGTACGGGTAGAAGCGCGTGCCGCCGAGCGCGGGACCGAGCGCCGTGGAGTAGATGGCGATGATGGCCTTGAGGCCGGAGTCCTCGTCGTGGCAGAAGACGACTTGCTCGTGGTGGCTCCCGAAGGCGGAGACCTGGGGCGCGAAGGGGCGATCGGTCACGGTGGTGCTCTCTCTCGTGGTGGCGAGCCGGCGATGGTGGGCGGGCTCATCGGGTGGCCACGGGGTGGTGTGGCTGAAACGACTCTAACGCGTCGCAAGTCCGTCTAGCCTGACCTTGATCGTTGAAGGGGGCAACAGTGCCGGACACCAGATACCACTGGACCCTGCTCTTCCTCGCCGTCGCGTTCACCGTGGCGGTCGGCTGGATCGTCGTGCCGCCGCTGGTCGAGAGCGATCTCGGTGTCGTCCAGGCGTTCCGCGACGCGTTCGCCAACCCGTACTCGTCGGGCTTCGCGGTCAACACGCTGTTCACGTTCGCGGTGCTCTGCGTCTGGGTGACCTACGAGGCGCAGCGACGCGGAGTGCGGCGCGGGTGGATCGCGATCGTCGTCTGCCTCGTGCCGGGTGTCGCCGCAGGACTCGCCACGTACCTGCTCATCCGGCACCAGAAGATCGGTCCGCAGACGTGGAGGCGGCGCTAGCCCCGTCGTGACCGACGGGCCAGCGTCCGGTCCATGCGTTTGAACAGCGGCCGCGTCACCGAGGTGACCACGCCGGGCAGCGTCGCCATGCCCAGCTCTCCGGCGGCGCCGGTGAGGCTGGTGACGCGCGTCGGTCGCGCGTCGACGGCGCGGACGATCCAGCCGGCCGCCTTGTACGGGCTCATCATCGGCATCGCGGCGTAGATGTCGGTGGCCTCGGACATCTCCGTGCGCACCATCGGGAAGTGCACGGTGGTCGTGGTGATGCCGTGCCCGCCGAGCTCCGCGGACAGTGACCGCGCGAACGACTCCAGCGCGCTCTTGCTCGCGAGGTAGGCCGAGAAGAGGGGGATGGGAATCTGCGTCGACATCGACGTGGAGACGACGACGTGCCCGTGGCCCTGCTCCAGGAACCGGGGGAGCAGGCCGAGCGTGAGCCGGACGGCGGCCAGGTAGTTGATGGAGATGGTGCGCTCGTAGTCGTGCATCCGGTCGACGGACTCGGTGATCGGCCGCCGGATCGAGCGGGCCGCGTTGTTCACGAGCACGTCGATGACCGGGTGCTCGTCGAGGAGCTGGGCCACGACGACCTCGGTGGCGTCGGCATCGGTGAGGTCGACCGGGTAGGCCCGGGCGCGGCCGCCGGCGGCCACGATCTCGGAGCAGACGGCGTCGAGCTCGTCGGCGCGACGGGCGAGCAGGCAGACGGTGGCGCCGCGTCGGGCCAGGCGCTTCGCCGCCTCCGCGCCGATGCCGCTGGACGCTCCCGTGATGACGACCGTGCGACCGTCGACGCTCACTGTCTGGAGTCTCCCAGGAGGGCGGACAGCAGCCGGACGCAGCGCTGCATCATCGCGTCGGCCGACTCGTCGGGGTGCTCCATCCACCAGTTCATCAGGGAGTCGACGATACCGAGCCACAGCGCGGTCATCGCCGAGATGTCGACCGGGTCGGTGTTGCCGGCCAGCCCCATCAGTTCGGCGACGCCCTCGTCGGCCAGCTTGGCGATGCGTTGCGTGTAGTGGTCGATCGCGTCCGCGACCGCGCCGGTGGAGGGGGCGGTCGGGTCGTAGAACAGCTTCCAGAGGTACGGCTGCGGCTCGAGGATCGTGAACATCCCCTCGAGCGTGCGGAGGCCGCGCTCGATGCCGACGGCGTCGCCGCGGGCGATGCGCTCGATCTCGTCGGCGACGATCGTGCCGGCGCGGTCGAGGCAGGCCAGGAACAGGCCTTCCTTGGAGCCGAAGTAGTTGTAGATGAGCGGCTTGGAGATGCCCGCGCGCTCCGCGACGACCTGGATGTTGGTGGCGGCGTAGCCCTCGTTGCCGAAGATCTCCGACGCGACCTCGAGCATCTGGCTCTCGCGCTCGAGGCGGGGGACGCCCTTGGTTCCTGCCTTCGCTCTTGCCACGGACCACACTCTAGCGGAGAATATGAACCCGTGGTAACTTACTCAAAAGTCATATGAGGAAGGGAACCGATGGAAGCCGTCCTTGATCCGCTGAAGAACCCCGTGACCTACGCGGCCCCGTTCTTCGCGCTGACCGTCGTCATCGAGATCGCCGCGCTCAAGTGGCTCGACCACGACGACAACGTCACCGGGTACGCGTTCAAGGACGCCCGCGCGTCGATCTCCATGGGATTCGGCTCGTTGTTCTTCCTCACGATCTTCAAGGTCGCCACGTTCTTCGCCTTCATCGCGGTCTTCACCTACCTCGCGCCGTGGGAGCTGCCCACCGACACCTGGTGGTACTGGGTGCTGCTGACGCTGGGCCTCGACCTCGGCTACTACTTCCACCACCGGTTCTCGCACCGCGTGCGCATCGGCTGGGCGGGCCACCAGGCGCACCACTCCAGCGAGTACATGAACCTCGGCACGGCCCTGCGGCAGAAGTGGAACCCGTGGTTCGAGTTCTTCTTCTGGCTTCCGCTGCCGCTGCTCGGCTTCGCGCCGTGGACGCTGTACGTCGCGTTCGGCTTCAACCTGATCTACCAGTTCTGGGTCCACACCGAGCTGATCGGCAAGCTCTGGCGTCCGATCGAGTTCGTCATGAACACGCCGTCGCACCACCGCGTGCACCACGGCAGCGATCCCGAGTACCTGGACAAGAACTACGCCGGCATCTTCATCATCTGGGACCGCCTGTTCGGCACCTTCACCGAGGAGAAGCAGCGCCCCACGTACGGCCTCACCTACAAGGTCGACACGTACAACCTGCTCAAGCTGCAGTACGGCGCGTACGCCGACCTGTTCCACGACATCAAGGGCGCCACCCGGTTCCGCGACAAGATCGGCTACATCTTCCGCCCGCCGGGCTGGGAGCCGTCGGCCGAGCACACGCTCGATCCGGATCCCGTCCTGCCGCGCCGGTAGCTAGCTAGAGCCCGCGCGACTGGCCGCCGTCGACCGGCAGCATGACACCGGTGACGTAGCCCGACGCGGGGGAGAGCAGGTACGCGGCCGTGCGCCCGAACTCGGCGGGGTCGCCGTACCGGCGCAGCGGGATGCCCTCGATGTGGCGCGCCTTCGTGGCCTCGGGGTCGTCGCTCGCGGCGTCGAGCTCCTGGACGCGGTCGGTGTCGACGCGGCCGGGCAGCAGGCCGTTGACGCGGATCCCGCGCGGGCCGAGCTCGTCGGCGAGCGTCTTGGCCGCCATCGCCAGGCCCGGACGGAGGCCGTTGGAGATGCCGAGGTTGGGCACGGGCATCTTCGCCGACGTGGAGAGCACGAACGCGATCGAGCCTCCATCGCCCAAGGCCTCGGCCACGGTGGTGGCGACGCGGACGGCACCCAGGAAGACGGAGTCGAACGCGGCGCGCCACTCCTCCTCGCTGCGCTCCATGATCGTTCCGGCGACGGGGCCACCCACGCTGATGAGCGCGCCGTCGAGGCCGCCGAACCGCTCACGGGCCGTCTCGACGAGCCGACCGGCGGTCGCGGCGTCGGCGTTGTCCGCGACGATCCCGGCCGCGTTCGCACCCAGCGCCGCGACCGTCTCGTCGACCGACTCCTGCGAGCGCGATGACACGACGACGTTGGCGCCCTCGGCCACGAGCACCTCAGCCGTGGCCCGGCCGAGCCCGCGGGTCCCACCGGTGACGACGTACGTGCGACCTGCCAGTCCGAGATTCATGTCGCGAGACTAACCGGCCACGGCGAACCGGCCCCGGACGTCGATCGCGAACAGGGCGCCGTGCAGGTACAGCGGGAACAGCCACCACGGCACGCTGGCGACGTCGGGGTGGGCGTAGTCGAACTGACCGAGCCCGGACAGCACGGACTCCACGATCACGCCGCCGACGGCGACGGAGACGCTGGCCATGACGGTGGGCAGCCACTCGGGGCCGGTGTACACGCGGTAGGCCCAGGCGGCGAGCAGCACGAGCGCGTAGGCGACGGCGAGCGACTCCGGGAGCAGCCCGGACACCAGGTACGCGAGCGTGACGATGCCGAAGCCGATCGCGAGGTCCCGGTCGTCGGCGTAGCGGGGCTCCGGCCCGAACCACCCGACCGTCGCGGGGATGACCAGTCCGGCGAAGAAGAACGTCGCCGGCACGAGCACGTGCTGGTCGGCCACCTGCGGCGTCCAGTGGTACTCGAGCGTGTCGGTGCGGACGTGGAACAGCTGGTCGCAGAGGGTCAGCCACACCGACGCGACGAGCGCGACGAGGAGGGCGGTGCGCGGCGGCACGTCAGACCCGCTCGGGCGTGGCGAGGGTGCCGGCGATGGCGGTCAGCGCCTCGGGCACGACGCGGTACCAGGCCCAGGTGCCGCGACGCTCGCGGGACAGCAGGCCGGCCTCGACGAGGATCTTCAGGTGGTGGCTGACGGTGCCCTGGGACAGGCCGAGGGCGGCGGTGAGGTCGCAGACGCAGGCCTCGCCGGCGTCCGCGGTGGAGACGAGGTGGAGGAGCTGGACGCGGGCGGGGTCGGCGAGCGCCTTGAACCCGGCGGCGACGCGGACGGCCTCGTCGCGCTCCAGCGGCGGCGCACTGCTGGAGCAGCAGATCGGGGTGAGCACCTCGAGCTCCATGGCATCTCCTTGCATTGATTGATGTCAATGTATACCGTCGAACCTGAATCGACGATCATCGATACAGGAGGGAGGCGAGGACCATGGACGACTGCTGCGACGAGACCTGCTGCCCCTGCTGCTGAGTCCCGACCCGAGGACGGTGCCCACCGTGGAGTGGTGGGCACCGTCGCTCTCGAGGGTCTCAGAGGTCCCGAAGACACTTCTCCAGCTGCTCGGCCGCGTCGTCGCCGATCTTCTTCAGGCCGATCGGCATCAGCGGCTCGGCCAGCTTGGCGGCGCCGTGCGGCGTGAGCTCGGCCGTGTACGTGACGCTGACCCGGCCGTCGGCCTCCTCGAACGTCATCGTGTCGAGGAGGTCCATGCTCGGCGTCTTGCCGGCCAGGCGGAACAGCCGCTGCGGCTCGACGTCGAGCACGGTGTACTCGACCTCGACGTCGCGGCCGAGCATGTGGGAGACGTTCTTGTAGACGGTGCCGACGCCGCCGTCGCCGCTCACGCGGGTGGTGGACTGCGTCGGCGGATCCCATGACTCGGTGTTGGTGAAGTCGACGAGGTACTCCCACACGTCGGACAGGGGCTTGGTCACCGTGACGGTGCGCTCGATCTGGGGCATGCCCCACCAGTTCCCCTCCGCGCGGGGATCAACCCTGTGGCTAGGACGCCGAGGGCAGCATGCTCTCGAGCTCGTCCAGACCTGCGGACGGGTTGCGGACGAGGAGGTCGGCGACACCACGCAGCTTCACGTTGTGCTGCTGGGACAGGCGGACCAGGAGCTCGAACGCGCGGTCGCCGTCGATCCGGAAGCGCTCCATCAGCATGCCTTGGGCCTGTCCGATGAGCTTGCGGGTGTCGAGCGCGACCTCGCGACCCTGGGCCTCCTCGGCGATCACGATCGCCCGGGCGGCGCGTCGGGCGAAGACGTCCACGGCCTCGAGGTCGTCGAGGTCGAAGGCGTGCGGCTCGGGGCTGTAGACGTTCAGCGACCCCACCCTGCGATCAGGGGTGCGGAGCACGGACGTGATGACGCTGCGCAGACCGAGCTCGGCGGCCTTGGGGCCCCAGGTGGGGAACCGCGGGTCCTCGGCGGTGTCGCCGATGATCACCGACGGATGGTCGACCTCGTCGAGGACCACGAACGACGGCCCCTCGCTGAGCTGGACCTGCCAGTCGTGCGCGTCCCGAACCAGGTCCGACGTCGGGGCGAACGTCTCCATCGAGTTCTTGGCGCGCATCAGGACGATGCCTGCTTCGGTCCCCAGCACGGCCGCGAGAGTCCACTCGATGATCTTGTCGAGGGTCTGCGCCGGACTTCCGCGATGGTCGTGGAGGTCGGCGTACACCGGGTCCTCGTTACTCACGGTGCTGACCTCCTCCGCGCAAGGTGAGTCTCGTAGGTGTCGTGGATGACGACGAAATTATAGAAAATCCGGAGGGTCGCGGCCACTGCTGCCGAGGCCTGTGGTTTCGGTGGCCAGGGCCGGGGTCGACTCCCCCAAGCTCTCCGCTAGCTGTACTTCCCCGTGAGGTTGTGGACGCGGGCTGCGGGGACAAGGCCGTCGATAGCGGTGTGGGGTCGATGGTGATTGTAGTGATGGATCCAGGCGCCGTAGGTTGCTGCGCGAGCTTCGTCTGAGAG
>NZ_VDUX01000012.1 GCF_008039565.1 Aeromicrobium terrae
CGCTCATGGCTCCCTTCTGTGTCAAGAGGCGGCCGGGAGCGCGGGCTTAGGCTGGGTTGTGGCGGGTCCGGGAAGAGGCTTTTCCGAAGAGCCAGTTGTGGGCTGTGAGCTGGTCGCGCTGGAGTCAGAGACGTTGCCTGTTTGCCCTCCCGGGCCCGCCGTTCTCGCCGTGATGAAGTCGTCGAGCATGGTCTTGTAGATCTGGTCGGAGAGGCGGCGTTTGAGACAGCGCATGGCTTCCATCGAGGTCTTGCCGTTGGCTTTCCTGCCGTCGTAGTAGGCGCGTCCGACGGTCGGGTTTCGCAGTTGAACGACGGCCATCAGATGCAGGACGCGGTTGATCTGTCGGTTCCCGCCGCGTGAGAGCCGGTGTCTGACGTGGTCGCCTGATGAGGCATCGATCGGTGCGGTGCCGGTCCAGGACGCGAAGTGGTTGCGGTCCGGAAAGCGGCTGATGTCGCCGACCTCGACCAACAGCCTGGCGGCGCCGGATGGACCGATGCCGTGCAGGTCGAGCAGGTGCGTCCCGGTGGCCTGGACCAGCGCTTTGAGCTCTTTGTCCGCGTCCTTGGTCCGGGTGTAAATCCGTTCGAGATCGGCGACCAGCTCGGACGCGACTCGTTTGCGGGTCTTGCCGACCAGATCCCGCGGTCGCACAGTGGCGAGCAGCCGGCGGGCCTGGGCTGCGGAGAGGTCCTTCTTCGCGCCTCCGGGCAGCAGTTCCAGCACGATTCGGTGCAGCTGGGCGACCTTGCGGGTGTGCTCATCACCGAGCGCGCGGCGCCGATCGACCAACAACCGCAACACCTCCAGCTGCTCATCGGCGACGACCGGGCGTAGGCCTGTCATCCGGGTGCCGACCAGCGCGACGGAGTGCGCGTCGGTGGCGTCGGTCTTGCGCCCCTGACCGGTGGCGAACAGCCTCGCCCGCGCCGACAGCTTCGGCGGAACATCAACGACTTCCTGGCCGTCACCCAGCAGCCGGTGCGCGACATGGCGACCGATCCCGTTGCAGCCCTCGATCGCCCAGACCCGATCAGGCCAGCGGGCGACAAAGCCGAGCATCTCGCGATAGCCATCGGCGTCGGTGGTGAACCGCTCACCGCCAACTACGACCTCATCGACCGTCATCACCTCGATGGTGACCGTCCGCTTGTGCGGATCCATCCCCACCACGACTCGCTGATCCACGATTCCTCCTCCAACTCGATGGATGTGTCGAGCCGGAGGGCACCGCTACTTCGAGCAGAGCAATCCCTTCTTGAGCCTCTCCAGCCCCAAGCGGTGGCCAGGGCAGCGCAGGCCATGAGTGAGCCACACGCGATCCGTGGGCAGCCGCAATGGGAGCGACAACCCCGACCACCTCAACCGAGCCTCGTCAGACCCCGGCCGTGCCGTCAATGAAACAAGTAGCCGCGATG
>NZ_VDUX01000013.1 GCF_008039565.1 Aeromicrobium terrae
TGTAGTTCCCCGTCACGTTGTGGACGCGGTCTGCGGGGGTGAGGCCATCGATGCCGGTGTGGGGTCGATGGTGATTGTAGTGATGGAGCCAGGTGGCGTAGGTGGCTGCGCGGGCGGCGTCTGAGAGATAGGTCGTCGCGTAGGCCCATTCGGCCATCAGGGTGCGGTTGAACCGTTCGACCTTGCCGTTGGTTTGCGGCCGGTAGGGGCGTGTCTTGCGGTGTTTGATGCCGCCGAGCGCGGTGGTGAAGTCGTGGGACCGGTAGCAGGAGCCGTTGTCGGTCATCACGGCCTTGACGTCGATGCCGGCGCTGGTGAAGAAGGCCCGAGCGCGATGCCAGAATGCTGCGGCGGTCTCCTTGCGTTCGTCGGCGAGCTGTTCGGAGTAGGCGAGGCGGGAATGGTCGTCGACCGCGTGATGCAGATAGACGTAGCCGCGCGACGGCGAGGCGCCGGAGCGGGCCGCGCGATCTGTCGCAACGCCTGCTCGTCTGTGCTGCTCGGAGCCCCGTCCGAACATCCGCCAGCCTCCGCCATCGGGGATCCGGCCGAGCTTCTTGATGTCGACGTGCACCAGATCGCCGGGTGTCGCGGCTTCGTAGCGGACAGGCTTGGGTTTGCGCACCGGCAGGCCGGTGGCCTGGTCGACATGGGCCAGCAGCGGCATCCGATAGCGGGCCAGGACGCGGCCAACGGTCGAGCGTGGGATGCCGAGGTGATAGCTGATCCGATGTGGTCCCCACCGTCGGCAGTAGCGCAGCTTGACGATCCGGCGCTCCAGCCGCAGCGAGCACTGTGAAGGCGAACGGAGCGGCCGAGACGACCGGTCAGTCATCGGCTCACCGGCGCGATAACGATGAGCCCATTTCGCAGCCGTCGCCGGCGAACACTGAAACCGTTCAGCTGCCCGGCGCACCGGCCAACCACGGTCAACGACCAGCTGCGCCAGACGCAGTCGACCGAGCGGAGTCAAAGGGGCATTAGCGTGAGTCACGAGGACCTCCGGATCGAAGTTGGTGTCGTAACCCCTTCGATATCGGAGGTCCTCGCCTCACGTCACGCGATCACAACGTCCGGAGGAACTACA
>NZ_VDUX01000014.1 GCF_008039565.1 Aeromicrobium terrae
TCTCCGAGCGCTTCGGCGAAGACGTGAGATCGGTAGCAGGCGCCGTTGTCGGTCATGACAGCTTTGACCTCGATCCCGGCCTCGGCGAAGAAGCCACGGGCTCGTTTCCAGAACTCTGCAGCGGTCTCCTTGCGTTCATCGCCGAGGATCTCGGAGTAAGCCAGTCGGGAGTGATCGTCGACGGCATGGTGATGGAAGGCGTAACCGCGTGAGGGTGAAGCGCCCCGCCGTGCCGCCTTGTCGCGGGCTGAGCCAGCTCGCAGATCTTGAGCCGAGCCGCGGCCGAAGGCCTTCCAGCCACCGCCAGCGGGGATCCGGCCCTGCTTCTTGATATCGACATGCACCAGATCACCGGGCGCCGCAGCCTCATAGCGAACCGCCTTGCGTTTGCGGACCGGCAAACCGGTCGCTTGGTCGATGTGGGCCAGCAGCGGCATCCGATAGCGGACCAGCACCCGTCCGACAGTCGATCGAGGAACGCCCAGATGGTAGGCGATGCGGTGCGGCCCCCAGCGCCGGCAGTAACGCAGCTTGATGATCCGCCGTTCCAGTCGCTGTGAGCACCGAGTCGGCGTCCGAGCCGGCCGAGATGACCGGTCCGACATGGGCTCGCCCGCTCGGTATCGAGCAGCCCAACGAGCAGCTGTCGTCGGCGAGACCTGGAACCGCTCAGCAGCACGCCGAGCGCTCCAACCCTGCTCAACGATCAGAACGGCAAGTCGACGACGTCCCTCAGGCATCATCGGAGCATTAACGTGAGTCACGAGGACCTCCGGCGGAGTTGGTTGTGGTAACCCCTCCAATACCGGAGGTCCTCGTCTCACGTCACTGCGCGAGCTTCGTCTGAGAGGTAGACCTCGGCGTAGGCCCACTCCTCGGCGAGGGTGCGGTTGAACCGCTCGACCTTGCCGTTGGTCTGGGGTCGATAGGGGCGGGTCCGGATGTGTCTGGTGCCGTCTCCGAGCGCTTCGGCGAAGACGTGAGATCGGTAGCAGGCGCCGTTGTCGGTCATGACAGCTTTGACCTCGATCCCGGCCTCGGCGAAGAAGCCACGGGCTCGTTTCCAGAACTCTGCAGCGGTCT